>NZ_CP180351.1:1300000-4526901 GCF_048006345.1 Marivita sp. | reverse complement strand
TGGTGGCGGCCCGCGTGGTCGAGGTCAACGCCTCCAAGCGCGCCCAGGCGCTGGACTATGACCACGCCGGGGAACACGGGATCACGGTGATCGCGGTCGGTGGGTTCTCCCTTTCAAGGGGGCTGACCCTCGAAGGGCTAACGGTCAGCTACTTCCTGCGCAATTCGATGATGTACGACACGTTGATGCAGATGGGCCGCTGGTTCGGCTACCGCCCTGGCTACGAGGACCTGTGCCGTGTCTGGATGCCTGCGGATGGCGTCGGCTGGTATGCCCATATCCACGAGGCGATGGACGACCTGCAGACCCAGCTGAAGCGGATGGAGCTTGCCAAGGCGACGCCTGCGCAATTCGGCCTCGCCGTGCGCAGTCACCCCGAGGCGCTGATCGTGACGGCGCGCAACAAGATGGGGACGGGCAAGGAGTTGCCGGTCAAGGTCGGGCTGGCGGAGAACCTTATCGAGACCACGCGGATCGTCCTCGACCACGCGCAGCTTTATGCGAACCTGCGTGCGGGCGAGGAACTCCTGTCTGTCGCTGCCAGTATGGGAATACCTCGCTACGAACGGCCGAGGGGCTACCTGCTCTCCGAGGTAGGCGTCGAGTTGATCAGGGATTTCCTTCGAAAATACCGAACAGAACCCGGACTTCGACCGGTAAATCCGCTTACGGATCCCAAGTTGATCAACGACTACATCGAAGCGCGAGCTGATGATGAGCTTGCGAAATGGGATGTCTTCATCGCCAGCTCTACCCGCAAGGACATGGACCCCATACCCTTTCCAGGGCTCGATATCGTGCCCTACGAGCTTTCCGTTGATCCGGACCTCGCAAAGGGCGGTGTTCTTGCCTTCAGCGGTTCCAGCCGTCGGATTGGCTCTGCCGAGGACGAAATCGAAGGCCTGACCGCAACGCAGATTGCCGATGCGCGTGAAACATTCCGCCTTTCCCGGCCAGATCAGAAGCTGCCCAAGACCGTCAACCCGAGGATCTACCGCCAAGTGCCTGGGCGCCGTCCGTTGTTGATCCTCCGTCTCGTCAAGCCAAAGCTGGCCGATCCCGACATGCCGGAAGGGGTGCTTGTGTGGGGTCTTTCGTTTCCGTCCAGCAGGATTGGTGGCGGCACCGTCGAATACGTGGTGAACACTATCCGCATGCGCGAAATGTTCGGCGAGGAGGAAATCGAGGAGGAGGCGCTTGGTGATCCCGAATGATACACCCTGGTCCGGCCTCGAGGCAGGAAAGGTCGATACAAGGCGGGTGGATGCCGCTGCTCGATGGAACTGGTTCTGGGCAGTCATGCCGAGGGCAGATGCGACGCTGGTGCTGCAGCTCAGTGATCTGCCGCGCCCAGTCCCGGACCTCCCCAAGCTCAAGAACCTTGAAATCCGTTTCCAGACCCTGCCGGGCGGCCCGATCCTCTATATCCGGCTGAAGGACAACTCCCAGATGGAGCTGTTCGAGACGCTCTGCCGCGACGTGATGGCGGCAGGGGAACTGGCCGAGACCGAAGCCGAGGCCCTAGAGCGAGCCATCGGGCGCACCTTCCGGTGGCACTACCTTCTGCGCGGCGGAAAGCTGGAAGTGCTGTCCGAGGAGGCGCAGAAGGGCCTGATCGGCGAGATCGAGGTCCTGAAGCTTCTGATCGCCGAGCTTGGGCCGAAGGCCGCCCTTTCCGCATGGATGGGACCATCCGGCGCGCCCAAGGATTTCGAACTCAAGGCCGACTGCATCGAGGTCAAGGCCCGTCGTGGCGCGTCCCAGCCTTTCGTCAAGATCACCAGCGAGCATCAGCTGGCTGATGTGCCTGATCGGCGGATTTGGCTGGCCGTGCTGGCCGTCGACAAGGTGCAGCCGCCGCATGGCCGGACCCTGACAGAACATGTCGAAATGGTCACGGAGCTTCTGGAGCGCGCTGAGCCATCATCGGTAATGGATTGGGACCTGCACCTCGCGGATGTCGGTTACGATGCCCTGCACGACTATTCGGCATGGCGCTGGATCGTATCCGCGCCCGAGTTTTTCGCCGTCACAGACGAGTTTCCTCGGATCGCTGCACCGGTCCCACTCGGGGTATCCGGCATCAACTACGCGCTGGCGCTTTCGGCGTGTTCGCCTTTTCTCAAGGCCTGGGATGATGTGCGGGCCGGCTTGACCGAAGGTGGGCAGGCATGAGCGAGCTTCAGGAATACCATCAGAACCTTATGGCCGACATCCGCCGCGAAGCCGACGCCAGCGGGATCTTCCCTGTCGAGGCCTTTTTCGACCGGATGACCGAGCGCCTGACGGAAGCGGGGGAACTCGAGGTCGCGGATCGTTCCTACTACCAGAGCGGCGAGGGCGGGCAGAGGCTCAGGATCGACGGATACGCAGGAGACCCGCGCGACAGCGGGGGCGTGTTGGGCCTGATCGTCTGCGACTTTGTGGACAGCGAAGATATCCAGACCTTCGGAAAGGGCGATGTGCCGCCCATCCTGAACCCCTTGATCCGTTTTCTGAAAAAGGCCCGGACGGAAGATTTCCGTGATGCCCTGAACGAGGTCAGCCCAGCCTTTCAGGTCTCGGACCTGATCATCACGACGTGGTCTCAGGTCACCAAGGTCAAGCTGATCCTGGTATCGAACCGCCAGTACATCGGGCGTGACGATGCAGTGAAGCTGCAGGAGCTCGATGACGTTCCGGTCACATGGTCGGTCTGGGACCTTGCCCGCTTCGAGCGTTTCGACCGTTCCGGACAGGCGCGCGAGGACATGGTGATCGACTTCGCCGGTGACTTCGGTGGGCCGCTGCCAGCGCTGAAGGCATCACAAACGGGCGCAGCACTGGAAAGCTACCTCCTGATCGTGCCGGGCGAACAGTTGGCTTCGATCTACGACCGCTGGGGCGCACGGCTTCTCGAGGCCAATGTGCGTTCTTTCCTCCAAGCGCGCGCCAAGACTAATAAGGGCATCCTGAAGACGATCAAGGAAGAGCCGGAGCTGTTCTTTCCCTACAACAACGGGCTATCCGCGACGGCGGACGACGTGACCTGCGTCCGCACGGATGACGGTCTTGCGATCGCCTCGATCAGCAATCTGCAGATCGTGAACGGTGCCCAGACGACCGGTTCTATCCACACCGGGCTGAAGAACGCACGCGAGCAGCTTCCGCAGGTTTTCGTCCAGATGAAGCTGACCGTGGTGCCGCCTGATCGGTCGGAGGAGATCGTGCCGAAGATCTCCGAGTTCGCGAACACCCAGAACAAGGTGAACGCGGCGGACTTCTTCTCGAACCACCCATTCCACATCCGGATCGAACAGTTCTCGCGTAGTGTGATTTTCACGGCCCGCGAAGGCGAGCGTCATGACAGCAAGTGGTTCTACGAGCGGTCCCGGGGTCAGTTCATCAACGCGCGAGGGCGCCTGACGCCTGCGCAGCAGAAGAAGTTCGACCTCGAGTTCCCCAAGGCGCAGCTTTTCAGCAAGACCGACCTGGCGAAGTTCGAGTATTCGGCTGCAGGGCAGCCGCATATCGTGTCCCGTGGCGCACAGAAGAACTTCGCCGAATTTGCCAAGGAGATCGGCGAGGCCTGGGCCAAGAGCGATGCCCGATATGATGAGCTTTGGTATCGACGGCTGATCGCCAAGGCCATCATCTTCAGGAAGCTGGAAACCGAAGTGCCGAAACAGCCTTGGTATGAAGGCGGCTACCGCGCGAACATCGTGACCTACGCCATGGCGAAGGTCTTCCATGACGCGACGAGCGACAAGCAGGTGTTGGACGTCGACGCCATATGGCGGCGTCAGGCAGTCTCGGACGCCCTGTTGCGTGCGCTGCTCGTCGCCGCGGCCGAGGCCAATGATGTCATTACCCACCCACCGGCCGGGGTTCGGAACATGTCGGAGTGGGCAAAGCAGCAGGCATGCTGGAATGGTCTCAAGGGGAGGCGGCTCGACTACGATGACGACTTCGCCAGCTGCCTGACGCTGGTGGAGTCCGTGCGAACTGCGGTGCGGGATGCGAAGGCCAAGAAGGCGTTGACCGAAGGCATCAACGTCCAGACCGAAGTGGTCAACCTGGGGGCCGAATTCTGGGCCAAGGTGATGGACTGGGGGAAGGTGGAGCGGAAGCTGTCACCCAAGGATTTGCAGATCCTGCAGATATGCGCGTCGATGCCGCGCAGGATCCCGTCGGATTTCCAAGCGAAGCATGCGATGGACGTGCTGCACAGGATGAAGGATCAGGGTTTTGTGCTTGGGTAGAGAGTCCCCCGAACTCTGATTTTATGTGCCACGGGCAACCTGGCCAAGTTTCTCTGCGCTCGACACCGGCCCGAAAAACACTGAACCCCTCGATAAAATTCTGAATTTATTAAATAAAAAGATATATCTCCTATCGTTGCGCATCCCAAAGAGCCGCTCGCTATAACCAAAGCGAGGCAAGGGTTCCGCCAATCCAAAAGCCTCCAATTGAAACTAACCAACCGCCAGATATGGCCAACCCACACTTTGGAGCTTCGACCTTTGATGAACCTTCCTAACTCTTGCACGTCACTTAAACGCAGCGACGATGTTTTGCGGCTTGCGACTTTCCATTCGCACAACAACCTTAGAGATGAGGCTGAACTCATCACTTTGAAGTGGCCCGCCTACCGTTTCCTGTCACCGTGGCGGTGCAATCTTCTTTTCAGAGATGCATACAACGCCCAGATCGCCGCGATGAGCCCGCGGAATGGTGATGGCAGCCTGTCATATCTCGGCGGCATCAGCGGCAAGCTGGACATGCGGTCAAACAACTCTGCTCACACGCAACTGCATCTTGCACGGCAGCATGCTGACCGTACTGGGATGCCATACGATGAATACCTTCGGTTCTGTTTCGATTTCGCCTCCCGTCGCACACGTGATTTTGTTCCGCGGCCTAACCAGCTACGGCCAAACCCGAAGAGCGAAGCCGCTTGGTCGTCCTCAATCGTTGAATACTGGACTGCGGACCGCATGTATCTCAGCCTTGTCCGGGAACCGCACTTACCTCAGTTCTCGCAGGAGAACGGACGGGATTTGCCAGCGCAAACATCTTTCACTGAGACATTGATTTGGCTGGCAGGAGAGAATTTGCCCGGCCTGTCAACGCTTCTGGGCAATTTCGTCCTTTCGCGCCGGTGGATGCCTGAACATATCGTCGCGCATAGATTCCCGCTTGCCCTCGAAAAAGCAAAAGCAGATGCCGATCACTTCAAGTCTTTAGGCGTCTATGTTCCTGAGCCGCTGCACGTGCTTGATGATGGTGAACTTCTCCAGAGCTGCTTCGGTCTGCCGGGCATCAATGTTGACTCCGATGTCACCTGCAAAACCTGTCCTGCAAAGAACGCTTGCGAAATGCTCAGGACTCAGACGCTTAACTCTTTACTCCGCATGCGCGGCACATCGGAACCGGTAGCGGAGCGGAAACGTCAGAAAAACCGGGAACGCGTCGCGAGGCACCGGCTAAAGAAGACCGAAGGCCAGAATAACGAGCTTACAAAAGGTCTCGCTTCATAAAATGCCGGAAAAGGTCTCAGAGCCGCAGGCTCCCTAAGGTTTCACCATGTAACGCTTCCCTATATCCGGAGAGCTCCATTTCTACTTCCCACAAAACGTGCCGGTCCAAGGGATCCATATAATAGGGAAGCGTTACATCCTGCCGCCGGTAAGACTGTAACCCTTCCCTATAATCGGATGACTTCCCTTCTTCATCCCAGAAAGACGCACCGGTCCGAAAGGATCCAATAATAGGGAAGCGTTACACACCCTGAATCGCCCCGAAACAGACGCTCCGGGCCCCAAAAATGAGTGTCCAGCACGTAACACGACCGCGTCAGTTTCTGGCGCGGAACGACGGCCTGCGCGCCAAGGAAAACGCCGCCGGTTGTCACAACTTTGTCAAAGGACTTCAAATGACACATATCTTCAACGCGCTGTCGCCGGCACAGATAAACGCCCTCGCGGCTGTCAAGCATTGGCTCGAACACGATACAGCGACGAAGCCCATCTTTACGCTGTTCGGCTATGCCGGGACTGGCAAGTCGACACTTGCCGCCCACGTCGCCGAACTGCTCAACGGCAACGTCGTCTTCCTGACCTATACTGGTAAGGCGGCTTCGGTATTGCGGCAGAAAGGCTGCGACACGGCACAGACCCTCCATAGCGCGCTCTACCGGCCCATCGACGACGAGACGCAGGGCCTTCGGTTCGTGCGCAACGATGCCAGCGACATCGTCGGGTCTGCCCTTGTGGTGATCGATGAGTGCTCGATGGTCGACGACGTGCTGTTGCGCGATCTTCGATCGTTTGGCGTGCCCATTCTCGCGATGGGAGATCCCGGCCAGTTACCGCCGGTGAAAGGCGTTGGTGTGCTCCGCAGCGTCACGCCGGATGTATTCCTGACGGAAATCCACCGTCAGGCCGCCGGCAATCCGGTTCTGCAGCTGGCCGACATGGCCCGTCGCGGAGCACCGCTGTCTCTCGGCCAGTATGGATCGAGCCGGGTAATCAGCCAGGGTGACCTTACCATGGAAACTCTCCTCGAAGCAGATCAGATCATCGTCGGCACAAATGATCTTCGGCATCAGGTCAACGCATCTGTTCGCGAGCGCCTTGGTCGTTCGGGTGACATGCCGGTGGATGGTGATCGCCTTGTTTGCCTGAAGAACCACGGCGACCTCGGGATCTCCAATGGCGAACTCTTCGTCGCATGTGGCACTCCGGTCGTTCAGGGTGACACCGCCACTTTCCATATCCGCCCCGAGGACGGCATGGACCAGCCGTTCGAAGTGACAATCTCGATCAGCCAGTTCTTGTCTGGCAAGACCTCTTCCGAGGGGGGGCGCAAGCAGAAACCGCAGTTCGACTTCGGGTATGCAATCACCTGCCATAAGGCTCAGGGGTCTCAGTGGAACAATGTGTTGGTGATCGATCAGAGTGTGATTATGCGCGAGAACGCAAACGCTTGGCTCTACACGGCGATCACGCGGGCGGCGAACTCGGTTATCGTAGCCATTTAAGGGCGTACAACAGTCCGGCCGTCATCGCCCCGTCCGGAGCGTTGACGGCTGCATTCACCCGGTCACGACAATTTACGGCAGCAGTGCGCAACCGGCTTCTTAAAAAACATAGATGCAGTCGCCACCCCCAGCTCAGTCCAAGCGAAACCACGTAATTATAACATTCAAGCGGGTTCACCTGCACCATGATGCCCAAGCTTGTCTCAAAAACGCTTCGCCTCACCTAAAGCGACCGCTTAACCGGGTAAGCATGTCGAAAGACACCGTGGCAGCCTCTGCCGCTGTGCCATTGCGCGCAATCGGCCATTCGTTCGCTCTTCGCCAGCGTGGTATAAAAACTCTCGGGGCTCAGGTCAGAAAATACCGAGGATCGCGACGCTAGTTCACGAACACCGGAGCAAAGATGATCAAAGCTCCTGTAGTGACCAGTCCAAAGCGCTTCTTTCCGAGGTGTCGTCGGATCATTCCTATGGACATCATTGCGAGGCCGAGCGCGATCTGTAGCGCGGTTGCCACTGCCGCAACGGGCGAGCCGGAGAGGTCAATCAGGGCGGGGTTCGCAATCATTGCCAGAGGTATGATGTAGAGCCCGAAGCCTAATGACATCGCGGTTATCGCGACTTTCAGCCAGTTCTCTCCGATCATCCCGGCTGCGATGAAAACCGCGCCGCAGACCGGCGGCGTGATTGTTGACAGGAGCGCGAACCAGAAGACGAATAGATGTGCCTGCAGCGTGTCGAGGCCAAGCTCGCGCAGCGCAGGCCCTGCGACCGAGACGCAGATCACGTATGCAGCGGTGGTCGGCACCTCCATGCCGAGGACAAGGCACGCGAGCGCCGTCAAAAGAAGCGCGGGCCAGAGCAAGCCGCCCGCCCCTGACAGGATCAGCGATGTGATCTTCACGCCGAGGCCGGTGATCGCCAGAACGCCGATGATGATCGAGGCGCAGATGATGATCGCGGCGATCATCGACACCTGCCGGGCCGCATTGAGGCAGGCATCTTCGATCCGCGCGGCGGTCTCGCGCCATGTGCCGATGCCCCGCGCGTTGAAGAACAGAAGGACGAAGGCCGAGAGGATCGCCAGGCTGGCGGCATATTGCGGCGTGACGCGGATGACAAAGAGACCGGCCAATAGCACGACGAAGGGAACGGCGAAGAAGGCCGAGGTCACGGCGACGGTGCGCCACCCCGGCGCGTCTTCGGCCGCGATGCCCTTCAGGTCGTAACGGCTGGCATAGGCGTCGACGCCGATCCAGACAGCAACGAAATAGAGGATCGCAGGCAGAAGCGCCGCCGCCATAATCTGAGTGTAGGGCACGCCGGTCAGTTCCACCATGACGAAGGCACCAGCCCCCATTAGTGGCGGCATGATCTGTCCGCCGGACGAGGCGACCGCCTCGACCGCGGCCGCCAGCCGCTTGGGATAGCCGAGGCGTGTCATGGCCGGCAATGTGATCGCGCCGGTTGACGCAACGTTGGCCGAGGCCGATCCCGAGATCGAGCCGAAGAGCGCCGAAGACAAGACCGACACCTTGGCCGCCCCGCCCTTGAGTCGGCCAGCGGCGGCTGAAGCGAGGTTCATGAACCCCTGCCCGGCTTCGCCGGCGTTCAGGACGGCCCCAAAGATCACGAAGATCGCCACGACGCTGACCGACACCCCGGTCAGACTGCCCCAGATGCCCCCTTCGGCGATCGTCAGCGTGCCGATAAAACTGGCCAGCGGCGTGCCGGAATGGCCAAACTCGCCCGGGACATGCTGGCCAAACAGGCCATAGAGCAACGCCAGAAGCGCGACCAGAGGCAGCGGCCATCCGATCGCGCGGCGCGCTGCCTCAAGCACAACACCAAGCAGCACGAAACCGACGGCCATCTGAAAAGGGCTTTCGATGAAGCCATATTGGTTCGCCAACGTCCGGTGCATCACCGCGACCCAGAGCGTAGTAGCGACGCCAATCACCGTCAGGGCAATCCCGCTGATCCGCAGCCAACCCGTCTGCCCTGGGACGAGAAGGATCCATGGCAGCGCCAGGGCGAGGTGCACGGGACGGCTGATCAGGTTCGGCACGAGGCCGAGGAACACCAGCGTCAGGTGAAAGGCGACGAGAGCCGCCGCCAGAAGGAAGGTGAGAAGACGCATGTGTTAGGCCTTTGGAAAATTGAAACGGGCCGGGAGCAGTCTCCCGGCCCGGTCCGCGCGGTTACTTCTGCGCGTCACTCAGCGCGATGCCCGCTTCTTCGTAATAGCGGACGGCACCCGGGTGGAAGGTAACGTTGACGTTTTCCATCAGCCCGGCATCGACCCCGGCCCACCAGGGCGCGCTTTCGGCCATCTTCTCACGCTCTTCCCAGAAGGTTTTGGTCAGCTGATAGGCGGCGTCATCGCTCATCTTGGTGGTTGTGAAGGCCGCCACGGGCAGCGATGTCGTCACGATGTCGCTTTCCTGACCGGCATAGGTTCCCGCCGGGATCACAAGCTTTACGCGCCCGGTCTCGGCGATCTGCTCGTCGCTCATCGACAGGACGGTCACCCCCATGCTGGCCGCCGCTTCGATCACGTTGGGCGCAGGGAATGACCCTGCGGTCACGAAGCCGTCGATCTGACCGTTCTTCAGCGCGGCCACCGCGTTCGAAAGCTCGGCATCCGCCAGGGTCACCTTACCCTCCAGACCAAAGAGGCCGAGGTATTTCGCGCCTTCCGTTGCTCCGAACGAGCCCGAACCGAGCAGGATCGTTTTGCCCTCCATACCAGCGAAGTCTGTGACGCCGCTGTCGTTGGACATGACGAAGTGCATGGTCAGCGACGGGATCGGAAACAGCGCTCGGATCTCGTCGAAGGCCGGATCGCCCTTGCCGTCGAACGGTCCCGACGCCTTCTGCGCGGCGCCGACCAGCGCAGGCGGCGTGGTGAAGACATAGTCACCGCCCCGGGCGCGCACTTCCATGACGTTCTGGGTCGACCCTTGGCTTTCCTCGATGGTGACGATCATTCCGCCATCCGTGCCCGCCTTCACCGCCTCGGCGATCTCGACGCCCATCTGGTAATAAGAGGTGCCGGATTTGGCGGATTTGTAGGTGATGCGTTCCTGCGCCTGGGTGGCCGTGGCGGCCACGAGCGCCAAAGCGGCGAGCGAAACGAACTGTCTCAGTTTCATGGTATCCTCCCTTGAGATTGATTTTGGCTTTCGGACTATCCGACCGATTTCGTGCCAGAGAAGCAATGGCGCTTTGTATCACACGGCGCAACTACATCGACTCGGCATGCCCCATGGCACACAGGCAGATTTGATCCACCGGCATTGCTGGCAACCCTACGCATTGGGATGACAACATTCACCTTTTTCTAGGACTTCGATGGGAGCCGCCGAAAGTAATGGGTGCGCCGGTGCCGCTCTGGCCATTCCAGGGGCAAGGTAAGTGCAAATGACCGAGTGGGAGCGACTGGAACTTGCGGCGCGCTCAGGTTCTCCGGTCCTCGTTGGACTGCAATGCTCGGAAACCCAGGTGAATGACCCGGCGAAACAACCTCGTCGCCGCGCACCACATACCCTCGCGATTGGTCATGACGCGTCCCGCTGCACCCTCTAGGCTGATTACATGACATCGGGTGATTGGTCAGATTCAGAAAACGATGCTGTCGTGGCGACCTATTTCGCGATGCTGAGCGACGAGTTGTCGGGGCGCGCTTACCACAAGGCGGCCAACAATCGAGCGCTTCAAGAACAGACTGGTCGCAGCCGTAGATCAATAGAATTCAAGATGTGCAACGTGTCTGCTGTCTTTCGAGGGTTCGGCTTACCCATCGTCGCTGGTTATCAACCGCGCTTCAACTTTCAGATGTCGCTGGCGGAAGCGGCCTCCAAATGGTTGGCCCGTCATCCGGAATGGGAAATGACGCTCCATCAACCATCTCCGAGGTACGTCGCCGAACCGGTTCCATTGTTTGTCGGAACAGCGCCAACTCTGAAGAATTCACCGCCACCCGACGAAATGGAGCAGATGCAGCATATCGCCCGGCATTTTGATGTGGCTGGACGAGACGCGCGCAACCGCGACCTTGGACGCGCAGGCGAAGAACGAGTTCTTGCAGCACGAACGAACAATTCTTCAACAACATGACCGCGCCGACCTTGCACGCCGCGTGCGATGGGTTTCGGCCGAAGACGGCGATGGCGCTGGGTATGACATTGCCAGTTTCACACCTGACGGTGAGGACCGGTTGATCGAAGTGAAAACCACCAACGGCTGGGAGCGCACACCGTTCTACATCTCTCGAAACGAATTGGCCGTCGCCGAAGAGCGGCGAGAGCATTGGTGTCTATTCCGACGGTATGAGTTTGCGCGAACGCCCAAAGCGTTCGAATTGCGGCCCCCTCTAGCGGCGCATGTCTCGCTGACAGCGACTGCCTTTCAGGCGAGTTTTCAATGAATTATGTGGACGACGCGTCCCGTTTGTGCAGAGCAGCAGCTTGGCTTGGCCGTCGAGGATGATTAGCTGACTGCTATCGGAGGCAATCATGCAGAAATTCTCAATCCTCGACCTATCGCCCATCCCCGAAGGCAAAACCGCGGCGGACGCACTGGCGTCCACGGTCGACTTGGCCAAGGCCGCTGAGCGGTTCGGCTTTCACCGCTACTGGCTGGCGGAACATCACAACATGCCTGGCATTGCCAGTGCGGCCACCGCACTCGTGATCGGACATGTCGCGGCAGCGACCTCGACCATTCGTGTCGGTGCCGGCGGCATCATGCTGCCCAATCATGCGCCGCTCGTCATCGCCGAACAGTTCGGAACGCTCGCCACACTTTACCCCGGTCGGATCGACCTTGGCATCGGCCGCGCACCTGGAAGCGACATGGCCACCGCGCGGGCGCTGCGCCGGCATATGGCACCCGAAGACAGTTTCCCGCAGGACGTGCAGGAGTTGATCGGCTATTTCGACGACACGTCCGAGGACTCTTCGGTGCGCGCCATCCCCGGCAGCGGCACCCATGTTCCCGTCTGGATACTCGGCTCAAGCCTCTATGGCGCGCAACTGGCCGCGTGGCTTGGGCTGCCCTACGCCTTCGCGTCCCATTTCGCGCCCGCAATGCTCGAAGAGGCATTGAGCATCTACCGCAGCACGTTCCAACCGTCCGAACGACTTGCCAAACCCTATGTGATGATGGCCGCAGGAGTTTGTGCCGCACCAACCGATGAAGAGGCAGCATTCCTGCGATCTTCGCAGCTCTTGGCCTTTGCCCGCCTGCGCACCGGCAGACCGGGTAAGCTCCCCCACCCGACCCGTGATCTGCACAAGGAGATACCGCCACCGGTCATGGCGCAGGTCCAGCATGCCCTATCCTGCTCTGCCACGGGATCGGCGGCAACCGTGCGCACGCAACTGCGGTCCCTTCTCGACAGCTTTCAACCGGACGAGTTGATTGTCACGGGGATGATCCACGATCACGCCGCGCGTGTCAGGTCTTCCGAAATCACGGCGGAGGTTCTCGGCAAGTTTGTTGAGAGTTCGGTCGCTGCTTGAAACGGCCCAGAGCCGACCTTGAACCCGTCCTTCGGATTCTGCAATTGCAAACCGCTTTCAGGTCATTCGCTGCAGGCGCGTAATCTGAGTTTGGGTGAACTTACAGATCGCGGGACAAATCCGCTATTGGCGTTGACCCTTGCTCCAACTGAGTTGTTCTTGACCTGCCACCCGAGGAACGAGAGGCGAATGGTCGTCTGCCCCAACACGGCGAATTACGCCAGCCGGTGGGGCGCTGCCGCGCGGATGCGGTCTTCAAAGGTACTCTGACGGGCCAGTCTGAACATGAAAGCTGGAATCTTCGCGAGTAAAAGGAGCCTCGGCCAATGGGCGCATGTATCCTTTTCGATGGCAGGGAGGCCGCCGTTGACGTAGCTTGTCGGTCATGTGCTTGCCTGACCGTCCCTTGGCTGATCACTCGCTGTTGGTGACGCTCTCACAGGGCGGCGCGCGCGTCGAGGCGCGTGATGGCAGTCTGCATTACCTCAACCAGACTGCAGCGGCGGTTTGGCTGCTGGCCGACGGCAAGCGCGACGCGACCGAGATCGCAACCGTCTTGGGACGGCATTTCGAGCTGGTTGAGCCGCCACTTGCCGATGTCGAGGCGACACTCAAAACACTGCTGGACAGGGGCCTGCTTCAGGATGGGTAGAGAAACTCGAAACAAGTGTAGCGCGGCACCCGCGCGTCATGATCCGAGGGAAGCCTCGGCACATGCCAGTCCTTGCCATAGGTCAGATCCAGAAACACGCTTGTCTGACGCGGCACGCGAAACGGGACGCCGCGCAGGCACGCTTGACCGAAGGGGCGGATCGCGCGGGCAGGCAGGACACCGGGCAAGGAGGGATAGCCATAGTAGTCTGCTCCAGCGACGAAGCTTGTCCAGATCTCGATGCCGTGGTCATAGGCCCCGCCTGGTGCGCGACGCCCGGTGACCATGAAGCGTCCGGGTGCAGGTTTTCCGATGACGCGCCCAAACCGCGCGAAATGCTCGAGGATGCGCCTGCGTTCGCGCAGCACGCCGCGTTCCGATCGCGCCCGGCTGACATAGGCGACGTCGATATCGAAATCGTGCCCGATTAGGTCCCCCTCGCGCACAGCCCCCAGAAGCGTGCCCCAGGTGAGGTACATCTGCAAACCGAACTCCAAATCGAGGATCAGGTCAATTTCCTTGAGATCGGAGACCAGCCCGTCAAGGTATTCGGACGGGTAATCGACAAACCATTTTGAAGGTCGACCGTAATGGTCTATTCTGGCCAAATTAACTGAATGAGGGTCACTTGCCATGGACCGATCATGCCGTTGCATGGGCCCGATGTCAGTCCCAAATCGATAGGAAGTGAGGGACAAATGACGCAGTCAGACGACCCGGACGCCAGACGGCGCACCTTGCTGGCGAGCGTTTTGGCAAGCGGCGCAGCTTATTCGTTGCCGATCGTGGCTACGCTGGGGCACGCAATGCCAGCCGCGGCACAAGCCCAAGGCAGCACTGGGGATGGACCGAGCGCGAGTGAACCCGGGTCCTCAGAAGAGCCTGACAACGGGCAACCTGAGACGCCCGGCGCGCAGGGCAAAGGCCCCGAAAACCGCCCGGCGGAACCTGGCGAAGGCGGGCGTGGCCGCAACAGCGGCAACAACCCACATCACGACAAACCGACCGGGGGCGAACCGGAAGCGAGCGATCCAGACGGCAGCGAGCCACAGGGGGCGATTGCCGGGGCGTCCGATGGGGACTTGCCGCGTCCGTTCGGCAATGGCGGCCGCGGCTTCGGCTGACCTGCCCACGTGCTGACGGTCTTCACCGAGGGGGTTTTCGACCTCCTCCATGCTAACCATCTCCGTCTGCTCGCCAAAGCGCGCTCGATGGGCGACAGGCTGCTTGTCGGGGTGACGCCCGACGATCATGCCGCGCGCTACAAGCGACGCCCGATCCTGACGCAGGCCGAACGGATCGAGGCTGTGCGAACCACCGGATTAGCCGATGAGGTGATCCTCAGCCCTTGCATGGACGGCCCCGGGGTTACGCGCACCTTCATCGAGGCCCATTGTATCGGCCTCGTTGTCTACGCCGGCACCGGTTGGCAGGACCATTTCAGTGTGCCATCCGACATGGGTATCATGAGGCGTTTGCCCTATCACGACGGCATCAACACCTCGACCATCATCGCCCGCATCAGGGCGCGCGACGACCGTTAGGACCCGGGCGGCAGGCGGCAAGCACCTCGTCGACCATTTTGGGCTCACTACCGCCATCAGAGCGAACGCAGCATGTTACCCTGCCCTATCGCGAACTTTCTGCATGGACGGCCCATTCCCGACATTTGTCGATGTGACCGATACCGCGCCGCAGCGTCACCAGACCAGTCATTCATGCATGGCGCAGCATTCTCAGCAACGAAGGGTCAAACTGCGTACGGGCCCGACTGCTGCAAATCCCGATTCTCCAGAACGCAAGACTGACATAGATGCTTTCCGCTTGTCCGACGTCTCTTCAGTATAGAAACATCGTTACAGTCATCGGGAAAAGGGCCACGATCACCAGGACCACAAGCATCACAGCAATAAATGGCAAGGTGGCGGCAAAGATTTGCTCGACCGAGACATTGGGATCGTTGAGCGTGTTATGCACTGTGAAGACGGATATCCCAAAGGGTGGCGTCAACAACCCAATCTCGACAGCAATCACTGTCACAATCCCAAAGTGCATGAGGTCAATGCCAAGCCCTTGCGCGATGGGTGCCGCGATTGGAACCATTATGAGCAGGATCGACGTGCTGTCCAAGATCATTCCCATCAGCAATATGATGACAGCGTAGAAGAAAAGAAATCCGAGCGGGCCAAAGCCAGAATCCGTGACCAAGCCCGCGATAGCATTTGGCAACCCAGCAATGGCCAGCATCCGCGAATAGAAAGAAGCAGCCACGAGTAGCAACAGGATTGAAACCGAGATAACGCCTGTCTGCTTCATCACCTGCCAAAGCTTTTTTCGATCAAGGCTGCGTCGCGACAGTGCCACGATCAACGCGCCGAACGCACCGATGCCGCCTGCCTCGGTCGGGGTAAAAAACCCGGTGTAAAGACCACCCAGCACCAGAATGACCAGCAGGACGATCGGGAGCAGTTTGAGCACAAGCTCTTTCAACGGCATGGGCGTGAAATCACGATCCAGACGCCGCTCGCGCACAGCATCAGGATCGTTCAGCACGAATTTGGGAAAGGCGATGGTAATCCCGATCAACATCGCGACAAACCCAAGTGCCAACATCAATCCCGGAATGATCCCGGCGATAAACATGCCGCCAATCGAAACTTCGGCCAGAATGCCGTAGACAATCAACAAGAGCGACGGCGGGATCAGCATCCCCAATACAGATGACCCGGCAACGGTGCCTGCCGAAAAGGCGGGCCGATACCCGTGACGGGTCATTTCGGGGACCGCAACGCGGGTGAAGACTGCAGCTGACGCGATGGACACGCCGGTGACCGCGGCAAAGATGGTATTTGCTGCAACTGTGGCGACGCCCAGACCGCAGATCATGCGACGCAACAGCTCTTCCGCCACTTCGAACGTGTCACGCCCGACATTTGACACGCTGACCAGCAGCCCCATCAAGACGAAAAGCGGGATGGTCGCGAAAAGATAATCCGCGATCCCAGAATAGGCAGTCAGTTCCAGCATCCTGAACGCAAGATCGATATTGTCCCGGATGATCCAGATCCCAAGAAACGCCACACCAACAAGTGCGTAGGCGATTTGCATTCCTAGAAGCACAAGACCGACGAGCACCGCGATCAGGATGAAGCCGATGGTCAGCGTGGTCATGCCCTGCTCCTTACGCTGCGGAGTTCTTCGCGGGCTCTGTAAAGAGCGGCCAGTGCCGCGACGGTACAGCCCAGAATGGTGATACCACGGAAGGGCCATGTCGGGATCGTCCAGACACCCTGAACGCCAAAGAATTCGGCGGTTTGCCATGCGCTCTGGAATTTTGGCCACGAGGCCCAGAGGATCAGCGCAAAGACGATAGCACCAACGAGACAAAACAACGCCTCAAGCCAGGACACGAAGCGCGGGCTGGATTTCTGCAGACGACGGACCAGAAAATCGGCGCGGGTCAGGCGCAGTTGCAGGATCGCGGCTGGCACCTGCAAGAACACGATGGCAACAACCGCGCGGGCTGCGATCTCGGACACGCCGGTGATCGGGGCGTCCAGAAAGTTCCGACCGATCACATCCGCCACGATGAGCAGCATCAACGCGCCGATGCTGGCTGTGCCAACTGCCGACATGGCCGCCGCCATTGAGCCAAGAACCGCACCGTAAGGGGCATCCGAAAAGGACGGGACAAACCGATCCTCTTCCAGCTCTGGTGTGTCTTCATTGCTCATGGCCGGGCGTCCTGCTGCCAAGGAGACGCCCGCCCGGTCCATTTGGGTCCGGACGGGCGCGATGCTCAAATTGCGATCTTAGAGACCTTCGTCCCAATTCCGAAGCGGAGTTGCACCGCGTTCGCGCAGAGCCGCAAAATAGGCCTTGAGCACAGTCTTGCCCGCGTCACCGGTCTGTTCCAACCAAGGCTCGATGATATTGGGCAGGCCATTGACCCACTTGGTTTTTTCTTCTTCGGGAAGCTGATGGATGGTCAGACCAGCCGCCTGCATCTCGTCAAGTGCGCGCGCCGCGAGATCACCCACATAGTCGCCGTGCGCGATTGAAGTTGCCTGTGCGGCTTCGCGGAAGGCGGTTTGAACCGGCTCTGGCAAGCCATCGAAGAAATCCTTGTTTGCCGCAATGCCACCGAAATACATCGATCCGATCCCCACACGGGTCAGTTCGGGGGCCACTTCGTAAACGCGGGTTGGCAAGATGCCCGACGCAAAGGACAAGGTGCCTTCGGTCACACCGGTCTGGATATTGGTGTAATAGGTGGTCAACGCCCCATCGACTGGCGTTGCCCCTGTTTCACGAAGCCAGTTGGCGGATGTGCCCGGAGCGTTCAGTTTGCGGTTCTGAAGGTCTGCCATCGAGGTCACGGGGAACGTGCCGTAAATGTCATAGCTGTCAGTGATCAATGACGACAGATGCACCATCCCGTTCTCAGCCCAGCTATTCTTGAGCTCGGGCAGGTTCTCCGAAAGATCATCAAAAATCTCGATGATCATGCGGTGATCTTCGGTCGCGAACGGCGTGAAGTAGGTCACGTTCTGAAGCGGCATGTTCGCCCCTTCCCAGACCGTGCCGACCATGCCGACATCGACAATACCGTCCATCACCGCTTCGCGCGTGTCGGTAAACTTGTAGAGTGTGCCGGCATAGTTCTCGACCCAGTTGACCTGATATTCGTTGCCATTCTCGGCAAGAATGCGGTTCACCTCAGGCTGGAAGGTGTTTTTCATCGCGTAGACCCAGATATTGGCCTCTGGATGCGAAGAGCCGATATTGACCGTCAGGCTTTGCTGGGCAATCGCCGCACTGCCGATCAGCATCGCACCGAGTGTTGTAAGTGCTGTGAGTTTCATACTTATCCTCCCTTTGGTGGGCGCGCTCCCCGGCGCCCCTTTTGGTTCAGTCTTGCAGTTTGCCCAACGCCCGTAGAATGCGTTCGGGTGTGAAAGGCATTTCGGTCACCTGCGCCCCAAGCGGGCGCAGGGCATCGTTAATGGCGTTCATGACGGCGGCTGGTGCTCCGGCGGTTCCGGCCTCGCCCGCGCCTTTGGCACCAAGTTCGCTTTCTTTGGTGGGCGTTTCCACATGGCCCACCTCCATGTCCGGCATCTCTGCAGCCATCGGCACAAGGTAGTCGGCCATAGATCCATTCAGAAGCTGGCCATCCTCGTCATATTGGATTTCTTCGTAGAGCGCTCCGCCAAGGCCCTGAACGATCCCTCCCCGGATCTGTTCGTCAACCAGTTGTGGGTTGATCACCCGCCCGCAATCTTCGACGCACCAATGCTTGAGCAGGGTCACAACGCCTGTGTCGGTGTCGACCTCAAGGTAAGAGGCCTGCACGCCATTGGTGAAGGCGAACGGATATTCCATCGTGATGAAGTGCCGGGTCTGGACCAGTTCGCGCGGCAAATCCTTGGGTAGCGTATCGCCTCGGAAATAGACGATCCGCCCCAGTTCCTCGAGCGGCATACGCTCTTCGCCACTGTCCATATCGACAATCTGACCGTCGCGGATATCAAGCTGGCCCGCATCGGCCTGAAGCATCGCCGCCGCGACTTCGAGGATCGAGCCGCGAAGCGCCCGTGCCGCCTGCAACGCTGCTTCACCGCCAATGCCCGCACCACGCGAAGCCCAGGTTCCACCGCCATAGGGTGTGACCTGCGTGTCGCCGGTGATGACACGAACCTGCGATGGCAGGACGCCGACGCCTTCCGCCACAACCTGACTCAGCATCGCCTCGGTCCCCTGGCCCTGCTCGGTCACACCCGACAGCGCCACGACCGATCCATCTGGGTCCATTCGAACGGTGCAGCCGTCTTGTGCCGAGATACGCGCGCCGCCGATTCCATACATGAAAGGCGAAGGGTTGGTCAGTTCGATGAAGGACGCGATGCCTATGCCGCGATACTTGCCTTGTTTGCGGGCTTCAGCCTGATCAGCGCGGAGCGCATCGTAGTCCATCATCTCCATCAGCTTGTCCATCGACGCATGGTGCGACAGGCCTTCGAACTTCATCTTGGCGGGTGAGGTCACCGGATATGCGTCGTCGGGATACATATTGCGCCGCCGGATTTCGACCGGGTCCATGCCGATCGCCGCCGCTGCCATATCCACAAGGCCCTCGGTAATGGCCACGGCGATTGGGTGGCCTACGGCGCGATACTGGCAGGTTGGCGTCTTGTTCTGGAACACGACCGTGGTCTGCGCCCGATAGTTTGCAAAATCATACGGCCCGCCACACAGGTTCACGACCTGATTGCCCTCAATGGCCGAGGTGCGCGGATAGACCGAGTACGGCCCGATCCCGGTCCAGTCGTCGACGTCAATCGCGAGGATCTTGCCGTCTGCATCCACCGCGATCTTGGCTTCAATCTCGTGGTCACGGGCGTGAATGTCGGTGCTGAAGCTTTCCAGACGATCCGCGATGAACTTGATCGGTCGGCCCATCACCTTGGCAATAGCAGCGGTCGCCACCTCGTCGGGATAGACATGCACCTTGATGCCGTACGACCCTCCGACATCGCCGCAAATGACCCGCACGCGGCTTTCCGGGATATCGAGATGCTTGGCGAAGACGGTCTGCATCATGTGCGGAGCCTGAGTCGCGTGATACGCGGTCATCTGACCTTCTGCCGGGTTCCAATCAACAAGGATTGAGCGCGGCTCTAACGTGACGCCGGTGTGCCGCGCTGTGCTGAAACTGGCCGACACCACCTTATGCGCGCTCTCGAACACCGCGTCGACATCGCCTTCCTCATGCAATCGGCGAAAAGCTAGGTTGTCTCCCATCTCGGGGTGAATGACCGGCGTGTCCTTGTCGAGCGCGGTCATCGTGTCGGTGACTGCGGGCAGTTCTTCGTAATCGACAACCACCAGCGACGCCGCTTCTTCAGCCGCAGCGCGTGTGTTTGCCACAACGGCTACAACTGGCTCACCAACCCAGCAGGCGCGGTCCACTGCCAATGGGTGTTCCGGCGGAGATTTCAGACCCTTGAGGTGGGCCAATACCGCGACCCAAGGCGTACAGACCTCGGCCAGATCGGCTCCGGTGAACATGCGCACCACGCCTTTGACAGCCTTGGCTTCGTCCAGATCAATGGCACCAATCTTCGCATGTGCCAAGGGTGAGCGCGAAAACGCCACGTGCAGCATACGCGGCAACACGATGTCATCGACATAGCGGCCCCTCCCCTGAACCAGTTTGGTCGCGTTGGGGCGGGGGACAGTCTTGCCGATATAGGAGTTCGGACGGTCGGGATTATTGAACGGGATCGTCATGCTTTTGCCTTTCCAGCGCGGCCTTTGGCGACACTTTCAACGGCATCAATGATCGCCTCGTAACCTGTGCAGCGGCAGTAATTGCCAGACAGGTGCTCACGGATTTGCGCGCGGCTTGGCACACCGCCCCGGGACAGCAACTCGTCTGCAGCGACCAGCATTCCGGGCGTACAGAACCCGCATTGCAAGGCGTTGCGTTCCACAAATGCGTCCTGCAAATCACTGATCGCGTTGGTGTCGGTCAGACCTTCTACGGTCCAGACCTCGGCCCCGTCTGCCTGCGCGGCAAGCATAAGGCAGCCACGTACCGCATCGCCATCAACGCGGATGGTGCATGCACCACAGACACCATGTTCGCAGCTCGCATGAGCACCGGTGAGACCAAGCTCGAGGCGCAAAAAGTCGATCATGTGTTGCCCGGCCGGCACCCGGGCCTCGACTGGTTCTCCATTGACCGTCATTGACACGTCAACCTTGTCGCGGAACAGTTCGGTCATGCGACATCTCCTTTCAGGCGGGCAACTGCGCGACGCAACAGGACACCAGCCAAATGGCGGCGATATGCGGCACTGGCTTGTGTATCAGAAGGTGGGTCAATCTCCGCAGACAGAGCATCTACAGCCGCGTCCAGATCGCCCGCATCAAGCGCCGCCATAGCCCCTGTCGCCAGAATGGGTTTCGGCCCGACCGAGAACAGCGCGATGCGGTGACCTGCGGCGCGCTTGACCAGGCAAAGCCCGACCAAGGCATAGTCTCCGGAACGGCGTGCAACTTCTTCGATGATCTGCACTTCGTCAGCTTCGGCGACCGGCACCGTGATCGAAGTGAGGATTTCGCCTTCGTTCAGTGCAGTGGTAAAGACCTCCTCAAAGAAATCCTCTACCGCGATTGCACGCGGACCGGCCGGGCCCTCGACATGCATCGTCGCTCCAAGCGCGAGCGCACAAGCCGGAAATTCCGCTGCAGGGTCGGCATGGGCCAGCGCCCCACCAATGGTGCCCCGATTGCGGATAGCTGCATGGGCGATATGCGAAACCGCGTCCGTCAATAGCGGTGCGTGGGTCTTTACAAGCGGATCAGAACCGATCTGGGCGTGTCGGGTCAGAGCGCCGATCCGAAGCGTTTCACCCTCGACAGCGACGCCAGACAAGTCACTGATCTTCGAGATATCGACCAGCAAGTCCCCGACAGAAAGCCGCATGTTCATCGCGGCGATCAGACTTTGACCACCAGCCAAAACACGTCCCTGGCCGTCCGATGCAGCAAGCAATTCAAGCGCATGACCTACGCTCTCAGCCCGGGCATAGCCTCCCGCTGATGCCTTCATGGCGTCCTCCCCTCTTTTTTGACCTGCGCCTTATTAAGCGCTTGATCAATACTATTGAGCAGATGATCTTTAATTGTGAGTCGTTGCAAGAGAAAATTTCTGACACTACCAGACAGCTGAGAGCGTATGATGGACGGACAAACCGATAGCCCCGCCCTCGATGGCGAAGATGGCGCTGCGCGCAAGCGCTTGCCGCCCGCAGAACGCCGTCAGCAGATTGTCGATGAAGCTGTGCGTTTCTTTGCCGAAGTTGGCCTTGAGGGAAACACACGAGAATTGGCGCGTCGCCTAGGTGTGACCCAGTCCCTTATTTTCAACTACTTCGCGACGAAAGAAGAGCTGATCGAAGCGGTTTACGAAAAGGTCTACATCGGCCGCCTGGCACCGGGTTGGCCAGAACGCCTGACAGATCGCAGCGTTCCGCTACGCGAACGGCTGGTTGCTTTCTACACCGAATACAGCTCGTTGATCTTTGAACGCGAGTGGATGCGCATCTTCATGTTTTCAGGATTGGCCGGAGCGTCCCTCAACCAACGCTATCTCGAGCATTTAGGAAACGTCATCCTTCTGCCGCTCTTGGAAGAAACCGAAGCCGTGGCGAATTCTGACAAGTCCCCAAAGATGGAAGACGTTTGGAATCTTCATGGAGGGATCGTCTATATCGGGATACGTCAGCACATCTACCGCATGCCTGAACCTGCAAAACCCCAGGAAGAAATCGCGAGGGCAATCGATAGGTTTCTTCTTTATTTCGGCATAGAAATTGAACCCTGAGATCCGAACAGCATTGTTCAAAACGGCCCAGACCGGACTTTCAAGCTGATGGTCATCGCTGCGCCGCAGCTTCACCAGACCGGCCGTTCGAGCATCTGGGACGTGGCCACTAGTTTAGAGACGGAGGTTCAGGTTTTCGCGGCATTGCGGGCCAGCATGTGGCGGAAGGCGTGCGGGCCGAAGGGGGCAGGTCAGGGGAAAGATCAAGAAGCGGCAGGACGATGATCGAGTTGGTCTAGCGCGGCGACGCGGGCCAGTCAGCCTGTGCCAGCTGCGCGGTCAGCCTTTCCGCCACGCCCGGCATGGACCGGACCGCCTCGGGAAAATCATCCGGCAATGTGATCTGGAACTCCGTCGCGGCCTTGGCGAGTTGCGCTTGTGCCTCTTCCATCCGGTTGCTGTCTGCCAGGCATCCCGCCAGCAGCAGCGTTGTGGCCCCGGTCATGAGTTCGTGTTCAAAATGTTCAATTGCGCGTGGGCAATCGCCTTGAGCGTATCGCAGGGTACCGAGTTCGGAATGATCGAGCGGGTCTGGCCGATACCCCATCCCCAGGGCCCTGGCCGCCAACTCGTCCGCATAGTCATTATCCCCGACGGCGGTCGTCGGGCCGACCATGACCATGAGGCCTTCGCTATCGAAGGGGTAAGCGCGAACCACTTGCCGAACGGTATCGATGGCCCCAGCGCGGTCCCCCGCCGCGGCCTGCACATCCGCCAGCAGCCATAGTCCGTGGCGATGTCCCGCAGGTGGCAGTTTCGTGTCCGACAGGCCCTGCAGAACCAGTTCATGCACGGTTTCGATGGTATGCTGCGGCCGTGCGACATACCAGCCTTCCGCCATGTACCCCCATGCCAGCTTGATCTTCAGCAGACCGGAGTCCGGATACCGCGCAAGCCCCTCTTTCGAGATGTCGATCGCCTTTGCATTGTCCTCTCGCGTGTAGCGGTAAATCAGCGCGTGCGCACGCAGGAAGTAGTCGTATTCTTCCAGATCGGCTTCTGCCCTGGCCCAGGTCTTGGCGTATTCGTCCTCGCGCACGACACCATGATTGCCGATCAGCGACTGGACGATCCTGCCGATGACATTGTCCTGCAGCGCCAGAACATCGCTGCCCGTTTCCTCGAAACGGTCGGCCCAGACATGGTGCCCGGTTTCGCCGTCGATCAGCTGCGCGGTGATCCGGATCTCGGTGCCGAGCCGGCGCACGCTGCCTTCCAGCACGTAGCGCGTGTTCATGTCGCGGGCGACCTGACGGATATCGACCGCCCGGTCCTTGTAGGTCATGGCCGAGTTGCGCGCGGTGACCTGAAACTCCTTCCAGCGCGCCAGATCGGTGATCAGGTCCTCGGTCATGCCATCCGCGAGATGGGCCTGCGATGCATCGGGCGACAGGTCCTTGAAGGGCAGAACGGTGATGGATGCCTTGCCGACGTCGGGCGGAACCGCCGGGTCCGGCCCGCGCGATCCCCACATGCCGAGCAGGACGACGGCAAGCAGGGCGACCGCGAGCCCCGCCATGAGCGCCATCCGACGCCGTCCGGGAGGGCGAAGCGGCTCCGTGGCGGCGCGGATCGGCGGCGAGGCCGTCGGTGGGGCGACAAGTTGATACCCCTTCTTGGGTATTGTCCGCAGCAGGGTGCGGTCGGTATCGCCGATCGCCTTGCGAATGTCGGCAATGCATTGCGTCAGGCTGTCATCAGTGACACTCACGTCGGGCCAGACCGCCTCAAACAGCTCTTCCTTGGTGACGACGTCGTTCGCACGCATGGCGAGGACGGCAAGTACCTCCGCCGACTGCGGACGCAGCGGTCTGGACTGCCCGTCCGCCCCCGACAAGCTCCGGCGTGCCGGGTCAAAGAACATATCCCCGAAATCCAGCGTAACACCCTGTTCCATATGAGAAAGCACTTTCTTTCAGGTTTCTTTCAGGATTTTTCAGCGGCCTTTTCAGGACAATTCAGCGGCGGTCATTCCAGTGTTCAGGGACGGCACCCCCGGCGCTTCAAGGTCGCGATGACATGACGGCGCCCAACCCATTTCAAGGAGGTTACCATGAAGACCCTGATCTGTTCCATCACGCTCTTCGCCGCAATGTCTTCCACGGCCGCGCAGGCCGACACGTGGACCTGGACGCCCATCAGCAACGGAAGCACCCTGAATGCACATCTGGCGCGCTGCGACTTTGCCCGGCCCAATCCGATGACAATCTTTTCGACGATCGCCGAGTTGCAGGAAAAGATGGTGGCGCCCACGGGACGGTCCCATGCCGCCCGAGGAGAATGAGCGGCATGTGCGTTGTTTCGGACCTCGGCCCGGGAAGTGTACAGCACGACCCCATACGGTCAGGCGGGCTGGATGGGCGGGCGTAAGCCCGCCCGTTCCCGCACGACGAACGGCTCTGGCCGCAACGCTACGCTCAGGAGGCACGGGTCGTTGCCGATTTGGCTCGACAAGGACATGACCTGGCACGCGCCGCATGAACCCCGCCAGGGACGCCCGCCGATCTTCTCGAATGCAGCGACCCGGTACTGTCTGTCGATCAGGGTTCGGCTGGATCTACCGTTCAGGCAGACCACCGGGAGGGTCGCAAGCGTCCTGCGTCTGGCCGGGCTGGACTGGCCCGTTCCGAATGGCTCGAGGCTGTCCCTCGGACAGAGGGCCCTGCAGGTGCAGATCCCCTGTCGTCGTGCCGCTGAGCCTGCTCGTCGACAGCACCGGCATCAAGGGCTTCGGCGACGGAGAATGACAAACCCGCAAGCAAGGCGTTCAGGGCCGCGGCCAGTGGCGCAGGCTGCATCTGGCCATGGACACCGTCACCTCGGACATCCGAACTGTCGAGTTCATCCCCAGCCGGGAAGGCGACACCCCCGTCCTGCCGGACCTGCTGGACCAGACCCCGGACGACGCAGGCGTCGGCACCGTCACCGTCACCGCAGATGGCGCCTATGGAACGCGGCGCTGCCATAGCGGAATCGTCTCACATGGTGGCACGGCCATCATTCCTATCCGCGGAATGGCCGACCGCGGAAGGAGGACTGCCCCGCCGTCCAAACATGCAATGGAGAACTGCGCGCTACATATCCTTACGGCCGGGTATTCTGGAACCGATGGACGGGATACCACGCACGCAGTCGCGCCGAGGCGAAGATGCCGGGCCTCAAGTCCTTCGGCGCGCGCATCGCCGAGAGGAACCCGGACCGTCAAAGCGCCGAAATCCAGATTGGCGTCCTACCTATCAACCGCTTCAATGCCCCTGGCACCGCCGAGAGTGTCCGCGGCGCCTTGACCCGAACGGGAAAGGGGCACTCAAGCCTCAGGCCGCCTTACTGCAACAATTTCTTTGCAAGCTCATGTAGACAGGTTAGATTTATACATGCGTATCGGTCAGCTTGAATTTGATCCGTCCCGAGGTTCCCTGACGACCGCAGCAGGGGAAACTACGGAATTGAGTGCGCAGGCTGCCAAGCTGCTGTCCCTGCTCGCAGCGGCCAAGGGCGAGACGCTTTCCAAGGACGTCTTGATGGATGCGCTCTGGCCGGATCTCACCGTCTCGGAGGATTCGCTCTACCAGTGCGTTTCAGAGATACGGCGACTGCTCGGCCCCGAGGCGCGCGATCTGATCAAGACTGTCCCACGGAAGGGCTATCGGTTGATTCCGTCTGACCCGGGGTCGACGCAGCCGGAAACGCCTGTCTTGGGCGCGCATCTTGGCAACCTCCGCCTTGGCGGTCGCTGGCAGATTGCTGCCTTGAGTGTGGCCTTCGCCGTCGCCCTTGTTGCGATTGCACTTTGGGTCATTGTGGAGACCCGCGTCCCGGTTGCAACGGACAAACGCCCGCCTTCGATCGCGGTTCTGCCCTTCCAGCCCGTCGATGACGATCCCCGATGGGCACGGTTGGGTCGGGGCTTGGGTACCGACATCGCCAACGAGCTGGCGCGCAATGACTGGCTTTATGTCACGGCACCCCTGTCCGCACGCAAGACAGCGGAAGCCCCCCTCGATGCCGCGCAGGATCTGGGGGTACGCTTTGTGCTGAACGGTAGCATCCAGCACACAGACGACTCCGTGCGCATCTCGGCCAACCTGACGGATACTGACAGCAGCAAGATCCTGTGGTCGGATCGCTGGTCGGCCCCGCAGGATGATCTGTTCGATCTGCAGGACCAGATCATCGCGCGGATCGGCGCCAGCGTTGCAGGCCAGTATTCCGGCGCGATCCGCATGCTGGAAAAGCAACAGTCCCGCACCAAGTCCACGAAAAGCTTCACGGCTTATGAGCACTACATTGCCGCAGTCGAGTTGAAGCACGCCTTTCGGGCCGAGGACTACCCGAAGGCCATCGACCATCTGGAGCAAGCGGTCGCGCTGGACCCCGACTACGCCAAGGCTTGGATGTTGTTATCCCTGTTTCAGGATTGGAGCGCGGACCTCGTATCAGAAGCCGATGGCGCAACCCTCAGACAAAAGAGCCGCGCTGCAGGGCGCCGCGCCTTCGACCTCGATCCCGATGACCCGGACGTCCTGTGGAAGATCGCGATGACCCATGCCGAATTTCGCGAAATGGAGGCTGCGCAATGGGCGCTCCGGCGCGCGATCGAGGTTGCGCCCAACAATGCCGACATTCTGGCAATTGCGGGATGGATCAGCGACAACGCCGGGATCGTCGGTGAGGAGCCTTTGATCTGGGTGCGGCGCGCGTTCGAACTGCACCCCAAACGGCCCAACTGGTACCAGGCGTCCCTAGGTGTCGCGGCATTCCAGGCCGGAGAGTACGATTTGGCGGTCGGGGCCATGTCGTCGGCACCTCCCAGCCACATCGACACCCAGATTTACACGGCCGCCGCTGAAGCGCTGAGGGGGAATCTGCCTCAGGCCCGCGCGGCAGCGACGCGCCTTAGAGACCTTGCGCCCGACTTCACGATCGTGGATCACGTGTTTGGCACCCTCGAGCAGTTACCGCATTACAGCGCGCTCTTCGAGGGTGCCCGCCTTGCGGGCATTCCCATCACGCCCGAGGATCTGGCGCGTTCGCGAACGCCCTCGATCGCGGTGCTCCCTTTCGAGAACCTGAGCGATGACGACCGCTGGACGCGGTTGGGACAGGGCCTGGCCATCGATATCGCCAACGAGTTGGCACGCACCCCTCGGCTTTACGTGACAGCTCCCCACTCCGCCGAACGCGCACCCTCCGACCCGCGATCCGCCGCGCGCGACCTGAACGTGCGATTGATCGTCAGCGGTACGATCCGGTTGGAAGGCGGGCAGGTATGGCTCGATGCGCGCATGACCGATGCCACCGACGGGCGCATCCTGTGGTCAGACACGCGTGTCCTACCCGAAACAGGGTTTCTGACCGTGCAACGGGACTTCGTGGCAGCCATAGGGGCGCAACTGTCCAGTACGTTCTCGGGGGCAATCACCCTGACCGAACTGACACGGGCAGAGGGTTTGAGACCGGGGAACCTGACGGCCTACGACCACTATCTGATAGCGCAGAAAGTCAAGCACAAGTTCGACACGTCGGACTATCCAGGCGCCATAGCTCATCTGGAAAAGGCCGTTGAACTGGACCCTGGGTTTGCCAAGGCCTGGGCGCTTCTGTCCGTGATGAAGGGCTGGATGGCTAACGTGGACGATCCCTCCAGGGCCGATGGGTACCTGGCAGGCAAGGCCGCGGCAGGACATCGCGCCTTCAAGGAAGATCCCAGCGATCCGGACGTGCTCTGGACCGTTTCCATGGTCTATGCGCATGAGGGAAGGGTCGATCTGGCCCGGGCCACGTTGCGGCGCGCCGTCGAACTGGGGCCGAACAATGCGGACGCGCTTTTGATCGCGGGTTGGATGTCTGGCATTGCAGGGGTGAGCGGGCCCGAACCCTATGACTGGGCGCTGCGGGCCATCGCTCTCAACCCCGATGCACCGCCTTGGTACCGGATCGGACTGGGGGTCGCCGCTTATCATTCCGGCAAGGACGACGTGGCTGTCAGGGTGCTTCTCACCGCACCGGACAACTGGGACAAATGGATTTATCTTGCTCTGGCCGAGTATCGACGTGGCAATATCGTAAAGGCACAGGAGGCAGCCGCCACCCTGCGTGCCATCGCGCCGAACCTCACGTTGGAGAGTTATGAATACAGCCGCGAAGTGGATCGTCCGGACCGCACGTCGTTCTATTCGGATGCACGAACTCTGGGGATCCCGGTTACCCGCGAGGATCTGCAATTGAGTGCGACACAGACTGCGGCTGACAACTGAGCATTCCATGTGACGTGCAGCCTGATTGGCACACGCCAGGTTGGTCCGCTCGAGAGTATCCCGGTTTTCCGAAGAGACTTCACAACCCCCGAATGATCAATTCGCCTTGGGTGCTGCGCAGTGGCGTCCGAGGTGCCGCTGCAGTGTCAGGCTACGCACTTGATCGCTGGTTCAAACATGCTGAGACCACAAAGAAAGTTGCTGCCCAGCGTCGACGATCATTTTTCGAATACATCGAAACATGCGTGGCTGGTATCTAGTTCTCCCGCGCCCTTCAATCTTGCGCGCGCAGAACGACGGCATGCCGCCCTCTTCCGCCCTACCTGTAGAACGTTGCCGAGAAGATGTCTTGGGCGCTTTGAATGTCTGCTTCCGCCGGTGGCGCTTAATCGCTTCGCACCTGCGGAGAAGTTCCGCTTCCCGCCCCCCGTCCAGCAAAACGAGGACTACTCGAGTTCAGCGCGCGAAATGAAAAATCATGAAACGCTCAGTCCGGCGGCGCATCGCCAACACCAAATGTAGTTCAGGGATTCTGCAAAACCAATTGCAAACGGAAACTTCCGGCGGGAAAGTCGGGAAAACCGTTGTCACACTTCACCTCAATATTTCCTCTATGCACCAAAGTTCTCGGGTTTCGAGGCATCAAGCTCTTAAACTATTGAAACCATTGTATCGGCGGCCATCCAAGATCAAAGTTTCTTTGTGCGGAATCTTGACGCCACCGCCCCAACCTTTCCAAGTCCGATATGGGGTAATATAATACCTTTACCTCTAGTCTACCCCGCGCAGGGTCATGCAAGGCGCAAGAAATGCTCCACTTACACACGAGAAAGGCAACGCAAGGGTTAGGCAACGAGGGTGGCAAATCTAGATTTGGTATATGCGCTCGGCACGGCTGATTGAAGTCTGGATCGAGACGCCAAAGTGGTCGAACACGCATACCGCAAAGAAGATTGTCTGCGCTACCCTGACGTGAAATGATCGCATCATGTCATGCGAAGCATCCAAGATTTCTGTTGGCAAACCGCCACCTTGGGTGAGGAGCATCCACGCCGCATCTCCCGGCGGAAACAAGCAGTAATACACCCAGACGACCACCATCAAATCCCGAGTTTCTCCCATGACTTTTCGCTTCATTCACTCCAGCGACCTGCATCTCGGCCGCCGCTTTCTCAACTTGCCTGAACCGCAAGACGGCAACCTCCGCGGACGGCTCATGGAAGCTCGCTTCGACAAGATTCAGCGGCTGGGAGCTGCAGCGCGCGAACACGGCGCAGCGCATGTTCTGCTGGCCGGTGACACCTTTGACTCCGCAACCCCCTCGCCCCAAGTGCTGCGCCAGGCGCTTGCTGCAATGCGGGACGAGAGCGCGGTCACCTGGTGGCTATTGCCCGGTAACCACGACAACATGCGCAATGCAGAACCGATCTGGGACGAGATCAGCCGGGATTCTCCAGACAATGTGCGCGCGCTGCTTGATGGAGACCGTGTAGATCTCGCCGAAGGCGTCGCCCTCCTTCCCTGTCCGGTTCCGGTGCGTGCGGCAGGCCGCGATCTGACGGAAGGTCTGTCGCGGATGGAGACATCAGAGGGCACGATCCGCATCGGGCTTGCCCATGGTGGTGTCGTGGACTTCTCGGACCGTGGCGATCACATCCCACCTGATCGGGACCGAACTGCAGGTCTGGACTACCTGGCACTCGGCGACTGGCATGGTCGCCTGAAGGTGTCGCAACGGACCCAATATTCGGGATCGCCGGAGCAGGATCAGTTCAAGCATGGGATGCGCGGTCGCTGTCTTGCCGTCACCATTCCCAGTCAAGGAGCAGAGCCTGAGGTCACCGAGATCGAAACTGGCAGCTTTCTGTGGCAGGACACTGAGCTGGCACTCCATGAGGGCGAGGATGCAGCTGCCGCACTGGAGGCCCTCCTGCCCTCTCATGATCGTCGGAACACGCTGCTCAAGGTTCGTGCGTCCGGCTGGGCACCCATGTCTGGACATGCCGCCCTTCGCATCGCTGCGGAGCGCCACGCGCCCGAATTTGCCTATCTTGAACTGGACGCAGAGGGCCTCGGCACCTTGCACAATGTCGCCGACCTCGACGAGATCGACCATGCAGGTGCCATGCGTCTCGCGGCTGAACAGTTGATGACGGAAGCAGAAGACCCCTCACTCTCGGAAGACGATCGCGCCATCGCGGCTGCCGCGCTCAACCGCCTCTATGCCTATGCTCAGGAGGCTGCAAAATGAGGCTGCGTTCCATCACCCTGAAAGACGTTCGACGGTTCACCGATCCTGTCCGCATCGACGGGATCACGGACGGCGTGAATGTGTTGAGCGCACCAAACGAATTCGGGAAATCGACCGTCTTTGATGCGCTCCGAGCGCTGTTCTTTGTCCCTCACGGGTCGACCAAGAAAGACATCAAGCACCTACGACCCCATGCTGGTGGCTCACCCGAGGTCTCCGTCGAGGTAGAAATCCCGGATGGTCTCTTCGTGATCTCGAAGCGCTGGTTCGGCAAGTCCGAGGCGAAAGTCATGCGCGGTGGTGTTCTAATCGCGCAAGCGGACGAGGCTGAAGCCTGGATCTCTCGCCTGGTCGGCGGTGGTGATGGCGGTCCTTCCGGCCTCCTCTGGGTGCGACAAGGGCTTCTGGGGCTGTCAGACGGCGAAAAGAGCGAACAGACAACGGCCCTTGAAGCGCGCCGGGACCTTTTGTCGTCGGTGACTGGCGAAGTGGAGACGATGACCGGTGGTCGCCGAATGGATTCCGCGCTGGCGCGGTGTCATGAAGAACTGTCTGCCTATGCCACTGCGACCGGTCGCCCTAAAGCGGGCGGCCCTTGGTCCGATGCAATTCAGGAAGTCGAAACGCTCTCCGCGGACCGCGACAAGCTCGCCGGGCAGGTTGGGCTCCTGCAATCGGCGCTCGACGAGCGCACGCGCCACCGCGCTGAGCTCGAAGAACTGGAAGCGCCAGACGCCGTCGCCGAGCGCAAGTCGCGCCTTGACGCAGCACGGGCAGCTTTCGGGGCCGCAGAGGCCCATACCGGCAAGGTGAAGGCCGCAGAGCAGGCACTGCAGACGGTCACTCTCGTTGCGGAGCGTGCGCGGCAGGATCTCAAGGCGCTCCGTGACGCCCAGAGCGAGAAGTCGGCCAGTGAGAAGGCCGAGCGGTTGGCCTCAGAACAGCTTGTGAAAGCGCAGGAAGGACTGGCGAAGCATGAGAAGGTGCTCGCTGACGCCACCAAGGCGCATGATGAGGCAGAAGAAGAACGCAAACGTGCTGAAGCCCTCGTCCGGAGGATCGAAGCTCAAACGTCCGCAGCCGCCGCGCGCGAACGCCGGTTTGAGCTGGAGGAGCGGATTGGTAATGCCCGGTCTTGCCGGGAAAAGGTTGAAGCCGCGAAGGCCGCAGCCTCCGTCGGACCTGATGACAAGCAAATGGAAAAACTACGGGTGCTCTTGGCGACCCTGACCACGGCACGTGCGCTCAGGGACAGCACGGCGACCCGGGTGATTATGCGCTACGCACCAGACCGCGAGGTGGGTGTTCACCACGCCGGGCACGCACTCGCTGACGGCAAAGAGTTTGCGATCCACACAGACACGGTGTTGCACCTCGAGGGTCTTGGAGAATTGACCGTGCATCCCGGCGAAAGTCCTGCTGGTCTTGGAAGTGTTTCGCAAGCCGAAGCCGATCTCGCTGAGGCCCTGGCTTCGCTTGTGGTCTCGTCGGTCGAGGATGCAGCCCGTGCGCACCAGAAGCGCCAGGACGCCAAAAACGAGCTGCTGCAGTTGGAGGCTGAGTTCCGGGGCCATGCGCCAAAAGGCATCGAAGATCTGCAGAAACAGATCGCAGCACTCCCGGATGCAACGGAGCAGGACATCGAAGATCTGCCCCCGCTGGATGAGGCAGAGGCCAAGCTTCATTCGGCCAGTAGAATGGTTCTGGAACTGCGTGCCAGAATGAATGCCGCGCGGGATCAGCGGGATGAGGCGCGCACCGTTCACACAACCGCACTCGTACGTAAGGAAGAGGCAGAGCGGCGGCTGAACACGGCAATAGAAGCTTTGGGGCTCTTGGCGCAGCAGGACGAAGATGCGCTGGCGGCTGCCACCGCTCAAGCTGACGAGAAACGCCTTGCAGCAGAAAGTGCCCTCGCCGTGGCGCAGTCTGCCGCCCCCGACATCGACGCGGCCCAGGCTGCGTTGACGCGTGCGCAGTCGATCGAGGATGCGGCACGCACACGGATTGACGATCTGAGGCCAGCCATCGCTGCACTGGATGAAAGAATCCGGGGGAGCGCTGGTGAGGCGGTCGAGGAGCGACTTCAGGAAACCGAGGAGAAGTTTGGGGCGGCCGAGATGCGGCTGGCGCGGATCGCGCGCGAGGTCAAGGTGCTGGAGCGTTTGCAGGCTGCTCTCGAAGCGGCCCGTTCGGAGGCACGAGATCGCTATTTCGAACCGGTCGCCGGAGAATTGCGCCCCCTGCTCCACCTCCTCTGGCCAGACGCCGAGTTGAACTGGGCCGATGACACGCTTCTTCCGCAGTCGCTGATCAGAAACGGTCAGGAGGAGACCGTGGACATCCTGTCCGGCGGCACCCAAGAGCAGATTGCGCTCCTGGTTCGGTTGGCCTTTGCCAGGCTCCTGTCAAAGGACGGACGCCATGCGCCGGTCATTCTGGACGACGCCCTCGTGTTCACCGATGACGACCGGATCGAGCGGATGTTCGACGCCCTGCACCGCCAGGCAAGCGACCTGCAGATCATCGTGCTGAGCTGCCGGCAGCGCGCGTTCCGGGATCTGGGTGGAAAAGCGCTTCAGATTTCTACCACCGACTGACAAACGAAACGGACGACTTGTTCATCAAGCCAACATGCGTTGTGCGTGTCCTCCCAACGGCCCGGAGCGAGTCGCTGAGAGGCGTGCTTGCGCTTTGCGCTACCCCTACAGCCTAGGTGCACTGAGACTCGCCCTGAGGGCCTGCACCGCCGCCAGCGTTGGCTGTCGCACTGGACCGGCGTGCAAATCGCGCAGGAAGGTCAACCACGCCAGCTCGGCGTCTGTGACAACAGGCGACCTGTCAGGAAGCTTTATGCCCAAACTCATGATCAAGCTCCAAAGACGGCACGAAGGGACGTGCGCAGCCGGTTGGTGAGGCGGGGATCCGAGTGACCGGACGCATCACGGATTTCATTCAGCCAGTCGACCTCGTTGTCAGTCACGACAATGCCGAAGATGTCGCTCACAGCGGCCTCAGTGGTTTCGAACCCGGCCTGGTCCAAAGCGAGGATGAAAAGGTATTTCGGGTCAACCTCGAGCGCCTTGGCCATCGCCGGGACACGGTCCAGCGGCAACTTGGAGCTGCCCGCCTTGATCATGCTGACGTAGTTCGGGTTCGGAAATCCGGCCTGTATGGCAATCTCGCGCTGGCTCTTCTTACCGGCCAGCTCAAGGATCCGCCGGTCAAGGAACTTCGCCAGCTTGCTGTTTTCATAGGGTGTATTTTTCAATGGGCGCTCCATAGCCTCCGTCACATCATGCGACGTTTCTTGCTTGAGCTATAGCAAGCGCATCATTGGGGAGATGTTGGGTATGCTTGAGCCACGCACGAATTATGCTGTCGCAGTATGGGAGATATTGACGAGACCACCGGGATGAACGGTGTCCTGATTGAGGGGACCCCGAAAGACTGCTCCCGCCGTCCTACACGTTGAGCCAATGACGAAACACAAATCGCAAACCAACCAAAAAGCTGAGGGTGTGACTGCCGCGCTACAAACCGTGCTACAGCAGCTGCTACAAAACGGCACCCCGTGATCCATTTAAATACTTGTTTTAATTTACTTTATTTTCAGAAGAGCGAAGTCCAGCCTCTCACCTTATCCCAATCAGTCTTCGTGGCGCAGGAACAGCGCCGGTTCCCGTTTTGCCGACAGTGCCCACGCCATCTGCGCGTCCGTTTCGACCGCGCAGGACCGGACCGCGCGCAGCCGGGCCAAGGCATCATCTGCCGCCTCGCCCAATTCGATCATCAACCGAAGGGCCACCATACCGGACCGGCCACATCCGCCACGGCAATGCACCAGAATGCGCCCGCCCCCCATCAAGGCGCGCCGGGCATTTGCGCTTACCACGGGCCAGGCCTCTTCGAATGCATCGTCCGGCACGCCGAAATCGGTGATCGGCAGATGTTCCCAGCGGCATCCGGCCTCGACCAAATCATGCCACAGCCCAGCCGCTCCTGCGGCGACCATCTCAACTTCGTTCACCAGAGAAATGACAATGGCGGGTTTCCATTCGATCAGATGCTGCACGTCGCCCGCATAATCGCCCTCGGCCCCGGGTATGGGCGAAATGGCAAGGATTCCCTGCCCGACGGACAGTGCAGAGACGATCATGTCACAGCCTTTGCGCCCGGAACGTGTCGCAACTGCGGATATCGCCGCTCTGGAACCCGGTGGCGAACCAGCGCGACCGCTGTTCGGACGTGCCGTGCGTGAAGGTATGCGGCTGCGGCACCCGGCCCGCGCGTTCCTGCAGGTGGTCATCGCCGATCATCCGCGCCGCGTTCAGCGCTTCTTCGATATCCCCCGGTTCCAGCAATCCGTCCACCGACCGCGCCCAGACCCCCGACAGGCAATCCGCCTGGAGTTCCAACCGCACCGTCAGCGCATTGGCATCCGTTTCACCGACGACCTGCCGCCGCTCATTGACCTGACCAAGGATGCCCAGTTCGTTCTGAACGTGATGTGCAACCTCATGCGCAATCACATAGGCCGCCGCAAAATCACCGCGGGCGCCCAACTGCCGTGACAGCGTCGCAAAGAATTCCGTGTCGAGATACGCCTTCTGGTCGGCCGGGCAATAGAACGGACCCGTCGCACCGCTTGCATTGCCACAGGGCGAGGCCGTCACACCGGAATAGAGCACAAGAACCGGTGGCTCATAGGGCCGCCCGACCTGCGACGGAAAGATCTCGCCCCACACCGTCTCTGTCGTCGCCAGCACGCGCGAGGTGAATTCCGCTGCCCGTTCTTCTTCGGCGCTCAGCTCTCTGGGGGCAGAGGCAGGTTGCGTTGCCTGTTGCAGCAACGGCGTGACATCGATCCCGGCGAAATAGCCGATGGCCAGCACCACCAGAAGACCCACACCACCGATACCGGCACGGCCGCCACCGCCGCTCCGGCGGCGGTCTTCGATGTTGCGGCTGCCACGAACTCCCCTAAGGCGCATAGGATCCCCCAGTCAGCTTTTGGGGGTATGATACACAAGCCGTCGGGACGGGATAGCCCTTCGTCAGTCGGTTGTGCGGATCACCTTGGCTAGAGCCGCGAAAATCTGGTTGTTGGCGCACAGAACGGACCCGTCTTCCAACGGCACCTGTCCCGGGCGTACACCTTCGACCAAAGCACCGGCTTCAGAAGCAATCAAAAGCCCCGCCGCCAGGTCCGTCACCGCGCCTTCGCGTTGCCAGAACCCGTCAAATCGTCCGGCCGCCACATAGGCCAGATCCAGAGCCGACGATCCCGAGGCGCGCATCCCCGAACATTCCGGCATCACGCGAGCCAGATCCTTGAGCGTCGCGGGCAATGTCCGCTTCACACTGAACGGCACCGCATGGCCCAGAACCGCCTCGACCAGCTTGGTCCGGCTCGACACACGGACGCGTTTGTTGTCGTTCAGCCAGGCACCCTGGCCTTTTTCGGCGTAGAACATTTCGTCCTTGGCCGGGTCGAACACCACCGCAGACACGATCTGACCCTTATGCTCGAGCGCTATGGACACCGCAAAATGCGGCTGCCCGTGCAGGAAATTCGCATTCCCCTCAAGCGGGTTCACGATCCAGCGGCGCGTCGGGTCTTCGCCATCTGTTTCACCGGTCGGATCAATATACCCATAGGTGCCGCGTGCACCGGTCAGATCATCGCGCAGAATGGCTCCTGCGGCCGACGCCGACCGTGACACGAATTCCACGGCATTCGACGCCGAGGTCTGCAGATTCTCGACCTCGCGGAAATCCTTGTTGAGCGACCGACCCGCCTTGCGGGCGGCTTTGATCATGATGTTGAGATTGGCGCTGCCCTGCATCATGGGCCTCCGGCTGTTCGGGATCAGACCGGGCGTATAAGCGGGACACGCCCCAATGCCAAGGGCCTGCTGGGCGATGACGGTATTTCACGACACTGCGAGATGTGTATCAACCTCCTTCTTTCCGTGGCGTTCGCTGCCATCTTTGGCGCAGAGTTGTTGAAAAAGGATGAACGCCCATGCACCGCCGCACATTTTCCGCCCTCGCCCTTGCCACACCTGCACTCTGGCTCGCCCGTCCGGCTCTGGCCCGCGAACCCGAGATCTACCAGGAAGGCGGCATCGCCATCGACGGCTCGGACCCGGTTGGCTATTTCACCGCGAACGGTCCTGTCAGCGGCAACGCGGCCTTCACCGTGAACCACAAAGGGGCCGAATGGCGCTTTGCCGACCAGGGCTCTGCCGATGCGTTCGCCGCCAACCCCTCCGCCTACGAGCCCGCTTTCGGAGGCTACTGCGCCTGGGCCGTCAGCCAGGGCTACATCGCGCCCACGGTTCCCGAAGCGTGGACGATCCACAATGACAAGCTCTACCTCAATTTTTCGCTCTCGGTCCGCCGCCGGTTCGAACGCAATCTCGACGCGAACACCGCCAAGGCCGAAGCCAACTGGCCGGGTGTTTTGGGGTAAAACCGATCAATGCACTTCTCGCGAAGTTGCAATTGTTTAAGCGCCCGTCACCTTTACTCACCAAGCGATGGCACACTCGCCCGAGGCGTCAATGAAATTGCAGGCAAACTGGTTCCGTATCCTCGCTCTTCGTTGGAAACATAACCACTGTCGACTGGAGAATAAATCGCTGCGGCAGCGTGGTTCAGAATCGTATCACGAGCTTCTGGTGAAGCTCCAGCTTCACTCAATGTCCGATATGTCATCAGTGCGTTTTGGCGGTGTTTATTTACAACTGCGTTGTGCCTATGGCTTCGGTAATTCTTAACGCACGCAATCGCAGCATATGTTAGAACCGAAAACACAAGAACTTTACTTATTGCAATCTGAAGAAAGCCGTAGGTAGTAGCATTCTGGAAAAACGGCTTTTGAGCAAGCAGCAACATAGCAACTGTATAAACTAACAGAATTAGGACGCTAACAACAGCGGCCACCAGCCATTTATTTGCACTTATCACATGGTTGTCGGCCTCTTCCTTGAAAAACTTTGCTTGCTTTAATACTCCTTCCTCGGCAGCAACATTGCGAACCTCGTCCAACAGCTCATTTGCGCTATTGAGCGTGGTGGAGATTTCTTCGCGAATTTCTTTTGTCTCATCCGAGATTGCCTGTATTGCGGCACGTCCCCGAGCCTCAAGCTGCGGGAAGTCCGAGGTGTCAGCAATCGAAAATGAGATTATTGGCAACAATTCATCAAATGCACTATCGTAGCCAGCCTCCAAAGCTGCAATCAAGCTATCACGTCGACTCTTTACTGCACCCTCCTCAAGATCAAACTGAAGAATTTCTTCGAACCGACTAAAGGTCACATCGGCAGACCTCTTCAAAGCTCTTGCGGATCCTTTGGATAGGTCAGACACAATAGAATCTGGAATTCTTTGGTAAAGACTAATTACCCTTTTGGCTGGCTCCACGGCATTTTTGAAATCGTTCTCTCCAAGCTTCTTATTCTGAACTAGCTCGTTTGGATCAAAACCCTTAATCCTAAGCAAGCTTTTCAGCGCTTGATCATGCTCTTCACTCATTGAGCAAGCCCTCAAACTCCCGCCATTCCCCCTTGGACATGCCGGAGTTTTCCTGCGTCACGGTCTCGCCCTTGAGCATCCGCCGGACGCAATCCAGCGCAGTCGAGGAGAGCGTCGCGCCCCCCATGCGGTAATCCTCGAAGGCGCGGTAGGCGAAGGGGACCCAGTCGGCGACGACTTTGCAAATCTCTTCGGCGTAAACCCTTATTTCATACTGCGCATGCGAATCTGCCCTGAGTCGGAGGAAATGGAGCAGGTTGTGCAGATCGACCTTCCAATACCATTGCGTGTAGATGTTCGCGGGCAGGTTCATTCGGGCCAGTTCGCGGGCCAGTCCCTGCTGGCCGTCCTGGCTGATCATCTCTTCGTAATGATCATAGCAGCGCATCGCGTCATCGCGCAGGTAGCGCAGCACTCGGTCCGCTTCCTCGCCTTCCAAAGCCGCACCGCGCCCCTGATTGTTGATCACCGACTGCGCGTTCAGATGTTCGGGCGCGGGGATGTAGAACTCCCGGTCCAGAATCGAATACCGTGCCGAGTATTCGTTCACGTTCGCGGTGCGGTGCCGGATCCACTGACGCGCCACGAAGACGGGAAGTTTGACGTGCAGCTTGATCTCGCACATCTCGAACGGCGTCGAATGCCAGTGCCGCATCAGATACCGGATCAGCCCTTCATCATTCTGTACCGATTTCGTGCCCTTGCCGTACGATACGCGCGCCGCCTGACAGATCGCGGCGTCGTCGCCCATGTAATCCACCACACGGATGAACCCGTGATCCAGAACAGGATAGGCGGTGTAAAGGTGCCCCTCCATACCCTCGCTGACCGCGCGCAGCGTCTGCTGTGGCGCGCTGCGCTGTTCGGAGATTTCGGCCTCTTGTTCCGGCGACAGGGGCATTGCGAATCCTTTCCCACTAGGATGAGTCGTCCCCGACTATATCTCGCGGGTATGCCCGTAGGAACCACCAAGGATGGTATCTTGCACCGAGGCCGCAGTATGGGTCTTTTTCACAGGATGGGCTGTGCTTTGCGTTGACTTTCACACACACCTGCCGGATTTTCGCGTTGAGTGGTCGCGAAAAAGGCCAAAGCAAGCCGGGGCAGTAATAAAATGACGCGTATTCTTCTTCTTATCCTGTGTCTGGGTTTCGTGGCCGCGTGCGACAGCGGCGGCGGTGACGTGCTGCAATCGCCAACCACCGGGGAAGGCACCGACGGCGGGACTGATGGCGGCACGGATGAAACGCCGATTGACAGCACCCGTGGCACGCCGGACCTGCCCCCCGGTACCACCAACCCGACCCCGAATTCCCAGATCGTGCGCCGCGAAGAGCGGGACGAGGAAACCGGCGGCGGCTATGCAACGAACATCCGGTACCTCAATGACGAAGGTCAGGATGAATTCTTCGTCGACAACATCGCCTTTGACGGCAACAACATCTACACCCGCGGCGACCCCGTGACCGGTGTGGCGCAGTTGGGCTCTTTTGCGGTTTACGAAGGTGCTGAAACCACCGAAGACCCGGTGACCGGCACAACGCTGCGCACCTTCACCTACCGAGCGATCTATGGTCGCAGCACCACCGGTGAAACCGAATTCGCCATCGTCCGTTCTGGCTCCTATGTCGATTACGGCTTTGGTGGCTTTGTGTATCAGCGCAACGGCTTCGACGACGACGGCAATGAAGTGCGCCTTGTCCTGCCCGACGATGGCGACGCCCGTTACACCGGCGACTACGCAGGCATCCGCGTGTTCACCGGTCGTGGCGGCCTTGAATATGTGGAAGGCGACGCGGAAATGATCGTCGACTTCAAGGACTTCAACGACGGCAATCGCGGTGTGGCCCTGTTCGTCAGCAACCGGCGCCTTTATGACATCAACGGAACGGAAATCACGCGTGCCTATCTCGACGCTTTGGGGCGCGGAGATGAAGCCGATGATGGCACCACAACCCGGTCGCTGGTGCTCGAAACCGATGCAGACGGCAACCCGGTTCTGCCACGCATCCGCCCTGTGATTTCGCCGGATGACGCTGACTCCAACGGCGAAATCGCCAGTGAGATTTTCGAAATCGCCGAATTCGACAATGGCGAAACGATCGAAAGCGGTGAAGGCACCTATTATGCCATCATCTCGGGCGATGATGCGGGTGAAATCGTGGGTGTGCTTGTCATGACCGGTAACGATCCTCGGTTCGACGACAGCACGACCTACCAGGAAACCGGTGGGTTCATCGTCTACCGCCAGTGATGCTCCGCTGGTCCCGCCGGATTGGCCTGACACTCGGCGCTTTGGCCTTTGCGGCGGCACAGGCCTCTGCCCAAGCCGTGCTCAGCCCCGAGCAGATGCGGGATCTTGCCGGGCAGGCGGTGCTTCAGGGTCAGGCTGGGCTTGCCTATGATCTGACCGGGGCCTTGATCGAACGCGACGAGACCGATCTTGATGCGCATCTCATCCGGTCTCGCGCCGCGCGCAATCTTGGCCGCAACGACGAAGCCCTGACCCATGCGCGCCGCGCCTGGGCCTTGGCTGAGGGCGAGAACGCCCGATATGCTGCCGCACTTGCCATGGCACAGGCGCTGTCATCCTCCGGGAGGCGCACGGCGGCGCAACTCTGGCTGCGCCGCGCCGTACAAATCGCTCCGGATGACGGGTTGAAAGCGCGCGCGGCCGAGGATTTCCGCTATGTGCGCCGTCAGAATCCGTGGTCCACAGCGCTGCGCTTCTCAATCGCTCCCAGCTCCAACATCAACAACGGCAGCCGCAACGAAACCTCCGAACTGTTCGGCCTCCCGTTCGAATTTGCCCTCGAAGGGGAAGCCCGCGCATTGTCGGGCGTCGAAATCTCCACAGGCCTCAGCACGCGATACCGGCTGGTCAACACCGAGCGCAAGCGCACTGACCTGCTCTTTGGCGCATCGCACCGCACCTATGTCCTGTCCGACGACGCCAAGGACATCGCTCCGGATGCCGAAGGGTCGGATTTCGCCACAAGTTCAGTCTTCATCGGCCTTCAAGAGGATTATGCCCTGCCCGGGGGTCGGTCGCGGCTGGGGTGGGACGCGCGCCTGGGGCACACGTGGTACGGGGGCGAACCGCTCTTGTCCTACACACGGCTTGGCACGAATTATCGGCGCGCGACCGGGCCCAACGGAATGCTGAGCTTTTCGGTAAGCCGCGAAGGCCAGTCCGGCGAAGGGACCCGCGACGACGCCACCATCTGGAGCGCGCATCTGGGCTATGGGATGTCGCTGGCCAGCGGCAACACCGTGTCTGTGTCGACCAGTTTCATCCAATCGGAAAGCGACGCAGACTACCTTGACTACACCCAACGGGCAATCTCGGCTCGGTATGGGCTCGCAAAACCGATCGGTCCCGCACAGTTGGAATTCGGCCTGACCCTGTCCGAGAAAATCCATGACCGCTCAAGCCTGACAACCGATGGGCGCGATGAACGCAGCCTTCAGGCTACCGTGACGGCCGCGCTGCCAGAGATGGATTTCTACGGGTTCATTCCGACGGTCACGCTCAACGCGGAACGCACGCACGCCAATATCGACCTCTACGAGACCGAGAATTTCGGAATACAACTGGGCATCCGCTCGGCCTTCTGACCCCGCTTTCACCCTCGACATCCCGGTGAATTGGCCTAGCCTCTTGGCGAACCAACTCAAGAGGATGTTATGCCCCTTCGCTATCTCCACACCATGGTCCGGGTCAAAGACCTGGACGCTTCGATGAAATTCTACAGCTTGCTGGGTCTGAAAGAGACCCGCCGTACGGACAACGAAAAGGGCCGGTTTACCCTGATTTTCATGGCACCCGAGGGGCAGGAGGAATGCCCGGTCGAACTGACGTATAATTGGGATGGGGATGACGGTTTGCCCTCCGACAGCCGTCATTTCGGGCATCTGGCCTACCGGGTGGATAACATCTACGAGCTGTGCCAGCATCTGATGGACAACGGCGTGACGATCAACCGCCCGCCGCGCGACGGGCATATGGCCTTTGTCCGGTCCCCCGACAATATCTCGATCGAACTGCTGCAACTCGGCGATGCTCTGCCCCCGCAGGAACCGTGGGCCAGCATGGAAAACACCGGCCACTGGTGACGTGATGCGGCGCATCCTGGCAGCTTTGGCGCTGATGATTTGGACGGGGCTTCTCACCCCATCCAACGCGCAGCCATCGCATTGCCGTCTTGCGCTTCTACTGGCACTCGATGTGTCGTCCTCGGTCGACGCCGAAGAATACATCCTCCAGCGCGACGGCCTTGCCGCCGCGTTGGGCGATCCTTTGATCCGCAGTGCGATCCTTGATGGGGACGGGCATGTCGCCATCGCCATCTATGAATGGAGCGGTCGGCGGCAAAGCGCGATGGTCAGCAATTGGGTCGCGCTGACCGATGATGCGGCCATAGACGACGTGATTCAGACCCTGCTGTCTGCCCCGCGCAGCCATACCCGCTTTCCGACGGCGATGGGGTACGCGTTGGGATACGGCGCCACCCTGCTGTCGCGCGGTCCCAGCTGCGACCGTCAGGTGATCGATCTGTCCGGCGACGGCGAAAACAATGACGGCTTTCCACCAAGGCTTGCCTACAAGAACTTTCCCTTCGCCAATGTGACCGTCAATGGTCTGGCCGTTTTGGGCGGGTCCGACGATGTGCTGGATTATTTCCACCGCGAAGTCCGCTATGGATTTGGAGCGTTCGTCGAAACGTCCGAAGGGTATCAGGGCTACAAAGAGGCCATGACCCGCAAGCTGTTCCGCGAGTTGAACGACAGAATCCTGAGTGCCAATCCTGTCGAGGCACCCCGCCCCGGTTAGTAGATATAGCGGATCTGATCAGTCCAGTAGCGCTCCATCCGGCGCAGCGTGCTGCTCATATCGCCCAATGTGCCGTGGTCGATCACATTCTTGGCGATCAGCCCGTCGGCATGGCGGGCAAACAGCGCCGAAATCAGATCGCGGATTTCCCGGCCGCGTGGTGTCAGCCGCACCCGGACCGAGCGGCGATCAATCTCGCAGCGCTGATGGTGCATGTAGCCCATATCCACCAGCTTCTTGAGATTGTAGCTGACATTGCTGCCTTGATAGTACCCGCGGGTTTTCAATTCGCCTGCGGTCACTTCGTTATCGCCGATATTGAACAGCAGCAGCGCTTGGACTGCGTTGATTTCGATGATACCGACCCGTTCGAACTCATCCTTGATCACATCCAGCAGCAAACGATGAAGCCGCTCTACCAAAGCGAGCGCCTCAAGATAGCCGTCCAACATGGCGTTGGCACCGCCCCGATCTACCGATGCATGAATGCTCATTCGTTTCTCCGCCTTGTCCGTCAGGCGCGAGAATCGACCATAATCACCAACATTCAGTTAAGCAGGCAGAACTCTTTTCAGATCACCGCTGGAACGCAACTTCCGAGATATCGGAAATCATGTCGCGCAAATTGTCGGGCGGCGGTCTTTGTCCACTGACCCATTGGTACAGGTCCTGATCGTTTTCCGACAAAAGTGCATCGTACCGGTCGAGCATGGCATCGTCGAACCCTTGCAGCCGAAGCTCTGCATAGCGCGACAAGATGATGTCCATCTCCTTGATGCCCCGGCGCATAGATCGCATGGACAGGCGTTTCAGACGATGTTCGCGGGGTTCGTTCATGTTGAGGACACCATCACATTGCGCAGGCGTTTTTCAAGCCGTGCCAATTGTTCAGCCTTGGCATGGAGTTCCGATTTCATTTCACGGATTTCAAGAATGATTTCGCTCAGGTCCGATGGCATCGCTTCGACATCGGGGCCGTCGATCCCTTCGCCCTCGCCGTTGATGAGCCACATCATCGAAACATTCAATAGACCCGCCAGCATCGACAAGCGGTTGGCGCGCGGTTCGGCCACGTCGTTTTCCCAGTTGCGCAGCGTGCTTTTTTTGACACCCAGACGTTTCGCCAGCGCCTCCTGCGTCATGCCAGCAGCCTCGCGGGCTGCCGTCATGCGGTCGCCAAAGGTTGCAATTTCAGCGGCATACCAGTTCTGGTCGCTCTCGGTCATCCGTTCTCCTTTCGCGATCATCGCTTGATCGTGTTTCTCGCGCACCCTAAGACAGTTGCGGGGTAATCACAAACAGGGGCCGACCATGCCGTTTCTTTCCGACACACTTGCCCGCGTCAGTCCCTCTCCCACCGTGGCCGTTTCGCAAAAGGCGATGGAGCTGAAGGCAGCGGGTCACGATGTCATTGGCTTGGGTGCCGGTGAGCCAGACTTTGACACGCCGGACAACATTAAGGCCGCTGCAATTGCGGCGATCGAAGCGGGAAAAACGAAGTACACCGCAGTCGATGGCATCCCCGAGGTCAAACTGGCGATCTGCGCCAAGTTCAAGCGTGAGAACGGTTTGGACTACACGCCGTCTCAGGTGACGGTTTCCACAGGCGGAAAGCAGGTGCTGTATAACGCTCTGCTGGCCACACTGAACCCCGGCGACGAGGTGATTATCCCAGCCCCCTATTGGGTCAGCTATCCCGACATGGTGCGCCTTGGCGGCGGCGAACCGGTGATCGTGGAAACGACACTCGAAGACGGGTTCCGCATTTCCCCAGAAGCGCTTGAGGCGGCGATCACGCCCAAGACCAAGTGGTTCATCTTCAATTCGCCGTCGAATCCGACGGGTGCGGGCTATGGCCACAACCAGTTGAAAGCATTGACGGATGTTTTGATGCGCCACCCGCATGTCTGGGTGATGACCGACGACATGTACGAACATCTAGCCTATGACGGCTTTCAGTTCTGCACCCCCGCGCAGGTCGAGCCGGGGCTGTATGATCGCACGCTGACGGTGAACGGCGTGTCGAAATCCTATGCGATGACGGGCTGGCGTATCGGCTATGCGGCGGGACCGGAACACTTGATCGCGGCGATGCGCAAGCTTCAATCACAATCCACGACCAACCCCTGCTCGATCAGCCAATGGGCGACGGTTGAAGCGTTGAACGGACCTCAGGAGTTTCTGGCCGAGCGCAATGAGGCGTTCCGTAAGCGGCGGGATCTCGTGGTGGCCGGTCTGAACGCCTGCGAGGGCATCACCTGTGCCGTACCGGAGGGCGCGTTCTATGTGTACCCGTCCATCGCGGGCTGTATTGGCAAGACCAGTGCGGGCGGTACTCTGATCGACACCGACGAAGCCTTTGCCACGGCATTGCTGGAAGAACACGGCGTTGCGGTTGTTTTTGGTGCCGCGTTCGGCCTTAGCCCTTATTTCCGCGTCAGCTATGCCACTTCGGATGAGGCCTTGACGGAGGCCTGTAATCGCATCCAGGCTTTCTGCGCGGGTCTGTCCTGATACAGGCTTGAGGTTCTTTAAAGAAATTTCCCCGTGAGCCATGTCAGACAAAGGCTGGTTTACCTTAACGTGAGTTGTTAGCCTGTCGGCAATACAGGCGAGAGGCGAATATGGCTGGAGACCTGCCCGATTACTATTTCAGGGTACGCGAAAACGGCGCTCTTGTGTTTCGAGTGGATACAGAGAACCCGCAACGACGGATCGAGATGGACCAGATCGCCGTGGTCAACATCCGCAATGGTGAGATCAAACCTCATGGCGAGCGCACTCTGAGCGAAGACGATGTGTCGGTCATTCGCGATTGGATGCAAGACCGGCAAACCATTCTGGCAGATCGTGATGTGGATGACATCCTGCGGACCGTCGACCATTTGAACCTCACCACCCAATGGGCCCAATCCCGCGCCACCCGCGAACAGCTTGAAACGGTGACGGATGCGCTGCTTCTCGCGATGCACGACCTGCGCGGTGTGCTGGTGCGCCGCAAGGCCGAGCGATTGATGGGCGATGACAAGCCCAGCTAGGCCACGCTAGCGCTTCCCCCCTGCGCAACGCTCTGTCATACTGGCCCGCAAAGCAACAAACACAGAGCAGCTGCCATGGCCGAAGACCTCCTCTCCGGACACGAACCGACCGACTATGATGCCTCGTCAATCGAGGTGCTGGAAGGGCTGGAACCCGTTCGCAAGCGCCCCGGCATGTATATTGGCGGCACGGATGAACGCGCGCTGCATCATCTTGTGGCCGAGGTTCTGGACAACTCGATGGACGAGGCGGTGGCGGGACACGCCAACCGGATCGAGGTCGAGTTGCACGAGGATTACGCCGTCACCATCCGCGACAACGGGCGCGGCATCCCGATTGACCCGCACCCGAAATTTCCCGGCAAATCCGCGCTTGAGGTGATCCTGTGTACCCTGCACGCGGGCGGCAAGTTTTCGGGCGACGCCTACGAGACATCGGGCGGTCTGCACGGTGTCGGTGCCTCTGTGGTGAACGCGCTGTCCGATTCGATGGTGGTGCAGGTCGCGCGGAACAAGGAAGTCTACGAACAGCGCTTCTCGCGCGGGGTGCCGCTTGGCCCTGTGGCCAAGGTTGGTCAGGCGCCGAACCGGCGCGGGACGACAGTCACCTTCCACGCGGACGAGCAGATTTTCGGATCGCACCGGTTCAAACCCGCTCGCCTGCTCAAGATGGTGCGCTCCAAGGCCTATCTGTTTTCCGGGGTCGAGATCCGCTGGAAATCCGCGATCAACGACGGGGAAACACCGACCGAGGCCACGTTCCACTTTCCCGGCGGCCTCGCCGATTACCTGACCGAGACTTTGGGCGGGGCGTCCACCTATGCGGACAAGCCATTCGCCGGCACTGTGGAGTTTCGTGAAAAGTTCAACGCGCCGGGCAAAGTCGAATGGGCGATCAACTGGACACCGTCGCGCGACGGGTTCATCCAGTCCTACTGTAACACCGTTCCCACGCCCGAAGGCGGCACGCATGAGGCCGGGTTCTGGGCCGCGATCCTCAAGGGCATCCGCGCCTATGGAGAGCTGATCAACAACAAGAAGGCCGCGCAGATCACCCGCGACGACCTGATCACGGGCGGATGTGCATTGGTGTCCTGTTTCATCCGCGAACCGGAATTTGTGGGTCAGACCAAGGATCGCCTTGCGACAACCGAGGCGCAGCGCCTGGTCGAAGGCGCGGTGCGTGACCATTTCGACAACTGGCTGGCAGCAGATACGAAATCGGCGGGTGCGATCCTCGACTTTCTTGTCCTGCGCGCCGAAGAGCGGTTGCGGCGGCGACAGGAGAAAGAGACCCAGCGCAAGTCGGCGACGAAGAAGCTGCGACTTCCGGGCAAGCTGGTCGATTGCTCATCCGCGACCCGCGAGGGAACAGAGTTGTTCATCGTCGAGGGCGACTCGGCCGGTGGATCGGCCAAGATGGCACGGGACCGCAAGACACAGGCGCTCTTGCCGCTGCGGGGGAAAATCCTGAACGTTCTGGGTGCTGCCTCCTCCAAATTGGGGACCAATGCCGAGATCAGCGATCTGACACAGGCCTTGGGTGTGGGCCTTGGGACGAAATTCAATGTCGACGATCTGCGTTACGAAAAGATTATCATCATGACGGATGCCGACGTGGACGGCGCCCATATTGCCTCGCTTTTGATGACATTTTTCTTCACCCAGATGCGCCCGATGATCGACGCAGGCCACCTCTACCTCGCCTGCCCTCCGCTTTATCGCCTGACGCAAGGGGCCAAGCGGCTCTACGTGGCGGACGATGCCGAGAAAGAACGGATGATGGAAAAGGGCCTTGGCGGCAAAGGCAAGATTGACGTCCAGCGTTTCAAGGGTCTGGGCGAGATGGACGCGAAGGACCTCAAGGAAACCACGATGGATCCGGCCTCGCGCAAGCTCATTCGGGTGACCATCGACGAGGACGAACCGGGCGAAACCGGCGATCTGGTGGAACGGCTGATGGGGAAGAAACCCGAGCTGCGGTTCCAGTATATTCAGGAAAACGCGCGGTTTGTTGAGGAGTTGGATGTTTAAACTCAGCGTTAACCATTCAATGGCACGCTCTGTTCCAACATGGAAACCGTACAGTTCAAACTTCCCGAAGAGATGATGCGAGTCGGTGCCAGACTTGCACGGGAAGACGACATCACGCTGGGTCAATTGGTCCGCAATCTCTTGGCGAAAGAAATTTCCCGTCGCATGAATGCGAGACCGCCCAATCGGGCGGACGAGCACCTCGTCGCGCCCTTGCGCGCGCGCCTCGCCCAAGACTTCGCCTTCGCCAAAACATGGGCAGACCTGCAGCAACGGCTACGCGCAAAAGGATACGAGTTACGTCCAGCGGGTGGTGGGTTGGCACTGCATCGACATCCCTCAGGAATTCGCGTTTGCAAGGCATCTGAACTCGGGTTCGGCTACAGCAAACTGATCGAACGGTTCAGAACCGCCTTTCCCGGACATACTCATACATGGATCGCTGAGCGATTTGGTGCATCTTCGACAATAACCAGAGAGGATGATCTGACGGTCTTGGACGAAGAAGACACGTCACGAAGTGCCGTAACTTAGTTTTACCCAAAAACAGCACCTTTCGCGGCCTTCCAAAAACGAAAAAGCCCCGCCACATGGGCGGGGCCGTGATCGTGCCACTGGGGCGTGATCTTATTCTTCGTCTGCCGCTTCGAACTCGGCGATGCGGGCCTTGTCAGCCGCGCCTTTGGCGTCGACATCGCGGTCGACGAATTCGATGATCGCCATCGGTGCCATGTCGCCATAGCGGAAGCCGGCCTTCAGGATGCGGACATAGCCGCCCTGACGCTCGGTGTAACGCGGGCCAAGGATGTCGAACAGCTTGGTGACCAGCATGTCCTGCTTGAGGGCGGCGCGCGCCTGACGGCGGGCGTGCAGATCGCCGCGCTTGCCCAGCGTGATCAGCTTTTCAACGATCGGGCGCAGTTCTTTTGCCTTGGGCAGGGTTGTCTTGATTTGCTCATGTTCGATGAGCGAGCCAGCCATGTTCGCGAAAAGCGCCTTGCGGTGCTCATGGGTGCGGTTCAGGCGGCGGTAGCCTCGTGCGTGACGCATGTGTCTTCTCCTAATGTGCCCTCTACGGGCGTTTTTGCTTTGTCCGGCCCCCGATGCGTGTCAGGGACTCTCCTTGGGGCGGGTGCCCGATCGGGTGAGAGTTGCCCCTCACCCAAAGTTCTTAAAAGTTGTCTTCCAGCTTTTTCGCCAGGTCTTCGATGTTGTCTGGCGGCCAATCCTCGACATCCATGCCAAGGTGCAGGCCCATGCCGGACAGCACTTCCTTGATCTCGTTCAGCGACTTGCGGCCGAAGTTCGGGGTGCGGAGCATCTCGGCTTCGGTTTTCTGAATGAGATCGCCGATATAGACGATGTTGTCGTTCTTCAGGCAGTTCGCAGAGCGGACGCTGAGTTCCAGCTCATCCACCTTCTTGAGCAGGAGCGGGTTGAACTCAAGACCATCGTCGTCGTCCTGCGGGCGTGCCGATTCCGGCTCGTCGAAGTTGACGAAGATCGACAGCTGGTCCTGAATGATGCGCGCAGCATAGGCGACGGCATCTTCCGGGGTCAGCGACCCATCGGTTTCGATCTTCATGGTCAGCTTGTCATAGTCCAGAACCTGACCTTCGCGGGTCGGCTGAACGTCATAGGCGACCTTCTTGACCGGCGAATAGATCGCGTCGATCGGCATCAGGCCGATGGGCGCATCTTCGGGGCGGTTCTTGTCGGCCGAGACATAGCCTTTGCCGGTGTTGACCGTCAGTTCCATGTAGAGATCCGCACCATCGTCGAGGTGGCAGATCACGTGGTCGCGGTTCAGCACTTCGATGCCGTTGGTTTCCGAGATATCACCCGCAGTGACGACGCCCGGACCCTTGGCGTTGATCGACACGCGCTTGGGACCTTCGACTTCCATGCGGAGCGACACACCCTTGAGGTTCAGAACGATGTCGGTCACGTCTTCGCGGACACCAGCAACGCTGGAGAACTCGTGCAGAACGTTGTCGATCTGAACGCTGGTGATGGCTGCGCCCTGAAGCGACGACAGCAGAACGCGACGCAGCGCGTTGCCGAGCGTGAGACCAAAGCCCCGCTCGAGCGGTTCGGCAACAAGGGTTGCCACGCGCGACGGATCAGCGCCCGGCTTGACCTCAAGCTGTGTCGGCTTGATCAGTTCTGCCCAGTTTTTGTGGATCATGCGTCCCTCCATTCTTGTTTCTGCCCCATGTCCGAAAGGCAAAAACGCCCGAGGTTAAAATGACGAAAGCATGACCCCACCCAATGGTGAGGCCATGCCATTGTTGTGCTCGCTTTTAGACGCGGCGGCGCTTCGGCGGACGGCAGCCGTTATGCGCCATCGGGGTCACATCACGGATCGAGGTGATGTTGAAGCCGACAGCTGCCAGCGCGCGCAGAGCCGATTCACGACCCGAACCGGGGCCCTGAACTTCGACTTCGAGCGTCTTGACGCCATGTTCCTGTGCCTTGCGGCCCGCATCTTCGGCAGCCAGCTGGGCCGCGTAAGGTGTGGATTTCCGCGAGCCTTTGAAGCCCATGGTACCGGCAGACGACCACGAAATGGCGTTGCCCTGCACGTCGGAGATCAGGATCTTGGTGTTGTTGAAGCTGGAGTTCACATGTGCGACGCCAGCTGCGATGTTCTTGGAGACCTTCTTCTTGCCTCCGCGACGGGTATCACGTGCCATTGGTGCAGACCTCCCTTATTTCTTCTTACCGGCAATGGCCTTTGCGGGGCCTTTGCGGGTACGAGCGTTGGTGTGGGTCCGCTGACCGCGTACGGGCAGGTTACGACGATGACGGAGGCCGCGGTAGCAGCCGAGGTCCATCAGGCGCTTGATGTTCATCTGCACTTCGCGGCGCAGGTCGCCTTCGACAGTGTAGTTCGCATCGATGTGTTCCCGAATGGCGAGCACTTCTGCATCGCTCAGTTCGTTGACACGGCGGGTGACGTCGATGTTGACCGCTTCGCAAATGGCTTTTGCAGAGGTATGGCCAATACCGGTGATATAGGTGAGGGCGATTGGAACACGCTTCCCTGTGGGAATGTTCACGCCAGCAATACGTGCCACGTATGACTTCCTTTTCGTTGCGGGTCCGTAACGCCAGACCCTTTTTTCACAACATAAGGCCCTTCGGTTTTACCCTTGGGGCCCCCAGCTGATCAGGTGATCCGCAGACGGGCGCGACCCGCGCTGCGACGGTGATTCTCGGTTAAGAGATGGCGGTAGATAGGAGTGATTGGCGGTGGCGTCAAGGGCGGAGAACCCGCCTCAGGCATCTTTATCCACAAGCGGCGCCGCTTCAAGAATATCGCCCGGCTGGCACTGCAAAACCTCGCAGATCCGCGCCAGCGTATTGAACCGGATACCCTTGACCTTGCCGGTGCGCAAGAGACTGACATTCTGTTCCGAGATGCCGATCTGTTCCGCCAGATCCCGGGCCTTCATCTTGCGCTGTGCCAACACAACGTCGAGCCGCACGATGATCTCCATCAGACGAACCCGCGCATGTCGTCCACGGCGCGCGCCGCCTCGACCATGCTGCGCCCGATCACCACCATCAGACCCGCCGCCAGTAGCAGCCCGACCTGGGCGAAACCGAACTGGATCGCCAGCATCCGTTCGCCATCGACATTGGCCGAGGTGAGCATCAGGATCTGCACGGTCCGCGTCGCAACCTGCGCCACGGCGATCACCACCATCCCGACCCCGAGATTGCGGATGATCTGCGCCGCCTCAAGCGTGAGCGCGCGATTTCCGCGATAGAGCGCAAATAGAGCCTGCGCCTGATACAAGACCCAAGCGCCAATGAGCCACGGAACAAGGCCCACGATCCCGGCGCAAATGATCTGATCGTCGCTTTGCATTTCGGATACCGGCACATCCGGGAAAGCCGCCCGGATCGCCTCGGGCGAGAACTGCCCCATCAGGATAAGCACAACCAAAATCACAGGAGCCGCAACGAGCGTCGTCCATGTGCCGAAATAAAGAACTGTGGGCAGAGTGAGACGCATTTTTCCCTCCTTGTCAGATCGATATTTATCGTTTTACAATAATTTTTAAACGAATCAAGGAAATATTTATGCGCTTGACATCAATTCTAGCCGCAATCGCCCTCGTCGGATGCAGCTCCATTGACCCCAGTGCCCTTGCGGCGCTGTCGAAACTGTCGCCTCTCACAGCAAATCCGGACGACATCCGCGCGGGCATAAACTTGCCCGTTGGCGTCACAATCCCCCCGGACGGCGCCGTTCTGACCTTTGCCGCAACGCGGTCTGACACAGGACAAGCGGACATGGGTGTGTTCGAATTGGAGAGGTTGGAAACCGCGCAGGGGATGCTGCTCTTCCGTCTCGATCCAGAAGACCGCGCGGAGTACATTCGACTGCGGGACTTGTTCAATGCATGGGAAACAGACGCACCGCGCGCAACCAATGGCACATTCTCGATCACGGTGGCAGCTTGCAGAACCGGGTCGGGCCCAGACCCCGAGGCGACCTTCTCGGTCTATGTCGCAACAGCGGCTGATGCGCCGCTGTCGGTTTTGGTTGAAGATGCCCCCATCAAGGACGCGCTTGAGGCGGCCCGTAGTGCGGGAGCATCGGAGCGCTGCGATTAGGCGTCGAGCACCTTGGCGATGTCCGCTTTCACGGCGGACATTTCGCCCAGACCGTCAACAGACGACAGTTGCCCCTTGGCGTAGTAGTAGCCAATCAGCGGCGAGGTCTTTTTGTAGTACTCCATCAAACGCTGCTTGAGGCTGTCCTCATTGTCGTCCGCACGGCGCTTGAATTCAGTGCCGCCGCAGTTGGAGCACTTGCCATCCGCCGGGATCGGCTTGGTGTGGTCGTTAAAGACCTCGCCGCAGGAGCCGCAGGTGGAGCGTGCCGTGATGCGGGCGACAAGTGCATTGTCGTCGACCTGCATCTCGATCACCGCATCCAGCGTCTCGCCCGTCTCAGCCAGAAGCGCGCCTAGCGCATCGGCTTGGGCGAGTGTGCGAGGGAAGCCATCAAAGATGAAACCACCCTTTTTGTCTCCGCCCAGCTTTTCGCGGATGAGACCGATGACGATCTCGTCCGTGACCAGTTCACCGCGGGCCATGACGTCTGCCACGACCTTGCCCATTTCCGTGCCACTGTCCTTGGCTTCGCGCAGCATGTCGCCGGTCGAAAGCTGGATCATGTCACGTTCGTCACAAAGGAACCGCGCCTGAGTGCCTTTGCCCGCACCTGGCGGGCCTAACAGTATGATGTTCATCGACGCGCCGGGCTCCGTCTTTTGCCTTTGGCCTTACCCTTACCGCGCAGTTGCGACTTTTGAATGAGACCTTCGTACTGGTGGGCCAGAAGATGGCTCTGCACCTGCTGGATCGTGTCCATCGTCACCGACACCACGATCAGCACGGATGTACCGCCAAAGTAGAACGGGATCGCGAACTGACCGCGCAGAATTTCTGGCAGCAGACAGACCGCGGTCAGGTAGGCCGAGCCCAGAACCAGCACGCGGTTGACCACGTATTCGAGATACTCGGCCGTCTTTTTACCCGGACGGATGCCCGGAACAAAGCCATTCTGGTTCTTCAAGTTGTCGGCCACATCATCCACCTTGAACGACACGTTGAAGGTGTAGAAGTAAGCGAAGAAGACGATCATCGCCCCGAAGAACAACAGGTACAGCGGCTGTCCCGGCCCGAAATAGGCAAGGATCGTCGACATGACCGGGCCGGTCTGCTGACCACTGAAGGTGCTTATGGTCGTAGGCAACAGCAGAAGCGAGCTGGCAAAGATCGCGGGAATCACGCCCGACGGGTTGACCTTGACCGGCAGATGACTGCTCTGCGCTTCGGCGATTTTCATGCCCATCTGACGACGGGGATATTGAATCGTGATCTTTCGGAGCGCCCGTTCCATGAAGACCACAAACATGATCACCGCAATGACCATGAGGATCACCCCAACGATCACGGCAGGGCTGATCGCACCCGACCGGCCCGACGCAAAGAACTGCGCCAACGCGGCGGGCACTTCAGCGATGATACCAACGAAGATGATCAGCGAGATCCCGTTGCCAACGCCGCGCTGGGTGATCTGTTCCCCCAGCCACATCAGGAACATTGTCCCACCCACAAGGGTGATCACGCAGGACGCGCGGAAGAACCAACCCGGATCAGTCACCAAATCGCCCGCTTCAAGGCTGACGGCAAGGCCGTAGGCCTGGAACGTGGCAAGGAACACCGTGCCGTAACGGGTGTATTGCGCGATCTTCTTGCGACCCGCTTCGCCCTCTTTCTTCAGCTGTTCCAGCGACGGCACCATGGAGGCCAGAAGCTGAACGATGATCGAGGCCGAGATATAGGGCATGATGCCAAGGGCAAAAATGCCCATTCGGCCCAGTGCGCCACCGGTGAACATCGTGAGGATGCCCCCAATCCCCTGCTGCGCCTGCTCCATGAATTCGCGCAGGGCGATGCCATCAATCCCGGGAACGGGGATGAAAGTGCCGATGCGGTAAACGATCAGAAGGCCAAGCGTAAACAGGATGCGGTTGCGCAAATCGGTCGCTTTGCCGAGCGCAGCCCAGCTTGTATTCGCGGCCATTTGTTCTGCTGCTGATACCATGCGGGTCTCTTTTATGATGAACGCCGCCATGAGCGGTCCGGCTCAGGCGGCGTTTGGAAAGCTCTGGAGGCTATGTAAGCGGCGCAGGGGCCGCTCACAACCTCTTATTCGGCAGCCTGCGCGGTTGTGACCGTCAGTGAGCCGCCAGCCTTCTCCACCGCGTCGATCGCGGATTTCGAAGCGCCGGTGACTGCCAGCGTCACTTTCGCAGTGATGTCGCCCTTGGCGAGCACGCGGATGCCGTCCAGCTTGCGACGGACCAGACCGGAGGCGACCAGCGCGTCCTCGTCAATGGTACCCTTCGCGTCAAGCTTGCCAGCATCGACGAATTTCTGGATCAGGCCCAGATTGACCACGGCGAACGCCTTGCGGTTCGGCTTGTTGAAGCCACGCTTCGGCAGACGCTGGTAGAGCGGCATCTGGCCGCCTTCGTAACCGGCAATGGCCACACCCGAACGGGATTTCTGACCCTTGATACCACGGCCACCCATTTTACCGAGGCCGGAGCCCGGACCACGGCCAACGCGCTTCTTGCGCTTGGTTGCGCCGGGATTGTCGCGCAGTTCATGCAGTTTCATATCGCTTCTCCTTTGCCGGAAACGCCCCCGAAGCGATGTGGGACGAACGCGGCTTTTCTTGATTTTAGACTCAGTGACCCTTTGGGCCACCGGGGGCGTATAGAGGGTTGCCCATTCCGGATCAAGGGGGCACAGCGCTTATGATCTGGCATTCGGCGGATAATACATCTGCGCGGTGATTGCCGCGACTTTGTTGAAGTCCTCAAGTGGCACGATGTGACCTTTCTTTCCGGTGTCAATGGGCCACGGATCATTGATGAAAACAACATCTCCCATCTCGTCAGTGACGCCCATGATCACAACCGCGTGTTGCCAGAGAAACCCATCAGTTGTGTTGGTCCAAATCGGACCAAAACGTTGCAACGTATTAAGCAGCGAAGGTACAGTAAATTGCGGTCGGTTAGCGGACAGCATCGTGAACCCTTCCGCCCGCGCAAGTCCGGTGTAATCACGCGTCCCTTTGTCCTCGTGCCACTCCTTCTGAAAAGCTTCGGTTTTCTGCTGACCGGTCAATGTGGCAACTCCGGCATAGGCTTTCACCATCCGAATGCTTGCATGCCAGCAACTGTTCGATTTTGTCTGCGGAATAAGTGGCACATCCATCGTGTATTCGGCCATCGTTATAATCTCCTCTAGTTCGTAAACTTGACACCTCAACAGGCATTTGGGTCAAGACTGGGCTGATTCATTCCGCCATCTTGACACTTGCTCCCAAGATACCCTTCGAAACACCCACTCATCGCGGAGGTCCGCAAATCTTGAGTAGAACTACAGATCGCATGCTGCCTCTCCCTCAGACAGCCTTGCGCGCAAGCCCTGCAGTGGCATAGTTGCCTCATGCGACTTGCGCTTGCCCTCGCCCTTCTGCCGACCGTCGTGCATCCTGATTGCACGACCGACGCGATGCTGGTATTCGACGGGTCAACTTCCATGATCGATTCCTCGATGGGCATTCGCGGCCTGCCGAAAATCGCCGAAGCGCAGCGGGCCATGGCCCGCGCCCTGCCCGAGATCGAGGACATTCGCCGTGTCGGATTGATGATTTACGGGCCACAGCAGGTCGGCGACGCCTGCGAAGGCATCTCGCTGCGCTTTCTGCCCATAGAGAAATCTGCAGAACCGATCCTCGAAGCGACGCGCAATTTCGCGCCTGGCGGGCTGACGCCCCTCACGGCCTCGGTCGCACGCGCGGCTGAGGTCATGCAGTACCGCACCGAACCGGGTGTGATCGTCCTGCTCACGGATGGGTCCGAAACATGCGGCGGGCGCCCCTGTGCCCTTGGCGCCGCGCTCGCAGATCAGGCTTATGATCTCACCGTCCACGTGATCGGGTTTCAGCTGAACCCGCATGACGGTTATTTTCAGTGGAACAATCCCGAACAGGAATTCGGCGAAGCCAATGTCGCACGCTGCCTCGCCGATGCGACGGGCGGAATTTACGTCACGACCGAAACCATTGACGAATTGACCGATGCGCTGCGGATGACGCTGGGTTGCCCCGTGATCGGGTGGCGCGTGACCGTCGAAGGGAACGCAGGCTGAACGAAAAAACGCCCGCTGTTGTACAACGGGCGTTCTTCATTCTTCATCCAAGCGCAACAAGGCGCTCAGTCAGCGTATCGCTCAGCCGCGCTCTTCGATGATCTCGACGAGGTGCGGGATGCTGCGCACCATGCCGCGGACCGAAGGGGTGTCTTCGAGTTCGCGTGTGCGGTGCATCTTGTTCAGACCCAGACCGATCAGGGTCTTGCGCTGAACTTCCGGGCGGCGGATCGGGGAACCGATCTGCTTTACAACGATTGTCTTAGCCATGTGGATCAAGCCTCCTCAGCAACGTGGGCGCTGTCCTGCGGAGCGTCTTCACGCTTGGGCAGGATGTCGGCCACTTTCTTGCCACGACGCTGTGCGACGGAGCGCGGGCTGGACTCTTTGCCGAGACCATCAAGCGTGGCGCGGATCATGTTGTAGGGGTTCTGCGAGCCGATCGACTTGGCGACAACGTCCTGAACGCCCAGCATTTCGAACACGGCACGCATCGGACCACCGGCGATGATACCCGTACCGGTCGGTGCTGTGCGCATCACGACCTTGCCGGCGCCATGACGGCCTTCGATGTCGTGGTGCAGCGTGCGGCCTTCGCGCAGCGGCACGCGGATCATCTTGCGCTTGGCTTGCTCGGTTGCCTTGCGGATGGCCTCGGGGACCTCCTTGGCCTTACCTTTGCCAAAGCCGACGCGGCCTTTCTGGTCGCCCACAACGACAAGCGCGGCGAAGCCGAAACGCTTACCACCCTTAACGGTCTTGGACACCCGGTTGATTGCGACAAGGCGATCCGCGAATTCCGGTGCCTGCTCTTCACGTTCGCGGCGATTGCCACGACGATTGTTTTCACGTTCTGCCATCTAGGCATCCTTTGTGTTGTGGGCCACTGGCCCGTTTGACCAATCCAGGTGAGCCTTTCGGTGCTCCCGGATCATCGGGAGGGGTCGCCCCCTCCGCAAAACGTGTGCCGGGCAGAAGCCCGGCCTACGGTGTGTATGAGGTGCGTGCCAGCACGCACCGATCGCTTAGATCTTCAGACCAGCTTCGCGGGCTGCGTCGGCCAAAGCCTTGACGCGGCCGTGAAAGAGGAAACCGCCACGGTCGAAATACGCTTCTTCGATCCCGGCTTTCTTGGCCCGCTCGGCAATTGCCGCGCCAACCTTGGCTGCCGAAGCGACATCGTTCTTGCCGCCAAGCTCTTTTTCCATCGTCGAAGCCGCTGCCAGTGTCACGCCGCGAACGTCGTCGATCAGCTGAACGCTGATGTTCTTGTTCGAGCGGTGAACGCTGAGGCGCACGCGCCCTGCATTGACCTTGCGAAGTTTGTTCCGAACGCGCAGACGGCGCTTCTGGAACAGATCACGTTTACTGTTTGCCATGTCCTTGCGTCCTTACTTCTTCTTGCCTTCCTTCTGGAAGATGTATTCGTCCTTATAGCGAATGCCCTTGCCCTTGTAGGGCTCTGGGCGACGCCATTCACGAATGTTGGCGGCAACCTGACCAACCTGCTGAGCATCGTGACCTTCCACGATAATCTCAGTCTGCTTGGGCACGGTCACAACCACACCTTCCGGAATTTCGAAATCAACGTCATGCGACAAACCGAGGTTCAGTTTCAGGACATTGCCCTGAAGCTGAGCACGGTAACCAACACCCCGAATTTCAAGCTCTTTCTTGAACGTGTTGGTCACGCCATGCACGAGGTTCGCAACCATAGTGCGGGACATGCCCCACTGCTGGCGCGCGCGCTTGGACTTGCCACGCGGAGTCACGGTGATCACGTTGTCTTCAACCGCGATGGTGACATCGTCGGTCGCGGTGAAGCTCTTGGCGCCTTTCGGGCCCTTCACTTCGACGGTCTGGCCAGACACGGATGCAGTGACACCCGAGGGCAGCTCGACCGGCTGTTTACCAATACGAGACATTACCAGACCTCCTTAGAAGACGGTGCAAAGCACTTCGCCGCCAACATTGTGGCTGCGAGCGTTTGCATCGGTCATGACGCCTTTGGACGTGGACACGATCGACACACCCAGACCCTGACGGACCTGCGGGATGTCGTCCACACCCAGATACACACGACGGCCCGGCTTGGACACGCGCTTGAGTTCGCGGATCACGGGTGTGCCATCGTAGTACTTCAGGCTGATTTCATATGCGGGGTGGCCGTTCTTGTCCTTGGTTTCTTCGAAACCGCGGATGTAGCCTTCGTCCGCCATCACCGCGAGAACGCGGCCACGCAGCTTGGACGCCGGTGTCATGGTGGTGGACTTGCCGCGCATCTGTGCGTTGCGGATACGGGTGAGCATATCGCCGATAGGATCGTTCATTCTATGCCCTCCTTACCAGCTCGACTTGACCATACCGGGGGCTTGTCCATTGCTGGCAAGTTCACGAAGCATGATCCGGCTGACCTTGAGTTTACGATAATAGGCGTGCGGACGCCCGGTGAGCTGGCAGCGGTTGTGCAGGCGCGACGGCGCGCTGTTCCGCGGCAGTTTTGCAAGCTTCAGGCGCGCCTTGAAACGCTCTTCCATCGGCTTGCTTTCGTCGTTCGCGATTTCTTTGAGCTCAGCACGCTTGGCCGCGTAACGGGCCACCAGCTTCTGACGCTTCTTTTCGCGTTCAATCATGGATTTCTTCGCCATGGTATCAGTCCCCTCAGGCGTTGAACGGCATGTTGAAGTGCTTCAACAGCGCCTTGGCTTCCGCGTCGGTCTTTGCGGTCGTCGTGATGATGATATCCATGCCCCAAACCTCATCGACCTTGTCGAAGTCGATTTCGGGGAACACGATGTGCTCTTTCATGCCCATGGCAAAGTTGCCACGACCATCAAAGGACGGCTTCACGCCGCGGAAGTCCCGGATGCGGGGCATCGCGATTGTGATCAGACGATCGAGGAAGTCGTACATCCGGTCGCCACGCAGGGTCACCTTGGCACCAAGCGGCATTTCTTCACGAACGCGGAAGCCCGCGATGGATTTCTTTGCCTTGGTGGTCACGGCCTGCTGACCCGCGATCTTCGTCAGGTCCTCAACAGCGGATTTTGCTTTCTTGCTGTCACGGACAGCTTCAGCACCGCAGCCGATGTTCAGCACGATCTTGTCGAGGCGCGGAATCATCATGTCGTTCGAGTAGCCGAACTCTTCCTTCATCGCGGCCTTGATGGCGTCACGATAAATCGTCTTGAGACGCGGGGTGTAGGTTGCAGCATCAAGCATCGATCACATCCCCTGTTGTCTTGGCATAACGGACCTTCTTGTCGCCTTCGATCTTGAAGCCAACGCGGGTCGGTTTGCCGTTCTTGTCAACGATAGCCAGGTTCGACAGGTCGATCGGCATCGCCTTGGGGGTGCGGCCGCCCTGAGTGGTCTGGGACTGGCGCACGTGGCGGATCGCAACGTTCACACCGTCGACGACGGCTTTGCCAGCCTTCGGATCGACGGAGGAAATGGTGCCCGACTTGCCTTTGTCTTTGCCGGCAAGCACGACCACCTTGTCGCCTTTACGGAGTTTCGCAGCCATTACAGCACCTCCGGAGCAAGCGAGATGATTTTCATGAAGTTCTTGGCGCGGAGCTCACGCACAACCGGGCCGAAGATACGCGTACCGACCGGCTCACCTGCGTTGTTCAGGATGACGGCGGCGTTGCGGTCAAAACGGATGGCTGTGCCGTCTTCGCGACGGACTTCTTTGGCGGTGCGCACGACGACGGCCTTACGGACGTCACCTTTCTTCACGCGACCGCGCGGGATGGCTTCCTTCACGGAAACGACGATGATGTCACCCACCGACGCATATTTCCGCTTGGACCCACCCAGAACCTTGATGCACTGAACACGGCGTGCGCCGCTGTTGTCAGCAACATCCAGATTGGTCTGCATCTGGATCATAGTGTTTCTCCCGACGTCCCGGACCGCCTGATAAGGACATTGGCCCGGGGGTTTCGTAAATGCCGAAAGGCTATCGCTTACTCAGCGATAACCTCCCAACGTTTGGTCTTCGATTTGGGGGCGCATTCCTGAATGCGGACAACGTCCCCTACGGCGAATGTCTCGGCCTCATCATGGGCGCGATATTTCTTGGACTTCCGGATCGTCTTCTGAAGAACCGGGTGCTTGAAGCGACGCTCGACCGACACGGTCACGGTCTGAGTATTCGCAGTCGAGGTGACGACACCTTGAAGAATACGCTTGGGCATATCTGTGGCTCCCTCTTACGCGTCGCTGGCCGCAGCGGCGGCCTTCTGGTTCAGCACGGTCTTGATACGTGCCACGTTGCGACGCACCTGACGGATGCGTGCGGTGTTCTCAAGCTGGCTTGTGGCCTGCTGAAAGCGGAGGTTGAAGGCCTCTTTCTTCAGCGCGACAAGCTCATCCCGGAGCTGATCCGGGGTCTTGTCATTCAGTTCCTTGGCGTTCATGCGCCGTTCCTTTCTATCAACATCACCGGAGAGCCCCATCGTTATCGTGGGTCACCCTGATTCCCGGTGGAGGTGGATGAGCGCGCCGTATAGGCCGGACAACCCGATGGCGCAACCCCTTTGTTTACAAGGGGCGACAATGTCCTCTCGCCATCGCCTGCACCGCATATTATGACGGGCACATGAGCACAATATCTTCCCTCTTCGTGACCCGCCTCTACCACGCACCGCTGTCAGAACACGGACCGGCAATTGATGCCAATGAAATGGAAAACTCCTGTTTCGCCATCGCCGAAGATGACGAGGCCGGCCAGCAATGGTGCGAGGACAACGCGTATCCCGGCTACACCTCCTATGCGTCCCTCTCAGACCTGCCCTGGCGCTTTCCGATCTTTGCCGATCTGGTCACATCGCTCGACGCCCATGTGGCCGCTTTTGCCGAGGATCTGGAATTCGGTCTGGACGGGCGCAAGCTGGTGCTTGAGGACCTTTGGATCAACATCTTGCCGGAAGGCGGCTTTCACGCGGCCCACATCCACCCCCATTCGGTGATTTCCGGCACGACCTACGTGTCCATGCCCGAAGGCGCATCCGCGCTGAAGCTGGAAGACCCCCGCCACGCGATGATGATGGCCGCCCCACCCCGCCGCAAAGACGCGCGCGAGGAGATGCGGAACTTCATCTATGTGAAACCTGCGGTCGGTGACGTCCTGCTCTGGGAAAGCTGGCTGCGCCACGAGGTGGTGATGAACCAGTCGGAGGAGGAGCGGGTGTCCGTGAGCTTTAATTATCGGTGGGAGTGATCAGTCGTTTTTTTTGCGGACAAGATGCTGTGCGAACCATTGCTCCAAGTCGACAAACGATAATTTTCCTTGAGCCACATCGACCACGAGATCATCTACCCGTTCGTCATCTGCGATATCGAGGCTGTATCCACTCCGTTCGATGAGCAATTCGGTCAATACCCATGCGGTACGTTTGTTGCCGTCGACGAAACCGTGGTTATTTACCACGCTCTCTAACAACGCCGCTGCTTTTGACCAAATTCGAATATGGTAACCCGAGTAAGGTCTAAAAATTGCAGACTGGATGAGATGCAAACTCACAATGCCCGCACGCCCACCAAACTGCAACGCTATCTCATGCGCGGCGATGGCATCCGCCAAAGTCAGCCTGTAATGCCGTTTAGCGATCAGCTAGTCGCGCAAGCGCGTCCTTCCGACGAGACTTGACGTCTTCCAAAGTCTTTTCCGTCTTTGCAGAACTTTTCGAGATCTTGGACCCGCTTTCCACCGACACAAATCGACCGCTCTTTGCGCCGCGTGATATCCAACCGCCCTCTACAGCCAATTTTGTTGTCTTTTCAGTGCTCACGCTAAAATCCTAACGTAAATCTCTTTGTGTCTTCCGACCTCCAAGATGTGTGATTAAACGACGTTTTTTTCAAGTAAAAACCCCCGGCGTTTTCACACCGGGGGTTTCCTACCTCGTTGGGTGCGTGCTTGGACGCACCGAACCGCTTACCAGTCCTCGCGAACCACGACGCGGGTCTTGATCGGCAGCTTCATCGCGGCCAGACGCAGCGCTTCGCGGGCGACGTCCTCACCGACACCGTCGATTTCGAACATCACGCGGCCCGGCTTCACCTTGGCGGCCCAATAATCGACCGAACCCTTACCTTTACCCATACGGACTTCGGTCGGCTTCGACGTGACCGGAGTATCCGGGAAAATCCGGATCCAGACACGGCCCTGACGCTTCATGTGACGCGTCATGGCACGACGGGCTGCTTCGATCTGACGTGCAGTCACACGCTCAGGCTGAAGCGCCTTGAGGCCGAAGGTGCCAAAGTTCAGATCGGAGCCGCCCTTGGCTTCGCCCTTGATCCGGCCTTTGAACATCTTGCGGAATTTTGTACGCTTTGGTTGAAGCATGATTAGTTCCTCCGACCGCCGCCAGCACCACGCGGTGCGGGACCGTCTTGCAGTTCCTGTGCCTTACGATCCCGAGCGGACGGATCATGCTCCATGATCTCGCCTTTGAAGATCCAGACCTTGATGCCGATGATGCCGTAGGGCGTTTCCGCCTCGACATGGGCATAGTCGATGTCGGCGCGCAGCGTGTGCAGCGGCACACGGCCTTCGCGGTACCATTCAGTCCGTGCGATTTCCGCGCCACCCAGACGGCCGGCAACGTTCACGCGGATCCCAAGGGCACCCATACGCATGGCGTTCTGCACGGCGCGCTTCATGGCACGACGGAAGGACACACGACGCTCGAGCTGCTGGGCGATGCTTTCGCCAACCAGCTGGGCGTCCAGTTCCGGCTTGCGCACTTCAACGATGTTGAGGTGCAGTTCGGAATCAGACATCGCGGCCAGCTTCTTGCGGAGCGTCTCGATGTCCGCGCCTTTCTTGCCGATGATGACGCCCGGACGGGCTGTGTGAATGGTCACGCGGCACTTCTTGTGCGGACGTTCGATGATGACACGGGCCACACCGGCCTGCTTGCACTCTTTCTCGATGAACTCGCGCATTGCGATGTCTTCGAGCAGAAGATTGCCGTAGTCCTTGGTGTCTGCGTACCAGCGGCTGTCCCAGGTGCGGTTCACCTGAAGGCGCATGCCGATCGGATTGGTCTTGTTACCCATTAGGCTTGCTCCTCGACTTGACGCACCTTGATGGTGATCTCCGAAAACGGCTTCATGATCTTGCCGAAACGGCCACGTGCCCGCGGACGGCCACGCTTCATCACGAGGTTCTTGCCCACATAGGCTTCGGCGACGATCAGCTCGTCCACGTCAAGCCCGTGGTTGTTCTCGGCATTGGCGATGGCCGACTGAAGGCATTTCTTCACGTCTGCCGCGATCCGCTTCTTCGAGAAGGTCAGATCGGTCAGCGCCTTGTCCACTTTCTTGCCGCGGATGAGACCAGCGACCAGGTTGAGTTTCTGCGGGCTGGTGCGCAGCATCCGCAGCTTCGCCATGGCTTCGTTGTCAGCCACGCGGCGGGGGTTCTTTTCCTTGCCCATGACTTACTTCCGCTTCGCTTTTTTGTCAGCCGCGTGACCGTAATAGGTCCGGGTCGGCGAATATTCACCGAACTTCTGACCGATCATGTCTTCGGTGACGTTCACAGGAACATGCTTCTGGCCGTTGTAGACGCCAAACGTCAGGCCCACGAACTGGGGCAGGATCGTCGAGCGGCGCGACCAGATCTTGATGACTTCGTTGCGGCCGGATTCACGCGACGCTTCTGCCTTCTTCAAGACATAGGCATCGACGAACGGGCCCTTCCATACAGAGCGCGACATGGTTTACCGCCCCTTCTTCTTGGCGTGACGCGAGCGGATGATCAGCTTCTGCGACGCCTTGTTTCTGTTGCGGGTCTTCTTGCCCTTGGTCGGCTTGCCCCACGGGGTCACCGGGTGACGACCTCCCGAGGTCCGGCCTTCACCACCACCGTGCGGGTGGTCGATCGGGTTCATGACGACACCACGGACCGACGGACGCTTGCCGTAATGGCGCATACGACCGGCTTTACCGAAGTTCTGGTTCGAGTTGTCCGGGTTCGACACGGCACCGACGGTGGCCATGCATTCCTGACGGACCATACGAAGTTCACCCGAGCTCAGACGGATCTGCGCGTAGCCACCGTCACGACCCACGAACTGAGCGTAGGTGCCTGCGGCACGTGCGATCTGACCACCCTTGCCGGGCTTCAGCTCGATGTTGTGAATGATTGTGCCGATGGGCAGGCCCGAGAACGGCATCGCGTTGCCCGGCTTCACGTCGGCCTTGGCCGATGCGATCACGCGGTCGCCGATAGCGAGACGCTGCGGGGCAAGGATATAGGCCTGTTCGCCATCGTCATACTGAACGAGCGCGATAAAGGCGGTGCGGTTCGGGTCATATTCGATGCGCGCAACGGTTGCGCCCACGTCAAACTTGTTCCGCTTGAAATCAACGATCCGGTAGAGGCGTTTCGCCCCACCACCGCGACGACGGGATGTGATACGTCCGGTGTTGTTCCGGCCACCCGATTTGGTCAAACCCTCAGTAAGGGCTTTGACCGGACGGCCTTTCCACAGCTCCGAACGGTCGATCAGCACCAGCCCGCGCTGGCCCGGCGTCGTCGGCTTATACGACTTGAGTGCCATGCTTTCTGTCTTCCGTTAGCAGTGCAGGTCTTGTGTGACCCGCTATGTTTGGGCGGACGTATCCGCCGTAGGTATAGGGCCCCGAAGGTCCCCGGTTAACGCAACAACGAAGCCCCGGACGAATCCGGGGCTGCGCGGTTGGGGGTTACTAGGCGGTGTGGCGCGTGGCGTCAAGCGCTGTGGCCCGAGAAAGAGCATGTTCTTGGCGTCGTATACCGCACCGTCATCCCTGGGCTTGCCCCGAGGTTCTGTTTGGCCCGAGGCCCGGAAAGGCTACACCAAACACATGGCGGCTATTTTGAACAGCCTTTGCCGAGGCCCCGAAATCGCGCAAGTAGCATTCCAATTATTTTATGTGCGCTCAAGTCCAAGCCGCGACAGTAAATACAATGAGTGTGCATTTTTTGGGAGTTTCCGCCTACTCGCAATTATCCTGTGGATAAGTCCTAGCAAAACCATGTGGATAACTTAAGAAAAAACTTGATCGAAAGGCCAATGACGGGGAAAGTGTCGTTGCTGCTAATCAGTGCAAACCCAAATGGGTTGATTTGCAGACATGTACAGAAACCTTAAGTAGGAGGCTGCGATGTATGCTTTCGCAAAGCAATTCGCCTTCCATCTGATAGTGGTCATTACCGCAGATATGCTTCTGCACTTTGACATGCTGATGATGGTTGCAGCAAACACCGTCTAAGGACGGGGTTCCCGAGTTTTCGCTGAAACAATGGAGTAAGCTCGGGAACCATAATTCACATTCATTTCTACATCGTTAACCGTTCGTGCGTTTACTACATTCAACGCCACGCAAAAACAGACGCAAAAAACAATTTTGTAAAGCTTGTGATCCCAGCCATGGTGCAAGCACGACTGGGATCTTTGAGCAAGGTGATCATAGCATACTCGATGCCACAGGAGCTACCTGCGCCCGAGCGACACTCACTCATTCATGTACAGAAGACCAAACTGAAGAGTCTTCCAGCCAAATCAATATGCACAGCCCCCGTAGAGATATCAACAGATAACTCCGTAGTTCGCATTGGCCGCACATATTTCAAAATCTGGAAGCAGTCTGCTCATTTAGGGCCTCCATGACCTAACCCTACCATATATAGTTATACTTTCAACGCATTGGTGTCCTGAGTTCGAAATAATTTTCGTAGTTTTTTCACAAACTTACGATTTGGCGAAGCTTTGCGCCACGTATTTTCTGCTGACTGTAGCATAAACGACTCAGTAAAACTAATCAGCTAAAAGCCCCCCGCCATCACTGGCGAGGGGCTTTCCAATTCTCGTAGACCGGGCCGGAACCCGACCGGATCACAGACCTGTGGTCACGTCGATCGTGTTGCCTTCGGCGAGGGTCACGTAGGCCTTCTTCACGTCTTTCCGCTTGCCCAACTGGCCGCGGAAGCGCTTGACCTTGCCCTTGGTGATCGTCGTGTTCACCGCCTTGACCGACACACCAAACAGAGCCTCGACGGCCTCTTTGATCTGCGGTTTGTTGGCGTCGATCGCCACTTCAAAGACCACGGCACCATTTTCGGATGCCATTGTGGTTTTCTCGGTGATGATCGGCTTGCGGATCACATCGTAATGTTCAGCTTTCGCGCTCATTTCAGACGAGCCTCCAGTGCTTCGACACCCGCCTTGGTGAGCACGAGAGTGTCACGCTTCAGGATGTCATAGACGTTTGCCCCCATCGACGGCAGAACATCGAGACCTTCGATATTTGCTGCGGCGCGGATGAAGTTTTCATTCACCTCTGCCCCGTCGATGATCAGCGCGCGCTTCCAACCCAGGTTCTTGACCTGCTTGGCCAGAGACGATGTCTTGCCATCGGATTCGATGTTCTCGATGATGACAAGCGAGCCGTCTTTGACCTTGGCGGACAACGCGTGCATGAGGCCCAGCTTGCGCACCTTCTTGGGAAGGTCATGCGCGTGGCTGCGCGGTGTCGGGCCCTTGTAGATACCACCCTTGCGGAAGATCGGTGCCTTACGGGAGCCGTGACGTGCGCCACCGGTGCCTTTCTGGCGGTAGATCTTCTTGGTCGAGTAGCTGACTTCGGACCGTGTTTTCACCTTGTGTGTACCGGCCTGCGCTTTGTTGCGCTGCCAGCGAACGACGCGGTGCAGAATGTCGGCGCGCGGCTCGAGACCGAAGATCTCGTCGCCCAGCTCGACCGACCCGGCGGTTCCGCCGTCCAGTTTGATCACGTCGAGTTTCATTCGTCGCCTTCCTTCTTCTCGGCCTGAATTTCCGCCTCGGCTTCTTTCAGAGCGGCTTCTTCGGCTGCGGCTGCCTCGGCTGCGGCAGCTTCTGCTGCGGCGGCTGCTTCAGCTGCGGCCTGAGCGGCGGCTTCTTCGGCCAGACGCTTGGCTTCTTCACCAGCCGACCGCAGAGCGGCGGGCAGGATCACGTTTTCCGGCGTCGGCTTCTTCATGGCGTCCTTGACGGTCACCCAACCACCTTTGGAGCCGGGAACGGCGCCTTTGATCATGATGATGCCGCGTTCCGCGTCCGTCTTCACAACCTGGAGGTTCTGTGTCGTCACTTTGACAGCGCCCATGTGACCGGCCATCTTCTTACCTTTGAAGACCTTGCCCGGATCCTGACACTGACCGGTGGAGCCGTGCGAACGGTGCGAAATCGACACACCGTGCGACGCGCGCAGACCACCGAAGTTGTGACGCTTCATGGCACCGGCAAAACCCTTACCGATCGAGGTGCCGGAGACATCCACATACTGACCTTCGAAGTAGTGGTCAGCCGTGATCTCTTCACCAACGTTGATCAGGTTCTCGGGCGCGACGCGGAATTCCGCGACCTTCCGCTTGGGTTCCACGTTCGCCGCAGCAAAGTGACCGCGCATCGCCTTGGAGACGCGCTTTGCCTTGATCGAACCGGTGCCCAGCTGAACTGCCGAGTAGCCGTGCTGTTCGGGTGTGCGCTGAGCGACCACCTGAAGATTGTCGAGCTGGAGGACGGTCACGGGAATCTGCTTTCCGTCTTCCATGAAAAGCCGGGTCATGCCGACTTTTTTCGCGATGATACCAGAGCGCATCATTGGGATACCCTCCTTATACCTTGATCTCGACGTCCACGCCGGCGGCGAGGTCGAGCTTCATCAGCGCATCAACGGTTTGCGGGGTCGGATCAACGATGTCGAGCAGACGCTTGTGGGTACGGATTTCCCACTGGTCACGCGACTTCTTGTTGACGTGCGGGCCACGCAGAACGGTGAACTTCTCAATCTTGTTCGGCAGCGGAATCGGGCCGCGCACTGTGGCGCCCGTCCGCTTTGCGGTGTTGACGATTTCCTGTGTCGACGCGTCGAGCACACGGTAGTCAAACGCCTTGAGCCGAATGCGAATGTTTTGGCTTTGCATTGGTCTTAGCCTTTATTGGCGTTGCGGTTGAGAGGATGAAGCAGGACCACCCTGCCCCTTCATCGAACCGAATACGGGACGGCATGACGCCGCCCCGCGCAATTTGGGATCGTCGCGACTTAGTCGACGATTTTGGACACGACGCCCGAACCGACGGTGCGGCCGCCTTCGCGGATGGCGAAGCGGAGGCCGTCTTCCATGGCGATCGGTGCGATCAGTTCAACGTCGAACTTCAGGTTGTCGCCCGGCATCACCATCTCGGTGCCTTCCGGCAGCGTCACGGTGCCCGTCACGTCGGTTGTCCGGAAATAGAACTGCGGACGGTAGTTCGCGAAGAACGGTGTGTGGCGGCCGCCTTCTTCCTTGGTCAGGATGTAGACCTCGGCTTCAAAGCGGGTGTGCGGCTTCACCGATTTCGGCGCGCAGAGAACCTGGCCACGCTCAACGCCTTCGCGGTCGATGCCGCGCAGCAGGGCGCCGATGTTGTCGCCGGCTTCACCACGGTCCAGCAACTTGCGGAACATTTCCACACCGGTGCAGGTCGTGGTCTGGGTGTCGCGGATACCGACGATCTCGATCGAGTCGCCCACATTGATCACGCCACGCTCCACACGGCCGGTCACAACCGTACCACGGCCCGAGATCGAGAACACGTCTTCGATCGGCATCAGGAACGGCTGGTCGATCGCACGCGCCGGCTGCGGGATGTAGTCGTCAACAGCCTGCATCAGTTCGCGGATCTTCATCTCGCCGATTTCCGGCTGCGTGCCGTTCATGGCGTGCAGAGCCGAGCCCGCAACGATCGGAATGTCGTCGCCCGGGTAGTCATAGGCCGACAGAAGCTCGCGGATTTCCATCTCGACGAGTTCCAGAAGTTCCGGATCGTCCACCTGGTCCACCTTGTTCATGAACACCACCATGGCGGGGATGCCCACCTGGCGGCCCAGCAGGATGTGCTCGCGGGTCTGCGGCATCGGGCCGTCAGCTGCGTTCACAACCAGGATCGCGCCGTCCATCTGGGCAGCACCGGTGATCATGTTCTTCACGTAGTCGGCGTGGCCGGGACAGTCGACGTGAGCGTAGTGACGCGCGTCGGTCTCGTATTCCACGTGTGCGGTCGAGATCGTGATACCACGGGCCTTCTCTTCCGGCGCACCGTCGATCTGGTCATACGCCTTGAAGTCGCCAAAGTACTTCGTGATCGCCGCCGTCAGCGTCGTCTTGCCGTGGTCAACGTGACCAATCGTGCCAATGTTGCAGTGCGGCTTGCCGCGCTCAAACTTTTCCTTGCCCATTGCAAAGCTCCTTTTCTTTTATCACGGTGCGTGCTGCGCACACATCCTACAGGGTTGGTAGGGTGCGTGGTTTCCCACGCACCGCGAGGCGGGCGAACCCGCCCGGGTTATGCGTATTTCGCCTGAATCTCTTCCGAGATGTTCTGCGGAACCGGATCGTAATGATCGAACTGCATCGTGAACTGCGCGCGGCCCGAAGACATGGAGCGCAACGTGTTGATGTAGCCGAACATATTGGCCAGAGGAACCATTGCGCCGATGGCAACAGCGTTGCCGCGCGGTTCCTGACCGGTCACCTGGCCCCGACGGGATGTCAGGTCACCAATGATGCCACCGGTATATTCTTCGGGTGTGACCACCTCGACCTTCATGATCGGTTCGAGAAGCTTCGCACCGGCTTTCCGCATACCTTCACGCATACACATACGTGCTGCGATTTCGAATGCGAGAACGCTGGAGTCCACGTCGTGGAACTTACCGTCGACCAGAGCCACCTTGAAGTCGATCACAGGGAAGCCCGCCAGCGGACCGGAGTCCATGACCGACTTGATGCCCTTTTCGACACCCGGGACGTATTCCTTCGGAACGGCACCACCAACGATGCGGCTCTCGAACGAATATCCTTCACCCGGTTCTGTCGGCGTGATGATGAGCTTCACTTCAGCGAACTGACCCGAACCACCCGACTGTTTCTTGTGGGTGTAGGCATGTTCGACCTCGTGGCCGATGGTTTCACGATAGGCCACCTGCGGCGCACCGATGTTCGCCTCGACCTTGAACTCGCGCTTCATGCGATCGACGAGAATGTCGAGGTGAAGTTCGCCCATGCCCTTCATGATCGTCTGACCGGACTCGAAGTCGGTTTCGACGCGGAACGACGGGTCTTCGGCCGCGAGACGTGCCAGAGCAACGCCCATCTTTTCCTGGTCGGCCTTGGTCTTCGGTTCGACCGCAATCTCGATCACCGGCTCCGGGAAGGTCATCGTTTCAAGAACAACGGCGTCCTGCGGATCACACAATGTGTCGCCGGTCGTTGTGTTCTTGAGACCGCCAAGCGCGATGATGTCACCCGCAAAGGCTTCTTCGATTTCTTCACGGTTGATGGCATGCATCATCATCATGCGGCCCACACGCTCTTTTCCACCTTTTGTGGAGTTGAGCATCGAGTCACCCTTCTTGAGCTTGCCCGAATAGATCCGGGTAAACGTCAGAGAGCCCACGAACGGGTCGTTCATGATTTTGAATGCGAGGCCGGCAAACGGCATGTTGTCGTCAGCACGGCGCGCGATGTTGCGTGTTTCCGTTTCGTCGCCGGGCTTGAAGCCCATGTAATCAACAACGTCCAGCGGGCTGGGCAGATAGTCGATCACGGCGTTCAGCAACGGCTGCACACCTTTGTTCTTGAACGCGGAACCAGCGAGAACCGGCACGAATTTCATCGCGAGTGTGCCCTTGCGGATCAGCTTGCGAAGGGTATCAACGTCAGGCTCATTGCCTTCGAGATACTCCATCATCGCTTCGTCGTCCATTTCGACGGCGTTCTCGATGAGCTTGGCACGCCATTCCTGCGCCAGGTCTTCCATGCTTTCGCGGATCGGCTGACGGACCCAGGACGCGCCCAGATCTTCACCCTGATAGACCCACTCTTCCATGGTCACGAGGTCAATGATGCCTTCGAGTTCGGTCTCGGCGCCAATCGGCAGCTGGATCGGAGCAGGCACAGCGCCCGTCCGGTCAGCGATCATCTCGACGCACTTGTAGAAATCGGCGCCGATCTTGTCCATTTTGTTGACGAACACGATGCGCGGAACCTTGTACCGGTCGGCCTGACGCCACACGGTTTCGGTCTGCGGTTCGACACCTGCGTTGGCATCGAGAAGGCAGATCGCGCCATCGAGAACCGCCAGCGAACGCTCAACTTCAATCGTGAAGTCGACGTGGCCGGGGGTGTCGATGATGTTCATCCGGAACTTGGTGTCCGAGGTGCCATCGGCGGTCGGGTCATCCTGACGCTGCCAGAACGTGGTGGTAGCAGCGGACGTGATCGTGATGCCGCGTTCCTGCTCCTGCTCCATCCAGTCCATGGTGGCGGCACCATCGTGCACTTCACCGATGTTGTGGGACTTGCCGGTATAGTACAGAATACGCTCGGTACAGGTTGTCTTGCCTGCATCGATATGCGCCATGATCCCGAAGTTCCGGTAGCGCTGAAGGGGATAATCGCGTGCCATTGATCTTGGCTCCTATTACCAGCGGTAGTGGCTGAACGCTTTGTTCGCGTCGGCCATCTTGTGAGTGTCTTCACGCTTCTTCACTGCGGACCCGCGGGAGTTCACGGCATCCAGAAGTTCAGCGGCAAGGCGCTCTTCCATGGTGTTTTCGTTGCGGGCGCGGCTGGCGTTGATCAACCAGCGGATCGCAAGCGCTTCGCGACGCTCGGGGCGCACTTCGACGGGCACCTGGTAGGTCGCACCACCAACCCGGCGGGAACGCACTTCGACCGACGGCTTGATGTTGTCCAACGCCTCGTGGAAGATTTCCACTGGCGCGCGCTTTACCTTGCCTTCGACGCGATCGAGCGCGTTGTAGACGATGCGTTCCGCGACCGACTTCTTACCATCGATCATCAGGTTGTTCATGAACTTAGTCAGAACCCGGTCGCCATACTTGGCGTCGGGCAGGACTTCGCGTTTTTCTGCGGCGTGACGACGAGACATCTGTAATTCCTCTTACTTCGGACGCTTCGCGCCATATTTCGAACGGCGCTGTTTCCGGTCCTTGACGCCCTGGGTATCCAGAACACCACGCAGGATGTGATAGCGCACACCCGGAAGGTCTTTCACACGACCACCACGGATCAGAACCACAGAGTGTTCCTGAAGGTTGTGGCTTTCACCGGGGATGTAGCTGATGACTTCGTAACCATTGGTCAAACGGACCTTGGCCACTTTCCGCATCGCCGAGTTCGGCTTCTTCGGTGTGGTTGTATAGACGCGTGTGCAAACGCCCCGCTTCTGCGGGCACTGCTCGAGGTGCTGCGACTTCGAGCGCTTGATTTTCGGCTGCCGCGGCTTGCGGATCAGCTGTTGGATCGTTGGCATTCCGGTTCTTTCCCCGTGTAGCTCACATATGTGGTGCACGGGGTGTCCCGTGCGGGTTTCGTATGAAGATCAGGCGCGTCCGCTTGACCCTGTTCAATTCTCGCCGTTTTTCTACAAAAACGACGCAAAGAACCGCATCCGCCTCCTTCGAGGAAGCGATACGGTGCATTTCCAGAGGATCGGGGCTTGCGCCCGGATCTTGACCGCTCCAGTCCTGTAAATCGGCAAAACAGGTATTCCCCCTGCCGAATTAGACGCGCGTATATGGAGAGTCGGAAAGCTTGTCAACAGCACCCCGGCGCTTGTGTGCGCCGCGTTGCCAAGGCACAGTCTTCTTACACGAGTTGCAGTCGTTACACAGGGGCAATCGTCATGCAGACCATCGTTTTCTGTCGATTTTCCTATCCCGCCGAAGGGGGTTTTCAGGTCGAGCATGACGCGATCGAGGACCGGCGCGCCTTTCTCTACGCGACGGAACGCATGGAACAGCGGTTTGCCCTGTTCGAACACCTGTGCCTGCCCGGTCTCAAGGCGCAAACCGATCCCGATTTCGACTTCGTCATCCTTGTCGGCACCTGCCTGCCGGATCGATATCTGGCGCGGCTGCAGGCATTGGTCGCGGATATGCCGCAAGCCCGCATCATCGCACGCGACCCCGCACCCCACCGCCAGGTGTGCCAATCGGTTTTGAACGCAGCCCGCAAGCATATCAACCAACCCTGTCTGCAAGTCCGTCACGACGATGACGACGCACTGGCTGTCGATTTCGTTGCCCGTCTGCGCAAGGCCGCCACCGATTGCGCTGCGCTGGTTCTTGGCAACAAACTTGTGGGATTCGACTGGAACCGCGGCTACACGCTCTGCCGGTCCGACCTGCACCCGTTCGAAATCACGGAAACAGTCAACCCGTACCTCGGCGTGGCGCAGGCGATGGCCGTTCAGGGCGGCGTCCGACAAAGCCTGATGAATTTCGCCCACAGCCGCATCAACCGGTTCATGCCCACGGTGACCTTCACGGACACGCCAATGTTTCTGCGGGCCCATCACGGCAGCAACGATTCCCGTCAGAAGGCCAAGGTCGACAATCCGGATTTTCACGCCCCGACCGTCGAACATATCGAAACACTGAACCGGCGGTTCGCCCTTACGGCTGACGCGGTAGAATCGGCGTTCGCGCCCGTCGCTTCAATTGCGCCTCGCGCAACAGGCTGAACACCCCCGTGGCCACGATGATCGCCGCCCCGATCACGGTCAGCGGTTCAGGCCATTCGTCGAAGACCAGAAAGCCCAGGATCAACGCCCAGACCAGACCGGTATAGCGGAACGGCGCGACAAAGCTGACCTCTCCGACACGCATGACCATCACGCTGCACAGATAGGCGCAGACGACAAAACTTGTCGCCATCAGTACCAGCATCGTCAGGCGCGGTGTCATCACCACCCACTCCTGCTCGATGGACCACAGCCCGGCAAACAGCGTCACAATGAAGGACGAAAACACCGTCACTGTCAGCGAAGGCACCGCCTTCGACACACGCCGCGTGACCAGATCGCGCACCGTCACCGCCGCCACGGCACAGAGCGCGTAGACCGAGGCCGAGGTGAACCCGTCCGTGCCGGGCCGCACGATCAGCAACATGCCGATAAAACCGATGATGATCGCCGTCCAGCGCCGCCAACCCACAGCTTCGCGGAACACCAACGCTCCCCCCAAGGTCACTGTCAGCGGCAACATCTGCAAAAGCGCGTTCACATTGGCCAGGGGCATCACCAAAAGCGCGGTGAGAAAGAAATACGCCGCAGCCGCTTCGGCAAGGCCGCGACCCACGATCAGCGCCCAGTCCGATGCGGGCAGTCGCAGCTTCAGACCCTTGAAATACATCGCCATCGCGATCAGCGCCGCCGTGGCCAATGTCCCGCGGATCACCAGCAATTGCGATAACGGCAAGTCTCCGCCGGTGGCCTTGATGGACGCATCCCCAAAGGTAAAGGCGGCCATCGAGACACACATCAAAAGCGCGCCGCGCATGTTGTCGGAGAGTTGTATCATACCGCCCGGAGTAACAGGCAACCCGGGCGCTCTCCACGTCAAAAGCGACATGCCAAAGGTCTTTGGCTTTCCCGCCCTTTCCGTGTATCGCAGAACGTACGGTCTGGCGTTTGCCCGCCCCCTTTCAGACAGGAATGCCCGTGGCCACACCAGTTAACGACGATCTGACCACCGGGCCGATGCTGACCCACTACAGGAACCTCGCCATCCCCGCCGCTTTGGGGATGCTGTTCTCGACACTTTATAATGTCGTCGATGTCTATTTCGCCGGCAAACTCTCGACCGAGGCGCAGGCGGGTCTGGCAATCGGCTATCAGGCGTTCTTCATCATGATGGCCGTGGGCTTTGGCCTGAGCTCTGCGCTCAGCGCGCTGGTCAGCAACGCCAAGGGCGAAAAAAACACCAAGGCCAGCCGCAGCCTTGCCGCACAGGGCCTCAGCTTTGGGGTGATCGCGACTGCATTGCTGATGGTCGGCGGCTGGTTCGCCGGGCCGCACCTGATCGCGCTGGTGTCGGAACCCGGAGGATACCGCGACGCGGCCTTGGGCTATTTCCACCTGCTGATCCTCGCCCTGCCCGGTTTCCTGCTGGCCTATGGCGGCAACGGCATCCTGCAGGCGCATGGGGACACACGATCGATGCAACGCGCCATGATGGTCGCGTTCTTTGCCAATATCGGCCTCAACCCGCTCATGATGTTCGGCATTCCCGGCATCTGGGGCGGCATGGGCTTTAACGGCATCGCCGCCGCCACCGTCATCAGCCAGACCGGGGTGATGCTGTTCATCCTGTCCCGCGTGTTCAACCTGAACATGATGGAGAGGGTCAAACGCGCCGAATTCGTCCCCGATCCTGCGTGTTACAAGGCCATCTTTGAACAGATGCTGCCCGCCACAACGGCAATGGTGGTGATGTTCGTGTCCGGCTTTGTCGTCCAATTTGCGCTCAAGAACTTCGGCGAAGATGCCATCGCCGCCTATGGCGTCGCACTCAGGATCGAACAGATCCTGCTTCTTCCGGTGCTGGGCATGACCGGCGCGCTGCTGCCCATTGCGGGTCAGAATTTCGGGGCCAAGGAATATGACCGCGTGCGCGATGCCGTGTTCTTCTGCTGGAAGCTGGGCTTTGCGCTGTCGGTGATCGCAATGCCGCTCCTGTGGTTCGGAGGGGCCTGGGCGATGCGCCCCTTCACATCCGACCCCGACGTGATCGCGATCGGCGCCAGCTACCTGCTGGTCGACGGGTTTCTCTTTCCCATCTACATGATGCTGTTCTCCATCAACTCCCTGCTGCAAGCGATGAAGCGCCCGATTTACACGCTCTGGATCAGCATCTACCGTCAGGGCTTTGGCGTCGCCTTCTTCATCTGGGTGTTCATCGCACTTCTGGGCTTTGACGTCTGGGGCGTCTGGCTTGGCATCGCCACGTCGGTGTTCACCGGCTGGATCATGGCGCTGTTTGTTGCGGTCAAAGTGGCCGAACGGCAGATGGGTGGCCTCAGGCCACAGCCCGCTTGAGGATGGAACAAGCCACTCACTCTCGAGCCACCGTACATGCGACAGCCGTGCGGACGAAGCACGCTTTTGCTGCGGTGGAGCAAACGGCCGCTATGCGGGACATAGCTGCCCTTGGAATACCTGGCCTGAACGGCAGCTTTGAATGCTTTGCAACCGCCACAACAATCAGCAAAGTCGAAGGGTACTTGTTGCGGCATAGTTGATTGTCGAAGGTTGCAGCCCAATCGAGGCTGTTTATTCCGCCGTGATCTTTCTCCGAGTCGACACGATAGTGCTGGTGTTGTCTTCGATCCAGTCGGCGAGCACGCGCACATGTTGCGCGACCTCTTCGCCCATAGTGGTCAGGCTGTATTCTACATGCGGCGGTACGACCTTGAAGGCCTGCCGATGCACGAAGCCGTCCGCCTCCAGCGTCTGAAGCGTCTGCGTCAGCATCCGGTCACTTACCCCGCCGATCGTCCGCCTGAGCGTGGCAAAGCGAATCGTCCGCCCCTGAAGGGCGATCAGTGTCAAAACGGCCCAGCGACCAGTGACATGTTTGAGGATATCGCGCGATGGACATTCCTGAGCTTGCAGGTTGCCCACCAGCTTGCCCGAACGGACAGCGTCACTGAGTGTTGGCATAGAGACCTCAAAGAATTCAAACTAACAAAAATGTACGTACTTACTTTTAATAAGTAAAGTGTCTAGCTCTTCGCCATCGCAACCAGAAGCAAAGAGATACACCATGACCATTGCAATCACCGGCGCAACAGGCCAGCTTGGCCGCCTCGTCATCAACACCTTGAAAACCAAGAATGCGCCGGGCGGCATCGTCGCGCTGGCCCGCAACATCGACAAGGCCGCGGATTTGGGCGTGCCGACGCGTATCTTCGACTACGACGCCCCCGAAACCCTGGCTGCGGGGCTGGATGGCATCGACACGCTGCTGCTGATCTCGGGTAGCGACATCGGTCGCCGTGTAACGCAACATGCCGCCGTGATCGAAGCCGCGAAGGCCGCCGGGGTTCAGCATATCGTTTACACCAGCCTGCTGAAGGCACCCTCCAGCACGCTCGGTCTTGCCCCGGAGCACGTCGAGACGGAAAAGCTGTTGGCCGCTTCCGGCATCGGCCATACCGTGCTGCGCAACGGCTGGTATACAGAGAACTACGCCATGGGCCTGCCTGCGGCGCTGGAACACAACGCCCTGATCGGCGCGGCCAAGGATGGACGGATCTCGTCGGCCGCGCGGCAGGATTATGCCGAGGCCGCCGCCGCCGTGCTGCTGGACGCGGGCCTTCGGGGCAGGACCTATGAGCTGTCCGGCGACGAAAGTTTTACCCTCGCCGATCTGGCGGCCACTCTATCGGCGCAAGTGGGAAGGGAGATTCCTTACGTCGACATGCCCGAGGCCGACTATGCCGCCGCGTTGAGCAGCGCGGGCTTGCCGGCCGAACTGGCAGAGTTCCTTGCCCATTGCGATGTCGAGGCCTCCAAGGGTGTTCTGTTTGACGAACGAACGCAGCTATCGACCCTGATCGGCCGTCCGACTACGCCGCTTTCCAAGGTGGTCGCCACCGCGATCGGCTGAAGCCATCATGCGGGGCGTCCGATCGCGCCCCGCCTATTGATCCTGCGCAGCTTGCCGTAGGTCAATACGAGGATGCCAAGGGCTGTCCTCAGTCCTGCCAGCGTCCGCTTCTGGCGATTTCTGGCGATTGCCAGCCACCTGTGCGTTGTGCGGCATCCGTGATTACGGGCTCGAAGCAGCCACTTCCCAACAAAAAAGCCCCCTGTTGCAAAACAGGGGGCTTTCTTAATTCAAGACGCGTGAGGCTTATTCGCGGCTTTCCGGCGTATCGACGATGATGTTGTCGAACTCGTCGCCACCCACCACGTCGTCCATCCGGTCCGGTGCCGCCAGAACGGCTGCGGCCTCGGCTTCTTCGCGGCGCGCTTCGATCACGATATTGTCGCGATCCTGCGCAATGCGACGCACCTTCTGCGTTGCCCCGCCGGTGCCCGCCGGGATCAGACGGCCCACGATGACGTTCTCTTTCAGGCCAACAAGCTTGTCCTTCTTGCCCTGAACCGACGCTTCGGTCAGCACGCGCGTGGTTTCCTGGAACGACGCCGCCGAGATGAAGCTGCGGGTCTGCAGCGACGCCTTGGTGATGCCCAACAGGATCGGTTCGCCCTGCGCCGGACGGCCACCCTTCTTCTCGGCCTTCTCGTTGGCAAGGTCAAATTCGGCCTTGTCCACGTGTTCGCCCTTGAGAAGCGTGGTATCCCCACTTTCAAGGATTTCCCACTTCTGCAGCATCTGGCGCACGATCACTTCGACATGCTTGTCGTTGATCTTCACACCCTGCAGGCGATAGACGTCCTGAACCTCGTCGATCATGTAGTTCGCCAGCGCTTCGACACCCATGATGGACAGGATGTCATGCGGCGCGGGGTTGCCGTCCATGATGTAATCGCCCTTCTGGACGAAATCGCCTTCGACGACGGGGATGTGCTTGCCCTTGGGGACCATGTATTCCACGGGCTCCATGGTGTCATCCGCCGGTTCGATGGTGATGCGACGCTTGTTCTTGTAGTCCTTGCCAAAGCGCACATAGCCGTCGATTTCCGCGATGATGGCGTGGTCCTTGGGGCGACGTGCCTCAAAGAGTTCGGCCACACGCGGCAGACCACCGGTGATGTCCTTGGTCTTGGCACCTTCGCGCGGGATACGTGCAACCACGTCACCCGCCTTGATGTCCTGACCGTCTTCGACCGACAGAATGGCGTCCACCGACATCGGATAGGTGATCGGGTTGCCCGCATCGTTGCGCAGCGGCTCGCCATCTTCGCCCATCAGGATGATCTCAGGCTTGAGCTCGTTCCCGCGCGGAGCAGCCCGCCAGTCGATCACGATCTTCTGGGTCATGCCCGTCGCATCGTCAGTCTCGTCGCGCACGGCCACACCAGCGGTGAGGTCCACATGCTTGGCGATACCGTCCTTCTCGGCGATGATCGGCAGGGTATAGGGATCCCATTCGAACAGCTTGTCACCACGCTTGATCATTGCGCCTTCCTTGACGAAGACCTTGGTGCCGTAGCCCAGCTTGTGGCTGGCCCGTTCGACGCCATGCTCGTCCACGATGCGCAGCTTCATGTTGCGGCCCATAACCAGCGTGTCGCCCACCGAGTTTTCCAGCGTGGACGCGTTGTCGAACACGACCTTGCCTTCCTGGCTCGCTTCCTGGAACGACTGCTGACCACCCTGCGCAACACCGCCGATGTGGAACGTCCGCATCGTCAGCTGTGTGCCCGGCTCACCAATCGACTGTGCCGCGATGATGCCGACGGCTTCACCGATATTGACCAGCGTACCGCGTGCAAGGTCACGACCATAGCACATGGCGCAAACGCCCTCTTCCGCCTCGCATGTCAGCGGCGAACGAATGCGCATGGTTGCGACACCGGACTCTTCGATCAGGTCAGCCATGCGTTCGTCGATCAACTGACCGGCCCGCAGGATGACCTCCTCGGTCCCCGGCTTGAGGATATCGTCAGCCGCGACGCGGCCGAGGATACGCTCGGCCAGCGACGCCACGACTTCCCCGTCATTGACCGCTGCCTGAGCCGTGATCGCACGGTCAGTGCCACAGTCGTGCATGCGCACGATGCAATCCTGCGCCACGTCAACCAGACGACGGGTCAGGTAACCCGAGTTCGCGGTTTTCAGAGCGGTGTCGGACAGACCCTTACGGGCACCGTGGGTCGAGTTGAAGTACTCAAGAACGGTCAGACCTTCCTTGAAGTTCGAAATGATCGGCGTCTCGATGATGTCACCATTCGGCTTCGCCATCAGGCCGCGCATCCCGCCCAGCTGCTTCATCTGCGTGACCGAGCCACGGGCACCGGAGTGCGCCATCATATAAACCGAGTTCGGTTCCATTTCGGCGCCCGCCTCGTCGGTCTTCGCCGCCGAGATGGTGGACATCATGGCTTCGGTGACCTTGTCGTTACACTTCGACCAGGCATCGACCACCTTGTTGTACTTTTCGCCCTGAGTGATCAGGCCGTCCATGTACTGCTGTTCGAAATCCTTCACCTGCTCGCGGGTTTCTTCCACGATCGGCCACTTGGACTCCGGGATCACCATGTCGTCCTTGCCAAAGGAAATGCCCGCTTTGAACGCTTCCTTGAAACCCATCGACATGATCTGGTCACAGAAGATGACGCTCTCTTTCTGACCGCAATAGCGGTAGACAGTGTCGATGACCTTCTGCACGTCTTTCTTGCGCAGCAGCGTGTTGACGAGGTCAAACGGCGCTTTCGCATTCAGCGGCAGCAGCGCGCCAAGACGGACGCGACCCGGTGTGGTCTCGTAGCGCTTGAACACTTCGTTGCCTTCGTCGTCGATCTGTTTGACGCGGCATTCGATATTGGCATGCAGATGTACCTCACCCGCATTCAGCGCGTGCTCGACCTCTTCGATCGACGCGAACTTCATGCCTTCGCCCTTCATGCCTTTGCGGGCAATCGAGGTGTAGTAGAGGCCAAGGATCATATCCTGCGACGGAACGATGATCGGTGCGCCGTTGGCGGGCGACAGAACGTTGTTCGTCGACATCATCAGAACACGGGCTTCAAGCTGGGCTTCCAGCGACAACGGTACGTGAACCGCCATCTGGTCACCGTCGAAGTCGGCGTTGAAGGCCGAACAGACGAGCGGGTGAAGCTGGATCGCCTTACCTTCGATCAGGATCGGTTCGAACGCCTGAATGCCGAGGCGGTGCAGCGTCGGTGCCCGGTTCAGCAGAACCGGGTGTTCGCGGATCACCTCGTCAAGAATATCCCAAACCTCGGGACGCTCCTTCTCGACCAGTTTCTTCGCCTGTTTGACAGTCGACGACAGACCCTTCGCTTCAAGGCGCGAATAAATGAACGGCTTGAACAGTTCGAGTGCCATCTTCTTGGGCAGACCGCACTGGTGCAGCTTGAGTTCGGGACCGGTCACGATGACCGAACGACCGGAAAAGTCGACGCGCTTACCCAGAAGGTTCTGACGGAAGCGGCCCTGCTTGCCCTTGAGCATGTCGGACAGCGACTTGAGCGGACGCTTGTTGGCGCCTGTGATGACGCGGCCACGACGGCCGTTGTCGAACAGAGCATCCACGGATTCCTGCAGCATCCGCTTTTCGTTGCGGACGATGATATCCGGCGCGCGCAGTTCGATCAGGCGCTTCAGACGGTTGTTCCGGTTGATCACACGACGATACAGGTCGTTGAGGTCGGAGGTCGCAAAGCGGCCGCCATCCAGCGGGACCAGCGGACGCAGTTCTGGCGGGATCACGGGGATCACGGTCAGAACCATCCATTCCGGGCGGTTGCCGGATTCGAGGAAGGACTCAACCACCTTGAGGCGCTTGATGATCTTCTTCGGCTTCAATTCGCCGGTGGCTTCCTTGAGGTCCGCGCGCAGCTGATCGGCCTCGGCTTCGAGGTCGATATTGGCAAGCATCTCGCGGATCGCTTCGGCACCGATATTGGCCGTGAACGCGTCCATGCCGTAAGCATCTTGCGCGTCCATGAACTCTTCTTCGGTCATCAACTGGCCGTAGGTCAGGTCGGTAAGACCCGGCTCGATCACGACGTAGTTTTCAAAATAGAGGATGCGTTCCAGATCGCGCAGCGTCATGTCCAGCATAAGGCCGATGCGCGACGGCAGCGACTTGAGGAACCAGATATGGGCGCAGGGTGCGGCCAGTTCGATGTGGCCCATGCGCTCGCGACGAACCTTTTGCAGCGTGACTTCCACACCGCATTTTTCGCAGACAACGCCGCGATACTTCATCCGCTTGTATTTGCCGCACAGACATTCGTAATCTTTGATCGGGCCAAAGATACGCGCGCAGAAAAGGCCGTCACGCTCGGGCTTGAACGTCCGGTAGTTGATGGTTTCGGGCTTTTTGATCTCACCGAAAGACCACGACAGGATCCGCTCCGGCGACGCGAGCGAGACCTTGATCTCGTCGAACGCCTTGGGCGGTGTGACGGGGTTGAACGGGTTGTTGGTCAGTTCCTGGTTCATTTTCAAATCCTTGAAAGGGAAGTTTCGGAGTTGGCCGGGCAAATGCCCGACCTACAGAGTTTGCGTAGGGCGGGCTTCAGCCCGCCATTCGGCTCACTCATCCTCCTCCGCATCCAGGAGTTCCATATTCAGGCCGAGGCCGCGCACTTCCTTGACGAGAACGTTAAAGCTCTCGGGAATGCCCGCTTCGAAATTGTCCTCGCCCTTGACGATGCTTTCATAGACCTTGGTCCGGCCCGCGACGTCATCCGACTTGACGGTCAGCATTTCCTGCAGGGTGTATGCAGCGCCGTAAGCTTCCAGAGCCCAGACCTCCATCTCCCCGAAACGCTGGCCACCGAACTGCGCCTTACCACCCAGCGGCTGCTGGGTCACAAGGCTGTACGGCCCTGTGGAACGCGCGTGGATCTTGTCGTCCACAAGGTGGTGCAGCTTGAGCAGGTACTTCACGCCAACGGTCACCGGACGCGCGAACTGCTCACCCGAGCGACCGTCGAACAGGATCGACTGACCCGATGTGTCGAAACCGGCGCGCACGAGCGAGTCGTTCACATCAGCCTCTTTCGCACCGTCAAAGACCGGCGTTGCGATCGGCACACCATGGGTGACGTTGCTAGCCGCTGTGATCAGCTGTGCTTCGTCCATGTCCTTGATGCCTTCTTCGTAGACATCGTCGCCATAGGCGATCCGCATCGCTTCGCGCACCGGGGTCAGGTCGCCCGAGCGACGGTAATCCTGCAACGCTTCGTCGATCTTGATCCCCAGACCGCGTGCGGCCCAGCCCATATGGGTTTCCAGAATCTGACCAACGTTCATACGCGACGGCACGCCCAGCGGGTTGAGACAGAAATCGACCGGAGTGCCGTCCGCAAGGAACGGCATGTCCTCGATCGGCACCACTTTCGAAATCACACCCTTGTTGCCGTGACGTCCGGCCATCTTGTCGCCCGGCTGCAGCTTGCGCTTCACCGCGACGAACACCTTGACCATCTTCATCACGCCCGGAGGCAGATCGTCTCCACGACGGACCTTTTCGACCTTGTCCTCGAAACGGGCATCCAGGGCACGCTTCTGCGCCTCGTACTGCTCGTTCAGGGCTTCCATGATCTTGGCGTCGTCTTCGTCTTCCAATGCCAGCTGCCACCACTGACCACGGGTCAGGCTGTCCAGCAGTTCTTCGGTGATCTGGCTGTTCGACTTGATCCCTTTCGGGCCTTTGACAGCCATCTTGCCAAGGATCAGGTCCTTCAGACGCGCGTAGATGTTGCGGTCAAGGATCGCCAGCTCGTCGTCCCGGTCACGGGCCAGACGTTCGACTTCCTCGCGCTCGATCTGCAACGCACGTTCGTCTTTCTCGACGCCGTGACGGTTGAAGACCCGCACTTCCACAACGGTGCCGAAATCACCCGGCTTCACCCGCAGCGAGGTATCCCGCACGTCCGACGCTTTCTCACCAAAGATGGCGCGGAGAAGTTTCTCTTCCGGCGTCATCGGGCTTTCGCCCTTCGGAGTGATCTTACCGACGAGGATATCGCCCGGCTCCACATCCGCGCCGATATACACGATGCCCGCCTCGTCGAGGTTGCGCAGCGCTTCTTCACCGACGTTCGGAATGTCGCGGGTGATCTCTTCCGGCCCAAGCTTGGTGTCCCGCGCGGCGACTTCGAATTCCTCGATATGGATCGAGGTGAACACGTCGTCCCGTGCGATCCGCTCGGAGATGAGGATCGAGTCTTCGTAGTTGTAACCGTTCCACGGCATGAACGCGACGACCACGTTCTTACCCAGAGCCAGTTCGCCCAGATCGGTCGACGGGCCGTCGGCGATCACCTCGCCCTTGCCCACGGTGTCGCCCACATTCACCAGCGGACGCTGGTTGATACAGGTGTTCTGGTTCGAGCGCTGGAACTTGCGCAGACGGTAGATGTCCACACCCGCATCGCCCAGCTCAAGGTCTTCGGTCGCACGCACAACGATACGTGTCGCGTCCACCTGGTCGATCACGCCTGCACGCTTGGCCATGATGGCCGCACCCAAGTCGCGCGCAACCACACCTTCGATCCCGGTGCCGACCAGCGGCGCTTCGGAACGCAGGGTCGGAACCGCCTGACGTTGCATGTTCGAACCCATCAGAGCGCGGTTCGCGTCGTCGTTTTCGAGGAACGGAATGAGCGAGGCCGCAACCGACACAAGCTGCTTCGGCGACACGTCGATCAGATCGACGCTCTCGTTCGGCGCGAGCGTGTATTCACCCGATTGACGGGTGTTGACGAACTCGTTCACGAACTTGCCGTTCTCGTCCAGAAGCGCGTTGGCCTGGGCCACGGTATGACGCTGTTCCTCGGTAGCGGACATGTACTGAACGTCATCCGTCACATGGCCATTTTTGACCTTGCGATACGGTGTTTCGATGAACCCATACTTGTTCACGCGGGCAAACGTCGCCAGCGAGTTGATGAGACCGATGTTCGGACCTTCCGGCGTTTCAATCGGGCACATACGACCGTAGTGGGTCGCGTGCACGTCGCGCACCTCAAAGCCCGCACGTTCGCGTGTCAGACCGCCCGGTCCAAGCGCCGAAAGACGACGCTTGTGCGTCACTTCGGACAGCGGGTTGGTCTGGTCCATGAACTGCGACAGCTGCGAGGAGCCGAAGAATTCGCGCACAGCCGCGGCTGCCGGTTTCGCGTTGATCAGGTCCTGCGGCATCACCGTGTCGATCTCGACCGAGGACATACGTTCCTTGATCGCCCGCTCCATGCGGAGCAGACCGACGCGGTACTGGTTTTCCATCAATTCGCCGACCGAGCGCACCCGGCGGTTGCCGAGGTGGTCGATGTCGTCGATGTCGCCCTTGCCATCACGCAGTTCGACCAGTGCTTTGACGCAGGCCACGATATCTTCACGGTCGAGCGTGCGCTGGCTGTCCGGCTTGTCGAGCGCGAGACGCATGTTCATCTTCACGCGGCCCACGGCGGACAGGTCATAGCGTTCGCTGTCGAAGAACAACGTGTCGAACAATGCAGAAGCGGCTTCAACGGTCGGCGGCTCGCCCGGACGCATGACACGATAGATGTCCATGAGCGCGGTTTCGCGGTTCATGTTCTTATCGTTTGCCATCGTGTTGCGCATATACGCACCGACAGTGATGTTATCGATGTCGAGAACCGGAATCTCGGTGATCCCCGCATCCATCAGCTCTTTCAGGCTACCACCCGAAACTGCACCGTCCTTGTCGACGGTCCATGTCAGTTCGTCCCCGGCTTCGACATAGATCGCGCCGGTGTCTTCGTTGATGATGTCCTTCGCAACGAACTTGCCAACGATCTGTTCGAACGGCAGCAAAAGGTTCGTGATCTTGCCTTCGTCGATGATCTTCTTGACAGCGCGGGGCGTGATCTTCTTGCCCGCTTCTGCAAAGACTTCACCGGTGGCTGCATCGACCAGATCATAGGTCGGACGGGTGCCACGCACGCGCTCGGGGAAGAACTTGGTCTCCCAGCCTTCGCCTTTGCGCAGCTTGTAGGTCACGGTGTTGTAATACGCGTCCATGATGCTTTCCTGGTCGAGACCAAGAGCATAGAGAAGTGTTGTCACCGGCAGCTTGCGGCGACGGTCGATGCGCGCGAACACGAGGTCCTTCGCGTCGAATTCAAAGTCGAGCCACGAGCCGCGATAGGGGATAATGCGGCAGGCGAAAAGCAGCTTGCCCGAGCTGTGCGTCTTGCCCTTGTCGTGATCGAAAAACACGCCCGGCGAACGGTGCATCTGGGACACGATTACGCGCTCCGTGCCGTTCACCACGAACGTTCCATTCGGCGTCATCAAGGGCATATCGCCCATGAACACGTCCTGTTCCTTGATGTCCTTGACCGACTTCGCGCCGGTATCTTCGTCGATATCGAACACGATAAGGCGCAGCTTCACCTTGAGCGGTGCGCTGTAGGTCATGTCGCGCTGCTGGCATTCCTCGACGTCGTATTTCGGCTTTTCCAGCTCGTAGCTGACGAATTCCAGCACGCTGGTTTCGTTGAAATCCTTGATCGGGAACACCGACTGGAAGACACCCTTGATGCCTTCACCGTCAAGCGGCTGCGGCTGATCGCCGGATTTCAGGAAGAGGTCGTAGGAGGATTTCTGAACCTCGATGAGGTTCGGCATCTCCAGAACCTCGCGAATTTTTCCGTAGTATTTACGAAGACGTTTCTGGCCAAGATAGCTTTGCGCCATGGTCGATATCACCTTTTCATTCTCAGCTGAGCGTCACGCCGTCGGGCCCCGGCGGTCTGCCCAATAGAGACGACACGAACCCGATCAATTCACGGCGCACGTCCCACCGCACGCCTCCCGATCCTTGGGTCCTGTCCAAGAGAAGCCCCGATATGACAAAGGGCTTCTCTAAGACAGGCTTGGCTGGGCATGGAAAACCCCATACCCAGCCTCGCAAATGTGCTCACCGGCCCCCGAAGGAACCGTTAAGCGATTACTTGAGCTCGACTTCCGCGCCAGCTGCTTCCAGCTTCGCTTTGATGTCTTCGGCTTCTGCTTTGGAAACCTGCTCTTTGACAGCTTTGCCGCCAGCTTCAACCAGATCCTTGGCTTCTTTCAGGCCCAGACCGGTGATGCCGCGAACTTCCTTGATCACGTTGATCTTGGATGCGCCAGCCGACTTCAGGATGACGTCGAACTCGGTCTGCTCTTCAGCAGCCGCGCCACCGGCGTCGCCGCCAACCGGACCAGCCATCATCACTGCGCCGCCAGCTGCGGGCTCGATGCCGTACTCATCCTTGAGGATTGTTTTCAGTTCTTGTGCTTCGAGAAGCGTCAGACCAACGATCTCTTCTGCCAGTTTTTTCAGATCAGCCATTGTGACTTTCCTATCTAAATGTGTTCCAACGTCGAGGTTTCAACCCCACGAAGATGTTCTCAGGTGCCTTACGCCGCTTTCTCTTCGATGGTCGAGAGAATGGAGGCGATGTTCGATGCAGGTGCGCCAATCGCGCCAGCAATGTTGGCTGCCGGTGCGCCAATGCAGCCGGCGATGGAAGCGATAAGCTCCTCGCGGGACGGCATCTTGGACACGGCTTCCACGCCAGCCCGGTCAAGTGCGTTCTCGCCCATGGCCCCGCCAAGGATTTCGAACTTCTTGTTCTCCTTGGCAAAGTCCTCGACCACTTTGGCAGCTGCCACAGGGTCTTCGGAATAGGTGAGAACCGTCATGCCTGTCAGGTAGTTAGCGATGCTTGCGCAGGGCTTTCCTTCAAGGGCAATCTTGGCCAGACGGTTTTTGGCGACACGAACGGAACTGCCAGCAGCGCGTGCGCGCCCCCGCAGATCCTGCATCTCGGCAACTGTGAGACCTTCGTAGTGGGCTACCACAACGACGCCAGAGCTTTCGAAGATCTGGCCGAGTTCCTCGACCACTTTCTCTTTTTGGGCTCTATCCACAGGTGTACTCCAGTTTGGGGGGCGGACCCCCCGGCTCAGTAAAACCGGATCGCTCCGGCGGTTTTGGTCCGCAGTCTGCGGTCCCAAACCCGCCCAGCGCTCAACGGGTGAGCCTTGGCATGTCGGTCTGCTACCGCCTCGGGCAGGATTTATTGCGGCATATGCCTCAACCCACCGTCTCGGACGTAATGCAAAAAAGCGCGAGACGAATCACGCGCTGATCTACAGAGATGCGGAGTAATACGAACAGAGGCGAATGCCAACCCCTGGGGCTGGCAAATCGGAGCAGTTTCCAAACAAACTTACATTATCGTAGCACAGACACGGAATTCCTCAAACACCTTCTTTCGACAGGCTGATCTGAGCGTCATCGGCGAGATCCATCATTAAAAAGGGTCACCACACCCGGACCAATCCTTGATTGTGGATGTGGGACAGGCGCGCCCATGGCGGATTGCAGTCTCGGCATCAACTCTGCGTCACCGGTGTTAACACAGAGCCGATCTGACGGTAAAAGAGGCGTCAACCGCCGATGATGTCGCCGATATTGCCAGCAATCGCGACCAGCAGCATCGTCCCGCAGATCAGCAACGCGATCCACAATGCGTATTGCATGATGACCGCGCCGATCCCCATGCCGATAGCCAGCTTGGCCAAGCCCGCCGGTTCATGCTTGTACAGGCTGATCCCGCCCAGAAACGCTGCAAGCATCCCGAAAACCGGGGCCACATACCAAAGAACACCGTCGACATCGAAAAGGCCGCGCGGGGCGGGCGCGGAAGATGCAACAGGTGGCTCTGCCCCCGTCGCCGCAGCGCGCATGTCGCGTGCAATTTCGCCCATGAGTGTACCGATGCTTTTCTCCGTTTCCGGATCATGGGACATCACACCAGATGTCATCACGGCAGCAGCCATTAAAGCGATCGCACCGACCCCAAAGCCGATCAGCCCCCAATGGGCGCGGTCCAATGTTTCTGTGTGCATTGCAAAGCCCCTTGCGCAAACCAACAAGGTACTTCGTAACAGCCGAACTTGCGGATAATTTGGCACGGGCTGTACGTTTTGAAGGCACAAAAAAACGGCGCTCTGGAAAAGAGCGCCGTTCTGAAAATCAATGAGCCCAGTGGCCTTAGTGACCGGCTGCGTCGTCCACAGAGACGGACACGCCCGGACCCATTGTCGAAGACAGCGCGATCTTCTTCATATAGGTGCCCTTGGCGCCTGTCGGCTTGGCCTTGGCCACAGCGTCAACGAACGCCTTGACGTTCTCGACCAGCTTGGCGTCGTCGAACGAGATCTTGCCGATCCCGGCATGTACAACACCAGCCTTCTCGGCCTTGAACTGAACCTGACCGCCCTTGGCGTCTTCGACAGCCTGCTTGACGTCCATGGTCACGGTGCCGACTTTCGGGTTCGGCATCAGGTTGCGCGGGCCAAGCACCTTACCCAGACGGCCGACGATCGGCATCATGTCCGGGGTTGCGATGCAGCGGTCAAAATCGATCGTGCCGCCCTGGATGGTTTCCATCAGGTCTTCTGCACCAACGATGTCTGCGCCAGCTGCCTTGGCTTCGTCAGCCTTGGGGCCACGTGCGAACACGGCAACACGAACGGTTTTGCCGGTGCCATTCGGCAGGCCGACAACGCCGCGAACCATCTGGTCGGCGTGACGCGGGTCAACACCGAGGTTCATTGCGATTTCCAGAGTTTCGTCGAACTTCGCGTTGGCATTGCTCTTGATCAGGGCAACAGCCTCGGCAACGGTCAGACCGTCTTTGCCTGCAAAAGCTTCACGGGCGGCGCGGGTGCGTTTTCCAAGTTTAGCCATCTTACTTCACCTCGATGCCCATGGACTTCGCAGAGCCCAGGATAATCTGCATTGCACCTTCAATGTCCGTTGCATTGAGGTCTTTCATCTTGGCTTCTGCGATCTCGCGCACCTGTGCCGCGGTCACGGTGGCCACGGTCTCACGACCCGGCTTTTCTGCACCGCGCGGACGGTTCCGCTTGCCGACCGGCTTCAGACCAGCTGCCTTCTTCAGGTAATAAGACGCGGGCGGCGTCTTGATTTCCATCGTGAAGGACTTGTCCTGGTAATAATAGATCTGGGTCGGGCACGGAGCGCCCTCTTCCATGTCCTGCGTCTTGGCGTTGAACGCCTTGCAGAATTCCATGATGTTGATGCCGCGCTGACCCAGTGCAGGACCAACGGGCGGGCTCGGTGTGGCTTTACCTGCAGGGATCTGCAGCTTCATCTTGCCGACAAGTTTCTTGGCCATCTGGCCTCTCCTTTTCCAACGACCCGGGAACGCGTTCCAAGGTCACTCATGTTGTGTGGTCCGGTCCGGACATCGCGATGCCCTCGCCTCCCACTCTCTGATGATGGGCGATCCGCCCACCTTACGACAGTCGCCTGCCGTATCTCGTAAGGTGGGCAATTCTGCCCACCGTCGCAGATCCCTATTGCTTCGTGACCTGCGTAAACTCCAACTCGACCGGGGTTTCCCGGCCAAAGATGACCACCGACACCTTCAGGCGCTGGTTGTCCTCGTCCACTTCCTCGATCATGCCATCGAAATCCTCGAACGGACCGTCGTTGACCTTGACCTTCTCGCCCACCTCGAAATGGATGAGCGTGCGCGGCGCTTCTTCACCTTCGGCCACTCGGCCAAGGATCGCCTGCACTTCGGCATCGCGCATCGGCATCGGGCGACCCTGCGGACCAAGAAACCCGGTGACGCGGTTGATCGAGTTGATCAGGTGATAGCCCTGATCCGACATCTCCATCCGCACCAGCACATAGCCCGGCATGAACCGACGTTCTGCCGTCACCTTCTTGCCACGGCGGATTTCGATCACTTCCTCGGTCGGCACCATCACTTCAGCGATCTGGTCCTGAAGCCCCTGCTCCTCGACCTTCTGAAGGATCTGCTCTGCGATTTTCTTTTCGAAATTCGACAGAACACTGACCGAGTACCACCGCTTCGCCATCTGGTCGCAAACCTTCTTGTCCGTGCGGCTGAGACGCCGTCTGATTTCTTCTGGCTGACCTGTCGCCACGCCAGCTCCGGAATAAAAAAGCGGCGTGCAACACGAATCGATGCACGCCTCATTCCGTCTTAAGCGGTCAGTTACCGCCTTAGCCTGCCCTTTTCAAGAGCAGACCCGCGTCACCCGAAGATGTTGAGCAATCCCTGAAGCCCGCTGCGGATCAAAATGTCCACCAGCGCAAAGAACACAGCCGTCAAAGCCGCCATGATAAAGACCATCACAGTGGTCAAAAGCACTTCGCGCCGCGTCGGCCAGACGATCTTGGACACCTCAGCGCGAACCTGCTGGATGAACTGAAGTGGGTTGGTCGTTGCCATGACTGTAGTCTCGCTTTGCGTTTGCTCTGACCCGCACTTAGCGAAGACGCCGTTCGAATTCAAGCAAACAGCCGCCCGTCCTGTCACGACCACAAAAGAAACACTTTCAATGAACGCGCGTATGGCATCGGCGGCAAAAAGGTTCCAACACCCACTCTCACAAATATGTGTCTTATTTTCCAACAACTTGTGGGAACGATCACGCCTCCCGCCTGTTTGTCCCCCAGAGCCGGCGGGGCAACGCACCGCAAGCACTACCAAAACCAAAATGTACTGAACCGAAAGGAATTCACAATGAAACGCATGATGATTGCAACCGCACTCGCAACCACAATCGGCACCGCAGGTTTTGCTGCCACCGAGGCGGAAATTCAGCAGGTGCAGAGCTTTGATGAAAGCATCGACACCTCTGTGCTGACCGACACCCAATATGACATTGCCTATGGCATCGTGACATCCGGCGACTCGTTCAGCGAGAAATCTTCGAAACTGCGCGCCCTCACAACCAAGAACGAGTTGGAACAGGACGCGGCGGTGATCAGCGAAGCGGAAATGAACCGCCTGCTGAGCTATGCACCTGATGCAGATTTCAGCACCATCACTCAGGCACAGGCCGAAATGGCGCTCTCCGCAACCTACGGCAGCGACTCGCATTCCGAAGTCACCCAGCGCGTTCGGAGCATCCTGCGCGGCGACGACAACACGGCGCTGATCAACGTTGGCTCGAATGTCGAACGCCTCTTGCTTGATTATGCGCCCGATGCGGACCTCACCGGTCTTACCGCGGAAGAACTGTCGATCGCGATGAGCTACATCAACAGCGACATGACACGCACCGAAACGGCAGAACGTATTCAAGCGCTGCTCTACTAAGCATCGCATCCCGTGCGGAAAGGGCCGTCCCGAAAGGGGCGGCCTTTTTTTATGCGCCGCTGAATAGTCGCAGATGCACAACCGGTCGCCGTATCTGTGTATCGGAGGAATGGCAGGGGCAGCAGGGTTCGAACCCGCGACCTACGGTTTTGGAGACCGTCGCTCTACCAGCTGAGCTATACCCCTAAGGCCGAGATGACGCGTATTCCAAGGCCTGAGTGAAATCAAGGGCCAGAAACCAAAGCTCCGACAAAAAATCCTCAGCGCGACATTCGCCCGCTTCGCCGCGCTCTGGGACAATTGTTAACGCGACCTCAGGCTGGGGCATCCACACAAGAGCGATGCCGCCTCCGTGAAATGAAGAGCCGCCACCAGCAGTCCAAGCACGTAGTATGGCGTAGCTCCATCGGGTTTGATCGCTGTCCAAAGCTCCAAAGCGCATCTGACACAGCACCGCCATGGCGCGTCGCCCGCACCCAAATCGCCACGCTTTCGGGTACAACGCATCACGCCCGCGCTCTTTTTGGCTCGCACTCCAGTGATCCCGTTGAAACAATGGCGCTTTTTGCGGGCGTCACTTTTTCTTGATACGTCATGGGACATGCCAGTTCCCGTGGTTCCAGTCACGCGTCGGTGTCAAATCTTACCGCCGATCACGCGCTGAACCCCCAGCAAATCCTGACCCGCACCATGGCTGTGCAGCCCCGCGCAGGGGGTGATTGGGGGCGCTCCACGTCAAGTCCACTTTTGCGAGAGCCAGTGTGCACGAGCTGTGAATTCAAAGCCCGCCGCACCGACCCTAGCTTGAGTGGTGTCGGACAGACAGCCCGACGACAGACATCAAACCCAACCGCGCCGCAGGGCGCACACCACCTCAAGATAAAGGACCACACACATGAAAACCCTCATCACTGCCGCAGCCCTCGCCCTCACCGCCTTCTCGGCATCCGCCATGGTCGACACTTCCGCCATCGAAAAATACGTCCCGAACGCAGACGTGTCCGCTCTGTCCGACGCCGAGGTGAACTCCATCCTCAACGTCATCCATTCGAGCGACAGCGAAGGCGAAAAGCGCTCGCTGATCTGGTCGCTGCTCAACTGAACCCCACCCGCGCCTTACGGCGCATGACACATCATCTTAAAGGATCACAGACATGAAAACCCTCATCACAGCCGCAGCTCTTGCCCTCACCGCCTTCTCGGCATCCGCCATGGTCGACACCTCGGCCATCGAAAAATACGTCCCGAACGCAGACGTGACCGCTCTGTCCGACGCCGAGGTGAACTCCATCCTCAACGTCATCCACTCGAGCGACAGCGAAGGCGAAAAGCGCTCGCTGATCTGGTCGCTGCTCAATTGAGCCGGCACGGGCCTCTGACGGCCCCACACCCATCCCGCGACGGTGCTTTTGACCAAGGCCCGTCGCGGACGATGACAAGGCCGCCCCACACAGGGCGGCCTTCAATCGCTTAAGGTGCCCGACGCTCCAAGGCGTCGATGTCGCCTCCGCAAATTTCGGCCTCTGCCTCAAGGATGGTATCAATCGGCCAGTCCCACCAGGCCAGACGCTCTAGCCGCGCCACGGTGTGCGCATCAAACCGCTGCCGGACCACCCGCGCGGGATTGCCCGCGATGACCGCATAAGCGGGCACATAACCCCCGACAACAGCCCCCGCTCCGACGATCACGCCATGTCCGATCCGGGCACCGGGCAGGATCGTGGCTCCCGTACCGATCCAGACATCATGCCCGATCACGGTGTCCCGCCCCGGCGCCGGCATGCTGGGACGGCCTGCCGGGTCGCCGCCACCGAAAACCATGAAGGGAAACGTTGATATTCCGTCATGCCGATGATTGGCCGACGCGGTGATGAACTGCACGCCGCTGGCGATCTGGCAGAATTTTCCGATGCGAAGTCTCTCGGGTGAAAACGGGTAGAGATAGGGCGCAAGATGCGCCGCCCAATCCTCGGGTGGATGATGCGCGCTGGCATAGCTGTAATCCCCCACCTCGATGCGCGGATGATCAAGGGCAGCTTTCAGGAAAACGGTTCCAGCATGCGCCGAACCATCGGGCAGGCGGACAGGATTCAGGGTATTGGGATCGGCAAAGGGGCCGGACATGACAAACCTCGTGATCTGGTTGCAAAACGTACGGATCAGATCAGGTCAGTGGTCACGTCGCCCTCCATCGGTTGTCCGGGCAAGGTAACAAAGATCGCCAACAAACAAAAGGGCCGCCCATAGGGGCGGCCCTCTGTGGTTCTGAAGATCGACGACTTAGTCGACGATTTTGGACACGACGCCCGAACCGACGGTGCGGCCGCCTTCGCGGATGGCGAAGCGGAGGCCGTCTTCCATGGCGATCGGGGCGATCAGTTCAACGTCGAACTTCAGGTTGTCGCCCGGCATCACCATCTCGGTGCCTTCCGGCAGCGTCACGGTGCCCGTCACGTCGGTCGTCCGGAAGTAGAACTGCGGACGGTAGTTCGCGAAGAACGGTGTGTGGCGGCCGCCTTCTTCCTTGGTCAGGATGTAGACCTCGGCTTCAAAGCGGGTGTGCGGCTTCACCGATTTCGGCGCGCAAAGAACCTGGCCACGCTCAACGCCTTCGCGGTCGATGCCGCGCAGCAGGGCGCCGATGTTGTCGCCGGCTTCACCACGGTCCAGCAGCTTGCGGAACATTTCCACACCGGTGCAGGTCGTGGTCTGGGTGTCGCGGATACCGACGATCTCGATCGAGTCGCCCACGTTGATCACGCCACGCTCCACACGGCCGGTCACAACCGTACCACGGCCCGAGATCGAGAACACGTCTTCGATCGGCATCAGGAACGGCTGGTCGATCGCACGCGCCGGCTGCGGGATGTAGTCGTCAACAGCCTGCATCAGTTCGCGGATCTTCATCTCGCCGATTTCCGGCTGCGTGCCGTTCATGGCGTGCAGAGCCGAGCCCGCAACGATCGGAATGTCGTCGCCCGGGTAGTCATAGGCCGACAGAAGCTCGCGGATTTCCATCTCGACGAGTTCCAGAAGTTCCGGATCGTCCACCTGGTCGACCTTGTTCATGAACACGACCATGGCGGGGATGCCCACCTGGCGGCCCAGCAGGATGTGCTCGCGGGTCTGCGGCATCGGGCCGTCAGCTGCGTTCACAACCAGGATCGCGCCGTCCATCTGGGCAGCACCGGTGATCATGTTCTTCACGTAGTCGGCGTGGCCGGGGCAGTCGACGTGTGCATAGTGACGCGCGTCGGTCTCGTATTCCACGTGTGCGGTCGAGATCGTGATACCACGGGCCTTCTCTTCCGGCGCACCGTCGATCTGGTCATACGCCTTGAAGTCGCCAAAGTACTTCGTGATCGCCGCCGTCAGCGTCGTCTTGCCGTGGTCAACGTGACCAATCGTGCCAATGTTGCAGTGCGGCTTGCCGCGCTCAAACTTTTCCTTGCCCATCTCTTCAGACGCCTCGTGAATTGGGGGGTCCACCCGACCCGGTTTTCATCGCGGGCCATCTATGCGCAGAAAACCGGAAAATCAAGCCCAAACGCACCAAGAACCGTGGCGCGTTCAAGGGGTATTCCGGACCGTCCCGATCAGCGCGTAGCCGAAAGCCCCGCACCGTCCGGCGCCGCAGCCGGAAGCTCTGTCCCGGACACCTCGGGTGCCGCCGAAAGACTTGCCTCAGCCCCTCTGGTGAACCAGCCGTCGCTTTCCTGCATTTCGCGCAGCCAGACTTCGACATAGCGGGCAGCCTCTTCGGCCAGGCCGGTCAGCTGTTCTTCCCGGTTCTTGGAAATCCGGGACTCGAATACCTTGATGATCTGAATTTGCTTTGGCTCAGGGTTCATCTTTGCACGTGCTGCGTCATTCCAAAGGGTGACGTTCAGCGCGAGGGCGGATTTTCCCGGAATGATGGGCGGCGGCAGGGAATAGGCTTCGACACTGACACCAAGGTGATAATACTTGTCGCCCTCAAAGCGGCTGAACCGGTCGCCCAGCGCCTTGGTGACAGCGGCGATCCACTCGTCTTCGGTTGCATCGCGCGACACGAGAAGCTTTTGCAGATTGGGTGCCACAACCCCGATGTGACCGATACGAAAATCGCCCAAAGGCTCTGTCGGCTGCTCGAGATCGCGGGTGGAACTGCCACATGCGGCAAGCGCCAGAAGCAGTGGCAAAGCAACAAGAAAGCGGCGCATCGCGTCCCCCCGGATCATCATCCCAACCTCTCTATCCCAGCGCTGCGGGCGGCGCAACGCAACGCCATTGGCATTGCACGTATCGCGACCTAACTTCTTGGTGAGATGGCCAGCGTTTCAACACCCGACAGCCCCTCCATTCCTGCCGCATATCCGGTGCGGGCTGCTTTGGTGCGCGAACCGCTCAACCTGCTTCAAAGCTGGCAGGCGTCGCGGCAGAACCTGCTGACGATCATCCCCGAAATGTCGACCCGGCAACCCATTGTCTCGGGCCGGACCGGAACGCCGTGGCACATGCTGACCGATCCGGACGGCATCCGCCATGTGCTGCTCGAGCAGGTCGACAACTATCCGAAGTCGCGCGTGACCAAGAACCTGCTGCGCCCGGCCATTGGCGAGTCGCTGTTCATCGCCGAGGGCAAGCATTGGCGCTGGCAGCGTCGTACCGCTGCCCCCGCATTTTCGCACCGCAACGTGACCGCACTGGCCCCGGTGATGACCCGCGCCGCCGAACGGTCAGCAGATCGGATCGCACAGTCAGGCAGACGCGCGGTCAACATGCTGGACGAAATGATCTCGGCGACCTTTGACGTGATCTCCGACGTCACCTTTTCCGGCGACAGCGGTTTCGACCGCGCGGCCGTGCACAAAGCCATCGACCTCTACATCTCTGACGCAGGCAAGGTTTCCCTGTTCGACGTTCTCGGCCTGCCCGACTGGATCCCGCGTCCCGGACGCAACCTAGCCACCAACGGCATGGGCGACATGAAAGCCGCCGCTGACCGCGTGATCGATGCCCGCGAGGCTGAAGGCAGCCGTAACACGCCCGATCTGCTCGACCTTCTTCTGAGCGCTGAGGACCCAAAATCCGGTCGCAGGATGACCACAGAGAAAATCCGCGACAACCTGCTGACCTTCATCGTTGCCGGGCACGAGACCACCGCGCTGACACTGGCCTGGTCCTTTTACCTTTGCGCCTATGATCCTGATGTGCAGGACCGCGCCCACGCCGAGGCACAATCGGTCCTGCAAGGCCGCGCCGCCACTGCCAAAGACCTGCCCAATCTGCCCTATATCCGGCAGATCATCGACGAAGCTTTGCGCCTTTATCCGCCCGCCGCCATCATCTCGCGCACCGCGATAGCGAAGGACACTCTTTGCGGCACGCCGATCAATCCCGGCGACACCGTGATCATCCCGATCTACGCGCTGCACCGGTCGCACCTTCTTTGGACCGACCCTGACAGGTTCGACCCCAACCGCTGGGCAGGTGGCGCAAAGCCCGACCGATACGCCTATCTGCCCTTTGGGGACGGTCCCCGCATCTGCATCGGCGCCAGCTTTGCCGTGCAGGAGGCCGTGATCATCCTTGCCACCTTGCTAGGGCGATTCCGTTTCAAATCGGTTAAGGGCGTCGATCCCACCCCGGTGATGATCATCACCCTGCGCCCCGAAGGTGGCGTCTGGCTCGAAGTCGAACCGCTTTAGATCACCGCTTTTTCGACCTTGGGCGTCCCGCTCAAAAGGCGGTCATAATGGAACTCGGTCAGGTCCAGCGACTGGTACCCACCATGGCATATCCACTCGGCCAGCCCCCGCCCCATCGCCGGGGCCTGCTGCAACCCGTGACCGGAAAACCCGTTTATGAACAGGTAGTTGCCCAGCTCTGGGTGAGGCCCCAACACCGCATTGTGGTCAAAGGTGTTCATCTCGTAATGCCCCACCCAACTGTGGGTCAGCCTGATCGCTTCGAACTGCGGAATGCGCGCAGCCAAGAGTGGCCAGACCTCGGCCTCCCACAGCCCGTGATCCATTGCGAAATCGTCAAACGCAACCGCAGGGTCATCGCCGAAATGCCCACCCGCCTGATAGGTGCCACCGCCGTTTTCCCGCACATGCAGGCCCGACGGATCAATGGTCAGCGGCAGATCGCGGTCGAGCGGTTGTTCGGCCTTGAACACCCAGGAATAGCGCTTGCGCGGCTCCACCGGCAGATCAATCCCCGCCATCCGCGCCACATGCCCTGCGCGCGGACCGGCGGCGTTGACCACCTGCCCGCAGGCAATCCGCGTCCCGTCACCCAGCGTGACCGACTGCACCCGGTTGCCTGCAACATTCATCCCGACAACCTCGGCCTCGACATACTCGACACCGCGCTCCTGCGCCTGCCTGCGCAGCCATTCGAACACCGCCATGCTGTCGAAATAGCCTTCGTCCCGCGTGTTGATGGACCCCAGAACGATGTCGTCCAGCGCATAGAACGGATAAAGCCGCGCAATCTGGTCCCGCGACAAGAGCCGCGTCCCTGCACCCGCCGCTTGCTGCACGACCGCTCGCGCGCGCAGGTCGTCGACAAAGGTGTCAGTGTCAGCGAGGTAAAGATACCCGAAATTGCGGATGCCCAGCTGCGGCACCCGCGGATCGCCCCCCATGTAGTCCCGCAGATGGGTCACGAATTGGGCCCCGAACTGGCTGATCCGTACGTTGAGTTCGGTCGAGAATTGCTGCCGGATGCAAGAGGTCGAGGTCGCCGTCGCCGTCTTCTCAAAGTTCATATCCCGGTCGACGACCAGAATACGCCCGTCAAATCCCAGATCGGTCAGGAACCACGCCACAGCCGATCCCATGATCGCGCCGCCGACGATCACGACATCATAGCTGTCCCGCGCGGGTGTGCCCATGGATCAGACAGCGGCCTTGCGGCTTTCCTCGAGGTAGATCTCGCGCAGCCGTGCAGTCCGCGCGCCCGGCGTGCCATCGCCCAAGTTCACACCGTCGATCTCGATCACCGGCATCACAAAGGCCGAGGCCGAGGTGATGAACGCCTCATCCGCCTCTTTCGCCTCATCGATGGTGAAGTTGCGCTCTTCTACCTGCATCTGCGCCTCTCGCGCAAAACGCAACACCGCCGCGCGGGTGATCCCGTGCAGGATGTCGTTCGACAGCGCCCGCGTGATGATCGTATTGCCCTTGATGATATAGGCGTTGTTGCTGGTGCCTTCGGTTACATGCCCATCCTGCACCATCCACGCGTCATCCGCACCCGCCTTCTTCGCCATCATCTTGCCCATCGACGGGTAGAGAAGCTGCACAGTCTTGATGTCGCGACGGCCCCAGCGCACGTCTTCGATCGAGATGATCTTCATCCCCGTCTTCGCCGCCGGGCTGTCCGCCAGACCGGGCTTGTTCTGCGTGAACAGCACCACAGTCGGTTCGGTCGTCTCCGGATCAGGGAAGACGAAATCCCGGTCACCCGGCGCGCCGCGCGTGATCTGCAGATAGACCAGACCATCCTCGATCCCGTTCACCCGCACCAACTCGCGGTGAATCTCAAGCAGGTCATCGAACACCGCCGGTTTCTTGATGTCGAGCTCGTTCAGCGACCGCTCCAACCGCTTTGCATGACCAGCAAAGTCGATCAGCTTACCCCCGAGTACGGATGTCACCTCATAGACTCCGTCCGCCATCAGAAAGGCGCGGTCGAATATCGAAACCTTCGCTTCATCCTCGGGCAGATACTCTCCGTTCACAAATACGGTGCGGGTCATGGGCAGGTCCTTCCGAAAAAAGATATCGTGCAAGCACGTGTCGGTCCGGTTTAGCGGCGCGCAGCAACGACTTTCAAGGCATTTCGCATGTGCGATGAACAGCGCGCCAAAAAGTCGTTGACCGCGCGGCGCGCCCGTCCTCCCATAGGTGCAGACAACAGGCACAGGCCACCCATGCAAATTCCCCCGGAGCTTTCCCATTTTATCCGCGATGCCCTGCAATCGGGCCGGTCAAAGGACGACATCGCCAAGACCCTGCGACATGCCGACTGGACCGACACCGAGATTGACGCCGCCCTTGCAGGCTGGCTGCATCAGGAGGGTGCCGGAGCCGTCCCGCGCCCGATCAGGTCCACCGCCGCCCGCGACGCGTTGTTCTACAGCCTGCTCTTTGTGGTGTTCGGGATGGTTGTCGGCAGCACGCTCACCCTGCTGTTTGCACAGATCAACATCTGGCTGCCCGAACCGGATGAGTCCCAAACTTACGGGCGGCTGTCCGGGTTGCGCTGGTCCATGGCCGCGCTGATCGTATTTGTTCCCGTGTTCTACGTGCTCGACCGCAAAGACCGACAGGCCACCGACGCCGATCCGGCGCGCAGGCACGGCACGGTGCGCCGCTGGCTCTCCGCACTGGCGATGCTTGTGGCAACGATCACGCTTCTGGGGGACGCGCTTTACCTGATCTACAGCTGGCTCGACGGTCAGATCACGCTGCGTTTTCTGGTCAAATCGGCAACGGTCGCATGTGTCGCCTTGGTGGTTCTCGCATATTTCCGCGAAACCCGCAGTTTACCAACGGGCGGCATTCCTGTTCCCGCAGGTTGGGTTTTGATCGGCCTTGCGACCCTGTCACTTGGTCTGACGTTCTGGCTGGTGGGTGGCCCGGCACAGGGACAGATGGAACAACGCGATCGGTGGCGCTTGTCGGATCTGCGCACGCTTGCCAATGACCTGTCCCAATGCCCCGACATCGACCGCGCCAACCTGCCCGAAATGCTCGACCCGATGACCTGCGCCCGCAACCCGGCGTGGCTTACAGGTTTTGCCAGTGACATCCGCTACGCAAGGACCTCCGCAAGCGCGTTTTCGCTCTGCATCGAGATCGAGTACCCCGAGGCGATGGACGTCTACGATGTGCGCCTAGATGGCAACACGGCCTGCATCGACCGGCGCACAGACTAGACCCTATCCCCAGAGCGACGCATCCGAAGGGTGCACGCCTGCCTCGTCAAACACCAAGGGCACGTCCCGGTCTTCGGCCAGCAGCAGCGGACCATCCAGATCGGTGATCGCCGCCCCCTGCGCCACCAGCACGGCCGGGGCCATCGCCAAGGATGATCCAACCATGCAGCCCACCATCACATCATACCCTGCGGCCCGCGCCGCATCTCGCAGCGCAAGCGCCTCGGTCAATCCACCCGTCTTGTCGAGCTTGATGTTCGCCATGTCGTACTTGCCTTTGAGCTTGGGCAAGGAGGCGCGATCATGGCAGCTCTCGTCGGCACAGAGCGGCACAGGGCGGTCCACGCCCAAAAGCGCATCGTCTTCGCCTGCAGGCAAAGGCTGCTCCACCAAGGCCACACCGAGCCGGAGCAGATGCGGCGCAAGATCCGCATAGACTTCCGCCGACCAGCCCTCATTGGCATCGACAATGATCCGCGCGTCTGGCGCGCCGGCCCGCACCGCCTCAAGTCGCGGCATATCGTCGGGCGTTCCCAGCTTGATCTTGAGCAAGGGCCGATGCGCATTCTTCGCCGCCTGCGCTTGCATCACATCCGGCGCCTCCAGCGAAAGCGTGTACGCCGTCACTTCCGGCCCCGGCGAAGCTATACCGGCAAGCTCCCACACCCGGCACCCGGCCTGCTTGGCTTCCAGATCCCAGAGCGCGCAATCCACCGCGTTCCGCGCGGCCCCGGCGGGCAGAGCCTCCTGCAACGCCGCACGATCAATACCCTCGGGCAACGACCGGATCTGCGCCTCGACACTCTCAAGCGTTTCACCATAGCGCGCGTAAGGCACACATTCGCCCCATCCGGTCACCCCGCCCCGCGTCACCCGCACCGTCAACACCTTGGCCTCGCTCCGGCTCCCGCGCGAGATGGTGAACACCTGTGCCAGCCGGAACACATCGCGCGTGACTTCGATCATGGGACGCTCCCCCTGCTTCTTCTCTTTTCAAATACGCACACGCGACGCACCAACAGGCGCCGCGCAAATGGTCGTCAAAGCGCCGCCAAAGCCTCGGCCAACCGATCCGCGCCATGACGATAAGGGTCGACCGCTGGCAGACCCATCCGGTCCTCCAGTTCCTTGAGATAGGCCACCGCCTCCGCCTCGCCCATATGCTGGGTGTTGATCGAAATCCCCGCCACAACGCAATCCGGGTTGGCAATCCGCGCCAATGGGAGCGCCATGTCCCGCAGTGCCTCGAGCGATGGCAGGTCATAGCCTGGCAGCCCGCGCATATGCGTGCGCGTCGGCTCATGGCACAGGATCAGCGCATCGGGCTGCCCACCATGGATCAGCGCCAGCGTGACACCCGAGAAGGAGACGTGGAACAGGCTCCCCTGCCCTTCGATCACATCCCAATGGTCAGGATCGTTGTCCGGCGTCAGCCGCTCGATGGAGCCCGCCATGAAATCCGCCACAACCGCATCCAAAGGCACACCGTCGCCGGTGATCAGGATGCCCGTCTGCCCAGTCGCGCGGAACGTGCTCTTCATCCCCATGGCGCGCATGGATTTGTCCAAAGCGAGCCCGGTGTACATCTTGCCCACGGAACAATCCGTGCCGACGCCCAGCACCCGCTTGCCCGTGCGCTTCACGCCATCGGCAATGGGATACTCGACCTCGGGCACCCGCACATCATGCAGGCTGCGCCCGGTCGCTTCGGCCACCGCCACGAGATCGGGTTCGTTGCGCAGCAGGTTGTGCAGGCCCGAAGCAAGATCGAACCCTTCCTCAAGCGCCATCACCAGCACCTTTTTCCACGCCTGGCTGATCTTGCCGCCCCGGTTGGCCACACCAACGACAAGGGTCTTTGCACCGGCCTCTTTCGCCTCGGCAAGGGTCATGTCGGTCAGGCCCAGATCAGCCTTGCAGCCCTCCATGCGGAACTGACCCACGCAGTTTTCAGGACGCCAATCCTTGATCCCCTGCGCCACCTTCGCAGCCAGCCCGTCGGGCGCATCCCCCAGAAACAAAAGATACGGTGTCTTGATCATGGTCGTCTCCTGTAGCAGCGTGTTTGACAGAAGAATGGCAGGCCGCGCCGTCAATTGCATTGCCTCTGTCAGCGCGCAAACCCATGTTTGCACAAAATTTCCCCGCAATACGTCGATTCATCGGGAGATTCTTGCGCCGCGCAAATACGCCGCACAGCAGCGAGGATTTCGCAGGTGCAAAATGCACTTGCAGAAAGTCGCGCAATTTCATAACCCCACAGCACCACGAAACGAAATATCCTTACCAAGAGGCGCCCATGTCCTTCCGCATCCAGCCCACCCCGCCGTCCCGCCCGAACCGCTGCCAGCTCTTTGGCCCCGGCTCGCGCCCGGCGATTTTCGAAAAGATGGCCAAATCGGACGCGGATGTCATCAATCTCGATCTGGAAGACAGTGTCGCCCCAAGTGACAAGGACAGCGCGCGCGAGAACATCATTCAGGCGATCGGCGACATTGACTGGGGCACCAAGACGCTCAGCGTGCGGATCAACAGCCTTGATACACCCTTCTGGTATCGCGATGTTGTCGACCTGCTGGAACGCGCGCCCGAACGCCTCGACCAGATCATGATCCCCAAAGTCGGTTGCGGGGCCGATCTCTACGCTGTCGACGCTTTGGTCAGCGCCGTCGAAGCCGCAACGGGCCGCAAGAAACGCCTCGGTTTCGAAGTGATCATCGAATCCGCCGCTGGTATCGCCCATGTCGAAGAAATCGCCTCTGCCACACCCCGCTTGCAGGCGATGAGCCTCGGTGCCGCCGATTTCGCGGCGTCCATGGGCATGCAGACCACCGGCATTGGCGGCACGCAGGCGAATTACTATATGCTGCACGAGGGCGCGAAATACTGGTCCGACCCGTGGCACTGGGCTCAGACCGCCATCGTTGCCGCCTGCCGCACCCACGGTGTGCTGCCGGTTGACGGCCCGTTCGGCGATTTTTCGGATGATGAAGGATTCCGCGCGCAGGCGCTGCGCTCTGCCACGCTCGGCATGGTCGGCAAATGGGCGATCCACCCGAAACAGGTTGCCTTGGCCAATGAGGTCTTCACGCCCTCCGAAGAGGCAGTGACAGAGGCCCGCGAAATCCTTGCGGCAATGGAAGAGGCCAGGGCCAAGGGCGAAGGGGCCACGGTCTACAAAGGCCGCCTTGTCGATATCGCGTCAATCAAACAGGCCGAGGTGATCGTGCGGCAGTCGGAAATGATCACCACACCCGCCTGAGAGGGCGCGCCCGCGAAAACGACGCTCAGAAGCGACACAAGAAGGGCCTGCGCTTGATCCAGCGCAGGCCTTTTCCGCCACCACCGCTTCTGCTGCCAGAATTTTATGGGCGGGTCCAGAATCTTCGTACGAAGATTCTCAAACAAGTCTTACGAAATGATGGAAATCACGCCGGCCAGTCCTTGCGCCCATGAACGCCGGTCTCGTCCAGCAGTCCCAGGCGCTTCGCCTCGTAATAGTACCCGCGCGCATACCACATCAGTGCCTCTTCCTCGTCCCCATCGGAAACAAGCCAGGCGCCGCGCAGGTAACGCACCGCGTATCTGAGATTGGTTTCGGCATCCAAGAGATCCGAAGGTTCCCCCCTGAACCCCATGGATCGTGCCGTTGCCGGCAGGATCTGCATCAGCCCGTAATAGGGTCCGTTGCGCGCCTCAGGGCGGTGTGTGCTCTCCCGGATCACCACCCGCTGAACAAGCGACACAGGCACCTCATTCTCCTGCGCAGCAGCGACAATCATTTCGCGCAGTTCGGGCGTTTCATTGGGATAGAGGTTCCGCGTCGAAACGGTGGAAACGGTTTCCTCAGACGTTCTCTCCACGGTGGTGGAACACCCCGGAACAACACCCGCGACGCACAAAGCAAATAGGACAGGACGCAACATTTTCATGCGCCAGCCTTGCGACGAAGCCCGTCGCAAGGCAATCGTGATATTTTCCCATCGGCAAAGCTTTGCTCAGGCCGCGTAGTACTCGTCAAAGACCGGCGATGGCTGGCTGTTCTGTTCGGTCACCAGCTTCGGACGCGGCGTGTAATAGGCCCAGGCTTCGGACAAAAGACGCAGCGCTTCGTCAGCGGAAACAGGGTTCGATAGGGTGGCGGATGTCTCGTTCATTGGGGCCTCCAACATATGTGCCTCCCATGCGTTCCAACCTATGTGTCCTGCCCCACGACACCAGAGCCACAGCAACAGGCGCGCCATGCGCCCGCTGCATGGCTCAGGCCCGCTCGTCCTTCGGCGATCCCATCACCACGTAAGAGGTGATCGCATTGACCTGCGGCAGGACCCCCAGAACCTCGGTGTGAAAATGCTTGTAGGCCGCCAGATCCCGCGCCTCGACCCGCAAAAGGTACTCCACCGACCCGGTGATATTGTGACACTCCCGCACCTCGGGGCTGCGCGAAATCGCCCGCTCGAATGCCTCCTGCGCGGATTTCGTGTGCTGGCTCAGTCCAACGGTCACATAGGCGACGAACCCGACCCCGGTTTTCTCAGGGCTCAGAACGGCCCGATAGCCTGCAATCACCCCGGACCGTTCCAGCGCGCTGACCCGACGCAGACAGGCCGAGGGCGACAACCCGACCTGTTCGGCAAGGGCAAGGTTGCTGATGCGCCCATCCCGCGACAACACGCGCAATATCTGGCGGTCGATCTGATCAATTTCGCTCATAAATTGCAAATATATGCAATAGACGTCACAAATTCACAACCAATATGCGCGCATCTTGGCACAAAGTGCGCCGCATGACCCTAGACCTCTTCCTCGCCCTCGCAGGCTTCGCCTTCGTCACCGTGATCACACCGGGACCGAACAACCTCATGCTGATGACCTCCGGCGCGAATTTCGGCTTTCGTCGGTCCATCCCCCACATGCTGGGCGTCGGCCTTGGCTTTCCCTTGATGATTGTCCCTGTGGGGCTCGGCGTGATGCAGGTCTTCGATCTCTGGCCGATGTCCTACACCATCCTCAAAGTGCTGTCGGTGCTCTACATGCTCTATCTCGCATGGCGCATCGCCAATGCAGCCCCCCCCGATGGCGCGCCCAAGACCGGCAGCAAACCGCTTTCCTTCCTGCAAGCCGCCGCGTTCCAATGGGTCAACCCCAAGGCCTGGTCCATGGCGCTTGGTGCGATCACCCTCTACGCCACCGGACGCGACATCGCCGCCGTGCTTTGGGTGGCCGGGACCTATGTCGCGATGGGCAGCATATCCACCACCACCTGGACCGTGATCGGCCAGCAATTGCGCCGCCTCCTGAACCGCCCGACCCGGTTGCGCATCTTCAACTGGGCGATGGCAGCACTTCTGGTGGCGTCACTGATCCCAGTGATCTGGACCTGACGGGGTAGCGATTGCAAATCCCGGCCCGGACAGTCATATAAACCGCCAGCCGCAGGCAATAGGGCAACGTCGGACCATGACCAACTACCTCGATTTTGAAAAACCGCTGGCCGAGATCGAAGGCAAAGCCGAAGAACTGCGCGCCATGGCCCGCAAGAACGAAGAGATGGACATCGAAGACGAGGCCCGCGCGCTCGACGCGAAAGCGCAGGCGCTGCTCAAGGATCTCTACAAGAAGCTGACCCCGTGGCGGAAATGCCAGATCGCGCGCCACCCCGAACGCCCGCATTGCAAGGACTATATCGACGCGCTTTTTTCCGAATACACCCCGCTTGCCGGAGACCGGAACTTTGCCGATGACGATGCCGTCATGGGTGGCCTTGCCCGCTTCGACGACAAGCCGGTGGTCATCATCGGCCACGAAAAGGGTCACGACACCGAAAGCCGCCTCAAGCGCAATTTCGGCATGGCCCGCCCCGAAGGCTACCGCAAGGCGGTGCGCCTCATGGATCTGGCCGACCGCTTCCGCATTCCCGTCATCACGCTTGTCGATACACCCGGCGCCTATCCCGGCAAGGGTGCCGAGGAACGCGGCCAGTCCGAAGCTATCGCCCGCTCAACCGAGAAATGCCTGCAGATCGGCGTGCCGGTGATCTCCGTGGTGATCGGTGAAGGCGGATCAGGCGGGGCCGTGGCCTTTGCCACCGCCAACCGCGTGGCAATGCTCGAACACTCGGTCTATTCTGTTATCTCCCCCGAAGGCTGTGCCTCGATCCTCTGGAAAAACTCCGAAAAGATGCGCGAAGCGGCCGAAGCGCTGCGCCTGACCGCGCAGGATCTGCTGAACCTTGGCGTGACCGATCAGATCATTGCAGAGCCCCTCGGTGGCGCACATCGCGGCCGCGAACAGACCATCCAATCGGTCGGCAACGCGCTGCGCGCCATGCTGAAAGACCTGTCGCAACATTCACCGAAGAAACTGGTCGCCGACCGCCGCCGCAAGTTTCTCGACATCGGCAACAAGGGACTGGCCGCCTGAGATGCGCGCGCTGATCCAACGGGTATCTGATGCCTCCGTCACCGTCGATGGCGAGGGTCTTGGCGAGATCGGCGCGGGCCTGCTGATCCTGATCTGCGCCATGCAGGGCGACACCGAGGCTCAGGCCGACAAACTGGCCGCGAAAATTGCCAAGCTGCGGATTTTCAAGGATGATGAAGGGCGCATGAACCGGTCCGTCGCCGATATCGGCGGCAGCGCCCTTGTGGTCAGCCAGTTCACTCTCGCTGCCGACACCTCCCGCGGCAACCGCCCCGGCTTTTCCACCGCCGCCGCACCAGACGAGGGCAATCGCCTTTACGAATATTTTGCCGACCAGATGGCTGCGCAGGGCATCCCGGTTTCTAAGGGTCGCTTTGGTGCCGACATGAAAGTACGGTTGTTGAATGACGGGCCGGTGACGATCTGGATGGATACCGCGGACTGACCTCGGAAGGCATAGCGGCGGCACGGGCGCGTTTGCGTATTTGAAAAGAGAAGAAGACCACGGTTTTCTTCAGCGCTTAACCGCTGATTAACCTTAATGGGACATCAAGACGTGGCGGTACAGGCAGGCGTGCCGATGACCGCAAGAGGAGAAGCCCCGCGCGCGTCTTTTGTGAGCCTATCAAGGCCGGGTCGCGGCGGGGTGGACCGCTTTATCTTCTTCTCTTTTCAAATACGCCAAAACGACACTCACACAGGCGCACGGCTGCCTAGCGCGTCACATCCCCACGCGCCCGAGCCGGAGGCGAGAAACCCTGTCATGACGGGCGCAGCCCGGCATGTCCTCAGGGTTCGCGCAGCGCCTCGCGGGTCTTGTAGAGCGGCTTCAGAAGGTATTGTAGCACCGTCTTCTCGCCGGTGTGCAGTTCGACCGTGGCCTGCATGCCGGGGCGGATTTCCAACTGCCGCTGGCGGTCGCTGAGCGATGTCTTGTCGACCCGCACCGTCACCTTGTAATGGGCCGGCGCATCGGGGCGGCGTTCATCCTTGAACGTGTCCGCCGAGATCACGTCGACCCGGCCTTTCAGCGATCCGTAGATGGTAAAGTCATAAGCCGAGAGTTTGATCGTTGCTTCCTGACCGGGGCGGATGCCCGCGATGTTCTCGGGCGCGACCTTGGCCTCGACATAGAGCTCTTCGCCCAGAGGGATGATCTGCAGGATCTCTTCGCCCGGGCGCACGACGCCGCCGATCGTCGTCACACCCAGCTTGTTGACGACCCCGTGCATTGGGCTCACCAGAACCGTTCGGTTCAACTGGTCCTGCGAGGACCGCAAATTCTGACGCAATGTCGCCAGTTCCTTGAGCGTCTCGGAATATTCCTGTGCACGGGTCAATTCGGTGTGCGTGATGATCTCGTCCATCTTGATCTGCGCATCCGCATGCGCCTTGCGCGCGCGGGTCACTTCGATCAGCGCGACCACCTTCTTTTCCAGAAGGTTCTCCATCAGGTTCTTTTCCTGCGTCGCCTGCTCCAGAACACGACGCGCGCCGTCGTAGCGAGAGTTGAAATCCAGCTGCCGCGCGGCCAGAAGCGCCTGTTCCGAGGCGGCCATTTCGGGGCTGCGCTGGCGCAGTTCCCACGGGATTTCAAACTGCACCAGACCGGCCATCTCGGCCTCGATCCGCAAGCGGCGGATGTCCAGCGCGGTGATTTGATCTTCGAGATCGTCCACGGACGACCGAAACTGCGTTCCGTAAAGCCGGGCCAGCACGTCGCCGCGCATCACCTCGTCGCCTTCCTTGACCAGCAGTTCGGCCAGAATACCGCCTTCGAGGTTCTGGATGATCTGCGGCCGCGAGGTCGAGATAAACTCACCGTCGGCACGCACGATCTCGTCGATCCAGGCATAGGCGGCCCAGACGATGAACAGCCACACTGCCGCGCCCGACAGCCAGATGACCATCGACGGTCCGCGCAGGCGGCGGCCAAGCTGGGCGTTCAGATCGGTCGTGCTGACAGCCATCGCTTATGCCTCCTGTGCCGTGCGCAGGTGGTTGAGCACCTGATCGCGCGGGCCATCGACCACCAGCCGCCCCGAGGCCAGCACGCTGGTCCGGTCGGCAAGGGCAAGGATCGGCACGCGGTGGGTGGCCACAATCGCTGTGCGGTCGGCAAGCCATGTCTCAAGCCGGGAAATCAGCGTCTTCTCCAACGTCTGGTCGAGCGCCGCTGTCGGTTCGTCCAGCAGGCACACGTCGGGGTCCTGCAGCCACAGCCGCGCCCAGCCGATGGATTGGCGCTGCCCGACGGACAGCCCTTCGCCGCCGTCCCGAATGGGCAGGTCCAGACCCTGCGGGTGGCCTTTTACGAACTGGCCCAGCCCAGCGAAATCCAGCGCCTCGAACAGGCGGTCATCGTCACGCTCCATCATGTTGAGGTTCAGGTTGTCACGCAGCGTGCCATGGAACAGCCGCACATCCTGCCCGAGATACCCCAACGACCGGCGAATATCGCGCATGTCGATCTGGTTCATGTCGGTGCCATCGATCAGGATCGACCCGGAGGTCGGCGCGTAAAGACCAGCCAGCATCTTGAGCAGCGTGGACTTGCCCGAACCGTTGGTGCCGAGGATGGCCAATGTCTGGCCGGGCTGGATCACGAGGCTGGGAATGTCGAGCACCGAGGGCATTTCCGGATCATAGCGGAACGTCACTTCGCGCAGTTCGAACCGGCCTTCCAGCTTTTCGCGGCGCAGGTACTTGCGGTTCTCGGCCCGGTCCTGCGGCAGCCCTGCAATCCCGTCCAGCGCATCCAGTGCCGCCTTGACGTTGCCCCAGCGCGCCATGATGCCGGACAGTTGGGTCAAGGGTGCCAATGTGCGCGACGTCAGGATGCCCACGGCGATGATCGACCCGACAGTGAACTCTCCGGCAAAGACCAGGTAGGTGCCCGCGATCACCGCACCCACATAAGTGGCCTGCTGCACGCCCTGGCTCCAGAAGGTCAGCGCAGCGGCAAGGCGGCGTTGCTCGGAGGATTTCAGCGCCTGCACCGAGGTCAGCTCTTCCCACTGGCGGGCAAAGCGGTCTTCGGCGCGCTGGGTCTTGATCGTGTCAAGTTCGGTCACGGTCTCGTTCAGCAAACGCGATTGCTTGGTCGACGCGCCCTGCATTTCACGGGTGATGCGGATCATCTTCTTTTGCAGAAAGAAGCCCGGGATCACCATCAGAACGGCACCGGCGACCAGCACCCAGACGACGCTGCCCGCGATGGACCAGACCATCAGCAGGAAGAGCACGATGAACGGGATGTCCGCCAGCGCGCCCACGGTGGAGGCGGTGAAGAATTCGCGCACCGAGGAAAACTCTCGCATCGATGCAAAAAGCTGCGAGGGAGACCGACCCGCCGCATCCGACCGCATGCCCAAAAGCCGGTTCAGCAAGGTTTGCTGCACGCCGGTTTCGATCTGCCGTCCTGCACCATCCAGAAGCGTGGACCGCGCGACCTTGAGAAACGCCTCCAGCATCAGCGCCATTGCGGCACCTATGGCCAGCACCCAAAGCGTAGCCGAGGATTGATGCGGGATTACACGGTCATAAACCTGCAACGAAAACAGCGCGACCGACAGCGCAAGGATGTTGGCGACGAAAGACCCGACGGCGACTTCGCCGAACTGACGGGTGTAGTTGCTGAAACTGCCCCAGAACCAATGGCTCTTGCGTCCATCATCCGTATGGGTGTCGACCAGCGTCTGCACAGGCGCTTCGCCCCGCACGAGAACACCGCTGTAGAAAGGCGCGAATTCGGCGACATCGACGCGCTCGGTCTTGTCCTTGGCGGACGGATCCCAGATCGACAGGGTCATGCGGTCCTGCTTGAGCACCAGCACCGCCTGCCCGTTGGTCATCAGCGCAATCGCGGGCCAGTGGTTCGGCGTCGGGCGCGGCACATGCAGCCCCTGCGCCAGCAGGCCGGCGGCCTTGGCGCCTGCGATCAGCGCCGCTTCGCCCACAAGACCGTTCTGGTCCTGATGCAGGCTGATGGCCTCGGTGATGTCGGACGCCACCGTCGTCAGGCCCAGACGGCCCGCGTAGGTGCGGATCAGTTCTGTCCGGGCGCGGACGCGATCGGAATAGCGCGGTGCGCGTTTGGGTTCGTTGGCTGGTTTGATCCCCTGCGGGACCATGCGCAGAACAGCGTTTTTGGCGCGCCCCGACAGCAGGGTGATGTTACTGACGCCGCTCAAATCTTTGCTCCATCGGCAAGAACGCCCAGCCGCTTGGCGGCGTCCAGTTCGGCACGTGCGGCCTGAAACTTCAGGTCGAGTTGTTTTTCCAGCGCGCGCAGGAAGGTCTCGTAGACGCTGACCACGTCCATCACCTGACGCGTGCCCGCATCGTATTGGCGCTGGAACAGGTCGAGATTGGTTTTGGCCTGCGCGGTCAGCCCTTCGGCCTCGGCCGCCTGCCGCTTCAGCGCGGCGATGCTGCGCTGATCGGCTTCGATGGACCGACGCGAGATATCCTCGGCCTCGGTCACCTTGCGATCTGCGGTGATCTTGGTGGCCTCGATAGCTTGCAAGGACGCGCCTGTGCCAATGCCCAGCATCTGTTCTGTGTTTACGCTCAGGGCCAGTCCTTCGCCGCCATTGCGCACGCTTCCTCCCGCTGACAGACCGGGCAGATGCCCAGCGCGGGCGATCTTGGCCTGCGCCAGCTGCCGGTCGCGTTCCACCTTGGCGCGCAGGACGTTAAGCGATTGATCCGACGGGGTGCTGCCCATGCCGCGCAAGCCGCGCTGACCGGACAGAGAGACCGCCGACATCGCGTTCAGTTCAGCCACCGCGCGGGTCGTCTTTTCGCGCGCCGCTGCATCCCGGGCGCGCAGATCGGCCAGTTTCTGTTTCAGCACGTTGAGATCGGAAAAATCCGACACGCCGCCCTGAACACGTTCGTTCATGACCCATTCGAAATGGCCCATGTCCTTGAGCGCCTGACCGTAAAGATCTGCCGCCGCGCGGCCTTCTTCGGCCTGAAGATACAGCACCAACCCGTCATAAACACGTTTGTTGCTGCTTTCCGACAGGGCGACAGCGGCCATTTCCACATCCGCCTTGGCCAGATCGCGCTCGGCTGCCTTGCGGCCGTTATCGAAAAGGACCTGGTTGATCACCAGATCGGCAACCACGTCGCTCAGAGAGGTCAAAGTGATACGCGGGGAAATCGTCGGCCACCAGTTCTTGGACGCCGCCTCGGCGCGCAGCTGCGCGACATGCAGTTCCGCTTCCGCCACCCGCGCATCGGCGGCCAGCACACCCGCAGCAACCTCGGCATAGGGGCTTCCAGGCGTCAGAACGCTTTGCCGCGCGGCCAGTTCTGCGATGATCGGGGACGCCTCTTGCATCGTGACCGGTTTGGGAGCGGCCGTCTTGGTCTCGCCTGTCACATCTGTGCGCACGTCCGGCTGCGCGGACAAAAACCGCGACACGGCCCCGTCGCCCATATCCTGCATACACCCCGAAAGAGCCGTTACCGCGAGGACTGCCCCTGCCATGACCCTTGTATTCTGCCTCATCTCGATCGAGCCCCCCGCCTTTGGCTTTTTTTGTTTCGGGGCCCGGGCCATCGCTTGATGGCCCGAACAGTCTATCCTTTTGCTCAGATTGTGACGTTGTTGATGTCGTCGTCGACCAGCACGGTGGCATCGCCCAGATCGTAGACGTCGAAGCTCTGACCGTCCTCGAACCGGGTGCCGGTGCGGGTTGCGCCGGTGATCCGCACCGAGTCGTCGCTGTTGCCCAGAACTCGGACTGTATTGTCCTCACCCGTGATCGCGACGATCTGCGCTTCGGTGATCGTCAGCGTCGCCTCTTCGGTGAATTCGAGGTCGATCACGTCGATCTCGCGTCCACCAATATTGCTGGCGAGGCTCACGTTGCTGCGGCTGACATCCGGGTCACCCAGCACCACGTAGGTGCCTGTGCTGTTGCCTGCGCTGTCGGTGGCAGTGACCACGAGGTGCGATCCATCCGGCACGACGTTGTTGAAGGTGTAGCTGGTCTCGCCAGTGAAGCTGTTGTCCTGATCGTTGAAGCCAACGGTCTGGACGCCGCCTGCGCCGACGCGGACGATGGATACATCGTTGTCCGTGGTTTCGAGGATGATCCCCCGCGGAGCCTGACTTTGATCCCATGTGATCGCCGTCATGTCGGGCGCATCGGGGGCCACGTTGTCCACCACCATGGTTTCGGTGATCGACTTGGTGTTGCCTGCGCGGTCGGTCGCGGCGATCTGGATCGACACGTTTTCACCATCGGACATCGGGATCACGCTGACGGGAACCGCCAGGGACCATGTGCTGCCGCTGACCTGCGCGGTCAGGCGCTGGCCTCCGATGGTCACTTCGACGGTTGAGCCCTGCTCGACCTGACCGGTCAGCGTAAAGCCCTGCGCCGCCTCTGCCTCGCTGACAACGCCATCGGCGCCACCCGGCCGGCTGCTCGACGTGAGCGGGACGACTTCCGTATCGACCTGGAAGGTCTTGGTAGTGGTCGCGGTGTTGCCCGCCCGGTCCTGCGTGTTGATTTGCGCCGTGGTGGTGTAGGTGCCATCGCGCAGATCGGTCCCCGAGAACCGCGCGGTCCAGTTGCCCGCGGCATCGACGGTGGCCAAACGGCTGACACCTTCGACAACCACAGTCACGGTTGCGCCCGGCTCTGTAGTACCGCTCAGCGTCACACCCTGCCCCTGTTCCGCATCGTTGACGATGTTGTCTGCTGTGACCGGGTTTGCACTGACCGCAAAGTTGCGGACCAGAGTGTCGACCATCACGGTGTCGGACCGCGTCAGTTCGTTGCCTGCCGCGTCAATGGTATAGGCAGTGATCTGCGCTTCGTATTCGCCGGGGCGAATTTCGCCCGCCGCATAATTGGCGCGCCAGATGCCGGATCCGTCGGTCTGTACGGTTTTGCTGACACCGTCCAGGGTCACATCAACCATAGCAAACGGCGTCGATGTGCCTGTGATCACAACGCCATCGGACGCTTCGACATGGTTGATGACATCGTCGGTTTCGATCGGCGCGGGGCTGATCGTCAGCAGGCCCGCATCCGTGTCGAAGATCACGCTGCGTGTTTCCGTTGCCGTATTGCCCGCCAGATCGGTCGAGCTTGCCGTCAGAGTGGCGGTCTGTTCGCCGCTGGGCAGTTCGTTGGCCGTGAATGTCACCGTCCAGTTGCCCTGCGCGTCGACGCTGGCGCTGCGCGACACACCGCCAAGCGTCACGGACACCGACGCGCCCGGCTCTGTTGTGCCGGTCACCACCATGCCCTGCATGGCCTCTTGCGCGTTCACGATACCATCGGCGCCACCCGCCTGACTGGTGATGTCAAAGTTGCGCACCCAAGTGTCCAACACGACCTGCCCGGTCGCACTGCTGGTGTTGCCCACTTCGTCGGTCGAGGTTGCGTTGATCGTCAGGTTCTGTTCGCCCACCGGAATTTCCGTGGCGATAAAGGTCACCGTCCAGTTGCCCTGCGCATCGACCACGGCGGTCCGGGTATAGCCGTTCATCTCGACCACAACAGAAGAACCCACATCGGTGGTGCCAGTGATCTGAACACCATCGCTGCGCTCTTCGGCGTTGATGATGCCATCGGTTTCGATGGTTGTGGTGTTGATCGTGACACCCGACACGGTGTCGATCTCGACGCCGTCGTTGATGGTGGTGGAGTTGTTGAAACTGTCGGTCGCGATGACGCGGATCGCTTCGACATACTCACCGCGCTCGAAGGTCGAACTGGTTAGTGTCACGCTCCAGTTGCCTTGTGCGTCCACCTCGGCGACATGGCTCACGCCACCCGCGATCAGAACAACCGAAGCGCCGATTTCTGTTGTGCCGGTGATGGTTGCGCCACCGTCGAATTCGATCTCGGTGATGATGTCGCCGCTCGACGTGGTGCCGCTTGTGATCGCGAGGGGCGGAGGTGTCGTGTCGATGATCACGGTCGGGCCGGTCAATGTGGTGGTCGATCCGCCACCCCCGGTCACCGTGACCGTGGTGGTGTAATTGCCATCCGCAGGGAAGTCCGGTCCGTCAAAAATCACTTCCCACTTGCCGTCAGTGCCGGTGGTCGTAGTTTGTGTCTTGTCGCCGATCACAACGACGACGGTGTCGCCGGAATTCGCGGTGCCGCTGACAAGAACAGTCCGGTCTTCTTCGGTAAGGCCATCGCCGCCGATGACAAATTCGCCGTCATTCACGGTTGGAGGCTTCGGGCCGCCACTCTCGCCATTGTTGCCCGTCAGACTACCGCCACCGCCGCCGCCATCGCCATCGCCGCCAAGCACGGCAGCTCCGGTTGCCACCGCCGCGCCACCTGCCAACCAGGGCAGCAAGCCACCACCCGCAAGAAGGCCAGCGGCCAGCATGGTTACCCCGCCTTCGTCTTCGGCGGCGACGTAGTCAGCGGCCACCACTTCGGCGCGATCAAAGAAGATCAGGCTGTCATCCGGGCTCCATTTGCCCCAGGCCGCGACATCGGCATATTGCGCGAACAGCGCCCCGCCGTCCCCTTCTGCAAAGGCCACTTCGCTCAGAACGCCATCGGTGCTCAGGAACAGGCGGCTTCCGCCAGAACCAAAGTAATCCTCAAGGACGATCACCCGGCCATCTGCCAAGAGAATGTGCAAGTCATTCTCGGCGCGGTCATAGCTGCGCAGATCGGACCTATGAAGGTTAATGGAGACTTCGCGACCGCCAGACGCGTCGATCAGATACCCCAGATCATCAGCACCAACTACGCCACGTTCGATCGAACCCGTACGCGTACGGACAACGAAATTAATCGCATTCATAACTACACCGCTCTACCTCAAGACCGCCCGTTTTCGGGTTCGGCATTTTTTTGCTCTAACTTTTGATAGATGAAAAAACCTTTTGGTCAAAGCGGAGATTGTGGCGAAATTTCGTTTTTTTCCCCTTTACGGCAGAGTGTTGCGGGAAAAGCCCGACCTGAATGTGGTCAGATTTCGGTGACAACGCTATGGGATGAGGCGGATTTTTGCGCAGCAATGCCCATCCGAACAGCCCATGCGCCATCTTCTATTGACACCTCAGGCGCCCCCCCATTTCGCACCAGATCAAGGAAGCGTGCATGCTGGTAAAAGGTCGATCCATTGTGGTCACCCGCATCAAGGATGGTCGGATCGACCGGAATATCGACCGCCTGCGGCCCTTTCGGATGGCGCGGAGAGATGATGACCTGCGCCACCGGCGGCTCCCCCAGATGCGTCGGCCAGAACCGGCCCGGACCGGGAACGAAGGCTTCGATCTTGCCGTTCGGACCAACCGCGCTGATCTCTTCCTGGTATTTCGAGCCTTCGGCATACATGCACAATTCCAACATCGCCCGCGCGCCATTGGCGAAATCGACGATCACATACGCGGTGTCCCAGATGTCGGGAACCTCGCCATGATAGGTCTCATTCAGGTGGTTGACCTCCTGGCCCGCGCTCGCGGTCACCCGCACGGGATCGGACCCGAGGATCAGACGCATAAGGTCGAAGAAGTGGCAGCACTTCTCGACCAGCGTGCCGCCCGTGTTCCGGTTGAAGCGGTTCCAGTCGCCAACCTTGTGCAGGAAGGGAAAACGGTGCTCGCGGATGGTGAGCATCTTGACCCCGCCCGTGGCGCGCTGCACCTCTTCGGCAAAGGTCTGGATCGGAGGCATGTAGCGGTATTCCATCGCCACCCAGATCGGCGACGGGTAGCTCGCTGCAATCGCGTCGATGCGCGCGATGTCGGCGGGATCGGTATAAAGCGGCTTTTCCATCAAGAGCGGCAAAGGGTTCAATTCCGCGATCTGCTCCAGCGCGTCGATGTGGCAATGGTTCGGGCTGGCCACCAGCAGACAGTCCAGATCATCGCGCGCCAGCAGATCTTCGATCGATGCCTCAAGCTTCGCATTCACTGCAATCGCCTTGGCCGCCGCCGCCATGATCTCGTCCGGCTCATAGATCGCCGCGACCCGCGCGCCTTCGAGCAACGCGATATTGCGCAGGTGCTCCTGCCCCATCATGCCGCATCCGATGATGCCGTAATTGATGACTTTCATGTTGGTCCTTCAGGTGATGCGCACGCCCGTGCGGCTTAGGTGATGCGCGCGACGTAGCGCGCGACGTCTGTGTTGATCCAGTTCCATGAGGCTTCGGCCGCCTCGCCTTCGGGGCCGTAGCTGACCCGTGTCGCCCGCATGCAGGGCTGACCCGATGCCAGGCCAAAGCTGGCAGGGGCCCAGTCCGGTACGGTGTCGAGATCCAGGCGGTCCACCGCCTTGGTGATCCAGAGACCCAGCGCCTCCCGGTAGTAGAGGTACAGAGACTCGCGCAATGCCACCGTATCGATCCGGTCGACATAGCCGCCATCGAGCCAGATTTCCTCTAGCACCGCTGGCACCCCGTTCAGACGCCGCAAGCGACGAATCCGGTGTCCCTCGGGCATTGTGCCAAAGCGCGGAAAGCCATCAGGCTTGATCAAGCGATCCACCGACAAAAGCTCTGCCGTCGGCAGGCCCCCACCATCAATCAGTTCAACCCGGAAGAACGCATAGACCGATTGCGCGCCGGGCTTGGCCCGAACGTAGTTGCCCGACCCCTGCACCCGCTCAAGCATCCCCTGAGCGGTCAACTCATTCAGCGATTTGCGCAGCGTCCCAACAGAAATGCCAAGACGCGCCGCCATCTCCCGTTCGGGCGGCAGGCGTTCGCCATCAACCAGACGACCAGCCTGAATGTCCCGGATCAGCAATTCGCTGATCTGGACATATTTCGGCAAGGCATGGGTGTCGGACATTTCTCACACCAAAAATTGATACACTATTGATCTACATTTTTGCCAGTGCTACGCAAGAGGAAATCATGCGCCTCGGAGACACCTTATGACCATCGTGCCGATCACCTCCCCAGACCTCGACGCGGTAGAGGTTTCGTGGTTCGCGGCGCTCTGTTCGGATGATTACGAATTCCTCGGTGTGCCCGATGGCAAGCTGCGGTCAAGCTTTGCGCATTGCTCCTCCATCGTGAAAGAGGCCGAGGCGCAAGGGTTCCGCAACATCCTTTGCCCGTCGTCCTATCAGGTCGGTCAAGACACGCTGTCGTTTGTCGCTGGCTGCGCGCCGATCACCGACAAGATCAATATGCTGGCCGCTGTGCGTTGTGGGGAAATGCAGCCGATCATGCTGGCCCGCACGATTGCCACACTCGACCACATGCTCGAAGGGCGGCTGACGGTGAACATCATCTCGTCCGATTTTCCGGGCGAGAAGGAAGACAGCAAACTGCGCTACCAGCGCTCGCGCGAGGTGGTGGAGATCCTCAAACAGGCGTGGACGCAGGGCGAGATCACCTACAAAGGCGATGTCTACAATTTTGAAGGCCTGACCACCGATCCGGCAGTACCCTACCAGACGAACGGCCCGCTTCTGTATTTCGGCGGTTACTCCCCCGATGCGCTGGAACTCTGTGGTCAACATTGCGACGTCTACCTCATGTGGCCCGAGCCGAAAGAGGCGCTGGCGCAGCGGATGAAAGACGTGAACGCGGTGGCCGAGCGCTATGGTCGTACACTGGATTACGGTCTGCGCGTGCATGTCATCGTGCGCGACACCGAGGCCGAGGCCCGCGAATACGCGCAGCATATCGTCAGCAAGCTGGACGACGAACAGGGCAAGACAATCCGCGAACGTGCGCTGGACGCGACCTCGCTTGGCGTGTCGCATCAGGCCAAGAACCGCGAACTCGCGGATATGGAAGGCTTTGTCGAGCCGCATCTCTGGACAGGTGTGGGCCGGGCGCGCTCGGGCTGTGGCGCGGCGCTGGTCGGGTCCACCGATCAGGTGCTGAGCGAATTGGAGCAGTACCAGAAGATGGGAATCCGCGCCTTCATCCTGTCGGGTTATCCGCATCTGGACGAGTGTCGCCACTTCGGCAACCGCGTCTTGCCGCAGCTGAAGACCGTGCAACTCAACCATGCCTATGGGCGTGTGCCAGCGAGCACGCCGATGACGCCTCTGGGTGCCGGGGAGCGTCGCTGATGCCTGTTCACGGTTTACCAGAATTTTATGGAGAGCGCCTAAATTCTTCTACGAAGAATCTAGCCACAGGCCGCAAAGCAAGCCGCAACGCTGGTGTTTACCGAGCAACGGCGTGCGGCATGTCTCAACTCCAAGAACCAAAATCTGCAAACGCACAAGGATGACCATGGACCGCGTAAAACTCAACGACGCCCTCGAAATGAGCCGCCTTGTCTATGGCATGTGGCGGCTGGGTGACGATGCCGACACCAGCGTGGATCACATCCGCAACAAGATCAGTGCCTGTCTCGATCAGGGCATCACGACGATGGATCAGGCGGATATCTATGGTGGCTATGAAGCCGAAGAAATCCTCGGCTCCGCGCTCACACCCGAGTTGCGCAACCAGATCGAGATCGTGACCAAATGCGATATCGTGGCCCCGGTTGGGCGCTATGCAAACGCGCGGGTCAAATACTACGACACGTCGCGCGCGCATATCCTGTCTTCGGTCGACCATTCGCTGCGGCTGATGAAGATCGATCATATCGACCTTCTGTTGATCCACCGCCCCGATCCGCTGATGGATGCCTGCGAAACCGGTGCCGCGTTGGACGAAGTGGTGGCCTCTGGTAAAGTCCGCGCGGTCGGCGTGTCGAATTTCCGCCCCTGGGATTGGGAGCTGTTGCAGTCGTCGATGAAGACCCCGCTGGTCACCAACCAGATCGAAATCAGCCTGCTGCATCACGCGCCCTTCACCAATGGCGATATCGCCTTCCACCAGAAGAACGGACAGCCGCCGATGGCGTGGTCGCCGCTTGGTGGTGGTGCGCTTTTCGAGCCGAAAAACGCCGCTCTGCGCACAGCGCTCAAGACCATTGGCGATGATCGTGGTGTGGACGATGCCGCAGTCGCGGTCGCATGGCTCTTGGCGCATCCGGCCCGCATTCTACCTGTGCTTGGAACAAACAATCTGGACCGCATCAAGCGCATCGGCGATGCTGCCCGGATACAGATCGACCGGGAGACATGGTTTGAGCTTTACACCCACGCCCTTGGCCATGAAGTGGCCTGAGACACGCGATGAACGCCTTGACGCATAGTTTTGATCCCGCACAGGACAACAGCCGCGAGTTTCGCGATGCCCTCGGTCGTTTCGGAACCGGGGTGACAATCATCACCTGCGATGCGGGCGACGGGCCTCTGGGTATCACCGCCAACAGCTTTGCCAGTGTGTCGCTCGACCCGCCTTTGGTGTTGTGGTCGCCTGCGAAATCGTCAAGCCGCTATCCCTTCTTCATGGCTGCCGATCACTTCGCAATCCATGTCGTCGGCGCAGAACAGGCCGGGCTGTGCACCGCCTTTGCGCGCAACGGCGATGCGTTCGACCAGTTCGACTGGGAAACGGGCGATCACAATGTGCCGCTTCTGAACGGCTGTCTGAGCCGGTTCGAATGTACCAAGGTGGCCGAACATGACGGCGGCGACCATTCCATCGTCATCGCCCGCGTGCGCCGGGTGACCACGCGGGAAGGAGACCCGCTTTTGTTTTACAGCGGACGCTACGGAGGATTTACTGCAGCGACATAAACCGCCCCGATAACACAACAAACGGGGCCACCGGCGAGGAGGCCGGTGAGGGACAAGGGAGGAGGCCAGTCATGGCCATTTTGCTTTGGCTTTTGAAGCCATTGGAAGCCGTGCTCGACATCGTATTGCGGATCGGTCGCTGGATTGCGATCGTCGCCATCGGTCTGATGGTCTGCGCGATCCTTCTGCAGGTCTTTTGTCGCTATGTTCTGGGCAACGCCCTGCCCTGGCCCGAGGAAGCCGCCATCTTCCTGATGCTCTGGATGACAGCCGCCATCGCGCCATCGGCCTATCGGCGGGGTGGCTTCGTCGCGCTGGAAATCCTGTCCTCTGCCCTTCCCAAGCGCGGCGCGGCGGTATTGGCACTGCTGCTTCTTCTGATCTCGGGCCTCGTGCTGTATCTCGGCGCTCAGATGGGGCTGACCGAGATGAGTGGCCTTGCGGGCAAATTCAAAAGCGCCTCACTCAAGTATCCCACGCCTGACGGCTGGGTGAAGATGCCGAATTCCTGGCAGATCGGGTCACTGGTGGTCGGGCTCTGGCTGCTCTTCATCGTCAATATCGAATTGATCCTGCGCAATCTCATCACTCTGGCAGGAGGGGAGGATCGCTTGCGGCCTGCTTTCGATGCCGAATTGACGGCGGAGTAAACCAATGCTGGTCTGGTTCCTTCCCCTGTTCCTGCTGTTCCTGATGATCGGCCTGCCGGTGTTCTTCGGCATGCTGGCCGCCCCCGGCATCCTGCTGTGGCTCAACGGCCAGGATCGCGATCTGATCCTTCTCTATCGCAACGTCTATAACGGCATGGCGTCTTTTCCCCTGATGGCGATCCCGTTCTTCATGCTGGCGGGCGAGCTGATGAATCGCGGTGGCATCACCATGCGGCTGGTCGAGTTCTCTCAGGCGATGATGGGCCACTTCCGTGGCGGACTGGCGCATGTGAACGTGCTCAGCTCGATGCTCTTTGCCGGGTTGTCCGGATCCGCCGTGGCCGACACCTCGGCGCTGGGGTCGATGCTGATCCCCGCGATGGAGAAAGAGGGTTACACCCGCAAATTCGCCGCCGCCATCACCGCCGCAAGCTCGGTGATCGGCCCGATCATTCCGCCGTCGGGCATCATGATCATCTACGCCTATGTGATGGGGGAATCCGTCGCTGCCCTGTTCCTTGCGGGCATCATCCCAGGCATCCTCGTCGGTGTCGGCCTGATGATCATGGTCAAGTTCATGGCCGACAAATACGACTTTCCCGCCTCGCGTGCCAAGGCCAGCTGGGGCGAGAGGGGCAATGCCTCGCTCAAGGCGTTCTTCCCGCTGATGACCCCCGTGATCATCCTGGGTGGCATCCTTGGCGGTGTCTTCACCCCAACCGAGGCCGCCGCCGTGGCCGTGGGCTATGCGATCATCGTCGGTATGTTCATCCTGCGCACCCTGACACTCCGCGACCTGCCGGACGTGTTCATGCGCGCCGCGATGACCTCGGCCACGGTGCTGCTTCTGGTGGGGGCCGCGATGGCCTTCAAGACGGTGGTGTCCCTGTCGCACACGCCGGAGATATTGGCAGAATTCGTGCTGAGCCTCAGCGAGAACCCGTTGGTCCTGTTGTTCCTGATCAACCTCCTGCTGTTCGTCGTGGGCATGTTCCTCGACGCGGGCCCCGCGATCATCATCCTTGGACCGATCCTTGGGCCGATCTTCGTGGAAATGGGAGTCGATCCGATCCATTTCGCCATCATCATGTCCGTCAACCTGACGGTTGGTCTGGCGACACCCCCGATGGGCCTTGTGCTTTTTGTCGCATCATCGGTGTCGGGCGAACGGGTCGAGACCATTTCCAAGGCGATCCTGCCCTTCCTTGCCGTAGAAATCGTGGTGATCTTCCTGATCACCTTCATCCCGGAAATATCCATGACCATTCCGCGCCTGACCGGGTTCGCGGACTGACATCTGCGGGTCACATGGCCCGTGTAACCGACCAAGAGAAAGCAACAGGGAGTACACTATGCTCAAAGGTCTTACAAAAGTGGCACTGACGGCGGCCTTGCTCGCCGGAAGCGCAATGACAGCGGCGGCGCAGGATTTCACCATCCGCGCCACGGCCAACTCGAACGAGAACGACGAGGATTATGACGGCCTCGTGGTGTTCAAGAACCACGTCGAAAACGCCTCCAACGGTCGCATCGCGGTGGAACTCTTCATCGGCACGCAGCTTTGCTCGGGCGGCGCTGAGTGCCTTCAGGGTGTGTCCGACGGCTCCATCGATGTCTTCGTGACCACCTCTGGCGGTGCTGCGGGCATCTTCCCCTATGTACAGGTGCTCGACCTGCCGTACCTGATGTCGGATGACCGCGTGGCAGAGCACGTTCTGTCGGGCGATTTCACCCGCACCATGCGCAATATGGCGCTGGAAGACAGCGGCGATACGATCCGCATCATGACCATCGGCAACACCGGCGGCTGGCGCAACTTTGCCAACACGCAGCGCCGTGTGACCCAGCCGTCCGACCTCGAAGGTCTGAAAATCCGCACCGTTGTGGCCGACCTGCCGCAGGAGCTGGTGAAGGTTCTTGGTGCCGCCCCGACCCCGATCAGCTGGCCGGAACTGTTCACCTCGATCCAGACCGGTGTGGTTGACGGCTCCAAGAACGGCATCACCGACATCATGGGCATGAAATTCCCGGATGCAGGCCTCAAGTACCTGACGCTTGACGGTCACGCCTACATGGGCGCGATCTGGGTCATGAACAACGCGAAGTTCATGGACATGCCAGAAGACCTGCGCCGCGTCGTGGTCGATGGGTTCTCTGCGCTCCAGCAGGCAACATTCGCCTCGCCCAAGCGCAAGTCGATCCAGGCCTATGAGGATTTCGTCGCGGGCGGTGGTGACCTCTACGTGCCGACCCCGGAAGAAAAGGCGGCCTTCCGTGATGCCGCAGCACCCGTGTTCGACTGGTTCCAGGCGAATGTCGATGGCGGCCCGGAGATTTTCGAGGCGCTGATGAAAGCTGTGGCCGAAGCCGAAGCTGATCTGGCGGCAGAGTACGAAGCCGACCTGAACTGATTTGGTTCGGAATGCACGATTGGGCCTCGGAGGACACTCCGGGGCCTTTTTTCGTTGGCACTTTGGTGGAGGTGTGCCGGGCAAATGCCCGGCCTACGGGTGCGGTTTCGGTCAGGACTCATGCCACCGGTGTGATCTGGTGTAGGCCGGGCATCTGCCGGGCATGCCAAACCGTCATCCTCGGGCCTGACCCGAGGATCTCTGTGACACGTCTGTTGTCATCCTCGGGCGAAGTCCCGAGGATCTCTTCGGTCTGAGGTCCTCGGGTCTTCGCCCGAAGATGACGGTGTAAACGAGAAGAAGCGGCGCCGCCCCATGGGCCTGACGGTTCTCTCAACATCCCCGAGTTCAACGGGCGACCTGTACTTGGGGGAGACCCAAGCCTGTACGGAAACCGGTCTCTCATGGTCAGCCTTCCGGCATGTGAGAGGGTGTCAGTTCTGTGTGTCGCGGCATGGGAGTGACCCTTCCCGCTCAAAGCGCTTTGTGGGCGGGGGTATGCGGGAGGGTTGGTTAACGGGTTGGAAATGGGGCGTTCGGTGGAGAGCCGCGCATCGACGACGCGCTTTCGATGTCGGGAGGAAAGTGCCTAACCTATCGACAGGTTGACCCAAGACTCGTCGGAGTTACTCAATTTGGTTGCAGCACTGTTTGAAGTTTGATCATCGTCAGATTGACCCGTGAATGAAGTTGAGCCTGCCATGTGGGGCTCAGCTTCATTCACGAATTTTCTGTCTGTGTTTTAAAACTCTTCAGTGGAGACGATCATTTCCCACTTCCACTTCTTTCAGTATTCGCCCTAGCGCAGCAGCCTCATCACCACGCCAATTTGGCATTGCATCCAAGCGATTGGATGCCTTAGCCCGCGTTTTTTGGCTGCCAGTTGTGTCTGTTTCCAGCAGCGCTACCACTGACAAAGGCTGCTTAGCCTCGTAGTCAGCAACCATGCGTAAGTGCATAGCTTGCCAAAGCTTTTCGTTACCGTTTACCACGAAGAGTGCCACTGGCCTACTAACACCATCTTTGCGCAGAACATAATCTGGGACTACTTCACCGAGTTTATCACTTACCGGCTGATCTGCCTGTACGGTAAGACCTGCCACATTGAGGTCATTCAACCTGTTCGCGACATCTTCGAGAAACGTATTTCTGACACGCTCTTTGGTAAAAAGGTACATGTCTTGAAGCCTTAGCAGCATCGCCATGAAATCTAACGACTTCCTTTCAATGTCCTGTGACCTGACCCCAGACATGTGCAATTCGCCCGTTTCTTCGTCGTAAGAGCCCCCATAAGCAGATAAGATCTCGTTAAACGACTCTAATCGTTGCTTGGAGTCCAACCCGGCTCCTTCGCTTTCGAAACGCTCAACCGTAAGCGCGTTATCAACAATTTTGAACTCCCTAGCGTCTCCTCGATTCAAAACATAAAAACCAAGTTGGTCGCCGCTCACAGAGTCAGCAAACGGCGTCGAAACACCAAACCCGCCCTCGAATGGGTGAACCGAGACTTCCGAGCAGAATGCTTCACATATGCGTTTTTGGAGGTTCATTTGCGCCTTCAAATACTCCAAGAGGTTTGATGCTTGAACCCAAACCATTTCGCAGCGATGTCTAATGCCATGTTATCATTCATGGATTCTTCACTCAATGAAAATCCATCAAGGTACTGATTGCGACGGTGATGGCTTCTTGCATCAGGCAAACGTCGCTGACCATGTGGTTTCATGACGCCTGCTTCAACCTCAGCTCCGTCCTTGCACACGGCGTGAATATGCCATCCTACGATTGGATGCGCAGCATGATACTCCAGTCTCGCAAGAACCTTCGTATCGGCCCCATCACACTCGCCCAGAACGGCTTGGTACTCAGGAACGTCCTTGTGATACGCAACCATGATCCGGTACGAAGACCCCGAAACATCAAATCCAACAGTCGTCCATCGCCATTTTCGAGTTAACGGAAATCGCCCACCAGCCTTGCAAGACAATGGGTAGTCCTTGCGCTTTGGTTTTTCGTCAGTCCAAGCCGACACAAACACATTCTTTTTTTCGCGCGAAATAATCTCGCTTAGAATCATGAAGCTTCCCGCAAAAGTATTAAGGTAGAGCAAACAGGTGCTTCATGGTTGTGTCAACAATACTGATCAATTATGCAATCGTGCCTCGAAGGCGCTTCGCCGCATTTTCGAAAATGCGATCAGTGCCACACTCCTGCCACTCGCCCCTGTTAACCACATCCGCAACACTCACCGAAACGGGTAGAGCCAGACCCTGTAGTCATCCACGAGCTGTTGCGCATGTTCGATCTGATCCGGCGTCATTTTCTTGACCACCTCCTCGACCGAAATGGCCGCGTCGGGGTCTCCGCCGATGGTGCTGAGCTGGTACCACAGGAAGGCGCGAACGAGGTCCGGGGCGGGCAGGCCAAGGCCGGTTTCATAGTACCAGCCGACGCCCGATTGCGCGCCTGCATGGCCCTTCATGGCAGAGCGCAGATACCAGTCGAAGGCGCGGACATAGTCCTGATCGACGCCCAGACCCAGCGCGTACATGACGCCGATCAGTTCCTCGGCCTCGGCATTGCCCGACCGCGCGGCGGGCCAGAGCGCGTCATAGGCCTCTTCAAAGCGGCCCTCTTCCATCAGGTCGCGGGCATCTTCGATATCCGCAAGAACCGGGGTCGCCAGCAGGCAACAGGCAAACATCCAATGGGTCAGCTTCATCTTGGTTTGCTCGTCTCTTTGTCTCTGGCCGCACCTGCCGTAGCCCAACCGATCAGCGCCGAAGATTTCATCGCCTTCGATGCCGATCAGGCGCGGCTGGGTCAACTCCTTTTCTACGACAAGATTCTGAGCGGGAACAAGAACATCTCCTGCGGCACATGCCACCATCACGACCTTGGCGGGACCGATGGTCTCTCGCTTGGGATTGGTGAGGGCGGCGTCGGTCTTGGGCCCAAGCGGACGCCCGGCGACGGGGCGGATCGCATCCGCAAACGCATCCCGCGCAACGCGCCTGCGCTGTGGAATCTTGGGCACAAAGACGTGCGGGTGCTGTTCCATGACGGGCGGCTGGAAATTTCGGACATCTACGGCAACGGATATGACAGCCCCGCCGAGGAATGGCTGCCGCAGGGTTTGGAGACGATCCTTGCAGCACAAGCACTCTTCCCGATGACGGCGCAGTTCGAAATGGCCGGGAATACCGGCGAGAACGAGGTGATTGGCGCGGTCACCGACCGGATCGATCTTGGTTGGCCGATCCTGGCCAAACGGGTGCGCACTATCCCGGAATATGGCGAGATGTTCGTTCAGGCGTTCGACCATATCGACCGGCCCGAGGACGTGACCATCGTCGAGATCGGCAATGCGCTGGCGGCCTTCATCGGCACCGAATGGGCGAACTACGACAGCCCCTATGATGCGTTCCTGACAGATGGAACACCGTTGCCCGAAGCGGCCGAGCGCGGGCGTCAGTTGTTTTTTGGCGAGGCGCGCTGTGCCCAGTGTCACAACGGCCCGCTGCTGACGGATCAGGACTTTCACGCGATGGCCCTGCCGCCGTTTGGCCCCGGACGCACGCGGCAATGGGACCCGATCCCGCGCGACGTGGGACGCATGGGGGCGACCGATGATCTGGAGGATGCCTATCGGTTCCGGACGCCCCCGTTGCGCAATGTCACCCTGACCGCGCCTTATGGTCATAACGGAGCCTATGCCAACCTGCGCGACATGGTGCGGCACATGGCCGATCCGGTGTCGATGCGCGCAGACTGGACACCGACGCGGGCGGCGCTGCCAGAGGTGCCGTGGTTGCAGCAGATCGACTTTGTCATTCAATCCGATCGTCTGGAAATGGAGCGTCACGCAGCCACCCTTGACGTGCGACCGGTCTCACTGACCGAGCCACAGGTGGATGATCTCGTGGCGTTCCTCGAGAGCCTGACCGGGGTAAGCGCGATGGAGCGCCCTCTTGGACGGCCAGATCGGGTTCCCAGCGGCTTGCCGGTTGATTGACTGGACGGCATGCAGCTCTGTAACCTTGTGCCTATCGAGAACAGGAGCGCGACCATGCATGTTCACCTGCTTTACGCGGATGAGGCGGGCGAGAGCCACTGGAGCGACCAGCCGGTGTCTTTGGAGGAACGGAGTTTTGCACCGCCGGCCAAAGCCATCGAAATCTCGGAGCCGGAGGCCGCAACCCACAGTTTGTTCCTGAGGCTGCGGGCGGGTTGGGATGAACCGATCCACCCCACTCCAGTGCGCCAGACCCTTATCTGCCTTCGGGGAGAGGTCGAGGTCACGGCCAGCGACGGGGAGAAACGGCGGATCAGATCCGGCGATGTCTGGCGTATGGAAGACCGACACGGCAAAGGTCACCATACACGCGTGACCAGCGCCGAAGATTTCGAATGTGTGATCGTTCAATACGACTGATCTGACGCGCCCAGCCGATCACGATGCCTTGAGAAACTCGCGGATAACAGGCTGTTTCGACGGTTTCTTCGCAAGGCTTTTGAGCAGTTTTGCCAGCTTGCGTTCGTTCACCCGTTTGGCGGCGCTCTTGGGGGTGAACCAGCGGCGTTTGCGCTGATGCCGCTCTTTCCAGTTCCGTTCCAGCCGCTCAACAACCATCGGATAGACATCGACCTCGCATTTGAGGTTTGACCCGTCTGCCAGCTTTTTCTTGTAGGTGTACGAACCGATCACCTCGGTCCCGATATAGCCAACCGCGCCCGCCTCTTCGAGCGCTTCGATCTCTGCGGCATGCCAGGGTTTCTTGCCGTCCATCGTCCAGCCCTTGGGCATGATCCATCTTCCGGTATCGCGCGACGTGACCATGAGAACCTGAAAGGTCCCATCCTCTTTCCACCTTATAGGCAGAGCCGCGATTTGTTTTCCGGATTCCGGCATGAGCCTGACACTATGGGTTGTTGCTCTGGCAAGGTTACACACAAAATGATCGAAAGTATACGTTGGTAAAGTCAAGATAGTATGACATCAATCGGCTTAAAGCCCAGTCATTTTCTTCAAATGCCCCAGAACTTCGTCGACGCCCTGATCATGGCGGATGGCAGCAAAGACAAAGGGACGACCTTCCCGCATCTTTGTGGCGTCGCGGTCCATCACGTCGAGCGACGCGCCGACATAGGGCGCAAGGTCGGTTTTGTTGATCACAAGGATGTCCGACCGGGTCAGCGCGGGCCCGCCTTTTCGGGGGATTTCCTCACCCGCCGCCACGTCGATCACATAGAGCGTCACATCGGCCAGTTCCGGGCTGAAGGTGGCCGATAGGTTGTCGCCACCGGATTCGATCAGCACCACTTCGACATCGGGATGACGCCGCACCATCTCGGCCACGGCGGCGAGGTTGATCGACGCGTCCTCGCGGATCGCGGTGTGCGGGCAACCGCCGGTTTCGACCCCGATCACCCGGTCCTGCGGCAGGATCTGCATCCGCATCAGCGCCTCGGCGTCTTCCTGCGTGTAGATGTCATTTGTGATCACACCCACCGAATGGGTGTCCTTGAGCCGCTTCGCCAGCGCTGCGGTGAGAGAAGTCTTACCCGCACCAACCGGGCCACCGATGCCAACACGAAGGGGTCCATTGCGGGTGCTCATGTGCGGAAAATCCTTGGGCTGAGGGTTTCGTGACGCATCGCGGCGATATCGGCAGCAAAGCTCTGGCTGGTCAGATCGTCAAGCGATTGGGTTTCGGTCAGCGCGGCAATCTCTGAACAGAGCGGCGACAGCGCGGCGACGACCCTTTGTGCCTCCGTCTGACCCAGCGCCATCAGGCGTTGGCAGGCGGCGACCACGGCGGCGACCCAGGCGTGCAGGTACATCTGCACTGCCATGGTGAGGGGCAGATCAAGCTGCCTGATGCCGACACCAAGTGCCACCGGGTAGGTGAGGTTTGTCACGTCGATCCCCCAATTGGAACGGAGCTGGTCGCAGAAGGCAGCGCCCTGTGCGTCGATCTCCAAAAGTCGTTCCCGGCTGGGACAGAAGGCGCGCGCGGTCTGGTCCACGTCCCATGGGTCCGCGCCGCTGGCGGCAGCCCGGATCAGGATGGCGTCGCTCACACCGTTACCGTCGCGCAGCATGTCCGACAGCCAGTCCTCCACATTGGTGGGTGTCACCACCTTGTCGGCAATCGCCTGTTCCAAACCGCTCGAATAGGCGAAGGCCCCGATCGGAAAGCCGGGTGAAAGCCATTGTGCCAGCGTCAGGATCGGGTCAGTGGGCGTGCGAATGGGTCCGTCCATGGCCGTAGGCTCCTCCTTCCGGGGTGAAAGGTTCGACGCGTTCCGTCACCATCGCACCAAGCTTGCCCAGCATGTCGCGGATCACGTGATCGGGCTGGATCAGCAGGCGGGTTGCCTCGACCTGACACGGCGTGTGGCGGTTGCCGATGTGCCAGGCGAGCCGCACGAGGTTGTCGCCGGTGATTTCCAAAAGCGGTTCGGGGGCCGCGACCACTTCGATCTCGCGCCCATCCTCAAGCTTGATTGCACCGCCATGGTCGAGCGAGGTGGTCTGTTCGAGGTCCAGCAGGAATTCGAGACCGCCATCGGTTGTGAGGACACGCCGCCGCAGGAACCGGGACTCGTAGCTGAGAGAGATACGGTCAGCGGGCGTGCCGTGGGTGTGGTTGTGATAGTGTGAGGCTGTGAGCATGTCGAACTTCTCAGTTTAGCGATGTGACGCGACCGAACGGGTGGGCGCGTCACGTCGCTTTGCGACGTGAATGGATTTGGAAGGCGCTTATCAAAACAGGAAATAGCGCTGTGCCATCGGTAGAACCTCTGCCGGTTCACACACCAGCAACTCCCCATCCGCCCGCACCTCGTAGGTTTCGGGGTTCACCTCCACCTTGGGCGTAGCGGTGTTCAGCTTGAGATCCGACTTGCCGATCCCGCGCGTGTTCTGCACTGCGAGCGTCTTTTTTGCGATCCCCAGCTTCTCGGCAATACCATCGGCCTGCGCGGCCTCGGACACGAAGATCACGGCAGAGTTTTCAACGCTGCGCCCATAGGCGCCCCACATGGGCCGCGTGTAGACCGGCTGCGGCGTCGGGATCGACGCGTTGGGGTCGCCCATCTGCGCACAGGCAATTGTACCGCCGATCAATACCATCTCGGGCTTCACGCCAAAGAAGGCCGGATGCCACAGCACCAGATCGGCGCGCTTGCCTTCCTCGATGCTGCCGATCTCGCGGCTGATGCCATGCGCGATGGCCGGGTTGATGGTGTATTTCGCCACGTATCGGCGCACACGCATGTTGTCGTTGTCACCGGTTTCCTCGGCCAGCTTGCCGCGCTGCTTCTTCATCTTGTCGGCGGTCTGCCAGGTGCGAATGATCACCTCGCCCACACGGCCCATTGCCTGACTGTCAGACGCGATGATCGAAAACGCGCCCATGTCGTGCAGGATATCTTCGGCCGCGATGGTCTCGCGCCGGATGCGACTTTCGGCGAAGGCGATGTCTTCGGGGATCGACTTGTCGAGGTGGTGACAGACCATGAGCATGTCGAGATGCTCTTCCAGCGTGTTCACCGTGAAAGGCCGCGTCGGGTTGGTCGAGGATGGGAGCACATGCTCCTCGCCGCAGATCTTGATGATGTCCGGCGCGTGGCCGCCGCCCGCCCCTTCGGTGTGGAAGGCGTGGATCGTGCGACCCTTCATGGCTTTGACGGTGTGCTCGACAAAGCCGCTTTCGTTGAGCGTGTCGGTGTGGATCATCACCTGCACATCCATCGCGTCGGCCACAGAGAGGCAGCAGTCGATGGCACCGGGGGTGGTGCCCCAATCCTCGTGCAGTTTCAAAGCACAGGCACCCGCCTTGACCTGCTCTTCCAAGGCGGCAGGCAGAGAGGCATTGCCCTTGCCGGCGAAGGCGAGGTTCATCGGGAACGCATCCGCCGCCTGCATCATCCGTCCGATATGCCACGGGCCCGGCGTGCAGGTGGTGGCCAAGGTACCATGCGCGGGCCCGGTGCCGCCGCCCAGCATGGTCGTTAGGCCGGAATGCAACGCGTCCTCGATCTGCTGCGGGCAGATATAGTGGATGTGGCTGTCGAACCCGCCTGCGGTCAGGATTCGGCCCTCACCCGCGATGGCCTCGGTGCCCGGTCCGACGATGATGTTCACGCCCGGCTGAGTGTCCGGGTTGCCCGCCTTGCCGATCTTGTAGATGCGCCCATCGCGCAGGCCCACATCGGCCTTGTAGATGCCGGTATAGTCCACGATCAGCGCGTTGGTGATGACCGTATCCACAGCCCCTTCGGCGCGGGTGACCTGCGACTGGCCCATCCCGTCGCGGATCACCTTGCCGCCGCCGAACTTGACCTCTTCGCCGTAGACCAACGCATTTGCGCCGCTGCCCCCGGCTGTTGCCGCGCCAACGGCCTCGGCGGTCAGGTCGCGCTCGACCTCGATGATCAGGTCGGTATCGGCCAGCCGCAGCTTGTCGCCCACGGTGGGGCCGAACATGGCGGCGTAATCGGCGCGTTTGATCTGTGCTGGCATATCAGGCCCTCTTCAATCCACGTTTCGTCAGGCGTTTGTGATTGGCACGCGTTGCCTGCCGGATCGGTTTGATCGCCAGTGCGGCGACCACGTCCGGGCTTTTGCCGGTCATCGCGGCGAGCGACGCATCGGTCGAGCCTTTGACAAAGGCAAAGACCTTTTCATTGAGCATCCGGCTGTTCTCGGTCTTCGGGACCGACCAAAAGCCCAATGCCCCCATCACCCGCATGGCGATAACGCCCTGCGCTTCGGCCATGACCCAGCCCATTTGCATGGCGTTGGCCCAGTAATCCATCGGGGTGACGATGCGTGGCATCAGAGGTCTCCCATGACCTGTTGGTTGAAGCCGACGACCCGGCGCGCGCCGGAGAGCGGGATCAATTGCACCTCGCGGCGCTGGCCCGGTTCAAACCGCACGGCGGTGCCCGGCGCAATGTCGAGCCGGTGGCCGCGGGCTGCGTCCCGATCAAAGTCGAGCGCGGGGTTGGTTTCTGCGAAATGGTAATGGCTGCCCACCTGCACCGGACGGTCGCCCGTGTTGGCCACCATCAGCGTGATCGCCGGGCGGTCGGGGTTCAGGGTCAGCGACCCTTCCGCCGGAAACAGCTCACCGGGGATCATTTGCGATTCCGGATTTTGCCGAAGGCCAAACCGCCGGCGACCGCGATCAGACCCAGAGCGCTGACCAGCGCCAGCCAATGTGCGCCATCATGCGGGTGCACATGCGCGCCGGGATGGGCCAGTGCGGAAGTCGCCCAAACCATAGACGCAACTGCCAAAGCAAGACCGTTTTTCATCTCGAAACCCTTTCGCTTCTTCTCTTTTCAAATACGCACATTCAACGGATCGGGTTGTGCACCGTCACCAGTTTGGTGCCGTCCGGAAACGTCGCTTCCACCTGCACCTCGTGGATCATCTCGGGCACGCCTTCCATGCACTGATCCCGCGTGATCACCCGCGCACCGGCCTGCATCATGTCGGCCACGCTGCGCCCGTCGCGCGCGCCTTCGACCACCGCGTCGGTGATCAGCGCAATGGCTTCGGGATGGTTCAGCTTTACACCGCGTTCGAGGCGTTTGCGGGCCACGATGGCCGCCATGGCGACCAGCAGCTTGTCTTTTTCACGGGGGGTCAGGTTCATACGTCAAAGTCTCCAGGATCGCGGCAGGGCGTCACCGCTCAGCCGATCAAGAACAGGAATGAGGGTGCGGCGCAGGTCGTAACCGTCTTTGGCCAAGGCCCGCAGAACAAGCACACCGTTCTGCACCAGCGACACGCCTGCGGTCGGCGGCAGCATCGCACGGATCGGGTCAAGATGCGCCTCGGCCTCGGGGGCGGCAAAGACCATGAGCGCCATCGCGCGGGCGCCACCGCCCAAAGCAGGTTTGTCGAGGAGTCCGGTGATGTCGCCGTTCAGCGTGCTTGCATCGCGGAACACCAAATCCCCGTCGCGTTCGAGCGTCAGGCTGTCGGCAAAGCGGGCTTGTGTGACCACTTCACCCATCGCAAGACGGCCAAAGATCACAGGTTCCACCACGAGAACGCGCGCATCAGAGGCCATCTTGATGGTCAGGGACCGACGCAGCGCGCCGTTCTGAAACAGGATGGTTTCCTGCGGCAACCAATCAACGCGTCCACCGGCCTCGACCGTCACGATGTTGCGCACCCGCGCGGTGGTGTCGTCGGCGGTGCGATACACCCGTTCGGCGGCCTGAGTGGTCAGGCGCAACCGCGCACCCGTTTGTGCGGTTGCTGCGATGGACAGGGTGTCGCCCCCTGTCAGCCCACCGGAGGTATTCAGGATCACGCCTTCGACCGCATCCCGCGCCGGGGTCATCAGGATCTTGGCAGACCCGGTCTGGTGCAGATCGGCAAGCGCCGACACCCCATCTGTCCGCAGTTTGGCGGCGATGTGCAGCTTGCCATGGGATCGCGGCGGCAAGGTGGTGAGGGCGGTCAAATGAGTCATTCTGCCGAAACGCTAACAATCCGTCGCGACGGAGTTCCAATGCATTTCGTGGACGTGCATCAAAACTGGCGTGATGCCCTGCAGAAAGCAGCCCATGCCGAAACGTATCGCACAATAAATGGGCATTCATCAGAAGAACGCATTTCATTTGGGCAAAATTGAATTTGCGAAATCAGGACTCTGGCGCACATTCAGGCAGTTGGTTCAACAGCATGTCACGCGATGGGCGCATGCCCTCAGGCAAGTCCTGCAACACCTCGTCCACAACTTCGGCGCTGAGGGCGGTCACCTCACAGGAATAGTCGGCAAAACTGCCTTCGGGATTGTCGGCCTGCCAATCGCGGTAATCCTGCGCCTCGAAGGCGACAGCCGCCCCTGCACCGACCACGGGAATAGCCACAAGCATACGGCGCAACCGCGCCTTGGCCTTGGCTTTTGCAACGGCCTTGGCCAGAGCCTTGCGATGCTGCACTGCCGCCGCAGACGCGCTGGCCGTGACTGTGGCAACCTGCGCTGACAGGGTCAGGGCTTGCAGGCCCAAAGCCACGGTACTGACCAGCAATGCGCCGCAGAGCCACATCAGCACGATTGTCGTGCGCAGCCATCTGAACAGCCGGAACACCGAACTAGCGCAGGCTTTGCAGCAAGGCTTGGGATGGCGTGCCAGTGACCGGCAATCCACGGCTGGCCTGATAGGCGCGGATCGCGGTTTCAGTGTTGGCCCCGATCACCCCGTCCGCGCCCTGGGTATCAAACCCACGCGCGGTCAGGCGCTGTTGCAGAGCGATCCGGTCCGATTTGGTCAACCCATTGGCATCCGGCGGGAACGGCGTGCGCAGCGGGCCAGCACCACCAATCCGGTCAGACAGGTGGCCGACCCCAATCGCGTAGGCGTCAGAGTTGTTGTAGCGCTTGATCACCCGGAAATTCGCCGTGGTGGCAAAGCGCGGCCCGCCCGGTTGCGGCTGAAGCGAACCATTGGGGGATTCAGCCCCCCAGCCAACGCCCCGCTGCCACCCGTTGCGTTGCAGGTAAGCGGCAGCAGACGCCAGCGCATCGCTGGGATCGTCAGACCAGATGTCGCGCCGCCCGTCGCCGGTGTAGTCCACCGCAAATTGCAGGAACGATGTCGGGATGAACTGCGTGTGCCCCATGGCACCAGCCCAGCTTCCCGTCATGCGGGACGCCGGAATATCGCCGTTCTGGATGATCCGCAGCGCAGCGATAAGCTGCTGTTCGAAAAACCGACCGCGCCGCCCGTCGAAGGCCAGCGTGGAGGTGGCCGAGATCACCGGCACCTCTCCGCGCCGTTCGCCGTAAAAGCTTTCGAGACCCCAGATCGCACAGATGATCTTTGCATCGACACCATACCGGCCTTCGAGGGCGTTCAGCGTGCCTCGGTGGCGGGCAAAGGCGGCACGCCCCTTTTGCACCCGTTCGTCCGAGGCCGCGATGGCCAGATAGTCTTCGAGACTGCGGCTGAATTCGGTCTGGTTGCGGTCGCGCGTCACGACGCCGGGCAAATAGCCGGTGCCGCGAAACGCCGCGTCCAAGGTGGATTGGGATATCCCCTGCGCTGCAGCCCGGCTCCGGAACGCCGCAACCCACGCGTCATAGGCCGCGTTCGGCACGGGGCGCAGATCGGCGGGAAGACCTGTGGGGGCTTGAGTGCTCACACGCGCCGGGACGGCACGCGAACACGCAGAAAGGCCAAGGCTAAAAAGCCCCAGCCCGAATAGGCGTCGATTTATCTGCATCGGTCTGCTCACCTCATGATGCGTTTTGCGGCCATTGTGAAGCCAAGTCGCCCGTCACACAATGGGGCGTTGCACAAGCTTCGCTTTTGCGCGGATGCCCGCAAACCCGGCACCCCGCAGCAGAGCAAGAGGCCCGCCGCATCACCGGACTTTTCTTTTTCCCGAATCCCGGCCAGTCTGGCGCAAAGTCATCAGGAGGGACCGATGGAAGCCAGTTTTTCGCGCCGCAAACTGCTGACACCGGCGGAACTTCGGAGCCTGACAGAGCGCTCTGACCTGCAAGGCGCGCTCCAGATGGCAAGCCATGTGGGCGCGATCCTCATCGTCGGCGTTCTGCACGCCCAAGCCATGGGCACGGGTTGGGTCTGGGTCACAGGATTCGCGCTGGGGGTGCTGATCAACTTCCTTTACGCCGCGCAGCACGAATTGAGCCATGCCACCGTGTTCAAGACGCGGGTGCTGAACGAGGTGTTTGGCCGGATCATCGGCTTCATCCAGATTTTCCCGCGCGACTATGACCAGATTATGCATTTCGCCCATCACCAATACACGCAGGATTGGGAACGCGACGGCGAGCTGGTCCGCGAACCCTACACGCTGACCACCTACCTGCTTTGGCTGTCGGGCATCACTTATTGGCGCAACCGGGTGTTCGGCGTCGTGCGCCGGGCGCGTGGTGTGATCGTGGAACCGTTCATCCGGCCCGAGGAAGAGACCAAGGTCATCCGCGAAAGCCGCATTCATCTTGGGCTTTATGTGGGGATTGCTTTGGTGTCGCTTGTGACAGGAAGCTGGGCCGCTCTGTCGTTCTGGATTCTGCCCATGGTCCTGACCAAACCGGTGCACCAGTTGCAGAACACCATCGAACATCTGGGCCTTTCCCACGAGAACGACATTCTGGAAAACACCCGCTCGACCCGCACCAACGCCTTCTTCCGCTGGCTCTGCTGGCAGATGCCCTACCACACCGCACATCACACCTTTCCCGCCGTGCCCTTCTGGAAGCTGCGCGAGCTGAACGACAAGATCGAAGGTGCGGCTGGCGAGTTGCATCGCATGGGCTGGATCGAGTTCCAGATAGAAGTCGTCAAGAAGCTGATGGCCAAGGATGAAAGCCAATACCCGATGAACGAGGTCTGGATCGTGCCCATGTCGGGCGGCCGCACCCGCCGGGTGCCTGCGGAGTGAGGCGGCTTCAGGTCTACACCTCGCTTTGGGCGATGCAGCCGCATGACCAGACCGGGGTGAAGCTGCCCTTTGATCAGGTCTGCGAGATGGTCGCCGAAGCCGGGTTTGACGGGATGGCGATTGATCTGGGCGCCTCGGATGTGGAAGTCGCCCACGCGGTACGCCCGCATATGGAGGCCAACGGCCTGACGCCGCTGATCGTGGCGTTTCCGAAGACCATTGAAAGCCTTGAGGACACGCTGCACATGGCCGTCGATTTCGGCGCGCCGTTTGTGGATGTGATCGGTCAGGTGATGCCGATTGCCTTGGACGATATGATCCCGGTGATCGAAACCTGGATGGCGATGTCGGATCGCATCCGAATGCCGATCCAGTTCGAAACCCACCGCAACTGCATCACCAACGACCTCTACACAACGCTGCAACTGCTCGACCGCATCCCCGAGATGCGGATTTGCGCGGACCTGTCGCATTACGTGGTGGACCGGGAATTCTGGTTTCCGCTGTCAGAGCATGACCTTGGGCTGATCTCCCGCATCCTGAAACGCTCGGACAGTTTTCAGGGCCGTGTGGCCAGCCGCCAGCAGATCCAGTTGCAACTGGATTTCCCGCAGCACCAGAAATGGGTGGACCTCTTCAAAAGCTGGTGGCGCGAGGGCATGGCCGACTGGCGCGCGCGCAATGCGTCGGGGGACTGCATCTTCGTCTGTGAGCTTGGCCCGCCGGAATATGCGATGACCGGACCGGACGGGCGCGAGATGTCGAACCGCTGGGACGAAGCGCAGGTGATCCAATGCTGGGTGCGCGAGATTTGGGACGATTTGGGCGGCGACGCCTGACCGGGCGAACAGATTTGACACCCCGGCGTTTCCTGCCAAAGTGCGCGCCAACACGTTCCAAGGACATACTGATCCCATGACCACCCCCTGTATCATCTGCGTTGCCATCACCGGGTCATTGCCCACCAAGGCCGACAATCCCGCCGTTCCGACCTCTGTTGCAGAGCAGATCGAAAGCACCCATGAAGCTTTTGAGGCGGGTGCCACGATCATGCATGCCCATGTGCGCAATGATGACGAAACCCCCAGTTCGGACCCCGAAAAATTCGCGCGTCTCAAGGAGGGGGTGGAAAAGCACTGCCCCGGCATGATCGTGCAATTGTCCACCGGGGGGCGGTCAGGCGCAGGACAGACACGCGGCGGGATGCTGCCGCTGCGTCCTGACATGGCGTCGCTGTCGGTTGGGTCGAACAACTTTCCGACCCGTGTCTACGAGAACCCGCCGGATCTTGTGGCGTGGCTCGCATCCGAGATGAAGACCTACGACATCAAGCCTGAGATTGAGGCCTTTGACCTGTCGCACATCTTCCGCGCTGCTGCCATGTACGAGGCGGGCGAAATCGCCGCGACACCCTATGTGCAATTCGTCATGGGCGTGAAGAACGCGATGCCGGTGGACCGCGAGGTGTTCGATTTCTACATCCACACCGTCAAGAGGCTCTTCGGCGAAGACACGCCCTGGTGCGCTGCCGGGATCGGGCCGAACCAGATCGTTTTGAACGAATGGGCCATTTCCTCGGGCGGCCATGCGCGGACGGGACTGGAGGACAACATCCGCCTCGACCGCAACACGCTTGCGCCCTCGAACGCGGCGCTGGTCAAACGGGCAGTAGAGCTCTGCGACAAGTACGAACGCCCGATCGCCACATGGCAGCAGGCGCGCGAGATGCTGGGTCTGCGCGAGGTCGCCTGAAGGCTCCAGTCCTTCTCTGTTTCAAAAATACCTCGGGGGAGTCCGCCTCCGACGGACGGGGGCAGAGCCCCCAGTTTCCGTCAACGGAAACAAGCGATGCGTCGACGCATCGCGGCGCTGACCTTTGAGCTTGGCGCGGGCACGTTCCGTCAACGGAACGTGGAAGATGCGTCGACGCATCTTCCGCCTTCCGCAAAGGCAAAAGAAAACCCCCGCATCCAAGGATGCGAGGGTTCCCGAAATCAAAACTGATCGCTGGATCAGTTGTCGTCGCCCGACTTGAGCGCCGCGCCAAGGATGTCGCCCAGCGATGCGCCGGAATCCGACGAACCGTACTGTTCGACCGCTTCCTTCTCTTCGGCGATCTCGCGTGCCTTGATCGACAGGCCCAGACGACGGGTCTTGCTGTCCACGTTGGTCACGCGCACGTCGACCTTGTCACCGACCGAGAAACGCTCAGGGCGCTGTTCGGCACGGTCACGGCTGAGGTCGGAGCGGCGGATGAAGGACTTCATGCCTTCATATTCCACTTCGATCCCGCCATCTTCGATCGCGGTCACTTGAACAGTGATGATCGAACCACGCTTGGTTCCACCAACAGCTTCGGCGAACTTGTCGCCGCCCAGCGCCTTGACGGAGAGCGAGATACGCTCTTTCTCGACATCCACTTCGGTGACAACGGCCTGAACCATGTCGCCCTTGCGGTAGTTCTGGATCGCGTCTTCGCCACGCTCGTCCCACGACAGGTCGGACAGGTGAACCATGCCGTCGATGTCGCCGTCGAGGCCAACGAACAGACCGAATTCGGTGATGTTCTTGACTTCGCCTTCGACCTCAGTGCCCTCGGGGTGTGTTTCTGCAAACACTTCCCACGGGTTGCGCATGGTCTGCTTGAGGCCCAGGGACACGCGGCGCTTGGCACCGTCGATTTCCAGAACCATGACTTCGACTTCCTGCGAGGTCGACACGATCTTGCCCGGGTGGACGTTCTTCTTGGTCCAGGACATTTCAGACACGTGCACCAGACCTTCAACACCCGGCTCAAGCTCAACAAATGCGCCGTAATCGGTGATGTTGGTCACGCGGCCCATGTGCACCGACTCGAGCGGATACTTGGCAGCAACCAGATCCCACGGATCTTCCTGCAGCTGCTTCATGCCGAGGCTGATGCGGTGGGTGTCTTTGTTGATCTTGATGACCTGAACCTTGACGGTTTCCCCGATCGTGAGGATTTCCGACGGGTGGTTCACACGGCGCCATGCCATGTCGGTCACGTGCAGCAGGCCGTCTACGCCGCCAAGGTCCACGAACGCACCGTATTCGGTGATGTTCTTGACCACACCATCAACGGACTGACCTTCGGTGAGGTTGCCGATGACTTCGGCGCGCTGTTCGGCGCGGGACTCTTCGAGGATCGCGCGGCGCGACACAACGATGTTGCCCCGGCGACGGTCCATCTTGAGGATCTGGAACGGCTGCTTGAGACCCATGAGCGGGCCAGCGTCGCGCACAGGGCGCACGTCAACCTGGCTGCCGGGCAGGAAGGCCACGGCACCGCCGAGATCGACAGTGAAGCCGCCTTTGACACGGCCGAAGATCGCACCATCGACGCGCGCGTCATCGGCATAGGCCTTTTCAAGGCGATCCCATGCTTCTTCACGGCGCGCCATTTCGCGGGAGATGACCGCTTCACCGCGCGCGTTTTCTGCAGAGCGCAGAAACACCTCGACTTCGTCGCCGACAGCCAGGTCGGGCGCTTCGCCGGGGTTTGCAAATTCCTTGAGATCAACGCGGCCTTCCATTTTGTAGCCGACGTCGATGATGGCCTGGCCCGCTTCGATTGCGATGACCTTGCCTTTGACAACGGACCCTTCGTCCGGTGTGTCCATTTCGAGGCTTTCATTCAAAAGCGCTTCGAATTCTTCCATAGATGCGTTCATAGCCATGTGGCGTCTGTTTCCTTTACACGTATCATTTTTCTGGCCGAGCGGTTGTCTCCGCCGGTCTGGGGTGGTGTCCGCGCTTGCGGCGAACGGGATTGGTCAAGGCGTCCGCAAAACAAAGAGGGCCGGTGTGTGCCGACCCCTGCTCGATCTTCGTCTGCGGCATTGTTTGCCTTATAGCGACGCGCGGGCCATAGCAGAGCGTGTGATACAGCGCAAGACCAGAGCGCATTTGCCACCTCGGATTGGCACGGCTGAACGCTTCTTTGTGGACTCAGTCCGCTTTGCGGGCACCTACAATCGAGATGGCCGCAGCGATGGCCGCATCCACATCCAATTCAGACGTGTCAATGGTTTCCGCATCCTCGGCCGGTTTCAGCGGCGCGTCGGCGCGGTTCATGTCGCGGTCGTCACGGGTTTTGACATCGGCCAGAACGGTGTCGAAATCGGTTTCGAACCCGCGTTCGGCCAGTTCTGCCAAGCGGCGTCGCGCCCGCACCTCGGCGCTGGCGGTGACAAAGAGTTTGACCTCGGCCTGAGGGCAAATGACCGTACCGATGTCGCGCCCATCCAGAACCGCCCCACCGGAGCGGCGCGCAAAGGCGCGCTGAAAATCAAGAAGGGCTGCACGAACCTCGGGGATGACGGCAACCTTAGAGGCTGCTTGCGCCACATCAGCAGTGCGCAGATCGGGGTTTTCCAGATCCCTCGCCACAAGGCTTTGCGCGGCTGCAATCGGGTCTTCGCCCAACAACATCCGCGCACCGACAGCACGATAAAGCAGCCCGGTGTCCAGATGTGCCAAGCCGAAATGCGCCGCAACGGCCCTGCTGATCGTGCCTTTGCCGGCGGCAGCAGGACCATCAATGGCAACTGTAAACGGGGCCATCATGCCGGTTTCCGGAAGGTCAGGTAGTGGGGCATCCGACCCTCGCGCAGTGCTTTCATCTCATACCGGGTCGAATACCAGTCATCCCACGGGTGCCGCCAATCGCTTGGCCCTTCGGCCAGCCAGTCGAACCCGGCTTTGGGCACTTCGATCAGGGTCTGACGCACGTAATCGGGAATATCCGTGGCGACACGGAACTCTGCGCCGGGTTTGAGAACCTGAAAGAGCGGCTCCAAATGTTCTTGCGTGACAAAGCGGCGGCGGTGGTGGCGTTTCTTGGGCCAAGGGTCGGGGTAGAGCAGAAACGCCTTCTCGACAGAACCGGCGGGCAGCACGTCAAACAGGTTGCGCGCATCGCCGGGATGAACCCGAAGGTTGGTCACGCCCGCATCGCGGATCTTGCCCAACAGCATCGCAACGCCATTGATGAACGGCTCGCACCCGATGATGCCCACATCCGGATAGGTCTGCGCCTGATGCACAAGGTGTTCACCCCCGCCAAACCCGATCTCGACCCAGAGCGGCTTGTCCCCGAAGATCGCGGTCAGATCGAGCGGCTCTCGCTCCGGGTTTTCCTCCCAAGACACGGCACCGGGGCTGAGCGCGTCAAGGTCATGTTCGAGGTAATCCTTCTGGTTCGGTCGCAGGGTCTTGCCCCTGAACCGGCCATAAAAGTTGCGCCAGGGCGCGCCTGAGGGATGTTTGGTGTCAGTCATGGCGCGCGGTTTAGCGATTGCGTCGGCTACTCGCAACGGAGGTCTGCGAATTTGTCGGGGCTACGGGTCGATCAGGATTGATCCCAGCACGTCGAGCATGTCGCCCGCATGGCGGACGATCAGGACTTCACCGGATCGGGTGGTCTGGCCGGTGAGGGCCCGAATGTTGACCTGATGGGTGACGATGAACGGACGGTCCGAGCGATCCGCCAGAAAGGTCAGCGCCTCGGCTGTCTGGCTGTCGCGGGTCGAGAAATCCTGAAAGAAGGAATTGAAGGCGGGCACCTCTTCCACCGGGCCAAGGTTCAGAAGCTCTGCCGTGTCGCGGCAGCGGCACCACTGGCTGGTCAGAACGACGTCAAAGGCATGGCCGCGATCCCGGAACGCCTGACCGATGCGGGTGGCCTGATCCCTGCCCTGCTGGCTGAGGTTCCGTTGGGTGCTGCAATCGCCAACGGTCAGATTGGCGGGATCGCCGGTGCCGGGGGCCAGCGCGTGGCGCATGATGGCAAAGGCACCGGGGGTGTCGAGCGCGCCCCAGTCATTGGCAAGTGCTGCACCCGGCAGCATCAGGATCAGAAAAAGTAGATGTTTCAGCATGCCCTGCCCCTGTTGGTGAACTCACCTCGGGACATAGGCCTTGGTCGCGAAAGGGAAATCGGGCCGGGCTATGGCAACCGGCCCGAATGCCTTAGACAGACGCCTTGAGAGCATCCACCAGATCGGTGCGTTCCCAGCTGAACCCACCATCCGCCTCGGGTGCGCGGCCGAAATGACCATAAGCCGCCGTGCGTTCATAGATCGGCTTGTTCAGTTCCAGATGCGTGCGGATGCCGCGCGGGGTGAGGTCCATCACCTTGGGGATCGCCGCTTCGATGGCAGCTGCCTCGATGTCACCCGTGCCATGGGTGTCAGCATAGATCGACAAGGGTTTGGACACGCCGATGGCATAGGACAGCTGGATTGTGCAGCGCTCGGCAAGACCTGCGGCAACAACGTTCTTGGCGAGGTAGCGCGCCGCATAGGCGGCAGAACGGTCCACCTTGGTCGGATCTTTGCCCGAGAACGCACCGCCACCATGGGGGGCAGCGCCGCCATAGGTGTCAACGATGATCTTGCGGCCGGTGAGGCCTGCGTCGCCATCGGGACCGCCGATTACGAACGTGCCGGTCGGGTTGACCCACCATTCGGTGGCATCGGTGATCCAGCCATCCGGCAGGACTTCTCGGATATAGGGTTCGACAATCGCGCGGATGTCGGCAGAGCTTTGGCTTTCGTCGGCGTGCTGTGTCGACAGAACGATCGAGGTCACGCCCATCGGCTTACCGTTTTCGTAGCGCACGGAAATCTGCGATTTCGCATCGGGGCGCAGCAGCGGCTCCGCTCCGGATTTGCGCACCTCGGCCAGACGACGCAGGATCGCGTGGCTGAACTGGATCGGCGCGGGCATGAGCGCGTCTGTTTCATTCGTGGCATAGCCGAACATGATCCCCTGATCGCCTGCACCTTCGTCCTTGTTACCGCTGGCATTCACGCCCTGCGCGATATGAGCGGATTGCTGGTGCAGCAGATTGGTGATCTCACAGGTGGCGTGGTGGAACTTGTCCTGCTCGTAGCCGATATCCTTGATACAGGTACGGGCGATGTCGGGAATGCGGTCCATATAGGTGGCAAGACGGTTCTGGTCCGACAGCCCCACCTCTCCACCGATCACGACCCGGTTGGTCGTGGCAAAGGTTTCGCAGGCGACCCGCGCTTCGGGTTCTTCGGAAAGAAAGGCGTCGAGGATCGCGTCCGAGATACGGTCGCAGACCTTATCCGGGTGGCCCTCGGACACGGATTCCGAGGTGAAGATATAATTCTGTCGGGACATAAGTGCTCCATTAGGGTCTGCCGTCACGTCAGGAAGCCGTTGTGACGGGAATGATGGTTTGGGTTACGCGCCCGGCGCGTTGCGGTCAATGGGGTTGCGGCGTTTCCATACAAGCAAAGTCGCAAATGCCACTATCAGCGCCGCAAAGGCGAACCAATCACCCGTGCGACTGTAGAGCGTCGGCGCGCGTTTGGACGGCAGCGGCACATCCAGGAACCCCGCCCGACCAAGCGGGATCGCGCCAACAGTCCGGCCCGCCGGGTCGATCATTGCCGAAATGCCGGTATTGGCGACCCGGATCATCGGCAGGCCCTGTTCGATGGCACGCAGACGGGCTTGCGCAAGGTGCTGTTGCGGACCGGCATTGATGCCGAACCAGGCATCGTTGGTGATCTGGAGCAGCATGTCCGGACGCGTGGGCGCGCCATTTACGTCCTGCGGGAAAACCGCCTCGTAACAGATCAGCGGCAATGCAGTGCCCGTTGCGCCAAGGTCGATGAGCGCAGGGCCGGGCCCTGAGGAATATCCCGCTTCGGCACGTGCGGCGAGGCCAAGGATGTTGAACCGCGCAAAGAACGATGCGGCAGGCATGTATTCCCCAAAAGGCACAAGGTGGTGCTTGTCGTAGAGATCACCCACCTGCCCAGCGGCATCGAGCGTGATCAGCGAATTGTAGTAGCGCCCTTCTTCTTCACGCTGAATGCCAAGAACCACTGGCGTGCCAGCCGCAGCGTCTGCAATAACTTCGAGCGCCGGCCCCGCATTGTCGAGCAGGTTGGGCACCGCAGTTTCCGGCCATACGATCAGATCCGGCTTGGGCAGCTGCGCGGTGAAATCGACCTGACGGTTGAAGAATACGGGGATGAAATCGCGGTCCCATTTCTGGTGCTGCGGCGCGTTTGGCTGGATGAGGCGCACGATGGGGCGACCGGTCAGGTCCTGCACCGGCGGGGCCATGGCCGAGCCGCCGCCCCACAATCCGACGACCCCGGCCAAAGCGATCAATCCGAATTTGACGGTTCGCGCTTTGGTCACCCCTGCTGCAACTGCTGCGAGCAAAAGGGTCAGCAGAGTCAGCCCATGCGGCCCAATGAGGGAATGCCATTGGGCCACGGGGGTCGGTGCCCAGACATATCCCACCAATCCCCACGGAAAGCCCGTGAGGATATAGGCGCGCGCAAGTTCAATCCCCGCCCAGCAAAGCGCGATTCCGAACGGACCGGGGTGCAGGCGGCGACCTGCCCAGAATGCAACGGCCCAGAGCAGCGCCAGTCCGGCTGCCAGTCCAACCAGCGCAAAGGGCGCCATCCAGCCTGTTGTGGCGGCGTCCACCTGAAACGGCTCAAGTATCCAGTGCATCGAGAGGGCGAAATATCCGGTCCCGAAGAACCAGCCTGTCCAACCCGTGGATCTGGCACTGGTGTCCAACCGTACCAGACGCAGGACACCGACAAGGGCAACAAGCGCCAGCGCCCAAAGGTCGAACGGGGCCTGCCCCAGCGCAAAGATCGCGCCAAGACAGAATGCGCCAAGACGGCGGGCCACCAGCATTGGATCAGGCTGAGCGCGCGGCGGCTGTTGCAGCCTCGGCAAGTTCGCGGGCGCGGGCGGCATCGCCGGCAGCCGTCGCCTTGAGGCGCACGCGCATACGCTTGATGCGCCGCGGATCGGCGTCGATCACCTCGAACTCCGGCCCTTCAGGATGTGGCACAACTTCGCCGCGCGCGGGTACGTGACCGGCCAGCATGAAGACCAGACCGCCCAAGGTGTCGATTTCCTCACCATCAATGTCGTCATGATCGGTGAGGTTGAGACCGATTTCCGCCTCGAATTCCTCGAGCGGGGTGCGGGCGAAAGCGAGATAGACGCCCGGCTTTTCGCGTGAGAAATTCGTGCCTTCGTCGAGGTCGTGTTCGTCCTCGATTTCCCCGATCACCTGTTCGATCAGGTCTTCGATGGTCACCAATCCGTCGACACCGCCATATTCGTCGATCACCAGCGCCATGTGCCGCCGTTCCGTCTGCATCTTGGCCAGCAACACGCCAATGGGCATGGATGGCGGCACGAAGAGCAAGGGGCGGAGCATCTGTTTCAGGTCGAAATCTGCACTCTTGCCGTTAAAGCCATGTTTGAGAGCCAGATCCTTGAGATGCGCCATGCCGATCGGCGTGTCGAGCGTCCCGGTATAGACCGGCAAACGCGTCAGGCCGCTTTCGCGGAAGACATTCACAAGCTCGGCTTTGGTGATGGTGTCCGGCACGGACACGATATCGGCACGCGGCACGGACACATCGTCCACGCGCATGCGCCGCAGGTTCATCATGCCATCAATCGGAGACAATGACCGAGTGACTGATTGCGGTGCCGTTGTATCCTCCGCCTGTGCGGTTCCGCCGAACCAGCTGCGCAGACGGGATAGCAGCCCACGTCTCGGTTGAGTATCTGTCGTCTCGTGCGCGCGATGCGCTGCGTTAGACGAGTCGTCGTTGTCGCCCATTTTTTCCTGTTCCGGTGGTGGCCAATTGGCCCGTACTAGCCCTTATATGGGTCCGCAATACCCATTTTGCCAAGTATCTTCGTCTCCAACCCTTCCATCAGCGTGGCATCGCGGTCACGAACATGATCATAGCCCAGAAGATGTAACACTCCGTGAACAATCAAATGGGTGACGTGATGGCTCATGTCTTTGCCCGCAGCCTCGGCCTCGCGCAGGCAGGTGTCATAGGCGATGGCGATGTCACCAAGGCTTTCGCCCATCATCGGATCGGGGGGTGGAAGGGGGTGGGGTGTCGCACCGTCTTCGTCCGCCGCGAGATCATAGCTGGGCCAGCTGAGTACATTGGTCGGCGTCGGTTTGTCGCGGAATTCGGCGTTCAGTTCGGCAATTCGCGCATCATCGCAGGCAAGGATCGCAATTTCATAGCCTTCGATGGGAACATCCAGATATTCCAGTGTGTTGGCCGCAGCAAGTTCGGCCAGCGCGTCAAGCCCTGCTTCTTCCCAGCGGGGATCTTCGATCACGATATCGGTCAGAGTGGTCAATGCTTAATCATCGGGGGCTCTGCCCCCGAACCCCCGGAGTTTATTCGGCAAGATGAAGATCAGGGCGTTTCCGCGTCTTTTTCGTAGGCTTCGATGATCGCCGCGACAAGCGGGTGTCGCACCACGTCCTTGGACGTGAAATAGTTGAAACTGATCTTCGGGATCGTCTTGAGCAAGCGTTCCGCATCCGCAAGCCCCGAGGCGACACCGCGCGGCAGGTCGATCTGGGTGCGGTCGCCGGTGATCACCATGCGCGATCCTTCGCCGAGGCGGGTCAGGAACATCTTCATCTGCATGGAAGTGGCGTTCTGCGCTTCGTCGAGAACGACAAAGGCATTGGACAGCGTGCGGCCGCGCATGAAGGCCAAAGGCGCGATTTCGATCACCTTTTCCTCGATCATCTTGGCCAGTTGCTTGCCCGGCAGAAAATCGTTCAGCGCGTCGTAAAGCGGCTGCATGTAGGGATCGACCTTGTCTTTCATGTCGCCCGGCAGATAACCCAGCTTTTCACCCGCCTCGACCGCGGGGCGGCTGAGGATGATCTTGTCGACCTGACCGGTGATGAACATGTTCACGCCGACGGCAACCGCAAGATAGGTCTTGCCGGTTCCAGCCGGGCCAATGCCAAAGGCCAGTTCGTGTTCGAAGAGCGACCGGACATAGGCCTTTTGCGCTTCGGTGCGCGGCTCCACCAGTTTCTTGCGGGTCTTGATTTCGACCGGGCCGCCTTCGAACATTTCGATCTGCGCGTCTGGGCCGACATCGTCCGGGGCCATGCGGAATTCGCGGTCGATGTCGCCTGGTGACACGCTGCGCCCCTGTTCAAGCCGCTGATAGAGTGCCATCAGCACATCGCGCGCTTCAGACTGCGCCTCGGGTTCGCCGTGGATGGCCAACAAATTCCCACGGCGGAGAATCTGAACCCCAAGGCGGGTCTCGATTTCGGTGAGGTTGCGGTCGTATTCGCCGCAAAGGTCGATGAGCAAACGGTTATCTGGGAATTCTACAAGCGCTTCTGACAAGGTGTCTGTGGTCACGCGGGTCTCCGGTGCAAGGGTGTCAAGAACAGGGTGTCAAGTTCCATCACGCAGTGCAAGCGGTCACCCTTTCCGTCACAATACGTCCCCAAACGAGGAGCCACCTTTGAAGTCACCTATCGCGGTATTCCGCTCATCTGCATTGCCGGAGCAGACAGGCGTCCCATCCGGGTTCAGACGCGGCGAGAGATAGCCTTCGACGCCATCGTCGATGATCCAGTGATCGCAGCCATTGGGGTCAATCCAGATGCCTGCCTGAAGCTGGCTGAGCGGTTTGCTGTCAATGCCCCGGTCAAAGCTTTTGTCGTCGCCGACGGCTTCGCATCCGGCAAGCGCGACGCACAGTCCGGCAAGAGCAACAACACGGATCATGGCGGGTCTCCTCAGCGCAGGCACAGGATTTCCACCCGGCGATTTTCGGCCATTCCGGCGGCGGTTGTGTTGGTCGCGACAGGTCGGCTTTCGCCGAAACCCCGCACCGAATAAATGCGTGCACCGGCCTGCTGGGCGACCTGAGCAACTGCGCGGGCGCGGCGTTCGCTGAGCGCCATGTTCGACGCGGCGGACGCACGGCTGTCGGTGTGGCCTTCGATCACGAAGCCATTTGAGGGATTGGCGGCAAAGAAACTGCGCAGACTGTCTGCGCCACCGGGCGCAATTGCCGCGCTGCCGGTGGCGAACATCGTGTCTGTGGGCACAATCGCACAGCGGCTGACCTTGTGGCATACGGGCGTGCCGTTGCGGCGCAGATGCGGGCTCATGAAGCCTTCGGCGCCATCATCCATGACCCAGTGTTCGCACCCATCGGGGTCGATCCAGATGCCCGGAACATAGCGTTCGCCTTGCTGGGCCGATGCCCCGTGCGTCATGGCCAACGCGATACTCACTACCAATGCGGACAACCGCCCTATCATTCCCGCATCCCCCGGCTGTGGCGACGCCTCATCCTGGGAAAGGGCGCCCGATTCATTTCATACTACCAAAGACTGCGGTTCAGGAAAGACCAAACCTCTATATATCGCGGCATCCCCGTAGATGATGTGTCATTCGACCAACGCCCCCTTAAGAGAATTGCGCCCGGAGTCGATGATCCTGACGCGGCGCAGGTCGCCGGGGGTCAGTCCGTCAGCCTCGACATGGACTGCGTGAAGATGGTCGGATTTGCCCACCATCTGGCCCGGCAGGCGGCCCGGCTTTTCGAACAGCACACCGACCTCTTTTCCGACCATGGCGTCCTGCGCAGCCTTTTGCTGCTCGGTGATCAGCGCTTGCAGGCGTTGCAGGCGGTCGTCTTTGACATCTTCGGGCAGTTGGTCGCGTTCCGCCGCCGGAGTGCCCGGGCGGGTGGAGTATTTGAAGCTGTAGGCATAGCCGTAATTCGACGCGCGGATGATGTCTAAGGTCGCCTGGAAATCCTCTTCGGTCTCTTCCGGGAAACCGACGATGAAATCGCCCGACAGCAGAAGGTCTGGGCGTGCCTTACGCAGCTGGTCGATGATTGCAAGATAGCTTTCGGCGGTGTGCTGTCGGTTCATCCGCTTGAGGATGCGATCGGAACCGGACTGCACAGGAAGATGGAGGTATGGCATCAGTTTCGGGCAGGTGCCATGTGCCTCGATCAGGTCATCGGTCATGTCGTTGGGATGGCTGGTGGTGAAGCGGATGCGCTCCAGCCCGTCGATATCGTTGAGCGCCCAAATCAAACGCGCAAGCGACCAGTCACCGCCCTCCCCGTTCGCCCCCTTCGGGGCCGAACCATGATAGGCGTTCACGTTCTGGCCGAGAAGGGTGATCTCGCGCACGCCGCGTTCCACCAGATCCCGCGCTTCAGTCAGGATGCGATCCGCGGGGCGGCTGACCTCGGCACCGCGCGTATAGGGCACGACACAGAAGGCGCAGAACTTGTCGCAGCCTTCCTGAACCGTCAGGAACGCCGTCGGGCCGCGCTTGGCCTTTGGCCGGTTCTTGAGAACCTCGAACTTGTCCTCTTCGGGGAAATCGGTGTCGAGCGCCTTTTCGCCGTTGCGGGTTTTGGCCTCAAGCTCGGGCAGGCGGTGATAGCTTTGCGGACCGACCACCAGATCGACCATTGGCTGGCGGCGCATGATCTCTTCGCCCTCGGCCTGCGCGACACAACCCGCGACCCCGATCTTGAGGTCGGGCTTGGCCGCCTTCAGACCCTTGTACCGGCCCAGTTCGGAATAGACCTTTTCCGCCGCCTTTTCGCGGATGTGACAGGTGTTGAGCAGGATCATATCCGCGTCATCGGGCGACTGCGTTTCGACATAGCCCTGCCCGCCCAGCGCTTCGGCCATACGTTCGCTGTCATAAACGTTCATCTGACAGCCATAGGTCTTGATAAAGAGCTTCTTCGGTTCGGACATGGGCCAATCCTCCGGGGCAGGGTTCAGGGCGTGGCGATAGCGCATGTCACCCCCATCTTGCAATGCACGGTTTTTTCACCAACTCTGTGCAAAACACCCGCAGAGGGCCCCTCATGCGTTACGCAGGTATCACTGAACTTCTTTCCCAAGCCCCCGGTGCATTGGCCAAGGGGCCGATCGCATTGGTGTTTGTGGAGGATGCGGTCGAGATTGACACGACACTGCGCCACAACATTCATTTGGGCTTCAAATCCAACATCGTCTTCATGCCAAGCGAATTCGACCTTGCCGGCGATATCGCGGAAAAGGTCATTCGTGTGGACAGCGAGATCACCCGAAAAGGCAATCGAGAAGAGATCGTAAACAGCATCATCGCCAAGGCTCCCGGCGTGTGGATCTATGTATGCTACAACGCCGAATACCTGTTCTTTCCATTCTGCGAGACGCGCACCATCGGTGAATTGCTGGCCTTCCACACCGAAGAACGCCGTGATGCGATGCTGTGTTATGCCATCGACCTTTATGCTGGCGATCTTGAGGCCCATCCCAATGCCGTCAGTATCGACGATGCGTATATGGACCGATCAGGCTATTACGCGCTGGGGCGCAACGATCCCGCAACGACCTATCCCAAGGAACGGCAATTGGATTTCTTTGGCGGATTGCGTTGGCGCTATGAAGAGCATGTTCCACCAGAGCGCCGAAAGATCGACCGCATCGCGTTGTTCCGTGCAAAGCCTGGACTTGAGCTGCGACCGGATCACACCTTCAACGATGAGGAATACAACACCTATGCCTGCCCGTGGCACAACAACCTCACGGCGGCGGTTGCAACGTTCCGCACGGCAAAGGCGCTGAAGCGCAATCCGGGATCGGCGTTTGAGATCGAAACCTTCCGTTGGCACAATTCGGTGCCGTTCGAATGGCATTCGCGCCAATTGCTGGATTTGGGGCTGATGGAATCAGGCCAGTGGTTCTAGGCGGGGTCAATCCGCGACGGGCACGTCCAATGTGACGATGGTTCCCACGGCGCCCCGTGTGACCTGAAGAGTAGCCTCCAGACCCTCGCAAAGTCCTTGTACGATGCGCCCTCCCAATCCGTCCGAATTGGGCCATGTCACACCTTCGGGAAGACCAACCCCGTCGTCCGTCACCATTGCGCGCATCCCGCCATTGTCCGTGCGCACTACGCGCAGTTCGACCAGACCGGACTTCTGATCGCGAAACGCGTGTTGCATCGCGTTGGTCAGAACCTCCGACAGGATCAACCCGATCCGCACAGCGGTTTCCGTGTCCACCATGAGCGGTTCGACATGGATGTTCATGCGCACGCCGGGACGACTGTCGAGATAGGCGATCGCGTTGGCGACACGTCCGAGATACGCACCCAGCTTAATCTTGCCGTCATTGCGTTCCAGCGTCGCCGCCGACATTTCCTCATAGAGCAATTGCAGGCTTTCGATCCGGCGGGACAGGTCTTTGTATTCCTCAGGCGCTTTGCTCTTGCGCGCCTTCATTCGGATGAGGCCAAGGATCATCGACAGGTGGTTTTTAACGCGGTGCTGAATCTCGGCCATGACGGTTTCGAACTGCTTGAGCCGTTCCGCCTGCTTGTCGTTGGCGACTTCGCTTTGGAGCCCGACAAAGTACACCAGCTCTCCGGTGTCATCGACGACGGGCGAAATCAGAAGCGCGTTCAGGAACGGTTCACCATTTGCGCGGATGTTCGTCAAAACGGTCGAGATTTCCGCGCGGTTCCCGATGGCGTTGCGCAGGTCTTTTACCGCCGAAGCAGACGTTTGCTCGCCCTGCAGAAATCGGCAATTGCGGCCCAGCGCCATGTCTGACGTGTAGCCGGTCAGCCGTTCGAACGCGCGATTCACGTATACAATCGGATTGTCGGACAAACGGGGATTGGTCAGAACCATGGAGACTGTGGACGCGCTGAAAATCGCAGTCGCATCCTCATTGCTAATGTCGCCCGGTTGAAAAGACACTTCTCGGTCCATCGTGACTTACCTCATTGCGCCTGTGGTCGTGCCCACAGCGCACTCGTGTGACGAACGCCCGCCGAACGGTTCGGCGGACGATCTTAAGTTTTCTGGTAACGGTTCAGTCCAGGTCTTCGGTCACAATCCGCTGCTCAGACACGTCCAAGTCCCGGAGACATTTGGACATGTCGTCGATCATCGGTTCCGGTCCGCAGATATAGATGGGGCCATCCGTCTGGGCGACGATCGGGGCAAGGTATTCCGAGTCGATCTGACCCCGTGACAATTCACTTTCAGGTTCATCTGTTACAACAAAGTGGCAATTCAGACCGGACATCGACGTGAAGGCATCACGCAGAATGATGTCTTTTTCGGTCTTGTTGGAAAAGACGAGGTGGCAATCGGCAAGCGATCCATGTGTCTGCAAACGGCGTTTCAGCACGGCAATGAACGGTGTAATTCCAGCCCCGCCCGCGATGAACACACCCGGACCCTTATCTTCGATGGCGCCCCAAGGATCGCCGATCTCAACCTGGTCTGCCATCTGCATTTTGGCGATCTGTTCGGTGACGCCGTCGTGGTCGGGATAAGACTTGATGACAAATTCCAGCGTCGAGTTGGTGGGCAAAACGGTAAAGGTGAAGGGACGCTGCTGGTCGCGCCAGCCATCTTTGGCGAGCGCAAAATCGCAGGCCTGTCCTGGCGTGTAGTCGTAACCATCGGGCTTGTTGAACACCAGATGGTGAGTGTCATGCGTTACGGGTTCGATGCTTTGCAGCGTCAGCGTATATGTCATTTGACGTGTCTCCTTTGCAGGAAACAACGGTCAACTCAGGGCAGAGTTCCCGACTGCGTCAAAGATGCTCGTACTGCGGCATACCCAAAACATGGAACCCACCATCGACGCGAATGATCTCGCCCGTGGTGCAGGCACCGGCATCAGACGCAAGATACACCGCTGTCCCACCAACTGCCTCGAGCGTCGCATTCGACCGCAGAGGCGCGTTCATGTCCGTGTGCTTGTACGTCTTGCGCGCGCCGCCGATGGCCGCCCCGGCAAGCGTCTTCATCGGTCCGGGGCTGATCGCGTTGACGCGGATCCCTTCGGGACCAAGATCGTTCGCCAGATAGCGCACAGAGGCTTCCAATGCGGCCTTGGCCACGCCCATGACGTTGTAGCTGGGCGTCACACGGGTGGAGCCCATATAGGTCAGCGTCAGAAGCGTGCCTCCGTTCTCCACCATCAACGGGTGCGCCCGACGCGCCACGTCGATGAAGCTGTAGGCCGAAATATCCAGCGAATTCTTGAAGTTGGCGCGGCTGGTGTTGAGGATGCGCCCCTGCAGTTCCGACTTGTCGGAAAACGCGATGGCGTGGACAAGGAAATCAATCGTTGGCCAGCGCGCGGCGAGTTGTTCGAACGCGGCATCCAGCGAAGCGTCATCCGTCACGTCGACATCGACCATAAAATCCGACCCGACGCTTGCCGCCAGAGGCTCCAGCCGCTTGCCGAACGCTTCGCCCTGATAGGTGAAGGCAAGCTCTGCGCCCGCTTCGGCCATCGCTTTGGCGATCCCCCACGCGATGGAGCGTTCATTGGCGACGCCCATGATAAGCCCGCGTTTGCCCTGCAACTGTCCCGACATCTTCAACCTACGTACTTAGACAACAACATCGACCCGTTGGTGCCGCCGAACCCGAAAGAATTGGTCATCACCGTATCAAGCCCTGCGTTTTCCACCAATTCCGTGGCGATCTCTTCCGGTTTCAGCGCCGGGTCGAGTGTTTCCACGTTGATCGACGGAATGATGAAATCGTCCCGCAGCGCGAGCAGGCAGTAGATTGCCTCCTGCGCACCTGTGGCGCCCTGGCTGTGGCCAGTCATCGACTTGGTGGAGCTTACCGGGGGTGTGCTGCCCTCGCCGAAGACACGCCGGACGGCTTCGATCTCACCCACATCGCCCACAGGCGTCGAGGTGCCATGTGCGTTGATATAGCTGACGTTGCGCCCCTCAGGGAGCGTCTTCAGAGCGCCGCGCATCGCCCGTTCGCCGCCTTCGCCCGATGGCGCCACCATGTCAGCGCCGTCCGACGTGGCCGAAAACCCGGTGACTTCGGCATAGATCGTGGCACCGCGCGCCACGGCCCGTTCCAGCGGTTCCAGCACCACGATTGCGCCGCCACCCGAAATCACGAACCCATCGCGCCCGGCATCAAAGGCCCGCGACGCTTTCTCGGGCGTGTCGTTGTATTTCGACGACATCGCGCCCATCGCGTCGAACAGACAGGACAGCGTCCAATCGAGTTCTTCGCCACCGCCTGCGAACATCACATCCTGCATGCCCAAAGCCACCTGCTGCGCCGCCATGCCGATGCAATGCAACGAGGTCGAACAAGCCGAGGTGATCGAGAAATTCATGCCCTTGATCTGGTAGGCCGTCGCAAGGTTGGCGCTGACCGTCGACGACATCGTCTTGGGCACCGCAAACGGCCCGATCCGCTTGGTCGCCCCGGTGCTCAGAACGGACTGATGCGCGGCCAGCATGGCGCTGGTCGACGGCCCGCCCGACCCCGCGATCAGGCCTGTCATCGGGTTCACCACCTCGTCCGGTGTCAGCCCCGCATCGGCAATCGCCTGACCCATCGCGATATGCGCATAGGCCGCACCCGGCCCCATGAACCGTAACGTACGCTTGTCGACATGGTCGGCCACGTTCAGATCGATGGCCCCGGCAACCTGCGACCGGAACCCATGTTCAGCCATATCGGCATTTGCGGTGATCCCCGAGCGGCCTGCCTTCAGACTCGCGGCCACCTCTTCGGCATTGTTCCCGATCGATGAAACAATCCCCAATCCTGTCACGACAACACGGCGCATCACGGCTCCTTACAATTGTTGCATGCGTGTGTAGGGGAAGGTGGGGGGAAGGAGCAAGCAGATTGGACACAGTGGATGGCTTCCGGTGACGGCCCACGGCAGATCAGAAACTGCCACGATAGGCGGCAGACAGGCGCGGATCGGGCACAAAATGCGAAAAACCTTTGGATTATGCGCCCCTGCAGGTTCTCGCCGGGTCAGTTCGGGCTTGAACCCGTCGCCCTGAATCACGACACAGCGGCAACCCCGCCCGCGCCAGACAGGATGCCACCATGCCAGACCAACCCCGTCTTCAGGACCGCCCGGACTGGCTTTACCTTCTGCGCGACTACTACGAGCTCTACCGGCGTCTGTCTGCCGGAGGCAGCGCCAAGATCCGCAGCCACCAGAAAACGGTCCGCGACGGGATCAGTCGGGTGATCAAGGCAAATGCCGAAGTGCACGAACATGACCCCGTGTCCAAGCCAGTCACAGCCCATTGGCGCCGTGCGCTCGACAACGGCCGGATGGAACGCCACGCGCCGTTCATTCGCGCGTTGGAAAGCGTGCAGACCCATCTGGTCTGGCAATACGGCTACGAAAAAGTGCCACGCGGACTGGAACGGACCTATGCCTATGCCGAACTGGTCGGTCCCACCGGACCTGTGATCACAGACGAAGTGATCCTCGGGCTCGTTCTTTTTGCGCCGGGCTGTACCTATCCAGCCCATGCGCATGACGGCATTTCCGAAAGCTATATCTGCCTGTCTGGCGCCGTGTCGGAAAACGATCAGGGCGTCTACGCGCCGGGATCGCTGATCTTCAATCCGCCAGAACAGCGGCACCGTATCACGGTCGCAGATCAGAACCCCGCGCTTTTGTGTTACGCGTGGACCGGTGCGCGGGACAAGCTGGCGAACCAGAAAATGGTCTTCAGCCGAGGCCCGAAGAAATAGCTCGGTCGCGCCAACGGCGCGCGCTATCAGCTTTCCGACAGAGCGACCTTCATGTCCTTGACGACATAGATGGTTTCGCCATCCGCCTCGACCCGGCCGTCAGCAACACCCATCGTCAGGCGCCGCGTCTGGATCGCCTTGGTGAAATCGACGTAATAGGTCAGCATCTTGCGATCCGGACGCACCATGCCGGTCAGCTTGACCTCGCCCACACCCAACGCATAGCCGCGTCCCTGCCAGCCGCGCCAGCCCAGGTTGAAACCGGTCAATTGCCAAAGTCCATCAAGGCCCAGACAGCCCGGCATGATCGGGTTTCCGGGGAAGTGGCAGTCAAAAAACCACAGGTCCGGCGTGATATCGAACTCGGCCACAACATGGCCTTTGCCATGTTCTCCGCCATCGCCAGAGATATCGGTGATCCGATCCATCATCAGCATCGGCGGTTCAGGAAGCTGTGCATTTCCGGGTCCGAACAGCTCACCACGCGCACATTTCAAAAGATCGTCACGGTCGAAACTGCGAGGAAATTCGGACATGGTGGACAAGGCTCCCGGTGTGATTGGCAAAATCCTGCCCCCTCTAGCACCCTGCCCGCCGCGCGTGCAAGCCCACCGGGTCGCAGCGCATGAGACAAGTTGTTGCAAGAAATTTAATTGAACTGCGCGCGTTTCGCACCCTATATACACAGGTATCAAGGAGCGAAGTTGGCATGTCTTCACAATCCATCGACCGCGGAACGGAATGGCTGACCAAGGGTGGCGTGCGCCCCACACGGCAACGTGTCGCGTTGGCATCTCTGCTGGTCGGCGATGGCAAGAACCGCCATGTCACCGCTGAAAGCCTGTTTGCCGCCGCGCAATCCACTGGCGAACAGGTGTCGCTTGCGACTGTGTACAACACCCTTCGCGCATTCTGCGAAGCCGGTCTGATGCAGGAAGTCACGGTCGATGGCGCACGCAGCTACTTCGACACCAATACCCATGACCATCCGCATTTCTTCTGGGAAGACGAGGGGCGTCTGACGGATGCACCTGCGGACGAACTTGAAATCGCCCGTATTCCCGGTCCGCCGGAAGGGGCAGAGATTTCCAGCGTCAATGTCGTGATCAAGCTGCGCCGGACCTGAACTCTGTAAATCAGCTGGCGCGCGTAGGAAGCAAAGTCGGCGACATCCTCGCTTGCCTTGCTCCGCACGCGCGTTCCACCGCTTTGGACCGATCGCCTAAAATTCTAGCCATGTCGCACCCTATCAGGTCCGCGAGCTTTGCGCATCGTACCTGACGGGCATAAGACCTTGGATTTGCACGGTTCCTTCTTCACCTATCCGCACTTTGCCGACATCAACACAAGCCACTCAAAACAATAGATTTTTCGGAAAATTGGTCCTTTAAGGCCGTGTTCACTCCTGTCCTGCCATCCCCCTTCGCGGGGGCGTTTTGGATGAATGGAGTGGGGTATGGAACCCTTGACCGATGTATTCGGGACGCAGACGTCTGCGGCGGGTCTTTCGTTTGGGTTGCGGGGGATTGTTGACTGGAGTGTGCAGCAGCCGTTTCTGGACGTGTTCAAGACGGCGCGGGCGTGGCACGCGCATACCGAGAGCCAGTGGGGCGCCTATATGGCCGAGGATCTCGAGGCGATGGGTGTTCTGGATGCCAATGGCTGGATCACCGATCTGCCTGCGGGTGTCGACCGGGTCGAGACCTTCATCCTGACCGAGATGCCGGCGGAGGCGCTCTATACGGCGGGCACCTACCGGCTGAGCTATGACGGCGCGGGCGAGATTTCCGTTTACGGCGCCGAGATCGTGTCGCAATCCGATGGCGAGATCTGGTTCAACTACACCCCCACCGGCGAAGGCATGGTCGTCGTTTCCATCTCCGCCACCGACCCCCGCAACACCGGCGACTACCTGCGCAATATCGAGGTGGTCAAACAGGACTACATCCCTGCCTTCGAGGCAGGCGCGCTTTTCAACCCTCTCTGGCTCGAGGTCATCAACGACGCCCAGGGGCTGCGCTTCATGGATTGGCAGGAGACCAACGAATCCACCATCCGCAGCTGGTCCGACCGCCCCACACCCAGCACCTACACCTATTCCGAGGGTGTGCCCCTCGAGGTCATGGTGGCGCTGGCCAATGCCACCGGCACCGAGCCCTGGTTCAACATCCCCTGGAATGCCGACGAGACCTATATCCGCAACTTCGCCACCTATGTGCGCGACAATCTCGACCCCGATCTGCGCGCCCATATCGAGATGTCCAACGAGGTCTGGAACTGGATGTTCGAACAGGCCCGCGAGGCCGTGACCGCCGCAGAGGCGCGCTTTGGTCAGGACCTTGGTGATGGCTGGATGCAGGAATACGGCGCCCGCTCCGCCGAGATGGCCCGCGTGCTCGACAGCGTCTATGCCGGCAACGAGGACCGGCTGGTCAAGGTCATCGCGACCCACACCTACTGGCCCGGTCTCGAGGAGTCCCTTCTGGACGCCCCGGCCTGGCAGGCCCTCAGCCCGGCCAATGACGCGCCCTATCTCTCCTTCGACACCTATGCGATCACCGGCTATTTCGGCAACAGCCTCGGCACCGACGAGAAAGCCCCCGCCGTGCTCGGCTGGATCGCCCAGAGCGAGGCGCAGGCCCGCCAGGAGGCGCAGGCCCAGGGGCTGAGCGGGACTGCCGCCCAGGCCTATGTCGCACAGCACCGCTTCGATCTGGCCGTGGATCTGGCCGTGCGCGAGCTGCGCGATGGTTCCGTCACCGGCAATGCCGAGGATTCCCTGCAGGGCATGTTCGAGCTCTTCCGCTATCACAAGGCGGTGGCCGATGCGCATGGCCTCGATCTGGTGATGTACGAGGGCGGCACCCATGTGGTCGGCGTCGGGTCCTGGGTCAACAACGACCTGCTCACCGAGTTCTTCACCCATCTCAACTATTCCGCCGGCATGGGCCAGCTCTACACCGAGCTGCTCGCGGGTTGGGAAGCGGCCGGTGGCACGCTGTTCAACGTCTTCGTCGATGTCTCCGAGCCCAGCCAGTGGGGCAGCTGGGGGTCGCTGCGCCACCTGCAGGACAGCACCGCGCGCCATGACGCCGTGGTGGCGTTCATGGACAGCCATCCCGCCCCCGCCACCATGAAGGACGGGATCACGGGCAATGCCGATTTCGACTTCGGCCCCGCACCCGCGCCCGCACCGCAGGAGGACGAGGACGACGACGCCCCGGTCGTCACCCCCCAGCCCCGCCCGGAGCCGGACCCCCAGCCAGAGCCCGAACCGGACGTCACGCCGACCCCGGCACCACAGCCGGTCGATGCCGTCCGCGAATATGTCTTCGGCAATGATCTCTTCGCCTGGGGCAATGGCGATCCCGAAGCCTCCGTGCCCTACTGGACCGATATGCTGGCCGAGGCTGCCGGCACCTCCTATGCCGTCGACATCCAGACCGGCATGCTGACCCGGCATGACGACCTGCCGCCGAACCCGCATCTCTGGCTCGATGGCGTCGACTCCGTCTGGGACCCGGAAAGCGGCCAGAGCTTTGCCGAGGCTGGCTTCACCCAGATCACCCTGTCGGCGGTGAACTTCGTGCAGGACCAGTCCCCCGACAGCCCCTATTGGCACGAGCCCGCAACCTCGCCGCTGGAAGCCGCGCTGCGCATCATCGACTGGACCCAGGCCCGCGCCCCCGGCGCTGCCGTCAACATCTACGAGACCTGGCCCGAAATGGACGGCTTCCCCTCCAGCCCGGCCGCCTTCGCCGCATGGACCGATCTCATGACCGGCGACTGGCACGGCTGGTGGGTCGACCTCACCGAGATGATCCAGCAGGCCCGCCCCAACCTCGACGTCCGCCTCATCAGCGTCGGACCCCGCATCGCCGACATGCTCGACACACCCGAGCTTGGCCTCACACGCCTCTCCGCACGCGACCTCTTCCTCGACGACGAAGGCCACGCCACCCCAACACTCGCTTTCCTCGCATCCCTCCTCCACTACACAACACTCACCGGAACAACACCCCCGCAAAACATCCAAATCCCAAACACAATCCATCCAACCGTCGCTCAAAACTACCAACAGATCGTTGAGTGGGTGGGAGAGCAGATCGGGCTTGTATTGCCCGAACCACTGGTTGGACCATTTACGGAAAGGTCCGGCGATCGGGTGCAAGACGATGGACCGAGCCTGACATCTGGGGCCACCAGTGGCGACGATGTGTTCAGCCCGCAGACAGGTGAGGTTCTGATCGACGGGGGAGACGGGTTCGATACTGTATTTTTGAATGGTGATCAAAGCAGCTATTCGTTGCGGTTTTCCGGAGACGAGATCTGGATAGAAAACCGCGTGGCGGGCGCGACGCCGCTGCAATTGAGAAGCATAGAACAGGTCGATTTCGAGCGGGAAGTGCAACCATTTACGAATACCGGCATCTCGATTGACATGTTCGATGGCATGGCCCGTCTGGACGGCGCGGCGATGGAAGCCTTGACCGAGCTTTACATCGCCTATTTCAACCGCGCCCCGGACGCGGTAGGGCTCTACTTCTGGGGCGACCAGATGGCCGGCGGTCTGAGCCTTGACGAGATCGCCGCGTTTTTCTTTGACCAGCCAGAGACCCGCAACTTGTACGGTGCTTTGGAGGACATGCCGTCCTTCGTCACCGCGGTCTACGAAAACGTGTTGGGGCGCGCGCCGGATGCGACGGGGATGGCGTTCTGGTTGGATGCGCTGGAAGATGAGTCCGGTCTTGCGCCGTCGCAGTTCATTCGCGCCATTCTTGAGGGAGCGAAGGCGGAAACGGGTGGGCCTGAGGACGCCGCCTATCTGGCCAACAAGGTGCTGCTGGGCGGTCATTTTGCCGTGACACTTGGAATGTCGGACCTGCCTGCGGCGCATATCGTGATGCAAAGTTTCGACGGATCGGACAGCAGTCTTGAGGCCGGGCGCCTGCAAAGCGACAGTCTGCATGCCGATATCGTTGGTGGTACGCGCGACGGCTTCCTGATGCAGCTGGTCGGGGTCGCCGACCAGCCCTTTGTCATGTGATGATCCCGCACGGGCCGCATCACCGCACAAGACACCAATCGAGCAGTGCCAGAGCAGTCGAAACATGGCGACTAGGTGCATCGGACAGGGCCCATTCCAAGTGAATTGGGCCGTACCGCCCAAGTGCTGCCCTGTTCTGGCACCGAAATCTTAACAACCGGTATGCCGTGACTGACGATTGCATCGAATTGGAGGTATTCCCACAAAGTAGATTGATTGGACTCGCATCATCTGTGACAGTGAACGTTGATGGTGGGCAGCGTGTGATGCGCTGTCCGAATAGGGAATACGGTGTAATTCCGTGACTGCCCCCGCAACTGTAAGCGGTGAGTGCTTCGCGCAAAACCACTGGACCGTTTGGTCTGGGAAGGTGCGAGCCGCACTATGACCCGCGAGTCAGGAGACCTGCCATCTTACGTGAACTGAACCCGGGCGGGGTGCACCGGAGGTCGAGATGCCTTGCGCCCGAAACGCGCAAAACATGCGTGCGGCCTCAATGCGACCCGTCCCAGCGCGGAGGGCGCTTTTATGTCTATCGAACGAACACTGACCCAGTTGCAGGTCAATCCCCGCACGGCAGAACGGGCGCGGGAAATCGGGCAATTGGGCTATATGCAATGGCTTGGAAGCTTGCCGGCGCAAGCCTGTTACCTGACCGAAGCCACCTGTGCCTACATGGCTGCCGCGCCATTTCGGGAGACCGATCCGGCGGTTGCAGAATTCTGTGCGCTGTTGAAGGCGTCGTTGGACGCGCCGCTCACGCCGCTTGAACTGGCGCTGCCGAAGCCACGCCGGAGAGGTGGAGCAAAGGAGCGACGGCTGTCTTTATAGATCGCGTCCCGCCGCCGCGGCTTCGAATGCGGCGGCCGCCTGTTCGGTCATCGGATCGGAAAGGAGACCGCGCGCAATGTCCGGGGCCAAAGTAAAGCAGTCGAGACCCAAGGCGGCGAGGGACACCATCTGGTCGCTGGTCCTCAGGGATGCGACAAGGATGCGGGGGGTCCCGCCAGCGATCGCCTGCATCTTGGACAGGTGGTCAAGGGCGGGCAAACCAGCCTCCTGCATCCGCCCGAAATAAGGGGCCACGAAATCGGCGCCCAACGCCTTGGCGACGATCACCTGCTTGGGGTCATAGACGGCTGTCAGGAGGATCGGACCACCCAGCGCCCGAACAACAGGCACCGCCTTCAGGGCATCGGGTGTCATCGGGATCTTGACGACCGTGCGCAGCCCTGCGGCAGCGCCAGCTTCGTAAAGGCGGCTGGTCCAATCGAGATAGGTTTCCACCGGGCCATAGACCTGAGCGTGCAGCTCTTGCGCGCCCAGGTCACGGGCGCGGTGCGCCATGTCGGCCCAGTTGATCGACGGATAGGTCAGACCCGCGCGGTGGGCGAGCAGCGGGTTGGTTGTGATACCCCGGAAAAGACCGCTGGGCATAAGGTCTGCCCAAGCGTCCTGGTCCGCGGTATCGAGATAGAGGTCCATTGGTTCAGACCGCAGATGCCATTGCCGCGTCAAGCTCTTGCAGAGTGGGCGGGTTGCATCCGGCGCGGCTGCAATTGATGGCAGCGGCCATACCTGCGCGGCGGATCAGGGCCTCGACCTGCGCAGCATCGAGATGATCCAGTGCGTTGGGCGCTAGTGCATCGGTCCGTGCCAGACCGGCCAGCAGCGTTGCCATGAACGTGTCACCTGCCCCAACCGTATCAACAAGACCCGGCACCGGAGGCGCTGGTATCGTGACAGTGTGATCGCCGCGCATCGCGATGGCGCCTTCGGGACCTTTGGTCATCACCAAAAGGGATGCGGATGTCTGGCTGCGCACATGGGCGAGTGCTTGGTCCTGCGGCATGTCAGGACACAGACCTTCGAGGTCTTCATCACTGAGTTTCAGAACATGTGTGGCTTTCATCATGCGGAATATGCGCGCACGGTAGGTGGCGATGTCGGTGATGACGGACAGGCGCACATTCGGGTCGAGCGAGACCAGCGTTCCAGAGGCGTAGGCCCCAGTGCAGGTCTCTTCCCAAGCATCAGCATCGGCCCCATCTGTCAACGCCAAAGACCCGGTGTGCAGGGCCCGGGTGGCTCCGGGCATGGCGGCGGCGAGCGATGCGGCGGTGACGCTGCGCTCTGCGGTGCCATCACGTTCGAACACGTAGGATGGAATGCCCTTCGTCACGGTCACGCGGGCAATGGTTGTCGGCGCGTCGACACGGCCACCAGCGAGCGTCACGCCGGAGGCGATCAGAGTATCGGCCAGAATATCGCCCCAGGAATTGGTCGAGATCGGCGTCAGGTAATGCACGTCGGCCTGTTGCCGCCCCAGCGCCATGGCGACGTTGAACGGCGATCCACCGGCAAGGGCCGAGACCTCTCCATCGCGGGTGACGTGATCAATGAGGTTTTCACCGCCGACGCAGATAACGGGGCTCATGGGCATGACAGGACTCTCGGCTTTTTGGTTCAGTTCGTGTTCAGATGAACGTCGGGCAACGTATCAAGCGCCTGCTTAAGCGCATTGCCCCATTGAGTTGAGATCGCCTGAAACTCCGGGTTGTCGGCTTCGACACGACCGACATGCTTTTTCTCAAGACTGTCCGTTTTGTAGCAGAAGTAATCGAGCGGCGCGCCCACGGACAGGTTTGCCTTGAGCGTGGAGTTGAAACTGACAAGCAGCAGCTTCAATGCCTCGGCAAAAGTGATATCGGGATCATAGGCCCGGACAAGGATCGGGCGCCCATACTTGATCTCACCGATCTGGAAGAACGGCGTGTCTTCCCCTGCCTCGATGAAATTGCCCTGCGGGTAGATCAGGAACAGGCGTGGCGGGTTTCCGGCAATCTGGCCGCCTAGGATCAGCGTTGCCTCAAAGCTGGTTTCCGCGCGTTGCCCGCCATCGCGCAGCCCCTTGATGACCTCGCGCAGCGTATCGCCGACCATGCAGGCGGCCTGAAACATCGACGGGGCCCGCATCAGCGACGGCGTACGGTCCTCGGGATGTTTGCTGCGTTCGTCCAGAAGACTGACGACAGCTTGCGTGGTCGCAAGATTGCCCGCGGACATGAGCGTCAGAACGCGCTCGCCCGGTTCTTCCCAGATGGTCATCTTCTTGAAGGTCGAGATGTTGTCCAACCCGGCATTGGTGCGCGTGTCCGACATGAACACCAAACCGCTGCGAAGCATCATTCCAACGCAATATGTCACTTGAGGCGTGCCTTTACTGCTGAACCACGTGGATGCTGACGTGCAACTCTTCGTTCACTCCGCCAATCCGCGTACCAGTTATCGGCGCAGCATCGGAATAGTCCAGCCCTGTTGCGACGCGCACATAGCGTGTGTCGGGCGAAACACCGTTCGAGACATCGAACCCGACCCAACCCAGGCCTTCCACATGCACTTCGGCCCAGGCGTGCATCGCGTCCTGGATCGTTGTTTCGTTCAGCATCAGATAGCCACTGGCATAGCGCGCCGGCAGTTTCAGCGCCCGCGCACAGGCGAGCATGATATGGGTGTGATCCTGACACACCCCCTGCCCGGCCGCGATCGCGTCTTCCGCGCTCCAATTCGGTGACGATGCACCAAGGGTATAGGAGACCTGCGACCGGATGCGATCGGACAAGTCGTGGAGTTCAGATATCCCCGCGTCGGCGGTCATCCCCTTGACCAGAGCCCGCGTTCCCGGCCCGGCTTCGGTGAGGGAAGTGTTCATCTGATAAAGCCAGAGCGGGGTCATACCGTGATGCGGCCCCAGAATACCGGCGTTATCCGTAATCTCGACCTCACCCGCGCTTGAAACCGACAATTCGGTAATGTTGGGATCAAAGCTGATCAGTTCGGTCGTGTTATGGTGATGATCCTCGAACGTGACTTCCTTACGGCCACCGTCAATGCGGGTATGCCATCCAAGAACTGACTGATTGTACGACGATTTCGGCGTCTTGCGCAGTTGCTGCAAACCGTAAACCACCGGCGTTTCGAACCGATACACCGTCGTGTGGTCAATCTTCAGGCGCATGCCGTGCAGTCTTGGTATGGCCTAGGCATAAAACCGGAAATCCTGTTCGATCTGGCGCGAGATGCTTGACAGTTCCTCAAGGGTTTTCTGCAGGAACTCGTGCAATCCGAAGTCGAAGATATCATCAATACTCTGGGACAACAGCCCGTTTTCCAATGCACCAACCCGTGCGCGGGAAGCCGCTCCTGCGTCGTCCTCATTGCCCAGATAGTTCAGGTTGTCACACAGCTTGCTGGCGCAGAACGCAAGGGATCGTGGCATGCGCTTGTCGAGGATCAGGAACGCAGCGATCTCTCTTGGTCCGCCCCCCGCACCATATTCCATGCGGAACCCGCCCTTGGCCGAGACAGACCGCAAGATCGATTCCCACTGCACATTGTCGAGTGACGTTCCGACGGCACGCGCCGACGGCAGCAGGACATAGTATTTCACGTCAAGGATACGGGCGGTGTTGTCGGCGCGTTCCAGAAACGTGCCCAGTCGGGCAAAATCGTAGATGTCGTTGCGCAGCATCGTGCCGTGAGTCACACCACGCACCAAGGCCGCGTGATGACGGATCAGGCGCAACGTGCTGGGCAGATCGCGCTCTGACACTTTGCGCGCCAGTGCCGTTTTCAGCGCCATGTAAGCCGAGTTCACGGCCTCCCAGACTTCACCGGTGATCGCCGTCCGCACCAGACGCGCGTTCTGACGTGCGGCATTCACGCTGGACAGGATCGACGACGGGTTGTCCTTGCTACGCAACATCCAGTCGACGGCCAGATCGCGGGACATCTCGTCATGGGCTGCGCGAAAACCATAGAGACAATCGGCGGACTGCAACACAGAAGCCCATTCGTCATCGGTCTGGTTGAGCCGTGTCAGCGCAATCCGTTGCCCCGTTTCGATCAGACGCGCGGTGTTCTCGGCCCTCTCCATGTAACGGTACATCCAGAAGAGGCCATTTGCGGTTTTTCCCAGCATGCCGCTATTCCTCCAGAACCCAGGTGTCTTTCGTGCCACCGCCTTGCGACGAGTTCACCACCAAGGACCCCTTTTTGAGTGCTACCCGCGTCAGGCCACCGGGCGTGATCTTGATCCCATCCGGGCTGACCAGCACATAGGGACGCAGATCGACATGGCGCGGGGTGAGACCGGCCTTGGCGAAAATCGGAACAGTGGACAGGCTGAGCGTGGGTTGCGCAATATAGTTCTTCGGACGCGCCTTGAGCTTCTTGCGGAAAGCCGAGATCTCTTTCTTCGTCGCGGTCGGACCGATCAGCATGCCGTAGCCGCCTGATCCATGCACCTCTTTCACGACAAGGTCTTCAAGGTTGTCGAGCACATGAGCCAGCGAGTTGGGTTCCGAACACCGCCATGTCGGGACGTTCTGCAGCAATGGCCGTTCGCCTGTGTAGAATTCGACAATTTCCGGCATGTAGGAATAGATCGCCTTGTCGTCGGAAATCCCAGTGCCCGGCGCGTTGGCGATGGTGATCCCACCGGCGCGGTAGACATCCATGATCCCTGGCACACCAAGCTGGCTTTCGGGATTGAAGTTCAGCGGATCGAGGAAGTCATCATCCACGCGACGATACAGAACATCGATGGGCTTGTACCCGTTCGTCGTGCGCATCGCGACACGCCCGTCCACCACGCGAAGGTCATGCCCTTCGACAAGTTCAACGCCCATCTGATCGGCAAGGAACGCGTGTTCGAAATAGGCCGAGTTGTAGATCCCCGGTGTCAGCACGGCAACGGTTGGCTCTGCATCCGTCATGTTCGGTGCGCAGGCGGCCAGCGACCGACGCAAGTCAATCGGGTATTGCTGCACGGGTTGAACCCGGTTCTTCGAGAAAAGCTCTGGGAACATCTGCAACATGGTTTCCCGGTTTTCGAGCATGTAGCTCACACCCGACGGGGTGCGGGCGTTGTCTTCGAGAACGTAGAACTCCCCCGGTCCGGTGCAGACGAGGTCGATACCCACAATATGGGTATAGACCCCGCCCGGCACGTCGACGCCGATCATCTTGGGCTGGAATGCTTCGTTCTGTGAGATCATCTCACGCGGGATGCGCCCGGCCTTCAGGATTTCCTGGGTATGGTAGATGTCATGCAGAAAGGCGTTGATCGCCCGCACCCGCTGTTCGATCCCGCGAGACAGTTTGGCCCATTCGGAGCCTGAAATGATCCGCGGGATGATGTCGAAGGGGATCAGACGCTCTTCAGCTTCGGATCGGCCATAAACGTTGAAAGTGATGCCCGTCAGGCGGAACAGGTCTTCCGCCTCGCGGTTTTTTGCACGCAATCGCTTGGGATCTTCCTGATCGAACCAATCGAAAAAATTTTGGTAGGGTGCGCGAAGCTGCGCATCACGGCCCCACATTTCATCGAAGACAGAGTGTTCAGACATGGCTCAAGCTTGCGCAGCGCCGGACGGAGTGCAAGGCACAGCAACGCTTCCCGCGCCTCACCGCACAAAAATCTTGCTAAATGCCCATTTATTGGGCGCTTGATGTCCTTACCGACCATCCCGAATTTCACAACACCGATTGCGGTTGCCCAAAAGTACAGCCCTCAGCTCCTTTTTGAGCCCAAGAGCACTCTGCTTTTCAGGTAGGGCCAGCGCCTCTAACCGAGTCCCGGCAACCATGTTGCCAGAGGTGGGAAAAGGATCAGCAGCGCAACGACCATCAGCGAGCAAAGGATGAATGGAAACGCGGCGCGGTAGATCTCGCGCATCGTCGTATTTGGCGGGGCCACGCCCTTCATCACGAAAAGCAGCAGACCAAACGGCGGCGTCGTAAAGCTGATCTCGAGCGAAAGGAGCATGATTAGACCGAACCAGATCGGATCGAATCCGAGTGTTTGCGCCAGTGGGAAAAAGATCGGCACGGTCAGCAGCATGATCGAAATCTGCTCCATGAACATGCCAAGAAGCAGGAGCACCCCGAACATCACCAAGAGCATCAGCGTCGGGTCGAGGTCAAAACCTGTCGCCCAGTTGATCAGACCCTTCGACGCCCCGGAAAAAGCCAGAAGCTGGCTGAAGGTCGCGGACCCGAAAACGATCAGATAGGCCATCAGGGTCACACGCAGCGCGCCACGGACGGATTTCTTGATCGAGTCCCATGTCAGGCAGCGATACAGCGCGGCAAGGATCAGCACGCCCAGCGCCCCAAAAGCGGCGGCTTCCGACGGGGTGACGATGCCGTTGATCATCATGATGACAATAACGACCATGAGACCGATCATCGGCACCACGTCGCGCATCAGAATGCCGATTTTTTCGCCAGCGGTCATCGGCTCCACGTCATAGGCTGGGGCCGCTTCCGGGTCGATCCGGGTCTGGATGTAGATTGTTGCAACGTAAAAGCCGGCAAGGATCAGACCGGGTATCACGCCCGCGATCAGCAACGCGCCCACGTCGATCTTGGCGAGTGTCGCCAGCAGCACCGCCAGCGCAGAGGGTGGAATGATGATCGCCAGACCGCCGGTCCCAAGGATCGGACCGATGGACATGTGGCTCTTGTAGCCGCGGCGGTTCATCTCGGGCACCATCAATGACCCGAGCAGCGCGGTAGACCCCATCGACGATCCAGACAGCGTGGAAAACCCGGTGCCGCCAAGAACGGTGACATAGCTCAGACGCCCCGGCAGCCGTCCCAGCAGCTTGTCGATGGCCGAGAACATGCGTCCGCCGAGACCGGTCTGGAAAAAGATCTCGCCCATCAGCAGGAACAGCGGGATCGGCACCAGCGCAAAGATTGTCAGCGCGCCCCATCCGTTGTTCAGCAGCGCGACGACCCCACGGTCGCCGCCCATGAACACCCACGCACCGATGATATTGGCGGCAAGGAACGCCAGCGCGACGGGCATGCCGATCGCCATGAGGAGCATGATGCTGCCGACCAGCAGACCAAGCGCTTCGAACCATTCCATTATTCGTGAATCCCCGCTTCACCCGAGTGCATGAGGTCAGACCCGAACACGAACCGCGAGAACTCGATCGCCATCACAGAAAAGGCGATGGGAAAGGTCACGGTCAGCAGCCAACGGGGATAGTAATAGGCGCGCACATCGTAGTTGTTGCGCTCGATATTGGTCAGGAAAAGCTGCAGCCCGTACCACGCTAGGATCACGCACACGAGCACACATAGTGCTGCGACCATGCGGCTCACGAAGCGTCGCAAGGCAGGCGGCAGGGCGGCGGTGACCAGTTCGATGTGTACATGCCCCTTTTCGCGCACCAGCCAAGGCGCACCGAGCATGGTCATGTAAAGAATGCCGTATTCGGCTGAGGTGAACAGCCATGCAAAGGGCTGAAGCCCCAGATTGCGCATCAGGACGGAAACGACCACCGACACCATCAGCCAGACCAAGGTCACGGCTGCGATGAAGGCCATCGTGTAAAGCAGGGCGTCATAGACGCGGGTCACGGCGCGCATGGGGTCATCCGTTCAATTGAGTTGGGCCGGGAGTCCAAACCCCCGGCCCTTTGGTCTTAGTTGTCTGCGGCCGGATCGTAGAACTTGGCGATCAGGTCGTCATAGCTCGCAACCGACTGCGGCTCTGCTTCCATCAGCTCTTTCATCCGCGCCCATGTGGTTTCACGCGCAGCGGCAAGGTAGTTGGCTTTCGCCTCCCCCTCGAGTTCGACCACCTTCATACCAGCAGCATCAAGCGCAGCGAAATCCTCGTCCCTCTTGGTGCGCAGCGCGTTCACGCTGTCGATCTCGTGCTGGATTGCGGTGTCCTGAAGAATGGTCTTGGCCTCGTCGCTCAGCCCGTCCCATGTTTCCTGGTTCACGATCACCCCAAGATCGGTCGAGAAGAAGCACGGCTCAATCCGGTAGTTCAGGAATTCATTCCACTTGAGGTCGATCAGGCCGATCTGGGTCCAGCCTGTTGCGTCCACCACACCGTTCTGGAGCGCGGAATACACCTCGCCTGTGGGCAGGTCGATCACCTGTGCCTGAAGGTAATTGGTGAAGAACGCGTTATATACCGCGTTGCCGCGCAGGCGCAGACCATCCACTTCGAGGTTGCCATCGGCGTCGAACGACGGCTCATCGCGAGTCCAGAGGTTGTAGCACACGCCGCTGTCGAACCAGCCAAGATACTTAAGGCCCATACGTTCCTGATGGATCTGGTCGATCAGCTCGATCCCGCCGTTTTCGCGGGTCTCGACCGCCGTCAGGTTTGACGCCACAAGCGCGTCCTTCTCGGGCAGCGCACCGCCATAGAACGATCCCGGCGTGTAGACCATGTCCACGATGCCGTCGCGTACCGCGTCGGGTTGCTGGAACATGCCGATGGCTTCGGGGCCGCCGCGCACTTCGATCTGGATCACGCCTTCACCTGCCGCGTTCACCTTGTCCACGAAGGACAGGAAGCTTTGCGTATAGATCAGCGTTTCGGGAAACGCATGCACCGCCGTGATTGTTTCTTGCGCCTGCGCCACTGTGCCCAGCATGACGCCACCGGCGACGCAGCCTTTCAAAAGGTTCATGTTCATAGATAGTTCCTCCTACACCCTTCGGCCTGTCATGGCCTGTGTTACTGCGAAACGGTGTCCCGCCCCGCGCTCCTGAAGTCGTTCTGTTGGACTGGTATGGCCCACGGCATGCCCGCCACGTGTCGCGTACGGAATTCCGAAATGGCCTTTTGGTGGTTTTGGGTCAGGTCGATATCGTCCCAACCGTTGATAAGTTTCTGCTGCCAGACATCATCCAGCGTGAACTCGATTGTGGTATTGCCCAGACGAATTGTCTTGTCGGTCAGGTCAACCGTCACCTCTTTTGCGCCGCCCGCCAAGGTGGCCATGGCCGTATCGACCTCTGCCTCTGAAACGTGGGCGGGCAGAAGGCCGTTGTTCACCGAATTGCTGGCGAAGATGTCGCCAAAGCTGGGGGCGATGACGACGCGGATGCCGAAATCGACCAGTGCATAAACCGCCGCCTCGCGCGACGACCCGCTGCCGAAATTCCGGCGTGAGATCAGGACGCTGGCGTTCGGAACGGTGTTCAGGGGGAAGTCGGGCACAGATGTGCCGTTGCTGTCCTTGCGCATGTCGTGCAGCAGGAAATCGCCATAGCCTGCAGACCGGGGCGTCGACATGAACCGCGCCGGGATCAACTGGTCGGTGTCCACGTTCTGTCGGTCCAAAGCGACGGCAAGACCGCTATGTGTGCGCCAACCGCTCATGCGACCTCCCGCTCTTTCAGAAGCTCGCGCACATCGGTCAGATGCCCGGTCACAGCCGCTGCCGCCACCATCGCGGGCGACATGAGATGCGTCCGCGACCCACGCCCCTGCCGGCCGCGGAAATTGCGGTTGGTGGTCGAGGCGCAACGCATGCCCGGCTCCACAAGGTCGCCGTTCATCGCGGCACACATCGAACAGCCAGACCCGACCCAATCTAGGCCTGCGTCGACAAAGATTCGGTCCAGGCCTTCTGCTTCGGCCTGTGCTTTGACCAGTTGCGATCCGGGCGAGACGATCCCCGGAACCTTGGCCCGTCGCCCGGCCAGCACCGCCGCCGCCGCGCGCAGGTCTTCGATGCGGGCATTGGTGCACGACCCGATAAACACCTGATCCACAGCGATCTCGGTCAGCTTGCGCCCCGGCGTGAGCCCCATGTAATCCAGCGCGTTTCGCGCACGTTCGGCCGCGCTGCCTTGCATATGGGCGGGGTCGGGAATTGTCGCAGTGACGGGCAAGGCGTCTTCCGGCGTTGTGCCCCAAGTCACGATGGGCGCGATCTCGGACGCGTCCATCGTCACTTCGGTTTCAAACGCCGCATCCGCGTCGGACGGCAGTTCGGACCAAAGGTCGACTGCGCGATCCCAATCGTCTCCGCTGGGCGCGAAGGGACGCCCTGTGACGTAGGCAAAGGTAGTCTCATCCGGCGCGATCATCCCGAACCGGGCTCCACCTTCGATGGAGAGATTGCAGAGCGTCATGCGCCCTTCCATCGATAAGGAGCGTACCGCAGGCCCGGTATATTCGATGGCATGCCCCCGCGCGCCATCCGCGCCCAGCTTGGCAATCCAAGCGAGAGCAAGATCCTTAGCGCCAACTCCCGGCCCAAGCCGCCCGGTCACGTTAATCCGCATCGCCTTGGGCTTTTTCTGCCAGACCGTCTGCGTCGCCAGCACGTGGGCCACTTCGGTCGCGCCGATGCCAAAGGCCAGGGCCCCGAAAGCCCCGTGGGTGGACGTATGGCTGTCCCCGCAATTGATCAGCAGCCCCGGCAGGGTCAGCCCTTGTTCCGGTCCGATCACATGCACAATGCCCTGACGTGGATCTTCGAGGCCAAAGCAGGTGATCCCGTGTCTCGCGGTGTTCGACGCCAGCGTCGCGATCATCCGCGCTATCGCGTCCGTTGCAGGACCGCCGCGCGTCGGCGCATAGTGATCGGCCACCCCAAAGGTCAGGCCCGGTTCGGCCACCGGCACGCCCCGCTCTGCGATCTTGGCAAAGGCGTGGTGCGAGCCTTCGTGGACCAGATGGCGATCCACCCAAAGCAGACTTGTCCCGTCTTCACGGCGCAGGATTTCGTGGCTCTCCCACAGCTTGTCGAGAAGACGGCGGGCGATCATTTCGATGCCCCTCCGATCACAGGTTCCCAATGCCGCGCTTCACCTGCACCGACCCGCGCGAGGCTCATTTCGAGCCGGAACAGATCTGGTCGGTAGAGCGCGGACAGGTGTTCGACCCCCTGCCCGTTTGCATCGCGCACGATGCGCTGCACGAATAAGAGCGGCGATCCAACCGAGACCTCCAAGGCGTCCGCTACATCGGGCGTGGCAAGAGCTGCGGTCACGGTCTGGTGGGCGCTGCTGACGCTCACGCCGCTGCGTTCAAGCAGACGGAAAAGCGGCTGTGTTGCAAGGTCAGCTTCGTCGTAGCTGACGGCGATCTCTTTGGGCACATACGTTGTGAGGTGCGAAAAGGGCTGACCGCCCGACGAGCGGACCCGCACCGCCTTTTGCACATCCGCACCTTCGGGGATGCCCAACGCTTCGGCAACAGCAGCAGGCGCGCTGTCGTAGGAAAAGGACAACAGCCGCGCGGTTGTCTTGCGGTCCATCTCGACGAGATGCGGGATCAGCGTTGCGAAATCGGCCGACAGGCGATGACCGACCTGCTCCTGCGCGCGCACAACCGACCCAGCACCCGTCTTTTTCTCGATCCAGCCATCGGCAGCCAGCGCCTCGAGCGCGCGACGGATGGTGATGCGGGACACGTCGAACTGCTCTGCCAGCTTATGCTCACCGGGAAGCCGAACACCATCCTTGAAAACACCATTTGAAATTTCGTCGCGCAGCAACAGGTAAACCCTGCGGGCCTTACCGCCTTCTGGAAGTCCGGAATGCGCGTTCAATGTCACGGCAGCGCGGCCCCTGTTGGTTGGCGATCCTCGCGGCCAGTGGATGATCCGGCGAAGATTCTTCGTTTGTTGGTCTTTCAATATACCAAAACCTGTTATATGAAAAGTGCAGATTTTGGGGAGGGTCATATGCCAATCGTGGAAGCGCACATCCTTCAAGGATACAGCCCCACCGAGAAATCCCGCCTGACTTCGGCCCTCACAGATGCGATTCGATTTGTCGTTCCCGCTCCCGATGAAGCCATCACCGTGATGCTGCACGAATACCCGTCCGAGGCCTATGCCCGTGGCGGTCAGCACCGCCAACCGGCCCCAGCCCTGCCCGATCCCGCCCAAATCGTGCGCGATTACCTCGCCGCGATGGAAGCCCGCGACCTGGACACCGCGCAGGGGATGCTGGGCGACGGGTTCCAGATGGTGTTCCCGGCGACCCAGCCGATGACGCAGTTGTCCGAACTGATCGACTGGTCCAGGGGCCGCTACAAGTTCGTCAAGAAAACCTATGACGGGTTCGACGCGATGCACAGCGGCGGTGTCGCTGTCGTCTACGCGCGCGGCACGCTTTACGGTGAATGGATGGACGGTACCCCGTTCGAAGGCATCCGGTTCATCGACCGTTTCGAAATTTCCGGAGGCAAGATCGTTCGCCAGGACGTCTGGAACGACATGGCAGAGGTGCGCGCAAAATGAGTGCTGCCATCGACCCGATCACGCTGGCCGTTCTGGCTGGACGGATGGAGCAGATCGCCGACGAAATGGACGCGACCCTGTTCCGCGCCGCCTTTAACCCGATCATCGCCGAAGCGCATGACGCTTCGCACGGTTTTTACGATGCGGAGAGCGGCGACACGCTGGTACAGGGCAAATCCGGTCTGCCGATCTTTGTCGGGGTCATGGCCTTTGCCGTGAAAGCAGTAATCGACAAAGCCGCCGAGGCCGGTGATTTGGCGGATGGCGACATCTACATCTTCAACGACGCCCATATGGGCGGCACGCACCTGTCCGACATGCGGCTGGTGCGCCCGTATTTCCGCGACGGGGAGCTGTTCTGCTACCTCGCCAGTGTCGGCCACTGGCACGATGTCGGCGGTGCCGTTCCCGGAAATTACAACCCCTCTGCCACCGAAGCCTTTCAAGAGGCGTTCATCCTGCCGCCGGTCAAGCTGGCCCGCGCAGGCGTGATCCAGCAGGACATCATCGACATACTCTTGCGCAACACCCGCCTGCCGCAATCGGCAATGGGTGATCTGAACGGGCAGTTGGGCGCTTTGGACCTCGGTGTGAAGCGACTGGACGAATTGCTGGATGAATACGGAGCCGAGACCGTGTCTGCGGCTTTAAGCGCCTTGGGCGACCGGGCGGAGACGCTGATGCGTTCGGAACTGTCGGGTCTGCCCGATGGGCGCTGGGAGGCGGTGGATTACCTCGACAATGACGGGATCACCGATGTTGCCCTGCCGATCCAGGTCGCGCTTGAGATCAAGGGCGACCGGATGGTTCTTGATTTCGAGGGCACCGCACCTGTGACAGCTGGCCCGGTGAACATCGCCTACCCGACCGCCGTGGCGACCGCCTATGTCGCGATCAAACACATCTTCCCCGACCTGCCCGCCAATGCCGGTGTCATGCGCCCGATTGATGTGCGTGTGCCGGACGGGTCGCTTCTGTCGGCAGAATTCCCCGCCCCTGTCGGCGGCTACACCGAAACCATCCTGCGCATGATCGACGTGATCTTCAGCGCCGCATCCCAAGCCGCGCCCGACCGCGTCGTCGCCAACGCCTATGGCACGATCAATGCGCTGTCCATCGCGGGCAAGCGGGCGAATGGCCAGCGCTGGGTGATGTTCAGCTTCTACGGCGGCGGACATGGCGGCAGCAGCGAGTCCGATGGCCTAAACCACGGCAACGCGCCGATTTCTACCGCAACGATACCGCCAATGGAGATCCTCGAAGCGGCCTATCCCATCATGTTCCGCCAATGGGCGCTGCGCCCCGACAGCGCGGGCGCGGGTGCGCATCGCGGCGGATTGGGCGCGACCTACGAGATCGAAGTGCTGGAGGAAAACGCCGAGGCGTTTCTTTTCGGTGAGCGTGGCCGTTTCGCGCCCCAAGGTGTTCAAGGCGGCGGCACGGGGGCGATGAACGTGTTTCACTACGAACAAGCGGATGGGTGGAAGACCCCGCCGCTGGCGTCGAAAATGCTCGGGATCAAGCTGACTAAAGGACAGGCGGTGCGCCTCGACACCCCAGGTGGAGGTGGCTACGGCGCAGCGTCCGACCGGGATGCAAGCGCAGTCGCCCGCGACGTGGCGCTGGGATACCTGACACCGGACAAAGCGACCGAGCTTTACGGCCCCGCATGGAAAGAGGTCGCGGCATGAGCAAGATGATCGGCGTCGATGTCGGCGGCACATTCACCGACGTGTTCGTGCTCGACGAGGCCACCGGCACTGCGACCGTCGCAAAGGTGCCCACGACCCGTCCCGACCAGTCGGGCGGTTTTTTGGATGGGATCGGCCAGCAGGTCGATGACCTATCTACCGTCGCGGCGGTTGTGCATGGCACCACCGCCGGAACCAATGCTCTGCTCGAGCGCAAAGGCGCAAAGATCGGCGTGATCACCACTCACGGACTCCGCGACGTTCTTGAAATGCGCCGCCGCGACAGGCCCCGCACTTGGGGCCTGCGCGGCGATTTCGAGCCTGTTGTGCCGCGCAATCTGCGCCTTGAGGTGCCGGAACGGACTCTGGCCGATGGCACGATCCGCACGCCCGTCGATCTGGACTCGGTCAGGGCCGCCGCCCAACAATTGATCGACGAAGGCTGTTTGGCCGTCGCGATCCTCTTCGCCAACGCTTATGCCAATGCCGAGAACGAGGCCAAGGCTGTTGAGGTGGTCCGCGCCACGTGGCCCAATGACCATGTGAGCTGTTCGTCGGAAATCCTGCCGGAAATCCGCGAGTTCGAACGTTTCTCGACCACCGCGCTGAACGCCTACCTGCAACCCGAAGTGTCGGGCTATATCAACCGATTGGATCAGGCTCTGACCAAAGGCGGGTTCGGTGGCGAGTTCATGATCGTGCAGTCGAATGGCGGCGTCATGGGCACCGACACCGCCTGCCGCCTGCCGATCCGCACGGCGCTGTCCGGTCCCGCTGCTGGCGTGATCGCTGCCGGGCATATCGCGACGACGGCGGGTTTTGAGAACGTCATCACCGGTGACATGGGTGGCACAAGTTTTGACGTGGCGCTGATCGCCAAAGGGCAGTCCATGCTGTCGCCACAGACCTCCATCGACTTCGGCATGGTGGTGCGCAACCCGATGATCGAGATCACGACGATTGGTGCCGGTGGCGGCTCCATCGCGTGGGTCGACAAGGGTGGCTTGCTGAACATCGGCCCGGAAAGCGCAGGGTCGACCCCCGGCCCGGTGGCCTATGGTCAGGGCAATGACCGCCCGACTGTGACGGATGCGAATGTGGTCCTTGGCCGGATCGACCCGAACAATCCCATCGGCGGCAAGCTTGACCGTCTGGATGTGGACGCCGCCGCCAAGGCCATCGACATCCATGTCGGATCAAAGCTTGGCCTGACCACAATCGAGGCCGCCGAAGCCATTCTGCGCGTCGCCAATTCGCGCATGGCGGGCGCAATCCGTCTGGTCAGCATCGAACGGGGGTTCGACCCCAAGCGGTTCGCCTTCATGCCCTTCGGTGGCGGTGGCGCGCTGCACACAGGCGCGATCCTGAAAGAGGTCGGCATCGGCAGCGCAATCGTCCCGCGCTATCCCGGTGTGACCAGTGCTATGGGCTGTGTGATTGCCGACATGCGGCAGGATTTCGTGCAGACGATCAACTCTCTGACCGCAACGCTCGACACCGACGCGCTGCGCGAGGTGATGCAGAAACATATCGACGATGGGATGGCTCTGCTCGATGCTGCGCAATCCCGGTTCGAGGCGCGCGATATCGTGATTGAATTGGACATGGCCTATGTCGGACAGACCCATACTGTCGCTGTGCCCCTACCGATCAAGGTCGAAGGCACCACTGTGACAGCGCCCACGATTACCGAGGTCGAAGCCGCGTTTGATGCGGCCTACCAAGCCACCTATGGGCGGCTCCTGAAGAACGGCACGCGTCGGGTGATGAACCTGCGCACCGCCGTCATCGGACGGCGACCAAAGTTCGATCTGACCACGCTGGCCCCCAAGGGCGGGTCCGTCGAGGCCGCCCATACCGGAAGCCGCAAGGTGCATTTCGGCGATACGTGGTTCGACACCGCGATTTACAACCGCCTTGCCCTTCCCGTCGGCGCCGAGGTCAAAGGCCCCGCGATCCTCGTACAGCCGGACACCACCGTGCTGGTCGATCCCGGCCTGACCGCCAGGGTCGACACCTGCGGGAACACCATCATCACACGGGATGAGGACTGAGACATGGCCCACACCATCGACCCAAAGCGCACGGCCCTTCTGACCATCGACCTGCAGAACGACTTTCTGCACCCCGAAGGTGCCTATGGCCGCGCCGGACAGACGGCCGAGGCGATCACCGCCCTGCCCGCCCGGATCAAGCCCGTTGTGGACGTGCTGCGCGCCAAGGGTGGCACCTATATCAGTGCGCAGTTCACGCTGGTGCCGGGACCGAATGATGAACCGCTTATTGCACCGCACCTGAAAGAGCTGCGCCCCTTTCTTGGCAAAGGCGACTTTGCTCCCGGCAAGTTCGGGCACAACTTGGTCGATGCTTTGGCCCCGGCGGACTACACCATTGAAAAGGTGGCCTATTCCGCGCTGTACCAGACGCGGCTGGAATACATCCTGCGGGCACTCAACATTGACACGCTGATCATCGGCGGGATCGTAACCAATGGCGGGGTCGCCAGCACGGTACGCGATGCACATCTGCGGAACCTGCACACGATCCTGCTTTCCGATGGCTGTGCCGCCTTCAAACAGGAGGTGCACGACGCCACGCTGTTGTCCCTTGCGTCGGTCTGCCCGAATGTGACCTGCGCCGAGATGCTGGAAACCCTGACATGAGCCTGAAAACCCGCCTTGCCTCTGACGAGATCCTTGTCGCGCCGGGTGTTTACGACGCCCTGACGGCGGCGCTTGCGGCACAAGCCGGGTTCGAAGCGCTGTATCTCAGCGGCGCGGCGGTGGCCTATACGCGGCTGGGTCGTCCGGACATTGGCCTCACCTCGGTCAGCGAAATGACCGACACGATGGCGCTGATCCGCGACCGCGTGGACATCCCGGTGATCATTGACGCCGATACAGGGTTCGGCAATGCGCTGAACGCGCAACGGACCATGCGGCTCTATGAACGCGCCGGGGCCAATGCGTTGCAGGTCGAGGATCAGACCTATCCGAAGCGCTGCGGGCATCTGGCCGAAAAGTCCATCATCCCGACGACAGAAATGGTCGGCAAGATCGCCGCGATGGCAGATGCACGGGCCAGCGATGAGACCCTGATCATTGCCCGGACCGATGCGGTGGCTGTCGAAGGGTTTGAGGCCGCAATCGATCGGGCCGAGGCTTATGTCGAAGCAGGGGCCGATGCGCTGTTCATCGAAGCGCTGCGGTCGGTGGACGAGATGAGAACCGTGACAGAGCGGTTCAAGGATCGTGTGCCGTTGCTGGTGAATATGGTCGAAGGCGGCGCGACACCGATCCAGAATGCGGCTTTCCTGAACGACCTTGGGTTCTCAATCGTGATCTTCCCCGGCGGGATCGTCCGCGCCTTGGCGCATACGGCTGAAAGCTATTACCAGAGCCTGAAGGATACCGGCAGCAACCGCGCTTTTGCCGACCGGATGTTCGATTTCAGCGGGTTGAACGACCGGCTGGGCACCGACGAGATGCTGGCCCTCGGCAAACATTACGAGTCCGGCGGGCGCAACTGAGCCATGTCGATCTTGCCGCCCCCCGACACCGGGTTCGATCTGGACGTGCCGATCCTGATCGTCGGCGCGGGGGCGTGTGGTCTGGTTGCGGCGCTGACCGCCAACGATGCCGGGGCTGAAGTTCTGGTGGTCGAGGCGGATGCTGCACCCTCGGGATCTACCGCTCTGTCTGCCGGTTTGATCCCTGCAGCGGGCACGCGGTTTCAGCGGGAGGCTGGGATCGAGGACACTCCGGAGTTGTTCGCACAGGACATCCAGAAGAAGGCCAAGGGTGAGAACCCGCAGGATCTTGTTGATCTGCTGGCAGAAAAGTCGGGCACAGTGATCGAATGGCTGGCGGACAAGTTCGACCTTCCCTTCTCGGTCGTCACCGATTTCGACTATCCCGGCCATTCGCGCAGACGCATGCACGGGCTTCCCACCCGCGCGGGGCGCGAGTTGATCGACAGGCTGCGCACCGCCTGTGAGGCGCAGGGGATCGACATCATCTGCAACCGCCGCGCGACATCTCTCTTTGCGGAGGGCGACATCGTCAAAGGCGTACGGTTGGAGGGGCCGAACGGTACGGAAGATGTGGGCTGCGGCACTCTGATCCTTGCCTGCAACGGCTATGGCGGCAACCGCGCAATGGTCCGCAAATTCATGCCAGAGATCGAAAACGCGGTCTGGTTCGGGCATGACTACAATCAGGGCGACGCGGTGACATGGGGCGAGGCGCTTGGGGCGGAAACCCTGCATCTGGGTGCCTATCAAAGCCACGGCAATGTCGCGCACCCGCAGGGCATCCTGATCACCTGGGCGGTGATCACGCAAGGCGGGGTGCAGGTAAACCTGAATGGCGCGCGATTCTGGGACGAGAGCCAGGGCTACTCTGAGGCAGCCCGCGCGGTGCTCGCCCAACCCGAGGGCATCGCCTGGACGATCTTTGACAGCCGCATCGCAGGCATCGCGCGGCAGTTTCAGGACTTCAAGGATGCCGAGGCCATCGGCGCAATCCGCACCGCCGACACTTTGACCAAACTGGCCGAGGTCACGGGCCTTCCTAAAGACGCGTTGACGCAGACGATCACCAGGATTCCCACCGACGGGCCTGACGTTTTTGGACGCAGCTTCCTTGGCGAACCGCTCAAACCGCCTTACTGTGCGGTGAAGGTGACCGGAGCCTTGTTCCACACGCAGGGTGGTTTGCGCGTCGATCAAGACGCCCGCGTCTGCAAAACCGACGGTGGCGTCTTGAAAAACCTCTTTGCGGCGGGAGGTGCTGCGGTGGGTGTTTCAGGTTCCGGTGATAGCGGGTATCTATCCGGCAATGGGCTGCTGGCAGCGACGGTTCTGGGGCACATCGCCGGATCGGCTGCCGCCAATGACATGAAAGAGGAGCATGGACATGCTTGATGCGTCACACGCGGGTCACGGACCCTCACTCGCCAAATTCGACTGGCAGGACCCTCTGGGTCTGAGCGCGGCTCTGTCCGAAGAAGAGCGCATGATCGCGGACAGTGCGGCGGCGTATGCAAAAGACAAGCTGCTGCCGCGCGTGACAGACATGTACCTGAACGAAGGTGTCGCGCCCGAGATTTTCGCCGAGATGGGCGAGATGGGTCTGTTGGGTGTGACCATCCCCGAAGAGTTCGGCGGTCTGGGCGCGGGATATGTGAGCTATGGCCTTGTCGCCCGCGAAGTCGAACGCATCGACAGCGGGTATCGGTCGATGATGAGCGTACAAAGCTCCCTCGTGATGTATCCGATCCACGCCTATGGAAGCGACGAGCAGCGCAAGAAATACCTGCCCGGTCTGGCTGCAGGCACGCTGGTCGGGTGCTTTGGTCTGACCGAACCCGATGCCGGGTCCGACCCTGCGGGAATGAAGACCGTCGCCAAGAAAACCGACGGTGGCTACATCATCAATGGCGCCAAGATGTGGATCTCGAACAGCCCGATCGCGGATGTGTTCGTCGTCTGGGCCAAGTCTGAAGCGCATGGCGGCGCGATCCGGGGCTTCGTCCTTGAGAAAGGCATGAAAGGCCTCAGCGCGCCCAAGATCAACGGCAAGCTGTCATTGCGCGCGTCGATCACCGGCGAGATCGTAATGAAGGATGTCGAGGTTGGTGAAGACGCGTTGCTGCCGGGTGTCGAAGGCCTGAAAGGTCCGTTCGGCTGTCTGAACCGCGCGCGCTATGGCATCGCTTGGGGCGTGATGGGGGCGGCTGAGGACAGCTGGCACCGCGCACGTCAGTACGGTTTGGACCGGACGCAATTTGGAAAGCCGCTGGCACAGACGCAGCTTTTCCAGAAGAAACTCGCCGATATGCAGACCGAGATCACTCTGGGCCTGCACGCGGCGTTGCAAGTGGGCCGGATGCTCGACGCTGGCACCGCAGCGCCCGAGGCGATCAGCCTGATCAAGCGCAACAATTGTGGCAAGGCTTTGGACATCGCGCGCAATGCCCGCGACATGCATGGTGGCAACGGGATCATGGCGGAATACCACGTCATGCGCCACGCGCAGAACCTTGAAACGGTCAACACCTACGAGGGCACCCATGACGTGCACGCTCTCATCCTTGGCCGGGCACAGACAGGGTTGCAGGCGTTCTTCTGATGTCAGCACCGCTGGAAGGTTTGAAAGTTCTTGAATTGGCCCGCATCCTTGCCGGGCCAATTGTCGGTCAGACGCTGGCCGACCTTGGCGCAACCGTGATCAAGGTGGAAAGCCCCAAGGGCGACGACACCCGCACTTGGGGGCCTCCGTTTATTGAACGCGAGGGTGAGGACACGCCGTCAGCCGCCTATTTCTACAGCTGCAACCGGGGCAAATATTCGGTCACGGCGGATCTGACGACCGAGGAAGGCCGCGCCTTTGTGCAAGACCTCGCCCGCGAGGCGGATGTGCTGATCGAGAACTTCAAGGTGGGCGGGCTGACCAAGTACGGGCTGGACTATTCCAGCCTGTCTGCGGCCAATCCCGGCCTGATCTACTGTTCGATCACCGGCTTCGGCCAAACCGGTCCCTACGCCGAACGCGCAGGTTATGACTACCTTGTGCAAGGGCTGTCCGGGCTGATGTCAATCACGGGTGACCCCAAGGGAGAACCGCAAAAGGTGGGTGTTGCTGTCACCGACATTTACACCGGGCTTTACGCCGTGATCGGGATACAGGCCGCCCTGCGCGAACGCGACAAGACGGGTTTGGGCCAGCATATCGACATGAGCCTGCTCGATGCGGGCACCGGGTGTCTGGTCAATCAGGCGATGAATTTCCTTGTGACCGGCGAGTCCCCCAATCGCATGGGCAACCAGCACCCGAATATCGTGCCTTACGAGGTCTTCCCGACTTCGGATGGCGACATCATCATCGCGTCTGGCAATGACCGCCAGTTCCAGGGGCTTTGCGAGATTGTGGGACGACCGGACATTGGCGAGAACCCGGAGTTCCGGACCAACGCGCAGCGCGTGCAGCACCGCGACGAACTGATCGCGATGCTCAAAGCCGAAACGGCGAAGATGACGAAGGCGGATTTGCTTGAGGCGTTGAAGGCCAAGCAGGTAGCCTCGTCACCGATCAACACGGTTGGCGAAGTGTTCGACGATCCGCAGATCATTCATCGCGGGATGAAGATCATGCCCGAGGGCGTTCCGGGTGTTCGTACGCCCATAACCTTCAGCACGTCGACCCTTGCGTTGGACAGGACCGCGCCCACGTTGGGCGCGCATACGGATCAGGTGAAAGCTTCCGGGTGGTCTTTCAAAGACTGACCACCCGGTCATCGGCCGTTCGATCTCAATTCGCCCTGCCGATTGGCCCGACGTCTTTGCCCGCAGGGATCGTTCCAGCGCGCACTTAGCATCGGCACGACGGAAGTTATTCGCTCTGCTGTCTTGTTTTTCGGTGCGCTTTGTTCAACACATTTAAGAATAAAATGTTCTGGATCAGACGTGCACCACCAACCCGGCGGACAGAACGCGTCGATCAAACAGAGCGATCACAACGGGGAGAACCACATGAAAAAGCTATTGATGGCCACAGCGGCCTTGGCAATCGGCGCGACATCCGCCTTTGCCGAAACGAAGATCGGCATGATCACCACCCTGTCCGGCGGCGGCGCGGGCCTTGGCATTGACGTGCGGGATGGCTTCATGCTGGCCATCGGCCAGTCGGGCCGGGATGACATCGAAGTGGTCATCGAGGACGACCAGCAAAAGCCCGACATCGCCGTGCAACTGGCTGACAAGATGGTCCAGTCCGAGCGCGTTGATATCTTGACCGGGATCATCTGGTCCAACCTCGCAATGGCCGTGATCCCGAGCGTCACCGCGCAGGGCAAGTTCTACCTGTCGCCGAACGCGGGCCCCTCGGCGCTCGCGGGACAGGGCTGCCATCAAAACTACTTCAACGTGGCATGGCAAAACGACAACCTGCACGAAGCGGCGGGCGCTTATGCGACATCCGCAGGCTATTCCAACACCTTCATCCTCGCGCCGAACTATCCGGCGGGCCAGGACGCGCTGACCGGGTTCAAGCGCATGTTCAAGGGCGAGCTGGCGGGCGAGGTTTACACCCAGCTTGGTCAGACCGACTATGCCGCCGAGATCGCGCAGATCCGCGCCTCTGGTGCCGACAGCGTGTTCTTCTTCCTGCCTGGCGGGATGGGGATTTCCTTCCTCAAGCAATATGCCGACAGCGGTGTCGATCTGCCCGTCGTGGGCCCAGCCTTCAGCTTTGATCAGGGCATCCTGCAAGCGGTGGGCGATGCGGCGCTTGGCGTGGTGAACACCAGCCAGTGGAACAAGGATATCGACAACCCGACCAACGCTGCCTTTGTCGAGAGCTTCCAGGCGGAATATGGGCGTTTGCCGTCGCTTTACGCGAGCCAGGGCTTTGACACAGCCAACCTGATCCTGTCGGCACTTGAGAAAGCCGAAGTTTCGGACGCCGATGCCTTCCGCGAGGCGCTTCGGGCCGCCGATTTCGACAGCACGCGGGGCGCGTTCAAGTTCGGGCCGAACCACCACCCGATCCAGACGATCTACGCGCGTGAGGTCATCAAGGAAGGCGATGTCTTCACCAACAAGATCATCGGTGTCGCCCTTGAGAACCACAGCGACGTCTACGCTGCCGACTGCAAGATGTAAGACATCACACGGCGTGCCGGGGTCCTGCCCCGGCACATCGGGTTTCGGGCAGGCATGTCGACACTTCTGATCATCGAGCAGGTCCTCAACGGACTGCAATTCGGCGTCATGCTGTTTCTCATGGCAGCGGGGCTGACGCTGATCTTTGGTGTGATGGGCCTGATCAACCTCGCACACGGATCGCTTTACATGATCGGCGCCTTTGCCGCCGCCGCCGTGGCGGGCGCAACGGGTTCGTTTGTGTTGGCTCTGGCCGCCGCGTTGGCCGTGGCCGCCATCGCCGGAGCGCTGATCGAGATGACGGTGATCCGACGGCTCTACGGCAAGGCGCATCTGGATCAGGTGCTGGCGACCTTCGCGCTCATCCTGATCTTTTCCGAAGGCACAAGGTGGCTCTTTGGGTCGTTCCCACTTTTCCTTGATATTCCCGACTACCTGTCCGGGCCAATCACCCTGCCCGGCGGTATTCAGTATCCGCTTTACCGTCTGACGCTGATTGCCGTCGGACTGTTGGTCGGGCTGGGTCTGTGGCTCTTGATCGAACGGACGCGCATCGGCATCCAGATCCGCGCGGGCGAGAATGACCGCGAGATGATCGCCGCACTGGGGGTCGATATCCGGCTGCTCTACACGCTGGTCTTTGCCATCGGCGCTGCACTGGCGGGGCTGGCAGGCGCACTTGTGGGCGCGATCCAGTCGGTGCAGGTGGGCATGGGTGAACCCGTACTGATCCTTGCCTTCGTGGTGATCGTGATCGGCGGCATCGGGTCGATCAAAGGTGCGTTCATCGGTGCTTTGCTGGTGGGGCTGACCGACACGCTGGGCGGCATCTTCCTGCCGGAGCTGTTCAAACTGTTCATGGAGCCGGGTGCTGCCACACAGACCGGATCGGCGCTGGCCTCCATGGCGATCTACATCTTGATGAGCCTTGTCCTGATCTGGCGGCCCACCGGCTTGTTCGGAGCGCGCGCATGATACCCGAACGTCTGGTCAACTGGATTGTGTTCGCAGGTCTTCTGGCGGTACCTCTTTGGGCCATTGTCGTCGACGAGCCGTTCACAATCACCCTTGTCACCCGCGCGGTGATCCTTGCGATTGCCGCAGTGGGTCTGAACATCGCGCTTGGCATCGGCGGGCTGGTCAGCCTTGGGCATGCAGTGTTCTTCGGCATTGGCGGCTATGCGATGGGCATCCTTGCTTACCATGCGCAGACCTATACCTCGCTTGATCTCTTAGGGATGAGCCTTGCGGGCACCAAGTCCATGCCAATCATCTGGCTGGTGGCGGTGGTCATGTCCGCCCTTGCCGCGTGGATCATCGGGCTGCTGAGCCTGCGCACCTCGGGTGTCTATTTCATCATGATCACCCTCGCCTTCGGGCAGATGTTCTACTACTTCGCCATTTCCTGGAGCACATATGGCGGCGAAGACGGGCTGTCGATCTATGTGCGGAACGGCTTTCCCGGACTGAACACGCTGGTGCCAATCCAGTTTTTCGGACTGTGCTTTGTGCTGCTCTGCATTGTGCTGTTCCTGAACGCGAGGCTCCAGAACGCGCCTTTTGGGCTGGCGTTGAACGCTGCCCGACAGGTCCCGACGCGGGTTGAGACGGTCGGCCTGAACCCGATGCGGCTCAAGCTGGTCGCGTTTGTGATCTCCGGCGCAATCACCGGTTTGGCGGGGGCGCTTTTTGCCGATCTCAACCGGTTCGTGTCGCCCACCATGTTCAGCTGGCAGCTTTCGGGCGAATTGATCGTGTTGATCATCATCGGCGGGGTTGGGCGGCTTTATGGCCCCGTGGTCGGCGCTTGTCTCTTTGTGGCGCTGGAGCATTGGCTGGGGGCGCTGACCGAGTTCTGGCACATCTATCTGGGCCTGATCCTGCTCGCGATCGTGCTGTTTGCGCGTGGTGGGATCATCGGTCTATTGACCGGCAAGGAGGGCGCGCATGTCTGAGCCAATCCTTGCCACACGCAATCTGTGCAAGAATTTCGGCGCTTTGGCCGCAACAGACGATGTGTCCATCGACCTGCGCGCAGGGGAAATCCACGCCATCATCGGTCCCAATGGCGCGGGCAAGTCGACACTGATCGCGCAGATCTGCGGGGGGCTGAGGCCAGATTCAGGCTCGGTGCACCTTTTGGGGCGCGACGTGACGCAGGACAGCACACAAGCGCGCGCACGCTCCGGGTTGGGACGCACGTTCCAGATCTCGGCACTGGCGATGGAAGACAGCGTTCTGGAAAACGTCGTGCTGGGCGCTTTGGGCGCGTCGGGCAATCCGTGGCGGTTCTGGCCGCGGGCGCTCTCGGACACATCGCTGACCGCCAAGGCCGAAGCGGCGCTGGAGCGTGTCGGGCTGATCGAACATCGACACACCCGCTGTGCCGAGCTGTCACACGGGCAACGACGTCAGCTTGAGGTCGCCGTGGCGCTGACCCTGTCGCCCAAAGCCTTCGTGATGGACGAACCGATGGCAGGGCTTGGGGCGGAAGGATCAAAACTGCTGACGGCGTTCCTTGACCAACTCAGGGCCGAAGCACCGATCCTGCTGGTGGAACACGACATGGATGCGGTCTTTGCCCTCGCCGACCGGATCAGCGTGCTGGTTTACGGACAGGTGATCGCGTCCGGAACGGTCGAGGAGATCAAGTCGAGCCGCGCCGTGCGCGAGGCCTATCTGGGGGAAGAGGCGTGACGCTGCTGTCGGTCGAAAACCTGACCGCCCGCTATGGCGTGGCACAGGTGCTGTTCGGTGTGACACTGGACGTGGCCGAGGGCGAGGTCGTTGCACTCATGGGCCGTAACGGCATGGGCAAGACGACGACCGTCAAGGCGATCTGCCGTATGATTGCGTCGGACGGCGGGCTGAGCTTTGCCGGGCAATCGCTACACGGACTGCCCAGCCATAAGGTGGCGCGGTTGGGAGTCGGCCTCGCCCCCGAGGGGCGGCGCTGTTTCCGCGATCTGACGGTGGAGGAAAACCTTATTGCCGCCGCCCAACCAGGCGATTGGACCCTCAAAACCATTGCGGACCTGTTTCCGCGTCTCGGGGAGCGCCGCACCCAGCGCGCCGCGTCCCTGTCTGGCGGTGAACAGCAGATGCTGGCCATAGGGCGTGCGCTTATGACCAACCCACGCCTGTTGATCCTCGACGAGGCGACAGAAGGCCTCGCCCCGATCATCCGACAGGAAATCTGGGCCGCCATCGCACGCCTGAAACGAGAGACCGGAACCGCAATCCTGCTCATCGACAAATCGGTGCGCGAACTGGCGCAGGTGTCGGACCGGGCGGTGATCCTTGCCCGTGGCGAAACCGTGTGGTCGGGCGCGTTCGTAGAAATGACACCGGACGTGTCCGAAACCTATGTCGGCGTCTGACGCCCGGCACATCCGCCAATAACGGAGCGATTTGAATTTTTCCGAGTTTAGGAAAATTCAATTCTCAACCCGCTTTTAACAACCCGCTGTTTTGTTGGGCGCGTGGTGGGCGGGTTCAGAAGAGCGCGCCTTGGTGATGAATATCGAACATTGAGGTACTCCAATGGCTCTTTTGCCAAATGCGCAGCCATGCCTGCGCAATAAAATCCCTTTGGCCTTTGTCTCGGCTGCATTTTTTGCCCTTCTCGCACAACCGTCCGCGGCCCAGTCCGCGGCGCTCATTGTCGGCAATGATCGAGGTGGTGTGATCGGGACTCGAGCGCAGGAAGTGCTGCAGTTAAAGGCCGAAAACAGACGTGTCGAAATCCGCGGAGGCGTTTGCCTGTCGTCCTGTACGATGTATCTTGGCGCTGGCAACGTCTGCGTCAGCCCCGAGACCCGGTTCGGTTTTCATGGCCCAAGCTATTATGGCCAACCCCTCTTGCCCGTCCACTTTGACTACTGGTCAGAAGTTCTGGCATCGCATTACCCACCCGCGGTGCGGCAATGGTTCCTTGATCGTGCCCGGCACAGAACGAATGGCTATCACACCGTTCTCGGGAAAGAACTCATCCGGCACGGGGTCGCTGCGTGCAATTAGCGCAGCATCTGTTGATGCTTTCCTAGAACGCTGCCGGCAAAATAATTGCGCTGAATGTGCAGAACGGACACCTCATCGCGGCAGCACTTCAGACCGCAGCCGATAGGCCTTTCAGAGCAAGCGCAGGCCCGAGTTGTCTTCTCGGAATGGAGAGAGCACGGCAACGAGAATGGCACTTTTCGCAAAATCGCGGAGAGTTTCTCGATTGTCGTGAGCGATCCCGATGGCATCACCAGACCGCCATCGGGGTACCACGTGGAAACACCAGTTGGCTCTGGCATGGCTCTTTAGATCAAGTTTGATCGGGAGATCCGGCGCCGTCCCGTGTCCAGAGATTTTGACCAAAGTGTCAGATCAACTGAAGTCTCCGCCAAGCTGCAAGGACTCGTGTAGGCCGCTGGAGGTGAGATGCATATGGCGCGACGTCCATTTGATGGCGCCGGTAAAGTGTTTGGCCATTTCGCTGAGTCCCGGTGCGGCATCAAGCGCCTTGTCCTGCAAGCTGGTAACTGCGAAATGCCCGATCATGACGAACAGCAGGGCTGCAACTACAATTGCCGCAGCGCCGTCTGTCAACACGATCAAAACGACCCCGAGAACGGCCGCAATGATCGTCAATACGGTCTGCAAGACTTCAACACCGGGTTTTGACCAGTGACCTTTTTGAATACTGGGTGTTCGGCTCTGCTTGTAATTGATGATTTGCTCGCCTTTCTTGCTCTTTCCGATTTCAAGTTCGTAGTAGGTTCGCGAAAAACACGTGCCATAAATGCCCGGTGAAACTTCGACCTGCGTGCTGGTCGTTACAACCAGCTCGTTTCCAGAGACTTTGCAATCAAAGCTCAGGAGTTCGGGCGAATAGGTGGTTCCGTTGTGCGTAACGTCGGGCAACATGACGGATGTTCCGTCTTTCATGCGCAAACTTCGCGCGTCTTTGGACAGTTCAAGCATGCTGTCGTCGAGGTTTGGCCACATCTTTAGAAGTCCCGGCTTGACCATGTCGACCAAGAATCTCTTGCGGCGGATCAGGAACGCAGCAGTCGCGCCGTCCGGGATCGCCTGGCTTGAGACCTGCTGAATAGCAGGCGCCGGGTCGGATGATGTCATTGAAAGAACAGCCAGCAGTCCAGAACTTTTGTCAATCGTATCGCAAACGGCGTAACTGGTTGTGACAGGCTTGGTGAAGGCAAAGTCGCCGTGGTCAATTTGGTCGTTGAGATCGATGAATGCAAAGATATGTTCGAACGTGTGGATTTGGGTCAGCGCCCAGCTATCAAGACAAGTGCGGATCGGGGTGCTGGCGCTAGGGTCGGATAATGGTTTGACATAATCCACATTCACCACGCTTGCGATCGGGTCTTGAGGCGTTGTGCCGGTCGTTCTCAGCCTCAATGCGTGGCGTGTCGTGCCCTTGGCTGGCGGCGGCAGGAGGTTGCCATCGGCGTCTTTCGCGGGTCCAGTATGCGGGAGAAGAGCCAGCTTGACCGCGACGGTCATCGTCATGGCATCACAGGTGACCGTCCCTGGCGTGCCCTTCAATACGTAATGCGCGGTCATATCCGTCATTGGCAGAAGGAAATGCACGCTATCGCCATCGCCACCCGGAATAATCTGCCAGTCGCCGAAAGTCGCGTTGACCGAGAACTGGAAATAGCCTGATGGCGGGCAAACCAAATGTGTGGGTCTGCACCCTTTGTTTTTCTTGATGGCACTGTTGATATCGTCATAGCTCACCGCAAAGACGGTATCCCAGTCCAACGTCGACGCTTCTTCTGTCGGAGGGGGTGCAGTCTCGATGAGCAGCGGATTCTGGATATAGGCTTCGAGCATGAGGTCACATCGTCCGGTTGAAATACAGCAAGAGGGATTGCGCCAATCGCACGTGTTTAAGCTCTGTGCCCGTGACTCCGGGCCATTGCTCAGCCCCCAAAACGTTTTCGAGAAAGTTGTTGAGGTCAGGCAGTGTATCGGGATCAAACTCTTGATCGCTTGTAATTGCCAGCTTGTTTATATACACGGCCTCCCCCAATATTGCGGCCAAAATGCCGGCGCATGCATAGAAGCGGTAGAGATAAACGGCGTATTTTATGTCCAGCACCGTTCGTGATGCGCCGACGAACGCGGCCGCTGCGGCAAGATTGCCGGAGTCTGCCACGGTTTGCGAGACCGAGTTCATGGCTTCCTCGCCGTCTACAGCTACATTCAGAACGTCGTCGGCTGAGTTGATCCAGTTTGTCACGGCGGTTGCTGTCTTTGCATCTGCCGCCGCAGTCAAAATCCACTTGTTTGCAGAATAGGCACCAATAGACAGAACGGATAGAACCATCCCGACAATCTGCGTCCATCTGTCGAATTCGACGGCCGTGCGATCCGGTCTGGCAGAAATGTGCGGTCGTTCAATGTCGGGCACTTCCTTTTTCTTTTTCTGGGCCTTGTAGTCATTGGTGGTCATGATGACCGGCTGACCTTTGGAGTTCTTGGCAAGCTTCAGATAGACGTTCTGCGTAAAGTTCAGCGTGAAGACGTCATTTCCGACAAGGAGTGGATGGTTCCAGGTCACCCCTGTGAATTCTGCGGAGAGCTTGTCTTCCACGACCTTCATGGTCAGGCCATTCTTCGGGACGGTTGGGCTGACTTGAGTTCCATCCTCCAATTGGAAGTCGCCCCAAACCAACATCTTGTTGTTGGTGACGATCAACTGGTCGCCGTCGACATCGAAGTCTTCGGGCTTAGCCCCTTTGAAGATGTGCACCGCACCGCGCTTGAGAAATTCCTCGGCAAATCGGGGCCCACTGATCGCGAAAATGGAGTTCACACCGGACGGCCAATCATCCGCAACCGCGCTGTCGATCTGGTTTGCAAGCTTTTTCCAAGATGGATTTTTCTTGTCTGTCTTGCACAAGGCCGCGAAATACCCGTCGCCCCCGGCATTCGTCAGCGACGCGTAGGACAAAAGCGTCGGCTTGACCCATTGGTACGCCCCGTGCGCCGCTTTCGTGTTGAGCAACGCCGCATGGAACAAAGGGTTGAATGACGTGATCTCTTTGTTGAACCATAGCTCGAATAAAGGCTTGAACGGCCCCGTCAAAGTGGACGGTTCGATCATGTCCACGGTCACGGCATCTACGTGGTTGTGCGGTTTGCTTTGAACGTAAAGCGCCCAGGGTTCGCCGGGTTGCGCCGCGTCTGCCGTGGGGTCCGTCAATTTGACGCTTGGGTCTTTGACCGGTGAGATACTGACAGTGATGTAGACCTTTGTCCCCTTGAGAACGGGGTACTGGGTACCTTTTACATCGATGGCGTGCCCGGATTTCAGGGTACAGCAAAAGCGCACCGCACCGCCAACCGCATTCGGGTCGGGGATCATGTCCCAACTGTCCCAGACACCATGGATTTCCCCGTTCCACGTGCTGGTTTGACCAAGGGCGGGAAGCGTGATGTTCTGGCCTTTCACCACCTTGTTCATTGCGTCCAAGGTCAGGATGCTGGCGGTATCCCACCCTTGCAGGCCGACTTCATGTGGACCGCCTGCAACTTGAAGTTCGACATCCGGGTTCGGAAACACACAGCCTTCGGGCAAGAACGTCATGATTTCAATCCTTTCTTTGCTGACGATTGAACGGTCGAGGACTTCAATTCGCCTTGCAGTAAAAGTGCCCCCTGCAGGTTTGCCGATGTCAGATCGAAGCCAGTGGTCTCGGGCCAATCGAAGGGTGAGAGTGCGGTTTTCAGGAAATTCTGCACGGTTGTTTCAAGACCAAGTACGTCCACATCCTCGCCTGCGAACTTTTTGATGTCCTGTTCCGTCAGGTTGAGCTCTTTGACGTGATCCAGTCCGGCCATCGTTTTCAGGCCGCTAAACGCCACACCCCAGCGTGGTGTGTACAAAAGCGACCCCGTAGACAGCGCTGCTTTGGATGTCGAAGCGAGACTCGCTGATAGGTTCGGTTCAGCAACGGCATTCGAAAGAGTAAGCGGTGCGTTAAAGCTATCGTAAATATTGCCCGCAACACCTATTTGCTGCTGTTGTTGTACCAATATGGCCGGTGGGAAATCTTGAAAAGGTCCGAACGTCCCACCAGCGTCTTGAACAGGAGGCATGTCCCATTCACCTTGGCCATTATTGGCCTGCATGTCTTGCATGGCAACATCGCCGAAAAACTCGGCCTCCGATCCAGCCGCCGCTACGCAACTATAAATGCCATAGATTGCAAAGCCACCCAACACGATGCCCACGGCCCCACAGGCAAGCCCGATCCAAAGCATCGTCTTATCCTGAGTAGGTGGATCCAGCTTCATGCTGACCGTCCATTTGTCGATCACGTTGCTCCAGTCGACAATCTCGCCTTTCGTCTTTGGCTGTTTGCCCAAAGGATCGTTGAAGGTGGGTATCAACACATGCGACCCATCGCTGCGTTCCTTTAATTCCAGGAACATTGTCTGCTGGTAGCCAAAGGTTACTTTTTCGTTTTGTTTGAGAACGTTGTTCGCAAAGTCGAAATGCAGTCCCGTATATTCGATTTTGATCCGCCGCCCGACGATCCGCATCGTAAAGCCACCGGGTGGTACGATGGGTTGAACAACATCGCCAGCTTGGGCAAGTTTCGTCGGACGCAGCTTGAATTCTGCGGCGTTGGTGACAACGCGCTTGTCATTGCTGATCTGGAAATCGGGTTTTTCACCATCCGCCGCCGCGGCATGTGCGCCTGCCAGAAGGATCTCTTCGGTCAGACGCTCGGCCGAAATGGCGACCACGGCGTTTTCTTTGCCCGACAGATTGGCAATCAGATCCGGCGACACCTGTGCGGCGAGAGTGTTTTTATCCACCGTCGATTTGGCCGTCTGGTTCAAAACCGCAAAAACGGCCTCTGGTTCGCCGGACGAGGCAGATGGGATATCTGCAACCGCGTAGTCTGAATAAACAGGCGCGATCCATTTCATCGTGTCTTTGATCTGACCACTTTGTGATGCCAGTTTCGCATAGTCGATGGCATGAAAGATGTTGTCGAATTGCGAAAGGTTGGCAGGCTCGTTGAGCCATGCATCGAATGCGGACTGGACCGGAGGAACCACAGGCGCGCCGTTCCGCGTGATCGAAAGGATTTCGACAGCTTGCGTTGTGGCTCCGGCCTGATCATTGACCATCAGAGCCTTCGTGTTGCTGCCGCTATCCTTTTTATGAAGCGTCACCCGCGCAGCGATTTTCAAACCCGCCAAATCCTGAGTGCGATCGGAGGAATCGCTGATCTTGATTCCTCGGTCGAACCCGGAAGGCTGGGCATGAACAAAAGGCTTTTGGCCCAGATTGATGCGAACACTCGCCTGTGAGAACACACCGATCAGCGGATAAAGGTCTTTCGTGACATCAAACGTGGTCAGCGCACCCATGTTCTGCGCAGGGTCGGCATTGGCTCCTTGCCACGACCCATCCGGTCCACGCAACCAAACCTGGCCATTGTCGTAATCGACTGCCATGCCGATCGTGTCGTTGGGAAGGCTCCATTGCGCGCCATTTTCCTTTGCCCCTTGCGCGTTCAGCACTCCTTGCGGTTGCCCGCCATAATGGATGATGCCATTCGATCGGTAGGACACCGAGGCAGAATCGGTCCAGAAGTTCGACGCAGGCGCAGTGAGCGGAGCCAAACCGACCAATAGACCGAAGCCGTGGGTCAAAGCCGTCACTTCGAAATAGATCTTGCCGGTCTTGGGGGCCTTTTCGCTGAAGGCGTGCGCGTTAAGGGTTTTAAGGTCCTGCGACTGGAGCGTCAATCCATCTGCGCCGAGCGATACATTTCCCTGTGTTGCCGTATTCGTAGCTGGAGGGCTGAGTTTGGCATAGCTCGGCGTCCGCATGGTATAGGTCGTTGTTCCGGACTTTACCGGCAACTCCATCATGACATCACGGCCACTTCCGCCGTTGGTCAGTTGCCACGTCTCCCAAGCCCCTGAGATAATCGCAACACCTGCTGGCGGCGCCGGTGTCCCATTGTCAAACGTTTTTGGGGTCTTGTCCTGAAGCACAACCGACCTGTTCACTCCCTTGAACGTGGTCGCATTCACGATATCCCACAGAAACAGGTCGACTTCATCGGTGGATTGTGTCGCCGCGAGTTCTGTTGTTTTGATAAATGCCATGTGAAAATTTTCCTTTCTGTGGCTATGAAATCAGGTTTCAAAATGACCGCGAACGACAAATGCAGTTTCGAGATCTGCTTTTGAAATATTGACCGACTTGCTGCCTGGCCATTGAACCAGTGCGTCTGCAAGATCCCCAAGCTTGGTTTGCTGTCCGCCGGCGCCCGCAGCTTGCTTCGCAACAGCCGTGGTGACTGCGGCTACGACAACATCGACAATCGCAGTGATCACAGCGGCGACGATCAGGGGAACAGCCAACGCAGCAACGCCTGACACAATGTAAATCCAGGCTGGGATATGTTTGTGATAGTCTGACTTGGTATCGCCAAAAGCCTTGAACTTGAGAGATTGTGTCTTGGCGTCGAATTCTGGTTTCAACGACTGTGTGAACCAGAAGGACACAGAGCTGTCCGCAAGTCCCGTGATGTCAAATGTCCCGTCCGCGTGGACCGTCATCAGATCATCGTCGATGCTGACGGTCAAAGGATAGAGCCACGGTGTATATCCCGTTCCCCAATGATCTACGGGCTTGCATTCAGCTGCGGTTGAAATGTACGGAGCTTTGGACATCGGCCCTATTGCCAATTGAATTTTGTCTCCTTTCATTTTGAACACGAGGTAATTCGGGTTCTGAAAGGAGTTGGGAAGTGATGGCATGATGAAATGCTCCAGAAACAAATCTGGTGCGAAGGCCATATTCAATCCAGAAGAACTGTTGGTCAGGGCATCGTCGATCTTGTCTGATCTGCTTGCCGGTGGTCGGTCTCGAACCATGATCGCAACCACGAGATGGCCCGGTTCCTGTTGACCGTTCTTGTCCTTGGTGCCTTGCGCAAACATAAAATGTTTGACCAAAGGTTTGATCCAGGACCGCTCGCTGCTTGGAACCATGTTCAGGGATGTCAGCGCGTAGCTCAACTTGTCGGCATGTGCGATCAGGACCTGAGGGATATGCTCCTTAAGTTGGGTCGCCGAGTTGCCCGAGGGATCTTCCTTCTGCAGCGTGCCGTCCAAATCGGCATTCATCACAAAAACTGCACCGTTGGTTTTATCCTGTCTCGATTTCCCAGCGGTCTTGAGCTGGAATTTCAGATCGGATGCCGTTCCTGCCGCGTTATCGACAAAGTCGATCTGCACAGAAACCTCTATCTTGACACCAGAGAGGTCGATTTGCGGTTTGACCGAGAACTTCCCTGAATCCTTCAGGGTACCCCTTTTGATAGGCAGAAGGAGGGTCAGTGTTTTGTCGGTCCCGAAACTCGTGATTTGCCAAGGCTCGAATACAATTTCGATATCAATGCCAGCACCGGGGTATGACAACGTTGGTGGGGATTCCCCCATCCTCTTGGCCAGCAGTTTGTTCAGATCGTCTTGCCGACACGCTGCCAATACATCCCAACCCTGCGTGTCCATCGCCCCTCCCCCAAGACTCATTAGATGACGTAGGGTAAACCGCTGATCAGTATCACGAAACAGTTTTTATTCTCCCAGACAGTCGAAGCGGGAGAACCAAAGCATTGGGCCTCGAACCGCTCAAATAGGGAGCAACTGCACAGGAATAATCTGGCATCTGTACGATAATGAACCTGTCGGATTTTCGTGCAGCCAAGGCGCGTTTCGGAGCCTTTCCGTTCGAAGACGACAGGGCTTTTAGTACATCGATGTTCCGGATGTCTTGTTCATCTTCGCTCCACAATGGCTTCGATGAACCAGAAATCCTCCGTTGCTCAAACCCATAGATCTGTCCAATGGGCGCTCACGTCAGACAAGGGCGCGGTCGGCATGGATCAACCCGCCTCAGGTTGGTTTTCCGACGGTACAACCGGAAAGGCCGTCGTCATTTTGACTTGCTCGGTCACCACACGGGTCAGGAAATTTGTGACATTTGGGTTTTTGACGAAGTAGCGAGAACAAAAAGCGCGGTATTCTGCAATGTCGCGCGCCGAAACGATCAGGATGCAGTCATCCTCGCCTGTAACAAAATAGCATTGCTGGACTTCCGGAGCCTCCTGCATTCGGGCGGTGAACTTTGCAAGAAGCTTTTCCGACTGTCCTACCAGCCTGACACCCACGACAAGCGTCAGAGATCGACCGATCTTCACAGGGTCCACGATTGCTACATCGGCCACTATGACGCCGCTTTCGCGAAGACGCTTCAGTCGCTTCTGGCAAGCAGTGGCCGACAAGCCTACCTCTTCGGATAATTGCTCCGAAGTCAAACGGTTGCTCTGTTGCACAAGGCGGAGGATCCGCTTGTCGAATTCATCCACTCTTTGCAATCACTCCAGCACGCTATCGCATCGTGGCTTGACGATGGCGCATTAGGGATAAGCTGGCAATCTGTTTCGAATTGTCGGTTTGGGCGTCCTGATATCTCATAGCTCCCAGTGATTGCCGAGGTCATCAGACCTAAGGGCCAACACGCCGATCAGCAAAACGGAGTCTCCGTCGCCGAAATCCAGAAGCAGCCCATTCTGACCAGCCGTTCCAATCGCGTCGCGTGCGTCAATCAGCCCGTCATTTGTATCGTCCAGAAATGCGAAGGCTTCGGCATGTGTCGAAACACCAGTGACACCTCGCAGGTCGAGCACATCAACACCTGAGACAAAGCCGAAAATCATGTCCGCGTCTGCGCCGGGGTCGATGACGAATGTGTCCGGACCGCCACCGCCAATTATCCGGTCATTGCCGGGGCCGCTGTTGATCAGGTCGGCGCCCCCGCCCCCGTTCAGGAACTCGTTCGCTTCGGTCCCCTGAAGCACGTTGTCACCACCACCCCCGACAAGCTGTCCGTTCCTGTTGGGTTCGATAACGCCGCCGATCGTGATGTCGACCTGCGCCGTGGCCGTGCCATCATTGCCGTCGCCGATCGTGTAGGTGAACGCTGTCACGACCGTCTCGCCCGGTTTCAGCGCGTCGAGCGTTGGATCGTCAGCTACAAAGACAAGTGTTTGCGCGTCCGCGTCGAATAGAACGGTTCCCAACGTTCCTGTGGTGTCGACCGACATGACGGTCAACGTATCGCCCTCGATGTCGCTGTCATTGGCAAGAAGCAGCGTCCGCAGGTCGAGCGTCCGTCCGTCCTCGTAAACGAAGGTGCTGTCATTGATTGCGATGGGCGGGTCGTTGACCGGGGCAAGATAGACCTCGACCGTCGCCGTGTCCGTCTCGCCGGCGCTGTCGATGACGGTGTAGGTAAAGCTGTCCAACCCGTTGTAATCCGTGTTGGGCGTGTACCGAATGATCCCGTCTTCCGAAACATGCGCGCTACCATGTGCAGGCAGGCCGACCGCAGCGATCCGCAAAGAATCGCCCACGTCGACGTCGGTATCGTTGAGAAGGACCGCGACGTCGATAGGCGTGTCTTCTTGTCCAACGGCGACGTCGTCATTAGCGACAGGCGCATCGTTGACCGGCGTGATGGTAACGTCGACGTTCCCGATAACAAAGGATGTTCCATCGGTCACGGTGTAAGTGAAGGCAATGTCTTCAATGACATTCTCATCAGGTGTGAACAAGACTGTTCCGTCGCCCTGGAGTGAGAGCGTCGCGCCAATCACCGCAGAAAATCCTGAGATCTGCAAAGCATCGCCATCCGGATCGCTGTCATTGGCGAGCAGGGCAAGGTTCAGCGGCACGTCTTCGGTTGCGATGAAGCTGTCGTCCCCGATCACGGGGGCGTCATCGACACCGGTGACCCGAAGCGTGATCGCGACGGGCGCACTTTGCGCAGTTCCGTCAAAAGCTGCATATTCAAATCTGTCTTCGCCGAAAAAATCGAGGTTGGGTGTATAGTCAAACGAACCGTCGTCCCTGAAATCGAGCGTTCCGTTGGATGGGCCCGAGATCAGAACTGCTGTCAGTTGATCCTTATCGACGTCCTTGTCGTTTGACAGCACGCCGGAAATCGCGTCGACGTTTCGGACCACGTCTTCTGTGACCCCGTAGGTGTCAGGCAACGCGACCGGGGCGTCATTGACCGGTGCGACATCGACCGTGACGCGTGCCGTGATGGCGCCCGAGCTGACAACTTTGTAGTCGAAATAAGCGGTCCCCGAGAAATCAGACGCGGGCGTGAAGAGGATCTGCCCATCCACGAAGTCGACACTGCCATTGATGGCATTCGCGACACTGTCAATCACCAGCGGGTCGTCGATATCTACATCATTCGCCGTCAGGATCGCGGGATCAATCAGCAGGGGCACGTCTTCATCGGTCGATAGGCTGTCAGGTTGCAACTCTGGTGCGTCATCTATTGGCGAAACGGTCAGCGTGACGGTCTGCACGGCACTCTCGGACAGACCGTCGAAGACGCGGTAGGTGAACGTATCAATGCCGAAGAAGTCCTCGGACGGTAGATAAAAAAAGCTGCCGTTGGGTGCGAGCCCTTTGTCGAGTATGCCGTTGACCGGACCATCGACGAGGATGGCAGTCAGTGTGCCCGATGAGTCGGTGTCATTTGCCAGAACTCCGGCTGACGGCGTCACGGAACGGAAGCCGTCTTCAATCACCGTGTAGGCGTCCGGGTTGGCGACAGGCACATCGTTGACGATGATTGTGACCAAGGTCGGCACGGAGGAAGATGTCCCGTCGGAAGCTAGATACAAAAACTCGTCGACGCCGATGAACCCGTCCGGCGCAGTATATTCGAATCGCCCGCCACTTCCGTCAATGACCGTCCCTTGCACTTGCGAATTAAAGAAGACCACCGACAGCCCGTCGCCCTCGACGTCGCTGTCATTGTCGAGAACGTTTGCCCTTATCGTGCCACCTGGCGCGACAAGGTAGGTGTCAGGCGTTGTGTCCGGTGCATCGTTGACCGGCTCTACGACAAGCGAAACTGTCGCAGGCGCGCTTTCCTGCAGTTCGGATTGTACGGCATATGTAAAGCTGTCGGGTCCTGCGTAGTTCTCGTCGGGCGTGTAGACGAAGGTCCCGTCGAGGGACAGTTGCAGCGTTCCATGCGATGGTCCGGTCTTGAGCACTGCCAAAAGCCGTGTCCCGTCGTCATCGCTATCATTCGCAAGAACGCTTGTCCGCGCGTCGAGAGGCGTATCCTCGGACGTCGTGTAGCTGTCATCTACCGCTATCGGATCAAAGTCGCTGACCGGCGTCACATCAAAGAAGATTGTCGCTTGATCCGAGGCGTTGCCGTCGGTCACTTCATAGGTAAACCTGTCTTCGCCCCAGTAATCCGCGACGGGTGTGTAGATGAAAGCTCCATCCGATCGGAGTGAAAGCGCGCCGTGGGACACGTCGCTCACAAGCGTGACGGTCAGATCGTCCCCGTCGACATCTATAACGTTATCAAGGACCGCTCCCGATGCGCTTGTATCCTCGGGAAGACTCACGAACGCATTTGTCGCAGCAGGTGCATCATTGACCGGTGCGAAGTCGACTGTGATCGTTGCAGGATCGCTTAAGAAGGTGCCATCAAATACGCGGTACGTGAATGTCAGCGACCCATTGAAGTTATCGGCCGGGCGCAACGTGAAAAGGCCCGAGGCGCCATCGAACGAGACAATCTCGCCTTGCGTTCTGTCCGGACGTTGGACTAACTCGGCGACTTTCAGTTCGCTGGACGCACTGGTGTCGTTGTCTTGGTCGGTATCGTTTGAAAGGATGCTGATCGAGGCGACGTAAATCTCGTCCTCGACTGCGTTGTCATAGATGTCGTCGTTCGCGACCGGTGCGAAATCGCTGACTCCCGTCACCTGGAGCGTGACAGTCGCCGTGTCCGAGAGCTGGCCATCGGTGACTTCGTAAGTGAAGCTGTCGGTTCCCCAGAAGTTGGTGTCGGGGATGTAGTCAAAGGTCCCGTCCGGACGCAGCGCGAGAGTGCCGTTCGAGACAGTATCGACGAGGCGGACCGTCAATAGATCCTGATCGACATCGTTAACATTGCTTAGAACAGAGGCGAAGCTGCCGCCTATGTCCTCAGACAGGTTCACAACCGAGTCCATTGCGACAGGCGCGTCGTTGACTGCGGCGAAGTCGACCGTGACTGTCGCGGGGGCGCTGAAGAAAGTCCCGTCACCGGTGCGATAGGTAAAGGTCAGTGGACCGTTGAAATCTGCAGCCGGGCGCACGGTGAATTCGCCGGTGTCGGAATTGAACGCGATGATCTCGCCCTCGGCCGGGTCTGGCCCGTCGACAAGTTCGGCAAATCTCCGTTCTTCGAATTGGCCGGTCTCGTTGTCCGCATCGGTATCGTTTTCAAGGATGCTGACGGCGGACACAAAGTCGCTGTCTTCGACCGCGTCATTGTAGCTGTCCCCTTTCGCGATAGGTGCGAAGTCGCTGACAGGGGTGACAGTGATCGTTGCCAACGCCGGATTGCTGCTCCGGCCCCCTACGGAATAGACATACTCAAAGCTTGTGGTCCCAAAGAAGTTCAGCTCGGGGACAAAATGCAACCGCCCGTTAATCGTCTCGATGGTGCCATTTGGCACGTCGGAGACAATTTCGATCATTTGATCGCCAACCATTCCATCGGGGTCCACATCGTTGCGGGTCAGGAAGTTCAGATTTAGGTTGGTGTCCTCGGCAATAGTGAAGTTGTCAGGCTCGGCAATTGGATTGTCTGCGACCGGTGCCACGTCGAACCTTACCTCGAAAAGCGTCTCGCTGGCCCCATCGCTCGCCGCAACGGTAAAGATATCCGAGCCGTTGAAGTTGCTTGCGGGAAAGTAGGTGAAGCTGCCATCCCGTTGCAGGTCCAGCGTCGATCCATTTCCGGAGGCCGCGTCGACGCTATAACTGACCGTCTGTCCTTCGGGATCGGTGGCCGAGAATGCAAGCGATCCTACAAGTTCGTTGTCCTCGATTGCTTGGAAGGTTGGTAACTCGGTCACCCGCGGCGCATCGTTTACCGGCAAAACCTCGATTGGGATCGTTACCAAGGTCTCGACCCCGGCATCGGTCACCAGAATTTGCAGGCTGTCCGGGCCGAAATAATCGAAAGCGGGCCGAAAGCCCAAAAGCGGGTCCGACTGGTTTGCGGAGACCACTGCGCTGCCATGTGTGGGCATGGTGACGAGGCGGTATATATACGTTTCGGTTGGTCCATCGGGATCATTGATCAAATCCAGTATGCTGACCTCAGTTGGCTGGTCTTCGTTGATCTGAAATGTCCTACCCACGGCATCGGGTTGCTGATTTTCGCCCTCGATCACGATCGAAAGCTCGCGCTGAACCCGTGTGACATTCGCCTCGTCAACAACACTCCATCGAACCTCGACCTGCTGCGATTCACCTGCCAGGAGACTGGCATAGGCAGAGGGGTCAACGAGGAGCCGCCCATTCTCGATGCTCACGGCCCCGTTCGGATCACCGGATATGACGACCCCGTCGCCGACAATCGCGGTTCCGCCTTCGGGCAGCTCGAACCCAAGTAGTCCGACATCCAGCGGCGCATCCGTATCGCGGATCTGAAGTGAAGAAGCTGCAAATGTAGCTGCCGAGAATTGAATACCGTCGCGATCAACGTCGAGCACGGCGGCGATGCTCCCGGTATCCCGGTCAAAGGCGAACCGATCTGCGTCGACATCTGGCGTGTCGATACGGACGAGCGGGCTATCTTTGTCGTTGACGGGATCGAGTTCCCAAATCCACGCTTCCTTATTCGCTGGATCGGCGATGGCCACGCGCTGACCATCTGCCGATACGCGAACGTCTGCACCAAATCGGCCGCCAGGTTCGGGGTCGGCGATCTCCTGTTTCACCGCGATGCCGCTTCGGATTGTATCGTCGAGCTCAAACCGGATCACTTTGCCAGCATCCGGCGACCCGATGACAAGGACTGATCCTGTCCTGTCGAAATCAATCGAAATCTCGGCGCCAGTCTCGGCGATGAACGACAGGTCATACCGTGCGTTGCTATTAAGCGAGGTATCTGGTTCAAAAAACCCGTTTATGCGCGTGTAGAGATAAACAGCGCGGTCGCCGGAATGGTAAACCGCAAGTCTGTCGCCGGTTTCGCTGATCGCGACGGTCGCGCCGAATGTCCCGTCAATCACATCCGGGACCGGATCTATCAGCTTCTGCTCGACGCCTCCGTACACGGCAATCACTTCACCACCCAAACCAAAACTGCCTGAGCAATAGACGAATGCATTCTCGTCGGCCGAGATGTCTACGCGCAGCCCTACTCGATCCAGAGTTTGGCCGTAGATCCCCGCATCGCGCACATAGCCGTCGTCCGATCGAGTCCAGATCGAAACAGCCCCTGCTGCATTCCCGGCAGACTGACCGGAGGGGTCCGGGTTCGCGTTTGCGCCGGGATCGCCGACGATCAGAGTGCGCCCGTCATCGCTCACGCGGAAATTTTCACCGAACGAGGCCGGGACGATGGCGGCATCGTTTGTGAAAAGCCAGGATCCGAAGATGCTATCGAACAGTTGAAAGCTCTTGGTGTCCTGATCCCAATCATAAATTTCGATCCGGTTCTGATCAGGTCGGCCTACAAAGAGCATCTTGCCAACGGCGGTAAGCTCGACATGCCCGTCTGCCACCAGATCTACGGAGGCAAGTGGATCGAAATATTGAACAAAACCATCATTCCATACGGACATCGCTTAATCTCCTAAAAAAATTGGGCTGTTTAATAATGAGACCCCAATGGAAGTCTCGCAAAAGCTGAACAACCAATCTCGGATCATTTGACGCCGTTTGGTCCGCCTTGCGTCAATTTCCGCGTCCAAGACGCTGGAATTCGGACGAACGCGGCGGCGTTAAGATTTAAGGTTAGGACCCGTTGCATCCGTTCTGGTAGGAGTCTTGTTCCTCCCTGTCAGTACTCGCCTTCCACAATCCTTGCAGACCGCTACCCAACCAGAATACCTGCCCGAGAATGGGGGCATTTCTGTCCCGAAAGGTCTCAGACCTGTGTAAGTCGTTGATGTCAGGAAGAACTGGCTGGGGTGGTAGGATTCGAACCTACGGTACGCGGTACCAAAAACCGTTGCCTTACCACTTGGCTACACCCCAACCGTGCGCGGGTACTTACGCCGCTCTTTGGGCGGGATCAAGACCCGGAATTCGAAATTTTTCCTACTCTTCCGGCGCGTCTTTCTTGAGCAGATCATCGACACCTTTCTCGGCGCGTTCGGTGGCCACGATCCGCTCGAGTTCCTTGTCCATTGCTGCCTCGACATCGCCGACTGTCGCGGTTGCGGCTGCGATGGCAGCGGCGTTCGACGTGACCCGTTTCGCGGCGGGCTGCGGCGCCGCCGCATCGCCGACGCCGACGATCCGCAAGGTGGTTTCCGGCATGACGATGCCCGCGTGATCGAAGGCAGCGAGGCAAAGGCGCCAGGCTTCACTCCGGGCCTTGAGATAGCTGGTTTCGTGCTGCCTGATCCAACCGGCCACGTTCAGGATGATCGCGCTGTCCCCCAGTTCCTCGATCCAGACCGCAGGCGCGGGTTCGTCGATCACGAAAGGCAAGGAGGCCACGGTTTGCAGTGCCAAATCCTGCGCCCGCAGCAGATCGGTGTCATAGGCGACGCCAAGGCTCACCAGAAACCGGCGCTCATCGTTGCGCGAATAGTTCACGATCCGGCTTTTGAAGACGGTCGCATTGGGGATGCGGATGTGATTTCCGTCAAAGCTGAGCAAAATCGTGGCGCGGCTGGTCAGACGAATGACCTTGCCGATGTCGCCTTCGATTTCGACCTGATCATTGGGTCGGAAGGGTTGGCGAATCGACAGCATGATCGAGGCGATGAAGTTCTCGACCGTGTCCCGGACAGCAAAACCGATGGCGAGGCCGATGATCCCCGCCGCACCAAGGATCGTCGAGAGCAAAGCGGTTGCCCCCAGGATATCCAGCGCGATCACCAATCCGCCAAGCATGAAGGCAATACGGATCACCTGACGATAAATGTCCGCGATAAACGCATTTGGCGCGATCCGGTCCCACGGTCGTTTCATACGGGCGATGAGAAAGCCGACCGCGACCACAAGCGCAAACGCGGCGACGGCGATGGCGAGCAATGGCAGGTAATTGATGAACTGCTCTGACCGCGCGCGGAACCGCTCAAGCGCGGGGTCGAGGCGGCGCACAACGTCGGTGGTTTCCTGCACCCGGTTTTCGATGGTCACCACACCTTCGACGCGGCCCGCGATTTCGTTCAACCGAGTGACCGCAGTCCCATCAAGTGCTGTTCCACGCAACGTGACGATGCCGGAATTGACCGTAACGGTGACATCTTCGTAACCGTCCAGTTCCATGAGGATTTCGCGAATCCGGTTGGCGATGGCCGCATCTTTCTCGGCGCTGTCCTCGACTGCGATGGTGCCCGTCGGCTGATCCGAATTCTGGGCCTGTAGCGGTGCGGAAAAAACGCCAAAGACGCAAAGAGTGATCAAGAAAAGACTGCGGAAAATCAGACCCATGCCAGTAACAATGCGCGACAAATCCTTGGGTTTCAAGAACGATGTTCGGCTAGGCGCCGCGCGACGTTGGGACAGGCAAGTCAAGCTCCACAAGGCTGTTTCCCATGTCTGGTGACCAGAAGAGGTGCTGCCCCCGACCGGATCGCTTTGCAGCATACAGGGCTATATCGGCAAAAGTGACCGTGGTCTTTGGGTCGCGCCGCGCCGCGGTCTGGGAAACAGCTATTCCGATGCTTGCACCAATGGCAACGTCCTGCCCTTCGATCACGAGCGGTTCTGAAATGTCCCGGATCAGGCCACCTGCAAGTGCGTTCAGACGCGCGGTGTCCGTCAATCCAGGGCAAACGATGACAAATTCATCACCACCGGCGCGAACGAGCAGATCATCTTGCCGAGTATGCGCGCGCAAGACCCCGGCGACCCGTTTGAGAACCGCATCCCCAACCCCGTGACCAAGCGTGTCGTTCACCTGTTTGAACCGGTCCAGATCCATCTGCAGGATCGCGTATTCGGTATCGGACTGGCCCAACCGCTCCAACGCGCCGTCCAGACCGCGGCGGTTGTGCAGCCCAGTCAAACCATCCGTCAATGCCTCTGTTTCGGCGGCAAGGCGCGCACCGTTCAGCCGGGAATTCAGGCTGAAGGATGCCGCCATCGCGCTCGACTTGGCCTCTTGCAGGAACAGCAGTTCCATCACCAGATCGCTGGGTGCGAAATCCTGCGCCGTCAGCCCGTAACGCTGCACCGCGTCGACCACCGCCATCCCGAAGGACAGGTCGAGGATCACGCCATCTGTCTGATCTTCGATCAGAAGCCCGCGCAGCCCTAGCCCAGGTTCGGACCGCACGCGCAGACGCACCACTTGCCCTGCAAGGCCTCTCAGATCGGCCATCTTGGACGGTTTCTTCGGGCGTTGAACTTCGAATACTTCAAGGAATCGCTGTCCTGTCGGGTCATCAATACCCAGCTTTGCAAAGCTCTTTCCGACCTGCCTGACATGCCCGGTCGGACCGACCCAGACATGCAGCGGCCTGAGCGCGCGCAAAAGGTCCGGCGCAGAGATCATGCGCCCTCCGCAATCGCGACCTCGGCCAGCGAGAAGCCACGATCATCGGCAAAGGCCGCCTCAACAACCGTCACTTCGATCACCTCTGCCCCGTCGCGTTGGCCACGATGGTCAAGCAGGGCCAGCGTTCCGTAATCGTCTGCCATGGCCCGCAGCAACCCTACCAGTACGTGACCGAAGCCCGCAGGCTTGCCCCGGCAGAAGATGGTGAAGCTTCCGGCAGCCGGTTGGCGCACTTCCACCTGCGGCAGGTCCAGACCCGACACGGCCAAACGCGTGCGGCCCGGCAGATCGTCGAGCGAGTGCAGCAGTTCGGAAAACGTCTCTCCTCCGAAACGCATGAGGCGACGGACCGATGCGTGGTTCTGATGGGTGATCAGGTATGTGCCAATGTCTTCGAGGATCACCGACTCAGGTCGGTCCAGTACATGCGCAGCCGCAGCGAGGAGTTGCGGAAAATAGTCCCCATCATATTGCAACATCGCCTCGAACCCGGTGACGGGCAAATCCGACAGGACAACCACCCGCGTCCAGTTTTCAGGGCCGAAGGTATCGGAAATGAATGCCTCTAGGGTGCGGAAGATCAAACCATGCATGCTGTGCGCCTGTTATTCGGCGCGCATCATGGCAAGAGGGTCTTAACAATCGGCAAACGCCAGCCAGATCAGAAATCCGTTGGCGCCCCGCCCTCTGCCTTGCGGCGTTCGACAAAGGCCACAAGCTCTTCGTGGATGGCTTCATCCATCGGCGGTGCTTCGAATTCCTCAAGGATGGCTTTGTACATCACGTGTGCCCGCTCTGCGGTCCAGACACTGCCTGCGGCCTCCCATGCCTCGTAGTTCTTCCAGTCCGAGAGGAAAGGTTGATAGAACGCGGTCGTGTAGCGTTCCTGCGTGTGCTTGGTGCCGAAGAAATGTCCGTTGCTCCCCACTTCGCGGATCGCCTCGAGGCCAAGCCCGTCATCACTGACATCGCAGATCGCCGGGTCCATGTAGCGGATCAACTGCTGGATCACCTCGCAATCCATGACGAACTTTTCGGGGCTGGCGATCAGGCCGCCTTCGAGCCATCCGGCGGCGTGATAGACAAGGTTCGTGCCCGACTGAATGGCGGCCCAGAGGCTGTGCTCGGTTTCCCACATCGCCTGACCATCGGGGACGTTCGCGGCGCACACACCGGAGGACCGCAGCGGCAGGCCGTAGAACCGCGCCATCTGGCCGGTCATCTGGGTCGCGCGGATGTATTCCGGCGTGCCAAAAGCGGGCGCACCGGATTTCATATCGACATTCGATGTGAAGGTGCCGATGGCACAAGGCGCACCGGGGTTGATGATCTGGGCCAAAACGATCGCGCTGAGCCCTTCGGCCAGCGATTGGGCAACAGCGCCTGCCATGGTCACCGGGGCCATTGCACCGGCAAGGGTAAACGGCGTGACGATACAGCCCTGCCCGCGGGCCGCACAGCGCATCCAGCCGTCCATCATCGGATGGTCATGCTTCAGCGGCGAGGTCGAGTTGATGTTGGTGTACATGCGCGGGCTGGCGTCGAATTCCTCGTGGGTCAGTCCACCCGCGATGCGGACCATCTCCATCACGTCCTCGACACGCTCCTTGCCCAGCGAATAGGCATGGGCCACTTTGTCGGTCAGGGTGAGCTTGTCATAAAGCACATCCAAGTGCCGGACGCTGGCGTGGATATCGACGGGTTCCACCGGATACCCCCCGACGAAGTGGATGCAGTTGAAATACTGCGACAATTTCAGGAAATTGCGGCACATCTCGCGGGTGCCGGGGACCTTGCGGCCCATTTCCATGTCCCAGTAATTGGGCGGCGACGACACGTTGCCGAACAGGATATGCCCCTCACCGACAACAATCTTGCGGTCCGTGTTACGCGGCGTGATCGTGAAGGACCGTGGCGTCTTGCGCACCCATTCCATCACGAAATCCCGGTCCATGCGGACGTTCTCACCGTCTACGGTACAGCCGGCCTCCTTGAGGATGCGCACCGCCTCGGGGTTCAGGAACTCGATCCCGATCTCTTCGAGGATCACCATCGCCGTTTCATGGACCCGCGCGATGCCCTCTTCGGTCAAAGGTTCTGTCGGGCGGTCGATATTGATGGGCAAGCTCCACGGAAGCTGTTCGATCACCGCCGATCCACGGCGCACAGCATGGCCGGATCGCCCTCCGCTCCGACGTTTGCGTGTCGTGGCCTCTGTCATCGCGTCCTCCTGCGTTGCCCTTTCAAGCTAGGCATCGCAGGTGTGCGTTATCCTGCCGGAACACGACTCCTGCGGTCGCTTTTGTCGTTTTCCAGACGAGATCAGCTTATGCCAAGCCAGTCAGGCAGGTGGCCGATGTCGGGCAGAACGAGATCCGCGAAGGGTTGCAAATCCTCAGCAGTGGCAAGACCGGTCAGCACTGCAACAGTGCGCATGCCGGCAGCACGGCCTGCCATCAGGTCATGGGTGCTGTCCCCGACCATCAGCACACGGTCGGGAGCGACACCAACAGAGGAACAGAACGCCAGCAACTGACCCGGTTCAGGCTTTGCCCCATAGCCGCTGTCGGACCCCGCGATGAAGTCGAACCAATGGCGTACACCTGCGGCGTCAAGATGGGCATAGGCCGGTGCCTCGGCATCATTTGTCGCCACGCCAAGACGCAATCCCGATGCCGAAAGCCGTTCCAGCAAGGGTGCCAGCGGGACAGCCTCGGCCATAGGTGCTGCAGCGGCTTCTTCGTTGATGAGCGCAAAAAGTGCCGCATCGGTCAGGTCGGGACATTCCGGCGACAAGGTCGCAACAAGCTCATCCGGTGTGCCTGCGATGACAAAGCTGTCAGGCGCGAACAAGCCAGCGTCCAAATCGAACCCGATCACATGACCCAAGGCCACCGCGCGCGCCCGGTCGCCATTTGCCAGACGCATGAGAAACGCCTTGGCCCACGCATTCCACGTCGCGCCGAAATCAAACAGCGTGCCGTCCTTGTCGAACAGAATCGCACCGACATTGCTCGGATTGGCTGTGGTCATGTCCAGTGCACCTGCTGTCCACCCGGCAAGGCGGCGCGCGCCTGCATCAGACGGTCATAAGGGATGCCTTCATTATCGCAGAAGGCGATCACCCAAGCATCGTCCATCATGATGAAATCAAGCACGGATGCTTGAAATTCCGGCAGGACGAGCCCCTCGCGGAACGTGGCCTCATCGGCCCCGGTCGAGCCCATGAACACAGGCAAAAGTTCATCATTGCCCGCCAGCCAGACGATGGCTTTCACAGCGATCTGCTCTGCGCCATCCCGAGAAATCGTCATTTTTAGATATTTCCCAAACACTTTTTTAACCAAATAGCCGCAATGAATTGGTGAGCAAAGCCTTAACGCATGCCGGAGGGTCCGTGCCTGGATATGTCCTGATCATCGACGCCATGAGCAACCGGCGCATTCACCTGCGGTCGCAGTTGGATACGGCCGCGTATCAAGTGGATTTGGCCGAGACCCAGGCGGAAGGCCTTGCGAAGATACGACAGGACGCGCCGGATGTTGTCATCGTTGCGGATGATCTGCCCGGCCTGAGGTTGCGACAGTTTTGCAGGGCGCTCCGTGCCACACCGATGTCCCAACTCACAACCGTCGTTGTCGCGGTGCGCAGCGAAAACCATTCAGCACGTGTCAGTGCCCTGAATGACGGCGCCTTCGACGTGATTGATCAGACAGCCAACTCGACAGATCTCAAGGCCCGGATGCGCAGTTTTTTGCGATCAAGACAGTTTCTTCAAGACACCCGGGCGCACCCCGCACCACAACAGGTGCAGGGTCTGTCCGAGCCCATGCAGGAATTTGCGCCAGCCGTTATCGCAACCTTCGTCCACGGATCGTTGGCCGACCACAGCGACATCGCCCGCGTCTTTGATGCCGAAACCGGTATAGAAACCCGTACTCTGGCAGCGCACGCGGCGCGGCGTGACCCGGATCCAGAAACCGACGTCTATGTTCTTTTTGAAACCGACCACAGCGACGAAGCGCGTGAAACCCTTGCGGCGCTGCTCACACACCCTGTCAGCCGACACAGCCGCATCCTGTTCGTCACTGACAGAGCCGACAAAAGCGCATCGCCACTTGACCTTGGGGCGCATGACCATGTCCCGAACACGGTGACGCAGAATGAATTGGCACTGCGGATCAAGCGGCAAGCGCGTCTCAAACGTGATGCTGAACGGCAGCGAAAAACTGCGACCAAGCTCGAGCAAATTGCCTATGTCGATGCAGTCACAGGATTGAACAATCGCGCGGCGATGGACGATTACCTGATCGGAACCGATCGGTCGCTTGCCGCACATCCAAGGCAGCTTGCTGTCTTGATCGCGGATCTCGATCACTTCAAGGCGATCAACGACAATCACGGTCACGCGGCGGGGGACCTCATTCTTGCGCATGTAGCGCAGACGATGAAAGCGCATTTGCGCGACGGTGATTTCATCGCGAGATATGGCGGTGAGGAATTTCTGATTGTCCTGCCAGACGTTGCACCAGATCAGGCACGAACTGTCGCGCAACGCTTACGGAACGCTGTGTCAGACAGCCCGAAGATGATCGCGGGCGGAACCTATGTTCGCGCGACGATCAGCATCGGCGTTGCGATCGCGCTTCGCACCGACCGGGTATCGACCCGCGCTTTGTGTGATGCGGCGGACAAGGCGCTCTACGCCGCCAAACGGAACGGGCGCAATCGGATCGAGGTTGCGCAACACCACGTCCAACCCGATTTGAAGGCACAAAGCATCGGGGCCTGAACGCGCGGGTCAAACTTCTCGCGCTTTAGCGACGAACTCGCTTGGCCAATTCGTTAAGGCGTTCTTCGATCCGATCAGCATAGGTGGCGCGTTCGGCATCCGTCATCGTGGCAATACGATTGGCAAGAATCTGGCGACCTATGTCTTCCCTTTGAGCCCGCGCGCGAGACTGGTCTGCCAGTGCAGCCTCAAAAGCCTCTGCATCGAACGGCGTTGCCCGAAGCGTGTCGAGCGTCGCGCTCAAATCTGAAAGAAATGCCCCCCGGTCGCGCCCCTGTTTCTGCAAGCCGGATACGAAGTCGCGCCGCAACGCGCGCTGATCCTGTTCGCTGAGCGCACGCATGTAGAACGCTCCGAAATCGAACCGGTCCCGGTCCGACCGTCGATCCGGACCGCCCATGAGCAGGAAGCCTGCAATTGCTCCGACGACAAGAACGTTCAGGGCGATCGAGACAAACAGCGTCAGGCGCATCCAGAGCGGTGTCTTGGGTTTCGTTGCATCTGCCATATCAGCCATCCACCAAGAGCAAGTCGAAGGCCCCCAGACCGGCACCAATGTCAAGTGTCGCCTCATCCAGAGGCGTCAGCGAGAGCATCAAGTCATCCGTCAGCGTACCGCCGACCCAAACCCCGACGCAGGCCGTCATCGCAAGCCCTGCGACTGCGGGCCAGCCCCCAAGCGTGCCGAAGATCTGCCGCCACCAGGGTTGTCGGACAGGACGGGGCATCTCGGCCGCCGCATCCGCCAGAACGCGCGCCATCAACCCGTCCGGAAGCGGCGGCATCGTCTGACGCGCCTGGGCAAAGGCTGCCTCGAGCGGATCGTCAAAAGGAGGTTTCGACTGTGTCATCTGTATACCCCAAGCCTGTGCGCTGACCGCTCAGAAGCGCGGCCAGAGTTCGTTTGCCGCGTGCGGTCAGACTTTCCACCGCACGAGGCCCAATGTCCATGATCTGGGCAATCTCGGTGTTGCCCAAACCCTCGATATGTCGCAGCACGACTGCCTGTCTCTGGCGGTCCGGCAATTGCATCAGCGCCTCGTCCAGCGCCATCTGCCGTGCCTTCGCCTGCAATTGCGCTTCGGCCCCCGGCGCATCGTCGGGCACATCCAGACCCTCTGGCATCCCGTCGGGCCGTGTCTTCCGAAGCCGGTCGATACACAGATTGGCCGTCACCCGGTAAAGCCATGTGCGCACCGACGCACCCCCGCCTGCATCCCATCCCGGGGCCTGCCGCCACAGCTTCAGCATCGCCTCTTGCGCGACATCCTCGGCCTCGGCCCGGTCGTTGAGCATCCGAAAGGCATGCGCGAACACAAGAGGCGTGTATTTCGCCGCAAGCGTTCGCGCCGCGTCGGAGTCACCGGCGGCGTAAGCGTCTAGCAATGCCGCCTCCGCAGCAGAATCGGTCGGGTTCTGGGTCATTCCACCGCGCGGTTGTGGTTTCCGGTCCAGTCTATCAGGTGCCATGAGCGATGCACACACACCGCTCATGGCGCTGCTCGATCTTAGCGGTTGCCACCGTGGCCTTTGCCACCGAACAGTCCACCCCGCTTGCCGCCGTGATCGCCCATGCGGGCCTCGGCGAACTCTTCAGCGCTCACCATGCCGTCGTCATTGGCATCCAGCCGCTCGAACATCCGGGCGGGATCACGGCGCGACTTGATCTCGTCTTCAGAGAGCGAACCATCGCCGTTTGTATCTAGCCGCGCGATCATGCGCTCGGCCCGCTGTGCGGCCCGCTCGCCAACGGATGCAGCGATTTCCTCGGCGGTCAGAAGCCCGTCACCATTGGTGTCCGCACGCGCGAACATGTTGGCACCAGCGGCAAATTCCTCGGCCGAAACGGAACCGTCAGCATTCGCGTCCAATTCGGCAAAGACTGCAGCACGACGCTCTTCACGTGTGGTCGCATCCTGGGCAAAGGCCGCACCGGCTGTGGTCGCCAGAAGAGCCGCAATAACGAGTGCCGAAACCTGCTTGTTCATGGTCATGTCTTTTTTCCTTTCCATGTCCGGTCTTTCGTCCGGATCGTTTGAACAACGGGCCAGATCGACGTCCTGTCTCTCTGGCATCCACTGCGTTTCACGGGGCAGGTCTGAACTTCCGTCGCAGAAAATTCGAAGCGGTGTTCACGGCTGCGTGATTTGCGACATCCAGCCGCAAGGACAGTTTGGTCACTGTTCATCGCCAACGCGGGTCGTCATCTTGCAGGAGGGAGTGCGAACATGGCGACATCACACATGACAGACGAGGACGAACGTCCGACTTGGCCTGCGCTGCGCAAAGGCTGGCGGCGGAAATGCCCGAATTGCGGCAGCGGTCCGTTGCTGAGCGGCTATCTCACGGTACGTGACACCTGCCCGGTGTGCCGCGAGGAGCTGCATCATCACCGTGCCGATGACGGCCCGGCTTACCTCACGATTCTGATCGTGGGTCACCTGATGGCGCCGCTTCTGCACATCGTGTTCGTCAATTTCCGCCCAGAGCCACTTGTGCTGTTCACGATCTTCGCGGTTGGCTGCGTCGCGCTGACGCTCTACCTTCTGCCCAGATTGAAAGGGGCGATCGTGGCGTTTCAGTGGTCACGACAGATGCACGGGTTTGCCAACAGCGGATCCTGACCCTTTCGCCACAGGAAGGGTGCGTGCGTGACCGAAGAGGCAATCATCGACAAAACAGCCATCCGCGACGCGGCCACGGTGATCGTGCTGCGTGACCGCAATCACGAACCCAGCGTTCTGATGGGCCAGCGCGGGGCTAGCGCCGCGTTTATGCCCAACAAGTTTGTCTTTCCCGGTGGCGCAGTGGACCCGGAAGATGCGCATGTGCCCTTTGCCGACCCTCTGTCGCCACTTTGCGAAAGCCGGTTGACCGATGGTGTTGCCAAAGATCGCGCATTGGCGTTAGCAGGCGCAGCAATCCGCGAATTGTGGGAGGAAACCGGGCAGATCCTAGGACGTCCGGGCACATGGGATGCTCCTCCGCACAACTGGCAGGACTTCGCGGCACGCGGCCATGTACCCAGCGCAGCACCGCTTCAATTCGTGTTTCGGGCTATCACACCGCCGGGACGCCCGCGCAGGTTCGATGCAAGGTTCTTTCTTCTGGATGCGGATGATCTGGCCAGCGACCCGGATGATTTCTCGGCCGCGTCAGACGAGCTGGCGCATCTGCAATGGATCGCTCTGGACAAGGTGCGTGGCTTCGACCTGCCATTCATCACCGAGGTGGTTCTGGCCGAAGTCGCAGCGCGCGCCACTGATCCGCACCCGCCAGCCTCGGTTCCCTTCTTTCGCAATGATGACGAGGAAAGCCTGTTCCTGCGCCTTTATGGTCGGCCGATGCCGGACTAGATCACGAGGATGAAGGTCAGGATCGACAATGCAAGAAAGCCGATCCCGATCAATTCGCGAGCGGTGACCTTTTCCTTGAAGAACAACACCGACGCCATGAGCGAAAAGATCAGTTCGATCTGACCGACCGCCTGCACATAGGCCGCCGTCTGCAAGGTGAAGGCGGTGAACCATCCCATGGACCCCGCCATCGACGTGAGACCCACCCAGACCGCCACTTTGCGCGCGCGCCAGACGGCGCTGAGCTGCCCCGGCTCCCGCCAACGCAACCACAGCGCCATGCCAATGAATTGGGACGCCGTCACGCAGGTCAGGGTCACCGCAGCCCGCAGCAAAGCATCCTCGCTGTCGATCTGAAGCGATGCTGCGCGGTAGCTGGTGCCGGAAAACGCAAAGAAGAACCCCGAAGTCAGTCCGAGTCCCGTGGCGCGGCTGGTCAGGCTTGTCCACAGACCTTGATCCAGCCCCGGCGTTCGTGACAGCAAAAGAACGCCCACCAACCCGATGAGGATCGCGCCCCAGCCTTCGATTGAGACTTCCGCGCCAAACAAGGCGACGCCGACAATCGCAGTCTGGATCACTTCGGTTTTCTTGAAGGTGATCCCGACCGCGAAATTGCGCTGTCGGAACAGCGCGACCACGCAGACGGTGGCAAGGATTTGCGACACCCCGCCGAGCATCGCATAGAACCAGAACCACCCGTTAAGCACGGGAAACGGCGTCTCGCGGAACCACAGATAGGCGAGTGTCACCCCCAGTGCAGCGGGGGCCGCATACGCGAAGCGGGCAAAGGTCGAGCCAGCCGTGCTCAGCACATCCATGCTCAGCACTTTTTGCAGCATGAACCGAACGGTCTGAAACAGGGCTGCCGCGACGCTGGCGAAAATCCAGAGTTCCATCCGCCTCTATGGCGTCAGGTCAGCGCCCTTGTCCATCCCGATACAGCGGATGAGGCACCGGATCCTTGGCGCGGAACAGGTACTTGCGGGCCACCTCGGCATAGGTGCCGTAGTGATAGTCCTGATTGGACGCGAGGTACTGCGCCCGCCGTGTCCGGTAGAGATCGGGCAAGGCGTACCACGGCACGCTTGGGTGCATATGGTGCACCGCGTGCAGGTTGTTGTTGAGAAAAAGCAATCCGAAAAACCCGTGATCCTCGACGATGGCCGTGCGGGCGGTTGTGCGATCATGCGCGCGGTGTTCGAGATACGTACGCAGCTTGAGCAGCGACAGCGACAGGTAGACCGACAGCAGCCACGCCCAGATCGGCATCTGCGCAACCGAGACCATCCACCAGACGACACTGGCAGCTGCCGGGATGTGCAGAAGCCACCCCGCCAGAACGCGACGGTCACCCGCGCGGATCAGCCGCCAATCGGCCGCCATGAAAGAGATCTGGCCGATAACGGGACCAAGGATAAGACGCCCCGCCAACGTGTTGTTCGCGCGGCACACCGCCTTGCGCCACTTAGGCAAGCGGTCCCAGATCATAGGATCGAGATAGTTGGTTTCCGGGTCATCATAGGGGTCGGTCAGGTTTTCGTCCTGATGGTGCGCAATATGGGTATCCAAGAAACGAAGGTAGGGAACCACAAGGGTCAGCGGCGGAAACACCAAGGCCGCGTTCAGAAGCTTGTTCCGGGTGGGATGACCATGGAGCGCCTCATGTGTGAGCGATGAATGCTGTGCCGCAGCCCACGCACAAAGCGCGATGGCCAGAAATACCGACATGTCGCTGACCCAGACGGTCGCAACAGCCCAAACACCATAGGTGATGCCAAGCATCAAAAGCGTCGGCCATTCGGCCGCACGTCGCAGCTCTGCCGATCGTGGCAAAGGCATGTCTGTCATATTGTGACCCCAAGAGTTCCCGGCGATCACCATAGAACCCGCGCCCGACTTGCAGAATTCTGAGAACAGTGCACAATTATCCATAAGCGTGATTTTTATCACCAGATGCTGGATTTCACCCATGGATAAGCTGCAACGCGCCGACCTGTTCCGCACACGCCTGCTGATCGCGATCCGACGATCTGACACGAACCAGAGCGAATTGGCCCGACGCACAGGAATCGACCGGTCCACGATCTCGCAGATCCTGCGGGACGACGCAGCACGGTTGCCGAACGCACATGTCGTGGGAGCCTGCGCCTCTGCGCTTGGCGTTTCGGCGGACTGGCTGTTGGGGTTGTCTGAACATCCTGAAAACGCGACCGACCTTCTGGCCAATGCAATGACCTTGACCAACGCGCCCCGCGCCTTGGTGGATCAACAGATCTTCGACTGGCACCGCGAGGCGGAGGGCTACAAGATCCGCCATGTGCCTGCGGCGCTGCCGGACATGCTCAAGACCAACGACGTGCTGACATGGGAATACGGCCGTCATCTGGGACGCACCACCGGGCAGGCGATCACCGCTTCGGCCAATCGGTTGGCCTGGATGCGGCAGTCGGCCTCGGATTATGAGATAGCCATGCCGCTGTTCGAGGTGCAGAGCTTCGTCGATGGCACAGGCTATTACGCCGATCTTCCCCTGGAACTACGCAGACAACAGATCGAACACTGGCTAAACCTGACGAAAGCGCTGTATCCAAGAATGCGCATCTATCTGTTTGATGCGCGGCAGGTCTATTCCGCCCCGATCACCGTATTCGGCCCGTTGCTCGCTGTTATCTACCTGGGCAGCAACTACCTCGCTTTCCGCGACACGCAGCGGGTGCGGGCGTTTTCAGATCATTTCGACAATCTGGTGCGGCAATCACAGATCACCGCGCGATCCTTTCCCGATCACCTGTCAGACTTGCGCGCGGCTTTGGGTTGATCAGTTCTCAGGGCTTTCCGGCCAACCAGAATGTTCGGACAACGCGGCAAGAATTGCATCACTGTCCTGCCCTCTGGCCCGAATATCCGCAGGCGGCGCTGGCGTCTGACCATCAAAGCGCGGCGCAGCAGCGGCTTGCAGGCTGCCGTCAACTTCATGCCATGTCTGCCGAGCCACATTTTGCGGGTGCGCAAAAGCTTCGCGCGGAGAGAGCACTGGCGCGACGCAGGCGTCGCTGCCCTCGAAAAGCTGTTCCCAATATGACCGCTTCTGCGCGGCAAAGACCTGCGCCAGCCGATCCGACAAGCGTGGCCAAGTGGCTTGATCGAACTGGTGGTTCACAAAGTCCGCATCTTCGGCAAGGCCAAGCTTGCCAAGAAACTCTGTATAAAACTTCGGCTCAAGGCATTGCACGCTGACGAACCCGCCATCCGCACAGCGATAGGTTCGCGACCAGTGCGCGCCGACTAGCGGATTGGCCTGCGCCGAAGGGCCGTCTTCCACCCTGCCCGCAATCGACATGAGCAGGTTTTGCATATGCGCAGCACCATCATAGATCGCAGCATCGACCACTGTGCCCATCCCGGTGCGCCCGGCGGCGATGATTCCCGACAGCATCCCTGCAACCAGGTAAAGCGCGCCGCCGCCGATATCGCCGATCAAAGTCGGCGGAACGGTCGGTCGGTCGCCCTCGAGCCCAGAAGACCAGAGCGCGCCCGACATCGAAATGTAATTCAGGTCATGCCCCGCACGTTCCGCCAATGGGCCATCCTGTCCCCAACCTGTCATGCGCCCATAGACCAGACGCGGATTGGCGGCATGGCAGATCTCGGGGCCAAGTCCCAAGCGTTCCATAACTCCGGGCCGGAAGCCTTCGATCAGGCCATCGGCATGGGCGACCAGCTTGAAAAGCGCGTCCCGGTCCGTATCCGATTTCAAGTCGAGCATGAGAGACCGTTTGCCTCTGTCAGTGACGGGGCGCTCTTTCAATCCGACAACAGGACCGGATCGGGGGCGGTGCACGACAATCACGTCTGCCCCCAGATCAGCCAGCATCATGGCCGCAAAAGGGCCGGGGCCAATGCCTTCGACCTCAACGATGCGGATCCCGGTCAGAGGTCCGTATTGTGGCATAAACATCCTTTCCGACCCGCATCGCTCAAGAGCGATCGTTAAGTGTCGTTTCAAGAAAACGACATCGGGTCGCAGACAGCAATGCATGGGATGCACGGGCGCGTATTTCTGCCCTACGACACCGAAGGCAAGACATGCACGACAGACGCATACCCGAGTGGCTTCGCCACGCACCTGCACCCAGCGTGCGCGGCTTTGCCATGCTGGCTGCGGCCGAAGCGGTGGCGCGGGGTATCCTGATCTCGGTCTTTCCGTTGCGCATGTATCAGGCGCTGCAAGATGCAGCACTGGTGTCGCAGGTCTATTTCCTGATCGGCATCGTGTCGCTTTTGACCGGCCTGCTTGTGCCGTTCCTCGCACGGTTTCTGCCCAGACGCTGGGTCTACATGTCGGGCGCATCTTGTTTCATCGCGGGATCGCTTCTTGCTATCGACGGATCGGCACCGACGACGATCATCGGGCTGACGCTGACTTCTGCCGCGACCGTGACAACCTTTGTCTGCTTCAACGCCTATGTGCTGGATTACATCGCCAAGATCGAACTGGGCCGCTGCGAGACATCGCGCATGTTCTACAGCGCAGCAGGCTGGACGGTAGGTCCGGTTCTTGGAGTCATCTTGCTCAAATGGTGGGAACCGGCGCCGTTTCTGGTGGCGGCAACCGCGTCGTTCAGCATGCTTTTGATGTTCCTTGCCATGCGCATGGGCAATGGCAAACTGATCACCAAGAGCCGTCGTGCCCCGACAAATCCGTTGGGGTTCCTGCCAAGGTTCTTTGCTCAACCCCGTCTGGTGGCCGGCTGGCTCTTCGCGGTGATCCGGTCTTGTGGATGGTGGGTCTATGTCGTCTATCTGCCGATCTTTGCGATCCAGTCCGGCTTGGGCGAACAATTGGGCGGGATCGCACTGTCGATTTCCAACGCTGCGCTGTTCGTAACACCGTTCATGCTGCGCTTCATGCAGCGTTATTCAATCCGGCATGCCGTCCGCACCGGGTTTTTAATGGCGGGACTGCTCTTCGGGTCGGCGGCTTTGCTGTCCGGCCTGCCATGGCTCACCGTGCTATGCCTGATGTCGGGATCATTCTTTCTGATCTTGCTCGATGTTTCGGCGGGATTGCCGTTTCTACTGGCGGTCAAACCGTCGGAACGGACCGAAATGTCTGCGGTCTATTCGAGTTTCCGCGACGTATCGGGCATTCTCACACCCGGTATGGCGTGGCTGGTGCTGCTTGTGGCGCCGTTGGCGGCAATCTTTGGCGCTGGGGCGACCGCGCTGCTTGGCGCGTGGGCCTTGTCGGGAACTCTTCCCGCGCGATTGGGCAAGACGGGCAGCCGTCCTGTTCCCGTGCCTGAACCCACGAGCACCGATGTGCTGCCGCTGGATGCCAAAGAAGCGGCCAGCAGCGCGTAATCGATCATTCGTCCAGCGGCTCAGTACGGCATAGGATGCTGCTTGTGCGTGTCATCCAGCGCCTTCAGAACGTCGGCGCTCAGGGTCATGCCTTCGACCTTGAGCAAATGCGCCAGCTGATCGGCTGTTGTCGCGCCAAAGATCGAAGACGCCACGAAGGGTCGTTGCACTGACCACGCCAGGGCCATCAGCGCCATATCGAGACCAGCCTCTTGCGCAACCTTGGCATAGGCATCGACGGCCAGGAACGCCCGGTCCGTCTTGCGCCCCCCCAGATTGCCATTGAGCGACATGCGCGACCCCTCGGGCACAGCACCGTTCTGGTATTTCCCGGTCAACAGCCCTGCCGCCAAAGGTGAGAACGGCAGAAGCGACACTTCTTCATGCACCATCACCTCGGCCAGATCGGTATCGGCCAAACGGCACATCAGTGAGTATTCATTCTGGATGCTTTCCATCCGCGGCCCAGCCATCGCGTGCGCCACCTGCAGCCACATCATCGTGCCCCAGGCACTTTCGTTGGACAGACCAATGTGCCGGATGCGCCCCTTCTCGATCTCGCGACCCAGCGCGCCAAGAACATCCGCCATGTTCTGAAGTGTCTCGGTCCGGTTCTGGGTGCTGGGGTCAAAGGTCCAGTTCTTGCGGAACATGTAGGACCCGCGATTGGGCCAATGCAGCTGGTAGAGATCAATATGGTCGGTCTTGAGCCGCTTCAGCGATCCTTCGACGGCGGCGGGAACACTCTCGCTTGTGATCGGCGCACCGTCACGGACAAATTGCATCCCCTCGCCGGAATGTTTGGTGGCGAGAATCCAATCATTGCGGCGGCCGGTTTTCTGGAACCAGTTGCCAAGGATTTCTTCGGTCAGACCAATGGTCTCCTTGGCAACCGGGTTGACCGGATACATCTCGGCCGCGTCGATGAAATTGATCCCCGCGTCCAGCGCCATATCCATCTGCATATGGGCATCCGCCTCGGGCGTCTGATTGCCGTAGGTCATCGTGCCAAGGCACAGTTCGGACACCATCAGATCGGTTTTGCCCAGTCGGTTCGTCTTCATCGTGCGTTCCTTCGAATTTGGTTGCGCGCAACGTAGCGGCTAAAGCCCGGTCTGCAAGCCAACAGCGATGTCCGTTTGCGAGACAGCAACAGATTTCATCACCGCGTAACATTCGCCGCCTTCGACGATGTTCAACGCATCTGCACTACGTCGAGTGATGCGAGCCAGAAGACGGTCCTCGCCCGCCTTGAGCTGCACGATAACACCCGGCCCTTCGCCACGGCGCACGGCAAGCACGCGGACCGGCAGAATGTTGAGCGCTGACAATCCTTCAGGACGCGCTCGGGCAAGGATCACATCCTGCGCCAGAATGCGGACCCTCAACTTGGCTCCTACGCGGGCATCCACCGCTGGCAACAAGAGCGTCCCGGCAGATATCGCCAATTCGCTCAAACCGTCAGGATGATGCGCTGCCACTTGGGCTGACAACACGGCACCCGCATCGCGAATGCCGAGCATGCGGACCATGTCAGGGTCCGTCAGCACCTCTTCCGGGGCACCCGAGCGTACCACGCGACCGTCGTCGATCAGAACGATATGGGTGGCCAGCCGCGCCACCTCGGCCATGTTGTGGGTCACGTAAAGGATCGAAAGTCCGGTCTCGCGCCGCAAAGTTTCGAGATAGGGCAGAATCTCTGCCTTGCGCGGCCCATCTAGCGAGGCGAGCGGTTCGTCCATCAAGAGCATGTCGGGTTCCGACAACAGCGCCCGGCCAATCGCCACCCGCTGTGCCTCACCACCCGATAGGGAATGGGTCCTCCGGTCCAGAAGATGCGAAATTCCCAAGAGTGCACCGACATCCTTGGGATCTTTTGCCCCACGTCCACTGACGCGCGCCGCGTAACACAGGTTGTCCCGAACGCTGAGATGAGGAAACAGGCGACTGTCCTGGAACACATATCCCAAGCGCCGCTTGTGCACCGGCACATCCGTCCGCGTGCCAGCATCGAACAGAACCCGGCCGTTCAAGGTGATCCGTCCCTGCTCAGGCGTCACCAGACCCGCGACGGATTTGACGACCGATGTTTTGCCGCTGCCCGACCGACCGAAGAGCACGGTCACGCCTTCGGGCGCCTCGAACGTGGTGTTCAGATCGAACCCGCCAAGGGACCGCCGTATGTCGATTGACAGACTCATGATCCCGAAATCCGTTTTGCGACGCGGCGGGATAGCCATTCGGACAGGATCAGCGCACCGATGGCGATGGCGACCGCGACCACGACAAGGCGGATCGCGCTGGTCTCGCCGCCGGGGACTTGAAGGAAGGCGTAGATCGCTGATGGCACGGTGCGTGTTTCACTGGGGATGTTCGACACAAAGGTGATGGTTGCGCCGAATTCGCCCATCGCCTTGGCAAATGCCAGAACCGCCCCCGCGATGATCCCCGGCAGGATCAAAGGCAGGGTGACCGTGCTGAACACCTTGAGCCGGCTGGCCCCCAAGGTGGCGGCGGCCTCTTCCAGCTTGGGATCAACGGCTTCGATCGCCAGCCGCATGGCCCGCACCATCAGCGGGAACGCCATGATTGAGGCGGCCAAGGCGGCCCCGGTCCATTGGAAGGCCAATGTGATCCCGAAGACGCTATCAAGCACGGACCCGATCGGCCCTTGCCGCCCGAAGCCAAGCAAAAGCAGATAGCCGGTCACGACCGGTGGAAGAACAAGCGGCAAATGGACCAGCCAATTCAGCACATCCCGCCCGATGAACCGCCCTCGTGCGAGCGCCAGCGCGCAGAGCAAGCCGAATGGCAGGCTGAGCAGCGTTGCCCAGAACGACACCTTGAGCGACAGGGCGACCGCCTGCCATTCCTCTGGCCCAAGCCATCCGGTCATTCCGATATCCCGACTGGAAGAAACCCATAGCGGCTTAGAACGTCTTGCGCTGCCGGGCTGACCAGCCACGCCACAAATTCGGAAGCTTCGTTGGGTGACTGGGTATCGGTGACCACGGCTGCCGGATAGCGGATGGGCGGATGGCTGTCTTCGGGGAACACACCTGCGGTAACGACGCGCGGCTCAGCCTTGGCGTCAGTCGCATAGACGATTGCCAAGGGCGCTTCGCCCAAGGCCACGAGCGCCAGCGCCGCGCGGACATTGTCGGTGGGGGCCAGTCGTGTGCTCAACCCTTCCCAAAGCCCAAGAGCGGTGAGTGCGGTCTTGGCGTAAATGCCTGCGGGCACGGCTTCGGGCAAGGCGATGGCCAGACGCCCCGACGTTCCCAAGGCACGCACTATGTCGGTCTGCGCTGTGATATCGGTATCCGAAGCTGCGGCGGGATCGTGTGCCACCAGGACAAGACGGTTCGACGCGATGTTTACACGGCTTTCTGGCACAGCTCGGCCACGGTCGACCAGCCAATCCATCCATGTCTCGTTTGCCGAAACATAGACATCGGCAGGTGCGCCAGCGTCGATCTGGCGCGCCAATGTGGAGCTGCCCGCGAGAACAAGGGTGACGTCCTGACCGGTGTCAGCTTTCCAAACCGTTGCAAGTTCGGCCATCGCGTCGCCCAACGAGGCCGCCGCAAACACCGTCAGGTCAGCCGCCTTTGCTGGGAAAGCCAGCCAGATCGCAACCAATGTGGCGCGCAAAATCGGGATCACGGCAGACGGAACCTTGTTCTTGAGGGCAATTCTTTGACGTACCTGACCAATTGCACCGATCCGAGGCAAGGGCTGACACGCAAGGTGCGACGAATCTCTTGAGAACAAAATAAGAACACGTAAACTGCTGCCATGCACAGTGCCAACGCCCTTCTGTCCCGACGCCCCCACCGCCCCGCGCCGCAGATCACGCTGGGCGATCCCGAAATCGCGTTGCGGCTGGGACGCGTGCACGAACTCTGTGGGCTGGCGCGGCACACACTGGCGGTGACCATTGCCGCACAATTGGGGGGACCGGTGGTCTGGATCACGCAGCACGCGGCGACTGAATTCCTCTGCCCTGACGCCATCGCGGGTCACATCACGCCGGGCCATATCCTGTTCGTCACACCCGCCAAACGCGACATGCTGCTCTGGGCGATGGAAGAAGCGCTGCGTGATGGGCATGCGCCCGTGGTGGTGGCCGATCTGACGGCACCCCCCGCGATGGTGCCGATCCGCCGTCTGCATCTGGCCGCCGAGGCGGGATGTGGTGCGGGCATCTGCCGTCCACTTGCCCTGCTTCTGACCCCCGGTCAGGGCGGCGCGCCGGGGATAGAAACCCGCTGGTCGCTGGACCCTGCCCATCACCACGGGGCGGGTCACTGGACCCTGAGCCGCCTGCGCGCCCGCATGGCCCCGCCCCGTGACTGGCTGATGACAATCCGTCCGTCTGGCCTCGTTCCCAAAATCTCTGCAACCGGGAGATCACCCGCTTTACCGGACAAGGAGGCGTGCTCTAGGCTAGGCGCAAAGGAGCAACCACATGTCGCTTAGCCAGCTTGCCCCGATAGCAGATATCCTTGCCGCGCTCGGCGTGATCCTGTCACTGATCTTTCTGGCCTACGAACTGCGACAGAACCGAAAACAATCCGAACTCGCCAACTGGCGCGATTTGCTTGAAAGCCTGAGCAACTTCAAAGGATTGAGCAACAATCTGGACTTTGCGGAATTTCTGGAGCGCGCAGAAAGAGACTATGATGCGCTCACGCCAGCCGAAAAACGCGCGTTCGGAATGTATCTCGAGCAAGGCATCCACATCATCGGCAACTTCGTCAAACACAATGACACCATCCCGAACAAGCTTGTTGGAATGGAGGGCGCGCTTCACAGCCTTCTCCGTGATTTACTGAACAATAAAGGCGCGCGGGCTTGGTGGATTGAGACAAAACCGAAAGGGCGCTTCATGCCACAGACCTATGTCATGGTGGACACCGTCCTCGACCAATACAACAAAGTCTAGGCGGAACACTGCACGTCCAAAGCGCGGAAAACGACCTCTCGCGTCGGATAAACAGTGGACGTGCCCGGCGTATCAGTCTTTTAAAAGCTGAATGCGCCTGCCCTTGTCCTTCGCCGCCTTGTTCCTGTCTGTTGCCTTGCTTCAGATCTCATCCGGTGGTGTCGGACCACTGGACGCCATCTCCGGCATAACACTGGGCTTTACCACCGCCGAAATCGGGATGCTGGGATCTGCGCATTTCGTTGGTTTCTTTGTCGGCTGCTGGTGGGCCCCGCGTCTGATGGGCACTGTCGGCCATGCACGCGCCTTTTCCGCGTTCACGGTACTGGGCGCGATTGGGCTGATCAGCCATATGATGTGGGCCGATCCCGTCGCCTGGGCGCTGATGCGGATCGCAACAGGGGTCTGCGTTGCAGGCTGCTACACCGTGATCGAAGCCTGGCTTCAGGCGGAGGTGACCAATGAGACCCGCGGCCGTGCCATGGGGCTTTACCGGATCGCAGACATGGGTGCATCGCTGATCGCCCAACTGCTGATCGGTGTGCTGACCCCAGCGGCTTATGTCAGCTACAACCTGTTGGCCATCTTCTGCTGTGCAGCGCTGCTACCGCTGGCCCTGACCACCCGGCCACAACCCGAAACACCTGACGCGCCGCGATTGCGCCCCAAAATGGCGATCGCCCGCTCGCCCCTTGCCGTGGCGGGCGTGATCGTCGCTGCGATCTCGTCTGCCTCCTTCCGCATGGTGGGCCCGGTCTATGGGCAAGGTGTCGGCCTCGCGCTGGATCAGATCGCGCTCTTCATGGCGGCCTTCGTGGCGGGCGGCGCATTGGCACAATACCCCGTGGGGTGGCTCGCCGACAAATACGACAGGCGTTGGGTGCTGATCTGGCTGTCGGTTGCAGCCATCGCATCCTGTGTGCTGACCGCAACGCTGACGGATCTTCCAACCTCTGGCGTTTTCCTGACCGCGATGATCTTTGGCCTGACCAGTTTCCCGATCTACTCTGTGGCCGCAGCGCACGCCCATGATTTCGCAAGCGACAGCGAACGGGTCGAACTGTCTGCGGCACTGATGTTCTGGTACGCCTGCGGGGCGATTGCAGCACCCTACCTTGCCTCGGTACTTATGGGCATCTTCGGTCCTCCGGCTCTCTTTGCCATGATCGCCGTAGGTCACGCGGGCTTGGTGGTTTTCGGATTGATCCGGATGCGTGCCCGACCCAGTCAGCCCAAGACGCCTTATGTCTATGCGCCGCGCACATCTTTCCTGATCGGGCGGTTGATGCGAACCAGCCGAGAAAAGGACTGATCCTCTGGCACTTGGGCCTGTGATCCGCTAAAGCGGCGCAAACCTCAGTTACAGCGCGGGCGCATACGATATGGCACGGCACCTCATCACGTCGGCAATCCCCTATATCAACGGGATCAAGCACCTTGGAAACCTCGTGGGCAGCCAATTGCCCGCAGATCTCTATGCCCGCTACCTGCGGGCACGAGGCAACGAGGTGATGTTCCTGTGCGCCACGGACGAGCACGGAACCCCGGCCGAGTTGGCCGCCGCAAAGGCTGGCAAGCCCGTGGCCGATTACTGCGCCGAGATGCATGCGGTTCAGGCCGAGATCGCACAAGGCTTCCGCCTGTCCTTTGATCATTTCGGCCGCTCGTCCAGCCCGCAGAACCACAAGCTGACCCAGCATCTGGCGGGACGTCTTGCCGACGCTGGCCTGATCCGCGAAGTCAGCGAAAAGCAGGTCTACAGCCATGCGGACAAACGGTTCTTGCCCGACCGCTATATCGAAGGCACCTGCCCCAATTGCGGCTATGATAAAGCGCGTGGCGATCAGTGCGAGAACTGTACCAAGCAGCTCGACCCGACCGACCTGATCAACCCGCGGTCCGCCATTTCCGGCTCAACCGATCTTGAGGTGCGGGAAACCAAGCACCTGTACCTGCGCCAGTCCGACATGCGCGGCAAGCTGCAGGAGTGGATCGACAGCAAGACCGACTGGCCTGTGCTCACCACTTCCATCGCCAAGAAATGGCTGAACGATGGCGACGGGTTGCAGGACCGGGGCATCACACGCGATCTGGACTGGGGCATCCCGGTCAAGAAAGGCGACGAAGAGTGGCCCGGCATGGAGGGCAAGGTCTTCTATGTCTGGTTCGACGCGCCCATCGAATACATCGCCTGCGCCGGTGAATGGGCCGAAGCCAATGGCAAGACCGATGCCGACTGGGAACGCTGGTGGCGGACTGAGCGCGGCGCGGACGATGTGCGCTACACGCAATTCATGGGCAAGGACAACGTCCCTTTCCACACGCTCAGCTTTCCAGTGACGATCCTCGGGTCGGGCGAGGATTGGAAGCTGGTCGACTACATCAAGTCGTTCAACTACCTGAACTACGATGGCGGCCAGTTCAGCACCTCGCAGGGCCGCGGCGTTTTCATGGATCAGGCGCTCGAGATTCTGCCCGCAGATTACTGGCGCTGGTGGCTGCTGAGCCACGCGCCCGAAAGCTCGGACAGCGAATTCACCTGGGAAAATTTCCAAGGCTCCGTGAACAAGGATCTGGCCGACGTGCTGGGCAACTTCGCCAGCCGTGTGACAAAGTTCTGCCGCTCCAAGTTCAGCGAGGCGGTTCCGTCTGGCGGCACACCGGGGGCGCGCGAAGACCAGTTGATCGCCGATCTTGAAAAGGGCCTGCGCGAATACGAAGCGCATATGGACGCCATCGAGGTCCGCAAATCCGCCGCCGCTCTGCGCGCACTTTGGGTGCTTGGCAACGAATACCTGCAGGATGTCGCCCCTTGGAGCACATTCAAGGAAGACCCAGATGCGGCAGCCATGCAGATCCGCATCGCGCTCAACCTGATCCGGTTCTACGCGGTGATCTCGAGCCCGTTCATCCCGGATGCTTCGGCACAGCTATTGACAGCGATGCATGCGGAAGACGCAACCTGGCCTGCCGACGTGGCATCAGCCGTTCAGGCATTGCCGGAAGGTCATGTGTTCTCGGTGCCCGAGGTGACGTTCCGCAAGATCAGCGACGAAGAACGCGCAGGCTGGCAAGAACGGTTCGCCGGGGTTCGTACCTGAAGCCGGCTTCTTTGGGCTGACAATAGTTCGGGGAGAGCGAGGGATCGTCCATTGTTCGCCATTGGTTCAGGAACAATGTACGATCACGCTCGCCTTGGTCTGATCGGCACCGCCGGTCAGCCCCCATCTCAGGCCGCTTTGATTTCGACCAACTCAACGTCGAACCTCAGATCCTGCCCGGCAAGCGGGTGGTTTGCGTCCAAGGTGACCTCGGTCTCGGTGACTTCGGCGACCATGACCGGGACAACCTGCCCCGTGGGTGTTTGCATCTGCAACTGTGTGCCCGGCTCAAGCGGAATGTCAGCCGGAATGTCGGCGCGCGGCACGGCCTGCTGTGCATTCGGGTCGCGCTGACCGTACGCCTGATCGGCAGGCACCTGTACGGTTTTGGTGTCGCCCACAGCCATGCCGGGGATCGCCTGATCGAGACCGGGGATGATGTGGCCCGCGCCAACCGTGAACTCCAACGGGGCGCGCCCGGCGGAACTGTCGAATGTCGAACCGTCAGACAAGGTTCCGGTGTAATGAATCGAAACGGTATCGCCCGTTTTTACCTGGGTCATGAATACTCCGTATGTCGGGGGATGAGTGTGGGAGGCCGCGTCTCTGGCGGGTGCTCCGGCGTATCCCGCTACTCTAACAAAACGGCAGCAAAGACACAAACCACCTGTGCCAGAGCGCGTATTCTGCGGGATGCAGGCCCTGCTCTGCTGTGTCTGAAGGTGGGTCCTAGACCGGAAGTGCGGTGGTCTTGAACACCGTGCGGAGCGCAAACGAGCTTTGCATCTGCGCCACGCCGGGAAGCCGCGTGAGATACTGGCGATGAATGCGGGCGAAATCTTCGGTGTCTTCGGCTACGATCTTGAGGATGTAATCCGCCGTTCCCGCCATCAGATGACATTCGAGCACGTCAGGCACCCGCGCGACCGCTTTTTCGAACGCCTCCAGCAATTCGTCCGCCTGGCTGCTGAGCTTGATCTCGACAAAGACCGTCGTCGGCATCCCCAGTTTGCGCGCATTGAGAAGCGCAACATAGTCCCGGATATATCCATCCGCTTCCAATCGCTGCACCCGGCGATGGCAGGCGGATGCCGAAAGGTTCACCGACTCGGCCAGTTCGGCATTCGAGATGCGGCCCTTGCGCTGCAGGACGCGCAGAATCCGCCGATCCGTGTCATCTAGGGACATGACGCAAGTTTCCTCCCGATAAATACCCTATTCTTCGAAGGGTCTTCGCAAAATGGCCTGTCTGCCGCCAAAGATCCATACGAAATTGCAACGAAAGAGGCGCATCCTCTCGACAGACAGAGTCGGAGGAGACAGTCATGAAAATCGGATGCCCAACCGAAATCAAACCCCAGGAATTCCGCGTCGGCGTCACTCCGAGCGCGGCACAGGAAGCCGTTGCACATGGCCATACCGTTCTGATCCAGAAAGGTGCCGGCATTGGCGCAGGCTTTGACGATGCGGCTTACACCGCTGCTGGCGCGCAGATCCTCGACACCGCAGAAGAGGTGTTCGCGACCGCCGACATGATCGTCAAGGTCAAGGAACCGCAGGCGGTCGAGCGCAAGATGCTGCGCGAAGGTCAGTTGCTGTTCACCTATCTGCACCTCGCGCCGGACCCCGAGCAGACCCGTGATCTGCTCGCCTCGGGCTGCACCGCGATCGCCTATGAAACCGTGACCGACCGCAATGGCGGCCTGCCCCTGCTGGCCCCGATGTCCGAAGTCGCCGGTAAGCTTGCGCCGCAGATGGGCGCGTGGACCTTGCAGAAGGCCAATGGCGGCCGTGGTGTACTGATGGGCGGCGTGCCCGGTGTTACTCCGGCACAGGTTGTCGTGATTGGTGGCGGCGTTGTCGGCACCCATGCGGCCCGCGTGGCGGCTGGTATGGGCGCAGATGTGACGGTTCTGGATCGCTCCCTGCCCCGCATGCGCTATCTCGATGACGTGTTCGGAGGCACTTTCCGCACCCGCTACGCCAGCCAGGCGAACATTGCCGAGATGATCACGACCGCTGACATGGTTGTCGGTGCCGTGCTTATCCCCGGTGCCGCTGCCCCCAAACTGGTGAGCCGTGCAGACCTTGGCCTGATGAAACCGGGTTCCGCGCTTGTGGACGTGGCCATCGACCAGGGCGGATGCTTCGAGACCTCGAAAGCCACCACGCATGAGAACCCGATCTACGAGGTCGATGGCATCATGCATTACTGCGTGGCCAACATGCCGGGCGCGGTTGCCCGCACGTCGACCATCGCGCTTGGCAACGCCACGATGCCGTTCATGCTGGCATTGGCGAACAAGGGCTGGCAGCAGGCCTGTGCCGACGATCCGCACCTTCTGGCAGGTCTGAACGTGCATGCAGGTCAGCTCACCTATGGTGCGGTTGGTCAGGCGCTTGGCCTTGACGTGACCGAGCCTCAGAAGCTGCTCAAGGCGGCATAAAAAAAGAACATCCAGCGCCACTCCGGCGAGGGCGCTGGCATGGGCTTGGTCGGGTTGTGTTAATCGCGCGGCCCGACCAAGCGATCTATCGGCGCGTAGTCGTCGGTCAGGTAAACGCCTGCCGCAGCAAGCTGGTCCACAAATCCGGGACCAAGCGCGGCAAAGGTGGTTTGTTCAGGCGCGGGCACCGAAAAGCTGTTTGTCGGAGTTTCCGACACGCCTGCGGCAATCACCATCACAACACGCTCTCCGGGTGCAGGTCGCCGCGCTTCGGCCCAGACTTCGACCACCGGAAATACCCCGCGCAGCGTTGCGACCAGACTGCCGACCGCCTGCATGCGGTCCGAATAGTCGATCACGTTCATCAGATAGGTGCCATCGGGTGTAAGCCGGTCGCGGATCAACGCAAAGAACTCGGCGGTGACCAGATGTTGCGGCACGGCTGTGTCGGTGAACGCATCCCCAATGACCACGTCGTAGCGCTGATCCTCCGTCAGCAGCGCCCGCCGCGCATCCATATGCAGGACGCGAACATCCGTGGGATCGAACCAGAAGTCCTGCTGCGCGAGGGCGGTCACCGCCGGGTCAATCTCGGCCACCGTTGTCTGGGTAAAGCCGCGATGGGCAAAGGCGCGGGGCAACGCATAGTTACCCCCGCCAATATGGAACGTCGCGGGGTCGGCAGAAGGCGCACGAAGTCGGGTCAAGGCGTCCAGCATGGCGGCGTGATCGGTGAACATCACATCCGGTGCATCCTGGGCGGAAATACCGTGTACCAAATGGTCGATCACCATGGCGCGGGTCGGATGCGACGTATCGGCTGACACATCGACGGATTGCAGGCAGAAATAGCGGCTTTCCAGCGTGCATGGCCCTTTCGAAAGGCCGGAGGACAGCGCAAGTGCCGCCGATGCGACAAGGCTCGCGCCCTGAACAATGCGCAAGCCTTTGCCCAGCACAAAGCACAGCGCTGCCCCTGCCGTGTAAACGAGCGTCACGGTTGTGAGAGTCCACAGGCTTCCCAGCCACGATATGAACACGAACCCGGCCAGCAGCGTACCCACGATGGCCCCAATGGCACCCGAAGCGAACATCGCGCCCAATGCCTGCCCTTGTCGCGATGGGCCGGACAGCGACACCTGCGTCAGCAAGGGCGCCGGGATGCCAGCAAACAGCGATGGCAGAAAAAACGCGGCCAGTGTCAGCCCGGTGATGCCCCAGACGGGTTGTGGGAAAGCGCTTAGCACAGGCTCTGCCGACGCACGCAAGGCGACACCCGCCAGTGCCGTGGTGACTGCTGCCGCGACCAGCGCCCAAGCGGTCGCCACCATCGGGTTGATGCCGGGGCGATCTGCCAGACGCCCGCCCCACCAATGCCCGGCGGAAAACCCCGCCAAGACCACGGCGATCACTGAGGTCCATGTATAAAGCGACATACCGACATATGGCGCCAGCATGCGCCCTGCGACGATCTCCACCACCATCGACGCGGCGGAAACGGTGGCTTGCAGGGCAACAAGCAGCCAAAGGGGCGCTGTGGGCATGATCTCTCCGCACGGTTAGGGTTCATGCATCTTGCGGAGCGTGCGGGCGAAGGCAAGGGAGGTTCGTGTCAGGCCAGTGCCAAAACGGGTCCATCCAACAGTCGCATCAGATCGCCGAAATAGCCGCCGGATCGGGCGGGTTGGTTCGGATCGGACGTGATCGCCACGGCAAGATTGCGGGCTTTGTGTGATGCGATGATCTGACCACCGTATCCGCGGGCCAGCGTGTAACCCGACGGAGACAGGAACCAGCCGTAGCCGTACGAAAGGCCCGACCACGGCGACCGCGCATAGGGGATGGTCGAGGCCGCGACCCAGCTTTGCGGGATCACTTGCGCCCCTTCAAACTGACCATCATCGCGCATCAGCTTGGCGATCTTGAGTATCGCCGTCGGGCGCAATGCCATTTCATTGCCCCCCATGTAGTAGCCCTGAGGATCGCGGGTCCAAGGCGGGATTTCGATGCCCAAGGGTCGGCCCAGCCGTTCGCGTGCCTGCGCCAGAAGGCTTTGCCCAGTGGCTTCTGCCAATGCCGCGCCCAGGATATGTGTCGATCCGGTCGAATAGAGCATCTGCCCACCGGGTTCAGCCACCATTGGTCGAGACAACGCATCTGCCAGCCAGTTGCGGGAATTCACCCATGCGCCGTAGTTCTGACCCGACGTGCGTTCCAACCCTGCGCGCAAGGTGACAAGGTCTTCGAGAGTGATGTCCGCCGCCCCCGGAGTGGCATTGGAAGGCAGGATATTGGGCGCGACTTCGGAGAGCGGTGCTTGCACCGAAGCCACCTCGCCCCGGTCGATGGCAGCTCCCAGCAAGAGCGCCACGATGCTCTTTGAGCAGGATTTGATGTTGGCGAGCCGATCAAGACCGGGTCCGCGAGGCGCCTCGGCGATCACAGTTTCGTCGCCCTTGCTGACCTGAATGGAATGCAACTGCGGCAAAGCATCAATCGCGCTGCGCAGGTCGTCGGTCTGCGCCCGCGCAAGGAATGGCGCGCAAAATGCGGCGGCTGTCGTTGTCAGGAATGTACGTCGGTGCATCATGCGTTTTGGTGTAACGCCCTAAGACCGCGAGTCCAGAACGCCGCTGTCACGACTCCGTGCAATGGGGCGGACCAAACGGCCCGCCCCATGCCGACATTACGACGTGTGATGCACCTCTTGCAGCGCATAAACCGGGGTCGGGATACCTTCCATCCGTGCCTTGATCTGCAAGGCAAGGAATTGCGAATAGTGCCTCGATTGATGCAGGTTGCCGCCATGGAACCACAGGTTTTCCTGCTGCGTCGGCTTCCACATGTTGCGCTGTTCACCTTCCCAAGGGCCGGGGTCCTTGGTGGTGTTCGACCCAAGTCCCCAGACCTTGCCCACCTTGTCGGCCATCTCTTGGCCCATCAGATCAGCCACCCAGCCGTTCATGGAGTTGTAGCCGGTCGCCAGCACGATCAGATCCGCTTCAAGCTTTTCGCCGGTGTCGAGGATGAGCCCGTCTTCAACGATCTCGGTCACCTGCCCGCGCTTGAGCTTGATCTCTCCGTCGATGATCAGCTGGCTCGCACCCACGTCGATGTAATAGCCAGACCCACGGCGCAGGTACTTCATGAACAGACCCGAGTCGTCGTCTCCCCAATCCAGCCAGAACCCGGCTTTTTCCAGCCCCTCGTAAAACTCTTTGTCCTGCTCCTTCATCGCGGCATAGGCCGGGATCTGGAACTCGTGCAGGATCGCATAGGGCAAGGACGCAAAGATCAGATCGGCCTTTTCGGTGGTCATTCCCGCATTGACGGCGCGTTCGGAATAGAGGTCGCCCAGACCGATCTCCATCAGCGTGTCAGACCGCACGATGTGGGTCGAGGACCGCTGCACCATGGTCACGTCGGCGTCATGCTCCCAAAGGGCCGCACAGATGTCATGCGCAGAATTGTTCGACCCGATGACAACGCATTTCTTGCCTTTGTAGCGATCCGGGCCGGGGTGCTGCGAGGAATGGTGGATATCACCCTTGAACGTGTCCATACCCGGCAAATCCGGGATGCGCGCCTTGCCGGACATACCCGTTGCCATGACCAGTTGCTTGGGCCGCAGGGTGACTTCTTCACCGTCGCGGTCGACCACAACGGTCCATTCCTGCTTGGCCTCGTCATAGGTGGCGGATTTGGCGGTGGTGCGGGTCCAGTAGTTCAGCTCCATCACCTTGGTGTACATCTCGAGCCAGTCGCCGATCTTGTCCTTGGGTGCAAAGACAGGCCAGTTTTCCGGGAATTTGATGTAGGGCAGATGGTCATACCAGACCGGGTCATGCAGGCAGAGCGACTTGTAGCGCTTACGCCAGCTGTCACCCGGGCGCTCGTTGCGTTCGACGATGATGGTCGGCACACCCAATTGGCGCAAACGCGCGCCAAGAGCGATGCCGCCCTGCCCGCCGCCGATGATCAGCGTATAGGGTTGGGAGGTGTAGCCGAGTTCGCTCGCCTCTGCCTCCCGTTCTTCCTTCCAAGTGGTCCGGTTCTTGCCGGCCCCGTGCTTGGCCCCCAACGGACGGTCAAACCCTTTGGGTTCTTCATGGCCCTTCAACTCGACCATTGTGGTCAAAAGCGTCCAGATCTTGCCCTCGCGCAGACGGATCAGGCCATACCCACGGGCAACCTCTGTCTCGAAGGTAATCCAGGCGGTCACGATCCCGCCGTCTTCGGTCACCACTTCGCCTTCGGCGATGGCCCAATTGTGCGGTTTGGTCGTGGCAAGCTGATGTTTCAGCATATCCTCGACCTGATCCTTGCCTTCGACTGTTTTGATATTCCAGGTGAAGGTGACAAGATCGCGCCAGTAGCAATCGTCTGCGAACATCTCGCGGGCGCGGGCGATGTCGCCTTCCTCCAGCGCCTTCCCGAATTCATCAAGAAAGGCCTGCGTGGTGTCGGACAATGTCGAGTCGAGCATAAATTCCTCCCAGATTTTTGCTGTTCTGATCTGAGAGTGCCAACAGCGACCCAATGACGCTAGGGAAACTTTGGTCGTGTTGCGGGATCGGCGGATTGGGGTGTCTGATGCCGAAACGAAAAAAGCCCCGCTGAACCAACGGGGCTTTCTTTATTCAGAACTCTGGGTCGCTTACGCGGCCAGTGCGCCTTTGGCCTGTTCGACGATCGCGCCGAAGGCTTCGGGCTCGTGCACGGCCAGATCGGCCAGCACTTTGCGGTCCACTTCGATGCCGGCCAGGTTCAGGCCGTTGATGAAGCGGGAATATGTCAGCGCTTCGTCATGCAGACGCACAGCCGCGTTGATCCGCTGGATCCACAGCGCGCGGAAGTTGCGCTTGCGGTTCTTGCGGTCGCGTGTGGCGTACTGGTTCGCCTTGTCGACGGCCTGACGTGCAACCTTGAAGGTGTTCTTTCGGCGGCCATAGTAACCTTTGGCGGCCTTGATGACCTTCTTGTGACGGGCGTGTGTGGTGGTTCCGCCTTTTACTCGGGACATGTCAATTCCTCCTTAGCGCGCGTAGGGCATCATCGGCTTGATGATCTGTTCATCAGCCTTCGACAGCGTGGTGGTTCCGCGCGCGTCGCGGATGAACTTTTTGTGGCGCTTGATCATGCCGTGGCGTTTGCCAGCCTGACCTGCCTTGATGCGGCCCGTGGCCGTCACCTTGAACCGCTTTTTGCAGCTCGACTTTGTCTTCATCTTCGGCATTTCCGTCTCCTGTCTTCAGATCGGTGAACGCGCGACTCGGTATGCCAATTCGACCGGTCCCGCGGGTAGAGCGCGCCGTATAGGCGGGGTTTGAGGGCAATGCAACTGTTTCAGAGCAGGCTGTCCGGGATTTTCTGCTCTGCCGCCGTGTTGGCGCGTCGGAACACCAAGGTCACGCAGGTCGATACGATCACGATGAACAGCGAATAGAGCACGGGCACCGCCATGATCGCCTGCGCCTCGGACCCCTGGAAGGTGAATACGATGATCGCGATCGCCAGTGGTCCGTTCTGGATGCCCGTCTCAAGCGCCACGGTCCTCGCATTGCGGGGATGCAGACGCAAGGCGCGGGCAAACAGATAGCCGATTGTGATTCCAAACAAACCCAGACCAATAGATGCGAAATAGGTGGCAGGCGTGGTTTCCAGCAGGAACTGCCAGTTTCGCGGTATCCAGCTGACCATCAGGAACACGATAAAGAACAGCGCCAGCGCAGAGCCAAAGAACTCTGTCACCGCTCCCACATTGGCGCTCAGCTTTCGCAGAACCATCCCGATGGCCACCGGGACAAGCAGCAGAACCAGCGTAACGATGATGTTCTCTCGCGGAATCTCGAGATTTAGCGCGGACGCATAGAGCACCAGCACCAGCGGGATCAGCACGACACCGGTGACAGTCGACGTCACCGTCATCAGAACCGACAGCGCCAGATTGCCCTTGGAGAAGTAGGTAAAGATGTTCGAGGTCGTCCCACCCGGCATACACGCCATGATGAGAATGCCCAGCGCGATGGTCTCGGGCACAACCAGAAACGTCGCCAGAAGGAACCCGATCAGCGGCATGAACCCGTATTGCGAGATCACCCCGATGGCGAGACCGTAGGGGCGCCGCAAGGCCAGATAGAAATCTCGCGGTGTGAGGGACGCGCCCATGCCCAGCATGATGACGAAGATCATCAGCGCCAGCAGCGCTTGTTCGAAGGCTCCAACCATGCCCGTTACTCCGCTGCGATACGCGCCAGTTCTTCGGCGCGCAGGTCTTTTCTGAGAATTTTTCCGACATTCGATTTCGGCAGCTCATCGCGGAATTCGACCCGCTTGGGCACCTTGTAGGCGGTCAGATGCGCTTTGCAGTGGGCACGGATGTCCGCTTCGGTCAGGCCGTTGTCGCGTTTGACGACAAAAGCTTTGACCGCCTCACCTGTTCCATCGTCGGGCACGCCGATGACCGCCGCCTCCAAGATACCGGGGTGTTGCGCGAGGCAGTCTTCGACCTCGTTCGGATAGACGTTGAAGCCGGACACAACCACCATGTCCTTCTTCCTGTCGACAATTCGGAAATAGCCGTCCGGGTCCATGACACCGATGTCACCGGTCAGGAACCATCCATCACGCAGCGCATGCGCGGTCTCTTCGGGTTTGTTCCAGTACCCGGCCATGATCTGCGGGCCTTTGGCCGCGATCTCTCCGGTTTGGCCTTGGGGAACCGGGTTCCCAGCTTCGTCCAGACAAACGACCATTGTTCCGGGTACAGGAATCCCGATGGACCCATCCCGCGTTTTGCCAAGCGGGTTGAACGTCAGCACTGGCGAAGTTTCGGTCAGGCCATACCCCTGCAAAACAGACTTGCCCGTGATGCCTTCCCATTTTTGCGCGACGGCTGCTTGCAATGCCATGCCGCCCGCAGATGAGAATTTGAGGTATTTGGGCGGGCTGTCGGTAAACCAGACCTCGTTGGTCAGCCCATTGAACAATGTGTTCACCCCGCTCATCCAGGTGATCTTGTAGTTCTCGAACGCCCGCTTGAGGTTCGACAGGGGTCGTGGATTGGGGATCAGGATGTTGCGCGCACCAAGCCAGTAAAAGGCCAGCATGTTCACGGTAAAAGCGAAAATGTGGTAGAGCGGCAGCGCGGTCAGGGCGATTTCCTTGCCCTTCTCCACGCCTTCCAGCATCTCCATCGTCTGTTCCATGTTCATGATTAGATTGGCATGCGTCAGCATTGCGCCTTTGGCGACACCCGTTGTCCCGCCGGTATATTGTAGGCACGCCACGTCATTGGCATCGACGGTCTGGGAATAGACGTCGGGCGCAATGCGTTCGCGCTGCATGTGATCACGCCCGGCGCCCAAAGCGTCCGGAAGGCGAATATGGGCAACCTCGATCGGCTTGACCGACTTGTCCCAGTGTTTTTGCACCAAACCGACAATCCCGCGCGGCAGGGATGGCAGAAATTCAGCAACCCGCGTGACGATGATGTTGGGGATCGGATGGCCTTGGGTTGCCGCCGGGATCTTGTCAGCGAACATATCCACGATCACCAGTGCATGTGGTTCGGCATCGGTGAACTGCTTGGCCATCTCTTCGGCGGTATAGAGCGGGTTGACGTTCACAAGGATGCACCCCGCCTTCAGAATCCCGAAGGCCGCGACCGGGAAGGACAGACAGTTCGGCATCTGAAGCGCGACGCGATCGCCTTGGTTCAAGCCCGCGACCTCGCGCAGATAGACCGCAAAGGCATCGGACATCTCGTCCACTTGACGAAAGCTCAACGTGCCGTTCATGCCGTTCGGCAAACAGGTCGTGAACGCTGGTGCGTCGCCAAATGTGCTCGACACCGACCGGATCAAATCCGCCAGTGTGCGATACGATGCCGTCTCGATGTCCTTGCGGACCTTCGGACCATAAAAAGCCGTCCAGGGACGCGCCTCTGCTGTCATACCATCCTCCTCCCAATACATCGCCCGGCCGCCTCCACGATCCGGGCGATATGTCTGAGAGAAGTGCTAAAGGCATATACGAGATTGATCTATAGTGATCGAACGTCACAAATCTCGACAGTCACCTTAGGTAAAGCCGCGAAGAACCCGCGCGACAACTTCGGGGATGGCTTCAATCGCGTAGCCGCCCGGCTTGTTCGAGATGGCCCAGACCATCATCGTACCCGCGATCATCAACGTGATCGTGGCAATCCGCGGCCTTTCGCCCTTGGAGACGGCTGATACGACCGCGGGAATGGACAACACCCCAAGCCCGAGGCCGATAACAAAAAGCGTATCAGGATCCATTACGACCTGCTCCCACTGGTTACACGGGGGCAGGTTACTCCGGATCAGTGTTGTAGATCAAACGTTCGTCACAAGGGGCCACACGAAGAATATTCGTTGTGCCCGGCGTGTTGAACGGCACACCAGCCGTCACAAGGATTTGGTCCGTCGGCTCCGCATAGCCTCCGGCGCGTGCCGCGCGAGCGGCATTGACCACCGCCTGTTTGAAGCGCTCGAGCTCGCCGGTGATCACGCAATTCGTGCCCCAGGTCAGGGCCAGACGGCGCGCCGTCCGGATGTGGTTGGTCATTGCAATGATCGGAACGCGTGGGCGCTCCCGTGCCGTGAGAAGCGCGGTCGTGCCAGAGGATGTGAAACAGCAGATTGCCTTGATGTCCGTGGTTTCCGCAATCTCACGTGCAGCGGCCACGATCCCGTCCGCGACGGTGGCCCGCTTGGCCACACGCGAGGCTTCCATGATTTCGGTGTAGGTCGGATCGCTTTCCACTTCGATGGCCACGTTGTTCATCGTGGTCACCGCCTCGACCGGATAGGCTCCAGCAGCTGACTCCGCCGACAGCATGATGGCGTCAGAGCCTTCGTAGATCGCGGTGGCAACGTCAGAGACTTCGGCACGCGTGGGCATTGGCGACTCGATCATCGACTCGAGCATCTGTGTTGCCACGATCACCGGCTTGGCCGCCGCGCGGCAACGACGGATCAGACGCTTCTGGATCGGAGGAACGTTCTGCACGGGAAGTTCTACACCCAGATCGCCACGGGCGACCATGATCCCGTCGGACACTTCGAGAATCTCATCGAAGGCTTTGACGCCAGCCGGCTTTTCGATCTTCGACAGAATGGCTGCACGGCCTTTGCACAGCTCGCGTGCCTCGATCACGTCCTGCGCGCGCTGCACAAAGCTCAGGGCGAGCCAGTCAACGCCCAAATCTGCGACGAATTCGAGATCAAGGCGATCCTTCTCGGACAGCGCCGCCAGCGGCAGAACCACGTCCGGAACGTTGACGCCCTTGCGATTCGAAATCGTGCCGCCGGTGACCACTTTGCAATCCGCGAAATCCTTGCCGCAGGATTCGACTTTCAAGCGGATCTTGCCGTCATTCACCAATAGATGCGCGCCCGGCTCAAGAGCGGCAAAAATTTCGGGATGCGGTAGCGTCACACGGTCGATGCTGCCTTCCTTGTCCGCAAGGTCCAGACGGAAGCTTGCGCCCTCCTCAAGTTCCTCTTCACCATTGGCGAAAACGCCCACACGGAGCTTCGGACCCTGAAGGTCAGCAAGAATACCGATCGTGCTGTCGAGATCTTTTTCGACCTGCCGGATGATGGCATGGCGCTCCGCGATCTCGGCATGGCTGCCATGACTCATGTTGAGGCGAAAGACATCTGCCCCTGCCTCGTGCAGGGCCCGGATCATCTCGTAGCTGCTTGACGCTGGGCCAAGGGTGGCCACGATTTTCACACTCCGCAAACGTCTCATCGGGAATTCAATCCTTCACCTGTGTTCTGGCGGTCCAATTGCCGGTCATGGCAGACTGTGACCGCGTGTCGGGCAAGATGGCACCACCATGTTACCGCTAACTTCCGGTTTGGGTTATTGCCCATTTCCCTTTCTTGCGCAACTCAACTATCTGATGCGTCCGGGAGATCACACACCTATGACATATGTCCCATTTTTTGTGCATGGAGAGAACCGGTCCACACGCTGGCTGATCACCTGCGATCATGCGACGAATACGGTGCCACCCGATCTTGGGGGCTCGCTCGGGCTGACCGAGGCCGACATGTCGCGGCATATTGCATTCGATCCCGGAGCCGCCGGAGTCACCCGCGCTTTGGCGGATGCCTTGGGCGGAACTGCGATCCTGTCGAACTTTTCTCGCCTGGTAATTGATCCGAACCGGGGCGAAGACGATCCGACCCTTTTGATGCGCCTCTACGACGGGTCGGTGATCCCGGGCAATCGCAACGCGGACGCGGCAGAGAAGACACGCAGGCTCAACGCCTATTACCGACCCTATCATGATGCACTGGCTGCGCTTGCCGCGCGACGTGACGATACGGTGATCGTGGCCATCCATTCGTTCACCCGCCAGCTTAAAGCGCGGCCAAGCCGCCCATGGCATGTCGGTATCCTGCACGCTTATGATCGCCGCCTGTCCGACCCGCTGATCGCGGCGTTGGAGGCGGAACCCGATCTGGTGGTTGGACGGAACGAACCCTATCCCGGCCATCTGCCCGGCGATGCGATTGACCGACACGCCTTGCATCATGGCCGCCTGAACACACTTATCGAATTGCGAAACGACCTGATCGCCACTGAAGCGTCTCAAGCGGAATGGGGCAAACGCCTTGCGCCGATGTTGCAAGCGGCCTTGGCGCAGGTGACGGATTGAACCGGAGGACAGAAAAGATGGACGAACAGACCCAACTCGAGATCGAAGCAGCCGCGTTTCGCCGTTTGCGCCAGCATCTGATCGAGGACCGGCCTGATGTGCAGAACATCGACATGATGAACCTGACCGGGTTCTGCCGGAATTGCCTCAGTCGCTGGTACCAGGAAGCCGCGAACGAACGCGGGATCGAAATGGACAAGGATGCCGGGCGCGAGGCGTTCTACGGGATGCCGATGTCGGAATGGAAAGCGCGGTATCAGACCGAAGCCACGGGCGAGCAAAAGGCGGCATTCGAAGTGGCTTTCAAGGAAAACGTCACCGACAAGAACGGCTGATGGGACTGACGGGGCGATGCGTCGACGCATCGCCCGTTTTGGTCAACCAAAACGGCCCGTCTTAGCGGGTCGCACCCGGCACCCAGAGAACGTCTGCTTTGCCATCGTCATTTGCAACACGGGCCGCCACGAAGAACCAGTCACTCAGTCGGTTCAGGTATTTCACCGCGTCCGGGTTCACGCTTTCCATCGTGGCCAGTTCCACCGTCAAGCGCTCCGCCCGCCGCGCCACAGTCCTGCACTGATGCAGGTAGGCTGAAAGCGGCGCGCCACCCGGCAGAATAAAGCTGCGCAGCGGTTCCAGCTTGGCGTTCATCGCGTCGATCTCGGACTCGAGCCGTTTCACCTGTGATGCGACGATGCGCAGCGGCGTGTATTCCGCCTCGGAATCCTTTTCCATATCCGGGCGGCACAGGTCCGCGCCAAGATCGAAGAGATCGTTCTGGATTCGCGACAGGCTGTCATCGACATCGCCGTCAGCCTGCAGTCGCGCCAAACCGACAATCGAATTCAGTTCGTCCACCGTGCCATACGCCGTCACGCGCATTGAATGTTTCGCGACGCGGGCCCCATTGCCCAGCGCGGTTTCGCCGTCATCGCCTGTTTTGGTGTAAATCTTGTTCAGTACGACCATGGTTCACTCTCCTCGCAGCCAGACGAACAGCAGGATCAGCATCACGGCCACGAATTGCGCGATGATCCGCCAGCGCATTGCCCTGTTGGCGTATTTCTTGTTGAACTCTCCACCCTTGGCAAAGCTGCCGATGCCGAAAAACAGGATGGCCACAACCGCCAGACAGGCGATAGCGACGACAATGAACAGCGGGTCTTGCGACATGGCAGGGTCTTCCTTCGGTTGGTGTTCCCGGGGATGTAGCCGTATCGCGCCGCAAGGCGAATGAAAAGTCAGCCTTTGGACAAAACCCAATCAAGCGCCCGTGTCGGCAAAAGGCGGCGGGCAATGGCCATGGCGTGGGTCGGGGTCGTGACCCGGTAGCGCGCCTTGGGACGCGAGGCCGTCAGAGCTTTTACAACGGCATCAGTCACTGCCGAGGCAGGCCATTGCACGCCAGAGCTCCCACCCTTCTTCAACATGTCGAGCAACGATGCCTCATACTGCGCACGACGCGCCGAGGACTCCCAATCGACCCATTTTTCGAATTGTTTGATCGCGTTCTTGCGGAAATCAGTCTCGATCGGTCCCGGTTCGATCAGCACAACCTTGATGCCGGTCTCTGCCATCTCCATGCGCAAGACATCAGCATACCCCTCAAGCGCAAACTTGGTAGCCACATAGGGCCCGCGATACTTCATGCCGACGATACCAAGCACCGATGAATTGAAGAGGATCCGCCCGTTGCCCGCCCGGCGCATCGCCGGGATCAGGTGACGGTTCAGATCATGCCAGCCCAGAAAATTCGCCGCGAACTGGGCGCGCATCCCCTCTGCGGGAATGTCCTCCAGCGGGCCGGGCAACGCGTAGGCACCATTATGGAAGACGGCATCCAGCACGCCGTTGGTGGCCTGAAGAACCGTCGCGGCGCAGCCCGCAATGCTTTCAGGGTCCTCGTAATCCAATTGCGGCGCGGCGAACCCTTCGGCAGCACGCGCATCACAGTCTTTTTGCGCACGGCACGACGCGAAGACCGTCCAGCCCAACGACTTGAGCCGTCGAGCCGTATCAAGTCCGATGCCCGAAGAGCAGCCGGTTATCAGGATTGTCTTCGCGCTCACGTCAGTTGGCAGCCGTCACAAGCCAGTCGGCGATCCAGCCTTCTTCGCCTGTGGATGTCGCACGCAGGTGCAGCCAACCGTTGCCTTCATCTTTCAGAACTTCGACCATATCATTGCGGAAAAGTTTTCCGACAACCGCATAATCGGTCCCCGGACCACCGCGCATGTTCACCCGGTCGCCATCCACAAAGCGCAGATCGGGCGTTTCCTGAGGGATCGGAGCAACGGTGTCGGTGACCACCGCAGTCGGTTGAGGCACGTCCTGAGAGACAACGCTGTCTTCTGTCGCCTGCGTTGTCAAAGACACTGGTGTCACAACAGAACCCGGGTTGGTCGCAACAGGCTCGATCAGCGCGCGTGTGGGCGCGATGTCGGTCAGTTCGGCAGCGCGTGTATTCGCGCGGGCAACAACCTCCGGACGCGGCTCGGGTTTGGTCACAATTGGTTTGGGTTCGGCGAAGATGACCAGAGAGGTGTCCCCCGGCTCGAAATCTGCACCACCAGATAACTCGTAAAACGCCATCGCCATGACCGCAAATGCGATGAGAATGTACCTATTCATAACAACCCCCTGGGCAGGCTTTTCGACTGCCGCACACCGAGCAATACCTTGATTCCCCGTTCAACCCGAAGGGGAAATCGAAAAAATATTCCCGCAATTGCTTTACGGCCTCAGAGGGTCTGAGTATCACATCATCTATGGCTGATGATGTCGATGACCCCAAGATGACCCCCCGCGACTTTGCGGAACCGCTCCGCCGAGCCATCGGGGAACGGTACCTGACCTATGCATTGTCGACGATCATGCACCGAGCACTGCCCGATGCACGCGACGGGTTGAAGCCCGTGCATCGTCGTATCCTTTATGCAATGCGCGAACTGCGTCTGAGTTCCACAGGTGGTTTCAGAAAGTCGGCCAAGATCAGCGGCGACGTGATGGGCAATTACCATCCGCATGGTGATGCTGCGATCTATGACGCGATGGCGCGCCTCGCGCAGGACTTCAACGTCCGCTACCCGCTGGTGGACGGTCAGGGCAATTTCGGTAATATCGACGGTGATAACCCGGCTGCAGCGCGCTATACCGAGGCGCGTCTGACCGCTGTCGCCGAAGCGCTGCTGGATGGGTTGAACGAGAATGCCGTTGATTTCCGGGCCAATTACGACGGCACGCTCGAAGAACCGATTGTCCTTCCCGCGCAATTCCCGAACTTGCTGGCCAATGGATCAAGCGGGATTGCGGTCGGCATGGCGACCAACATTCCGCCGCACAATATTTCTGAACTGATCGACGCCTGTCTGCACCTGATCAAGGTGCCGGATGCGCGGGATGACACGCTGCTCAATTATGTGCCGGGACCGGATTTCCCAACCGGCGGCGTGATCGTCGAAGATCGCGACTCAATTGCACAGGCGTACCGTACCGGGCGCGGGTCGATCCGTTTGCGCTGCCGTTGGGAGATCGAGGATCTGGGTCGGGGACAGTGGCAGATCATTGTCACCGAAATCCCCTATCAGGTGCAGAAATCCAAGCTGGTCGAACGGCTTGCCGAGTTGATCCAGACCAAGAAGGTCCCGATCCTCGCCGATATCCGCGACGAATCCGCCGATGACATCCGCATGGTGCTGGAGCCGCGCTCCAAGAACGTGGACCCGGATGTTCTGATGAACATGCTGTTCCGCAATTCCGACCTGGAAACGCGCTTCAGTCTGAACATGAACGTGCTGATCGACGGTCTGACGCCCAAGGTCTGTTCGATGAAGGAAGTGCTGCGTGCATTCCTTGATTTCCGTCGCGAAGTCCTGATCCGGCGCAGCCAGCACCGGATGGACAAGATCGATCACCGTCTTGAGGTGTTGGAAGGCCTGATCGTCGCCTTCCTCAATCTTGACCGCGTCATCGACATCATCCGTTACGATGACGACCCCAAAGCCGCGTTGATGCGCGAGGATTGGGGCAAGGATCACCCCCGCGCCATGAACGAGCGCGACTATGTCTCGCCGCCGATGGTCACGGGTGACGATGAACTGGGCCTGACCGAGGTTCAGACCGAAGCGATCCTGAACATGCGACTGCGCAGCTTGCGCAAACTCGAAGAGATGGAACTGGTCGCTGAGCGTGATCGACTGATGGAAGAGCGTGCCGGTCTCGAAGACCTGCTCGAAAGTGGCGATCTGCAATGGGACGCGATCGCCGAGCAGTTGCGCGAAACCAAAAAGACTTTTGGGAAGAATTGTCCCGGTGGCGAACGCCGCACCACCTTCGCCGAAGCGGGCGAGGTCGAGGATGTGCCGATCGAGGCGATGATCGAACGTGAACCGATCACCGTGGTCTGTTCGGGAATGGGCTGGATTCGGGCAATGACGGGCCATATCGACCTGACCCGAGAGTTGAAGTTCAAAGACGGTGACGGGCCGCGCTTTATCTTCCACGCCGAAACAACCGACAAACTGTTGGTCTTCGGCTCGAATGGTCGCTTTTACACAATCCCTGCGGCCAACCTGCCCGGCGGGCGAGGCATGGGTGAACCCTTGCGCCTGATGGTGGACCTGCCGAACGAAGCCGCGATCGTTGTGCTGTTCATCCACAATCCCGAGCGCAAACTTCTGGTGGCGTCCAGCGCGGGCGACGGGTTCATCGTTCCCGAAACCGAAGTGGTTGCGCAGACGCGCGCGGGGAAACAAGTTCTGAACGTCAATGGTGATGTACGCGCCAAAGTGTGCAAACCTGTGAATGGTGACTCTGTGGCCGTTGTCGGAGAAAACCGCAAAGTGCTGGTTTTTGCTCTGGACGAACTCCCTGAAATGGGACGTGGGAAAGGCGTGCGGCTGCAAAAGTACAAGGACGGGGGCCTGTCGGATGCAACCACCTTCACCCTGGGAGAAGGCCTCACCTGGCGCGACCCGGCCGGACGCACCAGAACCGAAACAGACCTCGCCGAATGGGCAGGAAAACGCGCCGGGTCGGGACGTATGGCCCCGCGCGGTTTCCCCAGAGACAACACCTTCACCTGACACGGACAGTCTGCGCACTGAGGTCGTTGGCACCCGAACTACGCTGTTCTGGCTGGCACTCAAGACAGGTTTTCTGACGGTGCTGACCCTTGGTTTTTATCGCTTCTGGATGCGGACGCGGTTGCGCCGGTGGTACTGGTCCGCGATCCGGCCCGGAGGCCATCCGCTCGAATACGTGGGCGACCCGGTGGAAAAGCTTCTGGGGTTTCTCTTTGCCGTCGTCGTGCTGGCCTTCTACATCGGCATCGTAAACCTGATCCTGATGTTTGCGAGCTTCTCGCTGTTTCAGGACAATTTCGCAGCCTACGCCACCAGCCTCGTCGGTGTGATCCCGCTCTGGTTCTTTGCCCAATACCGCGCCCGCCGATACATCCTGGCCCGCACCCGCTGGCGCGGCCTTCGGTTCGGGCTCGAGCCAGGCGCATGGGGCTATGCGTGGCGCGCGGTCCTGCATTGGACGGTCACACTCCTCAGCATTGGTCTGCTGTTGCCCCGCATGACATTCTGGCTTGAGAAGTACAAAACCGACCGCACATTTTTCGGCACGGCCCGCATGGAACAGGGCGGCAAGTGGACGATGCTCTATCCCGCGATGAAACCAATGTTCCTCGCACTCGGGATCGCGTTGGTCGGCGGCGGCGCGATCTATGCGGAAAACATCCCGCTGGGCGCAGGGATTTGCCTGTTCGCCACCTTCATCGGATTGTACGGTCTTGTCTATTACCGTGTCGAAAGCCTGCGCCGTCTGACCGAAACCAAAAGGATCAACGGGGTCAGCTTCACATTGTCGCCAAGCGCATTCCGGGTATTGATGATCTACGTTCTGGGCACGCTTCTGGCCTCCGCTGCTGTCTTCATCCCGTTTATGGTCTTCGGGTTTCTACTCTTGCTGATCCAGTCCGCCGACATTCTCACCGAGATGGGACTGGAGGACGTGATTGCACCGGTTGCGGGTCTTGGGCGATACGCCATCATCGGGCTGAGCGTGATGATCTATTTCACCATCTTCCTGCTGTGGTCGGCACTCACCAACGTGTTCATCACCTTGCCGGTGATCCGTCACTATTTCTCGACCCTCACGCTCGCGCCTGCCTCTGCCACCTCGGACATCCGGCAGCGCCCACGCGATGAGTTCGCCGAAGCCGAGGGCTTTGCCGACGCGCTGGACGTTGGGGCATCGCTATGACTGTTCTGCGCGTGGGCCGCGCGCCCAAACCCTTCTCTGCCACTGCGACCTACTTCGACGGCACCCGCGCTGCGCCGGCACATGTGGCTTTGACCGTGGACGAAGACACCAAGGCGCTTGTCGGGCTGGCGGATACGGGGGCGGAAATTCGCTGGCCTTTGACCGAGATTCGCGAAGTTCCCGATCAGGCAGGCGGCGACCAGATGGTGCTTCAACTGGCCAATGATCCGGTTCAACGCATCGTGCTTGCGGACCACACATTGGCGCCGCGCCTGCCAAACCGCACCAAGCGACCCAAAGTGACCAAACGCGGCCCGCTGATCGTTTGGGCCATGGCCGCTTTGGCGTCGGTCGCGCTGATCATTTTCGTTCTGGTCCCGACGATGGCCAACCAGCTTGCCCGCTTCATCCCACCTGAAGGCGAGCGCGCGTTGGGTGAGGTTACGCTGAACCAGATCCGTACTGCCTTGGATCAAACCGGGCTGAACCCTGTGCCGGTCTGCGACAACCCAGACGGTCTGGCCGCTTTGGCCAAGATGGAAACCCGGTTGCAGAATGCCTTGCCCGAGGCACAAGCGCTGACGGTGTCGGTGCTGGATCACGAGATGATCAACGCCTTTGCCTTGCCCGGCAATTACATCGTGTTTTTCCGCGGTCTCATCGACAAAGCGCAGACCCCCGAAGAAGTGGCCGCCGTCTTTGCACATGAAATCGGCCATGTGGTGAGCCGCGATCCCACACGCCATGCGCTGCGGTCCGCCGGATCTTTGGGTGTTCTGGGCCTTCTGTTCGGGGATTTCGCCGGGGGCGCCGCCGTCCTGTTACTGGCAGAGCGTCTGATCGAAGCACAATACAGTCAGGGCGCAGAGGCGGATGCAGATGTCTTTGCCCATGCTGTTCTGATCAAGGCGCAGATCGCCCCTTCGGCCTTGGCCACGATGTTTGAACGGTTTCGCGAACTTGGAGGCGAAACCAGCCCGTTTGTCGCGCATTTCCTCAGCCACCCCTCCCTCGGTGACCGTGTTCAAGCCGCCCGGGACGCGACTCCAAGCGGTTTCGAGGCGGTTCCGCTGTTGACGGCGCAGGAATGGCGGGCCCTTCAGAACATCTGCGATTGATGCCGCATCACAGCATTACGCAGGGCAAATACTGAAAAACGCGACGTCCGATGGCGCTAACGTGACGATTTTGCCCTGTTTCCCCTGTTCAGGGTTCGGTATCCCTTCCCCGGAACGAAACGTCAGAATCGCAGATTTCCCTGCGATCCCAACGAGAGGAACGCGCCCATGAAGGTCTTGGTACCTGTCAAACGCGTGATCGATTACAACGTGAAAGTTCGCGTCAAAGCGGATGGGTCCGGTGTCGATCTCGCCAACGTCAAGATGTCGATGAACCCCTTTGACGAGATCGCCGTAGAAGAGGCCATTCGTCTGAAGGAAGCGGGCAAAGCCGACGAGATCGTTGCGGTGAGCATCGGCGTCAAGCAGAGCCAGGAAACCCTGCGTACGGCACTGGCGATGGGCGCAGACCGCGCAATCCTCGTGGTCGCTGCCGAAGACGTTCACACCGATATCGAACCACTGGCCGTGGCAAAAATCCTTGCCGCCATCGTCAAGGAAGAAGCGCCGGGTCTGGTGCTTTGCGGCAAGCAGGCCATCGACAATGACATGAATGCCACCGGCCAGATGCTGTCGGCGCTCTTGGGCTGGTCGCAGGCGATGTATGCCAACAATGTCGACATCGACGGAGATCATGCTGTCGTGACGCGCGAAGTCGACGGCGGCTTGCAGACCATCAAGGTCAAGATGCCGACGATCATTTCGACCGACCTGCGTCTCAATGAACCGCGCTATGCGTCGCTGCCGAACATCATGAAGGCGAAGAAAAAGCCGCTCGATGAAAAGACAGCCGCCGATTACGGAGTCGATGTCACACCGCGCCTTGAGATCGTGAAAACCTCCGAACCATCGGAGCGCGCAGCAGGCATCAAGGTGGGCTCGGTGGACGAGCTGGTCGCGAAACTCAAAGAAGTGGGAGCTGTGTAATGGCCGTTCTTCTGATTGCCGAAGTTGTCGACGGACATCTGGCCACCGACGCGGTCGCCAAGACCCTGACCGCTGTCAAGCCGCTGGGCGATGTGCATGTGCTGGTTCCGGGTACGGGTGGCGATGCCGCCGCTGCCGAAGCCGCAACATTGCAAGGCGTTGCCAAAGTTCTGTTTGCTGATGACCACATGTATTGCCACAGCCTTGCTGAACCGACGGCCGCACTGATCGCGGGCCTCGCGGGCGATTATAGCCACATCGCAGCACCTGCGACGGTCTCGGCCAAGAACATCCTGCCGCGCGTTGCTGCGCTTCTGGACGTGATGATCCTGACCGACGTGACCGCCGTGGTCGATGCGGACACGTTTGAGCGTCCGATCTATGCGGGCAACGCGATCCAGACGGTCAAGTCGTCCGATGCCAAAAAGCTGTTCACTGTGCGGACCTCAACATTCGATGCGGCGCCTGCAGGCGGTTCGGCTTCTGTCGAAAAAATCGGAGCGTCCGACAATCCGAGCCTGTCCGAATGGGTCGAAGACAAGGTTGCCGCAAGTGACCGTCCGGAACTGACCTCGGCTGGGATCGTGGTGTCGGGTGGTCGCGGCGTCGGGTCCGAAAGCGACTTTGCCATGATCGAGAAACTGGCAGACACGCTGGGCGCCGCCGTTGGGGCGTCGCGCGCAGCTGTCGACTCGGGCTTCGCCCCGAACGACTGGCAGGTTGGTCAGACCGGCAAGGTGGTTGCGCCTGATCTCTACATCGCCGTCGGCATCTCGGGTGCGATTCAGCACCTTGCGGGCATGAAGGACAGCAAGATCATCGTCGCCATCAACAAGGACGAAGAAGCCCCGATCTTCCAGGTCGCGGATTTCGGGCTTGTGGCGGACCTGTTCCAGGCCGTCCCGGAACTGACCGAAAAGCTCAGCTGATCTCAGCAGTAAACCAGACCGACCGGCGCGCCCGTCAAAGGCGCGCCGTTTTCTATTGCAGCGCCGGAATAATCGCCTGCGCCAGCGCTTCCGCCACTTCCGCATGTGCCGCCGCCCCCGGAAGATGAGCAGCCCGCGAGATCTCCAATGGCGGCACATCAAGAAATTCATCTGGCGCACGCCACGTCTTGGGCTGAACCTCGATCAAAGCCCGCACGTGCGGGGCAAGCCCATCAGCCATTTTCCGGCTGAGGAACAGGTCATCACCGTCGCCAAAAGGATCGCGCAGAGGATTGGACGAAAACCAAAGCAGGACCACATCCCCGGTCATCTGTGCAAGCAGCGACCGCATGCGCGCCTGCCACGCGGTTTGCACTTCACGCGCGACCATATCGAACCGCTCGGGACAGATGGTGTGCAAGCGTGACAATAGATGGCGTGTGAAATGCACTTCGGTGAAATCCATTTCAGGATACAACGAGATAAGTGCCTGAGAGGCTTTGAGAAACCGGTCGTTGCGACGCGGATGAGTTGCATAGAACCGGTTCGAGATATTGTGCGTGCCCGTCAGTTGAATCACCACCACGCGCGCGTTCGCAGCGGTGGCCAAAGCCCCCGGATCGTTGAGATAGGCGTCAATGCCCACATTCTCGACCCCGAGGTTCACCACGGTGCTGCCAACCCGCGCTTCGAGCAGTTGCGTCCATGGACGCGCCACGTAGCGGCCGTAGACACCGCACCCGCCCAGACAGGCCACATAGGACGACCGCAGCGACCGTCGCGGCCCCCGAAACCACAATCGCGATCCACCATAGCGACACGGCGCATAATCAATAGCTTGATTGCGCGTCGAGGAAATATCCATTCACCCAACCCTTTTCTTCACCCAAGGATCAAGGTGCCGTGATTCGGTTCCCAAAACGCTAAAGCTAAAAATCGAGGCATCGCCCCGATCCGCCTTGCAGCCCCCTGCCCCACAGGTCATTGTTGCGGCGAAACGGATGGAGCAGTCGCATGACGGTCAATTCAATCGGCGTGGTCGGGGCTGGACAGATGGGCAACGGGATCGCCCATGTCATGGCCTTGGCCGGGTATGATGTTGTCCTGAATGATATCAGCGAGGACGCCCTGAAGCGGGCCATGGACCTGATCGCGCGGAACATGGATCGTCAGGTCAGCCGCGAGAAGATCACACAAGCCGAACGGGATCAGGCGATGGCGCGCATCGTCATCACCCAAGATCTGCCGCAGGTCGCGCAGACCGACCTTATCATCGAAGCGGCCACCGAACAGGAAACGATCAAGCAAAAAATCTTTGACAGCCTGCTGCCGCATCTGGGTGAGAATACGATCCTGACCTCGAACACCTCGTCGATCTCGATCACACGTTTGGCCAGCCGCACCGACCGCCCGGAAAAATTCATGGGCTTTCACTTCATGAACCCGGTTCCGGTAATGCAACTGGTGGAACTCATCCGCGGCATCGCCACGGATAAGCAAACTTACGAAACCTGCCTTGGCGTTGTCGAAAAGCTTGGAAAGACGGCAGCGTCGGCTGAAGATTTTCCAGCCTTCATCGTCAACCGCATCCTGATGCCGATGATCAACGAAGCGGTGTACACGCTGTACGAAGGCGTCGGAAACGTGAATTCGATCGACCAGTCCATGAAGCTTGGCGCGAACCACCCGATGGGTCCACTGGAACTCGCGGATTTCATCGGTCTGGACACCTGTCTTGCAATCATGAACGTGCTGCATGACGGTTTGGCCGATACCAAATACCGCCCCTGCCCGTTGCTGACCAAGTATGTCGAAGCAGGATGGCTGGGACGCAAGACGCAGCGCGGGTTTTACGATTATCGCGGCGAAACACCCGTCCCGACGCGTTAAGGCTTCTGACCCAGACCCATCGTCGTTTCACGCAATGATGCGACGAAATCGCGGCTGCGACCCGCAAATGCCTCGATCGCATCTGCGGAAATCGGTTCCCCGACAACCGGGGCCTGTGGCTTTCCGCAGGCCTGTATCACCTCGTGAATCAGCAAACCTTGCCGCAGGGTCGCGGATACCTGACTGGCCATCTGGTACAGGCGCGAATTCTGACCCGGAAAGAAGATCGGAACCACAGTTGCACCGGACCGCTGGATCAGATTGGCGGTAAACGGATTCCAGACACGCTCTATGGCGGGACCGAAGAAACTGTCGCTCGACGCGACCACACCTGAAGGGAACAGCGCGATCACGCCCCCCTTCTTGAGATGGCTCATCGCCCGGCTGCGCATTTCAAGGCTTTGTTCCCGTGCGTCTTCCTCATGGGGAAATGGCACCGGAATCATGAACTCCTCGATCTCGGTCACACCGGTCAGCAAGGACCGCGTCAAAATCTTGTAGTCCGTCCGAACCCGTCCGATCAGTTCGGCAAGGATCATTCCGTCGACCAGACCGTGGGGATGATTGGCTACCACGATCACGGGACCTTCCTTGGGAATGCGCGCAATCTGGTCCTGCGGCGTCTCAAGGCGAATGTTCATCAACCCCAGCGCCTGACCCCAGAAGGCCTGGCCTTCGGCAGGCCCCATCCGTTCAAACCGCCGCACCAGACGCAACAACGGAATCTTGCCCGTCATCCATTCCATGGCACGGATGGTGTTCGCCTTCCACGGATTGGTGAACGTGTTGGCGTAGCTCAGCTTGCGCTTATCGTAGGGAACATCGGCCTGCGCCACAGGGTGCGCGTCCGATGTCGTATGCTGATAGCTTTCAACCATGAGGCAGTGCGCCGTCCTGTTCCTAGTCGGTCAAACCAATCCAGAGGATCAGCTGCCTTCTCCAAAGCGATCGGCCACCAAGGTTTCGATTGCGGTGGCAAGGGCCTCAGCGTCAGGCCCTGAAGTCACTACCTCAATAGAGGTTCCTTTGGAGGCTGCCAACATCAAAAGGCCCATGATGCTGTCGCCGGATGCGCTCATTCCGTCCTTGCGGACTTCTGCCGTTGCGTCAAAACCTTCGACCACCTCGACCAGCTTTGCAGACGCGCGCGCGTGCAAACCCTTTTCGTTCACGATCTTCAAGACGCGCTGCGCGGTTGCGGACATGGTGCCGGGCCTCCCTAAACCCTTGTGATCAGACGCTCTGATCCAGAGTTATGTCTTGGCTGTCAATGTATTTCCGCCCTGCATCCAGCGCAGCACGAACGGCCTCCGGCACCGATTTGTCGCGGCTTTTCGCCAGTTTGATCAACATCGGCAGGTTGGCGCCGTAGACGATCCGACGATTCTCCGGCTGACAGGCCCTCAGACTCAGGTTCGATGGAGACCCGCCGAACATGTCTGTCACGATCACCACGCCGTCGCCCTTATCGACCTCATCGGCAAGACGGCAAATCTCGTTCTGCTTGGCGTCGCGATTGTGGTCCGCATCAATCGAAACGGCAGCCATGCCGGGTTGATGACCAACGACATGTTCGACGGCAGACAGGTATTCCTGCGCCAAACCGCCGTGAGCCACGATCACGATGCCGATCACTTTGCCAACCCTCCAAGATCCGGCACGACTGCATTCCCAGCGGGTGCCATCCCCCGGCGCGCCAGTTCCTTGTGGCCAATTGACACTCGCCAGCCCTGCTCTGCAAGGGTTCGCGCGACCCGTTCCGTTACGACAACCGAACGGTGTTGCCCGCCGGTACATCCAATCCCAATCGAGACGTGTGTTTTACCTTCGCGATCAACTTCTGGCAGCAAGAACGCAAGCATTTCGGTGATTTTGGAAAGGAATACGGGCAAGCGACTGTCCTTTGCGACAAAGTCCTGCACGTCGGCGTCCAGCCCGGTCTGGTTGCGAAGCCTTGGTTCCCAATGGGGGTTTGCAAGAAAGCGGCAGTCGAACACCATATCGACACCATGGGGGATGCCGCGCTTGTAGGAAAATGATTGCAGAGCGACCGACAGTTTCTGGGAGGATGCATCTGCAAACCATTGATGCAGCTCTGCCTTGAGATCATGCGGTGACAAATGAGATGTGTCGATAAGGATATCGGCTCGCGTTTCGACCGGTCCCAGAAGTTCAATTTCGCGAGCAATCCCGATCTCAGGCGTTTCGCCCTGTGCCATGGGATGGCGTCTGCGGGTTTCCGAATAGCGCCGCAAAAGAATGTCCGGTCGGCAATCGAGATAGAGCAGCGTGGCGTGGCCATCGGTCTGTCGCACCAGATCGTCATGCAGGTCCAACAGGCGCGACAGCGAAAAATCGCGATTGCGCACATCAATGCCCAAAGCCAGCGGATGCGTCGGTGGTTCGCCCTCGAACAAGCGGGGGATCATGCGCAGCGGAATGTTGTCGATCGCCTCAAACCCCAAATCCTCAAGCACGTTGATCGCAGTGCTGCGACCCGCACCCGAAGGGCCGGTTACCAATACGACGCGAACTGGATCGGGTTGTGTCGCCATGTCTCTGCTTCTGCGCTCAGGGCTGCATGTCCGCACGCCCGTCGGAGCGTAGATATTGCAAAATAGCGGCAGGAAAATGCCCTGACGCAACATTGTGAAGCAATGGAAACGTTTGCGATAGCTGCGTGATGGTGCGGTCCGCAGGCAATCGGTAGGTTTCAATCTGGTCCATGTCCACCACGAGGGCGAGCGCAACAGGTGACCTGTAGTTGGCATGCAAGAGGCCCACGCCACGCGCTTCGATCATGCCGCTCAGAGGTTCGGGGCAGGACAGCATCACGGCCTGCCCGCTGCGCGACAGGATCACACGGTCATCGGCAACCAGCGTCGCCCCGCGCGCCATCATTTCGAGTGCCAATGAAGACTTCCCGCTGCCGGACGATCCTGTGATCAGCACAGCCTTGTCACCAAGTGCGACTGCGGTTGCATGAAGAACCAATGGTTCAGGGTCGGACATGTGGCGGCCTAGAGCGGCAATCCGACGACAAATCGCGCGCCGAGCGGTTCGGATGTAGCGTCAGCCTCGGTCGGGCGGATATTTTCGGCCCAGATCACACCGCCATGCGCCTCGACGATCTGCTTGGAAATCGCCAGACCAAGCCCGGAATTGTTCCCGAAATCCGTTTCAGGACGTTGAGAATAAAAGCGTTTGAAGATCTTGGTCAGCGCTTCGTCCGGAATGCCGGGGCCTGTGTCTTCGACCACGATCAAAACACGGTTCTCCCGACGGCGCGCCCAGATCCGGATGGCATCGCCATCTTCGCAAAAGCTGATTGCATTGGTGATGAGGTTGACAAACACCTGTGCCAGACGGGCCTCAAGCCCATGCACAAGGATCGGGCGATCCGGCAAATCCGCGATGAACTCGATGCCCTGCCGCTTGGCATCATCGCCAAGGAACTGCGCCAGATTGCGCAGCATATCCAGAAGGTTGAATTCGGCTTCTTCTTCCTTAACCAACTCGCTGTCGAGGCGGGATGCGTTCGAGATGTCGCTGACAAGACGGTCAAGGCGGCGCACATCGTGGTCGATCACATCCAAAAGGCGTTCGACTTGGTCAGGCCTCTTGGCCAACCGCAGGGTTCCCACCGCGGAGCGAAGCGAGGCGAGCGGGTTCTTGATTTCGTGCGCGACATCGGCTGCGAACTGTTCGTTCGCGTCGATCCGGTCATACAACGCGGCGACCATGCCACGCAAAGCACCAGACAGTCGCCCGATCTCGTCTGGACGCGCGGTCAGGTCCGGGATGCGAATGCGCCCCGAGGACACGTTGCGACGGTTGCGATCACGGCCCACTTCGGCGGCATCGGCAAGGTTCGAAATCGGGTTCGAGATGGTCGAGGCCAGAACAAGGCTCAGACCAATCGACACCAGCGTGGCGATCACGAACATCTGCAACACATTCTCGCGCTCAAGCCGAACCGCTGCGTCGATTTCGGGCGCATAACTGACCAGAGCAATTGTCCCAGCAACCCCGCTGTCGACCTCGATTGGGCTGAGCGCGGTGAAGATTGTCTCACCGTTCGGCCCTTCAGACCGCTCGATCCGCGTGAGGGTCGGATCGGTCTCTTCGATCTGGCGCCGCAGGATGTCTTCCAGCGTCAGCGGTTGCCTGCTTTCATCTGGCTGAAAGACCGATGACACGCTGCTCCAGACGGTGAGAAGGAAATCGGAAATGACGGTCGGCTTTTCCGCGATGGAAAGCCCGTTTGCACCGCTCGATGCGTCGACATTTCCGACGAGAAACCGTGCGGCGTCAAAAACGAACAGTTGCACGCCGCGGCGCAGCTCGAGATTGTCGAGCGTTTCGGACACGTCAATGCCTTCGCCCGTTCCAAGATTGACGGACTCGGCCTGCATGGCCTGCGCTTCGAAGACGTCTGCGATCAATTCCACCTCGACGCGGACCGCTTCGGCCTTTTGTTCGGCCAGCGTGTCCCGCGACGAGTTGAGAAACAGGATGCCCGCAACAAGAAAGTTGAGGGCAACCAGATTGAAGGTGATGATCTTGCGGGTCAGGGGGGACCGGTTGAGAGAAAACAGCCCGCGCTTTTCGCGGCTGTTGCGCACTTCGGACTCGACTGTTCTGTCGGGGGCGACCCAATCGTCCCCGAGCACCACATCCGCGTCCTTGCGCCCGCCGTCCTTGCCGTGGGTCACACCCTCAACCAGTGCCATGGTCACTCTTCGTTGTAACGGTACCCGATCCCGTAAAGCGTTTCGATAGCCGAGAAGTCGTTATCGACCGTGCGCATCTTCTTGCGCAGCCGCTTGATGTGGCTGTCGATGGTGCGGTCATCGACATAGACCTGATCGTCGTAGGCCACATCCATCAGTTGATCGCGCGATTTCACGAAACCCGGACGCTGCGCAAGAGCCTGCAACAGCAGGAATTCCGTCACGGTCAGCGACACGTCCTGACCTTTCCAGGATACCGAGTGGCGCAGCGGGTCCATGGTCAGGTTGCCCCGCACCATCAGCTTGGTCTCTTCAACCTCGATACCATTGGCATCGCCGGAAATCGCGTCCTGGCGGCGCAGGAGCGCGCGAATGCGCTCAACCAGAAGACGCTGCGAAAACGGCTTCTTGACGTAGTCGTCCGCACCCATGCGAAGGCCCAGAACTTCGTCGATCTCGTCGTCTTTCGACGTCAGGAAGATGACCGGCATCTTCGATTTCTGGCGCACCCGTTGCAACAGGTCCATGCCATCCATGCGTGGCATCTTGATATCGAAGACAGCCATATCCGGCATCTTCTTGTTGAATGCGTCCAGCGCGGCCTGTCCGTCATTATAGGTCTCAACCTCGAAACCCTCAGCCTCAAGGGTGATCGCGACCGATGTCAGGATATTCCTGTCATCGTCCACAAGGGCGATTTTCGACATGGATGGTGTTCCTTGTTCTGCTCTCATTTATATTTTTTCCGCCATTATGTGGCTTTTTTCCGTTTGCGCCAACTCAATTCTGCGAATCACTCCGCACCGACTGCCTTATTGAGACGGAAAATTCCTTACGGATGGCTAATTTGCATCACACCGGTGAGCGGAGAGCGGCCATGGTTGCGCTAAACCCGTTTTGGTTGCGCTAACTGCGCGATTGCGTCCTGTTCAGATTTGGAAACGACATGCTAAGAGGCCAATACCCTGGGCGTTCCGCCACGGGTGGGACGTGACCTCTTCGTCCCTCTTCAATACCGCCGCACGACGCGCGGCTACAGGAGCTTGGCAAATGACATTTGGACGGGTGAACCCGGAATTCCGGCTGGAAGATCAACAGATCAACGGGCTTGGCAATGTCTATTACAACCTCACAGAGCCCGCGCTTATCGAAGCCGCGCTCAAACGCGGCGAAGGCACGCTGGGCAATGGCGGGGCATTCCTTGTCACCACCGGGAAATTCACCGGCCGGTCCCCCAAGGACAAGCACGTTGTCAAGACCGACAGTGTGGCTGACACGATCTGGTGGGAAAACAACGCGCCCATGTCACCCGAAGGGTTCGACGCGCTCTATGCCGACATGCTTGAGCACATGAAAGGCCGCGAATATTTCGTACAAGACCTCGTCGGCGGCGCCGATCCCAAGCACTCCATCGACGTGCGCTTCATTCAGGAACTGGCGTGGCACAACCTGTTCATCCGTCACATGATGCGCCGCCCGGAACGCGAAGACCTCGACAGCTTCACCGCTGATTTCACGGTCATCAACTGCCCGTCGTTCAAGGCTGACCCCAAGAAACACAGCTGCCGGTCCGAAACCGTGATCGCAATGAACTTCGACAAGAAGCTGATCCTGATCGGCGGCACCGAATACGCAGGCGAGAACAAGAAATCCATCTTCTCGCTGTTGAACTACCTGTTGCCGGAAAAAGGCATCATGCCGATGCACTGCTCGGCCAACCACGCCGTTGGCAACCCGGTCGACACCGCGATCTTCTTTGGCCTTTCGGGCACCGGCAAGACCACACTCTCCGCTGACCCGAACCGCGTTCTGATCGGCGACGACGAGCATGGCTGGTCCGACCGCGGCACCTTCAACTTCGAAGGCGGCTGCTACGCCAAGACGATCAACCTGTCAGCCGAGGCCGAGCCCGAGATCTACGCGACCACCACCAAGTTCGGCACAGTCATCGAGAACATGGTGTTCGATCCCGAGACGTTCGAGCTTGATTTCAAGGACGACAGTCTGACCGCGAACATGCGCTGCGCCTACCCGCTCGACTACATTTCGAACGCGTCCGAAAGCGCGCTTGGTGGACATCCGAAGAACATCATCATGCTGACCTGCGACGCCTTCGGCGTTCTGCCTCCGATCGCGCGGCTGACACCGGCACAGGCGATGTATCACTTCCTGTCTGGCTTCACCTCCAAGGTGGCCGGAACAGAGCGTGGCGTCACCGAACCGGAGCCCACGTTCTCGACCTGCTTTGGCGCGCCGTTCATGCCGCGCCGCCCCGAGGTTTATGGCAACCTGCTACGGGAAAAGATCGCGTCCCACGGTGCGACCTGCTGGCTGGTCAACACCGGCTGGACCGGCGGGGCTTATGGCGCGGGCCAGCGGATGCCGATCAAGGCGACCCGCGCGCTTTTGACGGCCGCCCTTGACGGCAGCCTTGCCGAGGCGGAGTTCCGCAAGGACCCCAACTTTGGCTTCGAAGTCCCCGTCAAGGTCGAAGGCGTGCCGGACATGCTGCTAGACCCACGCCGCACATGGAATGACAAAGAGGCATATGACGCGCAGGCCGCCAAGCTGGTGCAGATGTTTGCCGACAACTTTGCGCAATACGTGCCGTTCATCGATGACGACGTGAAAGCGGCCGCCATCGGCTAAGGCACCTGCGTCGAAAGGCGCTTGGAAATAGAGGGGCGAGCGCACCATACTCAGGTGCACTCGCCCTTTCTTGTTTCTGCACCTGCATTGACACCAACGCCGCGAAGCAGCGATTCAATACGAAAGATTGAAACAAATTTTGGCTCTATTGGGTATTTTTGTTGCGCTGCACCTGCAAAATAGATATCCAGCGCCAAAGCTGAAAAGGACGTGATTCATGGCCCATGATGGACAAGACCTGACCCTGACCACCGCAACGGTCCTCCCAGACCTGCTGGCGCTGACAGGTGCGGCAATCGAACCGGCAAACACCATCCTCGAGATGGCGAACGCCCGCGTGCGGGGTATGGTCGAAGCGGATGGCCGGGTGTCAGGTGCCCTGATCGAAGAAAACCAGACGGCAGCACACGGCCTTGCATGGCTCGCCACCTATGTGGAATCCCTGCGCCAGATGCAGGGCTGGGCCGAACGTCTGACCACAGACGGCAAATTCGGCGAGGTCGAACAGCTGATCCACCAGATCGCTTTTGGTGAATACCTCTGGCAGATCTACGGTGGCATTCAGATGAACCAGGGCGAAATGGTCCGCCTTCAGGACATCGGCGTGTCTCAGGACGACATGCGCGTTCTGATGACACCAGAGGTCATGCAGCTGACCCAGAGCGCCAACACCCAGGCGGCCCGTATGCGTCTTGTCGAACTCATGCAGGAGCGCAGCGCAGAGCTGACCGTGGGGGCCTGCGGCCTTGACGATGAACTCGACATGATCCGCGAACAATTCCGCCGCTTCTCGCTCGACAAGGTGGAACCCTATGCGCACGAATGGCACCTCAAGGACGAACTCATCCCGATGGAAATCATCGACGAGTTGGCCGAAATGGGCGTCTTCGGCCTGACCATCCCGGAAGAGCATGGCGGCTTTGGCCTGTCCAAGAACTCCATGTGCGTGGTGTCCGAGGAACTCTCGCGCGGCTATATCGGTGTCGGCTCTCTCGGCACCCGGTCCGAGATTGCGGCGGAGCTGGTGATCGCTGGCGGCACGGACGAACAGAAAGCGAAATGGCTGCCGGGACTCGCGTCTGGCGAGATCCTCCCAACCGCCGTCTTTACGGAACCGAACACCGGCTCCGACCTCGGATCGCTCCGCACCAAAGCGGTGAAGGACGAAAACGGCGATTGGGTCATCAACGGCAACAAAACGTGGATCACCCATGCCGCCCGCACGCATGTGATGACCGTTCTGGCGCGCACCGTTCCTGACACCACCGATTACCGTGGTCTGTCGATGTTCCTCGCCGAAAAGACCCCCGGCACGGATGAGGCACCTTGGCAGGATCCGGGCATTTCAGGTGGTGAGATCGAAGTGCTCGGCTATCGCGGCATGAAGGAATACACGCTCAACTTCGACGATTTCAAAGTGAAGGGCGAGAACCTTCTGGGGATGGAAGAGGGCAAAGGCTTCAAACAGCTTATGGAGACGTTTGAATCGGCCCGCATCCAGACCGCCGCCCGGGCCATCGGCGTCGCGCAATCCGCGCTGGACGAAGGCATGAAGTATGCACAGGACCGCAAGCAATTCGGCAAATCGCTGATCAACTTCCCCCGTGTTGCGTCGAAACTGGCGATGATGGCGGTCGAAATCATGATCGCGCGTCAGCTGACCTACTTCTCGGCCCGCGAAAAGGACGAAGGCCGCCGTTGCGACCTTGAAGCAGGCATGGCCAAACTGCTGGGTGCACGTGTGGCTTGGGCTGCGGCCGACAACGCGCTGCAAATTCACGGCGGCAACGGCTTCGCGCTGGAATACAAGATCAGCCGCATCCTGTGTGACGCGCGCATCCTGAACATCTTTGAAGGGGCCGCCGAGATTCAGGCTCAGGTCATCGCGCGGCGCCTGCTGGGGTAAAGCGCCGAACAGATCACAGAAGTTGCAAAGGCCGGACGCTGTGTCCGGCCTTCTTTTTTGCACCCGACCCGCGTGCCTGATCTGCATCAAAGACCGGCGCGAACCAGAATGCTCTTGCAAACCAAACACATCGCAGGAGCATGATATGAGCTGGAAAGCCAAACTCACCGACATGAAAGCACAGTTGAAATCTCTCAACGGCGCAGTCCCTGACACGACTGCCGCCTTCGGGGCCTTGGGCAAGACCGTCAAGAAAGACGCGGCGCTCACCTTCAAGGAAAAGGAATACGTGGCCCTTGGCATTGCCGTAGCCACGCGTTGCGAGCCGTGCATCCTCTTCCACACCGAAGCGCTGATCCGTCTGGGCGCAACCCGCGAAGAGGTGTCCGAGGTGCTGGCCACCTGCATCCAGATGGGCGGTGGCCCCGGCCTGATGTACGCGGGCAAGGCCTTGGATGTGTTCGACGAACTGGTCGCCTAGACCCTGCGACACTTTGGGGGGATGTAGATCTGAGAGATCAGCAATACATATTCCAAATAACTAATATGTATGAGGTCATCATGTCCAAATCTCCCATCCTTCTTGCCCTTCTTTTCGCAGCAACAACCGCAACCGCCCAACAAAATGTCCCCGGCGGGCATTTCGTCGAAAGCTGGGATCTGGACGGTGACGGTCAGGTCACTTTGGCCGAGGCCACAGAACGGCGCGGCGACGTGTTCCTGACCTTTGACGCCGACGAGAATGGCGTTCTGACAAGCGAAGAACACGATCTCTTCGACGAGGCCCGCGCGCTTGATATGGCCGAAAACGGCGAGGGCCATGGCACAGGCAAGCGCAACCCAGCCAATGGCATGCTGCGAGAAGTGACGGATGCCAATGGTGATGGAAACGTCACGCGCGAAGAATTCCTGGATGCCGTGCCCGCATGGTTCGCTGGCATGGACCGCAATGGCGACAACGTGGTCACCACCGAAGACTTTGGACGGGGCTAAACCCCAGCGCCCGACACGGGCGTTTTTCCGTCAACGGAAAAACCGGACGCGTCGACGCGTCCGGTTTCGCGCAGATCATCCGTCTTTGCGGATGACCTCGTTTTTCGGATCATAGGGGCTGTCTTCGACCACTTCGGCATCCCAAAGCTGATCCAGAATCTTGACCTTGAGCTTGGTCCCCGGCACCGCCAGTTCAGGCTTCACATAGCCCATCCCGATGGATTTCGCGAACGCCACGGAATACCCACCCGACGTCAGACGCCCAACGCGGGTCTCGCCATCATATAGCGCCTCCCGGCCCCACGGATCGGCATCCTCCGGCCCGTCGATAAGCAGGGTACAGCACTTGGAGCGCACGCCGGTGGCCACCATGGCCTCTTTGCCGTGGAAATCCTTGTCGAGATCCACAAAGCGCGGCAGATCGGCTTCCAGCGGGGTTGCGTCGCGGCCCAGTTCGTTGCCGAAGGCACGGTAGGATTTCTCCTGACGCAGCCAGTTCTGCGCCCGCGCACCAACCAGCTTCAACCCATGCTTGGCCCCCGCCGCCATCAGCTGATCCCAAAGGTAGTTCTGCATCTCGATCGGGTGATGCAGTTCCCACCCCAACTCACCGGTATAGGCCACGCGGATCGCTCGCACCGGGCACATGCCCAGTTCGATGTCGCGGCAGGTCAGCCACGGGAACCGCTTGTTGCCCAGAACGGTCTCGGGATCGGCATCCTTGACGATCTCTTTCAACACATCGCGCGACTTCGGCCCGGCGATGGCAAAAACACCCCACTGGGTGGTCACATCTTGGATCTCGATATAGCCGAAGTCACCCGCTTTGTCCTCGGCCGCCTTGCGCAGGTAATCAGCGTCGTAAGCGGTCCAAGCCCCGGCAGACACGAGGTAATACTCGTTCTCGGCCAGCCGAACGATGGTGTATTCCGTCCGCGTCGTCCCCTTACTTGTCAGCGCATAGGTCAGGTTGATCCGCCCCACCTTGGGCAGCTTGTTGCAGGTGAACCAGTCGAGGAACTGCGTGGCCCCCGGTCCTTTGACGACATGCTTGGTGAACGCTGTGGCGTCGATCAGACCAACGCCTTCGCGCACAGCTTTGGCTTCATCGACGGCATATTGCCACCAGCCGCCCCGGCGGAACGACCGCGCGTCATGGTCGAAAGTTTCAGGCGCATCCAGTGGACCGTAATAGTTCGGACGCTCCCAACCGTTCACATGACCAAACTGCGCGCCCAGCGCCTTTTGCCGGTCATACGCCGGAGCGGTCCGAAGCGGACGGCACGCAGGACGCTCTTCGTCCGGATGGTGCAGAATGTAGACGTGCTCATACGCCTCTTCGTTCTTGCGCGCGGCGTATTCGGTGGTCATCCACGAGCCGTAGCGCTTGGGATCGAGCGACGCCATGTCGATCTCAGCCTCGCCTTCGACCATCAGTTGCGCAAGGTAATAGCCGGTTCCGCCAGCAGCAGTGATCCCGAACGAGAAGCCTTCGGCCAGCCACATGTTGCGCAGGCCCGGAGCCGGACCAACCAGCGGGTTGCCATCGGGCGTGTAGCAGATCGGACCGTTGAAATCGTCCTTGAGGCCCACGGTTTCCGACGACGGAATCCGGTGGATCATGCTCATGTATTCTTCTTCGATCCGCTCCAGATCAAGCGGGAAAAGGTCGGCACGGAAACTGTCCGGCACACCGTATTCAAACCGCGCGGGCGCATTGCGCTCATACGGACCGAGAATCCAGCCACCGCGTTCTTCACGCACATACCACTTGGCGTCTGCGTCGCGCAGAACAGGGTGTTCCGGGTTGCCCGCTTTGCGCCATTCCACCAGCGCCGGATCGGGTTCCGTCACGATGAACTGATGCTCCACCGGGATCGCAGGGATCTTGAGGCCCAAGAGTTTCGCTGTCCGCTGCGGGTGGTTGCCCGTGGCCGTCACAACATGTTCCGCATGGATGACGATCTGTTCGTCGGACGGAACAAGATTGCCGCCTTTTTCCACCATTTTGGTGCAGGTCACATCCCAATGATCGCCTGTCCAATGGAAGGCATCCGCCTGCCACTTGCGTTCAATCATCACGCCGCGCTGCCGTGCCCCTTTGGCCATCGCCATGGTGACATCGGCAGGGTTTATGTAACCATCCGTTGGGTGATAGATCGCGCCAACCAGATTGGTGCAATTCACAAGCGGATACCGCTCTTTGATCTGCGCAGGCGTGAGCCACTCATACGGCACGTCACAGGTTTCCGCCGTCGTGGCGTAGACCATGTATTCATCCATTCGCGCCTGCGTTTGGGCCATGCGCAGGTTGCCGACAACCGAGAAGCCGGCATTCAGTCCGGTTTCAGCCTCAAGCGTCTTGTAGAACTTGATCGAATAGTCGTGGATGTGGGTCGTCGCGTAGGACATGTTGAAATAGGGCAGCAGGCCCGCCGCGTGCCATGTCGAACCGGATGTCAACTCATCCCGTTCGAGCAGCATCACATCGTTCCAACCTGCGCGGGCAAGGTGGTAGGCAATTGACGTACCGACGGCACCACCACCAACAACCAAAGCTTTGACATGCGTTTTCATGGGTCTTCACTCCAAGGCGTTTGACCCTGTGAATACCGTCAGCGCAAATAAGCCACCAAACCGACCCGACACGTTGCAGCAGGAAAACGACGCGCTGTCGTTTCCCGCTATTGTTGCAGCACGCGGGCGCGCGGATAGAGCGAGCTTTCGGGTGCGAGCCGCGACCCTGCCGAAGCCAGAACAATCGGTGCGGCAAGCGGAACCGCAGCGCCGGATGTCGCGTCCGACGGTTCGGGTGTCATCCTAGGCAGCGAAATGCCCAGCGACGCCAGCATCCCGGATTTTTCCGCCAACTCGAGCCCGTGGGCTGCGCCTGTCTTGACGGTATCAATCACGGCAAAGGCAATCGACGCTTCGGGACCGTAACGGTCCACGACCGACTTTTTATAATCCTCGAAGGAATAGACGTAGTCGGCGGCTTTGGCCTGACGCGTGTAATCCCATGTGCCGACCACGCCGCACACGCCAACCGCGTAAAAGCCAAGCATGAAGATACTCTTTACCAGCTTACCAATCATAAGAACCCCAGACAGACTTGCGGCCATTGTTGGTCGGCAAAGAGGTCTGAATGAGGTGCAAACATGGCTTTTCAAAGGGTCTTGGCCCTTAACCGTTTCCGATCTGGCAACAATACGCGGCATCGGAGGGAACTGGTCGCAGGCTCGGTTCCAAACCGCTTTGTCCGTCGATTGCCCTCCCTCAAAGAGGTTAACCTCAGGCTGTGGCAGATTCACGCTGGCGAAGCGCGTTCTGGCCCTTTCGCCCCCGCCCAACCACACCTATAAGACCCTCGGCTTACGACCCAGAGAGTCGTTGGCCTAAGAGGTATTGGCGCGGGGCAGATCGCAGATGTTTGGACTGGACAAACTGTTGGGCATGTTTTCGTCGGACATGGCCATCGACTTGGGAACAGCGAATACGCTGGTCTATGTCAAGGGGCGCGGCGTCGTGTTGTCTGAACCTTCTGTGGTCGCGTACCACATCAAGGACGGGCAGAAAAAAGTTCTCGCAGTTGGTGAAGACGCCAAGCTGATGTTGGGCCGGACACCGGGCAGCATCGAGGCAATCCGCCCGATGCGCGAAGGGGTCATTGCGGATTTCGACGTGGCCGAAGAAATGATCAAGCACTTCATCCGCAAGGTTCACAAGCGCTCGACCTTTTCCAAGCCCAAGATCATCGTCTGCGTCCCGCATGGCGCAACCCCTGTTGAAAAGCGCGCGATCCGTCAGTCGGTTCTGTCTGCCGGTGCGCGCAAGGCAGGTCTCATCGCCGAACCCATCGCGGCGGCCATCGGCGCGGGCATGCCCATCACCGATCCCACCGGCAACATGGTTGTCGACATCGGCGGCGGGACCACCGAAGTGGCGGTTCTGTCTCTCGGCGACATCGTCTACGCGCGGTCGGTCCGCGTCGGTGGCGACCGCATGGATGAGGCAATCATCAACTACCTGCGTCGTCAGCAGAACCTTCTGGTCGGCGAATCGACCGCCGAACGTATCAAGACCTCCATCGGAACGGCCCGCATGCCCGATGACGGGCGCGGCACCTCCATGATGATCCGGGGGCGCGATCTGTTGAACGGCGTGCCCAAGGAAACCGAGATCAGCCAGGCCCAGGTGGCCGAGGCTCTCTCAGAGCCCGTTCAGGCGATCTGCGAGGCGGTCATGACCGCTTTGGAGGCCACACCTCCGGACCTTGCGGCCGACATCGTTGACCGCGGCGTGATGTTGACCGGGGGCGGCGCATTGCTTGGGGATCTGGATCTTGCCCTGCGCGAACAAACGGGTCTGGCGGTGTCCATCGCGGACGAAAGCCTGAACTGTGTGGCTTTGGGCACTGGCAAAGCGCTGGAATATGAAAAACAGCTCCGCCACGCGATTGACTACGACAGCTGATCTGACCACCCAATTGTCCCAGTATATGTTAAGAGTGCGCGCAACCTGATCTCAAACCCGGTTCCCTTTTTTCGGGTTGCGCTTGGAAAGGGAAGTTTTGGCGAAGAACGGCACCAACAGCGAAGACTACACAACCCCTCTGCGGCGCTTGCTGCTGGCGGTTGTCATCTTGTGCCTGCTCGGCCTGTTCTTCATCTGGCGGATCGACAGCCCCCGCGTGGAACGTTTCCGCGCGGCGGTGATCGACACGGTCATCCCCAGCTTTGACTGGGCGATGGCGCCGGTCACCGCAACGGTGAACATCGTTCGCGATTTCCGCAGCTATCAACGCATCTACGAACAGAACCAGGAACTGCGCCGCGAACTGCGCCAGATGACTGCCTGGAAAGAAGCCGCGCTCCAGCTTGAACAGGAAAACGCCAAACTGCGTGACTTGAACAACGTACGTCTTGATCCGCGCCTGACCTACATCACCGGAGTGGTTCTGGCGGATTCCGGATCACCCTTCCGCCAGTCGGTTCTCATCAATGTCGGCTCTCGTGACGGGATTGTCGACGGTTGGGCAACAATGGATGGCACCGGCTTGGTCGGGCGCATCTCCGGCGTCGGACCAAACACCAGCCGTGTCATCATGCTCACCGACGCGACCAGCCGCATTCCAGCGACGATCCAACCGTCGGGTCAGCGTGCGCTGATCGTCGGGGACAACACCTCGGCACCCCCCATCGATTTTCTGGAAAACCCCGATCAGGTCCGCCCCGGCGACCGCATCGTCACCTCTGGGGATGGCGACGTGTTCCCACCGGGCCTCTTGATCGGACAAGTCGCCCAAGACCCTGGTGGACGCCTGCGCACCCGCCTTGCTGCCGACTATGAGAGGCTCGAATTCCTTCGCGTTCTGCGCGACCACGGTGCCCGCCGCGTGTCCAGCCCGTCGGCATTGATCCTTCCGGAAACCCCTCCCGGCATCACAGATGCCGCAACAGCAGAGCCTCAACAGTAATGGATTCGGGGGCTCTGCAAATCTGGGGGATGCGCCTGCTTTTCGTTCTGCTGACGATGCTCATCCTGTTTTTCCACCTCTTGCCGCTCAACCCGGCGCCAAGCCAATGGGCCGGTCCCGATGTTTTGGTCGCGATGGTTTTCGCGTGGGCAGTGCGCCGACCCGAATATGTTCCGATCCTGCTGGTCGCCGGGGTGATGCTTCTTGCAGACATGATGCTTCAACGCCCCCCCGGTCTGTGGTCAGTTCTGGTGGTTTGCGCAGCAGAATGGCTCAAATCCCGCGAAAGACGACAGCGGGAAACGACATTTTTTCTTGAATGGCTCACCTTCGCGGGTACCCTGATTGTGATTACGATCCTCTACCGCACGGTAATGGTGGTCCTTATACTTGCACCCGGCACGCTCGTGTTGAGTCTGGTTCAGGTTTTGATGACAATCGCCATCTACCCTGCGGCTGTGGGCGTATCCTTTTTCCTTTTCGGCGTGCGCAAATCCGCACCCGGAGACATGGATCGGCTGGGGCGGACCCTATGAGACGAGCGCCAAAGGATACCGCGGAAAGCGTCCGCAAAATCTCGCGCCGCGGGCTTTTCCTTGGCGGCGTGCAGCTTGCCTTTGCGGGGGCGCTCGGGCTGCGCATGCAACATCTGCAGGTCGATCAAGCCGATGAATTCCGCCTGCTCGCCGAAGAAAACCGCATCAACATCCGCCTGATCCCGCCCACCCGTGGCCAGATCTTTGACCGCAACGGCGTGATCATCGCAGGTAATGAGCCGTCTTACCGCATCACGATGGTCAAGGAAGACGCCGGCAATGTCGATGAGGTGATCGCGCGTCTGTCCGCGCTGGTTGAACTGGACGAGGATGAATTGAACCGGGCGCTCACGGAAATGCAGCGCAGCGCACCCTTCCTGCCTGTCACCGTGGCCGAACGCGTGACGTGGGACGACATCAGCCGCGTCGCCGTCAACGCCCCTGCCCTACCCGGTGTCACGCCCGAGGTAGGCCTGTCACGCATCTATCCGCGCCGGGGCGATTTCGCACATGTCGTCGGCTATGTCGGTCCTGTCAGTGAACGTGATCTGGCGCGGTACGAAACACCCGACCCCGTTCTGCGCATTCCTCGCTTCCAGATCGGCAAGGTAGGTATCGAAGCCCGACACGAAGAGGTCTTGCGTGGTCGTGCCGGGGCCAAACGTGTCGAAGTGAATGCCGTCGGACGCGTAATGCGCGAACTCGACCGGCGCGAAGGCATACCCGGTGCCGACATGCAGCTAACCGTCGATACCAAACTGCAAAGCTACATTCAGGCCCGTCTTGGTGAGGAAAGCGCTTCGGTCGTGGTGATGGACGTGAACAACGGTGATCTCTTGGGGATCGCCTCGTCTCCGTCCTATGACCCCAACAAATTCGTGCGGGGCATCTCTGTCGCCGATTTCGGCGAATTGCGCGACAACGATCACCGTCCACTCGCGTCAAAAACGGTGCAAGACGCGTACCCCCCCGGGTCAACCTTCAAGATGGTCACCGTTCTGGCGGCACTGGATGCCGGGGTCGTCGCCCCCGACGAAACCGTCTGGTGCCCCGGTCACATGGAGGTCGGGGGCCGTCGCTTCCACTGCTGGAAACGTGCCGGTCACGGGCATATGAACCTCGAGCAATCGCTCCGCGAAAGCTGTGACGTCTATTACTACGATCTCGCGCTCAAGGTCGGGATTGAAAGGATCGCAGAGACGGCACGACGGCTCGGTCTCGGCCAGGCGTTCGGCATCGGCATGTCTGCGGTGACCGAGGGACTGGTTCCGAATATGGACTGGAAACAGCGCGAACGTGGCTCAAGCTGGGTCATCGGTGACACCGTGAACGCCTCGATCGGTCAGGGCTTCGTACTCAGTTCTCCTTTGCAGCTTGCCGTGATGACCGCCCGCCTTGCCACCGGCAAAGAGGTCACGCCCCGCCTTGTCCGCAGGATCGGCGATACCGAAACCGCAGAAACCGGCGGTGCGGAACTGGGCTTCAACGAGAACCATCTGCGCCAGATCCGGCGTGCCATGTATGCGGTGACAAACAACCGGCGCGGTACGGCCTATGGCTCTCGCATCATCGACGAAACCGTCCGCATGGCGGGCAAGACCGGCACCAGCCAGGTGCGCAACATTACCGCCGCTGAACGTGCGCGCGGAGTGACCCGCAACGAAGACCTGCCCTGGAACAGGCGCGACCACGCATTGTTCGTGAACTACGCCCCTTACGAGGCACCCAAGATCGCTGTGTCAGTCGTCGTCGAACATGGCGGCGGCGGATCGGCGGCGGCGGCCCCCATCGCGCGCGACGTGACCTTGCAGGCGCTGTTCGGGCAAGACCCGCCGCTTGACGCCTATCCGTCCAAAGACCGGGAACGCATCCGCAGCCAGCAGGAACGTCTGCAACAGGTTCTGCGCGAAAACGACCCGGATGGCCGGAGCCGCGCATGAGTTATCTTGAGTATACCGTCAAAACCGTCCCAAGCGGCTGGCGCAAAATGCTGTTCATCAACTGGCCGCTGGTCATCCTTCTGACCGCCATCGCGGGCGTCGGTCTGTTGATGCTTTATTCCGTGGCGGGAGGGTCGATGACCCCCTGGGCGGAACCGCAGATGAAACGCTACGCGCTGGGGCTGACGGTGATGTTTGTCATCGCCATGGTGCCAATCTGGTTCTGGCGCAACATGTCGGTGATGGCCTATCTCGTCGCGTTGGCACTTCTCGTTGCGGTCGAGTTTTTCGGAACGGTGGGCATGGGCGCCCAGCGCTGGATCAACCTTGGCTTCATGCGGTTGCAGCCGTCCGAGCTGATGAAAATCGCCATGGTGATGATCCTGGCTGCCTATTACGACTGGCTCCCGATCAAGAAAACCTCGCATCCGTTCTGGGTGCTGGTGCCCGTATTCATTATCCTGTTGCCCACGTTCCTTGTTCTGACCCAACCCGACCTTGGCACGGCCATTCTGCTGGTGGCAGGTGGCGGTCTGATGATGTTCCTTGCGGGCGTGCACTGGGCCTATTTCGCCACTGTGATTGCCGCCGGGATAGGGGGCATCTACACCGTGTTTCTCAGCCGCGGCACCGATTGGCAATTGCTCAAGGACTACCAGTTCCGCCGCATCGACACCTTCCTCGACCCGTCCTCAGATCCGCTCGGCGCGGGCTATCACATCACGCAGGCGAAGATCGCGATGGGGTCTGGCGGCTGGACAGGACGTGGCTTCATGCAAGGCACCCAGTCGCGGCTCAATTTCCTGCCAGAAAAACACACCGACTTCATTTTCAACACCTTGGCCGAGGAATTCGGCTTTGTCGGCGGTTTCTCCTTGCTGACCCTCTATGTTCTGATCCTTGTCTTCTGCATCGTGTCTGCGCTGCAAAATCGCGACCGCTATTCCTCGCTGCTGATCCTTGGGATTGGCGTGACCTTCTTCCTGTTCTTCGCCGTCAACATGTCGATGGTGATGGGTCTCGCCCCGGTCGTAGGCGTACCGCTGCCACTGGTCAGCTATGGCGGTTCGGCCATGTTGGTCTTGATGCTCGCGTTCGGCTTGGTACAGAGCGCTCATATCCACCGACCGAGGTAAGCCATGCCGATCAACGTCCTCTTCGCCGCCCACGAAAAACGCTGGGCGCAATACGAAGCACCTTTGCGCACCGCTCTGGACGACATCGGCGTGGACTACTCGCTGGCGACCGACATGCCTCCGGCAGAGGTCGACTACATCGTCTACGCGCCCAACTCGCCGGTGCAGGATTTCACGCCTTACACACGTCTCAAGGCGGTTCTGAACCTCTGGGCTGGGGTCGAGGACGCTGTGGGCAATCCGACCCTTAAAGTGCCCTACGCCCGCATGGTTGATGACCAAGGACTGACCCAAGGCATGGTTGAATGGGTCACGGGCCACACCCTGCGGCACCACCTTGGCATGGATGCGCATATCATGAACCCGGATCACAAATGGGTGCCCGATGCACCGCCCGTGTCTGCCGATCGCCCGGTCGGCATCCTCGGCCTTGGGGAATTGGGCAGCGCCTGCGGACAAGCCATTGCGCGGCTTGGCTTTCCGGTCAGTGGCTGGGCGCGCAGCCAGAAACAGATCGACGGCATCACCTGCCATACAGGCACCGACGGGTTGCGCGCCGTGCTAAGCCAGTCGCAGATCCTGATCCTGCTCCTGCCCAGCACACCCGCAACGGAAAACACGCTCAACGCCGAAACGCTGGCAATGCTTCCCAAAGGCGCGTTCATCATCAACCCCGGTCGCGGCCCCCTCATCGACGACGACGCTCTCCTTGCCGCTCTCGACTCCGGCCACATCGCGCACGCCACGCTCGACGTGTTCCGCGTCGAACCCCTGCCGCAGGACCATCCATTCTGGGCACATCCCCGCGTCACCGTCACCCCGCACATCGCGTCCGAGACCCGCGCACCCAGCGCGTCCCGCGCCATTGCCGAGAATATCCGCCGCGGCGAGGCCGGTGAGCCGTTCTTGCATCTTGTGGACCGGGACGCCGGGTACTAAGCCCGCACCAACCTGTCAGGAGCTGCCGCCATGAAATTTGACCGTTCGGTAAAAATCGCCCCCTCCATCCTCTCTGCCGACTTCGCAAACTTTGGTGCCGAGATTGAGGCAGTCGAAGCACAGGGCGCCGATTGGATTCACGTCGACGTCATGGACGGCCATTTCGTGCCCAACATCACCTTCGGCCCCGCCACCTGCGCCGCGATCCGCCCGCACATCAAGACGGTGATGGACGTTCACCTGATGATCGCACCCGTCGATCCCTACATCCAGGCCTTCGCCGATGCCGGTGCCGATGTCATCACAGCCCATGTGGAGGCCGGTCCACACATCCACCGCACGCTTCAGGCCATCCGCGCCACGGGTGCCAAAGCGGGCCTCGCCCTCAACCCCGGCACCCCGGCCGAGGCGGCTGCCCCCCTGCTCGATCTCGTGGACCTGATCTGCGTCATGACCGTGAACCCCGGCTTTGGCGGCCAGAAATTCATCCATTCCTGCGTGCAGAAAGTCACCGAACTGCGCGAGTTGATCGGCGACCGCGAAGTGCATATCGAGATCGACGGAGGGGTCGATCCCTCGACCGCTCCGCTTGTCGTCGCCGCAGGTGCCGACGTACTGGTCGCAGGCTCTGCCGTGTTCAAAGGCGGCTCGGTCGACAACCCCGCACCCTATGGCGAGAACATTCGGGCGATCCGGGCGTCGGTCTAAGTCTCGACCTCGAACACGTTGATCCATTTGGCAACGATGGCGGGGCGGTCGGCCCCGTCGATCTCGACCGTGACGTCCCATGTCACGTCGTAACGCCCGGGCTTTTCCACCACATTCGCAACGCTGAACCGCCCGCGTATCCGCTGCCCGGCCCTTACCGGGCTGACAAAACGAATTCGGTCAAACCCGTAATTCAACCCCTGCACCATGCCGGGGATCTCGGGCTGGACGTCATAGGACATGGCCGACAGCATCGACAGGGTCAGGAACCCATGTGCCATGGTCCCGCCCTGCGGGGCCATGCGCTCTTCGTCCAGATGGATGAACTGCCAATCCTCGGTCACATCGGCAAAGGCGTTGATCCGGTCCTGCCCGATCTCGTACCAGCGCGACAGGCTGGGCGGCATGTTCCGCAAAAGGTCAGCGGACATCCGGCAGCACGTAATCGGCGAACTGCTGACGCAGGGTGAGCTTGGACACCTTGCCCGTCGCGGTCAGAGGCAGCGCATCCACGAACACCAGATCGTCAGGCAACTGCCACTTGGCAAAGTGCGGCTCCATCAAGGCATGGAAGTCGTCCAAGCTTGGCTTGCATCCCTCTTTCGGCACAACCACCAGAACCGGTCGCTCGTCCCATTTCGGATGCGCGATTGCGATCACCGCGCAATTCGCCACGTCGGGATGGGACATGGCGATGTTTTCCAGATCAATCGAACTGATCCATTCACCCCCCGACTTGATCAGGTCCTTGGACCGGTCCTGAATGCTCAGGTATCCATCGGGCGAAATGCTGGCCACATCGCCAGTGCCGAACCAGCCTTCAGCATCAATCGCCGCTTTGGTGGCATCCTCGTTGTTGAAGTACCCGGAAATGACACCGTTCCCGCGCACATACAGTTCGCCAACCGCCTTACCGTCATGCGGCAGGCGCTGGCCGTCTTCGCCCACGATCTTGAGATCGACTCCAAAAATGCGCCGCCCCTGCAAAGCTTTGCGCGCCATGCGGTCGGAAAACGGGGTATCAGCCATGGTGTTCGGCAACTGACCTGTGGTGCCGACCGGACTCATCTCGGTCATGCCCCACGCATGACAGACATCCACATCCCGCGCCTCGAAGAACTCGATCATGCTGCGCGGCGCGGCAGAGCCACCAATCACCACCTGATCCAACGCCGACGGGGGCTTGCCTCGCGCCTCGATCTCGGCCCGCAGACCCAGCCAGACGGTGGGCACGCCCCAGCTTGCCGTGACCTTTTCGCTCTCCATCAGATCATAAAGCGACGGCCCGTCCAGCTTGCCGCCCGGCATGATCAGCGACGCCCCGACGATGGGCGCGGCGTAGGGCATGCCCCATGAATTGACGTGGAACATTGGCACGACCGGCAACAATCGCGCGCCTTCGTGCAAGGAACGCGGCAGCGTCACCGCGATGAAGAGCGCGTGCAGCACGGTGGAGCGATGCGTGTAGAGTGAGCCTTTGGGATTGCCTGTCGTGCCAGAGGTATAGCACAGCCCCGCCGCAGTTTCTTCGGGCAGGTCGGGCCAGTCATACTCGGTCGGATGCGGTGCAATCAGGTCTTCGTAACACTGCAGGTCCAGCGAAGACTCGGACATATGCGCCGCATCGGTCATCACCACCAACGTCAGGCCCGCAGGCAGATGCTCCTTGAGCGCCTCGAGGATCGGCACAAAGGTCAGGTCGACAAACAGCACCCGATCCACGGCATGGCCGATGATGTAAAGCATCTGCTCGGCAGACAGGCGCGGGTTGATCGTGTGGCACACGGCCCCCATGCCCGAAATCGCATAGTACAGCTCGAAATGGCGATACCCGTTCCACGCCAGTGTCGCCACACGGTCGCCCTGCTCGACCCCCAAAGCCGCAAGCCCATGCGCCAGTTGCGCCGTGCGTTTGAAGGTCTCGGCATAGGTCTGACGGTGCAGATCGCCCTCGGTCCGAACCGACACGATTTCCCCGGCGCTGTGGATTTCCGCCGCGTAGCGCAGCAGTTCGATCACCGACAACGGTCGGTTCATCATCATTCCGTGCATCAAGCCCTCCCTTGCCTTCTGCCTTATCGTTCCAGATACACTGGTGATCCGACCGACCACGCGCAACCCCTAACAGTGAGGAAGCAATCCCATGTCCGACACGATGTCCCGCATCACGCTGGCCCGCCGCCCCAAAGGCGCCCCTGTGCCCGAGGATTTCAAACTGGAAACCGGCCCGCTGCCTGCGCCCTCCGACGGTGAGGTGCTGATTGAAATCACCCACCTGTCGCTCGACCCCTACATGCGCGGCCGGATGGATGACGTCAAAAGCTATGCGCCTTCGATCGATCTGGGCGGCACCATGACCGGTCAGGGCGTTGGCCGCGTGCTTGCCAGCAAAGCTGACGGGTTTGCCGAAGGTGACACCGTGACCGGCATGACCGGCTGGGCCAGTCACGCCTGCCTGCCCGGCAAGGACGTGCGTAAACTTGACCCTTCGCTGCCGCCTTCAACCGCGCTTGGTGTTCTCGGTATGCCCGGCCTGACTGGCTGGGTCGGCCTCAAGGAATTCGGAAAACCCAAGGCGGGCGAAACGCTGGTTGTCGGTGCCGCCACCGGACCTGTCGGGTCCATGGTCGGGCAATTGGCAAAACAGATGGGCCTGCGCACCATCGCCATTGCCGGAGGTGCCGAGAAATGCCGTCTGGCTACTGAGACCTTCGGCTTTGACGCTGCCATCGACCACCGCGCCCACGCCGACGCGTCCTCCCTGCGCAACGCGATTGCCGAGGTCGCACCAGATGGCGTGGACATCTACTGGGAAAACGTCGGTGGTCAGGTGCTAGAGGCCGTGATGCCGCTGATGAACGTGCACGGGCGCATCCCGGTCTGCGGCATGATCGCTTGGTATGGCGGGTCGAACATCTCACCCGAAAACCAGCTTCCCGGCATGTGGCGCAGCATTCTGGTCAAACGTCTTCAGGTGTCGGGCTTCATCATCTTCGACCATTGGGATCAATACCCGGCCTTTCTCAAAGATGTTGCCCCCAAGGTCGCAGCGGGTGAGATTGCCTATCTCGAAGACATCGCCGAAGGTCTGGAAACCGCGCTGGACGCCTTCATTGCCATGCTCAAGGGCGGCAACACAGGCAAGCAGATCGTCAAACTTTAGAAATCGGCTTCGACTTCAAGCGCCAAGGGGGCCGCGGGGGCGGCCCTCAGATCATCAACCTGCAACGGCCCTGTGGGTTTCGACAAGCGGTTGCGCACCACCCAATACAGGCGGTTCGACGCCCGCGTGATCGCGACATAGGCCAGACGTTTCCACAAAGGCTGGCCCGCCTCACTCCGCCCCATGCGGGCTGCCGCGTAGAGGTCGGGCGCGAAGACCTGCACCTCGTCCCATTGCGAGCCCTGCGCTTTGTGGATTGTCACTGCAGCCCCATGCAGGAACGTCGCCCCCATCCGGGCGGCAAATGGGATGAACGGCTCTTCCTCGTCCGGCTTTTCGATCTTCACAATCGACGCCGCCGACACCTGTGGGTCTTCGGCTCCGATCACATGCAACCGCGAAAATCCCGGCTTGCGACCCGGCCCAAGGTAAATCACCTGCGCGCCTTTGATCAGTCCCCGCGCCTCAAGGTCCAACCGTTTCTTGCGGTGCTTGAGCGGCAATTCCAGCCCGTCACAAATCAGTGGCTCGCCTTCCAGCAGCGAATCCTCGGGCGCGCCATGGACCGACCGGAACGCATTGATCAGACGGATACGCGTCGCGTTGCGCCAGACCAGCACCGGTGAGCGCGCCATCAGATCAACCTCGACCCGTTGGCCAAGGACGACGCGGTCATCGGTGCGGGCAATGTCTTCGACCATGCGCTCAAAACCCTCAAAACTCAGGTTCGGATCAGCCAAGGCATGGGCCAGATCGAGGATCGGGTTGTCGGCGTCCTGTCGGTGTATGCGATTGAGGTTAAGCACCTGACTGGGCGCCAGGGTTTCAAACACCATCTTGCCGGACTGGTTCACTGGGGCCAACTGTGCCGGATCGCCGAAAAGCAGCAGGTTCGGGAAAATCTCGCGCAAGTCCTCGACCTGCCGCTCATCCAGCATTGACGCTTCATCGACAAACCCGATGTCCAACGGGTCTTCCCGCCGTTTCCAGCCGGTGATGAAATCCGACCCTCGCAAACCTGCCGCGGCCAACGCGGCAGGAACGGATTTGTGCGACTCGTATGAGACCTGCGCCCGTGCGAGCGCCTCTTCGGTCAAACCTTCAATTTCGGGCTTGTCGCCATTGCCCATCAGCCATTCGGCGATGCGCTCGTATTCGGGGTCATAGACCGGCGTATAGAGAATACGGTGAATGGTCGTCGCGGGCACACCGCGCATCCGCAGCACGAACGCCGCCTTGTTGGTCGGGGCCAGCACCGCAAGCGTCCGTCGGTCCTTGCGTCTGCGGCCTTCGTAATCGCCTGAAACGACCTCGACACCTGCCGCCTGCAAGGACTTGCACAGCTCGGCCAATAGCAGCGTCTTACCCGATCCCGCCTTGCCGGTGATCGCCATGATCTTGGTCTTGCCGTCACGCGGCGGCAGCAGAAGACCATCGTCAAGGTCGATGCCCGCTTCGCGCAGCATCTCGGCCACCGCATCATGCGCGGCGGCCTGATCTTCGGAATATGTCAGCGCAGGCAAGGTCATGCGCGGACCCTATAGCGCCCGCGCATCAGGCACCAGCGTCAGGCGGCGCTAACATCCTGTTGCGGCACCACGTCACCAAAGGACGCCGTGAACCAACCGCGCGAGGCCTGCAACGGGATGCCCGCCACGCGCGAGACCCGCGTTTGCGCCGCTTCGCTGAAGTCCCAAAGTCCAACGCTGATCGATTGCCGCCCTTCGCCTTGTGTGCCCAGAACCTCGGGTGCTGCGCCGATCCGATTATAGATCCGCACCATCCGGGCATCGAACACGCCGACAAAATGCTTTATCCCAAACCCTTGCATGATCTCGCCTCCGGCAAGCATCAGGGCCGCCGCCGTCCCAGGCTCGGCACCGCGCGCCAGACAGAACCTCGTACATTCCCAAATGAAAGGGCTCTGAAACGGCACGCCATCTGTCAGATCAAGGAAATGATCGTTCACCATCGTCCGTCCTGTCGTCGGCAGGAACCGCATCGACCCGCCATGCGCCCCGGTCGCGGTTTCCCAGATCACATAGAGCGGATTGAAGTCATCATAGTCGTCCCGCTCCTGCCCGTTCGCATTCACCGTCACATCCCAACCGAGCCGGGTCTTGAATTGGTCTGCACGATCTTCGAACATGGTGCGGGCCAAATGCGGGTGCTTGGCCAATTGATCTGCGTAAAGATATCGAATCACGAAAATGTCCTCCGTTGCCGGGGGACACGCTCGTGTTCAAAGATGACTCGGTTCTTTAGTCAGCGTGCGTTGCGCCGCGTTCGGAGGGTTGTTTCCCAATTAGAAACGGGTAGCCCGGATCAGACAACAATCTGGCCCCGCGCCATCGCCCGCGCCACGGCATGGGTCGTGTTCATGGCACCAAGTTTGAACCGGGCGCTTTCGATATAAACCCGCAGAGTGTGTTCCGAGATCGCCAGTGTTTCGGCGACCTGTGCGCGGCTGTATCCAACTGCCAACAGCGTCATGGTTTCCACCTCGCGCGGCGACAGCGGTTGCGTGGGTTCCGGTTTGCGCCCCGGTTCCAGCCGCAGCGCGGTCTGGTTGAAGTAATGAGCAAAAAGGATCAGGTCGCGCCGATTAAGCTCGGTAAAGTTGCGCCATTTTTCATCGTCGCAGGTGTGACTTACCGTAAACAGGGCAAACTGCCCGTTCGGTCCGCGGATTGGGATCGAATACCCCTGATTGCCGATACCGTGCTCAAATGCGTCCTGCATGAAGGCGCGCGCAGCCTTGCCCGACCAGTCAAGCCGCTTCCAATCGACGGGATGGAAGCGCTGGTAGCACCCGATCACAACGGGATCTATGCGCAGATATCCCTTTTCCAGATAGCGGGTGACCCATTTCGGATCATAGGTGCCACACCCATATTGCGTGCCGTTGCTGGACACCCAGTGATACACCATATCATCGACAGCGTAGTAATCGCGCAGCCATTCAATGATACTTTGCAACTCGTCAAGTCGCTCTGTCCCCTCCAACCGAGCGATCACGTCGTCCAGTTGCGGCACTCGTTCCAAGAAGCCCACGGTCTATCCCTTTACCGCGCGCGCCGATCTCTGCTTCTGCCACCAATTGCGTATCGTCAAGCTTGGCTGCCAGCGCATCCAGATCATTCGCAACAGCGAACGTCTTGAGGTCGGTCAACACATCAATAATCCAGTCATGTCCCACGACACAGTCACCCTCAGATGGTTAACAAATGGTTAATGCAACTATAGCATGTGGCGATTTCTTGGCAAACTCCCTGATTCCAACTCCCCAATTATGGTGAGGGAAAAATAGCGGCAGCAGCATTCGATTTGCCCCCAAAAAAGCGAAAAACCCGCGCGCCTTGTGGCCCGCGGGGTTGTTCTATCATTCAGAAGTAAGCAGATCGTTACGATCTGGCCGCCAACGCATCCTCGAATGTGCGCAGCCCGGTCTTGGGCGCTTGAACGAGAACCGCCATGTTGCCGGGCTTGTGTTCATTGCGCAGCATCTTGGTATGCGCCTGCGGGATCTCGTTCCACGGGAAAACCTCTGACATGCAGGGGTCCAGACGACGTTCGACCATAAGCTGGTTGGCCGAGGCAGCCTGCTTGAGATGCGCAAAGTGCGAGCCCTGAAGACGCTTCTGGTGCATCCACATATAGCGCACGTCGAAGGTGCAGTTGAAACCTGTGGTGCCGGCGCAGATCACGACCATGCCACCCTTTTTGCAGACCAGCGTCGAGACCGGGAAGGTCGATTCGCCCGGGTGTTCAAACACCATGTCGACGTTATTGCCCTTGCCGGTAATGTCCCAGATCGCCTTGCCAAACTTGCGGGCCTCGTTGAACCATTCCTTGTATTCGGGCGTGTTCACTGTCGGCAGCTGTCCCCAACAGTTGAAGTCCTTCCGGTTGATGACGCCTTTGGCCCCCATCGACATAACGAAGTCGCGCTTGTCCTCGTCCGAAATCACGCCGATCGCATTGGCACCCGCCGTATTGGCCAACTGGATCGCATAGGATCCCAGACCACCGGACGCACCCCAGACCAACACGTTCTGACCGGGACGCAACTCATGGGGCTGGTGGCCGAACAGCATCCGGTAGGCCGTGGCAAGTGTGAGCGTGTAGCAGGCGCTTTCTTCCCAAGTCAGGTGCTTGGGGCGCGGCATCAACTGTTGGGCTTGAACGCGCGTGAACTGCGAGAACGATCCATCCGGTGTTTCATAACCCCAGATGCGCTGCGTCGGGCTGAACATCGGGTCGCCGCCGTTGCATTCCTCATCATCGCCGTCGTCCTGATTACAGTGGATCACCACCTCATCGCCGACTTTCCAGCGCTTCACCTTGTCGCCAACCTTCCAGACGATCCCCGACGCATCGGACCCAGCGATGTGATACGGCTGCTTGTGGCCGTCAAACGGGCTGATCGGCACACCCAGACCGGCCCAGACACCGTTGTAGTTCACACCAGCAGCCATCACGAGTACCAGAACCTCGTGGCTGTCGATTTCCCAGGTATCGACCACTTCGACTTCGAAAGACTGCTCGGGCTCACCATGACGCTCGCGGCGGATCGCCCATGCGTACATCTTCTTTGGCACATACCCGAGCGGGGGCATCTCGCCGATCTCGTACAAGTCTTTCTCAGGCGCATCATACGCCGCGATGCTGGTCTGCTGGTCCAGTGCCATCGGAGCCTCCATAGAGTCATGTTTTTCCGTGCCGCAATGCAGAATCGCGGCGTCTGACCCTGAAATAGGACCCCTCTTGAAATTATGCAACAAGATTTCGGTCTATTTTGTAATTTTATGACCGAGCGACTGCAGCATTATTTTTGCATGCGCAGAATGAGATCACATCAGATGCCGGATGGAATTGGCATAGAACCCCGCAAGCAATTCCTTGTCCGGCGCAATGCTGATCTGGTCCCCGTCTTCAATGACCATCCGCCGTTCCCTGAGATTGCGCAGCCCGAACTCGACGGCATAGTCACGATTGTTACGCGGGACATGCACCAGCGCCGTATCAAGCTGTTTCAGCATCTCCGCAAAGGCGATTTCGAGAGTGCCGCGCGTCATGGTGCCGTTTTTCAGCAGCAGATAGGAAATCAACGGAACCGGCAGCACCGGAACCGCAGCCGCGATCCGCTCCATGATCGTGGCGGAAATCGCGTCCGGCGTGCTGTCCTCTTCCGGCACCTGACTGAGTGTCAGCGGTTCTCCAAAGCTGACCGCCGCATAGCCGAAGCGATGGAACTTTCCGGTGATCCGCAGCCAGATCTGTCGCAGGATCGCGAGGAACACGACACTGATCCGCGCCCGGAATTTGCGCTCTCCCTTGGCTTGGGCACGCATCAGGATGGTATCCTCGAGAACCCGGTCATAGTTCAGCGCAATCGGCACAAACACCACGTCCCGCTTTGCCGCCTCCGCGCCTTCGAGGATGTATTTCAGAATACCGACCTTGGGCGCAGCCAGACTGCCATCAAGGCTCAGCCCACCTTCGGGAAACACCGCCTGTGTCACACCAGCGCCGGTCGCCTGCTGCACGTATTTCGCCAAGACCTTGCGATACAGATCATTGCGTGATTTGCGCCGGATGAAATACGCGCCCATCGCCCGGATCAAACGCGACAGCGGCCAGACCCGGGCCCATTCCCCCACCGCATAAGACAAGGCCGACCGATCCGCAGCCAGATAAGTGACCAGCACATAATCCATGTTGGATCGGTGGTTCATCACAAAGACCACCGTCGCCTCGGGATCGACATTGGCCAGACCCGAATCCTGATGCACCATTCTCACGCGATAAAGCGATGTGCTCAGAAGCCGCGCTGCGCGAATGGCAAAACCGAAATAGGCCCATGCCGAAAAGGACGGCACGATTTCCTTGGCGTAACGCCGCGCCCGTTCAAAGGCCACGTCCTCGCGCACCGCTTCCTCTTTGGCATGATCGACAATCGCTTGTGTGATCTCAGGGTCGTAGACCAGTCGCTGGATCATGTCCTGACGCCGCAACAGTTTGAAAGGCTGGATGGGCCGTTCAAGCCGTTCGTTCAGCTTTTTGACGGCCCGCTCCATACGCCGACGAAAAAACCAACGCACTGACGGAAACAGGAAATGCGACGCAAAGGTCACTGCCGCGAACAGCAGGATCAAAACGAAGGCCCAAAGCGGTAATGTCACCTGCGAGGTCATGCGCACACTCTTGCAATGAACCCGGTCCGGGTAAATGACAAAGCACGTGCTCGGTCGCTCCGATGCGACAACGACTGGCTTTCTATACCAAGAGCCGTCGCATATGCTGTCGCGCAGCAACAAAAACCACGCCGCAGCGCGGCGAATTGACAGCGACATAAAGTTTCGCGTATGCATCGCACGACGCAACAAGATTACACACCCGAATCCCGCCTGACGGAGCCGACATGACCGACGCACAGACAGCCACACGTGACAAACCCTGGCTTATCCGCACCTATGCAGGACACTCGACCGCGCAGGCCTCGAACGCGCTCTACCGCTCGAACCTGTCCAAAGGGCAGACCGGTCTCTCCGTCGCCTTCGACCTCCCCACGCAGACGGGCTACGACAGCGATCACGTTCTGGCACGCGGCGAAGTCGGCAAGGTCGGTGTGCCCGTCAGCCATCTGGGCGACATGCGCACACTCTTCGACCAGATCCCGCTGGAACAGATGAACACCTCGATGACGATCAACGCGACCGCCCCGTGGCTGCTCGCGCTCTATGTCGCCGTGGCAGAGGAACAGGGCGCAGATGTCAGCCAACTGCAAGGCACCGTACAGAACGACCTGATCAAGGAGTATCTGTCGCGCGGCACCTATATCTGCCCGCCGAAACCGTCGCTCAAGATGATCGGGGACGTGGCTGAATACTGCTACATCCATATCCCCAAATGGAACCCGATGAACGTGTGTTCCTACCACCTGCAAGAAGCGGGCGCGACGCCGGAACAGGAACTCTCATTCGCCCTCGCCACCGCCATCGCCGTTCTGGATGAATTGAAGCCCCGCGTCCCAGCCGAAGACTTCCCGGCGCTTTGCGGTCGGATCAGCTTCTTCGTCAACGCAGGCATCCGCTTTGTGACTGAGATGTGCAAGATGCGCGCCTTCGTTGATCTCTGGGACGAAATCCTGGAACAGCGCTACGGCGTGACCGACGCGAAATACCGCCGCTTCCGCTATGGCGTTCAGGTCAACTCGCTGGGCTTGACCGAACAGCAGCCGGAAAACAACGTCTACCGCATCCTGATCGAGATGCTGGCTGTCACGCTCTCCAAGAAAGCCCGCGCACGCGCAGTGCAGCTTCCCGCGTGGAACGAGGCGCTTGGCCTGCCCCGCCCGTGGGACCAGCAATGGTCGATGCGGATGCAACAGATCCTCGCCTATGAAACCGACCTTCTGGAATTCGACGACCTCTTCGACGGCAACCCCGCTGTTGATGCCAAGGTCGAACAACTCAAGGAAGGCGCCCGCGCCGAACTCGCCAACCTCAACTCCATGGGCGGCGCCATCGGCTCGATCGAATACATGAAGGGCCGTCTGGTCGATTCAAACGCCGACCGCCTGAACAAGATCGAACGCAACGAGACCATCGTCGTCGGCGTGAACAAATGGGTCGAAGGCGAACCCTCCCCGCTCCAAACCGAAGACGGCGGCATCATGGTCGTCGACCCAGCTGTCGAGCAGGAGCAAATCAACCGCCTGAACGCATGGCGCGGAGAGCGTGACAGTGATGCCGTGCAAAAAGCCCTTGCCGATCTGCGCGCGGCTGCAAAGGAAGGCGCAAACGTCATGCCCGCCTCAATCGCCTGCGCCAAGGCCGGGGTCACCACCGGCGAATGGGCCGGCGAGATGCGCGCTGTCTTCGGTGAATACCGTGGCCCGACCGGCGTGTCGAAATCGGTGTCCAACAAGACCGAAGGACTGGACGACATCCGTGAAGCGGTCAACGCCGTCAGCGACCGTCTGGGTCGCCGCCTCAAGTTCCTTGTCGGCAAGCCGGGCCTCGACGGTCATTCCAATGGTGCCGAACAGATCGCCTTCCGCGCCCGCGATTGCGGCATGGACATCGATTACGAAGGCATCCGCCTCACCCCAGACCAAATTGTCACCGCCGCCCGTGAAAACGAAGTTCATGTGGTCGGCCTGTCGATCCTGTCGGGCAGCCATATCCCGCTGGTCGAGGACATGATGACCAAGATGCGCGATGCAGGCCTCGGCCACATCCCGGTCATCGTCGGCGGCATTATCCCCGACGAAGACGCCAAACGCCTGCGCGCGATGGGTGTGGCCAAGGTCTACACGCCCAAGGATTTCGAACTGAATGCGATCATGATGGACATTGTCACATTGGCCGATCCAAAAGCCGTGGCCGCCGAGTAGCCTGGCAACCAGCTTTCCCGATGCAAGATCTGCGGGTACGATGAAAATCGTACCCGTTTTCTTTTTTGGAAAGGCATAGATGAAACAGCTTATTGTCGCCGCCCTTGTCACCGCATGCCCTGTAGCTGCGCTGGCAGAAACACAGCTTGACCGGCTCGAAACCATTTCAGAGCGCATGAGCGACGCCATGTTCGACGCGATGGTCCGCATGGTCGAACAGCAGGGCGGCAATCCCGAACCCTTGCGCGCCGCGATCCCAGATAGCGCATGGGACGATGAATACCGTACAGCCGGGGCCTGCCTGCTCGACAAATTCGTTGCTGCTTCCAGTTCCTCGGCGGTGGATGAAATGCTCGACGAGATGGAAGCCTTCATTCCTCGTATGGCCGAGATGGAACTCGAAGCGATGGGCGAGAACACCGATTTCCTACCGGACGGTATTTCCGAGGATTTTTCGATTTCGGCAAACGAGGAATGCGGACTCACCGACATCATGTTGGACCGTATGGATGAGTCCGGCTTCATGGCGGCAATGATGCAATCCATGGCGGGAAATTGACGCTATTAAGCGTCAAAACAACTCCCCCTTGCGATATTTTAAATCCTGGTCAACCCTGTATTGCGCCAAGAGGCGCCAATTTTATCTAAAGATGCTTCTCGAATTGACTTAATTCAGCAGAGGAGTATCCCACATTTATTAAAAACAACAAAAGCCACTCGGAGACTAGCATGAGCATTGATCTCAACAACATGTCCAAAGACGAGCTGAAAAAGCTGATCAAGGACGCTGAAAAAGCACTCAAAACAATCGAAACACGCCGCTTGACCGAGGCCAAAAAAGCCGCCGAGTCTGCGGCCAAGGAATACGGTTTCTCACTGGATGAACTCTTGGGCACGTCGCCGAAAAAAGGCTCCAAAAGCGAACCGAAATACAAGAATCCAGCCGATGCGTCGCAAACCTGGACAGGAAAAGGCCGCAAGCCGAATTGGGTCAACGACGCGCTCGCCGCTGGCAAAACCATGGAAGACCTGAAGATCTGATATGACCGTTCATATCGGAACGCAGAAGGGTGAAATTGCCGAAACCGTGCTGATGCCCGGCGATCCCTACCGCGCGAAATGGGCGGCGGAATCCTTTCTGAAAGATGCTCGACTTGTCAACGAGGTGCGCGGAATGCTCGGCTTCACGGGAACGTGGAACGGGCATCCGGTCACCATTCAGGGGTCGGGAATGGGCATGCCCTCGCTGTCCATTTACGCCAACGAACTTATCCGCGATTACGGCGCGAAGACACTCATTCGCATCGGATCGTGCGGCGCGATGCAGCCCTATGTCGGAATCCGCGACGTGATCATCGCCATGACGGCAAGCACGTTGTCCACACCGTCACGGGGGATTTTCAAGGAATTGAATTTCGCACCCTGTGCGGATTGGAGCCTTTTGCGGGCGGCTGTTGCGGCTGCCGAAGCCAAAGGCACCCAAACGCATGTCGGCGGCATCTATTCGTCGGATGTGTTCTATGACGAACGCCCCGACCTGAACGAGCAGATGACACGTCACGGTATTCTTGGCGTCGAAATGGAAGCAGCCGAACTCTACAATCTCGCGGCCCGCCACTCGGTCCGCGCCTTGGCGGTTCTGACGGTTTCCGACCATCTGCAAACTGGAGAAGCCTTGCCGTCGGAAGACCGCGAACGCAGCTTCGGTGATATGGTAGAAATCGCGCTGACCGCCGCTTTCGCCTAATCAAAGACCAAGGCCGGGATAGTCAATAATGTCCCGGCCCTTTCCAATTTCCGCCACAATCCTGTGGCACGCAGAATGAATGCCGAATTGGATCGTTGATATATACATCCTGCTGACAACCCGGGTTCCAATCCCGCGGATGCTGTTTCTGTTCAGCGTGATCACCCTCTCGCTCTTCACACTCACCGCACATCACCAAACCGCCCTAAAGGAAATCGGCCTTGTTCTGCCAGTAATGTGCGCGTTGTTCGGGCATGTTGCGGTTGTCGCGGTAAAAATGCCGGACTCGCTCAACACCTATGACCGCATTGGCATCAGAAACGCCGGGGGCAAACTGATCCTGATCTGGCTTGCGGCCTATGCAATTGCCATTGCGCTGCCGTCTATGGCCGCGGCACAGGCGGCCTTCACACTGTCAATTGCAGTCTATCTCTGCCTGTTCATCGTTGTGTTCTATTTCTACGAAACCGGCGACAAGGTCGGTTGGTTTGCGCGCGATTGGACCGATGGCCAACGCAACGCTGCAAATTGGCAGGTGGTGCGGCTTGTGGCCCTGATCCTGCTCAACGAACTTGCCGCCCGACACGGCACCGCGCTCGACTGGATCATCGCGATCACTCTGGGCCCGATTGCTCTGCACTACCTGATGTACTGGACAATTCTTGCCACGCATCCCTACGACAAGACCAGCCGACCTGACTAACCGCGCCCGTGGCTCCGGTCATAGCCATTGGCCGGTGGTGACGCCCAGCCATTCAACGCCCCATCCGCAGGTTTCAGAACCTCAACCCGCAACGGATAGCACGCTGCCACATCGCTGGTATGCTCGGTTGAACAATCCCCACCAGGACAGGCCGACAGCGCGCCCAACAGGTCAATCTCGGCAAAGAACGTCAGGTGGTCTTCCGGCCGCACTGGGCTGGCCTTCATGAAATACTGCCCGGTATCCCGCGTGAACCCGGTACACATGAACACGTTCAGCACGTCATGCACATGCGGCTCTGCCTCTGCCAAAGACAAACCAGTGGCATCCGCGAGTGCCCGCGTCAGGTTTGAATGGCAGCAATGGTGATACTGCACACCCGACAGCAAGTTGCCGGTATACGGATCACAGCGCGTTCCAATGACGTCATGCACCGACCCGCCATAAGCGTCGATCCCGTACCAGCTCAGCGTGTCCTCGACGATCGTCGCCATCGGGCGCAGCGTCGGAAAGGACGACCACAGCCGCTCGCCCGTCGTCACATGTGTTCCGTGCAGGGCGCGAGTCTTGCCGGAATAAAACCGCTCGGACAGGTCATGGGCGTTCCACAGGTTGAGGTCCCCCACCTGCGGACCATCCACACTCACGATCCGAAAGAACGATCCGGCAGGGACACGAAAGGTACAGGCCTCCCGCGGCGCGGCAATGACCACGTCCACCACCTCGGCCCCGACCAGAGCACGCGCGTAAAGCGTCATGTCCGGCACCGGCAGCGTGTCGTTGGGATAACAGATCACCGGCGCAATGGCGCGGCGGGCTTCGGCATCTTCAGGAACATGTGTCATGCCGCCATGATTGGAACCAGACGACGTCATGCACAAGCCCCGTTTAATGCGCGCGGTCCAACACCTCGACTGACAGAACCGTGGGCAAATGCCGCGCGATCTCGTTCCAATTGTCGCCTTCGTCGAAGCTTGCAAAGACCGACCCGGAATTGGTGCCGAAATAAATGCCCACTTGCTCCCGTTGATCCGTCGCCATCGCCTGCCGCAACACGGTGAAATAGCATTGCTGCGGAAGCCCTGCGCGACAATCCTGCCACGTATCCCCACCATCGCGAGACCGCCAAACGGCAGCCGCCGCATCAGGTGGATAGCGCCCTGCGGAATCCCCGTTCAAAGGCAGTGTCCACAGCGTATCCGGATCATGCGGATGCACGGCAACGGGAAAGCCAAAGGTAGACGGCAGCCCTTCGGTGATGTCGTCCCAATGGCGGCCACCATCACGTGATCGCCAGACCCCGTGGTGGTTCTGTTGATACAGCAGATCGCTGCCACCAGCCCGAACCATGTTGTGCACGCAATGCCCGATCTCGCCATTTGACGGCGCCGCCGGGTGGTGATGATCCTGACAGGCTTCAGCATTCGACAACCGGTTGCGCCGCTCCCAGGTCGCGCCGCCATCCTCGGTTGCGAACACACCGGCAGCGGAGATCCCAATCCACATCTTTTCCTGAACATCGGGGTCAGGAACGATGGTGTGCAGCACCATCCCCGCAGCACCGGGGTTCCACGTATCGCGCGTCGGATGCTGCGAGATCCTCTCGACCATCTCGAATTGCGCACCACCGTCCCGGCTGACCAGCAATTGCGCCGGATTGGTCCCGGCATACAATGCGCCATGTGCGAACTTCACCGACCACACCGCCTTGAGGCCCTCGAACGGTGCAGGCGTATCCTCCCAGCCGATCATGGCGGCAAAACCGGGATCATTGGCGGCCCACTCGTCCATCTGGCCCTTGGTCAGCTTCGTCAGGTCCCACGTCACGCCCCTGTCCCGCGACACGAACACCCCGGCCCCGGACCAGTCGTTCCCGCCACCAGCCGCCAACAGGCCGGTCTCGGGATCACCGCTGACATGGTTGATTGTCCAGCCCTCGCAATGCGGGCCACTCAAGGTCCAGCCTGAACGGTCGTCTTGAGATGTCAGAAGAAAAGCGCCCTTGGTGGTGCCGACCAGTACTGTGATATCCGCCATGATGCCCTCCCGCAGATAGCGGGAGGGTAACACCGTTCAATGAGTCTCGACAGCGCGATGCGCAGGATCAGATCGCGATCACATCCAGCGGCGGGAAGCCATTAAAGCCGACCGACGCATAGGTCGATGTATAGGCGCCGCAGTTACGGATCACGATGCGGTCGCCCGATTGCAGACCCAGTGGCAGTTGCACTGGCTGCTTTTCGTACAGCACGTCGGCGCTATCACAGGACGGACCGGCCAGAATGCAGGCACCTGTCGGCTCGTGGTCATGGTCGGTGATGAACTGGTAGCGGATCGCCTCATCCATGGTTTCCGCGAGGCCCGAGAACTTGCCGATATCAAGATACACCCAACGGTGCAACTCGCTGTCCGACTTGCGCGACACCAGCAGCACTTCGGCAGCAATCGCACCCGCTTCGGCCACAAGGCCACGGCCCGGCTCTGCCATGATCGACGGGATCTCACCGAACTTATCGTGAATCTGGCGCATCACGTCCGACGCGTAGGTCTGCGGCGCGTCAAGCTCCTGACCGTAGAAGGCCGGGAACCCACCACCGATATTGAGCAGCGACAGGTCGAACCCATCCGCCTTCAGCCCGTGCCAAACCTCTGCCACCTGATCCAGCGTTTCGCCCCACATCTCGGCGCGGCGGGTTTGCGAGCCGACGTGGAAGGACAGGCCCACCGGCTTGAGACCGAGGTCAATGGCCAGACGGAACAGCGACGGCGTCTTGTCCAGCGCACAGCCGAACTTGCGCGACAGCGGCCAGTCGGCGTGGAGCGAGCCCACGATCAGGCGAATATAGACCTCTGCACCGGGCGCGTGCTGTGCCAGCTTGTACAGCTCTCCTTCCGAGTCCGCGGCGAAATGCGTGATCCCGATCTCATGCGCCCAGGTGATGTCGGACGGACGTTTGATGGTGTTGCCGAAGGACACGCGCGACGCGTCCGCGCCAGCTGTGAGGCACATCTCGATCTCGGCCCGCGATGCCGCGTCAAAGTTGCTGCCCAGCGCAACCAGCGTTTGCAGGATTTCCGGCGCTGGGTTCGCCTTGACGGCATAGTGGATCCGCGCACGACCCAAGCCCTGTGCCAGAGCCGCATATTGGCGCGCAACGGCTTGGGTGTCGATCACGAGCGTCGGACGCTCAAAACGGTGGCTCAGGATGAAAGCCTCTGCACGAGAGACAGATGTTTCTTCGCGGGCGGAAAGCCCGGTTACGTATGCGTTCATTGGTCATCTCCAATAGACCCGGCCATTCCGATTGCTCGGCACAGACCGCTCACTTCTTTCAGAGACGTTACCGTCGCTACGTAACCGCGTGGGTGCAGGTCCTGCTTGCCCACCTCGCCAGAGGCGCGTGCGTTGGCGTCACTAAGCGGGGAAATGGAGTCGAATTCGAGTTGGTGCAATAGAAAATATTGCGCTGCCTAAAATTTTTTTGGTCAGGGTTCTCGTCGCAAACACAGCACAGGGCTATCATCCGACGCCATCTCTGCTCCACAGAACGCACAGCGCCACTGTCCCGGTGCAGTGCGTCGCCAACGACATTCCCGCGTCAACGTCGTCGTCCTGCGCCGCCAGTACAGGTAAGCCAGCACACCGAGCAGGAGCAGGATCAGGAGGAGGGGCATGGGACCTGTGTAGTCATCTCATCGAATACGACGCAACCAATCTGCGGAAAACGAAACGGGGCTGGCACAATCACCAGCCCCGTTATCACACCAATTTTATCAGATGGTAAAATCGCGGTTCAGCCGTCCATCAAACGTGCCGCTCGACCATCATCTTCTTGATCTCGGCGATCGCCTTGGCCGGGTTCAGACCCTTCGGGCAGGTCTTGGCGCAGTTCATGATCGTGTGGCAGCGATACAGCTTGAACGGATCTTCCAGCTCGTCCAACCGCTCACCGGTGGCTTCGTCACGGCTGTCGATGATCCAACGATAGGCGTGCAGCAAAGCGGCTGGTCCAAGATAGCGGTCGCCGTTCCACCAATAGGACGGGCAGGATGTCGAACAGGACGCGCACATCACGCATTCATAAAGACCGTCCAGCTTTTTGCGATCCTCGATGGACTGCTTCCATTCCTTGGCAGGGCGGTTTGTCTTGGTTTCCAGCCACGGCATGATCGACGCGTGCTGCGCGTAGAAATGCGTCAGGTCAGGGATCAAATCCTTGACCACCGGCATGTGCGGCAGCGGATAGATCTTCACGTCGCCCTTGATCTCGTCGAGGCCATAGATACAGGCCAGCGTGTTGATCCCGTCGATGTTCATCGCGCAGGATCCGCAGATGCCTTCGCGGCAGGACCGGCGGAAGGTCAGCGTCGGGTCGATCTCGTTCTTGATCTTGATCAGCGCATCCAGAACCATCGGACCACATTTGTCCATGTCGACGAAATACGTGTCGACACGGGGGTTTTCGCCGTCATCCGGATTCCAGCGATAGATGCTGAACTTACGAATGTTGGTGGCACCTTCAGGCTTGGGCCATGTCTTGCCCGTGCGGATGGTCGAATTCTTGGGGAGCGTCAGCTGAACCATGGTAAACTCTGTTGCCTTCCTGCCATCTTGTCCGGGACGCTGCAAAAAATGCGCATCACTCATCTGGCAATTAGTATAACTTCGACATGCCATGTCTACGGGATTACGGTCAAAAACAACAGGCAAACACAGGCAAAAAGAGACCAAAGATGCAAAATGCCGCAGTCGCGAAGCCCCTGACGGAGAACAGGAAACTGTTGTGTTTGCCCTCCACGGCAGGCAACCCCTATCAGTCACTTCTGTATTCGGAACTCCCCGAAGAGTTTGACTGCGAATATGCAGGCCCTGGTGCCCTTGACCGGCTGAAAACCGGGGACTTCACCGTCGTCCATATCCATTGGGACGACCGCATGTTCGGGCGCAGTGACGATGCCGAAAGCAACGAGGCAGACCTTGACGCGGCCCTTGAGACGCTGCGCCGCTTCAAGGCGCGCGGCGGACGGATCGTATGGACCATCCACAATGACGCCCCGCACAAAGCCCGCGACCTGGAAACCTTCCAAAGGGGTCGCCGAGAGCTGAGCCAACTGGCCGACGCGATCCACGTACATGCCGAGCATGCCGCCGACCACATGGTCTCCACCTATGGCGCGGACCGCAGCAAACTGCACGTGATTCCCCATCCCAGCTACCTTGGCGCATATGAGCCTGCAAAAACGACGACCACCCGCAAACTCGCAAAGGCCGATACACGTCAATTCCTGTTCTTCGGCATGTTCCGCGGTCCAAAAGGCGTCCACGCCATAGCCGACGTGGCCGGAAAACTGACCAAGCGGGGCGTGCCCTATCACCTGCGAATGTACGGCAAGGCGTTTTCATCCCAGGCGCGGATGCTCCGCGTTCTCAATGCAAACCCGAATATTGATCTGCGCACGGATCGCATCCCCGACGAAGAGATCCCCGAAATCTTCGGCGCGTCCCATGTGTTTCTGGCACCCTATCAATCCATGTTCACCTCTGGATCGGTCATGCTGGCGCTGACCTTCGGTCTGCCAATCATTGGCCCGAACATCCGCGAATTGCGCGAAACTACTCCCGAAGCGTGCCACGATCTGCTTTATGATCCTGCTTCCCCGCGCGGGCTGATCCGCAGCATGTTGCAGTTCATCGAGATGTCGGACACCGATCTGCGCAAGGTTCGAATGGCCTGCTTTGACTTTGCCAAAGAGCGTGGGCCGGACATATGCAGCGCCGAGATCGCAAAGCTTCTTACCCAGTAATCCCAATCGAAAGTGTCCCGATGCCGAACGCGTTTGCAAACCGTATCAAAACCCTTCGCGCCGCGTTGCGCTATGACGACAAGCTGCACATCACGGATGTCGGCGCAAACCCGATGAACTTCGAGGCGCCCTACAAGGATCTTCAGGAAAACGGGGATGTGGTAATCACGGGATTCGATCCGCAGGCCGAAACGCTTGTCACACTGACCGAAGGGCGTGGCGAGGGCGACCGCTATCTGCCACACGCCATCGGTGACGGCAAAGCCCATAGTTTGAACATCTACAAAGGTTCCGGGCTAACCTCTCTCCTCTCGATCCGCAGGCCGACCCTGTTCTACCTCATGGGCCTGAAACGCGCCGCGCAATTGATCGAGACTGCCGAAATGGAAACGCGCCGTCTTGATGACCTGGACGACATTCAACGCATTGACCTGCTCAAGATCGACATTCAGGGCGCGGAAAAGATGGTATTCGAAAACGGCAAAGACAAAATCGCAACTGCCGTCGCCGTGCATTCTGAAATCAATTTCTTCCCGCTTTATGAGGATCAGCCGAGCTTTGGCGACATCGACGTGACCTTGCGCAATCTCGGGTTTGTCCCGCACTCCTTCTATCACACGGTCCAACGGCACGTGCGGTCACGCTACTTGGGCCATGTGAACGACGCGAAACGCACCCATCTTCTGGACGGTGACATCCTGTATTTCCGCGATCTGTCGCGCGCTGACGACCTGACCAGCGACCAGTTGCGCAAGATGGCCCTGATTGCGGATGGCGTGTATGGATTCACGGATTACGCGTTGCGCTGCATGGACGAACTGGAACGCCGCAAAGACGCGGATGAGGCCGCCATCCTCGCCTATGTCGAAGCGGTCAACGCCTAGCGCCCGCCACCAGCAAGGCAGGCAAACCCTCAACCGCCAAACACCGGATCGTCTCGGGTTTCGAGACGATATCGGTCACGATCTGCACCGCGCTCTCGGTCGGTCCTGTCACACTGTCCAGCGCGAGCGCCCGGATCTGCACGGCGCTCGCATTGTCGATCACGCAGTTCAGCGCGGGTTCAAGCGGTACCCCCGGGAACCGCTCGATAAGCACCGGCGTGATCGCCGACCGTGCCGCATCGCGCGCAATCTGGTCCTGCTGCTGTACGGAACAGCCCGCCAGAACCAGACACGCGACAACCGCAAGACGCATCAGAACGTGCGTTCCTTCGGCTTGATCTTCTCAAGCGAGATACCGCCCTGCTCTTCCGTCGTCAGCGGGTCTTTGACCACCGGACGATAGGTCAGGTCGATCTGGTTGCCCTCAACCCGTGCGATGGTGTGAACACGCCAGTTTTCGTCATCCCGCGTGGTATAATCCTCATGCGCATGCGCACCACGGCTTTCCTTGCGCGCCTCAGCCCCGGCAATCGTCGCAAGCGCGTTGGGCATCAGGTTGGTCAGTTCCAGCGTTTCCATCAGGTCGCTGTTCCAGACAAGGCTGCGATCTGTGACCTTAAGGTCGTCCATCTTGCCCGCAATGGCGACCATCTTGTCGAGACCTTCCTTCATGGTCTTCGAGGTACGGAACACGGCCGCATCGGCCTGCATCGTTTTCTGCATCTCAAGCCGCAGTTCGGCGGTCGGGATGGTGCCCTTGGCGTTGCGCAGCCCGTCGAAGCGGTCGAACGCCTTGTCCACCGACGCGGTGTTGGTTGACGGCACAGCGCTGTCGCGATCCACAACCTTGCCCGCGCGGATGGCAGCCGCACGACCAAAGACCACGAGGTCGATCAGCGAGTTCGATCCAAGGCGGTTCGCACCATGCACAGATGCACAGCCCGCTTCACCCACAGCCATCAGGCCGGGAACAACCGCGTTCGGGTCGTCCTTGGTCGGGTTCAACACTTCGCCCCAGTAGTTGGTCGGAATGCCGCCCATGTTGTAGTGGACCGTCGGCAGAACCGGGATCGGTTCCTTGGTCACGTCAACACCGGCGAAGATCTTGGCGGACTCAGAGATGCCCGGCAGACGCTCGGCCAAAGCCTCTTTCGGCAGGTGCGACAGGTTCAGGTGGATATGGTCGCCCTCGGCGCCCACACCACGGCCTTCGCGGATTTCCATCGTCATGGACCGGGATACGTAATCGCGCGGTGCCAGGTCTTTGTAGTTCGGCGCATAGCGCTCCATGAACCGCTCGCCTTCGGAGTTGGTGAGATACCCACCTTCTCCGCGCGCGCCTTCGGTGATCAGACAGCCAGAGCCGTAGATGCCCGTCGGGTGGAACTGCACGAACTCCATGTCCTGAAGCGGCAGACCCGCGCGGGCCACCATGCCGCCACCGTCACCGGTGCAGGTGTGGGCCGAGGTCGCGCTGAAATAGGCCCGGCCATAGCCGCCGGTCGCCAGCACCACCATCTTGGCGTTGAAGACATGCATCGTGCCGTCGTCCAGCTTCCAGCAGACAACACCGGTGCAACGGCCATCGTCGGACATCACCAGATCAATTGCGAAATATTCGATGTAGAATTCCGCGTTGTTCTTCAGCGACTGCCCATAAAGCGTGTGCAGGATCGCGTGACCGGTCCGGTCCGCCGCCGCACAGGTGCGCTGCACGGGCGGGCCTTCACCGAATTCGGTCGTGTGGCCGCCGAACGGACGCTGGTAGATCTTGCCTTCCTCGGTCCGCGAGAACGGCACGCCATAATGCTCAAGCTCGTACACCGCCTTGGGCGCTTCACGGGCGAGGTATTCCATCGCGTCCGTGTCACCCAGCCAGTCCGACCCCTTCACGGTGTCGTACATGTGCCACTGCCAGTGGTCCGGGCCCATGTTGGACAGTGATGCGGCAATCCCGCCCTGCGCCGCAACCGTGTGCGAGCGTGTCGGGAACACCTTGGTCACACAGGCGGTGCGCAGCCCCTGTTCGGCCATGCCAAGCGTGGCGCGCAACCCTGCGCCGCCTGCGCCGACGACCACGACGTCATATTCATGCGTCTCGTATTCGTATGCAGCCATGTTGCTGGAAACTCCGCTAGTCAAAGGGCCATTTTGGCGATGGCAAAGATGCCCACGGCCGCTGCGCCGTAGCTGATGCAGGTCATGCCAAGGATCAGGATTTTCTCCCAGATGCCATGCACATAGTCTTCGATCAGCACTTGGAAACCATCATTGAAGTGCTTGAAGCCAACGATCAGGGTCAGTGCCGCGATGATCGCCGGGAAAGGACGGGCGTAGTAGGCCTGCACCTCTTCAAAAGAAGATCCAAGGATACCGCCGAAGGTGAAGACAAAGAAAGGGATCAGGATCAGCAGCGCGACAGACGATTTCTTCATCGCCCAGAAATGCTCGGTCCCGGATTTTGCGGCACCCATGCCAACGGCGCGTTTACGGTCAGTCAGAAAAGCCATGATGCGCCCCCCTTACCAAAGCACGATGACGGAAAAGACCGTCAAAACGCCAGAGCCGATGATCACCATCCACCCCAGCATTTCAGCCTGGTCAAGCTCCAGCATCTTCGCGTTGTCCCAGATCAGATGCCGGATGCCCGCCAGCGTGTGATACCACAGCGCCCAGAGCGACAAGAACATCACCAGATCACCGAACCAGCTTGTGACAAAGCCGTTGGCGAAGGCGAAATATTCCGGCCCTGTCGAGGCCGCGAGCAACCACCAGACGATCATCAAGGCCGCGACGATCAGGGCGTTGCCCGTGATACGTGTGAGGATCGACGTGATCGAGGTCAGCTGTGGGCGATAAACTTGCAGGTGTGGTGACAGGGGTCGATTGCCCCGATTGACGTCAGCCATGATCTGAGTCCTTTCCGGTTCCTGACAGCCTTTTTATTGGTTTTGAAAGCGGTGTCACGCGGGCCCGCCCCTCAAAGGCGCGGTTTTTTGGCGCAATCAGGCAGATTTCTGAAATTATGTGATCACACGCACAAAAACAGTGATCACAAATAATCCAATGAGCAAAGACCCGCAACTTTTACGCAGCGCGTTCCATCATAATGACGGCCCTTGCCAGGTCCGAATTGAGTCGCCCGGCCTGTGGCCATTCTGATCCAAGAGCGCCCATGACATCGGCCGAATGGCAAAGATTTCAGTTTTGCAGCATCTCGTAAAGCAGCCGAAGATGCGCTTCAAACTCTTCGCACATGATGATCGACTGGTCCGATGGATCGTAAAACGCGTTGGCCTCATCGCATACGCCCGTGATCACCTGCACCGTGCTTGGGAACCCGAAATCCGCATTCAACGCCTCAACCTCGGCTCCGATGATACCGGCCGTAAAACTGCCTTCCACCTCAGCCGTGAACAGCATCGGCTCCCCACCCTCGGCCAACTCGTCGAACACCGCGCCCCAGCTGTCTGCCGCCAGCTCGTATTCCTCGACACAGTATTCCGCGCGTTCCTCGGGCAGTTCCATGTCTTCTGCAAAATCATCCCGCGTATCCGGATCGCCGCCGTAGAACAGACAGACCGTGTTATAGAACCGCTGTTCGTCTGGGCCATGTGTGTCCCAATAGGGCACAGGGTTTTCGGCATTCGCCACCGCTTCGGCCCAGAAGCCGTTGGCCACGTCATAGGCCATCGCAAGCGCCGACTCAGGCTCGAACAAATGGTCAATGAGCAGGATCGACGCCACATCGGCGGCATCTTCCTCCTGCCCGAACACGGGCATCTGCATCACGTCGATCAGCGCATGACCCAGTTCGTGATAGAAAATCCCAAGGATGTTTGCTTCGACAAAGGCATCCTCCGCCTCGTCGGCCATCAGACTGCCGGGGACACCGGCAGCCAAAAGGGCAAGCGCGTATCTCACACAGGCATCAAAGCCCAATAATCGAGATCAAGCAAGACATGCGGCAGGTACTTCCCGTCCTCGTCCTTCAACTCCATCGACCCGCCAGCCGAGGTTGCCACCAGCCGCAACCGCACAGCACCAACGCCGGGGGCAGAGGTTTCCGCCTTGTCCAGCACCTCGGACCACGCACGAACGGTCGTCCCACTGAAACACGGGTTCGCATGTGCGCCACCGTTCAAGCCCACGATCATCTGCGCATTCGCCAGACCGTTGAACGACAGCGCCCGCGCCATGCTGATCACGTGCCCACCGTAAATGAGCCGCTGCCCATCGGGCCGGAACGTGGCATCGAAATGCACTTTGGCCGTGTTCTGCCACAGCCGGGTCGCCATCATGTGTTCCGCTTCCTCGATGGTCACGCCGTCCACGTGGTCAATCTTTTCGCCAATGGCGTAGTCCCCCCAACGATGCGACTCGCCCGCCAGTTCGAAATCGTAGTTGGTAAAGTCCAAACCACGCGGAATGGTCAGGTCGTCCACGGACAGAACCGTCTTCAACTCCGGCACCACAGTTTCGGGCGCGGGCGCATCGGCGTCCCGCTTGCGCACCATGACCCAGCGCACATATTCCATCACCAACTGGTCGTTCTGGTTCAAACCGCGTGTCCGTACCCAAACCACACCGGTCTTGCCGTTGGAGTTCTGCTTCAGCCCGATCACCTCGGATTCCGACCGCAGCGTGTCCCCCGCATAGACCGGGGTCAGCCAGCGTCCTTCGGCATAGCCGAGGTTCGCAACCGCGTTCAGCGACACATCCGGCACCGTCTTGCCGAACACCACATGGAACGCCGCGAGATCGTCAATCGGCGACGACGGCAGACCACAGCTTTGCGCAAACATGTCCGACGAATAGAGCGCATGCCGTGCCGGATACAGCGCGTGATAAAGCGCCCGCTCCCCGCCCGACACCGTACGCGGGACCGCATGGCGGATCACATGCCCGACCACGTAATCCTCAAAGAAACGGCCTTCATTCGTTTTCGTCATCGAAGCGCCCTTCGTTGCGGTCGCAGGTCGGTCGAGTGTGTCACTGTTCGCCAAGTTTCATCTCCGGATGGTAGGGGGCGTCGATCTCTTTGGTCACCGCCTGCCCACAGCGCATCACGCCATTGGCATGATCGAACGCATAAGTGGGATCGCCATAAAGCTCCCACCCCTTGCTCAGGGCCAGCGACACCTTGTGGCAAAAGGCCGACGTGTCGTCTTCAGTCAAAAGTCGATAAATCTTCATGGCTTACCCCGGAAATGGCCAAACGCCGAGCCACGCGTGAATGCCGGTCATCAGCCCGAACATCACCAGCGTGATCACAACAAGCACCACGTCTTTCTTCGCCTCACCCGGCTGCGGACGATCCCACACCGGCACGGCCTTGTTGATCAGGATCACCTCAAGCACCGCCCAGGCCAGCATCCCGCCGAACAGAATGATCGAGGCAACATCGCCATTCACCAACAAGTGCGCCACCGCCCAGATCTTGACCGACGTCAGTTGCGGATGCCGCATCTTTCCGCGCAGACGGCCCGTTGTGGCGCTCATGCCGAACACAAAGACCGCGATCAGCATCAGCAGATTGTTGATGTGCACCATGAATGAGGGCGGGTTCCACACGGGGATGAACTCCGCACCGCGATAGCCCCAGATCATCAGGCCAAGGCTGACTAGCAGCAGAACCGCCACCACACCTTTGCCCTTGTCGCCCATCGCCTCGCGTTGCGCGGGCGCGACGCGCTTGAAAATATGGGCTCCGACCCAAATCAGCAGTCCGAGAACAAGAAGACCCATCATGGCTTACCCCGCTTGGATGGTTTCGATTGCCTCTGCTTTTGCCAGTATTTCACGCGCCGTGGCAACGTGAAGGTTTTCAACGATCTTGCCATCGACCACCGCAACCCCCTGCCCTTCGGCCTCCGCCGCCTCGAAAGCGGCGATCTGGCGGCGGGCGAGATCAATCTCTTCCGGTGCGGGCGCGAAGGCGGTGTTGGCGATGTCCACCTGTGCCGGATGGATCAGCGTCTTACCGTCAAAGCCCATGTCGCGGCCCTGCGTACATTCCGCCTTCAGGCCCTCATCATCCTTGAACGCGTTATACACACCGTCCACGATCACCAGCCCCTCGGCCTTGGCCGCCAGCAGGCACATCGACAGAGAGGTCAGAAGCGGCAGACGATCCGGACGGAACCGGGTCTGCAATTCCTTGGCAAGGTCATTGGTGCCCATCACCATCCCCGCCATCTTTGGATGCGCCGCAATCTCGGCGGCATTCAGCATCCCTCGCGGCGTTTCCATCATCGCCCAGATCGGCAGGTCGCCGGTGATCTCGGCCAGCGCATCAAGCTGTGCAGCGCTCTCCACCTTGGGCAGCAGCACCGCATCGCAGTCCATCTGCGCCACGGCTTCCGCATCTGCCCGGCCCCACTCGGTGTCCAGCCCGTTGATCCGCACGATCCGCACCCGCGCACCGTAGCCACCCACCGCAAGCGCCGCTTTCAGCGTTTCCCGCGCGGCGGGCTTTTCATCGACAGCCACCGCATCTTCGAGGTCAAAGATGATTGCATCAACAGGCAAACCCCGCGCCTTTTCCAACGCCCGGTCCTTCGACCCCGGAATGTAAAGAACCGAGCGATAAGGGCGGGTGCGCATGTCCATGGCGGCCTCCTGGGCGAGTCTTGGGTAATAATGTTGCGCCAGAGAGCTACATTCTTTTGCAAAAACTGCAAGAGGCGATGCGCCGCACCGCAGAAAAAAGCTGCTGCACCCGCATTCGAACGTTGCGTTAACCAATTCCAAACCGATCCACCGGACGCTCTGCCCCATCACAGCCGACAAAGGGGTAAGGCGATGAAACGAGATTTCTGGAAGATGACAGTGCTGGCCATCGGCGCGCTGATGGCATCTTCGACACTCACGCAGGCACAGCAGAACTGCGCTGCACGCGATCTGGTGATCGAACGACTGGCCAGCGCCTATGGTGAAACCCGCCAATCCATCGGCCTTGCCCAGAACAACACGATGGTCGAGGTGTTCGCCTCCACCACGACCGGAAGCTGGACGATCACCGTCACCAACGCGTCCGGCCTCACCTGCCTTGTCGCCAGCGGTCAGGCGTTTGAGCGTCTGGAAGAATCTCTGCCAACCCCTGCCGAGGACGCCTAGGTCAGCGCGTCAAAGATCAGCTTTGATCCGGTCACCATGAGCAACACATAGGTCAGACCGAAAAACACCCGTTCGGGCACGATATGATGTGCCCGGACACCCAGATAGGTTCCCAAAATCGCAAACGGCGCCAGCGCGAGGTTCAGCGTCAGCGTCTCCAGCGTGAAAAAGCCCATCGCGGCATAAATCCCCGCTTTCAGAACGTTCATCGCCCAGAAGACGATCACCGTCGTCGCCTGAAAGGCGGTTTTGCTCAGCTTTCGTCCCAGCAGATACACCGCCGCCACCGGCCCGCCCGCATGGCTGACAAAACTGGTGAACCCTAACGCGACACCCGCGGTCACACCTGCGGTCGGGGACATCGGGCGTTCCCCGATCTTCACCCAGCCTGCCGCCTGAACCAACTGCCAGACGACAAAGGCGACCGAGATACCCCCGATCAGGAACCGGATCGCATCATCATCGGCCCAGCCAAAGAACAGCGCCCCCAGAAACGTGCCAGGCACGCCGCCCCACAGGAGCAGTCGCGTTTCCGGCCAGCTCCACTTCTTCCAATAAGCAGGCAGGCTGACCACGTCGATCAGCATCAAGAGCGGCAGCATGATCCCCAGCGCAATCGCGGGCTCCACCACCAACGCCAGAATCGACGCGCTGGCAAACGCCGCGCCCGACCCGAAACCGCCTTTCGAGACGCCCGCAAAGACCACCGCAGGAACGCCCAACGCAAAAACTGTCCAGCTCAGAGCGTCCATGAAACCTCCACTTTCCCACGGCATTTCATTGACATATCCCGGCCTGCCCCGACCTGCCAGCCAAGACGTGCGTCTCCGCCGCACTTGCGAAATACCCCAAGTCGGACTAGCACAGCGCAAATTCAAAACGGACCGGAGACAAATTCCATGGCCAGACCCAAGATTGCCCTCATCGGCGCGGGACAGATCGGTGGCACCCTTGCTCACCTCGTGGCACTCAAAGAACTGGGCGACGTCGTACTTTTCGACATTGCCGAAGGCACCCCCGAGGGCAAGGCGCTCGACATCGCTGAATCCGGCCCGTCAGAAGGGTTCGATGCAAAGCTCAAAGGCACGCAGGACTACGCCGACATCGCGGGCGCGGACGTCTGCATCGTCACCGCCGGTGTACCGCGCAAGCCGGGCATGAGCCGCGATGACCTGTTGGGCATCAACCTCAAGGTCATGAAATCCGTGGGCGAAGGCATCGCCGCCAACGCACCGGACGCGTTCGTGATCTGCATCACCAACCCGCTCGACGCGATGGTCTGGGCGCTCCAGCAGTTCTCGGGCCTGCCGACCCACAAGGTCTGCGGCATGGCCGGTGTTCTCGACAGCGCCCGCTTCCGCCACTTCCTGAGCCTCGAATTCGACGTGTCGATGAAAGACGTCACCGCCTTTGTACTCGGCGGACACGGCGACACGATGGTTCCGCTGACCCGCTACTCCACCGTCGCAGGCATCCCCCTGCCCGATCTGGTGAAGATGGGCTGGACCACGCAAGACAAGCTCGACGCCATTGTGCAGCGCACCCGTGACGGCGGCGCAGAGATCGTTGGTCTGCTGAAAACCGGCTCCGCGTTCTACGCCCCCGCGACATCCGCCATCGAAATGGCCGAAGCCTACCTCAAGGATCAGAAACGCCTCCTGCCCTGCGCGGCCTATTGCGACGGCGAATTCGGCCTTGATGGCTTCTACGTTGGCGTTCCCACCATCATCGGCGCCGGCGGCATCGAAAAGATCGTCGACATCCAGCTCAGCAAAGACGAGCAGGCCATGTTCGACAATTCGGTCAACGCCGTCAAAGGTCTGGTTGAAGCCTGCAAAGGCATCGACGAAAGCCTCGCGTAACGCCACGTTGGATAAAGACAAAAAAGGCGGCCCAGTGGCCGCCTTTTTCATTTACATCTTTTTCAGAACCTCTACCGGATCCTTTAGGTTCAGCGTTTTGAAAAACCCGGCGATGCCATCGTCAAAATCCGACAACTCCTTGTCCATGAATTCCTTGACCAGCGCATCGTACTTCTTGCTTAGTACGGTGCTGCGTGGGTTCAGGTTACGGATCAGCACCAACCCGGTCGGCTGCGCGGTCGTCACGTCGATCTTGAGATCGGGACGATAGAGTTGCAGGATTTGAAGGGTCTTCCAGACGTCCCCTGTCCAGTCTCCCCGATGGAATTCGCGGGTCGCCATATATTCCGTTGTCGGGCAGCAATCGTGAAGCGCGATCACCCCTTTCTTGGACATTGCCTTTTCGGTCTCGATAAAATCCCGAAGCAGATACTCGAAAAGATGCATCCCATCCAGAAACGCAAGATCTACAGAAATCTTGTTTTTCTTCAGAAAATCACCCGCGAAAAAGTCATCGCTGCCCTGCTGGAAGAAAAACATCTGCGTCCCGGCGGTGTTCACAGCCGGGTACTTCAGCTTGAACTCCGGATCGACGGCAATTGTATTGCATTTGGCCAGAGACAGGCTCTTGCCGGTGAATGTGCCGACCTCAAGGTACCAGTTCGGTTTCAGTTTTTCGTGCAGTTGACCAAGGACCTCGATATAGGGTTGCCCCTCAAGCGCGGGAACCGTCGTCTCTTCACTCATATCCTTCATACTCTTTTTCTCCTGTCGTGTGCGACGCAACTGCCTCAAGAACTGAGGACGCTCGGCGTCTGTGACAAAGCCGACAGATCGGGGTCGACCAAGGTTGCGTGATTTTTCGAACTCTTCCTGGGTGGGGCAGCGCCATGGATCATTCGCTCCCACGACGCCCTGTGCGATCAAGGCAACGCGCAGTTTTTCGAAATCGAGTGTGACCAACGAAATGTTGTCGGCGCGCTGGCGTGGCCACGCCACGTCCTCGATCGCATCGATTTCGACGATCCGAGCTTGTGTGAAACTGCGCACATGATTGGTGATCAGTGCCGGGACTTCCGACCTGCGCTTCACAATGATGCAAGTTGCGTCGGGACGGAACGTGAATGGCAGGATATGCAGCGCAGATCCATCTGCAGCGATGACCGTATCGGCCTCTCGATACATCTCGAGCTGTTCAGTTAAACTAAGCCGCTCCGGCGCGACGATATCGAAGCCAGCACTTGCCAGATTCTCCTCGAGAACATCTTCGCAAAGATGCCGTCCTACCGTTCCAGACATCTGGTTACGCGTGATGTAGATTTTGCGACCAAATCGCGACTGGCCATTTCGGGGCAGTTTGCTGCGAACCCAAGCAGCGTAACTCGGCGTCGCCAGGCCGTCACATACCTCACTGAACAGATCCGGCGCGGTGTAAAGCGTTTCGACATGCGTCGGCGCATGAACAATCGCGTACTCGTTTTCTATGCCCAACGACTTGAGCAAACGGTTCAGGAAAGCGTGTTCACATTCTGAGTAGAGCAGCGAACTGAACAGCAGATTTACCGACTTCGGCAACCTGTCCGTGGCCCAAATTCGCCCAAGTCCGCGGGTGATAACATGTCCGAACTGGATCGACATACCTCCGCAAAACAGCCACGATCCCGGCAGGCTTTGTGCGTCAGCCAAGGCAGCATCGCGCACATCGCGCGTCGCAAGCGTATTGCGAGTCAGGGTCCGAATCTCGGTGTCGCGCAAAACTTTGCCGTCGACGTCAAACACTCCGGCGTGAAACGTTTTGCCGTCACGATGCCTCCGGCGAAAAGGCACGACGAGGGCATTGCGATGGCAGGCGATTTCAGAAAACGGCAAAGCGCACGTGTCGACGCTTGAACTGGCCGACAGGCACACCTCGAATGTGCGGACACTCGTATTCATTGACCTGCGTCGTCCTCAAAGTGCCGCGATTTATTGTGTGCTTTGGTGCACGAGCGACATCGAATTTAAGTGTATGCGCCTGCGCGAGTCATGGTCAACACATCCAAAATTCAAAAGATTCGGGTGTGGCCATGCTGCATGTTGGACCCGCGTCTATCTCTTTCGATAGATATGTGATCACACTTTTTTTCGCTGTGATCACAAATGTCGGTTTTTTGCCGATTTGCCCGCCCTGCGGCAAAAAAACAATTAAGTCTTCACACCTCCCGCACTTATATCGCCGCAAATCGCAGCAAGAAACGGGACAGTTGACCGATGAACATCCACGAGTATCAGGCGAAAGCCCTGCTACGCAGCTACGGCGCCCCGGTGTCGGATGGCCGCGTGGTCCTCAAGGCCGAAGAAGCCAAGACCAAGGCAGGCGAAATGGACGGGCCGCTCTGGGTGGTCAAGGCCCAGATCCACGCAGGTGGTCGCGGCAAGGGCAAGTTCAAGGAAGAGAGCGCTGGCGAAGCCGGTGGTGTACGCCTTGCCCGTTCGGTTGAAGAAGCCGCCGAAGAAGCCAAGAAAATGTTGGGCCGCACCCTTGTGACCAAGCAGACCGGCGACGCGGGCAAGCAGGTCAACCGCATCTATATCGAAGACGGATCGGGCATCCAGACCGAGATGTATCTCGCCCTTCTCGTCGACCGCCAGACCAGCCGTGTGTCCTTCGTCGCCTCCACCGAAGGCGGCATGGACATCGAGGAAGTCGCGGAAAAGACGCCCGAGAAAATCCTAAGCTTCTCGGTCGACCCTGCAACGGGCTACCAGCCGTTCCACGGTCGCCGCATCGCGTTCAACCTCGGCCTCGAAGGCAAGCAGGTCAAACAATGCGTTCAGCTGATGGGCACACTCTACAAGCTCTTCACCGAAAAAGACATGGAGATGCTCGAGATCAACCCGCTGATCGTGTCCGACGATGGCGATCTGAAATGCCTCGACGCCAAGATGGGCTTTGACGGCAACGCGATGTACCGGCACCCCGAAATCGCCGAACTGCGGGATGAGACCGAAGAAGACCCGAAAGAGCTTGAGGCATCCAAATACGACCTCAACTACATCGCGCTCGACGGTGAAATCGGCTGCATGGTGAACGGCGCGGGCCTTGCCATGGCGACGATGGACATCATCAAGCTTTACGGAGCGGAACCCGCCAACTTCCTGGACGTGGGGGGTGGGGCGACCAAGGAAAAGGTCACCGAGGCGTTCAAGATCATCACATCCGACCCGAACGTCAAAGGCATCCTCGTCAACATCTTCGGCGGCATCATGCGGTGTGACGTGATCGCGGAAGGCGTGATCGCGGCGGTCAAAGAGGTCGGCCTCAAGGTGCCGTTGGTTGTGCGTCTCGAAGGCACGAACGTCGAAAAGGGCAAGGAGATCATCCAGAACTCCGGCCTCGACGTGATTGCCGCCGACGATCTCAAGGACGGCGCGCAGAAGATCGTGAAGGCGGTCAAGGGCTGATGATCCGGGCTGGCTGGATAACCGCACTTGCTGTTGCGGCCATTCCCGGCTGGGTCGCTGCTGGACCGTTTGACGATCCGGCAGACGCAGGCGCGTTGATGGGCGAGGCGTGTGTCACAACATCGCTCGACTTCGATGCGCTCTTCGCATCCGCACAGGAACTCGCAACCGCCGCAGGGTTGCCGCAGGTGATGGCCTCGGACGAGGCCGCCATGTTCGGCAATCCCGGCGGCGCGCACGTGGTGTTCTCGCGTCGGATCGACTCCCTCGCCTGCCAGCTCACCATTCCGCCCGACCCCGGAACCGAGGCGTTCTTCAATGACCTGCGCGACATCATGCAGGCCCGGATCGACGCGACATACCCCGGCGCGCTCTCAGACGAGATGGACACACCATCGCCGCATGAGTCCGCACATCAATGGGTCTTCCGCGTCCCCAAGGAACGCCATTTCGCCGTCTCGCACAGCTGGATCCGCGACAGGGGGGTCTCCCTCTCGATCGGCTACAGCCAGATTTACGAATAATTCCGCACCGCGCGGACCGAACGACAGAAGTAGGAGAGCCACCGTGGCCGTACTCATCGACGAAAACACCAAAGTGATCTGCCAGGGCCTCACCGGCTCGCAGGGCACCTTCCATACCGAACAGGCGATTGCCTATGGCACCAAGATGGTCGGCGGCGTGACCCCCGGCAAAGGTGGCATGACCCATCTTGACCTGCCGGTCTTCAACTCGGTCCACGAGGCCAAGCACGCAACCGAGGCGAACGCGACCGTGATCTACGTGCCACCACCCTTCGCCGCGGACTCGATCCTCGAAGCGATCGACGCCGAGATGGAAGTGATCGTCTGCATCACTGAAGGCATCCCGGTGATGGACATGATGAAGGTCAAGCGCGCGCTTGAAACCTCCAAGTCGCGCCTCATCGGCCCGAACTGCCCCGGTGTCATCACACCCGACGCCTGCAAGATCGGCATCATGCCCGGCCACATCCACCGTCGCGGCAGCGTCGGCGTTGTGTCGCGCTCGGGAACTCTGACCTACGAGGCGGTCAAGCAGACCACTGACGTCGGCCTTGGCCAGTCCACCTGTGTGGGCATTGGCGGCGATCCCATCAAAGGGACCGAGCATATTGATGTGCTCGAATGGTTCCTCGCGGATGACGAGACCGAGTCGATCATCATGATCGGGGAGATCGGTGGCTCTGCCGAAGAAGAAGCAGCACAGTTCCTCGCCGATGAGAAGAAAAAAGGCCGCTGGAAGCCAACCGCTGGCTTCATCGCGGGCCGCACTGCCCCTCCGGGCCGTCGCATGGGCCATGCTGGCGCAATTGTTGCAGGCGGCAAGGGCGGCGCAGAAGACAAGATCGAAGCGATGAAATCCGCTGGCATCGTCGTTGCCGAAAGCCCCGCCAGCCTTGGCGAAGCGGTGCTGGCTGCGATCAAGGGTTAAGGCAAGGGCCGGGCAGACGCCCCGGCCTACGCCCATGATTATCGGCAGGCCGGGCACGCGCCCGGCTTGCGCACAACAAGAGAGCCGCGCGATAGCGGATCGCATGATCCTCTTTCCTGCTGCTTGATCAGACCGGTTCGGGAGGACCACAACACATGACGGATCAAAGCCCCAACGACCTTTTCCACGCCTCCAGCTTTATGCAGGGGCACAACGCGGCGTATCTGGAACAGATGTACGCGCGGTATGCGAACGACCCCAACGCGGTCGATGAAGCGTGGCAGGCGTTTTTCCGGCAACTGGGCGATGACGAGGTCAGCGTCAAGAAAGAGGCATCCGGCCCAAGCTGGGCACGTCCCGACTGGCCGCCGATGCCGAATGATGACTTGACCGCAGCACTGGATGGTCAATGGCCCGTCGCCCCGGCAGAGATCAAAGGCGCAGGCGAAAAGATCAAGGCGAAGGCGCAGGAAAAAGGCGTTCAGGTCACCGACGACGCAATCCAGCGCGCCGTGCTCGACTCCATCCGGGCCCTGATGATCATCCGCGCCTACCGTATCCGGGGCCATCTGGCTGCCGATCTTGATCCGCTGGGCATGCGCGAACAGACGGCCCACCCCGAACTTGATCCGAAATCCTACGGCTTCACCGAGGCCGACATGGACCGCCCGATCTTCATCGACAACGTTCTGGGCCTCCAGATCGCGTCCATGCGCGAGATCCTTGATATCGTGCGCCGCACTTATTGCGGCACATTCGCGCTGCAATACATGCACATCTCCGATCCTGAACAGTCCGCATGGCTGAAGGAACGAATCGAAGGCTACGGCAAAGAAGTCGCCTTCACCCGCGAAGGCCGCAAGGCGATCCTGAACAAGATGGTCGAGGCCGAAGGCTTCGAGAAATTCCTCCATGTGAAGTACATGGGCACCAAGCGCTTTGGCCTTGATGGCGGCGAAAGCCTCATTCCGGCGATGGAGCAGATCATCAAGCGGGGTGGCAACCTTGGCGTTCAGGAAATCGTCATCGGCATGCCGCACCGCGGCCGCCTGTCGGTTCTGGCTAACGTGATGCAGAAGCCCTACCGCGCGATCTTCAACGAATTCCAGGGTGGCAGCTTCAAACCCGAAGAAGTCGATGGCTCGGGCGACGTGAAATATCACCTCGGTGCGTCCTCCGACCGCGAATTCGATGGCAACTCCGTCCACCTGTCGCTGACCGCCAACCCCTCGCACCTCGAGGCGGTGAACCCGGTTGTTCTGGGCAAGGTCCGCGCCAAGCAGGACCAGATGGGCGACACCGAGCGCCGCAAGGTCATGCCGATCCTTCTGCACGGCGATGCGGCCTTTGCGGGTCAGGGTGTCGTGGCGGAATGTTTCGCCCTGTCCGGCCTGCGCGGTCACCGCACCGGCGGCACGGTCCATATCGTCGTAAACAACCAGATCGGCTTTACCACAGCGCCGCACTTCTCGCGCTCGTCGCCCTACCCCACGGACAACGCGCTGGTGGTCGAGGCCCCGATCTTCCACGTCAACGGCGACGATCCCGAAGCCGTGGTGCATGCCGCCAAGGTCGCCACCGAGTTCCGCCAGAAATTCGGCAAGGACGTTGTCATCGACATGTTCTGCTACCGCCGCTTTGGTCACAACGAGGGCGATGAACCGATGTTCACCAACCCGTTGATGTACAAGAAGATCAAGCAACAGAAGACCACCCTGTCGCTCTACACCGAGCGTCTGGTCAAGGACGGCCTGATCCCCGAAGGCGAAATCGAGGATATGAAGGCGGCGTTCCAGGCGCATCTGAACGAAGAGTTCGAAGCCGGCAAAACCTACAAGCCCAACAAGGCCGACTGGCTGGACGGCCGCTGGAGCCATCTCGACCGTCAGGACAAGGACGACTACCAGCGCGGCCAGACCGCGATCCAGCCCGAGACCATGGCCCAGGTCGGTGAGGCCCTCACGCGCCTGCCCGACGGCTTCCCGGTGCACAAGACCGTGGAACGCCTGCTCGAGACCCGCAAGGAGATGTTCAGCTCCGGCATCGGCTTTGACTGGGCAACCGCCGAGGCACTGGCCTTTGGCTCATTGCTCACCGAAGGGTATCCCGTGCGTCTTGCCGGGCAGGACAGCACACGCGGCACGTTCAGCCAGCGTCATTCAGGCATCGTGAACCAGGAAACCGAAGAGCGGTACTACCCGCTGAACCACATCCGCGAAGGCCAGTCGCGCTACGAAGTGATCGACTCCGCTCTGTCGGAATATGCGGTTTTGGGCTTTGAGTATGGTTACTCGCTGGCCGAACCGAATGCGCTGACCCTGTGGGAAGCCCAGTTCGGTGACTTCGCCAACGGCGCGCAGATCATGTTCGACCAGTTCGTGAGCTCTGGTGAATCCAAGTGGCTGCGCATGTCGGGCCTTGTCTGCCTACTGCCGCACGGGTTCGAAGGTCAGGGTCCGGAACATTCCTCCGCGCGCCTTGAACGCTTCCTGCAGATGAGCGGTCAGGACAACTGGATCGTGGCCAACTGCACCACCCCGGCCAACTACTTCCACATCCTGCGCCGCCAGCTGCACCGCTCGTTCCGCAAGCCGCTCATCCTGATGACGCCGAAATCGCTTCTGCGTCACAAGCTGGCGGTCTCCAAGACCGAGGAATTCACCACCGGATCAAGCTTCCACCGCGTGCTCTGGGACGATGCGCAGTATGGCAACTCGGACACCACCTTGGTCAGCGATGACAAGATCAAGCGCGTCGTGATGTGCTCGGGCAAGGTCTATTACGACCTTCTGGAAGAGCGCGACGCCCGTGGCATCGACGACATCTACATCCTGCGGTTCGAACAGTTCTACCCGTTCCCGGCCATCTCTGCGGTCAAGGAACTGGAACGCTTCCCACAGGCCGAGATGATCTGGTGCCAGGAAGAACCCAAGAACCAGGGGGCCTGGACGTTCATGGAACCGAACCTCGAATGGGTTCTGGGCCGCATCAACGCCAAGCACCCGCGCCCCCGCTACGTGGGCCGCGCCACATCGGCCTCCCCGGCGACGGGTCTGGCCAGCCAACACAAAGCACAGCAAACGGCGCTCGTGAACGACGCGCTGACGATCGAAGGGAACTAAGACATGACAACCGAAGTGCGTGTGCCCACCTTGGGTAAATCCGTGACAGAAGCCACGGTCGCCACATGGTTCAAGAAACCGGGTGACAGCGTTGCCGTGGACGAGATGCTGTGTGAACTGGAAACCGACAAGGTCACGGTCGAAGTGCCGTCGCCCGCAGCAGGCACTCTGGCCGAGATCGTCGCTGGTGAAGGCGAGACCGTGGGCGTGGATGCCCTGCTCGCAAACATCTCCGAAGGCGGTGCGGCAACTGCTGCCCCCGCCAAGGCCGAAGCCCCGGCAGCCGCAGCCGCACCTTCGGGCGACAGCGGCAAATCGGTTGACGTGATGGTGCCGACCTTGGGTGAATCCGTGTCCGAGGCCACAGTCTCCACATGGTTCAAAAAGGTCGGCGATACTGTCGCACAGGACGAGATGCTCTGCGAGTTGGAAACTGACAAGGTCTCAGTCGAAGTGCCCGCCCCGGCGGCCGGTGTTCTCTCCGAGATCCTTGCCGCCGAAGGCGCAACCGTTGCCGCAGGTGGCAAGCTCGGTGTGATCGGTGGCAGCGCCGGTGCCGCAGCGTCTGCCCCGGCTCAGCAATCCGCCCCCGCCCCGGCAGCGCAGTCATCCGGCAGCAGCAGCGCCGATGTGGAAAACGCCCCCTCCGCCAAGAAGGCGATGGCCGAAGCGGGTCTCTCCGCCGATCAGGTCAAGGGCTCGGGCCGCGATGGCCGCATCATGAAGGACGATGTGGCCAAGGCCGTGGCTGCCGCCGCATCTGCCCCGGCCCAGACATCCGCGCCCGCCGCCGCCCCGCGCGCACCGGTCAGCGCCGACGATGCCGCCCGTGAGGAACGGGTCAAGATGACCCGCCTGCGCCAGACCATCGCCCGCCGCCTCAAGGATGCGCAGAACACCGCCGCGATCCTGACCACCTATAACGAGGTCGACATGACCGAGGTCATGGCCCTGCGGAACGAATACAAAGACCTCTTCGAGAAAAAGCACGGCGTGCGCCTTGGCTTCATGTCCTTCTTCACCAAGGCCTGCTGCCACGCCCTGCGCGAAGTGCCCGAGGTCAATGCCGAGATCGACGGCACCGACATCGTCTACAAGAACTTCGTCCACATGGGCGTCGCCGCGGGTACGCCGCAGGGTCTGGTGGTTCCGGTCATCCGCGATGCCGACCAGATGAGCTTTGCCGAGATCGAGAAAGCGATTGCCGAAAAAGGCCGCCGCGCCCGCGACGGCAAGCTGAGCATGGCCGAAATGCAGGGTGGCACCTTCACCATCTCCAACGGCGGTGTCTACGGCTCGCTCATGTCCTCGCCGATCCTGAACCCGCCGCAATCGGGTATCCTCGGCATGCACAAGATCCAGGACCGCCCGATGGTCATCAATGGCGAGATCAAGATCCGCCCGATGATGTATCTCGCCCTCAGCTACGACCACCGCATCGTCGACGGCAAAGGCGCCGTGACCTTCCTCGTGCGCGTGAAAGAAGCGCTCGAGGATCCGCGCCGGTTGTTGATGGATCTTTAACCTCAAGCCGGGCTGAAGCCCGGCCTACGGAGACCTCGTAGGGCGGGCTTCAGCCCGCCAGACGGGTCGCGAAGGCAAGCCCATGACCCCCGAACTCACCGCCCTCACCCTCGCCGCCCTGCTGCAAGTGCTTCAATTCGCGGCCTACTCCATCACGGCGCAACTGCAGGTCGGCACGAAAAAGGCGCTCAGCCCACGCGACACGCCGGTGCAACTGACGGGCAAAGCAGGCCGCCTGCAACGGGCGATGAACAACCATTTCGAAGGCCTGATCCTCTTCGGCATCGCTGTGATGGTGATCACCTATTCCGGGCAGGGCGACGGCAGCACGGCCATCGCCTGCGCCCTATACCTTGCCGCGCGGGTACTCTACGTGCCCGCCTATGTGTTCGGCTGGGTCCCTTGGCGCTCGGTGATCTGGGCGGTCGGGTTCTGCGCCACGCTCTACCTGCTGATCGCAGCACTCTTGTAACTTCATCTTGCCCCTGAACTCCGGGGGTTTGGGGGCTGGCCCCCAATCGACAGACCAAAAAGGACCAAACCCATGGCACAATACGACGTCATCGTCATCGGCTCCGGCCCCGGCGGCTACGTGGCCGCGATCCGCTGCGCGCAGCTGGGCCTGAAAACCGCCTGCGTCGAAGGCCGCGAGACATTGGGCGGCACCTGCCTGAACGTGGGCTGCATTCCGTCAAAAGCGCTGCTGCATGCCAGCCACCAGCTCCACGAGGCGGAACACAACTTCGCCAAGATGGGCCTCAAGGGCAAAGCCCCGTCCGTCGACTGGAAACAGATGCTCGCCTACAAGGACGACGTGATCGGCCAGAACACCAAGGGCATCGAGTTCCTGTTCAAGAAGAACAAGATCGACTGGCTCAAGGGCTGGGGCTCCATCCCCGCGGCCGGCAAGGTCAAGGTCGGCGACGAGGTACATGAGGCGAAGAACATCATCGTGGCCTCCGGCTCCGAAGCGTCCTCCCTGCCCGGCATCGAGATCGACGAGAAGATCGTGGTCACTTCCACCGGCGCGCTGGAGCTGCCGAAGATCCCGAAAAAGATGATCGTGATCGGTGCGGGTGTGATCGGTCTGGAACTGGGCTCGGTCTACAGCCGTCTGGGCACCGAGGTGCATGTGATCGAATTCCTCGACACGATCACCCCGGGCATGGATGGCGAGGTGCAGAAGACCTTCCAGAAACTGCTGCAGAAACAGGGCCTGAAATTCACCCTTGGCGCCGCAGTGCAATCCGTCGATGCGGGCAAGGGCAAGGCGAAAGTCACCTACAAACTGCGCAAGGATGACAGTGAACACGACATGGACGCGGATGTGGTGCTCGTCGCCACCGGTCGCCGCCCCTTCACCGACGGGCTGGGTCTTGATGCGCTGGGGATCGAGATGTCGCAGCGCGGTCAGATCAAAACCGACGCGCATTGGCAGACCAATGTCAAAGGCATCTACGCCATCGGCGACTGCATCGACGGCCCCATGCTGGCGCACAAGGCCGAGGACGAAGGCATGGCCTGCGCCGAGGTGATCGCGGGCAAGGCGGGCCATGTGAATTACGGCGTCATTCCGGGCGTGATCTACACCCATCCCGAAGTGGCCAATGTCGGCCAGACCGAGGAACAGCTCAAGGAAGCGGGCCGCAACTACAAGGTCGGCAAGTTCAGCTTCATGGGCAATGGCCGCGCAAAGGCGAACTTCGCCGCCGACGGCTTTGTGAAGATCCTTGCAGACAAGGACACTGACCGCATTCTGGGCGCGCATATCATCGGGCCGATGGCGGGCGATCTGATCCACGAGATCTGTGTGGCGATGGAATTCGGTGCCTCGGCCGAGGATCTGGCCCTGACCTGTCACGCCCACCCGACCTATTCCGAAGCGGTACGCGAAGCCGCGTTGGCCTGCGGCGACGGTGCCATCCACATGTAAACACGTGGATTGGGGAACGCCTTTTCGAAAAGGCGTCCCCCAAGCGCGTATCAACGCGCTTGCCGACGCGGTTTCGAAACCGCGTCATCAAGGCTCTTCGAAGGGCCTTTCCTGTCTCTGAAAGAAGCGGCGCCGCCCCATTGGGCTGACGGTCTTCCGAAATATCGGGGATCATACCCCGGACCTGTGCCCGTCTCCGGGCCTACGTGAAACCGGTTTCTCATGGTCGGCGCGTCAGCACCACTGCGGAAAACCATCGTTCAGATCGCGGTGTGGGAGTGACCCTCTCCGCTCGTTGCGCAACGTGGGGGCACCCTGCATCCCATCCGTTAAGGTTTTGGAAAGCAACCGTGCGGCCCGGTTTTGTGCTACACTCACACGTGTCGGAAAACGGAAAGGACAGAACATGCATCTGGGCGCATTTTCGGTCAGCCTCGCGGTCAAGGACCTCACCGCCTCAAAAACCTTCTACGAAGCCATCGGGTTCGAAACGCTGGGTGGCGATGCGGCGGCAGGCTGGCTCATGCTCAAGAGCGGAGACACCGTTTTGGGCTTGTTTCAGGGAATGTTCGAAAAGAACACCCTGACCTTTAACCCCGGATGGGATCAGTCGGCACAGCCCTTGGACGACTTCATGGATGTGCGGGCCATTCAGGCCGATCTGAAATCAAAGGGTCTGACGCTGGACGTGGCAACCGACCCCGAAGGCACCGGCCCCGCGCATATCGTGCTGACCGACCCCGATGGCAATCCAGTGCTGATCGACCAGCACCGCTGATCACCACATCCGCGGAATGGCGTTCACCTCGTAATTGGCGTCATACTCTGCACCACCCAGCGCGCCGTCGGTCTGATCGGCGAGGATCTCGCCAACTGTCGGCAATCCTTCGGGCAAGGGCGCGCCGTCCCACAGGCCCGAGCGCATCAGCGCTTTGGCGCATTGGGTGTAGACCTCGGACACTTCGGTCACGATCACGGTGGCGGGCAGGATGTTCTTTTTCTGGAATGTCGCGCGCAGCTCCGGATCATCCGTGATCCACGCGCGGCCATTGACCCGCACCGTGGTCTTGGTGCCGGGGATCATGAAGAGGAACGCGATGCGCGGGTCTTCGACAAGATCGCGCAGCGCATCCAACCGGTTGTTGCCACGCCAGTCGGGCAGCAGGATCGTTTGACGGTCGGCCACCCGCACCACCGGGTCGACGTCCCCGCGCGGCGTGCCATGGGTGCCCCGCGATCCGGCAGTCGAGATGACGCAGAACCGCGCGGCCTCGACCCAGCGGCGGTAGCTCGGGGTCATATGATCCGCAACCTTGAACAAGGATGCCGGAACCGCCGCGTCGTAAAGCGCTTCAAGCTCTGCGATGGTTTCAATGCGGCGCATGGAATCCGGCCTCTTCGTTCAGACGGTTCGAGGCACTCTCGATCCGCGTTTCCAACAACTTGAGAAATTCATCACGCGGCAGGCCCGGCGCGATCGGCTCAAGAAACTCGACAACCGCAGTCCCCTGTTTGCGGTAGATGCCGCGCTTGGGCCAGAAGAGGCCGACATTCGCCGCAACCGGCACGCAAGGCTGGCCAAGCTGTTCGTAAAGCACAGCGGTTCCGATCTTGTAGGGCGCTTTCACACCGGGGGCGATGCGGGTGCCCTGCGGGTAGATGATGAGCTGACCCGGCGTTGCCGTGCCCTTTTTCACCCCTTCGACCATCTGCTTAATCGCAGCCCCACGCTTGCCCCGGTCCACCGGGATACATCCAATGCGCAACCCGTACTGACCCACGATGGGCGAATACATCAGGATACGCTTCATGATGAACTTGCCCGCCGGGACAGCCGAGAAGACAAGAAACACGTCCAGAAAGCTTTGATGTTTGGAGGCGACGATACATTCGTAATCGGGGGGTGTGCCGCGGATTTCGGTCTTGAGCCCGATCATCCAAGGTGCAGCCCAGCGCACGTACCGGCAGACGCTCATGCAACCTGCGCGCGCCCCTTTGCGCGACACCAAGGCCCATGGAAACAGACCAAGGCCCACCACAGCAATGGCCACATAGACCGAGATCACGAACAGCAGCGACCGCACCCACTGGATTGCATATGCCATCAGGCCAAGTCCTCCAACACACGTCCCGCCGCATAGCGCGTGGCGACGAATGCAACCAGCCCGGACAACGGCGGGATCAGCACCACCCAGACCCAGCCGATGCCCTGAATGCTCAGATCGGTGAGCACCCCTGCGGTTTCGCTGCCGGACGGCACAAGCACCAGCGCGATGATCCCCGTGAGCGTGCCAAAGGCAGCGCCGGTCAGTGCCCGCAGCGCAAAACGCCGCACAAAAGCGCTTGCGATATAGGTATCCTTGGCACCGACCAGCCGGAGTACGGCAATCACCTGTGCGTTGGCGGCAAGGGCGGCATTGGCAGCCAGCGTCACCATGGCCGCCGCAGCCGTCGCGATCAGCAGGATCGACGCCCAGCCCAAAAGCCGCAGCCGGGACGCCGCATCAATAAGCGGACGCCGCCATCGGGCGTGGTCGTCCAGCACGGCGGCAGGGGCTTCGGCGGCCAGGCGCAAGCGCAGGCCCGCAGCATCGTAACCATCCTCGGTTTCAATGATGTCGATCAGTTGTGGCAGCGGCAGGTCGTCGATTGGCAGATCGGCTCCGAACCACGGGCTGAGCAAGGCGCGTTGCTCGTCGAGCGTCAGAGCACGGGCATCGACAATGCCGGGCGTGGTGCGCAACACACGCAGCGCCGCTTCGGTCTGGGTGGCGACCTCGCCCGCCGGGGCCGAGATGCGAATGGTCGAGGATTGCGCCAGCTCATTGCCCCACCGATCCGCAACCCGGCCCGCTGCCAGCGACAGGGCCAAGGCAAAGACCGCGAGGAACGACATCGCAAAGGCGCTGAACAGCGTCAGGCGCGCGGTGAACCCGGTTGGCGGAACAACACGATCCGCCCGTTCGTCGAATTGCAGCATCCGGGCCGTGGTGCGCAGATCAAAATTCACAGATCTGCCCCCGCCATCTGAAGCCGACGGTTCGAGATCCGCAGAACCCGAGTCTGCACCTGCGCCTTGGCCGCACGGATCAGCCCAAGGTCGTGGGTGGCAATCAGGATCGTCTTGCCCATGCGGTTCAGCTCGACCAGCAGCGTCAGCAGGCGCTGCGACATTTCCCAGTCGATATTGCCGGTTGGTTCATCGGCAAGGATCACATCCGGCGACATGATGACCGCACGCGCCAATGCAGCGCGCTGGCGTTCGCCGCCCGACAGCTCTGGAGGTAATGCATTGGCCCGTCCAGTCAGTCCGACCCACGCCAGCAGCTCCTTGAGATTGGCATCCGCGCCATCGGGGTCCTGCCCGGACACTGTCAGCGGCAACGCGACGTTTTCGGTCACTGGCAAATGGTCGAGGAACTGGCAGTCCTGATGCACCACCCCGATTTTTCGACGCAGGATGGCGACGTCATCGCGGCTCAGGCCACGCACATCGCGCTCAAAAAGGCGCACATGTCCTGCCGTCGCCTGCAAGGCACCATAGCAGAGCTTGAGGAAGGTGGTTTTCCCCGATCCGGACGGGCCGGTGAGAAAGTGAAACGACCCCGGCGCCACGTTCAGGGTCATGTCCGTCAATAATTCTCCGCCGCCATAACTATAGGCTACATTTTCCAACTCAATCACGGCGGTTCGGTCCCTGCCACTGGTTCGGCGTTGTTGTGCCTGAGCATCGTGCGGGTTTCAATGCGCCGGAACGGTCACATTGGGCATTTACATGCGGAAACCCGCGCTTATTGTTCGATTTCAACAAGAAGGTGGTGGGCTGGTCGTGCAGTAGCGGCCAGCTGAGTAGGGGCAACAGGCAAAATGCGGCTGAAATGTCCAAGTTGTGGGGCGCAGTACGAAGTCCCGGACGATGTCATTCCCGAGGACGGTCGGGATGTTCAGTGTTCCAATTGCGGCAACACGTGGTTTCAGGCGCGCGACACCAGTAATACACCAGAAGCCCTCGAAGCAGCCGCCAAGGCGCCGAAGGATGCGGTTTGGCATCCCGAGGTTGATGCGGATGTCGATGATCGTCCTTCGGTCAATCAGGAAGCGACACCGGGCAATTCTGCACCACCCTCGCCACCCAAGCGCCGCGAGCTTGACCCTTCGGTCGCCGACATCCTGCGTGAAGAGGCCGAGATCGAGGCGCGTGCGCGCCGCGCCGAAGCTGGAACTCTTGAAGAGCAGCCCGATCTGGGCTTGCAGGAGCCAGAAGACGAGGCGGCAAAGCGCGCCCGTCAGGCGCAGGAGAGAATGCGCAAGCTGCGTGGTGAAAATCCGGAAGCCGCCGCGGTTGCGGCCGCCGCAGCTGCTGTGGCCGATCGTCCGAAATCCCGACGCGATATGCTGCCGGATGTGGAAGAGATCAATCAGAGCCTGCGCGCCTCCAGCGAACGCACCGAAGTGCGCAGTGTGCAGGCCGATCTTGAAGACGATGACGAACCGTCCGGCGGTTTCGGGCGCGGTTTTCTCTATACCATCCTGCTGTTTGCGATAGCTGCAGCCCTCTACGTGTACGCACCCGAAGTCGGTGAGGCCGTGCCGCAACTGAAGGCTCCGATGGAGTCTTTCGTGATAATGGTGGACCAGCTGCGCGCCTGGCTGGACGCGCAAATCGCGATGCTGATGGGCATGATCAATGGCGCGCCCGCCGAACCACCGGCAGCGGACGGGTCCTGAACCGCCGAAACCTTGGGCAACATGGCAAGCGCAACTCCGCCAATGTGGACCTATCTGTGCGCGGGCTCTGGCCCTAACGTCGCAATGCTGATCTGATCAAGATGTTTCCAGCCAGATCGACAGCCGCGTCTGGCCCATTGTGATTCTCAAACCGAGGTGACGCCCATGGACGGTACATTGACCCAGAACGATCTCAGCCACGTGGTCGAAGCCGACCGCGCCCATGTGTGGCACCACCTGATCCAGCACAAGCCGTTCGAGACCAACGATCCCCGGATCATCGTCGAAGGCAAAGGCATGCGGGTCTGGGACCAGAAGGGCAAAGAGCATCTGGATGCCGTGTCCGGTGGCGTCTGGACGGTGAACGTCGGCTACGGCCGCGAAAGCATCGCCAAGGCGGTTTATGACCAGCTTCTGAAGCTGAACTATTTTGCCGGTTCCGCCGGGTCGATCCCCGGTGCGCTGTTCTCGGAAAAGCTGATCTCGAAGATGCCGGGCATGACCCGCGTCTACTACACGAACTCGGGGTCCGAGGCGAACGAGAAGGCGTTCAAGATGGTCCGCCAGATCGCGCACAAGCGCTATGGCGGCAACAAGCACAAGATCCTCTACCGTGACCGCGATTACCACGGCACCACCATCGGCTGTCTGTCTGCTGGAGGTCAGGACGAGCGCAACGCGCAGTACGGGCCGTTCACGCCCGGTTTCGTGCGCGTGCCGCATTGCCTTGAGTACCGCGCAGGCGATCAGGGCGCCCCGACCGAGAATTACGGCGAATGGGCCGCTGACCAGATCGAACAGGTGATCCTTCGCGAAGGCCCGGACACAGTCGGCGCGCTCTGCCTTGAGCCGGTGACCGCTGGTGGTGGTGTGATCACCCCGCCGCAGGGCTATTGGGACCGCGTGCAGGAGATTTGCCGCAAGTACGACATCCTGCTGCATATCGACGAAGTGGTCTGCGGCGTGGGCCGCACGGGCACATGGTTCGGCTACCAGCATTACGGCGTGCAGCCCGACATGGTGACGATGGCCAAAGGTGTGGCGTCGGGCTATGCGGCGATTGCCTGCCTTGTGACCACCGAGGACGTGTTCTCGATGTTCAAGGACAATGCCGACGATCCGATGAACTACTTCCGCGACATCTCGACCTTTGGCGGCTGCACGGCTGGCCCGGCAGCGGCGCTGGAGAACATGCGCATCATCGAGGACGAAGGTCTGCTGGAGAACACCACGGCGATGGGCCACTACATGCTGGACCAGCTTCACGCGCTGGCCGACAAGCACGCTGTCATCGGCAACGTGCGCGGCAAGGGTTTGTTCCTGGGTGCCGAACTGGTCGAAGACCGCGAAACCCGCAAGCCGATGGCCGAAAAGCGGGTACAGAAAGTGGTCGCAGATTGCATGCAGCAAGGCATCATCATCGGCGCGACCAACCGGTCCCTGCCCGGCTACAACAACACGCTCTGCTTCAGCCCCGCGCTGATCGCCACCAAGGACGACATCAACCAGATCATCGCATCGGTTGACGAGGCTTTGGGCCGCGAATTTGCGTGAGTGATCCCCTGATCACGGGTCAGCGCCTGAACGCGCTGACCCAACCCGTCGGCTTGCCTCTTGCCGACACATCGCCGCGCCCGGTGCCGCCGCGCACCGCCATGGTGGGGCGATATTGTTCTGTGGTGCCGCTTTCGCTGGATCACGCGGACGACCTTTATACCGCCTTCCGCGCGGATGAAGTGAACCGCATCTGGACCTATTTGCCCAACGGCCCGTACAACGATCCTGCCGACTTCCGGGCATGGGTGAACGAGGCGATCCAGAAAGACGATCCTTTGATGCACGCCATTGTCGTGGACGGGTGCGCCTTGGGTCATGCCAGCTACCTGCGGATCACCCCGGCCAGCGCCAGCATCGAGGTCGGGTTCATCAACCTTTCACCTGCCCTGCAACGCACCCGCGCCGCGACCGAGTTTCAGTTTCTGATGATGCGGCGCGCTCTTGATGAGTTGGGCTATCGCCGATACGAATGGAAATGCGACGCGCTCAACGCACCATCGCGCAAGGCGGCCGAGCGGCTGGGCTTTACCTATGAAGGCACGTTCCGCCAAGCGACGCATTACAAGGGCCGCAACCGCGATACTGCATGGTTTTCGATTATCGACAGTGAATGGCCCGGCCTGAAGCACCGCTTCGAACGCTGGCTTGCTCCAGAGAATTTCGACGACACTGGTACGCAAAAACGCGGCTTAGCGGCGGTGTGACAGTGGAGTGACGCGCAGGCCAAGGCACAAAGCAGCGCCTTGATATGCAGCGCAATGGGTCTATTCCATAAAGACAAACTGGTGTCACTTGGCCCTCTCCATGAAGAATCTGGCAATCACCCCTGCAAAATGCGCAATGGTAATTGGTGCGTTTTGCGGTATGAGGGGCCAATGTTAGCGCTATCGTAACTCTTGACCCGACCGTGGAACCCATCTGGATGAGCATGAAAACCGATATTCTGAACCGTCTGAAATACTCGCTGGGCAAAGATGCCGAGAACGCATCGACCTATGACTGGCGCATCGCGCTGTCGCTTGTCCTGCGCGACCAGATGGTCGAAGCGTGGTTCCGGTCGACCAAGGAAACCTACGCCGCCTCGCCCAAGCGGGTCTATTACCTGTCGATGGAGTTTCTCATCGGGCGGTTGATCGAGGACATGATCTCGAACCTGCGGATGGAGGACGAGGTCAAGACGGCGATTGCCGAACTGGGTCAGGACTATAGCACCATCGTACATGACGAACCCGACGCGGCACTTGGCAATGGCGGTCTGGGGCGGTTGGCGGCCTGTTTCATGGATTCGCTGGCAACCTTGGGCATTCCAGCCTTCGGCTATGGCATCCGTTACGAACACGGTTTGTTCGAACAAAGCTTTGCCCAAGGCCAGCAGGTCGAAAAGCCCGAAATGTGGCTGACCCAGCGCCATGCATGGGAATTCGAACGCCCCGAAGCACAATACCGCATCGGGTTCGGCGGGCATGTTGAACATCACGAAGGTAAGGCGCATTGGCACCCCGGCGAAGTGGTGATGGCAACGGCGCATGACACGCCCGTGGTTGGCTGGAAGGGCGAGTGGGGCAACACGCTCCGCCTCTGGTCTGCAGAGCCATCCAAGGATTTCGACCTCGAAAGCTTCAATCGTGGAGATTACCTCGCCGCCGGTCGGTCCGAGGCGCTGGCGCGCACGATCAGCCGCGTGCTCTATCCCGACGACACCACCGAAAGCGGCAAGGAACTGCGCCTCAAGCAGGAGTATTTCTTCACCGCCGCGTCGATCATGGACCTGCTGCGCCGCTACCTGAAGGATCACGACGACATTCGCGCCCTGCCCGATTACGTGGCGATCCAGCTCAACGACACGCACCCTGCCATCGCCGGGCCGGAACTGGTGCGCATTCTGGTAGACGAGCATGCCATCCCGATGGACGAAGCGATCCCGCTGGCGCGCAAATGTCTGGCCTACACCAACCATACGCTGCTGCCCGAGGCGCTGGAGCGGTGGAGCGAACATCTCATGGGCCGCATCCTGCCCCGGCACCTCGACATCATCCGCGCCATCGAACACGCGCATCAGAGCGAATTCCCCGGCAGCCCCCGTATTCTGGAACATGGCGATGTGCGGATGGGGGAACTGGCGTTCATCATGGCGCACAAGGTCAACGGCGTGTCTGCGCTGCACACCGAACTGGTCAAGGAAACGGTTTTCGCCGACCTGCACCGCATCCATCCGACCCGGATCATCAACCAGACCAACGGCATCACCCCGCGCCGCTGGCTTTATGGCTGCAACCCGTCGCTGCGGCACCTGATCACCGACACGATCGGCGAAGGCTGGGTGACGGACCTTGAACAACTGACCGCGCTGAAAACGCACCGCGATGATGCGGCGTTCATCGAGGCGTTCAACGCGTCAAAGCGCGAGAACAAGGCGAACCTGTCCAATTGGATCGGTCAGACGATGGGTGTCACACTTGACCCTGGCGCGATGTTCGACGTGCAGATCAAGCGCATCCACGAATACAAACGTCAGTTGATGAACCTTCTGGAGACTGTCGCGCTCTGGAACGAGATGCGTGACAATCCGAATGGTGACTGGACCCCACGGGTCAAGATCTTCGGTGGCAAGGCAGCGCCGGGATACTTCGTGGCCAAGGACATCATCCGCCTGATCAACGACGTGGCACAGGTGATCAATGCCGATCCGATCACCGGCGACCGGCTCAAGATCGTGTATCCGCCGAACTACAACGTGACGATGGCCGAACGGCTGATCCCGGCGGCGGACCTGTCGGAACAGATCTCGACCGCTGGCAAAGAAGCATCCGGCACCGGAAACATGAAATTCGCCCTGAACGGTGCGCTGACCATCGGCACGCTCGACGGTGCGAACGTCGAGATCCGCGACCATGTCGGGTCGGAAAACTTCTTCCTCTTCGGTCTGACCGCACAAGAAGTGATGGAGCGCCGCACGCATCACGGCTATTCCCGCGCTGCCATCGAGGCCAGCCCGCGTCTGCAGCGGGTGCTGGGCCAGATCGCCGAGGGGCGTTTTGCACCACATGACCCAAGCCGCTATCATGGGCTTGTGGGGATGCTTTATGACCATGATTATTTCCTCGTGACCTGCGATTTCGACAGCTATTTCGACACGCAGCGCCGCGCCGACACCGCCTATCGCAACCCGGCGAACTGGGCAGCGATGGCTCTGATGAACACCGCCAGCATGGGCTGGTTCTCGTCCGACCGTACGATCAAGGGCTATGCCCGCGACATCTGGGGCGCCGAGAGCCTGACCAAAGCCAAGCTTGGGAAAACGGCATGACACAGGCAGCGCCTCTGATCGACGCCGACGCAGGACACGCAATCGCTCAGGGGCGGCACGGTGATCCTTTTGCGGTGCTGGGCCTGCATGAGGTTGCTGGCACTCTGGTCATGCGCGCGATGCGACCCGAGGCGGACAGTGTCGAGGTGATCGACGCCAAGACCGGGCGCGCACTTGTCACGCTTGAGCGGGTCGCGGATGGGCTTTTTGCGGGCGTGATCCCGCGCAGAAAAAAGCGCTTTGCGTACCGCCTTCGCATGACACGCGGCAGCGATGTCTGGGAAGAACAGGACGCCTATGCCTTTGGCCCTAAGCTGGGCGAGATGGACGAGTACCTTCTGGGCGAAGGCACACATAACCAGCTTTGGGATGCACTTGGCGCGCATGTCTGCATACTGGAAGGCGTAGACGGCACGCATTTCGCCGTCTGGGCGCCGAATGCTTTGCGCGTGTCCGTTGTGGGTGACTTCAACGGGTGGGATGGCCGCCGCCACGTGATGCGCCGCCGGGGTGCCACCGGCGTGCATGAGATTTTCCTGCCTGGACTGGGCGATGGGACGGTCTACAAGTACGAAATCATCGACGGCGCGGGCAACCTGCTGCCGCTAAAGGCCGACCCGGTCGGGTTCGGCGCGGAATTACCCCCTGCAACGGCGTCGGTCGTACGTGATCTGCGTGAATTTGAATGGTCCGATGCCGGGTGGCTGTCCAAGCGCGGGGCGAAGCAGAAGATCGACCAGCCGATTTCTATATACGAAGTGCATCTGGAAAGCTGGCGGCGCGTGCCGGAAGAGGGCAACCGGTCGCTCACCTATCTCGAACATGCGTCGATGCTGGTAGATTACGCTCGCGACATGGGCTTCACCCATATCGAACTGACGCCTGTATCCGAGTACCCGTTCGGCGGATCGTGGGGCTATCAGCCCGTGGGCCTTTTTGCGCCAACATCCCGTTTTGGCACTCCGCAGGAGTTTCGCGCCTTTGTAGATGCCTGCCACAAGGCGGGCCTTGGCCTGATCATCGACTGGGTGCCGGGGCATTTCCCGACTGACCAGCACGGGCTGGGCCGGTTCGACGGCACGCCGCTTTATGAACACGCCGACCCCAAGGAAGGCTTCCACCCCGACTGGAACACGCTGGTCTACAACTATGGCCGGACAGAGGTGCAGAACTTCCTGATCGCCAACGCGAAATTCTGGTTCGAGGAATATCACATCGACGGACTGCGCGTGGATGCCGTGGCCTCCATGCTCTACCGCGATTATTCGCGCAAAGAGGGTGAATGGGTCCCCAACCAGCATGGCGGGCGCGAGAACCTTGAGGCCATCGCCTTCATGCAGCGGATGAACGAAACGGTCTATGCCGCCGACGACAGCATCCTGACCGCCGCCGAGGAAAGCACCGCCTTTCCGGGCGTGAGCGCCCCGACAAGCACGGGCGGTCTGGGCTTCGGCTTCAAGTGGAACATGGGGTGGATGAACGACACCCTTCGCTACATGGCTGAAGACCCGATCAACCGGAAGTATCACCACGACAAGATGACCTTCGGGCTGCATTACGCCTTTTCGGAAAACTTCATCCTGCCGATCAGCCATGACGAGGTGGTGCATGGCAAAAGGTCGATGCTGGGCAAAATGCCGGGCGACGACTGGCAGCGCTTTGCCAACCTGCGGGCCTATTATGGGTTCATGTGGGGGCATCCCGGCAAAAAGCTGTTGTTCATGGGCTGCGAATTTGCCCAAGCGCAAGAGTGGAACAACGAGACCAGTCTGGACTGGCATCTGCTCGACCACGCCCCGCACAAGGGCATGCAGAGCCTCGTGCGCGATCTGAACTCGCTCTATCGCACGACGCCCGCGCTTTTCGAGAAGGACACGTCGCAGGACGGGTTCCGCTGGATCGATGGCGGCAACGCGGCGGATTCGGTGTTTTCGTGGGTCCGATACGGCAAAGAGGGCACGCCGCCGGTTCTGGTGGTTGCGAATTTCACACCGGTGCCGCGCACCAATTACCGCATTGGCGTGCCACACACGGGCCACTGGGCGGAAAAATTCAACTCTGATGCCGCGATCTATGGCGGCACGGACACAGGCAATCCGGGCGGTGCTGACGCACAGGAGATGTCGATGCACGGCTGCCCATATTCCATTGAGATCACCGTGCCGCCGCTGGCGACCGTGTTCTTTCAACTGTCGGACAGCTGAGGACGCAGATGACAAAAAGGGGGAGGAAAGACATGAGAGAAGACAGGTTCAGCCTGGCGCAGCAATCCATGGCGTTCATTCTTGCAGGGGGCCGAGGAAGCCGCCTGAAGGAAATGACCGACATCCGCGCCAAACCCGCCGTCTATTTCGGCGGCAAGACACGGATCATCGACTTTGCCCTGTCCAACGCGGTGAATTCCGGCATCCGGCGGATCGGTGTCGCGACGCAGTACAAGGCACACAGCCTGATCCGGCATATGCAGCGCGGCTGGAGCTTCTTCCGGGCCGAGCGCAACGAGTCGCTGGATATTCTGCCCGCCTCCCAGCAGATCAACGAGGACAACTGGTACAAGGGCACCGCCGACGCCGTGACCCAGAACATCGCGATCATACGCGGCTATGGGCCCAAATACGTGCTGATCCTTGCAGGCGACCACATCTACAAGCAGGACTACTCCTTCATGATCGAAGAGCATGTCCGCTCTGGCGCCAAGGTCACGGTGGGCTGTATCGCCGTGCCGCGTGAAGAGGCCAAGGGTTTTGGCGTCATGCATGTCGACGACAACGACAAGATCCTCGATTTCGTGGAAAAGCCCGCCGATCCACCTTCCATGCCCGGTGACGAAACCAAGTCGCTGGCCAGCATGGGCATTTACGTGTTCGAGGCTGAATACCTTTACGAGATCCTCGAAAAGGACGCGCAGAACCCCAACTCGGAAAACGATTTCGGCAAGGACATCATTCCAGCCATCGTCGCCGAGGGTGGTGCGCGGGCGCATCCGTTCAGCCGCTCCTGCGTCATGTCGGGGCTGGAAACCGAACCCTATTGGCGCGACGTAGGAACGATCGACGCCTATTGGCAGGCCAATATCGACCTCACGGATTTTGAACCAGCGCTGGATATCTACGCGACCGACTGGCCGATCTGGACCTATTCGGAACTGACCCCACCCGCGAAGTTCATCCATAACGAAGAAGGCAGACGCGGTCAGGCGGTGTCGTCCATGGTGTCGGGCGGGTGCATCATCTCGGGCTCATCGCTGTATCGGTGCCTGCTGTTCACCGGTGTGAAGACCCATTCCTACTCGCAACTCGAAGGTGTGGTCGCCCTGCCCTACGCCGAGGTGGGCCGTCGCGCCTACCTCAAGAACGTGATCCTCGATCGGGGTGTGAAAATCCCACCGGGCATGATCGTGGGTGAAGACCCCAAGGAAGACGCCAAGCGGTTCCGCCGCACCGAGAATGGCATCTGCCTGATTACACAAGCGATGATCGACAAGCTGGGAAAGTGACATGAATGTCCTGATGGTGGCTTCGGAATGTGCGCCCTTCGTGAAAACGGGGGGACTGGCGGATGTGGTCGGCGCCTTGCCCGCCGCTCTGTCACGGGTGGATGTGGATGCACAGGTGGTGCTGCCCGCCTATCCGCCACTGTTTCCGTTGCTGCCTGAAGGGACTGAAGTCGCGCGGTTCGACGACCTGCCCGGCGGGTCCGGGCGCATCGTCAAAGTCACGGCTCAGGGCATTACGCTTTTGCTTCTGGACGCGCCGCAATTGTTCGACCGTCCCGGCGGGCTGTACGTCGATGAAAACGGCAAGGATTGGACCGACAACCACCTGCGCTTTGGCGCGTTGTCGATGGCAGGTGCCCGCATCGCGATGGGGGCCATCGACGGCTACCAGCCGGATGTCCTGCACGTCCATGATTGGCAGGCGGCCCTTGCGCCCGTCTACCTGCGCATGGCCGGGCGCGACAGACCGCGGTCGATCCTCACCATCCATAACATTGCGTTCCAAGGCAGGTTCGGCCCGCAGGTTCTGGATCGCCTGCACCTCAAGACCGACTGGTTCCACCCCGAAGGTCTGGAGTTCCATGGCGATCTGAGCTTCCTCAAGGGTGCTTTGATGTTCTCGGACCGGATCACCACGGTCAGCCCGACCTATGCGCGCGAAATCCTGACGCCGGAGTTCGGCATGGGGCTTGAGGGTGTGTTGCAGGCGCGGGCCGGAGCCCTGAGCGGTGTGCTGAACGGGATCGACACCGACGCGTGGAACCCGGCAGACGACACCGCTTTGGCCCAGACCTATGATGCCAAGACACTGAAACGAAAAGCAGACAACAAAACCGCCCTGCGCGCGAAGCTGGGGCTTGATCCCGAAAGCTCCGGGCCTTTGCTTTGCGTGGTCAGCCGCTTGACCAACCAAAAGGGACTGGATGCCTTGCTGGACGCCGTGCCGCATCTGGTCGAGGGCGGGGCGCAACTGGCGGTGTTGGGCACCGGCCAGCCCGAACTGGAACAGGGGTTCCGCGATGCGGCACTAGCCTATCCCGGTCAGGTTGCCACCCATATCGGCTACGACGAGGGGTTGTCTCATCTGTTTCAGGCCGGCAGCGATGCGATCCTGATCCCATCCCGGTTTGAACCCTGCGGGCTGACGCAGTTGTACGGTCTGCGATACGGCACGCTGCCGGTTGTGGCACGCACAGGCGGGCTGGCCGATACGGTGATCGACGCGAACGTCGCAGCCATTCTTGCCAAGGCCGCGACGGGGTTCGTCTTCACCGATGTCAGCGCCCTCGGGATCGCGCAGGTGATCGAGCGCGTGGTCGAGGCTTATGCCGATCCGAAACTGTGGCAATCCATGCAGCGCGCCGCTATGCGTCATCCCGTGAGCTGGGACAGCTCTGCCCAAGCCTATCGTGACCTTTACGCCGAACTTGTCTGATGACCTATCACGCCACCGTTTCTGCAACGCTTGAACCCGGCTCTCCGTCGCGGTTGGGGGCACATTTCGACGGTGGCGGAACGAATTTCGCGGTGTTCTCGGAACATGCGCAACAGGTGTTCCTCTGTCTGTTTTCACCGGATGGCACCCGCGAGGAAATGCGCCTGCCGCTGCCTGAACGCACAGGGGCGGTGTGGCACGGGTATCTGCCGGGGGTGCAACCCGGCACGCTTTACGGCTATCGCGCGTCCGGACCATATGCGCCTGAAGCCGGGCATCGGTTCAACCGCAACAAGCTGCTGATTGACCCCTATACGCGCGAGTTGCACGGCACGTTCACGGATCATACCGCGACCTTTGGATATCAGCACGCCTCACCCGAGGCGGACCTGTCCTTTGACAGCCGTGACAGCGCGCCCTTTGTGGCAAAGTCGGTAGTGTCGGACCCGGCGCTTTTCCCGCTGGACGCGCGCCCCCTGTCCAAGGGCTGGCAGGACACGCTGATCTATGAGGCGCATGTCAAAGGGCTGACCATGCGCCATCCGGGCGTGCCCGAGGCTCTGCGCGGCACATACGAGGGCTTGGCCTCACCTGTCATGCTGGATCACCTGACACGGCTCGGCGTGACGGCGGTGGAATTACTGCCCGTTCAGGCGATCAAGTCCGAAGGCGCGCTGTCCGGGCGCGGGCTTGTGAATTACTGGGGCTACAACACGGTCGGGTTCTTTGCACCCGAACCTCGCTATTTCGGCCCCGAAGGCGTGCGCGGGTTCCGCGCGATGGTGGATCGGTTCCATTCTGCCGGAATCGAGGTGATCCTTGATGTGGTCTACAACCATTCAGCCGAGGGCGATCACCTTGGTCCAACATTGTCGTTCCGAGGACTGGACAACGCGTCCTACTACCGGCTTCAGGACGACGCGCCGCGCTATTACGTGAACGACACGGGTTGCGGCAACACGCTCAACGTAACGCATCCCTTCGTCACCCGCATGATCCTCGACAGTTTGCGCTTCTGGGTGCAGGCGATGGGGGTCGACGGCTTCCGCTTTGATCTGGCAGCCACCCTCTGTCGCGAAGCGGACGGCTTCGACCGCACCGGGCGCTTCATGACCGCACTGCGGCAAGACCCGGTGCTGGCCGAGGTCAAACTTATCGCGGAGCCGTGGGACATCGGCCCCGGTGGGTATCAACTGGGCGGATTTCCAGCCAAGTTCGCCGAATGGAACGACCGTTACCGCGACACCGTGCGCAAGTTCTGGCGCGGCGATGCGCATGGCGCGCAGGAGCTGGGATCGGCGCTGCTCGGCACGGCCTATATCTTTGACAAGCGGGGGCGGCGGGTTTGGTCGTCGGTCAATTACGCCGCCTCGCATGACGGCTACACGCTGGCCGACACGACGCAATACGAAGAACGCCACAACGAGGCCAATGGCGAAGGCAACCGCGACGGGCACAAGGTCAACTACAGCGACAATTTCGGCGTTGAAGGACCAAGCGACGATCCCGTGATCTGTGCCCAGCGCGCAAGGCGGCATCGCAACATGCTGGCCACGGTGTTCCTGTCGCAAGGCACGCCGATGCTTCTATCAGGCGACGAAGGCGGGCACACGCAGAACGGCAACAACAACGCGTATTGCCAGGACAACGCCACCACGTGGATCGACTGGGCGTCACAGGACCCCGACATGATCACCTTCACCGAAGCGCTGTCGCGGTTCCGGCATGCGACTCCGATCCTGCGCCAGATGGATTTCCTGCATGGCGCGACCCGCCCGACCGACCGGCGCAAGGATGTGGAGTGGCGCGGTTTCGATGGCAAACCGCTGAACTGGGGGGACAGCACGCTGTCGAGCCTGTGCCTGCACCTGCGTGGCAATGCCGAAAGCGTGGCGGGCAAGGCTCTGACCGATGAGGTGTTCCTGGCGTTCAACCGCACGGATGATGATCTGGACCTCATGCTTCCGTCCACAGCCCCCGATCTGTGGCTGCGCGAGATCGACACGTCCGAGCCTGTGCAGACCGCGACGCCCATCGTCGGCGAGCGCGTCAGCGTGCCTGCCCATTCGGTCAGCGCCTTTGTCCTCAAGCCTGGGTCCGCGCAATGAGCAACACAGACGACGCATTGCGCGCGCTGGCCAAGGCAAAGGGCATCTACCTTGATTTCTATGACCTGCATGGTGCGCGGCACGATGCCAGCCCCGACACATTGCGCGCATTGCTCAAGGCCTTGGGCACCGACGCGGACAACCCCGCTTTGGTGTCAGACGCCTTGGCAGCCCAAGCGGAAGATGGTGGACCGACCGAGGTGATCGCCTTTGCCGGGGACCCGATCACGATCCCCGCGCCCGGCCCCTGCGACTGGTCTGTGCTCAATGAGACAGGACAGGTGGTGGCCGAGGGCCGCGCCAAGGGTGTGATTGATCTGCCGCGCCTTGGTGTCGGGTATTACGACCTGCAGATGAGCGGCAAACACCCGGGCCAGTGTTTTGTCATGGTCCGTCCGCACCGCGCGCCTGATTTGGCGTCGAAATCCCGCAGTGACCGGTGCTGGGGTACGACCGGGGCGCTTTACGGTTTGCGCTCGGAGTCGAATGGCGGGCTGGGCAGTTATGCCGATCTCGGCGCGGTTTCCGCGACCTTCGGGCGTGTCGGTGCGCACTTCCTTGGGGTCAATCCGCTGCATGCGCTGGGCTGGGCGATGGAGGAGATCATCAGCCCCTATTCGCCCTCGCATCGCGGAATGTTCAACATCGACCATATCGCGATTGAGGGCGGTCTCGAGCCGACGCCAAACTCGGGTCTTGTCGACTACGCCGCCTTTCGCCATCGCCATCGCGCGGCGTTGGGGGCACAGTTCAAGACACGCGACAAACCGGCATTTGCGGCATGGTGCGAGACCTGTTCAGACGAAACCCGCCAGTTCGCCGAGTTCGAGGCCATCAGCGAAACGCATGGGCATGATTTCCGCACTTGGCCCGCCGCTCTGCAAATACCCGGAGCGGCAGCGCGCAAGGCTGCGGGGAAACGCGCCGAGTTCCATCTGTGGTTGCAATATCTGGCCGACACCCAGATCGACGCGGCACAGCGCGACGCCTGTGCCGCCGGGATGGCGCTTGGCCTCTATCTCGATCTTGCGGTTGGCCCGCGCCCCGATGGGGCAGAGGTCTGGATCAACGCGGACACGATTGCCAAAGGCGTCACCATCGGTGCGCCACCCGATCACCTGAGCCCTGAAGGCCAATCCTGGGCGCTTGCGGCCCATGCCCCCGGACCTTTGGCGCGCGCGCGGTATGCGCCGCTGCGGTCGATGCTGCGGCGGCTTATGGCAAAATGCGGCGTGTTGCGGATCGACCATGCACTTGGGCTGTTGCGCAGTTATTGGCTGCCCGATGATGGCAGTCCGGGTGGGTATATCACGCAGCCGCTCGAGTCCCTGCTGGCGGTGATTACCATCGAAGCACATCGTGCGGGCTGTCTCGTGGTCGGCGAAGACCTTGGGCTGGTGCCCGACGGGTTCCGGAATGCAATGAACGACGCGGGGCTTTACAGCTATGCGGTCTGGCAGTTCGAGGGCACCCATCTGGGCGACATCCTGCCTGCGGACACCCTTCCGCCCTACAGCCTTGCCTGTTTCGGCACCCATGACACGCCGACGCTGAACGGGTTCTGGCATGGCACTGACATCGAATGGTGGCAGAAGGTCGGCTGGCTGAACTCCGGCGATCGCGCCGCGCGGCACAGCCACCGCGCCAAACAACGCGCGAGCTTACGGGATGTTTGCGCCATTCCGAGCACGGCACCGATTGGCGAAATCGCCGACATGATCCATCGCGGTTTGGCACAGTCGCCCGCAGCTTTGGTGTCGGTTCAGATGGACGATGTATTCGGTGAGCTTGAGGCACAGAACCTGCCCGGCACGATCAACGAACACCCGAACTGGCGACGTCGGCTAAGTGTTCCCATCGAGGCGATGGAACAGAGCACCGCCTTGCGACATATTTCAGACGTGATGTCCCACGCCCGCGGCGGACCCGCACAATACGACGACACGGACCACCCCAAGGAGGTACCCGCATGACGATCCTGACCCAGACCTGCACCCCGTTCGAGGGCCAGAAACCCGGCACCTCGGGCCTGCGCAAGAAGACCCGCGTCTATATGCAGCCGGGCTATGTGGAATGCTTCGTGCAGTCGATCTTCAACGCAATCGGTGGCGTTGCGGGCAAGACGCTGGTGATCGGCGGGGATGGACGGTACTTCAACGCCGAAGCGATCCAGACGATCCTGCGCATGGCCTCGGCCAATGGCGCGACGCTGGCGATTGTCGGTCAGGGCGGGCTTCTGTCCACCCCGGCGGCGTCGAACCTGATCCGACAGCGGGGGGCCGACGGTGGTCTGATCCTGTCGGCCAGCCACAACCCCGGCGGCATCGACGAGGATTTCGGCCTCAAGTACAACATCTCGAACGGCGGACCTGCGCCCGAGGCGATCACTGACGCCATCTTCGAGCAGACGAAAACCATCAGCAGCTACAAGACGCTGGATACGGGCGATATCGACCTTGGGCAGATCGGGACAGTGGCGCTGGGCGACATGGCGGTGGAGATCGTTGATCCGGTCGACGACTACGCCGCGCTGATGGAAGACCTGTTCGACTTCGCAGCCCTGCGCGCGCTGTTCGCCAGCGGCTTCACCATGAAATTCGACGCGATGCATGCAGTGACCGGGCCCTATGCCAAGACCATTCTGGAGGACACTCTGGGCGCGCCTGCGGGTACGGTGCTGAACGGTGTGCCGTCGGTGGATTTCGGAAAGGGCCACCCCGACCCGAACCCGATCTGGGCCAAGCCGCTGGTCGATCTGGTGATGTCCGAGGATGGACCTGACTTTGCCGCCGCCTCGGACGGGGATGGCGACCGCAACATGATCCTTGGTCGTGGGGTCTATGTGACACCATCCAACTCGCTGGCTGTGCTGGCCGCCAACGCGCATCTGGCCCCCGGCTATGAGCGCGGTATCGCCGGGGTGGCAAGGTCGATGCCGACGAGCGGAGCCTGTGACCGGGTGGCCGAGGCGCTGGCGGTCGAGTGTTTCGAAACACCGACGGGCTGGAAATTCTTCGGCAACCTGCTGGACGCCGGGCGCGTGACGCTCTGTGGAGAGGAAAGCGCGGGCACGGGCAGCGACCATGTGCGCGAAAAGGACGGGCTGTGGGCGGTGCTGCTGTGGCTGAATATTCTGGCGGTGCGCAAGATGTCGGTGAAAGACATCCTGCAGGACCATTGGCAGACCTATGGCCGCAACTACTATTCGCGCCACGACTATGAAGCCGTAGACTCGGCAGCGGCGAACGGCTTGATGGCCGACCTGACGATGAAGCTGGACGCTTTGGCCGGGCAGACCTTCGGGGCCTGTACGGTGACGATGGCGGACAGCTTTTCCTACCATGATCCGGTGGACGGGTCGGTGAGCCACAATCAGGGGCTTCGCATCAACTTCGATGGGGGTGGTCGCGCCGTGCTGCGGTTGTCCGGCACTGGGACAGAGGGCGCGACGTTGCGTGTCTATCTGGAGCGGTATGAAGCGCCCGAGGGCAATCTGAACATCGAGACACAGGCGGCGCTCAAGGACATCGCAGAGGCGACGGCGCTGATCAGCGGTTTGACCGAGCGCACCGGACGGACAGCGCCAGACGTGATGACCTGAGCGGGGCAAGCCCTTTCGAAAGGAGTTTCGAAAATCCTCGGCCCTACCCCTGCTGGACACGCAAGCGAGATGCGCGACGGGTCTGAACCTGACGGCGGATGAAGGCCAGGATGAAGAGCGCGCTGAGGATCAGGATGATGGTCGGTGCAGGAGCGCTGTCGAGGAAGAAGCTCAGGTAGGTGCCCAGCAGCATCGCCGCGATGTTCACCCCGACCGCGACCCAGAGCATCGCCTTGAACTGTCGCACCAACAGGAAGGCAATCGCCCCCGGCGCGATCAAAAGACCAATGGCAAGGATCAGTCCGGCCGCAGAAAGCGTGGCCACGATGGTCAGCGACAGGGCTGTCAACATCCCGTAATGCAGCGCATTGACCCAAAGGCCCGAGGCTTGTGCTTGCGCGGGATCGAAGCTGTGCAACAGCCAGTCCTTCCACTTGAGCATCAGCACCCCGGCAACCAGCGCCGAGATGATACCAGCGGTCCAAAGCTCGTGCGGCTCGACCCCCAGCATGTTGCCGAACAGGATGTGATCGAGATGGGCGTTCGTTTCGACCGAGACATAGAGCACGATCCCAAGGCCGAACATGCCCGAGAACACCACGCCCATCACCGTGTCCTCTTTGACCCGGCTGTTGGTGGACAGATAGCCCGTCGCAAGCGCGCAAGTCATGCCCGCGGCAAACGCTCCGATGATGAGCGGAATCCCCAGAATGTAGGCCAGCACGATCCCCGGCAGGACAGCGTGGCTCACCGCGTCGCCCATCAGCGCCCAGCCTTTGAGCACCAGAAAGCAGGAGAGCAGCGCGGTGGGCACCGCCACCATCATCGAGATGAGGAAGGCATTTTGCATAAATGCAAAGCGGAAGGGCAAAAGGAGTGCTTCAACGTCCATCATGCACCGCCTTTTGCAGGATCAGCCTGAACAAGGCTGTCTTTCGGCCCATCGCGCAACGCGGCTTCGGCCTTGCGCCGCGCGGCCAGCAGGCCGTGCTGTGGTGCAAGGACAAAGACAACGAGGAAGATCAGCGTTTGCAGGCAGACGATGATGCCGCCCGTCGCGCCGTCGAGGAAGTAGCTGATATAGGCCCCGGTGAAGCTGGTCACCGACCCGATCAGCACCGAGGTCACGATCAGGCGCGGGAACCGGTCGCAAAGCAGGTAGGCGGTGGCCCCCGGCGTCACCACCATGGCGATCACGAGGAACGCGCCAACGGTCTGCATCGCGGCCACGACAGAGGCCGAGAGCAGAACGAAGAACACCGCCTTGAGCAGTTGCGGACGCAAGCCAATGGTGCGGGCGTGGTTCTCGTCAAAGAAGGTGACCATGAGGTCCTTCCACTTGAGCATCAGCACGGCCAGAGACACGAAGCCGATGATGGCCAGTTGAGCCGTGTCTTCGGGTGTGATGGCGAGGATGTTGCCCATGGTGATGGTCTGCACCGAGACCGACATCGGATTCACGGACACCATGAACAGGCCCAGTCCGAAGAACGAAGTGAAGATCAACCCGATGATCACGTCTGGTTTCAGCCCCGAGCGTTCCGACAAAAACAGCATCGCTCCTGCCGCCAGACCGCCTGCAATGAAGGCCCCCAGAGCGAACGGCAGGCCAAGGATGTAAGCGCCCGCCACGCCCGGCACGACCGAATGCGCCAGCGCGTCGCCGATCAGGGACCAGCCCTTGAGCATCAGATAAGCCGAAAGGAACGCACAGACAGCGCCGACCAGCGCGGAAACCCACACGGCGTTGACCATGTAATTGTAGCTGAAAGGTTCAAGCAGCAGGCCGATCACGGCTTGGACTCCGTCACCTGGGTCTTGTCGCCGTATTGAACCAGCGGGCGTTCATCGTCGGTGAAGATGGTGATCGCGCGGGCGTCCTCGTCGTCATGCAGCGCATCGCCGGCCAAGGTGAAGTGGCGGAGAACGCCGCCGAAGGCACGTTCAAGGTTCTCGCGGGTGAACGTGGTCTCAGTCGGCCCGTAGCTGAGCACGGTGCCTTTGACCAACACGGTCCGGTCGCAGAATTCCGGCACCGAACCAAGGTTATAAGTCGAGACCAGCATCACCCGGCCTTCGTCACGGAGTTCGCGCAGGAGCGCGATGATCTGGTCTTCGGTCTTGACGTCCACGCCGGTGAACGGCTCATCCAGCAGGATCACCTGCCCGTCTTGCGCCAGCGCACGGGCCAGGAACACGCGTTTGCGCTGGCCGCCGGAGAGCTCGCCAATCTGGCGATGGCGGAATTCGGTCATGTTCACTCGGGCCAGCGCCTGATCAACCGCATCATGATCTGCGGCTTTGGGACGGCGCAGAAACCCCATCTTGCCATAGCGGCCCATCATCACAACGTCTTCGACCAGCACCGGGAAGGCCCAGTCGACCTCTTCGGATTGCGGCACATAGGCGACCAAGTTCTTCGCAAGCGCCTCTTTCACGGTCATGCCAAGGATACGAATCTCGCCTTTGGCGGCGGGCACAAAGCCCATGATTGCCTTGAAAAGCGTGGACTTACCCGCGCCATTGATGCCCACCAGCGCGGTCACGGTGCCGCGCGGGATTTCGAAACTGGCGTTCCAGAGCGCGGTGTGACCGTTGCGATATGTGACGGTCACGTCCCGTGCCGAAAGACCGTCCTTGCCTGTGCTTTGCGTTGTCTTGGTCGTCTGGCTCTGCTCATCGAGCATGGCGTGTCCTTGGTGCTGCAGGCCTTTGGCCTGTCGGTGCTGCAGGCGAAAGGCCTGACATGGGTGCGCCCGCAGCCTTGCAGCTGCGGGCCTTCTTGTCCGGTTCGGCGCCACCTAGTTGCTGACGGCGGTGGTCAGCCCTTCGGCAACGGTGCGGGTCGTCACGGTCAGAAGGTCAAGGTAGGTCGGCACCGGACCGCCTTCCTCGCTCAACGAATCGACATAGAGCACACCGCCATAGGTGACACCCGTTTCGCGCGCGACCTGTTCCGCCGGGGCGGTGTTGACCGTGCTTTCACAGAAGACCACCGGAATATTGTTTTCGCGGACCCCGTCGATCACCGCACGCACCTGTTGTGGCGTGCCGTTCTGATCGGCATTCATCGGCCAGAGATACAGTTCTTTCAGCCCCATGTCGCGGGCAAGGTAACTGAACGCACCTTCACAGGTCACAAGCCAGCGCTGATCTTCGGGGATGTCCGCCACCGCCGCGCGCAGCGGCTCTATCGTGGCGCGCAATTCGCCTTTGTAGCGTTCGGCGTTCGCAGCATAGATTGCGGCATTGTCCGGGTCTGCTTCCGAAAAGGCCTTGGTGATATTGTCGATATAGATCAGAGCGTTATCCAGACCCATCCAGGCATGCGGGTTGGGCTTGCCTTCGTAGCTGCCAGACGAGATCGAAATCGGGTCGATGCCATCGCTGAGCGTCACCGACGGCACATCGTCCATATTGGCGATGAATTGTTCGAACCACAGTTCGAGGTTCAGACCGTTCCATAGGATCAGATCGGCGTCATAGGCGCGCACGATGTCCTGTGGGGTCGGTTCGTAGCCATGGATTTCGGCCCCCGGCTTGGTGATCGACACCACTTCGGCCGCATCCCCCGCCACATTTGCCGCCATATCGGCCAGAACGGTGAAGGTGGTGACCACTTTCATCTTCTCATCTGCTGCTGCCGCACTGGCCACGGCACACAATACCCCAGCCGACATGATGGCTGCGAAGCTTCGTTTCATGCTTGACCCTCCGTGTTGAGTATGTCTGCTAGTTTTTGAAAATGCAAATCACTCGCAATTAGGTAGGCGCAAGAAACCCCCTTGCAAGGCCTCCACGACAAAATCGGCGCTTTCCGCCGCCAAACGGATGCTTGGTTTAGTCTTCATTTTCTGGATATCAGTGGTGAGCCGTGCAGGATTCGAACCTGCGACCCACTGATTAAAAGTCAGTTGCTCTACCAACTGAGCTAACGGCCCACTGGCGGGCTATCTAGAAAGAGGGCGGAGTGCGGTCAACCCCCAAAACGGCACAATTCCAAGCTATCTTCCAGAATGCCGCAGCGGTGCGGTTGGCGCGGTCTGGAAAGATGTACCCGACAGGCGTATATGCGCGGCCATGATGACCAACGGCACCCGCGATATCGCCTTCATGAAAATGCATGGCCTCGGCAATGATTTTGTCGTGCTTGATGCGCGTGTGCAGCCTGTAGGCATGACCTCGGCACTGGCGCAGGCGATTGGGGATCGGCACCGAGGCGTGGGATTCGACCAGCTTGCGGTGATCGAAGCGGGCGAAGACGGCGCACATGCGCGGTTGGTGTTTTACAATTCCGATGGATCGACAGCCGGCGCCTGTGGCAATGCCACGCGCTGCATTGCGCGGCACCTCATGGACGAAACGGGCCTGTCGGAGGTTGTTTTGCTCACCGAACGCGGACGTCTGATCGCGCAGGATGCCGGGGGCGGGCTGACCTCCGTGAACATGGGGCAGCCACAGTTGTGCTGGGACGAGGTGCCGCTCGCGCGCGAGATGGACACGCTCGAATTGCCCATCGACGGCGCGCCGACGGCGACAGGCATGGGCAACCCGCATTGTACGTTCTTTGTCGAGGACGCCGAATCGGTCGACCTTGCCGCGCGCGGAGCCGAGATCGAGCATCATCCGCTTTATCCGCAGCGCACCAATGTGCAGTTCGCCAGCGTCATCGGACCCGACCATCTTCGGATGCGGGTCTGGGAGCGCGGGGTGGGTGTCACGCTCGCCTCGGGGTCGTCCTCCTGCGCCACGGCGGTTGCGGCGGCACGGCGGGGGCTGACCGGGCGGCGCGTGAGCATCGACCTTGATGGCGGGCGGATTGAGATCGACTGGCGCGAGGATGGCGTCTGGATGACCGGGCCAACCGCGCATGTGTTCTCCGGAACCTTCACGGCGGACTGGCTGGAGCGCGTGTCGTGAGCGCACCCAAGTTCACCACATTGGGCTGTCGCCTGAACGCCTATGAGACCGAGGCGATGAAAGACCTTGCCGCGCAGGCGGGGCTTGAGAATGCCGTTGTGGTCAACACCTGCGCCGTGACCGCTGAAGCGGTGCGAAAGGCGCGGCAGGAGATCCGCAAGCTGCGTCGGGACAACCCAAACGCCAAGCTGATCGTGACCGGCTGTGCGGCACAGACCGAACCCGAGACTTTTGCCCGGATGGCCGAGGTCGATGCGGTAATCGGCAATACAGAAAAGATGACACCGGACACCTGGAAAGGTCTGGCGGCCGATTTCATCGGTGAGACCGAAGCGGTGCAGGTCAACGACATCATGTCCGTGACGGAAACCGCGCAACATCTGATCGACGGCTTTGGCACGCGGTCCCGCGCCTATGTTCAGGTGCAGAATGGTTGTGACCACCGCTGCACCTTCTGCATCATTCCCTATGGTCGCGGCAATTCGCGATCTGTTCCTGCAGGCGTAATCGTGGACCAGATCAAGCGGCTGGTGGACAAGGGCTTTAATGAGGTGGTGCTGACCGGGGTCGATCTGACGTCCTGGGGGGCAGACCTGCCTGCACAGCCGAAGCTGGGTGATCTGGTGATGCGCATCCTCAAGCTGGTGCCGGATCTGCCGCGGCTGCGGATCAGTTCGATCGACAGCATCGAGGTTGACGAGAACCTGATGCAGGCCATCGCCACGGAACCGCGTTTGATGCCGCATCTGCATCTGAGCCTTCAGCATGGCGACGACCTGATCCTGAAGCGGATGAAACGCCGTCACCTGCGCGACGACGCCATCCGTTTTGCGGAAGAGGCACGCAAACTGCGTCCCGACATGACTTTTGGCGCAGACATCATCGCCGGGTTCCCGACCGAGACCGAGGCGCATTTCGAGAATTCGCTGAAACTGGTCGAAGAGTGCAGCCTGACATGGTTGCACGTCTTCCCCTATTCGCCGCGCGAAGGCACTCCGGCGGCCCGGATGCCGCAGGTGGACGGGCGCGCGATCAAGGAGCGGGCCGCGCGGTTGCGGGCGGCCGGTGAGGCCGCCGTCTCGCGCCATCTGATCGCGCAGCAGGGACGCACCCACAGCGTGTTGATGGAAGCGCCCGACATGGGGCGGACCGAGCAGTTCACCGAAGTCCGGTTTTCGGAAGAACAGCCTGTGGGACAGATCGTGCGCGCGACCATTACCGGGCAGCACGGGCATCAACTCGTTGCCTGATCGGGGCGGGCGTTTGCGTCACCGCAAACGGTCGATGCGTCGATGCATCGGCCCTGCTCACAACCGCGGGAAAAATACGCGCGACCAATTGCACCGCTTCAACAATTCGGCCAAAACCTCGGAATGAGTGATCAATCCCGCGCGCTGTGCGTCCACCTCCTGACCGCGACCGGAGCCGTTTTTGCCATGCTGGCCTTGCTGGCAGCGGCGCAGGAAAAATGGTCCATCATGTTCCTGTGGCTGGTTGTGGCCTTTGCGGTCGATGGCATCGACGGCCCCTTGGCCCGGAAATACGATGTGAAAACATACGCACCGCGCTTTGACGGGGTGCTGCTCGACCTGATCATCGACTATCTCACTTACGTTTTCATTCCGGCTTTTGCCCTGTTCCAATCCGGTTTGCTTCCCGGTTGGACAGGATGGTTTGCGATCATCGTGATCACCTTCGCCTCGGCCATGTATTTCGCCGACAGCCGGATGAAGACTTCGGACAATTCGTTTCAAGGCTTTCCCGGATGCTGGAACATGGTGGTCCTGGTGTTGTTCGCCATCGAGCCGAATTTCTGGGTGTCCTTAACGATGGTCGCTGTGCTGGCGGTGGCCATGTTCCTGCCGCTAAAGTTCATCCATCCGGTGCGTACCGAACGCTGGCGCAGCGTGTCGCTGCCGATTGCGCTGGCGTGGACGTTCTTTGCAGGCTGGGCCGCATGGGTCGATTTCCACCCGGAAAGCTGGGCGCATTGGGGGCTGATTGCCACGTCGCTTTACCTGATCCTTGTCGGGATCGTTCAGCAGATTGTACCGATACGCAACCAGTGATTGCCTTCGGCTAAAAAGCTGAGCATGGCTTGACCATGTTCGTGCCCAAAGCCCCAAACCCACTTCTTGCCGCGCTGTTGACGTTGCTGGCTTCGGCATTCGTCGCTGGAACGACCTTGCTGGCAAAGATGCTGGGAACAGATGTGCTGGGGCCTGCGCTCAATCCGTTGCAGATTAGCCAGGGGCGGTTCATCTTTGCCTTTCTCGCCTTTGGCCTTGCCGCGTTGGTGATGCGATTGCACTTCACTCAAATCGCGTGGAAGACCCATACGCTGCGGGTCGCGTTCGGCTGGGGTGGCGTCACGCTGATGTTCGCGGCAGCGGCGTTTATCCCGCTGTCGGATGCCACCGCGATCAGTTTTCTGAACCCGGTGATCGGGATGCTTCTGGCGATCCCATTGCTGGGAGAGCGCGTTGGGCCAGTTCGATTGTCGGCGGCGGCGATTGCTTTGATCGGTGCGATGATCCTGTTGCGCCCGACACCGGAAGCGTTCCAGCCTGCAGCGCTGTTGGCGGTTGGCGCAGCCCTGTCGCTTGGGTTCGAGGTGATCGTGATCAAGCGGCTGACCGGGCGCGAGGGGCCGCTGCAAATCCTGCTGATCAACAACGTGATTGGTGTTGGCATCGCGTCTGCAGCTGCTGCCTGGGTGTGGATCGCACCAACACCGCAGCAATGGATGGCGCTGGCGGGGATCGGGCTTTTGATGGCGTCGGCGCAAACCTGCTTCATCAATGCCATCTCCCGGGCCGACGCCAGCTTTGTCGGGCCGTTCTTTTACGCGACGCTGGTCTTTGCCGCGCTTTACGATTTTCTGGTCTTCGGCGTGCGCCCCGATGCGGTGTCCGTCATCGGGACGCTGATCATCCTGTGCGGCGCAGGTCTATTGATGTGGCGCGAAGGCCGGATCAGGCCTTCAGCCGGTAGCCCCGTCGGAAAAATACCCACGCCGTCAGATTGATCGCGACTGTGCTGACGACCGCGATCACCGCGCCCAGGATCGGGCTGCTGTCCGAGACCCCGATCATGCCCCAGCGCGCCCCGTCGATCAGGTAGAAGATCGGGTTGGCATGAGTGATGTCGTACATCACCGGCGGCAGCGCCTCAACCGAGTAGAAGGTGCCCGACAGGAAGGCCAGCGGGGTCACGACGAAATTGGTGATCGCCGCCATCTGATCGAACTTTTCCGCATAGATGCCTGCGACCATGCCGATACCGGAGAGCAACGCCGCACCAACGGTGACAAAGAACAACGCCGTCAGCGGATGCTGTGGCACCAGGCCCAAGAACACCCAAAGAGCCACGGCTATGGCGACAGCAACCATCAGCCCGCGCGCAACGCCTCCGGCAAGGTATCCCAGCACCAATTCACCCGCCGAAAGCGGCGGCATCAGTGTGTCGACGATATTGCCCTGCACCTTGGACACCACGATCGAGGATGAGGTGTTGGCAAAGGCGTTCTGGATCACTGTCATCATCAGGATACCCGGCGCAATGAAGGTCGTGAAGTCGACCCCCATCACCTCACCCCGACGGGGGCCGATGGCGATGGTGAAGATCAGCATGAAGAGGCCCGCCGTCACCAAAGGTGCAAGCAGGGTTTGTGTCCAGACATTGAGGAACCGCAGGATTTCACGTTGCCCCAATGTGTACAAACCCAGCCAGTTCACCCGGCCAAAGCGGCGTTCGTTCGCAATCATCTGTCCAGCCTGCTGCATTGAAGCCCTCTTGCCTGTCGGTTCGGGTTGTAACTCGCCCGCGCATGATTAGAATAGGGAGCGACTTAGAGATTTCGGGCGGCCAACGCAAACGGCCGCTCTTTTTGATGGAGGGCACGATGTCCTGGACCGATGAACGCGTAGAGCTGTTGAAGAAGATGTGGGGCGAAGGCCAGTCGGCCAGCCAGATCGCCAAGGAGCTTGGTGGTGTGACCCGCAACGCCGTGATCGGGAAAGTGCATCGTCTGGGCTTGTCGAACCGTGCTGGCGCTGCCGGCCCAGCGGCCAAGCCCGAGGCGAAACCCGCACCGAAGGCCGAAGCACCGAAGCCAAAGGCCGCGGCGCCAAAGCCCGCCCCGGCACCAAAGCCTGAAGAACCCGAGGTTGTGATGGAAACGAAATCCGCAACGCCGCCGCCCAGCCCGCGTCGCCAGATCATTCCAGCCGGTCAGCCCCTGCCGCCGCAGCCTTCGGCCAACGAGATCAGCCCCGAGGCCCTGGCCAAGGTGAACGCGGTCGAGAAGAAGGCCAAGAAGCTCACGCTGATGGAATTGACCGAGAAGACCTGCAAATGGCCGGTGGGCGATCCCGCGACACCGAATTTCTGGTTCTGCGGTCTGCCGGTACAACAGGGCAAACCCTATTGCGAGGCGCATGTCGGTGTTGCGTTCCAACCCATGAGCTCGCGCCGTGACCGTCGGCGGTAAGGCGTTTAACGATATCAGGCAGGAAGGGGCGGTTTGACCGCCCTTTTTCTTTGGGCGCGTGGCTACCAGAACTCCGGATTGTTCAAAGCGGGCGCGCAGGTCGATGGTCCGGAAAGCGGTGACAATTCGGCGTCTGTCAGGGATTGCGCGATCCAGCCTTGGGGCATGTTGAGTGGTTGCGGCGCAGGAACGGTGTGGGTGCTGACCGGCGCAAACCCGACCCGACCGTAGAAGTTCGGATCGCCATAGGTCACGGCAACCTGCACGCCTTCGTCGCGCAGTGCGTTCAAGGCATGGGTCAGAAGCTTTTGACCCACGCCCTTGCCCTGATGTTCGGTTGCGACGGCCATGGGCGACAGCAGGAACGCGACGCGCGGGTCATTCGCAAAGCGCAGCCGAGTGAAGATTGCGCAGCCGCAGAGGGTGTCCGTGTCTTCCGCCGTAAAGACGCGCAGATCATCCGCCAGTGTCGTGGTCAGAAGGTCATTGGACAGCGCGTGGATCAACGCACCTTCGTCTGCGCCTTCGGACGCGGTGAAAGTGTCCTTGAACAATCGGGCGATCTGGTCGTTCCGTCCACCTTGGTCTTGAGTGATCTGCATGGCTGTGAACCTCAAGGTTATAGGGTCATCCGGCGCATACCAGATCGACCGCCGTGATTCCATCCGCGCGTCCAATGCTTTGTGGGTCGTTCTTGTTCAGCAGGTTTGATCAAGTCTCACTCTGGCTCCAAGGGAATACGTCGGGCCAGCAAGGCCAGCACCCCCCAAACCAAGAGACCAACGAGAGCAAAACCGCCCAGCACGCGGGCCAGATCAGCGAAGGGCATCTCTCCTACATCACTGACATTGCGCGAGGCCAACCAAAGGCTTGCCGCAAAGACAATCCGTCCCGCAAAACTCTGAAGTGACAGGTAGGTGGCACGCATCCCATCGGTCAGCAGAGGCTGTGTTCGGGCTAGAATGAACGGCCGGGACAGCGAATCCGGCACCATGCGAATAAACAGGAAGGCGATGACAAGCGGGCTTTGGCTGAGCGCGAGGACCGCGCAGAGTAGCACCTGCAATGCGAAAGCAAGGAGCAGAGTGGCTGCCAACCCGATGCGCTGGCGGATCGCCGGTGCGGCAAATGACGCGGCCACCGACACTGCCATCATAATGGTCGTCACCACACCACTGACCAAAGGTGCTTCGCCAGACAGGCCCATCTGATCGAGGGCTTTCAGGATAAACGGTTGACCGAACACGAACGGCACATGCGAGAACCCGTACATCACGACGCTGAGTGCAAAAAGCCAAAGCAAGACCGGGTTCCGGAATGCCGCAGCGATGGCCGGACCGATGGCTGTTGGCACAGGCGGTGTGTCAGGATCAGCCTGCGAGTCGCGCAGCCGAGTCGCCAGCAGCAGCATCGCCACAAAGGCGAGGCCCGAAAGAACAAAGGGCAGGACAGGCAGAGCGCGCGCCATAAGCCCGCCGGTGACCGCCGACACCATCAGAGCCGCGAAGGTAAACCGCCAAAGGCGCAATTCGTACTGTTCGACGTCGTGCTCCCGCCCTTCGACGGCAAGCGTTTCGTAGAGCAACGAACTGTCGGTGCCGGACGCAAAAGCCATCGACGCGCCCAGAAACAACTGCGCCAGGACGAAGACGGCAAAGCTGCCCCCTACGGAAAAACAGACCATCGCGGCGATCCCTGCGACCGCTGACGCGATCAGCGTCACACGGCGGCCGACGCGGTCTGACATGTACCCGGACGGCACTTCGAACAGGGTCGTGCAGATGTCGTAGATTGCATAGAGCAGCACCGCTTCGGCTGCCGATAACGTGCCTTGCAGATATAAGAACCACGTCGCCTGCCAGAACAACAGGTTCTGGGCGAACTTCATCCAAGGCAGGATGGTCAGGTTGCGGGACAGGTTTTGCGGTGCGATGGGGTTTGCTCGGTTGCTGTTTGTGCGACCGGACCATGTGACCTTCGATTTGGCAAGCGATGTGGTGCGGATTGTCAGCACGCTGGCTGCAATCTACCCTTCCCCAAGGATGTGCAAATCTCTATATGCCGCGCATGTCCCAGAACCCGCCTTCTCTCCGCCCCGACCTTGCGCCTGCCGCGCGGTTTTCCGATGCGCCCCGTGCGGGTCAGCCGACTATCGGCATGGTCTCGCTTGGCTGCCCCAAGGCGCTGGTGGACAGCGAACGGATTTTGACGCGCCTGCGGGCCGAAGGCTATGGGATCAGCCCCGACTATTCCGGCGCTGACGCGGTGATCGTGAACACCTGCGGATTTCTCGACAGTGCCAAGGCAGAAAGCCTTGAGGCGATTGGCGAAGCGCTGGCGGAGAATGGGCGCGTGATCGTGACCGGCTGTCTGGGGGCGGAACCGGAGTATATCACTGGCGCGCATCCCAAGGTGCTGGCCGTGACGGGCCCGCATCAATACGAACAGGTGCTGGACGCGGTGCACAAAGCCGTGCCGCCCGATCCCGATCCGTTCATCGACCTGCTGCCTGCATCAGGCGTGAAGCTGACGCCGCGCCATTACAGCTATCTGAAAATTTCGGAAGGCTGCAATCACAAGTGCAAGTTCTGCATCATCCCGGACATGCGCGGGCTGCTGACGTCCCGCCCGGCCAAGGCGGTGCTGCGCGAAGCGGAAAAGCTTGTCGAGAGCGGCGTGCGCGAATTGCTGGTGATCAGCCAGGACACCTCGGCCTATGGCACCGACTGGAAGGACCGGGACGAGAAGTTCCCGATCCTGTCTTTGGCGCGTGATCTGGGGGCTTTGGGCGCGTGGGTGCGGATGCACTACGTCTACCCTTACCCGCATGTGCGCGAATTGGTGCCGTTGATGGCGGATGGTCTGGTGCTGCCATACCTCGACATTCCGTTCCAGCACGCCCATCCCGATACGCTGAAACGCATGGCCCGCCCCGCGGCGGCTGCACGGACGCTGGACGAAATCGCGGCATGGCGCGACATCTGCCCGGACATCACCCTGCGGTCGACCTTTATCGTCGGTTATCCCGGTGAGACCGAGGAGGAGTTCCAGACGCTGCTGGACTGGCTGGACGAGGCGCAGCTGGATCGCGTCGGGTGCTTCCAATACGAGAACGTCGCTGGCGCCCGGTCGAATGCTTTGCCGGATCATGTTTCCGACGAGGTCAAACAAGAGCGCTGGGACCGGTTCATGGAAAAGGCGCAGGCGATTTCCGAGGCCAAACTGGCGGCCAAGGTCGGCCAGCGGTTGGATGTGATCATCGACGATATCGACGACGAGGGCATCGCCACCTGCCGCACCAAATCAGATGCGCCCGAGATCGACGGCAATCTGTTTATCAACTCCGGCACCGAAGGATTGAGCGTTGGTGAGATCGTGTCGGTCGAGGTAGACGAAGCTGGCGAATATGATCTGTGGGGTCGGCGCGTCTGATGCGTTGACGCATCAGACCGTTTCCGTTGACGGAAACGGCCCACCGGGGTTGCCAGCGTCGTCTTTAGGCTTAGCTGTGGGTCATGTCAGAGACACACCAAACCCGCGTGCTTTACAACGACCAGTGCCCGGTCTGTTCCTTCGAGATCAATCACTATGCGGCCTATTCCAAACGCGAAGGGTTGCCGATCCGGTTCGATGACCTGAACGGTCCAGACCGTGCGGCCTGGGGGATTGACGAAGATACCGCTGCGCGGCGGCTTTACGTACTGCGCGACGGGGAATTGACCAGCGGCATTCCGGCTTTCCTTGTCCTGTGGCGCGACATGCCCCGGTATCGGTGGCTGGCGCGGGTTGTCGGACTGCCGGGCATCAGGCAGGTCGCATCAATGGTGTATGACCACGTTCTGGCACCGCTGATCTATCGGTGGCACCTGCGCCGCAAGGCCCGACGCGCTACCCAATCAGGATAACGATCCAAGCCACCCCTGCGGCAATAGCGGCAACCGCTACACCTGCGCTGCCGGCATCCTTGGCACGTTTGGCGATCGGGTGGTCTTCGGTCGAGATGTAATCGACCGCATCCTCGATGGCGGTGTTGAGCAGCTCGGCTGCGAGCACAAGAATGCCCAAAGCCAGGATCAAGGCGCGCTCTGCCGGAGCCAAAGGCAGGATCAGCGCCAGAGTCGCCGAGATCAGGTTGGCCCAGACCCAACTGCGGAAACTATGCTCCGTCCGCCAAGTCGCCACCACACCGTCCCAAGACCAGATGCACCGCAGCTTCAAGCGTCTGAAAAACTCCATGGCGGGACCTACCTGTTATCGAGATAGTGGCGGACGCAGTCCTGCACATGGCGGAACCGGTCCCCGCCCAGATGCTTGCCGCCATACCAGCGGGTTACGACGATCACATGGTCCGTCAGGCCTTCACGTTCCAGCATTTGCAGGATGATCTGACTCGCCCCACCTTCGCCGTCGTCATTCTTGAGAGGCGTGCCATCCGAGAACACCACCGCCCAAGTGTTATGGGTGGCCTTGGCGTATTTCTTGGCGCGTTTGAGGGTCTTGAGAAATCCGTCCACATCGGAACGACTGACCGCAGGACCACCGCTTACCGCGTATTTGGACCCACGATCCGAGATGACACCTTCAAATTGTCTCATCTTCCAGATGCAGTTTCATGTCGACCAGCACCTGTTGCAGGGCAAGGGTTTCGCGCAGAAGGCGGCGCGCTTCGTTGGCGCTGATGACACCATCCGCGATGGATTGATGATATTCCGACATAAGCATGGCAAAGCGTTGGCTCAGCGCGACCACATCGGAATTCACGCCGCCTTTCTTGGCGTCATTGTCGCGGCGCTGATCGAAGGACAGCGAAATCCCGTTCAGTTCGGCCAGCGCAGAGGTGACATGCGGATAACTGGAGGCCTGTTCGAGGGCGGCAACAGCATCGACCGGGATGAACCGATCCGCATGTTCGTCGTGATCGGCGTAGTACCGGCCAAGGGTCGCTTTGGATTTGCCCGTCAGTTCGCAGGCTTTTTCGATGCCCACATCCTTGACCAGCAATTCGGTGTGCTTTTTCAGATATGGTCCAAATGACGGCATGGCAGCCCCCTCGTTACCCGGCAGAGATGGGAAGATTTGCGCTTCTTTCCCCTGACTTTGATCGTAACGCAATGGCACATGTGTTCCAGACCTGAATTAGTCGGTCGTCAAGGCACACCGGGCACAGTGCCAAAGCTGGTCCGGTTTCAGGATGCGCAGTCACTTCGCCGATACAGGCAGGACCTTTTCGAGGTCATGCCACCACTCACGGAATCGGCAACGGCGCATCCTGAGCACGCCTCTCTTGCGCGCCCTGTCCGGTTGGGGCATGTGGCAGATCATGGCGAAGCTCTATTTCAACTACTCCACCATGAACGCAGGCAAATCGACCCTGCTGCTTCAGGCTGCGCACAATTACGAAGAGCGCGGCATGTCGGTGTACCGCATGACAGCGGCATTCGATGACCGGGCCGGGATGGGCAAGATCGGTTCGCGCATCGGGTTTGCCCGTGAGGCGGAGACGTTTTCGCCCACGGACGATCTGTTTCAGCGGATCGAAGAGGTCATGGAAAAGACCGAATTGGCCTGCATCTTTATCGACGAAGCGCAGTTCCTGACGCCAGAGCAGGTTTGGCAACTCGCCCGTGTCGCGGATGATCTGGGCGTGCCGGTGATGGCTTACGGGCTGCGCGTCGATTTCCAGGGACAGCTGTTTCCCGGCTCCGCGACCCTGCTGGCGCTGGCGGATTCGCTGCGCGAGGTGCGCACGATCTGCCATTGCGGACGCAAGGCGACAATGGTGGTGCGCAAGGATGACCAGGGCAATGTTCTGACGGAAGGCGCGCAGGTGCAGATCGGCGGAAACGAGACCTATGTCAGCCTCTGCCGCAAACATTGGCGGCAGGAAACCGGTTCGCTTTAGACCCAAAAAGTTCCGTCACGGAGAAAAAATATTCCGTGGAACATCCTGTCCCAGCCTTGGTTGTGTCTTCAGAAGCAACACAATCCAGGAGGATATCATGAACAAGCTTTTTGCAAGCGCACTCGCCCTGACCGTCGCAACCACCGGTGCATGGGCTGGCAGCCATACGTCCGGTGAAATGACAACGGAAAACGCGACAACCGGCATGACGGACACCACGATGGCGGACAACATGTCGATGGATGATCCGGCTAACCTGATCCGCACCCGCGACATCACTGGCGGTACGATCTACACGACCAACGCCGCCAATGACGAAGGCTGGTCGATGGACACGATCCACACCGAAGTCGGTGCCAACTGGAACGACATCGGCGAGATCGAGGACATCGTTCTCAACAAGAGCGGCCAGATGATTGGCATCGTGGCCGAGATCGGTGGCTTCCTCGACATCGCGGACAAACACGTGATGATCCCGGTGTCCGACGTGAATCTCGTGGCTGTTGACGACCGCAGCTATGCCTTCGTGACCAAGTTCAGCGAAGAAGAGCTGGAGCAGATGGAGTCGGTCGACGAAGGCTTCTGGAACTGATCCTGCCTTTGACGATCTACTGCGAAGAGGGCCAATTGGCCCTCTTTTTCTATGCGCGTTCGATCAACACTGACCCGACCGAATAGCCTGCCCCAAACGAGCAGATCACGCCGCGGTCACCCGGTTGCATGTCGTCCGAGTATTTCGAAAAGGCGATGATCGACCCGGCTGAGGACGTATTGGCATAGTCCTGCAGGATGTTTGGCTGTTCCCCCGGCTCAGGCGTCCGACCTAGAACCTTCTTCCCGATAAAATCGTTCATCGTCTTGTTGGCCTGATGCAGCCACAACCGCCTGAGGCTGTCCGCACCCCAGCCTTCATCTTCCAAGTGGCCCAGGATATGCGCCGAGACCATCGGCAGCACTTCCTTGAACACCTTGCGCCCGTTCTGCATGAACTGCATGTCACGGCGATCTTCCATCTGGTCCCGTGTTCGGCGCAAAAAGCCATTGTTGTTGCGGATGTTGTTCGAGAACTCGGTGGCGCAGCGGGTGCCATGAATGGTGAAATGCGCGCCCTTGGCATTGGCCTGAGGCTCGATCACCACGGCTGTCGCCACGTCGCCAAAGATGAAGTGACAGTCCCGGTCGCGCCATTCGAGGTGGGCCGAACAGATCTCCGGGTTTACGACAATCGCACATTTGACCGAGCCAGACCGCACCATGTCAGCGGCGGCCTGAATACCGAACGTGGCCGAGGAACAGGCCACGTTCATGTCAAAGGCAAAGCCGCCTGCCCCGATCAGGCTCTGGATTTCGACCGCCACCGCAGGATAGGCGCGTTCGTGGTTTGATGCTGCGCAGATCACAAGATCAACCTCTGACGCATCGCGTCCCGCCTGCGCCAGCGCCTTGGTGATCGCATCAACCGCCATTTCCGCCATGATTGACGGCTCTTCATCAGACCGCGCGCGCAGGTGCGGGAACATGCGATTGGGGTCGAGAACACCGGCCTTGTCCATGACGAAGCGCTGTTCGATCCCCGATGCCGAAACGATGAAATCAGCGCTGGAATGGGGGACAGGTTCCATCTCGCCAGAGGCAATCGCGTCTGCGTTTTCGGCATTGATCCGGTCGGCATAGGCGTTGAAGGCCACCACAAGTTCATCATTGGTGATGATGTTCTCCGGGGTGAACACACCGCTTCCGGTGATGGCGGGCTGGATCATGGCAACGGTCCTTTTTGCGTGCAGAGACCAGACTTCACCCACGCCCCGGGGTCAAGTGCGACGCTGCGCAATGGCAAAGCCTTTCACGCGGATCGAAGAACCGCTGGGGTCAAACGGCGTTTGGCAGGGGCTGACCGTTGGCAAAGGCAATTGCATTGTCGACCGCCATCAGCCCCATTGCCGTGCGCACTTCAAGCGCGGCAGTGCCCAGATGCGGCAGGAGCGTGACATTCTCCATGTCGATCAGCGCCTGCGGCACCTTTGGTTCGAACTCGTACACATCAAGCCCCGCGCCAGCGATCCGCCCCTGGGAGAGTGCAGAAATCAAATCGGCCTCGTTGACCACGTCCCCGCGCGCGATGTTCACCAGATGCGCATGGGGCTGCATGGCGTTCAGGACCGATGCGTTGATCAGATGGTGGGTCTCTGCCCCGCCGGGAACGGCAACCACAAGCACGTCCACCTGCGCGGCAAGCTCGGCCAGTTCGGCCACCTGTTCCGCCGGGAACGGCATCTCTTTCGGGGATCGGTTGTAGAACTTGACCGCCATGCCAAATCCAAAATGCGCGCGCTGTGAGATGGCCTGACCGATGCGGCCCATACCCACGACGCCCAGCGTCTTGCCAGACATGTGCAGCCCCAATAGCTGCGTCGGATGCCAGCCGTGCCACTGCCCTGCACGCAGCATGCGTTCGCCCTCACCAGCACGGCGGCAGGTCATCAGCATCAGCGTCAGGGCAATGTCGGCGGTCGCATCGGTGACAGCGCCAGGCGTATTGGTCACCTCGATGCCAGCGGCGCGCGCCGCGGCTGCGTCGATATGGTTGTACCCCACCCCGAAATTCGCCAGCAGCTTGGTTCGCTTTTCCGGCACCGCATCAAAGATGTCCGCACGATAGGCATCGCCAAGCGTGGGCAACACAACGTCATACTCCGAAAGGCTCTGGATCAGCTCGTCCCGGTTGAGTGGCGCGGTGTTGTCGCGCACGCTGACGTCAAACACCCCCCGAGCCTTGTCCAAGACAGGATCGGGAAGTTTGCGGGTGATCAGAAGGTTCAACACAGGCGCGCTCCGTTCGGGGTGTCTTTGTCGGGCACAGCCAGAACGATGGCTTCGCCCGCGTCATAAAACCCGAGGACAAGCGCCTCGGACATGAAAGGGCCGATCTGGCGTGGCGGGAAATTGACGACGCCCATCACCTTTTTTCCGACCAGCGCTTCGGGGTCGTAATGCACCGTGATCTGGGCCGAGGATTTCTTGACGCCGATCTCATCACCGTAATCGACCCAGAGCTTGATCGCCGGCTTACGCGCCTCCGGGAAAGGTTCCGCCTGAATGACGGTGCCGACCCGGATATCCACCTTCATGAAATCGTCGAATGTGATCTGGTCAGCCATTGGCCAATTCCTTGGACCGCTTGGTTGCCGCGGCGATGGTCTTGGCGACCAGAGGCGGCAGACCGGTCTCTTCGTCCATCAGCACGTTCAACCCGGCCTGTGTGGTGCCATTAGGGCTGGTGACGTTGACGCGCAACTGTCTTGGCGTTTCCTGTGCCTGCATCGCCAAAGCGCCGGATCCAGCGACCGTGGCCTTGGCCAGCGTCATCGAAAGCGTGGGGTCCAGCCCCTGCGCTTCACCTGCACGGGCTAGACACTCGATCAGGTGGAACACGTAAGCCGGGCCAGAACCACTCAGCCCGGTGACCGCATCCATCTGGTCTTCGGTCTCAAGACGCACCGTCTGACCGATCGCGGACAGCAGCGTTTCCGCCATCTGCAACTGATCTTCGGTCACACGCGCATTGCCGATGATGGCGGTGATCCCTTGCTTGACGGCGGCAGGCGTGTTGGGAATGGACCGGATCACCGGCGTCTGATCCCCCAGCATGTCTTCGAACGTGGCGATGGTGATACCCGCCGCGACCGACAGGAAGAGCGTATCACCATTGCCCAACGGCGCCAGCGTCGGAAGCGCGTCGCGCATGATCTGCGGCTTGACGGCGACCAGCACGATGGCCGGGCTTTCCGGCAAATCCGTATTGAGATGTACGCCTTGCGCCTGCACCCAGTCGGAGGGATTGGGATCATTCACCCAAACCGAAGCAGCAGGCAATCCCCCGGCGAGCCAGCCTTCAAGCATGGCCGACCCCATCTTGCCACAGCCCAAAAGAACAAGGCCGCGTTTTGCGATGTCGGAATTTTGCATAATGCCCCCACGTATTTCTGCGTCGGGGGCCAGTGTTACGCGCGGCCGTAGGCCTCTGCAATGGCGACCTCGAGCGCATCTTTCGGCACACGGTTGCCCCAGACCAGAAGCTGGAAGGCCGGGTAATAGCGCTCTGCACTCATGACGGCGCAATTGATCATCGTGTCGATCTGTTCGGCGCTGGCGACATTGCCGCCTGCAAGGACCAGACCATAACGATAAACCATCAGCTTGGCCTCGGCCCAGTACGTGAATGCCCCTGCCCAGCACTGATCGTTGACAAGGTTCAAACCTTCATACAGCGCCGGCATCCGCTCGGCGGGCGGGTCCATGTCGAAAGTGCAGATCAGACGAAGAGTTTCGTCGTAAGGCGACCAGGCCAGAGTGATCGAATATGTGCGCCATTGCCCCTCGACCGCCATCGCGATCTGGTCTTCCGCAATGCGGTCGAAATCCCAATCGTGGTGGTTGGCGATGGTCTCAACGATATCGATCGGGTGGATGTCGTCTTCAAGATACTGTTCGGACAGGGCCATGATGCCGCCTCCTGTTGCCTGTGCGGAAAGGTGGGCTTTGCCCTACCTTTCGGTGCCTGCTCTAGGGGATGCGTTGATGTTCCGTCCCCCTACAACATATGCTGCATGGCAAGTGAGGTCGCGTAAAGCGAATTTTCGATGACACGCACAATAAGTTGTGGAGAAGTCTACAAGATGTTGTGGACGCGAATAGTGCCACAATCTGTGGATAAAATCACCGGAAAAATCGTGCAACGCGCCGCGACAGCCGCAACTGCTGCGAAAACGCGTCAAAGCGTGCTTCTGCTCCCAGGTTCCGCGTGGCAGCGCTGCTGTCCAAAATTTGGGCACATGCGGTCAGAACTCCGACACTGAGCCGCTTCTCTGGTTCAAAAATACTTCGGGGGAGTCGCCCAAGGGGCGACGGGGGCAGCGCCCCCCTTTTTCGGAAACGAAAAAGGACGATGCGTTGTCGCATCGTCCCTCCGTCGGATTGGCGAAGCCAATTCGAAACTGACGTCAGTTCAGCGACGTCATGAAGTCGTTCACCTCGGTGAGCGAGATGTATTTCTGCTCTTCGATGCCACCTTCCGAGAAAGTCCATGTCACGGCAGGCGCAGACACATCACCGTTCTTGTCGAACTGCACATTGCCCGTGGCACCTTGGTAAGACACGGTGCCACCACCATCGAGAACCTCTTTCGCCAATGTAAAGCCGGCAGCATCCGCAGTGACCGGTGTGCCGTTCGGATCGGTGATCGAGCTGATCTTGGCGGCGATATCCGCCCCTTTCGCATCTTTGCCCGCCGCATGCATGGCCATGAGGGCGATCATGGTGGCGTCATAGCTGTTGGCCAGACCCGGACCATTGGGCGGGCCGTCGAACTTTGCTGTATAGGCCGCAACAAAGGCATCCGCAGATTCAGTGCGCGGCGAAGCGGTGTCGGTGCCGGTGAAGTTGCCGAGGAACTGCATGCCGACATTGTCGCGGAACTCGTCCGATTTGAGAGCGTTGGCCGCGATCATGTTCTGCGTCCCGCCAAGCGAGATCCACTCACGGACGACCTGCGTGCCTTCCTTCGGATAAAGCGCCATGTAGATCGCCTCGGGATTGCCCTTGAGCGCTTCTGTGACTTCGGCGCGGAACGACGCTTGACCGTCGTTGATCGCGATGGAGGCGGTAACGTCGATGCCCAGCGCTTTCAGATCGTCGGCTACCAGACCGCCGATGTCCTGTCCCCAATCGTCGTTCTTGTAGAACACGGCCACCGACTTGTAGCCCGCATCACGCGCCACCATGGCACCGACAGCGGCCTGCACGCCAGAAGTGGCGAAGGTGCGGTAGAAAAGACCGTTGGTCTTGCCCTCTTCGGCCAGACGGGTGAACGCGGTCGAGGATGAACAGCAGGACATCTGCATGACACCGGCGGGCACCGTGACCGAGGTCAGGATGGGCATGGACACACCCGAGGACACTGCGCCCAGCAGCAGCTGCACGCCATCCAGATCGACCAGCGCCTTGGCCGCATCGACGCCCACTTTGGGGTCGACCTGCGTGTCGCGCAGCACCATTTCGATCTGGCAGCCTGCAACGCCACCGGTTTCGTTGGCGATGTCCACCGCATATTGCGCGGTGGCAGCAATCGGTTTGCCCCAATCAACCGAGGTCGGCAGCACTGCCCCGATCTTGGTTGTGCAGTCCTGTGCGGCTGCGTCCGTGCCAAGGCTGGCAAACCCGGCAGCAAGGCCCAATGCGAGAGCCGAAGTTTTAAGTCCGTTCATTCCATATCTCCCTAGTGTTCATTTATTGGATCGTGCTGATTGTGACACGACCAGTTTTTCCGGGAAGAGCCCCTGTGGTCGCCACAGAAGCATCCCCACGATCACGAAGCCGATCAGCACGAACTGGATCGACCCGGTATACAGTTGCACCTCCAGCGGTGCGAAGCGCGACAAGGCCCAACCGCTGGCGGTCCATGCGGCCCAGATCAGGAAGGTCCCCATCACAGCGCCCTTGTTGTTGCCCGCGCCACCGACGATCAGCATCGCCCAGATCTGGAAGGTGAGGATCGGCAGCACGTCTTGTGGGCTGATGAAGGCATAAAACGTGGCATAGAGTCCACCGGCAAGACCCATGATCACCGATCCTGCAACAAAGGACGTGAGGCGGACACGCGACGGCGATTTGCCCAGCGACTGGGCGGCGGTCTCGTCCTCTCGGATCGCGCGCAGCAAGCGTCCAAAGGGGCACTGGATCAGCCGTTCGAGGAACAGGTAGGTGGCGATCAGCAAGATCAGGACAAAGACGAAAAAGGCGAGGTTGTAAGTGAACCCGTTGCCCAGTGTATCGCGCAGCGGGCGTTCGAACCCACGAATGCCCTGCGCACCACCTAGAGCGTCTGTATTGCGCATCACGGTCTCAAAGGCGACAGCGACCCCGAAGGTGGCGATGGCAAGGTAATCGTGCCTGAGCCGGATGGTCAGAAGCCCGACGATCCAGGCGACGATCCCGGCGCAGGCCATGCCGCCCAGCAGCGCCAATAGGTAAGGCAGGCCGAACCCACCCAGCTGCCCCGCCTGCGGCGTCCCGCCTAGGATCAATGTGCCATAGGCCCCTGCCCCAAAGAATGCGACGACACCGCCATTGAAAAGGCCGGTGTTGCCCCATTGCAGGTTCAGACCCAGCACCGCGATCGACAGGATCGAGGCGACCGTGGCGAAGAAGACGAGGTAGGAAATGACGCCGATCATGTGCGCTCTTCCCCGAACAAGCCATGCGGGCGCAGGATCAGTACGGCAAGGATGATGAGGAAGGGCACCGCCGGGCTGTAACCCGAGGGCAAGATCACCAGCGCAAGGTTGGAGGCGAGACCAACGAGGAAGCCCCCCAGCACCGCGCCATAGATGCTGCCGATGCCGCCCACGATAGTGGCCGCGAAGATCGGCAAGACCAGATCGCGGCCCAGCACCGGGCTGATCTGATTGGTCAGGCCATAGAACACGCCTGCTGCCGCCGCCAGCCCGCCGCCAATCAGCCAGATCAGCACGATCATGCGGCTGAGGTTGATGCCAGAGACCTGAGCCAAAGTCGGGTTCTCGGCCACTGCTCGAAGCGAGTATCCGAATGTCGTGCGCGACAGGACGAGATGCAGGATGAACATGATCAGCAGCGCCGCCACCAGCGTGAACACCTGATCCGGCTTGATCAACAGGAACGGATCCCGGCTGACCACGATGGCGAAGACGATGTCCTGCGAATAGAGCTTCGGGTTTAGACCGAAGATCAGACCGAGGATGTTGCGGATGATCATGGCGACGCCGAAGGACGCGAAGACCATCGACAACTCTCCGCCCTTGGCGCGGACGCGTTTGAACACGAGCTTGTCGACAGCCACCGCCGAAAGGCCCGTCAGCGCCATCGAGAGCAGAAGTGCGAGGGTCAGCGACCATGTGAGGCTGAGCGGCGGGATCGCCTCGGCCAGTGCGGGGTGGATCGCACCGAAGAGGCCGTCGAAGACCAAAGCGGCATAGGCCCCGATGGAGAGCAGTTCGGCATGCGAGAAATTGGCAAAGCGCAGCATGTGCATCGCCATGGTCAGGCCAATCGCGCCCAGCGACAGGATCGAACCAACCAGCACTCCGTCAACGAGGTTCTGGATCATGCGTGTGTCACCCGTTTGCCGCCAAGGTAGATCTGCCCGACCACTGGATCGTTCAGCAGATCCTGCGCCGCGCCATCGACCTGATTGCGGCCATCGGCAAGGATGTAGCAGTGGTCCGCCATCCGAAGCGCCTGTTTGACGTTCTGTTCGACAAGCAAGATCGTCACGCCCTGTTCAGTCAGCGACTTGGCGTATTCCAACACCTCTTGCGCCGCTTTGGGGGAAAGCCCGGCAGACGGTTCGTCCATCAGGATCACCTTGGGATCGATGGCGAGCGCCATTGCGACGGCAAGGAATTGGCGCTGCCCGCCGGACAGAGCGCCCGCCTTTTCGGTTTGCTTGTCAGCCAAGGCCGGGAAACGGGTGAACAGCGCCTCGCGCCGCGCTGCGGCGTCTTTCCCGGCATTGCGCAGGACCAGATCAAGGTTCTGGCGGATCGTCAAAGAGCGGAAGATGTTGTCGGATTGCGGAACATAGGCCACGCCCAGCGCACCCATTCGGTCGGGGCGCGGGTTGGTGATCTCGGCCCCGTTCAGATGGACCGTGCCGCCCGACACCGGCACAAGGCCCGCAATCGCCTTGATCAGAGTGGACTTGCCCGCGCCGTTGGGTCCGATGATGACCGTTACCTTGGCGGTCTTGGCGGTCACGGACACGCCTTTGAGGATCGGCAGGTCGGGGACATATCCCGCGACGACATTTCCTGCCGCCAGCGCCGTCATTCGACCTGCGCCCCCAGATAGGCGTCCAGAAGAACGGGGTTGTTCTGAGCTTCAGCAGCGGTGCCTTCGAAAACCTTGCGCCCTTCGGCCAATGCGATCACCGGGTCGCAATGCTGCATCACGAAATCCATGTCATGTTCGATGATGACAAAGGTTTTGCCGTCGCGGTTCAATTCTTCGATCTTTTCGATCAGCGTCCGCGTCAGGCTTGGGTTCACACCGGCGGCGGGTTCGTCCAGCAGGATCAGTTTGGGATCGCCCATCAGGATGCGGGCCAGTTCCAGAAGCTTCATCTGACCGCCAGAGATCTGCCCCGCCGCCTGATCGGCCAATGGGGCGAGGGTGACGAAATCGAGCACCTCCATCGCGCGTTTGCGAATGGTGGTTTCCTGATTGCGCATCTTGGCCGCGCCAAAGAACGGCCCCCAAAGGCGTTCACCCACCTGCGCCATCGGGGCGAGCATGACGTTTTCAAGAACACTCATCCTGGCGAAGGGACGTGGGATTTGGAAGGTGCGGCCAAGGCCGAGGCTAAACAGCGCATTGGGGGAAAATCCGGTTACGTCCTCACCGTCGAGATGGACAGTCCCGCTGGACGGTTTCAGCATCCCGGTCAGTACGTTGAAGAGCGTGGTCTTGCCTGCGCCATTGGGTCCGATCAGTCCAGTGATCGTCCCTGCCTTGATGTCGAGAGACACATCGTTGACGGCGCGAAACTCACCGAACGTCTTGCTGACGTTGCGGATGCTGAGGATCGGGTCAGCCATTGGCGCCATGGACCGCATCGTTCGGGTTGGTGTTCAGGTTGTATTTCATGATTCGGCCATGCCGACCGCTACGGTCGCGTTCGAGCGAATAGACATCGCCCTTGGGACCGTCCGCCTGGTCCAGCACCGCGTTCAATGTCGCGTGATCCTCGGCGTCCAGCGCGAAGGCAAAGGTCTGGAGTGTCTGCGGCAGGTGCCGCGCATAGCGCGCGCCGACAATCCCGGCAGCGACCTGCGGCTGGTCCAGCACCCAACGCGTGGCGACGGCAGACAGCGAAACACCATGTTTGTCCCCGACGGATTTCAGCGCCCTGAGCAGATCCTGAAATCTGTCCCAAGGGCCGAATTCTTCGATGATGAGGCGGTACTTGATCAGGCTGCGGTTTTCGAACTGGAAACCGGGGTCGGGTTCGCCCAGCCATTTTTCGGTGATGAAACCACCGGCCAAGGTGCCGTAGCAGATCAGCATCAGGTCATTCTGCGCGGCCCAGTCGGACAGCCCGTTCGCCGGGCGGCGGTCAAGGACGGAGTACTGCACCTGCGCCGAAGCGATATCGAAGCCCGCGTCGACAAAAGGCTGCATCGCCTGCCGGTCCCAGTTGGTGGTGCCGAGGTTCTTGATCTTGCCTTCTTTGCGCAGGTCTTTCAGCACATCGAGCGCCTCGACCGCGTTGCCGATCGTGAGGTCCCACCAGAAGAATTGCACGAGATCGAGTTGGTCGATCTTCAGGCGTTGGAGCGAGCGGTCGACGATGGCCGTCACCTCGTCTGGCCGCAGGTCACCAAGGCGCGTCAGGTCCGGCACCAGTTTGGTGTGCACGCAGACGCGGTCCGCCACCGACGTACCGCGCCGCGCCCGCAGATCCGCGATGAAGTCGCCGATCATCTCTTCGACGCCGGTATAGATGTCGGCGCAGTCAAAGGTGAAGAGACCGGCATCGACAAAGGCCTCCATGTCGCGGATCGCCTGTGCGCGGTCCACCGGACCGTGATCCCCCGCCAATTGCCAGCCACCGCGAATGACGCGACTGATGGTGTGACCGGGGCGCAGGGCGATGGTTTCAACGCTCATGTCTGCTCTTTCCAATAGGGTGTGCCGCGCTGCTCCGGCAGGCCGGTGGTTTCGGAATGGCGGAAGCTCCGCTTGCCAATGCGTGTCACCCGGAACCGCCCGCCGCAATTCGGGTCGGGGCAGGCGATTTCGGCATCGGTGGACATCCAGTCGTTGGGTGAGGTCGGACGTTGCTTAGCGGGAAGCAGAGGCAAGAGTGCCGCAAGCGCATACATCGAAACTTTTTGCTGGTTGTCGAAGACCAGCAATTCGCCTTCGACGCGGAAGCTTTCGCCTTCGACATGGCGGCAGACGGATGTGCGATCTCCCACGACGGTTTCCACGCGCAGGTCGTAGAGCCAAAATTCGTCCGCGTCCTGCGCCGCGCTCATCGTTCCCCGAATGCGCGGTTCCGCGCGGTTGTTCCCTGTTGTTAACCATATGGTTGCTGGGATCTTTCGGGGTTGTCAAACGGGTTCGGGGCGGCAACTCATGGGGCGATAGCCGAAAGGACGCGCCGTGACCCAACCCGACACCATCGCCCTGAGCCACCGCCTGACCATCCGCCGCGCGTTGGTAGGCCTGTGGCAGGTGGCCGACATAGAGAAAGACGGCGACATCATCGACCCGGATGTGGGCGCGGATCATCTGGCAGCCTATGCAGATGCCGGATTCGACAGCTTCGACATGGCGGATCACTACGGGACGGCGGAATTGATCACCGGGGCGCTGCTGAAGCGTGGCGTCACGGCGACCGTTGGAACCAAATGGTGCCCTGTGCCCGGCCCGATGACGGCGGACGTGGTGCGCGCCGGGGTGCAGGAACGGTTGGACCGTCTGGGTGTGGACCGGGTCGATCTGCTGCAATTCCACTGGTGGAGTTTCGAACATCCAGCCTGGCTCGACGCGCTGCATGAGATGGCAAAGCTGCGCGAGGAGGGTCTGATTGGCGAGATCGGTCTTACCAATTTCGACGCGGCACATCTGCATCTGGCGCTGGCTGATGGCATTCCAATCATCAGCAACCAGGTGCCCTGCTCGCTCTTGGACCGTCGCGCGACCGGGCCTTTGTCAGAGGTATGTGCGCACTGGGGCGTGAAGCTCTTGTGTTACGGCACGTTGCAGGGCGGGTTCCTGTCGGAACGCTGGCTGGGAAAACCAGAACCGGCGGACATCACCGACTGGAGCAAGATGAAATACAAACGTTTCATTGACCATGCCGGGGGATGGGAGGCGTATCAGACCGTTTTGCAGGCGGCTGCCGATGTGGCAGCCAAGCACGGCGTGTCGATTGCCAACGTGGCAACGCGCTGGGTGCTGGAGAACAAAGCGGTGGCCGGGGTCATCATCGGCGCGCGTTTGGGCGAAGCGCGGCATACCGACGATAACCTCAAGCTGTTCCAGTTTGCGCTGGACGAAGAGGACCATGCCCGACTGAATGCCGCCTTTGCAGTGACCACACCCCTGCCCGGCGATTGCGGCGATGAATATCGCAAGCCGCCCTTCCTGACCGCCAGCGGAGATCTGAGCCACCACCTCGACACGATGCCGCTTGCCGTCACGGTTGAAGAGGTGCCCGGTCGTCTCGGTGAGCGTCGTGTTCTGTCAGGCAGCGAGTGGGAAGATATCGCAGGCTATTGCCGAGCGCATCAGGTCGGCGACCGCATTATGGTGTCCGGTACCACTGCGACCGCTGGCGTGGACCGCGCTGTAGCGCCGAAGGACGCGGGCGCGCAGACGACCTTCATCCTCGACAAGATCAGCGCAGCCCTGACAGCGCTTGGGTCTTCGATGGAGGATGTGGTCCGAACCCGTGTTTACCTGAGCGATGCAGAGGATGTGCTGGCAGTTTCAAAGGCGCATGGGCGCATCTTTGCAGACATCAAACCGGCCAATACGTTGTTTCAGATCGGACAATTGATCGGCGACTACAAAGTAGAGATCGAGGCCGAAGCGATCATCCGGCCCCGATCTTAGAACTTACTTCTTGGCTGCTTCCAGCGCGTCCAGACGGGCCTTGAGCATTTCGTTCTCCTCGCGCGCTTTCATCGCCATCGCGCGCACGGCGTCGAATTCTTCGCGGGTGACGAAATCGCGGTCCGCGAGCCAGCGGTCGATCATCGACTTCATCGCGGTTTCGGCCTCTTCCTTCGCGCCCTGAGCCACACCCATGGCGTTGGTCATCAGTTGCGAAATGTCTTCGAATACCTTGTTACGGGTTTGCATGTCTGCCTCCGGCGTTTGCTTGACCTCTATATGGGCTGCACACCCACGCGGCACAAGGTTGACTTCGCCGCAGAGCGATGAGCATCTGCGCGCATGTCCACGGGTCTGCCTTTTCCGAATGTCTCGCCAGAGCTGTTTACGATCCCGATCTTCGGGATGGAATTCGCGTTGCGCTGGTATGCCTTGGCCTATATCGCGGGCATCCTGATCGGGTGGCGGATCGCGGTTGCGGCCGTGAAGCGGGTGACGCTTTGGGCGGGCGACACGCCACCGATGCGCCCCGAACAGGTCGAGGAATTGCTGACCTGGGTGATCCTTGGGGTCATCCTCGGAGGGCGGCTTGGGTTCGTGCTGTTTTACCAGCCAAGCTACTATTTCGCGAATCCGCTAGAAATCATCGCGGTGTGGCAGGGCGGCATGGCGTTTCATGGTGGTCTGATCGGGGTCATCCTTGCTGCGCTGATCTACTGCATGAAGGAAGGTTTGCCGTTGCGCCCGACGGCGGACATGATGGCGCTCGCGACGCCACCGGGGCTGTTGCTGGGGCGGATTTCAAACTTCATCAACGCAGAGCTTTGGGGTCGTCCGACGGACCTGCCCTGGGGCGTCCAGTTTCCGGGACAGGGTGCGCAATCCTGTGGCCAGGCGCTTGGGGAGATTTGTGCCCGCCACCCGTCGCAGCTCTACGAGGCGCTTCTGGAAGGTCTGCTCCTGGGGGCGGTTCTGCTGTGGCTTGCCTTCCGCAAGGGCGCATTGAAAGTGCCGGGGCGGATCGTCGGATTGTTCATCGGGGGATACGGTGTCGCGCGCTTTCTTGTGGAATTCGTGCGGCAGCCCGATGCGCAGTTTGTATCCGAGGGCAACCCGCTCGGCCTTGCATGGCATCTCGGTGGATACGGTTTGACCATGGGGCAAATCCTGTCAGTGCCGATGATCCTGATCGGCGTTTACCTTTGGACAACGGCACGCCGCGCATGACTGCTCTTGCTGACCTCCTTCGCAAGCAGATCAAGGCGACGGGGCCGATGACCCTCGCGCAATACATGTCAGCGTGCCTTCTGCATCCGAAACACGGTTACTATACCACACAGGACGCTTTGGGTGTGGACGGCGATTTCACCACCGCGCCAGAAATCAGCCAGATGTTCGGAGAACTGATCGGCCTTTGCCTTGCGCAAAGCTGGATGGACCAAGACGCACCAGATCGCTTTGCCTTGGTCGAGCTAGGGCCCGGGCGCGGAACGTTGATTGCGGATGTGATGCGGGCGACATTGCAGGTGCCGGGGTTTCATGCCGCAGCAGAGCTGCATCTGGTTGAGGCGTCTAACCGCATGCGCGCCCTGCAAGCGGCCGCCCTTCCCGCACATGACCCGACTTGGCACGACAGCGCGGAAACGCTGCCCGAAGAAATGCCGGTCTACGTTATCGCCAACGAGTTTTTCGATGCGCTTCCGATCCGGCAGTTTCAACGCGATCCGAAAGGCTGGCGCGAGGTGATGGTGGGGCTTTCGGAAGACGGCGGATTGCAGCGCGGTCTGAGCGATCCGGTTCCGATTGACGCACTTAACAATCGTCTGGATGACACCGTGCCGGGCGCATTGATCGAGACCTGCGCCCACGCGACGGCGGTGGTGGATGCGTTGGCACGCCGGATCGCGCCCAATGGCGGCATGGCGCTTTTCATCGATTATGGTGGATGGCATTCCGACGGCGATACCTTTCAAGCCGTACGTGCACACCGACCTGTAGATCCATTTGCCGAACCGGGGCGCGCCGATCTGACCGCCCATGTCGATTTCGAGGCTTTGGCACGGGCGGCCTTGATCGCGGGATGCGCCGCCAGCCAGTTGACCAATCAGGGTGTCTTTCTTGAACGGCTCGGAATTACGCCGCGTGCGCAGAGTCTGGCCAAGAGTTTGAACGGCGACGCACTCGACGCGCATGTGGCAGCACATCGACGGTTGACCCACCCCGATGAAATGGGTTCCTTGTTCAAAGTGCTGGGGCTGTACCCAGTGGACGAGTCGCCGCCGCCCGGACTGGACCCATGACGCTGGAAATCATTACGTCAGACAGCCTTGGCCCCCTGCGCCACGGTTTTTTCACGCGGCGCGGCGGAGCGTCGTCGGGTGTGTTTGCAGGATTGAACTGCGGCGCAGGATCGACAGACCAGACGGAAATCGTGGCCATCAACCGCAGTCGCGTCGCCGACGCAATGGAGGTGCCCGGTGAGCAGCTTGTCAGCGTTCATCAGGTCCATTCCGCCAAGGTCGAGGTTGTCGATGGGCCATTTGGCACCCCGAAACCGAAAGCCGATGCCATGGTCACAAAGACGCCGGGTGTGGCTCTTGGTGTATTGACCGCCGATTGCCAGCCGGTGCTTTTTGCGGATCATGACGCGGGCGTGGTCGGCGCGGCGCATGCCGGGTGGCGCGGGTCTCTGGACGGCGTTTTGGAGGCGACCATCGACGCGATGATCGCGCTTGGTGCCCACCGCGAAACAATCAAAGCAGTGATCGGACCCAGTATCAGCCAGCGCGCCTACGAGGTTGGACCCGAATTTCTGGATGCGTTTCTGGCCGAAGACCCACAATATGCGCGGTTCTTCGTCAACGGTGTGGAAGACAAGTTCCATTTCGATTTGCCGGGCTTTGGATTGCACAAGCTTCGCAGCGCCGGTGTGGACGCCGAATGGACACGGCACTGTACATATTCTGACGCAGATCGCTTTTATTCCTACCGTCGCGCGACCCATGCGCGCGAGGCAGATTACGGCCGTTTGATTTCCGTGATCCGGCTCTGACAGGCATCTGCGCCATTGGCGCGCTGCCCAAATCAATCACAGTAATACACCGAGATTGTCCACGTTTGGTCACAAACGCGCCCAATTGCGCGGGTTATTTAGGATCAAGAAACAACGGAACACCACCGGAGCAGTCCAATGTCGCGCACTTCGAAATTCATCGCCTCTGTCGTTGCAACATCGAAAGAGGAACTTCCTGCACTTCCCTTCCAGCGTGGCGCGACACGCAAAGCCATGTTTGACCGGATCAAGGCGCAAGCCGCTGAAGAGGCCGCCCGCAAACGCGCCTGAGAACGCCCCGAGAACAGCCGGACCGCCACAATCCTCCCCAATTGTGGCAGCGCTGTTCCAAGGAGTACGACAATCCCCCAGTTGTCAGAAAATTGGCCGCGATTTCGCGGCCAATTTTCGTTGTTTTTTGACGAATCAAACATTGATCAGCCATTTTATGCTCAACGAAATTGCACCGTCCTTCTGGTGTTGTTGGTGGGGGCCAACGCGGATGTGACCTAACGTAAAAGGTATCACATGGCTCAGACCTCGACCGATCGCGCGGCGACGACCGACTTCAATGCCTATGCAGTTTCCACCGATAAAGTTGCCACGTTCGACGGGCAGCCTCGACGCGACGTCCCTCTCACCCGCACTATCGAGGCTGCCGCACTCCTCCCGGACCAGTCCGTGTCCGAGTCCAGTTTCACAGTTCCCGCGTCCGCAACATTTGAAGCCTGTGCGTCGGCCTTCGCGCGCGGCACCCTGATTTCGACGGTCATGGGGCCGATTGCCGTCGAGGATTTGATCCCCGGCGATCTGGTCGAAACCCATCGTGGGCCCCAACCGGTTGTCTGGATCGGCAGCACGCCATACCTGCCGGACTTTGCCGCTGATACCACCTCTCTCACCCATTTGCTCCGTTTGCCGGGGATCGGCATGGACCAAACCGATCTCTTGCTTGGTCCTGCCGCCCGGATGGTGATCCGACAGGATCGCTTTCCCGATCTGCTGAATTGTGACGCCGTTCTGGCCCCGGCCAGCGACTATATCGATGGCGACAGGGTTTTGCGCATTACCCCACCGGGACCGGTGCAACTTTATCACTTTGCCTTGCGCCGCCACGGCATCATTCGCGCGAATGGGCACGAACTGGAAAGCTACCATCCTGGCCGCATTTCCGCAGCCGATATTGGCACCTCGGTGCGCGCCATGCTGCAGTCCATGTTCGCACATCTGGATAATCTAGAGGCGTTTGGGGATCTTGCCTTCCCGCGTACGACGCGCGATGTGATCGAAACCCTGAGGGTCGCCTAACCGCCCGAAAAGCGGGTCAGGCCGGGTCGCCAAGCCGCGCTTCAAGGATGTCGAACGGCACGCCGGGTTCGTCTTTCGCGCCCCGGATCACCAACGAAGTTTTGACACTGCCCACATTGGGAGAGGTCAGCAGGCTACCGGTCAGAAAGCTCTGGAACGTGCTCAGATCCGGCGCCACGCATTTGAGGATGAAATCGACCTCCCCATTCAGCATGTGACACTCGCGGACAAGCGACCAGCCGCGGCATCGGTCCTCGAACGCGCGAAGATCCGCCTCGGCCTGGCTTTGGAGACCGACCATGGCAAAGACCTGCACTTCGAAGCCCAACTCGCGTGGATCAACCTCTGCGTGGTATCCGCGAATGAAGCCCTGCTCTTCCAAGGTGCGCACACGGCGCAGGCACGGCGGCGCCGAAATCCCCACACGGCGCGCCAATTCGACGTTGGTCATGCGACCATCTGCCTGAAGCTCTGCCAGTATCTTGCGGTCTATTGGATCCAACCGATGTGACGGCATTCTCAGCACCCCTGATTTTTTGGTATTGTTATATCACCCGCAGGCTGTGCGCAATATTGTTTCAACGCCGCGCAACAATCTTAAACAATCAAATCACAGCTTAAACCTGCGGGATGTTGTCTTGCATTGATTTGCGAACCGGGCAGCAGACGCATATATCCGTAGGACACAAGAGTCACTTACTGCTTTGATGCGAGGCTGCCCCCATGTCCGACACACGCCATACCAAGGTTCTGATCATCGGCTCCGGCCCTGCCGGCTACACCGCTGGTGTCTATGCGAGCCGCGCCATGCTCGAGCCGATCCTCGTGCAGGGCATGGAGCCGGGTGGCCAGCTGACCACCACCACCGAAGTCGAGAACTGGCCCGGCGATACCGAAGTGCAGGGTCCGGACCTGATGGTCCGCATGGAAGCGCATGCCCGCGCCATGGGGACCGAGATCATCGGCGATCTGATCACATCGCTTGACCTGTCCAAACGCCCCTTCACCGCGCAGTCAGACAGCGGCACGGTTTACACAGCGGATGCTTTGATCCTTGCCACCGGAGCCCGCGCAAAATGGCTGGGTCTTCCGTCGGAAGACGCGTTCAAGGGCTTCGGTGTTTCAGCCTGCGCGACCTGTGACGGCTTTTTCTATCGCGGTCAGGAAATCGTCGTGATCGGTGGCGGCAACACCGCTGTGGAAGAAGCGCTGTTCCTGACGAACTTTGCCTCCAAGGTGACCCTGATCCACCGCCGCGACGAATTGCGAGCGGAAAAGATCCTTCAGGACCGGCTGTTCAAGAACCCAAAGATCGAAACGCTCTGGCATCACCAGTTGGACGAGGTGTTCGGCACCGATATGCCGAAGGGCGTCGAAGGTGTCCGCGTGAAACACGTTGAGACCGGGGAGATCAAAGAGATCCCCTGCAAGGGCGTGTTCATTGCCATCGGCCACGCACCGGCCAATGAACTGGTCAAGGATGTTCTGGAAACGCACATGGGCGGCTATGTAGTGACCAAGCCCGACAGCACCGAAACCTCGATCCCAGGTGTGTTCGCTGCAGGTGATCTGACCGACCACAAATATCGTCAGGCGGTCACATCGGCTGGCATGGGCTGTATGGCAGCTCTTGAGGCAGAGCGGTTCCTTGCGGAAGTCGGCGATGATGCCGGAAAAGTTGTGTCCGAGCCTTTGGGCTATGGCGCAGAGGCACCCGCGGCAGAGTGAGAATGACTATGGGTCGGCCACAGAAATCCGACCCATATCCTCTGTTTCCAGTGGATTTTCGGTAGTCCGTCACCAAAACTGGCGCAAATTCCGCACATCTTCCCGAATTGCAACGCTGCGTGACCTTGTCTCTGGACTTGTGTCCGGCTGAGGGCGTAACCAGCGCGCAAAATTGGACAGTGAGCAGAATAATGTATCCCCAGAACCTTGCCCCGATCCCGGAACTCTATGTCTCATATGACAGTGCGCAGAAGCTGAAGCTGGAAGCCGCTGACCTTGTCAGCCACGATCTGACGCCGCGCCAGATTTGCGATCTGGAACTCCTGATGAATGGCGGTTTCAACCCACTCAAGGGATTCCTGAGCGAAGAGGATTACAACAGCGTCGTCGAGAAGATGCGCCTTGCAGACGGCACGCTCTGGCCAATGCCGATCACTCTGGACGTGTCTGAAGCATTCGCAGAAAACCTCGAAATCGGTCAGGACATCGCCCTGCGCGATCAGGAAGGTGTGATCCTTGGTACGATGACCGTGACAGACCGCTGGGTGCCGAACAAGGCGCGCGAGGCGGAAAAGGTCTTTGGCGCGGATGACGACGCCCACCCGGCTGTGAACTACCTGCACAACAAGGCGGGCAAGGTCTATCTGGGTGGTCCGGTCACAGGTATCCAGCAGCCCGTACACTATGATTTCCGTGGTCGCCGTGACACGCCGAATGAATTGCGCGCCTATTTCCGCAAGCTGGGCTGGCGTAAGGTGGTCGCATTCCAGACCCGCAATCCGCTGCACCGCGCGCATCAGGAACTGACCTTCCGCGCCGCGAAAGAGGCGCAGGCCAACCTGCTGATCCATCCGGTGGTCGGTATGACCAAACCCGGCGACGTGGACCATTTTACCCGCGTTCGGTGCTACGAGGCCGTTCTGGACAAGTATCCCCAGTCCACCACGACAATGAGCCTGTTGAACCTTGCCATGCGCATGGCCGGACCGCGCGAGGCCGTGTGGCATGGGTTGATCCGCAAGAACCACGGCTGCACGCATTTCATCGTCGGCCGCGATCACGCTGGCCCCGGCAAGAACTCCAAGGGTGAGGATTTTTACGGTCCTTATGATGCGCAGGATCTGTTCCGCGAACATCAGGACGAGATCGGTCTCGAAATGGTTGATTTCAAACAGATGGTCTATGTGCAGGAACGCGCCCAGTACGAGCCGATGGATGAAATCGCGGACAAGGACAAGGTGACGATCCTCGATATCTCGGGGACCGAACTGCGCCGCCGTCTGGCCGAAGGTCTTGAGATCCCAGAGTGGTTCTCGTTCCCCGAAGTGGTAAACGAACTGCGCAAGACCAAACCGCAGCGGTCGAAGCAGGGCTTTACAGTGTTCTTCACCGGCTTTTCGGGTTCAGGCAAATCGACCATCGCAAACGCGCTTATGGTCAAACTGATGGAAATGGGCGGGCGTCCGGTCACGCTGCTGGATGGCGATATCGTGCGGAAGAACCTGTCATCCGAGTTGGGGTTCAGCAAGGAACACCGCGATCTGAACATTCGCCGCATCGGCTATGTTGCATCCGAGATCACCAAAAACGGTGGTATCGCGATCTGTGCGCCGATTGCACCCTATGCCACAACACGCCGTGCGGTGCGCGAAGACATCGAACAGTTCGGCGCCTTCATCGAGGTGCATGTCGCCACGAGCCTCGAGGAATGCGAACGCCGCGACCGCAAGGGGCTCTACAAGCTGGCGCGGGAAGGCAAGATCAAGGAATTCACGGGGATCTCAGACCCTTATGATGTGCCGGAAAACCCGGAGCTGCGGGTCGAGACCGAGAATGTCGAGGTCGACAACTGCGCGCATCAGGTCATCCTGAAACTCGAAAGCCTTGGTTTGATCGCGGGTCAATAAGAACACAATGCAGGGCCGGGACAGTTCCCGGCCCTTTTCGTTTAAGGCGTGTCCGTCAGGACGCGGTTGTGCTGTGGGTTGTATCGTGGCCTAGTACGAACAGTGTTCGACAACAGTAGCAATACAGCCATGTTCAAACGACTTCTGCTCGCTCTTGCGATCGTCACTCCGTCATTTGCGGCGGCGGACCGAAGCTGTGACACCAAGTTTCAGAAGGTCTGCATCGAGACCGTGCAAAGCGGCAGCGCAATCGCTTTTTATGCCGAGAACCGATACAGGCTTCTGCCAGTCACGCTGAACATTGAACTGGATGTGACAAACCTTCAGCGCACGGAAGGCAGTTCGGGACCGTTCGTTCTGAACGGAAATGAGCGGGTGCTTTTGTTCACCTTGTCCCAAAGACGGAACGCGGCGTGGTCCTACAGTTACACGTTTACCTGGAGCCGCGGCGACATCACTGCGCGGCATGATGACAGCTACGCCTATCGGCTGCCTTTTGCGCAGGGCAAAGCTTTTCGGGTAGGTCAAAGCTGCAACGGCCGCTTCACGCACGTTGGCGCGCATCGGTACGCTGTCGATTTCGACATGCCCGAAGGTACGCCAATCCACGCAGCACGGGATGGGGTGGTGGTTGACCTGAAAGAGGATTCACGCAGCGGAGGGCCGGGCGAAGACTACCAGGATCAGGGCAATTATGTGATCCTCCAGCACGCAGACCGGACTTTGGCGCAATACTTCCACCTCCGGCCGGGTGGCGTCAGCGTGAATTTGGGAGACAGGGTTCGGGCAGGCACGCTACTTGGCTATTCAGGCAATACGGGCCAATCCACCGGCCCGCATCTGCATTTCGACGTGATCCGCGGCTCAAAGACGGTGAAAAGCGAAACGCTCCCGTTTCGATTTGCCACAGATCAGGGTGCCGTGCGTTGCCCTCCAAGAGGAACGACGCTGCGCGCTGTCAGATGATTTGGCCTAGTGCACCGTGACCGGAGCAAAATCGTTCTGCCGCGCCAGCATGAAGGCCATCTTGCGGTCTTTCACAAGCGCAAGGCGTTCGCCATCGGCGCGGTGGACGGCGTAAATGGTTGTCTTGTCCCCAAGTTCGTCACGCACCTCATCCGGCAAATCGGCGACAGCAACGGGGCGCACGTAAACGAGGTTGGACTGGTCTGCATCTTTGAAATCGAACGGCGTATTCATGGTCTACCCCTTTTTGATCTGGATTGTCTGAACCACGGTTTCGGGACGCAACAGGGTCAGATCGACATGCAGCAGCCCGTTCTCCATGATCGCCTCTCCCACTTCGACACCATCGGCGAGAACAAAGCTGCGCTGGAACTGGCGCGCGGCAATCCCGCGATGGAGGAACATCCGGTCGGCTGTATCGTCTTGCTGTCGGCCGCGAATGACAAGCTGTCTGTCCTCAACGGTGATGGCCAGATCTTGTTCCCGAAAACCTGCAACAGCCAGAGTGATCCGGTAGGATCCTTCCGATGTCTGTTCGATATTGAAAGGAGGATAGCCTTCATTGCCGGATTTTGCGGTGCGTTCGAGCAAACGCTCCAACTGCTCGAACCCCAGAAGGTGGGGATAGGATCCCAAAGTCAGTTTCGTCATCGACACGTCCTTTTGCGCAAGCGACTGTGTTTGTGCGGCCCCGTTCTGGCGACCGACAGAAAGAAATATGGGGGCGCAAGGAACAAGACGCAAGGGCTTTGCGGAATCGCAGAATAGGGTTATCTTCCCGGTCCCAGCCACTTATCGGGGACCAAGCCGCATCATGAATGCTCCTACTGATCTGTCGATGAAAACAGACGACGTCCTGAGGGTCGAACTCGAGGTGTTCCGCCGCGAGCACCGTGATCTGGACGAAGCCATTCGTGCCATGCAGCAAACCGGAACGGCGGACCAGCTCACCCTTCAACGGCTGAAAAAGAAGAAGCTGATGTTGAAGGACAAGATCGCCCAGATCGAAGACCGGCTTCTGCCTGATATCATCGCCTGAGGGCTGGGCCGAGTTGCCCCCCGATCCGATCTGGCTATAGTGCGCGCTCCGAACACCTGAAGGGGCATATCGCCATGTCAGAATCGATCAAGGTCGGCATCATCATGGGCAGTCAGTCGGACTGGCCAACGATGAAAGAAGCGGCCGATATGCTGGATGCGCTAAATGTGCCTTATGAGGCCAAGATCGTGTCGGCGCATCGCACACCGGATCGGCTTTGGGACTATGGAAAGACTGCCGTTGACCGGGGTTTGCAGGTGATTATCGCGGGCGCCGGAGGTGCGGCGCACCTCCCCGGCATGATGGCGTCCAAAACCCGTGTGCCGGTGATTGGTGTGCCGGTGCAGACACGTGCATTGTCGGGTGTCGACAGTCTGTATTCCATTCTGCAGATGCCACGCGGATTTCCCGTGGCAACCATGGCCATAGGTTCCGCCGGTGCGGCGAATGCCGGTTTGATGGCCGCCGGGATTCTGGCCCTGCAGGATGCCGATCTGGCTGCCCGCCTTGACCAATGGCGCGCTGACCTCTCGGCCTCAATCCCTGACGCCCCTTCTGACGACGGATAACACCCATGACGCTTGCCCTCCCTATCGGATCGACCATCGGCATTATCGGCGGTGGTCAGCTTGGCCGAATGCTGTCGGTCGCAGCCAGCCGTCTTGGATTTCGCTGCCATATCTATGAGCCCGGCCCGAATCCTCCGGCAGGTCAGGTGGCCGATCAGGTGACGACCGCCGCCTATGACGACGAGGCCGCTCTGCGCGCCTTTGGTCAATCGGTGGACATCATCACCTACGAGTTCGAGAATATTCCAACCTCAGCGCTGGACCTGTTACAGGATCTTGCCCCGATCCATCCGGGTCGCGAGGCGCTTCGCGTCAGTCAGGACAGGTTGACGGAAAAGACCTTTCTTCGGGATCTGGGTCTTCAAACTGCGCCCTTTGCCGACATCACCGACGCCGCCAGCCTTGAGGCAGCGCTTGATCAGATCGGCGCCCCGTCGATCCTGAAAACCCGCCGCTTTGGCTATGATGGCAAAGGACAGGCGCGTATCATGACGCGTGACGACGCAGCGCAGGCCTTGGCGGACATGCAGGGGGCACCCGCAATTCTGGAAGGATTTGTCGATTTCTCGCATGAAGTCTCAGTGATCGCCGCGCGGGGTCTGGATGGCGCAGTCGCAGCCTTCGACCCCGGAGAGAATGTCCACAGCGACGGCATCCTGCGGACCACAACCGTTCCCGCGCGCCTGACGGCGAGCCAGCGCACCGATGCCGTATTGCTGGCCGCAAAGATTGCAAACGCATTGAACTATGTCGGCGTGATGGGGGTCGAACTCTTTGTGACGCCGAGCGGACTGATCGTGAACGAAATTGCGCCGCGGGTTCACAACTCAGGGCACTGGACCCAGAACGGCTGCACCGTGGATCAGTTTGAACAACATATCCGTGCCATCACGGGCTGGCCCTTGGGTGACGGTCAGCGCTATGCGGACGTGGTGATGGAAAACCTCATCGGCGACGATATGGACCGCGTGCCGGAACTGGCGAAAACGCCGGATTGCGCCTTGCACCTCTACGGCAAGGCAGAGGTGAAGCCCGGCCGCAAGATGGGCCATGTGAACCACATCAAGCGGGCTTAACTGCGCAGAAACCGCTCCGCGACCGTGCCGGTAAGATGCGCGACGCGACCTGCTGCAATGGTTGCTTCCACACGGCGGGTCGTTGGATCAACGACAATCAGGTCCGCCCGCTTGCCCGGTTCAAGGGTGCCTCGATCCGCAAGGCCAAGCATCTGTGCAGGACCGGTGGACAGCATGGCCCAAGCAGAGGCGAGATCGCACAAGCCCAACTCCTCCAGCCGAAAGGCTGCGCGCAATGGTGACGGGTAATGGTAATCTGACGCAAGCGCATCACAAAGGCCGTGCGCCACAAGTTCCGATGCCGCGATATTCCCAGCATGGCTGGCCCCACGCACAACATTGGGAGCGCCCAACACGATCTGCGCACCATCGTCCCGCGCCGCTTGCGCCGCCTCCAGCGTTTCGGGAAATTCGCTGACAGTGGCGCCGCGCGCGGCCCATTCCTCGCGATCCTCGGGTGTGCTGTCGTCATGGCTCCCAAGGACAATACCCTTCTGAACCAGCCGTTCGGTCAACGCATCAAGTGCTGCGGGCACGTCTGAGGACCGTGCGTGTAGGTCTTGCATCAGGGCAAGATGCGCCTCTGGGCTGCGTCCACTTTTAAGCGCCTGCCCAGTCAGACGCGGCGGCTTGCGCCCTTCTGACAGACGCTGGTGCGGCAAGTGGTCATTAAAGACCACATAGCCGATCCCGAACCGATCGATGGCGGCTTCGGCGCGGGCAAAGTCGTCAAGGAGATGGGTTTCCAACCGCAATTGAAGTTGCAGGTCCACAGCGACGCTGTCGCGAACGGCAGCCACGCTTTGGAACACATGCTCGGCAAATTCGGGCCCGCGCATGCCGCCTTCCCATGAAAAGAACTGGGCCAGAACAGCGGTGGTGATGCCGTTCGCAGCAAGCTCCGCCGCCACGGCAACAACGCCATGTTCAGCCTCGCGCAACGCCCCACGGCGCGGGGCCATATGCCGTTCAAAGCCGTCCCCATGTGGGTCGACGATCCCCGGCAGGACAAGATACCCCGACAGGTCAATCACGCGTCCAGTCTGGTCAGCCGCGATCAGACCATCCGACACCGACAGGGGCGCATCACTCCACCCATCAGAAGTCAGGATTTTGGTACCAACAAGCGTACACTCAAGGCTCATTTGCAGGCTCCGGGCAGATGCCGAACATACAGGCCAGTTCTTCGGTATTGATGGCTTGGGTCCAATCCAGTTCCGGGTCAAACCGTCCTGTTCGCAGGAAAAGGTCAACCTGCGCGATCACAGAAGGGGCTTGCATGATGAAGGTATGGGTGACCGGCATGGTCAGATGGGCGCGCATCCCTGCCACCTTGGTCAACTCGACTGAAACCTTGCCATCATCCGGACCGGGTATCAGGCTTGAGAAAAACGGATTGAGAGATCTTGTGCCAGCAATAACTCCAAGATCGAAATCGACCGGCGGCAGCGATTTCGGCAGATCATTGGGAGCGGTTCCCAACTGTTGACCCGCAGGACCATTGAGCCACTCGAAGAGTTCAAGTCCCCCCAGCTCGTCCACCAGTTCACTGCCCTGGTTGGGCGGGGCCAGCATGACAACCCGTCCAAGATTGGCCGGTCGATTGTCCTTGAGCCAGAACCGCAAGAGAATGCCGCCCATGGAATGGGTGACGAAGTGGATACGATCCTTTTCGCACGACGCCACAGCTGCCGGTAAGGTTTCCCCGACCAGGGTCTGTATGCGCGCCGTCGTCGACGGGTAGCCGGGTGCTTTGACGGTGTAGCCCTTTGCCTCGAGCACGGATTGCATCAGCGCAAAAGAGGTTTCCGTCCGCGCCAACCCGTGCAGAAGCACCACGCAGTCCGCACGGGCAGGCTGCGCCACGAACAGCGTGATCAAGGTTGCAACGGACAGGGCAAGACGGCGAAACATAAGCGTCAGATACGTGGTGCGGTCACATTTAGAAAGAGGCTAGCGCCGCGACGTGACGGCCAACAGAACCCCGCCCAGAACAAGCAGGGCCGCCACGATCAACCGCGATGTCACCGTTTCCGACAGGATCACCGCACCGCCAGCAATAGCGATGACCGGGACAGTGAGTTGGGTGACCGCCGCCGTGCTGCCGCGCAGATGAGGCAGGACCGTGTACCACATCGAATACCCGATACCTGATGTCACCGCTCCAGCAAGAATGGCCATTGCCACGCCAAATGCCGTTGCCGAGGACAGGTGAATCCCGTCAAGAAACGCAACGGCGATCAGTGTTCCGACCAGTGCGAATGCTGCGGAAATGCAGAAATTCGCCGCCGTTGCGCCAAGGGCATCCGATGCGCTTCGCCCGTTGAGCGAATAGATGCCCCACGCGATACCGGCGACGGCCATCAGGCTTGCGTGCCAGAGGCTTGGGGCCGCCGAGTGGCCCGGCCAGAGCAGCCAGACAAGCCCACCGAACGCGACGCCCGCCCCCACCCAGCGCCGCGCCGCGGGGCGTTCACCGCCGATCAGCGCACCGGCGAACATGGTGATCTGCACGAGGCCAAAGAGGATCAATGCACCAAGCCCGGCGTCCAGGCTTTCATAGGCCAGTGAAAACCCGAAGATATAGACGAAGAGCGACAGCACTCCGACAGTGCGGCCAGTGCCGCCAAGGACAAGACGGCGGTCCCGGAGCATCACGAGTGCAGCCAGCATGACAGCGCCGGCGCAGAGGCGGACCACGCCGAACGCGACCGCATCGATATCCCCATGCGCCAAGGCCACACGGTTCAGGATCGAGTTCGAGGCAAAGGCAATCAGGGTCAGGAAGGTCAGGAGAAGAAGACGCATGTGATTGGCTAACGCGTCACGCAGGCGGTGGCCAGACACCTTTTCGTACGGTCTTTCGCAAAAGCTTTCAGCGGGTCTGAGAATCTTCGTACGAAGATTCTTAGGCGCGCCTTAATTCGAGGTTAATTCCCAAGCGATCCAAAGCACCCTCTGAGAATGAACAAAGGCGCCCGAGGGCGCCTTTGTGTGTAGGTCTGCAGAATAATCCGCCAGACATCCCGAAGGATATCTGCTGATTACATCATGCCGCCCATGCCACCCATGTCGGGCATGCCGCCGCCAGCGCTTTCTTTCTGCGGCTTGTCGGCAACCATGGCTTCGGTTGTGATCAGCAGGCCAGCAATGGACGCTGCGTCTTCCAACGCTGTGCGCACAACTTTGGCCGGGTCGATCACGCCGAACTTGAACATGTCGCCATATTCGTCGGTCTGCGCGTTGTAGCCGAACTTCGGATCGTTGCTTTCGCGGATCTTGCCAGCAACAACCGAACCGTCGACGCCTGCGTTCTCTGCGATCTGGCGCAGCGGTGCTTCAACCGCCTTGCGCACGATGGCAATACCGGCGTTCTGGTCGCTGTTTGCACCTTCGAGACCTGCGAGGGTCTTGCCGGCCTGTACCAGAGCAACACCGCCACCGACGACGATACCTTCCTGAACAGCGGCACGTGTCGCGTTCAGAGCATCGTCCACGCGGTCCTTGCGCTCTTTCACTTCGATTTCGGTCATGCCACCAACGCGGATGACAGCCACACCGCCTGCAAGCTTCGCAACGCGTTCCTGCAGCTTTTCACGGTCGTAATCGGAAGTGGTTTCTTCGATCTGGTTGCGGATCTGGGCAACACGTGCCTGGATCTCGGCCTTCTCGCCTGCACCGTCGACGATTGTGGTTTCGTCCTTGTTGATCTGAACCTTCTTGGCCGAACCCAGCATGTCAATGGTGACATTCTCAAGCTTCATGCCGAGGTCTTCGGAGATCACCTGGCCACCGGTCAGGATTGCGATATCCTGCAGCATCGCCTTGCGACGGTCGCCAAAGCCCGGTGCCTTGACTGCAGCGATCTTGAGGCCGCCACGGAGCTTGTTGACCACGAGGGTCGCCAGCGCTTCGCCTTCGACGTCTTCCGCGATGATCAGCAGCGGCTTCTGCGACTGGATCACGGACTCGAGCAGCGGAACCATCGGCTGCAGCGAAGAGAGTTTCTTTTCGTGCAGCAGGATGATGCAGTCGTCGAGCTCTGCGGTCATCTTGTCAGCGTTGGTCACGAAATAGGGGCTCAGGTAGCCACGGTCGAACTGCATGCCTTCGACGACATCGGTCTCGGTTTCGAGGCCTTTGTTTTCTTCGACGGTGATGACACCCTCGTTGCCGACTTTCTGCATCGCGTCCGCGATCTGGCGGCCGATTTCAGCTTCGCCGTTTGCGGAGATGGTGCCGACCTGTGCGACTTCGTCGCTGTCGGTCACGTCGCGGGCCGCAGCTTTGATCGCTTCAACGACTTTCGCCGTTGCGAGGTCGATACCGCGCTTGAGATCCATCGGGTTCATGCCAGCTGCAACCGACTTCATGCCTTCTTTGACGATGGCCTGTGCCAGAACGGTTGCAGTGGTGGTGCCGTCACCGGCTTCGTCGTTGGTGCGGGAAGCAACTTCCTTCACCATCTGTGCGCCCATGTTCTCGAACTTGTCTTCCAGTTCGATTTCCTTGGCCACGGACACACCGTCTTTGGTGATGCGCGGTGCGCCGAAGGATTTGTCGAGCACAACGTTGCGGCCTTTCGGGCCGAGGGTCACCTTCACCGCGTCGGCGAGGATGTTGACACCCTTCAGCATGCGCGAACGGGCGTCTGTGTTGAATTTTACGTCTTTTGCAGACATCGCTTAGTCTCCACTAATTTAGTCAGAGGTGTTGGTTTGGAACCACGACGGGCGTTCAGGCAGCTTTCGCTGCTGCGTCGTCCGTGATGATGCCGAGGATGTCCGACTCCTTCATGATGAGGAGTTCTTCGCCATTGACCGTCACTTCCGTGCCCGACCATTTGCCGAAAAGGACCTTGTCGCCGGCCGAAACGGCCATCTCGATCAGCTCGCCACTGTCCTTGCGCGCGCCTTCGCCACACGCAACAACCACGCCTTCTGCCGGCTTTTCTTTGGCGCTATCTGGGATGATCAGGCCACCAGCAGTTTTTTCGTCACTCTCAGTGCGACGGACCAGCACGCGGTCATGAAGCGGTTTAAATGCCATCTTCGAGTCTCCTTGCTCAAAGGTTTCCACTAAAGTCCCTCGCTCCCCGAAGGACTGTTGTCACTCTATAGGGTCGAGTGCTAACGGCGGATAACTAGGCATCGCGCAAGCGTGAGTCAACATTTTTCGCCGCAAAAATTTATGGAGTTCGGCGCAAGGCCGCTTGCGGGATCAGTAGCTCGGAGACCGTTCTGCCCAACCGGCAAAAATCTTCTCCAGAAACACCACCACGTAGTAGAGGACGATCCCCATCAGAGCGAGCGCGATCAAAACCGCGAACATCAGCGGATAATCCGAATTGGTCTTGCCCGAGTCAAAGAGCGCACCGAGTCCGCGCCCATGGGGTGAGACGATTTCCATCAGATTGGTGCCGATGAACGCCAGTGTGACCGCCACCTTGAGGGCCCCGAAGAACTCGGGCAGGGTCTTGGGAAGAGCAATTTTCCAGAAGATTTTGGTCTTGGATGCCCCCAGAGAGGCAAGAATGTCGCGATATTCCGGCTCAAGCGTGCTCAGGCCAATAGAGACGGACACCGCGATGGGAAAGAACGAGATCATGAACGCGATCAGGATGGTGTTGAAGTTGTGATCGCCGACAAAAAGCAGAGCCACGATGGGAACCACGGTCGCCTTGGGGATCGCGTTGAAGCCCACCAACAACGGATAGAGCGCATCTCGCATGGTGCGTGAGAAGCCCATGATCATGCCGAGGAAGACCCCGAAGGCGATGGCCAGCAACAGGCCAACCACCGTCCGCCACAACGTCTGCCACCCCATGACAATGAAAAGGTCCCAATACCGCGCATAGGCGGGGGGCAGATCCGATGGCGAGGCCATCACGTAGTTCGGCCAGCCGTTGGCCCAGACCAGAAGTTCCCACAACAGGCCGAAGACCACGATGGCCAGAACAGGGACCATGATATTGCGAAGCGTCATTGGGCGGCCTCGTGTCCATCAGCCCGGCCCTGCGCGATCTGAATCTGGCGCCGCAGGATGTTCAGCGCCTCCGCCGATTCCGGGGTATAAAGATGTTCGATGTCGCGCTGACCTGTCAGGTGCACATCCATCACGTATTGTGTCTTGGCAGGCCGCCCCGACAGCACGACCACCTGATCGGCCAGGAAAATCGACTCGCGCAGATCATGGGTGATCAGGACGCCGGTGAACGGCTCTTCCGCCTTGACCTTGTGCATGGTCTGCCAGAGGTCTTCGCGGGTGAACGCGTCTAGTGCCCCGAACGGCTCGTCAAGGATCAGCACTTCGGGCTTGTGCACGATTGACCGGCACAGCGACGCACGCTGCCGCATCCCGCCAGAGAGTTCACTGGGGCGTTTGTCCTCGAAACCTTCCAGACCGACAAGCGCCAGCAGCTTGCGCGCCCGCTCTTCCTGTTCGCGCTTAGTCAGCTTGGTCGGCACAATCTCGAGCGGCAGCATGACGTTTTGAAGTATGGTCCGCCATTCCAGCAGCACGGGGTTCTGAAAGGCCATACCCACAGTCGACTTCGGCCCTTTGACCAATTCACCGTGGAGCCAGACCTCGCCTTGATCGGGTTTCATCAGGCCAGCGATCAGACGGGTCAGTGTGGATTTACCACAACCAGACGGCCCAACCACAGCAGCAAATCCGCCTTCGGGAACAGTCAGTTCCAATCCATCCAGCACGGGCAAGGGACCCGCCTTGGTTTGGTAGGCGTGTCGCACGCCTTTGATTTCGATGAGATTTCCCGACACGCGCACCGCCTTGTAACAAGGGCCGACCGTGACACGCACGACCGGCCCATTGGAAGTTTTATTTCAGCATCCGCGCAGCCGCGTCCGGCAGGTAGGCATCCGTAAAGTAGAGGCTTGCGTCGGGCGCGTTCTGGAACTCGTAGGTTTGTGCGATCTGCTCGATCGCCTTTGCCATACGGTCGGCGTCAATACCCCCCATGCCATTGGCCATCGCGTAATCGGTCGCGACGTTGGCATCGATGGACAGTTGCAGACGGCGCTTTTCAAGCTCTGCATCGGCCGCCGGGTTGCGTTCGATCAGGCTGGCAATCGCGGCATCCGGGTCTGCAATCGCATCTTTCCAACCGGCGGCGACCGCACCAAGGAACCCTTTGATCAGCTCGGGATGATCGGCAGCGAAATTGGTGTTCGCGATAATCGCGTTGCCGTAAAGCGAGAGGCCATAATCCGCCATCAGGATGGTCGAGATGTCCTCTTCCGGCACGCCAAGACGCACAAGGTTCAGATAGGACGAGAACGAGAAGCCTGTGATCGCGGCGACGTTGCCTTCGGCGAGCATCGGCTCACGGGTCGGGAAGCCGACCGGTTCAACGGTGATTGACGCGACATCCAGATCGTTGGCAATGGCAAAAGCCGGAAACTGCGCCCATGCGCCATCGGGGGGCGGGGCGCCCAGGACTTTGCCTTCAAGGTCTTTCGGCACTTCGACACCCAGCGACTTGCGGCCAATGATAGCGAAAGGCGGCTTGTCGTATACCATCATCACAGCCGTGACAGGCGCACCGGGGTTTTGGTCGAGGAACTTGATCAACGAGTTGATGTCTGCGAACCCGACGGGGAAGGCACCGGTCGCCACTTTCGGGATGGCATCCAGAGACCCCTGCCCGGCCGAAATCTCGACCGAGAGGCCGGCCGCTTCGAAATGGCCCTTGTCGATGGCCACGAAATAAGGGGCCGCTGGACCTTCGAATTTCCAGTCGAGCGCAAATGGAAAATCAGCCTGTGCAAAGGCGGCACTTGCGAAGCTGAGTGTGGTGGCAAAGGCCGCCAACGTACGTTTAAGCATCGAGAATCTCCAAGGTTTGTTCGAGGCAAGCTGTTCCATCAGTTGGAGAAACGGAACACGAAGGACCGTCCACCTATTTTCAGAGGCCAAGGGCGCATAATTTCTGAGCAGCTTTCGCGAACTTGCTCAAATCATTAGCACACGGCGTCTTTTCGCCAAGCAAAAAAAGCAAATTTTTGGTTCTGCGAAACCTGTGCATGTCCGATTCAACGTGCTTCTCTGGTGTCATTGAATCACCTGATTTCGAGGACGCACCCGATGCGACATTTGCTTGCCCTTTCTCTGACGGCTTTTGCCACGATCGCCACCGCGCAGAACCAGCCCAACACGGTTCTCGTGATGGACGGATCCGGGTCAATGTGGGGACAGGTCGATGGCGTTGCCAAGATCACCATCGCGCAAGACGTCGTGGGCAAGCTTCTGTCGGATTTCCCGGCGGAACAGGGGCTTGGCCTGACGGTCTATGGCCACCGCGAACGCGGCGAATGCACGGATATCGAAACGGTCGTCGCCCCGGCACCGGGAACGGCGGCCCAGATTGCGACCGCTGTGAACGGGATCAAACCTTTGGGCAAGACGCCCATGACCGACGCAGTCATCGCCGCTGCGCAAGCCCTGCGCTACACCGAGGAAAAGGCGACCGTCATCCTTGTCAGTGACGGGGTTGAGACCTGCAATCCCGATCCCTGCGCAGCCGCGCGCCTGTTGGAAGAGGCCGGCATTGATTTCACCGCCCATGTGATCGGTTTCGACGTTGGCTCTGACCCCGAGGCTTTGGCGCAGATGCAGTGCATCGCCGACGAAACCGGCGGGCAATTCCTCACTGCCGACACCGCGGATCAGTTGACCGCCGCCCTGACACAGGTGGCCGCCGCCCCCGAACCGGACCCCGAACCTGTCGTCGTGCCAACCACGCTGACAGCCGTGATCGAAGGCACGGACATGTTGGTGTCCGGCCCGGTGCTTTGGGAACTGACCAGCAACACCGACACCGTCCTCAGCGATACCGAAGGCAATCCGCTTGACCTGCAATTGCCCGAAGGATCGTACACCGCCATCGCCTACAGCGTTGCGCTGGAAACCGAAATGACCCGCCAATTCGTGGCGATTGGTGACAGCGCAACAGTGCAAATCGCCTTCCCTGCGCCGCAGGAAAAGGCGCGCGTTCTGGCCCCTGCCGAAGCGGTCGCAGGCAGCACGATCCAGGTGGGATGGGACGGCCCGAATGAAAAGGAAGACTATATCGGGATCGGTGCCGCAGATGCAGACGGTGCAAACCAGTGGCGCAACTGGAGCTACACATCGTCCGGCAACCCGGTAGACCTTTTGGTTCCGCCCACACCCGGCCCGCATGTCATCACGTATTTCAAACGCGATGGCCGCGAACCGTTGGGACAGACCGAGATCATGGTCACACCCGCGACCGCGACCCTCCAGACCGTGGCCGAGGCACCGGCGGGCTCTGAAATCATGGTCGACTGGACAGGTCCGAATTACAAAGAGGACTATATCGGCATCGGCAAGCTGGGAGCAGACGGAGCAAACCAGTGGGAGAACTGGACCTATACCCGCGACGGGTCACCGGCGAAACTGACCATCCCGGCAGAGCCCGGCGACTATGCCATCACCTACTTCATGCGGCAGGACAGAACGCCGCTGACGACCATCGCGTTTACGGCAACCGAGGTCACAGCCAGCATCACCGCGCCGACCGAGGCCGTTGCCGGATCGACCATCGAAATCGGTTGGACCGGACCGAACTATGACGAAGATTACATCGGCATCGGGCGCGCCGATGCCGAGGGTGCGAACCAGTGGGGAAACTGGACCTACACCCGCGAGGGCAGCCCTCTTGACCTCATGATGCCCGCCGAACCCGGTGAGTACGTCATTACCTATTTCCAACGGCAGGACCGCACACCGCTCACGTCGGTTCCGATCACGTTGACGGCGGTCAGTGCCAGCATCACGGCGCCAACAGAAGCATTCGTCGGATCGACCATCGAAATTGGCTGGACCGGCCCGAACTACGACGAGGACTATATCGGCATCGGGCGCGCAGATGCCGACGGTGCAAACCAGTGGGAGAACTGGACCTACACCCGCGAGGGCAGCCCGCTTGATCTGGTGATGCCGGTGGAACCCGGTGAGTACCTTATCACCTATTTCCAGCGGCAGGATCGCACACCTCTGACTTCTGTGCCGATTTCGCTGAAACCGGTTGAGGCGACACTTCAGGCTCCGGCCAGCGCTCCGGCCGGATCGACCATCGACGTCGCTTGGACCGGACCGAATTACAGCGAGGACTACCTTGGGATTGGACGTGCAGACGCGGATGGGGCAAACCAATGGGAAAATTGGGTGTATACGCGCGACGGAACGCCCGCAAAGCTCTTGGTTCCAGCAACACCCGGGGATTATCTGATCCGGTATTTCGTCAGACAAGACCGCAACGCGATTGCAGAAACCCCAATCACCGTGACCCCGGTTGAGGCGACGCTGATTGTGCCCGCGACGGCGACACCGGGGGCCACCGTCGAAATCGGCTGGACCGGGCCTGATTACGCGGAAGACTACATCGGCGTTGGTCCTGCGGGCGCAACGGGCGGCGAACAATGGCAAAGCTGGGCCTATACGCGCAGCGGCAACCCGGCGACGATCACCCTGCCGGACGCTCCGGGAGACTACGTGGTGCAGTATTTCATCCGTCAGGACCGCGAAAGCATCGCATCTGCGACGATCAAGGTCGAATAAGCTTATGCCGATCTAGCCAAGGCTTTCGCCCCAATCCGCCAAGCCCTGACGCCCGTCCGGCGTCAGGTCATACACACCCGTTTCGACTTTGCAGAACCAACCGTAATGGTTGTCGCGCATCAGCGTCGTAGCATTGGCCACGCCTGTCGCCTTGGCCACGATAGATCCTTTCTCGGCTCCCGTTTCGGCAAGATACATCGCGCAGCGCAGCGCATCCTGCCGGTAGGCGGTGACGATGCCGTGGCGGGTGGCGCCCCCGGCGTTCGGATCACCCTCGAGCCGATGAAACTCGCGAAGCAGCTTTTCGCGCTTGGCTTTTGTCTGGCGCGGCAGATAGGGACCCGGATCGCACTGCGCTTCGACAACCCCGTCTGCACGCACAGTCAAAAACCCGAGCCCAAGGCGGCGGCACATGATCCGGTTTTCGCGCAAGGACCGGCGTGCATTGCGCCCCGTCGGCTTGAGCACCGCAATATACACCAGATCGGTCAGTCGCAGCCGCGTCACCGCCTGATGATAGAGCGTCAGGTTCAAACGCAGTTTCAATTCGACCACGACCGGGTCTTCATCACCCCGGACTGCAACCAGATCCACCGCGCCGACCTCGCCTTTGACGGAATATCCCTGCGCCTCAAGAAAGGCTTTTACAGGCGGATAAAGATCGGCTTCACGTTCCATGCCTCATCAATGCGTGACCGTCTTGCCCCTGACAAGCGCAACGCCTAGCTTCCCGACAGGGAACACCGAAAAGGATACTTGGATGATTGCTCGCCTGCTGCAGGTTTTGTGCTGTCTCGTGCTGGCTTTACCTGCCTTTGCCGCCTGTTCGGGCAATGACCTGCGCGCCACACTTGACCAAGGAGAGCGAGATCGCCTTGACGCCATCGTCGCCGACGACCCGTTTGCGAAAGGCAATCATTGGAAAGCCACGCGGGACGGTTCCACATTGCATCTGATCGGCACGATGCACCTGTCTGATCCACGTCTGAATGCCCCCTTGAACCGCCTGCGCAGCATCGTTGAGAGCGCCGATCTGCTCTTGCTGGAAATGACAAACGAAGATGAGCTCGCTTTGCAGCAGCGCCTGTCGACCGATCCAAGCCTTTTGCTCATGCCGGACGCGACGCTGCCTGATTTGCTGAGCGAGGCGCAATGGGCACAGATGTCAGAGGCGCTGAATGCGCGCGGCATTCCGCCCTTCATGGCCGCGCGGTTTCAGCCATGGTACGTGTCAATTCTTCTGGCCATTCCGCCTTGTGCGTCTGAGACCGATCTCTCCGAAGGAGGTATGGATGCCCGCATCGAAGAAATCGCGGCTTCAGTTGGCATTCCCAGTGCCGCGCTTGAGGATGTGGAGACGATTTTCGCCGCCTTTGCGGATCAGCCCCGCGATGTGCAGATCGACATGATGCTGTCTGCTCTGGTCGATCCGGCCATAAGCGAAGATTTGTTTGCAACGATGCTGGCGAGTTATTTCGACGAAGCCCCCGCAGAGGGCTGGGCCATGTCGACCATTCTTGCCGAGCGCTACAGCCCGATCCCGTCAGATGCCGCAGCCGAGATTTTTGCGACTATGGAGCAGGAACTGCTGATCGACCGAAACCGCGCCTGGATCCCGGTTCTGATTGAGGCAACGGAAAAGTACGAAACCGTCATCGCGGCGTTCGGCGCGGCGCATTTGCCGGGGCGTGATGGTGTTCTGGCCCTTCTTGAGGCCGAGGGTTTTTCGCTAGAAAGATTACCCTTCTGACGCCACTCTGCCCCGGACCTGGCTGTCATCCTTGAGCAGAAGTCCGAGCGCCACCATCGTCAGTCCGACCCCCACAAGAATGAGCATTGGCGGAAGCGGCCGCCCAAGCGCCATTTCCCACAGGATCACCCAGCTTGGCGTGAGGTAGGTGTAGGCCATGACCTTGGCTGACGGAATACGCATGGTCGCATATTGGAGCAGCAGGAACGTCGCCGCACTGGCAAAGACCGAGGTGTAGGCAATGGTCACCCAAACGATTGGCGGTAATTCGGCCCACTCCGTAGCCATTATTGACGGATACCCGAAAACCAACAACAGCACCGCGCCCGTAATCAGCACACCCAGCGTAAAGACCGCAGGGCGTTCGCCCCGGTTCAGCTTGGGCACCATCGGCGCATAGACGGCGTGGGCCACACAGCCCACAAAGTAGACCATTTCACCGCGACCGATTTCGAATGCCAGAAGCGCAGACAGCTCGGCGCGGAAGATCACCCAAAGCGCACCGATGCCGCCAATGGTCAGCGCGATGGCCATCCGTCCGGTCAGGACCTGACGCAGCAGCAGCCAGCCGAACCCGGCCGCGATCATTGGCGTCAACGTGAACACTGCAGCCATCGAAACCGGTGCGCCGGTTTTCAGCCCTTCGAACATCAGGACAAAATACGCCACGAGAAACAGCGCGAGGACGAGATACCGCCACGGTGCCTGTAAGGCGGATCGATCCACACCTCCGGTCGAAAAGACGAGAACAGCCAAGATCGCTGAGGCGATGACAAAACGCACCGCGTTCAAGGCGTCAGGCGCGATATGTGGCGCGGCCATCGATCCAAGCGAGAACGACCCGGCCACAAGCGCCGAAAAGGCCAACATGGCCAAGTGACCGCGATGCGCTTCAGTCATATCAGGAATGTGCAGCGTCAAGCACTTTGACCGCCTCTTTGAGATGCGCCAGCAGGGCCTGCACCTTTGCCGTACGGTGCAAGTCTACATGAGTGACCAGCCACAAGGGTGCCACCCATTCTTCCTTGGGCGGCATCACCTCGACAAGATCAGGATCCTCAGCACCTTGGGCCACAGGCATAAAGCCTATGCCGGCACCACTGCGGACAGCCGTGATCATACTGTAAGTGTCGGTCGCCCGGAACACGACACGCTCGTATAGCACCTTCGCGCGAAGCCATTGTTGGAACGGCGCACGGCCATCGGGATTGTCGTTGCCGACGAAGAAATGATTCACCAAATCATCTTCATCTTTGGGAAGCCCGTGTTTTTCGACATAACTCTTGGAGGCATAAAACCCGATCCTGAGCTTTGTCAGCGGCTGCACGACATTGTCCGGCTCATCGGGAACTGATCCCGCGCGGATCGCAACATGCGCCTCGCCATATTCAAGTCGGAATACACGTGCATCGGTCAGATAGCGCAGCACGACGCCAGGGTATTTGTCCTTGAAATCAGAAAGAACCGGGACAAGGAAATTGGACAGCTCCACAATGGACGTGACCATCAATTCGCCACTGACATCGGCACCGCGTCCCCGGATCCGTCCGACCAATTGCTGCAACTGATCCTCGGTCGTCTGAGCAACGCGGGCAAGGTCCTCACCAGATTCCGTCGGCGTGTATCCACGTGCATGGCGCTGAAACAGCTTGACGCCCAGCCGCGCCTCAAGCGCGTCGATGTGTCGGATAACGGTGGCGTGGTGAACGCCCAACACCTCGGCGGCTCCGCTGACCGTGCCTTGCCGAGCAACCTGATATGCAGTGCGCACCTCGTCCCAATGCTCCATAATCCACCTTTGTGCAAATACTCACATCAACTGCGCATATCTTCCTATTTCGTGCGCTGAGGCAATACCTAAGTACTCTTCACAAGCAAACAAGTTCGTGACTGGAGAGTCCCATGACACATACCGTTCTTCGCATCGACGCATCCGCCCGGCATTCAGGTTCGGAAAGCCGCGCACTGACACAGCGGATCATCGACCGCCTTGCGCCGGCAACCGTAATCAACCGCGATTTGGCCTTGGCCATGCCGGCCATCGACGCGGATTGGCTCGCCGCAAACTGGACGCCCGCAGACGAACGCACCGACGCGCAGCGCCAGACACTTGCTCTGTCCGATACCCTGATCGCAGAGATCAAATCGGCAGACACAATCGTCATCGGCGCGCCGATCTACAATTTCGGCATCCCGGCAACGCTGAAGACATGGATCGACCTGATTGCCCGCGCAGGCATCACGTTCAAATATTCGGAAACAGGCCCCCAAGGTTTGCTGACCGGCAAGCGTGCAATCGTCGCCATCACATCGGGCGGAACGCAGGTCGGATCCGAGATCGATTTTGCCAGCGGTTACCTGCGTCACGTACTCGGCTTTGTCGGGATCACCGATGTCCAGTTCGTCGCGGCCGACCAATTGATGGTGGATGCCGAGGCGTCGCATGCCAAGGCGACTGCAGCGCTTGAAGCCCTCGCCGCCTGAACACGCTGGCGCGCGGCTTGACTCTGCGCGCCACTTTGGCCTAAACGCCATTCAACTCCGGGAAGCCTGACTTTCCGGTCCCTTGGACACAGTCCGGGATCGCCCCCCACCAGCGTGTTACGCCCGTGGGGGCGTTTGACGTTTGGTATATGCGCCGTTGGCCCTTACATCGGGGGAGCAACCAATGGCAAAGGAGGCGAAAGCCCATGTTTGAAAATCTGTCCGACCGCCTAGGCAGCGTCTTTGATCGGCTGACCAAACAGGGTGCGCTGTCCGAGGACGACGTCAAAACCGCCCTGCGCGAGGTGCGCGTGGCCCTGCTCGAAGCCGACGTGTCGCTGCCGGTGGCGCGCGACTTCATCAAGGCGGTTCAGGACAAGGCGACCGGACAAGCTGTCACCAAGTCGATCACGCCGGGCCAGCAGGTCGTCAAGATCGTCCATGACGAACTCAAGCATGTTCTCAGCGGTGACGAAGACCCCGGCAAGCTCAAGATCGACAACCCGCCCGCCCCGATCCTGATGGTCGGTCTGCAGGGTGGCGGTAAGACCACGACAACAGCCAAGATCGCAAAACGCCTGAAAGAGCGGGACGGCAAGCGCGTTCTGATGGCGTCGCTCGACGTGAACCGCCCGGCGGCGATGGAGCAGTTGCAGATCCTCGGCACCCAGATCGGCGTCGACACGCTTCCCATCGTCAAGGGCGAAGACCCGGTTGCCATCGCCAAGCGTGCAAAGACGCAGGCGTCGCTGGGCGGTTACGATGTCTACATGCTCGATACCGCAGGTCGTCTGTCCATTGACGAAGAGCTGATGGCGCAGGTCGAGGCGGTGCGCGATGTCGCCAATCCGCGCGAAACGCTGCTGGTGGTCGACGGCCTGACTGGTCAGGATGCGGTGCACACGGCGCAGAATTTCGACGAACGCATCGGCATCACCGGTGTGGTTCTGACCCGGATGGACGGCGACGGTCGCGGGGGTGCGGCGCTGTCCATGCGTGCCGTGACCGGCAAGCCGATCCGCTTTGTGGGTCTGGGCGAAAAGATGGACGCGCTGGAAACCTTCGAGCCGGACCGGATCGCGGGCCGCATCCTTGGCATGGGCGACATCGTAGCCCTTGTCGAAAAGGCACAGCAGACGCTCGAGGTCGAACAGGCCGAGCGCATGATGAAACGCTTCCAGAAGGGTCAGTTCAACATGAACGACCTCAAGATGCAGCTGGAACAGATGATGAAGATGGGCGGTATGGAAGGCATGCTGGCCATGATGCCCGGCGCGCAAAAGATGCAAAAGCAGATGGATGGCGCAGGGATCGACGACCGTATGCTGCGTCAGCAGATCGCGCTAATCAATTCCATGACCAAAAAGGAACGCGCCAACCCGCAGATCCTGCAGGCCAGCCGCAAGAAGCGCATCGCCGCTGGATCGGGGATGGACGTGTCCGACCTGAACAAGCTGCTCAAGATGCACCGTCAGATGTCCGACATGATGAAGAAGATGGGCAAGATGGGCAAAGGCGGCATGCTGAAACAGGCCATGAAAGGCATGTTCGGCAAAGGTGGCCCCAGCCCGGAAGAGATGATGGGCCAGATGGACCCGAAAGCGCTGGAACAGGCAGCCAAGGCGCTTGGTGGCAAGGGCGGCCTACCCGGACTTGGCGGCGGCATGGGCCTTCCACCGGGCCTTAGTGGGTTCGGCAAGAAGAAGTAACTCTTGATGCGTGAAGCCCCCGTCATAACCACGCCGCGGTTGCGTCTGCGTCCACATCGCATGGACGACATGGAAGCCTTCTGGGCCTTCTATCAGACGCCGCGCGCCGCCTATGTGGGCGCTCCCAAGAACAAGACACACCTGTTCTATGGGCTGTCGTCCGAGGTGGTTGCGTGGGACTGGATGGGGCATGGGGCGTGGGCCGTCGATACGGCCGAGGGCGAGTTTGTCGGTCAGGTCGCCATCACCCAACCGCCGCATTTTCCCGAACGCGAGATAGGCTGGACCCTGTTTGAGAAGGCCGAAGGCAAAGGCTACGCGACCGAAGCGGCGACCGCTGCGCTTGGATGGGCTTGGGAACAGGGCTTTGACACCCTTGTCAGCTATATAACCCCCGAAAACGTGCGCTCGCGCGCACTGGCCGAACGGCTTGGCGCTATTCTGGATGCGAACGCCCCGCTGCCCGACGGCGAAACTCCCGAGGAAACCGTTGTCTACCGTCACAGCCCGGACATCGACGGCAGCCCGGAGGCCTATGCATGAGCCTCACGAACGCACCCGTCCTTGAAACCGAACGCCTGATCCTGCGCGGCCCACAAAAGGTCGACGCTGAAGCGATGATCGCCTTCCTGATGGACGAAACCCGCTCCCAGGGCTTTGGCGGGTACACCAACCGCTCTGACTCTTGGCGCTGGTTCACGCTGAACGTGGGCCACTGGCACTGGCACGGCTACGGCTATTTCACCATCGAAGACAGGGCGACCGGCAAACCGGCCGGGATCAGCGGCATCTGGAATCCCGAAGGCTGGCCCGAACCCGAAGTGGGTTGGGTTGTGTTCGACGGGTTCGAAGGCAAGGGCGTCGCCTATGAGGCAGCTACGCGGGTGCGCCAATGGGCCTATGACGACCTTGGCTTCACCACGCTGACCTCAAACATCGTACCGGGCAACACCCGGTCGATCCGCCTCGCCGAACGGATGGGCGCCGTCTATGAGCGCACCTACGACAATCCAAACATGGGTGAAGACATGCTCTACCGCCATCCGGGACCGGAGGCGCTGGCATGAGTTTCGAGATTCCCGTGATCGAGACCGAACGCCTGATCCTGCGCGCCCCCGGCCCGCAGGACTTTGAGCCGCTCTGCGCCTACTTCCAAGACCCACGAAGCCGCTTCACCGGTGGCCCGGCCGAGCCGCTCGATGTGGGTCGCATGCTGATGATCGGTCTTGGCCAGTGGCATCTGCGGGGCCACGGGCAATGGCACATCACGCTCAAGGGCGATGACACCTTCATTGGCTTTGCCGGTATCTTCCATCCACTGGACTGGCCGGAACCCGAACTGGGCTATGCCGTGACGGCCGAACACGAAGGCAAAGGCATCGCCTATGAGGCTGCCATGGCCGCACGGCAGGCCGCCGAGACGCATCTGGGGTTGACCCACCTGCCCAGTTTCATCGCACCGGACAACGCCCGCTCTCAGGCTATGGCGCTGCGCATGGGCGCGGTACGCGAACCGGACATCACGCTCCGCGACAAGGTGGCGACCGTCTATCGGCATCCCAGCCCGGAGGTGGCGGCATGATGCGCATGGGCTGTGAAACCGCATCGACCGGGGTAGCTGCGTCCATCGCCGCGCAGCTTTCCGAACAGGTGCCCGTCCTGCGCACGGACCGATTGGTACTGCGTGCCCCGCGCGTTGGCGACTTCGACTGCCTTGCCGACATCGCCTGCTCCGAACGGGGCCGTGGCATCGGCGGTCCCATGACACGGGCTGACGCATGGCGCGAGTTTGTGCAGTTGTCCTCCGGCTGGATGCTGCACGGGCATGGCGGTTGGACGCTAGAAGATGCACAGACCGGTGACGTGCTGGGCTTTGTCCTGATCGGGTTTGAACCGGGAGACCTTGAGCCGGAGCTTGGCTTCCTGCTCGATGCCAAAGCCGAAGGTCAAAGCATCGCTTACGAGGCAGGTCGCTGCATTCTGGACTTCGCGACGGATGTTCTGAAATGGACAACGCTCGTCAGCTATATCGACCCGGCCAACTCCCGCTCCATTGCACTTGCCGAACGGCTGGGCGCGGAACCCGATGGCGAGATCGTCGAGGATGATGAGGTCACGCTGGTCTACCGCTACACACTGGCGGAGGTGCTCTGATGGGCCACCGCGACATCCCCGTTCTCGAAACCAAGCGGCTTGTTCTGCGCAGCCCCAAGGCCGAAGACTATCCCGACTTCAAAGCCACCTTCGCCTCATACCGCTCGCGGTTCATGGGTGGACCGCTCAATGGCTACGAGGCGTGGATGCTCTATGCCGCCGAGATCGGGCACTGGGAAATCCGCGGCTTTGGCATGTGGATGGTGCACCTCAAGGATACCGAGGAAACGGTTGGCATGGCCGGTGGCTGGTCACCCGCGAAATGGCCGGAACGGGAAATTGCGTGGATCATCTGGCCGGATCGCGCAGGCAAGGGCTTCGCGCTTGAAGCGACCCATCGGGTGCGCCGATATTTCTATGACGAGAAAGGCTGGGAAACGGCGGTCAGCTATCTGGATCCCAAGAACCTCGACAGCATTCGGCTGGCGGAGCGCCTTGGCGCCAAGAAAGACCATGACGCGCCCACCGTCGACGGCAACGATGTCTGCTACCGGCACCCTTCGCCCGACGCCCTGCGCGGCACGCAGCTTGCCCATGGCATCGACATGGAAATCGCCCATTACCAAGACCCTCTGTTCAAACCGAAAGGCTGGGCCATTGACTGATATGACCACCGATCCCGTGACCCGCGCCGCAGAGCTGCTCAGGGGTCACCGCGAAAGCATAGACCGGCTGGACGCGATCCTCGTGTTCACATTGGCCGAGCGGTTCAAACACACGCAGGCTGTTGGGGTTCTCAAAGCCCAGCACGACCTCCCGCCCTCAGACCCCGCGCGCGAAGCGACCCAGATCGCGCGGCTCGAAGAGCTTGCGACCCAGGCAGATCTTGATCCTGAGTTCGCCAAGAAATTCCTGAATTTCATCATCCAGGAAGTCATCCAACACCACAAACAGAAGCAATCCTGACGGGCCATCCCGTCAATTCGAAAACCTTAGGAGAAGATCACATGTCTATCAAAATTCGTCTCGCCCGTGGCGGTTCCAAAAAGCGCCCCTTCTACCGCATCGTTGCTGCCGACAGCCGCATGCCGCGCGATGGCCGTTTCATCGAAAAGCTGGGTGTTTATAACCCGCTTCTGCCGAAAGACAGCGAAGAGCGCGTGAAAATGGACGTTGAGCGCATCCAGTACTGGATGAGCCAGGGCGCACAGACGACCGATCGCGTGGCACGCTTCCTCGAAGCCGCTGGCGTCGTCGAAAAGAAAGTCCGCAACAACCCGAAGAAAGCCGTTCCGGGCAAAGCAGCAACCGAACGCGCACAGGCAAAGGCCGCCAAAGCAGCTGAAGCTGCCGAAGCCGCAGCTGCCCCGGCCGTCGAAGAGGCAACCGCGGAGTAATCGCGGACTGTCTTCGCAGATGGCCGGCCCACCCGGTCATCTGCACCCCACCTGCCCCCGTGCAGGACCCTCCTGAACATTCTGTGACCAAGACCGCGCCACTCTCGCAACAGGCGAGTGTCATTGACGCGGCATTTTCTGTGGCGTGTGGCGCTTTGCTTGACCCCGCCGCCGTGCCGCTCCATGTCATAAACCAACCGCATGCTGCCCAACAGGAGCCAAATGTCATGCTCACACGTCTTGCTGTCGTCTCTACCTTCGCCCTTGGCCTTGCTGCACCGGCCTACGCCGCTGGCCCCTCGCAGTCTGCGACACAGACCGATGTGATGACCCCAGCTCCGGCCCCAGCCAAACCGCAGCTGACGTTCACCCTGCGCGGTGGCGTCGCAAGCACACCTGAATATTTCGGCTCTGACGACAATGCCATCGGCGCTGATCTTGGCTTCAGCTTCAATTATCTCGCGCTGCGCAGCGGGCGCACATTCGGCAACCCCGATCCTTGGGCTGACAGCATGGGACTGACCTTTGGCGGGTCGTTCCGGTTTATCGAGGAACGCAAGACCGACGATTTTGCCGAACTGGCGGGTCTTGATGACATCGACGCGGCGGTCGAACTGGGCGTGTCCCTGCGCTACGGCACCCAGAATTTCGCTGCCTTCGGCGAAGTCCGTCGCGGCTTTGGCGGTCATGAAGGTTGGGTCGGTGAAATTGGCGCAGACGCGATCCTGCGCCCGACGGATCGTCTGCGCCTGTCAATGGGGCCGCGCCTGTTCTTTGGCGACGACGCCTATAGCGACACCTATTTCGGCATCACCCCCGCTGAATCCAGTGCTGCCCTGCCCGCCTACGATCCTGAAGGTGGTATGGTCTCTGCCGGTATCGAATTCGGCGCACGCTATCAGATCAACGACGTCTGGGGGCTGGAAGGTGCCGTCACCTATGAAAAGTTCACCGATGACGCCGCAGACAGCCCGATCGTCAAGCAAGGCTCAGACGAACAGTGGGGGGTGCGCTTTGGCGTGACCCGCGTGTTCAGCATCGGCGGCTGATCTCGCACGCAGGCGATTGCGTCCACATAACGGTCTGGTCTATCCAGTCGTGCAAAGCGACCGGGAGCATATCCGTGAGTGAAAAAGTCTGCGTTGGCGCAATTGCCGGCTCCTTCGGGGTCAGGGGTGAAGTGCGCCTCAAGAGCTTTACCGCGATCCCCGAGGATATCGCGAGTTACACGCCTCTTGAGACCGAAGACGGAAAACGCAGCTTTACCGTCAAGATCACGCGTCAGATCAAGAACGGTCTCGCCGCGCGCATGTCCGGCATCGCAACCAAGGAAGAGGCTGACGCGCTGCGCGGAACGCAGCTTTTTGTGCCGCGCGACCGGCTGCCGTCGCTTCCCGATGACGAATTCTACCATGCAGACCTGATTGGGCTTGAGGTCACGGACACCGGTGGCGCATCTTTGGGCAAGGTTTTGGCCGTCATCAACAACGGCGCGGACGACCTGCTTGAACTCAGCGCACCGGGGCAGAAACAGACGGTGTTGTTGCCCTTTACCAAAGCCGTGGTGCCGACGGTGGACCTTGCGCAGGGGCGCATTGTGGCCGATCCGCCAGAGGGCCTGTTTTCGTGACGACACGGATCGTCATTCACGCGGGCTTTCACAAAACCGGTACGACCAGCGTTCAGTCCATGCTGCGCGAGAACGCTAGCGTGCTGGAGCCCCATGTGCGGGTTTTTCTCAAAGAGGCGTTTGACGGTCTTACCGAAAGCGCACGCGCCTTTTCGATCGACCCGAAGAAGAAAACATTGGCTGCGGTTGCCCGGGCGGCCATCGCCTTTTTCGAAACGGTCGACCGAAAGGACCCGCGCCCGATCCTGATGTCCTCGGAAGATTTGTCAGGGCACATGCCCGGTCGTCACGGCCTTGAATGCTATGACAGTGCGGGATTGGTGATGAAGTGCCTGAGCGATGCCGCGTTCCGACGTTTCGGCAATGACACTGACCTGACCTTCTATTTCTCCACAAGGATGCGAGAGCCGTGGCTGCGCAGCACATGGTGGCAGAACCTCCGCAGCACCCGCCTGACCGACGATTTCGAGACCTATAGCAACCAATTCGACGCTGCCCGCAGCCTCGATGATATTCTCGAGGAGATCGCCCATGATGTGGCTCCTGCCCGCGTAACCTCGTTTCTTCTCGAAGACGCGGCCACCCTGCCACTTGGGCCGCTTGATCCACTGGTCACGCTGCTCGAGCTTACGGAGCTGGACCGCGACGCCGTCGTCGTGTTGCCGCCTGAAAACGTGCAGCCCGACCTTGGCATTGATGCGGTGTTTCTGGCCCTCAACCGCAGCGACCTTCCGGAACGCGACGTGCAGGATGCCAAACGGATTGTTCGCAAGATGGCGCAGCGCCCAGCCTCCTGAGGCAGCCATCTTTTTGCCGAAAAATAGACACGTCGTTGCCTGAATTCCGGCGAAAAATCGCCACTTGGCAGGTTTACGCCTACATGGTTGCCTTGGGGACAGACCACTGTGGATCGCGTAAAACGACGTTTGCTGTTGGTGATGGCCGCGCTCTCACCGGGTGTGGTGACAATCACATTGCACGAATTCGCGGTCTCCTTGGCCTTCATGGTCTTGGGCGTTTTCGGCGCGATCAGCATCGCTGCCGCAACCATCGCAGTTTTTCCTCAGATTGCTCCATCCTCGCTGAAACAAGAGCCGTCAAAGAAAACGTATCACTCGCTCCTGCACTCCTCCGCGCTGGACGCGCTCAAGGGAATGCCTCCTGATCCTGTGTCGATCCGGGCAACACTTGGGGCACGGATGACCGCCGCTCCAGGTCACCCCGGCTTCGTATCAGATGAAGAACAGATCGGCATGGTGCTGTCGCAGATCATTGCGCGGTGGGACGCCTCGGACCTGTCGCAACTGGACGATGACCAGATCCGAGAGCTGTGGCTCATCGATCGGATGATGCGCGCCAGCCCCGCCGAGGCAGGCGCGTTGTCGCACTTCTTTTCCGCGCCGGAAGCCATGCTTGCGATGCGGGATATGCTGGCAACACCCGTGACCGCCTGACCTGTGGTCTTTTGGGCGACAAGCCACTAAAGCCATCGGCGTCACCAAAAGGCTGCCCAGATGGACGATCCCAAAACACCGCCGCAACGCTCCCATGGTCGCAAGACAATCCGGCCTTCGCTGGTACCGCGCGATCTGATGGAAGACGCGCCGGAACTGGCCCGGGCATGGAAGGCGCAGGTGATCACCCTTCTGCCGGACGCGTTTCCCGGTCTGCTGGGGCAATCTCTGACCGGACGCGCGCTCCAGGATGGGCTGTGGCAGCTTGAAACTGTGCCATTGCGCGAATTTGGCGAAGGCAAACACCGCAATGTCGATGACACCCCTGCCGGTGGAGGCGCGGGCATGGTGCTGCGACCCGACGTGATGGCCGCCGCCATTGACCACGCCCGTGCTCGGATCGCCCCAAGTGCGCCCCTGATTTACCTCAGCCCACGCGGAAGACGCCTGACCCAGGTCATGGCGCAACAGCTTGCCGCGGGGCCGGGCGTGACGCTGATCTGTGGCCGGTTCGAAGGTTTGGATCAACGCGTGATCGACCACTACCGAGTGATCGAAGTCAGCCTTGGCGACTTTGTCCTGACCGGCGGCGAGATTGCGGCGCAGGCCATGATCGATGCCACCGTAAGGCTCTTGCCGGGAGTGCTCGGCAACGAGGCATCGACGGAAGAAGAAAGCTTCTCCGACGGGCTGTTGGAGCATCCGCAATACACCCGGCCCGCGGTGTGGCGCGAACAGGAAATTCCACCCGTCCTGATGTCAGGCCACCATGGCGAAATCGCCAAATGGCGCAAAGCGCAATCCGAAGAATTGACCCGGGCGCGACGTCCCGACCTTTGGGCCGATTGGTGCGCCAGACGGGACCGGGACGATTGATCGCGTCACGATCGTGCGATCTGTGTTAAGCCTTTGTCACTGCGAATCCCAAAGGAGTTTAAAATGGCACTTTCCTTACAGGTAATTTACCCGATCACGGACGACACCCACTTCGACTATGACTATTATCTTGGCACGCATATGCCGATGGTCGGCGAATACATGGGTGCGCATATCGAGTCTGTGCTCGTGACCAAAGGGCTTGCCAGCGGACCGGACGCGCCGCCCGAAAGCTATGCAATCGCCACGATGACCTTTGCCGACAAGTCCGCACTTGATTCAGCACTTGGCGCGGCTGGGCCCGTGGTCGCTGACATCGCCAACTTCACAAACACACGACCTCAGATGCTGATTGGCGAAGTGATCGCCTGACCTGTTACCGGCGCAACCAAACCAAGCCCCGCAAGAGCATCGAGACACCAAACGGCCCTTGATTAACTGCGGCGCTTCTGGTTTACGGCGCGTGTTCCGGGTGTCAGCCCGGTGCGGTGATTCCGTGTGGTCTTCGGACATGGCGCAACCGCACCCTTCCCGGACGGAACAAGACAAAGACGACCTGATCTCTGGCGGGCGCTCCGATCATTCGGAACTGGCGGACCCGGACGAAGACCAAGAGCTCTGAGGACGCGCACATCTTTGCGGACCAACCGCAAGCAGTATTAGGAGAGAAGCGATGGATCTTATCGCTCAGTTGGAGGCGGAACAGATTGCCGCCCTCGGGAAAACCATTCCCGACTTCAAAGCAGGCGACACCATCCGTGTCGGCTACAAAGTGACCGAAGGCACCCGCACCCGCGTGCAGAACTACGAAGGCGTCTGCATCAGCCGTCGTCAGGGGTCTGGCATTGCCGGTTCGTTCACAGTTCGCAAGATTTCGTTCGGTGAAGGTGTGGAACGTGTGTTCCCGCTCTATTCCACCAACATCGACAGCATCGAGGTTGTTCGCCGCGGCCGCGTCCGTCGCGCCAAGCTCTACTACCTCCGTTCGCGTCGCGGCAAATCGGCCCGTATCGCAGAAGATGCAAATTACAAGCCCGTTTCGGGCGCAGACGCGTAAGGATCATCGAGATGAAAAAAGACATCCATCCCGAATACCACGTCATCAACGTCAAGATGACGGATGGCACCATGCTCGAAATGCGCTCGTGCTGGGGCAAGGAAGGCGACACGCTCGCGCTTGACATCGACCCGACTGTTCACCCGGCATGGACCGGCGGCAGCTCGCGCCTGATGGATTCCGGCGGCCGCGTCTCCAAGTTCAAGAAGAAATACGAAGGTCTGGGCTTCTAAGCTTCGCCTTTCTGAAGATCTCAAAAGCCGCTCCAATTCGGGGCGGCTTTTTTGCTTTTTGCGCCTTGCACAGCAAACAGGCGCGCGATGTGGTCTTGCAGGACCCATACGCATCTCGATGCTTTTGTATTCCGAACGGGTGATCTAGGTTTGTCGAACTGTTTGACCTCGTTTGAAGGAATTACCGATTGCAGCTTGAGCCGATGATTGCAGCGCTCATCTTGTTCGGGCTCTCCACAGCCATCGGCATGTTCAACGTGGTCAAAATCATCACGATTTACGAAGCGAAACACGAACTCCGGCATGGGTCGGCGGGGTGGATCAGGGCGATCTCGGGCTGGTCGCTGATTATCATCTGGGTTCTTGTGACGTGGTTCCTCTCGACCATTATCGGAGACTGGTACATCAGTGGCGATCTCGAAGGCGCGATGGAGCGGGCCGAATTGCGATTTTGGGTCATGTTGGAAATCATTTCGGCCGTGGCCGATTCAGATTCGTGATGGACCCGACACCCAGCCAATCTGACATCCTCTGCCAGAACTGTGGGGGTCAATGCGCCTTTGATCCCGCGCAACAAGACCTGCTCTGTCAAAGCTGTGGCACGCTCTGGCCTTTGGCCAGCGACACGGATCACGAGGCCGCACGGGAATTTCCCTTTGATCCAGACAAACCGCAATTGGAGCCACCAAGTTTGCTTGGGGACCACATCCATCAATGCGAGACATGCGGCGGAGAGGTCGTGTTTACAGGCCCGGCCTTGTCGGAGCGGTGCCCCTATTGTGACGGTCCTGTTGTCCTGACCTCAGAGGACAAAGCCTACCAGACAATGGCGCTTATCCCGTTTCGGGTCGATGGTTCTTTTGCCGAAAGGTCGGTGTCCGACTGGACCCGACGGCGCATCGCGGCACCAAGCGATCTTGATGAGGTCATCGCCAAAGGCCGAGTCGCCGGGCTTTACGTTCCGTTTTGGACATTCGACTCAAAGGAAGCGATTGAGTACTGGGCAAGTTACAAGACCGGTTCCGGAAAGAACAAACGGACGAAGTTCGTGTCTGGGAACATGACCATTTATTTTGACGATCTTTTAGTTCCAGCATCGCAACATGTCACTCCGCTAATCCGGGACGGGATTTTGCACGACTTCCAACCCGGTTACCTGCGCCCCTACAAGGCCGGCTACCTCGCTGGCTTTGCAGCAGAGCGACACCATTGGGCGGTCGCCAAGGGGTTGAGGATGAATGCGCAGGACAAGGACCTCCTGATCCGCAACAGGATCAAGAAGCATGTCGGGAAATCCGGAACGCGGGTGGATCGGTACAGGACGGACACGACCGGCATCCACTACCGGCGCATTCTGCTGCCGGTCTGGATTCTGCATTACAGCTATCAGGGCACTGCGAAGAAGGTCGTGGTGTCCGGAATTGACGGGCGCACCTTCGGGGAGCGTCCGTTCTCACCATGGAAGTTGGCAGGTTATTCAGCGATTCTGACAATTTTGACGATGGCGTTGGGATTGGTCTGGGGCGCCACTGGCATCCTGTGAATGTGAGTCGCACATGCACCGTTCCGCAACGGATTGCGTCGATTCACGCATCTGGCGTTGCAACCGGAAGCGTCTATGCGCATAGCTGATCAAAAGCATGCAAGAGCAGAAACATGGCGCATATCATTGTTGTCGGAAACGAAAAGGGCGGTGCTGGGAAATCCACCGTGTCGATGCATGTTGCAACGGCGTTGGCACGAATGGGTCACAAGATCGGTGCCCTGGACCTTGACCTTCGCCAGAAGACCATGGGCCGCTACATCGCCAATCGCTTGAAAACGCTTGAAGGCGAAGACCTGGATCTGCCCACACCACGTTATATCGAGCTGCCTGAGATTGACCCCGACACGCTGCAACCGGGCGAAAACATCTATGACCATCGCCTGTCTGCGGCCGTCGCAGAACTTGAACCGGGCAGCGACTTCATCCTGATCGACTGCCCCGGATCGCACACGCGGCTCAGCCAGGTCGCACACTCGCTTGCTGACACGCTGATCACGCCGCTGAATGACAGTTTCGTGGATTTCGATTTGCTGGCCCATACCGACGCAACCGGCGAAAAGATCGAAGGCCCCTCGGTCTATTCCGAAATGGTCTGGAACGCCCGTCAGCTACGCGCGCAAGCCGGTCTGCCCCCGATCGACTGGGTCGTCCTGCGCAACCGTCTTGGGGCACAACAGATGGTCAACAAGGCGAAAATGGAAAAGGCGCTGGAGCGACTGTCCAAGCGCATCGGCTTTCGCGTGGCACCGGGGTTCAATGAACGGGTCATCTTCCGCGAACTCTTTCCTCGAGGCATGACCCTGCTTGATCTCAAGGATGTTGGGGTGAAGCAGCTCAACATCTCAAACATCGCGGCACGGCAGGAATTGCGCGACCTGATCAAATCGCTGAATCTGCCCGGCGTGTCTGTCACGTTCTAGGGCACTGGCCGCCCGAGCCGCGCCGCCTACCATTGAGCAAAGCATCAGGAGCGGCGTGTGACCGGACCCACAAGAAACGAGCTTTGGTTTCGTCTGATCTTCAGCCTTTGTGGCCTGGCGCTGCTGGCGGTGACGGTGATGGTGCGCGGCATTTCGAATTCCGCCGCTCTGGTCGAGGTTGTGGGAATCGCGGGTGCGTTCTTTGGCGGGACCGCGATCTGGTCCGCGCTCAAACTGGCACGCCAGCGAGACTGACTTGCCTTACCCAAGGCGCTGGTGTCAGATCACCGAAAAAGGACACACCCATGCCCGCCCCATACAACAAATTCAAAGCCGCTTTGACATCGGACACCCCAACACTCGGCCTTTGGCTGGCCATGGGCACAGGCTACGCGGCCGAAATCGCGGCCTCCGCCGGGTTCGACTGGCTTCTGATTGACGGCGAACACGCGCCCAATGATCTTGTGACAATCCATGAGCAACTGATGGCCCTTTCCGGGCACAATGTGTCCCCGGTGGTCCGCATCCCGCACAACGACGCGGCACTGATCAAGCAGGTGCTCGACCTTGGCGCGCAGTCGCTGCTGTGCCCGATGGTCAATTCCGCAGAAGAAGCCCGCGCAATCGTCGCCGCGACGCGCTATCCGCCGCGCGGCATCCGCGGTGTTGGGCATATGCTGGGACGGGCGTCGGCGTTCAACGGTGTCCCGGATTATTTGGACACGGCTGAAAACCAGATTTGCATCATCGTTCAGGCTGAAAGCGTCGCGGCGATGGACGCACTCGAAGAGATCTGCGCGGTCGATGGTGTGGATGGCGTGTTCATCGGCCCTGCCGATCTTTGTGCCGACATGGGTCTCTTGCCCAATATCACCCACCCAGATGTCCGTGCGGCCGTACAGGACGGCCTGCGCCGCATCCGTGCCGCAGGCAAAGCGGCGGGTATCATAGATGGCGACCCGGCGCTTATTCAGCAGGACATCGACGCAGGCGCAAATTTCGTGGCACTTGGAGCCGATGTGCTCTTGCTCGCCGATGCCATGCGCGGGCTTGTCACAACGTGGAAAGCCCGGACCACCTGATCCGGGCTTTCGCGGTTACTCTGTGTGCAGGGTTTATTCAGCAGGAACTGCATTGGCAGCGATGACCCTGCGCGCAAAGTGCTGCCGGTTGAGGCGCAGCACCAGTGCGATCGCGACGATCTGCGCCACGATGGCAATGCCCGTCACACTCCAATAGGCCACACCAAGCTTCTCGATTGCACCAGCCGCGACAAGACCCTTGTTCACGAAGAAGTGGAGCATGACCGAAAGCGCAACCGCCGGGCAGACCAGAGCGTAAGAGCCCGGCGAGGTTTTGCTGCCCATGACGAAGTCACTGAAATATCCCTGACGCATCATCACAACCGCACCCAACAGCAGGAACATGATCTGGATCGACAGCAGGCGTGCGAGGAAGATCATGGTCTCGCCCGGTTGTGCATGGGTGTCAAAAGCGACGTGCAGACCGTGGCTCTGACGCAGGAAGAGGATACCCAGAACGGTGACAATCGGCACGATGATCATCAGTGTCGGGCCGGATTCCCGCGCAGTCCCGTGCTGAAGCATCGACGCAAAGGCTGTGGTCGCGGCAATCACGGTGTAAAGTATCGCGGCAACGCCAAAGAAGGTCGACAGCATCAGGGCAACTGCAACCGTGATGGCCGAGGTGCTCATTGCGGCAGGGGCGGCGAAACCGACACCGACCATGGCGATGCTGAAGGCGGGCAAAAGCTGCGCGAAGGAGTTATGCGCGGTCACATCGAACACGCCGCCTTTCGACAGAACGCGGCCGAGGAAGGTTCCGATCATACGGAAGGCCAGCACGCCGATGGCGGCAAAGGCGATCAGCGCCATTGGGAAGAGGTATTCCACCACGCTCCAAAGCTGCGGCACGAAGACCAGACCCACGATGAACATCGCGTTGACGCTCATCGCAAGGGCAAGCGGCATCGCGAGAAGCGTGGCCTCGGCGTTGGTTTCGCGCAGCTTGGTATAGGCGTCGGTTTTCTTGAACGCCGAAAGGGATTTCAGGTTCCAGATCAGCGATTTGATGTCGAGAAAGGCAAAGATGGCAATCCCGATCAATGCGGCCGCGATGGCGATCTGCATGGGCGTACCGCCTTGGGCGAATGCAGCAGCGATGTCTTCGAAGACAGGCACCGGCTGCCCCGGATGCGGCACCCAGAACATCAGGAACATGAAGAACGTGACCGCGATCCCGCCCGCACCAAGCGAGGCCAGAAAGTAGATGGGCGAATAGGTGTCAGCGGGTCTGGATACGGAATTGTCCATGGCGAGTCTCCTTGTATTCCGATTTTGGAATACATTTACATTCAGAAATCGGAATGTAAAGATCTGCCTGTATTGCTCGTTTGAAAAGCAGCACCGGACCTCAGGAAAATACCTTAACAAGACCGCAATATCTTGTGGATAAGCCGCACCAAGTTACCACATGCGGAACCAAATCGTTGACTCCGCGCCAAACCCCGCGACACACTGTCCCTCACATCGGGAATCAGGCAGGCTTTACAGGTGCGCTTTTCCAAACTCCGTCTGACGGGCTTCAAAAGCTTCGTTGACCCCACTGATCTGATCATCGCGGATGGTCTGACCGGCGTTGTGGGTCCGAACGGCTGTGGAAAATCCAACCTTCTCGAAGCGCTGCGCTGGGTGATGGGGGAAAACCGCCCCACCGCGATGCGCGGCGGCGGTATGGAAGACGTGATCTTCGCAGGTGCCGCCACGCGTCCGGCGCGCAACTTTGCCGAAGTCTCGATCCAGATCGAAAACAGCGACCGTCTCGCGCCTGCTGGCTTCAACGATCAGGACCAGATCGACATCGTCCGTCGTATTACCCGCGACGTGGGCAGCGCCTACAAGGTCAACGGCAAGGACGTCCGCGCGCGCGATGTGCAGATGCTATTCGCCGATGCCTCAACCGGGGCGCATTCCCCCGCGCTGGTGCGGCAGGGCCAGATCAGCGAGTTGATCAACGCCAAGCCAAAGAACCGCCGCCGCATTCTTGAGGAAGCAGCAGGGATTTCCGGCCTCTACCAGCGTCGGCACGAGGCGGAACTGAAGCTCAAGAACACCGAAGCGAACCTGCTGCGTGTCGATGACGTGATCGAACAACTTGCGGCGCAGCTTGCACAACTGGCGCGACAGGCCCGTCAGGCGGCGCGGTATCGCGCCATCGGCGAAGAACTGCGTCATGCCGAAGGTTTGCTGCTGTACCGCCGTTGGAAAGACGCAGACATCGCCCGCGCCGAGGCAGACGCGCAGTTGCGCGAACGCACCACCGAGGCGGCAAAGGCGGAATCTGCCGCGCGCGAAGCCACCAAGACGCGCGAAGCTGCAGATGCCGCCCTGCCCCCCCTGCGCGAGGAGGCGGCTATAGCAGCGGCGATTGTGCAGCGGCTGACTCTCCAGCGGGACACGCTGACCGAGCAGGAACGCCGCGCCGCTGAAACCATTGAAACCCTGACCCGCCGCATCGACCAGATGACCAAGGACATGGAGCGCGAAAGCGGACTCAACCGAGACGCGGGCGAGACCATCCAGCAACTGGAATGGGAAGCGCGCGAACTTGCCAAGGCGGCCGAAGGGCATGACGATAAACTCGCGGCAGCCATAGCAGCGGCACAGGAGGCAGGCGCTGTCCTGCAAGCCCGCGAGGCTGATCTGAGCCAGAAGACCGAAGATGTCGCCCGCCTTGCCGCGCGGCATCAATCGGCGCACCGGCTTCTGTCCGACAGCCAGAAAACGCTCGACCGGAACGAAGCGGATGCGGCCCGCGCGCGTGACGCAATGGCGGCGGCCAAACAATCCCTGGCCGACGCAAAAACCGCGGCGTTGGCGGCGGACAAGGAACAGGTCGCCGCGCGCGATCTGGCCGACCGAGCAGATCAGGTTCTGACAGAGGCAGAAGCGGCCCGCGCCGAAACCCAGTCGCGCGAAGCTGATGCCCGCGCCGAGCGCTCCGAAGCCGAAGGCGAGATGAACGCGCTGAGTGCCGAGACCACCGCTCTGGCGCGACTGCTTGATCGGGACACCGCCGAGGGTGGCCAGATCCTCGACCGGCTTCAGGTGGAACAAGGGTTCGAAAAAGCGTTGGGTGCGGCGCTGGCAGACGATCTGCGCGCGCCCGAGGTCGAAGGCGACGGCCCCACGGGTTGGACCGCACTGCCGCGCTACGACACCGACCAGCCTTTGCCGCCGGGGATCACACCACTCACCAACCACGTGTCAGTGCCAGAGGTGCTGGAACGGCGCATGGCCCAGATCGGCCTTGCGGACTCCGAAGATGCCGCGCGGCTGCAACCATTGCTCAAACCCGGCCAGCGTCTGGTCAGCCTTGAAGGCGATCTCTGGCGCTGGGACGGGTATCGGGCATGGGCCGAAGATGCCCCGTCAGCCGCCGCATTGCGTCTCGAGCAGTTGAACCGGCTTGAGGCGCTGAAACAGGAAACCGCCCTTGCCTCGGCTCGTGTCGATGGCGCGCGTGCGGCGCATGAAAGCCTGACTCAGAGGCTGGCCGATTTGGCGATGGCCGAAAAAGCTGCGCGGCAAGCGCGGCGGGATGCCGATGCAGCTGTGACCGAAGCGGCGCGGAAACTGAGCCGTGCCGAGGCCGACCGCGATATGGCTGAAGGCAAGCTGGAAAGCCTGTCCATGGCCGTGACGCGCCACGAGGACGAGGCCACGCGCGCGCGCGCGCAGCTGGTCGAGGCACAGCGTGCCGTGGCTGATCTGGAAGACCTCGACTCCGCCCGCGCCGAGGTTGAAGACCTCAAGATGACGGTGGAAGCGGCCCGCATGACCATGATGTCGCGCCGGTCAGCTCAGGACGAGCTGCGCCGCGAAGGCGATGCCCGCAAGGCCCGGTCGCAACAGGTCACAAAAGAGCTGAGCGGCTGGCGGCACCGTCTGGACACCGCCGAAAAGCGCAGCGCAGAACTGGCGGACCGGCGGTCAGCCGCACAGGCGGAACTGGAAAAGGCGTCCGGTCTTCCTGTTGAACTGGCCGCCCAGCGCGAAACACTGGGCCATGAGATCACGCAAGCCGAAGCCCGCAAGGCGGCGGCGGATGATACGCTGTCCAGCGGAGAAGCAACGCTGCGCAACGCCGATCAGGCCGAACGCGAAGCCGAACGGAAAGCGTCTGAGGCCCGCGAAGCGCGTGCCCGATCAGAAGCCCGTGCCGAAGCCGCCCGCGACGCGGTCAACGCGGCGGCCGAACGGATCGCCGAAGAGCAGGATACCAGCCCAACCAACCTGTTGCAGAAGCTGGGTGCGGACCCCGACAACCTGCCCCGTGCAGAGGCGATTGATGCCGATGTGAACCGCCTCAAGCGGCAACGCGACGCCTTGGGTGCCGTCAACCTGCGTGCCGAGGAAGACGCGCGCGAAGTGCAGGAAGAACATGATCACCTTCTGGCGGAAAAGACCGATCTGGAAGAGGCAATCAAGACATTGCGGTCCGGCATTGCCAGCCTCAACCGCGAAGGGCGCGAACGCCTTTTGACCGCGTTCGAACAGGTGAACAGCAATTTCACCCTGCTCTTCACCCATCTCTTCGGCGGTGGCGAGGCGAACCTTGTCATGGTCGAAAGCGACGACCCGCTGGATGCCGGGCTTGAAATCATGTGCCAACCGCCGGGCAAGAAACTGTCGACGCTGTCGCTTCTGTCGGGTGGGGAACAGACGCTGACCGCGTTGGCGCTGATCTTTGCAGTCTTCCTCGCCAACCCTGCGCCGATCTGTGTACTCGACGAGGTGGACGCGCCGTTGGACGATGCGAACGTGACACGCTTCTGCGACCTTCTCGATGAAATGTGCCGCCGGACGGACACTCGGTTCCTGATCATCACGCACCATGCCGTCACGATGGCACGCATGGATCGTCTGTTTGGTGTGACGATGCAGGAACAGGGCGTCAGCCAGCTTGTCTCTGTCGATCTCAAGAAAGCCGAACGGCTGGTCGCGTAAACGTGTCTGCGGCGTTTGCATGATTACGCTTAAGCTTGGCTCATGATCAGATGTGCCGTTGCTTTCATACTTGTTCCCGCTGCCGTTTTTGCCCAGCAATGGGTGCCCCGTGAAGGCGACGAGTTGTTTGATCAGACCAGCCTGGATCTGCGGCTGAGAGGCGCGACCATCACCTTTTTCGATGATGGTCAGTCGCGGTTCTTCGAGGATGGGAGCTACACCTACGCCTATGCGAACGACGGCGGCACCGGGTACGGGTATTTCACAGTCATGCAGGACAGCACGATCTGCATCGAGTTCGTCACCGGATTTTCACGCTGCGATCTGTATGTCACTGACGATCAGGGCCGTTTGATTGTCATCACTGCATCAGGAGATCGTTTCCCAACGCGCCCCTGATCAAGTAGTACACACCAGAAAGCCCTTGAAAAACCAGCCGTTTTCGAAATTAGTCACAGAACGGGGGATCATCCCGGTCGGCCAAGTTTCGCTCAATTTAACGTTCTGATCACTTTCCTTACACTGACATTAACCGTTTGTTATCTACTGACGGCGGACCCTGTCCGTGACGCGACGCAAGAATTTGAAAGACGCCTCGACGAATGAATGTGCTGATCGTTCAAAACGACGCCAAACTTGGCCGCATCTGGCAACGCCATTTGCAGCGTCAGAGTCATGTTGTGGATGTCGCGTTGGATCAGGACAGCGCCATCGACAGGCTGCACGAACAGTTCTATTCGATCATCATCCTCGACGTTGTGCTGGAAGGCGGCAGCGCCATCGCCGTCGCAGATTACGCGAGCTATCGTCATCCGGACGCCCGCGTGATCTTTGTCACCAATACGAGCTTTTTCTCGGACGGCTCCATCTTCCAGCTTTGCTCGAACGCCTGCGCATTTGTCCCCAGCGCCACCCAGCCCGAAGACTTGGCGGCGATGGTAGAGCATTACGCGAAAACTGCCTAAGCGGCAGCCAGATGGTCACGCCCATGCGGCGCGTCGAAATCGAGAACCGGATTGATCGGGATGATCCGGTGCGGATTGATGGTTTCGTGGCTGTAATGATAGTGCCGCACGATGTGATCAAGGTTGACGGTCTCGGCAACGCCCGGCTGTTGGTAAAGCTCGCGCGTGTAGGCCCAAAGGTTGGGATAATCGATGATCCGGCGTCGATTGCATTTGAAATGCAGGTGATAGACCGAATCGAACCGCACCAAGGTGGTGAACAGCCGCCAATCTGCTTCGGTGATCCGGTCGCCGACGAGGTATCGCTGCCGTGACAGTCGGTCCTCAAGCCAGTCAAGACTGTCGAACAGAGGCACCACAGCCGCGTAATAGGCCTCTTGCGTGGTCGCGAAACCGGATTTGTAGACGCCATTGTTGACGGTGTCATAGACGCGCTCATTGACCGCTTCGATCTCGTCGCGCAAAGCCACTGGCCAGAAATCCTGCGTGTCACCCGTCAGGCCATCGAACGCCGAATTCAGCATGCGGATGATCTCCGAACTTTCATTCGACACAACGGTCTCGCGCTGGGTGTCCCACAGGATCGGAACCGTCACGCGCCCCGATGCTTTCGGATCAGCCTTGAGATAGATGTCCCGCGCGAAGGGCAACCCGTAAAGCGTATCCCCGGTCGCACCGGGAAAATCGGGATCAAACGTCCAGCCATCTGATAACATGTCAGGATGAACGACCGATACGCCGATATGATCCGTCAGTCCCTTGATCGCACGGAAGATGAGTGTGCGATGGGCCCATGGGCAGGCAAGGCTGACATAGAGATGATAACGCCCCGCCTCGGCCTTGAAACCGCTTTCGCCCGTGGGGCCTGCGCTGCCATCGGCGGTGATCCAGTTGCGATAGCGAGAGGTGCTGCGCTTGAACGCGCCGCCCGTGCTTTCGGTGTCGTACCATTGGTCTTTCCAGACTCCGTCAACCAGATGTCCCATCTTGTGCTCCTCTTGTCACTGTCAGACCAACACCTAGACCTCTGCACAGTTTCACAAAACACCTAGGTTCGCGCAGAATGTCATCGATATCCGCACAGACAAGCCTCGCGCCACCCCAAAACCGCCGCCCAAGGGGGACCGTTCTGCGTGTGCCCGCTTTGCACGCATGAGAGCGGACATATTCCGATAGAAGACAAGTTGAGCGCCGTTCAACTTGGCATCCTGGCCATGGCGGGGTAAGGGGACCCCGACGATAGTCGGGTGACACCCTTCGCTGGCCGGTCTGGTCGGTTTTTCGCTGGAACCCCATCAACTTGACGACACCGACAAAGACCGCGCATCCAACCGCGGCCTATGGGCGAATTCTTCCATGATCTCTTTTGCACAGTACAAACGACAATGGACCCACAACATTCGCGGCGATCTGCTGTCTGGGTTGGTGGTAGCTCTTGCGTTGATCCCCGAAGCGATCGCATTCTCGATCATTGCCGGGGTTGACCCCAAGGTCGGCCTGTATGCTTCCTTCTCGATTGCGGTGATCACGGCCATCACAGGGGGCCGGCCGGGCATGATTTCGGCGGCCACTGCGGCAACTGCCGTTCTCATGGTCACACTGGTCAAGGACCACGGGCTGCAATACCTGCTTGCGGCAACAGTGCTTGCGGGGCTTTTGCAGATCGGCGCAGGACTTCTGAGGCTCGGCTATGTGATGCGCTTCGTGTCGAAATCCGTGATGACCGGCTTTGTGAACGCATTGGCGATCCTGATCTTCATGGCGCAACTGCCCGAACTCGACCCCTCCAAAGTTCCGCCGCTCACCTACGCGCTGGTCGCGGCTGGGCTGGCAATCATCTACCTGTTCCCGCGTCTAACCAAGGCAATCCCGTCGCCTTTGGTGACGATCATCGTGCTGACAGCGCTTGTGGTTGCCATGGGCTGGGACGTGCGCACCGTGGGCGACATGGGCGATTTGCCCGACACGCTGCCGGTATTCCTCATTCCGGACATTCCGCTGACGTTCGAGACCCTGCAGATCATCTTCCCCTATTCGGTCGCCGTGGCTGTCGTGGGCCTGCTCGAAAGCCTGATGACCCAGCAGATCGTCGATGACCTGACTGACACCACCTCCAACCGCAATCAGGAATGCATCGGTCAGGGCCTAGCCAATTCGGCCACCGGGTTTATCGGAGGCATGGCAGGCTGCGCCATGATCGGGCAGTCGATCATCAACGTGAAATCCGGCGGACGTGGGCGATTGTCGAGCTTCGTGGCCGGTCTGTTCCTGCTGATCCTTGTCGTAGCTCTCGGCGATATCGTGGCCATCATCCCGATGGCCGCACTTGTTGCGATCATGATCATGGTGTCCATCGGCACGTTCTCGTGGTCGTCGATCAAGAACCTGCGCGATCACCCACGCTCGTCCTCCATCGTGATGCTGGCGACCGTGTTTTTCGTGATCTACACCCACAACCTCGCCATTGGCGTGTTGGTCGGTGTGCTGCTCTCGGGCATCTTCTTTGCCTGGAAGATCTCGCAACTCTTCCGCGTGCGCTCCACGATCACGCCGGACGGCGAACACCGTACCTATACCATCGAGGGCCAATTGTTCTTCGCCTCGTCCGAGGATTTCATGAAGGCTTTCGACTTCCGCGAGGCTCCGGCCCGCGTGACCATCGACCTCAGCCGCGCGCATATCTGGGACATCTCATCGGTTGCAGCTTTGGACATGGCCGTGCTCAAGTTCCGCCGCGAAGGTGCGGAGGTCGAGCTGATTGGCTTGAATAAGGCATCCGAAACCATCGTCGACAGGCTTGCCATTCATGACAAGCCCGGCGCGATGGATGAACTGCTCGGCCACTAGGGAGAAAGACCATGACCACAAACACCCTCATCGCCCTAGTGGACGCCTCCGCTTATGCCGAAAGCGTCTGCCATCACGCAGCATGGATCGCCGGGCGCAACGACTGGAAGGTCAAGCTCTATCATGTCATGGGCCGCCGCGACGCCGTTGAAAAGCAGGACCTTTCCGGCGCGATCCGTCTTGGTGCCCGGTCTGCGCTTTTGGAGCAACTGACCGACCTTGACGCCGCCCGCGCCAAGCTGGCGCATGAACATGGGCGCGCCATTCTTGAAGACGCCAAGGCGATCATCACCCAAGGCTCGGACATCACCGTTGAGACCCGTCTGCGTCAGGGCGATCTGGTTGAAACCGTGACCGCCAAAGAAGAAACCGGCGACATGATCGTCATCGGCAAACGCGGCGAAGCTGCCGGACTGGCGATGGAGCATCTGGGCTCCAACCTCGAACGCATCGTCCGGGCAAGCCACAAACCTGTCTTCATTGCCAACCGCGCGTTCAAGCCGATCACATCCGTGCTGGTTGCCTTTGACGGTGGCCCGTCATCGCTCAAGGCGGTCGATTATATTGCGCGCAGCCAGATGTTTGCGGGGCTTTCCGTCACATTGGTTTTTGCGGGCAAGGAAACGCCTGCCATCCAGAAATCGCTGTCAGATGCCGCCGCCACCCTCAAGGCAGGTGGGTTCGACGCCAAGACACTTGTCCAAAGTGGAGAGCCGGAAAAAGTGCTGGCGCAGATTACCTCGACCGGGGCGCAAGACCTGCTGGTGATGGGCGCTTATGGTCACAGCCGGGTGCGCAGTTTCATCATCGGGTCCACGACGACCGAGATGATCCGTTCGTGCAAGGTGCCTGTTCTGATCATGCGCTAGATCAGGATCGCAGTTTCTGCACGATCCAGATCACGATCATCGCGCCAAGGATTGCACCGACAAACCCCGCAACCGCACCAGTGGCGGCCAGCAGGAACCGGATCACCATTCCACCGATCAGCGCCCCTGCCACGCCTACCATCACCGTGGCAAGCGTGCTCATCTCAACTCGCATGACCCGTGTGGCCAGAAATCCGGCCGCTGCCCCGATGATCAAGAGAAAAAGGATGTGCATCGCTTACCTCCGACGCCGGTCACGCACGGTGCTGCGCCAATGGGTCGGCACGATGATCAACGCGCCGAGTGACGAGACGATCGCATTCAAACCGGGCGAACCGAAGCCGAATCCGAACATGATCCGCACGAAATAGGCAAGGAATGCGCCACCGACGCAGATGATGATGCTCTGGATGATGCCGTTGTTGGTAAACCCGGTCTTCTCAGAGATGTATCCCACGATCCCTGCGATCACGACAGTGCCCATCAAGATCATGAACATCCCTACTCTCCCAAACGGGTTCCTTTGGGAACCGCCATACCCCGCAGGAACGTATCGCTGTCCTGCATGCCTTTGCCTGCGCGTTGTGCACGGGTGATGGTAACCGCTCCTGTTCCACACGCAATGGTCAAGGCATCGTCAAGCGCGGCTCCGGCAGGGCCGCTTGCATCGGCCAACCGGCTGCCAAGACATTTCACGCGCTCTGATCCGATCATCGTCCAGGCCCCCGGAAATGGAGACAGGCCCCGGATCTGGCGGTCGACCTCAACGGCGGGACGGGTCCAGTCAATCTGCGCTTCGGCCTTGTCGATCTTTTGGGCGTAGGTCACGCCGGTCTCCAGCTGGACCTCAGGTGTTAGAGCGTCGATCTGCTGCACTGCCTGTACAATCAGGTCAGCGCCCATCTTGCTCAGACGGTCATGCAATTCGCCCGTGGTCTCGGTCGCGCCAATCGAGGTCGATTCGCGCAACAGCACTGGCCCCGTATCAAGCCCCGCCTCCATCTGCATGATGCAGATCCCTGTCTCCGAATCTCCGGCCATGATCGCACGATGGATCGGCGCGGCCCCCCGCCAGCGCGGCAGAAGCGAGGCGTGGATGTTCAAACAGCCATGTTTAGGCGCGTCCAGAACCGCTTGCGGCAGGATCAGACCGTAGGCCACCACAACAGCGATGTCTGCGTTCAACGCCGCAAAGTCCTGCTGTGCCTCGACGTTTCGGAGCGTCGTCGGATGCCGAACCTCTAACCCAAGCTCCTCGGCACGCGCGTGCACAGGTGTAGGGCGGTCCTTTTTGCCCCGACCCGCAGGACGTGGCGGCTGGCAATAGACAGCGGCGATCTCGTGCCCGGCCTCGACCAATGCGTCGAGCACCGGAACCGAGAAGTCGGGCGTCCCCATGAAGATGATCCGCATATCCTAGCCCTTCAGCTTTTTGGCCCGCCGCAAAAGGATGTCGCGCTTGGTCTTGCTCAGATGATCGAAATACATCGTGCCGTTCAGGTGGTCGATCTGGTGCTGGACCGACGTGGCCCAGAGGCCAACGAAATCCTGCTCGTGAACCGTACCGTCTGCCCCCATGAACCTTACGGTTACGGCACGCGGGCGTTCGATCTTGGCAAAGACGCCGGGCAGGTTCGGGCTCGCTTCTTCATGCGACCGAAGCTGGACCGAGGCGTGCAGGATTTCCGGATTCGCCATCCTTACCACCCGCCCCCGGTCATCGGAGGCATCAACAACGGCCAGCCGTTTCAGGATACCGATCTGGTTCGCTGCGAGTCCGACACCGGGCATGGCCTCCATCGTGTCGATCATGTCCTCCCAGATCGCGCGAATCTCGTCGGTGATCTCTTCCACCGGCTCAGCGGGTGTGCGCAGGTACTTGTGCGGCCACGGCAGGCAAACACGCGTGGTCATGCAAGCGCCGCATATCTGGCTTCGACCTGCGCCCGCATCTGGGGTGCAAGGCGGTCAAAGATCACGACGCCATTCAGATGATCCAGTTCATGCTGCGCACAGGCCGCAGCAAATCCCGTGAGCCGCGCTTCATGCCGGACACCAGCCAGATCGGTGTAACCGAGCGTGATATCTGTTGGGCGCGTTACGTCAGCCGAGACACCCGGAATAGATAGACAGGCCTCTGTCGCTTGGGCGGTGTCATCGCCAGCCGCATGGATTTCCGGGTTGATGCACACGAAGGGGCTGCGGTCACCGTCTTTCCACGTCGGGTCCATCACGAACACACGTTGCATCACACCGATCTGCGGCGCCGCAAGCCCCCGCCCCGGTGCGTCGTACATCGTCTCGAACATATCCCGGACAAGATCGGCCAGCCCGGTCAGATTTTCAACCGGCGCGCAGACCTCGGACAGTCGGGGATCAGGCCATTTGACAATGGGCCGCACAGTCATGCGCGCGCCTGCTCTCGCTTGAGCTTGACCATCTTGCGCGTGATCATCTGGCGTCTGAGCGGCTTCAGGTAGTCGATGAACAGCTTGCCGTTCAAATGGTCGATCTCGTGCTGGACACACGTCGCCCACAGCCCGTCGAACTCTTCTTCCCTCGGGTTTCCCTTTTCGTCGATCCAAGCCACCTTGACCGCTTCGGGGCGGGTCACGTCGGCGAATTGGTCCGGAATCGACAGACAGCCTTCCTCATAGACGTTCAGATCATCCGAAGACGCAAGAATCTCGGGGTTGAACATGATGAGAGGACGCGGCGTCGACTCCTCGTCCTTGATGCAATCGAGCACGATCAGGCGCGACAGCACGCCCACCTGCGGCGCGGCCAAACCAATGCCCGGCGCGTCATACATGGTTTCCAGCATGTCCTTGGCCAGCGTGCGCAAATCGTCCGACAAATCGGGCACAGGGTCACAGACCTTTTTCAGACGCGGGTCCGGGTGGATGAGGATAGGCAATTTCATGGCAGTGATCTAGTAAATGAATGTCCCGAGGGCAATAGACCGGCTCTTGCACCTGCCGTTCACTGGGGTAGCGTCGCCAAAAAATCCGAGCACCTTGGAGTGAGACATGCGCGACCTTTTCAACAGACCCAATGACCGCCGTGGCCGGCACAGCTCCAAATGGGACGTTCTGGAAAGCAAGTTCGACGTTCCAAGCGCAGACGGGATCGCGATGTGGACCGCAGACAGCGACTATCCAACCGCGCCCTGCGTGCTGCGGGCGATGCAGGCGGCGGTGGATCATGGTGTGTTCGGGTATTGGACCGACAACACCGAATACCTCGCGGCGATCCAGTGGTGGATGAAAACGCGCCATGGCTGGGATATCGACACCGACTGGATTCTGACATGTCAGGGCCTGGGCAACGCGATTGCGCTTTGCATCGACGTCTGGACTGAACCGGGGGATCGGGTTGTCACCTTCAACCCGGTGTATCACGAGTTCGAGTTCAAGATCCGCAAAGCCGGGCGTGTCCCGGTGCAATGCCCTCTGAAGCGCGAGGGGGACAGTTATAACCTTGATCTGGAAGACGCGCAGTCACGGTTGGATGGGTCTGAGAAGCTTTTGATCTTCTGTTCCCCGCAGAACCCGTCCGGGCGCATCTGGAGCGCCGAGGAACTGCGCCAAGTGGCCGAATTCGCCGAGAAGAACGATCTCATCGTCGTGGCAGACGAGATTCACCACGACTTCATCTATCCGGGGCACAGTTTCGTGCCCTACGATGTTGCAGCGAAGGATTCGCGGGACCGTTCGGTGATCCTGACCGCCTCTTCCAAGACCTTCAACATTGCAGGCCTCAAGACCGGGAACATCATCATACCTGACGCCACCCTGCGCGAAGCGATGGCGCAGCGGCTTCGATCACTGGACTATTCGCCAAACCGCATGGGGCTGGAGATGGTCACGGCGGCCTACACGCCCGAAGGCGCAGAATGGGTCGATGCGCAGATCGAACATCTCATCGAAAACCGTCGCATCTTTGATGACGCGGTCAATGCGATCCCCGGTGTTCGGTCGTTGCCTTTGGCCTCGACCTATCTCGCATGGGTGGATTTCTCGGGTACGGGCATGTCGTTCGAAGAAATCAGCCGACGGGTCCGCAAGGATGCCCGCATCGCGCCCAGCCCCGGCCCGGAGTTTGGCCCCGGTGGCGAGACCTTCCTGCGCTTCAACCTTGCCACGCAAACCTACCGCGTCGAAGAGGCGGCCAAACGCCTGCAAGAGGCGTTCAGCGACCTGCAATAATGTCAGTTGCGCGGCGGGCGGGATTTGTAGACCGGCAGTCTCCAGCCCAAAGCGATGGAGCCTGCCCGCAAACCGAAGGTGATTGCAGCCGCAGCCAGCACAGTTGGTGTCTGGCTGAGCCCAACAAAGGGTGACAGCGCGACCACCGCCGCGCCTGCGACGGCGCAGGTGACGTAAAGTTCGCCTTGCTTGAGGACGAGCGGCACTTCGTTCGCCACCACATCGCGCATGAGCCCTCCGAGACAGCCTGTAACTGTGCCCATCACGACAACAATCGCCGCGCTTTGCCCCAAGCTGGCAGCGATATTGGCCCCCGCCGCCACTGCGAAAGCCAATGCGGCCGCATCGAGCCACAGGATCGCCTTGTACCGGCTTTCGAACAGATGCGCGGTGAAGAACACCACGAAGGCGGCGATCACCGCCACGCCAAGATAGGTGGGGTCCGCCATCCAGAAGACCGGGTTCCGGTCCAAAAGCACATCGCGGACCGTCCCACCCCCGACGCCGGTCAGGATCGCGAGAAAGGCAAAGCCGATGATGTCCAATTGTGCCCGGCTGGCAACCAGAGCCCCGGTCAGAGCAAAGACCAGAACCGCAGCATGGTCGATCCACGCGATCAGGGTCACGCCGCGCCTTTTTTGAACGGCTTCATGCCTTCGCGCGCCAGCTCATCCGCGCGTTCGTTTTCTGGGTGACCGGCATGGCCCTTGACCCATTCCCAGGTCACGTTGTGACGCTGTTGCGCCTCGTCCAGACGCTGCCAGAGTTCGACATTCTTGACTGGTTTCTTGTTCGCGGTCTTCCAGCCATTGCGCTTCCAGCCATGGATCCAACCTGTCACACCGTTCTTCACATAGGCGCTGTCGGTCACAATGGTCAGCGAGGACGGACGCGCCAAGGTTTCCAGCGCATGAATGGCCGCCAGCAGTTCCATCCGGTTGTTGGTGGTGTTGGCCTCACCCCCCGACAGGGTGCGTTCCTTGATCACGGTCTCACCGTCCTTGGCCAGAAGCAGAACACCCCAGCCGCCCGGTCCGGGGTTTCCGGAACAGGCTCCGTCGGTATAGGCGTAGAGGTCAGGCATGGGCGGTTACAGAGATCCAATTGTCGTCGGTGCCGCTTAGCCCCTTGTCACGGCCGCGTCGATAGGGCCCCACCGAAAACCCGGCGCTTTCCAGAAGCGTGGTCAGGTCGGCTTCGGTGTAATAGGTGTAGTGTCGGCCAAGCGCATCGCGGCCTTCGCCGGTGCCTTCCTTAACCGCGATGTGAAAGATGCCACCGGGTTTCAAGGCGGTGTGGATCGCCGCAAGGTGCTTGGGCATGTCGGCGCGCGGTGCATGGAGCAGACTGAAATTGGCCCAGACCCCATCATATATCGCAGTGCCGCTGACATCGTCGAAACTGGCCTGTCGGGCGGTGACACCTTCGATGGCCGACGCCAGCCCGATCATCTCGGCAGAGGCATCAAGAGCATCAACGACGCAACCCGCACGCACCATGTGACGCGCCGAGGTGCCGGGACCACAGCCAAGGTCAAGGACACGCGCGCCTTCGGGCAAGGCCGATATGAACGTGGCAAGTGTGTCGCTGGGTGTGTCCGACGGTTCAAGCTTGGCATAGTCGCCCGCGCGGGCATCGTAGACGGCAATGGTTTCACGGTCGCTCATAGGAATACCCCCACCGAAAGAAACAGGACGACCAGCCCGGTCAGGAGGACACGGAGGTGCATCCACCAGACCGGCGCAAGGCCCCATTTCCAGAAACTGAAATCGAGGACGAGCAGCCCCAAAAACCCGAAGATCAGATTGGTTCCCGCCGAAACCGGCCCGCCACCCGTCATGAAGAACGCCCAGAGCGCCGGGATCACCGACAGTGCATATCCCGTGGCGGCCTGACCGCCCTCGGCCTTGGTGGCAAAACCCCACAGCACGCCGGACATGAAGCTGAGGATCACCATGCCGTAGCTGAGTTGGACGTAGGGGCCGATGAACCTTGGTCCCAACACGTCCAAACCCCACTGCGCTGTACCATCTGACAACAGTGTCAATGCGCCCCAAGCGAAAGGGATCACTCCGGCAAGGCCAAGAAATAGCGCGGAACGGGGTATCTGGGTCATGGCAGGTCCATCTTCAGTGTCTCGGGCGCGACTTAGCTCAGACGCGTTCCAGCGCCAACCGCCCGGCCAAGGCAGCAAAGAGGGCCGCAAAGGACCGATTGAGCCACCGCATCACACGTTCGCTGCCCAAGAGCCATGTGCGCGCGGCGGCGGCGAACACCCCGTAGAGAACAAAGACAGCAAAGGTCATCAACATGAAAATCCCGCCCATGACCGCCATTTCCGCAGTCGCAGTTGCCGGATTGCCCGACAGGAACGGGGGCAGTAGCGCAAGGAAGAAGATCGACAGTTTCGGGTTCAGAATGTTGATCAACGCCCCCCGCCGCGCGATGCGCACCCCGCTTTCGGCGCTCCGATCTGCCGAAACGGCCAGCGCGCCACCGGACCGCAAGGACTGGTAGGCCAGCCAGAGCAGGTAGGCGACACCCGCGAATTTTACCACGTTGAACAGAACAGCCGAAGTATGCAGCACTGCTGCCAATCCAAGTGTTGCCGCCAGAAGGTGCGGCACGATCCCGATGGTGCATCCCAGCGCCGCCCAGATGGACGGCCAGCGCCCCTGCCCCAAGCCGATGGCCAGCGTGTAGATGACGCCGGTTCCGGGTGCGATGACGACGACAAAGGCCGTGAGAAGGAATTGCAGGGAAAGCATAGCGGGTCCTCACTTGGTGTGCTGTGATGACGCTATACATTTGACCAACAATGATCTAGACGCGCGCTTTGGCCCGCTGTTGGGCCGACCTTACAAAAAAGACGATGCTCGTGAAAAAAGCCCTGCAAGATGCCCTTGATGCCCGTGGATATGACACACTGACCCCGGTTCAGGAGGCGGTTCTCAATCCCGGCTATGTCGGTGCAGACCTGTTGGTGTCTGCCCAGACAGGATCGGGCAAGACATTGGGCTTCGGCCTTGCCATCGCGCCGACAATTCTCGAGGACGAGATATTCGGACCAGCAGGCGCGCCGCTGGCATTGGTCATCGCGCCGACGCGCGAGCTGGCATTGCAGGTGAAGCGTGAACTGGCCTGGCTCTATGCGCAGGCCGGTGTGGTCATGGCGTCGACGGTGGGCGGCATGGACATGCGCGACGAACGCCGGGCATTGGAGCGCGGGGCGCATATCGTCGTCGCCACACCGGGCCGTCTGCGCGACCATATCATGCGCAGTTCCATCGACCTGTCGCAATGTCGCGCCGTGATCCTCGACGAAGCCGACGAGATGCTCGACCTCGGGTTCCGCGAAGACCTCGAATTCATCCTTGGCGAGGCCCCCGAAGACCGCCAGACGCTGCTGTTCTCGGCCACGGTGCCGCCGCAGATCGCCAAGCTTGCAAAAAGCTATCAGCGCGATGCAATTCGCGTGGTCACGAAATCCGAGACAAGCCAGCACGCCGATATTGCCTACCGCGCCATGCTGGTGAATGACCGCGACACCGACAATGCGGTGATCAATACGCTGCGCTATTACGAAGCGCCCAACGCCATCGTGTTCGCCAACACCCGTGCAATGGTGAACCGTCTGACCACGCGCCTGTCGAACCGGGGGTTCCAGGTTGTGGCGCTGTCCGGCGAACTGTCCCAGACCGAACGCACCCATGCGCTGCAAGCGATGCGCGACGGGCGGGCGCAGGTTTGTGTGGCAACCGACGTGGCTGCGCGCGGGATCGACCTGCCGAACCTCGATCTGGTGGTCCATGCCGAATTGCCGTCGAACCACGAAACGCTGCTGCACCGGTCTGGCCGGACCGGTCGCGCCGGGCGCAAAGGTGTGTCGGCACTGATCGTGACACCAAAAGTGCGCAAGAAGGCCGAGCGCATTCTGGGCATGGCCAAGTTGAAGTCCGACTGGGGGTCTGCACCTTCGGCGGATGAAGTGCTGGCGCGCGACGAGGATCGCATGTTTGCTGACCCTGCATGGGAAACGCCCGTGGGCGAATCCGAAGAAGCCGTGGTCAACCGCCTTGTCGCGGAAAAGACGCCCGAGCAGATCGCGGTCGCCTATCTGCGCATGTTCCGCGAACAGCACACGGCGCCCGAGGAACTGTCCGATCCAAGTGCCAAACCGGAAAAGCGTGAAGAGTTCGGCCCGAGTGTCTGGTTCGCCGTGTCCGGTGGTCGTGCGGCCGACGCCGAACCGCGTCGTATCCTGCCAATGGTCTGCGGTGCGGGCGATCTGAGCAAGGACGATATCGGCGCAATCCGCATCCAGCAGGATCATTCGCTGGTGCAGATCAAGGAATCCTCGGTCGCGCGGTTCCTGAACGCGGTCGGACCCTCCATGGAACTGGAAAAGGGCGTGACCCTGACCAAGCTCGACAAAGCGCCCGATTTCGATCGTGGGGCGCGGCCAGCCGCAAATCGTGGCCCGAAGCCCGAGCGGAAGCCTTATGGCGACAAGCCAGAGCGGAAATCCTACGACGACAAGCCCGAGCGCAAGTCCTACGACGACCGGCCCAAGCCGGAGCCCCGCGCGGAACGCGCTGAACCGGTAGCAGAGCCTGTTCAAGAGGTTGCACCGAAACCGGCCCCAAAGTCCGCAGCCCCCATCGACTGGAACGATGCGCCGACACCGCGCGTCCGCAAACCGAAACCCGCGGATCGCAAACCGGCGGGCAAACCGACTGGCAAGCCTTATGGCAAGGCTGATGGCCCGGCACGCGAACGCAAACCGTACCAAGGCAAATCCGACGGCCCGGCACGCGAGCGCAAACCCTATGGCGACAAACCCGGTGGTGAGCGTCCGCCGCGTCGCTCGGAAAGCGAATTTCAGGCCCAGCCCTACAAGGGAAAAGGCAAGCCCAAAGGTCCGCCCCCGCCCGAAGGCCGCCCCGACAGCAAAAAGAACATCGCCCGTGCCGCCGCCCGCGCCAATGCAAGCGACCCCTCGCAAAGCATGCGCAAACCACGTGCGGGAGCTGCGAAACCGGGTGGGAAACCTGCGGGTAAATTCGGTGGGAAGCCGGCGGGAAAATTTGGTGGGAAACCGTCCGGAAAATTCAGCGGCAAACCGGGCGGTAAAAAATAACGGTATCCATGGTGCGTGTGAACACGCACCCTACGCCGTGGTGCGTCCTGTAGGGAGTGTGCGTGCGCGCATCTTCAAGCAGGCACCCGCAACACGCGGGGCACCTTGAACTCCACGTTTTCGACGGCTGTTTCAACCATCTCCACTGTCACATCGTACCGATCCCGGAATGCGTCGATCACCTCGGTGATCAACTCTTCCGGCGCGCTGGCACCAGCGGTAATACCGACGCTCGAAATCCCGTCGAGTGACCGCCAGTCGATGTCGGGCGCACGTTGGACAAGTTGCGAATAGGCGCAGCCGGCCTTGCTGCCCACCTCGACCAGACGTTTCGAGTTCGAAGAGTTTGGCGCACCGACCACCAGCATGGCGTCGCATTTCGGAGCCATCGCCTTGACCGCTTCCTGACGGTTGGTGGTGGCATAGCAGATGTCTTCCTTGTGCGGGCCGACGATCTTGGGGAATCGCGCCTGCAGTGCTGCCACGATGTCGATCGTGTCATCCACGCTGAGCGTCGTCTGTGTGACAAAGGCCAGACGTTCGGGATCGCGCACCTCAACCGTGGCCACATCTTCAACCGTTTCGACCAGCAGGACCTCGCCTTCCGGCAATTGCCCCATCGTTCCAATGGTTTCGGGGTGGCCTTCGTGGCCGATCATGATCATTTGCAGCCCGTTGTCGTGGTGTCGAGCCGCCTCGATATGCACCTTGCTCACCAACGGGCAGGTCGCATCGACATAGATCATCTCGCGCTTGGCCGCCTCCGCAGGTACGGCCTTGGGCACGCCATGCGCCGAAAAGATCACCGGGCGGTCATCTGGACAGTCCTGCAACTCCTCGACAAACACCGCGCCCTTGGCGCGCAACCCGTCCACAACGTATTTGTTGTGCACGATCTCGTGGCGCACATAGACCGGCGCGCCCCATTTCTCGAGCGCCATCTCGACAATCTTGATGGCGCGGTCCACACCGGCGCAGAACCCGCGCGGGGCAGCAAGGTAAAGGGTCAGGGGCGGTTTGGTCATGTCGGTCTCCGTCTTGCCCAAGACCTAAAGCCTCAACGGCCACGTTTCCAGTGGAATGCGCTTTTCACCGATGTGTGAATTGACCTTCCTGCGCAGGAAGCCTGCGATTGCCATGCATCAACACCGGGAGTCCGCATGGAAAAGACCGCCATTGCAAGCATGATAACTGCGTTCTTTCTGGCAGGAGCCGTCTGGATCGCGCCAGCATGGACGGCGGACGAGGCGCGTCCGACCCTGCCATATGACGACACTGTTCGGGTGGCCGAGGGCAAAGCGCTTTATGCCGAGTATTGCGCAAGCTGCCATGGCGCCAACCTCGAAGGACAGCAACCCAACTGGCAGGATCGCGATGCGGACGGGTATTTGCCCGCACCGCCGCATGACGCAACCGGTCACACCTGGCACCATGACAACGCGCTGTTGATGCGGATCGTTCGCGAAGGCACAGAAGCCATCGTCGGCGGCACCTACAAGTCGAACATGATCGGCTTTGGCGATGTGCTTACCGACGACGAGATCGCCAGCGTGCTGGGCTACATCAAGAGCACATGGCCCGCTGAAATTCAGGGCATCCACAACGAGATCAACGCCCGCGTCCTGCCGTAAAACCCAAAGCTTTGGGCCCTAAATAGCAGGCGGCTTTTTTGCCGCTTGCAACGGCGCGATCTTGGAGTCATGGCGGTGACATGCGCCTGACTGAGTATCTTCGCGCGAATGCGCCCTTTCTGACCGCAGGTGCGATGCTCACCTTCCTGTCGTCTTTTGGGCAAACCTATTTCATTTCGCTCTTTGCCGGAGAGATCCGGCTGGCCTTTGATCTGACCCACGGCGCTTGGGGCGGTATCTACATGGTGGGCACCATGGCCTCTGCCGCGCTGATGGTCTGGGCCGGAAGCCTGACCGATGTTTTCCGTGTGCGGCTTTTGGGGCCGCTGGTTCTGGTCGGGCTGGCTCTGTCCTGTCTTGCCATGGCCTTCAACCCTTGGGTCTGGGCGTTGCCCGTGATCATCTTCGCGCTGCGGTTCTTCGGACAGGGCATGTGTTCCCACATTGCCGTGGTTGCCATGGCCCGCTGGTTTGTTGCCACGCGCGGACGCGCCCTGTCGATTGCGACGTTGGGGTTTGCTGTTGGCGAGTCCCTTGTGCCGTTGACGGTGGTCGCTGCGATGACGGTGATGGCGTGGCAGACCCTTTGGATCATTGGCGCGTTGATCTGCATTTGCGCGGTTCCCATTCTGGCCCGGCTTCTGGCGCAGGAACGCACGCCTGCCTCTCATGCGGAAACCGATGTGTCACTGGGCATGTCCGGCCGCCATTGGCGGCGCATGGAAGTGCTGAAGCATCCTCTGTTCTGGTGCATGGTGCCCGCTGTTCTTGGCCCGTCCGCGTTCAACACCGCCTTCTTTTTCCATCAGGTCCATCTTGCCGAGGTCAAGGGACTGGAACATCTGGTTTTCGTCAGCTTCTTCCCGCTCTATACCGCCATCGGCATCACCTCGATGGTGGTGTCCGGCTGGGCGTTGGACAAGCTGGGAACCGCGCGGCTGACGCCGTTTTATCAGGTGCCGATGGTGGTAGCCTTCCTGTTGTTTGCCGTCAGCGAAAGTCCCGCGACCCTTGCATTGGGGTTTGTCTTTCTTGGCATCACATCCGGCGCGAATTCGACGTTGCCCAACGCGTTCTGGGCGGAGTTCTATGGCACCGCACATATTGGCGCGATCAAGTCGATGGCAACGGCAGTCATGGTGCTGGGATCGGCTCTCGGTCCGGGCGTGTCAGGACTGCTGATCGACAGGGGTGTCGGCATCGAAACGCAGTTCGTGGGTGTGGCAGCCTATTTCTGCATGACAACGCTGCTGATGTTCGTTGGCATAACACGCGCTGCGCGCGACCTGCCGTTGGGGCAAACCCAAGCAGAAATCAGAATGCCGCAGCCGTAACCATGGCCACAACGATATAGCGCACCGTCTTGGCGATGCTGACCAAGAGAAAAAACAGCCAGACATTCGTCCGCATGACCCCAGCCACGATGGTCAAGGCGTCACCAAGTGGGGCCCAACTGAACAAAAGGGTCCAGACACCCCATTTGAGATACCAGTCCCGTGCCCGGTCAAGCTGTGCTTCGGAAACCGGGAACCATCGCCGATCGCGATAGCGTTCCAGAACCCGGCCCAAAGCGTAATTGAGCCCGGAGCCGAGGATATTTCCGACGCTGGCGAAGAGGATGATCCATTCAATCGGAATGTCGCCCCGCAATTGCAGCGCGACGAACACAATCTCGGATTGGAACGGGAGGATCGTCGCCGCCCCGAACGCCACAATGAATAGACTGCCGAGTGAGAGCAGATCACTCCACATGGGGCGTTCGGGACAGGATCAACGCTTAGTCTTGCTCGGCCGCAACCGGTTGACGCTCTGGCATAGGATCGCGCGGTGGGCGCCCGATCACATCACGCAGTTCGTCGAGTTCGATGAAGTTGTCCGCCTGACGGCGCAGTTCGTCCGCGATCATCGGCGGTTGGCTGCGGATGGTCGAAACGACCGACACGCGCACGCCTTTGCGCTGCAGGCTTTCGATCAGCGGACGGAAATCACCATCGCCCGAGAAAAGGACAACGTGATCGACGTGATCGGCCAGTTCCATGGCATCGACGGTAAGTTCGATGTCCATGTTGCCTTTAACCTTACGCCGGCCTTGGCTGTCTGTGTATTCCTTGGCCGGTTTCGTGCGCATGTTGAAACCGTTGTAATGCAACCAATCGACAAGGGGTCGGATCGGCGAATACTCGTCATTTTCAAGAAGCGCTGTGTAGTAGAATGCACGCAGAAGTTTTCCACGGCGTACAAATTCCTGGCGCAACAGCTTGTAGTCGATGTCGAACCCGAGCGACTTTGCAGCCGCGTAGAGATTTGATCCATCAATGAACAACGCCAAACGCTCGTCTTTGTAGAACATGAATTGAGCCTTTCAAAATATCGACACGACTAAACCGGCAAACGGGAGTGGTGGATCCGAAGCCCAATGGCCAAGTCGCGTTCGGTGATTTAATGGTTTGACATAGTATCGCAAGGTGAGATTTCTGAGCACTCTCGCACATATGACAAATTTATGAACAACTTTTATATCGCCATGGGCGCGAATTTGCCGTCTGGCGGCTCTTTGCCGAAGGATACTCTGAACGCTGCGATCAACGATTTCCGCCAACAAAATATGACGATTGCGGCAATCAGTGCCTTCTATAGCACCCCTTGTTTCCCGCCTGGAGCAGGTCCGGATTACGTCAATGCCGCAGTTCATCTAAAGTCTGACCTGACGTCCAAAGATATGCTGGCCCACCTTCATGAGATCGAGGCAAAACACGGCCGGGAACGCCTGGAGCGTTGGGGAATGCGCACATTGGACCTCGATCTTGTTGCCTGCGGCGACTCGGTCCTGCCGGATTTGGCGACATACGAACACTGGCGGACCTTGCCGCAGGATACGCAGCGGCAGGCGGCGCCTTCGGACTTGATCCTCCCGCACCCCCGATTGCAGGATCGCGCATTTGTTCTTGTGCCACTCAGGGATATTGCGGCAGACTGGCGTCATCCGGTCCTGCATTTGACCGTGACCGAGATGTGCAACGCGCTCGCGCCAGAGGCTCTGGCCGAGATTGTTGTGCTTGAATCCTGATATCGACTTGTATTCATCCAGCCAGAGAGATATCTAACAATCTCTCAAAGGCTGCCCGATGAATTGGAGTTCCCATGGCCCGCGTGACGGTTGAAGATTGCGTTGACAAAGTCCCAAATCGTTTTGAGCTTGTGATGCTTGCCGCGCATCGCGCCCGCGAAGTGTCTGCAGGTGCTGCAATCACGGTCGATCGCGACAATGACAAGAACCCCGTTGTTGCGCTTCGCGAAATTGCGGACGAAACTCAGTCGGCGGACGAACTTCGCGAGCGCCTGATCGAATCGAATCAGACGCAGATCGAAGTGGACGAGCCGGAAGAAGACGCAATGGCGCTGCTTATGGGTGCGGAACCCGACAAGCCCGTCGACGACGATCTTTCCGAAGAAAAGCTGCTCCGCGCGCTGATGGAGGCGCAGGGTCAGGGCTAAGGCCCGCCGCGATGCGGGCCGCATGTGAATGAGGCGCCGATGATCGCGGCAGACGACCTTGTTGCGCTGGTGCGCAACTACAACCCCAAGACCAATGAGACGCTCATCCGCGCGGCCTATGACTATGGCCGCGAGATGCATGAGGGTCAGTTTCGTCACTCGGGCGAACCCTATTTCTCGCATCCTGTCGCTGTTGCCGCGATTCTGACCGAACAGCAGCTTGACGATGCGACGATCATCACTGCGCTTTTGCACGACACCATCGAAGACACCAAATCCACCTATTCCGAAGTAGCTGTTCGCTTTGGCAATGAGGTGGCGATGCTGGTTGATGGGGTGACAAAGCTGACCAATCTCCAGCTTTCCAGCTCCGAAACCAAACAGGCCGAGAATTTCCGCAAGCTGTTCATGGCCATGTCCAAGGATCTGCGTGTGATCCTCGTCAAGCTGGCCGACCGTCTGCACAACATGCGGACGATCAAGGCGATGAAGCCGGAAAAGCAAATCCAGAAATCGCGTGAAACCATGGACATCTATGCGCCTCTTGCGGGCCGCATGGGGATGCAATGGATGCGCGAAGAGCTTGAGGATTTGGCCTTCCGTGTGCTGAATCCCGAAGGCCGTGCCAGCATCATTCGCCGCTTTATCACGCTCCAGAAGGAAACTGGGGATGTCATCCACCGGATCACTGGCGACATGCGGCACGAGTTGGAAAAGGCCGGGATCGACGCCGAAGTGTTCGGTCGCGCCAAGAAACCTTATTCGATCTGGCGCAAGATGCAGGAGAAAGAGATCGGGTTCTCTCGCCTTTCCGACATCTATGGCTTTCGCATCATCACCCGCACCAAGGCTGATTGCTATGCCACGCTGGGCGTCATCCACCAACGATGGCGCGCGATTCCCGGCCGTTTCAAGGATTACATCAGCGAACCCAAATCGAACGGCTACCGGTCGATTCACACCACGGTCTCCGGCCGCGATGGCAAGCGTGTCGAGGTGCAGATCCGCACCCGTCAGATGCACGATGTGGCGGAAACCGGGGTGGCCGCGCATTGGTCCTATCGCGATGGCGTGCGCAGCGAAAACCCCTTTGCCGTAGACCCCGCAAAATGGGTCGCCTCGCTGACCGAACAGTTTGACGGGGATGACGACCACGAAGACTTCCTCGAGGCGGTCAAGCTCGAGATGTATCCCGACAAAGTGTTCTGCTTCACCCCGAAGGGAGACGTCGTAAAGCTGCCGCGCGGTGCAACGCCTCTGGATTTTGCCTATGCAATCCATACGCGAATTGGATCGGGCTGCGTCGGGGCAAAAGTGGATGGCATCCGCGTGCCTCTGTGGACACGGCTGAAGAACGGCCAATCCGTCGATATCGTCACTGCAGAGGGTCAGACCCCGCAGGCGACTTGGCTGGACATCGCGACAACCGGCAAGGCCAAATCCGCCATTCGCCGGGAACTGCGCGAAGCCGGGCGCGAACGCTATGCACAGCTTGGCCGCGAACTGGCACGCTCTGCCTTCGAGAATGTGGGCAAGAAATCCAGTGACAAGGTTCTGGAAATGGCCGCCCGAAACCTCCGAATCCCCGACGCACAGGATCTGCTTGCCCGTCTAGGAAGCGCGGAAATGTCGGCGCGTGAAGTGGTTGCGGCGGTTTATCCGGATCTTGCTCCGGCACCTTCCGAATTCATCGAAATGCAAAGCGCCGTGATCGGTCTCGACAAGGGGCAGGCCTTTGATCGTGCACCCTGCTGCCAGCCGCTTCCGGGCGAAAGAATTGTAGGCATCGTGCAGCGCGGCAAGGGCGTCACGGTCCATTCCATCGACTGCGGTGCCTTGGCCGCCTACGAAGATCATCCCTCTCGCTGGCTCGACCTGCACTGGGCCGCCGGGAACCACCCACCCGTCTATGCGGTTTCCCTTGAACTGACGATTGGGAACGATGCCGGGGTACTGGGACGGATTTGCACATTGATCGGCGAAAAAAAGGCCAATATCTCTGACCTGATTTTTGTGGATCGAAAACCGGACTTTTACAAACTGCTTCTAGATATTGACCTAAGTGATGCAAACCATCTGCACGCTGTCATGTCGGCGCTCGAAGCGGAAAGTGATGTAGCGTCCGTGGTTCGGCGGCGGGATCCTGCATTGTCGACACAAGCGGCTGCGGCCGAATAAGAAGATCGAAGGGACGCGAGTTGGTATTCAAACGGCGGGACAGGCGGTCGATCTTGACCACCCTCCGTGAGGCGCTTTGGCCGCGCGGAGGATGGACTCGCGCCGCGCGTTACGTCCAGCACCGGCTGAATCGCCTTCCAGACCCGCCCGAACGAATCGCGCGCGGCATCTTTGCCGGTGTTCTGACGACCTTCACACCCTTCTACGGTCTGCATTTCCTGACCGCTGGTATCATTGCGTGGGTGATGCGTGGCAATATCCTCGCCGCGCTTCTGTCGACCTTCTTTGGCAATCCCCTGACATATGTCCCGATCAGCGTGGCTTCCCTGCAAACCGGATACTGGCTCTTGGGGCTTGGTGAAATTCGCCACGCGCATGGCAGCATTGGCTACAAGTTTGCGAAAGCCGGGGAAGACCTCTGGCGCAACTTCATGGCCATGTTCACCGACGCCACCGCCAATTGGGAAGGCTTGCGCATCTTCTATGACGAGGTGTTCTTTCCTTGGCTCATCGGCGGCATCCTTCCGGGTATTCTTTGCGGACTGGTGTGCTACTACCTGTCAGTGCCATTGATCCGCGCCTATCAGAACCGCCGCAAGGGCGCGTTGAAGGCCAAGCTGGCCTCATTGAAGAAAAAGAAGAAACAGGCTGACGATGGGCAAGCGGCGGACTAGGTTCTGCCTCAATAATGGAGGCGAGAATGACTGACTATGTAGGCCGCTTGCGGCTCGGTGTGAATATCGACCATGTGGCCACCCTGCGCAATGCGCGCGGCGGGCATCTTCCCGATCCGGTGCGGGCTGCACAATTGGCCGAAGAGGCCGGGGCCGACGGCATCACGGCTCATCTGCGCGAAGATCGCCGCCATATCATCGACAGCGACATTGACCGCTTGATGGACACGTTGCGCGTGCCGTTGAATTTCGAGATGGCCGCAACCGACGAGATGCAGAAGATCGCCCTGCGCCACAAACCCCATGCCGTTTGCATCGTCCCCGAAAAACGCGAGGAACGGACCACCGAAGGCGGTCTGGAAGTCGCGCGCGAGGAAAACAAGCTGGCCGGATACATCGCCCCCTTGCGCGAGGCTGGCTGCCGCGTGTCGATCTTCATCGGGGCTGATGAACGCCAGATTGCAGCGGCGCATCGCATTGGCGCACAAGTCATCGAACTGCACACCGGAGCCTATTGCGACGCCCATGCCGAAGGCGATTTCGCAACCCGCGACCGCGAATTGGAAATGATGCGCGAAATGTCCGCCTATGCACATTCGCTGGGCCTTGAGGTCCATGCGGGGCATGGGCTGAATTACGAAACGGTCGCGCCGGTTGCTGCCTTCCCCGAGGTGGTCGAACTCAATATCGGGCACTTTCTGATCGGAGAATCGGTGTTTCGCGGGCTCGGCCCTGCAATTGCCGAGATGCGTCGCCTCATGGATGCCGCACGGGACTGACCGGACGCAATGGCCCGCCCGCTCCTGACCTATCTGGCGATCCTGATCGCGGGCATTTCCATCCTCGTGCTTGAAGTCGCACGGTCGGGCGTAACGGTTACGGATCGCTTTGTCGGCCCGACCCCCGTAACCACGCTGGCGCGCGCCGGCGCGGATGGACCGAACGTGGTCATTGCCCACGGGTTTGCCGGGTCACGCGAGATGATGCAGGGCTATGGTCTCATCCTCGCGCAGGCGGGCTATAGGGTGCATATGTTCGACTTCGAAGGCCACGGCGCGCACCCCGTGCCGATGTCGGGCGACGTGACCAAGATTGAAGGCACAACCCGCCTTCTGATGGACCAGACCCGTGCGGTGATCGACGATTTGTCAGACGGCACGCCTGTTGCCCTGCTGGGGCATTCCATGGCGACCGATGTTCTGATCCGCGTGGCGCTGGAGGCAGATACCGGCCCACTTGTCCTGCTGTCTGCGTTTTCGCAGGCGGTCACGGCAGACCAGCCGACTGACATGCTGCTGATCTCGGGCCAGTGGGAACCGCATTTGCGGGAATTCGGCATCGATGCGTTGCAGATGGTCGACCCGGACGCACAGGAAGGCGAAACAATGCAGCAGGGCGATGTGATCCGCGCTGCGATGGCTGCGCCCTGGACCGAGCATGTCTCAATCCTGCAATCCCGCGCCGGGCGTCTGGCGGCATTGGACTGGATGAACCGCGCCTACGGGCGCGACACGGTCGCATCCGCACCACCAACCGGCTGGGCGTTTCTTGCGTTGATGGCGTCCATCACCGTATTGGCGTCCTTAGTGGCGCGGCTTGTCGTACCGGAAGCTCCCCTGCCACCCAGCCACCAACCGGGTGTGATGCGGTATCTCGGCACGCTGCTTGTCCCCGCCATCCTCACGCCCTTCATCGCGCTGCCGTTGGATTTCGGCGTCTTGCCCGTGCTCGTGGCCGATTACCTCGCTATTCATCTTGGTGTGTTCGGACTGCTTAGCCTTGCGATGCAGCGCTGGCTTTGGGGGCCATTTGCCCTTGGCTGGACCGGAGTGGTTCCATTCACGCTTGCCCTTGTCGCGCTCCTTGCGTGGGGCATTGGCGTTTTCGGTTTTGCACTGGACCGATATGGCGCGAACTTTTTTCCCATCGCGGAACGCCTGCCCATCATCGCCGCCTTGGTCATCGGCGCGATTCCGTACATGTTTGCAGATGCGCAATTGGTCTGGAAAGCGCCGCTCTGGCGACGCATCGCGGCACGTGTGGCGCTCTTGGTGTCGCTGGGCATTGCTGTGGCGCTCGATCTTGAAGGACTGTTCTTCTTGCTGATCATAGCGCCTGTGATCCTTCTGTTTTTCTTCGTTCACGGTGCAATGGGTCGGGCCTTTGGCAAACGGGCTGGACCGCTTTTGGCCGGGATCGCGTTGGGGATCATCCTCGCCTGGGCGCTTGGCGTGAGCTTCCCGATGTTTGCAGCCGCCGGAGGTGGGACATGATCATCGGTATCGGAACGGATCTGGCCAACATCGAACGCATCGCCGCCACGCTGGATCGGTTCGGTGACCGGTTCCGCAACCGTGTCTTCACCGAAACCGAGCAGCGGAAGGCAGAACGCCGACGCGATGTGGCGGGCACCTATGCCAAACGCTGGGCCGCCAAGGAGGCGTGTTCCAAAGCGCTTGGCACAGGGCTTCGCATGGGCATCGCGTGGAAGGATATGTCGGTGCGCAACCTGCACACCGGGCAACCGATCATGGAGGTCACCGGCTGGGCGAAAAAGCGGTTGGAGGACCTGACACCGCCGGGCCATGAAGCAATCATCCATGTGACTTTGACCGACGATCACCCATGGGCACAGGCCACCGTGTTGATCGAGGCGCGACCCAAGTAACAGGCGCTTGGCTTGACACCCGCGCCGCCCCCGCTCATGTAGCGCGGGACAACCGAGCAGAAGGCAGGAACATGGCGTCTGAATCCAAGAAAAGCGGCGGGATCGTCGAGACGATCAAAACCATCGTCTATGCGCTCTTGATCGCCGGAGTGTTCCGCACCCTGTTCTTCCAGCCGTTCTGGATTCCTTCAGGTTCAATGAAGGACACCCTGCTGATCGGAGATTTCCTTTTCGTCAACAAGATGTCCTACGGCTATTCCTACGCCTCGTGCCCATCGCTCTATATGCCAAATTTGGGCATCGACATTGACGCCAAGGACCTGTGTGGATGGGCCGACGGCGACAACAGCCGCCTTTTCGGCTCTGAACCCGAACGCGGTGATGTCGCGGTGTTTCGCCATCCCGTGACAGGGCGCGATTTCATCAAGCGCGTGATTGGCCTGCCCGGTGACGAGATCCAGGTGATCCGCGGTGTGCTCCACATCAACGGGACCGCTGTCGAACTGGCCCAACAGCCCGATTTCGAGGAACCCGCTTCGCCGCAGGGTCCGCAGGGTCTGCGCCCGCGCTGCGCCAACGGTCCGGTTGGCACTGGCGGTACCTGTATCAAGGAACGCTTTGCCGAAACGCTGCCCAACGGACGCACACACTCGATCTTGAATATCGGCACTCAGGGGTCGGACAATACGCCGGTCTACACAGTGCCCGAAGGCCACTACTTCATGATGGGTGACAACCGCGACAATTCCTCGGACAGCCGCGTACCCAGCGTCGCAGGCGGGGTCGGGTTTGTGCCATATGAAAACATAATCGGCAAAGCCACCCGCGTGATGTTCTCGTCCGCCGGATCGTCGATGCTGTTCTTCTGGACATGGCGCGGCGACCGCTTTTTCGAGAAGATCGAGTAGTGAAACTGTCGGCTGACCTTCAGGCGCTTTCGACGCGTTTGGGGCATCGGTTCGAACGGCCGGAACTTCTGGTGCGGGCCGTGACCCATTCGTCGCGCGCAGGCGTGAATCGCGAAGACAACCAGCGTCTCGAATTCCTTGGCGACCGGGTGCTTGGGTTGGTCATGGCCGAAGCCCTGCTCGCCGAGGACAAATCGGCAACCGAAGGGCAACTGGCCCCAAGGTTCAACGCCCTTGTGCGTAAGGAAGCGTGCGCCGACGTTGCCCGCGAGATTGATCTGGGAGCCGCCCTGAAACTCGGCCGCTCAGAAATGCTGTCCGGTGGACGACGCAAGCAGGCGCTCCTGGGCGATGCGATGGAGGCAGTGATCGCCGCTGTCTATCTGGATGCCGGATTCGACGCTGCAAAGGCCATGGTTCTGCGCCTCTGGGGCGATCGCATCGGCGCGGTCAAGGAAGACGCACGCGACGCCAAAACCGCGCTGCAGGAATGGGCCCAAGCGCGCGCCATGCCGCCACCCAGCTATGTGGAGCTGTCCCGCGACGGCCCCGACCACGCACCTGTTTTCGTGATCGAAGTCCGCCTTGAGGACGGCCAGTCCGCCAAGGCCAAAGCCGGGTCCAAACGGCAGGCAGAGCAAGCAGCCGCCAAGACGCTGCTTGCCGCCGTTGAAAAGAGCACGTCTTGACCGACAATCTGCGTGGCAGCCTTTTCATGGTTCTCGCCATGCTGGGCTTTGCCATCGAGGACGCGTTCTTCAAGGCAGCCACTGGCACGGGTGATGTCTCTCCGGGCGTTGGAACGATGCTCTTCGGACTATTCGGAACGGGCTTCTTCCTACTCTACGCACTCTGGCGTCGCGAACAGCTGTACAGCCACGCCTATATCGAAGGCCCGCTCCTGATCCGGTCAGCTTTCGAAATTCTGGGCCGTCTGTTCTTTGCCCTCAGCCTTGCCTTCGTACCGCTCTCTACAACATCCGCCATCCTGCAAGCCGCCCCGCTGGTGGTCACCCTCGGGGCGGTAATTGTTCTCAAGGAACAGGTCGGACTACGCCGCTGGATCGCAATGGCTGTCGGCTTTTTCGGGGTCCTGCTGATCCTGCGCCCCACCCCATCAGGGTTTGACGCTACAGTTATTTTCGCCGTTCTGGGCATGATCGGCTTTGCCGGTCGGGACCTAATGACCCGCGCCAGCCCGCCGGAAGTGTCAGCAACGCAGCTGGGTATCCTCGGATTCTTGATGGTCTTCATCGCAGGGGCCGTCATCACGCTATTCGAAAGCGCGCCCCTCGCCGCCCCAAGTCTGCCGGCCCTGACGATGCTCATGGGCACCGGGTTCGCGGGGCTTGTCGGATACAGCGCGCTGACCAAAGCCATGCGGACCGGAGAAGTCTCCGTCGTGGCCCCGTTCCGCTATTCCCGCCTCTTGATCGCTCTGGTCTTTGCCTATCTGATCTTCGGCGAACGGCCTGACGCGCTGACGCTGATCGGCGCCACCTTGATTGTCGGCAGCGGCGTCTACACGTTGGTGCGCAGCGGGCGAAAAGACAGGGCTGGCTCTGCCCCGCGATCTGGCGTATGACGCCGGACTTCTAAGGATGGATGCACCTATGACCACGCGCGCCGGTTTCGTCGCTTTGATCGGAGAGCCCAATGCGGGCAAATCCACGCTGACCAATCAGATGGTCGGCGCGAAAGTGTCGATTGTGACCCACAAGGTGCAGACCACCCGTGCACGCATTCGCGGTGTCGCCATCGAAGGAGATGCGCAGATCGTGCTGGTGGACACGCCCGGTCTGTTCAAACCGCGCCGCCGACTGGATCGCGCGATGGTTGCAGCAGCCTGGAGCGGCGCGTCGGACGCAGACATCGTCGTGCTGCTGATCGAAGCCCATCGCGGCATCACCGAAGGCGTTGAGGCGATTCTTGAGAACCTTGGTGAAGTCGTGGGCAAACGCCCTGTCGCGCTGGCCATCAACAAGATTGACAGGGTTGAAGCGCCCCGCCTTCTGGCGCTGACCCAACAGATGAACGAAAAGTTCCCGTTTACCGAGACCTTTCTGATCTCGGCAGAAAAGGGCCATGGGGTCAATGCGCTGCGCAAATGGCTGGCGGCTGAACTGCCAGAAAGCCCGTGGCTTTACCCTGAAGACCAGATCGCCGATCTGCCACTGCGCATGATCGCCGCTGAGATGACGCGCGAAAAGCTGACGCTGCGCCTGCATCAGGAGTTGCCGTACCAGCTGACCGTCGAAACCGAGCATTGGGAAGAACGTGACGACGGGTCGGCGCGGATCGACCAGGTGATTTACGTGGTCCGTGATGGGCACAAGGGCATCGTTCTGGGCAACAAGGGCGAGACCATCAAGTCCATCAGCAAGGCCGCGCGCGAAGAGCTTGAAGAGTTCCTTGGTCGACGCATCCATCTGTTCATGCAGGTCAAGGTGCGTGAGAAATGGCTCGACGAAGCCGAGCGCTATTCGGAAATGGGCCTCGATTTCAAGGACGGCAATGCCTGAAGCCCGGCTTGCAAGCGGTTTCTGGGTGCATGCCTATATGCGCCGCCTGTCATTGTTCGACATCCCGGCCTTTGTGACCGCCCATGGCGACGACACAGCCGGGGCCATTCTCATCAAGCTCAACACTCTGGACGGTCAGGCCAAGGCCTTCATGCGCCAATACGACCTGATGACTGGGGCACGCCCTTGGCAGGTCTTGGCTGATGGCATCGAGGCCGATGTCGATGCCAGCATCGCCAAACAGCGCAGCTTTGACAGCGATCTCTGGGTGATCGAGGTCGAAGACCGCGCCGGGCGGCACCTTCTGGATGAAGACGGGCTGTCGGGCTAGAGTCCCGTCATGGACTGGCGCGATACAGGCATCCTTTTGAGCAGTCGCCGACACGGCGAAAGCTCCATGATCATCGACGTGTTCACCCCCGAACGCGGGCGGCACGCGGGTGTTGTGCGCGGTGGCGCATCGCGCAAGGTTGCGCCGATCCTGCAACCCGGTGCGCAGCTTGATCTGGCATGGCGCGCGCGGTTGGAGGACCATCTGGGCAGCTTTACCGTCGAACTGCAACGCTCCCGCGCGGCGATTGCCATGCAGAACCGGACGACGCTGGCCGGCATGAATGCCACGCTTGCGCTTTTGGCGTTTGTCCTGCCCGAACGTGAACCACATCCCGTGCTCTATGCCCACACGCAGAACCTCTTGGACCTTCTGGACCAAACCGACCTTTGGCCCTTGGCCTATCTGCGCTGGGAAACCGCGCTTCTGGACGATCTGGGCTATGGCCTCGACCTGAGCTATTGCGCCGTCACCGGGGCGACAGACGGTTTGATCTACGTGTCGCCCAAATCCGGCCGCGCCGTGTCTGCCAAGGGCGCGGGCGACTGGGCAGACAGGCTTTTGCCGCTTCCGGACGCATTGCGCGAGGGCGGCGCGACCGAGACGACCGACATTGCCGACGCTTTGCGACTCACCGGCTATTTCCTCGAACACAAACTGGCAGCAGGCCAGGTAGGCAAGCCACTGCCCGAAGCACGGGCACGCTATGTCGACATGCTGCGCCGTGCCGCTCCACCATCAAAAACCGACGCCTGACAGGACACATGGCAGGGACGGATGAGCGAAGTTTGGAAAACATCAAAACGTCGCCTTTTCAGTCACTCTTTGGCGCGATAGGTAAGGGTCATGACCATGACGGTGCCAAATATCCTGACTGTCCTGCGCCTGCTGGCTGCGCCGGGTGTGGCCCTTATGTTCCTTTATTTCTCACGTCCGGCAGCGGATTGGTTCGCCTTGGTGCTTTTCGTGACCGCAGCCATCACCGACTGGTTCGACGGCTATCTCGCCCGCGCGTGGAAACAGGAAAGCAAGCTGGGCGCGATGCTCGATCCGATTGCGGACAAGGCGATGGTGGTCATCGCTCTGATGGTGATCGTGGGCTACTCGTCGATGTCGCCTTGGCTGGTCCTGCCTGCAACCTTCATTCTGTTTCGCGAAGTGTTCGTCTCGGGCCTGCGTGAATTTCTGGGCGACACGGCTGGGACGCTGAAGGTGACACCGCTGGCCAAGTGGAAAACCACACTCCAGATGGTCGCCATCGCAGTGCTTTTTGCGCAGGGCGTTTTCGAACACTACCTTGGTATGTCTGCCATGGGCATGAGTGCCGAGATATTCCAGGGCGTAATGCTGGGCGAAATAGAAGACCTGCATGGTCTCTGGTGGAAACATGCCGGAATGGTCTGGGCGGGCAATGTCGGCATCATACTGCTTTGGCTTGCGGCCTTCCTGACATTGATCACGGGCTGGGATTATTTCCGCAAAGCCGCGCCGTTCTTAAGGGATTGACCAGATGGATGTGTTGTACTTCGCATGGGTCCGTGAGCGGATCGGATTGCCCAAGGAAACGGTAACGACTGACGCGGAAACCGTGGCCGACCTTGTTGCCGAACTGCGCGCCCGCGAAGACCGCTATGACCTCGCCTTTTCCGATCTGAGTGCGCTGCGGGTCGCCGTCGATCAGGAACTCACCGACTTTGACGCGTCGATCAAGGGCGCACGGGAAGTGGCGTTCTTTCCACCGATGACGGGCGGCTGATGCGCATCGTTGTCCAGGAACCCCCATTCGACTTTGGCGCAGAGGCCGAAGCCTTTGCCTCTGGCCGCCATGACATGGGCGCTGTTGTCACCTTCACCGGCGTTGTGCGGGATTTTGGCAATGGCGGGCTCGACGCGATGGAGATCGAACATTATCCCGGCATGACCCAGAAAGCGCTGGAGGGTATCGCTGCCGAAGCTGTTTCGCGCTGGTCCTTGGGCGATGTTCTGGTGATCCACCGCTATGGCCGGATGGAGCCGGGCGAAAAGATCATGATGGTCGCCACCGCCGCCCCACACCGCAAGGACGCGTTCGAAGCGGCGGAATACCTGATGGACTACCTCAAGTCCCGCGCACCGTTCTGGAAGAAAGAGCACGCGGCGACCGGGGAAACCAACTGGGTGGCCGCCAAAGACGAAGATGAGGACGCGCTCAAGCGGTGGTAGCTTGTCCGCTGTGCAAATCGGTCATATGATTTGACCAATTCAACCAGCCACGAGCATCATGCCCTTTCAGCCTGTCACCCCGGAAAAACTGTCTACCTCGGTCACCCGCCAGATCGAAAAGCTGATCCTACAGGGTATCCTGCGGCCGGGTGAGCGCCTGCCATCCGAACGGGAACTGGCAGAACGGCTGAATGTCTCGCGCCCGTCACTGCGGGAATCCATCGCTGACCTGTCGGAGCGTGGTCTCCTTACCAGCCGCGCCGGGGCCGGGGTCTATGTGGCCGATGTTCTGGGCTCCGCCTTTTCAGACGCGCTGATCCAGCTGTTTGCCAACCATGACGAGGCAGTATTCGACTACCTGTCCTTCCGTCGTGACATGGAGGGGCTGGCAGCCGAACGCGCGGCGCGTCTGGCATCAGACACAGACCTCAAGGTCATCAATACGGTGTTCGAGCGCATGGAGGCCGCACACCAAAAGCGCAATCCCGCGGACGAGGCGGCATTGGATGCGGAATTTCACCTCAGCATCATAGAAGCCAGCCACAACGTCATCATGCTCCATATGATGCGGTCCATGTACCAGCTTCTGCGCGAGGGCGTGTTCTACAATCGGCAGATCGTGTTCCGGCAAAAGACAACCCGCGTAACCCTGCTGGACCAGCACCGCGCCATCAACGACGCCCTTCAGGCGCGGGACCCCGAAGCAGCGCGCAAGGCTGTGGTGGATCACCTGACCTATGTGGAATCCTGCCTCGCGGACAACCGCAAGGCAGAGGCGCATGAGGCGGTGGCGCGGCGGAGATACGAGCACACGCTTGCCAAAGGCTGAAATGCTTCGACGCACTTCAGCGAAACCATCGATGGTTTCGCGCCCCTAACTCGCCACGCGAGCCTTCATCAGGCCCTCATCCTTCAACCGCACATGACATTCGTCCAGCGACTGCCACGCCCGTTCGATAAGGGTGTCGATCTCGTCATGCGAAATCACCAGCGGCGGAGAGATGATCATCCGGTCGCCGACATGGCGCATGATCAGGTTATTCGCAAAGCACCGTTCCCGGCAGACAAAGCCCACAGTCCCGGCCTCCGCTTCGAAGGCAGCACGCGAGGACTTGTCCGGCGTCAGGGCAATTGACCCCATCATACCAACGATCTTGGCCTCACCCACAAGTGGATGCTCGGTCAGGGATTCGAACTTTTCCTTGAGGTACGGCGCAGTCTGTTCGCGCACGCGGGTCACGATGCCTTCCTCGTCCAGAATCCGGAGGTTCTCCAACGCCACGGCACAGGCGACCGGGTGGCCGGAATAGGTGTAACCGTGGTTGAATTCGACGTTGTTGATGACCTCGGCCACCTCGTCACAAATCAGCGAGCCACCAATCGGCTGATACCCCGAGCTAAGCCCCTTCGCGATGGTCATGATGTGCGGGCGGATGTTCATGGTCTGCGATCCGAACCAATTGCCCGTGCGCCCGAAGCCGCAGATCACCTCGTCCGCGATCAAGAGGATGCCGTATTTGTCAACGATGCGTTGAATTTCCGGCCAATAGGTTTCGGGCGGAACGATCACGCCACCCGCACCCTGCACCGGTTCAGCGATAAAGGCCGCAACCCGCTCCGGGCCCAGTTCGTCAATTGCCGCTTCAAGCTGACGTGCGCGCTCGAGCCCGAATTCCTCGGGTGTCATGTCACCCCCTTCGGCCCACCAGTTCGGCTGGTCGATATGGTGGATGTTGGGGATCGGCAGACCGCCCTGCATGTGCATGCCCTTCATGCCCCCCAATGACCCTGAGCCGACGGACGAGCCGTGATAGGCGTTCCACCGCGAGATCACGATGTTCCGGTCCGGCTGGCCTTTTTCAGCCCAGTAGGTGCGCACCATCCGCAGGTTGGTGTCATTCGCCTCTGACCCGGACCCGGCGAAAAAGACCTGATTGAATCCCTCGGGCGCGAGTTCCGCCAGTTTTTGCGAAAGCGCAATGGCAGGCACATGGGTGGTCTGGAAGAACGTGTTGTAGAAGGGCAGCTCTTCCATCTGCCGCGCGGCAACCTGTGCGAGTTCCTTGCGGCCATATCCGATGTTGACACACCAAAGGCCCGCCATGCCGTCCAGAATGCGATGACCGTCGCTGTCGGTCAGCCACACGCCATCGGCCCGCGTGATGACACGCGCGCCTTTTGCGCAAAGCCCTGCACCATGCGTAAACGGATGCATGTGATGCGCCGCATCGAGGGCCTGCAGTTCGGCTGTGGGCATGTGATTGGTGATGGTGACCATTGGGGCAGATCCTTTTCCGAGGGATGCTGACAAAATATGATCAAATTATTTCGAGTCAATCGAATCAGGCAAGACCCTGCCGGATTTGTTCCATCCCCTGCGCTACATCGCCCATCATCGCCTCTGCCGCAGCATCACCGTTGTTTGACCCTAGGGCAGCCAACACATCCTTGTGACGGTCCGGGAGGTTCCTCGTTCCGAATTGGCCACAGACGACACGCAGCGACGGACCGAACCGCAGCCACAGCCGATCCACCATTTCGGTCAGGATAGGCGCCTGCGCCAGAGCATTGAGATGCGCGTGGAAGCTGTGATTTTCGACGAGGTAGCGATGCACATCCCCCCTGCGGATCGCCGCGTCCAGACGCTGATCGATTTCCGCCAACCGCATCACGTCGGTCGGCACCGCCCGTTGCGCAGCGCGCCGTGCGAGTTCCGGCTCCAACGCCTTTCTGGCAATGCTCAATTCCTCGATGGCCTGCGCATTGAGCACGGGCACAGCGATTCTGCGGTTACCCAGAAATTCGAGCGCGCCTTCGGCCGTCAGCCGGCGCAGGGCTTCGCGAACCGGCGTCATTCCGACACCCAGCGCCTCGGTCAATCCCTGAATCGTCACAGGCTGGCCCGGCTCGAACTCTCCGAACAAGACCTGGTCGCGCAATTGACGATAGACGAGTTCATGCGCCGGCAGACGGATCGATTCTGCGATTGGCTTCAACGATGTGTGTCCGGCCATTGCCACCTCTCGAACTGCTGAGTCTTTGGGCAGAATGCCCGATTGCCTGCCTCTGACAAGTCATCTTGCACGTTCCTGACGACCATGAAAACATCTCTCCTATTGCCAGACCGGGCAAGATTTGATCAAATTTACATCCACAGGGTTGCAACTGCCCTGGGATCAACGGGAGAACCTCATGAAAATCCATCTGCTGACGATGACCGCAGGTGCAGCACTTCTCGCCTCACTCGCCCACGCAGAGGAAGTGCGCGTCTACAACTGGTCTGACTACATTGACGAAGAACTGCTCACAAAGTTCGAGGAAGAAACCGGCATCGACCTGATCTACGACGTGTTCGACAGCAATGAACTTCTTGAAACCAAGATGCTGGCAGGCGGATCCGGCTACGATGTCGTCGTACCGACCGGGACGTTCCTTCAGCGTCAGATCGCAGCAGGCTCGTTCCAGAAACTCGACAAGTCCAAACTGCCTAACATCAGCAACATGTGGGACGTTATCGCGGCACGTACTGACAAGTACGATCCCGGAAACGAATACTCGATCAACTACATGTGGGGCACGACCGGGATTGGTGTAAATGTCGACAAAGTGACCGAAATTCTTGGCGCGGATGCGCCGATTGCGTCGCTCGACCTCGTGTTTAATCCAGAAAACATGGAAAAGCTGGCGTCCTGCGGCGTACACTTCCTGGACGCTCCGGTCGAAGTCGTTCCCGCTGCGCTGGCCTATGCAGGCCTCGACCCCGACCGCAAGGATGACGAAGCGCTTGCAAAAGCCGAAGAAGTTCTGATGGGCGTGCGTCCCTACATCCAGAAATTCCACAGTTCGGAATACTTGAACGCTCTCGCGAACGGGGACATCTGCGTCGCGTTTGGCTGGTCTGGCGATGTGCTGATTGCACGTGATCGTGCATCCGAAGCGAACAACGGAATAAATATCGCCTACAATCCGCCGGTTGAGGGTGCATTGATGTGGTTCGACCAGATGGCCATTCCGGTCGATGCCCCAAATCCCGAGGCCGCCCATGTGTTCCTGAACTTCATGATGGACGCGCAAAACATGGCGCAGGCGTCAAACTACGTGTACTATGCCAATGGTAACGCTGCCTCGAAAGAGTTTCTCAACGAAGACGTCATCGGCGACACGGCCATCTATCCGGACGACGCAACACTCGAAAAGCTCTACACCACAACACCGTTCCCGCCTGCCGAACAGCGGTCGCTGACGCGGATGTGGACCAAGGTCAAGTCGGGCACCTGATCGAACGTGCTCTTTTGTCCGGCGGGGGGCTTCCCCGCCGGATCCAGTCTTGGTTCGGAGGTGCCTGAAGTGTCGCAAACCGTTTTCGCTCCGTGGGAAGACCCCAACGAGAAACCGCTCATCCAATTCAAGAATGTCACGAAACGGTTCGGTGATTTCACCGCCATCGACGACCTGACACAGGACATCTACACCCGGGAATTCTTTGCCCTGCTTGGGCCGTCCGGATGCGGCAAAACCACAATGATGCGCATGCTGGCAGGGTTCGAGGCACCGACGGAAGGCCAGATTTTCATTGCAGGTCAGGACATGGCCAAGATCCCGCCGAACAAACGGGCGGTGAACATGATGTTCCAGTCCTACGCCCTGTTTCCCCATCTCAGCGTCTGGGAAAACATCGCCTTCGGCCTCAAGCGCGAAGGCAAGGACAAGGACACCATTGCAGCGCGCGTCGAAGAGATGCTGCGCCTCACGCGCCTGAGCAAATTCGCCAAGCGCAAACCCCACCAGATTTCCGGCGGCCAGCGGCAGCGCGTGGCGCTCGCCCGCTCCTTGGCCAAAGCCCCGAAATTGCTCCTCCTCGATGAACCGCTCGGCGCGCTCGACAAGAAGCTGCGTCAGGACACCCAGTTCGAGCTGATGGACATTCAGGAAAAGACCGGCACCACCTTCGTGATCGTAACCCACGATCAGGAAGAAGCCATGACCGTGGCAAGCCGCGTCGCTGTCATGGATGAAGGCCAGATTATTCAGGTCGCCACACCTGCGCAAATCTACGAGGCACCGAATTCGGTCTACGTGGCCGACTTTATCGGCGACGTGAACATCATCTCGGGCCGCGCCAAGCCCAATGGCGAAAAGGTCGCCACGCATTGGGCAGAAAGCCAGCCGGACATCATTGGCACAACCACCACCAAATTCGACGCCGGACAGGAAATCCATTTCGCCATCCGCCCCGAAAAGGTCGCCATCAGCACCGAAGAACCGCAGGACGCCGCCAACAAGCTGCAGGGCAAGGTGCTCGATATCGCGTATCTGGGCAACATCTCGACCTATCACGTCGAATTGCCGACGGGCCTTATCATCAAGGCGCAAACCGCGAACACGCGCCGCTTGTCGCGGCGGCAGATCACCTGGGAAGACCAGGTCTGGATCAGTTTTACAGACACCGCCGGTGTCCTGTTGGAGCGCTGAGGGATGCGCCGTTTCATCCTTATCGCGGTGCCCTATCTCTGGCTGGTCGCACTGTTTCTGATCCCGTTTGCGATCGTCCTCAAAATTTCGCTCTCGGACGTCGCACTTGCCCGCCCTCCCTATTTCCCGCAGCTTGACCTGTCTGCGGGATGGGACGGTCTGAGAACGTTCTTTTCCGAATTGGATTTTGAGAACTTCTGGTTCCTGACCACCGACGATCTTTACTGGAAAGCCTATCTCAGCTCGCTCCAGATCGCGCTCACCTCAACCGTAATGACCCTTCTGGTGGGCTATCCGATTGCCTATGCCATGGCACGCTCCGCCCCCGAATGGCGCCCGACGCTGCTCATGCTGGTGATCCTGCCCTTCTGGACCAGCTTCCTGATCAGGGTCTACGCGTGGATGGGGATCCTGTCGAACGAAGGCCTGCTGAACCAGTTCCTGCTCTGGCTTGGCGTAATCAACGAACCACTGACGATCCTGAACACCAACACCGCCGTCTATATCGGCATCGTCTACACCTACCTGCCTTTCATGATCCTGCCGATCTATTCGGCCCTGGAACGCTTGGATGACAGCCTTCTCGAGGCCGCAGAAGACCTTGGCTGTTCGCGCCTCAGCGCCTTCTGGCTGGTGACAATCCCGCTGTCAAAGAACGGTATCATCGCGGGCTGTTTCCTTGTCTTCATCCCGGTGATCGGCGAATTCGTGATCCCGTCGCTGCTGGGTGGTTCGGGCACGTTGATGATCGGTAAAGTGCTGTGGGAGGAGTTCTTCTCCAACCGCGACTGGCCCGTCGCCTCGGCGGTGGCGGTGATCCTGCTCTTGATCCTCGTGATCCCTATCATCCTGTTCCAGCGCAACGAGCAGAAACAGCGGGAGGCCGAAGGATGAGACGGTTTTCCTGGTTCAACGCAACCGCGCTCACGCTGGGCTTTGCGTTCCTCTACATCCCGATGATCATCCTTGTGGTGTACAGCTTCAACGCGTCCAAGCTCGTGACGGTCTGGGCGGGGTTCTCGACCCAGTGGTACGGCGAACTGATCCGCAACGAGGAATTCCTGAACGCGGCGTGGGTCACGATAAAGGTCGCGGTGATGAGTTCGACCATCGCCACGATCTTGGGCACGATGGCCGCTTATGTGCTGGTCCGCGGTGGACGCTTTGGAGGCCGCACGCTGTTTTCCGGCATGATCTATGCACCCCTCGTGATGCCCGAGGTGATCACCGGTCTGTCGCTCCTGCTGCTGTTCATCGGCATCGGGCTGGATCGGGGTGTCCTGACAATCGTCCTCGCCCACACCACGTTCTCCATGTGCTACGTGTCGGTCGTCGTGTCTTCACGCCTCGTGACCTTTGACAAATCTCTGGAAGAGGCGGCGCTGGATCTCGGCTGTTCTCCATTTGAGGCCTTCCGCTTGGTGACGCTGCCAATCATCGCACCTGCAGTGATCTCCGGCTGGCTCTTGGCCTTCACCCTGTCGCTCGACGACCTCGTGATTGCAAGCTTCACCACCGGCCCGTCGGCAACCACCCTGCCGATCAAGATCTTCTCGGCCGTCCGCCTCGGCGTCAGCCCGGAAATCAACGCGCTTTCGACCATCATGATCGCGATTGTCACCATCGGTGTGATCACCGCGTCACTCATCACGAAACAGGCCGCTGTCCGACAGGCCCGAGACGAGCGCATGGCCGAACGCCCTGCATGAGGCGCATCTACGAAGCGTCGGCCTATCGCACGCCTGACACCTGCTGGTGGCGCGATACCGCGCCGCCTTCTGCCCAATCGCAGCTTGACGGCGACCACAGAACCGAGGTCGCCATCATCGGCGGCGGCTTTACCGGTTTGAACGCGGCATTGTCCTTGGCAAACGCGGGTGTCGAGACAACCGTCATTGATGCCGAACAGCCCGGCTGGGGCGCGTCCGGACGCAATGGAGGCTTTTGCTGCTTGGGCGGCTCGAAACTCGGCAGCACGCTGCTCGCACAGCGCTTCGGCAATGATGAGCGCATCGCATGGCACAAGGCCGAACGCGCCGCGGTAGACCATGTGGACGCACTTCTGTCGGACCACCAGGTTGACGCAGACCGACATTCCGACGGCGAAACGCTCTTGGCGCATTCGCCGAAGGCCATGCGGGACCTGCGGGCCAGCGCAGACGATGCCGTGGCAATCTACGGTGTGACGCCTGAGATCATCCTAGCCGAAGAACTCCGCCAGCGCGGCCTCGGTGGTGCGTTTCATGGCGGTATCACGACGCCTATCGGCTTTGCTCTGAATCCGGCCAAGTATCACGCAGGACTGGCCCGCGCCGCGCAATCCGGCGGTGCACGTCTGTTCGGGAAAACCCCGGCACAGTCGATCACAAGAACTGGCGCGTCATGGCGCGTGGCCACACCCACCGGGACAATCACCGCCGACAAGGTCATCCTCGCCACCAATGGCTATTCCTCCGAGGATGTCCCGGACTGGCTTCGCGCCCGCTACCTTCCTGTGCAATCCACGATCATCGTCACCCGCCCAATCACCCAAAGCGAGCAAGCCCATCAGGGCTGGACAAGCCTTCAGATGAGCTATGACAGCCGCATCCTGCTGCACTATTTCCGCCTGATGCCCGATGGGCGCTTTCTTTTCGGCATGCGCGGCGGATTGCGGGCAACACCCGATGCCGAAGCACGTCTGTCACGCAAAATTCGCGCAGACTTTCACGCGCTCTTCCCAGAATGGCGGAATATCGAGATCACCCACGAATGGTCCGGTCTTGTCTGCCTGATGCGCAGGCTCACCCCGTTTGCCGGTGCTGTCCCCGACCACCCCGGACTCTTCGCCGCGATGGGCTATCACGGCAACGGCGTGGCCATGGGCAGTTATCTGGGTGCGCGACTGGCGGACACTGTGATTGGCCGTCCACACCGCCATCCGTTTCCCGCGTTTCTCTCGGCCCCACCGGAACGTTTCCCATTGGGGTCGTTGCGCCGTTTGTTGCTGGCACCCGCCTACGCTGCAGCCGCATTCTTCGACCGGTAAGGCCGCCTTTCGAAAGGCGGCAGACACGCGGTTTCAGAACCGCGTCTCAAACGCGTTCGAACGCGCTTGCACCAAGCCATTTCGAAATGGCTTACCCCCCGTCCAATCTCTTGTGCCGTTCTCCCCTGTTCGCTATTCCGGTGCGAACAAGGATTTCAGGGAGGAGCGTCATGCTCAAGCGTCCATTCGACAAGTCGAAACTGCCCAGCCGTCACGTGACCGAGGGTCCCGAACGTGCGCCGCACCGGTCCTATTACTATGCGATGGGCATGACCGAGGAGGAAATCCACCAGCCACTGGTTGGCGTCGCCACCTGCTGGAACGAAGCCGCACCCTGCAACATCGCACTGAACCGTCAGGCGCAGGCCGTGAAGATGGGTGTGAAACAGGCGATGGGCACCCCGCGCGAATTCACCACGATCACCGTGACCGACGGCATCGCAATGGGCCATGAAGGCATGCGCTCGTCGCTCGCCTCGCGCGAGGCGATTGCCGACACGGTCGAGCTCACGATGCGCGGCCATTCTTATGATGCGGTCGTCGGCCTTGCCGGCTGCGACAAATCCCTGCCAGGCATGATGATGGCAATGGTGCGCCTCAATGTGCCTTCCGTCTTCATCTACGGCGGATCGATCCTGCCGGGCCGTGCCCCGCAGGTCGAAGAAATCCCGGCAGACTTCCGGTCCCGCGATCTGACCGTTCAGGACATGTTCGAGGCGGTTGGCCGTCACCAGAACAACGAGATGTCGGACAAGGCACTCGACATGCTCGAACGCGTCGCATGTCCGTCCGCCGGTGCCTGTGGTGGCCAGTTCACCGCCAACACCATGGCCTGCGTGTCCGAGGCCATCGGCCTCGCGCTCTTCAACTCGTCCGGCATGCCCGCACCCTACGAATCCCGCGACGCCTATGGTGAAGCATCGGGCCGCGCGGTGATGGACCTCATCGAACAGAACATCAAAGCCCGCGACATTGTCACCCGCAAGGCGCTGGAAAACGCCGCCCGCGTGGTGGCGTGTACAGGCGGCTCGACCAACGCAGGCCTGCACCTGCCCGCCATCGCCCACGAGGCCGGGATCGAGTTCTTCCTTGAAGACGTCTGTGAGATCTTCCGCGACACGCCCTATTTCGTCGACCTCAAGCCGGGCGGCGCTTATGTAGCGAAGGACCTTTACGATGCAGGCGGCATCCCTGTGGTGATGAAGGAACTGCGCAAGGCAGGCCTGATCCACGAGGATTGCGTCACCGCGTCCACCCGCACCATCGGCGAGGAGCTTGACCGCATCGAGCGCGAAGCAGACGGCAAGGTGATTTACCCGATCGAAACCCCGATCACCAAGACCGGTGGCGTGGTCGGCCTAAAGGGCAATCTCGCGCCCGAAGGCGCTATCGTGAAAGTCGCAGGCATCAAGGCCGAAGATCAGATCTTCACCGGCCCCGCACGCGTGTTCGAATGCGAGGAAGACGCCTTTGCTGCCGTAAAAGCGCGCGACTACAAGGAAGGCGAAGTCATCGTCATCCGCAACGAAGGCCCCGCTGGCGGCCCCGGCATGCGCGAGATGCTGTCCACCACTGCTGCGCTGTCCGGTCAGGGCATGGGCAAGAAGGTTGCGCTCATCACAGACGGGCGTTTCTCTGGCGCGACCCGCGGCTTCTGTGTGGGTCACGTCGGGCCTGAAGCGGCGCAGGGCGGTCCCATCGCGCTGCTCAAGAATGGCGACATGATCACCATCGACGCGGTGAACGGGGCGCTCACTGTCGATCTGTCGGACGAGGAACTGGCCCAGCGCAAGGCGAATTGGGCCGGCCCGCGCGAGACGATCTACACCTCTGGCGCAATCTGGAAATTCGCCAAGCTTGTCGGCCCGACCTACAAGGGTGCCGTGACGCATCCGGGCGCCGAAGGCGAAAAGCACGTGTATTCGGATCTTTGATCAGCGCGCGTATCTCCCTCTATGCCGCGCTCTTGGGCGCGGCATATCTGACCGGATGCGCTGAGACCGGCACATTCGGACGTATGTCATTGCTCCAAACCGACAGCTCCGACGGCGCAGACGTGATGACCACGGCACGGCTTGCACGGGGCGACATCATCGTCAAAGGGCCGGACGGCTACTGTATTGACCCGACCACGCTGAAAAACACCTCGACTGGTGGATTTGCGGCCATCGCAAGCTGCAACATCATGTCGGGCGGGCAAGACGGCCCCATCGTTGAACCAGCTCTGATGACAGTTACGGTCAGCCCCGCACCTGGCGCGGCGCCCAGCCCCGAAGAACTCGCCGAGGCGCTAGGCACACAGCTTTTGCAAAGCCGCGAACTCAGCGCACTTGCCGCGGGGCAAATGGCCACCGGTGGCGAAACTGCTTTTGTCGGCAGCGATCCCACCCATTGGCGTGGGGCCTTCGTGATCGGGCCGCATTTGATCGGCGTGACACTTTATGCGCCCAAAGACAGCCCTCTCCTTGGCGCACAAGGCGCCGCGTTCCTGAATACGGTTTCTTCAACCATTCGTGCTAATTCGCTTCGGGACGCACCCGAAAGTGCAGAACAGTCGCAATCGACAGTTGATCCACTTGCCGCGCGACTTGGCCGTTTATTTGCAAGCAGCGATCTGTAATATGGTCGCCAACCGGAACGAACCAGTGACGGACAAAGGGCATCATCAGGGGCGAGCAGCTCATGACGGAAATGAAACCCGGTCTTCTTGATCGTGTGATCGAGCAATCTGCGCTCCGGCGGTTCCGCCGCTGGGCTGAAACGGCACGTAAGGCAGATTTGCGCGATCTGCGCCGCAATCGGGCCGCAGCGCGGCGGCTGAAGTATTTTCTGGATGAATTGCTGCATATTGCAGACGACCGCCTTGCACTTCCCGTGCTCGGAAACCAGTCCGTGCCAATCCCCTTTGATGCAGACTGGTCCTGGCGCCCCGAAATCTGGTGCGGGCCCTTGCCGGTGCAGGGCATCTCCTCGGTCGAGAACAAATCCATGCTCGGTCGCGAGGTCACGCTGTTTCACGATTGCAATCAGTCCGAACTCACCTTGCGCCAGTTGCGCAACAACAGCGCCGATGATCTGGCCGCCTATGGTCTGCGCCTCGATGTGTTCCGCTTTGACGGCTCGTACCTGTCACTTGTGATCGACCTGCCCGCAAGCGCGACAGCAGACCTCAAACGCAAGCACCTGATCCGCTGCGACCTGATCGTCGAACTGGAACGCCCGCTGGAAATCTTCGCCCGCCTGAATATTCAGCATGGGCCGAACACCGAACAGATCGTCCGCGAACTGCCCCTGAACGATCGCGAACTCGCGGTGGAATTCGACCTTGCCTATACAAAGCTGAATGAAAAGCGCGTCGAAAAGGTCTGGATTGACCTGATCTTTGAAAATCCCGAAATGAGCCAGGTGATCCTGCGCGACCTGTTCTTCAGCCGTCGCCCCCGTGCCGAGATGTGAGGACCGATCATGACCGCGTATTCCATGTCCAAAGCCCGTTTCTTCGAAGGCGTCTGGGAAGGTGTGATCGCCGGCGACACCGACGACAGCCCCACCCCAAAGGTCGATGTCCGTGTGCATGACAAATCCATCGCGAACGTGTCGCTCGAACCTCTTCCCGATCCCGGCTCTTGGCTGCTCAAGGTGCCGGTGCCCGCGAACCTACTGGCGGACGGCGTACATACTTTCATGATCTCGGAATCGTCGCTTGGTCAGGCGCTTGGCAGTTTTTCGATCATCGCAGGCGATGCCGCGGGTGAAGACATCCGGGCCGAGATGTCCCTGCTCCGCGCTGAACTGGACATGCTCAAACGATCCTTCCGCAGGCATTGCCGCGAAACCGCATAAGGCACGGCACAATGTCTGCCTGACTATTCGACGGGCTGCCCGAACAGCGCGATCCCTATGCCAAGACATGCCAAAGCGGCAAAGGCGCTTGCTGCTCCGTGCCGACGCTCCGCATACGCCGTGATCGCGGCGATCATCGCCTGAAGCGCGTAATACGCCGCAAAAGCACGCGAGGCGTATGAGATGATCTCGAAAATGTTGAAGCTCCATGTCAGGGTCACACCGACCGCGACAAGAAGCGTATAGGCCAGTCTCGGGGAAACGCGGTTGCCACTGATCTCTGCGATCAGGCCACCGGACCCGCTCGTATCCGCCACCGCCGCGCTGAACTGCGCGCTCAGCGCTGCAGCCACCAGCAGTACGGGCAGAATTGGCGCAACAATCTGCATCATCCCGATAATCGCAGTTTCATCCAATTCGATGGTTCCGGGAACAAACGCATAGACCAGCAGGACGATGTAGACGACATAGATCACCGCTGACACAATCTGTGCGAGCTTCATCGAACGGATGCGCGTTTTGGCGTCATATGTGTCGCCCAGATAGCGGGAGGTCTCGAAACCCTGCACCGTGACGATCAAACCAAACACCAGCGTCAACGCAGACCAGCCTGAGACTTGCGCCGGATTTAACAGGATCCCATCGGACCGCACCGTTTCTGCAAAATGCACGGCCAACCCGAAAAGAAGGCCTGCGATAATGGTCAGCTTCAAACCGACCGAGACCTGCTCCATCCGTTCGAGTGCGGCAAAGCCTTTCGTCCATCCAACAAAAAAGATCACAGCAAAAACCGCCGTCGTCAGCACGCGCGCGTCATTCGCAGAGTCGAGCGACGTCAGACTGACACCGAATGACCCGAAGAGGTTCAGGTAATAAGCGACCGAGATCACGTAGGCAAAGGCCAGCACCACCGACGCCGCTTTTTCGATCCGCTCGACGACCAGACTCCGCGCCTGACCCATGTCCATGCGGCGGATATTGTACCGGATCGCGGCACCAAACGCATAGGCCACGGCAGTTAACGCCAGCATGACAAGAGGTGCAAACAAGCCGAAACTCACCTCGAGGATCGGACCAAGCACCAGAAACCCGCTGCCGATGATCGACGCCAGCGGCGTGATCGTTGCCCGCCACAAAGTCGATTTCGCCAGCCTCGGAGAGGCCAACAAAACGCCTGTCGCAATGACTACTGTCAATATGGCTGCATTCAACATCTGTGCGCCTGACCGTCTTCTGGATGGAGGTCACACTTATCGGCACGCCGACCGCACAATCAAGCACTCGCCGCAGAGGCCTTTCATTCCGGCGGTTTCCATGAAACCAGTTGTTGGGAAACGCATGAGGCCTTGAGTGGAATACTGGATCGTCGCTGCACTTGCAGCCTTTCTGATGGGGTTGTCGAAAGGCGGCGTGCCGATGATCGCGATCCTGTCAGTCCCGCTGATGTCGCTCTTCATGGACCCGGCACTTGCAGCCGGCTTGTTGCTCCCGATCTACATCGTCGCTGACATGTACGCGATATACCTGTTCCGCAAAGCATTCTCTGTGCGCAATCTCGTGATCCTTCTGCCCGGCGCGATTGTCGGAATCCTCATCGGGTTTGCAGCGATATCTTATGTCCCGGGCGATGCGGGCAAGCTCCTGGTGGCCGGGATTGGCTTTTATTACCTCGCAACGGCGCTGCACAAACGCCTGTCGAAAACTCCAGTGGCACCGCGTCCTGCGGATGTGCCAAGAGGGCTGTTCTGGGGCACGCTGGCAGGTCTGACCAGCTATATCTCCCATGCCGGAGGGCCGCCTTATCAGGCCTATGTGCTGCCGCAGAAGCTCGACAAGATGGTCTATCTTGGAACCAACGCGATCTTTTTCTCGATTGTGAACCTGATCAAAGTCCCTCCCTTCATTATGGCGGGCCAGATCACATGGGACAGCGCCGGACAGGCGATGTGGCTTGCCCCTTTCGCCCTCGCCGGAGCCTGGGGCGGATCCATGATTTCGCGCGCCCTGCCCGAACGCATCTTTTATATCCTGATCGAGGTTGCTCTGGCTCTGGTGTCGTTCAAACTGCTCTACGAAGTCTTGGTCGCTTGATTTAGACGGCCTTTGGATTGACCTTCCCGCACTGCGCGGGCAGGTTATCAAGGTAACCCCGACCCGGAGAACCTATGTCCCCGCTGCGCGGCATGGTGCTGAAACTCAGCGCCGTCTTGCTCTTCGTCATTATGGCATCCCTGATCAAGGCAAGCTCCGACGTTGTACCGCCGGGCGAGGCTGTGTTTTTCCGATCCTTCTTTGCAATTCCAGTCATTCTTGCTTGGCTTGCGCTGCGGCGCGACCTCAGCACCGGCTTGCGCACCCGCAACCTGTCAGGTCATTTCTGGCGTGGCCTGATCGGCGTCAGTGCCATGGCGTGTGGCTTTGCGGCGCTTGGACTCTGCCACTCCCCGAGGTCACGGTCCTCGGGTATGCGGCGCCAATCTTGACTGTGGTTTTCGCCGCCCTGCTTCTGGGCGAAAAGATACGGTTGGTGCGAATGTCTGCCGTTATCATCGGACTTGTGGGCGTGGTGATCGTGATGTTGCCACAACTGGGCAACGAGTCGATGGGAACGTCTGCCAAGTGGGGTGTGGCACTGGTTCTGGCTTCTGCCGCATTCAAGGCATTAGCGCATGTGCATATCCGTAAGCTGGTGCAACACGAAACAACCTCGGCCGTCGTGTTCTATTTTGCCGTCACAGCAACCTGCCTGTCACTTCTCACCTCGCCCTTCGGCTGGGTCATACCCGACGTGATCACCGCCAGTCAGCTGATCGGCGCGGGGTTCATCGGCGGGGTTGCACAAATCCTGCTGACCGAAGCTTATCGCAATGCCGAGGCGGCGGTGATCGCTCCCTTCGACTACGCGTCGATCCTTTTTGCCCTGATCATCGGCTACACGATCTTCGACGAAATCCCCACGATCCATACCCTGATCGGGTCGGTTGTCATCATTGGCGCGGGCGTGCTGATCATCTGGCGCGAGCGCCAACTGGGCGTCAAACGTGGCCCCGCCCGATCGAACCTCACGCCGCACGGTTGATTGCATTTCCGCCCAATGGGTCTTAGATCACGTCCAGCTAAGACAGGGTGACGGGAGCCGCACTGCATGAACTGGATCACCAACTACGTCCGACCCCGGATCAACTCGATCTTTTCGCGCCGCGAGATCCCCGAGAACCTCTGGGTCAAGTGCGACGAGTGCGGCACCATGCTGTTTCACCGCGAAATGTCGGACAATCTGAACGTCTGCTCCAATTGCGGCCACCACATGAACATCACCCCGCGCGAACGGTTCCAGGGCCTGTTCGACGGCGGCATCTTCACCGAAGTCTCGGTTCCCGAACCCCTTGCTGATCCGCTGCAGTTCCGCGACCAGAAGAAATACCCCGACCGCATGAAGGCCGCGCAGAAGGCAACGGGCGAGAAAGAGGCGATGCTTGTCGCAACCGGGGAAATCGGCCGCACGCCCATCGTGGCCGCCGCGCAGGACTTCAGCTTCATGGCAGGCTCCATGGGCATGTATGTCGGCAACGCCATCATCGCCGCTGCCGAAAAAGCCGTCGAACTCCGTCGCCCGCTTGTGCTGTTTTCCGCTGCCGGGGGCGCGCGCATGCAGGAAGGCATCCTGAGCCTCATGCAAATGCCCCGCACCACCGTCGCGGTGCAGATGCTGAAAGAGGCGAACCTGCCCTATATCGTCGTTCTCACCCATCCCACGACGGGCGGTGTGACGGCGTCTTACGCGATGCTTGGTGACATCCAGATCGCGGAACCCGGTGCGCTGATCTGTTTCGCCGGTCCCCGCGTGATCGAACAGACGATCCGCGAAAAACTGCCCGAAGGGTTCCAACGCGCGGAATACCTGCTCGAACACGGCATGCTCGACCGCGTCACCGACCGCCGCAAGATGCGCGAGGAACTGGTGCAGATCATCCGCATGCTGATGCACATGCCACCGCCCGTCGCGGGCGACCTGCCCGCGCCCTCTCCTGCCGAGCCCACACCGGTGGCCACCACACCGCCATCTGACCAAACATCATGAGCACACAAATCGGGTCGGACCTCATCCTTGACCGGATGATGTCGCTTCATCCCAAGGTGATCGACCTCACCCTGGACCGCGTCTGGACGCTGCTGAACGCGCTCGACAATCCCGAACGCAAACTGCCGCCCGTGATCCATATCGCGGGAACCAACGGCAAGGGATCGACCCAGGCGATGATCCGCGCCGGGCTTGAAGCCGCTGGCAAAAGCGTCCACGCCTATACTTCTCCGCATCTGGCGCGCTTTCACGAACGTATCCGCCTTGCCGGTGACCTGATCACCGAGGCGCACCTGACCGAGGTGCTCGACGAATGTTACCGCGCCAATGACGGCGCAAACATCACCTATTTCGAAATCACCACCTGCGCCGCCCTTCTGGCCTTTGCACGAACGCCCGCCGATTACACATTGCTTGAGGTCGGCCTTGGCGGTCGGCTCGACGCCACCAACGTGATCGACCAACCCGCGCTGACGATCATCACCCCCGTATCGATGGATCACGAAAGCTTTTTGGGCGATACCATCGCCAAAATCGCGGGCGAAAAGGCCGGGATCATCAAACGTGGCGTTCCCTGCGTTGTCGGACCGCAGCACGAAGAAGCGATGGAGGTGATTGAGGCGCAAGCCGCGCGTCTGGGTGCGCCTCTCTTGGCCTATGGCCAGCACTGGCACGTCTGTGAGGAACGCGGGCGGTTGGTCTATCAGGACGAAAACGGGCTTATCGATCTCGACCTGCCCAACCTGCCCGGCCAGCACCAGATTCAGAACGCTGGCGCAGCATTGGCGGCGCTTCGGCACCTGAGCATGCCCGAAGCTGCATTCGACGGTGCGGTGCAGAATGCCTACTGGCCCGCCCGCATGCAGCACCTCAAGGGCACATCGCTCAACGACCTTGCGCCGCATGCCGACCTCTGGCTCGACGGGGGCCACAACCCGGCGGCGGGTGAAGCGCTCGCGCTGCACCTGCGTGGTCTGCCCAAGCGGCCAACCTACCTGATCTGCGGGATGCTCAACACCAAGGATGTGCGCGGCTACCTGCGTCCTTTGGCAGGCGTGGCCGATCACCTCACAGCCATCTCCATTCCGGGCGAAGCCAACACTCTGAGCGCCGATGATACCGAAAAAGCGGCAAAGGATGTCGGTTTGATCGCGGACCAAGCCGAGAGCGTGGAAACCGCATTGACCCAAATCGCAGCGACCGAACCACAAGCACGCGTCCTGATCTGCGGATCGCTGTACCTTGCAGGCCATGTTCTGCGGCTGATTGGTTGACCAAAATATCGGTTGGGTCACTTTATATTGACCAAAACGACGTAAATCGCCTATATATCGATAAAAAAGAGCAGTGCCCCGCAAAAGCGGGGCAAATAGGTGGCACCATGGTATCAGTACGGCGCGCCGTCATTGCAGCAAGTATTGCTGCAGGCAGCCCGTTGATCGCGCAATCTGCGGCGATCACGGAAAGCGCAAGCGCGTTCTCGTTCACCATGAACGGGGCGGAAATGACCGTGACCCGCAGTGGCCCATCCTGCCCGTCTTCCTGTATTCAACCGATGACAGCCGCAGCCGGGGTCGAAACGCTTGGTGAACTCGAAGTCATCGGGTTTCTGCAAAAATTCGTCAGCACGGGCTCGGGTCTCTTGGTCGATGTGCGTATGCCTGGCACGTTCTCGTCCGGATCGGTACCCGGCGCGGTGAATGTGCCCGTCGCAACCTTTCTTCCGGACAACCCCTACCGTGCTGATCTTCTGTCTGCCTTGGGCGTGGTCAATCCGGAATCCTCGCCCAGCTTTGCCGGGGCGTTTTCACTGGTGATCTTTGGCAGCGGCCCCGATGACGGCACCGCCCGGGATGCGATCCAGCACCTTCTGGGTGCGGGATATCCGGCCAACAAGATCAAATATTACCGCGGAGGTGCTTCGACCTGGAGCGCACTTGGCCTCAATATCTCGGTGGGACAATGACGCAGACAACCAAAAGCGCAGGTCTGATCCGGATGGCCCTCATGGGGACAGCGTTTATCGCCCTGACCATCGTCCTTATCGTGTTCCAGCCGGGCTCGCCGCGCCATGCGCAGTCGGATTTTGAGACGGATCAGCCGACAACTGTCACCCGCGTGGCCGATCCGATGACACCCGCGCCTGTAGTGAACGAACCTATGGCCGTCGCCCCGACGCCGGTGCCTACAGCGGCGCCTGCTCCTCAGATCGTCACTTCTGCGCAGGCTCCGGATCAGCCGACCAATATGCGCGATATGACCTTCAGCGCCATCTCGAACCTGAAATCCGTCACCACAGGCGAAGCACCTGCACCCGGTCAACCGGGCAGTCTGCTCTATAGCGTGGTGCAGCGCAGCATCGCCAACAAGGCTCCAACCGAGACCACGGCACCTCAGGTCACCCAGATCGAACCTGTCAGCACAAATGCACCCCGTTTCCCGACCGCAAGCTCATATTTCGTACGCCCCGGCGACACTCTGCTGAGCATTGCAATCGAACTTTATGGCGATCGATCAATGGCAAACGAGATCTTCCGGCAGAACACCGGCATCATGTCCAGCCCGGACAGTCTGAAGCCGGGAATGGTGCTCAAATTGCCAGTACGATAACCCCCAACATCTAGCAACACCCGCTACAGTTGGAAAAAATGTAGACCGAGTCACCTAAATGTTGACCGGTGCGAATCACTATGGCACAACATTGTCAGAGTTCGTGACTTGCTTTGTAAGCGAACACGGAACGGGGGATGTTTAGGTGTTTTCAAGTGCCCAAAAGCGTATCAAGTCGGCTTTCCTAAGCCCCCGCGTGATTGGGAACACCACACGGCACGACCACCAAGACCTCCAAGACTCCTCGGGCGCCCCCTCGCGCCACCATCGACGTAAGGTATAGCAAGGACCTGAACACAGGCGAGAATTATCGAGCAGCCTTAGAGGTCCTTCGGGACCTCTTTTTTTGTCTCACACGTCGCCCCAGCCTTCGGCCTGCATCTCGCGCAGGCGACTGGCGGTGCGTTCAAACTCGAATGTTCCGGTGCCCTCGATATAGAGCATCTCCGGCTCGGCCGCTGCTGACAAGATGAGCCGCACCTTCGCCTCGTAAAGCGCGTCAATCAGTGTCACAAAGCGCTTCGCCTCGTTGAAGTTGCTCCGGCTCAGGCGCGGGATGTCCTCGATGATCAGCACGCGCACCGCATCGGCCAGCGCAAGGTAATCCGCCGGACCTAACATTCGCCCACAGAGGTCATAGAATTTCGCCCGCGCCACCCCGTTGTGAAACCGCGGCAGTTCGATCTGGCGGCCCTGGACATGCAGCGTAAGACTATGCTGCTCCCCGCCGGTGAGTTCCTGCCAGATGCGGTTGATCTGCTCTTTGGCGGCTGCGTCGTTCGGCGCGAAATAGACCTGAGCGCCAGCCAGTCGATCCTGCCGGTAGTCGGTTGGTGACGCCAGTTCATGCACCACCATGCGGGTCTTGAGCATGTCGATGAAGGGCAGAAAGATCTGGCGGTTCAGCCCGTCCTTATAGAGGTCATCCGGCACCCGGTTCGATGTGGTGACAACCACGACGCCCGCAGCGAACAGTTTTTCGAACAGCCGCCCAACGATCATTGCATCGGTGATGTCCGTGATCTGCATCTCGTCAAAGGCCAAAAGACGAACCGAGTCCGACACCGACTTCGCCACCGGCTTGATCGCGTCCTCGACCCCGTCCTGGCGGGCCTTGTGAATGGCTGCGTGGATTTCCTGCATGAAGGCGTGAAAGTGCACCCGGCGCGCGGGAACCGTCAGGGTTTCGACGAAGAGATCCATAAGCATCGACTTGCCGCGGCCAACGCCTCCCCAAAGGTAAAGCCCCTTCGGTGGCTCCGGTGCTTTGCGAAACAGGCCCTTTTTTACAGGTACAGCCAGTTCGGCGCGGATGCGCTCGAACTCCGGCAATGCCGCTTCCTGCGCGGGATCTCGGGTCAGGGCACCTTTGGCCACTCGCGTGGCATAGAGTTCGGGTAAGGTCGTCATATCCGCCGATTAGCGCGTCTTACTGCGATTGTGGAGAGGCGTTATTCGACCGCGCGGATCAATTTGCGTTCGAGAACCCGCAGCACAGTGCCCAAGTCATGCCCGCGCTTGAGAACCTGACCGTCGATCCCGATCACGGCGTATTGCCCCTGTCGGTTGCGCAGCTTGGGGCGTTTTTCGATGCGATAGAGCGGGTTCTCGGCAGTGCGCCGGAAGACGGAAAACACCGCCACATCGCGCAGGGTCGAGATACCATAGTCACGCCACTCACCAGCAGCGACCATGCGCCCATAGAGCGACAATATCAGTGTCAGCTCGGTCCGGTGAAAAGCCACCTGCTCGGGCGTTGAATGGAGCTGAGGGAACGGCGTGATACTGTTCATATGTCATGATGTGTGCAGGCTGGGGAGTAAATCAAGCAGTTTTGCAGGATAGAGGCATCGCGACCGATAAAGGACCGATTTGGCCCTAATGTTTCGCGCGCGAAACAATGGGTCCGGTTCGGACCGTTTAACCAAATCTTAACCATTTCCCCTTGGCCAGCGACGCGCGCGCGGCGTCAATAGCATTTGCCCAAGCAGTCCTACCCTCCTAGTATTCCACGAGCTTCATTTTTCTCCAGAAAGACCTGCTCCGCTTGGATTATTGGATAGACTCGGCTTTTTCGATCGGCGGTTTCGTTGGTCATCTGTCGTATGTGCTTCTCGTCATCTCGATGTTGATGCGGGACATATCTTTGTTGCGTCTGCTGGTCATCGCGTCGGCCCTCACCGGGATCGCTTATGATCTGATCTGGCTGCGCAATCCGGTCGGTGTGTTCTGGGAAGGGTTGTTGCTTCTGGTGAACTCGGGCCAGCTTTATCTGCTGTGGCGCAGGGATCGGAATGCGAAATTCTCGGAAGAGGAAGAGACGTTTCTGTCGGAACACCTGGTGGGTCTTTCGCCCAGCAAGTGCCGGGCGTTTCTGGATATGGGCCGGTGGGAAGACCTGCCGGATGGCACGATCCTGACGCGGCAAGGTCAACGACCGAATTTCCTGACCTATTTGGCAAGCGGTGCGGCGTCTGTCGTGGTGGATGATCGTGTCATCGCCGACCTGCGTCCGAAACACTATGTCGGAGAGATGTCGTTCCTTGGCGACGACACCGCCTCGGCGACCGTCACGCTAAACGCTCCATCACGGGTCTGGCGCGTCGAGACGCCAAAGATCGAACGTCTGGACGATGATCACCCCGCGATCTGGAGCGCGCTCAGGGTAAGCTTTGCAAACGACATGCGGCGCAAGATCGTTATCGGCAACAGCGCCGCATCGGTGCGCGACACCTAGCTGCGGGCCACATGCGAGTTACGCAAACGCCCCCTGACAGAACCAGCCCGAGGATTTCGACGCACCGTGGGCGTAGAAGAGCCACAGGCGCTGCCCCTCGGCGGTGATCACATCCCAATAGTCGCGCTGCCCGCTGCGCCAAGCGGGATCGTCAAGCCACCACTCCGGTGCGATGCGTTCGGGGCCACGGGAGCTGTGGACCCTGTGATCCCTGCCACGCCAGCGAAACACCTCGGGCAGACGCGGCACGTCCGGGATCATCACCGGCTCTGGTGCCCACATCCGCAGCGGGCGTGACTTGGTGGGCTGCGGCCAGTCCGTTACCGGATCGGACCAGGCGGCCGCCACAGTGACCCATGTCTTTTCCGGGATGTGACTGTCGGCAGGCTGCACGCGGGTGATCGCCTCGACTCCCAGCCGTGTGCCCAGCCGCCCGATCAATGTGTCGAGCGATCCGGGTTTCGGCCCCGCCATGCGCGCGCGACCAGCCTCTGCCGCCTCGAGATGGCCTGACGCGGTGCGCAGGTGGATCGGTTCGTGAAGCACCGCTTCGAGTCGCAGCATGTCGATGCCATAGCCTGCATCCAGATCTTCGATCTTGAGCCGCAGCAGCGGGCGGATGTGATCAGGATCGTCCGAAGGCTTGGCCATCGTGACATTCATCCACTGCATCGTGCCATCGGCGCGATAGGCCTCGAACCGGAGCGTGCGCGCACCGCGTCCCTTCTTGCGCAGCGCTTCGCAGAGCCGGGGCAGCATCCGGTCGATGGCGGCCATCACGTCTTCCTCAAGCCCGATGGGATCGGGCAGGCTCATGCGGGTGGCAAAGCGGTCGGGGGGTGGCGCCGGGCTGACCGGTTCGGGCAGCGCGCCCAGCGCCTGATCAAGCCGCGCCACCAGCCCGCGCCCAAAGCGGCGGGTAAGACCGGCGCGGGGTTGATCCACCAGTTCTTTCACCCGGCGCAGACCAAGGCGCGAGAGTTGCGCCATCGTGTGCTGTTCCAGACGCAGCGCGGCAATCGGCAGAGGGGCCAGCGCGTCATAGGTCTTGCCCGGAGCAGCGATCCGGGCGCGCGACTGCACAGGGGCCAGCGTGACCGCAGGAGCCGCGCCACCGCGTTCCCAGTGCCGCCGCTTGCCCGCGCGGGACCGGGTGGCGCGCGCCTCTTGATCGATGGCGTCGCCATTGCGGTGATGGTCGCCCCCCTGCCCACCGCCGAACCGCGCCAGCGCCCATGCCCCGCCCAGCGTGTCGGCAATGCCAAGCTGCACCGACAGGCCCAGATCGATGCAATCCTGTTCGACCTGCAGCGCAAGCTGTTCCTCACCGCCGAAGAGATGCGCACATCCCGTCAGATCGACGACCAGCGCGTCCGGCGCCTCGCGGGCGACCCATGGGGAAAACTTGCCCGCCCAGCGGTGCAGCACGCCCAGAAACGCCGCCTCGGCATGGGGGTTCGACAGCCGGGTGAGCAGGTCGGCGCACATGGCATGGGCATCGCGCAGCGGTTGCCCCTCGTAGAGTCCCGCCACCTGCGCCAAAGGAGAGAGGGACGCGAGCACCTGCGCTTGCCCCACATCGCGGACGACGGCAAAGGGCACCTCCCCCAGATTGGGGTCGCGCCGGATATGGCGTTCGGCGGCCAGCCGGGGAAACCAGATGGACAGGATGCGACGGTTGGGCATGAGACTCGCGGCAGCGCTTGTTCTTCTTTTGTTCTATATATCCTGACCGCCCGACGAGTTGAGATCAGAGCGCGCCTGAGGATCACATCTGGCAGCGTGGGATCAGCCGCAATAGATGCGCACCACAGTGCCGCTGTCATCCAATCCGAAATTGACCCGTTCGCCCCGGAAATCCATCGTAGCCGCGTCGTCCGGACCCAGAATGCGGTGGGGTTGCGAGAACGCGATGCTTTCCAACTGGGCGCGTTGCAGCCCCATCAAGTGAGACATCTCTTCCGCGCCGCAGGATTCCGTCGGTTTTTCCGCGACAGTGACTTCCTGACAGGCCGCGAGCGCAAGACACAGACCAAAGATCGAATAAATCCGCATAGAGAAACCTTTCCAATATCCAAGCCAATGCTTGCAAACCCCGCGCTTTCCCGCAAGGTTTTGAAAAACAATCGAGGGAGAAGTCATCATGCGCACACGCGCCGCCGTTGCCGTTCAAGCCGGAAAGCCTTTGGAAATCATGGATGTGAACCTTGACGGTCCCCGCGCCGGAGAGGTGCTGGTCGAAATCAAGGCGACCGGGATTTGCCATACCGACGAGTTCACCCTGTCCGGAGCCGACCCCGAAGGCATGTTTCCGGCGATTCTCGGCCATGAGGGGGCTGGGGTTGTCGTCGAAGTAGGACCGGGTGTCACCAGCCTGAAACCCGGCGACCACGTGATCCCGCTTTACACACCGGAATGCCGCGAATGCGAATACTGCCTGCATCCCAAGACCAACCTGTGTCAGGCGATCCGGTCGACCCAGGGTCAGGGTTTGATGCCGGACGGCACCAGCCGCTTTTCGATGCTCGATGGCACGCCGATCCTACATTACATGGGCTGTTCAACCTTTTCGAACCACACGGTTCTGCCCGAGATCGCGCTTGCCAAAATCCGCGAGGACGCGCCGTTCGACAAGGTCTGCTACATCGGCTGCGGCGTCACCACTGGCATCGGTGCGGTCATCAACACCGCCAAGGTCGAAATCGGCAGCCGCGCCATCGTTTTCGGTTTGGGCGGCATTGGTCTGAACGTCATCCAGGGACTGCGTCTGGCCGGGGCTGACCAGATCGTCGGTGTTGACCTGAACCCAGACAAGGTGCCGATGGCGGAACGCTTTGGCATGACGCATTTTGTGAACCCCAAAGAGGTCGAAGGCGATCTGGTGCCGTATCTCGTGAACCTGACCAAGGGCGGTGCGGATTACACCTTTGATGCGACCGGCAACGTGAAGGTCATGCGCGACGCGCTGGAATGTGCGCACAAGGGCTGGGGCGAGAGCATCATCATTGGTGTGGCCCCCGCCGGAGCCGAGATTGCGACACGTCCCTTCCAGCTTGTCACCGGACGCACATGGAAAGGCACGGCCTTTGGTGGCGCACGCGGGCGTACGGACGTGCCCAAGATCGTGGATTGGTACATGGACGGGAAGATCGAGATCGACCCGATGATCACCCACACCATGCCTCTGGATGACATCAACAAGGGCTTCGACCTGATGCATGCAGGTGAAAGCATCCGGTCTGTTGTGATCTACTGATTTGAACGCCCGAGGCCAACGCCCCGGGCTTTCTCGATTTCCGATTGAAGTCTCGTGCGGCTGGGTCCGCGCGCAGATCAGTTATTTCAACAAGGGAGTTTTGATCATGCACAAGAAGATCGGATCACCATTGGCGGTCGCGCTGGCGCTTGCTCTGGCGGGCACGCCTGCATTCGCGCAACAGACCGCAGATGCAGTGGCCCCGGAGGCCGCGACCGAGACAGGGAGCGCCTTTGGCACCCTCTCAGACGCAGCTTTGGCCGCGCTTGCCGCCAAAGACGCGGGCACGCCTGTGGAAGCGCAGAACTGGATGGTTGCTGCCGCAAACCCGCTTGCCGTGGACGCAGGTGCACGGGTGCTGCGCGAGGGTGGCACAGCTGCGGACGCCATGGTCGCCGTGCAGGCGGTTCTGGGGCTGGTCGAGCCGCAAAGCTCGGGCCTTGGCGGCGGGGCGTTTCTGGTCTGGTACGATGCAGACAGCGGCGAGGTGACCACGCTGGACGGGCGCGAAACAGCACCTCTTGAGGCGACGCCGACGCTGTTCCAGACGCCTGACGGAGAGCCGATGGGCTTTTTCGATGCGGTGGTCGGCGGGCGGTCCGTCGGCACTCCCGGCACTCCGGCGCTCATGCAGGTGGCGCATGACAAATGGGGACGGTCCGACTGGGCCGGGTTGTTCGCAGAGGCGATCGCATTGGCGGAAGGTGGGTTCACCGTATCTCCACGTCTGGCTGATCTTGTTTCCGGCGATGCCAACCGGCTCGGACGTTTCAAAGCGACGCAGGACTATTTCTTCCCGGATGGCGCGCCGATCGCAGCGGGCAGCTCATTGGTCAATGCCGACTATGCCAACACCCTGCGCCTGATCGCCGCCGAAGGTGCCGAAGCGTTCTATACCGGTCCGATCGCGTCTGACATCGTGGCGGCGGTGCGCACCGCGGCAGGCAACCCCGGAGTGCTGTCCAGCGCCGATATGGCGCTTTACACGGTCAAGGAACGTGATCCGGTTTGCGTACCGTACCGTGCGCATGAGATCTGTGGAATGGGTCCGCCCTCGTCCGGCGCACTGACGATTGGGCAGATCCTTGGCATGCTGGATGGTTTCGACCTTGCCGCACTTGGACCGGACAGCGCCGAGGCGTGGCGGTTGATCGGCGATGCCTCGCGGCTCGCTTTCGCGGATCGCGGGCTTTACATGGCGGACACAGATTTCGTGCCGATGCCGACCAAAGGCCTTGTGGACCCCACCTACCTGCAAGAGCGTGGTCAACTCCTGCAAGGTGACGATGCCTTGCCCGAGGTGACACCGGGCAATCCCGAATGGGACCACGCGATGGATTTTGCGCCCGACGAAAGCCTCGAATTGCCGTCGACCTCGCATATCTCGATCGTGGACAGCTATGGCAATGCCCTGTCGATGACGACCACCATTGAAAACGGGTTTGGATCGCGGCTGTTCGTGCGGGGGTTCCTGCTGAACAACGAACTCACCGATTTCTCGTTCCGCACCCATTCTGACGGACGGCCCATTGCCAATCGCCTTGAGCCGGGCAAGCGGCCCCGATCATCCATGGCACCGACCATCGTAATGACCAATGGCACTCCGTCGCTTGTGATCGGGTCACCGGGCGGCAGTCGGATCATCGGCTATGTCGCACAGGCGATCATCGCGCATGTGGACTGGGGCATGGACGTGCAACAAGCCGTTGCGATGCCCCATCTGGTCAACCGGTTCGGCACCTTCGACATCGAAGCCGAAACACCGCTGACCACGCTTGAGGCGCCCCTGACAGAGCTGGGGTTCGAGGTCAATGTCACCTCGCTGAACTCAGGGTTGCATGCGATCAGTGTGGGTGACGCGCTGCGCGGTGGGGCTGATCCGCGACGCGAAGGCATTGCCTTGGGCGAGTGATCCGTGACAGGGGCAGTGGCACAGAGCCGCTGCCCCTGCTCTGCCAACCCAAAACAGACAAGGTGGCCTTCAATGTCCGACAATCCTCCGCTGCTGGCCGTCCTGATCGACGCCGATAACACCTCTCCGAAATACTCAGCGGCGATATTCGAAGAGATCGCATCCCTGGGCGAAGCCAGCGTGCGGCGCTGCTATGGCGATTTTTCCAGCCAGCAGATGTCGGGATGGTCCAAGGTGCAGGCCGAGTTCGGGATCGTGCCGCATCACCAGCCCGCCAACACCGTGGGCAAGAACGCGAGCGACATCGCTCTGGTGATTGACGCAATGGACCTGATGCATACCGGACGGTTCGACGGGTTTGTTCTGGTCAGTTCCGACAGCGATTTCACGCGGTTGGCGCAACGGCTTCGGGAACAGGGACTCGATGTGTATGGGATGGGCATGCAAAAAACACCCGAGGCGTTCCGGCGGGCCTGTAAGCGCTTCATTTTCCTCGAAAACCTCGAAGGTGGGCCGGAGTCGGAAAATAGCACTGTCAAACCGGCGTCAAAAGGCAACCTGAACGAGGCGCGCACCCTGATCCTCAAGGCGATGGATGCCATCGACCAGGATGACGAATGGTACCGTCTTGGCCAGTTGGGTCAGCACATCGTGTCCGCCAACCCGGATTTTGACACGCGCACCTACGGCAAACGCAAACTGAGCGACCTTGTTACCGACATGAAAGTGCTTGAGGTCAAACGCGGATCGAACAATCAGCTCATGGTGCGCCGGCGGGATTAACCCGTGCGGGTCATTTTGCGGCAGCGACCGATGAGTCATTGCCGCCAGCCTTTCGGCATGCCATGCTTCGTCTGGGGACGAGGGGTTTCTGCGCTAGGCGCGTTGGAGACCCGACTATGCTAACTATAGACACACCAATCTTGGTCCGTGCAATCGACGACGATATGCACGGCCAGGACAGACGGCTTTCCGATGCGTCCCTTCTTGTGATGGCACAAGAGGTGATCACGCGATTGTCGTACATCTCGCGCAAGGCGAACCCGGACATCAGCGATGTTGATCTGGATGCGTTCTGTATTGCTCTGCTGGAACCAAAGGCGGACGAGGCCAACCGCATTCTGATGCGCGCGCGGGAACGCGGCGCGACCCATGAGAAGCTGTGCCTGTCCTACATTGCCGCAGCTGCAACACGGCTTGGCGAGTGGTGGGAAAAAGACATCATCCATTTCAGTGACACGGCCATTGCGGCGGGCCGGATGTTGCACATGCTACGCGATCTCCGAATGGCCATTCCCCCGGTTCCTGTTCGGGGACATCGGGAGGCTTTGTTTGCAACCGTCCCCGGAGAGCAGCACGTTCTTGGCGTGACGATGGCGGCGGATATCCTGCGCAACAAGGGATGGCATATCGACCTGCAGGTCGGACGCACCGAAACCGATCTGTGCAAGATAGCCCATGATGGTGGGTATCCGATCATCGGTCTGTCGGCCTCAGGCGCGGATCGTGTACGGGCGCTGGCCCGGACCATTGTCGAGTTGCGGATCGCCGCACCCCGGTCGTTGATCTTTATCAGCGGCAACATCGTGCATATCGACAGGGATATTGCCATTCGCACCGGGGCGGACGCGGCTGCAGCGTCAATGGCGCATTGTCAGGAGACGCTGGAATCGCTCTATCAGGCGGTGTTGCGCGCGGCGTCCTCTGCGCCGTAGCGCGCGAGGAAGGTCGTGACGGCACCGTCGATCACGCGATTCATTTCGTGGTCGGCAACGGACTGTATGATCCCGAACAGCAGTTTGGGCCAAAGATCGGCTTTGCACAGCTCCGCGAACTGATCAGCGGCGAGGTTGTAATCCTCGATGCGCAGTTCGCCGCGGCCTTCCGCCTGCTTGAGGTACTCGACGACAGCGGCGCGCAAGATCATCGGGCCGGAATGGTAGAACTCCTGACCAAGCAGCGGAAAGCGGTCGGACTCCGCGACACAGATGCGGAAAATGCGCTGCCCCATGTCCGAATAGATGAACCCAAGAAACTGTTGCGCCACGCAGGTGAGCACTTCGCGCGGCGGACGGGAACTGTCGATCTTTTCGATGGAAATGCGCGCCTGCTCCTCGCACTGCCGCGTCGCCACTTCCATGAACAACAGCCGTTTGTCGGGGAAATAGCTGTAAAGGGTTGCCTTGGACACGCCAGCAGCCCGGGCGATGTCGTCAACGCTGGCCCCTTCAAAGCCGTCACGCAGGAAAATCTCCCGCGCGCCATCGACCACCTGATCGAACTTTCGGCCTTTTCGGATTTGCGCCTGCGCGGTTGCCATTTTCATCCCTTATGTCGCGTTCAAAAGCTAAACAGATCGGTTTAGTCTAGCAAGTGGAGATGTGTGACCGGAACGCCGGAAAACAAGCGGCGCGTTCTGTGTCAAACCTCATGACTGCAAGGAATAGAGGTTCTTTCGATATGCTTTTTTCGTTCAACCGTCGCCGGTTTTCAGATTTATCGGAACAGGAAATTCTCGCTCTGGCGATCTCGTCCGAAGAAGACGACGCACGGATTTACCGGTCCTACGCAGAGCGGCTGAGAGCCGAGTATCCATCCACAGCAGCGATCTTTGATGGGATGGCCGTAGAAGAAGATGGGCATCGCCAGCGGCTCGTTGATCTGCACAGAGATCGGTTCGGCGACGTGATCCCCTTGATCCGGCGTGAACACGTGGCGGGATATTACAATCGCAAGCCTGTCTGGCTCATGGAAAACCTTGGGATCGAGCGCATACGCGCCGAAGCCGAGGCGATGGAGCATGACGCTGAGCAATTCTACATGGCCGCCGCCAAGCGCAGCACGGATGCCGCGACGCGCAAGCTTTTGGGTGATCTGGCTGCGGCTGAGGCCGGGCATCAAAGAACGGCAGAGCATCTCGAGGCGCAGCATCTGGATGAGGACTCGCGCACCAGCGAGGAAAACAATGCACGACGTCAGTTTGTGCTGACATGGGTGCAACCAGGGCTGGCCGGTTTGATGGACGGGTCGGTGTCCACGCTTGCACCCATTTTTGCCACCGCATTTGCGACGCAGGACACATGGACAACGTTCCTTGTCGGCATGGCGGCGTCTGTTGGGGCGGGTATCTCGATGGGCTTCACCGAGGCCGCTTCGGATGATGGACAGCTTTCGGGTCGCGGCTCGCCGTATAAGCGGGGGTTCTCGGCTGGGATCATGACGACACTGGGTGGCTTGGGTCACGCCCTTCCCTACCTCATCCCGGATTTCTGGACCGCCACAGTCATCGCTTTCGTCGTTGTCTTCATCGAGCTTTGGGCGATTGCGTGGATTCAGAACAAATACATGGACACGCCGTTCTTCCGCGCGGCTTTCCAGGTTGTTCTGGGCGGTGCGCTGGTCTTTGCGGCAGGCGTTCTGATCGGCAGCGGGTAAAGCGCCCTTCAGCCAACAAAAAACCCGGGCGCGAACGCCCGGGCAGTTGGTCACATAAGGCTGATTGGAAGGAGGAGATCAGCCTTTGGAGAATTCGGGATAGGCTTCCATGCCCAGCTCAGCCATGTCGAGACCGTTGATCTCTTCTTCTTCGCTGACGCGGATACCCACGGTTGCTTTCAGGATGAACCACAGGATCAGCGAGGCGACGAAGGTGAACACACCGTAAGCCACGATACCGGTCAGCTGGGTCATCAGGCTTGCTTCACCGTAGAAGATCACGGCGATGGTGCCCCAGATACCTGCAAAGAGGTGGACCGGGATGGCGCCGACAACGTCGTCGATCTTGAGCTTGTCGAGGAACGGGATTGCGAAGACCACAATCACACCACCGACAGCACCGATCCAGAGCGCGCCGAAGAGTGTCGGAGCGAGCGGTTCAGCCGTGATCGATACGAGACCCGCCAGAGCGCCGTTCAGAACCATCGTCAGGTCGACCTTCTTGTAGAGGATCTGGGTCAGGATCAGGGCAGTCACGGAACCAGCCGCTGCGGCCATGTTGGTGTTGGCGAAGATACGCGACACGTCGGAAACGTCACCCACGGTGCCCATGGCAAGCTGCGAGCCGCCGTTGAAGCCGAACCAACCGAGCCAAAGGATGAATGTACCGAGGGTTGCGAGCGCCAGGTTGGAGCCCGGGATCGGGTTCACACGGCCGTCTTTGTACTTGCCAATACGCGGACCAAGCACGATCACACCAGCCAGAGCAGCCCAGCCACCGACGGAGTGCACGACGGTCGAACCAGCGAAGTCGGAGAAGCCCATTTCGGACAGCCAGCCGCCACCCCACTGCCAGGAGCCGGAGATCGGGTACATGAGACCGGTCAGAACAACCACGAAGGCAAGGAAAGGCCACAGTTTGATGCGCTCGGCCACGGCACCCGACACGATGGACGCGGTTGCGGCAACGAACACCAACTGGAAGAAGAAGTCGGAACCAACAGACGCATAATCAAGCGCGGCATCCGCAGCAGCAACGCCGACCGGATCAAGAACGGTCTGTCCACCAATCGCGAAGAAGCCGTTGAAGTCGCCCGGATACATCGTGTTGAAGCCCACGAGCCAGTACATGATGGCTGCGATCGAGAAGAGCGCGATGTTCTTGGTCAGCTGCATCGCCACGTTCTTGGAGCGCACCAAGCCTGCTTCGAGCATGGCAAAGCCGGCGGCCATGAAGAACACGAGGAAGCCTGCCATGAGGAACAGGAGTGTGGTGAAGATATACGGTCCAACCTCGTCCATGGTCGGCGCGGCGGCCTCTTGAGCCATGCCCATAACCGGCAGCGCAACAAGCGCGGCAGCGGGCAGGAGTGTATTGAGTAGTTTCATCTGTATGTGTCCCCTAATCTCTGTCACAGCGCCTGTTCAGAGCGCATCCCCATTGGTTTCGCCTGTGCGCACGCGAATGGCCTGCTGCGCATCGAGCACGAAGATCTTGCCGTCGCCGATCTTGCCGGTGCGGGCTGTCTTGGTGATGGTCTCGATCACCTGATCGGCCATGTCGGCCGCGACCACGATTTCGAGTTTGATTTTTGGCACGAAGTTCACCGCGTATTCTGCGCCACGGTAAATCTCGGTGTGGCCGGACTGAGATCCGAACCCCTTGATCTCGGTTACCATCATGCCGCGGACGCCAATGTCTGTGAGCGCCTCGCGGACTTCTTCAAGCTTGAATGGCTTGATTGTCGCTATGATGAACTTCACCTTGGTCCCTTTCCCTTGCAGGTCGATCTTGTTTGCATGCGCAGAAAAGAGGCAGGCAGGAGGGGAAGGGAAGATTTGAGGCCGGGTGAAATGGGTCGGGCCCCTTCATGTTGCACAAATTTTGCACAATTCCGTATGAATGCACGTTTTTTAATCAGTTAAAAAACCAGGTAACGTGTTCTTGACCAGTCCACATCGACTGTGAAACTCACTAAATTAATAAAAAAGAGCAGCATCACAGGCGGGCGCCATGACTGATTCACGACGCGGGAAGAACCGTCTGGTCGCTGACCGGCGATATCCCAAGACGCCAACCAAAGCGTCTCAGCCACGCAAGGCCGCCCCGGCCAAGCGCAAGCCGACCCGCGCCAAAGCCAAACGCGGCGGGATCATCGGCTTTTTCACCGGGATCATCGGCTGGGTGTTTCGCTTTTTGTTTCGCCTGTTTGTACGTGCGGGCCTTGTGGCCGCGATTATCGTCGCGGGCTTTGTCGGCTACGAATACACCACGCTGCCCGAAGTCTCGGATGCGCTGGACGGTCGTGCACGCGGGTCTGTGCAGCTTTTGGATCGCGACGGCGTTGCCTTTGCGTGGCGCGGCGACCAGTTCGGCGGCGTGGTGACGGCGGACACCGTTTCGCCGCATCTGAAGAACGCGGTGATCGCCACCGAAGACCGACGCTTTTACAGCCATTTCGGCATTTCTCCGCGCGGTGTCGCATCGGCGGTAAGGATCAACCTGTCCGAAGGGCGCGGGCCGTTGTCGGGGCATGGCGGGTCGACGATCACGCAACAGACCGCAAAACTGCTTTGTCTGGGTGTCACCTATGACCCGAACGACTGGAAGAATGAGGCCGAGTATGTGGCCGATTGCCGTCGCGGGTCGCTCTATCGCAAGGCCAAGGAAGCGGTCTATGCGATTGCCATGGAGATCAAGTACTCCAAGGACGAGATCCTCTCGATCTATCTCAATCGCGCCTATATGGGCGGTGGCGCTTATGGTGCGGCAGCGGCGGCAGAGCGGTATTTCTCGAAACCCGCGTCGGCCCTGACACCGCAAGAAGGTGCGATGATCGCCGGTTTGCTGACCGCGCCATCGAGCCTTGCACCGACATCGAACCTTGAACGCTCACAGGCACGTGCGGCGACCGTGCTGCGGTTGATGAATGAACAGGGTTTCCTGAGCGACGAACAGACACGGGCCGCGCAGGCGAACCCTGCAACGCTGTCGGACAAGGCCAAAACACAGACTGGGGGTTATTTCGCGGATTGGGTCATGCAGTCCGGCCCGGACTTCTTCACCCGCGACACGACCGAGGACGTGGTGATTTCCACAACCCTTGACCAGCGCATTCAGAAGGCGGCGGAAGACGCGATCAAGACGGTCTTTGCAACCAAGGTGCGTGAAGGGTCCAAGGCGCAGGCGGCTATTGTGGTGATGTCTGCCGACGGAGCAGTACGCGGCATGGTGGGCGGGCGACAGACCAACGTCTCGGGCGTCTTCAACCGCGCGACGCAGGCAAAGCGGCAGACCGGCTCGGCGTTCAAACCGTTCGTCTATGCGACCGCGCTGGAACTGGGCTACGGCCCGTATGACCGGGTGACGGATGAGCCTTTCTGCATGAACATCCCAGGCTCGGGCCGATGGTGCCCCGAGAACTATTCAGGCAATTACTATGGGTCGGTCACCCTGACCGAAGCGCTGGCCAAGAGCCTGAACATCCCGGCGGTGAAAATCTCGGAATCCGTAGGCCGCGATCTGGTCCGCAAAGTGTCCGAGGATTTCGGTATCCAAAGCTCTTTGACGGACACCCCCGCTTTGGCCCTAGGCGCGTCAGAGGCGTCGCTTCTCGAAATGACCGGGGCCTATGCCGGTATCCTGAATGGCGGATCGTCCGTGACGCCCTATGGCCTCGTGGAACTGCGACTGGTTGGCGAGGACCAACCCATGATGGGCAGTGGGGGCGGTATCGGAGAACGTGTCATCAATGAAGAGGCGTCACGCCAGCTGATCTGGATGATGGAAAAGGTCATCACCGAAGGCACCGGGGGTCGGGCCAAACTGGGCGACCGTCAGGTGGCCGGTAAAACAGGCACCTCGCAAGAGGCGCGCGATGCGTGGTTCATCGGCTTTACGGCGGATTACGTGACCGGTGTCTGGATGGGGTATGACGACAACACGCCGCTTGCCGGTGTGACGGGCAGCGGCCTGCCCGCCGAGATCTGGCACGAGGCGATGGTGCGCGTGCATGACGGGTTGCCAGTGCGCCCTCTGCCGATGATCGAACCGACCCCGCCGCGACAGGTGGCGCAACCACAGCAGCCACAACAACAGCAGCCCGCCCGCCAGCGCGACCAGGGCGGCAATGCGCTTGAGAACGCACTGAACCAGATCTTGCGCGATATTCTCGGACGGAACTGACAGGTCGCTGTCGTGGGGAAGGCGGTCGTCTTTCCCCTTCCCATTTCCGACGGTGCGCAATAGCGTCCGGACAAACGAAAAAGGGGAGACACCATGACCAATGCCATCGACGCCCGCCTTGCCGAACTTGGCCTGACCTTGCCGGATGCTCCGGCCCCGGCGGCCAATTATGTGCCGTTTGTGAAGACCGGAAACCAGGTCTATGTCTCGGGTCAATTGCCGACCGGGCCGGACGGGCTGATCAAGGGCAAGCTGGGCGCCGATCTGGATGCAGACGCCGGTGCCGAAGCCGCGAAATACTGCGCTCTGGCATTGCTGTCACAGGCGCGCAAGGCCGCCGGTGGTGATCTGAGCCGGGTGCGCGTGGTCAAGCTGGTGGGTTTTGTGAACTCTACTGCCGATTTCGGTGACCAGCCCAAAGTGGTGAACGGCGCATCGGACCTGATGGTCAATGTGCTGGGCGACAACGGCCGTCATGCGCGCTCTGCGGTGTCTGCTGCGTCCTTGCCCTTTGGCGTTGCTGTCGAAATCGAAGGGATTTTCGAACTGCTATGACCCAGCTGCCGTCCGCGTTTCTGACCCGTCCGATTGCGCATCGCGGCTTGCACAACAAGGCCGAAGGGGTAATCGAAAACAGCCCCTCAGCCTTTGCCGCCGCGATTGCTGCCGGGTATCCGATCGAGCTTGACCTGCAATTGTCGCGCGATGGGGTTGCCATGGTGTTTCATGACGACACGCTGAACCGTCTGACAACCGAGACAGGCGCGGTGCGGAACCGGGATGCGGCCGAGCTTCAGGCGTTGACGATCAAGGGTGGCACCGACCGGATCCCGACGCTGACACAGGTCCTAGAACAGGTGAACGGCGCGGTGCCGCTGTTGATCGAGCTGAAGGACCAGCACGGCGCGATGGGCGAAACCGATGGCGCGCTGGAGCGGGCGGCGCTGGATGTTCTCAAAGGCTATGACGGCGCGTTCGCCCTGATGTCCTTTAACCCCACCATGGTCGCCAAGGTGGCGGAACTGTCGCCAGACACGCCGCGTGGGATCATCGGCTGCGCGTGGCGCAAGATCGACGAGCCGCATGTGCCGGTGGCTCGACGGGCCGAACTGGCCACCATTCCCGGTTTCGAAGAGATGGGTGCCGATTTCCTCAGCCACGATCATACGAATCTGGACTCGCCACGTGTGGAACACCTCAAAGCGCGGGGTGTGCCGATCCTGTGCTGGACGATCCGCAACGCAGAGCAGGAACAGATGGCCCGCAAGGTTGCCGACAATATCACGTTTGAAGGCTACGCGGCTTGATCCCCGCCTGATCAGACCCACGTAGCATCGCGTAACCAAGGAACGGACATGTCCGACCCAACTGACGCGCCCACAATCGCCATTTCGATGCACGGCTCCCTGTCTCAGATCACGGCAGGGGAGTGGGATGCCTGCGCCTGCCCCGAAGTGGCCGATGGCGGGCGGGCGTATGATCCCTTCACCACCTATCGCTGGCTGAAAGCGTTTGAAGACAGCCGGTCGGTCGGGGCAGGCACGGGGTGGGACCCGCGCTACATGACCGCCGAGATGGACGGCCAGATCATCGCCTGCGCGCCGCTTTATGCAAAAAGCCACAGTCAGGGTGAATACATCTTTGACCATAACTGGGCGCATGCATGGGAACGCGCGGGGGGACGGTACTATCCGAAGCTTCAGATTGCGGTGCCGTTCACCCCTGCCACGGGCCGACGTTTCCTGACCCGTCCGGGTTTCGAGGCCGAAGGCATCAGCGCGCTTGTTCAAGGTGCAGTTCAGGTGGCTTCAGACAACGAATTGTCGTCACTCCACATCACCTTCTGCACCGAGGCCGAGGCGATTGCAGGGGAGCAGATCGGGCTACTGCGCCGTCGCACGCAGCAATACCATTGGGAAAACCGGGGCTATGCCGATTTCGACGCGTTCCTTGCCGACCTGAGTTCGCGCAAACGCAAGACCATCCGAAAGGAACGCGAACGGGCGCAGGGGTTCGGCGGGACGATCCACCAGTTCACTGGCGACCAAATCCAGCCAGACCACTGGGATGCGTTCTGGGCATTTTACCAGGACACTGGCGCGCGCAAATGGGGGACGCCCTACCTTACCCGCAAGTTTTTCGATATCGCGCAAGAGCGGCTTCGGGACGACATTCTTCTGGTTCTCGCCGAACGTGACGGACGTTGGGTGGCTGGTGCCATGAACGTCATCGGGCGCGACACGCTCTATGGCCGCTATTGGGGCTGCGTCGAGGACCATCCCTGTCTGCATTTCGAGCTGTGTTATTATCAGGCGATGGATTACGCGATTGCACATGGCCAATCCCGCGTTGAGGCGGGGGCGCAAGGCGAACACAAGCTGGCACGCGGATACCTGCCGGTTTACACCCATTCGCTGCACTGGATCGGTGATCCCGGTTTCTCGGACGCCATAGCGCGTTATCTTGAAGCCGAAGCAGAGGCGGTCGGGCAGGATATCGAAGTTCTCACCAGCTATGGCCCCTTTCGCAAGGACACCACGGAGGATCACCAATGACCGAGAAACTTTCCGACACGGCACGCAAGACCGTTCTTGGGCCGCTATTGGAAACAGGGTGGGCGCTTGTCGAAGACAGGGACGCGATCACCAAGACCTATAAATTCAAGGATTTCACCGAAGCCTTTGGCTGGATGGTGCGCGCGGCGCTTTGGGCAGAGAAATGGAACCACCATCCCGAATGGTTCAACGTCTACAATAAGGTCGAGGTCACTCTGACAACGCATGATGTCGACGGGCTGTCCTCACTGGATGCAAAATTGGCGCGCAAACTGGATACGCTCTGACTGTTTCAGACAGCATTTCCGCGCCGGATTGGTTTTTCACAGTTTTTTCAGTGCCCCTCATGCGGTGGGTCTGTTAGCCTTATAAAGATTGTTTTTTTCTGTGTGATAGTATGTCCATTTCAACAAATGAACGCCTGACCCATCTTGTTTACGAGGCGTCTCTCGACAATTCGCTTTTGCCTGAGTTGATCCTCGAATTGACCGAGCAGGTGCAGATGGCGGCCGATGGCCGGATGATCGAAGCGGACCACCGCCACGACCTCAGCGATCTGATGATCCACTTCCGCCGGGCCATCGAAATCTCGGAAAAGATGGTGCGCCTGCAGGAACGGGAATCCGATCTCGAAGCGGTTCTGGGCACCTTCGCCGTTGGAATCGCTCTGGTCGACGACAGCGGCACACCGTTGGTTATCAATCAGGCCATGCGGGAAACCGGGTTGGCGCTGGACGCGCCGATCAAGCTGCTCCCGGCGGGCAGTTCCGACAAACACGAGGCCAAGGCACAAACGCTGTCGCGCTGGGTATCCGAGACCAATCGCATCGAAACGCCGCAATCCCTGATGACGCGCGAAAGCGAAACGACCTATCTACTGCTGCCCCGACAGGAAGCCATTCGTATGGGTTTCCCGGCCAAAGCCGCGGCGGTTCTGGTCGCCACCAATCCCAACACCGCCGATGGTCTGCGCGCCTTGGCCAGTGCCCATGATCTGACCCTGCGCGAACAGGCCCTCGTACGCGCGCTGATGGACACAAGCGACCTGCGCAAAGCCAGCGAGTTGATGGGGATCAGCTACGAATCCGGGCGCACCTATCTCAAGCGGGTGTTCGAAAAGACCGGCATCACCAGTCAGGTCGATCTCATCAACACCATCGCGAAAAGCCCCTTGTCGATGTTCCGTCAACGCGAAACGACCGATGCGGAACGGTTTCAGGTTCGGCGATTGCTGCGGCTGCCGGATGGGCGGATGCTTGAATACTTCATACTTGGGCCTGAGGACGGCAGGCCTGTGGTGCTCTTTGATGCATTGTCGGGGTCGTCGATCGACCTGACCGGATTTCCCCGCCAGTACCTTGAGCATCTCGATCATTACGGCGTGCGGTTGATCATGCCCTGCCGGCCGGGGATCTACCGGTCGGATTTCAAGAAGATGACTAGCCTGCGCGAATTCGCGCCTGATCTGGAATGCCTGTTCGATGCTTTGGGCTACGATCAGTTGTCCCTGATGAGTTTTTCCTTCGGATCAGGCATTGCTTTGGCGACCGCGCATGAAATGCCCGAGCGGATCTGCAAGGTGTTGCTCTCATCGCCCAGTTACCCGGTCTACAAGCACGAAAATTGGCGCGAGTTGGACCAGTTCTACCATCTCTCTGCCGTGCTGGCCCAGCGCTGGCCCGCCATGTTCCGGCAGTTGATCCCATTCTTGGTGCGGTCCATCATCCAGAACGCCCCGCGCTACATGGAGCGCTATTGCAAACGCTCGCCCAGCGCACATGACATTGAATTGCTGTCACACCCGACCATCGGCCTCCGATCCTCGAAGATGCTGGAAGAACGCACCGCAGGGGGCGTCAATGGCATGGTCGAGGAAAACCTGCTGAACTCTCGCGGTTGGGATTTTGATGTCAGTCATATCTTGGCCCAGGTCGAAATTTACCATGGTGCGGACGACAACGTGGCTCCGGCGCAAGGTGGCGAGCTTTTGTCGAAGCATCTTCCGAACGCCAGCTACACCCTGTTCAATGACAGAGGGCATTACCAGCATATCTCAAGCTGGCCATGGATGGTCGCCCGTGCCGCAGGTCTGGACGTGAAACCCTACGACCGGACATATTCGATCCCGACGATCTGACCAGAAAACCGGTTGCGCAGACACTTTGTCCCCATATGGGGATATTGCGCTTCACTGGACTTCCCTAAAGTCACCTTACTGAGCCTTTTCAGTATCAAAATCTTTTTAGAGAAGCCTTTGTAATGCCAAACATTATAACGAAGGTCGCTGCCTACGAGCGCTTGGCGCGGGAGCGTCAAATGACGTCCCTTATTGATCGGGATATCATAGCTCTGGGCGGCGACTTCATACCTCTGAGATCGGATTGGATCTCGCTCTTCTATGACACCGCGCACAAGGTCATATCGGACGATGGCAGCCAATATGCCTACCGTGCGATCACGACCCGGGGTGAATTGCTTTGGTTCGTATTTTCGACCGGCAAATCCCGCGGCTATCATTCCGAGGCGGCATGTCCCTTCGCCGCCTTTACAGAAGCCAAGACCGCTTTGGATCAACGACGCCAGATCAAGGCACGATGGAGCGATGTCACATCCATTGCCCGCGATCTGCGCCGTGGGAAGATGCGCTTCGACATTCTGATCGAGGACGCCCACAGCTCACCCCTCTGCGCCATGGGAACGCGGCATTTCCTGCGTTCGGTTGGGCTGTCCGGAATCACGCGCCTGTCTGGGTTCAAACTGGCGTGGCTGATGTTGCTGGAACCGCAGCTTGGCTTTGTGATCCATCAAGCCGCCCTTCGCGAAGGCGTTTTGCCATACGAAGCTGCGATAAACCCCGTCACACCGAAAGAAAGCGCACGGTCGATACGACCGAAACGGGTCGCCCCGGTCAGTTGATCACACGCCACCAGGGCAAGGGCGGCATCGTTTTCGGCGTTCCCTTGCCCGTGGGCTTCGCCTAACCTGCCCGCGATGCTGGGCTATATTGTCAAACGACTGATCTCACTTGCCATAAGCCTGATTGTGGCCTCGGTGGTCATTTTCGCCGTGGTCGAGATAGCACCCGGCGATCCCGCCAGTTTCATGTTGGGCATTAACGCACAGCCCGACACGGTGGCCGCGTTGCGCGCAGAGCTTGGATTGGACCAGTCCAAACTCGACCGCTACCTGAGTTGGGTCGGGGGAATGCTGACGGGCGATTTCGGCACATCCTATACCTATCGCACTCCCGTCGCGCAGATGATCGCAGACCGGATGTGGGTGTCCTTGCCGCTGGCGCTCTACGCGCTGACCCTGTCCACGCTCATCGCATTTCCCGCTGGTATCTTTGCGGCCGCACGTCGCGGAGGACCGGGCGATCTGGCGGTCACAGGCGCGACCCAACTTGGCGTTGCGATTCCAAACTTCTGGTTTGCAATGATGCTCGTGCTGATCTTTGCAATCCAGTTGCGCTGGTTCAGCGCAGGCGGCTTCCCAGGTTGGGACAAGGGGTTTTGGGGAGGGATGAAGGCGCTGACACTGCCGGCCATTGCCCTTGCCCTGCCGCAAGCCGCGATCCTGACGCGTGTGATGCGGTCGTCGCTTCTGGACATTCTGGGCGAAGATTTCATGCGCACCGCGCGCGCCAAGGGTCTTTCGTCCCGTCAGGCACTGTGGCGGCACGGTCTCCGCAATGCGTTGATTCCGGTGCTGACGATCATCGGCCTGCAATTCGCCTTCCTGATGGCAGGGGCGATCATCATTGAACAGGTGTTCTTTCTGCCGGGGCTTGGGCGACTGATTTTTCAGGCCATCACGCAGCGCGATCTGATCGTGGTGGAATCCGTGGTGATGCTTCTGGTCTTTGCCGTCATCATGGTGAATTTCCTAGTCGATCTGGCCTATGCCGCTGTCGATCCCCGATTGAGGACACGGACATGAGCCGCAACCTGATCCTTGGCGGTCTTTTGACCGGGGTCTTCGTGATCGCGGCCTTTCTGTCTTTTGTCTGGACCCCGGACACCGTCGAGGCGATGAATATTGCGAACCGCCTCAAACCGCCCAGCGCCGACAACCTGTTGGGCACCGACCATTTCGGGCGGGACATTCTGTCGATGTTGATGGTGGGCGCGCGCACCTCCATTGCGGTGGCGCTGGTCGCGGTGGGCATCGGAATGGGCCTTGGCGTCCCCTTGGGCCTGGCCGCCGCCGCGCGACGTGGCGGGATGCTGGACGAGGTGATCATGCGCATGAATGACCTGATCTTCGCGTTCCCGTCGCTGGTCATTGCCATCCTGATCACCGCCGTGTTTGGCCCCTCCGCCACCAACGCAATCATCGCCATCGGCATCTTCAACATTCCGGTCTTCGCCCGCATCACGCGCGGCGCCGCGCTCAGCCTGTGGAAGCGCGAGTTCATCATGGCCGCACAGGTCGCGGGCAAGACGCGCACCCGCATCAGCGTCGAGCACATCCTGCCCAACGTGGCGAACCTGCTGATCGTGCAGGGCACCATCCAGTTCAGTCTTGGTATCTTGGCCGAAGCGGGCCTGAGCTATGTCGGCCTTGGCGCGCAGCCCCCAATCCCAAGCTGGGGACGGATGCTCGCCGATGCGCAGACCATGGTGTCGCTGGCCCCCCATGTGGCGCTGATCCCCGGACTGACCATTGTCGCGATGGTGCTGGGGCTCAACCTCTTGGGTGACGGATTGCGCGACGCGCTGGACCCGCGCCTCAAGGTCGTCCGCGCATGAGTTTTTTGAACATCGAAAACCTGTCACTTGCGATCCATGGCACACCGATCCTGCATGGCATTTCGCTGAAGATCGCGACAGGTGAGATCACCGCACTGACCGGCGAAAGCGGGTCAGGGAAATCCATGACCGCCTTTGCAACCATGGGCCTCTTGCCGAAAGGCGCGACCATAACCGGTAGCATCATCTTTGATGGCGCAGACCTGTTGTCTCTGGCCGAACCGCAGATGTGCGACCTGCGCGGGCGCGAGATCGGCATGGTGTTTCAGGAACCGATGACGGCGCTCAACCCGGTGCAGACCATCGGCGCACAGGTGATGGAAACCATCCTCATCCATAAAGCGATGCCGCCTGATAAGGCGGAAGAGCGCGCCCGCGAGGTCCTTGCCCGCGTGGGCCTGCCGCCTGACAGGTTTCCCTTGTCCCGCTACCCGCATGAACTCAGCGGCGGACAGCGCCAGCGCGTCGTCATCGCCATGGCCATCGCCCTGCGCCCGCGCCTGCTGATCGCGGACGAGCCGACAACCGCTCTTGATGTCACCACTCAGGCGCAAATCCTCGACCTGCTCAAGCGGCTGGTCAAGGAAGATGGTATGGCGCTGATGATGATCACGCATGATCTGGCTGTGGTGAGCGACATGGCCGACACCCTCAACGTCATGCGCAATGGCGAGATCGTTGAGGCAGGCCCGACTGCCGAGGTCCTGCGCGAGATGCGCCATCCCTACACGAGGGCCTTGTTCGAGGCGTCGCGTCATCAGGCCGATCTGGGTAATGCCAAAGCCGATGCTCCGCTTCTCTCGGTCAGGAACGTCAGCCGCGACTACCCTCTCCCCCGCACATCGCTCTTCAGCACACGACCAACGTTCCGCGCAGTGAAGAACGTCAGCTTCGAGATACGGCGTGGCGAACGTGTCGGCCTCGTGGGCGAATCCGGCTGCGGCAAGTCCACCCTCACTCGCGCGATCCTTGGGCTGGAACCGGTACAGGCGGGAGAGATCACTCTCGACGATGACCCGGTCTGGCAGGACGGTCATCCAAACCTCACAGTACGGCGCAAGATGCAGGTGGTGTTTCAAGACCCTTACGGCAGCTTCAACCCCCGCCACCGCGTGTCGCGCCTTATCACCGAACCCTTCCATCTGCTGCCTGACCCGCCCCGGGGTGCGGCACGTGATGCGGCGATTGCCGAAGCCCTGACCGCCGTCGGGCTAAAGCCCGAGGATGCGGAAAGACACATCCACGCCTTCTCCGGCGGACAGCGTCAACGCATCGCCATAGCCCGCGCACTGATCATCAAGCCGGACCTGATCGTCTTTGACGAGGCGGTCTCGGCCCTTGACGTGCGGGTGCGGGCACAGATCCTTGATCTGATGGCAGACCTCAGCCGCGCCTATGGTCTCACCTATCTTTTCATCAGCCATGACCTGAGCGTCGTACGCTCCATCACAGACCGCGTGATGGTCATGCGCGCAGGAGAAATCGTCGAGGACCGGCCGACCGCCGACATCTTCGCAGCACCCGACCACCCCTATACGCGCGAATTGATGAACGCCGCCCCACAGCTTTCCCCCTTCCCAGAGGTCCAAGATGCTCCCCACCCTGCCCTTTGATCCCAGCCATGTCCTGATCGGCGGCACATGGCGCGCCACCACCGACACGTTGCCTCTGGTCAATCCGTCTGACGGCAGCACGCTGTGCCAGATCGCGCGCAGCAGCGAAGCAGATGTGGATGCCGCGGCCGCCGCAGCCCAATCTGCGTTGGACGGCGCATGGGGCAGGATGAGTGCGCTGGAGCGGGGACGGTGCCTGACGCGACTGGGCCAGCTTGTGTTGGAGCACACAGATCTTTTGACGACGCTGGAAACCCTCGACGTTGGCAAACCCGTGACCCAGGCCCGTGCCGATGCCATCGCCCTTGCGCGCTACTGCGAATTCTATGGTGGCGCGGCCGATAAGGTGCATGGCGAAACCATCCCCTATCTCGACGGCTACACCGTTTACACCCTCCGCGAACCGCACGGGGTGACGGGCCATATCGTGCCCTGGAATTACCCGATGCAGATCATCGGCCGGTCGGTTGGTGCCGCTCTCGCCATGGGCAACGCCTGCGTTCTGAAACCTGCCGAGGATGCCTGCCTGACAGCCCTCATGTTTGCCCATCTCGCCAAAGAGGCGGGCTTTCCAGATGGCGCATTGAACGTCGTGCCCGGCCTCGGGTCCGAGGCGGGTGCAGCACTCGCCCGTCATCCCGGCGTTCACCATCTGAGCTTTACCGGATCGGTCCAGACCGGCAAAACCATCCAAAAGTTCGCCGCTGAAAACGTGGTGCCGGTCACGCTGGAACTCGGCGGCAAATCCCCGCAGATCGTGTTCTCCGATGCCGATCTCAATGCGGCCTTGCCCTTCCTTGTCAATGCAGGCCTCCAGAACGCTGGTCAGACCTGCTCCGCCGCGTCGCGCATCCTGATCCAACGCATTATCTACGAAACGGTGGCGACCCGCATGGCCGAGGCTTACCGCGCCAAGATCATCGGCCCCGCCAGCAGCGACCCCGATATCGGCCCACTGATCTCGACCAGGCAGAAAGCGCGCTTCGAGACCCTGCTTGAAGCCGCCCACGACGTGCCGTGCATCGCCGAAACACCGATGCCAAAGGACCTGCCGCCCGATGGGGCCTATGTTCAACCCCGCCTATACGGCCCCGTCCCACCGGATCACCCGCTCGCACAGGACGAGCTTTTCGGCCCGGTGCAGGTGCTGATCCCCTTCGACACCGAGGATGAAGCAGTCAAGATCGCGAACGGCACCATTTACGGCTTGGTCGCGGGCGTCTGGACAGAGAACGGCGCGCGGCAGATGCGACTGGCCAAAGCGCTGAAAACCGGGCAGGTTTTCCTCAACAATTACGGTGCGGGTGGCGGGGTGGAACTGCCCTTTGGCGGTGTCGGCAAGTCCGGTCATGGCCGTGAAAAAGGGTTCGAGGCGTTGTATGGCTTCTCGACCCTGAAAACTGTCGCAGCGAAACACGGCTAAGGGGAGGAACACCATGAGGCTCAAAGGCAAAACCGCCATCGTCACCGGGGCGGCCTCCGGATTTGGCGCGGGCATTGCCCGCAAATTCGCTGCCGAAGGCGCAAATGTGATGGTCGTCGACCTGAACACGGACGCCGCCAAAACCGTCGCAGCCGAGATCGGCGGCGTCGCACACACCGCCGACGTATCAAACGGCGATCAAGTGGCCGACATGATTGAAACCGCGATCAAGACGTTGGGCCATGTCGACATCATGGTGAACAACGCTGGTGTGACCCATCTGCCCGGAGCGATGGAAGACATTACCGAAGAAGATTTCGACCGGGTCTTCGCCGTGAACTGCAAATCCGTCTATCTGGGCGCCCGCAGTCTGGTCCCGCATTTCAAGCATCGCGGATCGGGAAACATCCTCAACATCGCCTCAACCGCAGGTGTGTCACCGCGCCCACGCCTCAACTGGTACAACGCCTCAAAAGGCTGGATGATCACCGCCACCCGTACCATGGCCGTCGAACTCGCCCCCATGGGCATCCGCGTCAACGCCCTCAACCCGGTGGCGGGGGAAACGCCGCTGCTCAAAAGCTTCATGGGAGAGGACACACCCGAAATCCGCGCCAAGTTCCTGTCCACGATCCCGCTTGGCCGCTTTTCGCAGCCCGAAGACCTTGGCAATGCGGCCGCGTTCCTGTGCTCGGATGAAGCCAGCATGATCACTGGCGTCTGCATGGAAGTGGACGGGGGCCGTTGCATTTGACCCGCTCTTCTCTGGTTCACAAATACTTCGGGGAGTGTGAGGGGCTGGCCCCTCACTCCAACGCAGCCGCACGCGGAGCGCTGAAATGACGCCCGGCAAGCGCAACCTGATCACCGATGTTGCTGGCCTTGCCGTTGGAAACGCAAAGGACGACAACCTGAAGTCGGGAACAACTGTCTTGTTGTCAGAAGACGGCCCCATGACCACCAGCTATGCCGTGATGGGCGGCGCGCCGGGCACCCGGGACACCGACCTCTTGGAGCCGGACAAGACCGTTCCCGGCGTCGATGCGATTGTGTTGTCGGGTGGGTCGGCGTTCGGTCTCGCGGCAGCGCAGGGGTTGATGGATGCGCTGGCGCAACAGGGGCGCGGGTTTCAGGTGCATTCTGCACGCGTGCCGATTGTTCCGGCGGCGATCATTTTCGACCTGCTGAACAACGGGCAGAAGGCTTGGGCCGAAAATCCATACCCGGCACTTGGTGTGGATGCGCTGGGCAATATCGCCCACGACTTTGCCCTTGGCACAGCTGGCGCAGGCACAGGGGCGACGGATGCCCAGCACAAGGGTGGGTTGGGCTCGGCCTCACTGGTCTTGCCTGACGGCACCACCATAGGCGCATTGGTCGTGGTCAATGCCTTGGGGAGCGCGACCACGCCAAGCGGCAAGCACTTCTGGGCCGCGCCGTTCGAGATTGGCAAGGAATTTGGCGGGCTTGGTCCTGATCCGACGGCAAACCTCCAAGCCCTGCTGCCCAGCCGTAAAACCACTGCGATGGCAAAACATGGCAATACCACCATCGGTGTGGTCGCAACGGATGCCCGATTGGACAAAGCCGCCTGCAAACGTTTGGCCACAGCGGCTCATGACGGGTTCGCACGGGCTTTGGTTCCGGCACACACACCCTATGATGGTGATCTGATCTTCGCGTCCAGCACGGCGCGGCGCGGTCCGCCTTCGGACGAAGTGATGCCGCTGCTGGGCCACTACGCGGCGGTCTGCATGGCCCGCGCCATCGCGCGCGCGATCTGGGAAGCCACGCCAAGCGACGACGACGCCCTGCCGACCTTTCGACAGGCGCTCGGGCAAAACTGACCCGTCAGTTTTGCAAACTCCGCAGACGGAGTTTGCTCACCGCAGGATCGGAGGTTTCTCCGCATCGCTGCCCGGCGCGATCCGCTCCACGCGGGCAGGCGCTTCGGGTTCTGGCAGATCGAACCGCAACCCGACCCGCGCCAATTGGGCTGTGACCGGATCGCTGTCGCGCAGGAACACCACGTCCAGCGCCGCAGCCTCCAACCCCGAGAACACCAGCGCTTCCTGGATGGCCCGCGCCAATGCGCTTTCCGCCCCCGGGACTGCACCGGTAAAGCCGATCAGATGTCCCCGGACACCGGTGTCATAGACCACCTCGGCCAGGTACCCGCGCCGCGCCAAACCGGCGGCTGTACGCAACTTGGCGTCAATCGCTTCGAGCAGCCCATCCGGCAAAGCCCCCGGCGCGCGAAGCTCCTCTGGCCTCGCTTCGGTTTCGGACGGGCCTTGTGCAACGGTCTCGGCCAACCAATCCACGGCCTCGGACGGCAACAGGATCGACGAAGGCGCGACCTCCGGGTTCAAGGCAATACCAATGCCCTGCCCGGCCAGCATCCCGACAATCGAGCGCCCGGACAGCGCCGCATAGGGCACGACGCGCCCGGCGAAATCGCCCAGACGGTCTTCGGTGTCGAAGACCAGTACAAACCGTGCGTCCCCCAGATCGAACAATTCGGGTTCTGCCTGATCGCCTTCAGCCTCGCGCGCCAGCATGAGAAACAACTCCGCCTCGGCCAGTCGGTCATAGAACCGCAGGCGCGGTGCGTCCGCTTCGGGATCGGCCTCCATCGCGGCATGTGCGTGGTCGAGCGGAGTTTGCAAAGTCATCCCATCACCTCTTGCACCCGGGTCCGCAAGGCAGGCAGGACCTCGGCCTCGAACCACGGGTTTTTCTTCAGCCAAGCGGTATTGCGCCAGCTTGGGTGCGGCAAGGGCAGAACCGACGGCCAATGGTCGCGCCATTTGCGCACGGTCTCTGTCACCCCGGTCTTGGTGCGCAGATGATATTTGTGCGCATAGCCTCCGACGACCAGCTTGAACGGCACGTGGCCTACGAGGTCCAGCACTTCCGCATGCCATGTCTGGCGGCACACAGCGGGCGGCGGCAGGTCCGAGCCAGCCGCATCATATCCCGGAAAGCAAAAGCCCATGGGTACGATGGCGACACGGCTTTGATCATAAAACGCGGTCCGGTCCAGCCCCAGCCAGTCCCGCAATCGGTCACCAGAGGGATCATCGAATGGGATCCGGCTGGTATGCGCGCGCATGCCCGGCGCTTGTGAACAGATGAGCAGCCGCGCGCCGGGGCGAAACCAGACCACGGGTTTGGGGCGGTGCCGCGTCGCTGTCGCGGCAAAGCGGTCTGCGCACAGGGTGCAGTTTGAAAGACGGTCCTGAACGGTCATGTCACCGGATGTAATGCCGTGCGGCTCAGGTCAATGCCTCGGGAACGATCAGCCTTGTCTCGTGGCGGATCAGACCGGCGATCCGGTGCAGGTGATCCGGACGAAACGCCACGCAGCCTTCGGTGGGATAGCCCGGCCTGCGCCAGCGGTGCAGAAAGATGGCAGAGCCCCGGCCCTTTTCGGCACGCGGCCAGTTCCAATCAGTCAGAAGGACAAGATCATAAAGCCTGTCGCCCCGCCGCAGGGTTTCATGGCTGTAGGGATACGGCGCGCGAACCATGAGGTTGTAATCTTCGTGGGTCGGGTCGTCTGACCAGAGATCGCCGGGTCGGATCGGCACGGCCCAATCGGTTGGCCGCGCCATTCGGTCCGGGCGGTACAGCAGCCCGACAATGCGATGCACACCGACCGGGGTGCCACCATCGCCCTCGCGTTTCTCAGCTCGGATACCGCCTTTGCCGATGGTACAGGGCCACATGCGGCCCATGAAGCGTAAACCCTGCCGGGTCAAAACCATGTCGCGCGGCGTCACAGAAGGTGCCCCGACTTGCGCGCCTTGGTGGCGAGGTATTCTGTGTTGTGTGGGTTTTCCCCAACCTTCAGAGGCACGCGTTCAGCCACGGTGATGCCCTGCTTTTCCATCATCGCAATCTTGGCCGGGTTGTTCGTCATCAGCCGAACAGAGTTGAACCCAAGCTTGCGCAGCAATTCGGCGCCGATGCGGAAATCCCGTTCATCATCTTCGAACCCAAGGCGATGGTTGGCTTCGACCGTGTCGAACCCCTGATCCTGCAACGCATAGGCGCGCATCTTGTTGGCAAGCCCGATCCCCCGCCCTTCCTGGTTCAGGTACAGCAGGACACCTTCGCCTTCAGCCCCCATCGCCGCCAAGGCACCGTTCAGCTGCGGACCGCAATCGCATTTCAGGCTGCCCAGAAGATCACCGGTAAAGCAGGCCGAGTGCAGGCGCGACAGCACCGGTTTGGCGCGGTCCGGACGTCCGATCTCGATCACGTAATGCTCTTCCGAACCGTCCTCGGGACGGAAAACATGCAGACGTGCGTTCTGTGCCGCACGCAGGGGCACCCGTGCGGACACCACGCTGTCAAAAACAACAGATGCGCCCAGACGCGGCGCGGCAGCGGCCGGATCAAGCAAGGTCAACCGATGTTCCGCCGCAAACGCCTTGGCGTCCGGCAAGGGCGTAACAATCACTGCGGGCAGCAATCGTGCAGACTTGGCCAGCGTGACCGCCAGTCGGTGCAGGGTGGGATCGCCTTCGCGGCGAGTCACCAACGGCCCTTTCATAGGATGCGACAGATCGTCGGCGGGATCGGCCACCGCCTGCACCCAGCGGAGCGTTGCATCGTTTGGCAGCACCACGCGCGCCACATCGCCATCATAGGCCCGCGCCTTGAGCGTTGCGGCACGACGCCCGGTCAGCACAAGATCGACATCACTGCCCAGAGCCATCACATCCCGAAGCCTGTCCGTGCCCAGCGACTCGACCGCAAGCACCAGAAGGCCGTGCGCATTGCCCAGAACAATCGGAACACCCATGCGCAGATCCGCCCGTGCGCGGGCCAGAAGATCGGTGATGTCAGGTGCCAGCGCCATGTAACCTTGGGTCTCTCACGGGGGTCTTTTGCAACAAAAGACCCCGATTTATGAAACATTTGGCCTCTGCATACACGAGGCCGTGAAACACTTGCAGCAATTCTTGCCGACGCGCAACGTCTTGCCCATCTGTCTTGAAACCGACGGAGAGACAACACGATGGCACAGCTCAAGAATATCCTACTGGTCGACGACGACGACGACCTGCGCGAGGCTCTGGCAGAGCAACTGGTCATGACCGAAGACTTCGAAGTGTTCGAAGCGGATTGCGGGACTGCCGCGATGGGTCGGGTCAAGGAACAGCTTTATGACCTGATCATCCTCGATGTGGGTCTGCCCGATACAGATGGCCGCGAACTCTGCCGCCTGATGCGCAAGCAAGGGGTCAAGGCCCCGGTGCTCATGCTGACTGGGCACGACTCGGACGCGGACACCATTCTGGGCCTTGATGCCGGTGCCAACGACTATGTCACCAAACCTTTCAAGTTCCCGGTCCTTCTGGCGCGCATCCGTGCGCAGTTGCGCCAGCATGAACAATCTGAAGACGCCATCTTTACGCTTGGGCCGTACACATTCAAACCGTCGATGAAGCTCTTGATGACAGAAGACGACAAGAAAATCCGTCTGACGGAAAAGGAAACCAACATCCTGAAGTTCCTCTACCGCTCCACCGATGGTGTGGTCGCACGGGACACTCTGCTCCACGAGGTGTGGGGCTACAACGCCGGCGTGACAACGCACACGCTGGAAACACACATCTACCGCCTTCGGCAAAAGATTGAACCCGATCCCTCCAATGCGCGTTTGCTGGTGACGGAGTCGGGTGGCTATCGCCTCGTGTCATAAGACCTTGGTCTATTTTGATTCAGATCAAAGAAGCATGGCAATCGCATCTTTTATCTGGGTCGTAACAGTTCCCGTCGCATATGCGGGTCATCATATGCACCTCCCTGTTGGACCTGGCCCCGGAAACTCTCCGGGGTCTTTTTTTAGGAGAGGCGGATGCCGCTGACCGAGACGTCCGCGCCGTAGTCATCGCCATAGGCCACGATGGCGATGCTATTGACGTCAGAAGCGGTCACCATCGCCGGCATGCCCATATGGGACGGGCTGAACATATGGAACGGAATATCCACGCTGTGCCACTTGGTCTTGGCGACAAAAGGCGCGCGATAGGAATGCCAGACACGCGACAAGTTCGGCGTCTTGAGGAACACGAAATACCGCGCTCCATTGCCTTGGACACGCAGCCGCAACCCTTCGGCATCGTGCGGCCAAGGCTCTGAAAACCGACGGCGCGCCTGAATGAAACCTCCGTTGTTGTCGGTCCGGACTGTGCCCCGCAGACGCAAGGCTCTCTTGTTGCCATCGCCGACAATCTCGGCCCTCCCCGATGAGACGCCGCCCATCACGGTATCAGCAACAAAATCCCACCTTTCGGCAGCGTCACCTGAAAAATCTTCGAATACGGTTTCCGAGAGCGATTGCCCCACAAACATGATCGACATGACCATTCCCCCATTACCCCGTGGGACATTTAGTCCACTCGGAGAATAAAAAAAGCGCCTCTGAATGAGGCGCTTTTCTTTCAGACACTTAGTCGTCCAAGGATCACGATCACTCGGCGTCTTCAGCTTTTTTCTCTGGTGCCAGCTCTTCGCCGGTTTCCTGATCGACCATCTTCATCGCAAGGCGCACCTTGCCGCGGTCATCAAAGCCCAGAAGCTTGACATAGACTTCCTGACCTTCCTTGAGCACATCCGAAGGATGGTTCAGGCGGCGGTTTTCGATCTGGGACACGTGGACCAGACCATCCCGCTTGCCGAAGAAGTTCACAAAGGCGCCGAAATCGACGATCTTCACGACCTTGCCCTTGTAGACATGGCCCTCTTCCGGCTCTGCCACGATCGAATAGATCATGTCATAGGCGGTCTTGATGGCTTCGCCATTCGGGCTGGCAATCTTGATGACACCGTCGTCGTTGATGTCGACCTTGGCACCGGACACTTCCACGATCTCGCGGATGACTTTACCGCCCGAGCCGATCACTTCACGGATCTTGTCGGTCGGGATCTGCATCGTCTCGATGCGCGGCGCGTGGATCGAGAATTCCGCAGCACCGGTGAGCGCCTTGTTCATCTCACCCAGAATATGCAGACGGCCTTCTTTTGCCTGAGCAAGAGCCTTCTTCATGATCTCCGGTGTGATGCCCGCGACCTTGATGTCCATCTGCAGCGACGTGATCCCGTTCTCGGTTCCCGCCACTTTGAAGTCCATGTCGCCAAGGTGATCTTCGTCACCCAGGATATCGGTCAGAACGGCGTAAGAGCCATCCTCTTCCAGGATCAAACCCATCGCGACACCAGCCACCGCGGATTTCAGCGGAACACCTGCATCCATCATGGACAGCGAGCCACCGCAGACCGACGCCATCGAGGACGAGCCGTTGGATTCGGTGATCTCGGACACCACGCGAATGGTGTAGGGGAAATCGGTCGGTGCCGGCAGAACAGCCTGCAGCGCGCGCCACGCCAGTTTGCCGTGACCGATTTCGCGACGCCCCGGCGACCCGACACGCCCAACCTCACCCACCGAGTAGGGCGGGAAGTTGTAGTGCAACAGGAAGTTGGAGCGGGAGTTGCCATGCAGCGCATCGATGATCTGTTCATCGTCGCCGGTGCCCAGCGTGGTCACAACAAGACCTTGCGTTTCACCACGGGTGAAAAGCGCGGACCCGTGAGTCCTCGGAAGAAGGCCGGTTTCACACACGATCGGACGAACTGTATCGAGAGCACGCCCGTCGATCCGCTTGCCTGTCTTGACAACATCACCGCGCAGAACGGATGCCTCGAGCTTTTTCAGGGCGGAACCAAGGTTCTCATCCGCAAGCTGCTCTTCGGTCAGGGCTTCCATGATCGCCGATTTGGCTGCGGACACGGCTGTGGTGCGTTCCTGCTTGTCGGTGATCGCATAGGCGGCGCGGATCTTGTCCTCGCCTGCGGCTTTCACAGCCGCATAGAGGTCGGAGTAATCCGGCGGCTGGAAATCAAACGGCTCTTTCGCGGCGTCTTCGGCCAGATCGATGATCAGATCGATCACCGGCTGGATCTGTTCATGCGCAAACGTCACAGCACCGAGCATTTCGTCCTCGGTCAGCTCGTACGCTTCGGATTCCACCATCATCACGGCGTCTTTGGTGCCTGCGACAACCAGATCGAGCCGCTGCTCGGGGTTGTTGCGCAGCTGGTCCATATCCTCGACCTCGGGGTTGAGGATGTATTCGCCATCGACATAACCCACACGGCAGCCCGCGATCGGGCCCATGAACGGCGCGCCGGAAATGGTCAGCGCGGCAGACGCAGCGATCATCGCCACGATGTCGGGGTCATTGACCAGATCGTGCGACAGAACAGTACACATCACCAGAACTTCGTTCTTGAAGCCCGGCACGAACAGCGGGCGGATCGGACGGTCGATCAGGCGCGCGGTCAGCGTTTCCTTTTCGGTCGGACGCGCTTCGCGCTTGAAGAAGCCACCCGGCACTTTACCGGCGGCATAGTATTTTTCCTGGTAATGGACGGTCAGCGGAAAGAAATCCTGACCGGGTTTGGTCTGCTTTGCAAAGGTCACGTTGGCCATGACCGAGGTTTCGCCGAGGGTTGCAATCACGCTGCCATCGGCCTGACGAGCAACCTTGCCCGTTTCCAGTGTGAGCGTTTCTTCGCCCCACTGCATGCTTTTCGTCGAAATGTTGAACATCTTCGTTTCCTGTAAGGGAGCACTCCCGGCCCTCCGGGTCTCCCGTTTTCATGGCGGCCCCATTGCCGCCGACCCTTTCATCATTCCATGCGCCAGGGTCGAAGCGTCACGTCTCAGATTGGGGGGCCATACAGGATTATTGCGGGTTTGGAAAGGGATCTGACGTGTCTTTACGTCGGCTTAACACTGCATGGGCAAGGATGGTTTATGGAAGTCGTAGACCGTCACATCCCGGATCAATGGATCGAACAGGTTTTTGCTGCAAAGGCCGTTGCAAAAGGCGGAATTGTGCGACGCGCAGTGCCGTGGGTGGAACGCGAAATCGGGCGGGAGCGGTTCATCTGCGAAGTCGAGGGACGCGGATTTCATCTGCTTGAATGTGCAGGTCAATTCATCGTCATCTGTTCGGACGCCCCGGTTAAGCGTTGGTTGTGATGCCGCCCAAGCCTGCTCTGTTTCCCGCATGATCCGATTGACCGCACTTTGTGGATGGCAAACACTCTTGTTCGCAGGCCCCGAATTTTCTGCGAAAATTCGGGGAAACAGATTAAGGTTTCATTACGCCCCGCACCTCAATGTTGCCACCAAGACAAAAAGAAAAAGCCGCGCAAAGATTGCGCGGCCATATTCGAATATCCCCTGCAATTCACATGAGGATGTCCAAAATCCTCAGCGGCGAATGCCCAGACGCTGGATCAGATTCTGATACCGCTCTTCGTCTTTGGCTTTGGTGTAATCCAGAAGCTTACGACGCTGCGCAACCAGCTTGAGCAGACCACGACGCGAATGGTTGTCTTTCTTGTGGGTCTTGAAGTGCTCGGTCAGGGTAGCGATACGCGAGGTCAGGATGGCAACCTGGACTTCGGGCGAACCAGTATCGCCGTCTTTGGTTGCGAATTCCTTGATCAGGCGATTCTTTTCTTCAACAGTGATCGACATCGGGGTCTCCTTTCGAAGGTTTGAGTGAATGGCACAAGCCGGGATGTCGTCCAGCAGGGCCCGTGGAGAATCTCCGCACGATGTACGGATGCGGGCGTATAGGCGATAAACTTCAGTTTTGGAAGGCCCTTATCCTTGCTGTCGCCGTCTATTGTCACCGTGCTGTTTGTAAACCTCTGGCACATCTCGTTTTGGCAACAAGTTTGGCGGTGGGCACTTGCGCCAGACATGCGCCATCCATCAGAACCTCTGTCCAATCAGGATCCCCGCCGCACAGCCGCAAGGTGATTTTCGGCGGATGGCCTGCCAGCAAACTTGTCTGTGCGCAAAGAAACTCCTCGACGTCCTCATAAGACGCGAGCCGAACAGGCGAGCGCGGACGAGAGCCCTTCTGGTGGATTCTGCCCGTACGGCGGAAAAGGCCGATGGCGTCGATCGGAACATCCGGCCAGTCCACAGGTGACGGAATCCTATGGCCGCGTCCGAAAGATCGCGCCTGCGCAGCACATATTCGCAAGGCTTGGGTGATGCCGCCAATAAATGACCCCGCAACGAACAGCATATTGGCCCACATTCTTCAGATCGCCGCTCAGCCTTACGTCAAAGCTGTAAACAATCGCTCACCTCAGCTTCGCCTAGCGGAAAAGAAGCGTAAAATTCGAAGGATCACCCCTCAGAATAGCGATGTTTGAAACGCCATTCCTTGGGCGCAGTCGCAAAAGAAACATAAAGCGGATGGCGGGGATGACCGTCTTTGGTCAAACCCAAATGATAGAGCGGACCCGTGATCCTCCGCGCCAGTTCCCGGCCCCGGCCCTCGTGGCCGCCATGTACCCCCCAAGCCGCCAGACTCATCCCGGCAACGTGTAGCCAGTGATCCAAAACGGCATCGTTCGCATCGCCACATGGCGCAGTCGCCTGCTTCAAATCCTCTGGGCGGGTGGCGCGATAGGCAAAGAGGTTTGCCACCATGACACCGCCAAATCCCATCGCACGCGCACGCGTTTCACATCGCGCGACCGTGGGATCATTGCGGTGCTCGTCTGCCGTGGATGGGTTCAACATGATGAACAAGAGACTGGGCTTGGCGTTGTCCCAAACCCGCGACAAGCCGTAACGGTATTGGTCGCACTGCGAATACCAGACCTGCGACAAACACCCTTCGGCTTCGTGGGACCGGTAGACCAATGCGTTATGCAGCTCTGACGGCAGGGCGGTCATGCGGTGACGAAAACGCGCGACGGGTGCACTTCGCCTGATTTGTAACGTCCCACGGCAACCGGAACTCCATCGCAGGACACCCAACACTCATCGCCGTATTCGACCCCGGAGGCGATCACCATTGCCGGATTGCCATTGCGCAATCTGGCAGCGGCCTCGGGCGTGCAGGTCAACTCCGGAAGATCTGCCAAACCTTCCTCCAAAGGAAGAAGATGCGCATCAAGTTCCGGCGTTCTGGCAAGGGCGTCTAACTGTTCGAGGCTAAGGCCGTCTTCGGCCTCAAACGGGCCAGACCAGACCCGACGGAGCCGCAGAACATGACCAAGGCACCCCAATGCCTCGCCCAAATCGCGGGCGATGGAGCGCACATATCCGCCCTTGCCGCACACCAGCATCAACACGGCATGGTCCGTGTCCGGTCGGTCGAGAAGAGTCAGTTCATCGACGAACAGGGGACGCGCCGCGATCTCCATTTCCTCGCCATCGCGGGCGCGCTTATAGGCGCGTTCGCCGTCGATCATGACCGCCGAAAACTGCGGAGGGACCTGTTGGATGTCGCCGACAAACTGGTGCAGAGCTTCCTTGATTTCGTCGTCAGACGGACGCAGATCCGAGGTTGCGATTACCTCTCCTTCGGCATCGTCCGTACGGGTCGCCTGTCCGAACCGTACGGTAAACTCGTAGGCTTTGAGGGCATCGGTGATATAGGGCACCGTCTTGGTGGCTTCGCCCAGGGCAACCGCAAGAACACCCGTCGCTTCGGGGTCAAGGGTTCCGGCATGGCCTGCCTTCCTGGCATCGAACGCCCAGCGGACTTTGTTGACCACGGCCGTCGAGGTCAGGCCTGCGGGTTTGTCCACCACCAGCCACCCGGAAATATCGCGCCCCTTGCGTTTGCGTGCCATTCTGCCTCTCCCATGCCTGAAAGATCGGCGAGGTATCGCAGGGCACCCTGTCTGTCAATTCGTCAGCGGACGGTCAGTCGATATCCCGCGCTTCGTCGATCAACATGATCGGGATGCCGTCCCGGATCGGGTAGGCCAGATGCGCAGAATGACTGATGAGCTCCTGCTTGGCTGCATCATATTCGAGCCGCCCCTGCGTTTGCGGGCAGACAAGCGCCTCAAGCATCTTGCGGTCAAACCCCGGCAATTCGGTCATTGCAGGATATCCTCGGACTGGCCGCCGCGCAGCGCGTATTCGATCAGCGTGACCAGTGTTTCACGGCGCGTGGACAGCGACGGCGCTTCGAGCAAGGCCTGTTTCTCTTCCGGCTCGAAATCCAGCAACATGGACAGCGAATTGATCAGAAGTTCATTGTCGGCATCTTTGAGTGTCGCCCAATCGGCGGAAAGATCCCGCGCCGAAAAGTAGCGGTCCAACAGGTCAAGAAACGCATCGCGATCGAACCCGCGATCATGCTCCGGTCCACCTTGGTCGCGATCAAACCCATCCCAATTCACCTCGAACCGGCGATAGGGCGTAAATCCTTCAACCTCATCTCCGATCCGGAACCGTGAAATCCCGCACAGGGTAATCATGTAGCGCCCGTCTTCGGTTTCCGAAAACTGGGTGACACGTCCGGCGCACCCGATGCGATGCAAAGCACCCTTGTCGCCTTTCGGTCGCGCATTGGGTTGCACCATCCCGATCAGACGAGATGGCGTTTTAAGAGCATCTTCAAGCATTTGCAGGTAGCGCGGCTCGAACAGATGCAACGGAAGCCGGGCGCGGGGCAGCAGAAGCGCCCCGGGCAACGGAAACACGGGAATAGACCCGGGCAATTCGGTGACTTTGTCATGGGCAGTGACGTAGCCTGACCGAACGATCAGGCAAATATCATCGAGCTCAATTTTCGACGCCCGTTCAAAGCCACCGGATCGTTTGGTTTCAGCGCTTCGAAAATCGTCATCAACTGGGCTTTGGCAGCACCTTCGTTCCATTCGCGATCCCGGCGGAACAGTTCGAGAAGGTGATCGACGGCGGCCTGCCCATCCCCTTTGGCGTAAAGGGCCTGTGCCAGATCGAACCGCGCCTGATGGTTGTCTGGGTCCGTTTCTACGGCAGCTTGCAATTCGGCCACCGGGCCGGAATTGCTCGCCTGCTTGGCAAGTTCGAGTTGCGCGTGCACAGCCTCAAGTTCGGGTTTGCCGGAGATCTCGGCCGATGCGCCGTTCAGAATGGCTTCAGCCTGATCAAGGTCATCGACAGCGATCGCACACCGCACGAGGCCTGCATATGCGCGGGCATGCAATGGGTCTTCTTCGAGGACCGCTGCAAAGGTCTGCATCGCATCTACGGCCGCGCCTGCCTCCAGCATCTCTTCGGCGGCTTCAACCGCATCATCCAGACCGCCGCTTGCATCACCACCGGCTGCCTTGATCACGCGCTCGACGAAGGCCTTGATTTCGGATGCAGGCAGCGCTCCTTGGAACATGTTCACCGGACGCCCTTTGACAAAGGCCACCACGGTCGGGATCGACTGGATGGGCAACCCTTGCTGGGCCAGCGCCTGCACCAGCCCCTGCGCCTCGTCCACGTTCACCTTGGCCATCTTGACCGCACCACGGGCGCGGGTCACCTCGCCTTCGAGCATCGGGCCAAGCGTCTTGCACGGTCCACACCACGGCGCCCAGAAATCCACGATCACCGGGGTCTGCATGCTTCCGTCGATCACTTCGGCCATGAACGCATCCTGCGACACGTCCTTGATCAGGTCAGCCGCGGCCGGGCTTTGTCCAAGTTCGATCATCTGCGTCTCCTGTCGCCGTTACCGTCCAGTCACGGCGTAGATGGCGCACCGAACCCGGTCTTGCAAGGGGTCAGCCCCCGATCAGGTCGCCGATAAGACGGGCCACACGGTCTGGATGGGTGATCGGAACCATATGCCCGGCGTCGGCGACGGCGACATCTACAGCCCCCGGTATCCGCTGCGACAGCGTTTTGTGAATCGCCGCAATGACCGGAACAGAGTTTGCGCCCCGGATCAATCGCGTTGGACATGTGATGCCCTCGAGCCGTCCCGGTTCCAACAACCCATGGGCGTCGTCGATCAGACAGGGTTGGGTTTCCAGAATGAAGGGCATCTGCGCAGACGACTGCATCTGCTCCTTTTCGCTGAGCGCCTCCCAAGGGCGACCGTCGCCCCAAACACGGAAAAAATCTGCGGCTGCAGTTGCCCAGTCCTCTTGCTCCAATGCCGCGCCGAAGGCTTGCGCGCTGTCAAGGTAGTCTTGAAAGACCGCCTCATCGCTGTCCCGCGCGGCGGCAAAAAACACCGGTTCAATCAACGTGAGGCTGCGCACCTTGTCCGGTTCTTCTATCGCAACCCGCAGCGCCACGGTTGCGCCGAAACTGTGCCCGATCACATGTCCACCGTCACCAAGGCAGTCGCGGGCAACCGTTGTGACTTGATCGTGCAAATCGCCGCGGTGATCCCAAGGCGCACTGCGACCATGACTGGGCATATCCGGAGCCGTCATGGAAAGTCTGTCCGACAACAGAGTGGCGAGCGGGGTCCAGATTTTGGAGTGTGCCAAAGCGCAATGCAAAAGCACCGCCGGTTCTGGCCCATGGCCAAACGAGCGGATGAAAACCGGGAACCCGCCTTTCACGTCGTGCGGCATCAAAGCCTTCCGGCGAGATGCAGATCGAGGTCTTCTATCCGGTCTTGGCCCCAAAACCGCTGGTCGCCATCGGTGATGTAAAACGGTGCTCCAAAAACGCCTCTGGACGCGGCTTCTTCGAGATTTGCCGCATAGGTTTCCGCCCCGCTGAGCAGTCCGCTGTCGGCCAGAGCCGGATCAAACCCGGCATCGGCAAGCGTGCTGCGGACGACGTCATCCTGCGCGATGTCTTTGTTCTCGGCCCAGACTGCCCGCAGAAACCCGTGCGCCAGCTTGCCCAGATCACCGCCGCCTGCGTTTTGGGCTGCAATGATCGCATAGGACGACGGCGCGCCGTTGGTGGGCCAGAACGCCGGTTGCAAGTTGAATGGCATCCCGAGCTTTTTCGACTGACGGGTCAGTTCCTGCGCCCGCAATTGTTGCCGGCTCGGATGCCGTTCCTTGGGTGGCGTGCCCCCGGTGCGCCCGAACAGGGCAACTACATCCAAAGGTTTGTAGGTGATGGTTGCGCCGTGTTTCGCCGCGACCTCTTCCATCCGCATGCCCGCAAGATAGGCGTATGGGGAAAGTGTTGAGAAGAAGTAATCAATGTGGGCCATTTGGTCCCTCCGGACGTCAGTTGCTTTGCGCGACGGTAGGCCCATGCTAAGGCGAGCGCAACGTCACGAATTTGTCATAACCGACTGCCTACGGAGCCTGCCGCCATGCCAAGCATTGATGAACCCAAACTGATCTCTGGCAATGGCAATATGCCTCTGGCCAAGGCGATTGCCCGACGCATGACCATGTATCGCGGCATGAGTGTGGGATTGGTCGATGCCCGCGTGGAACGGTTCAACGATCAGGAAATCTTTGTCGAGGTCTACGAAAACGTTCGCGGCGAGGACATGTTCATCATCCAGCCAACGTCGAACCCGGCCAACGACAACCTGATGGAACTGCTGATCATGTCCGACGCCCTGCGCCGGTCATCGGCTGCGCGTATCACCGCCGTGATCCCCTATTTCGGCTATGCCCGTCAGGACCGCCGTTCGAAGGCCCGCACGCCGATCAGCGCGAAACTGGTGGCCAATATGATCGTTGAAGCGGGGATCGAACGGGTTCTGACAATGGACCTGCACGCGGCCCAGATTCAGGGTTTCTTCGACATCCCGGTGGACAACCTCTATGCGTCACCGATCTTTGCTTTGGACATTCTGGAGCAGTTCAAAGGGGATACATCGGACGTGATGATCGTGTCCCCCGATGTCGGCGGCGTGGCCCGCGCGCGCGAACTGGCCAAACGGATCAATGCGCCGCTCGCCATCGTGGACAAGCGCCGCGAAAAGCCCGGTGAAGTTGCCGAGATGACCGTGATCGGCGATGTGACCGCGAAGAAGTGCATTATCGTTGACGACATTTGTGACACTGCCGGAACCCTCTGCAAAGCAGCCGAGGTCCTGATGCAACACGGTGCAACCGAAGTGCATTCCTATATCACCCACGGCGTTCTGTCCGGCCCCGCGGTCGAGCGGATCACCAATTCGGTGATGAAGTCTCTCGTGATCACCGACTCCATCCAGGCAACCGACGCCGTTGCAAACGCGAAGAACATTCGCATCGTCCCGACAGCACCGATGTTCGCGCAGGCGATCCTGAACATCTGGAACGGGACATCTGTGTCGTCTCTGTTCGAGACGGAAACGCTGGGCCCGATTTACGAAGGCATCCTGTAAGTCAGGGCGTCGTCGCCCCTGCGGACAAAAGGGACGGTCCGGTGATGCGATCCGGCTTGTGATGCGCTGCACCTGATGCGCTTGCTCTGCGCTTCAGGTCACATCCCAATCGTCGTCATCCGTAACCGCCCCGATGGCAATCCACGAAATCCGAACACGCGCCACCTTGGTGTCCTTCCATGTTCTGAACACGGCGTCGAACCCGGTTTCCGAGATGTTCTCGGCTGCAAGGTCCGCACGGACGTTATGAGCGCTGTCCATGTCCCAAAGCGTCAGTGACACATGCACAATCGGCGGCACCGCGAATTGTTGATCGAAGGCGATCCACTGGCTGCGCGCGCGTGACCCTTCGCCCGTCCACATCTCGCCGCCCTCCTCGAAATCCGAGAAGAGATCAACCGAGCCTTGTGCGATCCCGATCCGTGAACTGTTGATGACTTGCATGGTACCATCTCTTGACGTCTGGCCGTTCTACCGCAAGGCAAAACGGCACAAAACGAAAAAAGCCCCGCGGTGTCGCGGGGCCTTTGATCTGGAAACAGAACTCGGATCAGAGCGACGGTTGTTTCGTGGACAGACCGATATGCGTGCCCACAGCGACCATGTCGGCCAGCAACTTGGCAGCATCGTCGACCGGACCGGGTTCGTTCTTGAAGGTTTCCTTGACCTGCTTGTAGGCGGCATGCGCCTCATCGACCATCGCCTCGTAGGCGGCCTGATCGACATCAGCTTTCGGAACGGCACGTTCCGCAAGAACGGACAGGCCTTCGCCCAGTTCGGCGAAACCACCGGTCACCACAAACTCTTCGATGCCCTTGTCGGTCTCGACCTTGAGAACACCGGGGCGCAGCGTGGTGATGAGCGGCGCATGGTTCGGCATCGCCGTCATGTCGCCATCGGCACCCGGGATCTGCACAGATTTGACCTGCGCCGACATCAGGCTGCGCTCGGGGCTGACCAGATCGAATTGCATGGTCTCTGCCATGAGTGATCTCCTTTTGGGTGGTGCGCTCGTCTGCCCTTACGGGCACCCTCGCGAGGAAGCCCGCGAGGGCTGATGAGCACCCGGATTAGGCTGCGTCTGCCGCCATCTTTTCGGCTTTGGCTTTCACTTCCTCGATGCCGCCAACCATGTAGAAGGCGCCTTCGGGCAGGTGATCGTACTCGCCGGCCACAACGGCCTTGAAGGACGAGATCGTGTCTTCGAGCGGAACCTGAACACCGTCAGACCCGGTAAAGACCTTCGCAACGTCGAAGGGCTGCGACAGGAAGCGCTGGATCTTGCGGGCACGGGCCACGGTCATCTTGTCCTCTTCGGACAGTTCGTCCATGCCGAGGATCGCGATGATGTCCTGGAGCGACTTGTAGCGCTGCAGGATACCCTGAACGTCACGAGCCACCTGGTAGTGCTCTTCGCCCACGATCTGCGGGTCCATCAGACGCGAGTTGGAGTTGAGCGGGTCCACCGCCGGATAGATGCCAAGCTCGGAAATCGCACGCGACAGAACGGTTGTTGCGTCCAGGTGAGCAAAGGTCGTCGCAGGCGCGGGGTCGGTAAGGTCGTCCGCAGGCACGTACACGGCCTGGATCGACGTGATCGAGCCAGCTTTGGTCGATGTGATGCGTTCCTGCATCTGACCCATGTCGGTCGCCAGTGTCGGCTGGTAGCCCACAGCGGACGGGATACGACCCAAGAGAGCGGACACCTCGGAACCGGCCTGAGTGAAGCGGAAGATGTTGTCCACGAAGAACAGAACGTCGGTCCCGGACTGGTCACGGAACTGTTCCGCGAGCGTCAGACCGGTCAGGGCCACGCGTGCACGTGCTCCCGGAGGCTCGTTCATCTGACCGTACACAAGGGCCACCTGGCTTTCCTTGAGGTTGTCCGGCTTGATAACGTTGGATTCGATCATTTCGTGGTAAAGGTCGTTGCCCTCACGGGTCCGTTCACCCACACCCGCGAACACCGAGTAACCCGAGTGCACTTTCGCGATGTTGTTGATCAGTTCCATGATTAGAACGGTCTTGCCCACGCCGGCACCGCCGAAGAGACCGATCTTACCACCCTTGGAGTAGGGTGCGAGAAGGTCGATCACCTTGATGCCGGTGACGAGGATTTCGGACTCTGTCGACTGTTCCGCGAATTCGGGCGCAGGCGCGTGGATCGGGCGGTATTCGTCCGCTTCAACAGGGCCACCTTCGTCCACCGGTTCACCGACGACGTTCAGAATACGGCCGAGTGTCGCTGCACCCACCGGAACCGAGATCGGACCGTCGGTGTCGACAACTTCCTGACCCCGGACGAGGCCCTCGGTTGCGTCCATCGCGATGGTGCGCACGGTGTTTTCGCCAAGGTGCTGTGCCACTTCCAGAACGAGCTTCTTGCCGTTGTTGTCTGTGGTCAGCGAGTTCAAAATAGCCGGCAGGTGGTCGTCGAACTGAACGTCCACGACGGCGCCGATCACCTGCGTGATTTTGCCTTTTGCGTTTGCCATGTTTCGTCTCCGGTTCTTAGAGCGCCTCGGCGCCCGAGATAATTTCGATCAGTTCGTTGGTAATCACGGCCTGACGTGAACGGTTGTATTCGATGGTGAGCTTGTCGATCATTTCGCCCGCGTTGCGGGTTGCGTTGTCCATCGCGCTCATCCGGGCACCCTGTTCAGAGGCACCGTTTTCAAGCAGCGCCGCAAAGATCTGCGTCGCCACACCGCGCGGCAGAAGATCGGCGAGGATCGCCTCTTCATCCGGCTCATAATCATAGAGCGTGCTGGCTTCGGCCGTGCCTTCCGCAGGGGCGTCGAACGAGGCCGGGATGACCTGCTGGGCCGTCGGAACCTGGCTGACGACGTTCACGAACTTCGAATAGAAGATCGTCGCCACGTCAAACTCGCCTGCATCAAAGCGACCAAGGATATCCTTGGCGATGCCTTGTGCATCCACATACCCGACCCGTTTCACATCGCTCATGTCGATATGGCCAACGGACAGGTTGCCGAAGTCCCGCTTCATCGCTTCACGGCCTTTTTTGCCGACAGTCAGAATTTTGACCGTCTTGCCTTTGGCCTTGAGCTCCAACGCCTTCTGCTTGGCCAGCTTCGCGATGTTCGCGTTGAAGCCGCCACACAGTCCGCGTTCCGCCGTCATGACGACAAGCAGATGAACGTCGTCCTTGCCGGTGCCGCTCAGCAGTTTCGGTGCGCTGTCGCTGTCACCAACGCTGGCCGCCAAAGCACCCATCACGGCGTTGAACCGCTCGGTGTAAGGACGGGCCATTTCGGCAGCATCCTGTGCCCGCCGCAGTTTTGCGGCGGCCACCATTTGCATCGCCTTGGTGATCTTGCGGGTCGATTTGACCGACGCGATCCGGTTTTTCAAATCCTTGAGATTTGGCATTGCCTCGTCTCCTTACGAGAAGTCGGCGGCGTATTCGGCAATCGCGGCCTTGAGTTTGTCTGCGGCGTCACCCTTGATCTTGGGATCGTCGTTGGTGATCCAATCGAGGATGTCCTGACGCTTGCCACGCAGGTGGCCGAGCAGACCCGCTTCGAAATCCTTGACGCGATCCAGCGGGATCTTGTCCAGGAAGCCGTTGGTGCCCGCAAAGATCACGCAGACGATTTCCGCGTTGGTCAGCGGCGAATACTGCGGCTGCTTCATCAGTTCGGTCAGACGCGCACCGCGGTTCAGCAACTGCTGGGTCGAGGCGTCGAGGTCGGATCCGAACTGGGCGAAGGCTGCCATTTCGCGGTACTGAGCGAGGGACAGTTTCACCGGACCCGCAACCGAGGACATCGCGCTTGTCTGAGCGGACGAACCCACACGAGACACCGACAGACCGGTGTTCACGGCCGGGCGAATACCCTGGTAGAAGAGTTCGGTTTCGAGGAAGATCTGGCCGTCGGTGATCGAGATCACGTTGGTCGGAATAAAGGCCGACACGTCACCACCCTGGGTTTCAATGATCGGCAGAGCCGTCAGCGAACCGGAGCCATTGTCTTCGTTCAGCTTGGCAGACCGCTCGAGCAGGCGCGAGTGGAGATAGAAAACGTCACCCGGATAGGCTTCGCGGCCCGGCGGACGGCGCAGCAGCAGGGACATCTGACGGTACGCAACGGCCTGCTTGGACAGGTCATCATAGATGATCAGCGCATGGCGGCCATTGTCACGGAAATGCTCGGCCATCGATGTCGCCGCGTAGGGTGCGAGGAACTGCATCGGCGCCGGGTCGGACGCGGTTGCTGCAACCACGATCGAGTATTCAATCGCGCCGCTCTCTTCGAGCTTTTTCACCAGCTGCGCCACGGTTGAGCGCTTCTGACCGACAGCGACGTAGATACAGTAGAGCTTCTTGCTCTCGTCATCGCCGGCTGCGTCGTTGTAGGATTTCTGGTTCAGGATCGCGTCCAGAGCAACGGCGGTCTTGCCGGTCTGACGGTCACCAATGATGAGTTCGCGCTGGCCACGGCCAATCGGGATCATCGAGTCAACGGCCTTGAGGCCGGTTGCCATCGGTTCGTGAACCGACTTACGCGGGATGATGCCCGGTGCCTTCACGTCCGCGATGGAACGCTTGGAGGTCTTGATCGGACCCTTGCCGTCAATCGGGTTGCCCAGACCGTCCACAACGCGGCCCAGCAGTTCGTCGCCAACCGGCACGTCCACGATGGCCTTGGTGCGCTTGACGGTGTCGCCTTCCTTGATGTCCCGGTCGGAACCGAAGATTACGATACCGACGTTGTCGGCTTCAAGGTTGAGCGCCATGCCGCGAATTCCGCCCGGGAATTCGACCATTTCACCGGCCTGAATGTTGTCGAGGCCGTAAACGCGCGCAATACCGTCACCAACAGACAGGACTCGGCCCACCTCGGTGACTTCGGCGTCCTGCCCGAAGTTCTTGATCTGCTCCTTAAGGATCGCAGAAATCTCGGCTGCTTGGATACCCATTTATCCGACCTCTTTCATTGCATTCTGGAGGGAGTTGAGCTTGGAGCGGATCGACGTGTCGATCATCTTCGAGCCCACTTTAACGACAAGACCGCCGATGAGGGATTCATCAACGGTCGCATTGATCTTAACATCTTTGCCAACTTTCGTCTTGAGCGTATTGGCAAGCTCTTTCGACTGGGCGGCGGTCAGTTTGACGGCGGAGACGACATCGGCCGTAACCTCGCCCTTTTCTTCCGCGATCTGGTCGCGCAGACGGTTGATCATCTGCGGCAGGACGAACAGACGGCGCTTGGACGCCATCAGCGCCAGAACGTTCTGCATCGTCTTTGTCAAACCCATCTTGGCTGCAACCGCTGTGATCGCATTGGACTGCGCGTCACGGCTGTAGACCGGCGAATGGATCAGGTCGGTCAGTTCCGGGCTGCTGGCAAGTGCGGCCGACAGATCGTCGAGATTCGCTTCGAGCTTATCGAGCTCTTTACCCTCTTTGGCGAGGTCGAAGACCGCCTTGGCATAGCGATCCGCGATGCCAGAGGAAATGGATGCTGATTCAGACACGTCCACCCTTCCGCTATTCTGCCTCCGATCCCCCGAATTACCGGTGGTCAGAGGCGTTTTCAGTTTGGCAAATGCCGCATGGCATAGAAATCAGCGCGGATGTAGCAGAGGCTTCCTCAGCCCGCAACACGGTATGGTGATTTTGAAAGCACCCACATGTTGTTGTTTTACAATGAGTTAACCACAAGTGCGACCTATTGCGCGCAAGAAAGTTGCATCTTTTCCGAGCGGATTGGTCATGTTTGCCGATTCCTGTTGGCGCAAAGCGTCTTTTTCAAGCCTGTCTCGCGTTGTCACCTTTTGCTGCACATGCACAAAAAGTGGGCACAGTGTGAACAGCGTCAGAAATCGCCGTGGTCAAATGCGGCCGATTTTCCCTGCACGCGGGCCCGTGCCGGTTTCGACGACGGTGTCGGCACAAGGTTCCCCAGCGGGTTGAGCACCCGACTTCCTGCCTTTGTGCCACGCGGTGTCGGATTGGTCTTGGTCACTTCGACCATCAGAACGCCGCCTGCGATAAGAGCGGACACGCTGCGCCCCATCGATTCCCAGAAGCGCCCGGTCTTCATCCAGAAGCGTCGGGTCGATGGCGGCTGGTACAGAACGGCGGTGTGCCGCTGCGGTGCAAAGTTGTGCGCCTTGAGTTGCGCCTCAAGCTGTCCCATCGAATAGGGTCGGCCAAACCCGAAGGGCGTCGCATCCGACCGCGCCCAGAGCCCTGACCGGTTCGGCACGATAAAGAGCGCCTTCCCCCCCGGACCGAGCACGCGCCAACACTCCTCAAGCAGTGCGGAGGGGCGCTCCGACGTTTCCAAGCCATGCATCAGGATCAGCTTGTCAAAGCGCCCGTTCTCGATCGGCCACAGCGTTTCCTCGCAAAGCACGGACACATTCGGCATCCCGGCTGGCCACGGCATCACCCCCTGCTGTGCCGGCATAAGACCAATCACGCGCCGCGCATCGGCAAGGTAGGGACGCAGCAAAGGCACCGCGAACCCGAAGCCCCCCACCGATTGCTGTTTCGCTTCGGGCCAAAACGTGGTCACCTGATCCCGGACAACGCGCTGCGCCACGCGACCTATCGCACTTCGATAGTAGAAGCTGTGCAAGCGCTGCACGTCGAGATGCATTTGGGCCTCCGAACATTTTGGCCTAGGTTGCCGTTAATGTAACCACCACGGAAAGAAACGCCATGCCTCTCGAACTCGTGACCCTGCCTGCGCTGTCGGACAATTACACTTATCTGCTTCACGACAGCGACAGCGGTGCAACGGCGTGTATCGACGTTCCCGACGCCAAACCCATTCTGGATGAACTGGCCAAGCGGAACTGGACTCTGACCGAGATCTGGCTGACCCATCACCATCATGACCACATTGGCGGTGTGGACAATCTTCTTAAAGTATTTGACGCCAAGGTCACGGGTGCCACAGCCGACCGGCACCGGCTTCCCCCATTGAACCGCGAAGTCGCAGACAGTGACAGGTTCGAGTTCGGCGGAGAGGTGATCGACGTTCTTGACGTATCCGGGCACACAATTGGGCATGTTGCCTTCGTCGCCGCTGCGTCCGGCTATGCTTTCACAGCCGACAGCCTCATGGCCCTGGGGTGCGGTCGGCTGTTCGAAGGAACAGCGGCGCAGATGTGGGACAGCCTGCAAAAGCTCGCGGCGCTTGATCCGGAGACGCTGATTTGTTCGGGCCACGAATACACGCAGGCCAATGCACGCTTCGCGATCACCATCGATCCTGAAAATGCCGACTTGAAAGCCCGGATAGATCGCATAAATTCTAAGCGTGACAGCAACGAACCGACGGTTCCCAGCAAACTTTCCGAAGAAGCGGCGACAAACCCCTTCCTGCGCGCCGCTGACCCTGCAATCCAAGCCCACTTGGACATGATCGGTGCAGAGCCGGTTGACGTATTTGCCGAAATTCGCGCCCGAAAGGATCGCTTCTGAGGCAATTTCACAAGAACGTGCGCGCAATCGCACCCCTGTACCCCGTCAAGACGAAGAAAAAACTTGAAGGTTTGTAGGTAACGACCACAGTTTAAGAAGAAGATGACAGTTGTGTCGTAGCGTGCGTCGCAACAAACAAAGAAGGAGCACTCAACCGTGCCTTCATTTTCGAATACTCTTGAGCAGGCAATTCACTCGGCATTGGCTCTGGCCAATTCGAGGTCGCATGAGTTCGCAACGCTGGAGCATCTGCTGCTGGCGCTGATCGACGAACCTGACGCGGTTCGCGTGATGAAAGCGTGTTCGGTCGACACGGAAGAGCTGCGTACGACGCTCGTCGACTATATCGACGATGACCTGTCGAACCTCGTGACCGATATCGAAGGCTCCGAGGCCGTGCCGACGGCCGCCTTCCAGCGCGTGATCCAGCGCGCCGCGATCCATGTCCAAAGCTCGGGTCGCAGCGAAGTGACCGGGGCAAACGTGCTGGTCGCGATCTTTGCAGAGCGTGAAAGCAACGCCGCCTATTTCCTGCAGGACCAAGACATGACCCGCTACGATGCGGTGAACTTCATCGCGCACGGCGTCGCCAAGAATCCGGCCTACGGTGAAAGCCGCCCGGTGACCGGCGCGTCGAACAACGAAGAAGAAACGCAATCTGCGGAACCGCAGGGCGAACAGAAAGAATCCGCACTGGCGAAGTACTGCGTGGATCTGAACAAGAAATCGCGCGAAGGCGATATCGACCCACTGATCGGCCGCGATTCCGAAGTGGAACGCTGCATTCAGGTTCTGTGCCGTCGTCGTAAGAACAACCCACTTCTCGTGGGCGACCCCGGCGTTGGCAAAACCGCGATTGCCGAAGGTCTTGCGCGCAAGATCGTGGCAGGCGAAACGCCCGAGGTTCTGTCGAAGACGACCATCTATTCGCTCGACATGGGCGCATTGCTGGCCGGCACACGGTATCGCGGCGATTTCGAGGAACGTCTGAAAGCCGTGATGACGGAACTCGAAGATCACGACGATGCGGTGTTGTTCATCGACGAGATCCACACCGTGATCGGTGCGGGGGCGACCTCTGGCGGGGCGATGGATGCCTCCAACCTGCTGAAGCCCGCGCTTCAGGGCGGCAAGCTGCGCTGCATGGGGTCCACCACCTATAAAGAATTCCGTCAGCACTTCGAAAAGGACCGCGCGCTCAGCCGTCGGTTCCAGAAGATTGACGTGAACGAACCTTCGGTCGAAGACACGATCAAGATCCTCAAGGGCCTAAAGCCCTATTTCGAGGAACACCACGGCGTGAAGTACACCGCTGAGGCGATCAAGACCGCTGTGGAACTGTCCGCGCGGTATATCAACGACCGCAAGCTGCCCGACAAGGCGATCGACGTGATCGACGAAGCTGGCGCCGCCCAGCATCTGGTCGCGGAATCCAAGCGGCGTAAGTCGCTGGGTGCCAAGGAAATCGAGGCCGTTGTGGCCAAGATCGCCCGCATCCCGCCAAAGAACGTGTCCAAGGACGATGCAGAGGTGCTCAAGGATCTCGAAGCTTCGCTCAAGCGCGTGGTCTTCGGGCAGGATGCCGCCATCGAAGCGCTGTCTTCGGCGATCAAACTGGCGCGCGCCGGACTTCGGGAACCCGAAAAGCCCATCGGCAACTACCTCTTTGCGGGTCCGACCGGTGTGGGTAAAACCGAGGTGGCAAAGCAACTGGCGGACACGCTGGGTGTGGAACTGCTCCGCTTCGACATGTCCGAGTACATGGAGAAACACGCGGTCAGCCGACTGATCGGCGCGCCTCCGGGATATGTCGGGTTCGATCAGGGTGGTCAGCTCACCGATGGTGTCGACCAGCATCCGCATTGTGTGCTGCTGCTTGACGAAATCGAAAAGGCGCACCCGGATGTCTACAACATCCTGTTGCAGGTGATGGACCACGGATCACTGACCGACCACAACGGTCGCACCGTCAGCTTCCGCAATGTGATCCTGATCATGACCTCGAACGCCGGGGCAGCAGAACAGGCGAAATCGGCGATTGGCTTTGGACGTGACCGTCGGGAGGGCGAAGATACCGCCGCGATCGAACGCACGTTCACGCCGGAATTCCGCAACCGTCTGGATGCCGTGATCTCCTTTGCACCGCTGCCGAAGTCTGTGATCCTGCAAGTCGTCGAAAAGTTCGTGCTGCAACTCGAAGCGCAGCTGATGGATCGCAACGTGACCATCGAACTGACCAAGCCTGCAGCCGAATGGCTGGCCGACAAGGGTTACGACGACAAGATGGGCGCACGCCCTCTGGGCCGCGTGATCCAGGAAGACATCAAGAAACCGCTCGCGGAAGAATTGCTGTTTGGCAAGCTTGCAAAAGGCGGGGTCGTCAAGGTCTCGGTCAAAGACGGCAAGCTGGTGCTGGAAACCTTCGGTCCGGAAAATCCGCGCCTGTCCAGCAAGAAGCCCCCGCTTCTAACGGCGGAGTGATCCGCAGTCTGATCGCGATACTCATCACGTCCGCCACACCTGTTGTGGCGGACGTTTCGTTTCTGGGCATGCCGCTTGACTGCGTGTTGGGCGAAACCTGCGTCATTGAGGATTATCCCGACGTTGACCCAACAGAGGCCGCCAAGGATTATCGTTGCGGGCTGAAGACCCGGGATGGCCACAGCGGCACCGATTTCGCCCTTCTCAGTTTCGAGCAGATGGAGACAGGCGTCCGCGTGATCGCAGCCGCCGATGGCCGGGTCGAGGCGATCCGCAACACGCGCCCCGATCAACCCTATGTGCCGGGCACCGATCTGAACGGAGAGGAATGCGGCAATGCCGTCCGCATCAATCACGGCAACGGCTATCAATCCGTCTATTGCCATATGAAGCTGGGGTCAGTGCGCGTCACACCGGGGCAACGTGTGGTGCAAGGCCAACTGCTGGGCGAGGTTGGCCTGAGCGGTCTGACCAACTACCCGCATCTGCACCTGACGATCACTCAAGGGTCAGAGATCGTTGATCCCTTTGCGCCCAGCCAAGCCAACGCCTGCAGCGAACCCTTTGAAACCCTCTGGCTGGACACGCCACCCTACGCGGATGCCGGTCTCTTTACGGTTGGCATCTCTGACTCTGTGCCAGACCTCGATGCGGTTCAAACCGGAATAGCCCGCCGCACCGTCCTGTCCCCGACGGATACGATGGTGCTTTATGCCCATATCTTTCAGGGCAACACCCATGACCGGATCGAACTGGCGATAACCGGCCCTGGTGGTGATGTGTTCGACCATACAGCGACGCTGGATCAGGATCAGGCACAGTCGATGCGCGCCTATGGGCGGCGTGCGCCCGATGCCGGTTGGCCCAAGGGTGACTATCGCGGATATGCCCGGCTGGTCCGAGGCAACACGATCCTAGCCGTGCGCCATGCCGACGTCACCGTCGAATAGGCGCTATTGTTCGGTCAGTTTGAGTTCGATCCGCCGGTTCTGTGCCCGCGCCTCTGGTGTGTCCTCGGTGGTCACCGGCTGGTATTCCCCGAACCCGTTCGCCGACAGGCGGCGTGGTGGAATGCCGAGTTCGTCGATCATGTAGCGCACAACCGACAAGGCGCGCGCCTGCGAAAGTTCCCAGTTGTCGGCAAAAGGCCCTTGTCCCGAAAGAGGCACATTGTCGGTATGGCCATCGACCCGAATGATCCAGTTGATGCCCTCGGGAATGTCCTGCGACACGTCCCGCAGGATCGCAGCAACATTCGCAACCTGCGCGCGGCCTTCCGGCGAAAGGGAGGCCTGTGCAGACGGGAACAGAACCTCGGACGAAAAGACGAAGCGGTCCCCTTCGATCCGCACGCCCTCACGGTTGCCCAAGACCTCACGCAGCCGACCGAAGAACTCCGACCGGTATTGCTCCAGGTCTTGATTTTCCCCTGCCAAACGTTGCTTTTCTTCCTCCAGCCGCTGGCGTTCTTCTTCAAGCCGGATGCGCTCCGCCTCTTCCAATTGACGCCGCCGACGTTCTTCTGCAGCCACACGTGCCAAGGCGGTGTTCAACTCGCTGCCAAGGCTTTCAAGTTGGATCTGCGCCGCCGTATCCCGCACCTGCGCTTCATCAAGAAGCGCCTGCAACGACGACAACTGACGGCGCAATGCGCCAACCTGCTGGTTGAGCAACTCCGTCTGACGCTGCGCCTCGGTCGCGCGCTGGGTTTCCGCATCCAACCTGTCTCGGGCTTGTTCCAGCAAGAGCTGACGTTGCTCGGACTCTGACAGTCGATCTTCCAGGGATGTCTCGGCCGCGATTTGTGCTGCCAAAGCAGCGGCCAACTGGTCGCGTGTTTCTTCGAGTGATGCCGCCGTGGCCGTCTGCTGCGCTAAGGCCGCCGCAAGCCGCTGTTCGAGTGTCTGTTCGCTGCCGCTGCGTGCAGCCGCCTCGGCCTGTGCCTCGGCCAATGCTTGCCGCAAGGCGTCCGCCGTGGCCTGCAGTTCCGCGGTCGTTTGTTCGGACCCGCTCAGATCGGCGCTGAGTGCCGCGTTCTCTGCGCGTAGTTCTTCAAGCCGCTCTTCAAGGGCCGTCGCCTCGGACACGCGGATCAACGCCTGAGACAACCGTGCCTCGAGCGACGACAGGGTTGTACGATCCACCTGCGTGTCCGCGATTTCTTGCTCGAGTGCGGCAATCCGGGTCGCCTGTGCCGCCAGTTGCGCGCGCAGAGTTGCTTCCGTCTCATCACCCTGCTCAACCGTCGCGTCCAACTGCGCCTGCAAGGACGCCAGTTTCTCTTCGCTTTCGGCCAAGGCCGCATCCAGCCGCGCCTGCAAGCTGTCGGCGGTGTCACGCCCCTCGAGCAGCGCTGCGGCCAGGCGAGCATTGAGATCTTCCTCGGCGCTCCGCGCCGCCGCAAGCAAGGTCAACGTTTCCTCGGCCCGCGCCCGCTGTTCCTCAAGCGCCATGGTCATCGCGGTCAGTTCCGCATCTGCGTTTTCCAGCCGCGCGCGCAGCGCTTCCGCGGCTGCAGCTTCGGCCAGCTTGGCCGCTTCCTCATCACTCAGCGCATTTTCCAGATCGGCCACCTGCGCCGTCAGCGCACCGACCTGCTCGGTCGTTTCGGCATTTTCGGCCCGCAAATCCGCAACCAAAGCCTCAAGCGCCTCGCGGCGTGCGGCTGCCAGTCTTGCCGCCTCGACCTGTTCGTCGATCTCGCTCCGGGCGGTTGCCAATGCGAGGTTGAGCGCCTCTTGTTCTGTCAGCAATTGGGCCCGGGCTTCGGTCAATTCCGCAACCTGATCCCGCGCCGTATCGCGCTCGGAAAGCAAACCCGCCACTTGTTCTTCGAACGATGCAATCCGCGCATCTGCTGCTTCGAGCGCTGCAGCCTGCCTTTCCCGCGTGGCCGACAGCGACGCAATGATCGCCTCCTGTTCAGAGAGGCGCGCCTGCGTGTTGTCCAGCGTTGCATTCAATTCACCAAGCTGGTTGGTCAACGAGGTGGTTCGCTGCTGCTCAACGCCCAGCGCACGGGCAAGCTCGGCAATCTCGGACGACAGGGAGTCGAGTTCGTTTTCCTGCCCAGTGATGGTGTCGCGCAGCACCGCCTGCACAACCATGAAAATGGTCAGCACAAACATCAGGACAAGCAAGAGCCCCGTCATCGCATCCACGAAACCGGGCCAGATCGAGGCCTGGAACCGGGCTCCGGTGCGCCGTGACAGGGCCATGACTTAGCCCTCGCTCTTGTCGGTCTTGCGTCCCGAGTTGCGGGCCATACGGTCCAACGCGCGGGCTATCGCATTCAGATCGGTCCGCAGTTCCGCCATGGTTTCCTGCCGCCCCGCCGCCACCTCTTCGAGGATGCGCAGCATCTGAACGTCGATCGACCGCAGCCGCATGCGGCTTTCCGCATCCAGACCTTCGTTTTCGGTCTTGTGCGTGAGAACGTCGATCAAGCGATCCTGACTGTCCGCGATCCGGGCAAAGGCCGTTGCGCTTGGCGCGGTTGCCTCCATCCGTTCGGTCATGCGCTCAAGCGTATCGCTCAATTGACCCAGCCGATACTCGACTTCGGATCGGCCCTCTTCGGACCGGGCGAACAAGTTCTGGAGTCCCTCCATCTGCTCGACCATCTGATCGAGGATGATACCCGCAGTGCCCAGATCAGTGCCGCCCTCGCCTTCACCGCTGGAAAAGCCCAGCTTGGTGATGGAACTCAGCCATTCCTCAAGCTCGCGATAGAACCGGTTCTGTCCGTGCCCTGCAAACAGCTCCAGCAACCCGACCACCAAAGAACCCGCCAAACCAAGCAGCGAAGACGCAAAGGCAACGCCCATGCCGGACAACTGGTTGTCCATCCCGTCCATCAGCCGGGCAAATACCTCGACCCCTGTTTCGCCGTCTTGGGGCGCTAAGCCCCTGATCGTGTCGACAAGCGCGGGAACCGTTGTAGCCAAACCGTAAAAGGTACCCAAAAGCCCCAGAAAGATGAGGAGATTGACGATATATCGCGTGATCTCGCGCGCTTCGTCGATGCGGGTTGCCACCGAATCCAGAATGGACCGCGTCGATGCGGTGTTGATCTGCATGCGTTTGTTGCGCGACCGCAGCAATGTCGCCAGCGGAGCAAGCAGCAAGGGCGCTTTGCTGTCGAAGCCGCGTTCGCGTTCCTTTGCGAAATGCTCGATCCAGCGCACCGATTGGATCAATTGCCAGACCTGCCAGAAACAGGCGACCACACCGATCACGAATACGAAAGCGATAAACCCGTTCAGATAGGGGTTTGCCTCGAACACGGGCAAAACCCTTGGCAAGGCAAGAAAGCAACCAAACCCTGTGAGCCCCAAAACGAGGAGCATCATCAGCACCTGTCGGACAGGTTGGGAAAATTGTGGCTCGGCCTCGATGTCCGGCTGATCCATTCGGACAGTTCCTGACGCGTTTCTTGTTGTTCGATGGCAACTCTAGGCGGTTCGCCGCCAATCGCCAAGCGGTTAAGCGATCAACACGCGCACTCGCGCGCAAAGCCAGTCCAACTCTGCGTCCGGAATGCCCAGTTCGGCCAGATGTGACGCCGTATTGAACAGATATTCGCTGTTCGGCCCCCGCCCACCGACCGCCCGCGCGATGATCTGCGCCTGTTCTTCGAGATCAAGTGATCCGCAATACTGCACATGGTCGGGGTCGATCACATAAGTGACCGCCAACTCTTCGCGGCCATCCGCAAAGCGAAGGGGCAGGACTTTCTCCAGATAGGCAGAAGACACCAGTTCCCGTTCGCGCAAATACGCGATGATGGCGTCATACTCGGCCTCGGGCATCTGCATGGCCAGACCATCACACGCCCCATCAGGATGAGCATCCAACGCAAGAACAAGACCGGGGTCTTCTTCGGTCCCGCGATGATGGATCGACCGCATGCAAAAACTGCGTGCATAGCCATGGAGCCGCGCATGCGCCGTTTCGACCGGCGTGAATCCCGGATTCCACAAAAGCGATCCGTATCCGAATACCCAAAGCGTCATGATGCTGGTCCTGCCTTTCAGCGCGCGGTAAACACCAAAGGCACGGCGTACAAAAGGGGGTGCATGGGTGAAACGTCTTCTTGGTGTGATCGTCGTGGCAACACTGGCCTATAGTGGCTGGTGGTTTTACGCCGCGCAGGAACTGCGCAGCAGCGTGGCCGAATGGTTCACCGAACAACGCACCGCTGGCATGCAAGCCGACTATGCCGACCTGACGGTTCGCGGGTTTCCCAATCGCACGGATTTGACGATCACCGAACCCGCCCTTCTTGCAGCAGACGGCAGTCTGGGCTGGCGGGCACCTTTCCTTCAGGTGCTCGGCCTCAGCTACAAAAAGGGACATGTGATTGTCGCATGGCCAGACACGCAAACGCTGACCACACCGGATGGCGACATCGCTGTTGTGTCTGATGGGCTTCGAGCAAGCGTGATCCATGATGATGGCACGCTCATCCGCAGCAACCTCGAAGCAACGGTCCTGAACCTGAGCGGTCCGGAACAGGCCTTGGCACTCGCAGACGTCAATATGGCGCTGCAAAAAATCGACGCCGCCCCATCGTCCTACCGGATGGCCATGTCCATCGGCAGCATTGCGACCTCTTCGCCCGAAGGCGTGCCGAATATCGGTCCGGACTCGCTCGCGTCTTTGCGGGCCGAACTCGAACTGAGCTTGGACCAGCCGCTCACCTTCGACGCGCTGGCCGGGTCACCAATACAGACAACCGCAATCACTCTCACCCGGTCTGAAATCTCCTACGGCGCGGTCACGTTCAAAGTCACGGGCGATGCGACACTCGACAGCGCAGGTCTTGCCACAGGAGAGGTCACTCTGACCGCAGAGAACTGGCGCGATGCCATCGCTGCCGCGCGCAACGCGGGTGACCTGCCTCCGGCGCTGAGCGAAGGCCTGATCGACCTGCTGACCATGCTGTCGACCTTTGGCGGAAGCCGCGACGCGCTTGACGTGACCCTTGGACTCAATCGCGGCACCGTGCTGATCGGGCCGATCCCGGTTGGACAGTTGCCACCACTCCGCTGGCGCTGAGCCTTGCCAAGCCCGCCAACCCCCGCAACACTGACCGCAAAAGCGAGGTGACAGATGGGCGACGGGCTCTTTCAAAGGATCGACGACAGATGCGAGGACCTGATCGCACTGACGCAAGAGCTGATTCGCATCCCGACGCTCAATCCGCCCGGTGAAAACTACGCCGCGATTTGCGACCTGTTGGACGTGCGCCTCTCCCGCGCCGGGTTCGAAACGACATGGGTCCGCGCCGAAGGCGCCCCCGGCGACAGCGACCGCTACCCGCGCTGGAATCTGGTCGCCCGCCACGAAGGCGCGCGCCCCGGTCCATGTGTCCACTTCAACTCTCATACCGATGTGGTCGAGGTCGGCCACGGCTGGACCCGCGATCCTTTTGGCGGTGCCGTGGAAGACGACAAGATCTATGGCCGTGGCGCCTGTGACATGAAGGGTGGATTGGCCGCGTCGATCATCGCAGCCGAAGCCTTTATCGCGCAGCACCCGGATTATGCAGGCGCCATCGAGATCAGCGGCACCGCCGACGAGGAATCCGGCGGCTATGGCGGCGTGGCCTATCTGGCGGAGCAGGGCTGGTTCGACCCGAAACGCGTGCAGCACGTCATCATCCCCGAACCGCTGAATAAGGACCGCATCTGCTTGGGCCATCGCGGCGGCTGGTGGGCCGAGATCGAAACCAAAGGCGAAATTGCCCATGGGTCGATGCCGTTTCTGGGGGATTGCGCCGTGCGCCATATGGGCGCTGTGCTGCATGCGTTCGAAGAAACGCTCTACCCCGCCATGGCCGCGCGCTGGACCGAGATGCCCGTCGTCCCCGAAGGCGCACGGCAATCCACGATGAACATCAACTCGATCCATGGCGGGCAGCCCGAACAGGCCAGCGACTATACCGGTCTGCCGGCCCATTGCGTCCCGGACAGCTGCCGCATCGTGATCGACCGCCGGTTTCTGATGGAGGAACCGATCGAGGAGGTGCGGCAAGAGGTCATTGACCTTCTTGAAGACCTCAAGGCGCGCCGCGAGAATTTCGACTACGAGATTCGCGAGATCAATCGCGTGATCCCGTCGATGACCGACAAAACCGCCCCCATCGTCACCACAGTGCATGACGCGATCCGGGATGTACTGGGGCAAGACCCGACCTATGTGGCGTCACCCGGTAGTTACGATCAGAAACACATCGACCGGATCGGCAAGCTGAAGAACTGCATCGCGTATGGACCCGGCGTGCTGGAACTGGCGCACAAACCGGATGAATGGGTGGGCATCACTGATATGCTCGACAGTGCCAAGGTCATGGGCCGCGCGCTCGAAACCCTTTTGGTACCGTCAGGACAGTGAAAGCAGAGACTTGATTGCCGCGTGATTTGACGTGACACTTGCGCCAACAACAGGAGGGACACCATGACCACTCATTTCCTGCGCGGGGCTGCTTTGGCAGCGCTGCTCACAACGCCTGCGCTGGCACAGCAGACCGATCTGACCATCGCTTTGCAGCTTGAACCACCGCATCTCGACCCGACCAGCGCCGCAGCGGGCGCCATCGACTCGGTGCTGTATTCCAACGTGTTCGAAGGACTCACACGCTTCATGTCAGACGGCTCCGTTGTCGCGGGTCTCGCCGAAAGCTGGGACATCAGCGAGGATGGCACCACCTACACGTTCAAACTGCGCGACGGTGTGACCTTCCACGACGGCAGCACGATGGATGCGGAAGACGTGAAGTTCACGCTCGACCGCGCCCGCGCGGAAGACAGCGCCAACGCACAGAAGGCGCTGTTTGCCGGGATTTCCGAGGTCACTGTCATCGACCCGACGACGGTAGAGGTTAAACTCTCGGCACCGGATGGGAATTTCCTGTTCAACATGGCCTGGGGCGACGCCGTGATCGTTGCCCCTGAAAGCATCGACGCCATCAAGCAGACCCCCATCGGCACAGGCCCGTTCAAGTTCGACGCATGGGTGCAGGGGGACCGCATCGAGATCAGCCGCAACGCCGACTACTGGGGCGACGCCCCCGCACTGGACGCGGCGACGTTCAAGTTCATCTCTGATCCGACAGCAGCCTTTGCCGCGATGATGGCGCAGGACATCGACGCCTTTGCGGGCTTCCCCGCACCCGAAAACCTGCCCCAGTTCGAAGCCGATCCCCGGTTCCAGGTGCTTGTCGGATCGACCGAGGGCGAAACCATCCTCGCGATGAACAACAAACTGCCGCCCTTCGACAACAAGACCGTGCGCGAAGCTGTGGCCCAAGCGATAGACCGTCAGGCGATCATCGACGGTGCGATGTTCGGTCTGGGCACGCCCATCGGCACGCATTTCGCACCGCACAATCCCGACTACGTGGACCTGACCGCAAAGTCAGCATACGACCCCGAGAAAGCCAAGGCGCTTTTGGCCGAGGCCGGGTTTGCAGATGGCTTCACCACCACGCTGAAACTTCCGCCGCCCTCTTACGCGCGGCGCGGTGGCGAGATCATCGCATCACAACTGCGCGCGGTGGGGATCGAGACCGAGATCACCAACCTCGAATGGGCCCAATGGTTGGAAGAGGTGTTCCGCGGCAAGGATTTCGGCCTGACCATCGTCAGCCACACCGAACCCTTCGACATCGGCATCTATGCCCGTCCGGATTACTATTTCCAATATGACAACCCGGCGTTTCAGGAGTTGATGACAACGCTTGGCGCGACCAGCGACCCCGCCGCGCGATCTGAACTTCTGGCACAGGCCCAGACGATGATCGCCGACGATTACGTAAACGGTTACCTGTTTCAGCTTGCCTTCCCGACTGTGGCCGATGCGCGGATCAACGGGCTTTGGCAGAACGCACCCACACAAGCGACCGATCTGACCGGGGTCAGCTGGTCCGAGTAGGCGCACAGACCTTGCGGCACGGCTTTCGGCCCATCGGGTCAGCCGTGCCGCATTAACAAAAACGAAATTATGTTGCTTCAGAATCTTCGTACGAAGATTTTGGGGGCACCCCAGAAAATTTTGGGGCTCTCAGGTAAGCACGAGACCGCCGCGCATAGTAAGACCAGATTGCCAAGGGCATAAGTCCAATCTAGGCTGTTCCCATGGCCATCCCCGTCGAGAACTTCTTTCTCAAACCCGACACAAAAGGCACGCTACAGGCCCGCATCCAGCAGATGGTCGCGGAAGGTATCCTGTCGGGCCGGTTTCGCCGTGGGGAAAAGCTCCCCTCCAGTCGCAAACTCGCGCAACATCTCGGTGTCAGCCGCATCACCGTGACACTGGCCTATACCGAACTCCTGGCCAACGACTACCTGTCATCCCGCGGACGCTCCGGCTACTATGTGTCCGACGACGCGCCCGAACCGCCGCAATTCGAAAACACACCCCGCCGCGAGGACGCCGTTGATTGGTCCCGCGCACTGGGACAGAAATTCACCGGCACAGCGACCCTCGTCAAGCCGCAGGATTGGGCACAGTACCGCTATCCGTTTCTCGACGGGCAGACCGATCCCCAATTGTTCGATCACGCCAACTGGCGGCTTTGCGCCTTGCAGGCGCTCGGAGCCAAGGATTTCGCGGCCCTGACCCGCGATTACTACGATCAGGACGATCCGCAACTGGTCGAATTCATCCTGCGGCATACCCTGCCACGGCGCGGCATCACGGCGAAACCCGACGAAGTTCTGATCACGATGGGCGCGCAAAACGCGCTCTGGATGACGTCGCAGGTGCTGCTCACCCAACGCCGCCATGCGGTGATCGAAAACCCCTGTTACCCGGCGCTACGTGGCGTGCTGACCCAATCCCGCTGCCATCTGAGTGCTTTGGACGTGGATGAAGACGGGCTTCCGCCCGAACAGATCCCCGAGAACACGGATGTGATCTTCACCACCCCCAGCCATCAATGCCCGACCTCCTACACGATGCCCCTGGCGCGACGGCAGGCGCTTCTCGCCTGCGCACGAACGCTTGACGCGCTGATCGTGGAAGACGACTACGAATTCGAAATGGCCTATCTCAAACCGCCCATGCCTGCCCTCAAAAGCCTCGATGAAGACGGGCGCGTGATCTATGTCGGCAGCTTTTCCAAATCGCTCTTCCCCGGGCTGCGGCTTGGCTACCTTGTCGGATCGGCCCCGTTCATCCGCGAAGCGCGCGCCTTGCGGGCGTCGATCCTGCGCCATCCACCCGGCCTGACCCAGCGCACCACCGCTTATTTCCTGAGCCTTGGGCATTATGACAGCCTGATCCGTCGCACCGGCAAGGCGCTCAATGATCGGCGTGTGATCATGGAACACGCAATTCGCAAATATGGGCTGACGATTGCGGGCAAAGGCACCTATGGCGGGTCCAGCTTCTGGATGCGTGCTCCCGATCATGTTGATTGCGAAGAACTGGCACAACGCCTCAGCAAGGTCGGCGTCCTGATCGAACCCGGAACCGCCTTCTTTTCCGGAGACGCACCGCCGCGAAATTACTACCGATTGGCCTACAGCTCTATCGCGCAAGCCCGCATTGATCCCGGAGTGGCCGAGATCGCCAAAGCCATCGACGCCACGCCTCTTACATAGAGGCCTGCACGCGAAATCCGTCTGGGATCGTATCACGACCATCCAACACCAGATCGGCCATCACATCCGCCACTTTGGGCGCCATGCCGAACCCGATCTTGAACCCCCCATTGGCGATGAAATGGCCCTCGCGCCCCGGCCAAGCCCCAAGCATCGGCGCGCGCGACCGGGCACGCGGGCGCACCCCGGCCCAACGGTCCACCACTGGCGCGTCCGCCAGAACAGGCATCGCCGCAATGGCACGGACGATCAGGTCGTCACATTGTGCGTCCAATCCGTCCGGCGTGTCGAACTCCCGTTCGCTGGTCGAACCGATGGCAACAGTCCCATTTGTGTGCGGAATGATGTGCAAGCCATCCACAAACACCTGCGGCACCGGACCGGCATCATAGGCCAAGGCGGCGGACTGCCCTTTGATGCCAGCGCCAACCGGTTTGCCGAAGGCATCGGACAACTCGAGCAAGCCAAGCCATCCGGCGGCCCAGATGACCGCACCCCGATCCGGCGCATCAGAGACCACCTCCACGCCCTTGGCTCGCAACGCGGCAACCAACGCGGCACAAGCCTGTCGCGGGTGCATCCGTCCGGTCAGGGTATCCCGAATGAGGTAACCTGACGGCGATACAGGCGCAAAACCACCCGCATCATCTGTTGCGATCACCTCCCACACCGCGCGTCCCTGCCATAAGCCGCGTGCGCCGTCGCAGCGCGCCTGCGCCAGCTCCAAGGCGTGATCGTCAGCAATCGGTTGCAACCGCCCAGTCCGGCCATAGCCCGGATCGACGCCACCAGCCGCCTGTACATCAGCCCAGAAAGCCTCTGCCATCAGCAAACTGTCGAGCTGAAACGCCTTCTTGTCGTTCCAGTTCTCCGGCACATGCGGCGCCAAGGCACCCACCAGTCCCCCGCTCGCTCCCGAGCCTGCGCCATACGGATCGACCACCTGCACACGCGCGCCCCGTTGCGTCAAAACCCACGCGATGCTCAGGCCGAAAATCCCCGCCCCGCGCACTGTGATTTCGGGCATTGCCATTCCGAATACTCCTCGCCAAGGTCGCGCTGTCGCTAAGGTATGTCATCATGGAACTCCAGACGGAACCGCTCGACTGGCGCGATGGGGATGTCCCTGTCTCTCGCCGGTTCGACGATCCCTATTTTTCGCTCGACAACGGACTGGCAGAAACGCGCTTCGTGTTTCTGGAGGGCAATGACCTGCCTTCGCGGTTCAGGGATGGATTCCATATTGCCGAACTGGGCTTCGGCACAGGGTTGAACCTCTTGGCGACGCTCGACCTCTGGCGGTCCAGCGGTCAGGACGGTACGCTGCACTATACCAGTTTCGAAGCATTCCCGATGCAGCCCCAAGACATGATCCGCGCGCAACAGGCGTTTCCGGACCTCGCCCCGATTGCCGAAGCCCTCGCCCCGTACTGGGCAACCAACACACGCGAGATTTCCCTGCCCGACCTGCACTTCACCCTTGTCGAAGGCGACGCGCGTGAGACCGTAAAAACCATGTCCAAACCCGCCGACGCCTGGTTCCTTGACGGCTTTGCCCCAGCCAAGAACCCGGAACTCTGGGAACCCGACCTCCTGACCTGCGTCGCCGAAAAAACCGCCCCCAATGGCACCGCCGCCACCTACACCGCTGCCGGTCACGTCCGGCGCGCGCTGGATGCGGCGGGGCTGATCACAACCCGCATCCCCGGCTTTGGCCGCAAACGCCACATGACCATCGCCCGGAAAGCCGCCTGACATGACCGAGACCAATAACCGTCTGGGCATCTGGCTCATGGTGGCGACCACCTTCGTATTCGCCATGCAGGACGGTCTGTCCCAGCATCTGGCCAGCGAATACAACGTGCTGATGGTGGTGATGATCCGCTACTGGTTCTTCGCTGCCTTCGTGATGTTTGTCGCCAGCCGCCGTGCCGGAGGGCTGCGCGCCGCCGCCGCAACGTCCCAACCTTGGCTGCAAGGCTTCCGCGCCCTTCTGTTGGCAGCCGAGATCTGCGTGATGGTTCTGGGCTTCACCTATCTGGGCCTCGTCGAAAGCCACGCAATCTTTGCCTGCTATCCGCTGCTCGTCGCGGCGCTCTCCGGTCCTATCCTTGGCGAACAGGTGGGGTGGCGGCGATGGACAGCGATTGGCGTTGGGTTCATCGGCATCCTGATCATCCTGCAACCTGGCTTTGGCGTCTTCTCGCCGCTTGCCATCATCCCCGCCCTCTCTGCCCTGATGTTCGCGCTCTACGGACTGCTCACCCGCTACGCCGCCCGCAAGGACAGCGCCGCCACCAGCTTTTTCTGGACCGGCACGGTGGGGGCCGTGTTCATGACCCTGATCGGCATCTGGTTCTGGGAACCCATGGTGCCGATCGACTGGGCTATGATGGCACTGCTCTGCGTCACGGGTGCAACCGGGCATTACCTTCTGATCAAATGCTATGACGTGGCCGAGGCCAGCGCGGTGCAGCCCTTTGCCTACCTGCAACTGCCCTTCGCGGCGAGCCTTGGCATCATGGTGTTTGGAGAGGCGATCCGCCCCAACGTCGTGTTCGGCGTAAGCCTGATCGTTGGTGCGGGTCTATTCACCCTGTGGCGTCAGCGGCAAAAGGGTTGACCCCTTCAACTCTTCCGAAAACGGCACCGGATGTGGATCACGTCCCAACCGTGCGCGGTAGATCGGAAGGCTTTCGGTGACGCGCATCACGTAATTCCGGGTTTCGGTAAAGGGGATGTGCTCGATCCAGTCGATGATATCCATCTCGCCGCGCCTTGGATCGCCGCGCTCCTCCATCCAACGCTCCGGACGGCTTGGCCCGGCGTTATACCCCGCTGCGATCATAACTGCATTGCCGTTGAATTGCTGCGCGAGCCGTTCGAGATAGGCTGCCCCAAGGACGGCGTTGTAATCGGGGTCAGACAACAACCGGCTTTCCGAATACTCCAGACCAAGCCACCCCGAGACTTCCTCGGCGGTGCGCGGCATCACCTGCATCAACCCGCGTGCCCCCACGGGAGAAATCACCCCCGGATCGAATTCGGATTCGCGCCGCGCAATCGCCAAAACAATCTCGGTCGGGACAGGAAGCTTGGCCGCTGCCAAAGGATGAAGGGCATAGTAAGGTCCATGCACCTCATGCCCGAATTGCGCGGCCCGCTTGCCCAGCATCACCTGCAAATGCGGCAATCCCAGATCCTCGAGCATCTGACCCATCTGTCCGATCTGTGTGCGATCAAGCGACTCGGCCAGATGGGTCAGGAACCGTTCTGCCAGCACCTTTTCTTCGGCATCCAGGAGCAGGATGGCGGCTGTAAAGACCGACGATTGCGTGAACGGCGCATCCCTCCAATCGGGGAACACCTCTGTTCCAGCCAAAAGCGGATCGGGCGGCAACCCGCCAGCTTCGGCTGCAAGAAGACCGTAGAACGACGTCTGGTACTGCGCTCCAAACGCATAGGCTTTTGCCGCCCCTGCCGCGTCACCGGCCTCCGACAGTGCGCGGCCCAACCAATATCCGGCCCGGCCCAGGGATATCGGGGATTCGACGCCACCGCGCAGCGCTCGGAAGTGCTCTGCCGCGCGTTCGGGCTGATCGAGAAACCGCAACGACAGATATCCCGACAGCCACTCCAGATCGGCAAAAGATGACCCTTCGTCCAGATGATGGTTTGCAGCCACGTCATAGGCGCGCTTGTACTGCTTGTCCCACATCAGGCGCCGCACCAGATCGTCACGTTGGCGCCCCCAGATGTCAGGACGCCCCAACGCTTCCCGCGAAGTAGACCGCGCCAGCAAAAGCTCCACCGCGTCATCGGTCCGGCCCTTGCGCATGCGCCACGCGAACCGCTCATAGGCCAGCCCTGCATCCGCACTCAACGCGGCCGGGATCGCTTCGATCAGCGTATCCACCCCGGCGGCATCCGCACGCAATGCCATCCGAGCCTCGGCCAAAGCGCGCCAATCCTCGCCCACCAAGGGCAACATGGCGCGGGCATTCGAGGCACTGCCCTGCCACAGCATCGCATCCAGTCGCGCAGTGTGGTGGGGTTTCAGAAAATCACCATAACTGGCAACAAACGCATCCTGCTCGTCAGCGGTCAGGGTCAGCGTGGTCCAAGCGCGCAGGATCACCGCCTCTGCTGCCGGGCGATCATCCGCCGTCAAAAAAGCCCGCGCCAAGGACAGGGCCCCCGCCCCTGTCTCGGGGACATGATCGGCATAGAAGGCGCGGATCGCATCCGCCGGGGCCGAGGTCATGGCGCTTTCGCTTTTTTCCTTCAGAAACGGCAGACCCGGCCAATCGAGGTTGCGCGACAGGAAATCCTGCACCTCGCGCGGTGACCCGAGTCCGGCGCGCAGATAATGCCACAGAATCACGTCGAGCGCCGCCTGTCCGTCCCCCCGCGCCTCGATCTGGGCCGCCGCCCAATTGCCCTCGCGCATAAGGTCCATGGCCCGTTCCAGCGGACGGGCATTGCCCTGTGCAAGGACACCAAAGGGCATGGACAGCAGAAGCACCGTCAGGATCGCGATACGCCGAAACATGGCTTGCATTTTCTCCGATGAAACAGGATAGACGGCACGCTAAAGGATAACCCGCAGCCCGCGCCCTGCAACTCACATTCGCGGGACGGGCGCAACGGCATACCAGCCACACACGAAAAGGAGCGTGACATGTTCAAAGGGTCGATGCCTGCACTGGTCACACCGTTCAAGAACGGTGCAGTGGATTTTGACACGCTCAAACAGCTTGTGGACTGGCATGTCGATCAGGGCAGCCACGGGCTTGTTCCCGTCGGCACCACCGGCGAAAGCCCGACCCTGACCCATGAAGAGCACGAAGAGGTCGTGTCCTTCGTCGTTCAGGCCGCTGCAGGGCGCATTCCGGTCATCGCCGGCGCCGGGTCGAACAACACCGACGAAGCGATCCGCTTCCTGCAGCACGCCGAAAAGGCGGGCGCGCAGGCGGGCCTTGTCGTCACGCCCTATTACAACAAACCGACTCAAGACGGGCTGATCCGGCATTTCACCATGCTGCATGATGCCTGCACCTTGCCGATCATCATCTACAACATCCCCGGTCGGTCCTCTGTGGACATGTCGCCCAAGACGATGGGCGAACTGGCCAAGCTGCCACGCATCATCGGGGTCAAGGACGCCACCGGCGATCTGGGCCGCGTCTGTGCGCAGCGCCTCACCTGCGGCAAGGACTTTGTGCAGCTGTCGGGCGAAGACGCAACCGCGCATGGCTTCAACGCGCAGGGTGGTGTTGGCATGATCTCGGTCACCGCCAATGTGGCTCCGGCTTTGTGTTCGCAGATGCAAGAAGCGACCATGGCAGGCGACTATGTCACCGCCTTGGAGATTCAGGACCGGCTGATGCCGCTGCATCACAGCATCTTTGTCGAACCCGGTCTGTGCGGCGCGAAATACGCCATGAGCCGTCTGGGCCTCTGTGACGAAGAAATGCGCCCGCCGCTGTTCCCGGTGTCCCAGCCGACGCGTGATCTGATCGACAACGGCCTGCGTCATGCCGGACTGCTGAACTGAGGGCGCCAAACTCTTCAAAGAGTTTGGCCAAATCCTTCCAAGGATTTGCCCGCCCCAAACCAGAAAGGCCGCGCTTCCTCAGCGCGGCCTTTCTTTTACCATCAGGTAAAAATCAGGAGTCCAGTCCCTCGGGCTTGCCCACAACCACGAAATGCAACGCCTCAGGCTTGAGGATACGCGCTGCAACCCGCTTGATGTCGTCCAGCGTGATCGCCTCGATCTGCGCGTTCCGGGTGTTCACATATTCTGCCGGCAGATCGTCCATCTGCATCCCGACAAGGATGTTCGCAATCGGACCGTTGCCATCGAACCGCAGCGGGTAGGCCCCTGTCAGATAGGTCTTGGCAGTGGCCAGTTCCTCTTCCGTGACGCCATTCTCGGCCATCTTGGCCCACTCTGCGCGGATCACGTCGATGGCTTCCGCGATGCGGTCATTGGCACTGGAAACGCGCCCGAGATAGAGCGCGGCATGGTCCTTGGGCACGAGATAGCTGTAGACGCCATAGGTCAGGCCCCGCTTCTCGCGCACCTCTTCCATCAAACGCGCCTCGAACCCGCCACCGCCCAGAATTTCGTTCAGCACATAAGCGGCAAAGAAATCCGGATCGTCCCGTGCAATGCCTTCATGCCCAAAGATCGCAACCGATTGCGGCACGTCAAAGGGCACAACGGTCACACCTGCCTGAGTCGACACCGCGACATCGGGAGCCTGCGGTGTGCCGGTTTCAGGCAGATCGCCCAACAGCTTATCCAGAATCTCGGCAAGCGCCTCGGGTGAAATATCTCCGGCGGCGCCGACATAAATCCGGTCACGGGCCAAAGCCCCTTTGTGCGCGGCAATCAGGTCATCCCGGGTCAACGCAGCGACGCTTTCTTCGGTGCCTTCAATGGCGGACCCGTAGGGATGATCTCCGAAGACCATGCTGTCGAACGCCTGACCGACCAGATTGTCGGGATCTTGCGCATCCGACCGGATGACCGACACCAACTGCCCCTTGACCCTGTCAATCGCATCCTGATCGAAACGGGGCTGCGTGATCGCATCGTGCAACAATGCCAGCGCCTCATCCTGGTTTTCAGTCAGGAACCGGGCCGAGATCGACACCGCGTCATCGCCGACGTCGAATTCGAAACTCGCGGCCAGCGATTCTGCCCGCTCGGAAAACGCACGCGAGTCCAGATCGCCAGCGCCTTCGTTCAGAAGTCCGACCATCAGGTTCGTCGCACCGCGCTTACCCGGTAGATCAAGCGAAGCCCCACCTTTGAACCGCAGTTCGAGTGCGACAAACGGGATCGACTCTTCCTGCACCAGCCACGCGTTGATACCGCCCGGGCTGGTGACCTCGGCAATGTCGATCTCCGCCCGCAGCGGGGCGGCGGCCAACAGCATGAATGCGATCAGGGAACCAAAGGCCTTCATTGCGTCACCTCCTGCGCCGTGCGGAGGAACCCGGTCACGGCATTGTCACGATCAAACACCTCTTGCGCGGCGGCGATGATTTCCTCGGGCGTGATGGATTGCAGGATGCGCGGCCATTCGTGCACATCCTCGATGGTCAGACCCGAGGTAAGTGCCGCGCCATATCGGTTGGCCAGCGAATTGGAACTGTCCAACTCGTACACCTGCTGCGCCCGCAACTGGAATTTGATGCGGTCGAGCTGAACGGGATCGACACCGGTTTCCATGAACTCCGCGATCACGCGGTCCATATCCGCTTCGGCCTCTTCCAGTGTAACGCCCTGCGCGGGCACGTTCACAACGCCAAAGGTTGTGTCGTCCAGCGACAGGCCGCTGTAAAAGGCGCCAGCATAGACCGCACGCTTTTCCTCGAACTGCAATTTCTGCGGCAGGACTGCGGTTTGCGACCCGCCCAGCACTTCCGACAACAAGGTCAACGCGGCTGCTTTGCGCTGATCTCCGGAATCCCGTTCGGGCGCCAGATAGGTGCGCATCACATAGGGCTGCGCTACGCGCGGATCGCTGAAGGAAATCCGGCGCTCGGCCATCTGCGGCGGCTCAGACGGACGGACCCGTTCAGGCAGCGCCTCATTGCGCGGGATCGGGCCGTAATGCTCCTGTGCCAAAGCCAGAACATCGTCCGGCAGAACATCCCCCGCCACGACCAGAACAGCGTTGTTCGGCGAATAGAACTGGCGGTAATAGGCCAACGCATCGTCCAGATCGAGATTCACCATCTCGTGCCGCCAGCCGATGATCGGCGTGCCGTAGGGATGATTGAGATATTGCGCCGCCATACGCTGTTCCCGGAACAGCGATCCGGGGTCGTTCTCCACCCGTTGATTGCGCTCTTCGATGATCACGTCGCGTTCGGTCAGGATGTCTTCGCGGTCAAGCTGGATGTTCTTCATCCGGTCCGCTTCCATTTCCATCATCAGGCCAAGCCGGTCTGCCGCGACACGCTGGAAATAGGCCGTGTAATCAAAGCTGGTAAAGGCGTTATCGGTGCCGCCATTCGCCTTTACGATTTCGCTGAATTCGCCGGGGGCCAGTTTTTCGGTCCCTTTGAACAGCAAATGTTCCAGGAAATGCGCAACCCCCGAAACGCCAGGCTGTTCATCCGCCGATCCGGCACGATACCAGACCATGTGAACCACGGCGGGCGCACGGTGGTCTTCGATCACCACGACATCCATCCCATTCTGAAGCTGGAATGTTGTGACCTGATCTTCGATTGTTTGCGCAAGCAAAGGCGCAGTAGCAAAAACGAGAACCCCGGTCAGGGCCATCAGGCGACGCATCGGCAATACTCCTCCATTTTGAAGTAACGTACGATGCGTACGACCAACTTCAAGCGCTCCAACAGTTTCGTGAGCAGGTTGCGATGGCGCTAAAGCCGCCGTGTCAGCGTTCCGGCGGAGCAGACGGGGTCAGCACACCGGCCCGACGCGCTGCCTCGAGCGCGGAATACGGGTCAAGCGACTGCCCCCGGTAGACCCGGTTGTAGGTGTCCTCGGGTATCAGACGCCAGTTGAAAAAGGACCGGCGTTCCCGGAAGGCCTGATCTTCCGCGGCAAGCTGTTCGCGGATGTCGTCTGCCCGACCGAAGCGCGACGCGCGTGCGACGATCGCCTGATCCCCGGCACCGATGCCCGGCTGCACATCCAGCCGCGATGGCGCACCGCCCAGAACAGCGACCGCGTCTTTCAGCGGCGTCTGATCGGTCCGGTTTGTTCCACCCGGAGTCGGTGTCGGCAGTTCGGTCAGGCTTACCGGCGCTTCCAACGGCTTTGGCGGAACAATCGAGAATTCCTCGGGCGTGCCTCCGGGATTGCGCAATTGGCGCAGGTTTGTTTCCCGGTCCGCCGTGTCCTGACGTGATCCGCAGGCGGTCAGCGCCACCAGTGCCAGTATGATCCATGCGCGTGGCATCATGGTGTCTGCCCGCCTCCGTATTCGCCTCAAACCTGCTTTAGCGCATCAAGCCGCACTCGTCACGAGGCGTTTTTCCCGCCCGAGAACAGTGCGAGCCCAATCGCCCCGATAAACACCGAAATGTCAGCGACATTAAAGGCATAAGGATTGGTGAAACCGCAACAGGACATGTTCAGAAAATCTGCGACCGCCCCATAAAGCAGCCGGTCCACCACATTGCCCAGCGCGCCACCGATCAGCAACCCCGCAAAAATCAGACCCGTGCGCCCCGGCGGATCACGACGCATCCAGACCAGCACGAACAGGACAATCCCCAATGCGACCGAGATCAGCACCCAGCGCGTCCAGTCCGCCTGTCCCGACAACAGGCCGAAATTGATGCCCGTATTCCACGCCATGCGAAAATTAAGATAAGGCGGAAACACGTCGATGGCGCCGACGCGGGCCAGATCCATCACGTGGACCACCAACCATTTGGTCAGTTGATCCAGAAGAAAGATCGCCGCCGCGACGATGGCCACCAGACGCATGTTGTCTCCTTTGCCCTGCTCCGGAATTTTACCGGATGGTCAAATTCAGTGCCGGAAGTGGCGCATCCCTGTCAGCACCATTGCCAGACCGGCGTCATCCGCCGCCTTGATCACTTCGTCGTCGCGCATCGACCCGCCCGGCTGGATGACGCAGGACGCACCAGCAGCGGCTGCTTCAAGCAAACCATCGGCGAATGGGAAGAACGCGTCTGACGCCACGGCGCTGCCCTTGGTCAGCGGTTCCGGAAGGCCCAGCGCCTCGGCCATACGCTCGGCCTTCTTGGCGGCGATCAACGCACTATCCAGACGGCTCATCTGGCCTGCACCAACCCCCACGGTCGCGCCGTCCTTGACGTAGACGATGGCGTTGGATTTGACGTGCTTTGCCACGGTCCACGCGAACAGCAGATCGCGCATCTGCTCGTCCGTCGGCGCGATCTTGGTCACGACCTTGAGGTCATCCATATCGATGCGGCCATTGTCGCGGTTCTGAACCAGAATGCCCCCAGACACCTGTTTCCATGCCGTTCCCGGCTCTGCCGTATTGGCGAGACCCGGTGTCGTCAGCAGCCGCAGGTTTTTCTTGGCGGCAAACACATCTTTGGCATCCTGATGCGCACCGGGCGCGATGACCACCTCGGTAAAGATCTCGGCAATCGCCGCGGCGGTTTCGCCGTCGAGCGTGGAGTTCAGCGCAACGATCCCGCCGAAGGCAGAGGTCCGGTCGCAGTCAAACGCCTTCTGATACGCCTCTTTCAGCGTCCGGCCCGTCGCCACACCGCAGGGGTTGGCGTGTTTGATGATCGCGCAGGCAAATCCGTCACGCGGCAGAAATTCCGACACCAGTTCAAACGCCGCATCGGTGTCGTTGATGTTGTTGTAGCTCAGTTCCTTGCCCTGAAGCTGGGTTGCCGTGGCAACGCCCGGACGGGCCGAGCCATCGTGGTAGAAAGACGCGCCCTGATGCGGGTTCTCGCCATAGCGCAGCGGCTGGGCCAGCGTTCCGGCAAACACGCGGCGGCGCGGGGTTTCTTCGCCGATGGCACCCGCCATCCACGTGCTGACAGCCGCATCATAGGCCCCGGTGCGCGCATAGGCGATCTGGGCGTGACGCTGGCGAAAGGCCAGCGTGGTCTGGCCGTCATTGGCGTCAAGCTCGGCCAGCAGCGCGTCGTAATCCTCGACATCCACAATCGTCGTGACAAAGGCATGGTTCTTGGCCGCAGCGCGGATCATCGCGGGGCCGCCGATGTCGATGTTTTCGATGCAGGTGTCATAATCAGCACCTTTGGCGACGGTTTCCTCGAACGGGTAAAGGTTCACCACCAGAAGGTCGATGGCTTTGATGTCATGCTGAAACATCGCCGCGACGTGATCATCGTTGTCACGCAACGCAAGCAACCCACCATGCACCATCGGGTGCAACGTCTTGACCCGACCATCCATCATTTCGGGAAAGCCCGTCACCTCGGCCACGTCCTTGACCGGCACACCCGCGTCGCGCAGCGTCTTGGCAGACCCACCCGTGGACAGAAGTTCCACACCTCGGGCATCCAACGCTTTTGCAAGCTCAACAAGTCCGGTCTTGTCCGAAACGGACAGAAGCGCGCGGCGAAGGGGGGCGAGATTGGTCATGGCAGCGATAGGTCCCAGAAGTTCAGTTCAGCAGCTCTGTCGCATCGTCCTGAACAAGGTCCCGGACCGCGATTGCGGTTTCCTGGGCCTTCGCCAGCGACCAGCGAACGCGGGTCGCATACTCCATTGCGCGGGCAGATAAAACGATCTGTTTGGTCGCGCGCGGCCGCAATCTGCCTTTTTCGAGATAAACGGAAGGTTCCAGCGCAAGATCACAGCGCCCTTCAAAGCGGAACACCCAGATCTCACCACTGCGCAACGCCATGCTGACAGCAGTTCCATTCATGTCGATGGCGGTGTCGACCTCGGGATGGAGATGGAAACGGATGTCGAAGGGAATGCCCGCAAGTCGGCTGTCTTCGAGCTTTTGATCGAAACGCGCCTTTGCCGGGGTATCGAGGGCGATCAGCAGATCTTCCCCCACCACGCCGCGGCCATCAAAAGTCAGTTCCAATATGCGTGCATGAGTCAGCCCGTGCGTCTTGAGATAGCCATCATGCCCGCCTTCGAACCGCGCGCCATCCGTGGCGCGGGACAGTTCGACCGGCACACCTTTGGGGATGTCGTCCAACAGCTCCCGCTCAATGGACCCGATCCGTGACGTGCTGCCCAACCGAGAGCTTGAGAACCCATCAAGGCACAGCGTCGAATGTGACGGTGTTGCGCGCCCCGCCCTGCGCCAGTCTTCGCCAAAGGTCGATCCGGATCCGCAATTGACGATCAACGGACGCCGCCCAGAGGTCAGCTCGAACGCGAGGGTCGAGGCGTGGGCGTTGAAACTGGCCTGCCCGCTTGGCGGGGCCGCCGCGTCGATCACCATCGTCGTGCGCCCGCCGGACAGACGTGCATAACCCATAGCCAACCCCTTGGCCGCCTGCGCCTTGGTTCCGGCAGCCGCCAATGCGGTGTCCAACCGTCCTTCGACACCACGCCCACCGCCGTGAAACCGCGCCAGCCCGCCATCGGCATGGCGCAATGCGCGCAGGGTCGGCACGATCCGGGTGATCGCCTGGATATGCGCCATTTCCGGCGACCGCGCGGTGTCCTCAAGCGCATCCCGCGCCCAGATCAAGAGCGTACAGACCTCCAGCAATTCTTCTGGATTGCGGGTCGGAATGCCACCTGCCTCGTTGATCTGACGCGCACATTCCTGACCCAGTGCCTTGATCGCGGGATCGGCCTGCGCTTCCATCCCTTGCAAGGACAACCCGGCCGAGATCAACCCCGTCAGCGCTTCGAACCGGGGGAGCCCGGGCGCGGAGCTGTGCCAGCGACGGTTGAGAAAGATTGTCTGCTGCGCAATCGACCGGAAAAACGCCCGCGATTGTTCCGGTGTGCACCCACCCAGCACAAAGATCGCATGATGCAGCCACCTGATGACCCGCCGTCCTGCCAGTTCGGGCGTCCAGCCGGGGCCGGACCCGTTCCCATATCGGGCAATCCATTCGAACAGCCAGCTTTGCGCGGTCTTTCGGGTTGCCGCATCTCCGACACTGGCCATGTCGTCGAGCCAGACAAACCCATGGATTTCTTCGAGAAACACATCGTCCGGAGGCGTGATGTCCCACAGGATCGCACCGGGCGCTTCGACAAGATGTCCCGCGAAAAGCAGATTTCCTGCCGTGAGCTGCCGACCGCGCGCATAAGACCCGACGGTTCGGGGTTCAGGCTGAGCGACAAAGGCGGTTGCGGGCTTGGCACGCGTGGACAGTCGTGCGTGAACACGGTTCAAAATCCGGGCCTGCGCCCGTTTTGCAGCGTCCAGTCGGAACATCAGCTCTGCCTCTGTCTTGCGTTTACGCAAGCGTTCTTATGCTGACACCATAGCCTCGCGAGTGAATTGAGTCACGGTGCAAATGTCATACCGGCAGCTGTTCGCCCTTGCGCTGCAAAATCGCCATGTAAAATCCATCCATACCGCCAAGCTCGGGCCAGTAGTCCGGCCGCAGGCGCACACCGCCCTCTGGGCTGATCCAATTCGGGTCCAGACCGGGGGCGTTCGGGGTCTTGATTTCGACCTCGTCACTCTGGGCCAAGAGCCATTTGATCTGATCTTCGCCCTCTTCGCGCAACAGGCTGCACGTGCAATAAACAAGGGTTCCCTGCAGTGCGATCTGCCCAATCGCACGGGTCAGCAACGCGCGCTGCAGATTGACCAGATCGTCGATTCCGGTCTGCGTCTTGACATATGGCAGGTCGGGGTGCCGACGGATGGTGCCTGTCGCCGAGCAAGGCGCGTCCAGCAGGATCGCATCGAACAGACCATCCTCATAGGTCAGCGCATCGGCGATCACGGTCTTTGCGGTCAGCTTGGCCCGGGTCAGGTTTTCGGTCAGCCGCGCCATGCGGGCCTCGGAGATATCCAGCGCGGTCACATCCGCACCTTTCGCTGCAAGCTGCATCGTCTTTCCACCGGGAGCGGCGCAAATGTCGAGCACGCGTTTTCCTGCAACGTCGCCAAGGAGTTGGACCGGCACTGCGGCAGCAGCATCCTGCACCCACCACTCTCCGGACTCGAACCCCGGAAGCGCCGAAACCTGTCCACGGGCGGTCAACCGAACAGACCCTGTCGGAAGAACCGTGCCACCCAGCTTTTCCGCCCAGCCTGCCGCGTCCTCTTTGACCGAAAGATCAACCGGTGGCGGCACGGCATGGGCCCGTTCGATCTGTGCAACCACAGATTTGCTCCATGCCTTTGCCAGCTTGGGGCGCAGCCATTTCGGCAGCATCGTGTCGGGGGCCACGTCCCACACAGCCACCTCCATCGCGGTGATCTTGCGCAGAACCGCGTTGACCAGCCCCTTCATGGGTGCGGTTTTCTTCGTGCGACCCGCAAGTTTGACGGCCTCGTTCACCACACCATGCGCGGCACCCCCGGTCATGAACTCGACCGTTGCCATGCGCAGCAGGTTCATCACGCGCAACGGCGGCTGTCGATTCAGGTGCGACGTCAGAAGATGATCGGCCCGCCCGAGGTATCGCAGCGTTTCCGAGATCAGCCGCTGAGCCGTCGCGCGTACAGGCGGCGTCAGGTCCTGCCAGACGGGATCGCTGATGACATCTGACAACATGCGCCCTTCCCCGATGATCTGGCTCAGACCATCCAGCGCGACGAGCCGGGGTGATGTGGGTGCGGGCAAGGGCCACTCCTGCAAACGGGCCGGGGTTGTCCCGGACCGGGAGGCGCGTATATCAATCATGAACGATATGGAAGACCGCGATGAGTTCCGAAACACCCAAAGACCTGCCCCCCGCCGCCCAGCGTGCCTTGGCCGAAGCCGAAGAACGCCGGAGAAAAGCGGACGCGGAAAAACCTCTTCCGAAAGAATTGGGAGGCCGCGACGGCCCCGAGCCGGTGCGCTATGGCGATTGGGAAAAGGGCGGTCTCGCGATCGACTTCTGAGCGTCAGCGCAGACGGAAATCCGCAGCCTGACCCGCGCCTTGGTCTGCAATGAACCGCATCTCGGACCCGTTGGCGAGAACCGCCTGGCAGTTATAGCCAAGGTCATCCCCGCCCCAGTTCAGGTCACGGCAGAAGAAGCCGTTCTTCCAGTCCCACGATCCGGTCACGTCCCAAGTCGCGCCGCGACCCGAAATCTTGCCATCCGATGTCACGTTCAGACGCACCAAAGGCCGCGACAGGGTTTTGCCCTCGACCAATCGAACGAATTCAGACTTGTCCTCGATGCGCTTCAATTCGGCTGCAGCGGCCTGCGGCACCAGAAAAGCGGCAGCGACGGCAACAGCAGCGACGATACGATTCGACATGACATCCTCCGGGCAACATTACTGTCAGAACATACGTGGAGAATGCAGGATTGGATCAGTTGGGTTCCGTCACACTGGCGTGATCACGCCTCGTCGGACAAGCCCAGGACATCCAGCATGTCGTATTCGCCGGGTGCCTTGTCCTGCCCCCAAAGCGCCGCCTTCAAAGCCCCCCGCGCAAACAGCGCGCGGTCGCTGGCAACGTGGCGCAGGATGATCCGCTCGCCAGCGGCGGCAAAAAGTACGTCGTGTTCGCCAACGATGTCGCCACCCCGAATGGCGCTGAAGCCGATATCGCCCCGCTTGCGCGCCCCGGTCATACCATCCCGCCCGCGGTCGGACACATCGCGCAGATCAACGCCGCGTCCTTCGGCTGCCGCTTCGCCCAGCATCAGAGCTGTGCCAGAAGGCGCATCGACCTTCTGGTTGTGGTGATATTCGATCACCTCGATGTCGTAGTCCTCGTCCAGCGCCGCAGCGACCTTGCGGGTCAACACGGTGAGCAGGTTGACGCCAAGGCTCATGTTGCCCGCGCGCACGACAACAGCGTGACGCGCAGCGGCCTTGATCTTGGTCAGATCGTCATCCGACAGACCGGTGGTTCCGATCACATGCACGGCACGCGCCTGCGCCGCCAATTCGGCAAAGGCCACTGTCGCTGCTGGCGCCGTAAAGTCGATCACTGCCTGCGCTCGGGCAAAACAATCGAGAGGATCATCCGTGACCGTCACACCCATGCCCGCGCCACCCATCGCGGTGCCCACGTCTTTGCCGAGCCAATCATGGCCTGCGCGTTCTATCGCCCCGGCAAGGTGCATCCGGGGATGTTTGGCGATCTCGGTGACAAGCATCTGCCCCATGCGCCCGGACACTCCGGTCACGACGACCCCGATTTCTTCGCTCATGATATTCTCCGCAAGTGGATTTCCGCCTCAATAGCGGTTGACCCTCTGCTTGGCAAAGGCCGCCAGACCGCTTATGTGCCGGATATGGCAAAAAACCGATCTCACATCTCTGAGGGACCCAGCCAGCGTCAGCTGCGTGTGGGTGAATTGATCCGGCGCACATTGTCCGATGTGCTGGCACGCGGAGATATTCACGATCCCGACCTGAACCGTTACTCCATCACCGTGGGTGAGGTGCGCACGTCGCCCGACCTGCGTGTGGCAACCGCCTATGTGGTGCCGCTGGGTGGGAAGGGTCAGGACGACATTCTGGAGCTTCTCAACCGCAATCGCGGCGAATTGCGCCGCGCGGTTTCAAAGAACCTCACGCTGAAATTCTCGCCCGAGCTGCGGTTCAAACTGGATGATACGTTTGATCGATTGGACGACACCCGCCGCATGTTCGAGCAGGATAATGTGCGTCGTGACATCGAAAGCTAAGACCACGCTTGCGGCCTGTGGTCTTTTTGCCCTGTCTGGTTTGGCTGTGCAGGCGGATGTCACCTGCGCGGAACGCGTGTTCGACGGGTTGGCGTACACCGCTTGCGAGGTTGATCCACGTGTCGATGACCTTCGGCTGTTCCTCGACGCCCCGTCGGGTGAGAAATACGGACAATTTTCGACAATCGAAGGTGCATTAGCCGAGCAAGGCAAGACGCTGACCTTCGGCATGAACGCCGGAATGTATCACGACGACCGCTCTCCCGTTGGGCATTATGTCGAGGACGGTACCGAAATCATGCGGGTGATCCCCAATGCGGGACCGGGCAATTTCGGGTTGCTGCCCAACGGCATCTTCTGCATCGGCGATGGACGCGCTGATGTGATCGAAACCCTTGCCTACGAGGCGGAGCGCCCGAATTGCCGCTATGCCACGCAGTCCGGCCCGATGCTCGTCATCGACGGCGATCTGCACCCGAGGTTCCTTGAAGACAGCGACTCGCGCTATATCCGCAATGGGGTGGGCACCTCAGAAGATGGCACACGGGTAGTTTTTGTCATTTCCGATCAGTCGGTTACGTTCCATGAATTTGGGCGCATCTTCCGCGACGACCTCGGCCTGCCGAACGCGCTGTTTCTTGACGGCAGCATATCGCGCCTGCATGCGCCACAGCTGAACCGGTCGGATTTCGGGCGATGGATGGGGCCGATTGTGGGCGTGGTGACCCCGCTTGACCGCTAGCAGGGTTGCGGCGATGCGCGGGCCGCTCTACCTCTTTGCGGCACGACACTTGGTATCGGAGACCCCATGACCAACTCGCTTGATGACTTGACGCACAGCCTGTTGCAGCGCGCCAAAGAGGCCGGGGCCGATGCCGCTGATGTTCTGGCCGTCCGGGGCAATTCGATCTCTATCGACGTGCGTGGCGGCGTTCTGGAACAGGCGGAACGGTCGGAGTCTACCGATATCGGGCTCCGGGTTCTTGTCGGTCAACGGGTGGCCAATGTGTCGTCCTCGGATGTGCGGGCGGACAGTCTTGCGATGATGGCAGAACGCGCCGTGGCCATGGCGCGGGAAGCGCCGGAAGACCCCTACGTGGGCTTGGCGGACCCAGATCAGTTGGCGGACAACCGGGCATCCGATTGGCTTGAATTGTTCGATCCTACACCTGAACCGTCACCAGCCGAACTGGAACAGAACGCGCGCGATGCAGAGGCTGCGGCGTTGGTGGTGGACGGCATCACGCAGGTCTCTTCTTCCTCGGCGGGCTATGGGTCGCAAGAGGTCTATCTTGCTGCAAGCAATGGATTTTCAGGCGGCTACCAGCGCTCGTCCCGGTCAACATCCTGCGTTGCGATCGCGGGTACAGGAACCGGGATGGAGCGGGATTACGACGGGGATCAGCGGATTTTCCAAAGCGATCTGAGGTCACCTGCCGAGATCGGAAAAACCGCAGCCGAGCGGACGTTGGAACGGATGAACCCGCGCAAGCCCAAAACGGGGGCGTATCCGGTGCTGTTCGATGAACGGATTTCGTCTTCGCTGATCGGGCATCTGCTGATGGCGATCAACGGCGCGGCGATTGCACGACGGTCGTCCTGGGCCTTGGATCTGATGGGAAAAGAGGTTCTGCCAAAAGGACTTAGCCTGACGGAAGATCCGCATCGCGTGCGGGTCGGCGGGTCACGGCCGTTCGATGCTGAAGGACTGGCGACACAGAAACGGGACATCGTGAAGGATGGCGTTCTGACCACGTGGACGCTGGATCTGGCAACAGCGCGGAAACTGGGACTGCAGTCGACCGCGAACGCGTCGCGCGGCACAACGGGAGGTCCTTCCCCCAGCGTGTCGAATGTTGCGCTTTCTCAAGGGGTTAAAGACCGGGCGGGGCTCATTGCAGATATGGGAACGGGGCTTGTGGTGACCTCGATGATCGGGTCAACCATCAACCCCAATACCGGGGATTATTCGCGTGGCGCTGCAGGATTCTGGGTGGAGAACGGTGAGGTCGCCTATCCGGTCAGCGGCGTGACGATCGCGGGGAACCTGATCGAGATGCTCAGGACTGTGACGCCCGCCAACGATGCCCGCCCGTGGCTTAGCCGGGTGGTGCCGTCCTTGCTGGTGGAAGGTCTGACGCTTGCCGGAGAGTGACCTTGACCTTCTGATCGACGCTGCGCGCCAAGCGGGCGAGATCGCCCTTTACCACAAGGCTAAGGGATTGGAAGTTCAGCATAAAGCGGACGATGCCGGGCCTGTGACGCAGGCCGATTTCGATGTCGACAAGGCCCTGCGCGAGGCGTTGACAGCGGCGCGTCCCGACTATGGCTGGCTGAGCGAAGAGACCCGCGACACGCCGGATCGGTTGGGCAGGGAACGGGTGTTTATTGTTGATCCGATTGATGGGACGCGGAGTTTCGTCAATGGCGAAACCACCTGGGCGCATTCGCTGGCGGTCGTCGATCAGGGTCTCGTCACGCAGGGTGTGGTTTACCTTCCGGAAATGGATTTGCTGTATTCCGCTTCCAGAGCGCAGGGTGCGTTCTGCAACGGAGAACGGCTAAGTGTTTCTGATATCAGTGATATTCACGCTGCTCGCATTCTGGCGACCAAGCCGAACATGGACCCGCAGCACTGGCGTCAGGACGTTCCCGGCTTTACCCGGTCGCATCGTCCCTCGCTCGCCTATCGCCTGTGTCTGGTGGCACAAGGGCGGTATGATGCGATGTTGACGTTTCGGCCAAGCTGGGAATGGGACATTGCGGCAGGGGCGCTGATCCTGTCCGAAGCCGGGGCGACTGTGACGGATCGCAAAGGTGATTTTCTGCGCTTTAACAACGCGATACCGCAAACGGCAGGTGTCATTGGCGCGGGCGCGGAATTGCACGGGCAGATCGCGGAGCGTCTTGTCTATACCGGCTGAGAACAGCGGTCCGTACGGTTCGCGGGGGTCTGTTGTACGGTTCAATAGGGGTAAGACGCGGATGGACCACCGGATTTGGTTGTTTCGTGCAGAGCACAGGCAACGCTGCACCGTGCAGGACCGAACCGTACGGCAGGTGCCTGTGAAGCTTACGGTTCATCCGTACGGTTCGCCTAATTCGGAATGTTGATGTTCGGGTCGCCGGTGAAAGTGCCCGGGTGTCCAGGTTGGGTCAGAACGGAGTGGCAGGAGCGAGTTGGCGCGACCGACCGCATGGTCAGTCATCTAAAAGTTGACCCCGGCACCAGAGGCAGGTCAGAGAACCTCGATCACGTCCTTGTCGATGGCGAGCATGTACCCGCGACGGGCGATGTTCTTGATGAGCAATTCGCTGACCAACTGGTTGCCCAAGCCATCGCGCAGGCGTTTGATTCGGGTGGCGCCCGCCGCCTCATCGCAATCAGATTCGGACCGGCCCGAAATGATCGCCTCGATCTGCGCGCCGGACAGAAGTTCGTCGTCCAGCCGCGCCTCGGCAAGGATCGAAATGGTTTCGATCATGGCGTCGGTGAGTTTGAATCCCATCGTGTTCAGATAGACGGTGTTTTCCTCGCGGCTGACGATCAGCGAATTGACCTGAATGCCCGACCGTTCGATCTGCGCCATGCGCCGATTGAGGAGGACAAGCATCACCAAGAACACCAAGGCCGCGATCAGCATGGCTGTGGCGAACACGAGAAGCACAAAGATGGTCGTGCGATACCCCGCCAGCGTGTCAGAAAACGCGGTGCCGGATTGCGCGAGGATTTCGAGCAGCTTGACCTCGGCCTGAGATGTGAGGTCGTCGTTTTCGATAAAGATCTGTTCGACGCGGGAATTGAACGCATTGGCGTCGGGAAGCGTCAGCACAAGAAAAACGCCCGCCACCACAAGGAGCGCGATGATCACGCTGATACCGATGGCCACGAGGCGGGTGCCCGAGCGGCGCGCGTCAGTAGCGGAGGTAATTTGGTCCGGCACTGTCTTTCCTTTCCGCCAACCCGGTTTCATCAAACACAGACACCACATTGAGCAGCGTCCAGCCCGCCTGCGCAAGTCGGGTCTGCAATTGCTCCTGCGCGGAGGCCGGGGTGCAGGGTTCGGCGATCTCGGCCACACCGTAGTGCAGCCGGAGGGGTGCGTCCTGTTTCGCCTTGTAATCGGCATAACACGCGGCCTGTGCGGCGGCGGGCATGCAAAGCGCGGCGAGGAGCAGAAGGGGAAGCGTGTGTTTCATGGCGTCACCCTGCGACCAAGACCGGCGAAATTCAATAACGACCGCGCGGTTATCCGATAGCCGAGGGGCGATATTGCCTGACTTCGGAGGGCCGTCCGAGATGGGTGACAGAGGCAGCAGGTCCACACAAGGGCCCTGCCCCAGACCACGCCACCTCCAGCTTAACCGACAGGGAAAGGAACCCGCACCATGTCACGCAAATTCATCGCAGCCGTTCTGGCCATTTCGACAACAATCGCCGCCGTGTCTGCCGTGCCGGCCCGCGCCGCCTCGGAAGAGGACATTGCCAAGCTTCTGGCAGGGGCTGCCACGATTCTCATCATCGGCAAGGCAATTCAGAATTCCCGCGACGACGACCGCAAGGACAAGTCCGTCAAGGACGTTCGCCATTACACGCCAGACCACCGCCCTCATGTGTCGAACCCGCCGGTCTATTCCAATGACAGGCCATTTCCGAAAGTGGTGCCGCGCGATGTGAAGAAGCGGTACGACGATGTGCTTCCCGCAAGCTGCGTCCGGCAGATCGAGGGCGGGCATGTGGGCCGGGTGGTGATGAGCCGCTGCCTTGAGCGCAACAATGTCAGCACGCGGTCCCTGCCAAAGGCGTGCCGTATGACCGTGTCGACCCGTCGCGGTGAAACCCCAGCTTATGCGCTTCCCTGTCTGCGGCACCGTGGATACACACTGACGCGGTACTGAAACGCGTCGGATCCGCGGGAACTGTGGTCCTTGGTTCCCGCACCTGGCACGCATGGCGACCCCACGCCGTGCGTGCTTTTTCGGTTGCAGGACGGTCTGCCGTGATTGTGACGACTGCTCAATGGAACTCGTTTGCAGGGTGAGTCGTTGATCTGTTATGCTTGGGTGAGGCAAAAAACGAGGTTTAGGGCATATGAGCCGACTGAAACGCACGATGTTGTGCGCCGTGTTGGCGGGCGTTCCGGTTTTCGGCGCGGCCCAAAACCTGGATCTTAACATTCCGGGCGGCAGCGATGAGCTGCGCAGCGAGCTGAAAGATGCGATGTCACTGTTCGCTTTGGTGGATGCCGACGAAGCGACGCCCCAGGCTTTGGTCGCAGCGGCGCAGGCGGATTACGGACGGATCGTTGCCGCGCTTTACGCCGGTGGGCGCTTCTCTCCGGTGGTGTCGATCCGGATCGACGGGCGCGAGGCATCGGACATATCACCTTTCGAAGCGCCGGGTTCGATCGACACGATCGTGATTGACGTCGAGCCCGGGCCTCGGTTTCGTTTTGGCCGCGCAGAGATCGCCCCGTTGGCCGAAGGAACGGTGCTGCCGCCGGAGTTCAGGGCTGGAGAGCGCGCGGGCACGGCTGCGATCCGGGACGCGGTCAGCGCCGGTGTGACCGGCTGGCGCAATGTCGGCCATGCCAAAGCGCGGCAGGCCGAACAGCAGATCGTTGCAGATCACCCGAACCGCGAACTGGATGCACGGCTGCGTCTTGCGCCGGGGCCGCAATTGCGGTTCGGCAATATTGAAGTGACCGGCAATGACAGGGTGCGCCGCACGCGCATCCGCGAGATTGCAGGGTTGCCGCAGGGCGAAGTGTTCGATCCGCAGGAGATTGCCGACGCAGAGCGCCGTTTGCGCCAGACCGGTGTGTTCAGCTCGGTTGCCGTGTCCGAGGCAGAGACGCCAAACACGGACGGGACGCTGGATCTTGCGGTGCAGGTCGCCGAGCAGAAACCTCGCCGGTTCGGCTTTGGTGCGGAAGTGTCGACGCAGGAGGGCGGCAAGCTCAGCGCGTTCTGGCTGCATCGCAACCTGTTTCAGGGCGCGGAACGGCTGCGCATCGAAGGCGAGGTGTCCGGGATCGGAACCGATGCCGACGAAATGGATTATGCGCTGACGCTGACCTATGGGCGGCCTGCCACGTTTACGCCGGACACCGAATTTTATCTGACCGCCGGGATCGAGCGGTTGAACGAACCGGGCTTTACAAGCAACCAGGCGGGTCTGATCGCGGGATTGTCGCATCGGTTCTCTGACCAGCTGACCGCCTCGGTCGGATTGGGTTACAGATACCTTGATACCGAAGACGCGTTTGGCGACCGGGAATTCCAGTTGTTGCTTGCCACTTTTGGCGCGACCTATGACACGCGGAACGACGCGTTGAACCCCAGCAGCGGGTTCTATCTGGCTGCGACGGGCACGCCGTTTCTTGGACTGGACGAGACCGAAAGCGGGCTGCGGTTTACGTCGGACGCACGGGCCTATTTCGGGCTTGGCGCGGATGATCGGTTCGTGTTGGCGGGCCGGGCGCAGATCGGATCGGTCTGGGGGCCGAGCCTTGAGGATACGGTGCCGGATTACCTGTTCTACTCGGGTGGCGGAGGCACGGTGCGCGGGGTGCCCTATCAGTCTCTGGGTGTGACGCTGCCGAATGATGAGTTTACCGGGGGTCAAAGCTTTGCCGCCATCTCTGCCGAATTGCGCGCCACGGTGCGCGACAATATCGGGCTGGTCGGGTTTTACGATGCGGGCATGATCACCGAAGACAGCGGCTTTGCCGGAGACAGCGATTGGCATGCGGGGGCTGGCATAGGCCTGCGCTACAACACGGGGATCGGCCCTATTCGCGTGGATATCGCGACACCGGTGACCGGGGACGGCGCGGGCAAGGATTACGAGATCTACATCGGCATTGGTCAGGCGTTCTGATATGCGTTTCATCGCGACCCTCCTTGTGTTCCTGTTCTGGCCGCTGGTCAGCTTTGCACAGAACAGCGATGACGATCCCGGCTACTTGGCCGGGCTGTTGCAGGACGCGTTGTCCGGGGCCGGGCGCGATGTGCGCATACGGGGATTTGAGGGCGCGCTGTCGAGCGAGGCGACGATTGCGTCGCTGGTGATCGCGGACGATCAGGGCGAGTGGTTCCGGGCCGAAAAGATCGTGCTGGACTGGCGGCGGGCCGCGTTGCTGCGAGGCATTGTGGATGTCACGTCATTTACCGCTCAGACTGTCGTCGTGTCGCGTTCGCCGGATGCCGGGGAGGAATTGCCCAGCGCCGAGGCGGAACCGTTCCGCATTCCGGATTTGCCGGTCGAAGTGCGGATCGCGCGGTTCGAGGTGGGATCTTTGCAACTGGGTGCGCCGCTTTTGGGAGAGGCGGCTGAATTCACGATCACCGGGGCGGCCGAGCTGGCCGATGGTGGGGCGGATTTTGATCTCAACCTGGAGCGGGTCGATGGCAAGCAGTCGCAGATTGCGCTGGCGGCGAGCTATGATCCGTCATCGCGGCAACTGGCCGTTGATCTGACTGCCGAAGAGGCGGCGGGCGGGCTTGCCGCCACGCTGCTGGGCATTCCGGGTGCGCCATCGGTGGCGTTGACGGTTCAGGGCGAGGGGTTGGTTGACGATTTTGCCGCCGATATTGCGCTGGCGACAGACGGTCAGCCGCGGATCACCGGGAGAGTGGAAATCCTTGCGCCGGAAGAAACGGGCACGTTGGATGTGGTGGTCGACATTGCAGGTGATCCGACACCGCTGCTGACCGAGGAAACACGCGCGTTCTTTGGCACCGATATCGGCTTGCAGGCGCGGGTGATGCGGGACGCGTCCGGCCGGACGGATCTGCCGGAATTTGCGCTGACGGCGGATGCGCTGTCCTTGACCGGGAGCGCCGTGATTTCCGAGAGTGGCTGGCTTGAAGCGCTGGATGCCGAGGGACGGATCGCCAACCCGGAGGGCGGGCCTGTTGTTCTGCCGTTTGGCGGGGGCGATACGCGGGTGGGGTCGGTCACCTTTGATGCGGCGCTGGATGGCGATCTGACCTTCGATGCACGGCTTGAGGCTTTTGATAGCCCGGATGCAACACTGGAGACGGTCACGATCACCGGGCGCGGGCAGATCGACCAGCAAAGCTTTGCGCAGCAGGGCGGGGAGTTCGGGCTGGACCTGACCTTTGTCGCCGACACACTGGCGTTGACCGATCCGGCTTTGGCCGAGGCGGTGGGCACCGATCTGGCCGGGGCTGCGCGCGTGGACTACCGCAGCGGGCAACCCGTGCGGTTGACCGGGCTTGAGGTCAACGGTGAAAATTACGGACTGAACGGCACCGCAAGCTGGAGTTTCAGCGAGGTGATGCCGCTCAGCCTTGATATGCGGTTGGTGGCCGAAAACATCACGCGGTTCTCCGCTTTGGCCGGGCGCGATCTGGCGGGGCGTGTCGAAGTGGCTGTCGACGGTCGGGTCGGGCCGATTTCCGGCATGTTCGATTTGGCGGTCGATGGCACAACGCTTGATCTGTCCGTCGGTGAGGACATGGTGGACCGGCTTTTGGCCGGGGTTGGATCGGTTCGGGTCGACGCGCGGCGGGATGAAACCGGCACGACACTTCGGTCGGTGCGGGTGGTGAAGCCGGCGATTGATTTCGAGGCGAACGGCAAGATCACCAGCCAGGATACCTCGATGCGGTTTGACGGCACGCTGCGCAATCTGGACCGGGTTTATCCCGGCGAAGCGGCGGGATCGGCCAAGCTGAACGGGCGGGTGATCCTTGCCGGAACAACCCTGCGAAATCTGGAGGTGACGGCGGATCTGTCGAACCAGAATGCAGCGGTGCGGCTGCCCTTTGCGGGTGGGCTGACGTTGGAGTCGGGGACGGTTGATCTGGCGGCAACCGGCGGGCCGAATGGCCGATGGACAGCGGATGTTGCGGTGCGCGATCTGGATACGCCGCAAGGGTCGGCAGACGCGCTGGCACTGACCGGCGAAGGATCAATCAGGCAGACGGAGTCCGGTGGTCTGGTGTCCGCCGGGGGTGATTTGCGGCTGGCGGGCACAGCGCTGCAATTGAGCGATGCGCGGTTTGCGCAGGCAGTGGGGCGCACCCCGACCGTGACAACCCGGCTTGAGTGGGAACAAGCGACCGAGCGCCTGACGGTGCAGGCGTTCAGCCTGAGCACCGGTGCGATTGACGCCACCGGATCGGCGATGGTGACCCAGACGCTGAGCGCGCCAAATGCACAGTTTGCCGTATCATTGCTGGCGGACAGTCTCGCGCCGCTGTCGGGGCTTGCCGGGCAGTCGCTGCGCGGGCGGGCGACGATTGACGTGACGGGCACCTATGCAGATGGCGGCGCGTATGATGTGACCGCGCGCGGCCAAGGGGCTGGGCTGGGCATCGGAAACGATATCGTGGATCGTCTTCTGGCTGGCGTGACACGGTTCGAGGTTGGCGCGTCGGGCGCGAATGGCGCCTTGCAACAGGTGTCGGCGGATGTGCAGAACGCCGAGATCACCGCGCGGGTCAGCGGGCCCTTGAGCGGTTTGCAGATCGACGCGCGGCTGGCGAATGTCGGGTTGATCGCACCTGATTTTCAAGGCGCGCTGGTGGTCGACGGGACGGTCGGCCAGCAGAATGGCGGATATGTCGTGGCTGTGGATCTGGACGGTCCGGGCGGCACCACAATGGCCGTCGATGGGCGTGTCGGTTCGGCCAATCAGGCCAATCTGAGCATTGCGGGTTCTGCGCCACTGGGCCTTGCCAATGTGTTTATCGCGCCAAGGCGTCTGAACGGACGTGCCGATCTGAATTTGCAGATGTCCGGCCCACTGGCCCTGTCCAGCTTGTCGGGCACGATCACACCCGCAGACGCGGAATTCAGCGCGCCGACGCTGGGGATCGTGCTGTCACCGATCACGGGGCAGATCCAGCTTGGCAATGGCGCGGCGCAATTGGGGCTGACAGGACAGGGCAACCATGGTGGATCGGTGGACGTGGCGGGACGGCTGGGGTTGAGCACGTTCGATGCGGCCATCACCGCGACGCTCAACCGGTTTGGCATCCGCGATCCCGATCTTTACGACACGAGCATCGATGGCACAGTTTCTCTGAACGGGCCGATTGGGCGGAACCTTCTGGTGAGCGGCGATCTGCGGCTGAAAGAGACCGAAATCCAGGTGCCCTCGACCGGTGTATCGGCGCTGTCTGACATACCGCCCATCGAGCATCTGGGGGCGACGCGCCCGGTGATGCGGACGCTGGACCGGGCCGGGATCTCATCGGCGCAGGAGACAGCCACCGCCGACCAGCGAGGACCGTCGAGCACGCGGCTGGACCTGACGCTGACCGCACCGGGACAGGTGTTCGTGCGCGGACGCGGGCTGGATGCGGAATTGGCGGGGCAGTTGCGGCTGACCGGGCCGACATCGGACATCATTCCGCAAGGCGGGTTCGAATTGGTTCGCGGGCGGCTGGATATTCTGAACCAGCGCTTCACTCTTGACGAAGGCCGCATTCAATTGAGCGGCAGTTTCAACCCGGTTCTGCGCTTTGTTGCGGCGACAAATGCAAACGGGATCACCGTGCGGGTCATTCTGGACGGGCCAGCGTCATCGCCGGACATCTCGTTCTCGTCGACACCGGAACTGCCGGAGGACGAAGTGCTGGCGCAGCTTTTGTTCGGGCGCAATCTGTCGAACCTGTCGGCTTTGCAGGCTCTGGAACTGGCCAATGCTGTTGCCACCTTGGCGGGGCGTCGCGGGATCGGCATCCTGTCGCGGCTGCGGGACGGGTTCGGGCTGGACGATCTGGATGTCAGCCAGACCGAGGATGGCGGAACAGCGGTGCGGGCTGGCAAATACATTTCCGACAATGTCTATTCGGACGTGGTGGTCGAAAGCGGTGGACGGGCCGAGATCAATCTGAACCTTGATGTGACATCCGACATCACCGCACGCGGAAACGTGGACAATACCGGGAATTCGTCGCTCGGGATCTTCTTTGAACGGGATTACTGAGCCGGGCCGACGCCGTTCTGAAGGCAACGCACGAAAGGCCTTGCAGACTCGGATCACGCTCCGTATATGCAGCTCAACAGCGGCGTGTTGACGAAAGTCGGCACCCACCGAATTCTTCAACGGGCCGCGCGCCCGTTTTTTTGTGTCTGGAGACCTACGAGACAATGTCTGACCTGATCGCCAAAGCCGCGATGGACCGACGTCTGGCCGAGATCGTTTCCCCTGTCATCGAGGACATGGGGTTCGAACTGGTGCGCATCCGTTTGATGAGCGGCAAGTCGCCCACGTTGCAGATCATGGCCGAGCGCCCCGAAGGCGGAATTGAAGTGGACGAATGCGCCGCCATCAGCACCGCTGTGAGTGCGACGCTGGATGTCGAAGACCCGATCCTTGACACCTACACGCTGGAAGTGTCGTCGCCGGGGATCGACCGGCCGCTGACACGGCTCAAGGATTTCGAGACCTTCGAGGGCTATGAGGCGAAGATCGAGACCTCGGAGATGATCGACGGACGCAAGCGCTTCAAGGGCGTGCTAGCCGGGGTCGAGGGTGACGAAGTGCTGATCAATATCGAGGAAGGCACGGTCGGGCTGAAGTTCGATTGGCTGACCGATGCCAAGCTGGTCCTGACCGACGAGCTGATCAAGGAAATGCTGAAGGCGCGTAAGGCCCAAGGCTTCGATGAGACCAAATTTGACGACGTGATTGAGGCCGAAGGGCCCGAAGAGGAGTAAGACCGATGGCAATCACCTCCGCCAACCAGTTGGAACTGTTGCAGACCGCCGAAGCGGTGGCGCGCGAAAAGATGATCGACCCCGGGTTGGTCGTTGAAGCGATGGAAGAAAGCCTCGCCCGTGCCGCCAAGTCGCGCTACGGCAGCGAGATGGACATCCGCGTGAAGATCGACCGCAAGACCGGTCGCGCGTCGTTCACCCGCGTCCGCACCGTGGTCGATGAAGAAGAGTACGAGAACTACCAGTCGGAGTTCACCGTCGACAGCGCAAAGCCCTATTTCGAAGCACCGAAGCCGACGCAGAACGCGGTCTGGCTGCGGGACGGTCAGGCGCTGACCGATTTCGCGGGTGGCCCGCAGGTGGGTGACATGTTCACCGAAGAAGTGCCACCGGTTGAAATGGGCCGGATCGCCGCGCAGTCGGCCAAGCAGGTCATCCTGCAGAAGGTCCGCGAAGCAGAACGCGACCGTCAGTTCGAAGAATTCAAGGACCGCGCGGGCACCATCATCAACGGTGTGGTCAAGCGGGAAGAATACGGCAACGTCATCGTCGATGTGGGCCGGGGCGAAGGCATCCTGCGCCGCAACGAGAAGATCGGCCGCGAAAGCTATCGCAATGGCGACCGCATCCGCTGCTACATCAAGGATGTGCGCCGCGAGACCCGTGGGCCGCAGATCTTCCTGTCGCGCACCGCGCCCGAGTTCATGGCAGAGCTGTTCAAGATGGAAGTGCCGGAGATTTACGACGGCATCATCGAGATCAAGGCCGTTGCCCGTGATCCTGGATCGCGCGCCAAGATCGCCGTTATTTCCTATGACAACTCCATCGACCCGGTCGGTGCCTGCGTCGGTATGCGCGGCAGCCGTGTTCAGGCGGTTGTCAACGAGCTGCAGGGCGAAAAGATCGACATCATCCCGTGGAACGAAGATGTGCCGACCTTCCTTGTGAACGCGCTGCAGCCTGCGGAAGTGAGCAAGGTGGTTCTGGACGAAGATGCCGAGCGCATCGAAGTCGTGGTCCCGGACGAGCAGCTGAGCCTTGCGATTGGTCGCCGCGGTCAGAACGTGCGTCTGGCGTCGCAGCTGACCGGGCTCGATATCGACATCATGACCGAGGAAGAAGAATCGGCACGTCGTCAGAAAGAGTTCGAAGAGCGCACGCAGCTGTTCATGGACGCGCTGGATCTGGACGAGTTCTTTGCCCAGCTTCTGGTTGCCGAAGGCTTCACCAACCTTGAAGAAGTCGCCTATGTCGAACTGGACGAACTGCTGGTCATCGACGGTGTTGACGAAGGCACCGCCGAAGAATTGCAGACCCGCGCCCGCGAAAACCTGGAAGCCCAGGCAAAAGCGGCTTTGGAAAATGCCCGTGCCTTGGGTGCCGATGACAGCCTGATCAACTTTGAAGGCCTGACACCGCAGATGATCGAAGTGCTGGCCAAGGATGGCGTCAAGACGCTTGAAGACTTTGCGACCTGCGCGGATTGGGAACTGGCCGGTGGCTGGACGACCGAGAATGGCGAGCGTCACAAGGACGAAGGTCTGCTTGAGCCGTTCGACATGTCGCTGGAGGAAGCGCAGCACCTCGTTATGACCGCGCGCGTTCTTCTGGGCTGGGTCGATCCGACCGAGCTTGAGGACGAGGTCGAAGGCGAAGACCTTGGCGATATGGAAGACGAGCAGGCCTGACCTGCCCTGACAGAGGGACGACAACACACGTGACACGCGGCGGCAAAGACAAGGATCGGGACAGCGGACCGGAACGCAAATGTATTGCAACCGGAGAGGTGCACCCGAAAGCCGAGCTGATCCGCTTTGTTGTCGGTCCCGACGATCAACTGGTTCCCGATCTGGCAGAAAAGCTGCCGGGTCGGGGTATCTGGGTGACCGCAACGCGCGCAGCCCTTGAAACCGCGGTGAAAAAGAACATGTTTCATCGGGCGGCGAAAACGCAATTGCGCGTGTCAGAGACGCTGGTTTCCGATCTTGAGCAACAGCTTGCACGTCGTGTTGTCGACCTGATAAGTCTCAGCCGCAAATCCGGTGTGGCCGTATCCGGCTATGAAAAGGTCAAGGACTCCCTGTCCAAGGAAGTCGCCGAGGTTTTGTTGCAGGCGACCGACGGATCGAGCCGGGGGAAATCGAAGCTCAGCACGCCGCATTATGGCCACTACATCGGTTGGCTGACGGCGGATGAGCTTGGAATGGCCTTTGGGCGACAAACTGTGATACATGCCGCGCTTGGCGCTGGTGGACTCACGCAACGTGTTGTAGAGGAAGCCCAAAGATTGAAGGGCTTTCGCATCGGAACGTCTGATGCAAAGACAGCGGCAGGGGCCGCTGGGAAGGAAAATAGAGCTAAATGAGCGATAACGACGGCAAAAAGACTTTGGGTTTGCGCGGCGGTCCCCGTTCCGGGAACGTAAAGCAGAGCTTTAGCCACGGGCGGACCAAGAACGTCGTGGTAGAGACCAAGCGCAAGCGCGTTGTGGTGCCGAAGCCCGGTGTGGCGCAGACTGCTGCTGGCAGCGCTGCGACAAGCGCAATGAGCGCAGCCGGAAGCAAACGACCCGCTGGGATTTCTGATGCAGAGATGGAGCGCCGTCTGAAGGCACTTCAGGCTGCAAAGGCCCGCGAAGGCGAAGAGGCCGCACAGCGCGAAGCCGAAGAAAAAGCCCGCGCCGAAGAGCGTGACCGGATGCGCGCCGAAAAAGAGGCCAAGGAGCGCGAACAGCGCGAAGCCGAAGAAAAAGCCCGCCAGAAAGCCGAAGAAGAAGAGCGCCGGGCGCGCGAAGCGGCGGAAGCTGCCAAGCAGGCTGCGGCCGATCCGGCAGAACCTGCCGTGTCGCGTCCGACCGCTGGCGGTCCGAAGCCATCGCAGCAGGCCGCCCCTCGGAAGGTCGAGCGGGAGCGCGAAGAGCGTGGTCGTCGCAAAGGCGACGATACAGAGCGCCGGTCCGGCAAGCTGACCCTCAACCAAGCGTTGGGTGGCGAAGGTGGTCGTCAGAAATCCATGGCGGCGATGAAGCGCAAGCAAGAGCGTGCGCGTCAGAAAGCCATGGGCGGCAAGCAGCCGCGCGAGAAGGTTGTGCGCGACGTACAGCTGCCCGAAGCGATCACGGTGGCCGAACTCGCCAACCGGATGGCAGAACGTGTGGGCGATGTGGTCAAAGCGCTGATGCAGAACGGCATCATGGCGACGCAGAACCAGACGATCGACGCCGATACCGCCGAACTCATCATCGAAGAGTTCGGTCACCGCGTGACGCGCGTGTCAGACGCGGATGTCGAGGACGTCATCAAAGAGGTCGAGGACGCTCCGGAAGATCTCAAGCCGCGTCCGCCGGTGATCACGATCATGGGCCACGTCGACCACGGCAAGACATCGCTGCTGGACGCGATCCGCGAAACCAATGTCACCTCTGGTGAGGCTGGCGGGATCACGCAGCATATCGGCGCTTACCAGGTGACCACGAAGGATGGGGCGGTTCTGTCGTTCCTCGACACTCCGGGCCACGCGGCGTTCACGTCGATGCGGTCTCGCGGTGCTCAGGTGACGGATATCGTTGTTCTGGTGGTGGCTGCCGATGACGCGGTGATGCCGCAGACGGTTGAGGCGATCAACCACGCGAAGGCGGCGAAGGTGCCGATGATCGTGGCGATCAACAAGATCGACAAGCCGAGCGCCAACCCCACGAAAGTGCGGACCGACCTGCTGCAACACGAAGTGGTTGTGGAACAGATGTCCGGTGACGTGCAGGACGTGGAAGTGTCGGCACATACCGGTCAGGGCCTTCCGGAACTGCTTGAAGCGATTGCGTTGCAGGCGGAAATCCTCGAACTCAAGGCGAACCCGGATCGGGCGGCGCAGGGTGCGGTGATCGAAGCGCAGCTGGACGTGGGTCGTGGACCTGTTGCCACTGTTCTGATCCAGAACGGCACATTGCGTCAGGGCGACATCTTTGTTGTGGGCGAGCAGTACGGCAAGGTCCGTGCGCTGATCAACGACAAGGGCGAGCGCGTCAAGGAAGCGGGACCGTCGGTGCCGGTTGAGGTTCTGGGTCTGAACGGCACACCCGAAGCGGGTGACGTGCTGAACGTGACAGAGACCGAAGCGCAGGCGCGCGAGATCGCGGAATACCGTGCCAACGTCGCCAAGGAAAAGCGTGCGGCACTGGGTGCGGCAACGACGCTGGAACAGCTGATGAAGAAGGCGAAGGACGACGAGAACGTGTCCGAGCTTCCTGTGCTGGTCAAGGCGGACGTGCAGGGTTCTGCCGAAGCGATCGTTCAGGCGCTGGAGAAAGTCGGCAACGACGAAGTGCGCGTGCGCGTGCTGCATTCGGGCGTTGGTGCGATCACCGAAACCGATATCGGCCTTGCCGAAGCGTCGGGCTGTCCGGTTATCGGGTTCAACGTGCGTGCCAATGCGTCGGCGCGGAACACCGCGAACCAGAAGGGCGTCGAGATTCGCTATTACAGCGTGATCTATGACCTTGTGGACGATGTGAAAGCGGCCGCCTCGGGTCTGCTCAGCGCCGAGATCAAGGAAACCTTCATCGGGTATGCCGAGATCAAGGACGTCTTCAAGGTGTCGAATGTCGGCAAGGTTGCGGGCTGTCTGGTCACCGAAGGTGTGGCACGTCGCAGCGCCGGTGTGCGCCTGCTGCGCGACAACGTGGTGATCCACGAAGGCACGCTCAAGACGCTCAAGCGTTTCAAGGACGAAGTGTCCGAAGTGCAGTCGGGTCAGGAATGCGGTATGGCATTCGACAACTATGACGACATTCGCCAGGGCGACGTGATCGAGATCTTCGAACGCCAGGAAATTGAACGCAAGCTGGACTAAGCCTGCGCATCGCGGAAACAGAAAAGGGCAGCGTCACCGCTGCCCTTTTTCTTTTCGGTGCGTGCCGCGATCAAGCGGCGTTGGCAACCGGCAGACCTGCGAAGATCCTGTTTCCGACACGGACACAAATGCGCCCATCGGGCAGGGCCTTTTCAAAGATTCCCTGCACAGACATGCAACTTCCAATGATGATTGTTTTCAGCATGTCAAATCTCCCCCAAGTTCTGACAATTCTTAGTTAGATTGTTGCGTATTTCATTGCCAGAAAAAAACATTGGGAAAGATAACTTTCGTGACTGAAAAGCGCTTTCGTCAGAGCCAATCCCGCAGAATGGGGATAAGCGGGATATCCGCAGGGGGCATGGGATAGTCCTTGAGCTGGTTTGCCCGCACCCATTTCAGCGCCTGCCCTTCGCGTGATTCGGGGGTGCCGTTCCATTTGCGGCAGGCAAAGAGCGGCATCAGAAGGTGAAATTTCTCGTAGCTGTGCGACGCAAAGGTGAGCGGGGCAAGGCAGCTTTGCCAGGTGTCGATGCCCAGTTCCTCGTGCAGTTCACGGATCAGCGCCTGTTCCGGGGTTTCGCCGGGTTCGACCTTGCCGCCGGGGAATTCCCAGAGGCCCGCCATGGACTTGCCCTCTGGCCGTTGGGCCAGAAGGATGCGCCCATCGGGGTCGATGAGCGCAACAGCGGAAACGAGAACGACAGTCACGAGCGGTAATCGGCGTTGATCGAGATGTAGCCGTGGGTCAGATCGCAGGTCCAGACAGTGGCAGACCCGCTGCCCATGCCCAGATCGACGGTCATGGAGATGTTTTCCTGCTTCATGATCGCAGCGCCCTGTTCCTCGCGGTAGTCGGGATCGACCCAGCCGTTGGTGGCGACTTTCACATCGCCGAAGGAAATGCTGAGCGTGTCACGGTCGGCGGGCGCGCCAGATTTGCCGATGGCCATGACGACGCGGCCCCAGTTGGGGTCCTCGCCCGCAATGGCGGTTTTAACCAGCGGCGAATTGGCGATGGACATGGCGTGGGTCTTGGCATCGGCATCGTTGAGCGCGCCAGTGACGGTGATTTCCACAAACTTGGTCGCGCCTTCGCCATCGCGGACAACCTGATGCGCGAGGTCTTGCATGACGTGATGCAGAGCATCGCGAAAAGCGGTGTCTTCTGCGGTGACAGTCACCCCCGAGGCACCTGTGGCAGCAACCAACAGCGTATCGGAGGTCGAGGTGTCGCTGTCGACAGTGATGCTGTTGAAGGTCTTTTCGTTGATCGCGGACACCAGCGTTTGCAGATCAGGCTGCGCGATCTTGGCGTCGGTGAAGATGTAGACCAGCATCGTTGCCATGTCGGGCGCGATCATGCCGGAGCCTTTGGCGATGCCTGCTATGGTGACCGTACCGCCCGGCAGGTCGATACTGGTGGTCGAACCTTTCGGGAAAGTGTCGGTGGTCATGATGGCCTTGGCTGCCGCAGGGAGGCCCGCCTCATCGAGGTTGCCGTAAAGCTCTTCGACCTTGGCCTTGATTCGATCATGCGGCAGGCGTTCGCCGATCACGCCGGTGGAGCTTGTAAAGACACGGGTGGCGGGCAGTCCGGTCACGCGGGCGACCTCGGCGCAGATGGCTTGAACGCTCTCGTCCCCTGCCCTGCCCGTGAAGGCGTTGGAGTTGCCCGAGTTGACGATGATGGCGGCGCCACCATCGTCTTCAAGCCGGATTTTCGACTGGCAATCCAGTACGTTGGCCGACCGCGTGGCGGATTTGGTGAACGCCCCCGCCACGCAGCTGCCCGGATCGAGTACGGCCAGCATCACGTCGGTTCGACCGGCATATTTCACGCCAGCCGCGGCGGTTGCGAACCTTGCCCCTTCGATGACCGGCAGCGTTGGAAAGCTGGCGGGTGCGAGGGGGGAAACCGATGTGATCTTGGCCAATTCTTAGTCCTCCAGAAGACCAATATTGCTCAGGACAGAGGTATCGACCTCTTCCTTTGCGGTGCGGGTGACGGTTGCAGCATCAGTCAGTTCGTCGATCTTTTGGGTGACCGCCTGCTGGCTGAGTTGATTTTCGATTTCGCCGCGCACGGCTTCAAGCGCGGGCGCTTCCTTGGCGCGCTTTTCGTTGAGGATGATGACGTGCCAGCCGAACTGCGTTTGCACCGGGCCGGAGATTGCACCGACCTCAAGCTCTTCGACGGCGGTCTGGAATTCCGGAACCATCATGCCAGCGCCGAACCAGCCAAGCTGGCCACCGTTCGGACCCGACGGGCCCGTGGATTTCGCGCGGGCAACCTCGGCAAAATCAGCGCCACCGTTCAGTTCTTCTACAATTGCGGCGGCTTCTTCCTCGGTCTCAACGAGGATGTGCGAGGCGTTGTATTCTTCGCTTTGTTCGCCTTGCAGGTAGGTTTCGTCATACATCGCCTGCACGGCCTCGTCGGTGATTGCATCGCCCACGATGCCTTCGATCACCTGAGCGGCCAAGAGCGCGCGGCGTTCGTTTTCGAGGGCCAGCTTGATGCGGCGGGTCTCTTCGCCGCTGTCTTGCTGGCTGAGCACGGTTTGTTGAACGATCTGGTCCATGATGCCGTCCCAGAGCACGTCATCTGGGAGCTGCTGATACTGGTCCGGCAGAGACGCGCGTACCATCAGCATGTGGCCCAGCGTGATTTCGGTGCCATTGACCGTGGCCACCACCGAGTCTGCCGTCAGCGTATCCTGTGCCTGCACCGGCAGGGCCAACATCAGGGCGAACGCGCTTGCCGACATTTTCGTGATGAGATTCGTCATGTTTGTTCCTTCCAGAGCCGCCTCTACCGTGGGGGCGACATTGACAGTGAATTGCCCTGACCTTACATCGCCACAAGGCGCTGCGAAGCCAGTCGTTCCCCTGTGACATATGGGCTGTGTGCGAGGCGAGCAAGCAGATGCCGCACACGAAGATGTCAAAGCTGAAAGTGAATGAATGCTGGGATTAGGTAAAGTCGCGCGCAAGGTGTTCGGAACGCCGAACGACCGTAAAGTCAAGGCGACCCGCCCGCTGATCGAAAAGATCAACGCACTGGAAGCGGAGTTCGAAAAACTGAGCGATGCGCAGCTCATCGAAAAAACCGCCGAGTTCAAGGCGCGTATCGCCAATGGAGAGGCGCTTGATGCGCTGCTTCCCGAGGCGTTTGCCAATTGCCGCGAAGCCGCGAAACGCGCGCTGGGTCTGCGGGCCTTTGATGTGCAGCTGATGGGCGGGATTTTCCTGCATCAGGGCAATATCTCGGAAATGAAGACGGGTGAGGGCAAAACGCTTGTTGCGACATTCCCGGCCTATCTGAACGCGCTCACCGGGCGCGGCGTGCATATCGTGACTGTGAACGACTATCTTGCCAAGCGCGACAGCGAATGGATGAGCAAGGTGTATGGCGCGTTGGGGCTGACCACAGGTGTGGTTTACCCGCGTCAGCCGGATGGTGAAAAGCAGGCCGCTTATGCGTGCGACATCACCTATGCGACGAACAACGAGCTTGGGTTCGATTACCTCCGCGACAACATGAAGTCCGAGCTGAAGCAGATGTATCAGCGCGACCACTACATGGCGATTGTCGACGAGGTGGATTCGATCCTGATCGACGAGGCGCGGACACCGCTGATCATTTCCGGTCCGGCGCAGGACCGCAGCGAATTGTATGTCGCGATCGACGCGGTGATTCCGTCGCTGACCGAGGAGCATTTCACGCTCGACGAGAAGACGCGAAACGTGACCTTTACCGACGAGGGCAACGAGTTTCTCGAAGAAACCCTGCACGGGCTTGGCCTGCTTCCCGAAGAGCAATCGCTGTATGATCCGGAAAGCACGACCCTTATTCACCACGTGAACCAAGGGCTTCGGGCGCACAAGCTGTACCAGAAGGACAAGGATTACATCGTTCGCGATGGTGAAGTGGTTCTGATCGACGAATTCACCGGACGTATGATGGCAGGCCGGCGTCTGTCCGAAGGTCTGCATCAGGCGATCGAGGCGAAGGAAGGCTGCAAGATCCAGCCCGAGAACGTGACGCTCGCGTCGGTGACGTTCCAGAACTATTTCCGTTTGTATGAAAAGCTGGCGGGCATGACCGGCACCGCCACGACCGAAGCGGACGAATTTGCCGAGATTTACGGGCTGGGTGTGGTCGAAGTGCCGACCAACCGGGCGATTGCGCGGATCGACGAAGATGACCGCGTGTACCGGACCGCAAAGGAAAAATACGACGCCATCGTGACCGAGATCAAAGAGGCGCACGCCAAGGGTCAACCGGTTCTCGTGGGCACCACGTCGATTGAAAAGTCCGAGATGCTGAGCCGGTTGCTGACCGATGCGGGACTCACCCACAACGTTCTGAACGCGCGCCAGCACGAGCAGGAAGCGCAGATCGTCGCGGATGCGGGCAAGTTGGGTGCCGTGACCATCGCCACCAACATGGCCGGTCGCGGAACGGACATCAAACTGGGCGGGAACGTCGAGTTCAAGATCATGGAGGCGATTGCCGCCGATCCAGAGGGTGATCCCGAGGCGATACGCAAACGGATCGAAGCCGAGCACACCGGCGACGAGGAAGCGGTCAAGGCGGCGGGCGGTCTGTTCGTTCTGGCCACAGAGCGCCACGAAAGCCGCCGCATCGACAACCAGCTGCGCGGGCGGTCGGGCCGTCAGGGTGACCCGGGGCGGTCTTCGTTCTTCCTGTCGCTGGACGACGACCTGATGCGCATTTTCGGGTCCGAGCGTCTGGACAAGGTGTTGTCCACGCTGGGCATGAAGGAAGGCGAAGCGATTGTGCACCCGTGGGTGAACAAATCGCTGGAACGTGCGCAGGCCAAGGTGGAAGGTCGCAACTTCGACATCCGCAAACAGCTGCTCAAATTCGACGACGTGATGAACGATCAGCGGAAGGTGATCTTTAGCCAGCGCCGCGAAATCATGGAAGCGCAGGACCTGTCCGAGATCGCGCGCGACATGCGCCATCAGGTGATCGACGATCTGGTCGACACCTATATTCCGCCGAAAACCTATGCAGATCAGTGGGATACCCAAGGGCTGCAAACGTCAGTGCAAGAGTTGGTGGGTGTCGATGCCCCGATTGTTGCATGGGGCGACGAAGAAGGCGTTGATGCCGATGTGATCCGCGAACGGCTTGAGGTTGCGTCAGACGAGATGATGGCGAAAAAGGCCGAGGCCTTTGGTCCGGACACGATGCGTCAGATCGAAAAGCAGGTTCTGCTGCAGACCATCGACGGCAAATGGCGCGAGCACCTGCTGACGCTTGAACATCTGCGCTCCGTCGTGGGCTTCCGGGGTTATGCGCAGCGCGATCCGCTGAACGAATACAAGTCCGAAGCGTTCCAGTTGTTTGAGACGATGCTGGACAGCCTGCGTGAAGACGTCAGCAAGCAGCTTGGCAAGGTCCGCCCGATGACCGAGGAAGAGCAGAAGGTGATGCTGCAGCAAATGGCCGCGCAGCAGGCAGCCATGGCACGGGCCGCCGAAGCAGCGTCGCCACAACAGGCCGAGCTGGCCGGGACCGGCACCGCAGAGGCTGCTTTGGAAGGCTTCGACGAAAATGATCCGACCACATGGGGCAACCCGGGCCGGAACGATTCCTGCCCTTGTGGATCGGGAAAGAAGTTCAAACATTGCCATGGACGGCTTGCGTAAGGCCGTCCTGCCACATTGCCGTCGTAAAGTGACCTAACCGCTGCCCTAGGCAGACCTAATTCCTTTGGCATCCATGCCGATGTAATAGTGCATCGGGAGTCTGTCATGGACCGGAAGTTCACGCTACGCATCGCAGCAATCACGCTCTGCGCCGCCCTAGGGATCGGCGCGGTCATGCAATCCGGGATGACCAAGTCCCAACCTGTAACCGCACAGGTGCCGCTGGTCGTGTCCGAGGTGCAGGAAGTGTCTTCGACTCCACGCGACGTGATGCCGGTCGACATGCCCATCGTTGCATCGCTGCCCGACAACATCATCTCGGCCGCAGTCACCAGCGTACTTGATCCCGTCGAGATCGTTGTGCCCGAGGCTCCGGAAGAGACAGGTTTTGCCTGCGACGTCACCATGACTGCGACACCGATTGCAGGGGCCATGATGACCGTTGACCTTACCGCGCCCTGTCATGGGAGCGAACGGGTCACGCTGCACCACAACGGATTGATGTTCACCTCGCTCATGCAGCCCGATGGCAGCCTGTCCGTCGACGTTCCTGCCCTGACCCAGCATGCGCTTGTAATCGCTTCGTTTCTGGACGGTAGCGGCGCCGTGGCGATGACCGATGTCACCTCTGTTCCGTTCTATGACCGCGTGGTGCTGCAATGGCGCGGCGATGCCGGGCTGCAGCTGCATGCCCGCGAATTCGATGCAGAGTACTTCACCGACGGTCACATCTGGCATGGCGCGGGCGGCGACCCGACCCGTGCGGCAAAAGGACAGGGCGGGTTCCTGACCTCCCTTGGGACCGCCGACGCCCCGGACGCTCTGCTTGCCGAGGTCTATACCTTCCCCTCGGGCATGACCGACACCGCCGGGACCGTGACATTGACGGTAGAGGCAGAGATCATCGCATCGAACTGCGACAGCAGCGTCGAGGCGCAAACGCTGGAAATCCGCAACGGTGGTACGTTGACCTCGAAAGAACTGACCATCGATGTACCGGGATGTGATGCAGTTGGTGATTTCTTGCTGTTGAAAAATATTGTGGAAGACCTGACAATCGCCGCAAAATAAGCAGGCGGGTCAAAGGCTCTTTTGGTGATGAAACAGATCTGTGCGGCGTTTTCGGCCGCACTTTTCCTTTTGGTGAGTGGTGCTGCCGTACTGGCCGACGACGTGACGCTGAAGTCGCGTGACGGGGCGATTGAGTTATCGGGCACTCTCTTGGGCTTTGACGGAGAATTCTACCGTGTCGAGACCCAGTATGGCGAACTGACCGTCGATGGGTCTGGCGTTCTGTGCGAAGGGCCCGGATGCCCGTCTTTGACCGATTTCGTGGCGGAATTGTCGATTTCCGGGTCGTCCACCATCGGCGATGTGCTCATGCCCGCCCTTGTCGAAGGCTTTGCCCTGCAGAGCGGCCTGAAGGCCGAGCGGGTCAAGATCGATGACACGCATTTCGAATATGTCCTGTCCGCGCCCGACAGCGAGTCCCCCGTCGGACGGTTTCAGTTCCGGGTGTCGAGCACCGATGAGGGATTTGCCGATTTGCTGGCAGACGAAGCTGATCTGGTCATGGCGCTGCGCGAGATCCGAGAAGGTGAGCTGGCGTTGGCTGCCGAGGTTGGATTGGGTCAGTTGGATGATGTGAACCGCAGTCGTGTTCTGGCGCTGGATGCCATGACGGTGATCGTGTCGCCGACCAATCCGGTCGCGGCGGTTTCGGTGTCGGACCTGTCCCGTATTCTGGCCGGCGAGATCGACAATTGGCGCACGCTTGGTGGCGCGGATGCGCCGATTTCGATCCATTTGAGGGATGCCCAGTCCGGTATTGCACAGGCGGTCGACGATCGGGTTCTTCGGCAGGCGGGACGGTCGCTGATTGCCGAGGTGACCCGTCACGCGACAAACACTGCGCTGGCACAGGCGGTGGCGCGGGATCAGCTTTCACTGGGCGTTGCCAGCTTTTCGGAGATCGGCAACAGCAAGCCTTTGGCGCTGACCGGGCCCTGCGGGTTTGAATTGCGCGCCAATCGGCTGACGATCAAGACCGAGGATTATCCGCTGACGGCGCCGATGTTCCTGTACATCCCGGCGCGGCGACTGCCGAAACTGGGGCGTGATTTCTTGGCCTATACGCGGACCGCGCCTGCCCAGATCATCACGCGGCGTGCGGGATTTGTGGATCAGGCACCAGAAGAGATTGCGCTCAACGCGCAGGGGGATCGCTTTGCCAATGCCATTCGGGTGGCCGAAGGCGAGGCGGATTTGACTGCGCTGAAGCGGATGGTTGATACCCTGGCCCCCTTGCGGCGGCTGTCCACATCGTTCCGGTTCGAGGCAGGAGCGGCGCGGCTGGATGCGCAATCGCGGTCGAATGTGCAGCAATTGGCCCATGCAATCGAGGCCGGGGTCTATGACGGGCGGCAATTGGTGTTTGTCGGGTTTTCTGACGGCGAAGGCCCGGCAGACGGCAATCTGCGGATCGCGCAGCAACGGGCACAGGCGGTGAAACAGGCGATTGAGGCAGCGGTGGAGACATCGGATCTGTCGCAGGTGCAGCTGTCGACGGATGCCTTTGGCGAGGCGATGCCGATGGCGTGCGACGATACAAGCTGGGGACGACAGGTGAACCGCCGGGTCGAGGTTTGGGTGCGGTGAGCGCGGCTAGAGATAGCCTTCGGATTTGAAGCTGACCTCGGTCGATTTGCCGATGATCAGGTGATCGTGGAGGGTGATGCCCACAACCTCGCAAGCACGCTGGATGGTTTCGGTCATGTCGATGTCGGCGTTTGACGGCGTTGGGTCACCCGAGGGGTGATTGTGTACGAGGATCAGCGCCGAGGCGTTCAGATCGAGCGCGCGTTTGATGACCTCGCGCGGGTAGACGGGCACGTGATCGACGGTGCCTTTGCCCTGAATTTCATCGGCGATCAGGACGTTCTTGCGGTCGAGGAACAGGATACGGAACATCTCGGTCTCGCGGTGCGACATGGTCACGCGGCAATAGTCGAGCAACGCGGTCCAGCTTGAGATGACGGGACGTTTCAGGACCTTGCCCTGGGACATGCGGTGGGTCGCCGCCTCGATCAGTTTGAGATCGAGCGCGATTTCCGGCCCCACGCCCTGCACCTCGGTCAAACGTTCGATGGGGGCAGAGAGGACGCGGTTGAAATCGCCGAAAGTGGCGATCAGCAGATTGGCGAGTGGTTTGACATCGCCGTTCTTGAGGCTGCGGAAGAGGATCAGTTCCAGCAGTTCATAGTCAGGAAGCGGTTCGGCCCCGCCGACAAGGAAGCGGTTGCGCAGGCGTTTTCGGTGGCCGCCGATATAGGAAGGTTGTTTCGGTTTTGGGGGCTTTTGGGATTTCGGCTTGGCCGATCGCACCTGAGCCTGAGCCGCGGCTTCGAAAAGTGAGAGTTGTGAGGAAGGCGCGCGCGTCATGCGCCGATTTTGGCGCAGAAGCGCTTAATGAAATGCTAACGACCCCGCATAGGGCGGGGCCGTCCGATCAGCCTTTCATGGAATCCCAGAAGCCCTTTACGGATTTGAAAAAGCTCTTGGATTCCGGGTTGTTGTCTTCGCTCAGCTCTTCGAATTCGCGCAGCAGTTCTTTTTGCTTGGCGGTCAGGTTGACCGGTGTTTCCACCGCGAGTTCGATGAACATATCGCCCTGCCCTGTGCCACGCAGCGCGGGCATGCCCTTGCTGCGCAGACGCATCTGGCGACCCGATTGGCTGCCTGCGGGGATAGCGACGCGGCTGCGGCCACCGTCGATGGTCGGCACTTCGATATTGCCACCCAACGCAGCGACGGCCATGGAGACCGGCACGCGGCAATGGAGATGAACGCCATCGCGTTGGAACAGCTCGTGCTGGGCCACGTCGATGAAGATGTAGAGGTCGCCCGGAGGCCCACCGCGCAGGCCCGCTTCACCCTCACCGGCAAGGCGGATGCGGGTTCCGGTTTCCACACCCTTGGGGATGTTGACCGACAGAGCACGCTCTTTCTGGACACGGCCAGCACCGCTGCAGGTTTTGCAGGGGTTCTTAATTGTCTGGCCCAGACCCGAACAGGTCGGACAGGTGCGTTCAACGGTGAAGAACCCCTGGGTCGCGCGGACCTTGCCCATACCCGAACAGGTCGGACAGGTTGTGGGTTCTGCGCCCCCTTCCGCACCGGAACCGGAGCAGGACCCGCATTGCACGGAGGTCGGCACCGAGATGGTCTTTTGCATCCCGGCATAGGCGTCTTCGAGCGTGACACGCAGGTTGTAGCGCAGATCGGCGCCGCGCGAGGCGCGTTGACGCCCGCCGCCGCGTTGGCCGCCCATGAAATCACCGAACAGGTCGTCGAACACGTCAGAGAAGGCGCTGGCAAAGTCGCCCTGCCCGCCACCGCTGAACCCACCGGGACGACCACCGCCGCCCATGCCACCTTCGAAGGCAGCGTGGCCGTAGCGGTCATAGGCCGCTTTCTTGTCGGCGTCCTTGAGAACCTCGTAAGCCTCGTTCGCCTCTTTGAACTGGTCTTCGGCCTTGGGGTTGTCTGCGTTGCGATCCGGGTGAAGCTCTTTCGCTTTGGCGCGATAGGCTTTCTTGATCTCGTCGGCAGAAGCGCCTTTCTTGAGGCCGAGCACTTCGTAGTAGTCACGTTTGGACATCATGCCCTCCTTCTACGGAACGAGAGAGGCCGGCCCGGTATCCGGACCGGCCCCTTTTCGGTTCCGCCCAACCAGCGTCAGGCGCGCTTGTTGTCGTCGAGATCTTCAAAGTCGGCATCGACGATGCTGTCATCGTCATCACCACGTGCCCGATCTGCTGCGGCGGGTTCGGAATCGCCATCTTCGGCTTGCGCCTTGTAGATCGCCTCGCCCAGCTTCATCGCTGCTTCGGTCACGTTCTGGATGCCCGACTTGATCTTGTCAGCCGTGGTCTTTTCGTCTTCCAGATCATCCTTGAGCGCCGCGATGGCAAGTTCGATCGCTTCGACGGTGGTCGGGTCAACCTTGTCGCCATGCTCTTCCACCGACTTTTCGGTCGAATGGATGAGGCTTTCGGCGTGGTTGCGGGCCTCGACCATTTCGCGGCGTTCCTTGTCCGCTTCGGCGTTTGCCTCTGCGTCCTTGACCATCTTTTCGATGTCCTCGTCGGACAGACCACCGGACGCCTGAATGGTGATGTTCTGCGTCTTGCCGGTGCCTTTGTCCTTGGCGGACACGGACACGATGCCGTTGGCGTCGATGTCGAACGTCACCTCGATCTGCGGCATGCCGCGCGGTGCGGGCGGGATGTCTTCGAGGTTGAACTGACCGAGCATCTTGTTGTCGGCCGCCATCTCGCGTTCACCCTGGAACACACGGATCGTCACAGCGTTCTGGTTGTCCTCGGCTGTCGAGAAGATCTGAGACTTCTTCGTCGGGATCGTGGTGTTTCGGTCGATCAGGCGGGTGAACACGCCGCCCAGCGTTTCGATGCCCAGAGACAGCGGGGTCACGTCGAGAAGAACAACGTCCTTCACGTCACCCTGCAGAACGCCAGCCTGAATGGCCGCGCCCAGCGCCACAACCTCGTCCGGGTTCACACCCTTGTGCGGTTCCTTGCCGAAGAACTTGGTCACTTCCTCGACCACTTTCGGCATCCGGGTCATACCGCCGACCAACACGACTTCGTCGATGTCGGAGGTCGAGAGACCTGCGTCTTTCAGAGCGGCGGCGCACGGCTTCATAGACGCCTTAATGAGGTCGCCCACAAGGCTTTCCAGCTTGGCGCGGGTCAGCTTCATCACGAGGTGAAGCGGCTGGCCAGTCTTGCCGTCCATCGAGATGAACGGCTGGTTGATTTCGGTCTGGCTGGAGGACGAGAGTTCGATCTTGGCCTTTTCCGCAGCTTCCTTGAGACGCTGGAGCGCCATCTTGTCCTTGGTCAGGTCAACGCCGTTCTCTTTCTTGAACTCGTCAGCGAGGTAGTTGACGATCCGCATGTCGAAGTCTTCGCCACCAAGGAAGGTGTCGCCATTGGTGGATTTCACTTCGAACAGGCCATCGTCGATTTCGAGGATGGTCACGTCGAATGTACCGCCGCCAAGGTCATAGACCGCGATGGTGCGGGATTCTTTCTTGTCGAGCCCGTATGCCAGTGCCGCTGCTGTCGGTTCGTTGATGATGCGCAGCACTTCGAGACCGGCGATCTTGCCCGCATCCTTGGTTGCCTGACGCTGGGCGTCGTTGAAGTAGGCAGGAACGGTGATGACCGCCTGTGTCACTTCTTCGCCGAGATACGACTCAGCGGTTTCCTTCATCTTCTGGAGGATGAAGGCGGAAATCTGGGAGGGGCTGTATTTGTCGCCCTTGGCGCGCACCCATGCGTCGCCATTGCCGCCGTCGATCACCTCGAACGGCATGTTCTTGCGGTCCTTGGCAAGATCGGCGTCATCATTGCGGCGGCCGATCAGGCGCTTGACGCCGAAGACGGTGTTTTCAGGGTTGGTGACAGCCTGACGCTTTGCCGGCTGACCCACGAGGCGTTCGTCGTCGGTGAATGCCACGATGGACGGGGTTGTGCGTGCACCCTCGGAGTTTTCAATCACGCGTGGTTGCGATCCATCCATGATCGCGACGCAGCTGTTGGTTGTACCGAGGTCAATACCAATCACTTTGGCCATGTTTTCGATCCCTTCATATCTTAAGGCGATGTCACGAGACGAAGACCCATTCCGGCATCCCGCCCCGCATTCTGTTCCGCTGTCATTTCGTTCCAGCGGGTCCGGTGGGTATATAAGGAGGCATCAACAGGCCTGCAAGCGTTGCTGCTACCGGGTAATCCTGAAAATTCCGTATGTGTTTCATCGCTGCGCGCATTATTCTTGGTTCATGACTGTGCTGCGCATCCGCGATTTCGAGATTCATCCGGGTTATTTTGCGCCGGATGCGCAGGCACAACTGGTGGCGGACCTGCGCGATTGTCTGGGTCGGGCCCCGTTGGTTCAGCCTGTCACACCGCGCGGCACACCGATGTCAGTGCGCATGAGCGCGGCTGGCACCTATGGTTGGATCAGTGACCGTAAGGGCTATCGCTACGAGCGGCTGCACCCGTCCGGTGTGCCGTGGCCTCCGATTCCGGCAGAGCTGCTGGGGATGTGGCAGGACATTGTTCCGTACGCCCGGACGCCGGAATGCTGTCTGATCAACTGGTACGATGCCACGGCCAAGATGGGGATGCATCAGGACCGGGACGAGGCCGACCTGTCGCAGCCTGTTGTTTCAGTCTCGCTTGGGGACGAGGCACTGTTTCGGATGGGCAACGCGACGCGGGGCGGGAAGACCGAGTCGGTCTGGCTGAAATCCGGCGATGTGGTTGTGATGGGGGGTGAGGCGCGGCGCGCCTATCACGGGATCGACCGCATCCGCCCGAACAGTTCGACGCTTTTGCCCAAGGGCGGTCGGATCAACCTGACGCTGCGGGTCGTGACCTGATCAGCGCCGGGCCGACCATGAGGCGGACGCATGTTTGCGCGTATAGAATTCCCCCATCAGCCCAATCATGAGCAGGGTCAGAGACAGATAAACCACGTATTCCCAGTTCGAATTCCGGGGGACATAGTTGATGAACGCATAGCCGCGTGCCTGGTCAATGGTGTGAAACAGCGGGTTCCAGTCGAACATCGAAATCATGAAGGCCGGGAGAGAATTGGCCACGAACATCTTGCCGGACGCGATCATGTTGGCACGTTTGTAGACATTCGAAAGGGTGGCGGTCAGCCCCGGCAACCATGGCTTCATCGCCAGAAACACCATGCCGACCGAACCACCCGAAATCCAGGCCAGCAGCAACATGCCCATGACCGGCGCAGGATCGACGATTTCCGTCAACACATAGGGGTTCAAGGTTACGTCGTAGATGAAGAGAATGAAGAAGATCGCCAGCATCTGAATATAGAGGACGGACAACATTCCCGAAAAAATCGAGATGACGGTGTTCATCGGCGCGTGCTGCATCATCGGGCTTGACGGGCCTTCGCTGCCCAAGACAGCGCCCACGGCCTTGTTGTGGGTCATAAACAGAAAGATGCCGGTGAGCAGGAAGATGACGAAATCACCCCGCAGCGCCAGCCCTTTGACGCCCATGATGTTGAACATGATGTAAAAGAACAGCACAAAGAGCAGCGATTGGAACACGCTGACGGCAATCGACATGAACGCATTTCCATGCGCCTTGCGGATCTCGCGGACGGTGTTGTGGTAGGTCAGTTCAAGAATGTTGACCGCCGAGGACACCCGGTTGGTCGGAACCGTTTTCTGAAACATCTTTTGTCTGCCTCTGCCGCAGCCCGCGTTTTTCCGTCAATTGACCTGACTGTTGTTGCGGACATTTGTTAAGCCAATGATAAGAGAGGCGCGCATTTAAATCAATCGAACTGAGGGCCTGTGACCATGAACTATGAAGACCTGACGCAAACGATGCGTCGCCTTGCGCTTGAAGCAGGGGACAAGATCATGGAGATCTACAAGGCCGACGATTTCGATGTCCGTGCGAAATCCGACGATAGCCCGGTCACCGAAGCGGATGAAGCCGCAGATGCTCTGATCTCGGCCGGGTTGCGCGCGGCGTTTCCCGAGATTGCCCTGATCACCGAGGAACAGGCCGACACACATGATCTGGATGTGCGTGATTTCCTGATCGTCGATCCCCTGGACGGCACAAAGGAGTTCGTTCAACGGCGGGGCGACTTCACCGTCAATATCGCTTTGGTCGAGAATGGCGTGCCGACGCGGGGCGTGGTCTATGCGCCGGCGAAGAACCGGTTGTTCTATACGGATGCCTCTGGCCAAAGCGTGGAGGAGACCGGAGATTTCGACAAGCAGACACCCGGCGCGACAACAGCGATCCAAGTGTCGGACCCAGACAGCGGCGCGCTGATGGTCGTGGCGTCAAAATCGCATCGCGATCAGGCGACCGACGATTACATCAACCGCTACAGCGTCAAGGACAGCAAGAGCGCGGGGTCCTCGCTCAAGTTTTGTCTTGTCGCCACGGGCGAGGCAGATTTCTATCCCCGTCTGGGCCGGACGATGGAGTGGGACACGGCAGCGGGCCATGCGGTCCTGACCGGTGCGGGCGGCAGGGTTCTGCGCCTCGATGATCTTGAGCCTCTGGTCTATGGCAAGCCGGGGTTTGCCAACCCGTACTTTGTGGCAACGGCACCGGGCATCGACCTGAGCCCTGTCTGACCGACGCCATGTCGGTGCCTGCCATCAGTGTCATTATTGTCAGCCGTGGGCGGCCGGACTGGTTGAAGCGCTGTTTGCACGCCGTTTCGCAGCTCGACTATCCCCGCTTCGAAACAGTCGTCGTTGCCTGCCCGACCGGGGCGCAGGTTGCACGACGCTTTGACTTTGCGCGGGTGATCGACCTCGACATCGCCAATATCTCGGCTGCGCGAAATGCCGGGGTGAACGCCGCTTGGGGCGAGGTGGTTGCCTTTCTGGACGATGACGCGGTGCCGGAACCGACATGGCTGGCGCATTTGGCCCAAGGGTTTGGTGATGCGGCGGTCGCACAGGTGGGCGGGACGACACTGGGGCGCAACGGTATTTCGGTGCAGCATGCGGCGTCGCGGGTGGATGCGTTTGGACAGAGCCATGCCATCGCCGCTACGGGCGATGCGCCGGTGGTTCTGTCACCCGAGGATGGGCGGCTGCCGCGCCTGCATGGCACCAATATGGCGCTGCGTCGGTCAGTGGTCGTCGCGCAAGGCGGGTTTGATGAACGGTTCGCCTTCTACCTTGATGAAACCGATCTGACCTACCGGATTTCGCGCGATGGCGGGCAAACGGTGTTTGTGCCCAAGGCGGTGGTGCATCATGCCAGCGGGCCTAGCCGGTTCCGCGCTGCTGACCGGACACCGCGCGATGTGTTCGAGATTGCCGCGTCGGCAGCGGTGTTTCATGGCAAGCATTGCCCGCCACAGGATCAGGACGCGGCCCGTGCGGCGTTTCTGACGGACCGGCGCGCTTGGCTCTTGCGGCATATGCAGAATGGCTCTCTGCCCCCCGACCGTGCCTTTATGCTGATCCGCGACCTTGCCAAAGGATATGATACCGGACGCACCCGCGCGCCCATCGCGCCGCCGGACTGGCAGGACCAGGCGCCAAACAGAGTGCCGGATCGTGTATCAGAGGCACAAGATCACTGTCTGGTCGTCTCGCGGCACGATGCGAAAGCCACCTATGCCAAAGCCAAAACCCTGACGGATCAGGGACATCGGGTCACGGTCATTGATTACCAACGCACGGCGCAATACCACCGGGTCCGCTATACCGAACAGGGGTTCTGGCTGCACACCGGGGGCCTTTATGGACGCGAATTGCGACAGGAGCCGCTGGTTCGCGCCAGCAACCTGCAGGCGAGACTGCGTGAAACGCTCAATCGAATAGGCGGAATTCGATCAAAAAATCCTCTAATTCTCGTCGATTAGACACAAATTCGACAAAAGTCCTTATTATTTGGAGTCTCAAGCCGTACACTTACGTATGAGTTTGTCAGGTAACCAGGGACGCGCAGTGAGACGCGACACGGAGGAGCAGCCCGATGCGTAGAAAAGTCACCAAAGCCGTATTCCCAGTTGCCGGGCTTGGAACGCGCTTCCTGCCGGCGACCAAATCCGTTCCGAAGGAAATCATGACGCTGGTGGACCGTCCGCTGGTGCAATACGCCATTGACGAGGCGCGCGCCGCTGGCATCAAGGAATTCATCTTCATCACCTCGCGCGGGAAAAGCGCGCTTGAGGATTATTTCGATGAAAGCCCCATTCTGGAGCGCGAACTGCGCCGGAAGGGCAAGTTGGACATTCTCGAAGACCTGAAATCCACCAACATGGAAAGCGGTGCCATCGCCTATATGCGTCAGCACAAGGCGCTGGGTCTGGGCCACGCGGTCTGGTGCGCGCGCCGTCTGATCGGCGACGAACCTTTTGCGGTCATGCTGCCGGACGACGTGATCTCGGCGGAAAAACCCTGCCTTCAGCAGATGGTCGAAGCTTACGAGGAAACCGGCGGCAACATGGTGGCCGCGATGGAAGTGCCGCGCGACAAGACGTCGAGCTATGGTATCCTTGACGTCAAGGAAGACATGGGGTCGATGGTTTCGGTCAAGAACATGGTCGAGAAGCCCAAAGTCGAAGATGCGCCTTCCAACCTTGCCGTGATCGGGCGCTACATCCTAGATCCGCAGGTGCTCAAGAACCTCAACAAGCTCAAGACCGGTGCTGGCGGCGAGATTCAGTTGACGGATGCGATCGCGCAAGAGATCGACGGGACGGGTGTCTATGGCTACCGGTTCCGCGGACAGCGTTTCGATTGCGGATCGAAAGCAGGGTTCCTGCAGGCAACGGTCGCCTTTGGTCTGGCGCGCGACGATCTCAAGGACGATCTGCGTCGGTTCCTCGACTCGGTGATGCAGATCGAAAACGCGGCCGAATGATCCATGCAACACCCGATAAGGTTCCCCGGGTGTAAGACCGCGTCGGCTTTGGTCATGCGCCAGTGCCGATGCCATCCGCAGGCCTGTGCAGACCATCGTCCGTAACCCTGCGGCAGCGCATCTTCTGGATGTGACCCGCACGGTGCGTCGGGCCGGGATGCGTCCGACGGGCATAGACAGGATCGAACGCGCCTATATCGACCACCTCATCGACGACCCTGCGCCGCTTTTTGGTCTGGTCCGGACCAAGACGGGTTTCCTGTTGCTGGACAAGGATGGGTGCAGCCAGCTTCTGCTACATTGCGATCAGCCTCTCTGGACGGAGATCGACGTGCTGTCATGGGTCTCTGGGACTTCTGAGAAGGGGCGGGCCAGAACCGAGAGCGGATTGCGCAAGATCGCTTTGGACCGGGCCTTGCCATCGCGGTTGACGAAAATGCTCAGACGGCATCTGCCTGCCGGGACGCTATATCTCAATGTCGGGCAAAGCCAATTCAACGACCGCGTCATTCACGCGCTCCGGGACTGCGACGCGATGCGGATCGCGGTCTATGTCCATGACACCATCCCGCTTGACTGGCCGGAGTTTCAGACCCCGAAATCCCGACAGGCGTTTGCGGCGTTCTTTGCAAAGGTCGATCATTACGCCGACCTTGTCTTTTGCAATTCACAAGACACCAGATCGCATATTCTGCGCCATGCCCGGACGCTGACAGCCGACGCCGTTCACGTTCTTCTTCCAGGATTGCCCGAAATTCGCGTCGATCCACCGCCTCTAGGGCCATGGACCGGCAAACCTTATTTCATGGCCATCGGTACGATCGAGCCGCGCAAGAATATCGGCTTCCTGCTGGACATTTGGGAGTCGTTTATCGGCGATGATGACCCGCATCTGATCCTCTGTGGGCGCCGTGGCTGGATGAATGAAGACGTTTTTGCGCGATTGGACCGAAAGCCGGCGCATGTTCACGAATTGCCCGCCCAGTCCGATGAAAAGATGTGGGGACTGCTTCGGGACAGCAATGGCCTGCTATTCCCAAGTCTGGCGGAAGGGTTCGGATACCCGGCTCTTGAGGCGGTGCAGCTGAAAGTGCCGCTCATTTGCAACCCTTTGCCTGTCTTCAAAGAAGTCTTGGGCAACGCGCCTATTTACGTAGGCGAATCGGATTGCTACCTTTGGCGGCAAGAAATCGAAAAACTGGCGCAAAGACGTCGGGATCAGAGCGGTGAAAGGTACGGGGTTATGTCTTTAGAGAGCCCGACTTGGCAGGAACATTTCAACCAACTATTCACATCACTCTGATACCTACGTGTGGCGTGTGTCCACAAAGACAGGCAGCTGACTCTTGGGAGTGGTGCAAAGATACGGTTTGAGACTTCAGCGCAAACGCTGGAGGTTCCGCGCGTTTCGCAAACGCCGCGAACTGAAACCTGTATCCAATCGCACCGATCTGATCCGGAAAACCGATATCCTGCTGTTCTGCACCGTGCGGAACGAAGGCATTCGCCTGCCCTATTTCCTGAAATATTACCGCGAGATGGGGATCTCCCATTTCTTTTTCGTCGATAACGACAGCACCGATGGCACCGCCGAATTGCTGGCGCAGCAACCGGATGTGTCTGTCTGGCACAGCCGCAACAGCTACAAGCGGTCGCGGTTCGGCATGGACTGGATGAATTGGCTGTTGCGGCGCTACGGCCATGAGCATTGGTGCCTGACGGTCGATCCAGACGAATTCTTCGTCTACCCGTTCTGCGACTCGCGCCCCTTGCCCGCGCTGACGGATTGGCTGGACGCGTCGTCGATCCGGTCGTTCAGCGCGATGTTGCTGGACATGTATCCCAAGGGTCGGATCGACGCCGTACCGTATCAGGCGGGCCAGAACCCGCTGGAAATCGCGGCTTGGTTCGATTCCGGGAATTACACGCTGAAGCGCAATCACCTTCTGGGCAATCTCTGGATTCAGGGGGGGCCGCGGGCGCGTGTGTTCTTTGCCGACCGCCCCGAAGCGGCACCTGCGCTGAACAAGATCCCGCTGGTGAAATGGCATCACCGGTATGCCTATGCCAGTTCGACCCACATGCTTTTGCCGCGCGGTCTGAACAAGGTTTACGACGAATGGGGCGGGGAGAAAGCGTCGGGTGCGCTGCTCCACACCAAGTTCATCAGCACGTTCAACGAAAAGGCCATGGAAGAACTCAAGCGCCGCGAGCATTACGCGGGCAGCTTGGAATACGTGGCCTATGCCAATGCGCTGCAGGACAATCCCGAACTTTGGTGCAAATGGTCCGAGAAATACATCAACTGGCGACAGCTTGAGATTCTGGGCCTCATGTCGATGGGCAACTGGGCATGAGCATCGGGATCGTCATGCTGGCGCACACCGCGCTGCACCGGGCCGAGCAGGTGGCCCGGCACTGGACCAAGGCGGGCTGTCCGGTGGTGATCCATGTGGATCAGGTGGTGTCGGCGAAGCGGTACAAGATTTTCACCGAACGGCTGAGCGATGATCCTTTGGTGCGTTTTTCGCGGCGGCATCGCTGCGACTGGGGCACATGGGGGCTGGTGGCCGCGAGCCAGGATGCCAGCGAGTTGATGCTGGCCGAGTTCGAAGAGGTGAGCCATGTCTACCTCACGTCCGGGTCATGCCTGCCGCTTCGCCCGGTTCAGGAATTGATCGACTATCTCAAGGCGCGTCCGCGCACCGATCATATCGAAAGCGCGACAACAGCGGATGTGCCCTGGACCGTGGGTGGGTTGGATGAAGAGCGGTTTACCATGCGGTTCCCGTTCTCGTGGCGGCGCAACCGGTATCTGTTCGACCGCTTCGTCGAATTGCAGCGCAAGGTCGGATACAAGCGCAAGATCCCGGACGGTCTGACACCGCATATGGGCAGCCAGTGGTGGTGCCTGACCCGGCAGACGCTGGCGTCGATCCTCGAAGACCCCAAGCGCAAGGTGTATGACCGCTATTTCCGCCATGTCTGGATTCCCGATGAGAGCTATTTCCAGACGCTCGCGCGGCTTTATTCCACCAACATCGTCAGCCGGTCGCTGACCCTGTCGAAGTTCGATTTTCAGGGCAAACCGCACATCTTCTATGACGACCATCTGCAATTGCTGCGGCGGTCGGATTGCTTTGTGGCGCGCAAGATCTGGCACAATGCCGACCGTCTGTACGAGACTTTCCTGAGTCCCAAACCCGGGGAGTTGAGCCTGCAGGAACCCAACCCCGGCAAGATCGACCGCATCTTTGCCAAGGCGGTGGATCGGCGGACGCGCGGACGGCCCGGGCTTTACATGCAGAGCCGGTTTCCCAATGAGGATTGGGAGAACGGGGTCACTGCAGCCAAATATTCCGTGTTTCAGGGATTCACCGAACTTTTCTCTGACTTTGAGCCGTGGCTGGCACAGGTGACGGGCGCGCGGGTGCATGGGCATCTGTTTGCCCCGGACCGGGCGCATTTTGCCGATGGTCAGACAGTGATGAACGGCGCGCTGTCGGACAATGCGACGCTGCGCGACTACGATACCAAGATGTTCCTGACCAACCTGTTGTGGAACACGCGCGGTGAACGCCAGTGCTTCCAGCTTGGGCCAAGCAGCACGCGGCACGTTGTTTGGGATATTGCGAAGGATCCCAATGCGCAGGTCTCGGTCATCTCTGGTGCGTGGGCGATCCCGCTGTTCCAGTCGAACCGGAGCTTTGCCGAATTGCGGCGCGAGGCGGCGCAGTTGCAGAAGATCGAAACCGAGATGCTGGATGCGCTGCGGTCGCCCTATTCCAAATGCCGACGGCGCATCTGGACGATGGCGGAATTCATTGAAAGCCCGATGGAGGCGATCCAGGTGATCGTCGATGAAATCGGAACGCAGCCCACCCGGCGACTGACCGAGGCGCCGAAAATGGTCGATCTGACCGGGTTCGGGCAATTCCTGCAAAACCTGAAAAACCAGGGGATGCATCCCTATCTCATGGGCGATTTTCCAGCCGACCCAATCGCGCAAGCACCGTTTCGGGGTGCGGACCGCCCGCGCCCTTATCTGGTGAAGAAGTAACACGTGGCTGCGGGATTTGATCTGTTCGTCGTCTTTGCGGAAATGCGAACCGGCTCCAACCTGCTGGAAGACTACCTGAACCAGATTGCCGGGATCACCTGCCACGGCGAGGCGTTCAATCCGAACTTCATCGGCTATCCCAACAGCACCGATATTCTGGGTGTCACACAGTCACAGCGCGAGGACAATCCGGACCGTCTGCTGCGCACGATCCGGGACAAGACGGACGGGCTGGGTGGGTTTCGGTATTTCCATGACCATGACCCCCGGGTTCTTGCTCCGATCCTTTCGGATCCGCGCTGCGCCAAGATTGTCCTGACGCGCAACCCGCTCGACAGTTACATCAGCCTCAAGATCGCGCGCGCGACGGACCAGTGGAAGCTGACCAACGTCAAGAACCGCAAGGACGCGCAGGCGCATTTCGATCTGCACGAGTTCGAACGCCATCTGGGCCGGACCCAAGCGTTTCAACTCGAGATCATGCGCGCGCTGCAAGTGACGGGGCAAAGTGCGTTCTATATCGGCTATGACGATCTGCATGACACCGAAGTGTTAAGCGGTCTGGCCCGATGGCTGGGCGCTGCGGCGGAACCAGAGGGGTTTCAGACCAACCTCAAGCCGCAGAATCCGCAACCTCTGTCCGACAAGGTGGCGAATTACAGTCAGATGGAAGTCGCCCTGCGGACGCTGGATCGCTTCGACCTGACGCGCACCCCCAATTTCGAACCAAGACGCGGCCCCGTGGTGCCGTCCTACGTGGCCTGCGCACGCCATCCGCTGATGTACCTGCCGATCCGGTCGGGGCCGGAGCAGACCGTCAAGGCGTGGATGTCAGCACTTGACGGGGATGGGTCAGAGTTGGTGAGCGACTTCAACCAGAAATCCCTGCGCAGCTGGTTGCAGGATCATCCCGGACATCATCGCTTTACCGTGCTGCGGCACCCGCTGGCCCGCGCGCATGCCGCGTTCTGCGACAAGATCCTGAACACCGGACCGGGAAGCTTCGCAAAGATCCGGCAGCAGCTTGTGCGGTCGCATGGAATCGATCTGCCGGATGATCCGAACGATCCCGGATATGATCTGCGCGCCCACAAGATGGCGTTTGAAGGGTTTTTGACGTTCCTGCGGTCGAACCTGAACGGTCAGACCAGTATCCGGGTGGATGCGCATTGGGCCAGCCAGGTGACCTGCCTTCAGGGCATGTCCGAATTCTGCCTTCCGGACAGCCTGCTCCGGGAAAGCGAATTGTCCTCTGCCCTGCCCCGGTTTGCAGAGACGCTGGGTCTCACCTCTGTGCCCGAATGGACGGGAGTGACAGACCCGCATGCAGAACGTCTTGCCGCGATCCATGAGCGCGGCTTGGACAAGCTGTGCCGCGACGCTTACCCGCGCGACTACATGATGTTCGGATTTTCGGATTTCAACGCACCCGCCTGAGCGGGTGCGCGATGTCAGGCTGCCTGAACTGCAGCGGCTTCCGTGATGATGGTGTGCAGCGTGGCGGGATCGGGATTGGCCCGCAGTTTTGCACAGAAGCTCTTGTCGCGGAGGGTGCGCGATACCAACGCCAACGCCTTGAGGTGTTCGACGCCTGCATCCTCGGGTGCGAACAGCGCAAAGATCACGTCCACCGGCTGACGATCGATCGCTTCGAAATCGAGCGGTTTTTCCAGAAGGATGAACACACCCACAACCGCCTCGACCCCATCAAGCCGGGCATGTGGCAGGGCGACGCCATGGCCCACACCTGTCGGGCCAAGGCTTTCGCGTTCGAGCAACGCCTCAACGGCACGCTGAGCAGAGATGCCATAGGCCGACTCTGCGATATCGGCGATATCATGCATCAAGCGTTTCTTGCTGGATGCACTGGTCACAGCCTTAACGGCTTTGGGATTCAACAGGTCTGCAAATTTCATGTACTGCTCGTTGTTTGGACGCTGCCGGCCCGTATACCTACGTTATGGATCGATCCAGCCGATGTTTCCATCTTCCCGACGATATACGACGTTCACACCGTCCTTTTTGTCATTTCGGAACACCAACACTGGCAGCCCCGCCAACTCCATCTGCATCACCGCCTCACCCACGGTCAGCGACGGAATCTTGGTTTCCATCTCTGCGACGATTATGGGCTGCAATGATTCAGGTTCGTCGTCATGCGTATCAACTTCGCTGGCGAGGATATACGAGGACGCCCCAAAAAGTTCAACAGGTTCCGTACGGTCCTTGTGGTGGTCTTTCAGGCGCCGTTTGTAGCGGCGCAGCTGCTTGTCCATCTTTTCGCAGCACGCGTCGAACGCAGCGTAGATTTCCGTCGCATGCGCCTTGGCGGAGGCGTTCAAACCGGTCGACAGATGAATCACTGCCTCACAAACAAACTCATGGGCGCTCTTTGAGAAGACAACGGTCGCGTCGGTCGGGCGACCGGCATACTTGCCCAGCATCGCGTCCAGTTCGGTCTTCGCATGAGTCTGGAGAGCCTCACCAACGTCAATCTGTTTGCCGGTTATCTGGTAACGCATAGGATATCCTTTTTATTGTTTTGGTTTTGCACCGAAACGCCGCCGGTTCAGCCGGAGGGCGCGTTTGCTGGCAAAAAGGAAATGGCATTCTGACCGTTGTGTTTCTTTGTCCAGCCGGGGAGGCAGGCAAGGCAGAATTTGACGGTCTGTGTCTTCAAACGCCATAGGATCATTTCAATCCTGTGACAGCCACCTGTCAATCATTTCTGTCAAATGAAACTGTAATTATCCGATGCGGAAACTGTCGCCCAGATAGACCCTGCGGACGTTCTCGTTGCGGACAACTTCGTCCGGGGATCCGGACATCAGAACCTTACCGTCATGCAGGATATAGGCGCGATCCACGATTTCGAGCGTTTCGCGCACGTTGTGATCGGTGATGAGCACACCGATGCCGCGCTTCTTGAGATCGGCCACCAGATGGCGGATGTCTCCGACGCTGATCGGGTCGACCCCGGCGAAGGGTTCGTCCAGCAGCAGATACTTGGGATCGGCCGCGAGACAGCGAGCGATTTCAACGCGGCGCCGTTCACCGCCCGACAAGGCAAGCGCCGGGGCACGGCGCAAGTGTTCGATGGAAAACTCGCCCAACAACTCTTCAAGACGTTCACGCCGTTTGTGGCGGTCCGGCTGGCTGATGTCGAGAATGGCGTTGATATTGTCTTCGACGCTCATGCCCCGGAAGATCGACATCTCCTGTGGCAGATATCCGATCCCCATGCGGGCGCGGCGATACATGGGCAGATAGGTGACGTCCTGTCCGTCGATCAGAACCTGACCGCCCTCGGGGTTCACCAGCCCTGCAATGGCATAAAAGGATGTGGTCTTGCCGCTGCCGTTGGGGCCCAGCAGCGCGACGACTTCACCGCGATGCACCTCGAGCGAGACATCCCGAATGACCACGCGTTTCTTGTAGCTTTTGCGCAGATGACGGACGACAAGCCCGCTTTCCCCTTGGGTGACAGAGAGGGCCGGACCAGCCATCAGTTGTCGCTCGACTGGAACACCGTCCGCACACGGCCGTTCATCAGGGCGGTCCCCGCTTCGAGATCGACATCCATGCTGTCGGACACAAGCGTGTTCGCGCCCTGCGTCAAGAGCACATTGCCCAGCATACGGATCGTGCCGCGATTGACCTCGTATTCGGCGGTGTCGGCTTCGGCAGCCTGATCGCCGTTGACGAGGGTTACGCCACCTGTCGCCTCGAGCCGTTCGACCCCGCTCTGGTTCTGGGTGTAAAAGACCAGAACACGCGGCGCGGAGAGGCGCATTTCGCCCTGACCGATGACGACGTTTCCGGTAAACAGCGCCGATCCGTCGTTCTGCGAGACCGACAGAGAGTCTGCGCTGACTTCGACCGGGAGCGATGTGTCCTGCTGGACCGTGCCGAAGGCGACAGATGTCCCCTGCGCCTGCGCAAGCGTTGCACATCCCATCGCGATGACGGTTATCACTGTTCGGATCATCATTCAGCCCCGTTCTGTTGCGGGATGTATACCAGCTTTACCCCCTCCGTGAACAGCAACTGAATGTCCGCAGTATCGCCAATCTCTTCGACCCGGAGTTTTCCCGCCGATAGGGTCAGGCCGGGACCGTCTGCCTCGACCGCGGAGGTGCTTTCGATGGCAACCCGATCGACCGCGGCATCCAGACCGTCTGTGCGCACGGTATAGCCGGAACTGCTTTCCAGAGTGACGCCGTCACGCAGCAAAAGGCGGTCTCCTTCCTCCATCTGACCGACCGTCGCATCAATCACGATGCGGTTTCCATCGCTCACGTCGATGACCGCCCTCAGGTCATCTGCAATCATCCCCGAATTTTCCGCATCGCTGAACCTTGCCTGTCGCGCGGCAAGGGTGAGCCCCTGCCCGTTTTCGGTGGTGCCGGCGTAAAAAGGGCTGCCCATCTGTTCTGTCTGCGTAGGATCGGCGCCCCCGGTCAGCACCGGAATGACAGCGATGGGATCAGGACCACGCGCATAGAGAAAGATCGTCGACAGAAGCGCGAGCGCGCCCAGCGGAAGCAGGATCTTCAACCAGGCGATCAGGCGCGAATACATCTTAAATGTCCGCGCGGTCAGGTATGGGCGAAAATGTCGGTTTCCGGCCAACCGGCAAGATCAAGCTGCGCCCGCGTGGGCAGGAAATCGAAACAGGCCTGCGCCAGTTCTGCCCGACCTTCGCGTTCCAGCATCGCCAGAAGCGTGTCCCGCAGTTTGTGCAGATAAAGCACATCGGAGGCGGCATATTCGACCTGTGCCTGGCTCAGGGTTTCGGACCCCCAGTCACTGGACTGCTGTTGTTTGGAAATGTCGATGCCCAAGAGTTCCTGCAACAGCACCTTGAGGCCGTGACGGTCCGTATAGGTGCGGACCAGCCGGCTTGCGATCTTGGTGCAAAAGACAGGCGCGGTGGTGACGCCAAACGCGTTCTGCATCGCCGCAATGTCAAAGCGCCCGAAGTGAAAGAGCTTGAGCACAGTCGGATCGGTCAGCAGTTTTTCCAGATTGGGCGCCGAGGTCTGACCCTTTTCGATCTGCACCAGATGCGCGGTTCCGTCACCGCTGGACAATTGCACGACACACAGGCGGTCGCGGTGCGGATGCAGCCCCATGGTCTCGCAATCAATGGCGACTTCCGGGCCGAGGTCGAGACCGTCTGGAAGGTCGCGGAGGTGGACTTTGTGGGACATCGCATTTCATCCTGTTCATGGAACCTCATGGGCAGATAGACCTAAGCCGATTGTGGCGCAACCTGCGCAGAGCTGCCGCACTTTCGTCCGATTCTGAAATTTAGGACATGATTCGGGCTCATTCGTGTCTCAAGCTGTCTTTAGATAGCCTCAATTATACCAAATATATTTCAGTATATGTCACTTCGTGATCGCACCGACGCTGGCGTGTCGAGGACACATTTGAGGTTCGATCATGGTCAAATACTGAAACAATCGCCTTTTGGAACTGGTTCCAGAACGGCAACATTCTTGATACTTTAAACGAATTGACGTGCCGCACCAACTGTCGTCAATACGTCAACAATCCTTGTCGGTCGTAAAAACTGGTGATGTGACGCGACGGAAAGTGAGGTCAATCGTGCAACTGCAGCATTTTTGAACACGGGTACCACCCAATTCGAACGACCACCTTTAGACAGTGGGTGTCAGATTACCGACAGCGACCCTTCTGTTTCAGCGGACTCTGCCATTTTAGTCAGAGGGTCAAAATTGTGATGACAGGCTCTATTCTTTCCAAATTGGATACATCCAGACGCACACGTTTAAGGCGATAAGTTTCTGGGAATACACGACAAAGTTTCCCCCCATTCCCAAAGTTGACCAAAATAAGGCGCATCGTCATAAAGAGGTCATGCTTTGGCAGGCCACAATCCTGCCGCATTATCGCAAGGCACTTGGGGGTTGGTGCTTCCACTAGGGAGTTGTGTAAGGGTCCGTCTGCTGAAATCTGCCACATAGCCTGAAAATCTGAAGATCGGACATGTTGTCCGCCGCCTCATGCTCATCGCAACGCGCTGTGAGCAAACGATATTTTCTTGCCTGCTGGTACCCAGTGAACGGCCCAAACACGTAGGGTTAACAGGGTCATAAATGACACTTCACATTCGCCAGCCGGGTCCGCACGCAAAAATCGAAACACTGGTCAACGCTGCCTTTTCGACCGCCGAACCAACAAGCCTCTATCGTGACTATTTCAAGCGCTTCATGGACATCACACTTGTGATCCTGGCCGCCCCCGCTGTTCTTCTGGTGGTGGGTATCTGCGCGGTCCTGATCGCACGGGATGGCGGATCGCCCTTCTATCATCAGTCTCGCATCGGCCGCTTCGGCAAGACGTTCAAGATGTGGAAACTGAGAACAATGGTGGCCAACGCGGACGCTGCGCTGGAGGACTACCTGCGCGCCAATCCCGCCGCCCGGATCGAATGGGACCGCAACCAGAAGCTTCGCCATGACCCGCGGATCACGAAAGTCGGCCAAATCCTGCGCAAAACCTCGCTCGACGAGCTGCCGCAGCTTTGGAACGTGCTGATCGGCGACATGTCGCTGGTTGGTCCGCGTCCGATGATGGTGGATCAGCAATCGATGTACCCCGGTTCGGCCTATTACGCGCTGCGTCCCGGCATCACCGGCTTCTGGCAGGTGTCCGTGCGCCACGAGAGCAGCTTTGCCGAGCGCGCCACCTACGACGCGGAATATCTGCGCAAGGTCAACTTTGTGCAGGACATGTCGGTGATGCTGAAGACCGTCAGCGTCGTGACCAAGGGCACCGGCTGCTGATCAACCAGAGTGCTGCGCCAAGGCGTGACGGCGCAGCACCTGCATCAGTTCATCCAGCGCCTTCGCATTCAGTTCATTGATCAACCGACCCTGATCGTCCCATTGCTGCGCCGTCGCGGCGACCATCACTTCCGGCCCTGTGATCAACAAGGGCCGGAATGGCGTCAGGCAGAGACGCGCCATGTTCTGCGTCCGCTCCCCTCCTGCACGACCCGCCGCAGCGGACATCAGCGCCACCGGCTTATTGGCCCAAGGCGCGCCTTTGGTCCGACTGATCCAATCCAGCGCATTCTTGAGAACACCTGAAATGCCCTTGTTGTATTCAGGAGTGGCCACGATGACGGCGTCTGCCGCAGCGATCTGATCTGCAAGGGCCTGAACTTCGGCCGGGATGCCAGAGTTTGCTTCGAGGTCCCCATCATAGAGAGGAAGGCGCAGATCGCCTTCGACGAACTCTGCATCCCCGAACCGCCGGACGGCTTCGAGCATGAGAAGTCGGTTTGTCGAGGCTTTGCGGAGCGATCCGCACAGGCCAACAAGCTTCAATTCTGCCATGGTTATCTCCTGATCTGTTGCGCAGACACTTGGCGCAGCGATCCGGGATGGCAAGCCGTCATCCCCATGCAGAAACAAAAAGGCCCGCATCACGGGGATGCGGGCCTTTTTCTTGGGCTGATGCCGCGATCAGGCGTTCGGCAGGATCACGATCTCGACGCGACGGTTCTGCGCCCGGCCTTCCGGTGTCAGGTTGCTGGCAAGCGGCTGGTCTTCGCCGCGTCCGATGCTCTGGATGCGGAAGGACGGAACGCCTTCGCTCATCAGGATGTTCGCAACCGATTGCGCACGCTCTCGCGACAGGTTGAGGTTGTAGCCAGCATCGCCGGTGTTGTCGGTATGGCCGATGACCTGAACCGTGGTGTCCGGGTAGGCCAGAAGGCTTTGCCCGACGGTGCGCAGATCGCGCTGCAGGTCAGGGCGCAGCGTGGCGCTGTCGGTGGGGAACAGGATATCCTGCGGCAGCGTCACGATGAGCCGGTCGCCTGTGTTCCGGATGTTCACGTTGCTGTTGCCCATCTGCGCGCGAAGATCGGCCTCCTGCTTGTCGAGCTGGTTGCCGATGATCGCGCCGCCGCCGCCACCAATGGCCGCACCAAGAACGGCATTGCGGCGCCGTTCTTCGGGGTCGTTGCCCATCAGCGCACCAACAACGGCACCGGCACCAGCGCCGATGAGCGCGCCTTGCTTGGCTTGTCGATTGGGGTCGTTCGGATCGTTGAACGTGCCTGTGGTACAGGCTGAGAGTGCGATGGCGCCGCACAGCGCTGTGGTCAGGGAAAGTCTGGGAAATGTCATATGTTTTGCCTCGTCTAACTGCGCCCGATTGTAAGGGTCCGTTTACTGCTATGCGATAACATAGACAGAAAGTTCCCCGATGTCGTGAAATAATCGGCACATTTCCGCGCAAGGCTCAGGCTTCGACGCGGGCGGATTCCCAGGCAAGGATGCTGCGTTTGACCGGCAAACCCCAGTGATAGCCGCCCAATCCGCCGGATTTGCGCAGGGCGCGGTGGCACGGGATCAGATAGCTGATCGGGTTGCGCCCCACTGCCGTGCCCACGGCGCGGACGGCTTTGGGATGGCCGATGAATTCCGCAATCTCGGAATAGGTGGTGACGTGGCCCGAGGGGATCTGCATTAGCGCCTCCCACACCTTGATCTGGAATGGAGCGCCGATCATGAAGAGTGGCACATCACCTTCGGTCTGACCAAAGGCGGCGCGGACCCAAGGGTCGAGCCTGTCCGGCGCTTCGATATAGGTGGCAAGGGGCCAGCGGCTGGTCAAATCCTGCATCGCCTCGGCCTCGGTGCATTCGGCGCCGAAGCCGATCCCGCAGAGGCCCTTGTCGGTGCCCATCACCAAGGCAGGTCCAAACGGGCTGTCGAACCAGCCCCAGTAGATCGTCAAACCTTCGCCTTTGCGGGCAAAGTCGCCCGGACTCATCGCCTCCCAGCGCAGAAAAAGGTCGTGCAGACGCCCGCCCCCGGACAAACCAGCCTCGTGCGCAGTTTCGAGCGTTGTGAACCGTTCGGCCAGCAGCGCCTTGGCGTGGCCCAGCGTGAGGTATTGCTGATAGCGTTTGGGGCTGACACCGACCCAGCGCGAGAACACCCGCTGGAAATGCGCAGGGCTCATGTTCATTTCCGAAGCAAGTTCGTCCAGCGATACAGCAGGTCCGCTGGCGTCGATCACATCCAGCGCACGGCGCATGACGTGGAAATGATAGCCGTGAGTGTCTTCGTTCAGAACCTGCATCGCGTCACCTCTTTGTCCTCTGATCCAGTCATATCTCGCAGACCAACCCCGCCGCGACCCGGTTTTTGCGCTTTGCGCAATTTGGCTTTGGAACTCGGCCCGGCCATGCCATGCTGAATCATGACCAAGACCGTTGAAACCTTTGGCCCCCCATCCTCGCAGGCTCTGCAGGCGCGGGTATGGGAAAAGTGGCAGGAGTTGCGTGACGACCCCGCCATCGCCACCCATGGCCGCGCGCTGGCACTGGCGTCGCCCGAGGTTGGACCACTGTCACGCCAGATCGCCATGGCCCGCGAGATGGGTGCCTCGGCCTGCGAGCATGTAAATGCAGCGGACGTCGCCGCCCGCTTTGCAGCGCTGGAGGCCGAAGGGCTGAAAACCGACAGCTTCGTGGATTGGCGCAGCAGCGCGGAAACCCTAGAGCTGGCCCGCGCGCGTCTGGCTGCCCGGCCCTTTGCCGAGGACCTGACTTTGGGCCTCGTGGGTCCGGACACCTCTACAGAAATCATGGCCGGACTCGATGCGGTCACGCAGATGTGTGAGGTGCAGTTGCCCCTTGGGCCGTTCATGCGCGGCCTTGAGCGGCCCGCAGTCTGCGCCTATGTGGCAGAGCCTTCGGGGCGCATCGTCGGCGCGTCGGCCTCGGTCGAGATGTACCACCCCGCATCGGACTGGCCGGGTCTGTGCTGGTGGGGCATGCTGTCCACCCATCCCGACCGGCGCGGTGAGGGCATCGCCAGCCGCCTCGGTTCGGTGGTGTTGGACGAGATGAACCGGCGGCACGGCATGACCGAATTCTTCACTGGTATCCGCACCGGCAACACCCCATCCGAGGCGCTTTGCACGCAGCTTGGCTTTGGGCCGTCGCCCTATCACGTCGTGCTGGCCATTGATCCGGTGCTGATGGCCGGGGGGCGTGTGACCAAGTAACGTGAATTTTCCGTTGCAGGCCGTGCCCGCCCCCGGCCATAAGGCGGCGATGGCAAAACAACTCGATTACCACACGATCCGCGAGATCTTTACCCGCTTTCAGGCGGTGGACCCCGAACCCAAGGGGGAGCTTGAGCACGTCAACGCCTACACGCTGGTCGTTGCCGTCGCGCTGTCGGCGCAGGCGACCGACGTGGGGGTGAACAAAGCCACCCGCGAATTGTTCAAGATCGCCGACACGCCGGAAAAAATGCTGGCTCTTGGCGAAGAGGGTGTGATCGAGCACATCAAGACAATCGGCCTGTATCGCAATAAGGCCAAGAACGTCATCAAGCTCAGCCAGATCCTTGTAGATCAATATGGCGGCGAAGTGCCCAACTCCCGCGCCGCACTGGAAAGCCTGCCGGGTGTGGGTCGCAAGACCGCAAACGTGGTTCTGAACATGTGGTGGGGGCATCCCAGTCAGGCGGTCGATACGCACATCTTCCGCGTCGGCAACCGCACCGGCATCTGCCCCGGCAAAGATGTGGTCGCCGTGGAGCGTGCCATCGAAGACCACATCCCGGTAGATTTTCAGCATCATGCCCATCACTGGCTGATCCTGCACGGGCGCTACACCTGTGTGGCCCGGAAACCCAAATGCGGCGTCTGCGTGATCCGCGATCTCTGCCCATTCGAGGACAAGACAGAATGACCAAAAAATATCAGATCGTCGGCATCGGCAACGCCATTGTCGATGTGATCGCCCGCGCCGAAGACACGTTTCTGGACCTGATGGGAATCCAGAAAGGCATCATGCAGCTCGTTGAACGCGAACGCGGCGAAACGCTCTATGCCGCCATGAAAGAACGGACACAGACGCCGGGCGGGTCGGTCGCCAACACGCTGGCCGGTCTGGGCAATCTGGGCCTGCGTACGGCCTTTATCGGACGGGTGCATGATGATGCTCTGGGTCGGTTCTACGCCGATGCGATGGAAAAGGACGGGACCGCTTTCGTGAACCCGCCCGCGCCGGGCGGTGAATTGCCGACTTCGCGGTCGATGATCTTTGTCTCGCCCGATGGGGAGCGGTCGATGAACACCTATCTGGGCATCTCGGCTGAACTGGGGCCCGAAGACGTGTCCGAAGATGTGGCGGCTGAGGCCGAGGTGGTGTTCCTTGAAGGTTATCTTTTCGACAAGGACAAAGGCAAAGACGCGTTCATCCGCACCGCCCGCACCTGCCGTGCGGCAGGAGGCAAAGCCGGGATCGCCATTTCCGATCCGTTCTGCGTCGAACGTCACCGCGACGATTTCCTCAATCTGATCGAGAACGAAATGGACTACGTGATCGGCAACGAGGCCGAGATCATGTCGCTTTATCAGAATAACGATCTTGAGGCGGATCTGGCCGCCGTTGCCGCGATCTGTCCGCTGGTGGTCTGCACCCGGTCGGGTGACGGTGTGTCGATCATCCGCGACGGCGCACGTTTTGACATCCCTGTCGAAAAGGTTGTGCCGGTTGATGCCACGGGCGCGGGTGATCAGTTCGCTGCCGGGTTCCTTTATGGCCTCGCCACGGGGCGCGACATGGAAACCGCGGGACGTATGGGCTGCGTTGCGGCGGCCGAGGTGATTTCTCATATCGGGCCGAGGCCGGAAGCCAAGCTGCAAGACCTGTTCAAGGCGGCCGGGCTGATCTGATCTGGTGGGCGTTACCGGGCTGGCACCTGCCACACGATCTCTGACACATCCGCCAATCGGGCCAGCCGGACCAGTTCGCTTTCCAGCTTGGCCTGCCGCTGCGCTGTCACCCGAACACCCGGTTCCCACCAAAGGTTCTGGACCGTGAGCCTGTCCTGCTTGCGATCCGCCTTGGCCTCGATCCGCCCGACAAAGCGGTCGGCCTCAAGCAGCGGATAGATGTAGTAGCCCCAGACCCGCTTGGCGGCAGGCACGAACATCTCGACCGTGTAGTCAAACCCGAAGAGGCGCTTGAGCCGCACCCGGTCGCGGATTGCCGGATCAAACGGATTGAGGATGCGCAGCCGCGACGTGGGCGGCGTCAGCCCGGCCAGCCGCTCTTCTATGTCCGGAGCGGCGAGTGCCGTGGTCCAGCCCCCTTCGGCAGACTCGATCTGCACTGGCACCAGTGAGGAGGCAGACCGCTCCGCCCAATCGGCCACTTCTGACACCTCGGTCGCGTCCCAGAACTTTCGGATTTCGCCCTGAGTACCGACTGCGATCCGGTCCAAAGCCGCATGGCAGAGCCAGTCGATCTGTTCCTGATCCGGCACATCCTGGCTGCGCAGGTCTTCGGGAAAGACCCGCTCGGCCAGATCGTAATACTTGGTGAACCCGTCACGGTGGCAGGTCGCCAACTCTCCGGCATACCACAGATAATCGAGCCCGATCTTGTGCGGCGGACGTTTCCACATCTCGCGCGCGCCTTCGATCTTGGTGTCGAAATCATGCGTCGACAGTGCCCCTTCCTGCGTGATCCGGCGGCGGATGTGGTCCAGATGATCGTCGGCCAGATGTTTGCCATACCACGACGACCGGCTGACCTTGTCCCGCATCCGTCTGAATTGCCGCTGCCACATCGGCAGAAACGCCATCGGCAGGACAGAGGCGTCATGGGTGAAATGCTCGAACACGCCGCGATCCTGTGCCAGATGCCGGTTCAGCATCGGTTCGCGGTAGGTCTGGTTGCGGCTCCAGAGGATATGGTGATGGGCGCGTGACACGACCTGGATCGTGTCGAGTTGCACAAAACCCAGGTCTTGGATCAGCGCGCCCAGATCAAGCGGACCGGTCGGTGACTGCCCCAGCCCGTTTGTGGCAAGCCAAAGCTGTCGCGCGGTCCGGTTCGGTATTCTTAGGGCGGTCACATCATCTCCAACAGCAGGTTATCGGCGGAACGGGCTGGGGCGGAGACCTGACTGAGCCGAACTGACGACATCGGCAATCCGTTTCCTGCGCGTTGCCTCGGTCTTGGCGGTCTTGATCCATTCCAAAGTGCCGCGTTTGACCGATTTCGGGTAGTCGTCCCAAACTGGAACAAGATCGCCCAGCGCGGCGGTGAGATCGTCGGGCCGTTCCAGCCGCTCCACATCGTCAAGGAAATCCCACATGCCATTTGCCTGCGCCGCCGCGATCAGCGCTTCACCGGCGGGTGTCATCAATCCCGCGGCGCGGATTTCCTCGACCTTGGCCTTGTTGACCGCCGACCATGCGGATTTGGGGTTGCGCGGCGCGATGCGGTAAGACGAGCGGTCCGCGTCCACCTTACGCGTGACACTGTCGACCCATCCCCAGCACAGGAGTTCAGAAACCGCATCCCCCCACGGCAAGTAGTGGTCGGTGTGTTTCTTGTAGACGACCAGCCAGACGCCCTCGGTCCTTGTGTGGTTCTCGGCCAGCCACGCGCGCAGCTCGGCGCGGGATTTGACCTCGACCTCTGTCATGGGCGCGTAAGGCTCTTGCAAGAGCCTTGGGAAGAGATTTCGAAATCTCTTCCCCGCATCAATGCGCCTCAGCCCAGTTCTTGCCCTGCCCTGCGTCGGCGATCAGGGGCACCGTCAGATGGACCACCGGATCGGCAGCGCCTTCCATCACCTCGCGCGCGACCTTGATCAGATCCTCCTCGGCGCCCTGATCCACCTCGAAGAGCAATTCGTCATGCACCTGCAGCAGCATCTTGGCGGGCAGCGCCTTGATCGCCTCCGGCATGCGGATCATCGCCCGGCGGATGATGTCCGCCGCCGTGCCCTGAATGGGCGCGTTGATCGCCGCGCGTTTGGCGAACCCGGCGCGCGGGCCTTTGGCGTTGATCTCTGGCGTATGGATGACGCGACCAAACAGGGTTTCCACACGGTTGTGTTTCTGCGCGAAGGCCGTGGTGTCGTCCATGTAGGCCTTGATGCCCGGGAACCGTTCGAAATAACGGTCGATGAAGCCCTGCGCCTCGGCCCGTGGGATGCGCAGGTTGCGAGCAAGTCCGAAACCGCTGATCCCGTAGATCACACCAAAGTTGATCGCTTTCGCCTGTCGGCGCACATCGGGCGTCATATCCTCAAGCGGCACGTTGAACATTTCCGACGCGGTGGCGGCGTGAATGTCCTGCCCCTCTTTGAACGCGTCCTTCAGCGCCTGAATATCCGCGATATGGGCAAGGATCCGCAGTTCGATCTGGCTGTAGTCCAGCGCCACCAGCGTTTTGCCCTCTTCAGCCACAAATGCCTCGCGGATGCGGCGGCCTTCCTCGGTGCGGATCGGAATGTTCTGAAGGTTCGGATCAGTCGAGGCCAGACGACCGGTGTTGGCCCCGGCGATGGAATAGGAGGTGTGAACGCGCCCTGTTTCGCGATTGATATGGTCCTGCAAGGCGTCAGTATAGGTCGATTTCAGCTTGCTCAACTGCCGCCAGTCGAGCACCCGCCGCGGCAGTTCGTGCTCGGTGGCCAAATCCTCCAGCACATCGGCACCCGTGGCATAGGCTCCGGTCTTGCCACGTTTGCCGCCATCCAGCCCCATCTCGTCGAACAAGATCTCACCCAATTGCTTGGGTGAGCCTACATTGAACTTGCGACCGACCAGCTCGTAAATCTCGTCCTCGAGCCCCGCCATCTTCTGGCTGAACGCGTTGGACATGCGGCTGAGCGTGTCCCGGTCGACCTTGATCCCGGCCATCTCCATCTCGGCCAGCACCGGCACCAGCGGGCGTTCCATGCCTTCGTAAACGCGGGTGACCTTGGTCTTGTGAAGCTGTGGTTTGAACATCTGCCACAGGCGCAAGGTGACCTCTGCATCCTCGGCCGCATAGGGCACGGCCTTGTCGATCGGCACGCGGTCAAAGGTGATCTGGCTTTTGCCACTGCCCAGCAGATCCTTGATCGGGATGGGCGTGTGGCCCAGATAGCGTTCGGCCAGCGTGTCCATACCGTGTCCATGCAGCCCCGCGTTCATCGCGTAGGACATGAGCATCGTGTCGTCGATGGGCGCGACATGAATCCCCAGACGCGCCATGATCTTGGCGTCGTATTTCATGTTCTGGCCGATCTTCATCACCGCCGGGTCTTCGAGCAGCGGTTTCAGCGCAGCCAGCGCGGCGTCCATCGGGATCTGCCCCTCGGCCAGATCGTCGGACCCGAAGAGGCCCTCACCGCCGTCCGCTTTGTGGCCCAATGGCACGTAGCAGGCCTTACCCGGCTCCACGCACAGAGACACGCCGACCAGTTCGGCGGTCATTTCATCGAGCGAGGTGGTTTCCGTATCAAAGGCCACCCAGCCTTTTTCGTTGGCCGCGTCGATCCAGCTCTGAAGTGCTGACAGATCGCGCACACACTCGTAATTCGCCGTGTCCATCTTTGGCAGTTCGGGGGCATCGCCGGACGGAGGGTTGGACCCCTCGGGTGTCGTATCGGGAATGGCCGGCGCATCGACCTTGAGCGCCTCGGCGATGCGTTTGGTGAGCGTGCGGAACTCCATCTCGGCCAGAAACGCCATCAGCTTGTCCGGATCGGGTTCGCGGACCTCAAGATCGTCGAGGGTAAAGGTCAGGGGTGTGTTCTCGTCCAGCAGAACCAGCTTCTTTGACAATTCAATCTGTTCGCGCTTTTCGATCAGGGTGTCGCGACGCTTGGGTTGCTTGATCTCGCCTGCCCGGTCCAACAGTTCTTCCAGCGATCCAAACTCGTTGATCAGCAGCGCCGCCGTCTTGATCCCGATCCCCGGCGCGCCGGGCACGTTGTCGACACTGTCGCCAGCAAGCGCCTGCACATCGACCACGCGTTCGGGGTAAACGCCAAATTTCTCGAACACCCCCTCGCGGTCGATGGTGCGGTTCTTCATGGCGTCGAACATCTCGACCCCCTCGCCCACCAACTGCATCAGGTCCTTGTCGGAGCTGATGATCGTCACGCGCCCCCCGGCCTTGCGCGCCTGCACGGCCAGCGTGGCGATGATGTCATCCGCCTCGTATCCCTCCAACTCTTCGCAGGCGATGTTGAACGCCTCGGTCGCGCGGCGGGTCAGCGGGATCTGTGGGCGCAGGTCTTCGGGCATCGCCTCGCGGTTGGCCTTGTACTGATCGTACATATCATTGCGGAACGTGTGGCTGCCCTTGTCAAAGATCACCGCCACATGGGTCACATCCGACCCGGCATTCCCTTCGACATAGCGCTGCAGCATGTTGCAAAAGCCGCTGACCGCCCCGATGGGCAGACCGTCGGATTTGCGCGTGAGTGGCGGCAGCGCATGGTAGGCGCGAAAAATGAAGGCTGACCCGTCGATCAGGTGAAGGTGATGTCCTTTGCCGAATGCCATGTCGCGCGTCCCCATTTTCGTGCTGCCAAAGGTGTGCCACGGTCGGCGAAGAGGTGCCAGCCCGAACGTGGTGCTGCGCGTCGTCATTGGCGTTTCACAGGCTGTGGATTATTCTTTGATCGTGTCTGACGCAGCAAACGGAGAAAATGTCGTGCGTGCTTTAATTGGTGCAGTTTTCCTTGCCATCGGGGCCAGTCCTGTTGTCGCCAACGAAACGCTAAAGCTTGACGGATTGGAGCCCAAGACCGATCCCAAAGCCAGTCTTCCGATCTGCGAGAACATCCCTTATGACAAGGCGAATTGCGTGCGCGCATTGGCCTGTATCGGAACCGATGGTGTCTATTTCGACGGGCAGGTTCATGGCTGGGACACCGGCATCATCATCGGTTTTCTGGACGACGGCACGCCGTGCAACGGCGAATGGGTGGCCGGTGGGCCACAGACGCCGGGACGGGCCAGCATGATCTGCGAGAACGGCGTCGAGGCAAACGTGCTCTATCACACGCTCAACAACGAGACCGGCACGGTGATCGGCAGCGGCAGCGACAATCAGGGGCGCGAGATCACGGCATGGTCCGGGGAAAAGGTGCTGCAGTTTCTGACCGGGCCAGAGGATGACACGCCGGTTCTGCCCTGCGGTCCGGCCCCGATCCCGATCAGTTAAAACCCGGTTCCCGCGAAGCCGGGGCGGCGGCCCAGCCGCTGTCCCGCCCAGACGATCAGCGCCCCGAAGCCCGAGAACACGATCAGCAACCCGAAGATATTGAGCCCCGTGCGCAGCGGGCCAAGATCGTCAAGGTTCAGGAAATGATAGGGATAGCGCCCGTCAACAAACGCAGCGCGCAGCATCGCGACGATGCAATACAAGAGCGGCAGGATCAGCCAAGGCAGGATGTCGGGATAGCTCAGATCGGCTTTCTGTACGAACGCCAGCCAATAGCCCGCGAACCCGAGCGGGATCAGCGTGTGCAGCATCAGGTCGATCACCATGTCGATGCCGCGATAATCCCGCAGATGCGCAAGCAGCACGTGATAAACGATGGCGACCATCGCAATCGACAAGAGCAGCCCGCCCTGAACCTTCGCCGGTTCGCGCCCGCCCAGCGCCACCCAGGCACAGGTCAGGCCTACCAGCGTGTTCGTCCAGATCGTGAAATAGCGGTAGTTGAACGCCAGCGTATCGAGCAACCCGATGTCGTACCGGTCGATCCGCAGCCAAATGCGCGTGACGATTGTCACGCAGACCGCGAGCGCCAGAAGCGCTGCGCAAAGACGCTTGGCTGTCACGTGTCGTGCTGGTCAGCGAAATCCCGGTGGACGTATTTCGCATCGCAATAGCCGCACTCGACCCAACCGGTGTCATGCGGAATTTGCAGCCAGACGCGCGGGTGACCCAAGGCCCCTTCGCCGCCATCACAGGCGATGCGGTAGCTGTCCACGATCTTGGTTTCGGGCGCTTGCGTAGCCATCTGCTGCGTTTCCTTCGTTCGGAATTTCCACTAGGTGCGGTTTAAGACGACGCGGCCACGGGAGCAAGAGACAGCGATGACACAGCACGCCATTGAGATCGAAGGCCTGAAAAAGACCTATTCCGGAGGCAAAGAAGCCCTGAAAGGCATCAATCTGAATGTGCCCCGCGGTTCGGTCTTTGGGCTTCTCGGGCCGAATGGTGCCGGGAAATCAACGCTGATCAACATTCTGGCGGGTCTGGTCACCAAAACCGCAGGCCAAGTGACGATCTGGGGATGGGATCAGGATGTGAACCCACGCCAGTCCCGCGCGGCCATCGGTGTGATGCCGCAGGAGTTGAACCTTGATCCGTTTTTTACTCCGCGCGGCGCTTTGGAGGTGCAAGCGGGGCTCTATGGCGTGCCGAAATCGCAGCGGCGCTCTGACGAAATCCTCGAGATGATCGGCCTCACCGACAAGGCTGAAGCCTATGCCCGCACGCTTTCGGGCGGCATGCGGCGGCGGTTGTTGCTGGGCAAGGCGCTCGTGCACCGCCCGCATGTTCTGGTGCTGGACGAACCCACCGCCGGTGTGGATATCGAGCTGCGGCAGATGCTCTGGACCAATGTGCGCAAGCTGAACCGCGACGAGGGCATGACGATCATCCTGACCACGCATTACCTCGAAGAGGCCGAAGAGATGTGCGACGAGATCGCCATCATCAATCATGGCGAGGTGGTGGCCCGCGACAGCACGAGCAACCTGCTGGGCGCGCTTGATGCCAAGACGATGGTCATTCAACCCGACAACGCGGTGGGCGCTCTGCCCGAAGTCGAGGGCATCGCCGTGACCACCCGGGAGGATGGCACGATTGCAGTCAGCTATCGTGCCCGCCAGACCTCGGCGGAAGATGTGCTGTCGATGCTGCGCGACAACGGCGTGCGCATCCGGGACGTGCGCACCGAACAGGCCGATCTGGAGGACGTGTTCCTGTCACTCACGCGCTCGGCGTGAGGGGGGCGCAAGCCGCTTCGAAGCGGCTTGGCCAAGCGCCTTCGAAGGCGCTTTTACCCCGCCCGTTGCAGCATCCGTCCCAGAACCCGGCCGCCCAGTACGTGGACATGCAGATGCGGCACCTCCTGCACACCGGCTTCACCGGCGTTCGAGATGATCCGGTACCCACCTTCCTGCAGCCCTTCGGCCTTCACCACCTCGCCCACGGCGCGGTTGAAATCGACGATTTCGGCATCGCTCGCTTCGAGCACGAAGTGATCGTAGCACACATAGGGCCCTTTCGGGATCACCAGCACGTGCACCGGGGCTTGCGGCTGGATGTCCCGGAACGCCAGCGTGTGGTCGGTTTCAAGCACGGTGGAATTCGGGATCTCGCCGCGCAGGATCTTGGCGAAGATGTTCTGGTCGTCATAGGTGTAGGCCATGCGGCGTATCCTCAGTCTGCAAACAGGTGGTCGGTGCGTGCGATTTCCAGCGCCTGCTCCGGCGCGATGGACAGGAAACTGGCCAAGGCGGCGGCATTGACCTCGATACTGTCTTCCTCGCGGATGCGCAGGTGGTTTTCGAACTCCGCATCGCGAATCCGGTCGCTTTCATGCACGATGTCATTGCGGATGGTCGGCAAAAGCCGTTCAAGCGTTTCCTGTGGCGTGCGTTCGCCGGCCAGCCCGACGCGCATGGCGTGGCCGATCAGGTAGTCATCCGTGAAGGTGCAATTCACCTCAAGCAGGCGCGTCGTGGCACGGTCGCGGCAGAAATCCTCGAGCAGGTCCAGATTGCCGGGGTCCATACAGACAACCATGCGATCCGAGTCGAAATAGTCGAACAGCATCCGCATGAGCGACCGCCGATGGCGATGCCGCTTGCCCAGCGTTGACTGGATGCCCCCCATATCCGGCAGATCCGTCTGTTCTTCGTTGAAGAGGTATTCGATGCAGGGCACGTTTGTCTGCTGCCGGATCCGCGAAACCAGCCGTTTGGCCACGTGCCACTTCTTGCAGACCACGATCAGCAATTCGCGTTCGCGGCCCAGCGTGCTTTCCGTCTCCCAGAAGCGAGGGGCAAAGCGGCGGCCGATCCGGCCCTTGCCGGTGAGGAACTTGTAGAGCGACCGGCCTTCGTTCGAGATCTGGAAGTTCACACCCTTCGCAGAATACAGCGACCCCAACCGCTCTTTCAGTTGCAAAGCCTCTGGGCTGATCTTGCGGGCGAACAGGAAATCCTGACTGAGCAGCAGATCGAAGTGGTCGTTGTAGAACGTGACCGGCATCCCGTAATCCGAGAACATCAGGAAGGTCAGCGTTCGGCATTCAATCTCGTTCTCCGGCACGAGGTGCCGCACCAGCGTCTGGAAAAACGTCTCGTCAGGGATCCAGGTGGTGCTGAAAAACCGCATGACATCGCGCCGCTGCCGGACGAAATCAAGGATCGCCTCAATGGTGCGGCGCCGCAGGCACCACCACTGGCTGCCGATCTGGATTTCCAGATCTTCGGGGATCTTGCGGGTGAGACCCAGCTTTTTCTGCCAGTTGAAGCTTTGGTAGAAGATCCATTTCTGGGTGCGCTCGTTGAAGTAGTGGCGGTAGATCAGCCGCTCTTCCTTCATCCCGGTCTTGATCCAGTCGGACGCGAAGAAATCGAAGCTCTCGATGAAATCCGCATCCATCCGGTCAAGATATTTGTGCGCGTATTCGGCGGTCTTGATCGCCTGGCAATCGCCCGAGAGCATGTAGAAATGCGTGGCCCGAGGGAATGCCTCGACCGCCGCTTCGACCGCATAGAGCGTGGCCTGAACCAGCGACCATTCCCCCCAGCCACATTTGATTCGCTTCTTCGCAAAGGTGACGTTGGGGTTGTCCGACAAGGCCGTATGAATGGCTGCGTAGGCCGCTGCATCCGCCCGCGCATCAAAGTGAATGGAGATGAAATCTCCCACTGCCGTCAGGCTGAGCGCCTGTCGGATGATCGCGTCCGGGTCCTTGTGACACAGCAGTATGAAGGCAATATTTGCCATTCAGGTCTTCATTTGCCCAACTATTACCTCTTTTTCATAGTGATACGCATGTTCAGTGATTGAATAAACCGACTTTCTTTGATTTTTTGTTTACGTTACCGGACGACAAGAGCTCGGAACGAGGCTGGAGGCGGCAGAAAAATGGGTTTTCCCGGCACATGGATGACCGAAAGCGAAAGCATGGTCTATCGCGTGGTTCCTAAATGCGCGTGTTCGACCATTGGTCAGATCATGTATTATTCCGATCATGGCACGTTCTTTGACGGTGACATCCACGATGCGCAGTCGGGCCTGCATAAATGGGCTCTGGACCATTCGAAGGACCCGATCACCCAGCGCATTCAGGCACAGGACACCTATGCGTTCACCTGCGTGCGCAACCCCTACACGCGCATCCTCAGTTCGTTCTTCGACAAAATCTGCGGCATTCAGCGCAACGGCAAACGCTATCGCGGCAACCTCGTGCCGCTGCTGATCCAGAAATACGGGATCGAAGTTGGTGGCGAGGACGGCAAGCAGGAGTTCGACCAGATCAAGAGCTTCCGCCGCTTCCTGCTCTTTGCCCGCGACACCATCCGCTGGCGCCGTCCGATGGAGCCAGACATCCATTGGTCCGCGATGTCCGGCCATATCAGCACCTTCATCGTCAATGGCGGCCGCTACGACAACATCTTCTGGACCGAGACCTTCAACGACGGCATGGCCGATGTGCTCAACCATGTCGAAACCAAGAAGAAGATCGACCTCAAGACCATTCCCCGCTTCAACGAAAGCGAAGGGCATGGACCCAAGCGAGCCCATCCGGTCGAAGATTATTTCGACGATCTGTCGATGCACCTGATCTACGAAATCTACAAAAAGGATTTCGAGCTCTTCAAATACGATTTCGAGAACCCGGGGAACAAGATGCCCATCGGTGAGATCGATCTTGATGAAGTGCACGCCAAGCTGGGTGACTGACGGTCAAGCTTGGCGGGAACGCTTTTCGAAAAGCGTTTTTAAACCGCTTCGAAGCGGCTTCCGGCGCCGATCACTCCGGCAGGTCTGCTGACGGGATGATCGGAAAGAACTGCCCGCCCGACCAGACGCCGAACCAGCTTTGCCCGTCCTCCTCATGGTGCGTGCCGCAATCGACCAAGCGGTAGAAACTCTTGCGGTCGATCAGCGCTTCAAGATTGGCGCGCACCAGCACGTAGGGTGAGGGCTCCCCGGTTTCTGCATCGCGCTCCACCCGGATCGGATGGTCAGGCCCGGCGACCGCCGTGTCTCCGACATGGGTGGTGAAGGTCAGCACCTGTTCCTCGCCCTCACCGGTCACGTCGAAATCGGTGGCAACAAACGGTGCGTCGTCCACCGTGATTCCCACCTTCTCGACCGGGGTCACGAGGAAATACTTGTCGCCATCCTTGCGCAGAATCGAAGAAAACAGCTTGACCAAAGGGGCGCGGCCAATCGGCGTGCCAAGATAGAACCACGTCCCGTCGCGGGCGATGCGCATGTCGAGATCACCGCAAAACGGCGGGTTCCACAGGTGGACCGGCGGCAAACCCTTGCTCTTTGTGGCGCGAACAGAGGCAGCGATGCCTTCGGCGGATGGAATTACACGATCTTGTGCGCTCATTGCTTTTGCCATTTCCCCTTTGCGCATTACACTTTCTTGAAACGGACGTAATGCGCAAGGGAGACACGTCATGGCCGCAGGCGAAGATTTGGTCGCAGAGATCGAAGCGCTGGAAGACAAGCTGGCGCAGGCCAAGACGGCGATCACCCGCCGCTTCATCGGTCAGGAGCGTGTGGTCGAACTCACCTTGGCGGCACTTTTGTGCGGGGGTCACGGACTGCTGATCGGCCTGCCCGGCCTTGGGAAAACCCGTCTTGTTGAGACCGTTTCGACCGTCATGGGGCTCAATGGCAACCGCGTGCAGTTCACGCCGGACCTGATGCCTGCAGATATTCTTGGGTCCGAAGTGCTGGAAACCGGGTCTGATGGCAGCCGGGCCTTCAAGTTCATCCAGGGCCCGATCTTCTGCCAGCTTCTGATGGCCGACGAAATCAACCGCGCCAGCCCGCGGACACAATCGGCGCTGCTGCAGGCGATGCAGGAAAAGGCGGTCACGGTGGCGGGCGAAACCCGCAAGCTGGACGCACCGTTCCACGTTCTGGCCACCCAGAACCCGATCGAGCAGGAAGGCACCTACCCCCTTCCGGAAGCCCAGCTTGACCGCTTTCTTGTGCAGATCGACGTGCAGTATCCCGACCGCAAGACCGAAAAAGAGATCCTTCTCGCCACCACAGGTGCGGAAGAGGCCGATGCTTACGAGGTCTTTACCGCCGACGAACTGATCGCCGCGCAGAAGTTGCTGCGCCGGATGCCCGTTGGCGATGCCGTGGTCGAAATGATCCTCGATCTGGTGCGCGCTTTCCGTCCGCATGACCCGCTGGCCGGTGACCGCGTCAAGGACACCGTCGCATGGGGGCCTGGCCCGCGCGCGGCGCAAGCGCTGATGTTGACCGTTCGTGCGCGTGCCCTTCTGGAAGGGCGTCTGGCTCCGTCGCCCGAGGACGTCATCAATATGGCCCGCCCGGTTCTGACCCACCGGATGGCGCTGACCTTCTCGGCCCGTGCGCGCGGCGAAGATCTTGGCAGCCTGATCGACGATGTGGCCCACCGCATGATGGCAACCGAGGCTGCTGCGTGACAAACGTCGCTGCCCTTCGTCAACGCTCGGAAGAGGAAGCCGCCAAGCTTCCCGCGCTTCTGGCGCGGGCAGAGCACTTGGCCGGAACCGTTCTTTTGGGTGAACACGGGCGGCGCAGGTCCGGATTGGGCGATGATTTCTGGCAATACCGGCCCATGCAGCAGGGCGACGCCCTGCGCGACATCGACTGGCGGCGCTCGGCCCGCAGCGACACGCAATTCGTGCGCGAACGCGAATGGCAGATTGCGCAAAGCGTCATCCTCTGGGTGGATCAGGCGGCATCCATGCGGTTTGCCTCCGACGCCAACCTGCCGACCAAAGCCGACCGCGCCCGCACTCTGGCGCTGGCCAGTGCGATCCTGCTCATTCGTGGCGGCGAACGTGTGGGTCTCACCGGTTTCGACCTGCCGCCCCGGCGGGGGCAGGCGCAGATCACGCGGCTTGCGCATATGTTGTCGGTCGACCACGGGGACGATTATTCCGAACCAGAAGCGCGCGGCATGATCCCGCAGTCGCGGGCGATCTTCTTTTCCGATTTCCTGGGTGATCCTGAGCCTGTCGAGGCCGCCCTGACCAAGGCGGCAGATCGCGGCGTGCGCGGTGCGCTTGTTCAGATTCTCGACCCCAGCGAAGAAAGCTTTCCTTTCGACGGGCGCACGATCTTTCAAAGCGTCGGTGGCGGGATCGTACATGAAACGCTCAAAGCGGGCGATCTGCGGACCCGCTATCTGGACCGGCTTGCCGAACGGAAAGACCGGCTTGACCGGCTGTCGCGGTTAACCGGCTGGCAATACCTTTGCCACCACACAAGCGAGAGCGCGCAATCCGCGCTTCTCTGGATTTACCGGGCTATGGATGGGGCTCACGGATGACGCTATTTGGCATCGGATTTGCGACCCCCTGGCTTTTGCTGACGCTTCTGGCGCTACCGATCCTTTGGCTGATCCTGCGCGCCGTGCCGCCTGCCCCGATCCGCCGCATGTTCCCCGGTGTTGTCCTGCTGCTTGGCCTGAAGGACGACGATCAGGTCAGCGACCGCACTCCGTGGTGGCTGCTTTTGTTGCGGATGCTGGCGGTCGCGGCAATCATCATCGGGCTGGCTGGCCCGATCCTGAACCCGCAGACCGACGACATCGCGGCGAATGACGGACCTCTCTTGTTGGTTATGGACGCGTCCTGGGCCAGTGCCGCAAGCTGGCGCGCCCGCACGCAGGCCCTTGATGGCCTTCTGGCACAAGCCGCCCGCGATGACCGTCGCGTCGCGCTTCTCAAACTGACATCACCCGAACCCACAACGTTCCAGACTGCAGACGACCTGCGCACGCGACTGGTCGGACTGACACCGGAACCATGGGAACCTGGCGAGGCCCAGATCACCCGCGCTGTTGAGCTTTTGCCAGAGGGCGATTTCGACACCTACTGGATGTCCGACGGGCTTGACCATGACGGACGCGAAACGCTTCTGTCCGCGCTCGAAGACCGTGGGACCGTCACGGTATTTCAGGCCGGACAAAGCATTCTGGGTCTAGCCCCCGCACGATTTGAAGACGGCAATATCGTTCTGACCGCGCTTCGCGCCCAATCGGGTGCCGCGCGCGAGGTCACGATCCTGGCCCAGGGCCGGGACCCTGCTGGCAATCCGGCGGTTCTGGCGCGGGCGACGGCCACGTTCGATGCGGACGCCACGACAACCGAAACCGCGCTGGCCCTGCCCTCGGAACTGCGCGCGCGGATCAACCGGTTCGAGATCGAAGGCAACCGCAGCGCGGGTGCCACCACCCTTCCCGATGACAGCCTGCGCCGCCGCGAAGTGGCGCTGATGGCTGGTCGTGAGGATCGGGAGGGCCTGCAACTGCTGTCGCCGCTGCATTACCTTGAGAAAGCGCTGGAACCCAGCGCGGACCTGCTGACCGGCGCGTTGATGGACATGATCCCGGCCAATCCCGATGTGATCGCCCTCGCTGATGTGGCCACCGTTGGCGCGGCCGAGGAAGAGGCGCTGCTGGAATGGCTCGACAATGGCGGCATCCTCCTGCGCTTTGCCGGGCCGCGTCTGGCCGCAAGCGACATCAGCCGAGAGGCCGAAGACCCCCTTCTGCCCGTACGCCTGCGCGCCGGTGGCCGCAGCGTTGGTGGTGCCATGAGCTGGGGAGAGCCGAAATCGCTGGCCGAATTCGGCGAGGACAGCCCGTTCTTTGGCCTGCCCGTGCCCGCCGATGTGACCGTCACCGCGCAGGTCATGGCGCAGCCCGATCCCGCCTTGGCAGAACGCGTGATCGCGCAACTCACCGATGGGACGCCGCTGGTTACGCGCAAGGCGGTGGGTCAGGGTCAGATCATCCTGTTCCACGTCACTGCGAATGCCGAATGGTCGTCCCTGCCGCTGTCCGGTCTCTTCGTGCAGATGCTCGAACGTCTGGCCATTGCTGCAGGAAGTGGTGCAACACCCAGCGCGGAAGAGCTTGCGGGAACGATCTGGCAGCCAAACCTCGTGCTTGATGCGTTCGGCTCTCTGACCGATGGCAGCACCCTTCAGGGTGTCACAGGCGAAGCTCTTGTCGAGGCAGCCCTCGGTCCCGACCTGCGCCCCGGCCTTTACCAAAGCCAGGACCGTGCATTGGCCCGCAATGTTCTAAGCACCGATGAGACGCTGACCCCGGCAAGCTGGCCCTCGGATGTCACCGTCGAAGGACTTGCCCAATCCGAGGAAACGCCGCTCGCGGGATGGCTCCTCGCCCTCTCCCTCGCGCTCTTGCTGGCGGACATCATCGCATCGCTGTTCCTGTCGGGTCGCCTTTCCGGACCCCGCGCCACAACGGCGGCGGGCGTTGTGCTTGCGGTGTTGTTGATGCCGGCCGCCCCGGCACTGGCGCAATCCTCGGACGACCTGTTCGCCCTTGCGGCCACGGCCGAGGTCACGTTTGCCCATGTCATTACGGGCGATGAGGCGCTGGACCGCACCGCCCAAGCGGGGCTTGTGGGCCTGTCGGAAACCCTGTTCTTCCGCACCTCGGTCGAACCCGCAGATCCGGTCGCGGTCAACCTTGAAACCGATGAGCTGGCGTTCTTCCCGTTCCTCTACTGGCCGATCACACCCACCCAACCAACCCCCTCGGCCGAAGCCTATGCCAAGCTGAACACCTATCTGCGGTCCGGCGGGATGATCATGTTCGACACCCGCGATGCCGACATCGCCCGTTTCGGCACCGGCAGCCCGAATGGCCGCAAGCTGCAACAGCTGGCCGCGCCGCTCGACATTCCGCCGCTGGAGCCGCTGCCGCAGGACCACGTCCTCACCCGCACGTTCTACCTGCTTCAGGATTTCCCCGGCAGGCACAACAGCACCGATGTCTGGGTAGAGGCCTCTCCGCCTGATGCCGAACTGGTCGAAGGCATGCCCTTCCGCAACCTGAATGACAACGTGACCCCCGTGATCATCGGCGGCAACGACTGGGCGGCAGCCTGGGCGATGGATGCGCGCGGCAACCCGATGTTTCCCATTGGCAGCGGCTATTCCGGCGAACGCCAGCGCGAGATCGCCTATCGCTTTGGGGTCAATCTGGTCATGCACGTGCTGACCGGGAACTATAAATCCGATCAGGTTCACGTGCCTGCACTTCTTGACAGATTGGGCAATTGATGACCGGAAGCATCGTCTTTGATCCACTTCTTCCGTGGATGTTCATTGCCGTTCTGGCGGCCCTTGCAGCGCTTGGCATCGCCCTCGCGCTGTGGCGCGGACTGCAGGGATGGGCGCTCCGGGCACTGGCGGCGCTTGTCGTGCTGGGCGCGCTTGCACAACCGTCCTACCAGGTCGAAGACCGCGCGCCGCTGTCCAACATCGTTCTGATCGTCGAGGACAAGAGCGCAAGCCAGTCGCTGGGCGATCGCATCAACAGCACCACCAATTCCGCCGTGTCACTGGCCGCGCAACTGAACGCCCGCGAAAACACCGAAATTCGCCGGATCGAAGTAGGCGACGGAGAGGGTGACACCGGGACGCTGCTCATGTCTGCGGTTTCGGATGCCCTCGCCGAAGAACCGCGCGGCCGCATCGCGGGCATCTTCCTGCTCAGCGATGGGCGGGTCCACGATCTTGAACGGACCCCCGACCTGCCTGCGCCGTTGCACCTGCTGCTCACCGGCAAGGAAACCGACTGGGACCGCCGCCTGATCGTCAAGAACGCGCCCGCCTTTGCCATTCTGGGTGAACCGGTGACCCTAACCCTGCGGGTCGAGGATGATGGCGCCGCACCGCAAGCAGCATCCACCGTGATCGATATTTCCGTCGACGGGCAAGAGCCGCAGCGCTTTGACATGCCCATTGGCGAAGACATCGAACTGCCGATCACGCTGCCCCATGGCGGGCTGAACGTGATCCAATTCACCGTCCCCACCGCCGAGGACGAACTCACCGACCGCAACAACACGGCGCTTGTGCAAATCAATGGCGTGCGCGACCGCCTGCGCGTGCTGCTCGTCAGTGGCGAACCGCATGCGGGGGGCCGGACATGGCGCAACCTGCTGAAATCCGACAGCTCGGTGGACCTTGTGCATTTCACCATCCTTCGCCCGCCCGAGAAACAGGACGGCGTGCCGGTGACGGAACTGTCGCTGATCGCCTTCCCCACCCGCGAGCTTTTCCTTGAGAAGATCGAGGATTTCGACCTCATCATCTTCGACCGCTACAAGCGGCGCGGCATCCTGCCGGCCATTTATCTCGACAACGTCGCGAACTACGTGCAATCCGGTGGCGCTGTGTTGATCGCGGCCGGACCCGATTTTGCCAGCGCGGACAGCATCTATCGCTCGCCTTTGGCAAGCATCATTCCCGCCGAACCCACCGCCCGCGTGATCGAGCGCGGCTACCGTCCTGCCATCTCCGATCTGGGTGACCGCCACCCGGTGACATCCGGACTGGCCGGAGCCGAGACATGGGGTCGCTGGATGCGCCAGATCGAAGTCGAACCCGTCGGCGGCGACGTGCTCATGACCGGGGTCGATGACAGGCCGCTTCTCGTTCTGGACAGGGTCGGCGAAGGCCGTGTTGCGCTGATCGCGTCGGATCACGCCTGGCTCTGGTCGCGCGGCTTTGAAGGGGGCGGGCCGCAGCTCGATCTGCTGCGCCGTCTGGCCCATTGGATGATGAAGGAACCCGAGCTTGAGGAAGAGGCGCTTTGGGCCGAACCCACCGGGCAGACCATGCGCATCATCCGCCGCACCTTGGATGAAACAATCGGCACCGTCACCGTCACACGGCCCGATGGCACCGAGGAAGAAATCATGCTGGACGAGGTGACACCCGGTCGGTTCGAGGCGCTCTATACAGGGCCGGAGATTGGTCTCTATCGCTTGGCAGAGGGCGATCAGGAGGCCGTGGTCGGCCTTGGCCCTGCGGCTCCGCGCGAATTCGAACAGACCATCGCCAGCGGTGAGGTTCTCGAAGCGACTGTTGACGGAACGGGCGGTGGCGTCAGGCGGCTGGAGGACGGTGTGCCCAGCATCCGTGCGGTCGGCGAAGGCCGCCCCGCGGCCGGGCGCGGTTGGCTTGGCATTACCCCGCGCGAGGCGTTCGAGACATTGGACGTGACACAGACACCGATGCTGCCGGGTTGGCTTGTGCTGCTCTTGGCATCCGGTCTGATCCTTGCAGCATGGCTGCGCGAAGGCCGCCGGACGTAAGCATTAGTTAACAAAGGGTTAATAGGTCCGGATTGAACCCAATGTTTCGCACGCGAAACAATCGGACCGTATCGGACCTATTTGCAGAACTCGTTGCAGACACCAAAAAAGGCCGGTTCAAAGACCCGGCCTTTCTTTGAAAGATAATGGCGTTGCGGGCTTAGCTGCCCAGCTTGTCGTCAATGATTTCCTTGAACTCGCTATAGCTCATGTTCGAATAGGTGGTCCCATCGATCACGAAGGACGGGGTCGAATTGATCCCATGCTCTTCGGCATTGGCCTGATACCATTCGATCAATCCACGCGCCTTGTCGCCATTGCTCAGACACGCCTCAAGCTGATCGTTCTCCAGACCAGCAATCCGGCCGATCTTGCGCAGCTCATCGGCAATTGCCGCTTCCGATCCGGCACGGGTCCATTGGCCCTGGGTGTCATAGATCATTTCGGTGATGCCAAAGAACCGATCCTCACCACCGCAGCGCGCGACGAGCGATCCCCACAGGCCATAGCGGTCGAAATAGACCTCGCGATAGGTGAACTTGACCTTGCCGGTGTCGATGTAATCCGCCTTCAGGTCCTTGAAGACACCCTTGTGAAAATTGGCGCAATGCGGGCAGGTGTAGGACGCGTATTCGATGATTTCGACCGGTGCGTCTTCGGCACCCAGCACCATGTCCTCGATGGTCACCTCTGCCTGTGTGCTGGACTGCGCATTGGCCGCGCCGGGCAGCGCAATGGCCTGCCCATTGATCGTGGGCGCCTGAGAGCCTGTCCCGGTAATCCACCATCCTGCGCCACCCGCAAGGGCCACCGCCAGTGCAATCGTCATCATCCGTTGTTTCATTGCGAAACCCTTTGCTCTGTTTCCCGAAGGACTTAAGTCCGATTTTGTGTTTTTGAATAGACGTTCGTGGCAAGACGTTCCAGCGCCGCGCGCAATCCGTCGTCCTGAACGCCCCCTGCCACGTGCTGCGCCTCTGGCAGGATCGCGGCGGGCGTGTCGTCACGCACGCCTTTGGGGCGGTGATCAAAGCTCACCTGACCTTCCGAAAACCCGGTCGAGGCGGTCTGCGTGATCCGCACCTTGGAAATCGCGTTGTAGCCATAAACCGCGTTCACCTTCTCGCGCAGCTTTTCCTTCTGCATCTCGAGAATCGGCGCATTGGCCCCCGTGGTCAAAAGCGTCAGCGTCGCGCCGAACCCGCCCCGCCCATAGCGCACTTCGACAGGACGGCTCATCGCGGCGATGTCCTCGCCAGCGATCTCGGCCCAGTGGGTCAAAAGGCGCGACTGCGCAAAGCCACGCGTCTCGGATGTCTTGCGGATCGAGTCTGCAAGAGGCTCGATGTGCGTTTGAAGCCATGGGTCTGACTGTTGCGCGGCGCCATGTTTGACTCCCTTGTCCGAACGCTATTCTAGTGGCGAGATGCCATCGCAACCACCCCACAAATGAGACCCGAGTTCAAAGGAATGTCAGACTTGCGTGAACGGCCCGACCCCGCCGCGTTGCTCGACTGGTACGACAGGCATGCCCGCCAGATGCCGTGGCGTGTGGGACCGGCCGCGCGGGCACAGGGTGTGCGCCCCGACCCGTATCGCGTCTGGATGTCCGAGATCATGCTGCAACAGACCACCGTGGCCGCCGTCAAAAGCTATTTCGAGGCGTTCACCACCCGCTGGCCCACCGTCAGCGATCTGGCAAAGGCCGAAGATGCCGATGTGATGGCCGCTTGGGCCGGGTTGGGCTACTACGCCCGCGCCCGCAACCTGCTCAAATGCGCCCGCGTGGTACATCACGATCACGATGGCGTGTTCCCAGACAGCTATGCCGGACTGATCGCGCTGCCGGGCATCGGCCCATACACCGCGGCTGCCATCGCCTCCATCGCCTTTGACCTGCCAGAGACCGTGCTGGATGGAAACGTGGAACGGGTGATGGCGCGACTCTATGACGACCACACGCCCCTGCCCTCAGCGAAACCAGTGCTGATGCAATACGCCTCAGCCCTCACCCCACAGACACGCCCCGGCTGCTATGCCCAAGCGGTGATGGATCTGGGGGCCACCATCTGCACCCCGCGCAACCCGGCTTGCGGTCTGTGCCCATGGCGCAAATCCTGCGCAGCGTGGGAGTCGGGCACAGCCAAAGACCTGCCGAAGAAATCTCCGAAGAAGCGCAAACCGACGCGGTTCGGCATTGCCTACCTTGCCCGCCGGGTTGATGGCGCTTGGCTGCTGGAACAGCGCCCCGACAGCGGGCTCTTGGGCGGGATGCTCGGCTGGCCCGGCAGCGACTGGGGCGACGCTCCCACCGAAGATCCCCCGATCCGCGCCGAATGGCGCACACTTCCCGAAGAAGCGCGGCACACCTTCACCCATTTTCACCTGCGGCTCACGGTCAAGACCGCGCTGGTGCCGATGGACCGCGCACCGATGCGCGGCATGTTCGTTGAGGCCGACGATTTCGATCCGGACGACCTGCCCACGGTGATGCGCAAAGCCCATGCCCTGACCAAAGCAAAATGACGCCACGTTACGTCATTATTGGTGAACGCCAATTCTGCCGTTACATGCTGTGTACTAGGAAATACCGAGCACGTTCATGTCTGACAGCGCCCTGACTCCCTCTGTGTCGCGTCTGCCGTTCCGGGCAGCGGTGCCCTTCTGGCTTTCGCTGTTCATGCTGCCGCTGGTGCTGTCCGGCGCGGTGATCGGCGGGGTCTGGGCGCTCGTTCCGATCATCGCCACATGGGGTGTCTTCGCCACGCTGGATGCCGCGTTGGGCCTTGATACCGACAACCTCGACCCGCAGACCAAGGACAGCGCACTTTACTGGCACAAGATGATCACGCTGATCTGGCCGCCACTGCAATTCCTGATGATTTTTGGCATGGTCTGGTACATCCCCCGTGCCGACCATCTTGGCCCGCTTGAGATTTACCTCGTGACTGTCGGCATGGGGGTTCTGTCTGGCACCGTGGGCATCGTGTACGCGCATGAATTGATGCACCAGAAAAACAAGCTGGAACGCTGGCTTGGGGATATCCTGATGTGCATGGCCCTTTACGGCCATTTCCGATCAGAACACCTGCTTGTGCATCACCGCCATGTCGGCACACCCCGCGACCCGGTGACGGCGCGCTACAACGAAAGCTTCTGGCGGTTCTACCCGCGTGTATTGAAGCAAAGCCTGCTGTCCTCGTTTCTCGCCGAACGCGACATGCTGGCGCGCAAGGACCTGCCGTGGTGGCACATCAGCAACCCGTTCTGGCGCTATTGGATGTTGCAGCTGTTCTTCATCGTGCTGGCCTTTGCTCTTGGCGGCGGGCTGGGTGCGCTCGTGTTTGTCTTGCAGGCGCTCGCGGCAATCTTCCAACTGGAGCTGGTGAACTATGTGGAACATTACGGCCTGACGCGGAAATACCTGGGAGACGGCAAATACGAACATGTCAAACCGCGCCACAGCTGGAACGCATCTCAGAAGGCGTCGAACTGGTTCCTGATCAACCTGCAGCGACATTCCGACCACCACTACAAACCTGACCGCCGCTTTCCGCTGCTGCAGACCTATGATGAGGACGAGGCCCCGCAACTGCCCTATGGCTATCCGGTGATGACCTTCTTCGCGCTTTTCCCGCGCAAATGGCGGGCGATGATGAACCCTAGGGTCAAAGCGTGGCGCGAGAGGTACTATCCCGAGATCGACGACTGGTCCGCCTACAACAAGGCCCGGCACGGACTGTAATCCGACACCGGGCCCAAAAAACTCTTCGAAGAGTTTTGGGCAATCCTTCAAAGGATTGCCCGCGCCGATCACAGCTCGGCGAGCAAAGCCTCACCACCCGAAATCTCGCAGACGCCGGGGCTTTCTTCGACATGCAGCTTGGTCACTTTGCCGTCCTCGACGACCATCGCATAGCGCTTGGATCGCGCGATCAGTCCGGCGGGCGGCGCGTCGAAATCCATGCCGATGGCCTTGGTGAAGGCGCTTTGCGCGTCGCCCAGCATGGTGATGCCGGCTTCGGTCGCGCCCGTGGCTTCGCCCCAGGCTTTCATCACGAAGGGGTCGTTGACCGACACGCAGATGATCTCGTCAACGCCTTTTGCGGCAAACTGATCTTTCGTGCGGATGAAGCTGGGCACATGGGCCGAATGGCAGGTTGGCGTGAACGCGCCGGGTACGGCGAAGATCACGACTTTCTTGCCTTTGGCATGATCGGCCAAAGACACGGCTTCAGGGCCTGAGGCCCCCAGTTTCACAAGTGTCGCTTCTGGCAGGGTATCACCCGGTGCGATTGTCATCTTCTGTCCCTCGTTGAAGAATTGCATTCTGGATGCTCTGCCATATAGGGTCGCCCGCAACCAGACCAATGGTACGGCGAAAAAAGGTTTATCAATGAGACAGGTAATTGTGGTCGGGGCGGGTCAGGCCGGATCGTCATGCGTCGCACGTCTGCGCGCCAAAGGGTTCGAAGGTCAAATCACGCTGATCGGGGAAGAACCGTTTCCGCCGTACCAGCGACCGCCGCTGTCCAAGGCCTATCTTCTGGGAGAGATGGAGCGGGACCGGCTTTATCTGCGGCCCGAGAGTTTCTATGCAGAGCAGGATATCGCCTTGAAACTTGGTGCCCCTGTGACGGCGATAGATCCTGCGACGCAGACACTGACTGTCGGGGACGAGGTGCTGCACTACGATGATCTTGTGCTGACCACAGGGTCCACCCCGCGCCGTTTGCCTGCCAGCATTGGCGGCGATCTGGACGGTGTGATGGTCGTCCGCGGCTTGCACGATGTGGACGCGATGGCCCCCCGCTTTACCAACGGTGCGCGGGTGCTGATCGTCGGCGGCGGGTATATCGGGCTGGAGGCCGCAGCCGTGGCGGCCAAGCTGGGGCTGACCGTGACGCTGGTCGAGATGGCAGACCGCATTCTGCAACGGGTCGCAGCGCCCGAGACCTCGGCCTATTTCCGGGACGTGCACAGCCGTCATGGAGTGGACATCCGCGAAGGCGTCGGGCTGGATCACCTGACCGGCACTGAGGGTCGTGTGACGGGTGCTGTGCTGAGCGATGGCAGCACGCTGGAGGTGGATTTCGTGCTGGTGGGTGTGGGGATTGTTCCAAACACGCAGCTTGCCGAGGCGGCAGGCGTTCGGATCGAGAACGGCATCGCCACTGACTCGCTTGGGCGCACGTCGGACCCGCATATCTGGGCGGCGGGGGATTGTGCGTCCTTCCCGATGAACGGTCAGCAGATGCGCCTGGAAAGCGTCGGCAATGCCATCGATCAGGCGGAAAGTGTCGCGGACAACATTCTGGGCGAAGGTAGGGCGTACGAGGCGAAACCGTGGTTCTGGTCGGATCAGTATGATGTGAAGCTTCAGATCGCAGGGCTGAGCGCCGGATATGACCGGATCGTCACCCGGCAGGGCGAGGATGGTGTGGTGTCGTTCTGGTACTACGCAGGCGACCGGCTGCTGGCCATCGACGCGATGAACGACCCGCGCGCCTATATGGTGGGCAAGCGGCTGATCGAGGCGGGCAAGTCGCCTGCGCCGGAGGCCGTGCGCGATCCGGCCACCGACCTCAAGGCGCTGCTCAAGGCGTGAGGATCATCGCGGGCACATGGCGCGGGCGGGCGCTTGCCAATGTGGGCAAAGGCGATCCCGGTGCGCATCTGAGGCCCACGACGGACCGGGTTCGGGAGAGCCTGTTCAACATGTTGGCGGGCGGGCGGTTCGGAGATCCGTTCGAGGGCGCGCATGTGCTCGACCTTTTTGCAGGGACCGGGGCGCTGGGGTTGGAGGCGCTGTCGCGCGGGGCAGCGTCGGCTGTGTTTGTCGATGACGGGCGCAAGGCGCTGTCGCTGATCAAGGAGAACCTCAAGCTGTTGCGCTGCGAAACGGGGCGGGTGATCGCGCGGGATGCGACGCGTCTGCCGCCTTGTGATGGTGCGCCCGCCACGCTGGTGTTTCTGGACCCGCCCTACGGCAAGGGGATGGGGGACAAGGCGCTGTCGGCTGCCGTGAAAGGTGGTTGGCTGGCCGAGGATGCGCTGGTCGTCTGGGAAGAGAACACGCCGCAGGTGGCACCCGAAGGGTTTACCCGGCTTGAGACGCGGCGCTATGGCGATACGCATGTGACGGTGTTGCGATTTGGGGAAATGGCTGACCTGTGATAGGGTCTGCTCATGGATATCTACAGCCCGACCCTTGAAGAGTTGCGCATGCTGGAGATGCGCGCGCAGGCCGACACGTCCTCACCCCGGCGCGACGGGCCGGTGTTGATGGCCGATTGCACCACACCGCTGGCCGGAGAAACACTCTTGTCGCTGCTTTGGAAGCGCTGGGACCGGGAGGACTGATCCCGAGCGGAGAGTTTTGCGTCGACGCAAAACGACGCGGCATGGATGCCGCGTCGCTCTTGGCACTGTAGGCGCTTTACCCGTCCGTGCCGCTGGCGGTTCCACGGGTCGCTTCGACCGCCGCGCGGGCATCTTCGACCAGTTGCGCGCCATCAAGGCCACGCTCGGTCATCTCGGCGATCCAGTCCTGCGTGACCTCATCGCCCAGCGCCACGATCTGCGCGGTCACGTCTTCGCTGAGCGTCGCGATCTCGTTCCCGGCGTCTTCCATCACGACAAACCCGTCACGGTCACCCGTATCATGGGCCCGACCCGCCATCGCAGACGTTTCCAGACCCGAATTGGCGTCGATCACCGCTTTGAGGTCGTCGGGCAGCGCATTGTAGCTGTCCTTGTTCATCGCCCAGATGAAGTAGAGGTTATAAAGCGACTTGTCGCCAGCAACGTCAGTGTGGCTGTCGGTCAGCTCATCCAGCTTGAGCGAAGGCGACATTTCCCATGTGATCACACCGCCATCGACCACGCCTTTGGACAGCGCTTCGGGGAATTGCGGCACCGGCAGGCCGATGGGTTCGGCCCCCAGCTTGTCGAGCAGCAGGGTTGCCGGGCGCGACGGGCCGCGCAGTTTGAGACCCGCGAAATCGCTCAGGTCTTCGATGGCCGCACCTTTCTTGTGCACGATACCCGGCCCGTGCATGTGGGCGGCGATCAGGTGCACATCGGCGAAATCGTCCATCAGGTGCTTTTGCGTGAACTCCCACGCCGCGCGCGAGGCTTCCTCGGCGCTTTTGGTGACCATGAAGGGCAGCTCCAGCGCCTCGGCTTCGGGAAAGCGGCCCGGTGTGTAACCGGGGATCACCCAGCCGCCGTCGATCACGCCATCGCGGATCAGGTCATATTGCGCGGTGGCTTTGCCGCCAAGCTGCATGAACGGGTAGATCTCGATCTTGATCCGGCCATTCGATTCAGCTTCGACCTTTTCGACCCACGGATCGAGGAAGTACTTGGGGTTCGCCGAATTGGGCGAGACGAAGTGCTGGAAGCGGAGGGTGACCTCCTGCGCGATACCAGTGGTTGCGGTGATGCCAAGCATGGCGGTGAGAGCGGCTGTCTTGAGAAAGGTCATTCCGCGCCTCCTGTATGAAGCTATGTCCAAGCGCTGCTGCACTGCAGCGCAGGGGGTATCTATGCTGCCCCTGCGGCAGTTGCAAATCACTCGCAACGTGGTGCGACCTCGGATTGACCATCAAGTCTTTGGCGTGATTGGCCAAATTCCCGATATGGGGGAATTGAAATTAATTATTCCCCCATCGCGGTATGAGTGAAAATCAGAATTGCAGCGCCGCGGACAGTAATGTTATTCACAAAATTGAATTTATCTCTGGGAGGAGACACCATGCTTTTGCGCCCGACACGCCGGTCATTCCTGAAAACCGCCGCCGCGATGCCTGCCTTTGCGCTTCCGGGCGCACAGGCGCTGGCCGAACTGGGGGGACCGGAAGGTGGCAACCCGGCCTATTTCCGTTTCACCATGGGTGAGGCGAAGATCACGATTGTCTCGGACGGCTATCTGAGCCTGCCGACCAATGGGTTAGGCGTGAATGCCGATCCCGCCGAGGTGCAGGCGTTTCTGGCGGCGCATTACCTGTCGACCGAGACCAACACATCTCACACCAACCACCTGATCGTGGAGATCGGGGGCAATACGGTTCTGATCGATGTGGGATCGGGCAACCGCTTCCTCGATACAGCGGGGCGGCTGTGGGCCAATCTGGATGCGGCGGGGATCGATGCGTCGGGGATCACCCATGTGGTCATCACCCATGCGCATCCCGATCACATCTGGGGCATTCGGGACGATTTCGACGAAGCGATCATTCCGGACGCCGCCTATTACCTTGGCGAGGCTGAGCATGATTACTGGATGCAGGATGGGCTGGCGTCACAGGTGCCGACAGAGATGCAGCAATTCGTGGTTGGTGCGCAGAATTCGATCAATGTCGACGGGGCCGAATGGGAGCTGATGTCGGACGGGTTCGAAGTGGTGCCCGGTGTGCGGGTGATCGACTCGCCCGGCCACACGCCCGGCCATATGGCTGTGGTGGTGGAAAGCGGCGGGCAGCAGTTGATCGCGTTGGGCGATGCGATGAGCCACGCCTACACCAACTTTGCGCATCCCGAATGGTACAACAATTTTGACGCCGATGGCGATCAGACTGTGGCGACGCGCAAGCGTTTGCTGGATATGGCGGCGACGGATCGGATGGCGGTTCTGGGCTATCACTTCCCCTTCCCCGGTGTCGGGCACGTGATGCGCGACGGCGATGCCTACAGCTTTGTTCCGGCGCTTTGGAAGTTCGACTGACGCGCAGCGCGGAGATTGGCGGCGCGGTGGGACCACAGCAGATGGCCCAGCGCGCCCAACATCCCAATGCCACCTGCGGCCCCCAGCCAGGTCAGGTCACCGACCGTCTGGATCAGCCCACCCAGAGCTGACCCGGACGCGGATCCGACATAGATCGCCGCCGCATTCAGGGCGAGGACGACACCCGCCATGTCCGGGGCCAGTTTCAAAAGGCGAACCTGCTGGGGCGCGACGAAGGACCAGCCCACGGCTGACCAGACGAAGGCGAGCACCAACACAAAGACGTGCTCAATCGGCAGACCCGAAAACAGCGGCATCAGAACGATCTGACACAGGCACAAAAGGACAAGGGATTGCACCGATCCGAGCCTGTCGCTGAGCACCCCGCCCATCAGATTTCCGACAACCGCACCTGCCCCGAACAGCAACAGCACCAATGTGATGCCGTCCCGGCCATATCCCATGGTCTGATCGAGGAGTGGCGCAAGATAGGTGAACAGCACGTAGAACGCGCAAAGGTAACTGGATGTGAAAAGCACAGCCCCCATCACCAGCCCGTTTTTCAACGTGCGGCCCAAGTCGGACAGCGATACGGGCGTGAACCGCAATCCTGCCGGGACGCGCCGCCAGATCAGCGCACTGAACAGAAGCGCCATCACCATCACGATCCAGAACGCAGCACGCCACCCGAATGTATAGGCGATCCAGCCGCCAATGGGGACACCCAGCGCCTGAGACAGGGTCAGCCCGAAATAGAAGGCCGCAATGGCCTTGCCTTGGGTGCTCTGAGGCGCAAGCGCGGCCACAACAGCAGCCCCGACTGGTGTGACCAGACCCGCCCCCGCCGCAGACAGCGCGCGGGCGAGATAAAGCATCGTCAGATTTGGCGCGAGGGCGGACAGGAGCGCGCCCCCCGCGAACACGACCATCCCCGCCGCGATCACCCGTCTGCGCCCGACACGCCCGGTCAAAGAGACCAACACCGGGGACAGCACGGCATAGGACAGCGCGTAAACCGTCAACGCGCCACCGGCCGCTGCGGTGCTAATCCGCAGATCGGCGACCAGCAAAGGCACCATGCCAATGACGACAAAGGCCCCCATTCCGATGACAAAGTTGCATGCGGACAAAAGCGCAATCAGGCCGATGGGCGATCGGCTTTGGGCTGTCTGCTCTGTCATTCGGGTTATCCTTCGCGCGGTGCCGCGGCGCGGCTGAGGCGGTCGTTTATCGCGATACCTAGACCTTCATGCGGGATCGGCGAAACGGCAATCGTGCCGCCTCCCATTGCGTCGAGGCGGTGCAGGTAGTCGAACAGATGCGCCGCAGCCTCGACCAGATCCTCAGTCCTGGACAGGTTGAGGTCACAGTCCACCTCTCCGAACCCAAGGCGAATTTCGCCCGGCTCCCATTCGGTGGCGTTGAGGCGCACCAGCGCCTTGGGTGCATAATGCGACATCAACTGACCGGGGGCCGAGATCGCCTCGGCCTTGTGGCGCACGGCAAGATGGCGGCCAAGGGTCTCGGCGAGTTCCTGTTCGGTGATACCACCGGGGCGCAAGAGAACCGGTTTGTCTGTCAGGCCGACGATGGTCGATTCGACGCCAACCTTGCAGGGACCGCCATCGAGGATGGCATCGACCCGCGCGCCAAGGCTGTCGACCACATGCTGCGCCGTTGTGGGGCTGATCTGACCCGACCTGTTGGCCGAGGGTGCCGCCACGCCGCCCCCGAACGACCGGAGGATCGCTCGCGCCGAGTCGTGGGCCGGAAGCCGCACCGCAATCGTGTCGAGACCGGCTGACACAAGCTCTGAGATCGGGCTGTCCGCCTGCTTGCGCAGCACAAGCGTCAGAGGGCCGGGCCAATAGGCCTGTGCCAGAAGCTCTGCCTCGGGTGTCCAGTGAACATGCTGCTTCAGGGTGTCGAGATCTGCAAAATGCACGATCAGCGGATTGAAGCTTGGCCGTCCCTTTGCCTCGAAGATTCGCGCCACGGCGCGATCATCGCACGCATCCGCACCCAGCCCATAGACGGTTTCGGTCGGGAAGGCGACCAACCCTCCGGACCGCAAAATACCCGCTGCAGTCGCGTGACCCGCGTCGGTATCGGGCAAAAGGTCAGGTGAGGAGGTGTTCATCTGTTATGACGCCGCGTTTTTGTTGATGGGGTCGGCCGCATTCGTCAGGGTCGCACCAAAAGCTGACGGTTGCTTACCGTTCCGGCCTGCAATTGCCAAGCCGCAGCTCATATGTCCTGACGTTCAAGGAAAGCCGTACATGTCCTACCGCGCCCCTGTTTCCGAATTTCGTTTTCTGTTCGACCACGTTGTCGGGTTTGATCAGGTCTCCGCGACCGAGCGGTTTGCCGAAGCCACGCCTGAAACGGTCGAAGCGGTGCTGACCGAGGCGGGAAAGCTGTGTGAAGAGGTTCTGGCACCGCTGCAGCGCGCAGGTGATCTGCACCCTGCGCAGCTGGAGAACGGGATCGTGCGCACCTCACCGGGATTCGGCGATGGGCTGCGGGCGATTGCCGAAGGCGGGTGGATCGCGATTGCCGCTGATCCGGAATATGGCGGTATGGGCCTGCCGATGGCGATGACCACGGCGGTAAACGACATGATGAGCGCGGCGTGTCTTTCGCTGCAACTGTCACCGCTGATGACACAAGGCCAGATCGAGGCATTGGAAAACCATGCCAGCGACGAGCTCAAGGCGCTTTACCTGCCCAAGCTGATTTCCGGCGAATGGACCGGCACCATGAACCTGACCGAGCCGCAAGCGGGCAGCGACGTGGGCGCGTTGACCACCAAGGCGGAACCGAACGGCGACGGCAGCTATGCGATCACCGGGCAGAAGATCTACATCTCGTGGGGGGACAACGACATCACGGAGAACGTCTGTCACCTTGTGCTTGCCCGCCTGCCCGACGCGGTGCCTGGCACCAAGGGAATCAGTCTGTTCCTCGTGCCCAAGCGCATTCCTGACGAAAATGGTGTACCCGGCGTGGCCAACAGCCTCAAAGTGGTCAGCCTTGAGCACAAGATGGGTCTGCATGGCAGCCCGACCGCGGTGATGCAGTATGATGGCGCAACAGGCTGGCTTGTGGGCGAAGAACACGACGGCATGCGCGCCATGTTCACCATGATGAACAACGCACGGTTGGGCGTGGGTGTGCAAGGGATCGGCGTGGCCGATGGCGCCTACCAACACGCACTTGCCTACGCCGAAGGGCGCAAGCAGGGCCGGACCGAGAACAACACCATCACCGACCACGCCGATGTGCGCAGGATGCTGGCCACGATGAAGGCCGACACCTTTGCCGCGCGGGCGATCGCGCTGGCCAATGCGGTAGCGATCGACATGGAAACCGCAACTGGGCATGCCGATTGGGCGACGCGCGCAGCCCTTTTGACACCGATCACAAAAGCCTTTGGCACCGATACGGGGATTGACGTGGCCGAACTGGGCGTGCAGGTGCATGGCGGTATGGGATTCATCGAAGAAACCGGCGCGGCTCAGTATTCGCGCGACGTGCGGGTGACCGCGATCTATGAGGGCACCAACGGCATCCAGTCGATGGACCTTGTTGGTCGCAAGCTGATGGATGGCGGTGAGGCCGCGTACCGCCTGCTGGACGAGATGGAGGCCGATGCCGAAGCCGCCCGCGCCGATCTGCCGGAACTGGCCGAAGCGGTGTGGCAAGCCTGCGAAACCCTGCGGGAAACCACCGAATGGATGGTTGCCCATGGCGCACAGGATCGCTTTGCCGGATCGGTTCCCTATCTGCGCGGCTTTGCCCGCGTGTTAGGTGCGCATTTTCACCTCAAGGCCGCACGCGCGGATCGGGGCGGCAAACACGAACGTCTGGCGGCGTTCTACATTCACCGCCTCTTGCCCGAGCATGTCGGCCTTCTGACCCACGCGCGTCAGGGTGCGGAAGACCTCTACGCGCTGAGCATGGACGATCTGGCCGCATGAAGGATCGGAGCACCGGCGGACTTCGCTACCCATGGGACACTCCGCCGGACGAAGGCGATGCCATCGAAGTCGCTGAGGGTGTTCTGTGGATCCGCCTGCCGCTCCCGATGAAGCTGGACCACGTCAATGTCTATGCGTTGGACGATGGCGACGGCTGGACGATTGTGGACACAGGCTTTGCCTCGAAACGGGGCAAGGCGCTTTGGGCGCAACTGATGGACGGGCCGCTCAAGGGCAAGCCAATCACACGTGTGATCGTCACGCATCACCACCCCGATCATGTGGGCATGGCCGGGTGGCTGAAGTCCGAACACGGCGCCGATCTGGTGACCACGCGCACCGCATGGCTGACGGCGCGGATGCTGACGCTGGACGAACAGGCTGTGCCCAGCCCGGAAACCCTGACCTTCTGGCAACGCTGCGGGATGACGCCAGAGATCCTTGAAAAACGCCGGACCGAACGCCCGTTCAATTTCGCCGATTGCGTTGCTCCTTTGCCGTTGGGCTACACGCGCATCCAGCAGGGCGACACGATCACCGCTGGTGGTCGGACGTGGGACATCCATATCGGCAATGGACACGCGCCGGAACACGCGACCTTCTGGTCGCGCGATGACTCTCTGATCCTAGCGGGCGATCAGATCCTGCCGTCGATCAGTTCGAATATCGGCGTCTATGCCACCGAACCCGAGGCGGACCCGGTCGCAGACTGGCTCGAATCCTGTGAACGCCTGTCCACCATCGCACGCGAGGATCATCTGGTCCTTGGCGGACACAAGCTTCCCTTCACGGGCCTGCCCCTGCGCCTGCACCAGCTGATCGAAAACCACCACGGTGCGTTGCGGCGGCTCGAGGCGCATCTGGACACACCGAAATCCGCTGGCGACTGTTTTGCGCCGCTGTTCAAACGGACAATTGGCGAGGGTGAGTACGGATTGGCGCTGGTCGAGGCGATGGCCCATTGCCAGCACCTTTGGCACGAAGGGCGGGCCACCCGCCATCTGAGCGACGCGGGCGCGTGGGTATTTCAAACCCGGCCCTGATCTTCTTCGGTTCGAAATACCTTGGGGCAAGAGGCAGCGCGCCCCTCAGGCGCGTCCCCCCTCGGACGACAGCGCCAAAGGCGAAATGCCAAGACTGCCCAAAGCCGCCTCCCATTTGTCGCTGTCAGATGTGTCAAAGACCAGATCGCTGCGCGCCTCGCAGACAAGCCAGCCATTCTCTGCAATTTCCCGTTCAAGCTGCCCTGGCCCCCAGCCGGAATAACCGAGGACGATCAAACTTTTTTCCGGTCCGGTGCCCAGCGCAATGCTTTCCAGCACATCAAGGGTCGCAGTCATGGCGAAAGCATCGTCGACCTGCAGGGTGGTCATGTCGGACTGGAAATCGGGCGAATGCAGCACAAATCCCCGGCCCACCTCGACCGGTCCGCCGAAATGCACCCGAATGTCCGACAGGTTCCCCGTATTCTCGATCGGCAACTGGTCGATCAGCGTCTCGAAGCTCATCTCGACTGAGGGCTTGTTCACGATCAGCCCCATGGCGCCATCCGAAGAATGCGCGCACAGGTAAATCAGACTATGCGAGAAACGCGGATCGGGCATACCCGGCATCGCGATCAGCAACTGTCCTGTCAGGTCTGTTATCGGTGTTTTCTGGCTCACAATTCAGAACATGGAGAGCGACGCATGGGGTTGCAAGAGCACAGACACGTGGCGCACACGACGGATCGCCCCTTTGTGACTTTTCATCGCGGCGGAAAACCGCCATCTGCTAAGGAATGACCTATCTCCGAACCCTGATCTCTGCACTGTCTCTGGCGCTGGCGACCGCTGCGCCGACGGGTGCATCCGCGTCTGACACCACCGGGCTGTCGCAGGTCGAACTGCGCCCCGGCTGGCGGATGGCCGATGGCACCCATATGGCCGCCTTGCACATCGTTCTGGAACCGGGGTGGAAGACTTATTGGCGCGCGCCCGGCGATGTTGGCATTCCTCCACAATTCGACTGGACCGGATCGCGCAACATTCAGGCGGTCTCGACCAACTGGCCGACGCCGGTTGTGTTTTTTGAACAGGGCATGCGGTCAGTCGGTTACAAGTCCGAACTGGTGATCCCGCTGCATCTGACAGCGCAGACCGGCGGCGCGGACATGCAATTGTCCGGCGAGATGCAGATCGGCATCTGCAAGGATATCTGCATCCCGGCGAACCTGTCGTTCAACGCGGCCCTGCCGCCCGATGTCACCCGTCCGGACCCGATGATCGCGGCGGCACTGACCGACCGTCCCTATTCAGCACGCGAGGCCGGTGTGCGCGGTGTGACCTGCGCCATCGAAGCCGGGGCCGATGGTGCCCTGATCCTGCATGCCCGGATAGACATGCCATCCGCAGGCGGCACGGAATATGTGGTGGTCGAAGCGGGCAATCCCCATGTCTGGGTCGCCGAACCGGACAGCCGCCGCGACGGTGCGATCCTTCATGCCAGCACCCGGCTGGTGCATGTCGAAGGCCGCAGCTTTGCGCTGGAACGGTCGGAACTTCGCTTCACCGTGATCGGCGAGTCCCGCGCTGTCGATATTCTGGGCTGTTCGTCCTGACCGTCAGGCCGGACGTCGCAGCCGGAACACCGCCAGCGCCAGTCCCGAGACGAGATAAAGCGCAAGGCAGATCACCGCAGCTCCGGCCACAAACAACCCGAGGCTGGTCATCAGCGTGATATCCCCCGCAAGCGGAGTGTCGGCCAACGCGTTCTGAAGAGCCTGAGGCAAGGTGCCCGTGACAGCAAATGCCCCCATGGTCGCCGCAAGCCAAGCAACGATCATCGCCGATGCCAGCGACAGGGCGGCACGAATCCCCCCACGCCGGAACCGCAACCCGCGACGCGCTGTCTGGGTCAGGCGTCCAAGATCGCTCTGAATTGCAATCAGCGACGGGACGATCAGCAGCACGAGGAACATCCCGAAACCAAGCCCGTAGACCAGCGTGATCACCGTCGGTTTCAGGAATTGCGCCTGGCTGGATTGTTCGTAGAGCAGCGGCACTAGGCCGAGAACCGTGGTCGCCGTGGTCAGGAACACCGGGCGCAAACGGTCTGCCGCACCGTCGACAATCGACGGAATCAGCCCCCGATCCTGCGCCTTTTCATCGATTGTCGTCACCAGAACGATGGAATCGTTGATGATGATCCCGGTCATTCCCAAAAGACCGACCACCGTGAACATGCTGAGTGGAACGTCCCACGCCGCATGGCCATAAATCGTTCCAACGAGCCCGAACGGGATCACCGACATGACCACCAATGGTCTGGTCCAGCTGGCAAAGACCCAGGACAGAACAAGATAGATGGCGAGCAACGCCAAAATCAGGCCAGTGCGCGCATCGTTGAGGAAATCCCCTTCCTGTTCGCTGAGGCCCGACAGGCGGTATTCCACCTGACGTTCGCTGGCGATGGTGGGCAGGATCTCGGTTTCCAGCGCCAGCATGATGTCATTGGCGCGGGCCGGGTCGTCTTCCGAGATGTCGCCGGTGACGGAGATCAGACGAATACCGTTCTCGCGACGAACCGTTGAGAACCCGGTGCGACGTTCGACGCTGACGATATCGGCAAGCTGCACATAGGCCCCTTCGGGCGTGCGCATCTGGGTGCGTTCAAGGAAATCCGCCGTCAGTTCACCTGCAGGCAGTTCGACACGGATCTCGGCGCTGCGGGGGCCGTCGGGATAGGTCGCGGCTTCGATCCCGCCCAGACGGGCGCGCAAGACGCTGCCCAGACCGTCGATGGTAAAGCCCAGCGCCTGCCCTTGTGGCGTCAGTTCAAGGATCAGTTCTTCCTTGTCATAGGCCAGATTGTCTTCGACCGCCGAGACCTCGGGATATTGCAGCAGCGCGTTCTTCAGGTCTTCGGACGCGGCTTTGAGCGTGTCAGCGGTCGCCCCGTAGAATTGCACATCGAGCGCATCGCTTTCCGGGCCGCTGCCCCAGCTGCGGAAGCTGATGGTTTCGACCATCGGATGACGCGGTACGCTGTCCTGCAATTCGCTGACAAAAGCCTGAACTCGAGAACGGGCGCAGATCGGGGTCGATCAGTTCGATGGAGATCCCGCCCAGCTGGTCGGCATCCTTGGTGTCGGCCCCGGCAATCCCGCGCCCGGCATTGCCGCCCACCTCGGCGATCACGTAGTCAATGGGGTTGACGCCGTGGCGCTCTTCAAAGCTTTTCGCGACATCCTCGACCGATTTCTGGAAGATGCGCATCATCTCGAACGTGTCTTCGCGGGTGGCACCGGGGGCCATGGCGAAGTTGCCGGTGACAGAGCTTTGCTCTGGCGAATTGAAGAACCGCCATTGCACATCGCCCCGGATAAACAATGCGGCCTGTGATGCCAGAAGCACCACCGCACCGGCCAGCACCGCGTACCTCGCCTTGATGACCAGCGCCATGAACGGGCGGAACAGGGTTTCGCGCATCCAGCGGAACCCCCGGTTCACCACGCGCGACGGAATATCGTACCAATGTTCCTTGGCGCTGTGGGCGATGGCATGGGCCATGTGGTTCGGCAGGATCAGGAAGCATTCCACAAGCGATGCCGCCAGCACTGCGATCACGGTGAAGGGGATGTCGGCGATCAGGTCACCGAACCGGCCTCCGATGGCGACAAGGCCAAAGAACGCGATGATCGTGGTCAGGGTCGCGGCAAAGACCGGAAGCGCCATACGGTGCGCTGCGCGTTCCGCCGCCTCGACCGGAGGAAGACCGGACCGCGCAAGGTGGTCCGCGTGTTCACCCACAACTATGGCATCATCCACAACGATGCCCAAGGTGATGATCAGCGCAAAGAGCGAGATCATGTTGATCGTGATCCCGGACACATACATAAGCGCAATCGCCGCCATCATCGATGCGGGAATACCAGCCGCTACCCAGAACGCCGTTCGCGCGTTCAGGAACAGGAAAAGCAGCAGAACCACCAGCAAGAGACCCGTCAGACCGTTGTCGAGCAGGATGTCCAGACGTCCGGTGATCGCCTCGGCCCGCGTGCGGATCAGGTCGACGGTCACGCCATCGGGAAGTGATGCTTCGAACTCGGCTGCGACCTCTTCGACCTTGCGCTGGATGGCGATGGCATCGCCCTGATCGCTGCGGTCGACGCGGATGGAAATCGCAGGGTTCTCGCCCACGAAATAGCTGCGTTCCCGGTCGATCCCTTCGATGATGATCGTGCCGACATCGCCCACCGTCAGGTTCGATCCATCGGGGTTGGAGCGCAGAGCGATATTGGCGATCTGTTCCGCGCTGCGCTTTTCGACGCCGGTGCGGACACGGGTGTTGGCGTTGCCGATGTCACCGGCCGGGTCGGCATCGACCTCTTGCGCGATGGCATCCGCGATCTCGCGCATGGAGATGTCGAAGGCGATGAGATTGGCCGAGGGCACCTCGATCACGGTGCGGGGGGCCGAAAGCCCCCGGATGGTGGTGCGCGTGACCCCTTCGGCAAAAAGCCGGGCGCTGAGTTCATCGGAAAACCGCGCGAGTTGATCCACACCGACAGGGCCGGTGATGACGATATCGGTCACCCGGTCGCGCCACGTGCCGCGCTGAACCACCGGGTCTTCGGCGTCGGCGGGCAGGGTCGAGACCGCATCCACCGCCTTTTGCACGTCGTCAGCGGCGCGGGACATGTCCCAGCCGGGTTCGAATTCGAGCCGGATGCTGGCACGCCCTTCGCGGGATGTCGCCTCAGAGCTTTCCACCCCTTCGACCGACAGGATCGCGGGTTCAAGCACCTGCACAATGCCACGATCCACGTCTTCCGCCCCGGCCCCGTCCCAGACGACCGAGACATCGACATCATCGACGACCACATCGGGAAAGAACTGCGCCCGCATGTTGGGGATCGAAAACGCCCCCGCAGCAAGCAGAAGGATCAGCAGCAGGTTCGCCACGGTTCGGTGGCGCACGAAATAGCTGAGGATGCCCCCGGCCTTGCCCGACAGAGTGCGCACCATGGCTTAGCCCCCCATCCGGGATTCGATGCGTTCAACGACCTGCGCGGGCACGGTGCCCTGCGACAGCTGTTGCAGAATGCGCTGCCGTGCCTCTTCGGGCATCCGGGTGTTGGACTGCACAAAGGCCGTCAGACGGGCGCGGCGCTCTTCGGTGAGTTCAACCATTTCAGGCTCTTCGGGTGCCGCCTGTCCGGCGTCACGCAATGGGCGCACCTTGATGCCTGCGCCCAGCAGCGGCGTGCGTTCGGCCACGACCTCGCGCCCCTGCAAGCCGCGTGCGCGGACCAGAACGTCATCGCCCTGTCGGCGCAGCAGGTTGACTTCAACCACTTCAAGACGGTCTTCATCCGCGATCACAAGCACTTCGTTCGCAGCATTCAGTGCCGATGCCGGGAGACGCGCGACGTTTTCAAGTGGCGGTTCGGCGATCTGCACGGTTACGAAATCGCCCGGACGGAACCCCGGCGCGCTGTCCAGCGTGGCAAACAATTGCCGCCCGGTCTGGCCATCGCCGACAGCGGCGCCAGCGCGGCTGAGCGTGCCGGTCGCGGTCAGGTTGGTGCCGAACACGTCCAGCACAACGGTCACGCCGGTCTTGGCCAAGGTGCCATTTTCATCCAGCAACCGCGCGAATTGCTGCGTCGAGACCCGGAACGCCACTTCAAGCGCATCGGCGTCGATCAGGCGGGCCAATTGTTCGTTGGACGACACCAGACGCCCCTGCACCACGGACACATCCGCCAACGTGCCTGAGAAATCGGCTGTGATGAGCGTGTCATCCAGACGACGCTGGGCTTCGGCCTCGGCAATCACTGCACGGGACAGGCGCGTGGTGGCTTGATCAATCCGGGCTTCGGCCTGTGCCACCGCCTGCCTGCGGGACAGAACCGCCTGCCGTGCCTGTGCTGCGGCAAGTTCCGCCACTTCGACTGCCGCAGCCGTGCCGACGCCGCGATCCTGCAAATCGACCTGCCGCTGGTATGCGCGTTCGCGCAGCGTGGCCTGTTCCTCGGCGGCGACCAGTTCGTCGCGGGCAAGGACGATGGCGCGCTCCGCCTCGCGCTGTTCGGCTTCGGCATCAAGGATATCGCTTTGAACCCGCTGCAGAACCGCCTCGGCATCTGTCGGGTCGATCCGGACAAGCATCTGGCCTTCGGTCACGGTGCCGCCTTCGACAAATTCGGGCGCGATTTCCAGAACACGCCCTCCGGCCGCTGCCCGCAACTCCAGCGTGCGGACGCTTTCGATCTGGCCAAACGCGGTAAGGATCGGAGTGACGGTCTCAAACTCCGCCGCAACGACGTTTACGGCGAACACACGTTCCCTCTGCGGGAAGCTGCGCGGTTCCTGCGCCATCCGTTCCTGCACGGCATCGCGCACCTGCACCCCGGCGTAAGCCAGAAGTCCAAGCGTCAGCGAAAGTAGAAAAAGCCCTGTCAGGCTACGGCGCAAAAACCGCATGTGCGACAATCCTCATGAGCCAGTCCGCCTATCAGATAGCCAGACTTGCATGTTTTCCAATAACACAACTCTTCGTTTCACGAAGTGAAATGCTATTTCCGTCGCAGATGTTCGTCCAATCGCGGTAAAATCTCGACAAAGTTACAAGGACGGTGCCGATAATCGAGCTGCAGGCTCAGAATTTCGTCCCACGCATCCTTGCAGGCACCGGGGCTGCCGGGCAGCGCAAAGAGGTACGTTCCGTTGCGCACACCACCCGTGGCACGGCTTTGAATGGCGCTCGTGCCGATCTTCTGGAAGGACACCATGGTAAAGACGGTGCCGAAGGCGTCGATCTCTTTTTCATAGACATCGCGATGCGCCTCAACGGTCACATCACGCCCGGTCAAACCTGTGCCACCGGTCGAGATCACAACGTCGATGTCGGGCTGATCGCACCACGCGCGCAGCTGCGCCGCGATCTGATCGCGCTCGTCCTGAACGATTTTGCGATCCGCCACGATATGCCCCGCACCTTCGATACGCCCCACCAATGTGTCGCCCGACCGGTCTTCGGCCATGGACCGCGTATCACTGACCGTCAACACGGCGATGCGGATGGGCAGGAAGTCTTTGCTTTCGTCGATACGGCTCATGGATCAGGCTTTCTTGGTCAGACGCGCTTGCAGGTCGAGAAGATCGGCCCACGCCTCGCGCTTGGCAGAGGGGTTGCGCAACAGGTAGGCGGGATGGAACATCGGGACCACCGGCAGGCCCTCGACCTCGTCCCATTGGCCCCGCAGGCGGGTGATCCCGCGTTTGCCCAGCAGGGCCTGGCATGAGATATTGCCCATGACGACCAGAACTTCGGGTTTGGCCAAGGCGATGTGGCGCTTGAGAAAGGGCTGCATCATTGCCATTTCGTCGGGTTTCGGATCGCGGTTCTGCGGCGGGCGCCATGGCAGGACATTGGTGATGTAGACCGCCTGTGCGCCCTCGCGATCGCGTCCCAGATTGATGGCGGCCAGCATCTTGTCGAGCAATTGCCCGGCGCGGCCCACAAAGGGTTTGCCGATCCGGTCCTCGTCGCGCCCCGGCGCTTCGCCCACGATCATCACGCGTGCGCCCGCCACACCATCGCAGAACACAAGGTTGCGCGCGCCCTTCTGAAGTTCGCAATGCGGGTAGGCCGCCATCGCTGCCTGCAACGCCATAAGGTCCGGTGCAGCGCGGGCGGCTGCTTCGGCTTCGGCGACAGGATCGGCCTCGGGCGCGGCCTGCACGGGAACGGTTGGCGCAGCGACGCCGGGGCCGACACCCGCTTTCGGCGGTGGGGCCACCTGCTCGAAACGGTTGATGGGCGTTTCCGAGATCGCCTCGGTCACACCCATCTCAAGCTGCCATTCAAGGGCAGCACGCGCCGCATGCCAGTCGATTTGCGAATCCATAAGACACTCTATCCCGGCATTGTGTCGCGCAAAAGGGAACACGGTCTTGCCGCGAGACAGTGCAGTTTCTATAAGCAGCCGACCACTCCGAAAAGGCCAGATGATGCGTTTCGATCAACGACACCTGCTTGGGATCGAACCCCTCCGCCCTGACGAAATCACCACCCTGCTGGATCTGTCGGACCAATATGCCGACCGCAACCGCAAACGGACGCCAAGCACGGACGTTCTGGCGGGGATGACGCAGATCAACATGTTCTTCGAAAACTCTACCCGGACACAGGCCAGCTTTCAGCTTGCGGGCAAGCGTCTGGGCGCGGATGTGATGAACATGGCGATGCAGGCCTCGTCGGTGAAGAAGGGCGAAACCCTCATCGACACCGCGCTGACGCTGAACGCGATGCATCCCGATCTGTTGGTCGTGCGGCACCCGCATTCCGGGGCTGTGGATCTCTTGTCGCAAAAGGTGAATTGCGCGGTTCTGAACGCGGGTGACGGCAAGCACGAACACCCGACGCAGGCGCTTCTTGATGCGCTGACCATCCGTCGCGCCAAGGGGCGGTTGCACCGTCTGTCGATCGCCATCTGTGGCGACATCGCCCACAGCCGTGTCGCCCGGTCGAATATCCTGCTGCTGGGCAAGATGGAAAACCGCGTGCGCCTTGTCGGTCCACCGACGCTGATGCCCACGGGGATCGGCGAATTTGGGGTCGAGGTGTTCGAGGACATGCGCGAAGGACTCAAGGACGTGGATGTCGTCATGATGCTTCGCCTGCAAAAGGAACGCATGGATGGCGGGTTCATCCCGTCCGAACGGGAATATTACCACCGCTACGGCCTTGATGCGGAAAAGCTCGGCCATGCCAAGGAAGACGCCATCGTCATGCATCCCGGCCCGATGAATCGCGGGGTCGAGATCGACGGCACACTGGCCGACGACATCAACCGGTCGGTCATTCAGGAACAGGTGGAAATGGGCGTGGCCGTGCGCATGGCCGCGATGGACCTTCTGGCGCGGTCGCTCCGCGAAAGACGCGAGGCGCAGACCGAGGGCGTGATGGTATGAGCACGACCATGCATATCAAAAGCAGCGAACGCGGCGTGATCCGGGTGTTTCACATCGACCTGCCACGCGAAGCCATCGAACGGTTCACAACGCAGGCCGGCACGGGCGAATGGCCCCTGCAATATGCGCTTGGGGCGAAGACGCTGCGGTCGGCCTTTGTCGAGGTCATCAACATCCGCGATCTTGGCGACATGTCGCTGTCGCAATACCTGATCAATGCGCATGACGTGACCGGCCCCGAGTTTCAGGCGATGCGGTCGCGGATTGACGCGCTGACCGGGTTTGCGCTTGTGCTGCCATCGCAGGCGTTTGACCACACCGAACAGGACCTCACGATCTCGAACCCGCTGCGCTGGATCGGCACGTTCAACGAACCGAAAGTTGCGACAATTGCCACGCCGATCCACACGAAGTCGGCCAAAGGCGTTGTCGGCACCGTCAGCGGCGGGGCTCAGTCGCGGTCGAACACCGGGCTGTGGGTCGTTGTCGGGCTGTTTGTCCTGATCCCGCTTGCGATCATCGTTGCCCGTTTCATGCTTAACTGAAGACCGTCGAAAGCCCTTATGATCGAATTCAAACCTGATATGGCGACCTATATCCGCGCCCATGCCGTGATGACGGCGTTTGCGATGGCGGCAGGGATGCTGATCCTCTGGGTAATCGACAATCCGCATATCTGGACCGGGGCCGTTGGCGGGTTGGCCGCGGTTGCGCTGCGAGGATGGTATATGGCGGACGAAGTCATGGACGAGGTTTGGGCGATGAACAGCACCAGCCTGACCGGTCCCTATGAACGCAAGGCCCGCCTTGACGAGATCGCCAAGGTACGGACAGTTGCCGGTTCGGTTCAGATCATCACCCGATCCGGGGACAAGCACCTCATCAAATACCAGCCAGACCCGAAAGCGGTGATCGACCAGATCAACGCGGCGCGTCAGAAACAGGCGGCGTGACATGACCCTTCTCATCACCAATGCCCGCCTTGTCGACCCAGAGTCGTCCGAGGTCACAGTGGGCGCCGTCCTGATCCGCAATGGCGTGATCGCCGAAGTGTTCGATACGCCGACACCGGAGATCAGCATCGACAACGTGCCCTCCGAGAACCGCCGCGATGCGGGTGGGAAATACCTTTCGCCCGGCATTGTCGATATCGGCGTGAAGATCTGTGAACCCGGCGAACGGCACAAGGAAAGCTATGGCTCTGCCGGGCAGGCGGCAGCTGCAGGAGGCGTGACCACGATGGTCACCCGCCCTGATACCAATCCGGCCATCGACACGCCCGAAACACTGGAATTCGTCCGCCGCCGCGCGAACGAGGCGGCACCCGTCCACGTCCTGCCGATGGCCGCTTTGACCAAAGGCCGCGATGGGCGCGAGATGACCGAGATCGGGTTCCTGATGGATGCCGGAGCCGTCGCCTTCACCGATTGCGACCGCGTGGTGCGGGATACCAAGGTGCTCAGCCGCGCGATGACCTATGCCCGCGCGCTTGGCGCGTTGGTCGTCGGTCACCCGCAGGAGCCTAACCTGTCCGCAGGTGCCGCGACCACATCCGGCAAATTCGCATCGCTGCGCGGTCTGCCCAGTGTCACGCCGATGGCGGAACGCATGGGTCTCGACCGGGATATCGCTTTGGTGGAAATGACCGGTGTGCGCTACCACGCAGACCAGATCACCACGACCCGCGCCCTGCCCGCGCTGGAACGGGCCAAGCGCAACGGGTTCGACGTGACCGCTGGCGTGTCGATGCACCACCTGACGCTGAATGAATACGACGTCGCCGACTACCGCACCTTCTTCAAGGTCAAGCCGCCATTGCGGTCAGAGGATGACCGACAGGCGGTGGTCGAAGCAGTGAAGTCCGGCCTGATCGACGTGATCGGATCGTTCCACACACCGCAGGACGAGGAAAGCAAGCGCCTGCCTTTCGAGGAAGCCGCAAGCGGGGCTGTGGGTCTTGAAACCATGCTGCCAGTGCTGATGCGGCTCTATCATTCGGGCGATCTGGACCTGCCAACACTGTTCCGCGCGCTGTCACTGAACCCGGCAAAGCGGCTTGGGCTGGACTGCGGTCGCCTGACCAAAGGCGCACCCGCCGATCTGGTTCTCTTCGATCCGGACAAGCCCATCGTGCTCGACCGGTTCAAGCTGCTGTCGAAGTCGAAAAACACGCCCTTTGACGGCGCGCGCTTGCAGGGTAAGGTTCTTGAAACCTTTGTCAGCGGAACCTCGGTCTACCGGAGCACATGATGCCAACGCTTGAGACAGGACTGGCCCTCTATGCGCTTTGGGCGCTGATCGGCTACCTGCTTGGGTCGATCCCGTTCGGCCTGATACTGACCAAAGCGATGGGCCTTGGCAATCTGCGCGAGATCGGATCCGGCAATATCGGCGCGACCAACGTCCTGCGCACCGGCAACAAGGGGGCCGCCGCAGCGACCCTTTTGCTCGACGGGGCAAAGGGCGCGGTTGCGGTGCTTCTGGCGCGCGAGTTCGCCGGTGAAGGTGCCGCACAGATCGCAGCTCTGGCCGCGTTCCTGGGTCATTGCTTCCCGGTCTGGCTGGGCTTCAAGGGAGGCAAAGGCGTTGCGACCTTTCTTGGCCTGATGCTGGCCCTCGCATGGCCCGTGGGCCTTCTGGCCTGCGCCACATGGCTGGCAACTGCCGTAATCAGCCGGATTTCGAGCCTGTCAGCCTTGGTGGCGGCGTCATGGTCGACGCTGTGGTGTCTGGTCGTCGGTCAGGGACAGGTGTTTTTCCTGACCTTGGCGCTTGCCCTGCTCATCATCTGGCGGCACCGCGAAAACCTGGCCCGCCTCAAGGCAGGGACAGAGCCGAGGATCGGCGGCAAGAAGACCTGACCCCGGAAAACAAAAAGGCCCGCGAACGGGCCTTTCCGTAGTCTCTCAGCAACCTTCACTCGGCCGCGTCGCGCTTGGGCAGGACCCAGTTGGCGCGCGGGAAGTGGCAGGTATAGCCGTTCGGGAACCGCTCCAGGTAATCCTGATGCTCGGGCTCCGCCTCCCAGAAATCCCCCACAGGCTCCACTTCGGTCACAACCTTCCCCGGCCAGATGCCGCTGGCGTTCACATCGGCGATGGTGTCCAGCGCGCAGTCTTTCTGCGCCTCGTCCACATAGTAGATCGCCGAGCGGTAGCTCAGACCACGGTCATTGCCCTGACGGTTCAACGTGGTCGGATCGTGGATCTGAAAGAAGAATTCCAAGAGCTTGCGATACGAGATCACCGACGGATCAAAAATGATCTCGATCCCCTCGGCATGGGTGCCGTGATTGCGATAGGTCGCGTTGGGCACATCGCCACCGGTATAGCCCACGCGGGTGTCCAGAACACCGGGCAGCTTGCGGATCAGATCCTGCATCCCCCAGAAACAGCCACCGGCCAAAACAGCACGTTCAGTCATGCCACATCCTCCACTTGATCCAGATAGTCGCCATAGCCTTCAGCCTCCATATCGTCACGATGGATGAACCGCAGGCTGGCGGAATTGATGCAATAGCGCAAACCACCCCGGTCGCGCGGACCGTCCGGGAACACGTGCCCCAGATGGCTGTCGCCATGGGCCGAGCGCACCTCGGTGCGGATCATCCCGTGGGACATGTCGCGCAGTTCATTGATATGCGCAGGTTCGATCGGCTTGGTAAAGCTTGGCCAGCCGCAACCGGACTCGTACTTGTCGGCACTCGCAAACAGCGGCTCACCGCTGACGATGTCCACGTAAATGCCGGGTTCCTTGTTGTGCAGGTATTCCCCGGTGCCGGGCCGTTCCGTTCCGCTTTCCTGCGTGACGTAGAACTGTTCCGGCGACAATGTCGCGATCACGTCCGGGTTCTTTTCGTATTTGGCCATGCGGGCACCTCCATGCGTCGAGTTGAGACTATAGATGGCGCGCATCGTGCCAAGTCCAACACTTGTTACAGCGCGGTCTCCACGTCGTGAGCCGTGATCCGTGGCCGACCGGTCGCTTCGACCACGATGCGTGCCTCGACAAACATCTCGCGCGCTTCGATCTCGGCCCGTTTGACCTCGCGCCAGACCTGCACATGGACCGATGCCGCACCTGCCGCTTCGGCGTCTTGGGTGGCCGCCGCACTCAGCCGCGCCTCCAGCATTGCCATAGCCGCATCTGCATCGCGGAAATCCTGCGGCGTATCGGGCAGATGCGCCCGGAAAACACCCTCGGACGGACTGCTCACCAAGCCTTCGCGCAGCATCCGGATCCGGCCCGTGACGGCACCAATGGCGTTGGCCACATCTCCATGGTCGGGCAAAAGCATCTCGGCATTCAGGTATTGCCCGACAGCAGGATAGGTCGTCTGCGCCGATGCACCCAACCCCACGACGGGAACGGAGAGCCCAGCCGTCAGATGCACCAAGCCCGGCGTCTGCCGCAACCCACGCGCCATCAGCGGATGTTGGGCAAGCGCGGTCGGGTCTTCCATTCCGTCCTCCGCAAACGCCGCTTCCAGCAGCACAGTGCCGGTGGCGCGGGTCAGCGCATCGACGATCTGTTCAGCCATCTCCTGCGCGGTTTGGGCGTGCCTCTCCCCCGATCCGGTGCGGTTGCGGGCCAGCAAGGCCAGCGCCTTTTCCGACGCGGTGGCATCCCAATGGGCGAACCGCCCCAGCACGTGCAGCGCATCCGTCGGTGTTGGCCCCGCGACCTGCACCAACCCACGCGACACGAGAAGCCGCAGCGACTGCGCCTCCAGCCGCGACTGCACCACAGCGCCCAAAGGCTGCGGCGCGACGGTGATCCGGTCGAGCACCGCCTGTGCACGCTCCGGCAGACCAACCGCATCCTGCCCCTCGACCCGACGCACAAACCGCGCGTCGTATTCGCCGGGAACGGGCCGGTTCATCTGCTCATCCAGCGCCTTATGGACAACCTCGGGCGCGTCCTGCGCCACAAGCGCCACCGGCAGCACGCGCCTTGGCCCAAGCGTCACACCCCCGGTCAAACCGCCACTTGCCAAATGCACCTCGCTGTCGCCGCCCAGCCCGTGCGTGCGCATCGCCACCGCCTCGACCATGGTGCGATGCGGCCCAACCCGCGCGCCATCGGGGTCGATCACCGGCTGACCGTTGCGCAGCACGGCGATGTCGGTTGTCGTCCCGCCAATATCCGACACCAGTGCCTGATCCGCCCCTGTCAACCAACGCGCGCCGACGATCGAGGCGGCAGGCCCGCTCAGAATGGTCTCGATGGGCCGCTCCTGCGCTTGCGCCGCTGACATGAGCGCCCCATCGCCGCGCACCACCATCAGCGGTGCGTCGATCCCCAAGTCGCGCAACGCCCCCTCGGCCCGCCCGATCAACCGATGGGTCAACCCGATCAGCCGAGCGTTCAGCACGGCGGTCAACGCGCGCTTCGGCCCACCAAGCTTGGCCGACAATTCATGCGAACAGGTCACCGGCCGCCCCGTCGCCGCCCGCACCGCGTCGCGCGCTGCCACTTCGTGCGCCGGATTACGTGTGCCGAACTGTGCCGCGATGGCAAAGGCCGACACGTCCTGCGCAGCCGCCCAATCTGCGATCTCCGCCACATCCAAGGGTGCCACCTCGGCCCCGCTGTGGCTGTGCCCGCCTGAGGTCACCAGCACAGGGTCACCCACCAAAGCCTCGGCCAGTCCCTGCGCCGCCAGATCGCGTTCGGAAAAGCCGATATAGATCAGCGCAACCCGTGCGCCCTGCCCTTCGACCAGCGCATTGGTGGCCAAGGTGGTCGACAGGGACGCCAAAGCGATATCCGCCGGAGACACAAAGGATTGCGCCAGCACCGCCTTGACCGCTTCGCTGACACCAATGGCCAGATCCTGCCGCGTCGTCAGCGCCTTGGCGCTTGCGATCACCGCGTCTTCGTCGCGCATGAGCACCGCGTCGGTATAGGTGCCGCCGGTGTCCACACCGAGTAGAATTGCCATAAACCCGCCTCCTGCGACTGACCTAGACTAGTCGCCAGCCCCGGCCCGCGTGTTTGCGACATCCGCAAGTCGCATCACGGCCCAGCGCGCCGCATCTGCCACGGTTTCGTCGGGATCCTCCACCAAGGCTTGCGCGACAGCCCGCAGGCGTGGCGACCCCGAATTGCCGATGGCATAGAGCACGTTGCGCACAAACCGATTGCGCCCGATCCGCTTGATCGGAGAGCCCGAGAACCGCTCCCGAAACCCCGCATCGTCCAGCCGCGCCAACTCCGCCAGATCAGGCGCAAGCAGATCCTCCCGCGCGTGATATTTCACCTCAGCCGCACGGCTGGCAAACTTGTTCCAAGGACAGACCGCCAGACAATCGTCGCAACCATAGATGCGATTGCCCATCAAGCCGCGCAGGTCTTCGTCCACCGGCCCATGATGCTCGATCGTGAGGTAGGAAATGCAACGCCGTGCGTCCAACTGATACGGCGCTGGGAACGCATCAGTCGGGCAGACATCCAGACAGGCCCGACACGATCCGCAATGGTCCACCTCCGCCGCGTCGGGTGTCAGATCGAGCGTCGTGAACACCGACCCGATAAAGAACCAAGACCCCAACTCGCGCGACACGAGGTTCGTGTGCTTGCCTTGCCAGCCCAGTCCCGCCGCCTGCCCCAAAGGCTTTTCCGGCACGGGTGCCGTGTCGACAAACAGCTTCACCTCACCCCCGGCCTCAGAAATCAGCCACCGCGCCAGTCGCTTGAGCCGCTTCTTCACCACATCATGGTAATCGCGGTTCTGCGCGTAGACCGAGATCGCCGCCTGCTCGGGATGCTCAAGCACGTCCAACGGATCATGCTCTGGCCCGTAATTCTCGGCCAACATGATGACCGACTGCGCCTCTGGCCAGAGCACTTGCGGCGCGCCGCGCCAATGCGCGCGGTCTTCCAACCACCCCATCTGGCCTTGATACCCTGAATCCAGAAACGCTTGCAGTCGCTCTGGAACCTCCGAAACATCCCACGGGCGACAGATGCGGCAGGCCGAGAACCCTTCGTTCAACGCCTGCGCTTTCAGTCGGGCCGTGAGGTCCATGCATGTCCCCATGTTCCGATTTTTCGGACGAAAAATCGGGTCCGCCTCAGAAATCCAGATCGGCATAATGCGGCGGTTGCGGGAAGCCCGGAACCTGATCAGCCAGGATCGACCGGAAAGCCGGGCGCGATTTGATCTTGGCGTACCAATCCTTGACCACGGCGCTGCGATTCCAGTCGACATCCCGGATGTAGTCCAGCGACGACAGATGCGCGGCAGCGGCGAAATCGGCAAGCGTCATGGTATCCCCCGCAAGCCAGCGGCGATGATCCAGAAGCCACGCCATGTAATCAAGGTGATACTTGATCGCCTTGGCCCCCGACTTGACGTTCGCGCTGTCTGGAAAACCCTGCTTGGTGACCTTCTTGTTCACCCTCTCATAAAGCAGCTTCGACGTCACTTCATTGTGGAACTTGTCGTCGAACCACCCCACCAGACGCCGCACTTCATAGCGCGCATCCAGCGACCGGGGCATCAGCGGTGGTTCGGGATATTTCTCTTCGAGATATTCGCAGATGGCCGCACTTTCCGCCATCGTCCGCCCATCGATCTTGAGAACAGGCACCTTCGCAGCGGGATTGCGGCGCAGGAAATCCGGGTCTTTCTCCCAGTATTTCTCTTCCACCAACTCGCACTCGATCTTCTTTTCCGCAAGGCTCAGCCGAACCTTGCGGCAGAACGGCGACAACGGAACATGATAGAGTTTGGCCATGCGAAACGAGTCTCGAAAATTGGGTGATCGGTCCCTTCTAATTGCCGCGAAGCGCCCCGCAATACAATGGGCCGGAGCCGGATTAATCCCCGACGCGCGGTTTTCGTCTCACCCAAGCAGGCTCAATTCTGGAAACATGCGGCCCGACCGTCCTGATTGATGGTCTCTGCCCCACCCCGGATCGAACGGGCGCGGCGGTCTACGAAATTGCTCGGGTTCGAGGCGGATCGTGTCTTGGGCGACGGCAGAACCGCGGCCAGCCGCGCCGCCTGAAGCGGGCTGAGATCGGCCGCATCAACGCCGAAATAATGCTGGGCGGCAGCCTGCACGCCAAACACACCCTCGTCGAATTCGGCAACGTTCAGATACAGCTCAAGAATACGCCGCTTCGACCACATCGCCTCGGAAACCGGCGTCAGCACCGCCTCCATGCCCTTGCGCACCCAGGACCGGTCCTGCCAGAGAAAGACGTTCTTCACGACCTGCTGCGAAATCGTCGAGGCGCCCCGCGCGCCGCCTGCTTCGATGGCGGCCTGAATGGCGTCTACATCAAAGCCCCAGTGCAGACAGAAATTTGCGTCTTCCGCCGCCACGGCAGAGCGGAACATCACTGGTGCGATCTGCTCGGCATCGACCCAGACCTGATCCACGGGCACCCCCAAACGGCGCCCCTCGGACCACATCGTGTGGGTCGTCGGCGGATTCACAATGCCAAAGAGGCCAACAATCCCCAAAACCAGAACGATCAGCGCCAGACCCGTGCGGAAACCCCATTTTACCAGCCAGCGATACGGGGCGAGGATCTTGTCGACCACGCCGGGTTCCTTGCGGGCACGCGTCCGCTTGGACTTCGGCTTGTCCAGCCGAGGCCCCTGTTGCGGTGTGGGTTTGGGTTTTCCGCCTGCCATCGCAGGCACATTAGGCGCAACTGCCATGCAAGAAAACATCCCCTCTGGTCTTGTCCGTCATCGCGGGTAATCGCAGAATCCGGTGCAAGCTGGGCCACAGAATGGCAACTTGGTGAAACTGGTTTACTTTTGCCCGATATCGCACAAGACCCAGAGCATGCTTCTCGTTCTCGCGCTTCTTGGCTTCTATTTGTGCAGCCTTTGGTTGGCCTCCGCCTTTACGCTTGCACAACAAGCTTTGGTGCAGGGCGTCGGTCTGTGTGCCGTGGCCGCTGTTGCCGCGCTGACGCTATGGCTTCTGGTTCAGACAGGTCTCGTTGAGCCTTGGCTCTCAATCGCGCTGGGGGGCGCGATCGCCCTTCCGGCGCTCATGATCGGTCTTGGCCTTGCGATGGGTGGACTGCTGCGGATCACCGGTCAGAACCGAGACTGGAAATATGGGCTGACCTGCCTTGGCGCGGGCGCACCCGCCGTTCTGGGCGTTCTTGCAGCCTTTGCAACTTGAATCGCTCATGACACGGACCTCCGATTCATCACTGGGACATGCGGTGCGAGACGCTCCCACGTTCTGACAAGAATCGCGCGATACTGGCGGATGGGACGTTCAAAGAGCGCGGCAAATCCGAAACAAATCGACAGCGTCAGCAGCAGGAACACGAGGTTATAGGCCGGCAAGGTTTCCGGCAGCGTTGCATCGAGCAGATGCAGCGTCGGGTAATGCACCAGGTAGAGCGAGAAACTGCCGCCCGCGACCCAACGCACCGTTTTGGCAATACCGCCTTCGGTCCGTTCCGGCCACGTGTCGGCCAGATACCGCACGCCCACCAGATGCAGCGCGAGGCACAGCGCGATCACCGTGTTCCAAAGCACCTCGTTCGAATAGACAAGAATCGCGTGGTGGTCATGCGGCGCAAGCAAGCGCGCGGTAAAGCTTTCCAGATCGGCAGGGATCGATGACATCTTCATCATCACCAGCGCGACAACGCTGCCCACTGCAAGCACCCAAGCGCGCCCGCGCCCGTGGCCATCGGTCAGCACCGTCGCATGCCGCCAGACCCAGACGCCGACCCACCACGCGGGCAGCAACGCCAAGGCTGGCACGCCCACCAGAAGAACCAGCAGCAGCAAGACCGCGATGCGCTGAACACCTTTCAAGAACAGCACCGCGCCGAAGATCAGATAGAACGCCACCTCGTAACTCAGCGACCAGATCGGACCGTTGCTGCCAAGGCGCACCCAGTCTCCGGTTCCGGTCCAAAGATTGGTGAGCGTCAGGCCGCGCCAGAAGAATTCGCCCAGCGGCACGTCCTGATAATAGGGCGCTTGATAGGCCGATATATCCTTGGCTGTGCCAACCGCATCAAAGACCAGCGTCAGCATCAAAGCCGGGATCAACACCGACATGATCCGTGTGATCCGGTTGAACGCATAGCGTCCCAATGTTCCGTCGCGCTGCGCAGCATAGGCAATGACCACACCCGACAGGACAAAGAACACGGCAACCGCATCGCTGGCCACGTTCCAATCGCGCAGGAACTGATAATCGCCGCCGGTAAAGCGCGTATGCGCCATATGTCCGAACAGCACCGTCAACGCGGCCCCGGCCCGCAGAGCATCCAGCCAAAGCGAAAACCCTTGGCTCATGCGTGCGGTACCCACGGTTTCGGTTGCGGCTGGCCGTCCCTTCCGCACCATGCCAAGAACGTTCTGTGCGCTTTCCACAAAAGGTTTGAACAAGGCGGCGCCAAGGGTCTCATAAGGTTGCTCGCGGCGTTGGCCCTTGGCATCGGACACGCCAAAGGTCAGGTCCTCGTAGCTTTCGGGAACGTAAAGCGTGCCAAACATCCAGTCCCAGACCGCAAAGATCGACCCGTAGTTCTTGTCATGGTGTTTGACGGCAACCGAGTGGTGAATCTGGTGCTGGGCAGGCGAGATCAGGATGTGCTCCATCACCCGGCCATAGCTGATCCAGATATGGCTGTGACGGAAGTTCGACCCGAGCGTATGGAACAGGAAATAGACAGCGTTGGCGCCGCCAATGGTGACCATGCTCAACTCACCAACAAGGAAGTAGAGCGCCAAACCCTGCGCGATGCCGACGAAAAGCGTCATCAACAGCGAATTGATCATTGGCTCCAGCGGATGAACCCGCTGCACCGTCAAAGGCGTCAGCACATCCGCCGAATGATGTACCGCATGGAACGGCCAAAGCGCGCGCCATTCATGATGCGCGCGGTGTGCCCAGTATTTGCAGAAGTCGCTGACGACCACGACGATCAGGGTAACGGCAGCGATGCGCATCCATGTGGTTTCAGGCGGCGCGTAATCGGCACCACCGAATTGCGCCAGAAGCCCGTAGGCGACCGTTGTCGGAAAGAACACCGCACCAAACACGCCCAATACGGCGAAAAAGCGCGATGCGAAAAACAGCTTGATATCCAGCAGGTTGGAGCGGTGCCGGTACACCTCTTTCGGCAACAGCCAAGAGGTGAACGTGCCCGGACTGCCCCGGTATTTCCAGATGCCAAAGGCGATCAGAACCGTGCAGGTCAGGTAGAAAATGGAGTACCGAACATTGAAATCGAAGGGCGCATCAAGCGTCGCTGCGATAAAGTTCTGCAGTGTTTCCATGTCCCGAACTCCGTACTGGGTCGGGATCGGCATAGAGGGGCAATTGGGCCGTATTGAGGCTCGTTTTTGTCGCCAATACGTAATCAATCCCCAAAAACGCAAACGACCCGGCCACAGGGCCGGGTCGCTGAATTTTGCGAAAGTCCGCCCTTATTCGGCAGGAACCGCTTTCTTTTCGATGCCCAGAGGATGGCTGATCTTGTCCAGCATCTCTTTCGGGCAGACCTGCATGAAGTTGCCCAGTTCAAGGTCCCAATGCTGCAGGATGTCCTGCGCCTTGCGGCTCATGGTTTCCTCGGCATGACGCTCGATCAGGCCCTTCAACTGGTCGATCCAGTGATCCACCGTCACCGGGCAGGTCACAATGCTCTCAGGGTTCATAAGCGCCTGCGCTTTGCCTTCGGGATCGTAGAGATAGGCCATGCCACCGGTCATACCCGCACCGAAGTTGGCACCGATATCGCCAAGGATCACTGCAACACCGCCGGTCATGTATTCACAGCCGTTCGACCCGCAGCCCTCAACCACCACTTTCGCACCCGAGTTCCGCACCGCGAAACGCTCGCCCGCGCGACCTGCGGCAAAGAGGTAGCCATCGGTGGCACCGTAAAGCACCGTGTTGCCAATGATCGTGTTCTGAGCAGCCACAAGCGGCGACATCATCGGCGGACGCACCACGATGGTGCCGCCTGACAGGCCCTTACCGACGTAGTCGTTGGCATCGCCCGACACTTCGAGCTTGAGGCCCGGAGCAGCAAACGCGCCCAGCGACTGGCCCGCAGAGCCGGTCAGCTTGACGGTCAGGTGGTTCGGTTGCAGCGCGTTGCGCATGCCGAACTTGCGGACGATATGCGATGAGGTGCGTGTGCCCACGGTCCGGTGCGTGTTCTGCACCGCGTAGGACAGCTGCATCTTCTCACCATCCTCAAGGAACCGCGCCGCATCGCGCACGATTTCCGCGTCGAGCGTATCCGGCACCGGATTGCGCGGGCGGTTGCGGTCATAGACGATGTCGTCCGACCCATCGACGCGGATCAGCAGCGGGTTGAGGTCGAGATCGTCAAGGTGATCCGACCCACGGCTGACCTGGCTCAGCAGATCGGCCCGGCCGATCACCTCTTCCAGCGACCGCGCACCAATCGACGCCAGCACATCCCGTACTTCCTGCGCGTAGAAGGTAATCAGGTTCACCACCTTGTCCGCGTTGCCGGTGAACTTGGCCCGCAGGGATTCGTCCTGCGTACAGACACCGACCGGGCAGGTGTTCGACTGGCACTGCCGCACCATGATACAGCCCATCGCGATCAGCGCCGCAGTGCCGATGCCGTATTCCTCAGCACCCAGCATCGCCGCCATGACAATGTCACGCCCAGTGCGCAGGCCACCATCGGTCCGCAGGGTCACACGATCCCGCAGCTTGTTCATCGACAGAACCTGATGCGCCTCGGTCAGACCCATCTCCCACGGCAGACCCGCGTACTTGATCGAGGTCGCGGGCGACGCACCGGTGCCACCGTTGTGACCGGAAATCAGGATCACGTCCGCCTTGGCTTTCGCAACACCGGCCGCAATCGTGCCAACACCAGAGGACGCCACCAGCTTGACCGTCACCTTGCAGCGCGGGTTGATCTGCTTGAGGTCGTAGATCAGCTGCGCAAGGTCTTCGATCGAATAGATGTCATGGTGCGGCGGCGGTGAAATCAGCGTCACGCCCTTGGTCGAATGGCGCAGACGGGCGATCAGGTCGGTGACCTTCATGCCCGGAAGCTGACCACCCTCACCGGGCTTGGCCCCCTGCGCGACCTTGATTTCAAGCTCTTCGCACTGGTTCAGATATTCGGCAGTCACACCAAACCGGCCCGACGCCACCTGCTTGATCTTCGCAGACGGGTTGTCGCCGTTCGGCTCCGGTACGAAATGCGCCGGGTCTTCGCCGCCCTCGCCGCTATCGGACTTCGCGCCGATCCGGTTCATTGCCACGTTCAGCGTCTTGTGCGCCTCGGGCGACAACGCGCCCAGCGACATGCCCGGAGTCACGAACCGCTTGCGGATGCTGGTGATGCTTTCCACCTGCTCCAGCGGGATCGGCTCGCCCAGCGGCTTGATTGCCAAGAGGTCACGCAGATGGATTGGCGGGTTCGCCTGCATCGCCTTGGAATAGGTCTTCCAGATCTCGTAGGACGCCTTGTTGCAGGCCATCTGCATGAGGTGCATCGTCTGCGCGCCCCAGGCATGGGTCTCGCCCGATTTACGCGCCTTGTAGAAGCCGCCGATGGGCAGAACATCCTGACCACCCCGGAAGCCCAACGCGTGGATTTCCTCGGCCTTGCGCTGCAGCCCGTTCAGTCCAATGCCCGAAATCCGGCTCAGCATACCGGGGAAGTATTCGGCGCACATGGCACGGCTCAGGCCCACAGCCTCGAAGTTCAGACCACCGCGATAGGACGAGATGACCGAGATGCCCATCTTTGACATGATCTTGAGCAAGCCCTGATCCACCGCTTCACGGTACTTGGCCACCGCCTCGGTCAAGGTCAGGTCCAGCAGACCGCGCTTGATGCGGTCGGCAAGGGAATCCTCGGCCAGATAGGCGTTGACCACGGTCGCACCCGCACCGATCAGAACGGCAAAGTAATGCGGATCGATACATTCCGCCGACCGCACGTTGATCGAACAGAAGGTCCGCAGACCCTTGCGGGTCAGGTGGCTGTGCACCGCGCTGGTGGCAAGGATCATCGGCATCGCCACCTTGCCTTCACCGCAATATTCGTCGGTCAGGGTGATGTGACCGGCACCAGACCGCACCGCGTCTTCCGCCTCGGAGCGGATCCGCTCCAACGCAACCTGCAAGGCACCCTGTTCGCCGTTTGCCGGGAAGGTACAGTCGATCTCGCAGAGACCGGCGTTGAAGTGGTTGGCCAATTCCTTGAACTGTGCATTGCCGACAAACGGGCTGTCCAGCACGAGGATCTCGGTCTGTGCGCTCGACTCGTCGAGCACGTTCTTCAGGTTGCCGAACCGTGTCTTGAGGCTCATCACACGATATTCGCGAAGCGAGTCGATCGGCGGGTTGGTCACCTGGCTGAAGTTCTGGCGGAAGTAATGCGACAAAGGCCGGTACTTCTTGGACAGAACGGCCGACGGCGTGTCGTCACCCATGGAGGCCACAACCTCTTTGCCATCCTCGGCCATCGGCGCAAGCACCTGCTCCAGCTCTTCGATGGTGTAGCCAGCGGCGATCTGACGACGGCGCAGTTCCGCGCCTTCGAACATCGGGGTCTCGGTGACCTTGGCCAGTTCCTCGTCCAGTTCGTTGATCTTGCCGACCCATTCGCCGAACGGCTGGCTGGCCGCGAGTTTGTTCTTGATCTCGACGTCGTGGTAGAGCTTGCCTTCCTGCATATCGACAGCCAGCAATTGCCCCGGCCCCAACGCGCCCTTTTCGCGCACGGTGCCTTCATCAATCGGAACCATGCCGGCCTCGGAACCCGCGATCAGCAGGCCATCACCCGTCACGACATAGCGCATCGGACGAAGGCCGTTCCGGTCCAGACCGGCGCAGACCCAGCGACCGTCGGTCATGGCAAGGGCAGCAGGGCCGTCCCACGGCTCCATTACCGAGTTGCAGTAGGAATACATGTCGCGCCACGCCTCGGGCAGTTCGATGGCTTGCTTTGACCACGATTCCGGCACCAGCATGGTTTTCGCCATAGGAGCATTCCGGCCCGCGCGCACCAGCACTTCGAACACCGCGTCCAAAGCGGCGGAGTCAGACGCGCCATTGGCGATGATCGGCTTGATGTCTTCCGCCATGTCACCAAAGGCAGACGACGCCATGCGAATCTCGTGGCTCTTCATCCAGTTGACGTTGCCCTTGAGCGTGTTGATCTCGCCGTTATGCGCCAGCATGCGGAACGGCTGCGCCAACCACCATTGCGGGAAGGTGTTGGTCGAATAGCGCTGGTGATAGATCGCGAACGCGCTCTCGAACCGGGTATACTGCAGGTCGGGATAGAATTCTGCCACCTGTTCGGCCAGCATCATGCCCTTGTAGATGATCGACCGGCAGGACAGCGACGCAATGTAAAGCTGGCCAATACCAACAGCCGCAGCCGCCTTTTCGATCCGGCGACGGATCACATAAAGCTCGCGCTCGAATGTTTCCTCGTCGACACCCTTGGAGTTCGAAATCAGGATCTGCTCGATCTCGGGGCGTGTTGCGTTGGCCTTTTCGCCAAGGCAGTCCACGCTGACCGGCACATGCCGCCAGCCGTAGATATAATAGCCCATGCGCAGGACTTCAGTTTCCACGATGGTCCGGCAGGTCTCCTGCGCACCGAAATCGGTCCGCGGCAGGAACACCTGACCCACAGCCATAAGCTCGTCCTTGCGTGGCTTGTGGCCGGTGCGTTCGATCTGGTCGTAGAAGAACGGTGCCGGAATCTGCACGTGGATGCCCGCGCCATCGCCTGTCTTGCCATCGGCATCCACAGCACCCCGGTGCCAAATCGCCTTGAGCGCATCAATGCCCGCCTCGACCACCTTGCGCGACGGTTTGCCATCCAGGCTGACCACAAGGCCCACGCCACAGGACGAATGCTCGTCCTCTTCCGAGTAGAGACCATTCTCGGCCATCCACTTGCGCTTGGCTTCCTCGGCGGCAACCCAATCTGCATCATACTTGGTCATGGCATGTCTCCTCAGTTAGCGGACAGAAGGGCGCGAACCTCTTCCGACGTCAGTGTTTCGTGGGGCTGGCTCAGATCGAACTGCGGCGGTCTCTGATCCGCGTAATATTCGACACCCAGCCGTAAATCGGTTCCGGCCGGGAACAACCCGGCAGAGAGTTTCAGCAATCCGTGGTTCGGCCCGTCTGCCGTGATCCGGTAGAACACGCCCGACCCGCAGTCGGCGCAAAAGCCCCGTTCGGCCCAGTCTACCACGGAAACGGTCTTCACAGGCCCGGTGATCTGCGCCGTGGTTTCATCCACCGCGAAGGTATAGTTCACACCCCCGGTCCAGCGGCGGCAATTCTCGCAATTGCAGGCGGTCATGAAATCCTTGGACGGCGTCGCCGCGACCCTGACAGCACCGCACATGCACTGACCCTGCAACGTCATGGCGCACGCCCTTCGACATGAAGGTTCTTGGCCTCGTATTCGGCTTGCGTCGCCCGCTTGTGATCGCCCTTGAGCTGCCCGTAGGCAGGCGCGCGGTCACAATAGATCTCGGAAATCACCGGGAACGTGTCTGCATCCCTGAACAGGGCCGGCACAAATTCATACTCATCGTCCGGCCCGTTGTTCCGCAGCCAGAGGTTGGTGCCGCAGACCTCGCAAAAGGCGCGCGACGCGAACGGCGTCGAGGCATAGGTCTTGACCGGTCCTTCCACTGTCACCGCGTCATGCGACGCCACGAAATAGCCGGTGATCGTGCCGGACCAGACCCGGCAAATGCGGCAATGGCAGATACCGACAGCAGCAACATAGTCGCCATCGACGCGAATGCGCGTGGCACCGCACACACAGGCCCCGTCCAGCGCGCCCGTGCGACGATACGGGGCGGCCAGATCGCTCATTCTGCCGCGACGGCGCTGGCACCGTTCAACTGCCGAAGCACCGCCTCTGCACAATCGCGCCCGTCCCGGATCGCCCAGACAACAAGCGACGCACCGCGCACGATGTCACCCACGGCATACACACCCGGCAGCGCGGTTGCACCCGTGGTGAATTCGGCCTTGATCGTGCCCCAGCGGGTCACTTCCAGTTCCGGCACACCCCAAAGCGTCGGGAGCTCTTCCGGCTCAAAGCCCAGTGCCTTGATCACCAGATCGGCGGGTTCGACATAATCGGACCCCTCGATCACTTCCGGCATCTGGCGTCCGGTCGCATCGGGCAGACCCAGACGCATCCGCTCTACGATCACGCCAGTCACCGGATCGCCGGTAAAGCCCTTGGGCGCGGTCAACCATTCGAACTGCACGCCTTCTTCCTCAGCATTCTGCACTTCGCGCTGCGAGCCCGGCATGTTGGCGCGGTCACGGCGATAGAGACATTTGACCGACTCTGCGCCCTGACGGATCGCGGTGCGCACGCAGTCCATCGCGGTGTCGCCACCACCGATCACGACAACCTTCTTGCCTTCCGCATTCAGCTTGCCGCTGTCGAACTCGGCAACCTCGTCGCCGAAACTCTTGCGGTTCGACGCGGTCAGGTAATCCAGCGCCTTGACGATGCCATCCGCCCCCGATCCCGGACCACCCAGATCGCGCGATTTGTAAACGCCTGTCGCAATGATCACCGCGTCATGCTGCGCGCGGATCTCTTCGAACGACATGTCCTCGCCAATGTTGCAGTTCAGGACAAAGCGAACACCGCCCTTTTCCAGCTGCTCGTTCCGGCGCATGACGACGGGCTTTTCCAGCTTGAAGCCGGGAATACCATACGTCAGCAGACCACCCGCGCGGTCGTAACGGTCATAAACGGTGACCTGCACACCCTGACGGCGCAGCACGTCGGCCGCAGCCAAGCCACCGGGGCCAGCGCCGATGATCGCAACGCTTTCCTTGCGCTCCCGTGCGGGCTTGATCGGCAGAACCCAACCTTCTTCCCACGCGGTATCTGTGATGTATTTTTCGACCGACCCGATGGTCACGGTGCCGTGGCCGGACTGCTCGATCACGCAATTGCCTTCGCACAGACGGTCCTGCGGGCAGATGCGGCCACAGATTTCCGGGAAGGTGTTGGTCGCCTGGCTGACCTCATAGGCCTCCTGCAACCGGCCTTCGGCGGTCAGGCGCAGCCAATCGGGAATATTGTTGTGCAGCGGGCAATGCGACTGGCAATACGGCACACCGCACTGGGAACAGCGGCTGGCCTGTTCCTTGGCCTTAGCATCGGCATATTCCGCGTAAATTTCGTGGAAGTCCTCGCGCCGCTCTTCGGCAGCACGCTTTGTGGGCATGTCGCGTTCAACTTTAACGAACTTCAACATCGGCTGCTTTGCCATAGCGCATGTCCTTCCCTTCATGTGGTCGCGCCTGATTACAGAAGACTAAAGAGAAAGAAAAGTCACTTATGCTGACCTATTTTTCCGAATTTCACCTGCGCCAATGCAATTTCATGCTGCAATGCAGCTATTTTAGGTCCGAACCGGACTTAAATTTATCCTTCCTATTGGTTTTAAAGGCTTTATACCCAAGCCAGAATTTGCACTCGGACATCACACCATGGCCTTGACCCATCTGCTTATCCTCGCGTTGATTCAGGGCATTACAGAATTTTTGCCGATTTCCTCGTCTGGCCACCTGATTCTCCTGCCGAATCTGACAGGTATGGCTGATCAAGGGCAGGCGCTCGATGTGGCTGTGCATGTCGGAACGCTGCTGGCGGTGATCCTCTATTTCTGGTCCGACGTGAAAATCGTGACACTTGGCGGAGGGCGTCTGATCCGGGGCAAGATCGACACCCAAGGCGCGTTTTGGGCGCTCTGCCTGATCATCGCCACCATCCCGGTCATCCTGGTGGGTCTGGCGCTCAAGCTGTCGGGCCTCAACGATCTGTTGCGTTCCACCGCCGTGATCGGCTGGACCATGCTGCTCTTCGGCATCGTCCTCTATTGGGCTGACCAGACCGGTCCGACAACCAAATGCGCCGAAAGCTGGAGCCTGAAAGACGCCACCATCATGGGCCTGTGGCAAGCGCTGGCGCTGATCCCCGGCACCTCACGCTCGGGCATCACCATCACCGCAGGGCGGCAACTCGGCTATGATCGCGAAAGCGCGGCACGGCTGTCCATGCTGATGTCGATCCCGACAATCCTCGCCTCAGGCGCGTTGCTCAGCATCGAAGTCGCGCAAGACGCGGATATGGGCATCATGCGCGACGCCGGTATCGCCGCGGTCTTTGCCTTCCTCGCCGCATTGGCTGCGCTGAAACTGATGTTCAAACTGCTGAAGTCCGTCAGCTTCACGCCTTACGTGATCTACCGCGTGATCCTTGGCGTGATCCTTCTGGTCATCGCCTACACCTGACCACAGGCGCTGGCTTTCGGTTGACCGAAAGCCGCGATGCGTCGTCGCATCGTGCCCCTAATCCCGATGATACGGCGTCCCCGCGATGATCGACGCCGCCCGATAAAGCTGCTCTGCAACCATCACCCGCACCAACTTGTGCGGCCAGACCATCTTGCCAAAGGACAGCAGCATATCCGCCTCGGCCCTGAGCGACGGGTCGATCCCATCTGCCCCGCCAATGACGAAACAGACATCCGACCGCCCCTGATCGGCCCAGCCCTGCAGCTTTTTGGCAAAGTCCGGCGAGGACATCAGCACGCCCCGCTCATCCAGACAGACCAGAAGAGACCCGGCAGGGATTGCGGCCCGCAGCAATGCCGCCTCCGCCACCATCCCACCGTTCTTCTTGTCTTCAACCTCGGTTTCGCCCTCGAAGCGCCAGCCAAGGCCGCGCCCCGTCTGGCCAAAGCGCGACAGGTAGTCGTCGGTTAGGGCGCGTTCCTCCGAGCGGCCCGCAAGCCGCCCGACCGCGCGAAGATACACACGCATCCTAGTTGGTCAGCGCGGTCCCTGCCGGGAGCCACATTTTTTCCAACTGGTAAAATTCACGCACTTCCGGCCGGAAGATATGAACGATCACATCACCCGTATCGATCAGCACCCAATCGCCGGTTTCCTTGCCCTCGACCTTGCACAGGATACCACGGTCGGCCTTGAGCTTTTCGACCAGCTTTTCGGCCAGTGCCGACACCTGGCGGGTCGACCGCCCCGAGCACACGACCATGTAATCGCCAATAGACGTTTTTCCGCGCAGGTCGATCTGCACGATGTCTTCGGCTTTGTTTTCGTCGAGTTCAGAAAGAATCACCGCGAGCGTCGCTTCGCTGGCTGATCCGGTTCCGGGTGTGCCGGTCATGGGCAGACCCCCGTCAGTGGCACGCGCCACATCCGTTTGAAAAGACAGGACATCGTCCTCCTAAGTATAAACGCCGTTCCGCCCCGGCGCTGGGTGATGCGAAAATAGCATTGCATTGCCGAATTCTCAATGACCCGCACGAAAATTGGCGGTCATGCGCCATAAGGAACCCACACAGTCTTGGTTTCCGTCGCCGCATCAAGGAATGCGTGCCCCTCGCCCTCGGCCCCAAGCCAGTCGCGAGTGCGCCCGTTATTGACCCATGTCCGCTTGAGGTTGAGCGCCGCACCGCGTTCAATCTCGGCCGACAGGTCCGTCGATGAGAACGACCAGACCGCTTCCACATCCATGTACTGCGCCAGTGTCGGCGCCAGCTCGGTGTGCCGCCCGGTGAGGATATTGACCACTCCGCCCGGCACATCCGACGTGTCCAGCACCTGATAGAAATCCGTCGCCGCCAGCGGGAAAGGTTCCGACGCGACCAGCACCACCCGGTTGCCCATCGCCATGGCCGGGGCCATCACCGACACCAGACCCAGAAGCGGATGATCGTCCGGACAGAATGCCCCGATCACGCCACAGGGTTCGCGCATGGCAAGCGCGACGCCCCGCAATGGCACCTGCGCCACGCGCCCGTCGAATTTGTCGGCCCAGGCGGCATAGGTGAAGAGCCGGTTCACCGACGCATCCACCTCTGTCGCGCCGGTCTTTGCGCCGGTCATCTGGTTGAGACGTGTGGCGAACTCGTCTTTCCGCGCCGCAAGGTTCTCTGCGATGTAGTACAGGATCTGCGCCCGCAGATGCGCCGTTGTCCCGGCCCAGCCGGCCGCCCCGCGCGCCGCCTCGACCGCATTGCGCACATCCTTGCGGTTGGCCAGCGGCGCCTGACCAATCAGCTTGCCCGCTTTGGTGTAGACCTCGTAGGCGTAGCCGCCATCAGGCCGCGCCTGCTTTCCCCCGACGTACAGCTTGGCTGTCCGGTCCACCGCCTGCGGCTCCGCATCCGGCCCGCTGCTGAACCCGGCAATCTTGCCCAGCGCCTTGCCGCTGCCCGACGGCTTGGTGTAGGCCATCATCCCTTCCGGCCCACCTTCGCGCCCGAACCCGCTTTCCCGAATGCCACCGAACGGTGCCGCAGCGTCGAACATATTGGTCCCGTTGATCCAGACCACCCCCGCCGCCAGCTTCGGCGCGATGTCCAACGCGACGTTGATGTTCTCGCTCCACAGCGTCGCCGCAAGCCCGTAGCGCGTGTTGTTCGCCAGATCGACCGCCTCGGACGGCGTGCGGAAGGTCGTGCCTACCAGCACCGGCCCAAAGATTTCTTCCTGCATCAGCGGATCAGCCGTGCTCAGCCCGGTGATAAGCGTCGGCGGGTAGAAACACCCGCTCTCCGGCATCTCGCAAGTCGCGCGATAGGTCTCACCCGCCGTGTTGCTGTCCACCAAACGTGTGATGGTCTCCAACTGCTTCGGATCGACAATCGCCCCCACGTCGATCGACTTGTCCAAAGGCGATCCGACACGCAGCTTGTCCATCCGCGCCTTCAGCTTGGCATAGAAGCGATCCGCCACACCTTCCTGCACCAGAAGCCGCGACCCAGCACAACAGACCTGCCCCTGATTGAACCAGATCGCATCGACGAGGCCCTCAACCGCAGAATCCAGATCCGCATCCTCGAACACGATGTAGGGCGACTTGCCGCCCAACTCCAAGGTCAGCGCCTTACCCGATCCTGCCGTCGTCTCGCGGATACGACGCCCCACGGCGGTCGATCCGGTAAACGCCACCTTGTCCACATCCGGGTGCGTGACAATCATTTCTCCGACAGAACCGTCACCCGTGACGATATTCACCACACCTTTTGGCAGCCCGGCCTGACGGCAGATATCCGCGAACAAAAGCGCGGTCAGTGACGTGTATTCCGCAGGCTTGAGAACGACCGTGTTCCCAGCCGCCAAAGCAGGCGCAACCTTCCACGCCAGCATGAGCAAAGGAAAGTTCCACGGGATCACCTGACCACAGACGCCATGCGCCTCGCGCCCGGCAAATTCGCTGTCGAACAACTGCGCTTGCCCGGCGTGATAATAGAAATGCCGCTGCGCCAAAGGCACATCGATGTCCCGGCTTTCGCGGATCGGCTTGCCGTTGTCCAAGGTCTCAAGCACCGCAAAGAGCCGCGCATGTTTCTGCATCAGCCGCGCCAGCGCATAGAGATACCGCGCCCGCCCCGCGCCACCCAACTTGGCCCAAGCCTTCTGCGCCTTGCGTGCCGCCGAAACCGCCGCATCCACATCCGCCTGCGTGCCTTGCGTCAGATGCGCCAACACCTCGCCATTAGCCGGATTGCGGCTTTCGAACACCTCACCGGGATCGGTCATCGCGCCATTGATGAAATGGCCGAACCGATCTCCCTGATCGACCAGCCACGCCAGCGCGTCGCCTGCCAATTCCGGCGCAGTCCCGTAGTCCATACTGTCGAAAATCTCTTGTACGGTCATTGGAAGGTGCCTTTCAAAAGCAGGAAAACAACATAAGCCAGCCAGATCAGCGCAGCCCCGCGGATGACCCATTCAACTTGCCGTGTCCGGCTGTGCAGATGCGCAAATCGCTGCAGGGCTTCGGGTGGGTCTGCAGGCGGGTCAAAGGCCGGTTCCGGCCCTAGCATCCGCTGCATCAGCGTCGGCAAATCGCGCGCAGCGCGCTTGAGCCTGCGCCGTCGCCAGTTCTGCGCCCCCAGCCACATCAGCGCAGAAAGGCCGAACAGCAGGACCATCGGGTTATTGCCCATCGTTTCGCCTCACCCGGCCGCGTGCCGCCACGAGGCCGAATAGGCACCCGTCAGATGATGCTCCAACTGCCGTTCGATATCGCCCAGCAGCGACGACGCGCCAAAGCGGAACAGATCATTCTGCACCCAACGGTCACCCAGCTCTTCCTTCATCAGCGCAAGGTACACCAGCGCATCCTTGGCCTTGGAAATCCCGCCCGCAGGCTTGTAGCCCACGCGGTAGCCGGTTTCCTCGAAATAGTCACGGATCGCCCGGATCATCACCAGCGACACCGGCAGCGTGGCGTTCACGCTTTCCTTGCCGGTCGAGGTCTTGATAAAATCCGCCCCCGCCATCATGCAAACGAGCGACGCCCGCGCGACGTTCTGCAAGGTGCCCAATTCACCCGTCGCCAGAATGGCCTTCACATGCGCCTCACCGCAGGCAGCGCGGAAGGCCCGCATCTCGTCATAAAGCGCCTGCCAATTGCCCGTCAGCACATGCCGACGCGAGATCACGATGTCGATCTCGGCAGCACCCGCTTTCACGCTCTCTTCGATCTCCGCCACCCGCAGGTGAAACGGCGACAGACCCGCCGGAAACCCCGTGCTGACCGCAGCAACGGGAATCCCTGTTCCCGCCAGTGCCTCCACCGCTGCCTCGACCATGTCGTGATAGACGCAGACCGCACCGACCTTGAGCCCGTCCATGCCCAGCGCCGCCAGCAGATCCGCCCGCACCGGCTGCCGCGCCTTGGCGCAAAGGCGCGCCACACGCCCCACCGTGTCATCGCCCGCCAGAGTGGTCAGGTCGATACATGTGATCGCGCGACACAGCCACGCCGCCTGATAGTCCTTCTTGACCGACCGCCGCCCCGGCAGCGTCGCCGCCCGCCGCTCAATCGCCGAGCGGTTTGCGTTCGCGCGCATCACCCAGTCCAGATCCAGCGCCATCCCCGGATTGCGCGGCTCAAGCGTCTGCGGCAAATGCACCGTCTCACGTGTCGTCGTCTGCATGGATCACTTACTCCTTGAACGCGAATGCTGACACGGCCACACGGCGCAGACAAGACACGACGCCGCGTAGCGCGTCCCTACCGGATCAGGTTCGAGAACCGCCTCTTCAGCGCATTCTTCTGTGGCCGCAGGATTGGCAAGTGCAGGATGCGCGGCTTCGGCTGGTCCGACCAGATCAACTCCGACGCCTCGAAGATCCGCTTGTTGAATTGCGGCGGGAACACGTAGAACCGCAGATCAGACTTCCACAACGTCTCGCGGAACGTTGGCTGATCGATCTTGAACCCTGCCGCATCATAGGCCGCCTGCCAGTCATCGAAGAACGCATCGGTCGCGGCATTCTTGCGATACAAAAGCACTCCGCAATTGATCTCGGGAAAAGTCTCCGGCACCTCGGTCTGCCACACCCGCTTGTGCCGGGGCCGATGCCACAGCATCACATGTGCCCCGCACAGATCGAACTTCTGCAAGAGGTCGAACAAAGACGACAGATCCGCCCGGATCATCGTGTCATTGTCCAGATACAGTGTCTCGTCGAACGGGCTGAACTTCAGCGCCCCCACCTTGGGCCGGGTCATCTCGGGCGGAATGACAAAGCTCTGGTCAAACCCGCTGGTGTCATCGCCCGCCGCACACCAGATCGCCGCCTGCAGTCCCGGATTGTGCCGTTTCACCGACGCCGCCGACCGCCGCGCGACATCCACATGCGCCTTGCCCCAGGCCACATACATCACGCCGCGTGTGCGGATTTCGCCTTGCATCGCACCACCTCCAGTTGACGCGCCAAGGACTAGTGCCGCCGGGACCCCAAGTAAATGCAACCTGATGGTTTTTTGCTTGACCAGATGCAGCGTTACAGGGATTGCAAACAGCCATGACCCATGCCCCCCTCATCGATATTCACACCCGGTCCGAGGGCTTCCTGTCGAAGATCGACATCGAGGACAGCCGCAGTCCCGGCGCCGTGCTGGTCACTGCATCCTTCCACCCCGGTGCCTTCGCAAAGTCCCTGTTCGACAGTCTGGACATCGTTTGCCCGACGCATCTGCTGGGCGCGGTTGAAAAACGCCGTGCCGAATATCTCGCAGGCCGGGCCATGGCACGGGCTGCGATGGCGCTTCTGGATCATCCACCGGCCCGCGTGACCACCGAACCCGGACGCGCACCGCTCTGGCCCAAGGGCTTGTCCGGCTCGATCAGCCATGCGCGAGGCCGCTGCGCCTGCCTGCTGTCCCGTGACACGACCCACAGCTACGGCGTCGACACCGAAGCCATCGCGTCGGGGCGCAGTCTGAACGCGATCCTTTCCGAAACCCTGAACGCAACCGAACGCGACAGGATCACTCAGGGCCCGTTTCCCTCGGCCACCAACGCCACGCTCACCTTCTCGGCCAAGGAAACGCTGTTCAAGGCGCTCTTCCCACAGGTCGGCCACCATTTCGGTTTCGACGCCGCCGAACTGACCGAAGCCCCCGGCCATTCCAGCCTGACCCTCGCCCTGACCACCGACCTGACGGAAATCCTGCCAACGGGACGCCGCTTCGAGATCCAGCACCGCCTGACGGGCACCCATGTGCTGACATGGCTTTCCGTGCCCATCGCCTGAACTTCTTCTCTTTCCAAATACGCAAACGCACCGCCTGCCAGGATGCAGGCCGCCTGACTGACTCGAATCACTGGAAAAAGAACAAAATAAGAACATAAAAGAGAGGTATGTTCGCAGAGCTGTCGATCACCTCCAATTTCACCTTCCTCACCGGGGCCTCCCACCCCGAGGAGTATATGGAGCGTGCCGCCACGCTGGGCCTCTCGGCCATCGCCATCACCGACACCAATTCGGTGGCTGGCATCGTCCGCGCCTGGACGGAAGGGAAAACCCTCCAACGTCTCATCCGCGAACGCACCGAGCTTAAATCGCGCAATGGCCCCATCGGCCCGCCCGTGCCCGCCCACATCGACCATCGGCGCAGCCACATCCTCACCCATGTGCCCCGGCTGATCCCCGGCGCGAAGGTCGTCACCGACACCGGCTTCACCGCCACCGCATTGGCCAGCACACGGCAAGGCTGGGCGCAGCTCTGCCGCCTGATCACCACCGGCCGCCGCCGCGCGCCCAAAGGCAACTGCCACCTGACACTCGACGATCTGGTCCAATGCACAGGCGGTCTCATCTGGCTCCTACACCCGCCAACACAGGTCCCAACGTCCAAAAGCGGCGCGGGCGACTGGCACTCACAGGCGGAACGGCTGTCGCGCCGCTTCCCCGGACAGACCCATCTCCTGCTCAGCCCGCTCTATGACGGGCAGGACAGCCCCCGCTTCGACCGGATCGCAGCGCTGGCACGCAGCTTGGGCCTGCCCACCGTGGCTTCGGCCAATCCGATCATGCATCACGGCCGCCGCCGCAAGCTCGCGGATGTGGTCACCGCCATCCGCCAGGGCTGCCGCGTCGACGAACTGGGCACCAAGGCGCTCGCCAATGGCGAACAGCGCCTGCGGTCTGTGGCCGAAATGCGCCGCATCCTCGGCCCCCATGCCGATGCGGTGGACCGCGCCGCAGAACTGGCCGAGACCTGCACCTTCGATCTCGGCCAGTTGCGCTACGAATATCCCAGCGAAATCACCGGAACCGAGACCGCGCCGCAACGCTTGTCCCGCCTCGCCCATGAGGGGCTGAAATGGCGCTACCCGCATGGCGCGTCCGAAAAGGTGAAAAAGCTGCTCGCCCATGAACTCACCCTGATCGGCAAGCTGAAATACGAACCTTACTTTCTCACCGTGCGCGACATCGTGGCCTTCGCCCGCGAACGTGGCATCCTGTGTCAGGGACGCGGGTCCGCCGCCAACTCGGTGGTCTGCTACTGCCTCGGCGTGACATCGGTCAGCCCCGAAATCGGCACCATGGTGTTCGAACGCTTCGTGTCAGAGGCCCGTGACGAACCGCCCGATATCGACGTCGATTTCGAACATGAACGCCGCGAAGAGGTGATCCAGCACATCTACGACCGCTATGGCCGCCACCGCGCCGGCCTCTGTGCCACCGTGATCCATTATCGCGGCAAACGCGCCATCCGCGAAGTTGGCAGCGCGATGGGCCTGTCCCAAGACACAATCGGCGCGCTCTCTTCCCAGCTCTGGGGCTTCTTCTCGACCAATGGCCTCGAAGAGCATCGCATGCGTGAAATCGGCCTCGATCCGAACGACCACCGCCTCAAGCTGACGATGGAGCTGATCTTCGAGATCATCGGCTTTCCCCGTCACCTCAGCCAGCATGTCGGTGGCTTCATCATCACCGAAGGGCGGCTTGACGAACTGGTCCCCATAGAAAACGCCACGATGGAGGACCGCACCGTCATCTGCTGGGACAAGGACGATATCGACGCTCTGGGTATCCTCAAGGTCGATGTTCTGGCCCTCGGCATGCTGTCCTGTATCCGCAAGAGCTTTGATCTGCTGAAACTGCATCACGGCCAAAGCTACAACCTCGCCACGCTCCCGCCCGAAGACCCAAGGGTCTACGATATGCTCTGCAAAGCCGACAGCGTCGGTGTCTTTCAGGTCGAATCCCGCGCGCAGATGAACTTCCTGCCGCGTATGAAACCCCGCACCTTCTACGATCTGGTGATCGAGGTCGCCATCATCCGCCCCGGCCCCATTCAGGGCGACATGGTCCACCCCTATATCCGCCGCCGCAACGGCGAAGAAGAGGTGAGCTTTCCCTCCGACGAACTCGGCGCAGTACTGGGCAAGACCCTTGGCGTACCGCTCTTTCAGGAACAGGCGATGCAGATCGCCATCGTCGGCGCGGGCTTCACCCCCGAACAGGCCGACCGCCTGCGCCGGTCTCTCGCCACCTTCAAGAAACACGGCAACGTGTCGGAATTCCGCACCCTCTTCATGCGCGGCATGCGCAACAAGGGCTATGACGACGATTTCGCCGAACGCTGTTTCTCGCAGATCGAAGGCTTCGGCTCCTACGGCTTCCCCGAAAGCCACGCCGCCAGCTTTGCCCTGCTGGTTTATGCGAGCGCATGGATCAAACACCACCACCCCGGCATCTTCGCCTGCGCGCTCTTGAACTCCCAGCCGATGGGCTTCTACGCCCCTGCGCAGATCGTCCGCGATGCCCGCGAACATGGCGTGACCGTCCTGCCTGTCTGCATCAATGCCAGCTTCTGGGACAACGTGATGGAACCCGACGCCAAGGGTGGCCTCGCCCTACGTCTGGGCTTCCGCCAGATCAAAGGGTTGAACGAGGAAGACGCGTCATGGATCGCCGCCGGGCGCGGCAATGGCTACCAGAGCATCGGTGACCTCTGGCGTCGCGCCGGGCTTGACCCCGCGGCCATCGCCCGTCTGGCCGAGGCCGACACCTTCCGAGAGATCGGCCTCACCCGCAGGCAAGCCCTGTGGGAAGCCAAGGCACTCACCACCCGCAAGACCCTGCCGCTCTTTGACGGCGACATCGACGGCGAGGCAATCCATGAACCCGCAGCCCACCTGCCCGCCATGACCGAGGGCGAACAGGTGGTCGAAGATTACGTCGCCCTTCGCCTCACCCTGCGCCGCCATCCGGTGGCGCTCCTGCGGCACATCCTGACGCCCGATCCGTCCCGTACGGTTCAACCTTACGTTTCAACGACCAAACCGTACAAACCACCAATGCCGCTGCCCTTCACCCGCGCGAACCCGGATTGACGGGAAACGCCATGTTGAACTGCCGCAACCCCTCGCTTGTAAACGAAATGATCCGCGTGTCCCGCACCCGATGCGCCCAGCCCATCATCTCGAACCGCTTGAGCAGCGCGCGCCCCAACGACCCCGCCAAATGCGGCCGCCGCGCGCTCCAGTCCAGGCAGGTCAGACACACCGGTGCGCGGGATTTGACCAAATGGTCAAAATCCACCCCAAGATCGCGCACGAAACCCTCACCGGCTTCTGTCAATCGCGGGTCATCTCCGTCCAACATCATGAAACCCCGCGCAAAAAGACTGTCATACAGCTGTATCCCACGGGCCCCAGCCAAATGGTTGTAACAGACCCGAGCCTCGCGCAGTTGTGCATCCTTCGGTCCAGTCCGTGTCCTCAGATGCCCCTGACCAGCGGCAAATCCCATAAGCACCTCGAGCACCTGCGCCACGTCTTCCCCCGCCAAAGCGAAATATTTGTGCCGCCCCTGCCGCGCTTCTTTGACCAGCCCACCCTCCAGCAACCGCCCCAGATGCGACGACGCGGTTGAGGCAGACACCCCCGCCCTCTCCGGCCAACTCACTGGCCGTCAACGCTTTTCCGCTCATCAGCGCCGTCAGGATGTTCGCCCGCGCGGGATCGCCGATCAACGCCGCAATCCGGGCAATGTCAGGTCCGTGTTTCATGACGATCACCTTACACGGATGATCAACACGCACAATTCGATCCAGATCGAAATATCAGCGTCGCAATCCATGCCACAAACAGGTCAGTAACCGGAAAGGACCCTCCATGCTCACCTGCATCATCCGCTACGAAATCGACCCGACCAAGAAAGCCCAGTTCGAAACCTACGCCCGCAACTGGGGTCAGGCGATCCCCCGCTGCGGCGCTGACCTGATCGGCTATTTTGCCCCACACGAAGGGTCGAGCACGCTGGCCTACGGCATCTACAATATTGAAAACCTTGCGGAATACGAAGCCTACCGCGCCCGCCTTGCCGCTGATCCACTGGGACAGGAAAACTACGCCTTCGCGCAATCCGAAAGGTTCCTCTTGCGCGAGGATCGCACCTTCCTGAAACTCTGCTCGACGCCACATGGGAACCCAAAATGATCGCCATCATCTTCGAAGTCACGCCGGCAGACGGCCAAAAAGACGCCTATCTCGACATCGCTGCCACCATGCGCCCGATGGTCGAACAGGTCGAAGGCTTCATCTCGGTCGAACGCTTCCAAAGCCTGACCAATCCCGACAAGCTTCTGTCGATCAGCTTTTTCGAAGACGAAGACGCCGTCCACCGCTGGCGCAAACTCGCGGCCCACCGCAATGCCCAATCCAAGGGTCGCAATGGCATCTTCTCGGACTACCGCCTGCGCGTCTGCCATGTGATGCGCGACTACGGCATGTTCGACCGGGAACAGGCACCGGAAGACAGCGTAAAAGCGCACAGTTGACTGCTTCTTCTCTTTGCAAATACGCACATGCGACTTTGCAAACGGAACAGCGCCCGATACCGTGTCACCTCACCATGAGCCCGAGGACAGAGCCGAAGGCGGCGGACGAGACAAACAGAATGGGCGCCCGAAGGCGCCCATGCAATTTGGTCAAACGGTCAGGTCAAATCCCGACGTCGAGCATCGCCTTTGCAAGGATCGGCACCAACTCCTTGTTGAGACCCGCGATGTTCAGACGGGAATCCCCGACAAGATAAATCGCATGCTCGTCGCGTAGGCGATCCACCTGTTCGGGTGTCGCCCCAAGCCGCGAGAACATGCCCCGGTGCTGGGCGATGAATCCGAACCGGTCAGAGCCTGACAGGCGCTGCAGCTCGGCGGCCAGTTGTTCGCGCAGGCCAAGCATGCCGTTCCGCATCTCTTCCAGTTCTGCAGCCCATTCCGTGCGCAGCGCATCGTCGGTCAGCACCATCGTCACCAGACGCGCGCCATGATCCGGCGGGAAGGAATAGTTCTGGCGGTTCAGATACGCCAAAGTGCCCTGATTCAGCTTATGAGCCGACGGATTGGCCGCGACGGCCATGAGCAGACCGGTGCGTTCCCGGTAGATACCGAAGTTTTTGGAACAGCTTGCTGCGATGATGGTCTCTGGCACCGACGCCGCGATCAGGCGGGTCGCTGCCGCATCTTCCTCGAGCCCGTCCCCAAAGCCCTGATAGGCGATGTCGACCATCGGAGTCGCACCCGTCTTGATCAGCAGATCAACCAGTGCCTTCCACTCGGTCATGTTCAGGTTGGCCCCGGTCGGGTTGTGACAGCAGCCATGCACCAGAATGATGTCGCCCGGACCCGCCTTGGCGAGGTCCTCCATCATCCCGTTGAAATCCACACCGCGCAACTCGTCGTCGAAATAACGATAGGGCACCATGTTCATGCCCATGTGCTTGAGGATCGACAGGTGGTTCGGCCAAGTCGGATCGCTGACGAAGACCTTGGCCTCCGGGTTCGCCATCTTCACCATGTCAAAGCCCTGACGGACGGCACCCGTGCCACCGGGCGTGGCAACTGCGGCCACGTTGGCACGCGGCACGGCATCGCCCAGAACCATTGCGATCATCGCGTCGGCAAAGGCCGGATCGCCTGCAAGACCGGTATAGGCCTTGGTGGTTTCGGCTTCCCAAAGCTGATGCTCGGCGTTCTTGATTGCGCGCATGATCGGCGTGTTGCCGGACGCATCCTTGTAGACACCGACGCCAAGGTCGATTTTCCCATCGCGCGGATCGTCGCGATAGGTCTGCATCAGGGCAAGGATTTTGTCAGCAGGTTGTTCCTTGAGGGTCTCGAACATCAATTGTCTCCAGTGGCAACGGGAACCGTGGGGAACATCCCCCATTCGGACCACGAGCCGTCGTAAAGGGAATGGTCGTCTTTGCCCATGCGCGCCATGGCAAGTGACAGGATCGCCGCGGTGACGCCAGAGCCGCATGTGGTGATGGCCGGTTTCGACAGATCCACGCCAGCCGCCTCGAAAATCGCGCGGGTTTCTTCGGGCGTCTTCATCGTCTGATCGGCGTTGAGCAGGCTGGCGTAATGCACGTTCTTTGATCCGGGGATATGCCCGCCGCGCATGCCGGGACGCGGTTCAGGCTCTTCACCGCGGAACCTTCCGGGCGAACGTGCGTCGATGATCTCCTGATCGCGCAGCTTGGAGGCGGCAGAGACCTGCGTGACGTCCTTGACCAGATGCGCCTGACGCCGCACCGTCATGTGCCGATCGCGAATGATCGGCGGCATGTCTTCAAGCTCGCGGCCTTCGGCGACCCATTTCGGCAGGCCGCCATCGAGAACCGCGATGTCGTTCTGACCCATCAGTTTGAACAGCCACCAGACACGCGCAGCAGAAAACAGGCCCGCGCCGTCATAAACCACCACCTGATGGCCATCGCCCACACCCATCGCCCGCATCCGCGACATGAACTTTTCGATCGGGGGCGCCATATGCGGCAGGTCAGAGCGGCTGTCAGAGATCTCGTCGATGTCAAAGAACCGTGCGCCGGGGATGTGGCCCTGGGCATATTCGGCCTTTGCGTCCCGTTCGCTTCCCGGCATGTACATCGACGCGTCCAGAATGCGCAGATCGGGGTCGCGCATATGCGAGGCAAGCCAGTCTGTCGAGACCAGCGTTTTCGGGTCGTCCTGTGCCATGTCTGTCGCCGCTTCTTAATGTGATCGGTTCTGCATAGAACTCACCGCCCTGACTCGCAAGGGACAGGACTGGATCGACGCGGATGTGACTTTCGGCTCTAGCGCGACGCCAGATTGCGCAGCGCACCGTATACCACGAGCAGGATCGCACCACCAACTCCGCCAACCACAAGCAAATCGACAAATACATCGAGTTCAAGGCTGGGCGCAGGGTCGGTATGCTCTGAATTGTTGGACGAGGCCCCCCGTCTGATTGCCTGATAACCGGCTGCGCCACCCGCCAGGCCGACCAGCGCATTAACCAGTACTCCATAGTCTATATGCTTGAACATCGCTCCGGCGATCACCCCACCCAACAGGCCGGACATCATCGATATAAAAAGTTCCAAAGATCAGCGCCTCCCTCACACCCCGCATGTGTGAGAGAGCGTGGCTGAAACCTGGTTCGGATTTCAGCGGAAAAGCTGTGTGAAATTCCCCGTCAGCCGGCGGTCTTGAGCAGACGTTGCTTCTGACGGCTCCAATCCCGCTTGGCTTCGGTTTCGCGCTTGTCGTGGTTTTTCTTACCCTTGGCGATGCCGAGCTTCATCTTCACCTTGCCCTTGTCGTTGAAGTAAAGCACCAGCGGCACAATCGTCATGCCCTTGCGCTGGGTCTCGTTCCAGAGGCGTGACAATTCCTTGCGCGACACCAAAAGCTTGCGGCGGCGGCGTTCCTCATGCGGGAACATCGCGCGGTTGTAAGGCGCGATATACGAGTTCACCAACCACAGCTCGCCCTCTTCGACCGCCGCGTAACATTCGGTGATGTTCGCGCTGTTCTCGCGCAGGGACTTTACTTCGGAACCTTGCAGCACGATCCCCGCTTCGAGATCGTCCTCGATGGCATAGTCAAACCGCGCCCGACGATTGTCGGCGATCACCTTGTAGTTCGGATTGTCCTTCGGCTTGGCCATCGCTGCGGTCTCCTTTGCCCGCGAGAGGGCTAGATATAAGATGTCGCGCGGGTTTTGAAACCGCTTTTGCGATGCGGACACGGAAAAGGGCGGACCAGATGGCCCGCCCTTTCGCATTTCAGGTCCGTTGAACGGTTCAGGAGAACTTCTTGATCTCACCCGACTTGAGACGCGACCAGTAGCTGTTCAGCTCGCGCTTCACGATGGGCATCAGGACGTAAAGACCGATGATATTGACCACCGCCATGGCAAAGATCGCGGCATCCGAGAAGTCGATGACCGGGCCAAGGCTGGCTGCCGCGCCGATGACGACGAAGAGGCAGAAGATCACCTTGAAGGTCAGTTCCTGACCCTTGCCTTCGCCAAAAAGGTAGGTCCACGCCTTGAGGCCATAGTACGACCACGAGATCATTGTAGAGAAGGCAAAGAGGATCACCGCCAGCGCCAACACATACTTGAACCACCCGATGGAGGACGAGAACGCCGCAGAGGTCAGCGCCACGCCGGATGTGTCGCCCACGGTGCGGATCGCGGTGCCCGCTTCATTGAGCACGTAAAGGCCAGTGTTCGGATCCGAGATCAACTGACCGGTGATGATGATCACAAGTGCCGTCATGGTGCAGACAATTACCGTGTCGATCAGCGGCTCAAGCAGGGACACGAACCCTTCGGTGATGGGTTCCTTGGTGCGCACCGCCGAGTGGGCAATCGCGGCCGAGCCCACACCTGCCTCGTTCGAGAACGCGGCGCGCCGGAAGCCCTGGATCAGCGCGCCGACAAGCCCGCCAGCCACGCCAAGCCCGGTAAACGCCCCGGCAAAGATCTGGCCAAGGGCCCAGCCGATCTTGTCGTAATTCATCAGGATGATGATCAGCGCGGTGCCGACATAGATGATCCCCATGAAGGGCACGACCTTTTCGGTCACGCGGGCAATGGATTTCAGACCACCCACGATCACCGCGAACACGATCCCGGCAAAGATAACGCCAGTGATCCAACCCGGGTATTCGCCAAACACATTGGTCAGCTGCGCATGGGCCTGATTGGCCTGGAACATGTTACCGCCGCCGAGCGCCCCGAGAATACAGAAGATCGAGAACATCACCGCAAGGAACTTGCCGCCACCAACGCCGCGTTCGGCGAACCCTTTGGTCAGGTAGTACATCGGACCACCGGACACCGTACCGTTCGGGTATTCGTTGCGGTATTTCACGCCCAGCGTACATTCGGTGAACTTGGACGCCATGCCCAGAAGACCGGCAAGGATCATCCAGAACGTGGCCCCCGGCCCGCCGATGCCGATGGCCACCGCCACACCGGCGATGTTGCCCAGACCCACGGTGCCCGACAACGCGGTTGCCAGCGCCTGAAAGTGGCTGACCTCACCTGCATCGTTCGGGTCCGAATAATCGCCTTTGACCAGCGCGATGGCGTGACCGAAGGCGCGGAACTGGATCAACCCGAAATAGACGGTGAACACGGTTGCAGCGACAACCAGCCAGCCGACGATCCATGGAAAGCTTGTGCCGGGGAAATTGCTGAAGATCAGGTTGACGAACCAGCCTGTGGAGCTTGCGAAGATGCCGTTGATGGTTTCGTCGATGGATTGTGCCGATGCCGAAAGGGCTGCGACCATGGTGAAACAGACGGCCAGAACCGCCGTTGGAACAAGACGTGTCATCTTATGGATTTCCTCTGCGGTTATGGAACGATTGTGCAGGGCACCGGAGCGACCTGAACCAGAGAGCCGGCAACCGAGCCGAACACCCGGCTGGACAGTCCGCCATCGCCATCACGGCCGATGACCATCTGAGTGGCGCCTTCCTTCTTGGCGACTTCGCACAACGTTTTGGCGACGTGGCCGTATTTGATCTGGGTTTCCACAGGGACACCTGCGGCTGCGATCGTGGCTTTCAGAGGCGCCATCAGCGCCTTCTCCGCGCGATCCAGCTCTTCTTTTCGGCGCGCATGGCGCTCTTCAATCTCTTCTGGTGTCAGGAAGGAGTAAGGCGACCATTCCAGAACATGAACGATCAGGATGCTGCCCCCTTGGGCCTGGGCCCGTGATACGGCGAAATCGAGAGCACGTTTTGCAACATCGCTCCCGTCGTATCCCACGACGAATTTCTCAGACATAATGTCCCCCTTTGGAGTGTTCCCGGTCTAACTGCCGGTGCCGACACTCTACCATTAATTGAAAAGTCCATTTGCCTCTATTTCTGCTCAAGGACACCCAAACGCCGCAAAGATCTTTCTTTGAGAGGACATTTTGTGCAAAAATGTCCCGCAACGAAGTGATTTTGAACAAGACACAACCTCAAATAGATTTTGTGCCAAGGCATCGTTCAGAGATCGGTGTGCAATGCTGTCGCAGGAGCGGGGAAACCTGCATCTGCGCCCTATCTATCGAGGTAACAGAATAAATCTCCTTAAAGGATGGCCTTTCATGGACACTCTCATCCTCTCGCGCATTCAGTTTGGTGCGAACATCTCGTTTCACATCCTTTTCCCGACGATCACGATCGCATTGGGCTGGGTTCTGCTGTTCTTCAAACTGCGTTTTGCCGGAACAGGTGACCAGAAATGGGTTGAAGCCTATCGCTTCTGGGTCAAGGTCTTTGCCCTCAGCTTTGCAATGGGCGTGGTGTCCGGCATAACCATGTCGTTCCAGTTCGGCACCAACTGGCCGGGCTTCATGGAAAGCGTCGGCAATATCGCAGGCCCACTGCTGGCCTATGAGGTCATGACCGCCTTCTTCCTTGAGGCGGTATTCCTCGGGATCATGCTGTTCGGAATGTCGAAGGTGCCAAGCTGGCTACACACGCTGTCGACCTTTCTCGTGGCGTTCGGCACGACAATGTCAGCGTTCTGGATTCTCGTCCTGAACAGTTGGATGCACACACCCGCCGGGTTCGAGATGCGCGATGGCGTGGCCTTTGCGACCGACTGGTGGGCCATCATCTTCAACCCGTCCATGCCATACCGCTTGGTCCATATGCTGCTGGCCTCTGGCCTGACCGTGGCCTTCCTTCTGGCTGGCCTGAGCGCATTCCGTTGGTTGATCGGAGATCGGTCCAATGGTGTCCGTGCGACGCTCAAGACCGGCATGACCATCGGTGCGGTGCTGATCCCGTTGCAAATTCTTGCAGGTGACTTCCACGGCCTGAACACGCTAGAGCATCAGCCCCAGAAAGTGGCCGCGATGGAAGGCAACTGGGAAACCGGGCCGAACGTGCCGCTCGTTCTGTTTGCCATCCCGAACGAGGAAACCCGTTCCAACGATTTCGAGATCGGCATCCCCAATGGCGCATCACTGATCCTCAAACACTCGATTAATGGCGTTGTCCCGGGCCTGAATGACTTCGTGGCCGAAGACGGCACCGTTCAGCACCCGCCCGTGGCACCCGTGTTCTTCAGCTTCCGCATTATGGTTGCGACGGGTATGGCGATGCTGCTGCTCAGTTGGGCGAGCGTCTTCTTCATGGCCCGCAAGAAGCGCGGTGTCGAAGGTCTTCCCAAGCCGCTGCTTTGGGCGATGGTGCCGATGGCCTTTTCCGGCTGGGTGGCAACGCTTGCCGGCTGGTACACAACCGAGATCGGTCGTCAGCCATGGCTGGTGCAGGGCGTGCTTACTACGGAAGCCGCTGTGGCAGATGTACCGGCTCCGCTCGTCGCCTCGACCCTGATCGTCTACCTCGCGATCTACGCAGCGCTGCTTGCGGCCTATATCGGGGTGCTCTTCTACCTTGCCCGCAAGGCCGCCAAGGGCGAACCGCTCGGCCCCCGCATACCAGCGTCGGGCGAAGCCCAAGTCACTGTTGCGGCGGAGTAAGCCATGTACCTGTTCGGAGATCCCGCAACCTGGTTGCCTCTCGCCTTCGCAGCCCTCCTGGGCCTGTCCATCCTGATCTACGTTGTTCTGGACGGGTTCGACCTTGGCGTTGGGGTTCTTTTTCCCTTCGCCGACAAGGATGAAAAGGATCGCATGATCGCATCCATCGGCCCGTTCTGGGATGCGAATGAAACATGGCTGGTTCTGGCCATCGGCATCCTGCTGGTGGCGTTTCCATCCGCCCATGGCACCATCCTGACCGCGCTGTATCTTCCCGTCGCGGTGATGCTGGTCGGCCTGATCCTGCGCGGCGTCTCGTTTGAATTCCGTGTCAAAGCCCCGTCGCATCACAAGAAGGCCTGGGATTGGGCGTTCTATATCGGGTCGATGATGACCTCGCTCAGCCAAGGTTACATGCTGGGCATGTATATCATGGGGCTGGAGGTGACCGCCTTTACGCTGGCCTTCTCGGCGGTGACGGCCGTGTTTCTCACGGTCGCCTACAGCTTCATCGGCGCGACCTGGCTGATCCTTAAGACCGAAGGCGCTTTGCAACTCAAAGCCGTGCAATGGTCCAAAGGCGGGATTTGGGGGGTTGTGCTTGGCATGGGCGCGGTTTCGCTGGCCTCACCTTTTGTCAGCCCGCGCATCTTCGACAAATGGTTCTCCATGCCGGAGTTCTTTTTGCTCCTGCCGCTGCCGCTGATGTCGGGTGCGTTGATCGTGCTTCTGTGGCTGGCGCTGCGCCGCCTGCCGACCAGCGATGACAGCTTTGCTTGGTTCCCCTTCGCCGCAACCATCGTGCTGTTCGTACTGGGCTTTTTCGGGATGGCCTATTCGTTCTACCCATTCATCGTGCCCGACCAGTTGACCATCTACGAGGCAGCCAGTGCCCCCGAAAGCCTGTTCATCATCCTGATTGGCACGCTCTTCGTGCTACCGATGATCATGGGATACACCGCGTTGGCCTATACGGTGTTCCGGGGCAAGGCGACCACGCTCAGCTACGACTAGGGATGCGTTCGCGGCCTGCCTTGGTCAATCGGAACACCTCATCCCCCTCGAACACCGCAACGGTGAGCGGGCGCCCATAACCGGCGCCCGTGTCCAGGTTGATCCGGTTCGCATAGCGCTCCGGCGCATCCACGGGGGTATGGCCGTGCACAACGATGGACCCGTGGTTGCGCTTGTCGCTGTGAAACTCCTGCCGGATCCAAAGCAGGTCGTTTTCGACCTGCTGATCCAGCGGAACACCGGGGCGAATGCCCGCGTGGGCGAAGAACAACCCGTCTTCACGATGCGACGTTTTCAACGCCCGCAGGAACGCTTTGTGCGTGTCCGGCACCTCTGCGTGCAAGAGATCGGCCAGATCGGCCTTGCGGATGCGGTCCGGCAGGTAGACGCCATAGGACGCGATGGTTTCCGTACCGCCAATGGCCGGGTGAAACCAGTGATATCCCACAAGAAGATGCGGATCAAAGCGAGGACCATCAGGGGCGAGATACCACTCAAAGAACCGGTCATGGTTGCCCTTGAGGCACACCCAATCCAGCCCTGTGGACTGCCCCTGAACAAGTATGTCGATCACGCCTTTGCTGTCAGGCCCGCGATCCACATAATCGCCGAGAAAGACCACGCGTGCGTTGGTGCCACCGTCAGCGTCGATCATCGCCAACGCGTCTTCGAGCATGCCAAGCTGGCCGTGAATATCACCGATCGCGTACAAGGTGCGTGTCATGTCCGGTGTGTGGCATGAGGTTGGGAGCGGCGCAATCAGAACCGCCCCCGAAAAGCTTGGATACCGGCGTCAGGCAACATCAAACTGTAGCGGTTTGACTTGCTTGAAAAGCCCGGTCGCCTTGAGCTTGTCCACCACCTTGGTCGGCACCGGTTCATCAACATACAGCAGCGCAATCGCCTCACCTTTGGCGGCAGACCGCCCCAGCGTGAAGTTCGCGATGTTGACGTTGTTTTCGCCCATTGTTGTGCCCAGCGTCCCGATGATGCCCGGCACGTCTTCGTTGGTGGTATAGACCATGTGTGCCCCGATCTCGGCGTCGATATTGATGCCCTTGATCTGGATGAAACGCGGTTTGCCGTCACTGAACACAGTGCCCGCGATCGAGCGTTCGCGCTCTGACGTGACGACGGTCACCTTGACGTAGCCGTCAAACGCACCGGATTTCGCCTGATTGGTCGTGCTGATCTTGATGCCTCGCTCCTTGGCGATGAGCGGTGCGCTGACCATGTTCACGTCCGGGTTCACGCGCTTCATGATCCCGGCAATCGCAGAACAGTTCAGCGCCTCGAGATTCATCTCGGCGACCGACCCGTCATAGAGGATGTTGATCGCCTTGATCGGCTCGTCGGTCATCTGGCCGATAAAGCTGCCCAGATGATCGGCCAGCTTGATCCACGGACCCATGATCTTGGCTTCCTCGGCTGTCACCGACGGCATGTTGAGCGCGTTTTCGACGGCACCGGTCAGCAGGTAATTGGCCATCTGCTCGGCCACCTGAAGTGCCACGTTTTCCTGCGCTTCGGTCGTTGCCGCGCCAAGGTGCGGGGTGCAGACGACGTTGGGCAGGTTGAAGAGCGGGTTCTCTGTCGCCGGTTCTTCGCTGAACACGTCAAACGCCGCGCCTGCGACGTGCCCGGATTTCAGCAGATCGGCCAGCGCTTCCTCGTCTACCAGACCGCCACGGGCACAGTTGATGATCCGCACGCCCTTCTTGGTCTTCTCAAGGTTCTCGCGGCTCAGAATGTTGCGGGTCTGATCCGTCAGCGGAACGTGCAGCGTGATGAAATCGGCACGCTTGAGCAGGTCGTCCAGTTCGACCTTTTCCACCTGCATCTGCTTGGCCTTGTCTTCACCTAGGAAGGGATCATAGGCGATGACCTTCATCTTCAGACCACGCGCCCGGTCGCAAACGATGCCGCCGATATTGCCTGCACCGATCACACCGAGCGTCTTGCCGGTAAGTTCGACACCCATGAATTTCGACTTTTCCCACTTGCCTGCATGTGTCGAAGCAGACGCTTCCGGGATTTGACGCGCACAGGCGAACATCATGGCAATTGCGTGTTCGGCGGTGGTGATCATGTTGCCAAAGGGCGTGTTCATGACGATCACGCCTTTCTTCGAGGCGGCGTCCTTGTCGATATTGTCGGTGCCGATCCCGGCGCGGCCGATAACTTTGAGGTTGGTCGCGTTTTCAAGGATCGTCGGCGTGACCTTGGTGGCCGAACGGATCGCAAGTCCGTCATATTGTCCGATGATCTCGGCCAGCTTTTCCTTGTCTTTGCCAAGTTTGGGCTGGAAGTCGACATCGATGCCGCGGTCCTTGAAGATCTGGACGGCTGCATCGGAAAGTTCGTCAGAGATGAGTACACGGGGAGCCATGTCAGTGGTCCTTTGAAAATATGGGAAGAGTGGCGGGCAAACGCCCGCCCTACGCATTTTGGGGAAGCCGGGCTTCAGCCCGGCATATGTCAGGCCGCTTGGGCGAGCGCTTCGATCTCGGCGTGGAACGCCCAATCGAGCCACGGCAGCATCGCGTCGATGTCCGCCGTTTCGACCGTGCCACCACACCAGATCCGCAGACCAGCAGGCGCGTCACGATAAGCCCCGATGTCCAGCGCGACGCCTTCGGCCTCGAGCCGCTTGGCGACCGCCTTGGCGAATGCCGCGCCATCGGTGATCCGGTTATCGGTGAACTTCAGGCAAACAGACGTGTTCGACCGCGTTGCCGGGTCTTCGGCAAGGTTGGCGATCCAGTCGTTGGCCTCGCAGAAATCCCAGACAGCCTTGGCGTTGGCATCCGCCCGCGCCATCAGCCCATTTAGGCCACCAACCGACCGCGCCCAATCGAGCGCCAGCAGGTAATCCTCCACCGCCAACATGGAGGGCGTGTTGATGGTCTCACCAACAAAGATGCCTTCGATCAGCTTACCGCCTTTGGTCATGCGGAAAATCTTGGGCATCGGCCATGCCGGTGTGTAGGATTCGAGCCGTTCGACCGCACGCGGGGACAGGATCAGCATCCCGTGCGCCGCTTCGCCGCCCAGCACCTTCTGCCAGGAGAAGGTCGTGACATCGAGCTTGTCCCACGGCAGGTCCTGCGCAAAGGCCGCTGATGTGGCGTCGCAAATTGTCAGGCCTTCGCGGTCCGCCGGAATCGCGTCGCCGTTGGGCATCCGCACGCCGGAGGTGGTGCCGTTCCATGTGAACACGACATCCGTGTCGTAATCGACTGTCGCCATATCGACGATCTGTCCGTAGTCTGCAGTCTTCACCTCGGCGTCGATCTTGAGCTGTTTCACAACGTCGGTGACCCAGCCAGCGCCAAAGGATTCCCAAGCGACCATGGTGGCCTTGCGGGCGCCGAGAAGCGACCACATCGCCATTTCAACCGCGCCGGTATCGGACGCGGGAACAATGCCGATCTTGTAGTCGGCGGGCACGCCAAGAAGTGCGCGTGTCTCTTCGATCGCGGCTTTCAGCTTGGCCTTGCCGACACCAGCGCGGTGCGAGCGACCCAGCGGCGCGTCGGCGAGATTTTCGAGTTTGTAAACGGGGGGTTTGGCACAGGGGCCAGAGGAGAAACGCGGGTTAGCCGGCCGCGTTGCCGGTTGTGCAATAGCCATTATGCTATCCTTCCAGATAAGCGCCCCTCGTTGGGGAGGGGTGTCCCGCTGCTGCGTTTATGCGGGCGTCGTGAGCCAAGCAAGTCGGAAAATGCGACCAATGCGGCGCATTTGTCATTTCCTTTGCGGCACCTGTTGCGGATCGGAAACTTTGGTCAGTTCCCCATAGGTCGCGACGGCTGGTGGCGCAGACCGGGCGAATTTGGAAAGAGAAGTAGAGGTCTGTGCCGTACTTCTGACTGGTCTTTTTTCCGGACCGTCGGTACATCGCCGCCTACCCTGCCTGGAGTCTCTTTATGTTCACAGCCACGTTGATTGCCCGTCCGGGAACCCTTGATTCCGCGCTTGCCGAAGCGCTGCGCAACGCATGGGGCGGCGGTGATCTGGTCTGGCTGTCCCCGGACGAAGCGGCGGAATTCGACATGCCCTCGGTGCCCGACACCGCCGAGTCCAGTTGGACGGCGCTTCAGGATCAGGGCGTCGATCTGGCGATCCAGCACAGCGCGAATCGGCGCAAGAAGATGCTGCTGGCCGACATGGACAGCACCATGATCCAGCAGGAATGCATCGACGAACTGGCCGAGGTGGCTGGCGTCGGCGCGCATGTGAAAGCGATCACCGCGCGGGCCATGAATGGGGAATTGGATTTCGAAGGTGCGTTGATCGAACGGGTCGCACTTCTCAAAGGGCTGCCCGAGTCGGTGATCGACGACGTTCTTGCCACACGCATCACCCTCATGCCCGGTGGCCCTGTCTTGCTGGCAACCATGAAGTCGCACGGGGCGCATGCCGCGCTTGTATCGGGCGGGTTTACTGCGTTCACCTCGCGGGTGGCCGCAACGCTTGGCTTTGACGAAAACCGCGCCAACACACTGCTTGTCGAAAACGGCACGCTGACCGGTGATGTATCGCGTCCGATCCTTGGCCGCGAAGCCAAAGTGACGGCGCTGGAAGAGATCACAGCGCGACTGGGGATCACCGAGGCCGACGTGCTGGCCGTGGGCGACGGGGCCAATGACCTCGGCATGTTGCAACGGGCCGGTGCCGGGGTTGCGCTGCACGCCAAGCCCAGCGTGCAGGCACAAGCCAAGCTGCGCATCAACCACGGCGATCTGACAGCCCTGCTGTTCCTGCAGGGCTACGGCCGCGCCGACTTCGTTACGCCAGAAGCCCCGGCGCTGGCCTGATCTCGCCGGTCACCAGACCGTCCCAGTTGTGAACGGTCGGAGTCAGGAAGGCTTTGACTTCGGGATTGTCGGCGTCGAGCACATCCAGCTTCACGAGGATCGCAGCAATCGCACATTCCGCGGCACGGGTCGCACCATCGGCGGCTTTCACTGCCACACCCAGCCCCCGCGTCGGCAGGATGGCGATGAAGTACCCCTCGGCACCCGTCTTGAGAGCAACCGGCTCTTTGGCAACCCGCATCAGCCGCGTACAGGCCCGGACTTCGCCAGCGACAAGTTCGGGATGGGTGTGCATCGCCTCGACCAGCCGCGCCCCAGCGGTACTCATCGTATCGGAGCGCTGCGCGGCAGTCGCAAACCATGCCATCGCACGGGCCATACCGTGCATCGTGGTCGCAAAATTGGGTGCCGAACAGCCATCGATGCCGAAGCCCGGACTTGTCTGATCCGTGACCGTCTCGAACGCCTCAAGGCAGGCTTTCTGAACCGCATGTTCAGGGTCGACATAGTGCGGACCCGCGCCAAGATGCTTGGTCAGGGTCAGGAAGCCCGCGTGTTTTCCGGAACAGTTGTTATGAACACGGCAGGGCGACTCGTGCGCGCGGATCATTTCGAGCTTGAGATCGGTGTCGCGACTGACCTGCGGCCCACAGCACAGCGCATCGTCGGACAGACCCAGATCGGCCAACCAGCGATTCACTCGCTCCACATGGATCTTCGCCCCCTGATGCGACGCGCAGGCCAAGGCCAACTGTTCGGTCGTCAGTCCCCGCGCATCAGCCGCGCCGGATGTCAGCAGAGGTAGCGCCTGGATCATCTTCGACGAACTGCGCGGCAGCACGACAGCGTCAGGATCCCCCCAGGCAGAAACGATCTGCCCCGATCCGTCACAAATCACCGCGTGACCGCTATGGTGGCTTTCGAGAAACGGGCCGCGCCAGACCTCGGCCAAAGCAGCAGGCTGTGCCATGGGTTGCTCCTCTAGGGTTGGGCAAAAAACTGCCAATTGGGCTTTAAAGATCCCCATAAATCAGGCTATTCTGACGCCGTCGAGGGCAAAGTTGCAGTGACATAAGGGGGGTTAACCCCATACTGTGGCAAACAAACGAGTTGAGGCTAAGGACAGTCTGGAGGCTGGACGCATGAATTCATGGATTGGCGGGGCAGTGATCGGTGCGGTGGCGCTGGTGACGGCAGGTATGGGCGCGGCGCAGGAAACAAGCACGAACCGCGTGAATGCCATTACCGACTGGAGCGTGTTCGAAGGACAGGATCCGCGCGAATGCTGGGCGGTGACGACTTACAAGGAAAGCGTGAACACCAAGGACGGACGCGTCGTGGCCGTGACGCGCGGCGAAATCCTGTTGATGGTGTTCTACCGTCCGGGTGCCGAAGTGCAGGGCCAGGTGGCCTTTACCGGCGGCTATCCGTTTGCGCCGGGGTCGACGGTCAATGTCAACATCAGCGGCACCGAGTTCGAGTTTTTCACCGAAGGCGAATGGGCATGGCCCGCCACACCACAGGACGATTCCAAGATCGTCACCGCGATGAAACGCGGGGCTGATGCGGTGATTACGGCGCGTTCGGCACGGGGCACCACGACCAAGGACACGTTTTCGCTTTTGGGGTTCACCGCTGCGGTCGAAGACGCGGAAAAGCGCTGTTCCGGCGGGTAAGCCATCGGCGAGGCAGGGCGATCTGTCTTGGCCCCTTCATATCGATGTCGGTATTTTGGCAGGTCGGGCCGGTGTGTCCGACCTTTTTCTTTCACCGCTGAAATTTGGTCCTTGCAACAAAACTACATTTCTAGTTTTATAGTTTCATGAATCAGATCCAACTTCACGCGCGCGCATTGTCGGCCTTGGGCCATGAAGCCCGGCTTCAGATTTTCCGCGTTCTGGTCAAGGCCGGGCATTCCGGTCTGACAGTCAGCCAGATCGCCGAACACCTTGGCCTGCCTGCCTCGACCCAAGCACATCACCTCAAGATGCTGGTCGACGCCGGATTGGTCGCACAGACGCGACAGGGACGCGAAGTGATCAACACGGTCGATTTCGACAGGATGAACAACGTGATTGGCTTCCTGTCGGACGAATGCTGCACGGGGTTTGGCGCAAAGGCCGACACCGACGCCGCGTAATCAAGGACATACAGAATGGCCGACCTCTCATCGAACGCCCCGCCGAACCAGACCTGGATCGCGATCAAGAAGCAGAAGGTGTGGATCACCTCGGGTATCCTCTTGATGCTGGTCGCCCTGATATCGCCCTCTCAGGCCCAGGAAAGCCTTGGGTTTGTGGTTCAGGCACTTGTGAAAACCGGCCCCTACCTTCTGTTGTCCATCGGCATAGCCGCATGGGCAGTTGCGACCGGGGCCGACAACCTGATCGCCCGCGCCTTTACCGGATCGCCCGCGCTGATGATCTTTCTGGCCGCGCTGGCGGGTGGTCTGTCGCCCTTCTGTTCCTGCGGCGTCATTCCATTGATCGCCGCACTTTTGACGATGGGCGTGCCCTTGTCGGCGGTGATGGCCTTCTGGCTGGCGTCACCGGTGATGGACCCGTCGATGTTCCTGCTGACCTCTGGGGTGCTTGGGTTTGAATTTGCGGTGGCCAAGACTCTGGCGGCGATTGGCCTTGGCGTCGCGGGTGGCTTCATCGTGTACTTTTTAGCTGGCAGCCATGTCCTGCATGACGCCCTGCGCGAAGGTGTGGGCAATGGCGGCTGCGGATCGGCCAAGATCCGCAACCCCAAGCCTGTCGTCTGGCGCTTTTGGGATCACGCTGACCGGGTTGAGAAGTTCGGCAAGGAGGCGCTGAAAACCACGCTGTTCCTCGCGCAATGGCTGACACTGGCATTCCTGCTGGAAAGCCTGATGCTGGCCTATATCCCGGCGGAAACCATCACCTCTGTTCTTGGCGGCACCGGCATTGGCCCCATCGCCATCGCAACGGTTGTGGGTGTGCCCGCCTATCTGAACGGCTATGCAGCCCTGCCGCTGATCAGCGGACTGATGGAGCAGGGCATGGCACAGGGCGCAGGCCTTGCATTCCTTGTGGCCGGGGGCGTGACATCGCTGCCCGCAGCCATTGCGGTCTGGGCCTTGGTCAAACCCCGGGTGTTCACGCTTTATATCGCCATCTCGCTGGGCGGCGCATTCCTGATCGGGTTGGCCTATCAGGGCTGGACGATGATCTAGGCTCAGGGAAGCGTCTTCGAAGACGCTTCCCAAGGCTCTTACAAGAGCCTTTCCCCCGCATTCCCCTTTGGCAAAGCCCAAAGAATCCTATATGTGGCCCATCTCTTTTCGAGAAAGGCTGACCCCATGACCGGCTCTGCACCGATCACGCAAGACGTTCTGACCATCCCCCGCAAACTGCCGGAAGGGGGCAAGACGAATATTGTCGGCCTGACCCGCGACAAGCTGCGCGACGCCTTGATCGCCATGGGCACGCCGGAAAAGCAGGCCAAGATGCGGACGGGTCAGATCTGGCAATGGGTCTACCAGTGGGGCGTGCGCGATTTCCACGCCATGACCAACCTCGCCAAAGCCTATCGCGCTGATCTTGATGCGCATTTCGAAATCGCCCTGCCCGAGATCGTGTCGAAACAGTTCTCGGCGGATGGCACCCGCAAATACCTCGTCCGCATCGCAGGTGGTCACGAGGTCGAGGTGGTCTACATCCCCGAAACCGACCGAGGCACGCTCTGCATCTCGTCCCAAGTGGGCTGCACGCTCACCTGTTCCTTCTGCCACACAGGCACGCAGAAACTGGTTCGCAACCTGACCGCCGGGGAAATCATCGGGCAGGTCATGCTCGCGCGCGACGATCTGGGCGAATGGCCCGAACCCGGTGTCGGCACCGGTGAAAACGGCCCGCGCCTGTTGTCCAACATCGTGCTGATGGGCATGGGGGAACCGCTCTACAATTTCGACAACGTGCGCGACGCGATGAAGATCGCGATGGACGGCGAGGGCATCGCCCTGTCGCGCCGCCGTATCACGCTGTCCACGTCTGGCGTTGTGCCGGAGATTGCCAAGACGGCCGAGGAAATCGGTTGCCTTCTCGCTGTCAGTTTTCACGCCACCACGGACGAAGTGCGCGATATGCTGGTGCCGATCAACAAGCGCTGGAACATCGAAACGCTGCTGGACGCGCTGCGGGAGTACCCGAAGAAATCGAACTCCGAACGGATCACGTTTGAATACGTGATGCTCAAGGACGTGAACGACAGCGACGCTGACGCCCGCCGTCTGGTCAAACTGATCTCGGGCATCCCGGCCAAGATCAACCTGATCCCGTTCAACGAATGGCCCGGTGCGCCCTACCAGCGGTCTGACTGGTCGCGCATCGAATCCTTTGCCGACATCATCTACAAGGCCGGCTACGCGTCCCCGATCCGCACCCCGCGCGGCGAAGACATCATGGCAGCCTGCGGTCAGTTGAAGTCGGCCACCGAACGCGAGCGCAAGTCCAAGGCGCAGATCGCGGCGGAAAGCGGGATTTCCTAACCCAAGAGGCAGTAATCTGTGTTGGGCACGTCCGGCGGTAGCCGGGCAATTGGTCATTTGATCAACAAAACAGCCGGTTTTCGTGATTTTTGAACCAAGACCCCATCATTCGCCTTGATTGCCCAAGGCTCGTTCCTCTATGAAGGAATAATCCTGATTGTTTTAATTAGGTATTAGCTCACCGCGTCCAAACCCGATCCAACAAGGTTCGCCCATGCACCACACTCACATTCTTCTGCCGGACGATGACCTGCGTTCCGCCGAAATCCGCGTGATTGCGCTTCTTCGTGCATGGAACACCAATTTGGACGCGCAAACTGAGATGTGGGATGATCTGAAAACCTCGATGGGAGAGGCCCGCGCGAAATCCTGTCTGCAAGCCTTCGAACAGATGCTTCAGTTGCTGGAGAAACACGGCTGGCGTCCCCTGACGATCATGCCCATGGAGACCAAGGGTATGTCGCCCGACGAAGCCGCCTTGGCGCGTTTCGTGATGGCGTCAACGGAACAAAGGCGCGACGCTGCGTTGGCCGAGGCTGGGTTTCTCGTAGCCCCCAATGCTCTTCTTCCGCTGCTCTGCGCGGCGTCGCGGTTTGGCCTGCCGCTCTTGTGCGAAGAATGCCGGGCGCGGATTTTTGCACCGGCTGCAAAAAGCCCGTTGAACTAGGCGTCCAGCTCCTGCCGCATGATTTCTTGACCTGCCCCCTTGACCTTCCAGCGACTGGAAGCCCTATCTGATCCTTGAACCACAAGGATTCCCACATGACCACGCTTCGTTTCGCCGTCGACAACATGAGCTGCGCAGGCTGTGCAGGCCGCGCCGAACGCGCATTGGCAGCCTCCCCCGGCGTGTCTGAGGCGTCCGTCAACATCGCCAACCACATGGCGCAGGTTACAGGAACCGCTTCGCCCGAAACATTGCGCGCCGCTCTAAAGAGGGCGGGCTACCCTGCACGCGAAGCCACCCACCGCCTGTCCATCGAAGGCATGACCTGCGCCTCCTGCACGGGCCGCGTTGAACGCGCGCTCGAGGCGATGCCCGGTGTCTTGTCCGCAAATGTGAACCTCGCCACGCAGACCGCAAGTGTCCGTGTGCTGGATGGCGCAGTAAACATCGACGCGCTGGCCCAAACGGTGACGGACGCAGGCTATCCGGCCAAAGCGGTCGACAACGACACCCAGTCGGAACCACCTTCCGAAATCGAACCGCTGCGCCGCGACACGATGATCGCCGCAGCACTCACGCTGCCTGTTTTTCTGACAGAAATGGGTGGCCACCTCTACCCGCCGCTGCATCACGCGATCATGGGCAGCATCGGGATGCAGAGCTTTTGGGTGCTGCAATTCCTTCTGATCACACTGGTTCTTGCATGGCCGGGGCGTCGGTTCTTCCGTATCGGATTGCCGCTCCTGGCCAAGGGCAGCCCGGACATGAACAGCCTCGTGGCCCTTGGGACGCTCGCGGCGTGGAGCTATTCAACCATTGCCACGTTTGCCCCGGCGCTCCTGCCCGATGGCACCCGTGCCGTGTATTTCGAAGCCGCCGGCGTGATTGTCACACTGATCCTTGCTGGCCGCTGGATGGAAGCCCGCGCGAAAGGGCGCACCGGCGCTGCCATTCGGCACCTGATCGGGTTGCGTCCTGACACTGTTCTGCTGTCACGGGATGGGGTCTTTACCGAAGTTCCCCTGTCCGAGATTTCCGTCGGCGATGAGATCAAGGTGCTGCCCGGCGGACGCATCGCGGTCGATGGCGTCGTGATCGAGGGCGATTCCTATGTCGATGAATTGATGATCACAGGCGAACCGGTACCCGTCGCAAAAACAACAGATGACAGCGTGACCGGGGGCACGATCAACGGACGCAAGGCGCTCATCTACCGCGCGACGGCGGTCGGTGCGAACACGGTGCTGGCGCGCATCATCGACATGGTCCAGACCGCTCAGGGCGCGAAACTGCCGATACAGGCGCTGGCCGACAAGGTGGTGCGCATCTTCGTCCCCGTCGTACTTGGCATCGCGGCGATCACCGTGGCCATCTGGCTGGCCTTCGGGCCGCAGCCGTCGCTGGGATACGCACTGGTGGCCGGAGTTGCCGTGCTCATCATTGCCTGCCCCTGCGCCATGGGGCTCGCGACCCCAACCTCCATCATGGTGGGCACAGGACGTGCTGCCGAACTGGGCGTGCTCTTCCGCAAGGGAGATGCGCTGCAACGGCTCGACAGCGCCAAGGTTGTGGCCTTCGACAAGACCGGCACCCTGACCGAAGGGCGCCCGACTCTCGCCGATCAGTACACTGCCCCCGGTTGCGATGCGGCAGAGATGCTCCGGCTGGCCGCCGCGGTGGAACAGGGATCGGACCACCCCATTGCGCGCGCCATCCTGTCGGCTGCGCCCACCGATCTTCCCGATGTCACGGACAGCGAGACGATCCCCGGATCGGGTCTCATCGCATCGGTGAGTGGGCAGACTGTGCTCGTGGGGTCAGAGCAGCACCTGTTGGATCACGGCGTGAAGACCGCTCCTCTCAAGGACAGCATCGCGCGGTTCGCCGAGAAAGGCCAAAGCCTTGTCTGCCTTGCCCGTGACGGAAAAGCCCTCGCCGTCTTCGCTGTGGCCGACCAGATCAAACCCAGCGCAAGACCCGCCATAGACGCACTGCACGCGGCAGGTCTCAAGGTCGCGATGATCTCGGGCGACAACGCTGCGGCAGCCAATGCCATCGCGCACCAGCTGGGCATTGACCACGTCACAGCGGGCGTCCGCCCCGATGGCAAGGTCGATGCGATCAAGACCCTGCGCGACCAGTTCGGCACGGTGGCCTTTGTCGGCGACGGGATCAACGACGCCCCCGCCCTTGCCGAAGCCGACATCGGTCTGGCCATCGGCACCGGCACCGATGTGGCGATCGAAGCGGCCGACATTGTTCTGTCCTCCGGTCGGGTGTCCGGCGTCGTGAACGCGGTCGACGTGTCAAAGCACACGATGAGCAACATTCGGCAGAACCTCTTTTGGGCCTTTGCCTACAACACCGCGCTGATTCCGGTCGCAGCCGGTGTGCTTTACCCAGCCTTTGGCATCCTGCTCTCGCCGATGCTGGGCGCGGGCGCGATGGCGCTGAGTTCCGTGTTTGTCCTGACCAACGCCCTGCGCCTGCGCAAGATCGCGCCCGTGCAGGAAGACCTGCCCACACCGCGCTACACGGAGGCACCGGCGTGAATATCGGAGACGTGGCTCAGAAAGCCGGCCTGCCGCCCAAGACCATTCGCTATTACGAAGACATCGGCCTCATCACGCCTCTGCGGGATACCAACGGCTACCGTGTGTTCCGCGAGAGTGACCTGCACAAGCTGGCTTTTCTGGGTCGCGCCCGCGCCCTAGGCTTCACCATAGAAGACTGCCGCACATTGCTGGCCCTTTACGAAGACGACACCCGCGCCAGTGCGGATGTGAAGGACCTCGCCCAAGCGCATCTGGCCAAGATCGAAGACAAGATCGCGCATCTGGAATCGATGCGCCGCACATTGTCCGACCTTGTGAAAAGCTGTGCCGGGGACAATCGCCCCGATTGCCCGATCCTCAGCGATCTGGCGACGGGACAGCATTGATCTGCCTGCTTCTTCTCTTTCCAAATACGTCATGCAAGGTCGACACGGTCCGAAACATCTGGACACCGCGCGCCGCTGCCGCTGGCGGCATTCCGTGAACGGAAAGCTGCGATGCGTCGACGCATCGCCTGCCCGGACCTAGCCGATCTCGATGGAGGTCACCTGTCGATACGGGGCATCCGGGGAGCACAGGATCGACCCGAACGCAGGATCATTCACCGCGTTCGGAAAATCCTGCGCTTCAAGGCAAAGCCCGGCAAACCGACCATGAGCCGCGCCGGGGCCTTTGGGCAGGGCAGGGGCAAGCGTGTTCGACGTGTAGACCTGCAATCCGGGTCGGTCGGTCCACAGGCGCAGTCCAAGACCATTCGGCGCCACCACTCTGGCTGCCGGACCCGCACCCTTGGTCAGAATTAGATTCCCGTCCCAACCCTCACCGTCACCAAGGCGGACAGGTGTTCGGAAATCGAAATCCGTGCCCTGCACCGGATCTATCCGGCCGACAGGCACAAGATCCGGGCCATTGGGCGTATACCGATCCGCGGCGACCGTCAGGGTATGATCGGCCACTGTCCCCTGCCCCATCAGGTTGAAGTAGAGATGCTGCGCAAGGTTGATCGGCGTCACCCGGTCGGGCAGCGCGTCCATCTCCCAGGTCAGACGCCCACCCTCCAACCGCATGACAACGCGGAAGTCCACTTTTCCGGGATAGCCCTGATCGCCGTTGTCCGAAACCAAGCGCAGTTCCACGGCACGATCGCCCTCAGGCGACATCTGCCAGTTGCGTTTGCCGATTCCGCCCGGTCCACCATGTAGGTGATGCGGCGGGTTATTGACCGGCAGGGCATATGCCACACCGTCCATCACGAACCGCGCCTGCGCGATCCGGTTCGCCACGCGGCCGCAGATCACTCCCATCCAGGCCGGGTTCTGACGGTAATGCTCCGGCTCTGCGTAACCAAGCACAACGGGAATGTCCCTGACACGCCAGTCCATTACGGCGCAGCCCAGAGACAAGACCTTTATCTCGGTATCGGCGTCCCGCAGCACATGTGTCGTAATCTGGTCCATTGGGCCCTCCTGCAGCGCACCTGACCGAAGCGACCGAGCAGCGTCAACCCGTACCTGCAGTGACTCACTTCGTGCGGGACAGGCTCAGCACCGTCCAGACCCGGCGATCCAGGATCACGCGACCCAGCGCAATCAGGGCCAATCCCGAAAGCAGCCATTTTGAGACGGTCTCCATGGTGCCGTCGATTTGCACCGCATGCACGACTGTGCCGATCACGATCACGCAGGCCAAGGCGCTGTGCAACACACGCCACAGTCGCAACCGCGCCGCGAACCGTCTACGCAACAGGCCAAGCAGGGCCGCCGCAAACACCGCCCACATGGCGATCACGCCCCATGTCGAAAACGGTGTCGGTGAAACGAACAGCAGCGCGTCGACCACATCGGGAGGGCTGGTGATCCAAAGTCCTGCAACATGTACAACGACAGCGAGAACCAGAAAGGCCCCGATGAAGCGATGCAGGCTGCGCCCCCGCATTCCCCTCAAACCGGGCAGATGACCCCCGACCAGCAAAGGTTGCAAAAGCAGCAAGGTCATCCCGGCCACCCCGGCAAACCCCGCCACGATGTAGATCGGATCGCGCCATTGCAGCAGATCACTGGTCAGCGCCCAGACACAGGGCACCAGGATCGCTGCGCCAAGCAGAACCCAGATCAGGGTCGCGCGCAGTTCCGGCATGTCGACCGATCCGTGGATCAGATCGGCTGCAGGACGAAATGGGCGCTCAGGCTGGTATCTCGCGGGCTGGCCATCAGAGGACGCAGAAACACGGTCTCGAAACCGTCCCCGTCAAAGGCAAGATGGCCATGCGCCTGACCAAACGCCGGGACGATCTGCGGCATTTCGAGACGGAACTCCCCCTTGGCATTTGTCAGGGTCGCGCCATGGCTGTGCCAATCGCGCTCATGCCCCTCGGTCGTATGTGCCCAGATCTGGATGCGTTGACCCGGCAACGGGGCCCCATCCCCGGCGCGGCGCACAGTTCCGGTCATCCAGAACCCGCCGCCTCCAATCCTGTCTACGATGGGCGCACCGGGGCGGTAATTGTTCGACCCACCACGCATTGTGGGTGTTGGTGCCAATCCCGCAGCGCGGGCGGGAACCATCAACCCGCTGGCGGTTGTAACAAGGGCCGCTGCGCCAGTCGTTACAAGCGTACGGCGGGTGAGCTTGGAGATCGTCATGTCTAGCCTCCTCTGCGGTCTGAAGGCGTAATGCGTATCGCATGCACGCCTGTCGTCGTTTTGTCTATGATACCGAAACTAGGCCCCACGATGGTCTCAAAAAAGCGAACCCACGGCTTCGTGAACCTCAAGTTCGGATTTTGCAGGGACCATAGCGCAGGATCACGCGCAAAATTCCGCCGGTCAGATCACCCAATCAACCCCGTGATCTCGCTTCAACATATTCAAAATACGCTATTATAAAGTGTCTTTCCATGCATGAAACAACCTTAAGGCTTGGCGAGCGGTCATGAATGGGATGGTCTGCAGATATTGTTCACAACCAATCATGGAGAAAGCACGTGGCCAAATCTGCAACCCTAGACCTGATGAAATTCTTCAGCGTCTGCCTCACAACCCTCGAAGAAAAAGGCATCACCGTCGAAGCCTCATCTGACTTCGAAGCCTGCGAAGACAGGATGCGCGCCATCGGAAAAAATTCGATAACTCCGATGATCTCGTACGAACACAACGATCTGTCCAAAGACAATGCCGGCTGGCTGATCCTTCAGAAGGATGGTCACGACATCGGCGGCGTCGCGGCGCGGCACGACATGTTCGTGACAGAAACGCTGTCCAGCTTTTGGACCCGCAGTTATGCAAGACTTTACAAGGGCAAAGGCCATTTGCACGTGGTCTCTGACGGACCGCGCCCATGCGATGAAATCTCGGGCAGCGTGATCTACATGGGCGAGTTCTTTATCGCCGAAAGGATGCGGGGATCCCGTCATCTCCTGTCGCTCTACACGCATCTGCTCTTTACATATTGCCAACTGCGCTGGCATCCGGACTGGCTCTATGCCTTTGTCCGCGCCGATGACGCGAGATTGGGATATGCGACAGAGTATGGCTTTACCCGCCAATATCCCGGTGCCCATGTTTGGGGTGCGCTTCCAAAAGGTCGTGCCGTTGGCGAATACCTTGTTGCGCTGCAATCAAGTGAGCTGGCCGACATGGCACGATTCTTCAATCATCACCCGTCCTGTCTTCTGGGTGTCGATTTGCTCAAGAGAGTGGAATAGTTCAGGACGAAAAGGGTGCCCGAGGCATCCCTGACGGGGAGCATGAGGCGAACGAAGCTGACCTCTACGGTTTCGTTCGTCTCGGGGAATGGCACGATCCGTTTGAGCGGCGTGATCATCCCGACACCGGAATGCGCAACTGACCTGATCTGACCGTTCAGCTCGGCCAGATCAGATGTGCTGAGCGTTTCCAGAAAGTTCTCAAGACGCGAGTTTTCAGCTGACCCAAGCGTCGTCGCGGACAGGCCCAGCGCACCGACATGGTGAATGCGGGGGATCGACGTTAACGCTTCTGCCGCGCTGACCAGATCGAAATGCGGCGCGATCTGATCGCTCTTGGACAGGTCACCGTCGGTTTCCTTCCACCAGGAAATGATCGAATCCAGCGTTGGACGGTCTCCCATCCGATCCAAAGACCGTTCAGTCGCCTTGAACACTGCCGACAGAAGCCGCGCCGCCTGGCGGTCCACTTCCTGCACCGGAAGAGCTTCGAAATGCTGTTGAAGGTGCTCGTTTCGGTCTCTCAGCAGAACATCGACCGGAACGCCCAAGGCATCTGCCAAACGAACGGGGGCCACCATACTTGGGAGGGCCCGACCACGCATGATGTCGGCAATGGCGTGTTCCTCATCGAAACCGGCCCGAACGGAAAGCTCGGCTTCAGTCAGGTTCTGCGATTTCATGATGCTTTTCAGATTGGCCCGGAAGTTATCCAGAACCTCCAGTTCGGTTATGTTTGACACCATGTTGCAGTCCGATTGTTACAGCATTCACCCGCACCCATGCTCATGGGTAACGTCGCGATGGTGGTGTGTATAGTAAAAATTCATCCTAAAGCTGATTTAACCTACGACCGAACCGCAGCGTGTTTTAGGTTCAAATCAGTCGCAATGGGAATGTCACGCCCGTCCCATCAGCTTGCCAGCACGTTCCTGAACAGCCACGGATCACTTTCGTCGATGTCTTCCGGGAAATGCTCCCACCGGTCCTGCAGCGGAGTCCAATCGGTGTAATGCGCTTCGACCGGCCCAAGGTAGGGACGCTGGACCTCAAGGCATCGCGCATGATCCATCTCGTCCGTTTCAACGATCCCGGCCTCGGGATTCTCCAACGCCCAGACCATTCCCGCCAGCACGGCACTCGTGACCTGCATTCCGGTCGCGTTCTGATAGGGTGCGAGATCGCGGGTTTCTTCGTTCGACAGTCGCGAACCGTACCACATGGCGTTTTTTTCGTGCCCGTAGAGCAGCACCCCCAACTCGTCGATGCCCTCGACAATCTCATCCTCGGTCAGGATGTGATGAACCTGCTGCTGTTTGCCAGAGCCGAACATCTCGTGCAGCGACAGCACGGCGTCATCGCAGGGGTGATAGGCATAGTGGCAGGTCGGTCGGTACTCTGGCGCACCGGCCTCACCCACGGTGTAATAATCCGAGATCGAAATCGCCTCGTTATGCGTCACCAGAAACCCGAATTGCGGACCAGGTGTCGGGCACCACGTGTGGACCCGCGTGATGGCACCGGGACGTTCCAGCCAGATCGCAGCCTGACACCCAGCCTCATAGGAATGGCCGTTCTCCGGAAACCATGTCTCGTGCGTGCCCCACCCCAACTCGGCCGGCTGAAACCCTTCAGCGATGAACCCTTCGACCGACCATGTGTTCACGAACACATTGCGCGGGCGCGGCGTTCGGCGGGCCTGAGTGTCCCGCTCCGCAATGTGCACACCCTTGACACCAAGCGACTGCATCAGGCTCGCCCACCCGGCTCGATCCTGCGGGACGGCGACATCACGTCCGGTGTCCTTGGCCAACGTCAACAGTGCCTCCTTGACGAACCACGACACCATCCCGGGGTTCGCGCCACAGCAACTCACAGCGGTGGTGCCGCCCGGATTGGCCACCTTTTCGTCGCGCACCGCTTGGCGCAGCGCATAATTCGTCCGCGCGGCATTGTCGGTCGTGTCGAAGTAGAAACCCGCCCAAGGCTCCACGACAGTGTCGATGTACAGCACGCCCAGTTCGCGGCAGAGCTTCATGAGGTCCAGTGAAGACGTATCGACCGAAAGGTTGACGCAGAACCCCTTGCCCTCGGCGAACAGGTCTTCCAGCACCTCGCGATAATTCTCGGGGGTCAGCGCGACCTGAAGATGCCTCAGTTTGTGCTGACGCAGAAAGTTCGCCTGACGCGCATCCGGTTCGATCACGGTCAATTTGTCGGCATCATATTCGAAATGCCGCTCGATCAGAGGCCAGGTGCCTTTCCCGATAGAGCCGAAGCCGATCATCACGATCGGCCCTTCGATGCGACCGTAAACTGGATGGTTTCGCGTCATGATTACTCCTTGTCGAGCCTGAACCGGGTTGGGACCTGCAGATCCTATCAGCATGGCCTGCAACGGAATTTCTATCGCGCCATACGGACAGAGTCCAAGACACTCTCAATGTTCGGTTGAACCAAGTCATGCACACCACCACGACGTTTGCGGTGTTGCGACAACAGATCGGCCACTTGCCGCCGACTTCATCGAAGATCGGTTGCGAACGTGGCTGAAAGTGATAGGGCAAAACCCGAAAAAAGTCTGAACAAGCGTCAAGCAATGACGGGCCGCGAGCAGCACATCCCGCGATGAGCGCCAATCCAGTGTCGCGAAATACCGCGCACTTGGCTGCCCGCAATCTTGCACGCAGTTTCAGGCAGTCTTGAAATTCCGGTGCCGCCAAAGCCCCGCTGTTGAACGATGAGTAGAAGACCAGGTCATGTCGACGATCTTGAGCACAAACAACACACCAAAAGGCCCGGTCACAGTTCTGGGTCAAGCCTATGTTGGCGAAACGTTGATCGCGCGCCCGAACGGGATCGGGGATGCGGACGGCATTGACTACACCACCGCGACATTCCAATGGCTTCGAGACGGCGAGGTCATCGAAGGCGCGACTGACCGCACGTTTGAGGTGTCCGAGGCCGACGTGGGCGCACGTCTCAGTGTGCGGTACAGCTATGTCGACTTTGGCGGCACTCTCGAAATACTGACCAGCGACCCTGAAAACGCCGTGCCTCCCGCCGGAACACCTGTCCCGGACGACACTGGCGCGAACAATCCGCTGATTGTTCTCGGGGACGCGATTGTCGGTGAAAGCCTGACAGCGCGCCCCAACGCGGTCAGCGACGTCAACGGGATCGACACATCCACGATCACATACCAATGGTATCGGGACGGAACTGCGATCAGCGGAGCCACGTCGCAAGTCTATGAGGTGACCGATGGCGACATTGATGCTCAGATCACTGTTCAGTTCTCGTACTTGGACCTGCGAGGCATTGCCAAGTCGCTGACAAGCAATCCCAAGGCTCCTGTTCCGATTCCTGTCGTCGAAGAGGTGACGCCTCCAATAGTGGACGTCCAAGATGATCTTCTGTTCGGTACGGCAGGCGCAGACACGCTTCGTGCCGCATATGGTCTCAAGCGGATCGACGCGTTCGGGGACACCGATACGGTGACTTTCGCTGGCGACCAGTCCGACTACACCGTGGTCATCGGGCAAGATGGCGTGACCGTTTCGGACCACCGGGCGTTTGGCCTCGGTGCCATCACACTGGAAAACGTCGAATTCCTTGACTTCGCGACCGAGATCCCGGCCTTCGATGGCCCGCTTGACCTGCAAATGTTCAGCGGCTTGGCCGATCTGTCCCAGAACGATGCAGAAGCGATCATCGAACTCTACATCGCTTATTTCAACCGCGCGCCTGACTCCATCGGTCTCAACTTCTGGGGAACCGCATTCGCCAGTGGCGTGTCACTGAGCGAAATGGCCCTGCTCTTCGCCGACCAGGACGAAACCCGCGCCACTTACCCTGATGGCACGTCGAACGCGGATTTCACCGCAGAAGTCTATGGCAATGTCCTTGGACGCTCCGCAGATCAGGCGGGTCTGACATTCTGGACAAACGCGTTGGACTCGGGGGCCGTGTCGCGCGATGAACTGATCCTTCAAGTGCTCGACGGAGCACGGTCGCCATTGCAGATCGAACGTGGGCTCGATTTCGTTCAGCAGCAGATTGCGGATCGAAACTACCTCGAGAACAAGATCGACATCGGTGCGCTCTACGCTGTTCACAAAGGTATGTCCGATGTCGCCCAAGCCGAAGCTGTTATGGCGCTGTATGACGGTACTGCCTCGAGCATCATTGCCTCTGTCGATGCGATTGACACATTCTATCGCGACGCCATCGATCCGAACGATGGAACGTTTCTTTTGCAAGTCGTCGGTGTGCTCGACAATCCGTTCGACAGCTGATCGCTCAATCCCTGTCTTGCCACGACAGCGCGTCCGCAAGAAAATCGTAGACCAGTCGCAACCGTCTATTGGAAAGAATATCCCGATGCGCGGTCAGCCATATCGGGAAGGGCAAATCCTGTACCGTAGGAGCAACACGGCTCACTGACGGGTCCGCGTCGCCGATGCGCACATCGATCACGCCGACCCCAAGCCCCTGCCGGACCATTTCCCACATCGCCAGATAACTCGTGCATTCATAGGCGACCGATGCCTGGGTCAATGGAAGGCCCATCGACTGCATCACACTGACAAAGCCTTCTGCCGGACCGGGCACGATCAATTGCGCATTGGCCCAATCTGCGTCGCTATTGATGGCTCCGAAACGGTCGATATAGGCCTGAGCCGCAAAGAAGTTCGCGCCTGCATCCGCAAGTCGTCTTGCAACCAGATCAGGCTCTTTTGGCCGAAAGTTGCGCAAGGCGATATCGGCCTCGCGCCGCATCAGGTCAGTGGCCTGATTGTCGGCCACAATCCGTAAGGTGATGCTGGGTTCCTGCTCGCGCAGGCGCTTCAGGATCGGCGGCAGGACAAGCCCGGCATAGGCATCGGACGCTGAAATCGTCACGAGACCGGACACAACATCGGATTGACCATACGCCGCAATCGAAAGCGACATGGCCGCCTCGCCCATCTTTCGGGCATGCGCGATCAGGTCCGCCCCGGCTGGGGTCAGCTCAAGACCGCGCCCGAAGCGTTCGAACAGCACAACCCCAAGTTCCGTCTGAAGCGCATCGACCTGCCGGCTGAGCGTTGGCTGCGCCAGCCCCAGTGCCCGTGCCGCTGCCGACAACGATCCCTCTTCTGCCGTCACCAGAAAGGCGCGGACCCGGTTCCAGTCAAAGGTGACAGAGGACCAATCCATGCAAATCTGCATATCAGAAATAGAAATTAGGTCAATTTTGTTGGGGTGCGCGTTCGGGTATATTTTGGACAGTCACACCAAGACGCGACGATCAATTCATCATCCATACCGCTGTTCGACGGCCAGCCCCCGCTCGCCGAACGCTGTTGCTTTGCAAAATGAAAGGAACTCCCATGCGTGCCTTTTCAGACCCGACATCCCCGCAATACGCCCGTCTCACGGGTATGTTCTACCTTGGCATCGCCATCGCGGGTGGTTTTGCCATTGCCTATGTTCCATCGCAGATCGTGGTTCAGGGTGACCCGGCGCAAACCGTGGCAAACATCCTGACCCGCACCGCGCTCTACCAAGCTGGTATCGCTGCGGATCTGGCGGTCATGGTGTTCGAAATCATGGCGCTCACGATGCTCTATTTCATGTTCAAGCCGGTCTCAGCGACACTGTCTTTCGCCGCCGCAATGGCACGGCTGAGCATGGTCAGTGTGATGTCCGCCATGTTGTTCTTCCACGCAGGCGCGACCGTGCTGGCACAGTCACCGGAACTGGTCAGTAGCTTTGACGCCGCTCAACGTGCCGACCTTGCCGGCCTGTTTCTAGAAATGCACCGAGCCGGCGTCTGGATTTGGCAGGTGTTCTTTACGCTGCATCTTGTCCTGCTGGGTACCTTGGTGCTGGCATCTCGCCGCTTTCCCCGCATCATCGGCATCGGGCTCATCGTTGGCGCGTCAGGCTACGTCCTTGACAGCATCTACGCCTTTGCGTTTCCGGATGCGGCAGTCCTCGGCATCCTCCGCGCTGGCCTTCTTGCCATCGTGACCCTGTCGGAAATCAGCTTTGCGCTTTGGCTGCTGATCAAAGGTCAATCACAAGACGTGCCACGACACACCAAAATGGCAACGATCTGATCCCAAAACGAAACAGGGCGGCCCGGTGAACCGCCCTGCTTCCTACTCCCAGCGCGACGCGCTCAGTTTTCGAGGATCACGTCGAAGTCAATACGACGCTCGCTCAGACCCGGCTGACCGGCAAGGATTTGCGGGGTCGAATGCGCCGCGATGATGATCTGCTCGGGATCGAACCCGGCAGCCACAAGCGAACTCATCAAAGCCACCGCCCGAAGACGCGCCGTCGCAGGCGTTTCCCCAGACCCAAGATCATCCGAGAATTGACCGACGACGCGCAACCGTGCTTCGGGGCAGGCGCTTGCCTTTCTTGCCAGTTCCATGACCGCAGGCATCCCATCAGACGGTGCCGTGATCGATCGTGGCGAATAGAACAGCTTGGTCTGCGCGACAGCCGCCTGAAGCTGTTCGGCGCAAGCGGAGGGCGCGTTACCCAAAGGACGTGAGAAGCCGGTCACGCCCGCGCGCTGCGAGATTTCCCGAATTTGGAACTCCACGCGCCGGTCGTAATAAGCGGCAGATTGACTTCCCGTGACATGAGACGGTCGCTGGCTGCCCAGCCCGATGGATTGGAAGCGCGACACATCGATGCCAGCCGCAGCAATCCGCTTGAGAACCTCATCCGCACGCTGCTGGCTCAGACGCCGATTGACCGCCGGATCGCCGGACGGGTCGGAATGGCCCTCGACCACAATCTCGACGTGCGGACAATCCTGCGCCACCAGCCCAATCAGTCGCGCCTGCGCCATCCCAGCCTCTTCGGTTGTCAGACCGCCACTTGGGAAATAGACGCGCGCCTCGCTCGCAAGAACACGCAGGTCTTCCACGCAGGATTTCCCCTGCGCCAGATTGGCCTGCGCGGCGGCAAAAAACGCCTGCGGGTTGCTGGTCGGACTGACCTTGGGTTCCGGTTCGATCGACACGGTTTGCGGTGCAACCGGTGGCTGCACCGGTGTCACCACCGCAGGCTCAACCGGAGTCGGGGCCAGCGTCACTTCCGGCGGTTGCGGCGCTTGCAGAACCGCCGCCTGAACGGCCTCGATGCTGCCCGAGCTTTGCGGCACCAATCCGATACCTTGTTCACCCAACGCAACAGGGTTCTGCGTCACGGTCCGCGACACCTCGAAGTCAGAGGCTGCACCCACAGGCCCTACGTCTCGAGGTCCGAAACTGATGACCCCGGTGGCGGCAAGGACGATCGCCGTGGTCGGCGCGATCCACGGCAAATGCTCTTTCAAAATACGTAACGACATGCTCTTCCCCCAGAATTAAGCAGCATCGTGAGCGTTGTTTCGCTCAACATCTTGGCAGTGATATCTTTCGATACTGCTCAATTTGGTGTTCGGGTCAACATCTATGTGGCAACCCTGCGCTGTAGCATAGGATTTTTTTTCGCCTGTTACTTTCGCGACTTAGATCGAAAGAATCCCCCCGCACAATCCCGCTGCCTTGCGTCCATGCACGGTCGCGGCTAGGGAAAGCACGACACGAGCCGGAGGGTGAAATGGACGATCTGCGCGACAAGTATATTGGGCTGATTGCGGCGGCGAGCGATGAATCGACGCTTGAAGACCTGCGCGTGCAGGCGGTCGGCAAGAAGGGCGAGATCAGCCTTCTGATGCGCGAGCTGGGCAAGATGAGCCCCGAGGAACGCCAGAGCGCCGGCCCCGCCTTGAACGCCCTCAAGGACGAGATCAACTCGGCCCTCTCCGCGAAGAAAGCCGCGCTCGAAGATGCGGCGCTCGATGAGCGCCTGCGTGGCGAATGGCTGGATGTCACCCTGCCCGGTCGTGGCCGCCGTCAAGGCACGATCCACCCGATCAGCCAGGTCACCGAAGAGGTCACAGCGATCTTTGCCGATATGGGCTTTTCCGTCGCCGAAGGTCCGCAGATCGACACCGACTGGTATAATTTCGACGCCCTGAACATGCCCGGCCACCACTCCGCGCGGGCCGAGATGGACACGTTCTACATGCACCGAGCCGAGGGTGACAATCGCCCGCCGCACGTGCTGCGCACCCACACCTCGCCGGTACAGATCCGGTCAATGGAAAAAACCGGTGCGCCGATCCGCATCATCGCGCCCGGTCGCGTCTACCGCGCCGACTATGACCAGACTCACACGCCGATGTTCCACCAGGTCGAGGGCCTTGCCATCGACAAGGACATCTCCATGGCGAACCTGAAATGGGTGCTGGAAGAATTCGTGAAGGCCTATTTCGAAGTCGACAACGTCGAACTCCGCTTCCGCGCATCGCACTTCCCCTTCACCGAACCCTCGGCCGAGGTCGACATCCGCTGCTCCTGGGAAGGCGGCACGCTGAAAGTGGGCGAAGGCGACGACTGGCTCGAGATCCTCGGCTCCGGCATGGTGCACCCCAAGGTGTTGCAGAACGCAGGCGTCGACCCGAACGAATGGCAGGGTTTTGCCTTCGGCATGGGCATCGACCGCATCGCGATGCTGAAATACGGCATCCCTGACCTTCGCGCCTTCTTCGATTCAGACCTCCGCTGGCTGCGCCACTACGGCTTTGCCGCGCTGGATGTGCCGACGCTGCATGGCGGATTGAGTTAAAATCGTAGGCCGGGCTTCAGCCCGGCACAGAACTGGATTGCCGGGCTGAAGCCCGGCCTACAGGAAGACGAACCATGAAATTCACCCTCTCCTGGCTGAAAAAGCACCTCGACACCACCGCGACTGTGGACGAGATCACCTATGCCCTGACCGACCTGGGTCTTGAGGTCGAAGGCGTCGAGAACCCGGCGGACAAGCTCAAGACCTTTACGCTGGCCAAGGTGAAACACGCCGAACAGCACCCTGATGCAGACCGCCTCCGCGTCTGCACGGTTGAGACTGACGAAGGCGACAAGCAAATCGTCTGTGGCGCGCCGAACGCGCGTGCGGGCATCACCGTCGTTCTGGCGAAACCGGGCGACTATGTGCCGGGCATCGACGTCACGCTCAGCGTTGGCAACATCCGCGGTGTTGCAAGCCACGGCATGATGGCCTCGGAACGCGAGCTTGAACTCAGCGACGAACATGATGGCATCATCGAACTGCCCTCGGGCGAGGTGGGTCAGAAATTCATCGACTGGCTGGCCGAAAACGACCCTGCCAAGGTGGACCCGGTGATCGAAATCGCCATCACCCCCAACCGCCCCGATGCGCTGGGTGTTCAGGGCATCGCCCGCGATCTGGCCGCCCGTGGTCTTGGCACGCTGAAGACCCTCGCGGTCGATCCCGTCCCCGCCAGCTTCACCGCCGACACCAAGGTGGTGATCGACGCCGACACGCTGGACGGCTGCCCGCTTTTCTGTGGCCGCATCATTCGCGGCGTGAAAAACGGCCCGAGCCCGCAATGGCTGCAAGACGCCCTGCGCGCCATCGGACTGCGCCCGATCAACTTCCTTGTCGATGTGACCAACTTCTTCACCTACGACCGCAACCGCCCGCTTCACGTCTTCGACATGGCCAAGGTGACAGGCGACCTGCGCGTGCACCGCGCGGCAGGTGGTGAGGAACTACTGGCGCTCGACGGCAAGACCTATGCGCTCCAGCCCGGTCAAATGGTGATCTCCGACGCCAAGGGCCCCGAAAGCATCGCCGGCATTATGGGTGGCGAGGAAACGGGCTGCACCGACGAGACCACGGATGTCTTTGTTGAAAGCGCCTATTGGGACCCGATCCAGATCGCCTACACGGGCCGCGCGCTCAAGATCAACTCCGACGCCCGCTACCGCTTCGAACGCGGTGTCGATCCGGTCTTCACACCCGAAGGTCTGGAACTGGCGGTGCGGATGATCGTCGATCACGCAGGCGGTGAAGCCTCCGAGCTGATCCAGGCGGGTGCCGTCCCCGACACCTCCCGCGCCTACAAGCTTGATCCGGCGCGCGTGATCTCGCTCGTCGGCATGGAGATCCCCGAGGCCGAGCAGCGGCAGACGCTGACCGCCCTTGGCTTCCGTCTGGAAGGCAACATGGCCTATGTGCCCTCATGGCGTCCCGACGTCATGGGCGAGGCCGATCTGGTGGAAGAAGTCGCCCGCATCGCGTCCCTGACCAAGCTTGAAGGCAAGCCGATGCGCCGCATGGACCCCGGTGTGCCAAAGCCCATCCTGTCCCCGATGCAGCGCCGCGAACGCGCCGCACGTCGGACAGCGGCGGCGCTTGGTTACAACGAATGCGTGACCTACAGCTTCATCGACAAGGCTTCAGCCACCCTGTTCGCAGGCGGAGACGACGCCACCATGCTCGCCAACCCGATCAGCGCGGACATGAGCCACATGCGCCCCGCCCTGCTGCCGGGTCTGTTGCAAGCCGCCGCCCGCAATCAGGCGCGCGGGTTCATGGATCTGGCGCTCTTCGAACTGGGCCACGCATTCCACGGCGGCGAACCCGAAGAGCAGCATCTGATGCTGTCCGGTCTGCTGATCGGCAAGACCGGCCCCAAGGACGTACACGGCACCGCGCGCGCGGTTGATGTATTCGACGTCAAGGCCGATGCCGAAGCGATCCTTGCGGCGATGGGCGCACCCGCGAAAACCCAAATCCTGCGCGGTGCAAGCGACTGGTGGCATCCCGGTCGTCACGGCATGATCTGCCTTGGCCCGAAAAAGGTGCTGGGCGTCTTTGGCGAACTGCACCCCAAGGTGCTCAAGGCGATGGATGTCAAAGGCCCTGCGGTTGCGTTCACCCTCTGGCCGCAGGAAATCCCCCTGCCGCGCAAGACCGGGGCCACACGCCCGGCTCTGGTGCTCAATGACCTGCAAGCGGTCGAACGGGACTTCGCCTTTGTCGTCGATGCGCAGGTCGCAGCGCTCGACCTGATGAACGCAGCAGCCGGGGCCGACAAGGCACTGATCGCTGATGTGCGCCTGTTCGACGAATTCATCGGCGGGTCGCTGGGAGAGGGCAAGAAATCCCTCGCCATCACCGTGCGGCTTCAGCCGACCGACAGCACGCTCAAGGAAGCGGACATCGAAGCGGTCGGCAAGAAGATCATCGAGAAAGTCGAAAAAGCCACCGGCGGCACGTTGCGCGGCTAGGGCGACACAACAAGAAAGGCGAGACCACCATGTACAAGTCTGCGAAGTTCTGGGATCGGGTCGCGGACAAATACGCGGCCTCGCCAATCCGCAATCAGGCCGCCTATGAGGCCACACTCGACCGGATGCGCGGACTCCTCTCACCTACGGATTCCGTCCTCGAACTGGGCTGCGGCACAGGAACGACAGCAATCGCGCTGGCGCCCAGCCTTGGGCACATCATCGCCACCGATGTCTCTGACGCGATGCTCGACAAGGGCCGCGAAAAGGCACAGGCTGCCGGCACGGCCAATGTTGAATTCCTCCAGTCCGACGCGGCAGACGCGCCCGCAGGCCCGTTTGACGCGGTTCTTGCGCTCAACCTGTTGCACCTGCTCGAAGACCTTGATGGCGCGCTGTCCGAGATCGCCAAGCGCACCAAACCCGGCGGTCTGTTCATCTCCAAGACCTTCTGCATGCCAGGCCGGGGCAGCGTGATCTGGTGGTTCATCCAACTCGGCCTACCGATTGCACAAGCCATTGGCAAAGCACCTTATTTCGCCAAGCTGTCGACCGCTGACCTGGACGCGGCGATCACAAAGGCCGGGTTTACCATCATCGAGACCCAGATGGCTCCGGGCAAGGATCCCCGCCGCACGGTCATCGCGCGTCGCACCGATTGATTGGCCTTTCCGCCGATCTGCGCTACCCCTTTTACCAAACAAAAGGAGTATCCCATGGCCCTGCGTGTCTACCTGTCCGGCGAAATCCACACCGATTGGCGTGAACAGATCATCGACGCCTGCGACGGTCTCGACGTGAGTTTTGACAGCCCCGTGACCGATCACGCCGCCAGCGACGATTGCGGTGTGGCGATCCTTGGCGCGGAGGAAAACAAGTATTGGCACGACCACAAGGGCGCAATGGTCAACGCGATCCGCACCCGCAAGGGGATTGCGGACGCAGATGTCGTTGTGGTCCGGTTCGGCGAGAAGTACAAACAGTGGAACGCCGCCTTTGATGCTGGATACGCCGCTGCCTTGGGCAAGTCCCTGATTATCCTGCAACAGCCGGAACATGATCATGCCCTGAAAGAGGTGGATGCCGCAGCACTTGCGATGACCCGCACCCCGCAAGAGGTCGCGCAAATCCTGCGATATGTGCTGACCGGAACCCTGCCAAAGTGACAATACGGAAAAGATGACTCTGGTTTGCTGCATATTTGCGGCAAGACTTCGCAAATTCCCCGTGGATTGTTTCGGGATGCGTGACAATGACGGTGGCGATGGTATCAAAATCGCAGCCACGCGTTTTTTGTCGCGGCAAGCCAACACGAGGGAAGATTAGTAATGATTTAAGAATTCAAAGACTTCATTGCCAAGGGCAATGTCATGGACATGGCCGTCGGTATCATCGTCGGTGCAGCGTTTACCGCGATTGTCACGTCGCTCGTGGGCGACATCATCAACCCGATCATCGCGCTGTTCACCGGCGGAATCGACTTCTCGGGATGGTTCTACACACTGGATGGCAGCACACATGCGTCGCTTGCCGCTGCGCAGGAAGCCGGTGCCGCAGTATTTGCAATCGGCAACTTCATCATGGCCGTGATCAACTTCATGATCATCGCCTTCGTGGTGTTCCTGCTGGTCAAGATGGTGAACCGGGTCAAATCAGCCGCGGAAAAGCCGCAGGATGTGGCGCCCGAAGTGCCGACGGGTCCGAGCGAACTGGACGTTCTTCTGGAAATCCGCGACGCCCTCAAAAAAGGCTGACACGTCGCTTCAAAACGTCACGATCGGTTTTGACTGAACCCTGCGCCGGACATCCCGGCGCAGGGTTTTTTTCTAACACTTTCCCGGTTAGTTGCCCGGTGTCAGCTTGTGGATGAACCCTTCATCTGTCGCGGTGTAAAGGCTGCCATCCGGACCAAGCACAACCGACCGGAACCGTCCCGACTCCATTGGCAGCGTCAACTCGGTGACATCCTCGACCTTCAGGTCTTCGGTCAGTTCGATCACGTCGATGCGCTGACCGATGGGTGTCCCGCCAAAGCCGATGCCCATGATACCCACGACCATGGCACCGTTCCAGTCGCCCCACTGCTCGCCCTCGAGGAACGCAGCCGAGGATGTGCCCTGAGACCAACCGTTGTTGTCCCAGATCGGCGGCATCGCATCAGGATAGGTCGCCAGATCCGTCATCGGCATGAAAGCAGCTCGCGCATAGCGGTCCATGCCATCCATCTGGTTCGGGCTATAGCCACAGTAATTGTCAGGGCAATCGCCCCGACCCGCCATGTTCGGGCGCGGGTCCCAACCGGCATTGCCACCGTTTCGCAGCACGGTGATCTCGTCCGAATGCCACGGGCCATGCTCTGCCGTGATCGGCGTGCCGGTTGCCGGGTGGAACGCGATGCCCTGCACGTTGCGGTGACCATACGTGAAGGTCCGCTTGTCAAAGCCCTCGGGCGGCGTGTTTTCGGCAGCGGCATTGCCATCGCGGTCGATGCGCAGCACCTTGCTGCCCATGATCGTCGGGCTTTGCGGCACCTCGCCGTTATGGGTGTCCCCGGTCGTCAGGTAGATATACCCATCCGGCCCGAAACGAACTCGCCCGCCATTATGCGCCCCTGTTCCCCCGAACGGGTGATCCGTCGCTTCCATCTTGTAGGGCACATCGTCCACGATATCGGTGCGGTCCGACACGTTGGTAAAGTCTTCGTTCACCACCAGTCGCATCAGCCGGTTGGTGTGTGGCGTGACCATGTTGGATGTCGAATAGACAAAGATCTGACGGTTGTTGGCAAAGTCCGGATCGACCGCAACCCCCATCATCCCAGCCTGTCCATCACAGAACAGATCGTCCGCGCTGCTGGCATAGCCCTCGGCACCCGACATGCCCAAGAGGTTGTTGACCTGACCCGATGGCAGCAGGACGGACAGCCCGTCACACTTTTCGGTAAAGAACATCGTGCCGTCGTCAAGGAACGACATGTCCCACGGCTCGTCAACGTCGTCCAGCACGATCGTGTGCTGCAAGCTTGTGGTATTCATCATCTGGGCCGAAACCGATGACGCGGCAACAAAAGCGCCGGTCACGAACGGCGCCAAGGCCAGAACTGCGGTAGTACGAGACAGATAACCCATAATAACCTCCCTGATTTATGGACAGTCCAGCTTCCTCCATGACACAGGGTGACCCTGCGTCAGCTGAACACAGGAGAGCTAGTTTCAGGTCGGGATCTAATCAACACCTGAAATATATCTTTTCTCGATATGCGGGATTTTCCGCCGACCGGTGATGCCTCGCACAGGCCTTCCAGGTCAGACCACCACGTCAAGCCGCTCCTGCGTGCCAACGTCGAACACGCGCTTGTACCGGGCAATCTCGTCCTGCGGTCCCATCGCCTTGTTGGGGTTGTCCGACAGTTTCACCGTCGGTTTCCCGTTGGCTTCCACCGCCTTGCAGACAAGGCTGAACGGCGCCAGCCGATCATCCGGCGTCAGCCCACGGAAGTCGTTGGTCAGCAACGTCCCCCATCCGAAGGACACACGCACCCGCCCGGCGAACTGTCTCTGCAGTTCAAGGATCTTGTCCACGTCGAGCCCATCCGAGAAAATCACCAGCTTCTTCGTCGGATCCTCGCCGCGCTCTTTCCACCAGCGGATCGCGGTCTCGGCACCGGTTGCAGGATCACCTGAATCGATCCGGATACCCGTCCAACCCGCCAACCAGTCCGGCGCATTCTTCAGGAAACCCTCGGTCCCATAGGTGTCCGGCAGGATCATCCGCAGATTGCCTTCGTGTTCCTCGTGCCAATCCGCCAACACGTCATAAGGCGCCTTTGCCAAAGCCACGTCATCCTCGGCCAAGGCGGCATAGACCATGGGCAGTTCATGCGCGTTGGTACCAATCGCCTCAAGGTCGCGGTTCTTGGCGATCAGGCAGTTCGATGTGCCGACGAAACTGTCACCCAGCCCCTCGTACATCGCCTGCACACACCAATCCTGCCAGAGGAACGAATGCCGTCGCCGCGTGCCAAAATCGGCGATGCGCAAAGTCGGGTCCACCCGCAAAAGTTCGATCTTTTCCCAAAGCTTGGTCATCGCGCGCGCATAAAGCACCTGCAGTTCGAACCGCCCCATGTCGTTTAGAACCGCACGTCCGCGCAGCTCCATCAGTACGGCAAGCGCCGGGATCTCCCACAGCATCACCTCGGGCCACGCACCCTCAAAGGTCAGCTCGTACTGATCGCCCACCCGCTCTAGGTGATAGGGCGGCAGGCGCAACTGTTCGAACCACTCCATGAAATCCGGGCGGAACATCTGACGCTTGCCGTAAAACGTGTTCCCGCGTAGCCAAGTGCTCTCATTGCGCCGCAGAGACAGCGACCTGATGTGATCCAGTTGCTCGCGCAATTCGCCCTCGTCGATCAGCTTGGCCAAGGGCACATGCGACGACCGGTTGATGAGGCTGAACGTCACCTGCGTGTCGCGCTTGTTGCGGAACACCGACTGGCACATCAGCAGCTTGTAGAAATCCGTATCGATGAGCGAACGCACGATGGGGTCGATCTTCCATTTGTGGTTCCAGACACGGGTGGCGATATCAACCATGATGGTCTCCAAGGGCGCAGGCGCCTCGCTTAGACCAATCCAACCCCGACTTGTCCAGTGTCAGTGGTTCTTGTCCCAGTTCGCGACCTCTTCATCGCGGATGCGTTCGCAGGTCGCCTCGTCCACGCCCAACAACCCGGCAATCTCGCCGACAAGCAAGTCTTCCTTGGCATGCCGATTGCCATCCGCATAGACCACATCCCACAACGCCGCGACTGCAGCCTCGCGTTTCTCTGTGCTGATGTTCTCGGTCAGGATCGCCGCAAGATCGGCCGTCTTGGGCAGTTCATGCTCCAGCTTTTCGCACTGGGCGCGCATCTTGGCCGCCTCCAGCGGCTTGAGCCCGTACATCTTGGCCAGCACGCGGTCGATCTCTTCCACCTCCTGGAACAGATACGCCTTGTCCGCCATTGCGGTGCGGACCATGAGCGCGCCCAAAGCGTATTTCGCATCGGCGGGCGGCAACGGAGTGGTCGGCGTTGTTTTGTCAAACAGCGCAAGGATACGTTCGAACATGGCTCGGTGCCTCTGACGGTCTTGTTTCGAGCAGCTTACGAAACTTGCGACTCGGAACAAAGGGGGAAACCACCAACTTCTGCGTCGCAAAGCGTAAACTGCGCTGCTTGAACCACAGGGATCAGGCCCGCGACAAATCCCGCTTGCTGCGCTTCAGTTCTGCGTCCAGTTCAGTAGGCTTGTGACGCGCGGAAGCCAGAGCGTCCTCCAAGGACGCCCCGTCCACCGCCGCTGCAGCTACCTTGGCGAGCGCGTAGGTCGACACACGCTTCACCCCTTTCAGCGCGGCACGACTGAGGCCAATCGCAGCCAGATACGTGTGATACGGCCCGAGCGTGCCCGGCCCGCTGGTCGCCTGACCCTCGGAAACGGACTTGCACGCCTCCACATCGGTCGAGACATAGGCCCGGCAGATCATCGGCCGCGCATCATAGGCGCGGCAGCTGCGCGTCTCCGGGTCAAGCGAGGGACAGGCCTTGGGGTGCCACGCACGCCCATCGGGTTGCCCCGCCAAGGGCGAAAGCGCGCTGTGCAGCGCGATGGCTTCGGCCTCGGTGATCGTCCCGCCATCATCTCCCGACAGGATGCAGCAGAACGCACAGCCATCCGCACAGGCCAAGCCCTGCGGCGACATCGCGGATAGGGCCACCCGCCCGATTCCGGTCGCGGCGGTGCCGTCGGCCAGCTCTTTCGTGGCTCGCCCGATATCCCCTTGTGCGCCGATATGCGCCATCAACCCCCGCCGAGCGCGGTCGGTCACTTCGGGCGCGCTGCCCGAGCGGGCCTTGCTCAGTCGGTCGAGGAGCGCCGGCACTTTGCTCATGCCAGTGTCACACCGGCCTTGAGCATATCAGCCTTGGCCGTCTCAAGCGATCCGTTCAGATCAATTGCCCGGCAGAGATCCAGTTTCACGGTCACATCAAAGCCCAGCTTGGCCGCATCAATTGCGGAATAGGCGACGCAGAAATCGGTGGCGAGGCCCACCATCATCAACTGCGTGATGCCCCGCGTGCGCAGATAGCCTTCAAGCCCGGTCGGCGTTGTGTGGTCATTCTCGAAAAACGCCGAATAGCTGTCGATGGCGCGGCGAAAGCCTTTGCGGATCACCATCTCGGCACGGTCGGCAATCAGGCCCGCGTGAAATGCCGACCCCTCCGATCCGATCACGCAATGATCCGGCCAAAGCACCTGCGGACCATACGGCATCTCGATCAGACCGTACGGGTTGTGGCCCTCATGCTGCGAGGCAAAGCTCGAATGATCCGCCGGGTGCCAATCCTGCGTCAGCACCACAGCTTCGGCATCGGCCATCAGCGCGTTGATGCCGGGAACGATCTGGTCGCCCTCTGTCACCGCCAGCGCACCGCCGGGGCAGAAATCGTTTTGCACGTCGATGACGATCAGCGCGGACATGGGGCAAGCCTCCTCTTGGGTATGCCTTGGGTAAGAACCCCGCCTCCAAGGGTCAAGGGTTGCGGCATTCAGGAACCTTGCCTGACGGGGATTCGAGGCGTAATTGCGCGCCCATGTTTACCGTTTGCGCACTCTATCACTTCACCCGCTTCGACGACCCGGCCGCACTCCGCGAACCGTTGCTGGCGGTTTGCAGTGACAACGCGATCACCGGCACCCTTCTGCTCGCCAAGGAAGGCATCAACGGCACGGTCGCCGGACCCGAGGCGGGCATTAACGCTTTGTTGACCCACCTGCGCGCCCTTCCCGGCTGTGCCGATCTGGAATGGAAGATTTCGACTGCGCAGGACCGCCCCTTCGCCCGCATGAAAGTGCGGCTGAAGAAAGAGATCGTCACGATGGGCGTGCCGGATGTCGATCCGCGTGCGAAGGTGGGCCATTACGTTCAGCCGTCCGAGTGGAACGAGCTGATCCAAAGCCCGGACGTGGCTGTGATCGACACCCGCAACGATTACGAGGTCGCCATCGGGACATTTGAAGGTGCAGTCGATCCCAAGACCGACAGCTTCCGCGAATTTCCGGAGTGGTGGGAAAAGAACAAGGACCGCTTTCACAACAAGCGCATCGCGATGTTCTGCACCGGCGGCATTCGCTGCGAAAAATCCACCAATTACCTGCTCAGTCAGGGGGTGGAAGAGGTCTATCACCTCAAGGGTGGCATCCTGAAATACCTTGAAGAGGTGCCCGCCGAGCAAAGCACCTGGCTGGGAGAATGCTTTGTTTTTGATGGGCGCGTATCGGTCGGGCATGGGTTGAAGGAAGGGCCGCATTTGCTGTGCCATGCCTGCCGTCGCCCGATTTTACCGGATGATAAAAATCGCCCCGAGTATGAGCAGGGCGTGTCCTGTCACCTTTGCATCGAAGAGACCTCGGACGAGGACAAGGCTCGGTTCCGGGAGCGGCAGAAACAGATCCGGCTCGCCGAGGCGCGAGGCGAGCGGCATCTGCACGCAGATGTGATTGACGACATGTAAATAGGTCCGGACCGGCCCTTTTGTTTCGCGCGCGAAACATTGGGTCACGTCCAGTTTCCTTTTCCGTTCACAGTTTTTTATGGGGTCCGGACTAAGATTTTCGTACGAAGAATCTCGGACCCACCATAAAATTCTGGGGACGGGATGGAAAGGTCGCCGCGACAGGTCTTGGCCTCCTGCCTCGGGGGGTAACCTTCAGCGCGTCAGGGCAATACGCCTGTCCGACCAGCCATCGACCGAACACTTGGCCCGGATGAACAGCGGAGCATCGGGCAGTTTATTGACCGTCAGACTGCGGGTGAACGGCTGTTCTTCGACATGTGGATGCAGCAACTCCCGCGTGCCGATCACCGTCCCGTCTTCCGCCTCGATCCGCCAGCCATCTGCATAATGGTCCCAGCCCGTATCAGGATGCACAAGCGTGACAGAGACACGCGCCGCCGAAACCTCGATCCCGACAATGTCAGGTGGATCGGCAAGTGCAGGCGCTGCGAAACACCACATGGCGAGGAGTAAACGGGTCAACTTGGTCACAGCCTAGCAGACCCATCTTCACCAGGCAGTCACGTTTTCGCGTCTGGCGCCCCATGGACAAGAACATGCCGCGATTGCGACGCGAATTCACGCCGCAAGATGACCAGCAACGTCACCAAAGTGGCAAGGATGAGCGGCCCCGCCCCCAGCAACCACGCGGATGACGCAATGCCGAAATAGACGGCCCGCAACCCACGGTTGTACCCCCGCGCCGCCGTGATGTTCAGTTCACCTGCCTGCAAGGCCATGGGCAGAGCCTGCGGGTCTTCGGGGTCGTTGGGCACGGCTGCCATGATGACCGAGCAATAGCCGAACAACCGATGCGACCATACGAACTTGAGAAACGCATTTGCCGCGAACAGCAGCAGGACAAGCAGTTTCACTTCGAGCAGAAAAATCGGGTCGCTTTCCAGCGTCAGGTCCTGCGCCACACCGCGCAGCCGTTCCGCATTGCCCAAAAGCGCGAACCCGCCACCGATGGCGATCATGCTGGCCGACGCGAAAAACGCCGTGCCTTGCCGAAGACTTGAAATGATCTGGCTGTCGAAGATGCGCGGATCGCGACGCACGAACTGGCGCATCCATTCGCGGCGGAACTCGGCCATGATCTGCGAGGTCGACGGGTAGGATTTGGGCGCATTCTCGACGACAAGGCTGCACCCGACCCAGCTCAGAATCAGCAACCCGAGTCCCACCGCGTCCAATGTGGTGAACAGTGACAGGCGGTCCAACCAATCCATCGGTCAGAACGGCTTTACGACGACAACCCAAAGGATCGCGATTGCGCCGAACACGCTGATTTCGTTGAAGATGCGCAGGTAACGGTCGGATTCAGTGAACACACCGCGTTTTGCCCGCAGCACCAACCGCCCGGTCCATGCGTAATGCAAGGCGAGCAACAGCACGAGACCCAGCTTGAGCCAAACCCACGCCGGGAACTGCCAGATCGCGGCAAGCCAGATGCCAGTGATCAGGGCAATGACGGCAAGCCCAGCAGAAAACCGATAGAGACGAATTGTGAGGTCGCCCAAGGGGCCAAATTCCCCGATCCGGTCATATTCGCGTTTCCAATAGATCAGGGCCCGCGGCACGGCAAAGATCGACGTCATCCAGCCCATGACGCAAAGAATATGAATGATCTTGATCCAGTCCATGTCAGCTTGGTGGCCGGGGTTTGCAACAAAGGCAAGAGGAACAGATGCCGCGTGTTGCGAAATTTCTGCTGGCGTCTTTCGCAATATTGGTTATATCTTTTTACCAATTCGGAGGATTTGTGATGCAGATGCCCACACCGGACGCCAATGTGCTGTCCCGCAAAACCCAGATTGTTGCCCGCTTGCAGGAGGTGCTGCCGGGGGATGCGGTGATCTCGGACGAGATGGAAACCCGCGCCTACGAGTGCGACGCGCTGACAGCCTACAAGTGTCCGCCTTTGGCTGTCGTGCTGCCTTCCTCGACCGAGGAGGTCTCAGCGGTGCTCAAGGTCTGCCACGAGATGGGTGTGCCTGTGGTCCCGCGTGGGTCGGGTACATCGCTTGCCGGCGGTGCGCTTCCCACAGCCGACTGCGTGCTCTTGGGTGTGGCACGGATGAATGACGTGCTCGAAACCGACTATGACAACCGCTTCATCCGCGTGCAGACCGGGCGCACCAACCTGAGCGTCACGGGTGCTGTCGAAGCGGATGGGTTTTTCTACGCACCTGACCCGTCCAGCCAGTTGGCCTGCGCCATCGCGGGCAATATCGCGATGAACTCGGGCGGGGCGCATTGCCTCAAATATGGCGTGACCACCAACAACCTGATGGGCGTGACGATGGTTCAGATGGATGGCACCGTCATGGAGATCGGCGGGAAACATCTGGATGCGGGTGGGTATGATCTGTTGGGTCTGATCTGCGGCTCGGAGGGTCAGTTGGGCGTGGTGACCGAAGCAACCCTGCGCATCCTGCCGAAGCCCGAAGGCGCGCGGCCGGTGCTGATGGGGTTCGATTCGAACGAAGTGGCCGGTGCCTGTGTCGCCGACATCATCAAGGCCGGTGTTCTGCCCGTGGCCATTGAGTTCATGGACCGCCCCTGCATCGAGGCCACCGAAGCCTTTGCCAAAGCGGGCTATCCCATGTGCGAGGCGCTATTGATCGTCGAAGTAGAAGGCAGCCCGGCCGAGATTGACGAACAACTGGCGCTGATCCTCGAGATCGCGCGGCGGCACAACCCGGTGGAACTGCGCGAGGCCAAGGACGCAGACGAGGCCGGACGCATCTGGCTGGGCCGTAAATCGGCCTTTGGCGCGATGGGGCAGATCAATGATTACATGTGCCTCGACGGCACGATCCCGGTGTCGGAACTGCCCTTCGTGCTGCGCCGGATCGGCGAGATGTCAAAGGAATACGGGTTGGATGTGGCCAACGTGTTCCATGCCGGCGACGGCAACATGCACCCCCTGATCCTGTTCGATGCGAACAAGGAAGGTGATCTGGAACTGTGCGAGGCGTTTGGTGCCGACATCCTGCGGCTCTGTGTCGAGGTGGGCGGATGCCTGACGGGGGAACACGGCGTTGGTATCGAAAAGCGCGATCTGATGGTGGATCAGTTTGCACCGGCAGATCTGGAGGCACAGATGGCAGTGAAGGACGTGTTCGATCCAGCGTGGCTCTTGAACCCCGCGAAAGTGTTTCCATTGGCGGCGTCGGAAAGCCGCCGCAGCGTTGCGCTGGCGGCAGAGTGAATTTTGGGGGGCCAGCCCCCAATACCCCCCGGCATATTTGGAAAAAGAAGAAGATCATGAGACCTGAGACAGAGGCCGAACTGGCTGACATGATCGCATCGGCCAGTGCGCCGATTTGCGTCAAAGGCGGGGGAACGCGGGGCGTTAACCTTAACGGGGATGTGCTGGAGACCGGCGGATTGTCTGGGATCACCCTGTATGAACCCGGCTCGCTGACGCTTGTTGCGCAGGCGGGCACGCCTTTGGCCGAGATCGAAGCGGCGCTCGATGCCGAAGGGCAGCGGCTTGCCTTCGAGCCGATGGATCACCGCGGGCTGATGGGGACATCCGGCGCGCCGACAATCGGTGGCGTTGTTGCCGCCAATGTCAGCGGGCCGCGTCGGGTGAGTGTCGGCGCGTGCCGGGATTTCATGCTGGGCGTGCGCTATGTCGATGGCACCGGCACCATCGTCAAGAACGGTGGTCGGGTGATGAAGAACGTCACCGGCTATGATCTGGTCAAGCTGATGAGCGGGTCTTGGGGAACCTTGGGTGTCTTGACCGAAGTCAGTCTCAAGGTCCTGCCGAAGCCGGAAACGTCGGCTTGCGTGCTGATCGATGGGTTGAGCGATGCAGACGCAGTGCAGGCGATGGCCAAGGCGCTGGGGTCGCCGTTCGAGGTGTCTGGGGCTGCGCATATCCCCGTTGGGTTGGACGGGCATCCGGTGACCATGCTGCGGATCGAAGGCTTTGCCGGGTCGGTCGCCTATCGCGCGGATCAGATCGCCGCGTTGTTCGGCGGTCTGGCGGTGCGGGTTGAGCGTGACGCGGATGCGGTGGCCAAGGGATGGCGCTGGGTGCGTGATGTGGAGGCGTTTCACGGACAGTCGGGAGATGTCTGGCGCATCTCCTGCACACCATCCGAAGCAGCGGTTTTGGCGGCGAAGGTTGGCGCTGAGGCACTGCTCTATGATTGGGGCGGCGGGCTGATCTGGGCGCGCGTCACCGAAGGCACGGATGTGCGGACCCGGCTGGGCCTGTTAGACGGGCACGCGACACTGGTGCGCGGAACGGGACAGGCGAAGTTCCAGCCGGAGCCCGGACCGATTGCCGCCCTGTCGCGTGGGTTGCGGCAGAAATTCGATCCGAAGAGCATCCTGAACACGGGATTGATGGGGTAAGCGATGCAGACGACATTCACCGAAACCCAGCTCCGCGATCCCGAAATCCAGCGATCGAATGAGATCCTGCGCTCGTGCGTGCATTGCGGGTTCTGCACGGCCACTTGTCCGACCTATCAGGTTCTGGGCGACGAGTTGGACAGCCCGCGCGGCCGGATTTACCTGATCAAGGACATGCTCGAGAACGAACGCAAGCCGGATGAAATGACGGTCAAGCATATCGACCGCTGTCTGTCCTGTCTGGCCTGCATGACGACCTGTCCGTCTGGGGTGCATTACATGCATCTGGTCGATCATGCGCGGGCCTATATCGAAAAGAACTACGACCGACCGTGGCACGAAAAGGCGCTGCGGTGGGCCTTGGCGAATATCCTGCCCTATCCGACGCGGTTCCGGGTGGCGTTGTTGTTGGCCAAGATCGGCAAGCCATTTGCTCCGCTGATCCCCGATGCGCGGTTGAAGGCGATGCTTGAGATGGCGCCCAAGACCATTCCGCCGGTCAGTCGCAATGACGATCCGCAGAGCTTTGCGCCCCTCGCCCCCCGCAAGAAGCGGGTCGCGCTGATGACGGGCTGCGCACAGAAGGCGCTGAACACCGACATCAACGATGCCACCATTCGGTTGCTGACGCGGCTCGGGTGCGAGGTTGTCGTTGCCCAAGGCGCAGGATGCTGCGGGGCGCTCACGCACCACATGGGTAAGGTGGATGAAAGCCACGGGTCTGCGGCGGCCAATATCAAAGCCTGGGCGCGCGAGATGGATGGCGCGGGCCTTGATGCGATTGTCATCAACACAAGCGGTTGCGGCACCACGGTCAAGGATTACGGTCATATGTTCCGCAATGATCCTCTCGCTGCGGATGCGGCGCGGGTGTCGGCCATTGCCAAGGATGTGAGCGAAGTTCTGATCGATCTGATCGACGAAGAAAGTGTGGCTGGCGCGCGGACGCAGCATGGCGGAATGAAGGTGGCTTATCACGCGGCGTGCAGCCTGCAGCACGGGCAGAAGATCAAGACGCATCCCAAGACGCTGCTCAAGGCGGCCGGGTTCGAGGTTGTGGAACCGGCGGACAGCCATCTGTGCTGCGGATCGGCGGGAACCTACAACCTGATGCAGCCAGAGATCTCCAAGCAGTTGAAAACGCGCAAGGTCAGGACCTTGGAGGCAAAACAGCCCGACATCATTGCAGCGGGCAATATCGGATGCATGATGCAGATCGGATCGGGCACCGAAGTGCCCATCGTGCATACGGTCGAACTTTTGGATTGGGCCACAGGCGGTCCGAAACCATCGGCGATCAAGACATCTTGACGTTGACGTAAGGACATAGTTTTGCCCTATTCGGCCCCTATTGCGGGAGTCGTAATGGAGGTGACCTGTGCGCCAAATGCTCTGGGGGGCATTGTTTTCGTTGCTGCCGGCCATGGCTGGTGCGCAAAGCACCGGGCTGTTCTCGATGGAGAGCCGCCAGGATGGTCGCGCATGGGAAGCGGTTGGGCGGCTTGAACTTGCCGGAACCGCGTTTTGCACAGGATCGCTGATCACCCCTGACCTCGTTCTGACAGCGGCCCACTGCCTCTATAATGCTGAAGGCGCGTTGCTGGCCCCCGAGGACATTCAGTTCCTTGCCGGATGGCGCAACGGACGCGCTGCCGCGTATCGCAGGGTGCGCCGTGCCGTGGCGCATCCCGACTATGATTTCACCGCCGAGCCAAGCCCGGATCGGGTCTATAACGACATCGCCCTGATCCAGTTGCAGCATCCGATCCGCAATACGACCATCATCCCTTTCGTGACCGGCGCGCGCCCCATGGTGGGCGAAAGTGTTGGTGTCGTGTCCTACGCCCATAACCGGTCCGAAGCGCCATCCATGCAGGACACCTGCGAAGTGATGTCGGCGCAGAGAACCGTTCTGGTCATGTCCTGTTCGGTGGATTTCGGCAGTTCCGGGTCACCGGTTTTTGCATTTGGCCCGGATGGCACGCGCATCGTGTCGGTGGTGTCGTCCAAAGCCAAGAGCGGTGACCAACCGGTGTCCCTTGGCGCACCGCTTGAAACGCAGATCGAAACGATCCTTGGTATGATGGCGCATGGTGCCGGCTTTGCCGAAGGGTCCGTGTTCAGACCGCTGCGCGCCGAAAAGACGGTCCGCAAAGACACCGGCGCAAAATTCATTCGACCCCAAGATGGCGAAACCGACCTCTTGAAACCCTGATTGTGCCTACCCAGATGAAGCGTGTCGGGATGCCCAAACGGGGCCTGACACCCATTCACGGCCTGTCCACTTCGGAAGGCTTTCACATCTGGTATCGCTCAATGGAGGATGACCTATGCGAGGATATGATTTCGCACCGCTTTACCGCGCAACTGTCGGCTTTGACCAAATCGCCGACCTCATGGATCGGGTTCTGACCACCGAAGTCAGCCAACCGACCTACCCGCCTTACAACATCGAAAAAACCGCTGATGATGCCTACCGCATCTCGATCGCCGTTGCCGGCTTCTCGGACGAGGATCTGACCGTCGAGGTCAAGGATGGCGCGCTGCATGTGTCCGCACGCAAGGTCGATGAGGACGAAGGCCGCACCTACCTGCATCGCGGCATTGCCACCCGCGCCTTCCAGCGCCGGTTCCATCTGGCCGACCATGTGCGTGTCGTCGGTGCGAGCCACGAGAACGGCATGCTGCATATCGACCTGCAGCGCGAAATTCCCGAAGCGCTGAAACCGCGCCGGATCGCGATTGCCAAGGCCGACGCGGTCGAGAAAGACGTGGTCGACGCGAAAGCGGTCAACTGATCTTTCCCTGATCCGAAACGTCAAAGGCGCGGGAGAACCCGCGCCTTTTTTTGTTTTGGTCTGGATTTAGTACTTGCCGTCAACGGCAAAGAACATCGTCTCACCAGAATGGTCATCCACACCATCATTGTCGGTCGACACCCACATCGTACCGTCAGCGGTGATGGCCAGACCTTCAACCTTGTCGAGCACATACCCTCCGGTCGAGGTCAGGTAGGGCAGCAGATCGACCACCTCTTCCTTGGCCACGACGGGAAGGTCGCCACCCAGCGGGGCGGGCACCATCTCGGACAGGGCTACGCGATAGATTTTCTTCGTCACGGCCGCATCACCGATCTGGTTGTCGCGTTCGATGATGTAGACGTAGTCGCCATGTGCGGTGATTTCCGACAGACCAACCCAACCTGTGGAAGGCTCGGCTTTTTCGTAACGCACGGCGCCCCATTCTTCGGTCTCGAGGTTGTAGGCCACCAGCTTGACGTGGTTCTTCGGATCGTCGGCCCACTCGCGCTGAACAGCCATCCAGAGCGTGTTGCCGACTTTGGTGATGCCTTCGAAACCGAAACGACGTTCGACCGCGAGCAGTTCGGACGGAACCGGAATGGTGGTTTCGATCTCGCCATCCCCATTGATGTGATAGAGCGCATGCAGGATGCCGCGATCCAGACGACCTTCAGAGGCAACCCAGAAGCCACCTTCACCGTCAAGCGTGATGCCTTCCATGTCCATCAGCTGCGCAGGCTGACCGCCACGGGTGACGGGGATCGCCTTGACGATCTGCGCCGGAGTCTGGCTCGGGTCGATGTGGAAGATCGTCGGCTGGAAGCCGTAGAAGCTGTCATTGACCGCCCAGATGGTGCCGTCTGTATCGGCAACCATGCCGGAATTCGCGCCCCATCCGGTCAGGGTGTCCATGCCGGCAGAGGTGATATGCGGATAGGCGGCAGGCGCATCCTGATATTCGTAGATCATGACATGGGCGCGCGCTGCACCGTCTTCGAGACCGTCATATTCGTTTGCGGTGGCGAGCAGGTTGCGCCCGGGGATTGCGACAGCGCCTTCAGGCGAAATGCCCGACGGCAGAAGCTGCTTGAGCACCGGGTTGGCCGGGTCCGTCATGTCGTAGACAGCGATGACCGACGCGCGTTCGGCCAGCAGGAAAACATAAGGGGTGTCGCCGAAGACAGCGGCTTCCATGCCTTCAGGCTCAACACCCTTGGCATCGGAACGACGGTCCGGATAGTGACCGATCTGGACCACGGCATGTTCAAACGACGGGCCGCTTTCATAAACAACCGTGCCATCCTTGTTAAACACGGTGAATCCACGCGAACCGCCATCCATGTCGCCTTCGTTGGCGGTCACGAAATGATCGGTGTCGATCCACTGGATGCCATCGGGTTCACGCGGAACGCTTGTCAGGGTTTCGGTGAAGAGAAGTGCTGCGCGTTCGTCGGTAGCGTCGATATTCTCAAGGTCCACAGTACCGGCCGAGAAGTGGCTCAGCACCTCGCCAGCAGGGGACAGAACCACGATGTGGTTGTTTTCCTGCAGCGTCACAACGATCTCACCATTCGCGTTCACGTCCACGAATTCGGGCTCGGGGTCTTCCGGTGCGATGTCGGCAAGGCCGGTCACGTTCGCGCGGATCTGGGCGTCGCACTGCATCATGCCGTTGGCATCGAGCGGGATGATCGACACATGACCTGCGGGCATCTGGGGTACACGACCATCGCCAGCGTCCTCGTCGCGCTCGTTCTCGACAGCGACGACAACAAAGGATGCATCAGGTGCGAGCGCGGTCGAGTCGGGCTGACCGCCCAGATCGCAGCGTGCGGCCTCGGCCCCGGTGGCCATATCGAGATGCAGCAGGAACCCGGACGGCGCGGTGTAGCTTTCCGACGTGTTCACACCGACAAACACCGTGTTGCCCAGCGCGGACACAGCCGTCGGCTCACCGCCTTCAAGCGCCACATTGCCCTTGGGCTGCGGATTTGCCGGGTCAGTGATGTCGATCATGCCGATCACGCCCAGCGGGCTGTCGGAATAGACCAGCGTCATGCCATCGGCACTGGCCGAAATGATCTCGGCACTGGATTCGCGGGCCGTGTCCTCGCTGTCGGCCATGTTGGCCACAACCGGGAAAGACGCGATGCGGTTGAAATTCATCTCGGCGGCAGCAGCCGAGGCAGTCAGAGCTATGGCCGATGTCAGGCACAGCGCACGGTATGTCATGGAAATCACCCCTTGGATTGACACCTAGGGACGTGCCGCGACTGCGCGACAGACGAATGACAGTTTTGATTCAGTTTTGTGAACTTGTGGTGTTGGTTTTCTGAAACGGCATCGCTCTTTTCAAAGAAAAAGGCCGGGCAGAAGCCCAGCCTACTAATAGTGTAAAATACAGCGTCAAACGCTCATGCAGACGTATTTCATCTCGAGGAATTCCTCGATGCCGTGATGGCTGCCTTCGCGGCCCAGACCAGACTGTTTCACGCCACCAAAAGGGGCCACCTCGGTCGAGATGATGCCGGTGTTCACGCCGACGATGCCGTATTCCAGCGCCTCGGCGACCTTGTAGACGCGGCTGAGATCCTTGGCGTAGAAATAGCTGGCCAGACCGAAGATCGTGTCATTGGCCAGTTCGATCACGTCATCCTCGGTCTCGAACTTGAAGAGCGGGGCGAGCGGGCCAAAGGTTTCCTCGGTCGAGAAGGCCATGTCGCGGGTGGCACCCGTCACGATGGTCGGCGCGATGAAATTGCCCTCGTTGCTTCCCGTCTCGTCGCCCAGAATGACCTGCGCCCCCTTGGATTTCGCGTCGGCGATGTGCTCGCGCACCTTGTCGATGGCTTCTGCGTTGATGAGAGGGCCAAGATCGGTGCCCGCTTCAAGCCCGTCGCCCACCTTCATCTTGGACACGCGATCCTTCAGCTTTTGCGCGAAGGTGTCATAGACTCCGGCCTGCACGTAGATGCGGTTCGCGCAGACGCAGGTCTGACCGTTGTTGCGGAACTTGCACATGATGGCGCCATCGACCGCCGCATCCAGATCGGCATCGTCGAACACGATGAACGGCGCGTTGCCACCCAGTTCCATCGAACACTTCATCACCTGATCGGCGGCCTGACGCAGCAGGATGCGGCCCACTTCGGTGGAGCCGGTGAAGGTGATCTTGCGGACTGCCGGGTTCTCGCACATCTCCTTGCCCACTTCGGACGCGGAGGATGACGGAACGATGTTCAGCACACCAGCAGGGATGCCAGCGCGTTCGGCCAGAACACCCAGAACAATCGCCGAAAGCGGAGTCTCGGCAGCGGGGCGCGCAACAAAGCTGCATCCGGCGGCAAGCGCCGGACCAGCCTTGCGGGTGATCATCGCATTGGGAAAGTTCCACGGCGTAATCGAGCCGACAACGCCGATGGGCTGTTTCATCACCATGATGCGCTTGTCGCGCTGGTGGCCGGGGATGGTTTCGCCATAGATTCGCTTGGCCTCTTCGGCGAAATATTCGATGAAGGACGCGCCATAGGCGATCTCGCCCTTTGCCTCTGCCAGCGGCTTGCCCTGTTCGGCAGTCAGGATCGTGGCCAGATCGTCCTGATGTTCCATCATCAGGTTGAACCATTTGCGCAGAACGCCCGCGCGTTCCTTGCCGGTCCATTTGGCCCATTCTTTCTGCGCCTTCTCGGCAGCGGCAATCGCATCGGCCACCTGGGCGCGCGACAGGTCGGCGACTTCGGCAATCGTGTCACCGCGGGCCGGGTTATCAACCGTGAAAGTGCCATCATCGCCGTCGATCCAAGCGCCGTTGACATAGGCGCGGGTTTCCAGCAGCGATGGATCCTTGAGAAGGCTGGCAAGGTTTGTTGTCTGGTCGAGCATGGAGTCCCTCCGGATTAAGTGCTGACAAAGGTGGAACACTTGCTAGATGCAATGACAAGTGCTGATCTTTCGGAGCCGTGACGTGGAATTGGACGACGCCTACGCCAACAGCAAGCATATCCCCAATGGGGACGGTTTCCCAGCCATCTGGCGCGCCGACGCAGATGCCTATCGCCAGAGGATGTCCGTGCTGGGCCGCGCCCGGCTGGGCGTGATGTACGGACACGGAACGCGCGAGATCGTCGATCTGTTCCTGCCGGACGGCGTGCCCAAAGGTCTGGTCGTCTTTGTGCATGGCGGGTTCTGGCGGCAGACCGATGGATCGCTCTGGTCGCATCTGGCACAAGGCTCTGTGGACAGTGGCTGGGCCGTGGCGATGCCGACCTATGATCTGTGTCCGCGCGTGCGTATCGCCGACATCACCCGTCAGGTGGCCACCGCCATTTCCGTGATCGCGCGCGAGGTGTCCGGCCCCATCCGCCTTGCCGGCCATTCCGCTGGCGGTCATCTCGTGGCGCGGATGCTGGACGACGGCGTTCTTCCCAACGAGGTCAGGGCGCGCATTGCCAGATGCGTTCCGATCTCGCCACTGTCGGACCTGCGCCCGCTTCTCAAGACATCCATGAACAACGACTTCAAACTGGACGAGGCGTCGGCCGTTGCGGAAAGCCCGATTGCGATGGAGCCGCCCGCAACCCCGGTGACCGTTTGGGTCGGAAGTGACGAGAGACCGGCCTTTCTCAATCAGGCGAAATGGCTGGCCGACGCCTGGGGGTGCAGCCTCGTGATCGATCCCGGCACGCATCATTTCGACGTGATAAACGGCATGACGCAGGCGGGTAGCCCCTTGATGCGGGCTATTCTCGGCACCTCGGCTTGACACTCTACCCAATTCGGCAAGAGCTTGACCCGCGCAATGTCTTTTTCGGACCATGAATTGACCGAAAAAGACAGGCCGCGCCGTTCAACCCCGTGCGAGGGTCGCCGGGAAGGAGTCGATTGATATGCGATATTCAGGTTTCCGCGTGATCAAAGAGGCGCTGACCGGCCATCGTGGCTGGGGGCCGGCGTGGCGTGATGCCGACCCCAAACCCGAATACGACTATGTCATCATCGGCGGTGGCGGGCATGGTCTTGCGACGGCGTATTACTTGGCCAAGGAATACAAGCAGTCCCGTATCGCGGTGCTTGAGAAGGGTTGGATCGGCGGCGGCAATGTGGGCCGCAACACCACGATTGTCCGGTCGAACTACCTGCTCGACGGAAACGAGCCGTTCTACGAATTCTCGCTCAAGCTTTGGGAAACGCTGGAGCAGGATCTGAACTACAACGCGATGATGAGCCAGCGCGGGATCATCAACCTGATGCACTCAGATGCCCAGCGCGACGCCTATATCCGGCGGGGCAACGCGATGATCCTGAATGGCGCGGATGCGCAGTTGCTGGATCAGAAGCAGGTGTTGGAAAAGTATCCGTTCCTGAACGTGAAGAACGCCCGCTTCCCGGTCATGGGCGGCCTTCTGCAAGCGCGTGCCGGGACCGCGCGGCATGATGCGGTGGCGTGGGGCTATGCCCGTGCAGCGGATCAGCGCGGCGTGGACATCATCCAGAACTGCGAAGTGACCGGGTTCCGGATTGAGGGCGGCAAGATCCGTGGCGTTGAAACCTCGCGCGGGTATATCGGCGCGAAGAAAGTCGGGTCTTGCGTGGCCGGGTCGTCCTCCAAGGTGATGGCGTATGCCGGGATGCGCCTGCCCATCGAAAGCCATGTGCTGCAGGCGTTTGTGTCCGAGGGTCTGAAACCCGTGCTGCCCGGCGTCATCACCTTTGGCGCAGGGCATTTCTATTGCAGCCAGTCTGACAAGGGCGGTCTGGTTTTCGGCGGCAATATCGACGGCTACAACACCTACGCCCAGCGCGGCAATCTGCCAATGGTCGAGGACGTGATGGAAGAAGCGATTGCCATGTTCCCGATGCTGGGCCGAGCGCGCCTGCTGCGGTCTTGGGGTGGGATCATGGACATGTCGATGGATGGCACGCCGATCATCGACAAGACCCATATCGACGGGCTCTATTTCAACGGCGGCTGGTGCTATGGCGGGTTCAAGGCGACCCCTGCCTCGGGCTTTGTCTATGCACATCTGCTGGCCACCGACACACCGCACCACACCGCCACAGCGTTCCGACTGGACCGGTTCCATACCGGTCATATGGTCGACGAAAAAGGGATGGGCAATCAGCCCAATCTGCACTGATGATCATCAACCATCCGCTTCTGGGCCCGCGCGATTCCAGCGAATTCGTCTATCTGGGCGATGCGTGCCTTCTCAATCGTCCCGACTGGCAAGCTGAAGACGCGCTCGAGCAGTTTATCGAATACGGCCACATCCGCGACAACCCGGCGGGTCTGCACCGCGAGCTGTGGTACCACGAACAAGGGGACAGGTCGTGGCTGGTGGTGACCCGCAATACGGTCACGCATGAGATCACATCGGTGGAACTCGCGCGCGACGTGGCGCTGGCAGAGGGGCGGTCGACATGAGCCAGAAGAACCGTTTGAACGGCGGGCTGATCGACCGATCCAAGACATGGTCGTTCCGCTTCGATAACCAGTATTACAAGGGTCACAAGGGCGACACGCTCGCCTCGGCGCTGCTGGCCAATGGCGTGCGGCTGATGGGGCGTTCCTTCAAGTACCACCGCCCGCGTGGCCCGATGACCGCCGGATCGGAAGAACCCAACGCGATTGTCGAACTGCGCGAAGGCGCGCGCAAGGAACCCAACACGCGGGCGACGACCATCGAACTTTATGACGGTCTGCGCGCCAATTCGCAGAACCGATGGCCGTCGCTGGCCTTCGACGCGATGGAGGTGAACGACCTTCTGTCCAACTTCTTTGCCGCCGGGTTCTATTACAAGACCTTCATGTGGCCCGCCGCGTTCTGGGAAAAGGTGTACGAGCCGATCATCCGCCGCGCGGCAGGCCTCGGGTCACTCAGCACGCAGGACGATCCCGATGGCTACGACAAAGGCTTCCTGCATTGTGACGTTCTGATTATCGGCGGTGGTCCTGCTGGCCTTGCTGCCGCGCTGACCGCCGGGGAAAGCGGCGCGCGGGTGATCCTCTGCGACGAGGATTTCCTGATCGGTGGTCGTCTGAACCTCGAGACCTACGAAGTCGGTGGGATGTCGGGTGCGGCCTGGGCGGCAGAAACCGTCGCACGGTTGCAAGCAATGCCGAATGTGCGTGTCATGCCTCGCACGACCGTCATCGGCGCATTCGATCACGGCATTTATGGCGCGGTGGAGCGGGTGAGCGATCACCTTGCCGTACCCGAAGACGGCAAGCCGCGTCAGATCCTGTGGCGTATCACCTCCAAGCGAGCACTACTCTGCGCGGGGGCCACTGAACGCCCCATCGTGTTCGAAAACAACGACCGCCCCGGCATCATGCAGGCCAGTGCCGTCCGCGCCTATGCGAACCGCTGGGCGACGACGCCGGCACAGCAAGTGGCAATCTTCACCAACAACGATGACGGGCATCGCACCGCGTCTGATCTGGTGGCGAAAGGTGTGGAGGTTGTGTCGGTGATCGACACCCGCGCCGATGCGCCGACATCGTCGGACTACGATGTGATCGCAGGTGGCGTGATCGACCAGACATGGGGACGGCTCGGCCTGTCCCAGATCGAAGTGAAGATGCCTAAGGGCGGCATTCGCCGGATCAAGTGCGGTGCGCTGGGTGTCTCGGGCGGCTGGAACCCGAATGTGCATCTGACCTGCCATCAGGGCGGACGGCCCATCTGGAATGAGGCACTTGCGACCTTCGTCCCCAGTGGAATGCTGCCACCAGGCATGTCGGTTGCGGGTGCTGCGAATGGCATATTCTCGACCCACGGCGCACTTCAGTCCGGCGCGGACGGAGCAAAGGCGATCCTTGCGGATCTCGGCATCAAAGCCAGCGACACCGCCGTTCCAGAGACCGAAGACACTCCGATCAAAATCACCCCGTTCTGGCACGTCAAGACCGCCAAGCGCGCATGGGTGGACCAGCAGAACGATGTGACCGCCAAAGACATCAAGCTGGCGCATCAGGAAAACTTTGTCTCGGTCGAACATCTCAAGCGTTACACGACGCTGGGCATGGCGACCGATCAGGGCAAGACCTCGAACATCACCGGCCTGGCGATCATGGCCGAGGTGGCCGGAAAGCAAATTCCAGAAGTCGGCACCACCATGTTCCGCCCACCTTACACCCCTACGGCGATGGGCGTGTTTGCGGGCCGTGCATGGGGCATGGAGACCAAACCTACGCGCCTGACCCCCAGCCATACATGGGCCGAAGAGCAAGGCGCGGTGTTCACCGAAGCAGGGCTTTGGCTGCGCGCACAATGGTACCCGAAACCGGGCGAGACCCATTGGCGTGAAAGCTGCGACCGCGAGGTCATCCAGACCCGCAAATCCGTTGGCATCTGCGACGTGACCTCTCTTGGCAAGATCGACGTGCAGGGCGCGGATGCGGCGGCGTTTCTCAACAAAGTCTACTGCAATGGCATGGCCAAGCTGCCCGTCGGCAAGGTGCGTTACGGCCTGATGCTGCGCGAGGACGGGATCGTCATGGATGACGGCACCGCCGCGCGGCTCGCCGAGGATCATTTCGTCGTCACGACCACAACCGCCAAGGCGGTTCAGGTCTATCGCCACCTTGAGTTTGTGCGCCAGTGTCTTTGCCCTCACATGGACGTGCAGCTGATCTCGACCACCGACGCCTGGGCGCAGTTCTCGGTCGCCGGTCCGAATTCCCGCAAGCTTTTGGAAAAGATCGTGGACGACGACGTGGACCTGTCGAATGACGCCTTCCCCTTCATGGCCTGCGCGGAAATCACCATCTGCGGCGGCCTGCCTGCGCGGCTGTTCCGCATCTCGTTCTCGGGAGAACTGGCTTACGAGATCGCGGTCCCGACCCGCTATGGCGACGCGCTGGTACGCCGTTTGATGCAGGCGGGCGAGGAGTTTGACGTGGTGCCTTACGGCCTTGAGGCGCTGAACGTCATGCGCATCGAAAAAGGCCATGTGACAGGCAACGAATTGAACGGCACAACCACGGCGCTGAACCTTGGTATGGGCCGCATGGTGTCCAAGGCCAAGGACTCCATCGGCTCCAAACTGTCAGAACGTCCCGGCCTCAATGAACCCGACGCGCTGAAACTGGTGGGTCTGAAGCCGGTGAACCCGGACCACAAGGTGCCCGCCGGTGCGCATCTGATGACCAAGGGCACCAAAGTCGATGCCGCGCATGGTCAGGGCTATGTCACGTCAGCCTGTTATTCGCCGAACCTTGGATGTCACATCGCACTTGGATTCCTGAAATCGGGCGACACCCGCATCGGGGAAATCATCCGACTTGTCAGCCCTCTGACAGGTGTCGATCACGATGTCGAAGTGGTCAGCCCGCATTTCGTCGACCCGGAAGGAGAGCGCCTCCGTGCATGATCTCGCCCCCATCTGCGCCCTTGGCGGCACCGAACCGCATGTCGATACCGTCGCAGGTGTCACCCTGACCGAAAATCCCGGCCTTGCTCTTGCCTCCGTGGCGGCGCGGCGGGGTCAGGAAGCCGCATGTCGCGCCCATCTGAGTACGTTGCTGGGCGGCACGTTACCCGAACCGGGCAAAGCCGTTCTGCGCGACCCGGAAGCTTCATTCTGGATGGGGCCGGATCAATGGATGGTCGGCGCGCCGATTGCGACGCACGAAGACCTTGCAGCGCAGCTCAAGTCCCGCTTTGGACCCACAGCGTCGATCACCGATCAAACCGACGCGTGGGTCTGCTTTGACATGCGCGGCGACGGCATCGGAGACGTGATCCGCCTTTGCGCGAATATCGACATCGACCAGATGCAGACCGGGGATGCCCATCGCACGGTCATTCACTACATGGGTGTCTATGTTCTGCGCCGCGATCCCGCCAATTGGTTGCGCATATTGGGGCCAAGCTCTTCAGCCAAATCGCTGCACCACGCGCTTGTGACGGCAATGCGCGCGGCACTCTGAGCTACGCGGGTAACACAACTCGGGTCTTCACGATCCGGGAACCCAACAAGGTGCTGTGGGTTGATCCTGTGAAAGGAGACAACCATGACAGCAGAATTTATCGTACCACTTCTTGCGCTCATGACGATGCTGGCCGCCATCATCTTCGCATTGGTGAGCAAACATCGTACCGAGCAAAAGCTTGACGATCCCAACGCGCCGAAATCGACATTGGCCAAGGACGCTCCGAACGCCTGAGCGTCCGCAGCACAACCACTACAGCAAAAGCGCGCCCCTGAACTTTGGGCGCGTTTTTTTCGTTCATCTATTCCGGTGAGAACGGCTGATAGTCGAAGGTGATCATAAGTCCATGCCGATCTTCTTCGTCGATATAGACAAGGTCACCATCCAACTGGCTTGAAAAGGCAAGGATCAGCCGCTTGCCAAGACCGGTCCCCGGTTCGGTGCGGGCCTCTGGATCGACGCTGTTTTCGATGCTCAGTCGCAGGTGTGTCGTCGAACCGTCGATGATCTCCTTGAGACGCACATTGAGACGGAACACCCCGTCGCGACCGGGCCCACCATACTTGAACGCATTTGACAGCGCCTCGGTTGTGACCATCGCCAAAGGGCTGGTCTGATCTGGCAAAAGCGTCACCGGATCAAGATCCAGCTCGATCTCGACCGGCGTCTGATCTGCGGTACCGACAGCATTGACCTGCGCCACCAGATCGCTCAGCAGCACATCGAACCGGATACGGGTCAGCGACGGTTCCTGATAAAGCGCCCGGTGGACCGACGCGAGACTTGTCACACGGTCCTGAAATTGCCGCAGGGCCGCAACCGCCTCTGGGCTGGCCACCTGACGGACCTGCATGTTGATGATCGATGAGATCAGCTGAAGATTGTTCTTCACCCGGTGATGCACCTCTTTGAGCAACACCTCGCGTTCGAACACCGCGTTTTCCAGATCGGCTTCGTCGCGCAGCAACTGGTCGGCCATGGCTTCGAAGGTTTCATTGATCGTCTGGATCTCACTGGGCGCGTCGTCGATCTTTTCCGACGACTCGACATCGCGATAGGTTGCAAAGCGGCGCATGCGTCGCCCCAGATCGCTGATGTGCCGCAGCACCAACCGATTAAGGGAGATCACCGCAACGATGATCCCGACCAGCCACATCAGGAACGGGAAAAGCAGAGTTGAAATCGTGAACCATGTCGAGGTTGTGCGCTGCAGGGCATCCTGTCCCCAACTGCCAAGGGCATACACCTCGCCCGGCAGGATCGGCACGACAGAAATCAGCCGCTTTTCTCCAGACCGTGTCGTAGCCGTGAAAAAGGAATCCTCCTGGTTGATGAAGCCTTCAAAGGCCAGTCCTTCGGGCAGATAGTCTTCGATCAGACCGTCCGGCGCAAAGCTCGACAGGGTGTCACCGAATTGGTTGAAGGTTAACAAAGCCACGTCGCCGTCGGCCGCAATGGCGCTGTCGGCCTGAACCAGCGGTTCCGTCTCGAACGAAATGGTCACGAACCCCTTGAGCGACCCGTCCTGCGAAAAACTCGGATAGGCCACGATCACAACTGGCAGCTGCGATACGGCGCCTTGTGCGCTGTAGGTGATATAGGGCTGCGGTTGCTCAAAAAGCTCGTCTGACCGCGCATCGGGTAGAAAATCGAATGTGCGCCCCGCGCTGTTGCAGCGCGACACCGTGCCCGCTTCCAGAAAGCCCGCGAAGGCAAGCCTTGGGCTGGTCTCCTGCACCCGCTGCATAATGGCCGTGCAGACATCGGTGCCAAGATCAGCGGCCCCAAGCGTGTCCGCCAAAGCCGAAGCCGTTCCAAGTTTTGTCTGCAAGGCGCGCCGTTCGGATTCGACCAAGGCGCTGGTGCGGGCGTGGATCGACGCTTCGAGATTTTCGTTGGTGATGTGAAGCGCCCGCCAGCTTTGCCCCATCGCCACAAGCCCGATCGGCAACAAAGCAAGCGACAACAGAAACCCGATCCGCACAACAAGCATTTGGCGAAGCGACTTCGCTCCGCCTTCTCGTGCTGTCGAGGATGCGTTTTCTGGTCCTGCGGTATTCATGAAAGCTATGTTCCTGCAGCGCAGCCGCTCACACGCCAGTCATGCTCTTGGATCGCCGCGAATTTCGTCGGTGTCATTGCTGCTTGACCTCAGTGATTTATTTGGTTCCCGGAATGGAACGCGTCGGGTCTCTTTGAGTTCCCCAAAAATGGGCACTAAATCCGGGATTGCTTCAAAAAAATCTACAATGGTTCGGCGTGGGTGAAAATTGCCACAACCGACCCGTACTGGCCTTTTCAACCGGAGGTCTCTAACACAGTTTCGCACTATGTGTCGTTGAATGGGTGAACTTTGACCAAACTCACACAAAACCCGCATCGCACGACTGAAAAACTGGAGAAAGTGCTTGAGGTCGCCATTGGGCGCGAATTGCGTGCCTTCCGCAAGCAGCAGAACATGACCGTCGCCGACCTGTCGAAACAGACCGCGATCTCGGTTGGGATGCTCTCTAAAATCGAAAACGGCAACACCTCGCCCTCGCTCACCACATTACAAACGCTGGCAAATGCGCTGTCGGTTCCGCTCACATCGTTCTTTCGTGGTTTCGAGGAAAAGCGCGAGGCCGTGCACACACCGGCCGGTCAGGGCGTTACCATCGACCGCGCCGGCACACGGGCCGGGCATCAGTACAACCTCCTTGGTCATATCGGCGCAAACACAAGCGGTGTCATCGTCGAGCCTTACCTGATAGTCCTCACATCCGAGTCCGACACGTTTGAGACCTTTCAACACGACGGCATCGAAACGATCTTCATGCTGGAAGGGGCGGTCGACTACCGGCACGGGTCAAAGATCTACCCCCTGCGCCCCGGTGACACGCTCTTTTTCGAAGCGGATGCGCCGCATGGACCGGAAACGTTGGTGGAACTGCCCGCCCGGTATCTGTCGATCATCAGTTACGCGCAGACCTGAACGCGCCAGACAGGTCCTCCCCTCAAGGCGGAGCCGCAGTCCTTGGGTGTCAGCCAAGGCCGGTGTCCGACTTTCGGCTTGCCGATTTGCGGATTTCGGGCAATGTGGGCAAGACTGCATACGATTGCAAAAGGCCCGCCATGCCCGGCTTCCAATCCGAGAAAGAGCTTGTCCGCGACTATTACGCCGCCTTGTCCGGGGCTGAGGACACGAAAACAGTTCTCGCCCGCTATTGCCATCCCGAGCTGATCTGGCGCGGCTATCACCCCGTTGGTCTGCTGGTCGGACCAGAGGCTGTGGCAACGCAGTTCTGGAAGCCGATCAAGATGGCGCTGACCTCCTTGCAACGTCGCACCGACCTGTTCTTCGCCGGGCGAAACCACATGGCCGAGGACGGTGCGGTTTGGGTCGCGTCCATGGGTCATCTCATGGGCCTGTTCGATCAGCCGCTCTGGGGCGTTCGCCCGACCAGCAAGATCGGCATGCTGCGCTTCGGCGCGTTCCATAAGATCGAGGGCGGCAAAATCACCGAAGAGGTGATGTATTTCGACCTGCCCCACCTGATGATGCAGGCCGGGCAAAACCCTTTTGGCCCACAGACCGGCGCGAATCTGGTGCAGCCGGGGCCCATCACACATGACGGGCTGCTCTATCACGATGCGCCCGAAGCCGAAGGCGCCGCGACCCTGCACGCCATCAACGTGATGGTGGGCGATCTGGGCGACTGGAACCTTGGTCTGCCCTTGGTCGAGGAACTGCGCCGCACCTGGCATGAGGATATGATTTGGTGGGGGCCCGCCGGGATTGGGGCCACCTACACGATCCCGCGCTATGCCGAGCAGCATTCCGCACCGTTCCGCGCAAGTTTTACCAATCGGTCAAAAACCGGTCACCTCTGCAGGATGGCCGAGGGGCATTTCGGCGGGTTCTTCGGCTGGCCCAACTTCACCGCCGAATTCACCGGTGGGTTCATGGGTATGCCCGCAACGGGCAAACGGGTTGAGTTCCGCGTGATCGATTTCTACCGCCGTGAGGGGGACAAACTGGCCGAGAACTGGATCTTCATAGACCTGCTGCACCTCTGGGCGCAGCAGGGTGTGGATTTGCTCGACCGTACGGTTCGGATAGGCTGACCGTACGGGTCGGAGCGGCACGACATTTCGAAATGTCGTGCCACGTGTTTTCGAAAATACGTGGCACCCAGCCTTACTGGACCGGGAAATAATCCTCGCAGTCGCCATCCCGGTAGACATCCGCCGTGCAGCAATGCAGGCCACCGCCAAACGCATAGGCGTCGCGCAGATCGACCGGGATCACTTCCATGCCCAGCTTGTCCATTTGCTCCATCTGGTAGACTTCGGACGCCTCAACGCAGACCGTCTTGGGGTCAAGCACCAGCACGTTCATCGACAGCCATGTCGAGGAATAACACAGCGGCGGCGGCGTGTTGTGCGCGGGCTGTGCGGCATCGACGATTTCCCAATCGTTCTTCTTGAAATACTCCCTCTGTTCCTCGGGCAACCGTCGGTTCGGGTTGTTCAGGATCAGACCGGGGCGCAGCGGCGTAAAGGTCGCATCGATATGGATCGGGTACGGGTCACCCGGGAAGTTCACCGCGCGGACGCGGTGGTCGGGGAAGTGACGGCGCAGCCATTCGATGCCCTTGAGGTTCGTGGTGAACCCGTGCTGCACGATCAGGTCCTTGCCAAAGCGCAGCACGTCGGCCGCGTCGAACAAAGGCTCTTCCTCGGTGGTCACAAAGAACTTCTCGGCGGTCCACTTGAGGCGCTTTTCGATGCCGATCTTCTCGGACAGGTAATCGGCGTGATAATCCGCATCGGTCAAGCGCGGCTTGGGGGCCGCTTCGTGGCGGAAATTCACGTCTTCTTCCCAGTACTGCTGCATCAACGGGCGGTAGCAGAGGTATTCGAACCAGCGGCAGCGATAGGACATCGTCGCCTCCAGGATCTCGTGCCCCACGGTCAGCAATACGTCGCGCGGCGGCATGCAGCCGAACTGGCTGTCGGTGTGGAAATCCGGGGTCGTGACGGGTTTCGAGAAATCCGTCGGCGTCGGGCGATCCACCCGCAGCCCGCGCTTGCGCAGCATGTCGGCGAAGTTATCGAGCAGCTCGTTCGCGCGGTCGATGGTTTCCTGCGGACGGCGGCCCCACTGGCCGCGCATGTCGCTGTCCTCGGGCACTTTTGCATCCAGCGCGGGTTCTTCCGGCGGGATATGGCAATCGTCGGCACGGCCCACGATCACGTGACGCAGGGTGTCCCATTCGTTCCAGCTTTTGACTTGGGTCTTGTCGGGCGACCAATTCATTCGGTTCTTCCTTGATGGTGTGGTTACGTGCGGATCACGTATTCTTTTCGGGTGGTTTCGATGACCTTCCACGACCCGGAAAAGCCCGGGCGCAGGATGAAGCTGTCGCCAGCCTTCAATTCATATTCCGTGCCTTCGGCATCTGTGATGATCGAATGACCGGACAGGATGTGACAGAACTCCCATTCGTCATAGGAAATCCTCCAGTGGCCTGGCGTTGCTTCCCAGATGCCGCAGTAGATCCCGTCTCGGTCTTCAAGGTTCCACGTCTTGAATTGCGGTGCGCCTGCGATCACGCGGTCCGCGGGTGGGGCGTCTTCCTCAACCTCGACCGAGGGCAGAACGCGCAGAAACAGGTCGGACATGAGCCACACTCCGGAGTTTGGGTTGCGCAAGGGATGCGCGAGACCGGAGGACGCAGCAAGTCCAAAGACGACGAAAGGCGTCGCAGGGGGACGCCTTTCGGGTTTTTACCGGGTGGTCAAATTCGTCAGTTGCCGAAATTCGACAGCGCGTCGAAGTCGATCCCCTCCATCGCCTGCATCAAGAGCGCCTCGTCACCGCCTTCGATTGTGATGAGGATGCGGTTGTTGACCAGTGCCATCGCCTGACCGTCATTGATCGCCACGCGCTGCCGACCCACGCGTTCGACCTTCATCCCCATCGCAGCGGCGTTGGCGACCATCGCACCCATGCTGGCCACCATGGCGTTGTCGGCCATCATGGTGATCGAATAATATTGCGACCCGTCCGGCGCACGGTATTCGGCGCTCGCCCCCATGCCGCCACCCATCATGGCAAGACCTGCCTGCATTTCGGTTTCTACATCACGCGTCCACCCATCGGGGGCCAGAGGCAGGAATTGCTGAAACGCCTCGGTCCGCAGGGCCATCAGTTTCTGACGTGCAAAATCCAACTCTTCGAGGGCATAGGTGATGTCGCCGTCGTTATAGGCTTCGATAGCCGATTGCAGCGTATCGGAAATTTCGTCTGCCTGCGCCGCAAACGGCAGGGTCAGCGCCGCGGCCAATGCAAAACTCATAAATCTGTTCATTCTAAAGTCTCCGTTCGGATGTCTTGGCGACCCGGCAAAGCACCGCGCCTTACGCAACTTTAAGCGCGATCTTCGCTTCCCTTTCAACCGGGGTTTTGCGATTGTTTTGCCAGACCCGGTTCGGCGACCCCCAAGTTGCCATTGATGCCGCACCGGATGGATTGATTGGAGGATTTGGAATGGCGGATTTCGACACTCAAGTGCGCGAAAGCCAGGCACAGGTGGCCGAAGCACAGGCCAAGATCGCGGAACTGACCAGCCGCATTGAAACTGCACGCGCCAAGATGAAGGATGGCACAGACGTCACCTTCGACATCGAGAACGCAACGTTGGAAGACGTGCACGCCCATACCGATGTGATGAACGCGAATATCGCGGAACTGATCATGGGGCTGGACGACGTGACCGCCGCGTTTTCCAAGGATTTCGACGAGATGCGGTCGAAGACGGGTTGGGAAAGCTTTGTCGGGATCTTCTCGGCTGGAAAGTCCGAATCAATGCGGCAGGAGCGGATGAAGACCGCGTCCATCGACGACAAGTTGCAGGACCTGATCGCCAAGTCGGACGTGATCGTGACTCTGTTGCAGGGGCAACTGAACCTGCTGAACGAGCAGAAAGACAAGGTTGAGGTGAACCTTGCCGAAACGCTGGACGAGCGTGAGGCGACCGTGGGTGAACTTGAGACCGTGCGCACCGAGATTCTGGCGATGGACCCCAAGATCATCGAGTTGGAAAACAAGATCAGCGTCGAACAGGACGCGGCCGCACGCACCAAGCTGGAAACCGAACTGGCCGAGTTGAACGCTGCGTATAATGCGATGGTGCAGGACGAGCAGGTCAAACTGGCCAAGAGCCAGACGCTCGAGCGTTATATCGAGAAGGGCAAGACCTGGATCGACTCGCTCCAGAATCAGGCGGCGACGCAGATGGTGCTGATCAATAAACTTCAGACGGACACCAAACAGCGCGTGGTGCTATACGATGCGCTGTCCAAGTCACTGAAGACCGCGCAGCAGCAGGACATCGCGCACCGGATCAACGAGATCGGGGTGAAGACCGACCAAGAGGCCCAGACTGCGATGGCCGGGATCGGGGCTGCGACCAATCAGAAGATGGCCGACATGCTGGAAAGCCACGAGGACCACATGGTCTTCGCCCGCGAGGTGCTGGAGGCCAAGGCCAAGGCGGATGAACGCTTTGCCCGCCGGTTCCAGGCGATTGTCGAGAAACATGACAAGAACCTGTATGGGGCATGACCACCGCGGCCGATGATCACCGGGGGCTGCCTGACACTCAGGCCAGCCGCCGGTATTTTGCGAAATTCGAAAAGATCCTCGCCCATTTGGGGCGCGTGGCGGCGATGCTGCATGTGGAAAAGCGGCTGACCAAGGACGAGGTAGAGGTTCTGACGCGCTATGTGATCGCGCTGAACCTGACCTTCCGGGCGCTTTCGATGAAGTACCTGCTGGTTGGCCGGGACACCGGGCAGTTCTTTGGGTCCCTGACGATGGACGTGAAGGACAGCGGGTTTCCGACGACAACCGAGCTTTTGGTCATGGCAAATGACGCCGCGCAGGCGGATCAGCATTTGCGGACCATGCTCTCGGTCGATGCGCTGAAGGACCAGATGGTGGCCGAGATCATCGGCGATCAGGCGATCCCGACGCGGCTGCAATTCACCCTGAGCCAGCGGCTTTATTACGAGGAACTGGCGCGCGGCAAGCTCTACTGGGCGCGCAATGATCCACAATGCCTGTGGCTCTCGGGGACCGAGCCGCGTCGGCGGTATCTGCTGCATTGGGGGGTCTATGACAGCCAGGTGAACCTGCCGACGATCTACTTGATGGAGGTCGAGGACAGTGGCCGCAACGCGCTGCCGAAGGACGACCGTCGCTGGCCCGAGGTGCAGGCGCATCTGATGGCGCAATCGCTTGGTGGGCTGAAACTGTTGACCATCGCGCAGGGGTTTGACGAAACCTTTGACGACCTGCACCCCAAGCGGCTGCGGCGGTTTCACATTGGTCCGATGTATTCGCATTCCTTCACCCAGCAGTCCGGCCCGATCCGCGAGGTGCTGGAACAGGCGCGTGCGCCCGAAGGGCAGGATTGGGCGCTGGCCTGGACGCTTGAAGAGCTGGAAAGCGAGCGGGTGCGGCAGGAGAAATCGGGCTGGTTTTCCAAAGTGGACCGCGAGGTGTTTGCACTGGACCCGTTTGCGGGACGCGGCGCGGAGACCGGGACAACGGCGACGGAACGCATGGTGATCCTGCCGGAGCGGCCGTTTCAGGCGCTGGCGGAATTGAACCCGCCGGGATTTGCCACCGTCCGCAAGTTCGTGGTGAACGATGCGGGGCAGGTGTTGAGTTATTGACCGTCGTGCTTGCGTTTGCTGCGGGAGCCTCCGGCGGGAGTTTATTTGGCAAGATGAAGCATAGGAGCGTCGCAAGATGTCCGTAACGTCCGATTTGATGGAGCTGCGCGAAGAACCGATCCGCAAGCATTATGCGGCGGCCAATGCGATGCTTGAGGGGTTCGATCACACGCCAAGGGTGGCGTCCGGGGCGGAACCTGCCGCCGTGGAGCGGTCATCGGGGATCGGCACGCGGCGGCGGTTTCGATCGACCACGCCGGGGTTGGTGACACGGTCTACGGCCCGACCCGAGGGGGTGCATCTGCTGGATCGGATTGCCGGGGCGGATGGAGATGATCCGCTCGTGTCGCCTGCGCAGGCGTCGGTAATGCATGGGCTGCGGCGGGCGCTTGGGATTGCGCTTGCGGTGGGGGAGGCATTTTCGGACGCGACGCCGTTGGGCGAGATGAAGCGGGCGAATTTGCAAGGCGCGCTGGGGGCGGATCGGAAAGCGGAGTTTTCGGCGCTCCTGGAAGGTGAGGCTCTGGCGGTTGGCTATGTGTTTGCCAATGCGACGGCGTTTCTGCTGGCATCGCAGGCGTCGGAAGTGAGTGTCGATGTAGGGGAGGTGCAGGAAGTTCTGACCGACAATGCGCAGCTTGCCTTGCATGGGGCGCTTTGGGAACTGGACCAGAAGCTGGCTTTGCACGCGACGGACGAGCCGCGCATGGTGGCCACCGTTTTGGCGTTGGCTGAGCAGCTGATGGAGCGGATCGCGTTGCGCGCCCAGAACGGCGCGCGGACGGGGGCGTTTACTTCGGCCAATTGGCGGGTGGAGGCGGATGACCTGACGATCCGGGGCTTCACGCCCGCGACGAAGGCCAAAGGCACCACGCTCACCATGCAATTCAAGAAGCCGCATCAGGTGGTGGGCAACCACATCGCCAAGTATCAGGCGATGCGGCTGGCGAAGATGCTGATGGCCTATGACTTTGAACGTAGGCTGAACCCGTTTGCCGAACTCGGCGGCTTCATCTTCACCTTCATGGGCGACGGTGCGCCGGGGACGGGGAAGACGACGCTCATCCAGATGATGGCGGGGATGATCCACGAGTATTGCCAGAACGCGGGCTATACGTTCCGGTATCAGAACTTTGGCATCGACAATATCGACAGCTACCAGGGCAAGTCGGGGCAGAACGCGAAGGCGTTTATCAACAACGTGCTCGACCCGTCGGTGATCGGGTTCGGCACCATCGACGACATCGACCAGATCGCGGGCAAGCGGGGGGACCGGCAGTCCAGCGCGGGGCAGCAGGAGGTCACGGCGGTGTTCATGGAGGCGTTTGCCGGGGCCAACACCGTGGTGCGGGGGAACTGCACCTTCGGCATGTTCTCGAACTTCCCGGAGAACGTGGACGATGCGTTGCGGCAGCGGGCGGGGGCGCGGTTCCTTGTGGACGGGCCGCAGACGCGGGAGGATTACATCGACATTCTTGCGCTGCTCATGGGCAAGAAGCACGACATCCCGCTGGGCGATCACGAATTGTACGCCGCGCAACAGATCCAGAAGGCGGTGGCGGCGTCGTTTGAATCGCACAACCGGCCCAAGGAACCGGGGTTGATGGAAGTGTTCGACCGGGTGTCGGCGCAGATCGGCGCGCTCGATACGATTGCCAAGATGGGCACCTATCTCAAGGCCATTCAGGAGGCCGACCCGCGCTTTACGGGCCGGGCGATCAAGAACATCACCGACGCGGTGAAGGTTCGCGCGATGGATTTCGAACTGCCGGATGAGTGGATGGAGCAACCGGACCTGTTCCTGTTCCAGCCCTATGATCGGAAGGCGGCGATGATTGAGGAGTTGCGGCGTCCGATCACGACTCAAATGGTGATCCAGGAGATCAACCGCTACGCGGATTCCGAGTTCCGCTATGCGGACAAGTCGGATGAGGTGGCGATCGAGGCGATGGTGCGGGACTTCGGGCGGACGGAAGAGGCGAAGAAGAGGTATTTGGAGGGTAAGGGGTGACGTTTTGCTGACTGACATTTTCGCTATTCGATATGAAAATACGCCTCTGTTCACTCACTACTCGAATAGGGAAAAAAGGATCTTCCATCAATCCTTTACAATTCTAGAAGAGTTCCATCCATATTGGAAAGAGACCGACTCACAAATGAAGTTGAGTGAAACGTTTTGGCAGGAATTACACAAGAAAGTATCGAATGAGCTTGGCGTAAGGTGGCTAAGCGATCCTTACTATAAAATACACGTTGGGATTGGCGAGTATCGTCGGGAAGAAACACATAAAAGACCTGAGATAGAAATTTGTCGAAATTGGATTACGCGCGGTCCAACAGACAGTATTGATATTGACGCTTTTGTCAAAAATAGGCTTAGTTTGGTTGAAGTCGGCCTGCGCTCAATTCTGGAGAAAGTTCAAAAATCAGAGGAATTTCTCCACACAAATCAATCCATGATTTCTCAAACTAAGAAAAAATTTGAAACGGGCAGGGCGAAATACGAGGCCGCTGCATCAGAGCTTAATATACGCTTTAGATCAGCGCGCTTCCCGCTAAATTATCACAATGGGTTCATACAAATTGAAACTGATGAGTTAATCTCCAAAGAAATCGAACAGCCCTTTTGGAGTCTTGTTTCTGAGCCACTTTGGGAAAACGTGGATATCGACATGAAGGAAGCGCTTGATTTGCGTGATGGAGGCGGTAAAGATCCCGCATTGTATTCAGCAAGAGCACTTGAAAGCGCCTTGAAGATTATTTCAGATGAACTGGACGTAACACATGGGAGCGAAAAAGGCGCTCACGGATTCATCGACAATATTTCAAAAAAACAATGCCAGTTCATTTCACCATGGGAAGCTGAATTTCTTAAACTATACTTTACGAGGGTCCGAAATCCTTTGGGGCATGGCCCGGGAAAGGAGCCAATGCCAACTCTCAAGGCAGATCAAACCAGCTGGGCCATTGAACAAGCAATGTCTTGGATAAAACTATTGGCCTCCAGACTCGCTATCAAAAAAGATATCACAACATGAACCGCCTCATCCAATCCGGTCTGATGTTCGGCAACCTGATCCATGTCACCTCCCCGGCGCTGGTCGAACGGTATAACCGGGCGCTGAAACATCTCACCGGCAAGACCACGGCCCAGACCGATTTCCATATCGACATCTCCGGTTTCTCGCCCGAGATCGGGGACGAATTGGACGACCCTCTGTACCTTAACCACAACGGGGTGAACCGGCAGTTTATTTTGCTGACGACGCAGCAGAAGACGGCACCGCTGCTCGATGCGAAATTCTCGACCTCGCGGGATATCCTAAAGCAGTTCATCGAGGCGAATGAAAGCCAGTTGTTCGCGCTGACCGCCAAGGATGCGGTTGCGGGGGAGTTGGTGAACACGGTGTTCGACGTTTCGAACCCGGAGCGGCTGTTCGATATTCACACGATCAAGATCGAGGCGGACACGACGAGCGGCACGGTGCGCGATGCGGAAAAGCTGGGCGCGCTGGTGGATCGGTTCAAGACAGAGCCTGACGGCTGGCACGATGATGTGCTGATCGCGGAGATGATTACCTTGGCGAAACGCACGGGCGATGTGGTGCGCAATCCGGTGCGGCTCAAACAGATGGAGTTCAAACAGGAGAACTTCCACACCAGCCATTTCGGCGGGATGTATGTGTTTCGGGCTGTGGAGCATCCAGCGGCGATCTGTGCGGGCGATGTCGTGCCGGGCTTGCCGATTGCCTATACGTTCGGGTTGCGGGATCGGAACAAGGTGGCGAAGTTTCTGGACCTGAACGGGTTGGTGGAGCCGATTGTGAAAGCGCGGGGGATCGATGCCTCGGCCATCCTGCGGCAGAAGATGGATTTTATCGTTGTGGATATTGCGCAGGAGGCGGAGATCGACCTGACCGGGTCGACCCGGCGCGACATTCGCGGGCTGGCGCGGCGGTACTCTGATCGGCTCCCCCCCGAATGGCACGCGCTGAACCAGCTGGTGCAATGGGCGGATGGGGATGCCAAGTGGCCCCGGATCGCGAGCGACAACCCGGCGTATTTCTACACGCTGCGGGCCAGTGACACAAAGGATGCGACGCTGGTGAACATGCTGCTGTCCGAGCTGTCGCCCAAGGATATCCGGCAGCTTTACATCTGCCACAAGGAGGCGTTCTACGCCGCTTATCGCGGGTGGACGGACACAAAGCGCGCCTATGTGGTGGATTTCCTGACGCGGGAATACGTCGCCGACAAGGCCGGCGCGCGGGAGGCGCTGTTCGGCCATGACGCGCCGCTTGAAGAACCGACGCCGATCCGCGACGATATCATCACGCGTGTGGGCCCCTGGGGCGCGGTTCGGAGGTAGGGTATGTTTGCACTTGGTCGGTTGCTGGTGATTGGATTTCTGGTCCTGAGCGTGGTCTATATCTGCCTCTCGCTCTATTCCCGCTCGGTGCGGCGGGACAAGCTGGAAAGGGAGTGGGACGAGGAGATCCAGCAGGGCGACCGGGAGACCTTTGTGGAGGCGGGATTGCGCGAATACGACGGGTCGCTGCGGCGAAAGCTCATTCTGGGGGTGTATATCGTGCCGCTGACGGTTATCTCTGTCATCATCTACTTGACGAATTTCCACTGAGGGGACGACGCCGTGGGGTATTTCAAATGGGCCATCATCCTGACCTTCTGGGTGCTGTTCGGTTCGTTCCTGCATTACACGCTGCCGCAGCATGACATCGCGCGGATCACGGAAACCGATGTGCGCCGGATTGATCCGGGCGAGAACCGCTGGTTCTGGGCACAGGCGGATGTGGGCAGCGACGGCACGCTGGCGAACCGGGACGTGTTCTTTATCTCGACCGTACGCGACAACGGGCGCGTGATGGTTTACCGCAACGAGGACACGGGCTGGGGCTGGCCGCCCTATTTCAAGTTCGACACCTCGAACCTGCAGGCCGAAGCGGCTGATCTGCGCAGCACCTCTGCCGCACCGCAATGGGTGGTGATCAAGCATTATGGCTGGCGGAACGAGTTCTTCACCATCTTCCCCAATGCGATCAGCGTGCGACCTGTGGACGGACCGGATGTGCAGATCATCCCGTGGATCAATATCGTGATCCTGACGACTTTGGCCGCGCTGTTCTGGGCTGTCTGGGTGCGCTGGCGGCGGTTCCGCATCGCGCGGATCGACCCGGTTCTGGAAGATGTGGAAGAGGGGTTCGATGCGGTCGGCGACGGCATCGCACGCCGTCGCAGCGGGTTCCGGCGGTGGCTGGACAGTTGGAAGTCCAAGTAACCCGCTTGCCAAAGCGATGCGGTTTCGGTCAGTCTCGTGCAAACGCATGCAGTGAGGGATGATGGCAGGCGCGCGACCCGAACAGGCGGTTCTGACCCGCGATACGGATTTGTCCAAGACCGAAGAGACACGTCGGGTGATCGAAGGGATGGTGGACGGTCTCAACGATCATCGCATTGCCGATATCGGTGAGTTCTTCGCTGATGGGTTCCGCTGGATGGGCAACACCGGCTGCGGCACCAAAGAGGGTCTGCGGGAATTTCAGGACAATTGGCAGAAGCCGTTTCAGGCCGCGTTTTCGGACAAGGTCTGTGTTGACGAGGCGCGGCTTTACATGGGTGAATGGGCGGCTGCCTTTGGCCGTCAGGAGGCCGTTCATTCCGGAGGTTTCATGGGCGTCGAGCCGACGGGGAAACGCGTCACCATCCGCTACATGGATTTCTGGAAAGTCGTCGATGGCAAGATCGTCGACAATTACGTGATGGTCGATTTCCCGCATGTCCTGGCGCAGCTTGGCGTTGACGTGTTCGGTGGCGAAGGCTGGGAAGCCTATGACCGGGGCGAAAAGACCCCGCCTGCCCCATGACGACGACGCGCAAGGTCACCTCGCTTGACGTCGCGAAACGCGCCGGTGTCAGCCGGTCTGCGGTGAGCCGCGTGTTCACGCCCGGTGCCTCGGTCAGCGAGCGCACGGCGTCCAAGGTGCGCGAGGCGGCCAATGCCTTGGGCTACCGGCCCAACGTGCTGGCCCGCGCGATGCTGACCGGGAAGAGCAAGATCATCGGGCTGGTGGTGGCCTATCTCGACAACCATTTCTACCCGACCGTGCTGGAACTGCTGTCCGAGGCTTTGGAGCGCGAAGGCTATCACGTGCTGGTTTTCATGGCCGCCCACTCTGCGGATGATGTCGAAGACGTGGTGAGCCAGATCCTCGATTATCAGGTCGACGGGCTGATCCTCGCCTCTGTTTCCCTGAGTTCCGATCTTGCGGATCGCTGCCGGGCGTCTGGTGTTCCCGTGGTTCTGTTCAACCGCAAGCTCGAGGCCGAGGGCGAATTGGCAGTGGTTTCGGACAACCGGATGGGCGGGCGTCTGGCGGCGGAGCATCTGATCTCGCTCGGGCGCACGCGGATCGGGCATATCGCGGGCTGGGAAGGCGCCAGCACGCAGCGCGACCGCGAGGCAGGGTTCATGGAAGGGCTGCGTGCTGCCGGGCTTGGCCTGTTTGCGCGCGAGGTCGGCGACTACCGTCTGCCCCGCGCCAAAGAGGCAGCACGGCGCATGTTCGACACGCCCGACCGGCCGGATGCGGTGTTCGTGGCCAATGACTATATGGCGTTCGGCGTAATGGATGTGTTGCGGTCGGAACTGGGTTTGCGCGTGCCGGACGATGTGGCGCTGATCGGGTTCGACGACGTGCCAAGCGCGGCGTGGCCTGCCTACAGCCTGACGACCATCCGACAGCATGCCGAAGCGATGGTGACCACGGCAGTCGAGGCTCTGCTCTCGGAGATCGGCGGGACAGATGTGACCTCACCTGCACCATTGCCCGTCACTCTGGTGCGCCGCACCTCGGCGTAGTGCTCAGAGGTCGCCAGTCGCCAGCAGAATCTGTTTCCAGATTGCCGTCTCGTCGATCAACGTCCACTCGCGACGCAGTCCGTGTGGACCAAATTCGGCATGGGTGATGCCCATGATGTAAACGTCGGACCCAGTGGGTGTGCCGAACATGCCCCAGCCGGAATGCGCACCGTGCAAGGACCAGCGAACCGCAGCACGCGCGCTGCACAGCGGTTCCTCTATCCCGATCTGGTGATCGACAGAAAACTGCGCAGTTGGGAACGCCGCGTGAAGTTGCATCCAGAACCGGTCCGCATCTGAATGCCCCACGCCCGTGACATGCCCGGGATAAGCCAGTTCGGCAGCCCGATCATAGCTTTGAGGGATGACCGAGAATTCTGCTTTGGCGATCCGCATCAGGATGTCGGCCAAAGCTAGTCCCCAATAATTGTCATTGCCGGTGCCCTGGTACGGACCGGGCAAGTCGGTGGCCGGGGTCATTGGCTTGACGCACGTTTCGGGCCCACCTTCACGCGCAATGAGGTCGCGGGTCCAGTCGACCACATCCAAACCCATCTGGCGGACAATCGCCCCCTGATCGCGCACCAGCCACTCGTCATGCACTCCGTTGTCGCGGCACCAACAATCGGCAAGGATGCGATAGGCCAGTTTGCGCCCGGTAGGCGCGCCGTACATGCCGGATCCTTCGTGTGTCGCGGTACAATAGAGGCGGTGCGAAGACAGGAAGCTATCGTCGCCAGTGGCACACCAGATCACATCTTCGCCAAGAAGCTGCCGGTCCGGAAATTCCGCCAGGGTCGCCTCGGTCGCGGCGATGATCCCGGTGTTGCCCTTTATGACCGAGGCTGGGGAGCGCACAACAAGCTCTGGCCCATAGTACCGGTGCAGAGTGTGAATACCGCGGTCTTCCCAGATGTCCTTGGTGATCCCCAAGATGAAGTCGGGAATGTCCTTCCAGCGTTCGTCAAACCCAGGAAGGAATGCCATGGATCACCGCATCCCGTAGTAGAGACCGACGACATGTTCCGCTTCCGCGAAGAACAGCCAACGGGACACGAGAACGCCCGCGATATGGCTGATCAGCGCCAGAAGGCCGAAGATGTGCGGATAGGGCAGCAGCAAGAGGAACACGGGCACGACCAACATCAGCACCAGTGCGATCATCCGCAGTTTCTGCGCATGTCGGCGACCGACGGTGAAGACCATCTCGTTCAGCAGATAGTTGGTTCCCGTATGCGGCGGCTCGAAGGCGCGGACCTCACCAATGTTGCCAAGGCCGGTCGCAGTCTTGAGATCTGTCCCGCTTTGCTTGAAGCGCGTGTCGCCGGTCTTCCACCAAAGCGCCTGTAGGCCACCCGCCACCAGAAGCAGGACCAGACCGATGGTCACACGACCCGAGAGCAGCGCCCCACCTGCAATCGACAAAGACAGGAACAGGGCTGAGGTCAGTGCGGTGTTCCAGCGCGGCACGGTCTTGAGCTGCGCGTAGATCATCGAGGTGGTGTAGACGGTCGCCAGCGCAAACGCGGCACCGATCCAGCCGAGGATCGAAACCTGCGTGTCGAAGAACACGAGCAGGAAGGCGTAAATCCCCATGGTCACCAATGCCGCTACCGCGCACCACGCCTCGCGGCTGAGCCAGCTTGTCTGCCATTGGGTGAACGCCTTGATCGCCCGCTCGGGGCGACCGAGGTGGAAGGTCGAAGAGATCAGGCCGCCAACGGCCAAGGCATAAGCAATCGCGAAAAACGCGAAGGCGACCCATCCCGTTGGCGCAGTGGAATCAATCCCAAGCCAGAACAGCAGACCCAAGCCAAGACCAGAGAACGTGCTGAAGGCGATGATGGACGGAGCCGGGTGCATCAGAGTTTCTCCAGCGCTTTATCAAGCCATCCAAGGAAGCCCTTGGGCTCTTCCACCACGGGGGCAAGAAGCGGGGCGAGGATGTCGATTTCTTCGTTCAGCCGGTCCTTGGGACGCGGCGGCAGGTATTTGTTGACTGGCTTGGTGCCCTGCTCCGGCATCAGGTCCATCCCGCCACGTTCTGCGACCAATTGGCTGACGGCGCTGTCGGGGTCGCCCAGATCGCCGAAGTGACGGGCGTTGGACGGACAGGTGCGCACACAGGCGGGAACGCGGTCTTCTTCGGGCAGGTTCTCGTTGTAGATGCGGTCAACGCAAAGGGTGCATTTCTTCATGACCCCTTCCGCCTTGTCCAACTCGCGCGCGCCATAGGGGCAGGCCCAGGCACAGAGACCGCAGCCGATGCAGTCTTTCTCGTTCACCAGAACGATCCCATCCTCCGTGCGCTTGTAGCTGGCCCCGGTCGGGCAGACGGTCACGCAGGGCGCGTCTTCGCAGTGCAGGCAGGATTTCGGGAAATGGATGAGCTGTGCCGGTCCGCTTTCGGGTTGGACCTCGTAGGAATGAACGCGGTTGAGGAATGTGCCCGACGGGTCCGCGCCGTAAGGGTTCTGATCCGAGAGAGGCGCGCCGTAGTTTTCAGTGTTCCAGCCTTTGCAGGACACGACGCAGGCATGGCACCCGACACAAGTGTCGAGGTCGATCACCAGACCCATCTTGCGGTCTGTCTTTTCGGGAAGCTGCGTCATGCGGTGCGGTCCTCCGTGATCGTGATGGTGGGTGCTGGCGCAAACCCGATCGGCTGTTCCGCCTCTTTGTCCCAGGTTGCGACAAACCAGATGAACGATCCGGCCATGCCGATCAGTACAACCGCGATGGCCAGCAGCGTGGCTTTCATTGCTCCGCTCATGGTTCCACCTTCCAGCGCAGTTCGTCTGGTCCCTGGCCAACAGGCGACTTCAGCTCATCGAACACAGGATGGGATTCCGAAGGCCCATCGACCTTTTCGATCTTCACCCGCAGATCGAACCACGCCGCCTGCCCGGTGATCGGATCAGAGTTCGCCCAGCGCAGACCGTCACCTTTCGGTGGCAGCAATTCGTGAATCAAATGGTTAAGCAGGAAACCCTTGGTGGCCTCAGGCGCGTTCTTGTCCAGGGCCCATGCGCCCTTGCGCTTGCCGATGGCGTTCCATGTCCACACGGTGTTTTCGTTCAGCGCCGCCATGTGGGCGACAGGCACGGTAATGTCACCATGCGCCGAGGTCACACGCGCCCAGTCGCCGGTCTTGAACCCGTGCTTTTCCCAAAGCTTGGTCGGCAGATAAAGCGGGTTGCGACCGTGGATCTGGCGCAGCCACGCGTTCTGAGTGCCCCAGGAGTGGTACATCGCCATCGGGCGCTGGGTCAGCGCGTGGATTGCGAATTCCTCGGTATCGACGCGGCTGTCCTCGAACGGCGCGTACCAGATCGGCAGCGGATCGAGCGTTTCCTTGATCCGCGCGCGCAGGTGATCCGGCGGTTGACGATCGCCATGCCCTTCGGCAGCCAGTTGGAACTTCCGCATCGGCTCAACGTAGAGCTGGAAGATATAGGGCGCGGCCGCATCATAGAGGCCGATTTTCACCGCCCAGTCCTGATAGGCTTTGTTCCACGGTTTATAGTACAGCCCTTCCTCCGGCACATGCGCCATCCAGAAGCCGCCATTGGCGATGTAGCTGTCGATCTGCGCCTCGTTCACGTCGCCGCGTCCGCCGGTCAGGCCGTCTTCACCCATGCGCCAACCCGCCAGCGGACCAACACCGGGACGGCGCTGGTGGTGGGTGATGTAATCAGCGTAGTCGGCGTATTTCTGGTTTCCGTCCTCGTTCACGAAACCCGGCAGATCAAGCTTTGCGCCCAATTCGCACAAAACGGACTGGAACCCCCGCACATCGCGGTCAGGCTGCACCACCGGCCAACGGATCGCATCGGCTGCCGCGTCGGCTTCGCAGATCGGTCGGTCGAGGAGAGAGATACAGTCGTGCCGTTCAAGGTAGGTCGTGTCGGGAAGGATCAGGTCGGCATAGGCGACCATCTCGGATGAATAGGCATCGGAATAGATGATGCGCGGGATCACGTAGTCGCCGTTCTCGTCCATGTCCGTGAGCATCTTCATCACGCCCGACGTGTTCATCGTCGAATTCCACGACATGTTCGCCATGTACATGAACAGCGTGTCGATCTTGTAGGGATCGCCTGCATAGGCGTTGGAAATGACCATGTGCATCAGGCCATGGGCGCTCATCGGGTTTTCCCATGTGAACGCCTTGTCGATGCGGGCGGGGGTGCCGTCTTCCTTGAGGCAGAGGTCATCCGGCCCATGCACAAAGCCCAGATGCGGGCCGTCCAGCGGCTTGCCCGGTGTCACCTTGCAATGCGGCTTGGGATGCGCTGTCGCGGGCTTGGGGTAAGGCGGTTTGAAGCGGAACCCACCGGGGGTTTCGACCGCGCCCAGCAGGATTTGCAGCACATGCAACGCGCGACACGTCTGGAAGCCGTTGGAATGGGCAGAGATACCGCGCATCGCATGAAAGCTGACCGGGCGACCCAGCATCTTGTCATGCTTCTCACCCCGGAAATCCGTCCACGGCTGGTCGATCTCGATGGCCTCGTCAAAGGCGACGCGGGCAATCTCGGCCGCGATGCGTTTGATCTTGGTGGCGGACACGCCGCAGGTTTCGGCCACCGCTTCGGGGGCGTATTGCGGATCAAGATAGCGCTCGGCCATCAGGTGCATGACGGTCTTGTGCGTGATCCCGGCATGGCGGTAGCTGGCGGCAAGGTCGGGCTTGACGCCGGGCTGATCGAATGGCGTCAGCTTGCCGGTCACACGGTCCATGACCAGCGGCTTGCCATTGTCGTCCTTGAGGAACAGACCGTGTTCCGGCGACTTCGTGTCGCCATTCACGAGGACAGGCGCGTTGGTGTAGCGGGCAAGGTAGTCGAGGTCGATCTTCCCGGCCTTCATCAATTCATGCACCAGCGCGAGAATGAACAGACCATCCGTGCCGGGCGTGATGCCGACCCAATCATCGGCAATCGCGTTGTAACCGGTGCGGATCGGGTTGACGCCGATCACCTTGGCCCCGCGCGCCTTGATCTTGCCAAGGCCCATCTTGATCGGGTTGCTGTCGTGGTCCTCGGCCACGCCGAACAGCATGAACAGCTTGGTGTGCTCCCAATCCGGTTGGCCGAATTCCCAGAACGCGCCACCCATCGTGTAGATGCCGGCAGCGGCCATGTTCACGGAACAGAACCCGCCATGTGCTGCGTAGTTCGGCGTTCCGAAATTCTGCGCCCAGAAGCTGGTGAAGGATTGCGACTGGTCGCGCCCAGTGAAGAACGCGAGCTTTTCCGGTGCTTCGGCCCGCAGAGGCTTGAGCCAATCCGTCGCGATCTGAAGCGCCTCGTCCCACGAGATCTCTTCGAACTCACCCGACCCGCGCGGGCCTACGCGCTTCAACGGCGCACGCAGGCGTGATGGCGCGTTGTGCTGCATGATGCCCGCGCTGCCCTTCGCGCAGAGCACCCCGCGGTTCACCGGATGATCGCGATTGCCTTCGATATAGGCGACCTTGCCGTCCTTCATGTGCACGTTGATCCCGCAGCGGCAGGCGCACATGTAGCAGGTGGTTTTGCGCACTTCGTCCGAGACTTTCGGTGACAGGTTCAGCTCTGGCTGGACGTGGCCCATATCTATCCTCCCTGATCCGCCGGGTGTCGCCCCGGTCGGAGTTGGCGACAGTGTTTACGTTTCTGCGCCGATGGTAAAGGCGCATTATGCAAGCGCTTACATTTATGACTCAGCGGGCGTCAATCGGCACCCAATCCCGTGGCTCCGGTCCGTTGTAGAGCGTGAGCGGACGGATCAGGATATTGCCGCGCTGCTGTTCGATGCACTGGATCACCCAACCCGGCATCCGACCGATGGCAAAGATCGGAACGTAAAGGTCCATCGGGATGCCGTGCAGCTGGTAGATCACGCCGGAATAGAAATCCACGTTCACATTCAGACCGTGGCGACTGTAGGGCTTCATCGCCTCAACGACCGCTTGCAGGATCTCGTACCATTCGGGCGCGCCCATCTCTTCGCCCAGCTTGCGAACGCCTTCGCGCATGTGGCGCGCGCGGGGGTCTTCGGCGCGGTAGACGCGGTGGCCGAAGCCGGTGACGGCCTCGCGGTTGGCACGCTTGGTTTTCACGTACTCCGCCGCCTTGTCCGGAGTACCGATCTCCTTGACCATCTTCATCACGTCTTCGGCAGCACCACCATGCGCAGGACCCGCCAGCGTGCTAAGCGCGGTTACGATGGCACCGTGCAGGTTCGCCTCCGTCCCAACCGTCACCCGCGCCGCAAAGCTGGAGGCGTTGGCGCCGTGTTCCGCGTGCAGGACAAAATCCACATCAGCCAGACGCGCCGCGTCCTCGGACGGCTTTTCGCCCTTGAGCATCCAGAGCCAGTTGGCGGCATGGCTGAGGCTATCATCCGGGGTAACCGGATCACGCCCATTGCGGATCGCCTCATGCGCCGCGACCAGCGTCGGCACTTGCGCGGTCAGCCGCATACCATTGCGCAGGAATGCCTCCTCCCCGGTCGCAAGGCTGTCCGACTCCAACGCCGCCAGCGCAGACACCGCCGTGCGCAACACGTCCATCGGGTGGCCGTCCTTGCACACGCGGATGATGTCGAGAACCGCATCCGGCACCGACCGCGCTGCCCGCATCTCTGCGTCAAAGGCTGCAAGTTCTGCCGCGTTCGGCAATTCGCCCTTCATCAAGAGGTGGCACACCTCTTCGAACGTGGCATGCGTGGCCAGATCGTGGATCGAATAGCCCCGATATTGCAGCGTTCCCGCGGCGCCGTCGATGTCGCTCACCCCGGACCGTTCGAAATAGACACCCTTCAAACCTCGGTTGATCTTGACGTTATCAGTCATTGAAGGCTCCTTTGCGGCCGGAAGTGGGAGAGTGATATGAGCGTTCTGAGCAAGGCACGTGCCATTGCAGCAGGATCGGACACCCGCGTGGTGTTCCCCGAACTTAACGATCCGCGCGTTGCAAACGCCGCGCAGCGTCTGACCAAGGAAGGGCTGTGTTCCGTGCTCGATGTCGCGGCCGATCCGACAGAGGCACAGGTTGCAGCCCTCGTGTCAGCGCGCGGAATGAAAGAGGCGATGGCCCGCAGGCTTTTGCAGAAACCCCTATACCGCGCTGCCGCAATGGTCGCCGCAGGCGAGGCCGACGCGATGGTCGCAGGGGCCGACAGCCCGACGCGGCGCGTGATCGAAGCAGCCAGCATGGCCATCGGGCTGGCCGAGGGCGTGACAATCCCGTCGTCGTATTTCCTGATGGTGTTCCCGGACGGGCGCGAATTCGTGTTCGCAGACTGCGCGGTAAACGTGGCACCGGATGCAGCGGCGCTGGAAGCCATTGCGCGGGCGTCGGCTGACACGGCACAGGCGCTTTTGGGCGACGCGCAGGTCGCGCTTTTGTCTTTCTCTACCGGCACCAGCGGCGCAGGCGACAGTGTGGATCGCATGCGCAGCGTTGCCGAGGCCACGGGGTTTACAGGACCGGTCCAGGCGGATGCCGCGCTGAACGCCACCATTGCCACGAAGAAAGGGTTGGGCAGCGGAGATGCCAACGTGCTGATCTTCCCATCGCTGGACGCGGGCAACATTGCGTACAAGCTGTGCCAGGAATTGGCGGGCGCGCAGGCTATCGGCCCGTTTCTGCAAGGTTTTGCCAAGCCCGTCTGCGATCTCAGCCGGGGTGCCAGTGTGGACGACATCGTGGCGTCAACGCTGGTCACCATCGCCCTCGCACAGCACACCTGATCGGTGGAACTCATGCGGCCTCCAAAAGGGCCAGCGCGTCCATCGCGATCATGCGCTCTTCTTCGGCAGGAATGACCCAGACGGCGACTTTAGAGCTTTCCGCATGCAGGCGCGGGCCAGAGCGGTGATTGAAGTCCGGATTGATCCGAACGCCCGCCCATTCCAGCCCCCGCAGGATACGTGCCCGCACTCCGACCGCATTCTCGCCGATCCCCCCGGTAAAGGCGATTGCGTCGAGACCCTCCAATGCCGCGATCAGTGACCCGGCGTGGCGCAGCGTCCAATAGCAGAAATGTTCGACCGCAAAGGCGCTTTCGGCAGATGCGTCCAGCATCAGCTTGCGCATGTCGGACTTTCCGCCCGACAGGCCCAACAAACCGCTTTCATGGTTCAGGATCGCCTTGGTGCGCTCAAGCCCGTTTTCCTCGACCAGACGCAACACCGCGTTTGCGTCGATCCCGCCAGAGCGTGTGCCCATGGTCAGGCCATCCAGCGGCGAGTACCCCATTGTCGTGGCGATTGACTGTCCGTTGTGGATCGCGCAAAGCGACGCGCCGTTGCCAAGGTGGAACGCCAGCAGGCGCGACGGCAGCGCGTCACCTGACACTTCGGGCAAGCGGCGCACGAGGGACGCATAGCTGAGTCCGTGGAAGCCATAGCGGCGGATGCCCTTGGTCTCCATCATCTTCGGAATGGCATAACGCGTGGCCACATTCGGGTTGGTCGCATGAAACGACGTATCAAAGCTGGCAAACTGCGGCAGGTCCGGCGCGAGCCGCGACAGCGCTTCCATCGGGGCAAGGTTGTGCGGGTTGTGCAGCGGGGCAAGGGGCGTGCAATTTGCGATCTCGGCGCGGACCTCATCGGTGACGCGCATCGGACCCGTGAGCTTGCGACCGCCGTGTACCACGCGATGCCCCACCGCGCGAAGAGTGGCCGGCGTGATCCCGCGCTCTGCCAGTGCTTTCAGGATCGCTTCCAAAGCTGCGCGGTGGTCGATCAGCGGCACATCGTGCGTGTCGTCCCCGATCCGCAAGCGAGAGGCCCCGCCGATGGCGTCGGCCATCCCCGAGAGGGTTTCGATCAAGTTCGGATCAAACAATGCAAACTTGATCGAGGACGACCCCGCATTCAGGACCAGAATCGGTCCGTTCTCTGCGGGGTCGGTCATGTCAGGCGACTTTCTGAGGGCGCATGTCCGCCGGGTCGATCCCCGCCACGGCCACGGGTGCCTTCATCGCGTCGCGGCGGAACGGCTCGCCGAGTTCCTGGTTGATCATGGCTTCGATCAGCGTGGTCTTGCCATTCTCCATCTGGTCCTTGATGGCGGTGTTCAGAGCATCGCGCAGTTCGTCCATCGTGCGGGCGATGACGCCCTGCAGACCGCAGGCCTTGGCGATGCCCGCATAGCTCACGCCCTCGTCGAGTTCAGTGCCGACGAAATTGTCGTCATACCAGAGGGTGGAGTTGCGCTTTTCCGCACCCCACTGGTAGTTCCGGAAGACGATATGTGTGATCGCCGGCCATTCGGGACGGCCAATCGCGGTCAACTCGGTCACCGCGATGCCAAACGCACCGTCACCCGAGAAGCCAACCACTGGAACATCGGGGCAGGCGATCTTTGCGCCGATGATCGACGGCAGGCCATAACCACACGGTCCGAACAGACCCGGCGCAAGGTATTTCCGGCCTTCTTCAAACGTCGGATAAGCGTTGCCAATGGCGCAATTGTTGCCGATATCCGATGAGATGATCGCCTCTTTCGGCAGAGCCGACTGGATCGCGCGCCATGCCATACGCGGGCTCATCCACTCCGGCTTGGCCGCGCGGGCGCGTTCGTTCCAGGTGGTACCCGGATCGTCCTGTTCGTGGTCCATGCTGGACAGTTGCTGCGCCCAGGTGGATTTGGTTTTCGCGATATTGGCTTTTCGGTCCTCACGTCCCTCATCGCCTGCAGTGTCGGACAGGCGTGCAAGAATGCCCTCTGCCACCTTTTTCGCATCGCCGACGATGCCGACGCTGACCTTCTTGGTCAGACCGATGCGGTCCGGGTTGATGTCGACCTGAATGATCTTCGCGGTTTTGGGCCAGTAGTCGATGCCATAGCCGGGAAGGGTCGAGAACGGGTTGAGGCGCGTGCCGAGGCACAGGACAACATCCGCACCCGAGATCAGCTCCATCGCCGCTTTGGAGCCGTTGTAACCCAGCGGACCGGCGAAGAGCGGATGCGAGCCCGGGAAGGCGTCGTTGTGCTGATAACCTACACAGACCGGCGCGGTCAGACGCTCTGCCAGCGCCATGGAGGCGGGGATCGCACCGGCGAGAACAACACCGGCGCCGTTCAGGATGACGGGGTTCTTGGCGGACGACATCAGATCAGCCGCCTGCTGGATCGCGCTGTCACCACCCGAGGGACGTTCGAATTCAACGACTTCCGGCAGTTCGATATCGATCACCTGAGTCCAGAAATCGCGGGGCATGTTGATCTGTGCAGGAGCCGAGGCGCGCTTGGCGTTCAGGATCACGCGGTTCAGAACTTCGGCCACACGGGAGGCATCACGCACCTCTTCCTGATAGGCGACCATGTCTTCGAACAGTTTCATCTGCTCGACTTCCTGAAAACCACCCTGACCGATGGTCTTGTTGGCCGCCTGCGGTGTGACCAGCAGAAGCGGGGTGTGATTCCAGTAGGCGGTTTTTACGGCGGTCACGAAATTGGTGATGCCCGGGCCGTTCTGGGCGATCATCATGGACATCTTGCCGGATGCGCGGGTGTAGCCGTCGGCCATCATGCCGCCAGACCCTTCATGCGCACAGTCCCAGAAGGTGATGCCTGCCTTCGGGAAAATGTCGGAGATCGGCATGAACGCAGACCCAATGATCCCGAACGCGTGTTCGATCCCGTGCATCTGGAGGACTTTGACAAAAGCTTCTTCGGTGGTCATTTTCATGGTGGCTCTCCCTGGGAAGGGCGCGGGCCGAGGGGCCTGCGCGGTTGGGCGGACACTAGCGATGTACACCGCTTGCCAATAGGGCCACTTTGAAAGGCCGCTTATAGCCAAACGAGGGGCTGAGGCGATCCTTCCCCGGAATGACGCGAGGGGAGCAGACACCTATTTGCTGCAATCCCGCGCCATTTGTGCCGTTATTTGATTGCAGTATAGTTGATAAACCCGGATATCGGCGCGAAAGGGCGCTGCGCCGCCAGACTATGCGGTTTGGTTCACCCGCCCAGCAGGGCGACAACGGCAGGACACTGAATGCCAAACGCATTGGCAATCCTCGCACTGGCCACATGGCCTCTGGTGACAGTTGTTCTGTTTCAGAAACTGCCGCCCGGTCGCGCTGTGATCGCGACCTTGCTCGTGGGGTACCTGTTCCTGCCGGAACCACCTGCCGGTTTCGACTTCCCGCTGTTGCCGCCCCTGACGAAACACACGATCCCGGCACTCAGCGCGTTCTTCATGTGGTTTTGGCTTTACCAAAAAGACTTCCGCTTATTGCCAAGATCACCTCTTGCGGTGGCTTTGCTGTGTCTCTTCATTTTCTCGCCAATCGTCACTGCTCTGACAAACATGCAGCCGATATATTGGGGGGAATTCTTTATTCAGGGCATGACGATCAAGGATTCCATCGGGTTCGTTATCCAACAGATCCTGCTGGTCATCCCGTTCCTTCTCGCGCGACGGTTCCTGTCACAAGCCGAAGACCAGCGCGATCTGATGTATGCGTTCATGATCGGCGGGCTTGTCTATTCATTGCCAATGCTGGTGGAGATCCGACTGTCGCCTCAGTTGAACCTGTGGATCTACGGCTACTACCAACACGACTTCATCCAGACGATCCGGTTCGGTGGCTTCCGCCCAATGGTGTTCCTCTACCACGGGATCTGGGCCGCCTTCTTTCTGCTGATCTCGATCATTGCGGCGTTTGCGCTTTGGAAGACGCAGAAAGTCAGATCGAAATGGGCGTTGCTCTGCATTGCGCTGTACCTCACCGCCGTTCTGATCTTGGCAAAATCACTGGGAGCATGGCTCTTTGCCGCGGTACTGATACCGGCCGTCGTTCTGTTCGGAACACGCTGGCAGATGCGGCTTGCGGTCTGTATTGCGGCCTTTGCGATCACCTACCCTGCATTGAAAGGTGTCGGTCTGGTTCCCGAGACCGCAATCCTTGAAGCTGCAGGCAGCATCGATCCGGACCGGGCGGCATCGCTTGAATTCCGGTTCACCAATGAAAACCGCCTCTTGGAACGCGCAGAGCAAAAGCCGCTTTTCGGGTGGGGCAACTACGACCGTAACCAGATCATGAACCCGGCCAACGGGGTGATCGAAACCATCACCGACGGGCGCTGGATCATTCTGATCGGCCAGTTGGGCTGGCTTGGGTTCCTGGCAGAATTCGGTTTGCTGGTCTTGCCGGTTTTCCTGCTCTGGCGTGAAACGCGCCATCGGGCGGTAGAAGATTATTCACTCCTGATCGTTCCGCTGTCGCTGATCCTGGCCGTCAACGTGTTCGACATGCTTCCGAATGCAACATTGACACCGTTGACATGGCTTATGGCCGGGGCATTGACAGGCTACGCCGAAACCCTTCGCGATGGGCGCGGTGCCTATGAACCAAAGGAGCGCCTGGCCTGGCGCCCTGTCCTTTAGAAAATGCGCGACACCATGACCGCCACATCATCACATCGGCCAAGGGTTCTGGCCATTGCCGAAGCCGCCAATCCCGAGTGGGTCAGTGTCCCGCTTGTCGGATGGTCCATGGCTCAGGCTTTGCGCGACGTGGCCGACGTTCATCTGGTCACACAGGTGCGCAACAGGGATGCGATCCTGCGCGCCGGTCTCATCGAAGGGCGGGATTTCACCGCCATCGATTCCGAGGCTGTTGCCCGCCCGCTCTGGGCATTGGCAGAAAAGCTGCGCATGGGCGAAGGCAAAGGCTGGACCACGCTCCAGGCCTTCAATGCACTGATGTACCCTTGGTTTGAACATCTGGTCTGGAAGCAATTTGGACAGCAGATCAAGGCGGGTGACTTCGACATTGTCCACCGGATCACCCCGCTGAGCCCGACGATTTCGTCACCGATCGCCCGAAAGATCGATCGCGCCGGGATTCCGTTCATCGTCGGCCCTTTGAACGGCGGCGTTCCGTGGCCCAGGCATTTTGATGCAGAACGTCGTGCCGAGAAGGAATGGCTCAGTTATCTGCGGGATGCATACAAGCATCTGCCCGGACGCGACCGTGCCCTGAAACACACGTCGACCATCGTTGTGGGATCGCGCCATACGCAAAGCGAGATCCCTGAGAGGTATCAGGACAAGACCGTCTACATCCCCGAAAACGGCATTGATCCGACGCGCTTCAACAGAACGGCCCAGCCTACGGGTGACGTTCTCAAAGCCTGCTTTGTCGGACGGCTGGTGCCCTACAAAGGCGCAGACATGCTGATCGCAGCGGCGGCTGACTTGCTCCGCAGCGGGCGCATTACGCTTGATATTATCGGCGACGGTCCGATGCTTGGCCAACTGATGGATCAAGCTGCGTCACTTGAATGCCAAACCGGACTGACGTTCCACAAGTGGATTCCCCATGCCGAGGTGCAATCCATCCTGAGCCAGTCTCACATCCTCAGCTTCCCCTCGATCCGCGAATTCGGCGGTGGCGTGGTTCTGGAAGCGATGGCGCTTGGCGTGGTGCCTGTGATCGTCGACTATGCCGGTCCGGGCGAACTCGTCACCTCTGACACCGGCTTCAAAGTACCCTGCGGCAACCGCGACGCAATCATCGCGGCATTCCGGGAAACGCTGACACGGTTGTCGGACAACCCCAGGTCGCTTGCCCCTCTGGCGCGAAATGCCAAGGCACGGGTGGACGACTATTTCCTTTGGTCGCGGAAGGCCGAGCAGATGCGAGAGGTCTATGACTGGACCCTCGACATGAAACGATCCGAAAAACCGGACATTTTCAGGGCAAAAATTAGTCCGTTTGCCGCAACAATGCCATAAGTTTCCCAACACACTGTTTCCCAATTGTGTGTTGCTGGGGCCGGATCAAACAGAGTATCTGTGTCCGAACGGTGGGGGCCGTCGCTGAAGAGTCGTGTCACCGTGCCAACCCGCACTCGTCCTCATCTGTCGAACCTCTTCGTGTTGAGAGACTCAGAGGCCGCGCGGTCCGAATTGCGGCAATTTCTTCTCACGATGGCGGGTTTCGCGTTTGTGCTTGCCGCCTTGGGCGCCGGGCAATTCGGCGCCGACGCGTTTGCCAAAGACATCATCCTCGTTTTCTCTGGCGGCTGGTGTGCAAACCAGCTGATCCGAGGCCCTGACACGTTCAAAAAGCAGGTGATCTGCGTTCTGCAGGCCTACTTCATCGGCGTCCTCTGCTGCGCGTTGGTGCTTTTCATCGTCGGATGGATGATCTTTCTCCCAGACGAATACAATCAACTGGGCCATGCACTTTTGATGGCTGCAACATTTACCACAAACTTTGGCCAGGCCTTTTTTCCCGTAGGGACGGGCATGCGGTTTGACGGTCTTTTTGACCACCTCTGGATACCGGCCCTGATCGCGCAGTGCGGTGTCATTCTCAGCCTGCTGTACTGGTGGTTTTCAAATAACCCGACACGTCTTCTGACAATCCTTTCCGTTCTTGCAGGGATATCGTTGATCCTGTCGCTGATCGACACGCCGGTGGTTCAAATCCTGCCAATCGGAGGCTTGTGGGCGTTCCTGTTCGGCGCAATCCCTTTCATCCTTGGAAACAGATTTCGCGTGCTTGAATATGCCACGCTGATCGCGGTGATCAGTGTGCTGGTAGGCGTTCTTGTCATCACGGTTGCAGGCGACACGCTTCTGGCGCGCGCCCTGATCGCCATGGGTCTTGGCCTCCTGTATCTCGGCAGTCGTCCCCGCGCCTCCGTAGCTGAAATGTCGGAAATGCGCCGCCGCTGGTTCGGAATGGTGCTGCACACCTTTCTTTGGGCGGTGCCCCTGACACATCTGAATGCGGCTCTTAGTATTTCGGGACAATCGCATACGAATTTCCTCGCGTTGATCGTGCCTTGCCTTCTGTTCTCGATCTTTTCCTGGACGATCTGGCAACATTTCGAACAGCGACAAGGAACGAACCAATTCGTGATAAGCGGCGTTGTGGCTGCGGTGCTGTTTATCAACGGCCTGATCGGTCTGGCGACACAAGGGCTGCAAGTGCGTTTCCCAGACAGCGCGCAAGCGTATATTCACGCATTGGACAACAGCGAACCCGCGTTTGCCTGTCCAAGGGCAACGGACGGTCCTTTGGCCGGCCTTGAGGTGTGCAGGCTTGGACCTGATGGACCACCGCAGGTTCTTGTTTGGGGCGATCACCAATTGGATACGCTGCGGGTTGGCTTTGCCGAGGCTGCGCGGCGTGCGAATGTTCCGACTTTGATGATCTCGCACTCGAATTGCGTCCCCCTCGATGGCCTTCAAACCCGCCTGTCGGCAAGCACTGACATTTCCGGTCAGGACTGCGACCAGCAATCAGCCCAAGTGGTTCAGGCGCTTGCGCATCTGAAAAGCATTCGACAGGTCACGCTTGTTGCCGATTGGGCCTATTATCTTGAAGTGACGGATGCCGAGCTGTTCAACCGTCCCAAGGTCCGCCTTGGCCCAATGGACGGAAGTCCCTTCGACGTGACGCGGCAGGCCGACTATGTCGCGGAAGCGGCTCGAACCACAGTGAAGTCACTTTCGGAACGGGGAGTCCGGGTATCCGTAGTCCGGCAGGTGCCATCACATCCCCGGTTTGACGCCGAAATCGCTGCGCGCGCCAGCCTTCCTGGTGTCGGCATGTATTTCGGGATGCCAAAGCTGTCGACCGTGATTTCCCTCGACGATGTTACCGAACGCCACAAGCCAATCGACAGCTTGTTCCAGCAGTTCGCGGCGAACGGTCAAGTGGTCTATGTGGACACCTGGGATGCATTCTGTTCGAGCACGAGATGCGAAGCTCGGGGCGGCTTGTCCAGCGACTACATCACCTCCACACGGCTTAGCCAAAGCGGTGCATTGGCACTGGCATCGATTTTGGCGGCTGATCTCAGACGTGCACTGACACACGCGCCATTGCGACGAAGCCTCGACAGCTGATCACGCGGCCTGTGGTGCCATCAGCTCTTTCCAGCGATGGCACGCCACATCATGTCCCGTGCCATCCGTTTCCAGCTTGGGTTCGACCTGCTTGCAATGGTCCAAGACGAATGGACAGCGCGTGTGGAACTTGCAGCCCGACGGCTGATTGGTCGGTGACGGGATTTCCCCCTTCAGCTTCTGCGCGGATCCCCGGTCATCCGGGTCAAGCGAAGGGATCGCCGAAAAGAGCGCCTTGGTGTACGGATGACGGGGAGCCGCGAAAAGTTTGCGCGTCGGCGCCGTTTCCACCAGTCGGCCCAGATACATGACCGCAACGTGATCGCAGGTATGCGCAACGACGGACAGGTCGTGGCTGATGAACAGGAAGGTGAGCCCCATATCGGACTGGATCTGCTTGAGCAGGTTCAGCACATCCGCCTGAATCGACACATCCAAAGCCGCAACGCTTTCGTCTGCCACGATGAACTTGGGCGCTGACACCAGCGCGCGGGCAATCGAGATGCGCTGGCGCTGACCGCCGGAAAACGCGTGCGGAAAGCGGCGCAGGTGTTCAAGGTTCAACCGGCACTTTGCCGCGATCTCGCGCACGCGGGCATCGGTGTCCTGCCGGTTCTTCGTCAGCTTCATCACCTCAAGCGGTTCCGCGATGATGTCGCGCACCGTCATCCGCGGGCTGAGCGCGGCGTAGGGGTCCTGAAAGATCAGCTGCGCGCGTTTGCGGTAATCCTTGAGTTGGTCTTTCGTGATCTTCTCGAGGTCATAGTCCACCTCGCCATCACTGTAATGCGCCCCGCCTGCCGTGATCGGTGCCGCTTTGAGCAGCGCGCGTCCAAGCGTTGTCTTGCCAGAGCCGCTTTCGCCAACCAGTCCGAAAAACGATCCCTTCTGGATCTCGAGGGATACATTGTCGACCGCCTTGAGGATCTGCTTGTTCAACAATCCTCCTCCGATAGGAAAACCGACAGACAGCCCTTTGGCACGGATCAGAACGTCGCTCATGCCGGCACCTCGTCGTAGATATGGCAGGCCACCTTGTGGGTCGCGTCGATCTGACGGTCCTTCGGATCGGCGGTCTTGCAGACATCACCCACAACTTTGGAACAGCGGGTGTGGAACACACACCCCGTGGGGCGTTCAAGCGGTGACGGGATGTCACCGGGCACCGGCGTCAGGGGCGAATCCAGATCGTCCAGCTTAGGCAGGGCCGCAAGCAACCCTTGGGTGTAGGGGTGTTTCGGGTTGCGAATGACCTCGCGCACCGGGCCCTCTTCGATCATGCGACCCAGATACATGACGTTCACCTTGTCGGCCGTCTGCGCCACCACACCAAGGTCATGTGTGATGAACACGATCCCCATCTGAAACTCGGCCACGAGGTCTTTCATCAGGTCGATCACCTGCGCCTGAATGGTCACATCCAGCGCCGTTGTCGGCTCATCCGCGATGAGCAGCTTGGGCTGCGTCGACAGGGCCATTGCGATCATCGCACGCTGACGCATGCCGCCAGACAGTTCGAACGCGTATTGGTCAAACCGCTTGGCGGCGTCAGAGATGCCAACCCGGTCCAGCATCTCGATCGACCAGCGCTTCGCAGAGTCCCACGTATAATCGCCATGCAGTTGAAGCTGCTCAACCATCTGCTTGCCGATGGTGATCGCGGGCGCAAAGCTGGCCATCGGTTCCTGAAAGATCATGGAAACCGCCCCACCGCGTACAATGTTCAACTCGCGCGGGGTGCGCAGGGACAACACGTCCACCGGCCCCTTGTCAGTGTGCAGGGTGATCTTGCTTTCAGGCGTGTAGACAGCGTTGCGCGCATTCAGATGCATCAGCGCCTTGGCCGTCACCGACTTGCCTGACCCCGACTCGCCGACAAGTCCCATCACCTCGCCCTTGTTGAGCGAGAAACTGACATTGTCGACAGCGGTGATCAGCCCCTCATCGGTGCGGAACTTGAGTGTCAGGTTCTGTACGTCGATCAGGGCCGTCATTTGTTATTGTCCGAATAGGGGTCTGCCGCGTCGCGCAAGCCGTCACCGACAAACACGAACGCCATCACCAGTGCGATGAAAAAGATTACCGGAATGAAATACCATTGATAGTTGAGAAGCACATCGGCACTCGTCACGTTCTGAAGCATGACGCCGAGACTGTTCACCGGATCCTTCAGGCCAAGACCGATGAAAGAAAGCGCGGTTTCCGACAACACCATGTAGGGGAACGAGATCACCAGATCGACGATGATGTAACTGGTGAAACTGGGCAGCAGGTGCCGCCGGATCACGTGTCCCGAGGACGCCCCGCACAACTGTGCCGCCAGCACGTATTCCTGGTTCCGCTCGGTCAACAGGTGCGTCCGCACCCGGCGCGCCAGTGTGGGCCATCCGATCAGGCCGAGGATGAGCGAGATGTAGAAGAACCGTTCTTCGGCGGATAGCTCGGGTGGCATGAACGCCGCCACCGCCATGAAGAGCGGAATGGCAGGCACCGTGCGCACCGCATCGGTGATCATCTGCAAGACAGAGTCGATCCACCCGCCGTAATACCCCGATATCCCCCCAATCACGAGCGCCAGCACAAAGGCGATCAGAACCCCGATGGTGCCCACCTGCAACGAGGTCCAAATGGCATGGAAGGTGCGCGAAAAGATGTCCTTGCCCGCATCATCCGTGCCGAAGACATGCACGAATCCGTCCGGCGCTCCGAACAGATGTGTGTCCATCGGGATAAAGCCGAACAGCTTGTACTCCCACCCTTCGACGAAGAAATAGATGTAGTGGCGTTCATCTTCATTGATCGTCGTCACCCAGCGGAAATTCGTCGCCATCGACCGTTCGCGTTCAACCGCATGAACAAAGGGGCGCAGAGAACAGCCGTTCACATCGCAGAACATCGGGATCTGCGGCGCGCCGTTGGTGTATTCATCGTTCTTGCCCGCAATCGTCGGATTGTAGGGCGACAGGAACGGCGCAAAAATCCCCGACAGGACCAGGAACAACAGAACACTTGCCGCGATCATCGCAGCGCGCTGTTTCTTGAACCGTGCCCAGATCAGCTGGCCCTGCGATGCGGTGAAATAGGCCTCTTTCGACCGGCGTTCGACCGCCGCGTCGGTTTCCACCACCTGGACATGCGGACCGGTGGTCTGCGCCAGATTGGGCTTCATGGGATCGGGTGTCGTCGTCATGGCGTCACCTCACGATGCTCTTGCGGACGCGCGGGTCAAGCACCGCCAGCAACACGTCCGTCAGGAAATTGAGCGTCACGATGGACGCGGTGAGAAGGAAGATGATGGCACCGGCCAATTGCTGGTCGTTCGACCGCGCCAGTGCCTCGATCAATAGCGACCCAGCTTCCGTCAGCGTCAGGATCAGCGCCACAATGGGCAATTCGTTAAAGATACGGTTGAGGTCAAAGCCAAGGCTGTTGACGATCGGCCCCAGCGCGTGACGTGCCGGATAGTTCCATAGCAGTTTGCGCCCGTGTACCCCCCGCGCCGAAGCGGCGGTGACATAAAGCTTGCCGATCTCGTCGGACATCAACGCGCGCACTGTCTGCAAAGCAAAAGCGGTGGCCGACCAGCCGAGGATGAAAATGGGCAACCATGCGTTGCTCAGAAGGTCCAGCACCCGATCCACGCTCCATGGTGCGTCCCTGTATTCGGCGGAAAAAAGCCCCGTCAACGTGTCCCCGAAGTAGACGGTCGAGAACAACATGATCATCAGCGCGAGCAGGAAGTTCGGCATCGCAAGGCCTAGATAGCTGAACAGGCGCAGCGAGTTGTTCAGGATCGCATTGTCAGACGCAGCAGCAATGATGCCGACAGGCAAGGCGATTGAATAGGCCAACAGCAGCGACGCAAGACACAGCCCCAGCGAGATCCAGAACTTGTCACCAAGCAGCTGGGCGATATCCACGCGCAGGATACAGCTGTCGCCGAATTCGCCTTGGAATGCATTGACGATCCATTTTCCCCAGCGTTCGAGGAAGGGGCGGTCTAGACCAAGACGGATGCGTTCGTTCTCGATATCGGCGGCGGAAATCCCGGACCCTTGGGTGTTCTTGAAGGCGAGGTATCGCTCCGCGCAATCGCCCGGCACCAGCTCCATGAGCGAGAACACGACCAGTGACACAATGATCAACGTGATCATCGCAAGCACGGCGCGTGTCACCACAAAGCGCGCAAAATTCAACATGAAGCATGCCCCTGCATGGCGTCTGCGCCCCCGGTTGATCCGGTGTGTCGGTCAGACTGCCGTCGTTCTTGAGAAAGGATGCGGGCGACATGGGCCGCCCGCATCAAGATCAACCGACCTTATTCGTCCAGCCACCACTGTGTCGCGCGGTACGGATAGGTCCGGTAGTATTCATAGGACCATGTCTTGAACTCGGTGAAGTTCTTGAGGTTCTTGCTGGCATAGATCGGTTCCGGCGCCTTCACCGTACCGATCATGACCAGGTTGCTCACGAAGTTCTCGACCAGACCTGCGCCCAACTCGTTGGATGCGTCAGTACCCGGCACTGCCGACTGGAACGCGTCGATATCGGCAGCCAGTTTCTTGGCCCATTCCGGCGGCTCAACGCCAGACGCGCCATTCGTGTCGAGCCATTCCGCCCAAAGCATCCCGGTGCGGTGTTCGAAATACGTTCCGAACGGCGGACGGAAGAAGCTGTTGAGGCCAAGGTGAATCGCCAGTGGTGCACCGTACTGCCACAGACCCACATCAAGATTGTTGGAGGATTGTGCAGAGCGATATTCATCCGGCGTCACTTCCTTGACCTGCGTCTGGACGCCCACATCGGCCCAGTTCTGACCAACGAGTTCCACAACCGCACCGGCGATGCCTTGCGTCGAGAATTGCATGTTCAGAGTGATCTTCTCGCCATTCGGCAACTCGCGGAAGCCGTCACCATCGGTGTCGACCATGCCGATCTCGTCCAGCAGCGCCTTGGCGGTGTCCGGATCGAACTCGGCCTTGTAGCTTTCCCAGCTCGGATCAACGAAATCCGGTGCCGGGTTGAACGGCGCGATCTGGCTCGGTGTACCCTGACCGAAATACGCAATTTCGTTCAGCTCGTCGCGGTTGATGGCGATCGACATGGCTTCGCGGAAGCGGATGTCGTTGTAGAGCGCGCGCTTGGCTTCGTCTTCGATGGTGAAGTTGAAGCTGAACGCCGGCATGCCGACCGTCGGCTTGAGCTGGATCGAGTAGTTGCCCTTCTCCTGGTTTTCCAGAAGCAGCGGCGCGGATTCAAGACGCACGGACTGCGATTTGTAATCCACTTCGCCGTTCACCAGCTTGAGGATCCGCACTTCGTTGTCGTTGATGTACAGCTCGTCCTGCGTCGAGATGTAGGGAAGCTGCTGACCGGTCGTGTCGACCTGGTGGAAATAGGGGTTCGCAACCAGTTTCCGGCCTTCTGTCGTGTCGGTGATGTAGATGTGCGATTCCAGCGTCGGCACGGTCGCCTTAGGCAGGCCGTCAACGATGTCGGCACGCGACAGCATCGGCGACGGTGTGTCCGTCCAGTCCGAGTTTCCGTAGTAGGCAAGGATCGCGTCGTAGCCATTCTCAAAGCCCAGCGACTGCGCATAGCTGTCGGCGTCCGGGTTGATGTCCGGGTGGAACTGGCCAAGGAAATGCTTGGGCTGGAAGCCCTGCGCATAAGATGTCGCGAAGTGGGTCAGCAGACCGGGCTTCGGCGCGGGCAGATTGAAGATCACCGTCACATCGTCCGGCGTGTCGACCGTCATGGTCGCTCCACCAACGGTGACGTAGTCGCGCACCTGCTCGAAGATATTGGTGTCGAGCATGATGTTGTCATGCCAGAACTTCACGTCCGCCGAGGTAAACGGCGCGCCATCAGACCACTTGTGGCCTTCGCGCAGCGTGAATGTCAGCTGGGTGTAATCGTCGTTCCAGGACCACGACTTGGCGATGTTCGGAACGATGGTCTGAAGATCATCGGAATAGCGTACGAGGTTGACGTGACGCACCGACAGGAAGTCGGATGTGCCCGCTTCTGTCGCGTTGGACAAAGCGTTCAGTTCGCCACCGTACTGACCGATGCTGTCATAGGGAACGACAACCAGAGGTTCCGACGGAAGGCGCTCTGCCAGCGGCGGCAGGTCCGGGTTGCCCTTGATCTGAGCGTTCAACGCTTCGATTTCCGGGTTCGCCTTGAACTCCATGGAGCAGCCCGCCGCTTCCTGAAAAGCGCTCAGTTCGTATTGCTGCGGGAATTCACCGGCGGCGACACCCATAGGGTCTGCGACTGTGACTGCCGGACAGTTGGCATAGGCCGCTGCCGGCAGGGCAATCAAGGCCACGCCTGAAAGTAGAAGTCGTTTCATTTTCTCTCCTGTTGGTTCCAAGTGGTGACGGGGGCTGTTCCCCCTTTTTCCCGGTACATGCGGTGTCCGGTCATTTCGGGCTTCCGTAGATCGCGCGGCGGATCGGCAGATGCTTGCGCGGTCGGATCAGAACTTTGGCGCTACGCCTCCTTCTCGTGGTCAACCCGGTCGAAACAGCCGGGCTTTATATCTCTGGCAACCATGACATATGCGTGACAGGGCCAGATCGTTGGAAATCATGAGGCCACTTTCACGCCGTCATCCGTAATCAGCGTTCTCGAAAACGTACCGTCAGTGTTAACCATTCGATGGCAAAGCATATCCTGCATCAAATCAAGCATTGTCTGCACATGTGCCGAATTTTTTGCCAGATTCCGACTTTCGATGCCGTTGGAAGCATCCAACAGGATCGGCGGAAGCGCCCCGGCGAATTGTACGAATCGCATTGGACCGCGACGCAGCACGGCAAGATTCGCGGCGTCTATCGACAGGCCATGGTCCGTCTGCCAAAGCGTCGGAGAGATCGGATCGCCAAAGTCCAACTCGGACACCGTCACCTTTCGCCAATCCTTCGGGGTCGCTCCGTCCAGAAAGGGCATCAGGCTTTTTCCGTCCATGGAATGGGGGATGTCCAAACCGAGGCAATCAAGAATTGTCGGGGTGACATCAATGGATTCGGTCGGCTCTGTCACCGTAATCCCACGCACAGCAGCGTGCGGCTGCCGGATGATCAGCGGGACATGGAACGCGGCATCGTGAAAGGTCAACTTGCCCCACAACCCGTAATCGCCAAGCATCTCGCCATGATCGGCAGTCAGTACGATCAGCGTGTCGTCATACTGCCCGCTCTGCTTCAGCCAGTCGATCAACCGCCCGATGTGATGATCCACCTCCGTCGCCAGTCCGAAATAGAGCTTGCGGATCATCCGCGTTGTCGCATCCGAAGCCTTAAGGTCCGGGAAGCCGATCACCGTGGAGGCCACATTGGCCTTGCGCCGCGCCGTTGCCACGTACGGGTGCCAATCCGGGTCATCTGTCGCTTTGGCAGGCGGCATGTCGGCCGCATCGTACATATCGTTATAGGGCGCTGGCGCCACAAATGGCGGGTGCGGCCGGATATAGGTCACAAGCCCGAACCACCCTTGCGGGCGCTGACCCAAATCCTCGATCACGCGGTCCGTCAGATAAGCTGTATCGCTATGCTCGGCAGCATAAAGTGCAGGCGAATCCGGTGTATCGCCTCTAGGGCGGTACATGTCAGGATAGGCAGGCACATCATACCCATGCGCGCGCAGATGGTCTTCCCAAGCGCTGGAATCTCCTTCCAGCCGCATGCGCACGATCTCGTTGAATCCGGGAGCAAGCTCTTCGTAGGAAAAGAGGCGCGGATCGTCCGGTGGCAGGAACCGGGGGTCCTGCGAAGTGTCGGTGTAGCCGAACAGCAGCGGATCAAACCCGGCGTCTCGTGTGACCGTCGCAAGGTTGGGAACGTCCCGCTTGAGCGGCGTGCCATTGCGCGTGGCCCCGTGGTTTGACGCATACTGCGCCGTCAAGAGCGACACCCGCGACGGCCCACAGGGCGACGTCACAGAGTAGTGGTTGCGGAAGGACACCGCGTCGGATGCAAGCGCGCGAATGTTCGGAAGATCGAGCGATGACTTAAGTGCACCAAACACGCAGTCCGCGCGCAATTGGTCGATCACGATGAACAGCGTATTCGGCGTTTTTTTTGACACGGCATTTCCCAGGCTGGCCCCGATCATGCCGAGCGACGGCCATATGTAAAGACAAGTGAATTGTATAGGCCCATAGGTACAGCCTATAGATCGAAGTTTCAGCCCCCGGAGTTCAGGGACTTTTGCACCGCTTTCACGAAACCCCGGATCAAAGGCACATCACGGCGGGCAGACAGGGTGACCAGCGATTCCGACATGCCGATGTCCACATCCTCGAACGGAATGGCTTTCAGCCGCCGATCATGTCCGAACTCCGCTTCGCTGATGAACCCGATCCCGGCCCCAGAAGCCACCACCTCGCGCATCGCTTCACGTCCCTCGACCTCGATCGAAGGGGTCAAAGCCAGCTTCAGCCGGTCCGCCTCTTCCTCGACCTGTGCCCGCGTCCGAGACCCGATTTCGCGGTAGATCAAAGGATGTCGGACCAGATCGCGGAACTTCAGTTTACGGGTGCCCTGTGGCAGATACCCCTTGGCCACAAGCGCCAGGATCGGCGTGCGCCCAAGGTCGATACTGTCCAGATCCGGCGCGGAAATCGAATTGCCCACGACGCCGATCTCTGCCTCATAATTCCGCAATCTGCGCAGCAAATCCTCGGTATTTCCCGTGCGGATGGTGACAAAGACATCCGGGCTGGCCTCTCTGAACCGGCGCACCGCATCTGTGATGTGCATGGCGGAATCCGCCATGATCCGAAGATGCCCAGACAAGGCGGTCCGACTCTCGTCGAACAAGGAACTGATCCTCTCTTCGACCTCGAACATTTCGCTCGTCAGACGGAACAGCGCCTCACCGGCATCGGTCATCCGCACCTGTCGCGCCTCCCGCGTGAACAGAAGAACATCATGCCGCTGCTCAAGCTGGCGCACCTGATCCGACACAGACGGCTGCGAAATGTTGAGCGCGCGTGCGGCGCGGGAAAACCCCCCATGCAGGGCGACATGGTGAAACGCACGTAACTGGCTGTAGCGCATCCGGTCTCCGGGCTTTGTGAAACTGTCATAACCTTAACCTATCAATCAATAGAGAACAAAGATTTTACATATGCCTGACCAAACCGCATATCCAAGACCAGATCAGCTTTGGAACCACGCCATGTCTGCCACACCGCTGCCTGCCCCGGAACTCGGGGAACCCTACCTTCTGACCCCCGGCCCGCTCACCACGGCCTATTCTGTGAAACAGGCGATGCTCAAGGATTGGGGCAGTTGGGACGATGATTTCCGCGCAATGACCCGTGCTGTCAGGTCCCGTCTTCTGGCACTGATCGGCGACGGTAAAGACTCCTACGACTGCGTGCCGATTTAAGGGTCGGGCAGTTATTGCGTTGAAGCGATGCTGGGCAGCTTTGTTCCCCGTGATGGCAAGGTGCTGGTGCTGGCCAACGGCGCATACGGCCTGCGCGCCGCGCAAACGCTGGGCTATCTCGGTCGTGCCTGCCACCTGCTCGACAAGGGCGACTATCTACCACCGCGCGGAGACGAGGTTGCAGCCATCCTCGCCAATGATCCGGCCATCACCCATGTGCTGGCGATCCATTGCGAAACCTCCAGCGGTATTCAGAACCCGGTCGAAGAGATTGCCGAAGCAACCAAAGCCGCAGGGCGCAAGCTCCTGATCGACAGCATGTCAGCCTTCGGTGCTCTGCCGCTCGACCCGGTCAAACTCAACTGCACCGCCTTTGTGTCGTCGGCCAACAAATGTATCGAAGGTGTCCCCGGTTTCGGCTTTGTCATCGCCCGCAAGGACGAGATCGAGGCGTCGAAAGGCAACTCCCATTCCCTGTCGCTCGACGTACATGCACAATGGGCGACGATGGAGAAAACCGGCCAGTGGCGCTTTACGCCCCCGACCCATGTGGTTGCGGCCTTCCTCAAGGCGCTCGACCTGCACGAGGCCGAAGGCGGTGTGCCCGCCCGTGGCGCACGCTACACCCGCAACCGCGATGTGATGGTGCAGGGCATGCGTGATCTGGGGTTCGAGACCCTGCTCGCCGACCGCTGGCTCAGCCCGATCATCGTGACCTTCTTCTGCCCTGCCGATCCGAACTTTACCTTTCAAGGCTTTTATGACGCCATGAAAGCACGTGGGTTCATCATCTATCCCGGCAAGCTGACCGTCGTGGACAGCTTCCGCATCGGGGTGATCGGGCAGATGGACGAACACGTGATGCGCCGCGTGGTGGACGCCGCCCGCGACGCCCTGACCGACATGAACGTAAGCAGCGCGACCCCGCCCGCCGCCGCTTTGGAAGAACGCAAGAAACTCGCCGCCTGAAGGAAGAGATATGCCGATTAAGAACCCCGTGGTCGCCAATGACCGCACTTACCCCGCGCCCAAGACCTGCGCGATTGCGATCTGTCTGGATGGCTGCGAACCCGAATACCTTGAAGTGGCCATCGCCGAAGGGCTGATGCCGACGCTCAAGCGCATCCGCGAAACCGGGACAGACCGGCTGGCTCATTCGGTGATCCCCTCCTTCACCAACCCCAACAACATGAGCATCGCGACGGGCCGTCCGCCTGCGGTGCACGGCATCTGCGGCAACTTCCTTTACGAGCCGGAAACCGGCCAGGAAGTGATGATGAACGACGTCCGCTTTCTGCGCGCGCCCACCGTGTTCTCCAAGTTCTACGAAGCAGGTGCGCGGGTCGCCGTTGTCACCGCCAAGGACAAACTGCGTGCGTTGCTCGGCGCTGGCCTCAAATTCGACGAAGACCGCGCCATCGCGTTTTCGTCCGAACGCTCGGGTGACACGACCAAAGCGGAACATGGCATCGATAAGGCGTCCGACTGGCTTGGTATGCCGGTGCCCGAAGTATACTCCGCTGACCTGTCGGAATTCGTCTTCGCCGCTGGCGTAAAGCTGCTGAAAGAGTGGAAACCGGACGTGATGTACCTCTCCACAACCGACTACATCCAGCACAAGTTCGCCCCTGATGAACAGGGTGCCAAAGACTTCTACGCGATGTTCGACCGCTACCTGACAGAGCTTGACGCCATGGGTGCCGCCATCGTCGTCACCGCCGACCACGGCATGAAGCCCAAGCATGACGCCAACGGCGACCCGGCGGTGATCTACGTTCAGGATCTGCTCGACGAATGGCTGGGCGAGGCGGCCGCTCGCGTGATCCTGCCGATCACAGACCCTTACGTCGTGCACCACGGCGCGCTGGGGTCGTTTGCCACCGCCTACCTGCCTTCGGGCGCAGATCAGGCTGACATCATCGCCCGCCTGCGCGCTTTGCCGGAGATGCTCGAAGTTGTGGACAAGGCCACAGCGGTCCAGAAATACGAACTCCCCGCAGATCGCATCGGCGACATCGTCATGATCTCGACCGAGAACATGACCATCGGCACCAGCGCCTACCGCCACGACCTTGCCGCGCTCAAGGAACCGCTGCGCAGCCATGGCGGGCTGACCGAACAGGAAGTGCCGTTCATCGTGAACCGGGTCATCGACCTGCCCAACGCACCGACCCTGCGCAACTTCGATGCGTTTTTCTACGCAACCACCGCCGCCGCGCTCGAAGAGGTGCCCGCATGACCGAAATCCGTCACGAACAGATGCGCATCGGTGGGGAAAAGGTCGACACCGAGGCGCGGCTTGAGGTGCGTTATCCCTACACCGACGAGGTGATCGGCACCGTCCCCATGGGCACCGCCGAACACGCCCGCCGCGCGTTCGAGATTGCCGCGAACTACAAACCGAAGCTCACCCGCTACGAGCGCAGCCAGATCCTGCAACGCGCCGGGCAACTGATCGGCGAACGCCGCGACTACCTTGCCAAATGGCTGACGCTGGAATTGGGCATCTGCCACCAGCACTCGATCTACGAGACCAAACGCGCGCAGGACGTCTACCAATTCGCCGCCGCCGAGGCGCTCAAGGACGATGGCGAGATTTTCTCTTGCGACCTCACCCACAACGGCAAGGCGCGCAAGATCTTCACCATGCGCGAACCCGTCCGCGCCATCAGCGCGATCACCCCGTTCAACCACCCGCTGAACATGGTCAGCCACAAGATCGCGCCGTCGATTGCCACCAACAACTGCATGGTGTGCAAGCCGACGGAGTTGACTCCACTCACGGCGCTGACCTTGGCCGATATTCTCTACGAAGCAGGCCTGCCGCCCGAAATGTTCCAGGTGGTCACTGGTATGCCAGCCGATATCGGCGACGAGATGGTGACGAACCCTAATATCGACATCATCACCTTCACCGGCGGTGTTCCTGTCGGCAAACTCATCGCCTCCAAAGCGGGCTACAAGCGCACAGCACTGGAACTCGGCGGCAATGATCCCCTGATCGTCTGCAACGACCTGAGCGATGCCGATCTCGACAAGGCCGCGACCATTGCCGTCGCGGGGGCCACTGGCAACTCAGGCCAGCGCTGCACCGCGATCAAGCGCATTCTCTTGCAGGAAAGCGTTGCCGACAAATTCGTGCCGCTGGTGGTTGAGAAAGCCAAGAAGATCAAATTCGGCGATCCGCAGGATCCGGAAACTGAGCTCGGCTGCGTGATCCATGCCCAGGCCGCCGAACTCTTTGAAAAGCGCGTCTACATGGCCGTCGACCAAGGTGCCAAGGTGCTCTACGATCCCGGTCGAAAAGGCGCACTCCTACCCCCCATCGTCGTTGATCATGTGCCTCATGACAGCGAACTGGTGATGGAGGAAACCTTCGGCCCGATCATCCCAATCGTCCGCGTCCCCGACAACGACGAAGAGGTCATGCGCATCTCCAACAGCACCGATTTCGGCCTGTCCTCGGGTGTTTGCACGAACGACCTGAACCGCGCGATTGCCTATATCAACGGTCTGAACGTCGGCACCTGCAACATCTGGGAACAGCCGGGCTACCGGATCGAGATGTCCCCCTTCGGCGGCATCAAGGACAGCGGCAATGGCGTAAAGGAAGGCGTGATCGAGGCGATGAAGTTCTTCACCAACGTCAAAACCTACTCCCTGCCCTGGCCCTGACGCACATGCCCTTTACCCATAAGATCGTCTGGATCTCCGACCTGCACCAGACGGTCTCTGGGCAGGTCGAAGGCGTGAACAGCCGCGCGCGGCTGCATCAGGTGGTCGAACAGGTGAATGCGCATCATGCCGACGCGTTGTGCTGCGTCGCATCCGGCGATCTGTGTGATACCGGAACGGCGGAGGAATACACGGCACTGAGCACCGCACTGTCAGCGCTGCGCGTGCCGTTCCTGCCGATGATCGGCAATCACGACAATCGCCCGAACATGATGGTGGCGCTGCCCCGACCCGGAACGGGGCCGGAGGGCTACTACCAATACCGCCACGACCTCGACGGCAATGTGACCCTGCTCTGCCTCGACACGCACCTGCTGGGCAGCGATGCGGGGCAGATGGATGCCGCCCGTCTGGATTGGCTGGCCTCGGAACTTGAGCAAACCCGTGACAGACGTGTTCTTGTCTTTGCACACCACCCACCCGGCCCATTGGGCCTCGGGTTGCTCGACGACATGCCCTTGCTGGACCACCAGCCTCTTGTCGATCTTCTGACCTCTGCTCCACAAGTCGAACATCTCTGTGTCGGCCATGTGCACCGACCGGTCTCCGGTGTGATAGGTCGCGTCTCGTTTACCGCGCTCCGCTCCATCGCGCATCAAACCCGACCGCCGCACCAGACATGGGACTGGTCCAATTTCGTAGCACCCGAGGAACGCCCCCAATACGCGGTCATCCTGATCGGCCCGGATCGGTTGGTGATCCAGATGACAGACATTGAGGACCCCGCCTGATGCGTCACACCGAAGGCGAAGCCAACACCAGCGCCGCGCGGGCCGACTGGTCCGCCCGCGAAACCCATAACGAAACGCGCGACCTGCTGGCGCGCGATGCAAACGCCTTCCTGCATCAGTCACTGTCCTCACCCTGCCTCAGCACCATCGCCAAAGCCGAAGGCATCTGGATCGAAGACACCAGCGGTCGTCGTTTCATGGATTTCCACGGCAATTCCGTGCACCATATCGGCTACGGCCACCAGCGCCTCGTGCAGGCGGTGAAAGACCAGATCGACGCGCTGCCCTTCTCACCCCGCCGCTTCACCAACGATGTCTCGGTCACTCTTGCCGAACGCCTGGGCCAGATCGCACCGGGCACCCTCAAACGCGTTCTTTTCACCACCGGCGGATCGGACGCGGTTGAAGTCGCGCTACGCCTTGCCCGCGCCGCCACGGGCAGGTTCAAGACGATCAGCTTCTGGGACGCGTTCCATGGCGCAGGCTTTGGCGCGTCCAGCGTCGGGGGCGAAGCCACCTTCCGCAGCCACATCGCGGGCCCGCTTCTGCCTGGCGCAGAACACGTTGCTCCCTTCCATTGCTACCATTGCGCCTACGGCCATCCGGGCCCTGAAACCTGCGCACTGGCCTGCGCCAAGATGGTCGAATACGCGCTTGCCCGCGAAGGCGATGTGGCGGCGGTGATCGCCGAACCGATGCGCGCCGTTCCGGTCGTCCCCCCACCCGGCTACTGGCAGGCCGTGCAGGCCGCGTGTCGCAAGCACGGTGCGCTGCTGATCATGGATGAAATCCCGACGGGCCTTGGCAAGACAGGCCGCATGTTCGCCTTCGACCATGATGGGATCGAACCCGACATCGTGGTTCTCGGAAAGGCGCTTGGCGGCGGGATGCTCCCCATCGCCGGGATCATTGCGCGCGATGATCTGAACGTCGCCGGCGACTTCGCCATCGGGCACTACACGCACGAAAAGAACCCCGTCACCGCCCGCGCAGCACTGACCACGCTCGACATCATCGAGGAAGAAGGCCTGGTCGACCGCTCCGCCACCCTAGGCACCCATGCACAGAACCGCCTGAAGGACGCGCTTCACGATCATCCCCATGTTGGCGACATCCGCGGGCGAGGCCTCATGTTCGGGGTCGAGATCGTCACCGACCGCGACAGCCGCACCCCCGATCCCGACCGCGCAGAACGCATCTACTATGCCTGTCTCGACAAAGGCCTCAGCTTCAAGATCAGCGCAGGCAGCGTCCTCACCCTGTCGCCCCCGCTCGTCATCAGCCAAGCCGATCTCGACACCGCGCTCTCAATCGTCATCGACGCGATCCGGACCACTGTGTGAGCACAACCGTCCTACTGATCGTCCTTCTCGCCGCGCTGCTCCATGCGCTCTGGAACGCGCTGGTCAAAACTTCGGCCGACCGGGCGATCACGCTTGGGCTGGTCGCCGCGGGACATTGCCTTCCCGCACTGGCCCTCATGCCCTTCGTTCCCATGCCCGCGATCGAGGCGTTTCCCTATATCATGGCCTCCACCGTGATCCACTGGGCCTATTACTATTTCCTGAATGTCTCCTACCGCTTCGGCGATCTGTCCCTGATCTACCCCATCGCCCGCGGCACCGCCCCGGTGATGGTCGCCTTGGGCGCGATGGTCTGGGCGGACGAGGCCCTGTCCCTCTGGGCATGGATCGGAATTCTGACGGTATCCGCCGGGATCATGGTACTTGCCGCCATCCGGCACGCCGACAAACGCGGGATCGGAGCGGCACTTGCCACCTCTGCCATCATCGCCGCCTATTCGGTGGTTGATGGCATCGGCATTCGCGTCTCTGGCACACCCATCGGCTATGTCGTCTGGCTGTTTGCCGCCGAAATTTGCGTGGCCGTCTTTGTCATCGCCTCCCGTTTCGACCGCGCCCGCAACATCAGCCAACGCGCGCTTTTCCTTGGACTGTCCGGCGGCGTCATCTCCGGCCTCGCCTATGGGCTGGCCCTCTTCGCCAAAACACTGGCCCCCATCGGCATCGTGTCAGCGGTGCGCGAAACATCCGTGATCTTCGCCGCTTTGATCGGCGTCTATTGGCTCGGCGAAGGTCCGGCCAAGCGCAGGCTTGTCGCGGCCAGCATTGTGGCAATCGGCGTCATCATCCTCGCCCTGTCCTGATCTTCTCTGGTTCGAAAATACTTCGGGGTTTGGGGCAGAGCCCCAATGTTTCGGTCCACCGAAACACCATGATGCGTCACCGCATCATTGGCACGAAAGCTCAGGGCTTCCGGAAAATCCGGGTGGATCGGAACATATCCTCCAGCGCCTCGATCCGCGCACGCGCGCTGTCGGACACGCGCGTCTGCACCTCGGCGATCAACGCCTCGATGATCAGGTTGATGGCCAGCGTCGAATCCCAGCTTGAAGGCACCTCGATCATCGCGTTCACCACGTGATCCGCTAGTCCGGAAATCGGTGACCCCCACTGGTCGGTGAACAGGATGATCTCGGCCCCGCGCTCTTTGGCCAGTTCCGCCAGACGCTCCAGATCCCGTTCATACCGCCGGATGTCAAAGAGGATCAGAACCGACGCGCGGTCCATGTCCAGAATGTATTGCGGCCAGACATTCGGCGACGCGCCCAGCAATGTCACCGCCGGCCGGATGATCTGCAGATGGTTGTAAAGGTAATCCGCATTCGACCGTGTGATGCGCCCACCCGACAGATAGACTGGCCGCTGCCGCTCAGCCAGCACCCCTGCGATGGCATCCAGCGTCCCCGGCTCAAGCCGGTCAATCGTACGGCTCAGATTGTCGAACACCGCTTCGGCAAACGCCTTGAACGCGGCAGAACCCGGCTTGGTATCGCCCCATCCTTCGCGCTTGCGAATGGGTGTCTTGAACTGCTCGGACGCCTCGTCCCGCATGGCCGCCTGCAATTCCGGGAATCCGTCGAAGCCCAGCTTGCGCGCCAGCCGGATCACTGTCGGCGTCGACACACCCGCCGCCTCGGCAATGCGGGTGATGGATTGCAAGCCCCCCACCGGATAGTCGCGCATGAGAACGCTGGACAATTGCCGCTCTGCTGGCGTCAGAGCACCAGCCTGATCGTGCAGCCTGTCCTTGACCGAAAGGTGTTTCGCCATCGCCTGACGCCTTTTGTAGCAATCGTTACATTGGTACTCATCTTGGTACAATAATCAACGGAAATGTCTTGACAGAGTCAGAGGCCCAAACCCTTAATGGCCCCGTGAGCACGCAAAACCATCATACGATTCTGGGCCCGAACGATGGCCCCGCTGCCGAGGTGGTCAACCCGCAGGGCACCGCACCGATCTGCCTGGTTTGCGAGCATGCCAGCGCGTTTATCCCTTCAAACCTTGCCGATCTGGGCGTCGCCCCGGAACACCGGTATAGCCATGCGGCGTGGGACATCGGCGGTCTCGATCTGGCCAAAGCGCTGTCGAAAACGCTCGATGCGCCATTGGTTGCCTCGCGCATCTCGCGTCTGGTCTTCGACTGCAACCGCCCGCCCAGCGCGCCCGGTGCGTTTCCGGAAAGGTCCGAAGTGATCGACGTGCCTGGCAATGTCGACCTCGATGACGCCGCCCGCGCCGCCCGCGTGACCGAGGTCTACGACCCGTTCCGCACGCTGCTCAAAACCACGCTCGACGGGTTCTCAACCCCTCCGGCGCTTGTGACAATCCACACCTTCACGCCCGTCTGGTTCGGCCAGCCCCGCGATGTGGAACTGGGCCTGCTGCATGACAGCGACGACAGGCTCGCCCGCGCGATGATGGCGAACCGGCCCGACGGTCTCGATGCACAACTGAACGCACCCTATTCCGTGACCGATGGCGTCACCCATACTCTGCGCGAACATGCGATCCCGCGCGGCCTGCAAAACGTGATGATCGAAGTCCGCAACGATCTGGTCTCGGACGCGGCGGGTGTTGCCCGGTTCACAGACATCCTGAGCACGATGCTGACCAAAGCCCTCGCCACGCAGGAGGCGCTATGATCCGCGCGCTGCAGGCCTATGTCGGGGTGATCGACCCGTTCAACCGCATGATCGGGCGGATCGTGATGTACGGCATCTTCGTGATGATGGGCATCCTGATCTGGTCGTCCATCAGCAAGGTGTTTCTTGTCCCTTCGCTCTGGACGCTGGAAATGGCCCAGTTCGCGATGGTCGCCTACTACATCCTTGGCGGGCCCTATTCGATTCAGATGGGATCGAATGTGCGCATGGACCTGATCTATGGCGAAATGAGCGACCGCCGCAAAGCCGCGATTGACGCAGTGACCGTAGTCTTCCTGCTCATCTACCTCGGTTTCCTGCTCTACGGCGGCATCGCCTCGACCGCCTATTCGTTGGGCTATTTTGGATCGGAACCGATCAGCTTTTTCGCAGGTCTTGCCACCGGCAGCGAAGAACTTGGTTTCCTCGAACGCAGCCCGACCTCTTGGAGGCCTTACCTATGGCCAATCAAGGTCATCATGGTTATCGGGATCTTCCTGATGTTGCTGCAAGTGCTGTGCGAACTGGCCAAGGACATCCTGCGCCTCAAAGGACATGACATGGGGGCCAAGGTCTGATGCCGTATGAACTGATTGCGGCGCTCATGTTCTCGACCATGATGCTGATGCTTTTGACGGGCCAGCGCGTGTTCGGCGCCATCGGCTTTGTGGCTGTCGTTGCCGCGTTCTTCCTGTGGGGCGACCGGGGTGGATACGACCTGGGCTTTTCGGCCGCGATGAAGCTGATGAAGTGGTATCCGCTGCTGACCCTGCCGATGTTCATTTTCATGGGATACGTGCTGTCGGAAAGCCGCATCGCGGATGATCTCTACAAGATGTTCCACGTCTGGATGGGCGGTCTCTCCGGTGGCCTTGCCGTGGGCACCATCGGCCTGATGGTCCTGATTTCGGCCATGAACGGGCTAAGCGTCGCCGGCATGGCCATCGGAGCCACCATCGCGCTTCCCGAACTCCTGAGGCGAGGATACGACAAACGGATGGTCACGGGGGTAATCCAGGCGGGGTCATCACTAGGCATCCTTGTGCCACCCTCGGTGGTGCTGGTCCTTTACGCGATGATCGCGCGCCAGCCGGTTGGCCAACTCTGGCTCGCCGGTGTGATCCCCGGTCTGATGATGGCGACCATGTTCGTCATCTACATCGTGATCCGCTGCAAACTGAACCCAGCGCTTGGCCCGGTCCTGCCCGCCGCCGAACGCGACATCCCCCGCGCCGAAAAACTGCGCCTCCTACGCGCAGGTTTGCTGCCGCTGGGCATCTTCTTCGTGATGATGGTGCCTTTCGTGAACGGCTGGACGTCACTTGTCGAAAGCTCGGCCATCGGGGCCATCGCCGCCTTCATGGCCGCTGTCCTAAAGGGCCGCATGACCCGCGAAGTGTTCGAGAACTCGGTCCGCAACACGCTGGGTATCTCCTGCATGTTCATGTGGATCATCCTTGCCGCCCTCGCCTTTGGCGCGGTGTTCGACGGTCTGGGAGCGGTCAAAGCGATCGAGAACCTGTTCACCGATCAGCTTGGTCTCAGTCCGTGGGTGATCCTGATCCTGATGCAGCTCAGCTTCATTATCATGGGCACGTTCCTGGATGACACCGCGATGCTCGTGATCGTCGCACCGCTCTATGTCCCGCTGGTGGGCGCACTGGGCTTTGACCTGATCTGGTACGGCATCCTTTACACGATCACGACCCAGATCGCCTATATGACACCGCCCTTCGGCTATAACCTCTTCCTGATGCGCGCGATGGCCCCGCCGGAGATTGGCCTGCGCGACATCTACGCGTCGATCATCCCATTCGTTCTGGTGATGGTCGCGGCCCTCGCCATCATCATGGTCTTCCCACAGATCGCCCTTTGGCTGCCGGAATACGTGTATGGCAAATAATCACAATCAAGACTCCGCGAACGGAGCGTCGAACCCCAACCCAACCGAGAGGATATGACATGACCACCAGACGTAAGTTCCTTAAAACCGCCGGGATCAGTGCCGCCGCAAGCCTTGCTGCCCCCGCCGTTGTCAAAGCGCAATCCGGCATTACGTGGCGCTTCCAGACCTATGCGGGCGCCGCTCTGGGCGAGCATGTGACCAAGCCGGTCATCGACTACATCAACGCAAACGCCAACGGCGAACTCACGGTAGAGCTGTTCTATGCTGACCAGATCGTCCCCACGGGCGAGCTGTTCCAGGCGCTTCAGCGCGGCACCATCGACGGCGTGCACTCGGACGACGACTCCATGGCGTCCCCAACCCCGCTGCGCCAGTTCGGCGGCTACTTCCCGTTTGCCACGAAGCACATCCTCGACGTGCCGGTGCTGTTCAACCAGTACGGCCTCAAGGAAATCTGGGAAGAAGAGTACAACAAGGTCGGCGTGAAATGGATCTCGGCCGCAGGTCAGGATCCGTGCAACTTCAACACCACCAAGGAAATCACCTCAGTTGCTGACCTTGACGGTCTGCGCCTCTACACCTTCCCGACCGCCGGTCGCTTCCTGTCGAAATTCGGCGTTGTCCCTGTGTCGATCCCTTACGAAGACGCCGAAGTCGCGGTGCAGACAGGCGAACTGGACGGCATGGCGTGGTCGGGCATCACCGAAGACTACACCGTGGGCTGGGCTGACGTGACCGATTACTTCCTCACCAACAACATCTCGGGTGCGTGGATCGGATCATGGTTCATCAACCAGCAACGCTGGGCCGACCTGCCGGATCACCTCAAGTCCGTCGTGATGGCTGCGACCGAAGCGGGCCACACCTACCGCAACCAGTGGTACTGGGGTGGAGAAGCGGCTCTGCGCGCCAATGGTGACAAGCTGCAACTGCGTCAGGTTCCGCCAAGCGAATGGGCCGAGGTCGAGAACGCCGCCAAGGAATTCTGGAACGAGGTTGCCGAGGAAGGCGAGATCCAGCAGAAGATCATCAACATCTTCCGCGAGTACAACAGCGTCATCAACCAGGCGGGCGCACCGTACAACTTCGAATAATCGAGGCACAAAACCTCAAGAAGCGATCCCCTTTGGGGGGTCGCTTTGACCGTGAATGGAAAGGACACGCCCATGGCCCACATGACACTTGATGACCTGCAAGCCAAAGCCGAAACCGGCGCAATCGACACTGTTCTGGTCTGCATGGTCGACATGCAGGGCCGACTGATGGGCAAACGCTTCCATGTCTCGAACTTCCTCGAGTCCGCATGGAAAGAAACGCATTGCTGCAACTACCTGCTGGCAACCGACCTCGAAATGGCCACACCGGATGGCTACAAATCCACAAGCTGGGCCGCGGGTTACGGCGACTACGTGATGAAACCGGACCTGACCACTCTGCGCCCGATGCCTTGGCTCGAAGGCACGGCGATGGTGCTCTGTGACCTGATCGACCACCACACGCACGAACCGGTGCCGCATTCCCCGCGCCAGGTCCTCAAGGCGCAAATTGCCCGTCTTGCCGAAATGGGCCTGACCGCGATGATGGCGACCGAGTTGGAATTCTTCCTGTTCGAGAAAAGCTACGAGGAAATCCGCAAGAACGGCTATCGCACCCTGACCCCGATCAGCGGCTACAACGAAGACTACAACATCCTCCAGACCACCCGCGAAGAACACGTGATGCGGCCGATCCGCAACCACTTGGTGGCCGCTGGAGTGCCGGTAGAAAACTCAAAGGGCGAAGCCGAAGCCGGTCAGGAAGAGCTGAACATCCGCTATGCCGATGCACTCGCCTGCGCCGACAACCACACGATCGCCAAACACGCGGTCAAGGACATCGCCAACATGCACGGCCATGCGGCCAGCTTCCTGCCGAAATGGCACCACACCCGTGTCGGCAGCGCCGCACATATCCACCAGTCCCTGTTCAAGGGTGACACCAACGTGTTCCACGACGCGGCGGACAAGCTGACCATGTCTGACACGATGAAATCCTATGTCGCGGGCCTGATCAAATATGCCCCCGATATGACATTCTTCCTCGCGCCCTATGTGAACAGCTACAAGCGGTTCCTGCCGGGCACCTTTGCCCCCACCAAGATCGCATGGTCGGTGGACAACCGCACCGCAGGCTACCGCCTTGTGGGCGACGGCACCAAGGGCGTGCGGATCGAATGCCGCATCCCCGGAAGCGACATCAACCCCTACCTTGCCTGCGCCGCGCAACTCGCCGCTGGCATCGCCGGGATGGAGGAAAAGCTGTCCCTGGAAGAGCCTGTTTCGGGCGATGTCTACTACATGGACCACATCCCGGAGATCCCTGCCAATCTGCGTGATGCCACCGATGCCCTGCGCTCCTCCGCCATGCTCCGCGCGGCCATGGGCGATTTCGTGGTCGACCACTACACCCGTGCCGCCGAGGTGGAACAAGAAGCCTTTGATGCCGTTGTCACCGACTGGGAACTCCAGCGCGGATTTGAAAGAGCCTGAACCATGACCAAGACCGTAGACCTGATCTCCCCGATCGACGGATCGGTGTACCTCACGCGCGAGGTGCTGACCCGCGACGCCGCCTTCGACGCTGCCAAACGCGCCAAGGCCGCCCAAGCCGATTGGGCCGCGCGCCCGCTGTCCGAACGCATCGCTTTGGTGCGCAAGGCGGGTGAAATCATCGGCCAGCAGAAAGACCGTATGGCGACCGAATTGGCGCATCAGATGGGCCGTCCCGTCCGCTATGGCGGCGAATATGGCGGCTTCAACGAACGCCTGACCTACATGGCCGACGTCGCCGCAGAGTTGCTCGCCCTGATGCAGATCGAAGACAGCGACGCGTTCCGCCGCCTGATCAAGCGTACCCCGTGGGGTACCGTTTTGGTCATCGCGCCGTGGAACTACCCCTACATGACCGCGATCAATACCGTGGCCCCTGCCCTCATCGCGGGCAACACGGTGATCCTGAAACATGCAGGCCAGACTCTCGCCGTGGGTGAGCACCTTGCCGAGGCGTTTCGCGCGGCAGGCGTGCCCGAAGACGTGTTCCAGAACCTCGTCCTCGACCACGACACCACCTCTGCGCTGCTCTCCGAACGTGCGGTGGACTTCGTCAATTTCACCGGCTCGGTCGGCGGTGGCCAAGCCATCGAACGCGCCGCTGCGGGCACCTTCATCCCCGTCTCGACCGAATTGGGTGGCAAGGACCCTGGCTATGTGCGCGCCGATGCCAATCTCGACGCGGCGGTCGACACGCTGCTGGATGGCGCGATGTTCAACTCGGGCCAGTGCTGCTGCGGCATCGAACGCATCTACGTGCACGAAAGCCTTTACGACCAGTTCGTCGAAAAGGCGGTCGCGTGGGTCAGCGCGCAGAAACTCGGCAACCCGCTTGACCCCGAAACCACAATGGGCCCGATGGCGAATGTCCGCTTCGCCAAGGAAGTCCGCGCCCAGATCGACGAAGCGCTGGCCGATGGCGCAAAAGCGCATATCGACACCATGCCCGCCGATGATGGCGGCGCGTATCTGACACCGCAGATCCTGACCAACGTTACACACAAGATGCGCGTCATGCGCGACGAAAGCTTCGGCCCCGTCGTCGGCATCATGCCGGTCAAGGACGACGAGGAAGCCATCGCGCTGATGAACGACAGCCAGTTCGGCCTCACCGCCTCCATCTGGTCTACCGACACAGCCACCGCCGAAGCCATCGGCGACCGGATCGAAACCGGCACCGTCTTCCTCAACCGCTGCGATTACCTCGACCCCGCGCTCTGCTGGACCGGCTGCAAGGACACCGGACGCGGGCAAGGTCTGTCAAAACTGGCGTATCAGGCCCTGACACGCCCCAAATCCTACCATCTCAAGAAGGCATAAGCCGATGTCGCCTAAAGCAAACTGGTCCTACCCCACCGCCATCCGTTTCGGTGCGGGACGCATCTCGGAAATCGCCGAGGCGTGCCTCGCCGCTGGCATATCCAAACCGCTTCTCGTCACCGACCGGGGCCTTGCGGATATGGAGATCACCACCAAGACCCTGAACCTTGTCGAACAGGCGGGTCTGGGCCGCGCGATGTTCTCGGATGTCGATCCCAACCCGAACGAAAAGAACGTCGAAGAAGGCCTCAAGGTCTACCGCGAAGGCGGCTTTGACGGCGTCATCGCCTTTGGCGGCGGCTCTGGCCTCGACCTCGCCAAGACGCTCGCCTTCATGGCCGGTCAGTCCCGCCCGCTCTGGGATTTCGAGGATATCGGCGACTGGTGGACCCGGGCCGACCCCGCAGGCATCCACCCCATCGTTGCCGTGCCGACCACCGCCGGGACCGGATCAGAAGTGGGTCGCGCCAGCGTCATCACCAACTCGGTGACGCACGAGAAAAAGATCATCTTCCACCCGAAGATGCTCCCCGCCGTGGTGATCTGCGACCCCAAACTGACCGTGGGCATGCCCAAGTTCATCACCGCAGGCACCGGGCTTGATGCCTTTGCCCACTGCGTCGAGGCCTATTCCAGCCCGCATTACCACCCGATGAGCCAGGGCATCGCGCTTGAAGGCATGCGCCTTGTCGTCGACAACCTGCCCCGCGCATATGCCGACGGGTCCGATATCGAAGCCCGAGCGAACATGATGAGTGCCGCCGCCATGGGCGCGACCGCCTTCCAGAAGGGCCTCGGCGCGATCCATGCTCTGAGCCACCCCATCGGCGCGCATCACCACACGCATCACGGCACCACCAACGCCGTCTTCATGCCCACCGTGCTCAAGTTCAACGCCGACGCCATCCGCGACCGGTTTGACCGCGCGGCGGGTTATCTGGGTATCGACGGCGGCTTTGACGGCTTCTGCGCCTTTGTCGATCAGTTCAACGCGGGTTTCGCGATCCCGAAAACGCTCACCGATCTGGGTGTGAAGGACGTGCACCTCGACGTGCTCGTCCGCGACGCGCTCAACGACCCAAGCACAGGCGGCAACCCGGTCACCATGACCGAGGCGAATACGCGGGCGTTGTTTGAATCCGTCCTGTGATGCGTACTGAAGCGCTTAACGACATCGAAACAAGCAGGAAGCCCCGTTTCCAAGAGAATTAGGTTGAACGGGGCACCCAAGTCTACGGACGCAAAAGGGGTGCCGCCCTGCCGCGAATAATGTTTTCGCGCTCAGCTTCCGAACTCTGACGACCTAAACCTGATTTCCTGTCATGCTTTGGATAAGCTCAAACACGTCCTGCGCATCGGGAATGTAATCGAAGGTCACGTTTGAAGTTGTCCGATGGCGCAAAATCGAGTGTCCAGGATGGGACAGGCCCCACCCAAATGGCTGCACTTGGTCAACAGAAAGCAATGTGCCGATTTGCAAGGACGGAAACGGGCGGGTGTCTATCAAGGAATACGGATAGGTCGCAGAGTGTTTGCATGAAACAACATACAGGCGGACGCCAAATCGCCAGTTCCATCCGCGACGGCAAATCAAAGCGCGTTTGTCAGTCACAAAATAGGCAAGCGTGGACAGCACATACTGACGTTGCCCGGCCAAGAACAGCGAGTTTGCAAAGAGTCCGAGGGTGACTGCACCGTAGACCCAAGTCGCGTCTTTGCGACTCAGTTGAGCGTCAGGACTTATTAAAACAAGCGAGCTCCACATGACCGGAATTGCAAAGAGAGCGGCGATAAGGATCGTTCTTTCATGACCAACAACCTCTAGAAACCGCCGCCCATATCCCGGCGCGCCAGACCACAGCAAACGCTCGTCAGTTTCGAGGATTTTGTTCAGATCACCATTATGAAACGTTTCCGTTGTAATGTTCGGCATCTGGCCTACCCCTGCTTGCACTCGGATCAGGAGCACCATTTGTGCGGGCCAATGCGGACAATTTTAGGGCAGTAAGCCTCTACTCCACCGCCCGATACCAAGCCACAATCTGCGCCCGCGCCTCGGCGTCCATCTGGATCGCATTCGGCGGCGGCATCGCGTGGGACCGCCCAGCCTGCAGATAGATCTGATGCGCGTGCTGCGCCACGTCGGCCTCGGTCTCCAGATAGACACCCTTGGGCGCCCAGCGGATGCCATCCCACAAAGGCTCGCGCGCGTGGCACATCGAGCAATTGCCCTGCACCACGTTATACGCGTCCTCGAACCCCTCGGCGGACGCAAAGCGCACTTCGAACTCCGTCATCGGACGCTCTGCCGCCTCTTCATAGGTCTCTGACCCGCCCAGCGTCGACAGCCACGCGATGGTGACAAAGATCACCGCCGTCACCGCCCAGGTCCAGTTCGGCTGGCCTTTGCCCGCGTGCATGGAGTTGAAGTAATGCCGGATCGTGACCCCCATCAGGAACACAAGTGACGCGATCAGCCATGCGAACTCGGTCCCAAAGGCCAGCGGGTAGTGGTTCGACAGCATCAGGAAGATGACCGGCAGCGTCAGGTAGTTGTTGTGGGTCGAGCGCAGCTTGGCGATCTTGCCATACTTGGGATCCGGTGTGCGCCCCGCCTTGAGGTCTGCCACGACGATCCGCTGGTTCGGCATGATGATGAAGAACACGTTGGCCGTCATGATGGTCGCCGTGAACGCCCCCAGGTGCAGCAGCGCCGCGCGTCCGGTGAACACCTGGTCATATCCCCAGGCCATCACAACGAGGATGGCGAAGAGCAGCAGCATGAGCACCGTAGGTTGCTCACCCAGCGCGGATTTGCACAGGAAATCATAAAGCAGCCAGCCAATGGTCAGCGACAGCGCCGAGATCACGATACCCTGCCAGAGCGCCAGATCGGCCTTGGTCGGGTCGAGCAGGAACAGCTCACCCCCAACCCAATAGACGATCATCAGCAAAGCCGCGCCCGAGAGCCACGTCGTATAGCTCTGCCACTTGTGCCAGGTCAGATGCTCCGGCAGCCGCGCCGGGGCAACAAGGTACTTGGTCGTGTGATAGAACCCGCCGCCGTGAACCTCCCACTCTTCGCCGTAGGCGCCCTCGGGCATGTCCTTGGCCGGTTTCAGCATCAGGTCGAGCGCAATGAAATAGAAACTCGCCCCGATCCACGCCATCGCCGTGATGACATGCAGCCAGCGCACCGCAAAGGCGATCCAGTCCCAGAGAACGGCGAAATCATACATGGCGAAAGGCTCCCGTTGGCAGTTTCCGACAAACTAGCGGCAGGGCCATTCTTCTGCTATTCCGATGAAAACCCAAGCTGTATCAAAAATCTGCGAATAATGTCCTATCTCGACAACATCAGAACCTTCGTTCGTGTCTACGAATTGGGCAGCATGTCCGCCGCCGGGCGCGATTTGCGCATTTCGCCTGCTGTCACCTCGACTCGGATTGCCCAACTTGAGGAACATCTCTCGGTGCGTCTCTTCCAGCGCACCACCCGCAATCTGACGCCCACGGAACAGGGACGGCTGTTCTACGCCGGTGCCGTCGAAGTGCTCGAAGCGGTCGAGGCGGCCGAGGCACAGGTCGTCGACATCACCGAAAAACCCCGTGGGTCGATCTACGTCGCCGCCCCCTTGGGCGTTGGCCGTCGCCTGATCGCGCCGCAGGTGCCCGCGTTCATCGAGCAGTATCCCGAGGTCTCCGTACGGTTGCGCCTCACGGACCGTAAGGTTGACCTAACGACCGAAGGCCTCGACCTTGCCGTGTTTCTGGGCGAACCCGAGGACAGCACGCTGCGCATCCGCAAGATCGCCGATGTCGACCGCGTGCTTTGCGCCGCCCCCGGCTACATCAAGGCGCGCGGCATGCCGAATTCCGGCGACGATCTGCTGAGCCAGAACCATGAATGCCTGAACCTGCGCTTTCCCGGCGCGACCGAGTTCCAATGGCGGCTGCAAACCCCTGATGGCCCTAAGCGGTTCAAGGTCCGGGGGCGCTTTGAGTCCGACGATGGCGACGTGCTGACCGACTGGGCGCTCGATGGTCAGGGCATCGCTCTCAAACCGGTGTTCGAGGTCGCAGACCACCTGCGCGCCGGGCGACTGGTCGTTGTGGCCAAGGACACGCCCCCGGTCCCGGTGCAGATGGCCTGCCTGTTCACCCATCGGCGCAGGCAGGATCCGAAAACCCGGCTGTTCATGGATTTCGTGATCGGCCGGATCGGGATGGCGATCAAAAGCGCCTGAGGACCAGAGTCGCAATAAGCCCTGTGGCCTCATTGCTCTTGATCAATGTCCAAGCCAGGAACTTACCAGAATGGGTATATGACGGGTTCAAGCGCGCTCGAAATCCATGGTCCAATTGGTTTCCCAAGTCACGCCACCGTCATCTGACATCGCCTGTTCCCACCTTGGTGAAGACGTGCCTGTCCGAAGCCAAAGGAACCTTACCCGCACCGGCGATCCATCAATAACTTCATTCGCAAAGAACGCGCCTTCCCCGTTTGCAAATTTGCCGATCACGGGCACGTCAAGCTGATGCGGGTTATTGGCAGACAACCACCAAATTGCCCAAGTGCGATCAGATGGATCAAAATCACGGATCGCAATCGCGCGGTAAGGCCCGCTGGGAAAATTCAGGAGGTTGTCTTCGATGTTGCCATTTCCACCCAAGACCGGGCGGGTTTCGGACGTGCCGTCAAATTCCTCCCAATCCTGGCATGCAACCAGCCTTTCTTTGAGACGGCGATGCTTCACCCGCCAAGTGCCAAAAGCGAAATCGAAGTCTTTGGAGATGATATTTTGGTCTTGCATTTCGACACCTGCAGAAATTTTGTTCTACTTTTGTTCTCAAAATGATCTTGAGTCAAGTACCGTACTTTTAGAGCATTGATAGCCGTAGTGCTCAGCTGACCCGATAGGTCGAATACACATAGGCTGAACGCAAAAGCGGCACTTGGTGATGCGCTGCAGCGTCCGACATACCCGAGTACGGCGGCACCTCATCCGCCAGCGTTCATCGAACAGAATCCCACGATGTCGAGCGTCTGGACCTCGCGCTGTTGCGTGGCGAACCCGATCTCACTCCCGGGACGGCACCTGCTGTTCGGGTTCAGCCGCTTCGGCGTCCAACGCATCCTCCAGAACCACGGCCGGTGCGCCAGGCGTAAAGACCGTCTGGGCCGTCGGTGGGTTGTCGTTGGCCTCGCGCTCAATGCGCAGCTCGCGATAGGCCGTGTACATGCCGCTGCTCACGATCAGAACCATGCCGACAAAGGTGGTAAAGTGCGGAACTTCACCCCAAACGAGGTAGCCGAAAAGCGCGGCAAGCGGCAGGTAACTGTAGTCGAACGGCGCAATCACGCTTGCACTCGCGATCTGGTAAGCGCGCGAGACAAGTGTGTAGGCCACGGTCCCGATGCCCCCCAAAAGCGCGAGCATGCCAAGCCCGTCAAGGGCCGGAACAGGCCAGCTCATGCGCAGATGGATGAGGTCCGGCGTGATCTCGATCACCTGCGTCACCGCAAAGCCGATCGGGATGATCACCACACCCGACAAAGAGATCGTATAAAGCCCGATCACAAGCGATGTGTCCTGCTCTCCGATCTTGCGGACAATGGTCTGACTGATCGCATAGGTCAGCGCGGTCATCACCGGCAGGATCGAGATCCAGCCGAAATTGCCACCTGTCGGGTTCACTGCGATCACAACGCCAGCGAATCCGACCAGCAAGGCAAGAACGCGATGTATCCCGATCTTTTCCTGCAGGAACACCGCCGCCAACGTCGCGGTCATCAGGGGCGCCGCGAAAAAGAGCGTGGTGACTTCGGCCAGTCCCATAAAGGGAAAGGCCGCATAGAACATCGCAAAACCGCCGGCGAACAGAACAGCGCGAGCCAGATACCACGGCCAAAGCGGCGTATAGATGCGGTGCGGCGCACCCAGCCAAAGCACCAGCGGCAGCAGGGTCAGCAAAGCCACAACCGACCGAACGAAGATCAGCATCCACACCGGATAGGTCGTGAGCATGCCCTTCATCAACAGGTCCTGCCCGACAAACAACACCATGCCGGCAATCACGCAGACGATACCTTGAAGCGTGCGGGACATTGGCGGCCCGGCTGGGTGTGTCGAAACAGTCATGCACGCAGACTGACCGTTTCCGTGTACCCATCCCGCCAGTCCGCGACCCGGATGTCGGTTTCATCCTCACAGGTCCAATTTCCACGGAGGGGCGTTGGTTAGAACCGCGCCGGGAAAGCGGTTATGCCCGGGCGTTCTCGCTGTCCGATCCGAATTCCAGCCAGGCACGATCCTCGGGCGACAGGTGTGCATCCATCATCGCGTCATGGGCGGCCAACTCGGCCCCGGTCAGCTTGCCATGCCATTTCCCGTTGGTGCCACTGTGAAAGAAGTCCGAGTCCGATTTCATGAAGCCCTTGCCGCCCGAGGGTGCATAGCGGTCTGCATTCTGTTTCATGTTGTCGAACGTGGCCGCCTGAACGAGGCGCTCCATCACAGCTGCAGAATGCGAAATGCCGAGAAGGTCAGCCACTTTGGCAAAGGTCCCCGCCAAATCCCGCTTCATATCGGCATAGTGGAACAGCGCCACATTGGGCCGGTCGGCAACAGCCTTGGCCGCCGTGTAGTGCCGGAGGATATGCGCAAGAGGCATGGCGTCGCCATCGAACCCTTCTGCTCCGCCATCCAGAAACCGGCGAAAGGTCACACCGTCCGGGTCGTCTTCGGGATACCAAATGTCGAACCACGACATCGGGATATTCCGGACATGTGTCCGGTACGAGAAATGCGCATCCAGCGGATGCCGGAACACGCAGAGATACATCGCGCTATTATCAAGCGGCAGCCCGTCCATCGGCGTATGACTTTTCATGCTGCGACGGTGGGTCATGGCCTCAAGCCGTTCTGCCACTTCAGCCATCTCGCGGACTCGGATATCCACCCACGGCATTTTGACAGAAAGTTCGGTCTCGATATCGGGATCACCAGACAGCAGCAGCGCCACGATGGTCTGCATCCAGGTTGTTCCACATTTGGGAGGGCTCACAACAAACACGTCGTCGGGCCGGATGGTGACCATGTCCCAGCGCCGATTGTCGGTCAGGGGGCCGAGATAGAGCTTTCGGGTCCTCATTCGGGGCACCTCCGGCATGCAGACAGCATCAGGAAACGCCGGGTCGCGACAGGACACAACGAAAACCGGTGTTCGCTCGGCATTGGTTGCGAGGTCAACACGGCGCGCGCGTTCCGTATGGACGGGAAAACAAGCACCCGGCCCGCCACAAATTCGCAGCCAGCGTAACCTGAATTTAATGAGCCGCGTTCAGAAACTTCGTACGAAGTTTCTGGGCGCCGCCCATAAAATTCTGGAGCGTGCCGTGGCAGAGGCGCCGATCAGCTCCCCCGATAGGTCGAATAGCTATAGGGCGAGAGCAAGAGCGGCACATGGTAATGCGCCGCGGGGTCCGACATGCCGAACCGGATCGGCACCTGATCGAGGAACAGTAGATCGTCCCCCGCCTGTCCCGACGCCCGCAGGTAATCCCCCGCGAAGAACACCAATTCATAGGTCCCGGTCTGGAACGAACCCACCGGCAGGATCGGGCTGTCTGTTCGACCGTCGTCATTGGTCACGGTCTCTGCGATCTTGCGGTGTGAATTGCCCGACACCCGGTAAAGCGCAATCTTGAGCCCCGCAGCCGGGCATCCCTTGGCCGTATCCAGAACATGGGTCGTCAAATAACCGGACATCGCGCTCTCCTCATGTGTGAGTGCCTCTTTATGCAGCCATCTTCGCAAAATGCGCAAACAGTAAGCCATTTGAGACAGCTTTCGGGATTTCTTGAAAAACGAATTGGATTATTCGGATTACACAGACAACCACTCAGGAGGACCCCGCCGTGCAACGTTATCCCCGCGACATGACAGGTTATGGTGCCACACCCCCAAAGGCCAATTGGCCGGGCGGGGCGAAGATCGCCGTTCAGATCGTGATGAACTACGAAGAGGGTGGCGAGAACAACATCCTGCACGGCGACGCCGCGTCCGAAGCATTCCTGTCCGAGATCACAGGCGCGCAGCCTTGGCCGGGCATGCGCCACTGGAATATGGAATCGCTCTACGAATACGGATCGCGCGCTGGGTTCTGGCGGCTGCACCGGATGATGAAGGACATTCCCATCACCATCTACGCGGTGACAAGCGCTTTGGCCCGCGCGCCCGAACAGGTCGCTGCGATGAAGGATGCCGGGTGGGAGATTGCCTCACACGGTCTGAAATGGGTCGAACACAAGGACATGCCCGAGGCCGAGGAACGCGCCCAGGTCCTCGAGGCCATCCGCCTGCACACCGAAGTGGTCGGTGAGCCGCCCAAAGGCTGGTACACCGGGCGCTGTTCGAACAACACGGTGCGCCTCGTCGCGGAACAAGGCGGCTTTGATTACGTCGCCGACAGCTATGCCGACGACCTGCCCTATTGGACGCGCTTTGGCGATATCGACCAACTCATCATGCCCTACACGATGGACTGCAACGACATGCGGTTCGGCATTCAGGCGGGCTTTACCAGCGGCGACCAGTTCGAAAGCTATCTCAAGGACAGCTTTGATTACCTCTATGCCGAAGGGGTCGAGGGATCGCCCAAGATGCTCTCCATCGGTCTGCACTGCCGCATCGTGGGCCGCCCCGGTCGCGCCGCTGCGCTGAAGCGCGCACTGGATTACATGGCCGGGCACGACGGCGTCTGGTTCGCCACCCGCCAGCAGATCGCCCTGCATTGGGCCAAGGAACACCCCGCGCCGAGCGCACAACGCCCGTCCGAGATGAGCCAAGAGGCGTTCGTCGCGGCGTTCGGCGGCATCTTCGAACATTCCCCCTGGATCGCCGAACGCGCCTGCGCCTATGAATCCGGGCCCACCCACGACACCGCGCGTGGTGTGCACAGCCTGCTCTGCCGCGCGTTCCGCAGTGCCTCTGACAACGAACGCCTCGGCGTGCTGAACGCCCACCCCGACCTTGCCGGCAAACTCGCCGCCGCCGGACGCCTGACCGCCGAGTCCACTGCCGAACAGGCAGGCGCAGGCCTCGACATGCTCACCGACGAAGAACGGGGCACGTTCCAGAAGCTGAACGCCGATTACGTCGCGCGACACGGCTTTCCGTTCATCATCGCGGTGAAGGACAACACCAAGGCCAGCATCCTCGACGCGTTCCACCGCCGCATCGAAAACGACCGCGACACCGAATTCGCCGAGGCCTGCCGTCAGGTCGAACGCATCGCCGAACTGCGGCTTCTGGACAAGCTGGGCGCATGACCCGTCAGATCCTCACAGAGCCGCTGACGGCCACCGCCTTCGCCCCGTTCGGCGACCTGCTCGACTGTTCAGGCGACCCGGACAAGCTGATCAATCAGGGCCTCTGCGGCCGCTACCACGACCGCGCGACACTCGACTTTTCGGGTGGTCGCGCCGGGATCAGCCTCTTCAAGGCCGTGCTGCGCAGCCTGCCCTACACGCTCGACCTGCTGGAACGGCACCCGCTCGGCAGTCAGGCCTTCGTGCCGATGAGCCATGATCCCTTCCTGGTGATCGTCGCCCCGGACGAGGATGGTAAACCCGGCACGCCGCGCGCCTTCCTGACCCAAGCAGGGCAAGCGATCAATTTTCACCGCAACACGTGGCACGGGGTTCTCACCCCGCTGTCAGGCACCGGCCTTTTTGCCGTGATCGACCGGATCGGGGACGGTGCCAATCTCGAAGAACACTGGCTCGAAACCCCTTACGAGGTGGTCAACGGCACATAACGAACCGGCCGCCTTTGAGGAGAGGCGTCCGGCAATAAAACCAATGGTTACGAGGGAGAAGGAACCATGTCAGACGCATCCATCGGCACGCCGGAGCAGCTCCGCGATCCGAACTACACACCCCCCATCGCCAAGGCGGTGCCTTTGGGCATCCAGCACGTTCTGGCGATGTTCGTGTCCAACGTCACCCCGGCGATCATCGTCTGCGGCGCGGCGGGCTTCGGCTTTGGCTCCAACAGCCCCGATTTCCCGCAGATGATCTACATGATCCAGATGTCGATGTTCTTTGCGGGCATCGCCACACTGTTCCAGACCATCGGCTTCGGCCCCGTGGGCGCACGCCTGCCCATTGTGCAGGGCACGTCCTTTGCCTTCATCCCGATCATGATCCCGCTGGTTGCGGGCAAGGGCGTTGACGCCATCGCCGTTCTGATGGGCGGTATTCTGGTCGGGGGTCTTTTTCACACCGTTCTGGGTCTCTTCATCGGCAAACTGCGCTTTGCCCTGCCGCCGTTGGTCACGGGCCTTGTCGTCACCATGATCGGCCTCGCACTGGTCAAGGTTGGCGTGCAATACGCGGCAGGCGGTGTGCCCGCCATCGGCACCCCGGAATACGGCTCGCTCCTCAACTGGACGATGGCCGGCACGGTGATCATCGTCACGCTGGGGCTCAAGTTCTTCACCCGCGGCATGCTTTCCGTCTCAGCGGTTCTCGTCGGTCTGCTTGTGGGCTATGCCGTGGCCTTCGCGCTGGGTCAGGTGAACCTTGGCAATGTGGGTCGCGCCGCGAGTTTCGCCCTGCCGAACCCGCTGCATTTCGGGCTGGAATTCTCGGTCGCCGCGATCATCGGCTTCTGCGCCATGTCCTTCGTGTCGGCGGTGGAAACCGTGGGTGACGTGTCGGGCATCACCAAGGGCGGCGCAGGCCGTGAAGCCACCGACAAGGAAATCCAGGGCGCAACCATGGCAGACGGTCTGGGCACCGCAGTCTCGGGTCTCTTCGGCGCGCTGCCCAACACATCCTTCAGCCAGAACGTCGGCCTCATTGCCATGACCGGCGTGATGAGCCGGGGTGTCGTCACCATCGGTGCGCTGTTCCTGATCCTGTGCGGCCTTGTTCCCAAGGTCGGCGCGGTGATCTCGTCGGTGCCGATCGAAGTACTGGGCGGCGGTGTGATCGTCATGTTCGGCATGGTTGTCGCGGCCGGTATCTCGATGCTGTCCGACGTGAACTGGAACCGCCGCAACATGGTGATCTTCGCGATTGCCCTGTCGCTGGGCCTTGGCCTTCAACTGGAGCCGGACGCGCTGCAATACCTGCCGCAGACGCTCAAGGTCTTGGCCACCTCCGGCATCCTGCCCGCCGCAGTGATCGCCATCGTTCTGAACCTTGTCCTGCCCGAGGAACTCTCCGATGAGGCGACCGAGGAAGTCTCCGGCGGCATGTCCGGCCACGGCAAAGGCTCCATGCCGGGCGAGTGATCCGGCCACATCAAAATTCAAAGAGTTCGTACATACAGACCAAAAAAGGGGGCGATTTCGCCCCCTTCACTTTTGACGATGTCCTTAAAGATATGTGCTTTTCAACGCGCTGCCGCTCGCCTGCACCGACCACATGCAATCTTGGCATAGTTTAATTCTCTTGATCGAATTCCTGAATCACCTGATATTGTTCCCAGTCAGCGTGCACAAAAGAGAGTGCGTTACGGCACTTTTCACCAAGACAAGATTAACACGAACAGTCCAAAGGGATTTATCCCTGATTGATGGTGACACTGGGCCTGTTTGACGTTCGAATTTAGCGGATCAGGTCAGGTCCTTTCCGTGACACACAATTAATCCGGCATAAACGTGCCATCGCCATACCTTCTGGTCCGAACACGTGAATTAAATGCTTCGTTTTGGGAGATAGAAATGCCCGCATTTATCAAAATTGGTGACATAAAGGGTGAAAATACACGCCTGCAACCCACCGGCAAACTTGGCACTGGCAGTACCAATACCTCTCAATACACTCACCGGATGAAGGATGTCTTAGTCTCCAGCTACAACACCTCCGCAAGCAGCGTGCCTGAACCCGGGACAACCAAAACCGGTGTCGCTGGCCGGGGCACACTCAAAGTGAACAGGCCAACGAGTGCATATCCCTCACCATTCCGTGCCATTGCAACAGGAAGCGGACGGCTCGATACCGTCACTTTGGTGGACAACGCCCCCGGGCTTGGACCAAAGGGCACATGCACCTTCACGTTATCAGGCGTCAAAATCGAGGATTCGGCCACCAAGGCTGAACCTGTGCCGACAGAAACCATCACCATGACATATGAAAAGATCGAATGGACCTACGCCAAGACAATTTGCAGAGGTTCAGCCCTCTTCGACTCCGCTGTTCTGGACTTTGCATTGGTCGGAAACCCAGAGTTTTAGCAGACGGCGGGTCAGTTTTGAGGGACGGACGCAGCGCCGAATATCCAGATAGCATGCCCGTCGCTCAAATACGTCAGACTTACCTAACACGCCGATAGCGTTGCGATAAATTCAGTTGCGATAAATTCAAACGCTTTGTTCCGCTACAACGGATCGCTTCAGAAATCCACCTCGACCGCCACACCGCGTTCAATGGCCAACTCGACAACCTTCGATGCCACGGCCAGATCCTGAAGCCCGACACCGGTCCCGTCGAACAGCGTGATGTCCTCGTCCGAGGTCCGCCCCGGATGGGTGCCATTGATCACCGCACCGATCTCGATCACGTCGCTTTCCGCGATCAGCCCTGCCGCCACCGCGTGCTGTGCCTCGCCGATGCTGATCGACTGCGCGACCTCGTCGGTGAACACCTTGGCCCGCGCCAGCAGCGCCGCCTCGACCTCCTGCTTGCCCTTGGTATCGGTGCCCATGCAGGCAAGATGCGTACCGGGGCTGACATGATCCGCCATCAAAGACGGCGAGAATGCCGAGGTGATCGAGATAATCACATCCGCCTCAGCCATCCCCGGCAGGTCCACCGCCTCGAACGGCACACCGGCCTCCTGCGCCACCTTCTCGATGTTGGGCAGCATCTCGGGGTGATAGTTCCACCCGATCACCTTCTCAAAGGACCGTTGCTCCAGTGCAGCCCGCAGCTGGAACGTCGCCTGATGGCCTGCGCCGACCATGCCCATGACCTTGGCATCCGCCCGCGCCAGATGTTTGATCGATACAGAAGACGCCGCCGCCGTGCGCAGCGCCGTCAGAAGGTTCCCCCCGACCATCGCCCGCACCTTGCCGGTGTCCGGATCGAACAGAAACACCGTCGACTGGTGGTTGATCAGCCCGCGTTTCTCGAGGTTGTGCGGCCAGTAGCCCCCGGCCTTCAGACCCAGCGCGCCGCCAACCCGGTCGAACCCACCCTTGAAGCCGTAAAGCGCGTCCTCGTGCCCAATCGCCTCGCGAACCACCGGAAAGTTATAGGCATCCTTCGCCGCCATCGCGGCAAACACCTGCTCCACCGCCTCGAACGAGGCCTCGCGTGACACCAGATCGGCGATCATGGCTTCCGGAACGATATACATGGTCTCTCCCTCATGAAAAACGGTGCGACAGTCCCCACTGCGCACCGTCCTGGTCTTCTCTGGTTCAAAAATACTTCGGGGGGTGTGGGGGGCTGGCCCCCCACGGATCGACGCGCGTCAGCGCGGCGAAATCAATACGCGCGGCCGCGCGCCGAGACCGGCCAAACGGTTTCCACAACGCCGTTCCGCACACCGACATACCAGTCGTGCACGTTGCAGGTCGGGTCACAGTGGCCCGGCACCAGCTTGAGCTTGTCATTGACCTTGAGCACGCCCTGCGGGTCCATCACCACACCATGCTCGTCCGAGCATTTGACGTATTGCACGTCGTTGCGTCCAAAGATCACCGGCAGACCCGAGTCCACCGACTGCGCCTTGAGACCCGCATCGACGATGGCCTTGTCGGCCTTCGCATGGCTCATCACCGAGGTCAGGATGAACAGCGCGTTCTCCCACTCGCCTTGGTCGATGCGCTTGCCGTCCTTGTCGAGGATACGACCGTAATCCGCGTCCATGAACGCGTAGATCCGCACTGCAGCTCGTTGTACACACCCGAGTTGGACTCGAAGTAATACGACCCGGTGCCGCCGCCGCCGACGATGTCACACTCGATGCCTTCGGCCTTGAGCGTGTCCACGGCGTCTTTCACCTGCGCCACGGCGATGTCGATCTTCGCCTTGCGCTCGTCATAGCTGTCCATGTGCTGCATCGCGCCCTGATAGGCCTGGATGCCGGCGAACTTCAGACCCTCTGCCGCGTCAATCGCCTTGGCAATCTCGACAACCGCAGGCGTCGTGGTCACGCCGCAACGACCCGCGCCGCAATCGATCTCAACCAGACATTCGATCTGCGTGCCGTGCTTGACCGCCGCTGCCGACAGGTCCGCCACGTTGGCCAGATCGTCCACACAGCAGATCGTCCGCGCGCCCAGCTTCGGCATACGCGCCAGACGGTCGATCTTGGCGGGATCACGCACCTGGTTCGACACCAGAACGTCCTTGATGCCACCGCGGGCGAACACCTCGGCCTCGGACACTTTCTGGCAGCACACGCCGCAGGCGCCGCCCAGTTCGACCTGGAGCAGGGCCACGTCCACCGACTTGTGCATCTTGCCATGCACGCGGTGACGCATGCCATGCGCCTTGGCGTAATCGCCCATCTTCTTGATGTTGCGCTCCAGCGCGTCGAGGTCGAGAACGAGGCAGGGTGTCTGCACCTCGGCTTCGCTCATGCCCGGCTTGGCGGGAATGTCGAAACCGACTTCATAATCGTCCAGAATGCTCATGTCTTTCATTGCGTCTCTCCGAAGGTAAAGCGTGTCGCGATTGACATGCAGACTCGCTGTGTGTCGTATAGTTCCGGTTGTTTCCTATCGGAAACAGGATCGGAAAGGAAGCGCGTTTACCGCGTCATCCACGGCAGTTTATCGAGGTCCACGTTCCCGCCCGTGACGATCACGCCTACACGCTTGCCGGCGAAGGCTTCCTTGTTCTTGAGGATGATCGCCAGCGGCACGGCGCAGGACGGCTCCATCACGATGCGCAGATACTTCCACGTGATCTTCATCGCGTCGATGATCTCTTCTTCCGACGCGGTCATGATGTCGGACACATGGTTCGACACAAAATGCCACGTCAGATCCTTGAGCGGCACCTTGAGACCATCGGCAATTGTCTCGGGCGCGTCATCGGCGATGATGTGCCCCGCCTTGAAGCTGCGATAGGCGTCGTCGGCCTGTTCCGGCTCGGCGGCAATGATTTTGACATCAGGTGCCAGTGTCGACAGTGTCAGACAAGTCCCCGAAATCATCCCACCACCCCCGATGGGTGCCACCATCATGTCGAGACCGTCGGTCTGTTCCATGAATTCCTTGGAACAGGTCCCCTGCCCCGCGATAACGCGGGGGTCATTGTAGGGGTGCACGAACTCACCACCGGTGCGCGCCTGCACTTCGGCAAAAACCGCCTCGCGCGATGTGGTCGACGGCTCGCACTCGGTGATCGTGCCGCCATAGCGACGCACCGCGTCTTTTTTGGCCTGCGGCGCGGTGCGCGGCATGACCACGTTACACGGGATACCACGACGGCCTGCGGCGTAGCTCAGGCACAAGGCATGGTTACCCGAGGAATGGGTACACACCCCACGCTCCGCCTCTTCATCGCTCAACCCGAACACCGCGTTCGATCCGCCCCGCACCTTGAAAGCACCCGGCTCCTGGAAGTTCTCGCACTTGAAGAACAACTGCGCCCCGGTCAGGTCGTTGAGGTAATCCGACTGCATCACCGGTGTGCGGCGGATATGCGGTTTGATCCGCTCATGCGCCGCCAGCATGTCTTCATAGGTCGGGATGATCATGCCCATGTCTTTCATTCTGCTGCCACTTTCTGTGCAATGTTCGACCCGTGACGATAGTGCTCCTGCGCCGCAGCCACACCAGACCCAAGCTTGATATCGAGGCCAAGATCGACCATGCACATCTCGGCTGTGGCGATACCCGAAAGCGCCATCACGTCGGTGAGGCTGCCAAGGTGGCCGATGCGAAACACCTTGCCCGCCACGTCACCCAGACCAACGCCGAACGCCACTCCATATGTGCTGGCTGCATGGGTCACGATATCGGTCGCGTTGAACCCTTCCGGTGTCCGGACTGCCGACACGGTGTCAGAGTAGAGGTCCGGCGTTTCGGCACAGAGCGTAAGACCCCATGCGTCGACAGCCGCGCGCACGCCTTCGGCAATGCGGGTATGACGCGCAAACACGTTCTCAAGACCTTCGTCCTGCAGCATGCGGCACGCCTCATTCAGGCCATTCATCAGGCCAACGGCGGGCGTGTAGGGATAGGCGTTCTTTTCGTAGCCCTTCATCATGTCGTTGACATCAAAGAACGTGCGGAACAGACCTGCGGTCTTGGTCGCCTCCATCGCCTTTTTGCTGAAGGCTGTGATCGCAAGACCAGCAGGCAGCATGAAGCCTTTCTGCGACCCGGTCACGGCAACATCGACACCCCAGTCGTCAAAGCGGAAATCCATGGACGCAATCGACGACACGCCATCCACGAACAAAAGCGCCGGGTGCTTGGCCGCATCCATCGCGCGGCGGACCGCTGCGATGTCAGACTTCACGCCGGTGGCCGTTTCGTTGTGTGTGGCGAGGACCGCCTTGATCCGGTGCGCCGTGTCCTTGGTCAGGATCTCTTCATAGCGATCCGCCGGGATACCCTTGCCCCACGCCACGTCCACGATGATCACATCAAGACCAAAGCGTTCGCACATGTCGATCCAGCGATGCGAGAACATGCCGTTTCGGGCCACCAGAACGGTGTCACCGGCGCTGAGCGTGTTGGTCAGCGCGGTCTCCCATCCGCCCGTACCGGACGCGGGGAAGATGAACACTTCCGCGCTGGTGCTTTTCAGGATCTGCTGAACCGCCTTGCGGGCCGGGTGCAGGATCTTACCGAACAACGGCGACCGGTGGTCGATGGTCGGCATATCGCACGCCTTGCGCAGCGATTCAGGAATGTTGGTCGGGCCGGGAATGAAAACGGGGTTCTGGAAACTCATGGTGTCTCTCCTCCAATTACCCACAACTTACGTTACGGCACTGCCTCGCGCAATTTTTTCGAAATTATTTTTCATATTTCGAAAATCTCAATTAGTGTTCATTTTCAGTTGTTTGTATTTTTCACGAGATGAAATGATTTTTTGAAAACGAAAAGCGCACCCGTTTGGATGCGCTTTTCAAGGGGCTTTCAGCAGAATCGGCGAGCGGACTTACCGCCCTGCACCCAACCGCAACGGCATGTGCCGGTTCACATCCTTGTAAAGCAGATAGCGGAACCGCCCCGGCCCACCAGCATAACACGCCTGCGGGCAGAACGCGCGCAGCCACATGTAATCACCCGCCTCGACCTCGACCCAATCCTGGTTGAGCCGGTACACCGCCTTGCCTTCAAGCACATACAACCCGTGTTCCATCACATGTGTTTCGGGAAACGGGATCACCGCGCCGGGTTCCAGCGTCACAATGGTGATGTGCATGTCATGGCGCAGGTCGGTGGGATCGACAAAGCGCGTGGTCGCCCATTTCCCATCAGTGCCGGGCATCGGGTTCGGCGTGACCTCGGCATCGCTGCTGATGATGACCTCCGGGCGGTCCAGCCCCTCGACCGCCTGATACGCCTTACGGACCCAGTGAAAGCGCACGGGCTCTGCGCCATGGTTGCGCAGGGTCCAACCGGATTGCGTCGGCAGGTAGGCATAACCCCCTGCGGTCAGCTCATGGGTCTTGCCGCCAACCGTCAGGCTCATGGAACCCTCAACCACAAACAGCACGCCTTCTGCCTCGGGATCGGTCTCGGCACGGTCGGATCCGCCACCGGGGCCGACCTCCATGATGTAATGCGAAAAAGTCTCGGCAAATCCGGTCAGGGGCCGTGCGATCACCCAGAGGCGGGTGTTGTCCCAGAACGGCAGAAAGCTGGTGGTGATGTCCCGCATCGTGCCTTTCGGGATCACCGCATAGGCCTCGGTGAACATGGCGCGATCCGTCAAAAGCTGGTCTTGCCCCGGATGCCCACCTTTGGGCGCAAAATACGATGTGGTCATGCGCGATACCCTCTGCTGCTGATGCCCCAAGTATCGCGCTACGTCGCGCAACCGACCATGCCTATCGGCAATCAAGACTTTTCGGCTTTCCTTGATAATCGCGACTGATTGCCTTGGAACCGCAATTAATCGTCAGACGCCGTAGTAATCCCGATACCACGCCACGAACTTCGCCACCCCTTCGCGCACATCGGTCCGGGGCGCATATCCGGTCAGGTTCCGCAGAAGCGACGCATCGGCCCAGGTGGCAAACACATCCCCCTTCTGCATCTCCATATAATTCCGCTTGGCTTTGATCCCGGTCTCCGCCTCGATCGCCTCAATGAAATCGAGAAGGCGCACCTTGTCCGAGTTGCCAATATTGACGATCCGGTAAGGGGCTGCCGGGCTCAGCGTATCCCCTTCAACCGCCGTGTCCGGCCCACCGGGCACCGCATCCATCAAAAGCCGGATACCGCGCACCAGATCCTCGACATAGGTAAAATCTCGATACATGTCGCCGTGATTGTAGATGTCGATGGGCGTGCCGTCGAAGATGCCCTTGGTGAACTTGAACAACGCCATGTCGGGCCGCCCCCACGGGCCATAGACGGTGAAGAAGCGGAACATTGTGGTCGGGATGTTCCACAGATGCGCATAGGAATGCGCCATGCTTTCATTCGCCTTCTTGGTGGCCGCGTAGAAGGTCAGCTGCCTGTCCGCCTTGTCAGTCTCGCGGAACGGCATCTCTTGGTTGGCACCATAGACCGAGGATGTGGACGCCATCAGCAGATGCTCGACCTGCAACTGCCTTGCCGCCTCCATCACGTTGAAGGTGCCCACCAGATTGCTGTCCAGATAGGCGCGCGGGTTCTCAAGCGAATAGCGCACCCCGGCCTGCCCGGCGAGATGGACAATGACATCCGGTGCAAACGTGGCGGCGACCTCTTCGAATGTGCCGTCTTCCTCCAGCGTGGCATGGGTAAAGCTGTAACCCGCAGACTGCAGAAGCATCTGATTGCGCCGCTCTTTCAGCGTCACATCGTAATAATCGGTGATCGCATCATAGCCATGGACAATGAAGCCTTCATCCAGCAGAAGCCGCGCAAGATAGTAGCCGATGAAGCCGGCGGTTCCGGTGACGAGGACACGTTTCATAAAGTCTTTTCGCCCATGATGTCGATCTGATTGCGCTCGCGCCTAACACGAAAGACATCCCGCGACCACCAAATGAAATCGCTTTTGCCCTTTGTAATGACGATCTCAATCCCATATTCCCCTGCACAACCGCACAAAAAAGTGGCAAGAGCTGAACGTCGAAAAAAGAAGTCTGCATGTTGTTTTCCAAGTTCTTCAGCAAGCGCAAAGCGCCCGCACCCGAGGTGGTGTTCGACCCGGTGCAACCGGAATCGCGCTTTTGCGTGATCGGCGACATTCATGGTCGCATTGATCTGCTAACATCCCTCGTCGAGGCCGTTCCCGAGAAGATGAGCATCATTTGCGTCGGCGATCTGGTTGATCGCGGCGACCACAGCAAAGAGGTGCTGGAGTTCGTGATGCAGCATGACCGCATCACGTCACTGATGGGCAATCACGAACAGCTGATGCTCAACTTCCTCAAGTCGCCCGAAACTCAGGGCCGCAGATGGCTCCGCAACGGCGGGCTGCAAACACTTGCCAGTTTCGGTGTGTCGGGCGTCACCGACTCCTCCGGGGCCGAAGCCCTCACACGGGCGCGGGATACGCTTTACGACGCGATGGGCGAAAACATGGTCGCGTGGGTCGCTGGACTTGAGTGTATTGCATGGTCCGGAAACGTGGCTGTCGTTCATGCGGGCGCGGATCCAAACACACCTCTGGAAGAACATGCGCCGGACACGTTCATCTGGGGCCATCCCGATTTCCGCAAGACGCCACGAACCGATGGCTTCTGGATCGTCCATGGCCATACAATTGTCGACGTTCCCAAGATGCGTGATGGCCGTATTTCGATCGACACAGGCGCCTACGCGACAGGTCAATTGACCGCCGCCTTGTTCAGCCAGGACGGGGTCGAGTTCATTTCGACCTGAACCGCAGATTGCGGCAATGTATACCACTGTATGCTGTTTACAACTCAGCTGGTTTGGCCTATGGCATGGGCAAATCATGAAAGGCGTGACCCATGGCTGATTCCACAACCCCCGACATCATCTATACCAAGGTAGACGAAGCACCCGAGCTGGCCTCGGCGTCGTTCCTGCCGATCATCCAGAAATTCGCAAGCGCCGCCGGTGTCACCGTTGGCACCAAGGATATTTCGCTCGCTGGTCGTATCCTTGCGACCTTCCCCGAGCATCTCACCGAAGCGCAGCGTCAGTCCGACGACCTCGCGGAGCTTGGTCAGCTTGTGAAAACGCCCGAAGCGAACGTGATCAAGCTGCCGAATATCTCGGCCTCGGTGCCGCAGCTGGTCGCCGCGATCAAGGAATTGCAGGGACAGGGCTATGCGATTCCGGATTATCCCGAATCGCCTGAAACCGATGCGGACAAGGCCATCCGCGCCAAGTACGACACGATCAAAGGCTCTGCCGTGAACCCGGTCCTGCGCGAAGGCAACTCCGACCGCCGCGCGGCCAAGGCGGTCAAAGCCTACGCCCAGAACAACCCGCACCGCATGGGCAACTGGTCTGCGGACAGCAAGACCCGTGTGTCCTCCATGTCGGGCGGTGACTTCCGCTCGAACGAGAAATCTGCAACGCTGGCCACCGAAAGCACCGCGAAGATTGTTCTGGTGGGTGAAGACGGGTCCGAAACCGTCCTGAAGGACGGCCTCAGCTATCCTGCAGGCACAGTCGTCGACGCGACCTTCATGTCAGCCAAGGCGCTGGACGCCTTTCTTGCTGACGAAATCGCCAAGACCAAGGCAGAAGGCACGCTCTTTTCTCTGCACCTCAAGGCGACGATGATGAAGGTCTCCGACCCGATCATCTTTGGCCACGCAGTCAAGGCGTTCCTCCAGCCGGTGTTCGACACCTATGGCGCTGAACTGGACGCTGCAGGCGTGAACCCGAACTCCGGTCTGGGCGATCTCATGGCCCGCGTCGAAGACAAGCCAGAGATCAAGGCCGCCATCGAGAAAATCATCGCAGAGCGCGCGCCGCTTTACATGGTGGATTCCGACAAAGGCATCACCAACCTGCACGTGCCCTCTGACGTGATCGTCGATGCCTCCATGCCCGCGCTGATCCGCGCAGGCGGCAAAGGCTGGGGTCCGGATGGCAAGGAACATGACGCCAATTGCGTGATCCCCGACAATTCCTACGCCCCGGTTTATGAAGAGACGATCGCCTACTTCAAGGAAACCGGAAAGCTTGACCCGGCGACCGCAGGCACGGTTCAGAACATCGGTCTTATGGCACAGAAGGCCGAGGAATACGGCTCCCACCCGACCACGTTTGAGATCCCGCACAACGGGACCGTGAAGATGATCCTCGGCGATGGCACGGTCCTGCACGAACACGCCGTCGAAGCAGGCGACATCTGGCGCTCGGCCTCGACCCGCAAAGCGCCCATCGAAGACTGGGTGCAATTGGCCATCGACCGCCAGCGCGCCGAAAACTGCGAAGCGATCTTCTGGCTGGACGCAAGCCGCGCCCATGACGCGGAACTCATCAAGTATGTCGAGCCGATCCTTGCCGCCAAGGGCGTCGCCGACAAGTTCAAGATCATGGCCCCGCGCGAAGCAACACGCGCGTCGCTGGAAACCATCCGGGCAGGCAAAACCTCGATTGCCGTTACCGGCAACGTGCTGCGCGACTACCTGACAGACCTCTTCCCGATCCTCGAACTGGCCACCTCGGCCAAGATGCTGTCCATCGTCAAACTGATGAACGGCGGCGGGTTGTTCGAAACGGGGGCTGGCGGCTCTGCTCCGAAGCACGTGCAGCAGTTGCAGCAGGAAAACCACCTGCGCTGGGACAGCCTTGGCGAATTCTGTGCGCTGGGTGAAAGCCTGCAATTCCTCGCAGATGTGCGCAGCAACGAAAAGGCGCGCGTTCTCGGCAAGGCAGTGGATGCCGCAACGCAGGGCATTCTGGATGACAACAGGTCGCCGTCCCGCAAGGTGGGTGAGCCGGACAACCGCGACAGCCACTACTGGTTCGCCCGCTACTGGGCCGAAGCACTGGCGGCACAGTCCGACGATGCAGAGCTGGCTTCCCATTTTGCGCCCATCGCAGCGGCCTTGGCCGAAAACGAGGCGGCGATCCTGTCTGAACTGAAAGCGGCCCAAGGCGCACCCGCGGATCTGGGCGGCTACTACCACACCGATGCCGCGAAAACCGCAGCGGTGATGCGCCCCTCTGCGACGCTGAACGCGATCATCGGCTAAGGTCTTTGGCCTCAGTCCCAAGCGGGTTCGAAACCGCTTGGGACACACCGCAGTGACGCGACCTTCTTTTGCGGCGTACGCACAGTTTCCAAATCGTTAAGCGGTTACACGCCATACCCTCGCCCACGATGCGCATCGAGCGGGAAGGGTCACTCCCATGCCGCGATACGACAGAACTGACACTTCTCTCATATGCCGGAAGGCTGACCATGAGAGACCGGTCTCCGAACAGGCTTCGGCAACCCCGAAGTACAGGTCGCCCGTTCAATCGGGGATTTGAGAGAACCGTCAGGCCCAACAGCGCGGCGCCGCTTCTTCTCTTGTAAGACACTGCCATGGTGAACCAGATCGGCGGGTCCAGTCCCGACCGAACCCAAACGCGTAGGCCGGGCATGGCCCCACATTGTTTGGAAACAGCATAACCGACTCACCGCGACCCCACCGAAAACCGGCAGACGCATCACGCCCGCGCTCTTTTTGGCTCGCACTCCAGTGATCCTGTTGAAACAATGGCGCTTTTTGCGGGCGTCACTTTTTCTTGATACGTCATGGGACATGCCAGTTCCCGTGGTTCCAGTCACGCGTCGGTGTCAAATCTTACCGCCGATCACGCGCTGAACCCCCAGCAAATCCTGACCCGCACCATGCCTGTGCAGCCCCGCGCAGGGGGTGATCGGGGGCGCTCCACGTCAAGTCCACTTTTGCGAGAGCCGATGTGCACGAGCTGTGAATTCAAAGCCCGCCGCACCGACCCTAGCTTGAGTGGTGTCGGACAGACAGCCCGACGACAGACATCAAACCCAACCGCGCCGCAGGGCGCACACCACCTCAAGATAAAGGATCACACACATGAAAACCCTCATCACAGCCGCAGCTCTTGCCCTCACCGCCTTCTCGGCATCCGCCATGGTCGACACTTCTGCCATCGAAAAATACGTCCCGAATTCAGACGTGGCCGCTCTGTCCGACGCCGAGGTGAACTCCATCCTCAACGTCATCCATTCGAGCGACAGCGAAGGCGAAAAGCGCTCGCTGATCTGGTCGCTGCTCAACTGAACCCCACCCGCGCCTTACGGCGCATGACACATCATCTTAAAGGATCACAGACATGAAAACCCTCATCACAGCCGCAGCTCTTGCCCTCACCGCCTTCTCGGCATCCGCCATGGTCGACACCTCGGCCATCGAAAAATACGTCCCGAACGCAGACGTGGCCGCTCTGTCCGACGCCGAGGTGAACTCCATCCTCAACGTCATCCACTCGAGCGACAGCGAAGGCGAAAAGCGCTCGCTGATCTGGTCGCTGCTCAATTGAGCCGGCACGGGCCTCTGACGGCCCCACACCCAATCCCGCGACGGTGCCTTTGACCAAGGCCCGTCGCGGACGATGACAAGGCCGCCCACACAGGGCGGCCTTCAATCGCTTAGAGACTCAATGCGCGGTTTCGCCAGTGAGTTCGACGGTGAAGAACCAGTCTTCCTCGGGGTCCTTCTGCAAGACATCATCCGGCACCACCTCGGGACCAGACAGGAACACGTTGGAGCCGAAGTGATTGTGCAACCGCGACAGTCTTTCCAACCGGTCGCCCGTCAGATCGGCATAGAAATTCGCATAATTCTCCGTCGCACGCAGTTCGTCGATCTTGGCCCTGTGCGCCGCAACCGCGCTTTCATGCGCGGCGCGAATGTCTGGATCTGACAGCAACCGCTCCAGTTCCGCGCGCAAAATCGGCATGCGCGCCTGAATCGACAGTTCTTCCTCGTAATTGTTGTTCATCCGAAACCAGTAGGCGAGCCCCTGATCACGGTCGACATGGTTCACCCGCCCCCGGTCGCGTTTGACCAGAAAGCTCTCCGCAGAGCGCACAGCGTAGTGGTTCAGTTGTACGAGGTCATAGCCATAGGTCTCGGTGGTGGATCGCCAGCCATTGCGGAACATTTCGCGCGGCAAAGGCTTGCCCGACCCGTTGACCCAGTTGATGTCTTCCCAAAGCTGGGGGTTGAGACCTTTGGGCCGATGCACCCCCATTTTCTTGAACAGGCCAATATTCTTGAACAGCGTCTTGAAGCCCCAAGCCTGATGCGGCTTGCGGGCAAATTCGGGCGCGCAGCGCAGGAACTGTTCGGTGATCGGGCCGTCCACAAATTCATGCACATCGCAATTTCCAAACAGCCGCCATGTCATGGCGATCATGTTGGCGTCGGGGACAGCATCAAACAGCGCATCCAGCGTACCGTCGCCCACCTTGATGTTCACGAACTCGTCCACGTCGATGCAGGTCAGCCACGCCGCCGATTTGACAATCGGCTCATCGTCCGACGCCTGCAACGCTGCGTGCTGAGGCTTCAGCCCGCTTTCCCGAAACGGGTTTTCACGGTGCTGCACGATACCCTTGCGTTCCAGCATCTGGAGCATGGTGTCGGTGCCATCGGTGCAATCATTCGTGTAGACCAGAAAATCGTCGAACCCGATGGCCCGGTGATAAGCCAGCCATTCAAGGATGAACGGACCCTCGTTCTTCATCGTGGTGACGATCACGCGCCGCCCCTTCCCCTTGGGTTGCGCATCGGCCTCCAGTTCAGGCATCCGAACCGGTTTGTGGCCCCAGTACTTCTCGGACATCTCGATCAGGGGCGGGTGTTCGATGAGCGAGGTCTTGGGGACAATCTTGGAAATCGACGGCGTCGGATGCCGCAGCGCCATGTGCCGGTAGAACAACTGCGTGCGCGCCCGGTCTGGAATCGCGTTGCCGATGCGGATCATCCGCCAGATTGCGGCTTCCGTTGCCTTGGCCGGCGCAATGCACCAGCGCTGCCGCCCGCCGCGGGCATCGAACTGGACACAGATGTGATCGGCAAAACGCGTGGGATCGTCCTTGCGCACGCGCCACGGATAGCAGTGCCGCCCGTAAAGCGCGATCACCCCGCCATCGGCTTCGACCGCATTGTCGAACATGTTGGGCGCACCAAGCGGCATGAGGTCGTGCACCTCGATATTGCAGACCGCCCGGGCCTGCCCCAGAAACCGGGCGCGCAGGATTTCGTAAAGCGACATGGCCCCAAGGGGAGAGTCCCAAGGCGACGGCTTTGGCACTTTCATCCGGTCTTTGCCGGGGGCTTCCGGCACGCAGAACGGGTGCGATTCCGCGGGGGCATCGGTGCGGCCCAGCGGCAGATCGCTGCTTAGGATCGTCACGTCACAGTCGAGCGACAGGCGGTCCAGTTCCGCCGCCAGATCGGATGCGAAGGCCGGGTTAGTTCCCGGTTTCGCCCTGTCCACGATAACGACCGCCTGAAGCGACTGGGTCTGCACATGGTGCTGCAACCAGACCGCAACGGTCTGCGCATCTTCGCCATTGCGCACGGCAGCAATGCAGTTCAGGCCTTCGAAACGGTCCTGCTCCGACGCCAGAGGGGTGATGTCGACCGGGGCACCAGCCAGCGTCAGCCGAAGGCGGCCATCTGCGGGCAGGGGATAGGTGATGCAGACAGCACCCCCGACGCTGATCTGCGACAGCGGTTCGATGCCGTCTGCATGCCCCAGAGACGAAAGATCGCTCCCCGCTGCAAAGAACAGGGCGGCGCGCGGGCCGTCCTCGTGATCCGTGGAAACGGCGTCAAGAAGGGTGATCGGGCCAAGCCCCATACCCAGCAAGCGTCGTTCGATCACCTGTCCCATGTCGTCCTTACCTGCGGTTCAACAGCCGGTCGGTCGCGGCCCGCTCATAACGCCGCCTTCAACCCGTTGACCAGATCGTCCATGTCCGGGTCGATTTTCAAGGATGCCGCCTTGCGTTTGTGCCAGTCAACTGCACGCGCATGCAGATCAGCCAGCACCGGATCGGATTTCAACTCCTTGGCCAGCTTGGTCACCTTGGTCTTGTACCGGTCGATCGAGGTGTCTTTTTCGTGGTTCAGGTTGAACCGCTCCCAATACTCCATCCCCAGGACATGGTGTGAGTGGTTGGCACGACCGCGCGCGCGTTTGACAAGAAAACTGTCCATCGACCGAAGCGCATAATGGTTCACCTGCGCATGGGTGAAAAGCGGCGGATTGGCGGTACGTTCGCCGTTGATGACATAGTCGATCCCACCGGGAAGCACGCGGCGTGTGTCGGCGACATGCTCGTCCAGCGACACCGGGGCATGCAGTCCCATGCGCTGGAACTTGTGCTGGTTGGTGTAAAGCGATTTGACGAACTTGCCGGTTTCGGGGCGCAGCTCGGCGTCCCATTCGTATTCACCCATACGGAATTGCTGGGTCACAGGTTTGTCCGCAAACGCCTCGATCCCGTCCGATCCGAACACCCGCCACGGCACCGAAATCACATCGGCATTCGGCCCAGACCCTTCGACAAGCGCCTGCACCGATCCATCGCCAAGATGGACATTGAGGTATTCATCCACGTCACAGACAAACACCCATGTGGCATTCAGCACGATGTCATAACGCCGACTGGCCTGGCGCAGGGCTGATCGATGAATCCCGGCACGGCGCACGACGGTGTTGTGTTGGGTCACCAGACCCATCTCTTGCAGGCGCAGCAGGATCTCGACAGTCGTGTCAGTACAATCATTGGTGCAGACCAGAATGTGGTCAAACCCCAACGTTTTGTAGTGGGCCACCCAATCAATGATGTAGGGGCCCTCGTTCTTCATGGTTGAGACAACCGTGTAGGTCTCACCGCTCATTTTATGCCTCGCCTCGCGGGTCTTTGGTCGACCGCATTCATTCGTATTTTGCGAAAAAACTACGTGTCAGTCGGCTTTCTTGCAAGCTGCATGGCAGCAAAGGCACGAATGACGCAAAAACTGAGTCAGATATCACGCAGGCTACACAAAACGGCCGTTTGCCCCTAGCATCCCGAAAACAAAGGCGCCCGGCACTGACAAGAGGCGCGAATGAGGACATGCAGATGCCACGCACGCGCGAGGTTGGAACGCTCTGGATCGGGGGGCCGCTCAGCTGGCTTGAACAGCTGTGCCTGAAGTCCTTTGTCGACAAGGGCCAGAAGATCACCCTGTTCAGCTATGAAGACATTCCGAACGTCCCCGACGGCGTGATCCGCCGCGATGGACGCGAGATTATCGACACCGAAGATTTCATCAAATACGAGCAGAAGAACAGCTATGCGCTGTTTGCCGACTGGTTCCGCCTGCACATGATCCACCAGAACCCCGGCATGATCTGGGTGGATACGGACGTCTATTGCTACCGTCCGATGGACTACGACAGCGATTATGTCTTCGGCTACGAACTGCCCGGCGAACACCGTGTGAACAACGCTGTTCTTGGTCTGCCATCAGACAGCGATGCGCTGCGCCAGATGCTCGATTTCACCAGCGACCGCTACTCCATCGCGCCCTTTCTTCCGAAGAAACGGAAAGAGGAAATGCGCAAGAAGGCCGAAAAGGGCAAACCGGTGCATATCACCGAACAGCCCTGGGGCGTTTGGGGACCGATGATGGTGACCCATTATGTGCATGCGCTTGGTCTGGAGGAGCATGTGCAACCGCTCAATGCCTTCTACCCGATCACCTTTCGCGAACGGTTCAAGTTCATGCGCCGTGCCGACATTGCCGAAGGGCTGATCACGTCAGAGACAACCGCCCTGCACCTCTGGGCCTCGAACAAGCGGCAGTTGGGCAACCTGCATGACGGGCTGCCACCCAAGGGGTCGTACCTCGAAAAGCTGGTGCAAGAGCATGGCATCACCCCTGCACTGGCCCCGATCAAGGGGCGCGGAAACACGACATTCGACGGTGCTCTGATCGACGAGTTGGACCTTGATGAGGTTACCAGCGTGGCCGACCTGACCGGACAAGCACGCAGCTTCGTTCTGGCGCTGCATCACAAGTTCGATTGCGACATCCAGTTGGTGAACACCAATCGCCGCGCCAAGTTCAAAGACGAGGACATGCCCTGGCTGGCCGAGTACATCACCTTCCTGACCGAAAACGAGGTCGATCCCGACCGGATCAAGGTGATCCGCGCTGAGAAAGACCTGCGCCCGGTGGATGTGCTGTGCAATCTGCAGGGCTTTGGCGATCAGTGGAAAACGCAGTTTCTGGAGCTATTCCTGCAACGCTGCATACATTCCGACACACGGGTTTTCATGGATGTCCGGCGCGGCTCTGGCGCGTTTCCGTTTCTCAAGCCCTATGGCGCGAACACAACCCTGTCGACACGCGAGGATGACGGTAAACAGGTCACGCGCATCCGGGTCACACCCAACCCGCCCGAACCTGTCACCGATGACAGTTGGGACGCCATCGCGCTCAAGCTCGCAGGTCTTAAAGGGTGGTATCGCGCAGGCACAAACGGGCACAGCTTTGTCTACATCCCGCGCGACTCCGATACGCTGGTGGTGTCTTTTGACAATCTCGACATCGCGATGACCAAACGCGAGGACCGCCGCCCCTGGGGTTACAGCTTTATCAAAGATCAGGGCTGGTCGATGCTGGGTGTGCTGGCGGGCGGCTGGACGTGGTACCGCGAACCATGGGTTTACGACCAATTCGACGATTTGAAAGCAAGCGGGTTCTTCGAAAAGTTCAAACGCGTGGTGTTCTATGGCGCGTCAATGGGCGGGTACGCGGCTTGCGCCTTTTCCCCCGCCGCGCCGGGATGCGATGTGGTCGCCATCTCTCCGCAGTCGACGGTCGACAAATCCATTGTGCCTTGGGAAACCCGCTACAAGGTTGTCTGGGACCGCGACTTTTCCGGACCCTATGGCGACGCCGCCGTGGTCAGCCAAGCCGCCAATCGCGTTTCGATCCTGTATGATCCCTATGAGCCGCTCGACGCGCAGCACGCCGCGCGGTTCACCGGCGATAACGTGCAACACCTGCGCGCGCCGTTGCTGGGGCACCGGCTGGGCAGTTCCCTGAACCAGATGGGCATTCTGAGTCCGATCATCCTTGGCGCGCTGAATGGCACGCTGGGCGCGCACGACTATTACAAGCTGCTTCGCGAACGGCGCAGCTTCCCGCGCTACCAGAGGGAGCTGTTCAACCGCGCCGTCGAAAAGGGCCATACGACCCTCGCCAAGGCACTCGGGGAACACATCCTCAAACAGAACCCCAATCGCGCCGTGCGCATGGCAATGAAGGAATTGGCAGACTGAACGATCACTCTGCCGTTTCGGCCGAGTTCTGCATCCAGACCCAACTGGTGCGGCACATGTCGAACAGATCGTACTGTGCCTCGAACCCCAGGACCTTTTTGGCAAGGCTGGGATCGGCATAGCTGGCTGCCGCATCCCCGTCTCGGCGCGGCGCGATCTTGTAGGGGATGTCCCGATTGCTGGCCCGCGCATAGGTCGCGATCAGTTCCAGCACGGAATAGCCACGCCCGGTGCCAAGGTTCACGACATGGCCCTGCCCGTCACGCTCCAATGCCGCGAGCGACTGCACGTGACCTCGGGCCAGATCAACAACATGGATATAATCCCGCACGCCGGTCCCATCCGGCGTTGGATAATCGTTTCCGAACACCGACAGAATGGGCAGTTCGCCCACCGCGACCTTTGCGACATAGGGCATGAGGTTGTCCGGAATGCCCGACGGGTCTTCTCCGATCAAGCCAGACGGGTGCGCGCCCACAGGATTGAAATAGCGAAGCACGCCGACAGTCCATCCTGGATCGGATGCGACCGTCTGTTCGATGATCTGTTCGCAGACCAGCTTGGAATACCCATAGGGATTTCCATAGCTGAGCAGCGCAGTTTCGGGGGTCGGCAGCTCTGCGGCATTGCCATAGACCGTGGCCGAGGACGAGAACACCAACCGGCGTACGCCAGCATTGTCCATCGCCTGCATCAGATTGACCAAGCCCACAACGTTGTTCTGCATGTAGGCCAGCGGCTTGCGCACGCTTTCGCCCACCGACTTGAAGGCGGCAAAATGGATCACCGCGTCGATCTTTTGCTCTGCAAACACGCGGTCCAGCGAAGCGCGGTCCAGCACATTGGCCTCGACCACGACAGCCTCTTGCCCTGTGATCTTGGAGAGCCGTTTTGGCACGTCCCGTGCGGCATTGCTGAAATTGTCGAGGATCAGAACATCATAGCCGGCTTCGACGAGGGCGACATAGGTGTGAGACCCGATATACCCGGCCCCACCTGTCAATAGCACGCGCTGTTTCACCAAATACCCTCCTGCCACGGACCGGTCACACCGGTCTTGCCTGCGCCATGACTGCACATTCGAGGCTTTAGTAACCAAATTAGTCCAAGATCGGTACCCTGTCGTGTTAAAATTCAGAACCTAAACTGCCCCGCAATTGACAATTCCTGTGCATCGCGCCGCAGTTTGGTCAAATTACAATGCTAACACCTCGGAAAATTTACCGTTGAGTAAGAGAGTGACTATCGTAGGCTTATGACCCTGTCTTGGACGTTGACAATCTGCACATACAATCGACCTCATTTTCTGGTCGAAACCCTCCGCTGTGCGCTGAGGCAAACGCGACGACCCTCCGAGGTGGTCATCGTCGATGCCTCTGACAATTGGGAGGACAACCGGGATCAGATGGTGTCTGAATTCACGGCCGATTGGCAGGACGTGACACTGGTTTATGTCCCTGCCGATGTGCGGTCCTTGACCTTTCAACGAAATCAGGCGTTGGGCCTTGCGACGTCGGACATCGTGTTTTCGCTGGATGACGACATCTATCTGTATCCCGATGCCGCCGAGATTGTGATGCGTGTCTACGAAGCCGACGTGGACGATGAGATCGCGATGGTCACCGGTCAGTTCACACCCGGCCCTTATGAACCCGCGCGCAAACGCAGCTATCCGACCATGCAGACAGGCGCAGATCATTCGAAGCTGCGCCAATGGTTCGAGAACCAGCTGACACTCGACAGCCATTTCGTGCCTTACGGAGACCCGGTGGACATGGGCCCGGTGCCTGCATCGGTGACGCATCTGAACGTGTTCCCCAGCGGATTGGTCAACGGCGGACGCACCACGTTTCGCCGCAAATTCGCGACAGAGTCAGGCTGGACGGAATTGCTTCGCTACTATGCAACACATGAAGACAGCGACTTTTCCTATCGCATGTCGCAGTTCGGTCGTCTGGTTGTCGCCCCGGACGCCGGGTTCTTCCATGCCGACGGCAATGACAGCAAAGCCAGCCGCTTTCGCATCAATACGATCCGGGTGCGCAACCTTTTGGCCCTGCATGCGGTGCACAGCCCGAACCGCGTGCGATCCGCCCTGCGATGCGCGGCATCCTTTGCAAAGTTCATGGGTCTCTACGTGGCCATCGACGCGGCGCAGAAGCGGATCAGTTTTCCCACGGTGCGGGCCTATGCCTATGGCATTGCGCAGATCCCGGTGTTCCTGTTCTTCCCGATCCGGAACTTCAAAAAGTGGTATATCGACATGCAGGAACGCATGTACGGGGACCGCTACAAATCCTGATTTGCCGCCAGTCGGCCTAGGCGTTCCAGATCTCGCGCACCAGCATGTCTGCGCCGCGGCTTGAATCGAAATCCGCCACCACACGTGCGCGTCCGGTTTTCGCCAGCGACTGCGCCTTTTCCGGATCTGCGGCAAGCTGCATCAGGGCCTCTGCCAAGGCCTCGGGGTCTTTTGGCGGGACCAGAATGCCATCCTCGCCACTGGTGATCAGCTCGGGCACACCACCCGCGTCTGTGCCGATGGTGGGAACTTCGCAACTCATCGCTTCCATATAGGCCACGCCCAAAGGTTCCGACCAACTGGCCAGGACAAAGACATGCGATGACATCAGTTTGTCCCGTACCGCCTCGGCGCTGATGGCCCCCAGAAGAGTGACATGTTCCTCAAGCCCAAGTTCAACGATGCGCGTGTCCAGCTCTTTGTGAAAGCCGCCTCCGCCGGCATCGTCCTCGCCTGCGATCTCTAGATGCACGGGCTGCCCCCGGTCGATCATCAACCGGACCGCTTGCATCAAATCCTGATGACCTTTGACCACGTTCAGACGACCACAGCTGAACACCCGCAAAGGCTCTCCGGGAACCGGTGGCACGTAGGGCGTGTCGCGGCGGAAGGCACTTGTATCAACCCCCATCGGCTGCAGAGGCAGACGTTTCGGCAACGCGTCCCCCAATTGGCCGGGCAACAGGTCAAGCAACGCGCGGGTGATGACACTGACAAAAGCGGCGCCGCGCCATTTGAAGCGCTGGCCGACACCGTAATCCTGCAGCGGTCCATGAAGGGTCAGGCTATAGGACAGCCCATGCGCATGATGCGCAAGGGCGGCGATCAGGGCAGCTCGACCGCAGGAATGGGCGTGAATGTGGGTGATGCCGCGACGCTTGCAGTCGCGCGCCAGCTTTTCCGCCGCCGGGGCGCTGATGATGACATCCTTGAGGAACGTTTTCGCCTCGTCCTTGGGCAAGCGCCGCGCTTCTTTCAGGATCAAGCCCCAAGGCAAGCGCGGCAGGATCGCCATAAGCAACGCCGGATTGCGCGACGCCAGATAGGTCGTGCGGGCCATCGCCTCTTGCGACCATCGATGCGAGATCAAACCCGAAGGCGGAACGGTTGTGCTGTAAAGAACCGGCGTCACGCCCTGTGCCTCAAGCGCCGCGATCTCGCGCCAGAAGAAGATATGCGTCTGACCGGGGAACTGCGGCACGAGGTAAGCGAATGATTTGTTCGTCATTACAAGCGACACGTTACCCAAGCTTCCGATTGGCGGCGACGATAGGTGTGCAAGACATCATGTGCCAGTTGTTTTTCCTCAACAGACTGTTGAGACACGGATGATGTCCCCTTAGCGCACCCGCAAGCGCGACAGGTGCTTGCGCGACATGGTCAGCGATGCCGCGGCCAGCACGACAAGCGCTGCGCCTGCGTAGAACCGCAGGGTCGGAATTTCGCCAAAGACAAAATATCCGGCAGCGGTCGACAAAGGCAGGCTTAGGTAACCCAGAACAGACAGCACCCCGGCATCTCCGTTATAATGCGCACGCAGGAAACAGGCCTGTGCGCCTTGGGCAAAGACGCCAATTGCCAGCAGCGGCACAAGATGGTGCGACGGGATCGGCTGCCATGACCAGAGCGCAAACGGCAGCGTGCACAGGCCCAAGCCGATCGTGTACAATGTCATTAGAACGAGGGTCGGGGTGCTTCGAAGCCGTCTTGTGACGATCACAGCAGCCGAACCTGTCAGAATGACCAAAGCCAACGCCATGAGCCCCGGTCCAAAGGTTGTGCCGTCAGGGTCGATGGCGATCACCACACCAACCATCGCAACCGCCGCCGCGAGCCATTGCCTGGGCGTCACCCTCTCGCGCAGCAAGACTGCCGCCAGCACCATGACAACCAAGGGACGGGTGAAGTTCATCGTGGTGAACAGCGCCAGCGGCACACGCGAGATGGCAAAGTAGCTGGCGGTCAGGGTCGCTGCACTCAGGGCGATGCGCAGGATTTGCAGGGGCCAGTCAGGAACCGCGGCAAAAGCGGCACGGTGGCGCAGCACCCATGGCGACAGCAGCAGAAGACCAATCGCCGCCCGCAGGAACACGATCTGCGCCACCGGATAGCCAAGGCCCAGCGCCTTGACTATGCTCAGCGCCCAGATGTTCAGGGCCATATCGGCCAAAAGCCATGCACCCCCCTTGAGATTGTCGCGGGGCGCGTCTGTGCTCATCGGCGGGGGGCAATCAGGTTCGCCATCAGGCGATAGGCTCCTGGCACCAGCTTGGCCATCTGGTGATGCAGGACAAGGCTGCAATGGGTGTGACGGCCTTTGCCGATTTCGGCCGTGAGAAGCGCGCCGGTGAGCGGGTCTTCACCGGGGTCCGACATCGACAGAAGCGGCGTGTAGGCATCGTCCCAGCTTTTGGCAAAGTAGAGGCCACGTTCCTTGACCCAACCCTCCCAGTCCTCGGCGGTGATGTGGTTGGGCGTGTTCAGAAGCGCATGATCGGGCGCCAGATGCGTGACCTCGGCATTGGCATCGGTCACGCGCCAACGCAGCGACGGTTGTCCGATTTCGAGCCTACGCGGCGGAACAGTGTCTGAATCCCAGTTGTCCCACGGGCGGTGGTAGAGCGTCACCAGCGTGCCGCCCTCTTCTACCCATTCGCGCAGGCGGGGCATTTCCGACACCAGCCCGTCGCGGAAGCGGAGGGCGAAGATGCCGATGACAATCGTGTCGAACGCGGCAAGCGCCGCGTCACTGGTGATCTGATCGTCAGACAGAGAGGTGATGTCCGCGCCAAGCGCAGTCAGCCAGTCGGCGACTGCGTCATGCCCACTGCCGATGTAGCCGACCTTGGCTTGGGGCAGCGCGACATCCAGCACCCGAACCGTCAGGGCAGCGGGTCGGGCATAGACGGTTGGGTCGACATGGTCATAGGCGATGCGCTGTTCGGTCATCGCAGGAGAGTCACCGACATAAAGTGGGAGTGTATAAAGCCCCGGTTCGGGATCGTCCGGCAGTGTGATCTCCACCGCGCCTGTGCCATGTTCCATCGACCAACCCTCTGGCAGATCGAACGTCACCCGTGACCCCGCCGGGCTGACATCTGCAATCGCCACCGAGACAGACCTCTTGGGCGTTTTGAGGTTGATCAGAGCCGCATCTGGCGCGATCAGCGCGGCGCGGTCCGGCAGGATAACGGGCGGTTTGGCGAAGGATAAAGTGACGGTCGTCATCTCAAGCTGGATCTCGATCCGGGGCAATGGCGGATCGGCTGGATCGTATTCGGCGCGGTAAGGGTCGGTCTGATTGGCATCGGACGTAATGGTGATTTGGCCATCCTCCTCGGACCAGCCATAGGGGAGCGCGAGGTTGTAGCTGGCGCGGTCGGCATCGCCTTTGTCGAACTCTACCGTGACATCGGTTGTGTCACCGGGACGGAGCCAGGTCTGGTGCGTTCGGGCATCGGTTTCGATGCCCAGCGCCAGACGCAGGACATGGGCCAATTGCCGATGTTTGGCGGTCAGGCGGTGCGCAATGCTGTCGGGCGCATCGGCTTCGGCCTTTTGCAGGTGGAGCAGAGCCTTCTGCGCCGTCTTTGCAATGTGACGCGCATGGGGAAAGGCCGACACGGTTTCGGTGATATAGCCATGCGCCAGCAGCAGATCCTGCTTGGCACCCGGAGCGAGGTCGACCAGATCGGCCAGAGTTTGCGGCAAGCCAGCGTGCAACGCATCATCCGGCCCATCGACATGGCTGATTGCCAGATGCAGCGGCCAGTCCTTGCCAGGGCCAGCAGGAACCCAGCGCCCCATGCCTTGCGTCCGGTGATAGGCGCGGGACATCTGGCCGATGCGGGCATAGCTCCAGCCCGACATTGGGTCTTTGCCTGCACCGTCGATGGTGAGGGTGGCTTCGGGCGGAGGCAGATCGTCATCATAAGCCTGCCCGGCACCGGACCATGCGGGAAGGTACATCTTGGACACCTGCCATGGCGGCAGGTTCGACGGGAAGTCGGGATCGGCGGCAGCATCCATCACTTCATGCGCAGCTTGGGTCATGGCGCGGTGGTGGCCGTGCTGGCCGGGCACGTCGAGGAAGGTCGGCAGGATGATGTCGGGGCGATCTGTCCGCACAATCTCAACAAAGCGATGAAGCAGATGGTCGTGCCCCCAGATGCCCATCGTTTCCTCGCCGCTTTTGGAAAAGCGGAAATCGCGGATCGGGTCGTCGGGTGAGGTGCCGTGCCAGTAAAGGCGCATGTTGAGCAGATCACAGGCGCGTTCCATCTCACGCGTCCGCAAAGCGCCCAGCGCCGGGCCGCTTTCAGTACCGATGTCGTTCTGCCCGCCTTCACCGCGTGTGGAGCAAGCATAGCTGAGGTTGATGCCATCGCGCAGACCGATGGCGGCCAGAAGGGCTGTTGTCTCATCATCGGGATGCGCGCCAGTGTTCATCAGCCGGACCACGGATTGCAGCGGGCGCAGCGCCCACCAGAGATCAAGCACACGCGGGCGCATGCGGGTCTGTTCAAGGCGGGTCTGATCAGGGGTCGGCATGGGTTACCTCGCTTCGGCGATGGTGGGGGTGAAGGCCTGATGCAGCACCAGCGCAGCGGCACCGAGTGTTGCTGTCATACGACCAGAGGTGCCGCGCATCAGGCGCGGATGTGTGCGATCCGGACGGTTCGACACCGATCTGGCAGGCAGCGCCGTGCGGGCAATCATGTGATCCAGAAGATCGTCCGGCATCGCCCCGCCAAGGATCACGGTTTGTGGGTCAAAAAGGTTTTCGATGATCGACAAAGCCGAAGACAGCGCCTGTGCCGCGTGGTTCAGCCAGTCGAATAAATGGCGATTTGCGGTGGAATAGAGACTGTTGAGCTCGTCCATGTCTGTCACACTCACCCCCTGCGCGGCCAGATAGGCCTGCACGGACAAACGGCTGGTGGCACTTTCGAGTTCCACGGCATGTCCGTCGACCAGCACCTGAATGTGCCCGATCTCTCCGGCGTTGCCGAACGCGCCCTGAAGGATTTGACCGTTCTGAACAAGGCCCAGCCCGAGCCCTTGACCGAAATAGAGATAGGCAAAATCGTCCAGCCCTCGGGCGACGCCATTCATCCTTTCGGCCATCGCCGCCGCATTGGCGTCATTTTCGACGAACACAGGCAGGTCGAGCGCGTTGGCAAAGATCTCGGCCGGATCGCCGGTGTTCCAGCCGGGCAACTCTGATTCTGTGCCGGTCAGACCCGTGTCGCCGAAGGGGCCCGGCATGACGATGCCTGCGCCCATCAATGCGCCTTTGCGGACCCGCGACTCTTTGAGACAAATGTCAAGTTGAGCCGAAACAGTGTCTAAAATTGTGGATTTTCCCGCATTGCGCAGCGGAATACGCCGGGTCTGAATCGGCGTGCCGACCAGATCGACAAGCGCGGTGAAAACAGCCGTCGGGCGGACCTCAACACCAAAGGCATACCCACCGTCCGGTTTGATGGCATATTGCTGAACCGGCAGGCCGCGACCGGCGCTGCGGACCCCCTGTTCGACCAGAAGGCCTTCGCCCAGCAGATCGGAGATGATGTTGGACACCGCCTGTGTCGAAAGCCCCGAGGCGCGGGCAATTTCGGCGCGACCTGCCGCACCGACATGGCGAATGGCGCGCAGAACCAACTGTTTGTTGTGGCTGCGGGCGCGTTCGGGATTGGCCCCAAGTTGCGGTTTCAGCGTACTGACCATGCCTTCGCTTAGCGCACCAAACTTGAACACTCAAGAAAGTTGAGTTAACGCTTGGAGAATGACCGGTCGCGAACAAGAATGGATCGGCACATTCAACAGATCTCAACAGGGAGAGGTCCATGGCATTCTTCAACGTCAAGGCACTGGCCGTTGCGACAGCAACCAGCGCCGCCGCACTTTTCAGCACCGCCGCACATGCGGTGGAAATCGAATACTGGCAGTACTTCTTCGATGCCCGCGTCAAGGCAATGGAAACGCTGATCGAGAATTTCCAGGAGGCAAACCCGGACATCACGGTCAAGATGACCCATTTCCCCTATGCCGATTACCGCACCAAGGTCGCTGCAGCGATCCCAGCGGGGGAAGGCCCGGATGTGGTGCAGTTGTTCTACGGATGGCTCAATGACTACGTGGCCGCCGAGCTGATCCAGCCGCTTCCTGCGGATGTGTTCCCGGCCAGCCAGATTGATGCAGAGTTCTTTCCGATGGTGCAGGCGATGAAGGACGGCGACGCCTATTGGGCGCTGCCAACCGCCGTGCGGTCCTTGGCGTTGTTCTACAACGAGCGTCTTCTGGAAGAGGCCGGTGTCGAGCCGCCGACCACTCTGGACGAGATGATCGCCGCCGCTAAAGCCATGACCAAGCGCGATGGCGCGGGGAACCTGACGCAAGTCGGTATGACGGCGGGCATGACTGCGCAGGATCACCATTGGTGGCGCGAAGGACTGGTCCGTCAATTCGGCGGCGAGCCTTATGTCGATGATTACCAGACGGTGAATTACAACAATGAGGCCGGGCTTGAGGCGCTGAATTTCTATGCGTCGCTGTTCAGTGGCGACGATGCCGTATCCGCCATCGGGTTCATGGATGAACCGCAGGCTGCGTTCAAGGCGGGGCGTGCGGGGCTGCATATCGACGGATCGTTCCGCATCGGATCCCTGAACGACACGCGCGGCCTGAAATGGGGTGTGACCGAGCTTCCGGCGACAGCCGATGGCACGCGGTCGAATTATTCGTCTTACTGGGTGAACGCGATCACCACCAAGGCCGAGGGCGAGAAATACGACGCGGCAGTCAAGTTCATGCAGTACATCACCAGCGACGAGGCGATGCAAATCTGGTTGAACGTGGTTGGTGAATTGCCGGCAAAACCATCGGTTGGTCTGACCGACGAAAACGCGAATGACCCGGTCTATGGCCCCTTCATCAAGGGGCTCGCCTATGCCCACACCACCAAGTTCGCCAATGAAAGCGGCCAGCGTCAGGTGATGGTGGAAATGGTCGAGCGCATGACCCTGCAGGGTATGAGCGCGGAAGAAAGCCTCGCCATTGCTGCAGAGGCAGAGCAGAAGATCCTCGACGATTATTACAAGAGCGCGTCCAACTAAGCGCGCGGCACGGACGCCCCGGTTCCCTCCCGGCCGGGGCGTCACCTTTTTCGGGCTGAGGCATGTATCGCAATCTGACCATCCGGCAGAAGCAGATCGTATGGGCGTGGGCGTTCCTTGCCATTCCGATCCTGTTTTACTCGGTCATTCGGTTCTATCCGACGGGCAACGCCATCCTGATCAGCTTTCAGGACTGGAACCTGCTGGGCGACCGGACATGGACAGGTCTGGACAATTACCAGAAGCTGTTTGCCGACCCTGTGTTCTGGAAAGTGTTCAAGAACACCTTTGTTTATCTGCTGATCGGCACGCCTGTCAGTCTGCTGATTTCCTTCGTGATCGCCTACCACCTGGATCAGGTTCGGTTCATGCACGGCTTTCTGCGGATGCTTTATTTCCTGCCCTTCATGACCAGTGCGGTTGCGATGGCATGGGTCTGGCGCTGGTTCTACCAGCCGGTCCCGGTGGGTTTGTTCAACAACGCACTGGCCAGCATCGGCATTCCGCAATTCCCGTTCCTGCAATCCACCACATGGGCGCTTCCCTCTGTTCTGGCCCCTGCGGTCTGGGCCGGATTGGGGTTTCAGGTGATCATCTTCATGGCAGGGCTGCGGGCGATCCCGCGCAGCTATTACGAGGCGGCGCGCATTGACGGCGTGTCGTGGTGGACGGTGTTGTGGGAAATCACGCTGCCGCTCTTGAAGCCAACCATCGTGTTCATCGTGGTGTTTTCCTCTATCGGGTTCCTGCGCATTTTTGATCATGTGTTCAACATGACGACGAACAATCCCGGTGGGCCTTTGAATTCTACAAAACCGCTGGTTCTGATGATCTACGAGACCGCATTCAGCGCCTTTGACATGGGGTACGCCGCAGCGCAAACAGTGGTTTTGTTCCTTGTGCTGCTGGTGGTGAGCCTGATCCAGCTGCGCATTCTGAGGGACAGCTAAATGACCGCTACGGAAATCCGTCCCACGACTGACGCGCTGCTCAAGACCGAAGCTCCCAAGAAGCCTGCGAACATGGGGCAGATCCTGCGCTGGACGCTGCTGTTCCTGGGCGGTGTCGCGATGGTGATGCCCATCGCCTACATGATCTCGACCTCGCTGAAATGGCCGCATGAGGTGTATAACCTGAAGCTGATCCCGGATGAGCCACACCTGGAGAATTACACCTATGTGCTCGAGGATGGACGGTTCTACTGGTGGTTCGTCAATTCAATGATCATCGCGATCATCACGACGGTCTGTAACGTGATCTTTGACTCGCTTGTGGGTTATACCCTCTGCAAGTTCCGCTTTCCGGGCCGCTACATCGTCTTCATCGCGATCCTGTCGACACTGATGATCCCGACCGAGATGCTGGTGATCCCGTGGTATCTGATGAGCCAGCAGTTCGGGTGGCTCGACACCTATTGGGGGATCATGTTTCCGGGATTGATGACGGCCTTCGGCACCTTCCTGATGAAGCAGTTTTTCGAGACTGTTCCGGACGATTTTATAGAAGCGGCGCGGATCGACGGGCTGAACGAGTTGCAGATCTGGTGGACCGTGGCGATGCCTTTGGTGAAACCGGCGCTGGCAGCCTTGGCGATCTTTGTTTTCTTGGGCAACTGGACCGCGTTCATCTGGCCGCTGATCGTGACCAACTCGGTCGAGATGTATACCCTGCCCGTGGGTCTGTCGTCCTTTGGCGACGAGGCGGATGTGGCGTGGGAGCTGATCATGACCGGGGCGGCGATTTCGACCATTCCGACTCTGATCGTGTTCCTGATCTTCCAGCGTTACATCATTCAGGGTGTGGTGATGGCGGGCCTTAAAGGATGAGTGTGATCGGTTTGGGCTCCGTTGCGTTTGCGTATTTGGAAAGAGAAGAAGCAGGGGGCGGTGCATGACGGACCAGAGCGTGTTTCCGGACCCGACCTATCGGGACACGGTGCTCGCGCCCCTGTTTGACGGGGTGAAGGCGCATTACGCGGGGCACATGGCGGCGATCAACCGGGCGCATCTGGTGATGCTGGCGGAGACCGGGATTTTGGAGTCCGGGGACGCGGGTGCGATTGCCGGGGCGTTGCTGGATGTTGATGCCGAGGTGAACCTCGATGCGCTGAGGTATACCGGCGAGTTCGAGGATTACTTCTTTCTCGTCGAAGCGGAGTTGAAGCGCCGCTTGGGCGATCTAGGTGGAGCCTTGCACACCGCGCGGTCGCGCAATGACATGGACCATACGCTGTTCAAACTGGCGTTGCGCACTCGGGTGTCTGTGCTTTTGGAGCAGGCGTTAACCTTAACGGAGGCGCTGATCGCTAAGGCGGAGGCCGAGAAGGCGACACTGATCGTCGCCTATACGCACGGGCAGCCTGCGCAGCCGACGACCTGGGGGCACTATCTTGGCGCAGTGATCGAGGTGATGTTGCGCGATATTGCGCGTCTCAATGCGGCGGCCGATGGGTTGGAGCATTGCCCAATGGGGGCGGCGGCGATCACCACCAGCGGGTTTCCGATTGATCGGGCGCGCGTTGCCGAGTTGCTGGGATTCGAGGGGCCGCTGGTCAATTCCTATGGCTGCATCGCGTCGGTCGATTACGTGACCGGGCTTTATTCCGCGATGAAGCTGATGTTCCTGCATCTGGGGCGGGTCATTCAGGATATGCAGTTCTGGACGGCGTTCGAGGTGGGGCAGCTTTATGTCCCGAACAGCCTTGTACAGATCAGTTCGATCATGCCGCAGAAGCGCAATCCGGTGCCCATCGAACACCTGCGCCATCTCGCCAGTGCGACGGTCGGGCAATGCGATGCTATCGTTGGGGTGATGCAGAACACACCGTTCACCGACATGAATGACAGCGAAGGTGAGGTGCAGCAGTTGGGTTATGCTGCCTTCGAGCGGGGCGCGCGGGTGTTGCAGTTGCTGACGGCGCTGATCCCGGCCTGTCGGGTCAATGCGGACAGGGTGCGGCGGACGACGGATGCAGCTTGCATTACGATCACCGAATTGGCGGACACATTGGTGCGGGACGAAGGGCTAACGTTCCGCGCGGCGCATGAGATCGCTGCGGCGACGGCAAAGGCGGTGATTGCCGAAGGGGCTGCTCTGGGCGACGGGTATGCGGCGTTCTCGACTGCGTTCGAAACACTGACCGGGCGCGCGCCGGGGTTGGACGAGGCAGCGTTTCGGACAGCGGTTGCGCCGGAGACCTTTGTTGCGCGGCGGGACCGGATTGGTGGACCGGGAGAGGCGGCGTTGCGAGAGGCTTTGGCGGGGTACGTGGCGGAGGCGGAGGCGGCGCGGGCTGCCTGTGCCCTGCGCAAAACCAGACACGAAACCGCGGAACAGAGACTGAAATCGGCGTTCGATGCGCTGCTGGTGAAGGACTGAGCATGGCCGATCTGGCGATCCGAAACCTGGTCAAACGCTATGACAAGACCGAGGTGCTGCATGGCATCAGCCTTGATGTCGAAGACGGGGAGTTTGTTGTGTTTGTCGGCCCGTCGGGTTGTGGCAAGTCGACGACGCTGCGCCTGATTGCCGGTCTTGAGGACGCGACCAGCGGGGAGATCGTGATCGGCGGGCGGGTGGTCAACAACCTCGAACCCAAGGACCGGGACATCGCGATGGTGTTCCAGAACTACGCGATCTATCCGCACATGACCGTGCGCAAGAATATCGGCTTCGGGCTGCGGACCTCGAAGATGTCGAAGGCCGACAAGGAAGCGCGGATTGACGAGGTGGCAGGAATACTGGGGATGACCGACCTTTTGGCGCGCAAGCCGAGCCAGTTGTCCGGGGGACAGCGACAGCGGGTTGCCATTGGCCGGGCGATGGTGCGGGACCCGGCGGTGTTTCTGTTCGATGAGCCTTTGTCGAACCTCGATGCGCAACTGCGGACGCAGATGCGGCTGGAGATCAAGAAACTGCACCAGCGGGTCGGCAACACGATCATCTTTGTGACCCATGATCAGGTCGAGGCGATGACGATGGCTGATCGGATCGTGATCATGAAGGACGGTCATATCCAACAGGTGGGCACCCCGGCTGAGGTCTATCACAAACCGGCGAATACCTTCGTGGCGCAGTTTATCGGGGCGCCGTCGATGAACATGCTGTCTGGAACGGTGGCGAATGGGGCGGTTCAGATGGCATCCGGTAGCACGGTTGATCTTGGAGTTGGGTTACCGGAAGGCCGTTACGTGACGGTGGGCGTCCGGCCCGAAGACCTGCATCCCGGCGCGGGGCCTGCGCTGGTGCGGGGGCCGGTGACAGTGCGCGAACCTCTTGGGCATGAAACGCTGATCTATGTCGGGGCCGAGGGGCAGGAAGTGATCGCCAAGGCGGATGGGCGTACCCCGCCCGAGGTTGGCGAGGAGGTGACCTTGACGGCGGCGCTGGACACGCTGCACATCTTCGATGCGGCGACGGGTGACGCTCTGCGGTAAGTTCACAAGACAAGGCAGGATGCAATGATCGACCTATACACATGGACCACACCGAACGGGCGCAAAGTGTCCATCCTGCTGGAGGAGCTGGGTGTGCCCTATACCGTACATTCCATCGACATCGGCAAGGGTGACCAGTTCGCGTCGGAGTTCCTGAAGATTTCACCCAACAACAAGATCCCCGCGATTGTCGATCAGGAGAATGGCCTGTCGCTGATGGAGAGCGGGGCGATTATGCTCTACCTCGCGCAGAAGCACGGGCGTTTTCTGGCCGAAGGCGATGCCTATTGGCAGATGATGGAATGGCTGATGTGGCAGATGGGAGGCTTTGGCCCGATGCTGGGTCAGGCGCATCATTTCCTGAAGTTCAACAAAGGCACGTCGGACTACGCCGAGGCGCGGTACGGGAAAGAGGCGCAGCGGCTCTATTCCGTGCTGAACACGCAATTGGATGGGCGCGATTTCATCGCCGGCGAGTACACGATTGCCGATATGGCGATCTTTCCCTGGGCCGCGCGGTTCGAATGGCAGGAGATCGATCTGAACGATTTTCCCAATGTCAGAGACTGGTATCTGCGGATTGCAGAGCGTCCTGCGGTGCAAAAGGGCTATCAGGTGCCGAAGTACGTTACAGATATTCCAATGCCCTGAGACGAGGGCTGATCCGTTGCTTCAGGATCGGCTGCAAACCAGCGCGACGGTGACCAAGGAAGGCCACGGCTATTCGGAACGTACGGCAGATGGTTTGCAGCAATGCTATTTGCGCAAATATCTGGACATGGCGGACGCGTCACCAGTCCTCAAGACTTTTGGAGCCTGCGTCGGGAAAAAGACTTAGGAACCGGGACGCGACTCGGGTGGTTCGTCGTAGATCGACCAGCCGCATGTGCTTTGGCTGTCTGGCAGATCGGATCGCTTGAGATTGCGCGCGATATAGGTCTTGGCGATGAAGTTCGCCGTGATCGGAGCGGTCAGCAACAGGAACACCGAGATCAGCAACTCGTGGATCGAGAGATGTCCTGTCTTGGCGAAAAAATAGATCATCGACGCAACAAGCACACCGCCGACCCCAAGGGTTGTTGCCTTGGTTGGCGCGTGCAGACGCTGAAGGCTGTCCTTCAGCTTGACCAGACCGTAAGAGCCCACCAGACCGAAGATGCCACTGACGACAAGCGAGATGGTGATCAGAAGTTCGACGACGAAGTTCATGCTTGTCCCTTACTCGATGATGTCGCCGCGCAGCAGGAAGCGGCAGTAGGCGACGGTGGACACAAAACCGACCATAGCGACCAGCATTGCAGCTTCGAAGTAGATCGCCGTCCCGCGCCAGACACCGTAAAGCACCAAGAGCGCAATCACGTTGATGACCATCGTGTCGAGCGCGAGAATGCGGTCGGCTGCATCCGGCCCCTGCGCAATGCGCCAAAGGTCCAACAGCAGGGCGATGCCATAGCATGCGGCTGCAAACAGAATTCCGGCTTCGATCATTGGAAAATCTCCTTCAGCCGCCGTTCGTACCGGTTCTTGATCTCGTCGCGCACCGCGTCCGGGTCATCGGTGTGCAGGCAATGCACGAGGATGCTGCGGGCATCGGCGGACAATGTGGCGGAAACTGTGCCCGGTGTCATTGTGATGGTTCCAGCAAGAACAGTGATCGCTTCGGCCGATTTTACGTCAAGCGGCACAACGATCCACTGAGACCGGATGTCTTTTTCGCGTTTGAACAGGATGATTGCCGCGACCTGCACGTTGGCAACGACAATGTCCCACACCACGATCAGAACGTATTCAAACCCTTTCAGCGGGCGTTTGATCTTGGGGCGGTCCGGCCAGTAGGGCGCGGTCAGCATCGGGATCACGATCCCGAACAGAAGGCCCAAAAGCAGGTTGCCCAATGTGAACTTGTTGACCAGCGCGAGCCAGACAAACACCAGAGTCAGGCTCAGGAACGGGTGAGGGATCAAGCGTTTCAGCATGTTCAGCTCTCCTCGACCGGGGCGAGGACCGCCGAGATATATCCGGACCGGTCGAACAATTGAGCAGAGGTTTGTTCAAGATAGGTCGCAACCGGGCCCGCAAATACGGCAAGGGCCACCAGCACGGCGAGTGTCAGCATGACCGGGGTCACTTGTGCGACCGTGGCGGCGTCATGGGGCGCAGCTCCGTCCGCATCCGGCAAGGGTGCCTCGATCTCGGTCGATTTCCAGAACAGCGCGCTTCCTGCGCGGGCAAAGCCCACGATGGTCAACAGCGACCCGACAAGGATCGCTGTCCATGCCCAGACGATCACATCGGGACCACGCAGGGCATCGAGGACCAGAAGCTTGCCTAGGAACCCGCTGAGCGGCGGCATGCCGGCCATCGCTATCGCGGCGGCAAAGAAGATCGCGGCGAAGAGGCCGTTCTGCACGGTGGCGAATGTAGGCGTCAGCGAGTCGCCGCTGCGACGGCTGACCACCAGATCCGCGATCAGGAACAGGCAGGCGGCGGCAAAGGTCGAGTGCACCATGTAGTAGAGTGCTGCGGTCGTGGCGACAGGCGAAAAGACGGCGACCGCCACAAGCAATGTGCCCATGGATCCAACAACCGAGAAGCTGATCAGCGGCATCAGGCGTTTCGCGCCCAGCACCCCGAATGCACCAAGGGCAATCGTGACGATCGCGGCCGGGAAAAGCCACGCGTCGATCATGCCTTCGGTGCCGGGCACACCGGGTCCAAAGACAACGGTATGCACTCGCAGAATGGCATAGGCGCCGACCTTGGTCATGATCGCAAACAGCGCCGCAACGGGGGCGGGTGCGTTCGAATAGGTGGCCGGCAACCAGAATTGCACCGGGAACAGGGCCGCCTTGACCGCGAAGACGATCATCAGGAGCATTGCCGCGACACGGACCAGTCCAGCTTCGTCGGCGGGAATGGCCGGGATCTTGGCGGCGAGGTCAGCGATGTTGAGCGTACCTGTGCTGGCGTAAAGCGTGCCCAGTGCAAAGAGGAACAGGGTCGACCCCGCAAGGTTCATCACCACATACTGCAGACCCGCGCGCATCCTCTCCCGACCGCCCGAGTGGATCATCAGACCATAAGAGGCGATGAGCAGGATTTCGAAGAAGACGAACAGGTTGAAGATGTCGCCGGTCAGGAACGCGCCGCAGATACCCATGAGTTGGAACTGAAAAAGCGCGTGGAAATGTTTGCCGCGATTGTCCCAGCCGGTGGCCATCGCGTGCAGCAACACCATGAAGGCCAGGACCGAGGTCAGAAGCACCATCAGCGCAGACAGCCGGTCGAGGACCAGAACGATGCCGAACGGTGCGGGCCAGTCCCCCAGACGGTAGATGTGGGTTGTGCCGTCCATCGCCATGCTGAGAAGCACCATCGAGATGGCGAGCAACAGAACGGTGCCGACAGTCGATGTGACACGGGCCAGAACGATATCGTGCCGCATCATGAACCCGATGATCGGGGCGATCATGGCCGGAAGAACGACGGGAAGGATGATCCAATGGCTCATTTCGCGACGTCCTCGTCAGTCTCGGTCTGATCTATATCGATGCTGTCGGTATCCGCTTCGAGGAACGCGCCAAGCGAGACCATCACCAGAACCGCCGTCATCCCGAACGAAATCACGATAGCTGTCAGAACCAGCGCCTGCGGCAGCGGGTCGGTGTAGCTGGCTTCGCCGTATTTCGACAGGATCGGCGACATGTCGATGGCCAGACGTCCGCTGGAGAAGATAAAGACGTTGACCGCATAGGACAGCAACGCCAGCCCGAGGATCACCGGGAAGGTGCGCAACCGCAGCAAAAGGTAGACGCCGCCTGCGGTCATGGTGCCAACGGCGCTTGCAACAAGAAATTCCATGTCAGCGCGCCTCCGGTGTGTCTTCGACCCGGCTGGCGGGGTCGTAATCCATGGGGTCCACGTTCACCGTGGTGCCAGCATAGCGCGCGATGCGCGACAGGCTGTAGAGCATCAGCATCACGGCCCCCAGAACGGTCAGGAACACGCCCAAGTCAAAGAGCATGGCGGTGGCCAATTCGAACTCCTCAATCGGGGGCAGATGCACATAGGTGTAGGAGCTGGTCAGGAACGGTGCACCGAAAACCCACGCACCCGCGCCGGTCACACCGGCGATGATCACACCGAAGCCGATGAGGGTGTGGTATTCGATACGCTGGCGATCCTGTGTCCAGGCGAAACCCGACGCCATGTATTGCATCAGAAGGGCAATCGCGACGACGAGACCGGCGACAAAGCCGCCGCCCGGTTGGTTGTGGCCACGCAGGAAGATGTAGATGCCAACCATCAGCGCGATCGGCATCAAAACGCGGGTGACAACGACCATCATCAGCGGGTGACGGTCCTTGGAGCGGTCCTGCGCATAGTCGGCGTTGCGCAGACGACGTGCAGCCGGGCCTTCAAGCAGCGCTTGCATCAATGCGTAGATCAACAGACCGGCGATCCCCAGAACAATGATTTCGCCGTAGGTGTCGTATCCGCGGAAGTCCACGAGGATCACGTTCACGACGTTTGTGCCGCCGCCGCCCTCGTAGCTGTTTTCGACGTGGTAGGACGAGATTGTCGAGATGTCGCGCTGCATAAAGGCAAATGCCAGACCACCAACCCCGGCCCCTGCCGCAATGGCGATGATGCCGTCGCGGATCTTGAGGCCAAACGGGCTTTCCTTCGGGGTTTCCTTGGGCAGGAAGTGCAGCGCCAGAAGGAGCAGCATGATCGTCACGGTTTCGACCGAGATCTGCGTGAGCGCGAGGTCGGGGGCCGACATGTAGACAAAACCGGCAGAGATCGTGAGGCCAATGATCCCGATCAGTACAAGTGAGCGGAACCGGTGGTGGTGCATGGTCACGACGGACACGGTGGCAACAACCAGCATGATCCATCCAACTGCAATCACAGACGGCACAGGCAGCATCCCGCGCGTGGGTTCGGACAGGCCGCCCCCCATGAAGGCGATGGCGCCAAGCACAACCGAGCTTACGGTGAATATTGCAAGATAGCGGCTGATGGCACCATTGTGGGTGGATGCCGTGAAGCGCTGCGTCATGCCGACAATCGCGGCAATCAGGCTGTCAAAAATGGCTTTGGCTTCTGGACGGGGGGCCTTGATCCAGGCCCGATCCAGAGGCGCGTGCATGGCAAGCAGGACAGCGCCACCGACAATGGCGATAATCGACATGAAGAGCGCCGGCGTGACTCCGTGCCAGATTTTCAGGTGCGGATGCAATTCGGCCCCTGTGACTGCGCTTGCCGCAGCGGTGACGATGCCTTCGGCAAGGAAGGGCATCACGCCGATCAGTATGACCAGAATGACCAACAGCGCGGGCGAGGCCCAAAGGCCAAAGGGCGGGTCATGCGGCTTGGACGGGTAGTCGTCACGCACCGGTCCGAAAAACACATGGCTGATGAAGCGGAAGGAATAGGCAACCGACAGCAGCGCGCCGATTGTTGCCAGCGCTGGCACGGCATAGGCGCTGCCCGCCCAATAGGTGTGCGAAGCTTCCTCGAGCATCATTTCCTTGGACAGGAACCCGTTGAAGAGCGGAATACCCGCCATCGACAACGCGGCAACCGTGCCGATGAAGAAGGTGATCGGCATCAGGTGCCGCAAGCCGCCAAGGCGTTTGATGTCGCGGGTGTGCGCCTCGTGGTCGATGATCCCGGCGGTCATGAAGAGCGCCGCCTTGAAGGTCAGGTGGTTGATGATGTGGAACACGGCGGCGACCGCTGCTGCCTCGGTTCCGAAACCCAAGAGCATGGTCAGAAGGCCAAGATGGCTGACGGTCGAGAAGGCGAGGAGCGCCTTGAGGTCATCCTTGAAGAGCGCAATGAGCGCGCCAAGGACCATCGTAACCAGACCTGTGGTTGCGACGATGTAGAACCATGCATCGGTGCCAGACAGAACCGGCCACATGCGGGCCATCAGGAAAACGCCCGCTTTGACCATCGTGGCCGAGTGCAGGTAGGCCGAGACCGGTGTTGGTGCGGCCATCGCGTGCGGCAGCCAGAAGTGGAACGGGAACTGTGCGGATTTGGTGAAGGCACCCAGCAGAATCAGGATCAGCGCGGGCAGATACCATTCGGAGGCGCGGATCGCGTCACCCGCTTGCAGGATGTCAGTCAGGTTGTAGCTGCCTGCGATATTGCCAAGGATCAACATGCCGCCAATCATCGCCAAACCACCGGCCCCGGTGACGGTGAGCGCCATACGGGCACCCTGACGGCCTTCGGGCAAGTGTTTCCAATAGCCGATCAGCAGGAAGGACGACAGCGACGTCAGTTCCCAGAACACCAGCAAAAGCAGGATGTTGTCGGACAGGACAATTCCCAGCATCGCGCCCTGAAACAGCAGGAGGTAGGTGTAGAACTGCCCCACGGGATCTTCGCCCGAGAGATAGAACCGGGCGTAGAGCGTGATCAACAGGCCTACGCCAAGGATCATGCAGGCAAAGAGCAAACCCAGCCCATCAAGGAAAAACGAGGCCGAAAGGCCCAATTGCGGCAGCCAGTTCACTTCGGCCTGAATGACCTGACCGTCCAACACGGCAGGCACAAATGTCAGCAGGAGGATCAGTGCAATTGCAGTTGGAACGGCCGTGAAGCTTGCACATGCGTTGCGTCCGGCGCGAATCATGAGACCGGGAACCAACGCGCCGATGAACGGCAGCAAAGCTATGAGGATGAGGACGTTGTCCGATGTGTTCATGTCAACTGTTAGTCCAACCTGAATAACCTCGGAGCGCAATATCGTTAAACGCAGGCGTTGTAAAAGCCTCGGTACTGAAATCAGGCGTTTTATGGGTCGAGACTGGACTCAGGTTTATCTGGTGTTTTCGAAAATTAAGCGTGGGTTGTGATGTCGAGCGCGGTGTTACACGGGCCCATGATCGTCTGTACCAGAGCGTTTGCTTGAAAAAACCTGTCTTTAGGTAAACCAAGTTGTTTATTTGCGATCCAAAGCATCCAAAGATAGACGCAAGCATCAGTTTACCGTCAGAAAACAATGCCACATTTGCAGGCACGTGACGTTAGGAGACAATGACAGCAGCGCAGACTTTCTACGGTCCCGCGTTACAATTTGTGCAAAGATCAGCAAAGCCACCTACATCTCACATGCCGCTAAACGTTCAAGACAACACCGAAGCTGACGACCTCAGACAGCGCACCCAATATTCATTGGTCTCGGTCAAGCTGGTCGCGCCGTTTGCGTTGGGATGGTGGATCGCCGCGTATTTGCTTGATGCGCCGTTGCTGTCGACGGCCGCAGGCATCGCCACCCTTGGGGTGATTGGCGGCATCGCGCTGCACCACTTCCAGTGGCATCTGGCGGCACGTGTTTTCTGGTTGGGAGCAACCAATGTGGCGGTTGCACTGGCCTCTTTCGTCACGCCGCCAGAAGGTCACATGTCGTTCATATTCATCGCGACTGCGATTGGTCCCTTCGTCATATTCTCGCCGCGGACCGAAAAGTTATGGTTTTCGGTCATGCTGATCGCGCCCATTTCCCTTTGGTTCGTGGGATGGGCGACCGATTATTCCTTGGTTGGATATTTCGAGGTCTCGGCAGAGGCAGCGGATCGGGTGCTTTCACCAGCGACGGCGGTGACCCTGTTCGGAACCGTTCTGTTCGTGATTGCCTATTTTGTACACGTGACGCGCCGAAATGCCCAATCACTGAGAGAGGCACGGCGTCAGGCAGAACAATCCAGCGAAGCAAAAAGCAACCTGATGCGCAGCGTCAGTCATGAGATGCTCACTCCGCTGCACGCGATTTCCGGGTTTGCCGAATTCCTGCATTCAGACGCGAGGGCCGGTCGCAACGTGCGTAAGGAGCAGCTTGAAGAATACTCCGCACATATCATGAGCGCGTCGAACACGCTGCAGCTCATCATCGAGAACATTTTCGACTTTGCCAACTGGAACGCCGAAGAAACCTCAGCGGAGACCATGCGGGTGTCTGTGCACGCCTGCCTGAACCCCGTCATCCAGAGGTTTGCGGGCGCTCTGTCGAACAAGACTGTGACGTTGGACAATCTGGTGCGCGACGACCTTAATGTCGTTGGCAACCCGATCTGGCTGGCCGCGATCTTTAAGCAACTTCTCGACAACGCGATCAAGTTCGCCAAGCCGGGTGGGCGCATTTCGATCCGTGCCCATGCCAAAGATGACGACACGGTCGAGATTGTGTTCAAAGACGATGGCCCGGGGTTTCCCGCTGGCCGCGCGTCAGCCGCCTTTGCCGCATTCGAAAGATTGGGACACGAGACAGGCACGACCGCTGGTGTTGGTGTCGGCTTACCACTGGCACAGAATTTCGCGAAGGCGATGGGAGGTATGATCGTCATTGACGAGTCAGTTTCCGACGGCGCGCAGGTCAGGTTGGTCTTGCCGATGGCCGCGGCAGAGTGATTTTCGTCATACGTCCATGACGGGTCCCCCCGGACAGTCTTTCTGTCCGAGGGGTGCGTTTGAAGATCAGGCGATCAGATCAAAGCGATCCGCGTTCATCACCTTAGTCCATGCGGCAACGAAGTCACGGACGAATTTCGCACCGTTGTCATCCTGCGCATAAACCTCCGCATATGCCCGGAGGATCGAGTTGGAACCGAACACCAGATCCATGCTGGTTGCCGTCCACTTGACCTCACCGGTCTTGCGGTTGCGGATCTCGTAGGTGCCATCTTCCATCGGAACCCATGTATAGGTCATGTCGGTCAGGTTGACGAAGAAGTCGTTCGTCAATTGGCCCTCGCGGTCCGTGAACACGCCATGTTTGTTGCCGGCGTAGTTTGCGCCCAGAACACGCATACCGCCGACCAGAACGGTCATCTCGGCGGCTGTCAGGCCCAAAAGCTGCGCCTTGTCGAGCAACAGTTCTTCCGGGGCGACGGCGTATTTTTCTTTCTGGAAGTTGCGGAAACCACAGACCAGCGGTTCGAGCACTTCAAAGCTGGCCGCATCTGTCTGTTCCTCGCTGGCATCGCCACGGCCCGGCGCAAACGGCACGTCAACATCGTAGCCTGCTGCTTTGATCGCCTGCTCAAGACCGACATTGCCTGCCAGAACGATCACGTCCGCGATCGATGCACCGGTCTCTGCTGCGATGGGCTCGAGAATGCCGAGCACTTTGGCCAAACGTTCGGGCTCGTTTGCAACCCAGTCCTTCTGCGGCGCAAGGCGGATACGGGCGCCGTTGGCACCGCCGCGCTTGTCCGACTGACGATAGGTGCGGGCGCTGTCCCATGCGGTTGCGATCATCTCGGCCGAGGTGAGACCGCTGTCCGCGATCTTGGCTTTGACGGCAGCCACATCATAGGTGGTGCTGCCAGCCGGGATCGGGTCCTGCCAGATCAGGTCTTCGGCGGGAACGTCCGGGCCGTAGTAGTTGGCCTTGGGACCCATGTCGCGGTGGGTCAGCTTGAACCATGCGCGGGCAAAGGTGTCTGCGAAATACTCGGGGTCTGCGCGGAACTTCTGGCAGATCTCGTTGTAGATCGGGTCGACCTTCATCGCCATGTCGGCATCGGTCATCATCGGCATGTCACGCTTGGACGGGTCGGACGCATTCACCGGCTTCTTGTCTTCCGGCATGTCGACCGGTTCCCACTGGTTGGCACCGGCGGGTGATTTGGTCAGACGCCATTCATAGTCGAAGAGGTAGTCGAAATAGCCCATGTCCCACTGTGTCGGGTGCTGGGTCCACGCGCCTTCGATGCCGGACGTAAAGGCATTGGCTGCTTTGCCCTGATGGCCGGGGTTGTCCCAGCCGAAGCCTTGGGAGTGAACCGGGCAGCCTTCGGGTGCGGCACCGATCTGGTCGGCCATGCCGCCGCCACCATGCGCCTTGCCGACGGTATGACCGCCACAGGTCAGGGCTGCGGTTTCTTCGTCGTTCATTGCCATACGGGCGAAGGTTTCGCGCACGTGCAGTGCGGTGCGGGCCGGATCGGGCTGACCGTTCACACCTTCGGGGTTCACATAGATCAGGCCCATGTGGACCGCAGCAAGCGGGTTGTACATTGTGCCCGGCTGATCAAGATCGCCGTAGCGGTTCTCGCTCGGCGCAAGCCATTCGTCTTCGGCACCCCAGTTGACGTCGGTCTCCGGACCCCAGATGTCTTCGCGGCCAAAAGCGAAGCCAAAGGTTTTCAGACCCATGGATTCATATGCCATATTGCCTGCGAGAATGATCAGGTCCGCCCAAGACAACGCGTTGCCATACTTCTTCTTGACCGGCCAAAGCAGACGCCGCGCTTTGTCGAGGCTGGCGTTATCGGGCCATGAGTTGAGCGGCGCAAAACGGATATTGCCGGATCCGGCGCCGCCGCGACCGTCGCCCATGCGGTACGAACCGGCCGAGTGCCACGCCAGACGGATCATCAGACCGCCGTAGTGACCCCAATCCGCAGGCCACCAATCCTGGCTTTCCGTCATCAGCGCACGGACGTCTGCTTTGACGGCGTCATAGTCCAGCGCCTTGACGGCATCGCGGTGGTTGTAATCCGGGTCCATCGGATTCGTACGCGCGCCATGCTGGTGCAGGATGTCGAGATTGAGCGCCTTGGGCCACCACTTGGTGACGCTGTTTCCGGTGCCGGTGTTGCCACCGTGCATGATGGGGCAGGCCCCTTTCGGATCGAGATTGTTGCCGTCCATGATCTTTCTCCCTCGCAGTGAATCAGATGAGCCACCCAGCCCATTCTGGAATCGTTCTAACCAGACCGCGCAATAATTTCCAATTGGATATCCAAAAAGACGTGATAAGTTTTTCAAATGATAGGATTGACCATAAAACAACTGAGATATTTCGATGCGCTGGCCCGGCATCGACATTTTGGGCGCGCAGCGGAAGCCTGTTCGATCTCGCAACCCGCCTTGTCGTTGCAGATCAAGGAGCTTGAGAACATGGCCGGGGCTGCGTTGGTCGAACGCGGTGCCCGGGAAGTGCGACTGACGTCAATCGGTGAGGATTTTGTCATCAAGGCGCGGCAGGTCTTGTTGGGCATTGACGAACTGGAAGACCTGATGCGCGTCTCCCAAGGGCCGTTTGCCGGACGCTTTCGCCTTGGTGTCATTCCCACTGTCGCGCCGTATCTCTTGCCGGATACGATCACGGCTTTGACAGAGCGTTTCCCTGACATCGATCTGGAACTGCGGGAATCGGTCACCAAGTCGCTGGTCACGGATTTGCTTGAGTCACGTCTGGATGCGGCGATCGTCGCTCTGCCGATCTCGGAACCCGCGCTGCGGGAATTCGCGCTGTTTCAGGAAGACTTCGTTCTAGTGCGGTCTCGCAAGGACGACGGCAAACCCGTACCCAGCCCCGACATGCTCAAGACAATGCGGCTTCTTCTTTTGGAAGAAGGTCATTGTTTTCGGGATCAGGCTTTGTCGTTCTGCGAGATCACCAAGACCCAACCGCGCCAACTGATGGAAGGCAGTTCCCTTTCCACGCTGGTGCAGATGGTTGGGGCGGGTATGGGGGTGACTTTGATCCCAGAAATGGCGATCGCGCTTGAAACGCGAAACGCCAAGGTGTCGGTCGTGACGTTTGATCCGCCAAAACCCAATCGCACGATCGGGATGGTCTGGCGCAAATCAAATCCGCTTGCTGATCAGCTCATGAATGTCGGCGCAATCGTGCGGGGGCTGGGGCAGCGGAACAGGCCGTAAAGCCCCTGCGGCATTAATGACTCACAAACCAAAAAAGCATATTTGGCCCACAGGTTAACTTGCGCGATGGAAAATCGTGCGACACGCTCAAAATATGGGCGCTTTGAAAACTCTTGGATATGCCTCCTGTTTCACCTGTCTCGCGGCCACGGCGGCGAAGCCTGACGAAGACCTTTTGCGCCGGGTGACCGATTGTGTGGGACGGCTGTCGGCCCAGATCGAACACCACTGGTTGCTGTCTGACCAACCGACCGAGCAGATCGAAACACAGCGGGCGCATATGGAGGATATTCTCGATGCGCTGGTCACACCCGATACCGCGACTCGGATCCTGTCCAATCGGATCGACGCCAAGATGGCACATGCCACTCTTTTGACCCAAGCGGCGTTTTCCAAGGATGATCGGCGGGCGGCATGGGCTGAAAAAAGGGCAAAACAGGAATTGAGCCAGTGTGGAACGATCCTGTTGGAACCAGCCCCCGAAAGCGTTGCCATGGCAGACAGCACCCACGTTTCCGAGATCGAATCCGTGAATCAGGGGACGTGGCAGGCCTCGCAATAGCGCCTCCCCATACGCCTAGTTGCTCAAAAATCAGACGAAGCCAAAAAAGCGCGTAAAACTTGTGCGTTTGATCCGAGGATCGCTATCCCGGTTAACGGCCCATTTCCTGCGATGAAAATCTGCGGCCTAGATACCGGCGGCTGATGCGCAACATCAGTTGATCACGTGCGATGGAGCCGGCCGTTCAACTCCAGGCCCCACCGCACTCCGCAATAGACTTGCGTTTGCGATATCTGGGGCCTTGCACTACTTATGGCAACCTTCGCGGCGCAAAACGTACAAAGGACGTTTGCATAATGTCGATGAAATTTCTCAGCACTACAGCGGCTGCCGCGCTTCTGGTTTCCACCCTTCCCGCATTCGCACAGGATGTCAGCTGCCCGATCAAGGTGGGTGTACTGCATTCGCTGTCCGGCACGATGGCCATCTCCGAGACCACGTTGAAAGACACGATGGAAATGCTGGTGGATATCCAGAACGAAAAGGGTGGTCTTCTGGGCTGTCAGCTTGAAGCCGTTGTGGTTGACCCGGCTTCTGACTGGCCGCTCTTTGCCGAAAAGGCGCGCGAGCTTCTGACGGTCCAGAACGTGGACGTGATCTTTGGCTCATGGACTTCCGTTTCGCGGAAATCGGCACTGCCGGTTCTGGAAGAACTCAACGGTCTGATGTTCTACCCGGTTCAGTATGAAGGCGAAGAAAGCTCCAAGAACGTGTTCTACACCGGTGCCGCGCCAAACCAGCAGGCGATCCCCGCTACCGATTACTTCCTTGAAGAGCTTGGCGTCGAGAAGTTCGCGCTTCTGGGCACCGACTACGTCTACCCGCGCACCACGAACAACATTCTCGAGGCCTACCTGAAGGACAAGGGCATCGCGGAAGAAGACATCTTCGTGAACTACACGCCCTTCGGTCATTCCGACTGGTCCAAGATCGTGGCTGACGTTGTGGCGCTTGGAGCAGACGGCAAGAAGGTCGGCGTGATCTCGACCATCAACGGCGACGCCAATATCGGCTTCTACAAGGAACTGGCGGCTGCAGGTATCTCTGCGGACGACATCCCCGTTGTCGCGTTCTCGGTCGGTGAAGAAGAGCTCTCCGGTCTCGATACCACGAACCTCGTCGGTCACCTTGCTGCCTGGAACTACTTCCAGTCCGCCGACACACCCGCAAACGAAGAGTGGGTTGCCGCCTGGAAAGCCCGCATGGGTGATGATCGCGTCACCAACGACCCGATGGAAGCACACTACATTGGCTTCAACATGTGGGTGAATGCGGCCACAGCGGCTGGCACCACGGATGTGGATGCAGTCCGTACTGCGATGTACGGTCAGGAATTCCCGAACCTGACTGGCGGCACTGCTGTCATGCTCCCGAACCACCACCTGACCAAGCCGGTTCTGATCGGCGAAATTCAGGCGGACGGTCAGTTCGACATCATCAGCCAGACCGATCCGGTGCCGGGTGATGCCTGGACCGACTTCCTGCCGGAATCGGCAGTGCTCAAGTCGGATTGGAAAGACCTTGGCTGCGGTATGTACAACACCGCAACGTCGACCTGCGTACAGATCAAGTCGAACTACTAAGCCACTGAGCGGTGCGTGGGAAACCACGCACCCTACCCTTTCCCGCAAGGTACGCGTTCGCGCGTTCCATTGACGACGGATTTCCAGATGCTGCGCTTTGTCGCCACTTTCCTTGCTTGTCTGACGCTGGCCCTTCCGACTTCTGCCCAGCAAGCGGACGCCCCCATCCAGCAATTGCTTCAATCCCAGAGCGATCTCATCATCGAAAGCTCGCGCCGCTCTATTGGACCGGCCATTGATGCGCTGGCCAACAGCGGCATGCCCGAAGCGCAGGTCGTCCTGGACAAGTGGCAAACCCGCGAGATGTGGGTGAACAAAGAGACAGGGCTTTTCGTCTACGCCGAGGAAGTGGATCGCGACACGCTGCGCATCTTTGACTTTGCCGATGGCAGCGAGATTGCGGAAGTTCCGGATGACGGGTTTGACCAGCTCAAGCCGAACTCCGGCATTCGGGGTTTGATTGGCACCGCACTTGTCCAATTCCAGCTCAGCGATCCCAACCCGGACACCCGCCAGCGCGCTTTGGACGCGATTGAACGCGGGGCCGAGGAAAGCCATCTTGCCGCCCTGCGGGCGAGTCTTCCGAAAGAGCCCGACGCACTGATCCTCGCCCGTAAGCAGCGGTTGGAACGGCTGCTGACCATCGCCTATGGCGCGACGGACGCCGAACGGATCGAGGCGATCCAGAGTTTTGACGGTGATCTGGGCGTCGATGTGCGGGCCGCGTTGAACCCGCTTTTGGCGGTGCGCGTTGAAGCCGCCGAAGCGTTGCCTGCAGATGCCGATATTGGGCGCGTGCTTGAACCCGGTTCCGCCTCGCTGAGCCGCGATGATGCTTACGCGCTGCTGGTCGCAGCCAATCTCGCCAAGCCGCGTATCAGCGTCGAGGACCAGCGGAACGCGCTGATCGCGAATATCGCCAATGGTCAGGTTGCGGGCATTCAGGTGGCCACATTGAACAGCCAGGAGGCCCGTGACATGGCCTATGCGGCGCTGGCGGAACAGGGCACGGTGACAGCTGTTGCGACCGAAGCCGAGGTCGATCAGCGTCTTGCCAACCACGTGTTCTTCGAACGCTATGTCGGCGCGCCGCCCGAAGTGGTGTTCGCCGCGCAAGCCGCGCTGGCCGCTATCGAGAACAAGGTCGCGATCAACCAGATGTTCGATCTGTCGCTGGACGCGCTGTCATTGGCGTCGATCTATTTCCTCGCCGCCATCGGCCTTGCCATCACCTTTGGCGTGATGGGCGTCATCAACATGGCGCATGGCGAGTTCATCATGATGGGTGCCTATACGGGTTATGTCGTGCAGCTCTTCATCCCTGACTACACGCTGTCCATTCTGGTCGCGATCCCGCTGGCCTTTGCCGTGACCTTCGGTGCGGGGGTCGCGATGGAACGTCTGGTGATCCGATGGCTTTACCATCGTCCGCTGGAAACGCTGTTGGCGACCTTCGGCATTTCCATCGCTTTGCAGCAGATCGCCAAGAACATCTTTGGCACACAGGCCCGGCCTCTGACAGCGCCCGGTTGGCTGGACGGGTCACTGGTGATCAATGACATCGTGTCGATCAGCTATATCCGCATCGCGATCTTCGTGCTGGCGCTTCTGTTCCTTGCGCTGTTCCTCTTCGTGATGAACCGCACACGGCTGGGGCTCGAGGTGCGGGCAGTCACGCAAAACCCGCGCATGGCGGCGTCGATGGGGATCAAGCCTGACAAGATCAACATGCTGACCTTCGGTTTTGGGTCGGGCATCGCGGGCATCGCAGGGGTTGCGATTGGGCTTTACGCCAAGGTCACGTCCGAGATGGGCAGCGACTACATCGTGCAGAGCTTCATGACGGTCGTTGTAGGCGGTGTCGGCAACATCTGGGGCACGCTGCTTGGCGCAACCATGGTCGGCTTTCTGCAAAAAGGGATCGAGTGGTTCAACCCGTCCAACACGCTGGCGGCGCAGACCTACATGATCCTGTTCATCATCCTCTTCATCCAGTTCCGGCCAAAGGGCATCATCGCCCTCAAGGGCCGCGCGGCGGAGGCGTGATCATGTTTGTTTCGTTGCTTTCAGCACCGACCCGCGTGGGGGTTCTGCCCCCACACCCCCGGCATATTTTCAAAAAGAAGAAGCAGGGTTGATCGCATGAGTGACGTTGCAATCGGACAAAGACGACAGCCCTTTGCACTGCGCTTTCCGTCGGTGATGATCTTTCTCGCCATCCTCGCGCTGTTTACCGTCGGTGTGACGATCCTGTCCGAGGGATTTGGGATCGGGGTGATCTCGACCTCGTTCATCAAGACCTTGGGAAAGACGCTTTGCCTCTGCCTTGTCGCCTTGGCGATGGATCTTGTCTGGGGCTATTGCGGGATTCTGTCGCTGGGGCACATGGCGTTCTTCGGGCTAGGCGGATACGCCATTGGTATGTGGCTGATGTACGCCCGGACCGAGATCATCGTTCTGGAAAGCCTTGCTGCAGCCGAGTTGCCGCCAACACCCGAGGAAGTGTCCAACGGCATCGCCACGCAGATCTTCGGCGTTGTCGGATCGTCCGAGTTCCCGCCGATCTGGGCCTTTGCGCATTCGCTGCCGCTGCAACTCGCCGCTGTTGTCATTGTACCGGGCTTGCTGGCGTTGGTGTTCGGTTGGCTGGCGTTCCGCAGCCGGGTCACGGGCGTCTACCTTTCGATCCTGACACAGGCGATGACCCTCGCGCTGTCGCTGCACCTGTTCCAGAATGACAGCGGGTTGCGGGGCAACAATGGATTGTCGGGATTGCAGAACCTGCCGGGATTGGATGACCTGCCTCAGGCAACCGTGTCGCTGTGGTTCTTCTGGGCCTCTGCGCTGGCGCTTGGCCTTGGGTATGTGCTCTGCGCGTGGATCGTGTCGGGAAAGTTCGGGTCGGTCATCCGCGCCATCCGCGATGACGAGGCGCGCGTGCGCTTTCTTGGCTACCCGGTTGAGGCGTTCAAGCTGGTGATCTTCACCCTGACCGCCGTAATCGCGGGCATTGCTGGGGCGCTTTATTATCCGCAGGCGGGCATCATCAACCCCGCAGAGATTGCGCCCATCGCGTCGATCTATCTGGCGGTCTGGGTCGCCATTGGCGGGCGCGGCAGGCTGTATGGCGCGGTCATTGGTGCGGCGTTTGTATCGCTTGTCTCCACTTGGTTCACCGGCGGGCAAGCACCCGACATCAACCTCGGGTTCTATACGATCAGTTGGGTGGATTGGTGGACGGTTCTTCTGGGTCTGAGCTTTGTCTGCGTGACGCTTTACGCGCCCAAAGGTATCGGTGGGCTGATTGATCTGATCACAGATCGCAAAAGTCCGAACCGCCACGGTGCATCGCTGGGCACAGACCAAGGGTCCTTGCGCGAACAGGAGGCCGAGAAATGAGCACTCTTCTCGAGGTTTCGGGCGTGTCGGTGTCGTTCGACGGGTTCAAGGCAATCAACAACCTGTCCTTCCAGATTGCCGAACGTGAATTGCGCGCGGTGATCGGGCCGAATGGCGCGGGCAAGACCACGTTCATGGACATCATCACTGGCAAGACGAAGCCCGATGAAGGCCGCGTGATCTATGGCGACAAAAGCCTTTCACTTCTCAAGATGTCGGAGAGCAAGATCGCGCAGGCCGGGGTGGGCCGGAAGTTCCAGCGCCCCACTGTATTCGAGGATCAGAGCGTATTCGACAACCTGATGATGGCGCTCAAGAAGACGCGCGGGCCATTGGCCGTGCTGTTCTTCAAACCTTCGAGCGAAGACAACGACAAGGTGGCCCAACTGGCAGAGCAGATCGGCCTGTCCGGCTCGCTGCACCGCAAGTCGGGAGAGTTGAGCCACGGGCAGAAACAGTGGCTCGAGATCGGGATGCTGTTGGCGCAGGATCCGCGCCTGTTGCTCGTCGATGAACCGGCGGCGGGCATGACGCCGGCGGAACGCGAACACACCACGGACATCCTGCGCGAGGCGGCAAAGACCCGAGCCGTTGTTGTGGTGGAGCATGACATGGAATTCGTGCGGCGGCTGAACTGCAAGGTGACGGTGCTGCACGAAGGGTCGGTGCTGGCCGAAGGCTCTTTGGACCACGTGACAAAGAACGAACAGGTGATCGAGGTGTATCTTGGCCGATGAAATCCTCCAGACCAAAGGTCTCACGCTGCATTATGGCGGCAGCCAGATCCTTAACGGGATCGACATGGCCGCGGCCAAGGGCGAGATCACATGTGTGATGGGCACCAATGGGGTCGGCAAGACATCGCTGTTGAAAGCCATTTCAGGCACGCATGCTTATTCCGGCGGGACGATGTCGCTGAATGGGGAAGTCGTCAAATCCGCCACGGCGCATGCGCTGGCGCAGAAGGGCGTGGCCTATGTTCCGCAGGGCCGGGATATCTTTCCCCTCCTGACAGTGCGCGAAAACCTTGAGACAGGGTTTGCCTGTCTGCCCAAGTCGGAGCATCACATCCCCGACCATATCTTTGAGCTGTTTCCGATCCTCAAGGATTTCCTGCACCGGCGGGGCGGTGACCTGTCCGGTGGGCAGCAGCAGCAATTGGCCATCGCGCGGGCTCTGATCACCAAGCCGAAGCTCTTGCTGCTGGACGAGCCGACCGAAGGCATCCAGCCCAACATCATTCAGCAGATTGGCCGGGTGATTGCACTGCTGCGTGAACAGGCGGATATGGCGATTGTGCTGGTCGAGCAGTATTTCAGCTTTGCCTACGACCTTGGCGACCGGTTTTACGTGCTGGAGCGCGGTGCGGTGAAGATGAGCGGGCCGAAAGCGGATCTGGATCGCGATGCGCTTCTGGCGGGCGTGTCGGTCTGATGTGAGAGGCGGCGTGGTGTCCGGTCAGGATACGGCGTTTGCCGATTGCGGAACATCCTCATCGGACCTTGCGAAATCGACCGCTGCATCGACCAACACCTGCATCGCGTCAAAAACCGGCACAGTCGCCTCGATGCTTTTGGACATGAGCGAGAATTCCGTGCAACAGATGCAGATGACATGCGCGCCGTCCGCCACCATATCGGCCGCGACATCGGTCAGGGTATGCGCCGCGAATTCGGATGCACCCTGAGCCTTGATCGCGCGGATCGTCGCAAGCAAGCGGCCATGATCCCGCGCATAAACCGGGCTGAGACCGAAATCGGACAAAGCTTTTTCAAAGACACCGACGCGTTGAAGCGCCGGGGATCCAAGAATACCCACGTTCCCGCCCGGAGCGAGCCGCGCGGCTTCGGCGCAGGACATTTCGACCATGTTCAGAAAAGGCCTGTCCGTCGCCGCAGCCACGCGGTCGGCATAATAATGCGCGGTATTGCACGGCATCACCAAGGCTTCAGCCCCGGCACCAACCAGGCCTTTCGCCATCTGTTCGAGAACCGGACCCGGATCTTCGCCGCCCCCTTCGAGGATGGCCTTGATGCGGGACGGCACCTGCGTGTTGTTGTCGACAAGCAGCGGAATATGGTCCGCATCGTCATGCGCCTGAACCGCATCCACGATCTGCTGCATGAAGTAGATCGTCGCCTCTGGCCCCATGCCGCCCAGAACACCGATTTTTCGCATCAGGCTGCTCCTTTTTCAAGGTCTTGACCGACCGCATGCACGATGATGTCCGCGACATGGGCGCAATCCTCAAGGCTGAAGGTCAGCGGGATGCGCATGTCCAGAAGACCGGCAAGGATTGCGTCGGTTCGGGGCAAGTCCTGGGGTGTCACGTAGCGCCAGCTTTGGTGGTTCGAGGTAAAGCCGACCGGGCTTGCGGCACCGAACCATTTGAGTTCGACGCCCAGCGCCTTGGCCCCGGCGACCACTTGCTGCACCGTTTCGGCACTGGCGTCAGGCATGAGGAACTGGAACGACGACCCGACATAGCGTTCTTGCGGTGGACGGTTGGGAACGTAGACACCCGCGACGGCGCGCAGGCGATTGGCGATCAGGTCATGCCTGTCGTTCCAACGGTCGATATTCGTCTCTAACGTGGCCAATTGCGGCAGCAGGATTGCCGCGCGCAGGTTGTCCATCCTGCCCGACATGTTCGGTGTATCCAGCCGAATGTCTTTGAACACGTCTGGAGACGGACCAGCGCCGTGCCGATCATAGAGCATATAGGATCCGGACAGCATGATCGCGCGGGCCATGAATTCAGGATCATTCGATGTGAGGAACCCGCCTTCGCCGCTGTTCATATGCTTGTAGGTCTGGGTCGAGAAACATCCGGCGATGCCGAAGCTGCCGGATTTGCGGCCGTTCCATGACGCGCCCATGGTGTGGGCGCAGTCTTCGATCAGAGGCACACCATGACGGTTCAAAACCGCCATCAATGCGTCCATATCGCAGAGGTGCCCGCGCATGTTGGACAGGAGCATGGCTTTGGGGGCAGTTGCCCGGATCTTGGCCTCCAGATCGTCCAGATCAATGATCAGATCAGGTGTGATCTCGACCAGAACCGCGTCTGCGCCGACTGCAGCAATTGCGCCGGGAACGGGGGCCAGCGTAAAGGCATTGGTGAGCACGCGGTCGCCCACGCCGACACCGAGCGCCCGCAGGGCGGTGGACATCGCGTACCCACCCGAGGTGCAGGCAAGGCAATAGGTCGAGCCCTGGTAGGCGGCATATGCCTTTTCAAGCTCGGCCACAGGACCAAGCTCGTTACCAACCGTGTTGTAGCGATGCAGCCGCCCACTGCGCAGCACCTCAACAGCCGCCCCAATCGCGTCTTCTGCGATCGGCTCCTGCTGGGTGAAACTGCCCGTGAACGGCTGCATGTGTGATTACTCGGCGGCCATGGTCGGCGCGTCGTAGTCGAACGCTGCCGTGTAGCCGAAGAGCGCCACGCCACCGCCGGTGTGGACAAAGACGATGTTCTCGTTGCCCTTGAACGCGCCTTTGCGGATGAGGTCGATCAGACCCGCAGCGCCTTTGCCGGAATAGACCGGATCGAGCAGGATGCCTTCAAGGCGGGCGAACATCTCGATCGCGGCAAGCCCTTCCTTGGTTGGGATGCCGTAACCTTCGCCGACGTAATCGGTGTTCGCCTCGACGTCCTCGCGCTTGACCACACCGGGGCAACCCAGCTTTTCAGCCGTCTTGACGGCGAGGTTATAGACATTCTCTTCCTGCTTGGGCTTGGGCGCGCGCACGCCGATGCCAAGGAGCGGGATATTGGCGTTGATGGCTTTCAGACCGACGATCAGCCCCGCCTGTGTGCCGGCGCTTCCGGTGGCATGAACGATGCGGTCGATCTTGAGACCCATGTTGTTGGCCTGTGTCACAAGCTCCATCGCGGCATTGGCATAGCCGAGAGCGCCGGTCGGGTTCGACCCACCACCGGGGATGGTGTAGACATTACGGCCCTCGGCGCGGAATTTCTCAGCCACCGCTTCCATCTCGGCGTTCATGTCGAGACCCGAGCCAGGACGCTTTTCCGCCGTCGCACCGTGCAGGAAATCAAGGAACACGTTACCGTTCAGATTGTAGTTCGGATCGTTCGACCCGGTGCGATCCTCAAGCAGGATATGGCAGGCCATGCCCAGCTTGGCTGCACACGCGGCTGTCTGACGTGCGTGGTTGGATTGCGTGGCACCCTGGGTGATGACCAGATCGGCACCTTGCGCCTGCGCTTCGGCCATAAGGAATTCCAGCTTGCGGGTCTTGTTGCCGCCGGTTGACATGCCGGTGCAATCGTCGCGTTTGATCCAGATACGCGGCCCGCCCAGCTCGGCTGAAAGACGGTCCATCGGCTCGAGCGCGGTGGGCAGATGAGCAAGGTTTACGCGAGGGAATCGGGAAAAGTGCATCGGAACGTCCTTTGATTGGGTAGCCGTATCAATTCTGCATGTAACCAGCCTCGTCAAATAGAAAAACCGGAGCTATTATGCAGAACATGCATAAAGAGGCTCGGAATGCGCATTGACTGGATCGAAGACCTTGTGGCGCTTCTGGACAGTGGCGGCGTGGCTGACGCCGCTCGCCTGCGCAATGTAACACAACCTGCCTTTTCGCGCCGCATCAAAACTCTTGAAGAGGTTCTGGGGATCGAACTCATTGACCGCAGCGTCAAGCCCAGTGGACCCTCCACCGTCCTGCGTGACCGCGACGCGGAGTTGCGAAAGCTGGCGGCTGAACAGAGACTTCTGCTGTCCGACATGCGACAGGAACAAAGCTCTGGCCTGCGGCAGCTTGTGATCGCCAGCCAGCATGCGATCACCACGTCGATGGGGACGCAGATCATCAACTCGGTTGCCGAACCCAGCCGGACGCATATCAGACTGCGGTCAGCGAACCGGGATGAGTGCGAAACCCTGTTGATCCGCAGACAAGCGGCAATTTCCCTGACTTACCGGATCAAATCGGAACCCGCGTCCGAACCGGCCTCTTTTATTATTGAAGCGGTGATCGGCGAAGAAACCCTGATCCCGGTCTGCGGCAGCGCCCATGCTGCAGACCTTATCGCCCGGTTTCACGACGGGGCATTGCGGATCATCGGCTATCCTGCGGATGTGTTCCTCGGGGCCGCTTTGAACCGGCATATTCTTCCCCCGATCGAAGCGCAGTGCAGCGTGAGCGTCGTGACGGAGACCGGCCTTTCGACTGCGGCGCTTCAGTTGTCGCAATCGGGCTTGGGCGTCGCATGGGTGCCCGCGGCCTTGGCGCAACCGGACCTTGCGCGCGGCGATCTGACCAATCTCGTAGATACGCTTGGTTGTATCGAAATGGACATCGTCGCGCAGCGCTGGGCAACCACGTCAAACCTTGCGACGCTTGATGCTTGGTCGCGGCTCGTTCGAGAAATGTGACTACGAACAAAAAATTTTCTTGCCAAACCGCAATTCCGAACTACGGCAAGTTTTTCCCTAAAACTGGCACGCTTCTTGCCGTTGAGTCAGCAAGCCAAAGGGGATTGAACCATGCTTGATATTTCAACCGAAGCCGACATCGACGAAGGTCAGATTGCGCTTCTTTCGATGGTCGAACGCACACAGGCCGTGATCCACTTCACGGTGGAAGGTGTCATTCTGCACGCGAATGCAAACTTTCTCGGCGCGCTGGAATACACCGCAGATGCTGTTGTCGGCAAACATCACCGCATGTTCGTCGATCCGGAATATGCGCGCAGCGATGCCTACGCCAAATTCTGGCGGGATCTCAAATCGGGGAAGACGTTTGCCGATCAATTCCCGCGTGTGACGCGCACCGGTCGGACGATCTGGATTCAGGCGACATATGCGCCGGTCTTCGACCGGGACGGCGCTGTGACTCGCGTGGTCAAAGTTGCCAACGACATCACCGCCCGGCAGGAAGCAATTCAGAGCATCGCCGAAGGCCTGGAGCATTTGCGCCGTGGCAACCTCACCCATCGTATTCACGTTGGCAACGTGCCTGACCTCGCCATCGTGGCCGAAGCCTACAATCGCACGACCGAAGACTGGAACGCGCTTTTGGGGCGTGTGTCGACGGTTACCGGATCTTTGCAGCATATCGAAGGGCAACTGACCGCATCATCGGAAGAACTGTCCAACCGCAGCGCGTCACAGGCGTCGGCACTGAGCCAAACAGCTCAGGCTTTAGGACAACTCAACGAGACAGTTCGCAGCGCCGTGAAAGAGGCGCAAAGCGCTGACAGAACCGCCGCAGAAACACGCGGCAAAGCCGACGGCAACAGCAAGCTTGTCGAAGACATGATGCAAGCGATGGTGTTGATCCAGAATTCTTCGGGCCGCATCTCCAAGATCGTCAGCACAATCGAATCTATTGCCGTTCAAACGAACCTGCTTGCCCTCAATGCAGCGATCGAAGCGGCGCGCGCCGGCAATGCCGGACGTGGGTTTGCCGTAGTGGCAACAGAAGTCCGGCAGCTAGCGCAGCGCAGTTCGGAATCCGCCCGTGAAATCGGTGGCTTGATCTCGGAAAGTGAAACACACGTCTCCAACGGTGTGGCAATCGCCAATCGCGTAGGATCGGACCTGAGTGAGATCTTCCATGATATCGAAACTCTGGGCACATCCGTCGGAAAAATTGCCGAAGGCATCACCGCCCAGTCCGCAGCGCTGTCACAGATCAGCGAAGCCGTTGGCCACATGGAGCAGATGACGCAGGAAAACGCGCAAATGGCCACGGAGACGACCTCGACCTGCAAGACTCTGGAAGCGGCGGCGAACTCCCTTGCGTCCGACGTCTCGACCTTCCAGATCACCAGGTAACGAACGGCTCAAACACCACGCCCCTTTTTTGAAGATGACAGGAGCAGCCAAATTGGCTGTTCCTGTCACTTCTTTTTTGCGTACGTAGGTAGGCTCAGGCTTCTACTTATCTGGCATGCGCCAATGCGGTTAGATGGCCTGGCAATTCGCGAAAGCAGGCTACCGGGCGGACGCGATCCCCATAGAGATTTTCCGGACGTGACGGATAAAGGCCTGGAAACAGGCTCAGCACTTCTTCCCGCGCAGAGTTGGCCAGCGCTCCAAACGCGTTTGCGCCGGGATAGAAGCTTTCTGCAGGCCCACCATTGGCGTAAAGAATCTCATGCGCCTCGAACATGAGGTGGAAATAAGTGACTTTTCGGCACCCCTCCATCACACGCGCCTTGCCGCCGCGCATCCGCGCCAAGTGACCCGCACGCACCAGCGTTTCCGACCCATCTTCGAGTTGCACCAATAATCCGTGCTGGCGCGAGACAATCATCGGGGCATCGCCCCCTGTGACGCTCTGCGATATCCAGATTGGCTTAAATCTTGGGTTCCGCTCCAGCTCTTGCGCTGACACGTGCCGTTTTCCGATCCAGACAATCGGCTTCGGTCCATTATCGCGCGTTACGACAAGGTCTCCCTTGGAGAGTGCTTCAATCGGGACCTCGCCCCACGGTGTCAAGATCAGCGTTCCCGCTGCAAAGCAGACGACACCTGTATTTTCCGCGTTTAATTCGCTGGCAGCGACAGCGGACCCGCCGTTTTGCAGCTGAAGGCCGCCAGCTTGGTCCAAAACACCATCTTCTTGGTCCGCGCGCAGCCAACCCAATGCAACCCCGTACTGGGACGTTGGATTGTTGGCGTTCCAATTTGCCAGTGTGGTCGCATTGTAGAAGGCCGTCAGGTCGACAAAATCATTGTCTGTCGTATCGGCGTTTCCGATGCCGGTCAGTGCGTCAAAATCGGTGATTAGATCACCGCCGTTATCGATGAGGAAGACGTCAGCATCCGCGCCACCGGTCAGCGTATCCGCGCCTGCGCCACCCTCGAGCGTGTCGCGGCCATCCCCGCCGTCGATCAGATCGTCGCTTGCACCGCCAACGATGCTGTCATTGCCAGCGCCCCCTGAAAGGGTGTCTCCGCCGCCAAGCGTTGTAACCCCGCCCGTATTCATTGCGGCAACGGAGGCCGCAGACAGCTGGGTGTCAAAGACGGCAAACTCGTCCAACTGGCCATCAAAATACGTCGCCAAGGCGTTGGCGATGTTGTCGCCCGAGAATTGCTGACCCGCGCCAAGTGTGAACGGTTCGGTATTTCCGCTGATCCCACCGGTATAGGCGTCAGATGCAACCTCAACGCCATCGAGATAAAGCCGTGCGCCATCGGCACCAAAGGACAAAGCCATGTGGTGCCATGATCCCGGTGACACAAGTCCGCTGCCCGAGGAAAACTCGTAGCTTGTGTCGGTATCCTGCATCCGGACCCGCACGGCGCCGGTATCCCGCACCCACACATGGATGTGGCCGCCGCCGTCAAAACCGGAGCTGTCCCGCGACACAAGGGTCTGGTCCCCGTCCAAGTTATCAACGTTGAAGCGGATCGAGATCGTGCCTTCGGTCAGTTGAAAGCTCGGATCATCGGGGATCTCGATATAATCGTCAGTTCCGTCGAGCGTAACCGCGGTACCGCTTCCGTCCCAACCTGTCCCACCGGCAGCTGCGCCCGATTGGTAGATCCCGATATTGCCGTTTCCGGTGTCGTCAGCAGCCGTTCCGCTGGCCCCATCTTCAAAATTCAGAAGAACCACCTGGCCCGGACCTGTGCCGCTGGTGTTGCCGCCCCCGACTATCGTGTCGTTGCCGTCGCCACCGAAGATTAAATCCGCGCCATCGTCACCGTTGAGGAAGTCGGCGCCGGCACCGCCCTCTAGACTGTCATGACCGGTGCCACCAATCAGCAGATCGTCGCCATAGCCACCGATGATCGTGTCGTTGCCAGCACCTCCGTCAAGGGTGTCATCGCCGAGCAGGCCGCGGACAGTGTCATTGCCGATGCCACCGTCAACACTGTCGTTCAAGCCATTCGCGCCGTAGTCCACCGTCTGGTTGGGCGCACCTTCGATCACTTCGAGATAGAAGCCATCCTCGTCGTTCAGAAGCCAGTTATGGTCTTCAAAAGTCTGCTGAACGTAGGTCTCGCCAGGTTGGATCGTGGCGTAGAATTGCTGCAAACCCGACCCGTCGATCCACCAAAGTTCGATCGGGCCGTCCGCGCTGTTGATGATTGTCAGATTGGTTGCGACCACACCCGGTCCAGAGGCGTAGTCTCCGGAGTTTAACCACTGTCCGTCGCCGCCGATATCGTCGTCGCCCGATCCCCCGAAGAGAGTATCATTGCCTTGGCCACCTTCAACGTTATCGTTGCCATCACCGGCATCAACCGTGTCATTGCCTTTGCCGCTGGCGATCTGGTCATTGCCGCTGCCAGTAACAACTGAATCGTTGAGCCCGTCAAAACCATCGATGGCGTCGCCCTGAGCGTCGACAAAGCCGGCTTTGATCAGATCATTGCCAGATGTGCCATCCACGGTCCCATCCGGAACGACGTAGTTTCCCGCCGCGCGAGATGCGTTCAAGCTGCTGGAAAAAGTTGAGGAGATCGAGTTCAGGGTCAGGGACTCGATAGCCTTGGCTTCCAACGCGGTTTGGTCGGAACCTGCCCCAAGCTCTGGTGCGAGATAGAGGTTGCCTGCGGTGTCCTGAAAGACGACTGCTGTTATTGTTGCCGTGGTGCCATCGATATAGGTGAGCGTGGCGTTGTAGACGGACAAACCATCGACGGTCCGATCTGCGCCGCCATCAAGTCTGAACGTGTCGTTGGCGTTGAAGTTGTTTTGATCGTAGCCGGTTGTGTCGCCACTGCTCCATCCAGTGGATCCGGGGCTGAATTCCTGAACGTTGCCATAGAGCGGACTGCCCGGCCCGCCAAAGGTTAATCCGACCAGCGCACCCGCGTTTTCGGCATTGTCATTGCCTTCGGTCGGGTCAATGAACGGACCTGTTCCCAGTGAAAATACGTTAAAAATATTGGGCATGTGTCACCTTTGACCCAATGGGAATTTCAAGCTGACTGTGGATGTATCCGTAGGGATGGCCGTCCCGATTTCTTTGGGTCCGTGCCCAGCTTTGAGCCCCGGATTTGACCTTGGGCGCGCATGGGATAGCGGCATGCTGCGGCGCTCTGGCAGATGCGGCCGACGGTGTGTGTGTCGACCGAAAGAGGCGCTGGCACCTTCGTTCCGATGTTCTGCGACACGTCGACTCTGTTCGAGCGGCCGAGTCCGATCGCAAACACGATGCCAATCGTCGGCATCGCCAAGTACTCCTGTGACACAGGAACTGGTTCTGTCTCCCAAAGGGACATCCCGGAATCGTACGAGCCGGACGGCAATGCCATCCGCCAAGTCTCCGCGGAACTTCTCGTCTGTGTCTCGCATATCGTTCAGTCGGAACTGCCTCGGGTATTTTGATGCTAAGTGCGCAACGAGTAACCTTCTGACAAACGGCACAAATGGCCGTTTTCTTAGAAAGCCATGGCGTTATTCCCTAGAGGGTTGCCGAAAACCCCATTCGGCATGTGCGCCACAGGCTGTTGTGCTGCTCACAATCGATTTTGGCGCGGCAGGTCAATGACTCGGTGGCGCCGGTATTATTTGGATGCCTCTGTGAATTAGGTCACAGACCGAACTGCCGAAACTTGGTTCAGTGGTTTTCTGAAAACTCACCTGGACAGGGTCGGCAGCATGCCAATCGACGAAGTCTTGAAGTACATCGGCTTGCTTGGCGCCTTCCTGTATCTCGCCTCATATTTCTTGTTGCAGGCCGGATATATCGGCGGGAACTCAAAAGCTTACACATATCTGAACTTGTCTGCGGCTTCGCTTGTTCTTGTCAGCCTGACCACAGCCTTCAACGCTGCGTCGGTTGTGATTCAGGTCAGTTGGATCCTCATTTCGATTTTCGGAATGAGCCGGATGTATCTCTTGTATCGCCGCATTCGGTTTACCGACGAAGAGATGGAATTCGTCACCGAGCAGTTGTCAGAGCTGCCCTTGCATCTTGCGCGCAAGGTGCTCGACATCGGTATCTGGATTGACGGCGACCGCGGAGGCGAGCTGACGCGGCAAGGCGAAAAAAACTTCAATCTGATCTATTTGAAGGAAGGTCGCGCCGAAGTTTTGCTGAACAACACGCAGATCGCGATCTGCGGTCCGGGAAGTTTCATCGGGGAAATGACAGTTCTGAGCGGCGGGCCTGCAACAGCCACTGTCAGGCTCATCAGCAATGCAAGGCTGCTTTGCATAGACGCCGAAGCATTGCGCGCGCTGAGCCAGAACGAGGCAGGAATCGCCTCGGTGATACAGAACAGCTTTTCCCGCGATATGCGGCTCAAGCTGGAGGCAACGAGCAGACACGTCAGAACATTGAACATGGTGGAATTGGGTGACCATTCCTGACGTACCGGAAGCAAGGGAGTTCTAAAAATCGAACAAGACAAATCTGAATTGAGCGTCACACTTTGGGGCGTGCATGGGTCCGTTCCGAAGTCGGGGCTTCTGACTTCCGAATACGGATGCGCAACATCATGTTACGAGGTGACATACGGGTCCAAGAGCCTCATTTGTGATGCGGGAACCGGGCTTGTTGCCCTTGGGCAGAAGCTGCTGCAGGACGAAACGACAGAGATCGACATCGCATTGACCCATTTTCACGTCGACCATGTCATGGGTTTGCCATTCTTCGCTCCGTTGTTCGAAAAGGGCGTGAAGATCAGGTTCTTCGCGGATGAAAAGGTACTCGCGTATTCGGTTGAGGAAATGATGCATCAATTGTTTGCGCAGCCCTTCCTTCCAATCGACATCAACGCAATCCAGGCCGATCTCTCGTTTCATGACCTTTCAGAGGCGGCCGTGCACAATGTCGGCGACGCCACGATCGAATGTCTCGAACTGTGCCATCCGGGTGGAAACACCGCCTTTCGCATAAGTCACAAGGGCAAGAACATTGTGTATTCCGGCGACTTTTCTCACCGCGATGCAGATCAAATGTCCGAACTGACCGCATGGATGAACAATGCCGATCTTGGCATCGTTGAAACGACCTTCACACCGCAGAATTACGAGCCGCACAAAAGCTTTGGACATACACACTGGCGCGCCGCCGGAGAGATCGCGGCGGATGCAAAAATGTGGCTGGGCGTCCACCATCACCATCTCGCCGATGATCACACACTTGGTCTGGCAGATCAGGACCTGCGTGCGACGTTCCCCAATGGGAAGCTCGGAAAAGACGGTCAGACGTTCTGGCTATAGTTCTGCCGACATGCAGCAAAGATTTCTATGTCGGCAAGACGGATCGAGTCATCGTCGACCCGATCCGCCGGTTGCCGGGACTGAACGCACAGATTTAATCCAGCCCGAGCAACCGCTTTTTGTCTGCTGCCCATTTCAGGATCGTGAGATCAAAGGTCAGCGCCATAAGAGAAACGCAAATCCCCAGGACGAAATTCTTGCCAAGATCGGTGCCGGCAAGCGTGCGCTGAAGCTCTTGACCAAGGTCCTGCGTGCCGATGAACGCCGCGATGATTACCATGAAGAACGCGAACATGATCGCCTGGTTGAAGCCAACGGCCATCGTCGGAAGGGCAAGCGGCAACTGAACGCTCCATAGCTTCTGGAACCGCGTCGCGCCGGACATGTCCGCCGCTTCTGTCATTTCTTCCGGCACGTTGCGCAAACCCTCGATCGTGTATCGGGTGAGCGGCACCATTGCGAAAACGAGGATCGAGAAAATGACCGCCACATCCGTGATGCCGAACAACATGATGGCCGGGATCAGATACACGAAACTTGGGAAAGTCTGCGCCGTATCACAAACCAGCAGCACCCGTTCCGACCACTTTTGGGATCGGGATGCGAGGATTCCGATGGGCAGGCCGATGAGGGCTGCAAGGCTCACAGCGGAAATCACGGAATACAGTGTGATGATGGCTCTGTCCCACCACCCCGACAACGCGACCAGCGAGAAGAACACAAGCGCAAAGATCGCCTCCCGGCGTCCGGCCAGTGCCAAGGCAAAGGATGCGACAAGCAAGATGAAGGCGGGCGTTGGAATCGAGAGCAAGAAGTTTCGGAATGGGATCAGCACCTGAACGTTCAGAAATGCGCGTATGAAGCCCGTGCTTGCCTTGACCCATTCGATATCAAGAAAGCCCTTGATCAAGTTATCAAGTTCCTTGCCCTGACTGAAATCCTGTCCCCGACCCACTTCGGCAAAGAAGGGGATGACAAGCGACAACAGCGTGAAGCCAATGAAAAGCCCGAGACCAAGGAGGAGCATGCTGTGCTTCTTCCAAAGCGGTGTGCCACGCTCGAAGTGTACGGGTTGTTTGATGACCCACGCCTTGGACATCCGGTCCAGCATCACGGCAAGAAGAACGATTGTGACGCCGATCTCGAAAGACCGGCCCAATTTGAAACTTCCCATCATCGCCAGCAGCTTGGCACCAAGACCCGGCATGCCGATAAAGGCGGTCAGGACGACCATCGCAAGACTGAGCATGATCACCTGGTTCACACCCACAAGGATTTCGGTGCGTGCCGAAGGAATGTAGACATGGCGCAGCATCTGCGCCTTGGTACAGCCGCTCATCTTGCCGGCTTCAACCACTTCCGGTGGGACCTTCTTGAGCCCAAGCGTCGTCATCAGGATCATCGGCGGGATCGCGTAAATTGTCGTGGCGACGGCTCCGGCTGTTGGGCCGACTTTGAAGAAGATGACTGCAGGCAACAGATAGGTGAAGAAGGGCAAGGTCTGCAGAACGGACAGGATGGGTTTGATTGCCTTGTCGACCCAAGCGTATTTCCACGCCGCGATTCCCAAGGACAGGCCGATGACAAAGGCGAGCGGTGCCGCGATGGCCAGAACCGACATCGTCTGCATGGCGATTTCCCACTGACCGATCAGCGCGGTCCACACCATCGTCCCGCCACCGAGCAGAGCAAGCCGCCACCCGCCCAGATAATAGCCTATCACGGCGGCTATGGCCGCCATTGCGGTCCAAGGGACCGGTCCAATATTCGGGAAACGGCGTTTTCCGTAGAAAATGTTCGCTGAAAAGTCCAGCAACCATTCAAGTCCCTCGGTCAGGAACCGGGTCAATGCCAGCAGTCCAAGGTCGTCTTTGACAAAGTTGAAAATCGTATCGAGCGCACCTGCAAAATTCGGAATGATGGCCTCTGGCAAACGGTGCAGCCACGCTGGGAGCACACCCAGATATTGCAGGATCGTCAGGCCGCAGGCGACGGCAACACAGGCAAGGGCGATCTGGGCGTTGCTGTAGGTTCGCGGTGGAGTTGGGAGCGTGGTGGTGGCGACGGTCATGAGGCGCCACCCAGAAGAACATCAAGCGCGTGTTTCCGGGACATCGCGCCGATCACAACACCGTCCCGCTGGACGGGGATCATCTCGCGGCTGTCGTTCACCAACATGCGTGCCATATCATGAACGGTCGTGCGCGCGTCTTGCGGTTCGCCTTCGCCGAAGGCTTGCGCCTGCGCCAACACCCCTGCATGCACGACGCGGGCTTTGTCGATGTCTTCGGTAAATTTCCGGACATATTCGGTCGCTGGATTCAGAACGATCTGATCCGGTGTGTCGCATTGCTCCACCGCGCCGTCTTTCATGATCGCAATGCGATCGGCGAGGCGAAGCGCTTCGTCAAAATCGTGCGTGATGAAGACAATCGTCTTGTTCAACATCTGCTGCAGGCGCAGGAACTCGTCCTGCATTTCCTTGCGGATCAAAGGGTCAAGCGCGCTGAACGGTTCGTCGAGGAACCAGATATCCGGCTCAATGGCGAGGCTGCGTGCGATGCCGACGCGCTGCTGTTGTCCGCCGGACAATTCGCGTGGAAAATAGTCTTCGCGCCCCTCAAGACCGACCAGCTTGATGACTTCCAACGCGCGTTCGCGACGTGTGTGTTTGTCCTGTCCGCGCATCTCTAGCGGGAAAGCAATGTTCTCCAGAACTGTCCTGTGCGGCAGCAAACCGAAGGATTGGAACACCATCCCCATTTTGGAGCGTCGCAGTTCGATCAGGTCTTTTTCGGACAAGGACATGATGTCCTGACCTTCGACCGTAATCGTTCCGCCGGTGATGTCGTGCAATCTAGAGAAACAGCGCACCAGTGTAGACTTGCCGGAACCGGACAGCCCCATGATGACCAGCATCTCGCCCTTGTGGACATCAATGGAGACGTTTTTTACGCCGGCGATGTACCCTGCTGCCCTGATCTCGTCATAGCTCATGCCCTCGGGCATGCTCTTGATGAAAGCCTTTGGGTCTGGTCCGAAGATCTTCCAAACGTTCTGACAGGATATCACGGGCTTATGGGCAGTCATGGCAATCCTTCATGCAGGTGTCCCCGCCCGAACCCGGACGGGGATCAATCATAGGTCAGAATTGGCGGCCGATCAGTTCAGCCAGCTTTTCCAAATGTCCTCATTGGCTTCCAACCAGGCTTCCGCTGCCTCTGCCGGCTCCATCTCGTCGATGTCGACCAGCTTGGCCATTTCAGCAATCTGCGGGTTGGTGAAGTTGACCTTTTCCAAGATGGCGTAAGCCGACGGCCATTTTGCTTGCATGCCGTCCCATGCCGCTTTCTTCAAGTATCCGTCCGCGGGGTTGCCGCAGTCGTAAAGGGCATTTGGGTTTGGACCAACAGCCGGGTCTTTGTCACAGCCGTCTACCCATGCCGGGAATTCGACGAATTCGCCGGGCCAAACAGCTTCTGCGAAGTTGGGCGTCCAGTTGAACACGACGATGGGACGCTTGTCAGCTTCAGCAGCGCCGATTTCAGCCCAGAGAGCGGCCGCAGAGCCTGCGTTCACCACAACGAAATCCATGCCCAACGCTTCGACGCGTTCCTGACCGTGCTTGAGCCAGTCCACCGGACCGTCAAGGTAGCGACCTTTGTCACCGGTCTCAGCCGTTGCAAACACGGAGGCGCAGGCGTTCAGAGCTTCCCAGCTTGGGAGGCCCGGGCAGGATTCCTTGGTCCACATCGGGTACCACCAATCCTCGCGGGTGACCGCATTGTGGTCGCCCACATCGACGATACCGCCTTTGTCCAGTGCTGCACGGAAGGATGCGCCAAATGCACCTTCCCAGACTTCCAGTTCCAGCGTCACGTCACCAAGGCGCACCAACTCGTAAACCGCCTGGCTGTCGGTGGTGACGTATTCGACTGCATTTCCGTTCATTTCCAGGATCTGACCGACAACGTTGGACATAACGATCTGGCTGGACCAGTTATGGATCGGAATAACGATCGGATCATCGCTGTCAGCCGCGAAAGCGGTCAGCGGCGCAAGGGCAAGGACCCCTGCCGTCAAAGCTGTCGTGAATTTGTTCATTGCTTATCTCCCTATGTGTTGCCCCCAGATTGGGCACGGTGCCGTCGGCCCTTAACCGTCAGCGAACAGATACGATAACCAGCAATTCTGCGTGCTGTGGTATGCATCTGCATTCACCTTCGCAGCATTTTCCTCTCAATCAAGTTTTTTTCTTTCTAGTGCCTAAATGTTAAGCGGTTAAGCAATGTCGCAAATGCAATGATCGATGTCCAATCTCGAGCGGATTTCCGGCTTTTGTTACGGCAAGTTGCCAAAAAAATGAGGATTCTCGACATGCGCTATTCGGGTTTCAAGGTTCTGAAAGAGGCCTTGACGGGACATAAGGGTTGGACCCCTGCCTGGCGCGATCCAGAGCCGCAGCCGCACTATGACATCGTCATTATCGGCGGCGGCGGCCACGGACTTGCCACCGCCTATTATCTTGCCAAGGAGTTTCAGCAGAAGCGTATTGCGGTGCTTGAAAAGGGCTGGATTGGTGGCGGCAACGTCGGGCGGAACACAACGATCATTCGGTCCAATTACCTTCTCGATGGGAACGAACCCTTCTACGAGTTTTCGCTGAAGCTGTGGGAAGGGCTGGAACAGGATTTCAACTACAACGCGATGGTCTCGCAGCGCGGCATTCTGAACCTGATCCATACGGACGCCCAGCGCGACGCCTTTGTCCGACGCGGCAATGCGATGATCCTCAACGGTGCCGATGCCGAGTTGCTGACAACTGCACAGATCAAGGAACGCTATCCGTTTCTGAACACCGAGGACGCGCGCTTCCCGATCAAGGGCGGGTTGGCCCAACACCGTGGCGGCACCGTACGCCATGATGCAGTGGCCTGGGGATATGCGCGCGGCGCCGACAGCCGAGGTGTGGACATCATCCAGAATTGCGAAGTCACAGGTTTCCGCATTGAGAACGGCAAGTGCCTGGGCGTCGAAACATCACGCGGGTTCATTGGTGCCGGAAAAGTGGGGTGCGCCGTTGCGGGTTCGTCGGGTCGTCTGATGGCCAAAGCCGAAATGCGCCTTCCCATCGAAAGCCATGTCTTGCAGGCGTTTGTCTCCGAGGGTCTCAAGCCTGTTCTGCCCGGTGTCATCACCTTTGGTGCCGGTCATTTCTACGTCAGTCAGTCCGACAAAGGTGGGCTTGTCTTTGGTGGCGACATAGACGGCTACAATTCTTATGCGCAGCGCGGAAATCTCCCGGTTGTGGAAGATGTGTGCGAAGGCGGCATGGCCATCTTCCCGGCTTTTGGCCGCGCACGGCTTCTGCGCATGTGGGGTGGCATCATGGACATGAGCATGGATGGGTCACCTATCATCGACAAGACCCATATCGAAGGCCTCTATTTCAACGGGGGCTGGTGCTACGGCGGCTTCAAGGCGACCCCGGCAAGTGGATACTGTTTTGCACATCTGCTGGTGCGCGACACACCCCACCCCACTGCCGCAGCGTATCGGTTCGATCGTTTCGAGAAGGGTCTGATGATCGACGAAAAAGGGATGGGCAATCAGCCCAACCTGCATTGAAAGGTCGCCATACATGATTATCGAACACCCCCTTCTGGGTCCGCGCGATGCTGCCGAGTTCACTTACCTTGGCGACGCAAGGTTGATCGACCGCCCGGACTGGCAGTCGGAAAACGCCGCGCAGGAATTCTTTGAATACGGCTACCTTCGGGACAACCCGGCTGGGTGGCATCAGGAATTGTGGTTCCACGAAGCAGGCGACCGCTCGTGGCTCGTGGTCACACGCAACACACTCACACACGAGATTTCCAAAGTCGAACTGGCCCGGGATGTGGCACGTTCGCGGGGACGCAGCAAATGACCCAGAAAAACCGGATCGCGACGGGCGGACAGATCGACCGCAGTCGCACCCACAGCTTTACCTTCGATGGTGTCGCCTACCGAGGCCATCCCGGGGATACGCTGGCCTCTGCCCTGCTGGCAAACGGCGTTCGCCTGATGGGACGTTCATTCAAGTACCACAGACCCCGAGGCCCGCTGACCGCCGGTTCCGAAGAACCCAACGCGTTGGTCGAATTGCGCGAAGGTGCGCGTCAGGAGCCCAACACACGCGCCACCACAACAGAGCTTTTTGACGGGCTGTTCGCCAAAAGCCAGAACCGTTTGGGGTCTCTGAAATTCGATCTTTTGTCGATCAATGATCGCTTGTCGAACTTCCTCACAGCTGGCTTCTACTACAAGACATTCATGTGGCCCGCCGCGTTCTGGGAAAAACTCTATGAGCCGCTGATCCGCCATGCGGCCGGCCTTGGATCATTGTCGTTGAAGGACGATCCGGATGTCTATGACAAAGGCTTCCTGCATTGTGATCTGTTGATCGTTGGCGCTGGTCCTGCAGGGCTGGCCGCCGCATTGACTGCCGGACGGGCCGGGGTCGACGTGATCCTTGCCGATGAGGATTTCCGCATGGGCGGACGCCTCAACAGCGAGACGTTTACGCTGGGCGATGCCAGCGGCGCGGACTGGGCCAATGGGGTGGTCGCCGAACTGGAAAGCCTGCCCAATGTCCGTCTCATGGCGCGCACCACGGTGATCGGTGCTTTCGATCACGGCATTTACGGCGCGGTCGAACGGGTCAGCGATCATGTCCACACCCCCGATGCGGGTAAACCACGCCAAATCCTATGGCGCATTTACACAAAGCGGACGGTACTGGCCGCAGGCGCGACGGAACGGCCAATCGCGTTTGAAAACAACGACCGGCCCGGCATCATGCTGGCCTCAGCGATACGGACTTATGCCAACAGGTTCTCGGTTGCCGCGGACAAGCGTGTTGCCATTTTCACCAACAACGATGACGGGCACCGGACGGCGGCGGACTTGCATGCCAAAGGTATCAAGATCGCGGCCGTTATCGATGTGCGCCCCGATGCACCCAAGAGCACCGATTACGAGGTAATTGAGGGTCAAGTCATTGATACAAAAGGCCGTCTTGGGCTGACCTCAATTGAGGTCAAGCTCGCAAATGGATCAACGCGCAGGTTGGACTGTGGCGCGGTGGGTATGTCCGGCGGTTGGAACCCCAATGTGCATCTGACGTGCCACCAGCGAGGTCGTCCGGTCTGGAACGAGGCGCTCGCAGCTTTTGTGCCGGGTGATCACCTGCCTGCTGGAATGACAGTGGCAGGCGCAGCATCCGGCGAGATGTCGACCGCCGGTGCATTGCGAAGCGGCGCCCACGCGGCGATGTCGGCACTTGATCTTAAGGGGGACATCCCAAGCTTCCCGAAGGCCGAAGATGCGCCCGTCAATCTCAAACCGTTCTGGTATGTCGAAGGGTGTTCCCGAGCATGGCTTGACCAGCAAAACGATGTGACCGTCAAGGATGTCAAACTCAGCCATCAGGAAGGCTTCAGGTCCGTCGAACACCTGAAACGCTATACCACGCTGGGCATGGCAACCGATCAGGGCAAGACGTCGAACATGGGTGGCCTCGCCATCATGGCCGAACTGGCTGGCAAGACGATTCCCGAAGTCGGCACGACGATCTTTCGTCCGCCCTACACACCGACGGCAATCGGCGTGTTCGGTGGCCGCCATCGCGGTCAGGACTTCCACCCCAAACGGCTGACGCCCAGCCACCATTGGGCCAAGGAACAAGGCGCGGTGTTTGTCGAAGTCGGCAACTGGCTGCGCGCACAATGGTTTCCGCGCGCGGGCGAAACAACTTGGCGGCAAAGCGTGGACCGTGAGGTGCTGGCAACGCGCGGGTCTGTGGGCGTTTGTGACGTCACAACGCTGGGCAAAGTAGGCGTTCAAGGCACGGACGCGGCGGAGTTCCTCAACAAAATCTATTGCAATGCTTTTGCCAAACTCGAAGTCGGCAAGACCCGCTATGGCTTGATGCTGCGCGAAGACGGCATTGCCAAGGACGACGGCACGGCGGCACGGCTAGCCGAGGATCATTTCGTTGTGACCACGACAACCGCAAATGCCCTACCCGTGTACCGCCATATGGAATTCGTCCGTCAGTGTCTGTTCCCTGACATGGACGTGCAACTTATCTCGACGACCGAGGCATGGGCGCAATATTCCGTCGCAGGCCCGAACAGTCGGCGGGTTCTCGAAAAGATCGTGGATCAGGACATCTCGAACGAAGCGTTCCCCTTCATGGCCTGTGCAAACATCACCGTTTGCGGGGGATTGAGGGCGCGGTTGTTCCGTATCTCGTTCAGCGGTGAATTGGCCTATGAGATCGCCGTTCCGACCGCCTATGGCGATGCACTGATCCGCAAGATCATGGAAGCCGGTGCCGAATACGATATCACGCCCTACGGCACCGAGGCCTTGGGCGTCATGCGCATCGAGAAAGGTCACGCGGCCGGCAATGAATTGAACGGCACAACGACCGCCCAGAACCTTGGGATGGGGCGGATGGTGTCCAAGAAAAAGGACAGCATCGGGTCCATTCTTTCGGAACGCGAGGGCCTGAACAGGGATGATGATCTGCGACAAGTCGGGATCAAACCCGTTGATCCCAAAGCCTCGGTGCCTGCTGGCTCACACCTAATGTCCCTCACAGGGCCGGTGGATGCCGCACACGATCAGGGCTACGTCACCTCGGCCTGCTATTCCCCATGCCTCGGGCATGCCATCGCGTTGGGTTTCCTGAAGAACGGGTCCGAACGCATGGGTGAACGGATGCGACTGGTCAGCCCGTTGACCAAAGTGGAAACGGAAGTGGAAATCGTGAGTCCACACTTTATCGACCCCGAAGGAGAACGACTTCGTGCATGATCTGAAAACCATCACGGCGCTTGGGGGTTCCGAGCCGCGCGTTGATACGTTCCACCATATTTCGATTTCGGAAAACGATGATCTTGCGTTGGCGTCTGTGGCCGCACGGCTTGGGTCAGAGGATGCATGTCACAAGAATATGCAGGACTTGCTTGGGGCGGTGCCGGGTCCGGGTGAGGCGGTGCTGCGCGAGCCCGAGTCCGGTTTCTGGATGGGACCTGAGCAATGGATGATCGCAGCTCCGAGGCAAACGCATGAGCTCTTGGCGGACGATCTCAAAACCCGGTTTGGGGGCTGTGCCTCGGTGACTGAACAATCCGGGGCGTGGGTCTGTTTTGACTTGGTTGGACCGGGACTGGCAGATGTGACAGAGCGCCTGTGCGCCGTTCCGATCCGCAAGATGCAGGCCGGAGATGCACGACGTACCATGATTCACCAATTGGGGTGCTTCGTGATCCGCCTAGCTGATCCGCATCACCTGCGTATTCTTGGACCCCGCGCTTCTGCCGGATCATTGCACCATGCTTTGATGACAGCAGCCCAATCGACCGCTTAAGCCAAAGGCGCAACCCGGTTGTTGCTGGCGCGGAACATATTGACCTTCTTGCGGTCGTCCTTGGGATGAATGCCGAAAACTTCGGTGTAGTTCTTGATCAGCGTAAAGGAAGACGCATACCCGACGGCCGTGGACACTTCGGATATTGTGTAATTGCCGTATAGCAGCAGCTGTCGCGCTTTGTGCATGCGCAAAGATCGGTAGTAGACAAGCGGGGTTCTGCCTGTGGTGTTCTGAAACACACGTTCCAACTGGCGCACCGACACGCCCACCTCTCGTGCAACGTCGGTGATATTCAGTGGGTCTTCAAGGTGATCCGAGAACATCGCAATCGCATCACGCACCATGCGCGGCAGCATGTCATTCGTGCTTTCCGCGGCGAAGGTCGGTTTGCGTTGCGGAACCCCCTGCCCACGCATCATGGGATGCTGAAACCAGCACGCCACTTCGGTCGCCACACCCGAACCGACGGCCTTTTCGATCAGATGCAGGGACAGGTCAAACGCGGCGGCTGCCCCCGACGCGGTCAACCGTCGTGCGTCGATGCTGATTACATCCGAAGAAGGCGTGAAGTCGGGGAATTCTTCTGCAAAGGCCGCAGCATAACACCAATGAACCGACGCGGCGTGTCCATCCAGCAAACCCGATCGCGCAAGAGGAAACACGCCGCCACTTATCGCTCCGATCGTCGTTCCGTGACGGGCCAATTTGCGGAGTTTCCCATTCGAATTCTGACGGTCCTTGAAATGTGACGACGGATCGCTGAGCAGGTAGAGCTGATCCAGCGTTTCGACATTTGCGAGCGCCATATGAGGGTCGAATCCGACGCGTGCGCTCGCCTCAACCCGGTTTCCATCCTCCGAGATAAGGGACCACGCAAATATCTCGCGCCCCACGATCTCGTTCGCGGCGCGGAGCGGCTCGATCATCGAGGTCAGGCAGGCCATAGGAAATCCCGGAAAGATCAGAAATCCTATGTGGATGTTTTCATCTGAGTGCATAAGTTTATACTATCGGGAAAGACTCGTGCCACAATATCGATCAAGTTGATCAAATGTCACGCTGTCTGTAGAGCAGATCTGAAAATTTTGGGTGTCGCGATGAATAAACAAGCTGGCGGAATGTCCGCAACGAATACTGCTCTGCACCAGGATCCTCACCGTGTTGTCGATAACCGGGAAAAGGTGCTGGAGGTGGCAATCGGACGCGAAGTCCGCGCTTACCGCCGCAAGCAAGAAGTCACCGTTTCGGAACTTTCGGCGACGACAGGAATATCCATCGGGATGCTGTCCAAGATCGAGAACGGGAACACGTCGCCGTCACTGACCACCCTGCAAAGCCTTGCCCATGCCTTGAATGTTCCCCTGACGGCTTTCTTCCGGGGATTTGAAGAATCCCGCACTGCCGTGCACACCAAAGCCGGTGAAGGCGTGGAGCTTGAGCGCGCTGGGACACGGGCAAACCACCAGTACAATCTGCTTGGACATATCGGTGCCAATTCAAGCGGTGTGATCGTAGAGCCTTATTTGATCACCCTGTCAGACGAAGCCGACGTGTTCCCGACGTTTCAGCACGCCGGGATCGAGACAATCTATATGCTGGAAGGCGAAGTGGATTATCGCCACGGCGACAACATCTATAGCTTACGCCCCGGTGACACGCTGTTCTTTGACGCCGATGCTCCGCATGGGCCAGAGAACCTTGTCAAACTGCCCGCACGGTACCTTTCCATCATCAGTTATCCGCAAGAAACATAAGTCCAAGACACGCACCCGAGGCCCTTTTCTCATGTGCACTCGGGCATATTTTGCGTCTCACTTCTGCAACGGTGGCTCTGTCTCAAGGTCCGGCCAAATCCCCGGCGATGTTGGCAAGCCGTCATCAAAGTTCTTGAGATAGTCGAGCATCATCGGACGGTTGTTGATGAACCCCTTGTAGGTCGCCAATTCAACCGGCAAATCCCGCACCACACGGTGCAATCTGCGGCCCCATTTCGGGACAGTCATCAGATCCTGAAAACTGCACAGGTAGCAGCGGATCGGGAAGACAAGCGCGTTTGAACGCGGCAAGCGGAAGAACGTCTGCAATTCGACACGCAGATGTTGCTTCGCGCCAATGTTTTCGGGTGTCAGGGTCGTCTTTTGGATGCCCCATTTGTGATAGTTTTCCGGGCTTGTGTCCAAAAGCGGGTTCACCGTCATCGTCCAGTTCAGGCGCCGTGCAGGCGCGCCCTGCTGGATGTTCAACAGGAACTTCAACGCGCGGACAAAGATGCCTTTTTCATGGGCCAGCGGAACAGGCGCGTGCCATTCGAAAAAGTTCATACCAATGTCGAAATCAAGCGACCAGTCCGCCTGTGTGGTGACCATGCCCGCGTCCATCCACAGGTTGTCATCACGCTGGTCAAGAACGGCAAAGTCACCCTGCGCCTGACGGGTGATGTATTCCATCGGGCCATAGGGCAGTGTGGCGTCGTCGAGGAAAGTAAACGTGTCGTCGATCCCCAGGGGCTTGTTGATCCACCGCCATGTATTGCCGTCGCGATGCAGTTCGAACAGATCAGGATAGTCCTCGGACTTGGACACCATGATCAGTTCCAGCAAATCCCATCCCGCGAGGGTCATGTGCGGCAAAGACTGGCAGCGCAGTGGGTCCTCGGCCAGCACGATTGCGCGATCCCGCATCTCGGAGATGTAGTGTTCGTCTACATCAAACCGCTTTTCGTAGACGGAGTCTTTCGGGCCGCCACGGTGCTGTTCCATGTTGACCGAATACATGTAGCTGTCTTCGTGAAACGGGAACGGGAACCGTTTGATCGCCCGCTCGGAGTTGCAGAAGGAATAATCGTCACGGAAGGATTCTTCGTTGAATTGAATGGTCATGTCAGCGGTCCAGTACCAGGGTTTTTCCTTCAAAGCGGCTCACGCACGGCATGATCTTTTGGCCGCTTGCGTGCTCTGCGTCATCCAGCCAGTGATCGCGGTGAATGAAGGTGCCAGAGTAGTCGATCACATTCGTTTCGCATTGTCCGCAGGCACCGCCACGACACAGATACGGCGCATCGACACCGGCGCGTTCGATCGCTTCCAGCAGGCTTTCGTGTTCGCCCACCGAAATAACCTTGTTTGAGACAGCAAGCTTGACTTCGAAGGGTTTGCCGGGCTGCGGCGCAAGGAATTCTTCGTAATGGATCGCTTCGCGCGGCCACCCTTCGGCGGCGGCGGTCTTACGAACCCATTCGATCATCCCTTTGGGTCCGCATACATACACATGCGTTCCCAAGGGCTGTCCGTCCAGAAGTCTGACCAGATCAATCACTTGTTTCTGATCGTCGTAGTAAATGTGTGTCTCGTTCGGGTGTTGGCTGGTCAGTTCATCCACATAGGACCCAAGGCTTTGGGTGCGGCAGGCGTAGTGAAGTTCCCAATGTCCATTAAAGCGCTCAAGCTGTTTGATCTGCGCCAGAAACGGCGTGATGCCGATGCCGCCCGCCAGAAAGAGGTGCTTTTTGGCGCGCAGATCAAGGCTGAACAGATTGACCGGGTAAGAGATGACCATCTCGTCCCCGATGGCAACCTTGGTGTGCATGAAGAGCGACCCGCCGCGCCCCTGATCGTCGCGACGCACGGAAATCGTGTAGGCCGTCTGGTCCATCGGATCGGACATGAGCGAATAGGGGTTCAGTCGGGTGATTTCGCCATCGCGCATTTCAACAACGGTGTGGGCGCCGCCGGAAAAGGTTGGCAACAAGCCGCCATCAGTGCGTTTGAATTCAAACCGCGTGACAAGCTCGTTCACCGGTACGATATCCGTGACTGTGACGGCGATTTTTTCGGCACCGCTCATTCGTATATCCCCTTCGGTTCTGGCACATTTCCCGGGTCTTCCGCGTCAACGCGAACGCCCTGATAGGCGGCTAGTCGACGTGAATAATGGTCACGCACAAACAGGTTCAGGCCACAGTGGCTGCACACAAAGGGATCGGTTTCCACATCTTCGGTGATGCCTTTGCAATGCACGCACTGCATCCGACGCGCAACGCTGCCGCGATGTTCGGTCTGTATAGCGGTGTGTGGGATGCCGGCCGCCATGGCCGCATTCATCGCCTGCCCCATGAGGCCCTCTGTGCCGGTCAGATAGACCTGCAAGCCCATGCGGGCATCAGCCAAGGCTTTGCGCAGGCGTGGTTCTGCTGCGGAATAGCTAGGCCCGGAGTAAAACAAGGCGGGTTTCAACGCGCGCAGTTTGTCTTCGAAATGCTCGCCTTTGGGGATGTAGATAATATGCGCCTTGGCCATCATTTCAGGCGTGGCCACATCCAGAATTGCCTCGGCCCCATGCGCGTCCGCGACCAGCAGATGCGCCGAGCCGTCGCGGGCTTCGAGCGTACCATAGATCGGGCGGCTTTTGATACTTTGGGGAAATGTGAATTTCGTCATCTTTACCCTTTTGAATGCAGGCAGGTGCAGGCTTTCGCCTGCACCCGACCCGTTCAACCCTTTGCAGTGCGGATTGATTTGTCCTTATCATAGAACGGCATTTCTTCCGCTGTCGCGGCAAGCTTTGTTCCGTCAGGCTGCACCACGGTCAAGACCGTCCCCGGCTTGGCCACCGAAGGATCAAGGCGCGCAATGGCAACAGAATACCCATTCAGTTCAGATGACAGGCCATAGGTGATCACGCCGACGTCTTTGCCATCATGGTGCACACGGGCGTGCATTTCCATTCGGTCCATTGCATCGCCAGACAGCTTCACACCGTAGATTTTGAACCGCTCTTTGCCCTTCAGTGCATAATGGTTCTCGGCACCGACAAATCCTTTCTTGCCGGGAGACACGGTGAAATCGAGACCCAGTTCCCATAGCGTATCGCCGCATGGTTCGTTCTCGAACGGGAAGGTTTCCGAGTTATCGCCGGGATAGAACAGCAGATAGCTTTCGATCCGGAGCATATCGAGCGTCGAGAACTGCACAGGGCGAACGCCCATATCCTTACCCGCGTCCAGAATGCTGTCCCACAGATGAACGGCGTCCTTGGCGCGACAGAAAATCTCGTATCCGCGCTCACCGGTGTATCCCGTCCGCGAGATCATGACATCGCTCCCGTAAAGCCGCGTCTGCATCATGCCGAAATAGGCCAGATCGCGGATGCCGGGGATTTCCTTGGCCAGCAGGTCGACCGACACAGGTCCCTGCAACGACATATCATGCAGGTCATCATCAAACAGGATCTCGCAGCTCTTTCCGGCTGCGGCAGCGGCAAGCTGTTCCATCCCCATGCCTGTGCCATGGACCACCATCCAGGAATTGACCGCGATATGGTAGATGATGCAGTCATCGACGAACTTGCCCTCCGAATTCAGGATCGAGGCATAGGTCGACCGGCCTGGTGCGATCTTCTCGACATCGCGCGTGGTCACGCGATCAATCACGTAAGCTGCATCCGCGCCCACGACGTGGACCTTTTTCAGGCCGGACACGTCCATCAGGCCGGCTTTGGTTCGGACCGCTTCGTAATCTGCTTTGGCGCGCTCCGGTGTGTGGTCATAGAACCACGCCGTTCCCATGCCGTTCCAGTCCTCCAGCTCGCCGCCGATCTCCGCATGACGATGTGCAAGCGCTGAGGCTCTCCAAAGAATAGCCATACTGTTCCCCTGTCTTCGACTCTGTTTTCGTTACGGCACATTGAGCCTTAGCTTGGTTCAAAAAGCAACAATCGCATGCAACTTTTTTTCCTAGCAGGCAATTCAAACGAAAAGGGGCCGCCCAATTAGGCAGCCCCAATCTCGCAAGGCATTTGAGCCTATTTGTCGAAGGTTTTGGCCTTCGCCGTTTCAGACCGCTGGCCGATCACCAGAACCGCAACGCAAATGATTGCTGCGATCAAGGTTGCCAGCCCGGGCAGGGCCCCGCCCCACCCCATGAACATGGCGCCATCGACGACGTCCCACGTGGCTTGATCATATGGAAACATGATGTTCTCCTTTGAATGTCATTATTCTGCGGGATGTGCAGGTGTCACAGGCGCGTTGGTGCCCCATTCCGGATAGCCTGCCGCCGGAACCTTCACGAGGTCCATGCCAGCCCGTTCGGCCCCTTCGCGGACGCGCAGCAACCCAAACATCTTGAGGATGAACGAGCATACATACCCCGGGACAAAACCAAGCAGGAAGAAGACGACGGCACCGATCAGCTGGCCCACAAAGGAAATCGTCGGAGCTTCGCCAGCTGCACCCTGCAGAGCTGGGAAACCAGAGCCCCAGATGCCCAGCATCACGACACCGTAGAGGCCGATTGTGCCGTGAACCGTAACTGCGCCAACCGCATCATCGATCCCGCGGTTTTCCAACCAATCGGCACATGGCTTGAGGATGACACCAGCCGAGAACGCGATGATGAAGGCAAGTGCGGGATAGTAGATATCAAGCCCCGACGCGGTCGAGATGATCCCGGCCAAGGCGCCGGACATCATCCAGAATGGATCACGTGTCATGACCCAAGACCCGATGATGCCGCCTGCAACCGCCATCAGGATGTTGAAGGACAGGGCGGACAGAGTGATCGGCGTGCCGTAGATCGTCGACGGCTTGTCGCCGAACCATGACCATGCTTCACCCGGAACGATCACGCAGGCCATAAGGAAGCCCCAGAAGCCCACGATGATCAGCATCAGGCCAACAACCGTCAGCGGCATGTTGTGCCCCGGAATGTGATTTGCCGTGCCATCCGCATTGAACTTGCCAATCCGCGGTCCGAGGTTGATCAACACGCCAAGCGCGAAGAACCCGGCAACGGCGTGGACCAGACCCGCAGCGCCAAAGTCGTGGACGCCCCACTGGGTGACCAGCCAACCGTCTGCGTGCCAACCCCACGCCGCGGCGACGACCCAGGCAAACGATCCCAGAACAATCGCGAGGATGATAAAGCCGATGGTCTGGATACGCTCAATGACCGCACCTGACATGATCGAAGCAGTCGTGGCTGCAAATAGGGCAAACGCCCCGAAGAAGACGCCTGACGCCTGATCCGCGATGTTCGGTCCCATATACTGGGCGCTGTCACCCCAGCCCCAGGCGATTGCATTGGCGTATTCGACGCCGGATATTCCCGCAGGCCCCGGAGCGCCCGGCAGACCTGTGGGGAAACCCCAGTAGACCCACCAGCCAAAGAAATAGAAAGTCGGGATGACAAAGGCGAACGCCAGGATGTTCTTAACGCCCGATGACAGCACGTTCTTGAGCCGCGATGCCCCCATCTCATAAGCAAGAAATCCCGCATGGATGAGGATCATCAGCGGGATTGTGATGTAATAGAAGGTTTCGGCGAACATGGTGTTCGTGACGGCGGCGCCGCCCCCTGCCGCCTCTAGTTCCGCCACCTTGGCAGCAAGTTCAGCGAGTTGTTCTTCCACGGTTTTTCGTCCTCCGAGTCGGATTGGTTTCTTGTTTTTCGTGTGCCCTACGTGTGTGTGTTGCCGGAAATGAAGCACAAAATGTCGATTTCACCTAGAGTTTTTTACCCGTTAAGAAAAAAAGTTTCCTGATGGTTGAGTTTTGGAAATTTGGTGGTAGCGTCGAGCGCAATCGCTGGCCAAAAAAACGCCAGAACTTAAGTCGGGAGCTTTCGAATGTGCGGAATTGTAGGTCTTTTTCTGAAGGACAGGTCTCTTGAACCACGCTTGGGCGAGATGCTCACAGCGATGTTGATCACGATGACGGACAGGGGTCCAGACAGCGCCGGTATCGCGATATATGGCGGGGAAACGCCCGGCCGTAGCAAGATGACGGTCCAGTCGGATGATCCTGACACGGCGTTTTCCGATCTCGGCGCAAAGCTGCAGGATGCAGCTGGCGGGCCAGTCAACGTTACTGTCAAAAGCACACATGCCGTTCTCGATATACCCGCCGGATCAACGGCTAAGGTGCGTGCTGCTCTGAACGAAATGGGCATCCGCGTGATGAGTTTTGGCGACAGTCTCGAAATCTACAAAGAAGTCGGTCTGCCCAAAGATGTGGCGGCCCGGTTTGAGCTTGCCAAAATGTCGGGCACACATGGCATCGGACATACGCGTATGGCGACGGAATCGGCTGTCACGACTATGGGCGCTCATCCCTTCAATACGGGCCCGGATCAATGTCTTGTGCACAATGGTTCGTTGTCCAACCACAACTCTCTGCGCCGCAAGCTGCGCCGCGAAGGCATCCATATCGAAACCGAAAACGACACAGAGGTCGGTGCCGCCTACCTCACATGGAAAATGCAGAACGGTGCAACGCTCGGCGAAGCACTGGAAAGCAGCCTTCAGGATCTCGACGGGTTCTTCACCTTTGTTGTCGGAACCAAGGATGGTTTTGGCGTCGTTCGTGATCCGATCGCCTGCAAGCCTGCGGTCATGGCAGAAACCGATCAATATGTGGCATTCGGGTCCGAGTATCGCGCACTGGTAGATCTGCCCGGCATTGAAACCGCACGGGTGTGGGAGCCAGAACCGGCAACTGTCTACTTCTGGAGCCATAACGATACCCCTACCGCCACAGAGAAAGCCGCCTGATGCAAACGATCGACCTATCCAAAGTTGGCCTTCGCGAAACCAACAAGATGCTGCAAGCCCAGTCAGCCGAGACCAATCAGACGTCGTGGGAAATCGTGAATCCCCGCGGGTCGCATGCCATCGCCTGCGGCTTGAATGCACCGATTGAAGTCACCATCAAAGGTTCGACCGGGTACTATTGCGCGGGAATGAACCAGCAGGCGACGGTGAACATTCATGGTTCGGCGGGTCCTGGCACCGGCGAAAACATCATGTCCGGCAAGATCGTGATTGAGGGTGACGCCAGTCAGTATCTCGGCGCGACCGGACAGGGTGGTTTAATCGTGGTCAAGGGCAATGCCTCCTCACGCTGCGGGATCTCCATGAAAGGCGTGAATATCGTCGTGCAAGGAAGCATCGGCCACATGTCCGCCTTCATGGGGCAATCCGGCAACCTTGTGGTTTGCGGCGATGCGGGCGACGCGCTTGGGGACAGCTGTTACGAAGCGCGGTTTTTCGTGCGCGGCAAGGTCAAAAGCCTTGGTGCCGATTGCATAAAGAAAGAAATGCGCGAGGAGCATATCACGTTCCTGCGGGGCCTTCTGGACGAAGCAGGAATTGACGCGGATCCGAGCGAGTTCACGCGCTATGGTTCAGCGCGAAAACTATACAACTTCCATGTCGACAACGCTGGCGCGTATTGAGGATCAACCGAATGAACAATAATGACCCCAAGGGCATCCCCCAGACCACGCCGCGTATGTCCGCGACCTTCACCAGAGACGTGAACAGCGACATCCGTCGCGCGGCTGCTACGGGCATCTACGATATCCGCGGTGGCGGTGCGAAACGCAAACTACCGTCTTTTGACGACTTGCTGTTCATGGGCGCGTCGATCTCGCGGTATCCTCTCGAGGGTTACCGCGAAAAGTGCGAGACCTCTGTAACCATCGGTGGCCTGCACGCCGAAAACCCGATCGAACTGGATATCCCGATCACCATCGCCGGAATGTCCTTCGGTGCGCTGTCCGGCCCGGCGAAAGAAGCACTGGGGCGTGGCGCATCGGCTGCCGGAACGTCGACAACGACGGGTGACGGGGGGATGACACCTGAAGAGCGCACCCATTCGACCAAGCTTGTCTATCAGTATCTGCCGTCTCGCTACGGCATGAACCCCAACGATCTGCGCAAGGCAGATGCTATCGAGATCGTCGTCGGCCAAGGCGCAAAACCCGGCGGCGGCGGCATGCTGTTGGGCCAGAAGATCAGTGATCGGGTGGCCGCAATGCGCAATCTGCCCAAAGGGATCGACCAGCGCTCTGCCTGTCGTCACCCGGACTGGACAGGACCGGATGATCTTGAAATCAAGATCCTCGAACTGCGCGAGATCACGGGTTGGAAAGTGCCGATCTACGTCAAAGTCGCAGGCGCCCGCCCGTATTACGACACGACGCTGGCCGTCAAGGCAGGCGCAGACGCGGTGGTTCTTGACGGGATGCAGGGCGGAACGGCGGCAACGCAGGACGTCTTCATCGAACATGTGGGACAGCCCACGCTGGCGATTGTGCGCCCCGCCGTACAGGCGCTTCAAGATCTCGGCATGCATCGCAAGGTGCAATTGATCCTGTCCGGTGGCATCCGGTCCGGTGCCGATGTCGCCAAAGCAATGGCCCTTGGTGCCGATGCGGTGGCAATCGGAACTGCGGCGCTGATTGCGCTCGGGGACAACGATCCGAAATGGGAAGCCGAGTACAACGCATTGGGCACCACTGCCGGCGCGTACGATGATTGGCACGAAGGCAAAGACCCCGCCGGGATCACGACCCAGGATCCGGAATTGATGGCGCGGTTCGACCCGGTGGAAGGCGGACGCCGCCTGCGCAACTATCTCAAGGTGATGACCCTTGAGGCGCAGACCATCGCGCGGGCCTGCGGCAAGAACCATCTTCACAATCTGGAGCCGGAAGACCTTGTTGCGCTGACCATGGAAGCCGCTGCCATGGCGCAAGTGCCGCTGGCAGGGACGAACTGGTACCCCGGCAAACCCGGCACAACCTACTGACCATAACGAGGGCGCGGCTGAACATCAGACCGCGCCCCGCATTTTTTACGACAGGGAAGAAGACCAATGGCTACAGACCTTGAAAAATTCGCCGAACAGAATGGCGTAAAGTACTTCATGATCTCCTACACCGACCTTTTTGGGGGTCAACGCGCCAAGCTGGTTCCTGCGCGAGCAATTGCCGGCATGCAGAAGGACGGCGCAGGGTTCGCCGGTTTTGCCACATGGCTCGACCTCACCCCGGCACATCCGGATATGCTGGCAGTTCCGGATCCGGAGGCCGCAATTATTCTACCGTGGAACAAGGAAATCGCGTGGGTGCCCTCCACTTGCGTGATGGAGGACAAACCGCTCAAGCAGGCACCGCGCAACGTGTTGTGCCGATTGATCGAGGAAGCTGCAAGCGAAGGCTTGCATGTAAAGACCGGGATCGAAGCCGAGTTTTTCTTGCTGACACCAGATGGTCAGCAAATCTCTGACCAATACGACACAGCAGGTAAGCCTTGCTATGATCAGCAAGCGTTTATGCGGCGCCTCGATGTGATCCGCGAGATTTCGGACCATATGCTCGAATTGGGGTGGAATCCGTATCAGAATGACCACGAGGACGCGAACGGTCAGTGGGAAATGAACTGGGACTTCGACGATGCGCTGCGCACGGCGGACAAGCACTCGTTCTTCAAGTTCATGGCGAAGTGCGTTGCGGAAAAGCACGGCTACCGCGCGACGTTCATGCCCAAGCCGATTGAAGGTCTGACGGGCAACGGGTGCCATGCGCATATCTCGGTCTGGGACGCACCGGGTGCGGCAGCCAAGACCAACGTGTTTGCGGGTGAAGGCTCCGGGCAGACGGGTGAAGTGGGCTTGTCTGAACGCGGCAAGCACTTTCTTGGCGGGATCATGAAGCATGCAAGCGCGCTTGCGGCGATCACAAACCCGACCGTAAACAGCTACAAACGGATCAACGCACCGCGCACCACCTCGGGTGCCACTTGGGCTCCGAATTCCGTCACATGGACAGGGAACAACCGGACCCACATGGTTCGCGTCCCCGGACCCGGCCGGTTTGAACTGCGCCTGCCCGACGGTGCGGCCAACCCATATCTATTGCAGGCGGTTATCATTGCCGCAGGTCTATCGGGCATCCGCTCAAAAGCTGATCCGGGCAAGCGGCACGATATCGACATGTATTCCGAAGGCCACACGGTCACGGATGCGCCGAAACTGCCTTTGAACATGCTCGATGCGCTTCGTGCGTACGACAAGGACGAAGGCCTTAAAGAGGCGATGGGCAAAGAATTCTCGGCCGCTTACCTCAAGTTGAAGCACGAAGAGTGGAACGACTACGCCTCCCACTTCTCGACTTGGGAAAAGGCGAACACGCTGGATATCTAACAAAAAAGGCCTGCGCAGCGATGCCGTGCGCAGGCCAGTCGCCTTCCTTATCGGAGCCAGTTAAATCGGCGCACGATAGACGCGTACCAAAGCAAGGCCGCACCGACGAGGATCGACAAGAGCATTGCAGGCACGAGCCCAACAATACTGAACGTGAACCACGCGGTTACGACGATCCCCGCAAAAGATACCGCAAGGACGGGGAACGCCATCTGACGGCGCATCAACATAAGGATGCACCCGACAGCACCGCCAAAAACCGCAAACGCAAAGGCGATTGTTGCCCATGTCGGTCGTCCCGCGATGATCACCTGGTAGATTTCGGGCATCCGAGCGACGTTTTCCGGGTTTGTTTGCGTGATGAAGTTCAAGCACCCCATCAGATTCCAGACGAGACCCGCCGCAGCGACGATCCAGAAACTGAAATGAGGTTTGTCCTTTGCCATGCGCCTGCCTCTCATTCATTTGACGTCAAGGCTATCTGCAAATTTCGGCCTCTCCAACAGGCGAACTGCACCAAAGTCATTTTACCGAAAAGAAAAATAGTTGACTTATAGTGGTGATTTCATTGCAATGAAGTGACGATGCTTTCACAAAAAGGAACTGTACGATGACCAAGCGAATTGCTGTTTTGGGGGCCGGGCCATCAGGCCTTGCACAGCTGCGCGCGTTTCAGTCAGCACAGGCCAAGGGCGCCGAAATTCCGGAAGTCGTCTGCTTCGAGAAACAAGCCAACTGGGGCGGACTTTGGAACTACACGTGGCGGACAGGTCTGGATCAATACGGGGAGCCGGTCCATGGCTCCATGTATAGGTACCTGTGGTCGAATGGCCCCAAGGAAGGTCTGGAATTCGCTGACTACAGCTTTGAAGAGCATTTCGGAAAGCAGATCGCATCGTATCCGCCCCGAGCCGTCCTTTTCGACTACATTCAGGGGCGCGTAGAAAAAGCAGGTGTGCGCGATTGGATCCGGTTTGAAACGACGGTCCGGTGGGTCGAAAAGACCGATACCGGGTTCAATGTAACGGTCTGCCACCTGCCCGAAGATCACACATACACAGAGCACTTTGACCATGTGATCGTCGCGACGGGCCATTTCAGCACTCCGAATGTGCCCCATTTCGATGGCTTCGACACCTTCAAGGGCCGCGTGCTGCATGCCCATGATTTCCGGGACGCAATGGAATTTGTGGGCAAGGACGTCCTGATCGTCGGTACGTCTTATTCAGCCGAAGACATCGGCTCGCAGCTTTGGAAATACGGCGCCAATAGCATCACTGTCAGCCACCGCACCGCGCCCATGGGCTACAAATGGCCGGACAACTGGAAAGAAGTGCCCCTGCTGACCAAGGTGGACGGCAAGACAGCGCATTTCAAGGACGGAAGCAGCCGGGATGTCGACGCGGTGATCCTGTGTACAGGGTACAAGCACCACTTCCCGTTCCTACCGGACAGTCTGCGTCTCAAGACACCGAACGTTCTGGCCTCGAACGATCTCTACAAAGGCACCACGTACGTACACGAGCCGGACCTGTTCTATCTTGGGATGCAGGACCAGTGGTTCACCTTCAACATGTTCGATGCCCAAGCCTGGTGGGTGCGGGACGTGATCATGGGCCGGATCGCCCTGCCCGATCACGCAACCATGGTGGCCGACGTGGATGCCCGCAAAGCGGCGGAAGCAGCGCTTGAAGATGACTATGCCTGCATCTGGTATCAGGGCGACTACACGAAGGAACTGATCTCAGAAACAGACTACCCCGACTTTGATGTCGAGGGGGCATGCAAGGCGTTCAAGGAATGGAAAGGGCACAAGAAGGCGGACATCATGGGATTCCGCAACAACGCCTACAAATCCGTCATCACGGGAACGATGGCTCCATTGCACCACACCCCTTGGAAGGATGCATTGGACGACAGCCTTGAGGTCTATCTTCAGAACTGAGTTAGTCTGATACCGCAATTCTGAGGAAAACGTAGGTCTCTGACAGGCCCGCCTTGTCCTTGAGCGATACTCCGATCTCCCGGCCTTTCGATTGAAAGGTCTGGAGATCGTAAAAATCTGGGTGGTTCACGTCCTGATCAGCCGTCATGCTGGCTTCGGTCCCAAGACAGTCGGCCACCGTACTGACAAGACGTTCGAAGGCTGCGGTCGCTTCGGGGGCGCGGTATTTAAACGCCCACCCACAATGCACCTGTGATCCTCCAGACAGAACCAATGATCGCGTGCACTTTGTGGACTTCTCGGTGCCCGGAAGGGTCAAAGTGAGATCGGCGTTGCTGGTGCCGAGTGTCAGGGTCTTTTCACACATATCGGCCTCGGCAGCTGACCCAACGGACAGCAAAAAGATCAGCCCTGCCACAAAATGCGGTTTCATCCCGACGCCGCCAAATGGTCTTCCCAATCGGGTACCTTGTTGATCAATACCATCGCAACCCGTTCAAAGGCTGCATTCAGTTTGTCGATATGAGGCCCAGCGTGCGCTTCTTCAGCCAACGCCGTTCGCATACAGATCAGCCAGTTTTCAGCGTCTGCCCGTCGAATTGGCACATGGGCATGCATCAGTTTCACATCCATATGCCCGTGCTTTTCTTGGTAATAGGCCCGACCGCCCATGAACCCGCTCAGGAAATTGAACTGCTCGACGCGGGCATGGGGCACTCCGTGACCCCGGGCGTGCAGGCGTCGCAAATTAGACCCTTCAGGAAGGGTCTCGACCAGATCGTAGAACAACTCGACAAGATCGCGCAGCTTTTGCTCACCACCGATGTCGTCAAGCATGCTCATTCCGCGACCAACGTATTCCCTTCGATCACCTCGAAGGGCGTGGGCGCAACGGTCTTGCTGACCCAAAACCATTGCCCGCCATATTCCATGACGAACCGGCCTTCCCACTCCTCGTCAATGATCCCAATGCTCTGGTATTCATCTCCGTCGACCCGCCACGTTCCTCGCAAAGACGTTCCACCGTCCTGCGCATAGATCGTGGTTCCGTCCGCATCGAAATATTGGCGGTATGCGTGCCCCTCCCAAATCCCGACAGCAGTATTGCCGGATAGCAATATGGCGATCTCATCTCCGCGCAGTTTGACCGATTGTGCCTCGACGGTTCCGGCGAAAACGGCCAGTGCGATGGCAACGCGGATCATGACCGGGGACGCTCCTTGTTGGGATCATACGCGGCAAGCGTTTCAGCAACCCGTGCAGGCAGACGCATCTGGTGTCCGTCCAGTTTTCCGATCTCGACCTCGGTTCCGGGCGCTGCATGTGCTATGTCGATCCGCGCCAAGGCAATGTTCTTGTTCAGCAAGGGCGATCGCATGGACGATGTGACCTCACCGATCTGCGCCCGGCCAATATGGATGCAATCGCCGTGGCTCACATCAACATTGCTGTCGATCTCAAGGCCGACAAGCTTGCGCATCGGATGTTCCTTGCGGCGGATGAGGGCGTCGCGCCCGACAAAATCATCCGTCTTTGACTTCAACGGGCAGGTGAACCCGATACCCGCCTCAAACGGATCCGTCTGATCCGAGAAATCGTAGCCCGCAAAGATCAGCCCAGCTTCAATCCGCACCATGTTGAGCGCTTCAAGCCCCATAGGCGTGAGCCCGTGTTCCTGTCCGGCCTCCCAGATCGCATCGAAGATTTCCTTGCAGTCCTTCGGATGGCAAAAAACCTCATACCCCAGCTCTCCGGTATAGCCGGTGCGGCTCAGAACAAAGGGCGTGCCGGCCTCATTGCGCAAGCGCGCTGGCGTGTGACGGAACCACTCCAGCTGATCGAATTCCGGATTATGCGGCGCGGTCCAGACCAGCTTGCGCAGGAGATCGCGGCTCTTGGGCCCCTGCACGGCGACATTGTGCATCTGGTCGGTCGAAGACCGGACAAGCACCTTGAGGCCGTTCTTTTCGGCCAATTCGCGGAGCCATTCTCCGCCATAATCAGAACCACCGATCCAGCGGAAATTATCCTTGCCCAACCGAAACACGGTGCCGTCGTCGATCATCCCGCCATGTTCGTAGCACATTGCCGTATACACCACGCCGCCCACAGGCAGCGTTTTCATGTTGCGTGTAAACGCATACTGGCACAGTGCTTCGGCGTCAGGGCCTGTAATCTCGAATTTGCGCAGCGGCGACAGATCGAGGATCACGCATTTTTCCCGGCACGCGTGATATTCGGCAATGGGCCCCGCGGCGGCAAAGCAATTGGCCAACCAATAGCCATTGTACTCAACAAAGTTGCGCGTGTGTTTGGCAAAGCTGTCATGGAAACCGGTTTGCTTGGTCATTTTGGCCTCTAAATCTGGTGTGGCACGGATCGCGATGGCCTTTTGAAAGGTTTCCTTGCCGCTGTAGGTGCGTATGTGAATATCGGTCGGGTTCCAGCCATTTGCAGGCGTGGTGTCATCGGGACACGCGCTGGACACACAGACGATATCCGTCAGTGCCCGCAGCAGAACGTAGTCTCCGGGGCGGCTCCAGGGTTCGTCGGCATACATGACGCCGTGATCGTCGAGGAACGTGTTGAAGAAGAAGTTGATCGCCATCCAGCCCGGGCGGCCCGTGACGTTGTATTCCGCAAGCGCCTTGTTGAAATTATCCGAGCAGTTCACATGACCCGGATAGCCAATATCGTCATAATATTTCGCGGTGCACGCCATCGCAAAGGCATCATGGCGCCCGCATGTATCCTGCACCACTTCAACAAGCGGGACCATTTCCTGATCATAGTATTTCGCGTGCAATCCGGGCATGGGATAGGCATGGCCCATCAGCGTGCGCGTCGTCGTGACATCCAGCGCATGCTCAATGCCCTTATCGAGCTTTCGCGCGGAAAAGCATTCAAAATCAGTACATTGCCGCCCATCGACATCAATGATCTGGATGTAGTCACCTGCCTTCACGAAATAGGCCTGTGCCGTCTGGCTGTGGATACGCACGTCACTCAACGGATCCGCGAGCGGGTCTGGCAAAGCGAACCGCGCCTGCGTTTTGAGAGTTGCCCGTTTGATCATGACGGTCAGTGAGGTCGCCGTATCCTGCGTCTCGAAATTCATCACCGGTCCGGGCGCCGCGATGATCACCGTGCCATTTCGAACGGCGGTAAAGCTTGCTTCGGTCTTGGCAAGCGTTGTGCTTTCGAACAGATGAACCGCCTGTGCTGTCCCTATGTCGATACCGCGCGCGTCGAGACCCATGCGCAGCCCACGCAAGGATCGGTCATCCGACGTCAGCAGTGATTTCAGACCGCCCGCAGGCCGCTGAGCTGTCGCGCCAATGATCCCGGCATCCACGCGGCCTTTGCCATCTGCGACAACAATCTCGCAGTGTTGCCCACCTTCATCGTTCACGATTGTCAGCTGATCGCCTGTCTCGATCGGGATGAGAACAGCACCCTGTCCTTCGACGACATATCGCTCTGTACCCGGCGGCAACGAAAACACACGCGGCTTGATGATCGCACTGGGTTTCGGGGGCCCTGGTCGCACACTTGGATAGTCGTCGAGCACTTTGACCCTCCCTGAGATGAGTTGCATGAACGGAATAAATGTTTAACTAAAAGAATACAGGCAATGATAACCACAGCAAACAGATTCGAACCGATGATCACTCATAACATCAGTTTTCTTGGCAGCGTCCCGCTTGTGATCCCAGAGTCGGGGATTTGTCATACGTCGTCAAAAAACTTTGCGCGCTTGCTCGCTTCGTCCTGCGCCTTGGGGACGTGTTGTTTCTGCATGATCCCCGATACATCAATTCACTAGATGAGCGCTCTCGCCCTTGGTCTTGTGGCCGCTCTGTGCTGGGGCTTTCACGACATCTGTGTCCGGTTCCTGAGTCAAAAAACCTCGATCAGTGCGTGTATCTTTACGGTCATCCTTACCGGCCTGATCTTCCACACGATGGCGACAATCAGCACCGGCACGCTGGAAGCCTTGCCCGCGCGCGCCGTCTATCTGTCGATCGGGTCGGGCATCTCTTTCGTCGTCGCAACCTTCGGCCTGTATTACGCCTTCGAAAGAGGACCGGTTAAACTGGTCGCACCGTTGATCGCTGGCTACCCTATCCTGTCTGTGGGCTGGGCCGCAGTGCAGGGACATCCCGTGTCTGCTCTTCAATGGTTTGCCGTTCTGGCAATCGTCGGCGGTGTCTCGTGTGTCGCTGCCCTTTCGGACAAAACCGATCAAGAGACACCGCCCATCGGACCAACCGTGTTGTTCGCGCTGATCGCAGCCGCTGGATTTGCAGGGACCTTCGCTTTTGGACAAGCAGCCGCCGCTATGAGCCACGAAATGCCAAGCACACTGGTGACGCGCGTGACTGCTCTGCTGCTCGTCGTTGGTATTCTCATCCTGTTCAAACAACCCTTCTGGGCGGGACGTAAAGCGCTTCCATGGCTCATCGCCATGGGTCTTGCCGATGGCATCGCATTGATGTGTGTCTTGTCAGCAGGGGCCCTGGAGAACGCGAAATACGCATCCGTGTCCTCGTCCCTGTTCGGAATGCTGACCGTCATTCTGGCCTGGATGTTCCTCAAGGAACGGATGACGGTGGCCCAATGGTCAGGGTGCGCCGTCGCCTTCGCAGGCGTTGGTTTTCTCGCACTCTGAGGCTCCTGATTGCATCGAATCTTCTGTTTGAGATGCTGTGCGCGCTGCCCAAGGCGCAGGCGTAGGAAGGCCGGGCGATCGCCCGGCGCGGGGCTCAGGCCGTCAGCCCTTCGGGTTCTTCAATGCCATGCGCCCTGCAGCAGGCGGTGAGGGTGTTGGCGAGCAGGCAGGCGATGGTCATGGGGCCGACGCCGCCGGGGACGGGTGTGATCGCTCCGGCCACCTCGGACACCTGCGTAAAATCGACATCGCCCAAGAGCCTGGTCGCGCCGGGTTTGTCGGGATGCGGAATTCGGGTGATGCCGACGTCGATCACGGTGGCCCCCGGTTTGACCCAGTCGGCCTTGACCATCTCGGCCCGGCCCACGGCGGCCACCAGAAAATCGGCGCGCTTGCAGACAGCGGCCAAATCCTTGGTGCGCGAATGCGCGATGGTCACGGTGCAGTTCTCCTGCAGGAGCAGTTGCGCCATCGGCTTGCCAAAGAGGTTCGACCGCCCGATCACAACCGCCTCCATCCCGGACATCGCCCCGATCTGATCGCGCAGCAGCATCAGGCAGCCCAGCGGCGTGCAGGACACCAGCCCCTTTTCGCCGCTCGCAAGAAGCCCGGCATTGACCACGCTCAACCCGTCCACATCCTTGGCCGGATCGATCCGCGCCACAACCGCCCGTTCGTCCAGATGGTCGGGCACCGGGAACTGGCACAGGATGCCATGCACATTCGGATCGGCGTTCAACCGGTCGATCAGCGCAAAAAGGTCCGCCTCGGACACATCCGCAGGCAGCTTGTGCTCGAACGAGGCCATGCCGACCTCGACGGTCTGCTTGTGCTTGGCGGCGACATAGACCTCGCTCGCCGGGTCCTCGCCCACCAGCACAACCGCCAGACCCGGCGTGATGCCGTGATCGGCCTTGAGCCGCGCGACATGCCCTGCCACCTGCCCGCGCACAGTGGCGGCAAAGGCCTTTCCGTCGATGATCCGAGCGCCCATGATCCGTCCTTCTTCTCTTTCCAAATACGCAATTCCGCCAGATGCCCCCCAAGACCGCCCGCTGGTCAAAGGCGCCTTGCGGGATGGCGGGTGGGGCGATGGGCCAAACCCGAGCGTCCACCCGCCATCGGCTCAGAACAAGCCTTCGATCTGGCCCGCCTCGTTGAGACGGATGTTCTCCGCCGACGGCACGCGGGGCAGACCCGGCATGGTCATGATCTCACCGCAGACCACCACGACAAAACCCGCCCCGGCAGACAGGCGCACCTCGCGCACCGGCACCGAATGGCCGGTCGGCGCGCCGCGGCGGTTCGGATCGGTGGTGAAGGAATACTGCGTCTTGGCCATGCAGACCGGCAGATGGCCATAACCCTGCTCTTCCCACAGCTTCAGCTGGTCGCGGATCTTCTGATCCATCAGCGCCTCGTCCGCGCGGTAGATACGCTTGGCGATGGTCTGGATCTTGTCGGCCAGGGACATCTCGTCCGGGTAGATCGGCGCAAAGTTCGCCTGACCCGCATCGGCAACCTCAGCCACCTTGCGTGCCAGATCGGCCGAGCCTTTCGACCCCAGCTCCCAATGGCGCGACAGCACCGCTTCGGCGCCATGCTCTTTCACATAGGTTTTGATCGCCTCGACCTCGGCCTCGGTGTCGGTGACGAAGTGGTTGATCGCCACAACCACCGGCACGCCGAAGGATTTGAGGTTCTCGATGTGACGGCCCAGGTTCGGGCAGCCCTTCTTGACCGCCTCGACATTCTCGGCCCCGAGATCGGCCTTGGCCACACCACCGTTCATCTTCATCGCCCGCACCGTGGCCACGCAAACCACCACCGACGGGGCGATGCCCGCCTTGCGGCACTTGATGTTCATGAACTTCTCGGCACCGAGATCGGCCCCGAAGCCCGCTTCGGTTACCACGTAATCCGCCAGTTTCAGTGCCGTGGTCGTTGCGATCACCGAGTTGCAGCCATGGGCGATGTTGGCAAACGGGCCGCCATGCACGAAGGCCGGGTTGTTTTCCAGCGTCTGCACGAGGTTCGGCTGCATCGCGTCCTTGAGCAGCACCGTCATCGCGCCTTCCGCCTTGATGTCGCGGCAGAAGACCGGGCTGCGGTCGCGCTTGTAGGCCACGATCATGTCGCCCAGCCGCTTTTCGAGATCCTTGAGGTCTTTCGCGAGGCACAGGATCGCCATGACTTCGGAAGCCACGGTGATGTCATAGCCTGCTTCGCGCGGGAAGCCATTGGCCACACCACCCAACGAGCACGTGATCTGGCGCAGCGCACGGTCGTTCATGTCGACAACACGCCGCCAGACGACACGGCGGGTGTCGATGTCCAGCTCGTTGCCCCAGTAGATGTGGTTGTCGAGCATCGCCGACAGCAGGCTGTGCGCGCTGGTGATGGCGTGGAAGTCGCCGGTGAAATGCAGGTTCATGTCCTCCATCGGAACCACCTGAGCATAGCCCCCGCCAGCAGCGCCGCCCTTCATGCCGAAGTTCGGCCCAAGCGAGGCTTCGCGGATGCAGACCATCGCCTTCTTGCCGATATGGTTCAGACCATCGCCCAGACCCACCGTCGTCGTCGTCTTGCCCTCACCCGCCGGCGTCGGGTTGATCGCGGTCACAAGGATCAGCTTGCCATTCGGACGATCCTGCACCGAGTTGATGAACGACTGGCTCACCTTCGCCTTGTCATGGCCATAGGGCAAAAGGTCATCCGACCCGATCCCGATCTTCTCTCCAATCTCCATGATCGGGCGCTTCTGCGCCTCGCGCGCAATCTCAATATCCGACTTGTACGACATGAAAGTAATCCTGTTGGATGGGGCGAGCTGATTATTCAGCCGCGATTTTGGGGACAGTCTCGACACGCACGGCCGAGAATTTGAATTCCGGGATCTTTCCATAAGGATCGATCGCCGGATTGGTGAGCACATTCGCCGCCGCTTCGACATAGGCGAAGGGCACAAAGACCATGTCTTCCGCAACAGCGCGATCCGCCCGCGCCATGATCTCAATCGACCCGCGCCGCGTTGTCAGACGCAGCATGTCACCGGGCTCTGCGCCAAGCGCGCGCAAGGTCTTCGGATGCAGAGAGCAATTGGCTTCCGGCTCCACCGCATCCAACACGGAGGCGCGTCGGGTCATGGAACCGGTGTGCCAGTGCTCAAGCTGGCGTCCGGTGGTCATGATCATCGGATAGTCCGCGTCGGGTGCCTCGTCCGGAGACACCAGAGAGGCGGGGGTGAACCGGGCGCGGCCCTGCGGCCGAGGAAAGCCATCGCCGAAGACAACCGCCTGACCGGGATCGGTTGGGCTGAGGGACGGATACGTGACGGTCTCGGTCTCAAGCCGTTCCCATGTGATGTTATCCAGCGATGACATCACCTGCTTCATCTCGGCAAACACTTGGGACACATCGGTGTAGTCCCAATCCAGTCCAAGACGCTGCGCCAGTTCAACAGTGATCTGCCAATCCTCGCGCGCGTCACCGGGTGGCGGAACCGCTGGGCGGACACGCTGGACCTGCCGATTGGTGTTGCTGACGGTGCCGTTCTTTTCATAGAGCGCCGACGCGGGCAGGATCACATCGGCAAAGCACGCCGTTTCGGTCAGGAAGATATCCTGTACGACAAGGTGTTCGAGTTTGGCGAATGCGTCGCGTGCATGCTCTACATCGGGGTCCGACATAGCGGGGTTTTCGCCCTGAATATACATACCCTTGATGTTGCCCGCATAGGCTTGGTCGACGATTTCGGTGACTGTCAGACCTTTCTGGTTGGACCAATCATCATCGCGCCCCCAGACACTGAAGATGTCCTCGCGCACGGCATCGTCCATGACCGACCGGTAGTCCGGAACAAACATCGGAATGAGACCTGCATCAGATGCACCTTGCACGTTGTTCTGACCACGCAGCGGATGCAAACCGGTTCCGGGTCGGCCGACCTGTCCGGTCATCAGGGCCAGACTGATGAGGCAGCGCGAATTGTCCGTCCCGTGAATGTGCTGGCTGACGCCCATGCCCCAGAAGATCATGCCGGCTTTGGCACCGGCAAAGGTGCGCGCCACGTCACGGATTACCTCCGGCGCAATACCGCAGATCGGTGCCATCGCCTCGGGTGTGAAGCCTTTCAGGTGCTCTTTCTCGGCCTCCCAGTTCTCGGTGTAGGCATCGATGTATTGCTGATCATAGAGCCGTTCTTCGACGATCACGTTCATGATCGCGTTGAGCATCGACACGTCTGCCCCGGGTCGAAACTGCAGCATCTGGTAGGCGAACCGTTTGAGCCCCTGACCGCGCGGATCCATCACAATCAGTTTGCCGCCGTTCTTGGCGAACTGTTTGAAATACGTGGCCGCGACAGGGTGGTTTTCGACCGGGTTCGCGCCAATGACAATCGCGACATCCGAATTTTCGATCTGATTGAAGGTCGCTGTCACCGCGCCGGAACCGACGTTCTCAATCAAGGCACTCACGGACGAGGCATGACACAGGCGGGTGCAATGATCGACATTGTTGTGCTTGAAGCCTTGCCGGATCAGTTTTTGGAACAGATAGGCTTCTTCGTTGGTGCATTTGGCCGATCCGAACCCCGCAACAGAAGCCCCACCATGTGCCTGACGAAGCTTGGCAAGACCGCCCGCCGCAACCGTCATCGCCTCTTCCCAGGTTGCCTCGCGGAAGTGGGTCAGGACGTTGCCGGGATCGACATTCAGGCCTTTCGGGGGCGCATCGTCGCGGCGGATCAAGGGTTTGGTCAGGCGGTGTTCATGATGGATGTAGTCAAAGCCAAAGCGCCCTTTGACGCAAAGCCGGCCTTCGTTCGCCGGGCCATTGATACCTTCGACGTATTTGACCTTGCCGTCCTTTACCTTGAGCGAAACCTTGCAGCCAACACCGCAGAACGGACAGACGCTTTCGGTTTCGGTATCAAAGTCACGGCGGTCCCCGACTTGATCGCTGTCCAAAACACTCGCCGGCATCAGGGCACCTGTCGGGCAGGCTTGCACGCATTCGCCGCACGCGACACAGGTACTTTCACCCATCGGGTCCGCAAAATCGAATGTCGGATAGCTGTCATGCCCACGGCCCGCCATCCCGATAACGTCGTTGACCTGAACCTCGCGGCAGGCGCGCACGCACAATCCGCATTGGATGCAGGCGTCAAGGTTCACCCGCATTGCGACATGGCTGTCATCCAGCAACGGGATGCGCCCATCTTCAAGTTTGGGGAAGCGGCTTTGATCTATGCCGTTGACCTCGGCCATATCCCAAAGATGACTTGATTTGTCGTGGGCGGCATCCCGGTCCGGTTGGTCTGCCACCAACATCTCGACCACCATTTTGCGGGCATGGGTCGCCCGTGCCGAATTGGTTGTGACAACCATCCCCTCGGTTGGAACGCGAATGCAAGACGCGGCAAGTGTCCGCTCGCCATCGATCTCGACCATACAAGCGCGGCAGTTTCCGTCCGGGCGATATCCGGGCGCTGGCTTGTGGCAGAGATGCGGAATGACAAGTCCGCGCCCGTTCGCAACTTCCCAAATCGTTGCCTCGGCATCGGCGGTGACTGTTTCACCGTCCAGCGTAAAGGTGACCTGAGCGCTCATGCCTTACACCTCATCCGCAAAATGCTTGATCGTGAGCCTGATCGGATTTGGTGCAGCCTGCCCCAATCCGCAGATCGAAGCATCGACCATCGCCTGGCTCAGCTCTTCGAGAAGCGTCGTGTTCCACTTATCCGCCTGCATCAGCTTGACCGCCTTTTCGCAGCCGACCCGGCAGGGCGTACACTGACCGCAGCTTTCATCCTCAAAGAAGCGCAGCATGTTCAGGGCGGCATCCCGCGCCTTGTCGTGGTCGCTGAGGATCACAATTGCAGCCGACCCTATGAACGTGCTGTGTGCTTGCAGCGTATCGAAATCCATGGGCACGTCATTGATGGAGGCGGGTAGCAACCCGGCGGATGGTCCACCCGGTTGATAGGCTTTGAAGACATGCCCCTCGATCATGCCGCCAGCGGCATCAATCAGGTCCATGATCGTCGACCCTGCAGGCAGCAGATAGACACCCGGAGCTGTCACACGACCCGAGATCGAATAGCTTCGCAGACCTTTGCGACCGTTCTTTTCAACGCTTGTCAGAAGCTCGGGTCCGTCACGGCACACCCGCGCAACCCAGTAAAGCGTTTCGACATTGTGAACGAGCGTTGGCCGGCCAAAGATGCCCACCTGCGCCACGAAAGGAGGGCGGTGGCGGGGCAGACCGCGTTTGCCTTCGATGCTTTCGATCATGGCGCTTTCTTCGCCGCAGATATAGGCCCCTGCACCGCGGCGCAGGTCGATATATCCGGGGGCCACGATGCCCGCGGCCTCAAGCGCTTCGATCTCGGTTCGCAAGATGTGCAGCACCGCCGGGTACTCGTCGCGCATGTAAATAAAACAGGTTTCGGCCTCGACAGCCCAAGCCGCAATCAGCATGCCTTCGAGAAAAAGATGCGGTGTACGTTCAAGGTAGTGGCGGTCTTTGAACGTGCCCGGTTCGCCTTCATCGCCGTTCACAGCCAAGTAACGCGGCCCCGGATTGGCACGCACAAAGCCCCATTTCTTGCCCGACGGAAAGCCTGCACCGCCAAGCCCGCGCAGACCAGATGCCAGAACAGTCTCTTGCACGGCCTCCCAATCACCGGTCGCGCGAAGGTCTTTTAACGTCTCATAGCCACCATCCGCCGCGTATGACGCGAAGGTTTCATAAACCGGGATATGCGCATGGGTGTCACCGGCCTCTATCGCGGCTTTCACCTTCTCCGGTGTCGCGTGATCAATATGGTTGTGGCCCAGTTCGAGAACAGGTGCTGTGTCGCAGCGGCCCATGCACGGCGCACGAAGCACACGCACCTTTGCAGGATCAAGCCCATCCTCAAGTGCCGCCTTGAGCTGTTGTGCGCCTGCCATTTCACAGGACAGGGAATCACACACCCGAATTGTCAAAGCGGGCGGCGGCGCTTCATCTTCTTTGACGACATCGAAATGGGCATAGAAGGTGGCCACCTCATAGACCTCGGCCATCGACAGACGCATCTCTTCTGCAAGCGCGCGGAGATGTGCGGCAGAAAGGTGCCCATACGTGTCTTGAATGAGGTGCAGGTGTTCGATCAACAGGTCGCGAGCGAGGCTTTTTCCCTCAAGCAGCGCTCTGACATCGCTCCATGCCTGGTCATCCAACTGGCGACCTTTGGGCGTATGACGCCCTTTGCCTTTGCCAGACTTCCAGACACCTTTGCGTTCATCAAGCGCCATTTTCAATGGTTCCCCCGTTCACAGATGGACTCTTCCGGTCCCAAGCTGTTTTTTACCAAGGTGAATATTTTTTGCATTTGCGTCAATGTGCAAATTTGCTCGTGCTGCGAAAGTTTTGGTAAACTTTGAAAAAAGAGTGCCTATGTCGGGCAAAACCGAGCGTTGAAGCCGGCTGCGTTTGGCCGCCGCACCGAAGCGGGAGGTGGCAGCCTATGATTAGAGGCTGATCCCCAAGACCAGTCCAAGACAGCAGCGCTGACGATTAACCCGCGTTCCGCGCAGAAATGGCCATACCCTGAGCGGCCCCGAGAGCCGCGCCGCACATCATCAAAGGACCGACGCCCTTGGCATCGTCACTCACCCGCGCTTCGGTCAGGTAATAGGCGGGTGAGCCATCCCGATATCGGGACTCATAACGGCCAAGACCGGCCACCTCGCAAATGTCCGCCATCTCGACGCCGCCGCCGGGTTTTGGCCGGAGGCTTTCACGCAGCACGTCCAGTATGAGGTGGTCTGGCGGCGACGCCAACCCAAGCGCGCTCGCCTTGTTGAGAGCATAGGCGATCATCGCTGAACTGGATGTTTCTGGGAAATTTCCCGTCAGTTCTGGCTGGTCAATCACCTGCAACCACAGCCCCCCGGGTTGCCGAAGGTCCAAAAGCCGGTCGAACAGGGCGCGGCTGCGGGCTGCCAGCGGTTCGAAAACCTGCGATCCGGTCAGATCGGCCACATCGACAAGACTCATCGCAAGCCAGCCCAAGGCACGCGCCCAGTGCGCGCGGGATCGGCCGGTTTCCGGGTCAGCCCAATCCTGCCTGCGCGCCTCGTCATAGGCATGCACATAAAGACCGGTGGCGGGCTCGAATGTCGCGTCGAGAGCCAACGATATCTGCCTCAGGCTATCAGCAACCAGATCCGGGCGACCACGGGTCAGTCCGTATTCGATCTGGAAGGGATGCGCCATGTAGAGGCCATCAAGCCAGATCTGCCAAGGGTACCGCAGCTTGTGCCAATAGACACCAGACCGGGTCCGAGGATGTGTTTCGAGCTGCGCAGCAATGGCGTCTGCGGCAATGGCGTATCGTTCCTCTCCGGTCTCGGCGGCCATGAACAGCAGAGCGCGGCCGGGGAGGATGTTGTCGATATTGTAGTCCGACGGTTCATAGCCCAAAAGCGCGCCACTGGCCGTGACCTGCTGGTCCAGGAGGCGGCGCAATTCGGCCAGCCAACGGTCCTGTTCCGAACCGCGATGAAGCAACTCCAATCCTCGGTAAATGCAGCCGTCCTCGTAACACCAACCGCCGTTCTTGTAAGGCTGATAAGCGGCGACATATCCCGCAAAGAATTCGGTCAGCACGGGGCGATCTCCTTGACAGCGGGAAGGATGTCGATGTCGCCGACGATCTCGGCGCATTCCGAAAACAGCGGAATGTGAAGCATGGCCGGAACGCCTTCGGCCATCAGCGGAATGTCAGGCTTTGCATCCTCTCGGAACCCCACTGCAAACCGCCGCAGGATGACACCGGTCACATGCGCTTCAGGCAACCCGAGAACAGCAACTCCAACCAATGTGGCGTCCCGGGCAATCACATTCTCGACGGTGATGTCGGCAATGCGGGGCGTGCCCTGCCCTAGAGCGGCGGGGTCGCGCGATTGCACCGCTTCGGAGCGACCATCGGCATCACAGAAATAGAAAGCGTTGATGGCAAGCGGAGTTGCCACGTCCTGCATCACCACATCTGTCATCGCAATGCGCGCGACCAGCCCACCGCGGCCACGCCGCGTCTTGATCCGTAGACCGCGGTCAGTGCCGACGAAGTCGCAGCGTGCGATGGTCACGTCAGTGATGTCGCCGCTCATCTCAGAGCCGAGCACCACGGCGCCATGGCCAAGTTCCAGCAGGCAATTTTCAACAGTCACGTTGCGGGTTGGGGCCAGATGGTCGTCAGTCGGTTCATCGGTGATGGGCCCCCGCTTGCCTGACTTGATCGCGATGCAATCGTCGCCAACACTGATGCGCAACCCCGCGATCGTCACTCTGCGGCAACTTTCAGGATTCAGCCCATCGGTGTTTGGGCTGTTGGAGGGGCTTTCTATCGCAAGTGCGGCGAAGATCAGCTCCTCGGACAGGTGCGGATGAACAGTCCAGGACGGCGAATTCCGGATCGTCACGCCAGTGAAGGTCACGTCTCGACACCGCGACAGGAACACCGTGCGGGCTCTGCGAGCGCCATCGCGGGTGTCCTTGGGCCATGTCCACCAGTCACCACGTGATCCGCCACCGTCGATCACGCCGCGCCCGGTTATGGCGAGGTTTTGGCAATCGATGGCAGTAAGCAGGGCGGCGTGAGAGGCGTCTGGCAGCCCCTCCCAGGTGCCGAGGACCCGGCCTGCCGTATCGCGTGCGGGAAGGATCGGCCACCCGATGCGGTCCGCTCGCGCGGCCAGTTCGGCACCCTCGGCCAAGTGTAATACCATATCCGAGCGCAGAAAGAGCGGCCCGGTAATGAACCGCCCCGGTGGGACATACAGGGTGCCTCCGAGAGGCAATGCCTCGATGACGCGAACAAACGCCTCGGTCGCGTCTGTCCCGTCAGGGATGGCGCCATACTCAGTCACATCGATCTGACCAGAGCATACAGGTGTGCGGAACGCCACTTCGCCCAAATCGGTTGCGAGCCTGTAATCCTCCCCCGGCTCAAGCCCATCAAGAAACAGCGGTACCGCTACAGCGTCGCCACTGTCCACAACGCTCCGGTCGCGGCGGGTCACAGCCCACTTGACCGGCCGGTCAAGCCAGTAGCGCTGCACTTTGGGCGCAAGCAAGGCGACGGCCGACCGTGGCGTGGCCGCAAGAATCCGGATGGGTGTTGTCATGGTCATATTCGGTCTGGGACGGGCCAGATACCAAGGCACTGGCCCGTCGGTTTCATGCTCAACGCCGCATCAGATGTCGGCCAAGACAGCTTCGATTCCGATCATCATCTCATCGGCAGCGGTGGCGGCATCGATGCGGCCGTAGGCAAACATCTCAAGCGCGTCGATCATCGCGGATCGCACATCGGGATGCTCCATGAACGGGTGAATGGCCGGACCTTCGCCCTCCAGCACGCGGTTCTGCGCCTCAATCTGGATGTCGTTGATACCGCCTGCAGCCATCAGCATCTCACGAGCAGCCGTCGAGGCGGGAACCCCACGGGTGGACCCGAGCGCGGCCACGCCGGTATCTTCGTTCATCAGACAGTTCACGATCTGCGCGGCGGCGTCGGGATGCTCGGTATTGGCCGAGATCGCAAACACCATGGACGCCTTGCGATAGATGCCTTGGGTCTTCTGCCCCTCCTGCGACAGCATCGCGGTGTAGACCAGCTCTTCCCCTTCGGCCATCGGGTCCGAGATTTTGAAGTATGTGGTATCCCACTGGTAGGTGCCGCCGATACGCCCTTCCGTCCAATCGGGGCTTTCATGCAACGGCACGTTGCCTGCGGCCGCAACCTTTTCCCATGAGGGAACAACATGATTGTCGACCAGCGTCTTGTAGAACTCGATTGCTGATGTGAGCTCTTCCATGGTCCAGACAATTTCGTTGCTGACCGGGTCGATCAACGGACGACCCGTCATCTGGGTACCGTAAAGCGTAACCAACAGCGTCGCGTCGAGTGCGGCACCTTCAAAGGGGTAATAGTCTTCACCCAGCTTGTCGCGGAACACGGGTCCGGCGGCCACCAGATCGTCCCATGTCGTCGGCAGGTCCAATCCTGCCCTTTCCCAAGCCGTCGGGTTGAAAGCAAACAGGCGCGCCGTCGTGGACACGGGCAAGCCATTGAGCTTGCCATTCATCGTACCGGCCTCCAGCTGTTCCGCGCTCCAGTTCGACAGGTCGATGATGCCCGAAAGCGCGTTCAGGTCGGCAAAGCGCGATCCGTCTGCCGAGAAGATCGGCAGCCACGGCCAGTTGACCTGCATGATGTCAGGTTCGGTACCACCCGCGATCTGAGTTGCCAAACGTTCGAAATGGCCGCTGAATCCCGTGAATTCCGGCGAAATGGTATGGCCGTGCCGTTCGCCACAGGCCTTTAGCGCGGCTTGGGTTGCCTCGTGGCGGCTGTCTCCGCCCCACCAGCTCATCCGTAGCTCTTCAGCTTGTGCGATGCCGCAAAGCGCAGTCGTCGACAAAGCCAGTGCCAGGGGTTTCATAAGTTGTGTCATCACGTCCTCCCTTGATGATCAGTCTTGTGCGCCAAGCGAGATGTTCGCCTCGCTGATGACGTCGAAAAGGTGCATGCGGCGGCCATCTGGTCTGAGCCCAATCCGTTCGCCGCGCGCGGGTCGGGCCTTCATCACTTCGGTTGGCGCAACGGCGATGAGCGTTTCATCACCGATGCGCACATGCAGATTGACTTCATGTCCCATGAACTCGACCGTCACGATCTCTCCGGTCAGAGCGCCAGGTGCGTCGGGTGCGCAGGTCGTGAGGTGCTGGGGGCGGATGCCCATCGTGACCGGCATGTCGCCACCGGAGAGGCGATGCGCCAGACCATCGGTCACGGTGATGCTCTGCCCTTCCAGGGTCAGCACGGGCACACCGTCGGTCCAAGTCAGAACAGCGGGCACAAGGTTCATCTCGGGCATCCCGATGAACCCGGCCACAAAGGCATTTGCGGGCTGCTCATAGAGCGTGGTGGGATCCGCCACCTGCATGATCTGCCCTTCTTTCATCACGCAGATGCGGTCACCCATTGTCATTGCTTCGACCTGATCATGGGTGACATAGACAACTGTGGCCGGGCGTCCTTCGTCCTTAAGGCGCTTGTGCAGGTCAGTGATCCGCACCCGCATCGCCGCTCGGAGTTTTGCATCGAGGTTGGACAGCGGTTCGTCGAACAGGAAAACCTCGGGGCTTTTGATCAGCGCACGACCCACCGCAACACGCTGCGCCTGTCCACCGGACAATTGCTTGGGCAAACGGTCGAGCAGTTCCTCGATTTCGAGCAGGCCGGACACACGTGCTGTCGCGGTATTGATCCGGTCTTTGGTCTCCCCGCGCAGTTTCAAGCCGAAAGACAGGTTCTTGGTCACCTTCATATGCGGGTAAAGCGCGTAATTCTGGAACACCATCGCGATGCCGCGTTTGCCGGGAACAAGTTCGTTGACCAGGCGATCACCGATCCAGATTTCGCCACTTGAAACGCTTTCGAGTCCTGCGATCATCCGCAGCGTGGTGGACTTGGCGCAGCCGGACGGGCCGACAAGAACCATGAATTCGCCTTCTGCGACATGCAGATCAATGCCGTGCAGCGCCTTGAAGCCGCCACCATAGACTTTTTCCACCGACTTGAGTTGAAGTTCAGCCATCAGCCTTTCACACCTCCGGTGGAGATGCCCTTGATGAAGTATTTCTGTGCGAGGAAGAACACGATCAGTGAGGGCGCCAGCGCCAGCACGGTCATGGCAAGGATTTCATTCCAGTTGAACGCCTCGGTCGTGTCGATGGCCAACCGCAGCGCAAGGCTGACAGGATAGTTTTCGATCGACGAGATGTAGATCAGCGGACCAAGGAAGTCGTTCATTGTCCACATGAACTGGAACAGACAGACCGAGATCAGCGCGGGGGCCAGCATAGGCACAACGACATAGACGAGAACCTGAAACGTGTTGGCGCCATCGACCCGCGCGGCTTCTTCCACGTCACGCGGAATGGAGCGCATGAACTGGATCAGCATGAAGACAAAGAACGCTTCCCATGCCAGGAATTGCGGAACGAAAAGCGGCAGATAGGTGTCGAGCCAGCCCAGTTCCCGGAACAGCAGGTATTGCGGAATGCGGGTGACCACATCGGGCAAAAGCAGCGTCGCGATCAGGATGGCGAAAAGAACCTTCTTGCCCGGAAAATCGAACCGCGCGAAGCCGTAGGCCACCAATGTCGACGAGATTGCGGTCCCGATGACCTTGGGGATCACGATATACATCGAGTTCAGGAAGAACCAACCAAAAGTGTAGGGTGTCGATGTTTCCCAGCCATCGATATAGCCCTGGAATGTGGGGTTCGACGGCCAGAACCACGCGGTTGAGAACATCTCCTGATTGGTCTTGAACGAGGCTCCGATCAGCCAGATCAGCGGATAGAGCATGATCAGCCCGACCGCGCAAAGGATCATATACCGGATCGCGGCGCCGATCTTTTCACGACGACGGCGGCGGAGTTCGAAATCGGACAGCGCGCTGGCTTCGGCATGGGGGGCGGGGACAGTGTGCGTGAGGGTCATGCGTCAATCCCTCCTGTCGCCGGCGTAATAGACCCATTTCTTCGACGACCAGAAGGCAATCAGGGTCAGGGTCATGATGATCAGGAACAAGATCCACGCGATGGCCGAGGCATAGCCCATGTCAAAGCTCTTGAACGCTTTGTCATAGATGTAGAGAGGCAGCAGGTAGGTGGATCGCAGCGGCCCGCCTTGGGTGATGATGTAGGGGCCATTGAATTCCTGAAAGGCCTGCACGGTCTGCATGATCAGGTTGAAAAAGATCACCGGCGTGAGCAGCGGCAGGGTGATGTGGCGGAAAATCTGCCATTTGCCCGCCCCATCGATCGAGGCCGCTTCGTACAGCGAATTGTCGATCGCTTGCAGCGCCGCTAGGAAAATCACCATGGCGGACCCGAACTGCCAACAGCGCAGCAAGGTTATGGTGAACAGCGCGTTGTTCGGGTCGCCGAACCAGTTCACCGGATCGCCCCCAAGGGCGACGATGAGCATGTTCACCAAGCCAGTATCCGCGAAGATGTAGCGCCAGAGAACGGCAATGGCGACAGACCCGCCAAGGATGGACGGCACATAAAAAGCGGTGCGGAACAGGTTGATGGCCCGAAGTCGGTAATTGAGGATCACCGCGATGAATAGCGCGAAGGTCAGCTTCAAAGGGACGGTCATGAAGACGTAGAGCAACGTCACCGACAACGAACGTTCAAAGATGCGATCACTTGTCAGCAAGCGCTCGTAGTTCGCGAAACCGACCCAGTTTGGCGTCGACAGCAGGTCATAATCGGTGAAACTGAGATAGAGCGAGGCACCGAAGGGAAAGGCTGTGAACAGCACCAACCCGAGGATGTAGGGCATGACGTAGACAAGCCCGGTATATCTACTTGTCCCGCCCATCATGCCGCCTCTGCCGTCAACGCGTCGGGCAACCAGCGGGCAGTGGCGCGCAGCATCTCGGAAAACATCGTCCGGGCCTTCTCTTCGGAAAGCGGGCGGACCAGCGGATCGCTGGCAAAGAGAGCAAACAGGGCTCCATGATCGCCCGCGATCACCGCGTCGACCAACCCCTTCTGCCGTGCAGCGTGGTCAGATATGATATTCACCAACGGCTCTGGGATGGCGCCCGCAGAGATCGGCGCGATACCGTCCCGAGAGAAACGGGCATTGGTTTCGACCACCACGCCGTCTGGAAGGTTTTCGATCTGGCCACGGTTTGGCAGGTTCACATTGGAGACATGGGGCGCACGACCCAGCAACGCTGCGAACTGGTCCAACATCGCTTCGTCTGAACGCTTCGCGACAGGGGCGACCCGACCCGCAACCATGGCTTCGGCCTTTGCCAGCTTCGCGGCACGGTCCCGGATACGATAATCGACCGGGGTCAGGGCGAAACCCCAGCTTTCGGCGTGCTCAAGATAGTCGGCGGCAGGCATGAACTCGGCCAGGTGACGGTCACCCGCAGCAGGAGCAAGCCCGAATCTGCGATGGAGGTCGAACTTGACCCGCGAATTCGAAGAAAAATATCTCGCGTGTTCGTCATCACGTCCCGGTTCCACCTCGTACCACCCGCGATCTGCGTGGTCCCGGGCGAAGTTTGACCAGTCGGCCATCATTTCCTGCCCATCCAGCCGGATGCCGTTCACAAAGGTGAAATGGTTGATGCCCATCACATCGACTTCGACATCTCGGAAATCATATCGCGCGGCGTTGCCACGCTGGTTTGCGATCCACGCGACCTGTCGGCGGAGTTTGGTCACCTCGTGGCATTCGCCCCAAGCGCGGATGCCCGGATGGGCACGAAACAACGCATCGGTCAGCACGCTCATCGGGTTGGTCAGGTTGCATACGAAGGCGTCGGGCGCATGGGCCCGGATTGCGTGCCCGATGTCGAGAAGCATCGGGACCGCACGCAGCGCCCGCACAAAACCGCCCGGACCCACCGTATCGCCCACCGCCTGTGGGATGCCGTATGCTGCTGGAATGGCAATATCGGCCGCCATAGCCTCGAAGCTGCCCGGCAGGATAGACACGACGACAAGGTCGACTCCATCCAGCGCTTGCGAAAGGTCTCGCACCGCGCGCCAGACCGCAGGAGCGCCGCGTGACACTGAGGCGAACACCGCACCAAGACGCGCGTTCCGCTCTGCTGCGGCGTGGTCCGGGTCGTAGAGCCGAACCTCGGCCGCAAGCCGCCCATCGGCGGCAAGGTCAGCCATAAGCACCGGCGCCCAGTTGAGAGAACCGCCGCCGATATAGGCGATTTTTACGGGAATTTGGCTGTGTTCGATTTGCGTCATGTTTTCACAGGTTTCAGTTGGAGAGTTTGCCGTCCGGCACGCTTTTCAACCGAATGCACGCCTCCCGTCGTGCAAGATTTGGGCGATTTACCCGCTTTTCTTGTCATGGGTACAACGATAGGCTGATCCTGAGGTGGACGAAATGAACAGAAGATAACAAAAAGATGGATATTTCCGAACATACACAGATCTCTCAGCTGCCGACTCAAGCTCTGAGCCTGAAACTGGCGCGCCCCCCGATCCCGATGACCCATCAGCCGAACTGGAAGATCGACAAGGTGAACCCGGTCCACGACCTTGTGATATGCCTCGCGGGTGGTGGTCGCTACCGAATTGAGGATGACGACATCACACTGTCGCCGGGCGATGCCATGCTGATCCCGGCCTATACCCGCTTCCGGGGGCAATATGCGGGTGACGGCAGCACCTATCGCGGTGTTGCGCAGCATTTCTCTTTGGCGCTGTTCGGGCGGGATGACGTGCTTGGTCAGATGCGGCTCAGGCGCAGCGTTGCTCTGGCCGACTGGCAGGTGATGGAGCCGCTGGTGAGCCATTACCGTGCGACATCCGCGGGGGCCACGGCGACGCTGATGCAGCACCACCAATTCATGGTAATCCTGCTGACCTTTCTGGGATCTGCGTTTCTTGGATGGCGCGAAGCCGCGCAGGACCGACCGCAAAGCCAGGACCTCTTGTCGATGCAGATCATGTTCGTCGCATCCCGGTTGGCTGCCGACCCGGTGGGTTCCGGCGTTGATGAGGCGATGCAATCGGTCAGCTTCAATCCGGATTATTTCCGACGCGCCTTCCGGGACCGGATCGGAATGACACCGCAGAAATACCGCGAACTCAAACGGATGGAATTCGCTGTGAGCCGCTTGGGCCAAGGCCATTCCGTCAAACAGGTCGCTGCCGAACTGGGCTATTCGGACCCCTATTTTTTCAGCCGGATGTTCAAACGCTATATTGGATCGAACCCGGCGAGTTACCAGCTGCGGCGCGGCGGGATGGATCCCGACGCTCCCTCTGCGCCAGTCGCGTGACCGCACTTGTCCGGCAATTCGGGACTTCATAGTCGCCCCGCCCGGCGTTGGAATTGTCGTCCTGATCATGTTCGTTGTTCCGTGACGATCAGGCGAACTTCATCGATAAATCACGCGTCCCGCTAGTCCATCGCAGCAAAGGTTGTGACGAACCTTGTGGTGCGACGTTGGCTCCGCTGTGAATGGTGTCGATAGGATCGCGGGGATCGAATTCCCCTCGGCGCGGCCCGAGATGTTCCGGAAAAAGTTGACGACTGCGAGTTTTCAGGATTCCGGTTTTTCGCGAAAAATCCCAAGAACTTATGGGTCCGCAAAGCGCCGCCGGGCGCTCAGACCACAATGTCGGTAAACGTGCCACCCCCTTCAATCCAGAAGGTCCATTTGGGGTCTTTGCGAGTGGACACTTTCAGGTCCTAAACAAAAAGTTGTTGCTTTGCGCGCAAAACGTCGACAATTTGTCAACGTAATGTAACCGGGCTTGATCAAGAGGCCCATCCAACAGAGGAAAGAAGAATGAAGCATTTTTGTTTCGGGACTTCTCTTGTCTTCAGCCTGGCCACTGCGGTTCACGCTGACAGCTGGGACATGCCCACACCCTATGGCGACACGACGTTTCACACGCAGAATATCGCTCAGTTCGCTCAAGACGTGGCTTCGGCAACCGATGGCGCACTCGAGATCACCGTCCATTCCGGTGGATCGCTGTTCCCGCATGGCGAAATCCGAAACGTCGTGCGGTCCGGACAGGTGCCGATCGGTGAATTCTTCCTGTCGACCCTTGTCAACGACGATGCCGCCTTCGGCATCGACAGCCAGCCCTTCGTGGCAACCAGCTACGAGGATGCTGCGCGGCTATGGTCCGCACAGGAGCCGGTCATTACCGAACTTCTGGCTTCGCAGGGGCTGATGCCGTTGTTCTCGGTCCCGTGGCCTGCCCAAGGTCTCTATACAAACGGCGAGATCGCGACAGTCGAGGACCTGGCCGGATTACGGTTCCGAGCCTACAACGCCGCGCTGGAGGAATTTGCCGCGCTCGCGAAAGCTGCGCCGGTGCAGGTCGAGGCTCCAGACATCCCCCAAGCCTTTGCCACAGGCCAGGTCGAAGCAATGGTCACCTCCCCCTCTACCGGCGTGAACTCGACTGCCTGGGATTTCGTAACGCACTATACCCCGATCGATGCCTGGGTGCCCAAGAACATCGTGGTCGTGAACGAACGCGCTTTCCGTCGCCTGCCCGAAAATGTTCAGGAGGCCGTTCTCGCAGCAGCCGAGGTCGCGGAAGCACGCGGTTGGGAAATGTCCGCCGCTGAGGCCGAGGCGCAGACCGCCGTCCTCGCTGAAAACGGCATGACCATCGTGGAACCCAGCGCCGAACTGACCGCCGGGTTGCAGGAGATCGGTGCCCAAATGCTGACCAACTGGCAGGCCAACGCGTCTGAAGCTGCATTGTCAATCCTGACGACCTACCAGGGCCAGTAGAGCAGGACGAAGTGGGTCATCGGCCCGCTTGGAAATGCCTAAACGGGCCCGGCGCTGGTTTTCTCCCGCCAAACGCCGGGCCTTGATCACGAAAGGAAACGAGATGCGGCATCTTCTCGACCGGACTTACAAGGCGATGGCCTGGGTAGCGGCGTTCACCATCCTTGGGATCGCGGTCCTCATCAGCGCGCAGATCTTCCTGAACTTTGCGACCCGGGTCTTTGCGCTGCCATTGCCGTCAACGATCCCGTCATACGCCGACTTCTCAGGTTTTATGCTGGCGGCGGCAACCTTTCTGGCGATGCCGTACACATTCCGCAGCGGCGGACACATCAAGGTGGCCCTCGTGACCGAGCGGCTGCCGGTCCGCGGCCAGCTGATAGCGGAAGTCGTGGCTCTGATCTGCGCTGCAGCCCTGACGGGTTTCGCCGTCTACTACATCTGGGCACTGGTCGCGGAAAGCATCCATTACGGCGATGTATCGAGCGGTACGATACCCATCCCGCTCTGGATGCCACAATCTGCCATGGGACTGGGCATGAGCGTTCTGTGCCTTGCCATCCTTCACAGCCTTGTCGAAACCATCAAGCGCGGCGAGCCTGTTATCTCTGCCTCCGAGGAAGCCTGACATGTCCGATCCTGTTGTCGGCCTGATCCTTCTTGCCACGTTGTTCGTCTTTCTGGCCGGTGGACTCTGGATCGCTCTGTCACTGTCTGCCGTCGCGGCGGTGGCGCTGGCCTTCTTCTCGAATTCCTCTGTCGGATTGAACATGGCCGTGACTTTCTGGGGGCACAGTCATTCGTGGTCCCTGACAGCGCTGCCACTGTTTATCCTTATGGGCGAGATCCTGCTGCGATCACGGCTGAGCAAGGACATGTTCAACGGTCTCGCCCCATGGCTTGGCGGTCTGCCGGGGCGACTCCTGCACGTGAACGTGTTGGGTTGCGCCATCTTCGCGGCAGTCTCGGGGTCCTCGGCGGCGACAGCGGCCACCATCGGCAAGATGTCGATCCCCGAACTGAAAGGGCGCGGCTATCCCGAAAGCTTGATCTTGGGCACGCTGGCAGGTTCGGCGACGCTGGGATTGCTGATCCCGCCCTCGATCATTCTCATCGTCTACGGTGTCGCAACCGAGCAATCCATCGCCCGCCTGTTCGTCGCGGGCATCCTGCCCGGAGCGATGCTGGTGGTTCTTTTCGCACTGTATGTCGCCGTTCGTGCCTGGCTCGATCCGAGCCTCATCCCGGCCGAATCCTCCCGTCTGACGTTGCGGGAAAAACTCCGGGCCTCTCGTGGCCTGATGCCGGTTGCCCTGCTCATCATCGGAGTGATCGGGGCGATCTACACCGGCCTCGCCTCGCCCACCGATGCAGCGGCGCTTGGGGTGCTGCTTTCGATCCTGCTCGCCGTCGTGTCCGGCAGCTTCACGCGCGGCGATTTCCTCGATGCACTGCTGTCGGCGGCACGCACATCCTGCATGATTGCCTTCATCCTGCTCGGGGCCGCCTTCCTCGCACTCGCCATGGGCTTCACCGGCCTGCCGCGCAACCTCGCGGCCTGGATCGGAGACATGGGTCTGTCGCCTTACATCCTGCTTGCCGTGCTGACGATCTTCTTCATCGTGCTGGGTCTCTTTCTCGACGGAATTTCCGTCGTCGTGCTGACCACCTCGATCATCATGCCCATGGTGCTGGCGGTCGGAATCGACCCCATCTGGTTCGGGATTTACTTGGTGCTCGTGGTCGAGATGAGCCAGATCACCCCGCCTGTAGGTTTCAATCTGTTCGTCATCCAAGGCCTGACCGGGATCGACATCCTGCGCATCGCCCGGGCAGCCATGCCGTTCTTCTTCCTGTTGGTTCTGGCCGTGATACTGATCACGCTATTTCCGCAGATTGTCACTTACCTGCCGGACGCCATGAACGGCCGAGGCTGAGGGATCACAGGGACGACGCGGCACGGCTGGCCTGGTCGTATTGCCCGGACATGGCACGAAGGCTTGCTCCGATGCTGCTCAGCTCATCGCCGGACAAGTCCATCCGGCTCAACCCATCGATCAAACAGCCTTCTCGGACGCTGCGATACTGATCGCAAAGCTCAGCACCGGTCTTCGAGGTGCGATAGAAGACCTCCTTTCCGCGCTTTTCCGAGTCGACCAGTCCAGCCTTGGACAGCTTGCGCAATGCATAGTTCACGGTGTGGGTGTCATCGATGTTCAGCAGAAAACAGATGTCCGTGAGCCTCTTGTCACGGCCGCGATGGTTCACGTTGTGCAAGACCAGGATTTCAAGCGGGCTCATCTCTGTCTGGCCGGCAGCGGCCATGCATTTCACCATCCAGCGCGAGAAAGCGTTATACGCGATGATCAGCCCGTATTCGAACTCGGAGGCTTCCCAGAACTCGCCCTCGGCGAGGTGCCGGGAAGACACGATGATGCGTTTTGTTGGTGTTTTCATGATGATTTACCTGTTTTTTCAAGCAATGACAGTAGCTGAAGGGCTGGAGAGCGCAACTCGAACCCGCGCTCCGCGTACAATTTCCGGATAGTTCCCCGTTTGGCCAACTTTACTCTACGCAGGGGCTTTCAGGGGGAATGTCGCTTCAGGTGCGCACGGCCAAAGCCGGGCATTGCGAGTTGGGCGTATCATGCGGCTGAAGGCTTCCTCGACACGCCAGTCGACGCTGACGCGGTGGCGGGATATTTATGGTGCCGCTGAAGGGACTCGAACCCCCGACCCCATCATTACGAATGACGTGCTCTACCAGCTGAGCTACAGCGGCCAACCCGATGTGGGTGTTCCTCACCTCAGGAAGATTGGCCGGGCTGTTAGCACCGGTCGGGGCGCAAGAAAAGTGTTATTTCACCTTTTCCGGCTCTGGTGATTGTGCAGCATGCTCCACGTCATTCGCCGCGGTCATTGGATCTGCCATCGGCGTGGTGTCGTCGGATTCAACCGGGTCTGGATCCAGGACCTCGGCTTCGTCGACCGGCTTGGTTTTGTCCTCGATGGAACCGACGATCAGCGGCAGCATTTCCGCTCCCGCGGGCAGGACCGTTGCGCTTTGCGGTGGGATCGTCCAACTCAACGTGTCGAAGCTTTCGCAATTGGTGCAGACCGGTGTCCATTCGCCATGGATCGTCTTGCAATTGTCGCAGACCCATTGTGGGCCACGCGGTGCGGTAAGCGCGCGGGCCAGCCAGCCGCGCACGACGGCATCCGACGCGCCTTCGCCACGTTCGATCGCCGCCACGATGGCCAGAACACGGGTGTCCGGTTCCGTCTCGGCGAGATCACCCAAAGACCGACGCGCTTCGGGGAAATCTTCCGCCGCAAGGTTCAGCTCTGCCAATAGAAGCTTCGTCTCCCGGTGCTCCGGGCGCAGGGCCGTCAATTGCTTGAACCGCTGAACCCGCGCCTGAGGTGTTTCATTCGGTTCGATTTCCGCAAACGCAGCCGCAAGATCGGGATGGGGCTGCGCCTGCCAGGCTTTCTTGAGGAGACGCACCGCATATTTGGAGCGGCCTTGAGCGATGTGGCTGCGTGCGGCCATCGCGGCCGCCGGGATGAGGTCGGGGGACGACTTGTTCGCGGCAATCGCGGCTTCCTGAGCCTCGATGGTCTTGCCTTCGTCAAGCACGCCCTTGGCCTCGGACAGCGCGAGCACCGCATCGCGGCGCTTGTGCACATCGCGCGGGAGCGACCCGTGTTTCAGTTTGGCGTTCAATGTCTTTCGCGCACCGGACCAATCCGCATTCTTGGCCTGCAGACGCAACAGCGTATCCTGCACCTCTTCATGTTTCGGCTTGATGGCAAAAGCCCGTTCAGCCAGCTTGAGCGCGGTTTCCGTGTCGCCGGCATCGAGCTTTTGCTTCATCAAACCACGCACACCGACAAAACGCGTGCTTTCGTTCTGAACCAGCCGTTTGTAGACCTCTTCGGCCTTCTTGCGGTCGCCCGTCATTTCAGCAGCCTGCGCGGTGATGAGGTCGGTCAGTTCCGGCTTGTGCAGATATTTCTCGGCCTTGGTGGCTTTGGCCATGGCCAGACGCCCCTCGCCGGAAGCGAGCGCCATCAAACCCTCGCTGAGTGCCTGAAAGCCTTTGCGCTCGCGGTTGCGGTCGAAATAGCGCGAAATCGCAGTCTCGTCGCCATTGATGAATTTCAGCGTGGCGATCAGCAGCGCGAAAAGCTTGAGGAACAGCCAGACCGCGAGGATGGCCACCAAAGCGGCGATCACCGACTGAAGCGGGCCAAGCGTAAATTCGGTGCCACCCGCCGTGATTTGAATTCCGCCATTGCTTTCCATGAGAAAGCCAGCGGCAAGCGTCAAAGCGGCAACGATGACAACGAACAGAACGATCTTGAAAAGAGACCAAAGCATCAAGCGCCCCCCTTATTCCTGAAGCAGCTGCTGGACGAGACCGTCCGCTGCCGTTTTCGCCTCTAGGCGTTTTTGTGCACTGGCTTGCCAATCAGAGACCGCAGACTGGGCCGCTTCCGGTAGCGTCGACAGTTCCGAGAGCGCCATGTCCAGATCACCCGCGCGAACAGCAGCTTCTGCACGGGACAGCACCGCATCTGCGCTGTCGCCCTCTTTGGGTGCGACGGATCGCGCGCCAAGTTGATTGGCGAAGAACGTGCTGATGCGGCTGACGCCTTCTGCTCCTGCAGTGTCGGCACTGCGGGCATCTCGCAACGCGGCGCGGGCGACATCCGGGAAGGTCTCTCTGAGGAGAGACAGAGTGGGAACGCCGTTTTCTGCGTTGCCTGCCAAAGCATCGGGCACATCGACGCCGTTCGCCAAAAGCACTGAAATCGCACCAGCAAAGCCTGCACCAGTATCAAGAGCGGCGGTTATGTCAGCCAAGGCAGCTCGGGACGCGGCCAGTTGCGCCTTTTCCTCTGCATTGCCTTCGGCAGCAACGGCTTCTTGCGCCATCTGGGCAACTTCTGCACGCTGCGCCTCGACCTCGGCTTTCAGGTCGTCGAGCGCACGCTCATAGGCGGCAATCGCTTCTTCGGACACAGCGGTTTCAAGGGGCTGACGTTCCAGCGTGTCGATCCGTGCGACAATCTCGTCAAGACGTGCAGACAAGTCTGAGGCCGTCGTTTGCACCGCTGCGATCTGCCCTTCGACCGGGGAAAGATCGATTGTTGGAGGTTCAACAGCTTCCAAGGTCGCGATCCGCGTTCCCAGATCAGACAGGGCACCGTCTTGTGTTGTCAGGGCGGCGCGCAATTCATCCTCGAACGCAGTATCCTCGGCGGCGTCGAACGGCCAAACCGCCTGAGAGGAATAGGCCGCGACGCCGTAGCCAAGAATGGCCGCAGCAGCACCGCCAAGCAGCATGGGCACAAACCCGCCTTTGCGCTCGATTGTGGTTTCCTTGATGACTTGGGGTGCGACCGGAAGAGTTTCGGGCTCGACAACGGGGTCCGCTGCAGTCGCGTGGTCTTCGACAGTTTCCGCTTCCTCGATCAGCTTTTCCGCTTCTTCTTCGGTCAGGTGATCGTCATTGGGCGGTGTTTCTTCGGATGCAGCGTCCGACTCGGACGTGACAGATTCGCTGTCTTGCGGGGCGTCGATTTGGTTTTCGGCGGGATCGCCCTTGCCGGGTTCTGCTTGTTCGATCACATCGTCGGTGACCGCATCTTCGGCCGTGTTATCAGTGTCTTTGGGATCGATATCTGACTTTGACGCATCGTCTTCGGGCGCATAAACCTCAACGGCTTCAACGGCTTCCGCAACAGTGTCCAGATCCTTGGCCGTCTGCTCGGCCGCGTCAGGCTGATCCGATGCGCGGTCGGTATCGACCTCTTTGTCCGTGACTTCTTGTGAGGTTTTGTCCGTGCTTTTGCGTTTCGCCACCGGTTAATCCTTCGAATCTGTCAAGTTTGCGCGACAGCTATGTCAACTTTACCTTACAACTCTCACAGCCGCCGCTCAAGACTCACGGCGTCTGTGACCATCTCCCGTACCAACTCGATCATCCCGTCACGATCGGGTCGACGCGATACCTTCGTTCTGTGTGCCGCATCCGCAGGCAGCGCGTCCGCAACGGCCTGACTGATCGCGGCAAACCGGAAGTTGTCAAACCCCAGCGATTCGCGGCCAAGTTGCCGAGCCGTCCGGGGCGAGAATACCGGCGCGAGTATCGGTCTGTCTTGCGACAAAGCCTCCCGCGTGTCCTGCGCAAAAGTTTCAAGCTCCTGCGTATATAGGACGGCTTCCGAGGTTTCCACGCCCGCATCTGTCAAACGCTTCGCAATATCCCCAATCGCGTTTTCGCCGCGCAGATGCAGCAGCGGGCCGGAATACCCATGTCGCAAAACATGCTCTACCACCTGATCCGCTGTTCCCCCTGCGATATCCGCTTTGAACCCAAACGCGCGCAGCGCCTTGCCCGTTCCCGTGCCGACGGCAATCGCGGGAATGTCCAAAGCTGTCCCACCAAGCGCCGCATAGGCATCTAGAGCGTTGGCAGAGGTGAAGATCAACCCGGCCACCCCATGCATTTCGGGTAAAGGACCAGTGAAGTGGATCGACATGAGTGGATTGATTAAAAAATCGACATGATCACGTATCTGCCTTGGCAATGCCGCCCAGAACGCCTCGGAAGACGCCTGCGGTCGCGTGAGGAGCAGCAGGGGGCGTGGGGCAGCCATGGCATCCCGTGTTGTTGTGAGCAGCACCCAAGGGTGGTAACTGCTGAGCCTCATGGGTGCAACGGAAACTCGGATGAGCCACGACATCACCGTACTTGGGCTGGAAAGCAGCTGTGACGATACAGCCGCCGCCGTTCTGCGCGGGCGCGAGATTCTCTCGTCGGTAGTTGCCGATCAAACAGCGTTGCACGCGGCCTATGGCGGTGTCGTGCCCGAGATCGCAGCGCGCGCCCATGTCGAAAAGCTGGACCTTTGTGTCGAACGCGCCCTGGCCGAGGCAGGTATGTCCTTCTCGAAGATCGACGCGATCGCCGTCACTGCTGGACCTGGCCTGATCGGCGGTGTGCTGTCGGGTGTGATGATGGCCAAGGGCCTGAGCGTCGCGACAGGAAAACCGCTGATCGGGGTCAACCACCTGGCCGGACATGCCCTGACCCCGCGTCTGACTGACGGGTTGGACTATCCGTATCTCATCCTTCTGGTGTCCGGTGGGCATTGCCAATTTCTGCGTGTCGAGGGCCCGACGACCTTCTCGCGTCTTGGCAGCACGATCGACGATGCCCCAGGAGAGGCGTTCGACAAGACCGCACGCCTGCTTGGGCTACCGCAACCCGGAGGACCTTCGGTCGAGCAACATGCCCGGTCTGGTGATGAATTGCGCTTCGTCTTCCCGCGTCCGCTTCTGGATCGACCGGGCTGCGATCTGTCGTTCTCAGGCCTCAAGACAGCCCTGCTGCGCCAGCGCGACCAGCTTGTTGCTGACCAGGGCGGGCTACATACGCAGGACGTCGATGACCTCTGCGCCGGGTTTCAGGCGGCAATCCGCGATGTTTTGATTGAAAAATCGAAACGTGCGCTGAACGCCTCTGAGGGGCTTTCCGGTTTCGCCGTCGCGGGAGGGGTCGCCGCAAATACAGAGCTACGCGCTGCGTTAGAGACACTTTCTGCGAAACACGGCATTCCGTTTGTCGCCCCGCCTTTGGCACTTTGCACCGACAACGCGGCGATGATTGCCTATGCCGGTGCCGAGAAGTTCACTGTAGAGGGTGCGGATGATCTGACCTTGACCGCCCGTCCCAGATGGCCGCTTGACCGTGCCGCCCCCGCGGCTCTGGGCAGCGGCAAGAAAGGGGCCAAGGCGTGATCGGCGTTATGGGCGCCGGTGCGTTCGGCACTGCTCTTGCCATCGCGCTTTCCAAAACCGGGCAACCCGTCACGCTCTGGTGCCGCAATGCGGATCAGGCGCGTGATATGGACAGGTTGCGGTGCAACAGAGTCTATCTTCCGAGCGCTCCCTTTCCGGACAGCCTGACGGTCACGCAGGACATGTCACGCGTCACAAATGGAATTGCCTTGCTGGTGGCTGTGCCGCTGCAGGCCATGCGGACAGCGGCAGCGCAGATCGGCACCAGCGATACGCCGCTCGTGGCATGCTGTAAGGGCATTGAACTGAGCACGGGACTTGGTCCAACCCGCGTTCTAGAGGATGTGCTTCCCGGTGCGATGACATCCATCCTGACGGGCCCCAGCTTTGCCGCAGATATCGCGATTGGGCGACCCACGGCGTTGACCCTGGCCTGCGCCAGCGCGCCGACAGGCAAGGAACTACAGTCGGTACTGACCACACCAACCCTGCGTCTCTACCGGACCACCGACACCATTGGCGCGGAACTTGGCGGCGCATTGAAAAATGTCATGGCGATTGCCTGCGGCGCGGTGATCGGTGCCGGGCTTGGTGACAGCGCGCGTGCCGCAACGATGACCAGGGGCTTTGCGGAAATGCAAAGGATCGGAGCGGTTTACGGCGCGCGTCCGGACACACTTTCCGGGCTTTCCGGGCTGGGCGACCTCGCCCTGACTTGCACCTCGGACCTCTCTCGCAACTACCAGCTTGGTCTGTCTCTGGGCCGCGGCGAAACGTTCGATCCCACCATCACGGTCGAGGGCGCGGCGACCGCCAAAGCCATGTCTGAGATCGCAAAGCAAAAGGGCCTCGACCTTCCGATCACACAAACCGTGACACGTCTTGTTGAGGGTTCAACGACGATCACGGATGCCATAGAAACGCTTATGACCCGTCCATTGAAGGAAGAATAAATGCTCATCGCCCTGATCGCGCGCGACAAAGCCGGCGCTCTGGAAACCCGCAAAGCCAACCGCGACGCCCATCTGGCCTATATCGACGCCACGGGTGTGGTGTCTCAGGCCGGTCCGTTGCTGGACGACGCTGAACAGATGATCGGATCTCTGGTGATCCTCGACGTCGCTGACATGGCAGCTGCGCAAAACTGGGCCGATAGCGACCCTTACGCCAAGGCCGGTCTCTTCGAGAGCGTCGAGCTGATCCCATGGAAGCGTGTGATCAGCGGATGAGGTACTGGCTGTTCAAATCAGAACCGTCCAGCTGGTCGTGGGACGATCAGGTCGCCAAAGGCGATGCCGGTGAAGAATGGGACGGCGTGCGCAACTACCAGGCGCGCAATTTCATGCGCGAGATGGCCATCGGAGACAAAGGGTTCTTCTACCATTCACAGTCCGAGAAAGCGATTGTCGGCACGGTCGAGGTGATCGCGGAGGCACATCCCGACAGCAAGACCGATGACGCACGTTGGGAATGTGTGGACATCAAGGCGGTGCAGCCGGTGAAGACGCCGGTCACACTCGAACAGATCAAGGCGGATGAACGGCTGTCACAGATGGTTCTGGTTAACAACTCACGCCTTTCCGTACAGCCCGTTACGGAAACCGAATGGCGCATCATCTGCGACCTTGCGGGCATCACCGGGTAGGTCGACCAAGGTGGAGAAACGGACATGTCTTTCCTTCCAATAATCGCAGCCGGTCTGACAGGATGGGCATTTGGCGCGGTGTGGTACAGCCTCTTTGCCAAACCTTGGGTCAAAGCATCTGGCGTTGCCACCGACGCAAACGGCAGGCCCGCCAATCAGAAAAGCCCTCTTCCATATGTGATAAGCATCGTTTCGGCGATGATCGTTGCCGCGACGATGTATTACGCATTCAATATGCTGGGCATCGTGACCGTATCCAAAGGCTTTAAGTCAGGCCTCGGCATCGGTGCTTGTTTCGCAGCGCCTTGGCTGGCCACGAATTACGGCTTTGCGGGTCGACCGTTCAAACTGACATTGATCGATGCTGGCTACGCCACATTCGGATCCGCGGTCATCGGTGCCGTGATCCCACTTTTCTGAATTCAAACGGAGGGTCCGGCCGAAACCGAAACCCTCCGTCCCCGCGCTCCCAAGTCACCACGCGCGTAAACTGAATATGGTTTCGGTCGTCCTGACCGTCTTTGTGGTTGTACCTTAAACGACGCTCAGGACCAAACACCAAGTCCCTCTGATTTGAGACAACTTCAAATGAATAGAGCGCCCCAGATGGAGCGCTCTCAGATCAATCCCATGGACAGGGCTTATCCGTAGACGGACTCTTTGCCGAAATGCTTGGTCAACATGTAGTAAACCACCGCGCGATACTTGTTCCGTTCGGACTTGCCATAGGTCTCGATGACCGAATTGATCGCATCCATCAATTCCGGACCGTCCTTCAGACCAAGCTTCTTGATGAGGAAATTGGTCTTGACCGTTTCAAGTTCGGACGCCTGCGACCCCGCAACCGTCGACGCATCGTCGTTGTAGATAGCGGGCCCACAACCGATCGTGACTTTTGTCAGCAGATCCATGTCCGGCGTCATGCCGCACTTGTTCTTCAGGTCGTCCGCATACTTTGCGATCAAATCGTCTCTCTTACCCATCACTGTCTCCCTGTGAAGTCTTGGTTCCCCGGAGGACCGGCCCCCTACATTGGGAAAGGTGGCAAAATCCCCTGCATGGGGCAATGAAAAATCTCGTTTTGCGTTTCACCGTCCCGTTTTCCCCCTAGAGTGGACGTGAAAGCCACGCAAAGCTGGCTTCGACACACAGCCATAGGAGGGCATATGGGACTTTGGAATTTCGTGAAATCCGCGGGGCGCAAATTGGTCGGTGGCGACGATCTGCCGACAGCAGCCATTCTGGAAAAGGAAGTTGCCGATCTGGGGCTCGACACCAAAGGTGCCGAGATCAAGGTCGAGGGGGACAAGGTTGTCGTCTCCGGCGGAGACATGACGCAGGAAGAACGGGAAAAGGTGATCCTTGCCGTCGGCAACGTCGAAGGCGTGTCTGCCGTCGAGGCGGACACATCGGATGAGCCCGTGTTCCACACGGTCGTCAAAGGCGACACGCTTTGGGCGATCGCCGAAAAGACCCTCGGCAAAGGATCAAAGTACAACGCGATTTTCGAGGCCAATCGCCCGATGCTCAGCCATCCTGACAAGATCTACCCCGGTCAGGTTCTGCGAATCCCGGCAAAGGCGTAAGCGCGCCTACCCGAAGTTGGCTTTGGGTCTTTCGGTTGTCCAAAGTTCAATGTCGCTAGATGCGCGGTAAACCAACTTCGAAGACAACACAAAATCGCTTCCAACCGAGCAAACGTGCTGCTGACGAATTTATTCGCCGGCAGCATATGTCGGCATAGTCTTCGTCAGGATGACAGTCTGCGTCTTTGACGTGCCGATCTCGCGCAAATACCAAACCTCTTTGCCCTTTGCCTTACTGGGTGGTTCAGAAACGATCTTGTACGTCGACATCCTGGGACCAACGTTCGAGCCGTGCTGACACACCACCACCTCATCATTTAGAACATGATCAATCACCCCGATATGGGCATGGTGATCTGGCCCTTTGTGTCCGTTGGGTATGACCTCCCAAAGGTCTTTTTTCTCTTCCGATTTCTTTGGCCGCGCCCACAGAACAACGCTGTCGTAGTCGATGTCGTACCAATTATGCGCGACACCGGCGATTTGCTTGTACTTGTTGTGGTAGTGAATTGGATTTTCAAGAAAACATCCGATGGCCGTGTAGTACGCGTTTGTAAAACCATTGCAGTCCAACCCGATCACTTGATCCTGGTCGATCCAAGCCTGAAGACGATCTACCGAGACAAGACCCGCCTTCAGTGAAAGCTCGCAAAGAAGCGAGATTTCTTCGAGAGTGGCATGTCCACAAAACGCCATCCTGATCCGATGTTTCGAAACATCCAGCCAATTCTTTGCGTTCTTATCTTTTTGAACTTCGGAGTTCTTTTGCAGGTGGCTTCTAAGCGTGCCCGCCCGTTTGTAAGCATCGCCTCCCGTGCCTGACTTGTAGCGTGTGATGGCGACCTTTTTCACACCTCCGCCCGGCAATCGCACAGGCAAGGCATGACAGATTTCGACGAATTCCGAACACCATAGTTCTGGTTTGAACCTTGGAAAGTTGGCGTTTCGGATTTCCTTGATCGCCGGATGGTCGCGGTAATTGCCCATCTCAACCTCGAACCGAATATGCGTAGGCTTGAATGGTGCAATGAAACCACGTCCGTGCGATTCCTCAAAAGTCTTTTGTCGCTGGCGGAATTCTCAAAAACCAAACTGAGGTCGACTGATCGCGACTTGGCAGACTACACCTCTGACACAAAATGGAAAAAGGCCCAGACGTGAACGCCGGGCCTTTCGTATTCAGTGAGCTGGTTTTTGCCGATTGGCTTAGGGTCAGGATTTATAACCAATAGATGACGGTCGCCGCGAGTGCGATGGCCGATAGGAACACCTCGGGGCATCGACCATAGCGGGTCGTCACACGCCGCGAATCCTTGAGCCTGCCGAACATGATCTCGATACGATTTCTCCGCTTGTAGCGACGCTTGTCGTACTTGATCAGCGTCTTACGTTGCTTCCGGCCGGGAATGCAGGCGCGTATGCCTTTGTCTTTCAACGCTTCCCTGAACCAGTCGGCGTCATAGCCGCGATCTCCGAGCAGCCATTTGACGTTTGGCAGGCTACCGAGAAGCGCCCGCGCGCCGATGTAGTCGCTCACCTGTCCAGCGGTGACGAACAGATCGAGCGGTCGTCCCTGGCTGTCACAGATGGCATGAAGCTTGGTGTTCATGCCGCCCTTGGTGCGACCGATCAGGCGACCGCGCCCCCTTTTTTGGCGGCCATGCTGGTCGCCGTTCGATGTGCCTTCAGGTATGTTGCATCGATCATCACGGTCGTCTTCTCACCGTGGTTCGTAGCCAACCCCGCCATCATCCGCGCGAAAATTCCTTTCTCGCTCCAACGTTTCCACCGGCTGTAGAGCGTCTTGTGTGGACCATAGGCGGCAGGCGCGTCCCGCCAGCGCAACCCATTGCGATTGATGAAGATAATCCCACTCAGAACCCGCCTGTCATCAACCCGCGGCTTGCCGTGCGACTTCGGGAAGAAAAGGGCGAGCTTAGCCATCTGCTCGTCAGTCAGCCAGTAAAGGTCGCTCATGTCACCGCTCCATTTTCTGAGCCGTGAATCACGCCGTGCGACCGAAATCAATGCATCCTGACCCTAATGAACAGTTTGGTGAGCGGTTAAACGAACCGCGCCAGCCAGACATTCATTAAAGGTGCAACCGGTGGATGTTCTGAACGTAGGTATTCGATACAGTCGTGCGCTTTTCTATAGGGTAAATCACCTAATTTACCTTTTTGGCCTTCGCCGTATGTCAGAGCGAAATGAGTGATTTACCCCATTTCCCCAGAGGCAAACCTTTGTCAAAATGCCAAAGACGTGCCGAAAAGGAACAGCGTTTGCTGCAGGCTTCATCCGTACGAGCACAGCTGATATCGTTGTGGGCTGGTGTTCTTCTGATCTGGAGCGCGTCTGCGCTTTGGGCAGAGGCGCCGGTTCTCTTGCTGAACCCAAACTATGCGCCTTATGATGCAGTCCCGTTCACCGCATACGTCATCGGCGACTATGCACCGCGGGACATCGAATATACCGGCACGTCCCTAAACGATGTTCTGTCATTGGATCGCGAGGGGAAGTTCGAACCTGTGACTTCACAAGAGATCGGATTCGGCCGGATTTGGAACCTCGTGCATCTTAAAACGCGCGTCAAAAACCCTACGGACACTGCGCAGACTTGGATGCTTGCCAGCAACACGACGTACCGCAACTTAATGACAGTCCATCTTATTGTGGATGGCGCACCTCAACCGACAGACCCCATTTATCAAAACCTCAAGTATTCAGAATGGCATGGAATCGATGTTCACCCGCATGTCGCCTTCTCTTTGCCTGCGCAATCAACCGCAACGATTTACGTGTCCTATTCCAACGGGTCGTCCAGCTTTCCGATGACCTTCGAAACCGAGGATGGCTACGATAACCGCAGGCGTTTTGAGACGATAACTGCGTTCGTCAAATTGGCACTCGCATCAGGGTTTGCAAGCGTCGCAGTGGTATTCATGGTCGCCATTCGACACGTCGCGACGATACCTTACACGATTTATGTGTCGTCTGTAGTGGTGTCTCTTTTGGACCTTGGAGGGCACCTCTATCTGTTTTTCCCATATCCCTTGATTGCAGATACGATCATTATTGAAAGCATCTTCTTTAATTTGATGCTTGTTGGAATTCTGTTCTTTCAACGTGCCTATTTGATGGGCGAGAATGCGGTGCCTCGCTATTGCACCTTTCTGGCAATAGCATCAGTTCTGCCCATAATCTTTGCTCTTGGTGATCTGCTTCTTCCCCAACCCATTCCAGGCAATATCACCTATCCTGTGACGGCCCTGTTATTCACATTGTCACCCGTGTCCGGAGTGTTGGCGTACGTGTACAAGCTTAGAGGCAGCGTCCTTTTCTTGCTTGGCAACACGGTTTTGACTGCATCGATCTATTGGTTGCTCGTCGCAGCATTTCTTTCCGACACACATCTTCTGACCTTTGCGCATTCTCTGACGCGGTATGCGCTGATGTTTGAGGTCTTCATGTTCTCACTGGCGCTGTTTTATCAAGTGCGCGGTATGAGGATTGATACGGAGAACTCCTTGCGCGCAGAAATCCGGGCGACCAAGGAAAAGCTTGCGATGGCCGAAGCCCTTTCCGCGGCAGCGCATGACATGCAACAGCCGCTCACGTCTCTGCGCTTGACGATGCGCGACATGAAGGGAAAGGCAAGCGCAGACATTGACGCTGCGTTCGACTATCTGGACGAATTGTTGCGACGCAATATCACCGAGCATCAACCCGCAGACTCTGCGCAGTCGGTAGACTCGCTGGTGTCACACGCGGCACTTCCGCCAATAATCAGCGACGAACCTTTCGAGGTCGGTACCGTGCTCAATCATGCGTACAGCATGTTTCAGGAAGAGGCCGCTGGCAAGGGTGTGAAACTGGTGATGGTCCCCAGCACGTTGCAGTCACGGGGTACAGTTTTTGCCGTGATGCGGATTGTCACGAACCTTCTTTCGAACGCGATCAAGAACACATCCAGTGGAAAGATCGTCATGGGGGCGCGAAGCGCGGATCAATGGGTTCGGATTGAAATCCATGACAGCGGAACCGGCATACAAAAAGCTCAGTTGAAGGACATCATGCAGCCGTTTCAGCGGGCTGGAGAATACCCTGGGTCCGGGCTCGGCCTTTCAATCGTGCAACAGTTAACCGAGGAAAACGGCTTTCATTTTGAACTAGTTTCCGAAGCCGGGCGCGGGACGATCGCGCGTGTCTGCATCCCAAAGGCAGACCGATGAAATACTTGATTGCGCTGGCATATTCCTTAACGCTTGCTGATAAATTTTGAGTTGCGTGTAGGTGAAAATGCAAGTTCCTAAGTATACCGCAGTTGTTGCAGATGATCACAAGCTGCTGCGCGCCGGGATTATGCAGATCCTGTCTTCATTGTCGGAAATCGAGATTGTCGCCGAAGCGACCGATGGTCTGGCTACGATTGTAGCCGCAAAGAAATACAAACCTGATCTTCTGACGCTCGATATTGCAATGCCACATGCACAAGGGATTTCGGTTGTGACGGAGGTTCAGCGATGGTCACCGGGAACGCGGATTGTCATTTTCACGGGCATTACGTCGGCCAACCTTCTGAACGAGATGGTTCATGCCGGAGTGCACGGCATCTTTACGAAGCGTGGAGACATCACCGAGTTCGAAGAGGCCATTCCAACTATCCTGCGCGGAGGCACGGTTCTTTCAAGTGATGCGCGCGCGATCACCGTTAACGCGGATGTTGAACTGACCCTGACAAAGCGCGAAAGACAGATTCTCAGCCAAATCTGCGCTGGACACTCCACGAAGCAAATTGCGGAAACTTTTTCGATCAGTGTGAAAACCGTGGAGAACCACCGCGCCAGCCTCATGGCAAAGCTGAACGTCCGCTCCCTGGCAGAACTCTTGGCATACGCAGTACGTGAAGGTCTCTTGAACCCGCAGCGCCATTTGTGATCCGCGAGTGTCCGTCGTCAGGGTATTCGGACTATTCGGTCTATTTCGCAATGGCGCCTCTGGTTCAGTTTATGTTCCAGATTGGGCCGTGTTGACAAAAAGGATTCGCACCGCGGTGTGGGCGTGATTCAAGCTGGTTTCTGCAAAGGAGACCAGCTTGGCACGAGACCTGATGTTGGACAAAGAATGAACGCTCTTTGAACGATTTATCTTTGCCATCCGCGCGCCGAATGGAAGCAAGCCGACCAACCACCGCCCTTTTCAGGATGGGATTTTCTGGATAGCTAGAAATCGCGACTACACCTCTGACACAAAAAGGAAAAAGGCCCAGACGTGAACGCCGGGCCTTTCGTATTCAGTGAGCTGGTTTTTGCCGATTGGCTTAGTACCGGTAGTGCTCCGGCTTGAACGGTCCTTCCGGAGTGACGCCGATATACGCGGCCTGCTCGGGCGAAAGTTGGGTGAGTTTCACACCGATCCGGCCCAGATGCAGGCGGGCGACTTTTTCGTCGAGATGCTTGGGAAGGATGTAGACCTTGTTCTCGTATTCGCCGCCATTCTTCCACAGTTCGATCTGCGCCAGCACCTGGTTTGTGAAGGATGCGGACATCACGAAAGACGGGTGGCCTGTGGCGTTGCCGAGATTCAGCAGACGGCCCTCGGAGAGCAGGATGATGCGATTGCCCGAGGGCATCTCGATCATGTCCACCTGTTCCTTGATGTTCGTCCACTTATGGTTGCGCAAGGACGCCACCTGAATTTCGTTGTCGAAGTGGCCAATGTTGCCGACGATGGCCATGTCCTTCATCTCGCGCATATGCTCGATACGGATCACGTCCTTGTTGCCGGTGGTTGTGATGAAGATGTCCGCGGTCGAGACCACGTCTTCCAGCAGAACAACCTCAAACCCGTCCATCGCGGCCTGAAGCGCACAGATCGGGTCGGCTTCGGTCACTTTCACACGGGCACCGGCACCTGCCAGCGACGCGGCAGAACCTTTGCCCACGTCACCATATCCACAGACAACGGCGACCTTGCCTGCCATCATCGTGTCAGTGGCACGGCGGATGCCATCGACCAGTGATTCCTTGCAGCCGTACTTGTTGTCGAACTTCGACTTGGTCACGGAATCGTTCACGTTGATCGCGGGGAACGGCAGCATCCCCTTCTTGTGGAGATCATAAAGGCGATGAACGCCCGTGGTCGTTTCCTCGGACACACCCTTGATCGCATCACGTGTCTTGGTGAACCAACCGGGGCTTTGCGCCATACGCTTGGCGATCTGCTTCTTGATCACCTCTTCTTCCTCGGATTGCGGCACGGGAATGATCTCTTCCCCGGCTTCCGCGCGCGCACCAAGCAAGACGTAGAGCGTCGCATCGCCACCATCGTCGAGGATCATGTTCGCGCCTTCGGGGAACATGAACGACTTGTCGAGGTAATCCCAATGCTCTTCCAGCGTTTGACCTTTGATCGCAAAGACCGGCACGCCTGCCTCTGCGATCGCCGCCGCTGCATGATCCTGCGTCGAGAAGATGTTGCAGGACGCCCAGCGCACATCAGCGCCCAGCGCTACGAGCGTTTCGATCAGCACCGCCGTTTGGATCGTCATGTGAAGCGATCCCACAATACGCGCCCCGGTCAGCGGCTTCTCCGCGCCATATTCTTCGCGCAGCGCCATCAGGCCCGGCATCTCCGTTTCGGCGATGTCCAGTTCCTTGCGGCCAAACCCAGCCAGCGCGATGTCCTTGACGATATAATCTTTGGCCATTCCCGGCACTCCACATGTCAACCTTGGTTGGAAGGGCAGTTAGCACGGGGTCGCACTCCCGGCAATGCGGCGCTGTTTACAACCGGGGGGCCGCGTTCTACCCAAGACGAAAACGAGGCACACCATGGCAAAACCCCCACGCGCGTGGCAACGCATGTTGTCTGGACGACGGCTGGACCTGCTGGACCCGACGCCGGTCGACATCGAAATTGAAGACATCGCGCACGGACTGGCTTTCGTGGCGCGCTGGAACGGGCAGACCTTTGGGGATTATGCCTATTCCGTAGCCGAGCATTCGCTTTTGGTGGAAACCCTGTTCGGGCGTCTTTGCCCCAAAGCCTCGGCGGCTGAACGACTGACGGCGCTTTTGCACGATGCGCCAGAATACGTGATCGGGGACATGATCTCTCCGGTCAAGGCAGCGGTGGGTCCGGGCTACGGTGCGCTGGATGACAGGCTGACATCAGCCATTCACATTCGCTTTGGCCTGCCTGCCGTCACTCCAGCCAAGCTCAAGAAACAGATCAAGAAGGCGGACCGCATCAGCGCCTGGATGGAAGCGACGCAGATCGCCGGATTCACACGCGCAGAGGCCGACAGGTTCTTTGGCGCGCCTGATCTGGATTTGATTGCAGATCTGTCCATCGTGCTCCGCCCGCCGGTCGAGGTGCGCAATGACTTCACGATACGGCATGCGGCGCTGATCGGAGGAATGGTGTGATCACAATCCGGCGCGCAGGCAAACTCGACGCGCGGCAGATGGCAGAGCTTTTGGATGCCATCATCGAAAAGGGTGGCACAACGGCACACACCTCGCGGGTTTCACGGGATACCATATTGGAGTGGATGCAGCGCGCACCCACCCAATCCGCATGGCATGTCGCAGAGGACGTTTCGGGAGAAATCCTTGGGTTCCAGTTCATTGAACCCTATCCAGACCTGCCACCAGACGCCTGCGATATAGCCAGTTTCGTGCGTTTGGGGAAAACCGGTCTTGGGGTCGGATCAAAGCTGTTCGAGGCTTCGAGAAAGGCCGCGAAAGACCTGGGCTATCTCTGGATCAATGCCACGATCCGGGCCGACAACACAGGCGGTTTGGCCTATTATCAAAGCCGTGGGTTCGAGACGTACGCGCACTACCCTGCGCAACGCTTGGCGAATGGCGAATTGGTGGACAAGGTCAGCAAACGCTACGACCTGACCTAACGCGGGGATCGTTTCGCAAGGATGCGCTGCAACGTGCGGCGGTGCATGTTCAAACGGCGCGCGGTCTCTGACACGTTGCGATCACAAAGCTCGTAAACGCGCTGAATATGTTCCCAACGGACACGATCCGCGCTCATCGGGTTTTCGGGTGGCGGCGGAAGATCGTCGCCCTTGGCCAGCAAAGCATTTGTGATGTCAGTGGCGTCAGCTGGTTTGGACAGGTAATCGGTCGCGCCAATCTTCACCGCAGCGACCGCCGTGGCAATCGCACCATATCCTGTGAGAACCACCACGCGGCTGTCAGGGCGCTTGTCTCGAATGACCTCTACCACGTCGAGCCCGTTACCATCTTCCAACCGCAGATCGACGACAGCATAAGCGGGCGGCCGAGCCGTTGCGATGGCGGACCCGGCAGTGACCGATTGGGCGGTTTCGACTTCAAAACCGCGCTTCTCCATAGCCTTGGCCAACCGGCGCAGAAACGGCTCGTCGTCGTCTACAAGAAGCAGGCTCTTGTCTTCCCCAAGATCGTCACCGGTACGCTCGCTCACCGTGGTTCCCTCCCGTAGCGTTTGCGTTATCCGCCAGTATTAACGGCGAATTTTCCAACATCAACGCACAAATGACGCTCTAACTGGCCGCGTCAAGGAAGCAAGAGGTGCGCTCTGCAACCTGCTCGGGGGTCAATTCACGGCGGAAGAACTCGACAAATCCGTCTTCAGGCATGACGAGGTAACTGAATGTCGAATGGTCCACGAGGTAGTAATCGTCATCACCTGGCTGCGCCCTGAAGTAGGTGCGATAGGCTTGGCTGGCGGCTTTCACTTGCTCTTCCGAACCCGTCAGTCCGATCATGTTTTCGTGCAGGTTCGCTGCGAAATCACCAACGACTTCGGGCGTATCACGCTTCGGATCTATCGAGATGAAGATCGGGGTCACGTCATGTCCCTGCTCGGCCAGAAGATCGATCGCTTCGGCGTTTCGGGCCGTATCGAGAGGGCAAACATCCGGGCAGAACGTGTAGCCGAAATAGATCAGCGACGGCTTTGTGATCACATCTTTGTCCGTTACCGTCTCTCCGGCGGAATTGACCAACGTGAACGGTCCGCCAATCGTGTCCGCCCCACCCGCAACCTGCGTGTTTCGGCAAGAAGCATACTTGTCGCCGCCATCAACGGGTTGGCTCGCGTACCAGATCCCACCCAAAAGCGCGACAACTGCCACACCTGCCGAAATCGCTGCCAAACGTACCATGTGATCTCCTTCGCTTTTGCACCAACAAAGCCCTTCTCATCAGAATTGCCTTGCCTATGCTTTGCTAAAGCCGAGGTAAGGATTTTGAACTCCGGCACAAGTGGCGAAAGGGCGCAGATGACGCAAACCGAGTTCGGGATCTTCCAAGAACGTCAGCGCGGCAGCTTTATCCGCCTGCGGACAATGATCTGGCTGCGCTGGTGTGCCATCGTGGGCCAGCTGGCGGCAATCACTCTGGCGCAGAAGTTCTACAACCTGCAGCTCGAGCTCGGATTGTGTTACCTTGCGGTTGGCGTTTCAGTTGTCGGCAACCTGATCGCCATCTTTGTATTCCCTGAAAACAAGCGACTGAACGAGGCCGAGAACTTTCTCATGGTCCTGTTCGACCTGCTGCAACTCTGTTTTCTGATCTATTTGACTGGCGGCCTACATAACCCGTTCACGATCCTGATCCTTGGCCCGGTGATTGTGTCGGCGACGATCATGACGCTTCGCTCAACCATCATCATCGGCGCTACTGCGCTGACGCTGGTGACGCTGATGGTGTTCTTTCACCTGCCGTTGCGCACTGAACAAGGGTTCATCATGCGCATCGCGGATGTGTTCGTGTTCGGCCAGTGGACGGCAATCACCATCGCCGTGATCTTCCTGTCGCTCTATGCGAGACAGATCACCGAGGAAATGAACTCTATGGGCGATGCTGTTGTGGCGACCCAAATGGCGCTCAGCCGGACCCAGATGCTCAACAATCTGGGTGGCGTCGTCGCGGCGGCGGCACACGAGCTTGGCACGCCCTTGGCCACGATCAAACTGACCAGCGCCGAACTGATCGAGGAATTGGCCGACCAGCCCGACCTGCAGGACGACGCGCGCCTGATCCGCGAACAGGCCGACCGCTGCCGCGACATTCTTCAATCGATGGGGCGGGCAGGTAAGGAAGACCTGCAAATCCGCTCTGCTCCGTTGGTGGAAGTGATCCGTGAGGCGGCAGAACCGCATCTGAACCGGGGAAAAGACGTGCTGATCGAAGCTTTCGGATCGGAAGACGCGAACGAAGAAGATTTCGATCCTCCGCTGGCCTTAAGGCGACCCGAAATCATTCATGGATTGCGCAACCTCATCCAGAATGCGGTCGATTTCGCTAGGTCCACCGTCTGGGTCGAGGCGCATTGGACGGACAAGGTCGTATCCGTGCGGATCATGGACGACGGACCGGGATACCCGACCAATATGCTGGGCCGGATCGGCGATCCGTTTGTCCGCAATCGTCGCACGGAACGCGACCGCACGGCGCGACCCGAATACGAAGGTATGGGATTGGGTCTGTTCATTGCCAAAACCCTGTTGCAACGATCCGGCGCGGAATTGAGCTTTGCCAATGGCGCAGATCGTGTGAACAGCGCATCGCGGCGCAGGGGAGCGGTTGTCGAAGTCGTCTGGCCGCGAAATGCCATCGTGCCACCCAGCCTGCCCAAAGGCAAAGGCATCGGGGAAAACCCGTCCTTCAAGATCTAACTCGGCACGCTGCGGTTAATACGCTGTTAATCAAATCATCATTGAATACCGGTTTGGCGGAACCGGGGTTGGACAATGGATTCATTTGCTTGGACTGCGTTGGGGATCGGTCTGATCTGCGCTGCAATCACGATTGGCCTGATTGCCTTCAGTTTGCGCGGCAGGAAGGCAGACACACGTGCCGAAAACAGACCCTACCTTTCTATGCTTTTTCAGGGCGAAACTCTGATCGACGCGGATGACCGGATTTGGTCGCTGTTTCCGATCCCCCCAACCGCACCGGTATGGAGCGATTTGAGGCTGGCTTTGCTTCCGATGATACCGGATCTCCCTAAAGCTCTGCGCCCCGGCGAACACAGCTCCGATCTGTCGGAAATGGAAATCACCATCGCGACGCAAGGTGACCGGACACATGTCACTGTTTACCCAAGCGGCCAGGCTGGGGATGACTGGTTCACCACCCGACAGTGCAAATCTCTGGGCGGGCATCTGCAATCAGCAATGATGCTCGCGCCGGATCCGATCTGGGCGGTGACCGATGAATCGGACCTTTTGTGGGGCAATGAAGCGTTCAACCGCTATGCACATGCGCATGGTGGAGGCTCTGCATTCCGTGACCTCGTTACGGCAGAGGTTGCCAAACACGATCCCCAACGCCCGAAACGGCTTGACCTCAAGGCACCAGGTCTTGGATCGGGCGAGAACCGTTGGCTTGAGGTGACGACGCAGAAAACAACGGGCGGTCAGGTCTATTTCGCCACGGGCGTCGATGCCGTTGTTCGCGCCGAGGCGGCGCAACAAAACTTCGTCCAGACACTGTCCAAGACATTTGCCAATCTCACGACGGGCCTCGCGATCTTTGATCGGGACCGTCGACTTGTTCTGTTCAACCCGGCGCTTGTTGACCTCAGTCGGGTACCGATAGATTTCCTGAGCAGTCGTCCCGCCCTGTTCGAATTCTTTGATAAACTGCGGGACTGTCGGGTCATGCCGGAACCCAAAAGCTATGACGACTGGCGCGAACGCATGGCCCTTCTGGTGGCGGCCGCCTGTGACGACCGGTTTCGCGAAACATGGTCGCTGGCCAACGGTCAGACCTTCGATGTCACCGGCCAACCATACCCCGACGGCGCAATTGCGTTCCTGTTCAACGACATCACCGCAGAAGTGTCTTTGACGCGGGGGTTTCGTACAGAACTGGACACCTTGCAGTCGGTCATTGACACGTTTGACGACGCAGTCGCCGTCTTTGACTCGCAAGGCACGCTGACCGTCTGCAACACCACTTACGCAGACTTGTGGAGCGTCGAACCCGAGGCGTGCATCCTTGAAACAACAATCGTCGAGGCAACGCAGTCGTGGAAATCCGCCTTTCATCCAAGCCCGGTCTGGCCGGAATTGCGCGACTTCGTGACCAACTCTCAGGAGCGCGTCAGTTGGGACAGTGAATTGCGCAGCAAAGACGGGCGCGAGGTGATCTGCCGGATCGACCCGATCTGCCATGGCGCAACGCTGATCCGCTTCTGTCACAACTCCAAGAACCGTGATGCCCACCCAGAACCTGACGGGTTGAAGATCGTTTCCGCCTGAGCATCGGTTTCCAATCTTGCAGCCCGCACCAAGCCGGGTAAACATGCCCGCATGACCCAACACAGCGCGGCGTTCACCTCGACCTCTCCTGATGAAACCGCGCGACTTGCCATTCGTCTCGGAGCTAGTTTGCGTGCCGGTGATACGCTGCTTTTGGAAGGCAATATCGGCGCCGGGAAAAGCCATTTCGCCCGCGCTCTGATCCTGTCGCGACTTGCCGAACCCGAAGACGTGCCGTCACCCACCTTCACCATCGTACAGGCCTATGACCTGCCCGACTGTGAGTTGTGGCACGCCGATCTGTACCGCTTGGGTGATCCGGACCAGATCGTCGAACTGGGTCTTCTGGATGCTTTTCAAAACGCCATCTGCCTGATTGAATGGCCGGATCGGCTTGACGATTTGGTACCGCCAGAGGCTTTGACGGTGCGTCTTGAAAACCCCGACACATCCGACCGTCGCGACATCACCTTGTCCTGGACCCATCCGGCATGGTCGGATCGCGTTGCGGAGGCATTGGCATGAGCATCGATGCGTTTCTGACCGCGCAGGGCTGGGCCGGAGCGACCCGGGAACCACTGGCCGGTGATGCGTCTTCGCGCCTGTATATCAGGCTCTATCAAGGCTCAAAACGCGCAATCCTCATGATCGACCCACAAGACGACACAGAGCGGTTTGCAAAGCTGTCTGCCGAATTGAACAGTCTCGGCCTGTCCGCTCCAACCATCTTTGCCAAGGCGCCCGGCCTGATGTTGATCGAGGATTTCGGCAACGCGCAATTCGCCAAGGTCGCGCAGGAACGTCCTGAACTGGAAGTCGACCTGTACGCCGCAGCAACAGATGTTCTGTGCCATCTGGAAACCTGCCCTGTGCCGGCAGGTCTGTCGCGCGCAACGCCTGACGTGCTGGGTCAGATGATCGAACCGGCATTCACCCACTACCTGCCACGTCTTGGCATCAAGAATGACGCCGCAGCGCAGACCATCACCGCACGCTTGACGGACTTACTTAGCCTGCATGTGCCCGATGAAACTGTGCTGGTTTTGCGCGACTACCACGCAGAGAACATGATCTGGCTGCCGGAGCGGGATAACCTGCGTCGCGTGGGCCTGCTTGATTTTCAGGATGCCTTAGCCGGACCCCCAATCTACGATCTGGTATCGATGCTGCAGGACGCTCGCAGGGAAGTCTCTATAGCCTGCCAAACAGCCACGCTGCGCCATTACCTCGACCGATCTGGCCGATCCGAAAGCACGGTGATGCCGATGTTTCACCTTCTGGGTTTACAACGGAACCTACGCATACTCGGCATTTTTGCCCGCCTCGCCACCGAACGGCAAAAACCGGGTTACCTGTCACTGATCCCTAGGGTCTGGGGCCACATTAGGACAAGCCTCGCTACCCCGGTCGCCCATGACCTGGAACCGCTGATCCTTGATCTGTTCCCCGAACCCACGCCGGAACGCTTTGCTTCGAGGGCGCAGTGATGCCAGACGCCGTAATGCTTTTCGCCGCCGGGTTTGGCACGCGGATGGGGACCCTGACCGAGGACAAACCCAAACCTTTGATCCGCGTCGCGGGCAAGCCGCTGATCGACCACGCTATGGACTTCGTTAAAGCCATCTCCCCGGCATGTGTCGTTGCGAACGCCCATTACAAGGCGGATCAGATCGTCGATCATTTTGCCGGAACCGACGTTCGGGTCTCTGTCGAATCTCCTGAGATCCTTGATACCGGCGGCGGGCTGAAAGCTGCGCTGCCCTTGCTGAAGGCCGATGTGGTTTTCACGATGAACACAGATGCCGTCTGGGACGGGCCCAATCCGTTGGAAGTGCTCAAGGCAGCTTGGAGGGGTGACATGGACGCGCTACTCTTGTGTGTCCCCATGTCCCAAACCGTTGGACGTTCCGGCAAGGGTGACTTCGACATCACGTCTGACGGTCTGGCCCATTGGGGCAGGTACACTGTTTATTCCGGGGTTCAGATCATTCGGGCTGGACAAGTCTCTAAATCACCTGAAAACGTGTTTTCGCTCAGAACAATCTGGGAGGAACTGGAGGCAAAAGACCGGTTGCATGCGGTGACCTATCCCGGTCTCTGGTGCGATGTGGGGCATCCCGACGGGATCACCCTTGCCGAAGACATGTTGAGGTCTGCGGATGTTTGATCCGACGGACCGAGCGCGCCTGTTCGCGTTGCCTCCTGGGGCCGATTTTGCCCGTGAGCTTGCGCTTGGCCTGAAGTCGCGCCTTGCGGATCACCCGCCAGACGCCATGGCGCGGGTCGAGCTGTTCCTGAACACACGACGCATGCAGCGGCGGGTGGAATCCGTGTTCGACAGTCTGGGCGCCGGCTTCCTGCCAAGGATGAGGCTTATCACCGATCTGGCCGATCCCGTGGATCGCGCGAGCCTTCCCCGCCCGACGCCCGCACTGCGCCGCCAACTGGAACTCGCGGAACTGGTGCGCAAGCTGATTGATGCCGATCCAAGCTTGGCACCGCGTTCCGCAGTTTACGATCTCGCGCAAAGCCTCGGCGCGCTTCTCGATGAAATGCAGGCCGAAGGCGTGACGCCCGAGGATATCACAAACCTCGATGTGACCGACCAATCCGGCCATTGGGAGCGTGCCCAGCGCTTTCTGAATATTGTCACGCGCTACTTCGATCCAGACAGTGACACCCCAGATGCCGCTACCGTCAATCGCATGGCATTGGACCTCCGCTTGCGGCGCTGGCAGATCGCACCGCCAGAGCACCCCATCATCATTGCGGGATCGACCGGATCGCGCGGCTCGGCCTTTCAACTGATGACAGCCGCCGCGTCCCTACCGCAGGGCGCAGTTGTCCTTCCGGGGTTCGATTGGGACATGCCCGCTTCAACCTGGGATGTGCAGCGCAGAAACGTTCGCAACTCCGAAGCCATGCAAGGCGAAGACCATCCGCAGTTCCGCTTTGCCCGATTGCTGGAACGGCTGGAGTTGGAGCATCGCGATGTTGTCCCATGGACACATACACCCCCTCCAAACCGGGAGCGCAACGCGTTGGTGTCACTTGCGCTGCGCCCCGCCCCGGTCACGGATCAGTGGCTTCTGGATGGGCCGAACCTGCCGTCCTTGTCCGACGCGACACAGTCTCTAACCTTGCTCGAAGCGCCATCTCCCCGCGATGAAGCGCGGGCAATTGCCATGCGGTTGCGGCAAGCGGCCGAAGATGGCGTAACTGCTGCCTTGATCACACCGGACCGGATGCTGACGCGCCGGGTGACCGCTCTTCTGGACCGTTGGGGCATCCTGCCCGATGACAGCGCGGGCACCCCTGCACAATTGACCGCTCCGGGTCGGTTGCTCCGTCACATTGCCCAGCTTCGGGTCAACGGACCGACCGCCGATGCGCTTCTGACGATCCTGAAACATCCGCTGTGCCATGCGGGTGCCGATCGCGGGCAGCATCGCCTCTGGACCTCGGAAGTGGAACTGTTCATCCGCAAGACCGGCATCCCTTACCCGGACTTGTCGCAACTGATGTCGTGGAAAGGTGCGGACACAGCACAGGACTGGCTTGCCTGGATGGATCGCTGCCTGCTGCAACCCGCCGTTTCAGCGGCAAACGATCTGGATGCGCACGTCGCGCATCATCTCGCGCAGGCCGAGGCGATCTGCGCGGGCTCAAGCAGCGATGATGCATCTGAGCTTTGGAACAGGAAGGCGGGTGAGACCTGCCGCAAAGCCTTTGACGCGTTGATCGAAAACGCCGGGTTCGGAGGGAAACTCTCTGCGCGCGACTATGCGGACCTGGTGGACAGCCTGTTGCGCGCGGAAGAGGTCCGCGACCGCGATGCACCGCATTCGCAAATCCTGATCTGGGGAACCATTGAGGCCCGTGTAATGGGCGCTGATCTGGTGATCCTAGGCGGGCTGAACGAACAGTCATGGCCAGATGCCCCGCCCGCTGATCCGTGGCTGAACCGGCGCATGCGGCAGCAGGTGGGCCTTCTGCTTCCGGAACGTCGCATTGGCCTGTCGGCACATGACTTTCAACAGGCCGTCGGTGCAAAGGAGGTCTGGCTGAGCCGAGCAGTCCGGTCCGAAGACGCCGAAACCGTCCCGTCGCGCTGGATCAACCGCCTGACAAACCTGCTACGCGGTTTGCCTGAAACCGGTGGGCCCGATGCTCTGGACGCGATGCAGAGCCGGGGGCGTCACTGGCTGCGGCTGGGACGCGCGCTGGAGCAACCCATCTTCGCACCCGCTGCACCGCGCCCCTCACCCGTGCCGCCGGTGATCGCGCGGCCCAACGAATTGTCTGTCACCAATATCGAGAAACTGATCCGCGATCCTTATGCGATCTACGGGTCCAAGATCCTGCGGCTGCAGCAGCTTCATCCGATCCAACATGCACCAAACCCGATGCACCGGGGCACCGTCATTCACAAGGTGTTCGAGAAATTCGTCTCTGATACGGCCCAAAATGACCAATCAATCACCGAAGGTGCGCTATTGTCGATCGCTCAGAGCATCCTCGTTGCCGAGGTGCCCTGGCCGACGGACCGCATTCAGTGGCGCGTTCGGATCGAGAAGATCGCGCGCTGGTTCGTTGAAAACGAAATCGCCCGTCAAGCTTTGGCAACGCCCGTCCTGTTCGAGAAGAAAGGCGCGATGGACATTGCCGATCCCCCGTTTCGCATCACCGCCAAAGCCGATCGGATTGACATGAACGACCGCGCCGAGGCGTTCGTCTACGACTACAAGACGGGAACAGCACCAACCAAGGATCAACAACTGCAGTTTGATGTGCAGTTGCTCGTGACGGCGGCCCTGATCCTCGAAGGCGGGTTTGACACGTTCAGCCCCCGCTTTGTGGCAGAGGCCCGCTATATCTCGCTGGCCGGCGACGGCACGGAAGTGCCTGCACCGCTTGGGGACTGTCCGCCAGAGCGCGTCATGGAGATGCTAAGGTCGCTGATCGACGCCTACCGCCACCCGGATACTGGCTACACCGCGCGAAACCGCATGCACAAGGATGCATTCGGATCGGATTATGACCAGCTGTCGCGCTACGGGGAATGGACGGTGTCCGACCCTGCAACCAAGGTGCGCCTGACATGATCCGCAACGAGGCGACCGAGGCACAGGTCCGTGCCGCCGACCCCACGGCCTCAACATGGCTCAGCGCCAATGCGGGGTCCGGCAAGACGCGCGTTCTCACCGACCGCGTTGCGCGGCTGCTGCTGGGGGACACGCGCCCCGAACATATCCTGTGCCTGACATTCACCAATGCTGCGGCAAGCGAGATGCAGAACCGTCTGTTCAAGCGGTTGGGCGAATGGGCGATGTTGGACAACGCATCCTTGCGTGCACAGCTTGAGGAACTGGGCGAAGACCGCGAACGCCTGACACCCGATTTCCTGTCCCGCGCGCGGACGCTCTTTGCCCGCGCCATCGAAACGCCGGGCGGCCTGCGCATTCAGACGATCCACGCGTTCTGCGCATCCATCTTGCGGCGCTTTCCTTTGGAGGCTGGCGTCAGCCCGCAGTTTCAGGAAATCGACGACCGTGCGGCGCAATTGCTGCGAGAAACCATCCTCGACGAGATGTCCAGCGGTCGAGACGCGCACCTAATCGCCGACATTGCCCGCATCGCGTCAAACGAGCCGTTGCAGCTGTTGGCGGAATCCATCGTGGGCCAGCGCGACGGGTTTACCCCTGCATTGACCCGCGCTGACCTGATGCACCGCTACGGTCTGTCCGAAAGCGACTCGCTGTCCATGTGTCTCGCTCAGGTGTTTCCCCGCGACGAAACCGCGTTTTTGGCCGATTTAGTGCCTGACCTTCGCACGGGCGTCGGCATGGACAACGGACTGGCGGATGCCATCGGCACTGTTCAGGCAGGCGGCGTTGATGCGCTGTTGGCGATGGAAGCCGTCGTGTTCACCCAGAAAGGCGAGCTGCGCAAATCGTTGCCGCCTTCCGCCAAATTGCGCAAAGGCGCATTGGCCGCCAGCGTCAATCGCCTCGAAGACCTCTACCAACGGGTCGAAGCCGCGCGCGAGACGCGTCTGGCGCTGGAAGCGGTGGATCGGGATGCCACGCTGCACCGCTTTGCCGAGGCCTTTCTGCGCCGTTACGAAGAGACCAAACAGGCACGCGGGTGGCTTGATTTCGACGACCTGATCACGCGCACACGCACCTTGCTGACCGATCGGCAGCAGGCGCAGTGGGTGCTCTATCGCCTTGATGGAGGGATTGACCATATCCTTGTGGATGAAGCGCAGGACACCAGCCCGGCGCAATGGGATGTGATCAACAAACTGGCGCAGGAATTCACCTCAGGCGAGGGCGCCCGCGACGATGTCCGGCGTACGATCTTTGTCGTTGGTGACAAGAAACAGTCGATCTATTCCTTCCAAGGCGCCGATCCCCGCGAATTCGACACGATGCGCAGCGCGTTTCGCGAACAGATGCGGGCAACCGATGCGCCGCTTAAGGATGGGCAACTCAGCTATTCGTTCCGGTCGTCTGTGCCGATTCTGCGTTTGGTGGATCAACTGTTCCAAGGACGGAACAAGGCCGGTTTTCTGCCAGATCAGACCCACATATCGTTCCACGACCAAGTTCCCGGCCGCGTCGATCTGTGGCCCCTGATCGAACCCGCCGAAAACACCGAGGACGACCTGCCATGGGACACACCCGTTGATCGGGTCAGCCCCACGCATCACAACGTGATCCTCGCCAAGCGGGTCGCGCGGTTCATACACCAGACGCTCGAAAACAGGACCGCGATTCCCGTCGGGGCAAAGAACGGTGAGGTAGAGGCGCGGGCTGTTCATGCCGGGGATTTCCTGATTCTTGTGCGCAGCCGAGGTGCGCTGTTCCACGAAATCCTAAAAGCCTGCAAGGCGCTCAGCCTGCCAATCGCCGGCGCGGACAAGCTCAAGGTGATGGCCGAACTCGCGGTCAAGGACCTGCGCGCGCTTCTCTCCTTCCTCGCCACACCCGAAGACAGCTTGTCTTTGGCCTCTGCTCTGCGGTCCCCGCTGTTTGGCCTCGACGAACAGGCGATTTTCGATCTCGCCCACCGGCGCACGTCGCCCCATCTTTGGGAAGAGTTGCGCCGACGTAGAGACGATTTTCCATTGGTCATGGAAATCTTGGACGATCTGCGCGGGCAGGTGGATTTCCTGCGGCCCTATGATCTGCTGGAGCGCGTTCTGATCCGGCACAAGGGGAGGCAGAAACTCATCGGGCGCTTGGGGGAAGAAGCGGAAGACGGGATTGATGCACTACTCAATCAGGCATTGGCTTATGAGCAGACCGATATTCCAAGCCTCACTGGCTTCCTGCATTGGATGGAAACCGACGACATCGAGATCAAGCGCACCGTCGACAGCGCGGGCGCGCGCATTCGGATCATGACGATCCACGGGGCCAAGGGGCTGGAAGCGCCGATTGTGATCTTGCCAGACACGCACAAAAAGGCCTCCCAGTCCGGAAAGGAAGCATTTGTCCGCGCATCCGGATCCGCCCATTGGCGCGGCTCTGACAAAACACGGGCGGCGTTCCAACGTGCCGCGTTGGAAGAGGCGCGACAGGCCGAGGAAGAAGAGAAGGACAGGCTGCTTTACGTGGCCCTGACACGGGCGGAACGCTGGCTTGTCGTGGCTGCCGCCGGGACCGCGGACAGGAACGCTGAAAGCTGGCATGACCGCGTAAAGGCAACGTTGGAGGCTGTGGGCGCATACCCGCATCGTTTTGGCTTTGCCGATGACAGCCCAAGCGACGGTCTCCGTCTTGAGCATATGGATTGGCCACAGCCGGTGTCTGACAATCCCGCGCTGGAAGTGGACGAAGACATTACCCTTCCCGAACTTTTCGAAACCCGCGCACCGGATCCCGTAAAGCCTACAGGTGTTCTCAGCCCGTCCAATCTGGGAGGTGCCAAAGCGCTGCCGGGAGCGGATGGCGACCTGACGGACATCGCGAAAGAGCGGGGAACTCTGGTCCATCTCCTACTCGAAATCTTGCCTGTGGTGGAGACCGAAGAACGTCAAACCGCAGCGCTCCGTCTTGTTGGCTACCACCCGTTGGCTGATGAATTGATCGCAGAGGCGCTGGCGGTTCTCGACGCCCCGGAACTGTCACCTTTCTTTACAAAGACCGCCTTGGCCGAAGTCGCCGTAACCGCGACGGTCGATGTATTTCCAGACTCGCCGCTTCATGGAGTCATCGACCGCCTTGTGGTGACGGACAACAAGATCATAGCCGTGGATTTCAAAACGAACCGCACCGTACCCGAAACCGAGGATCAGACCCCCGAGGGTTTGTTGCGCCAGATGGGCGCCTATCACGCTATGCTGCGCCAGATTTATCCGGACAATGAGATCGAGACCGGTATCCTCTGGACACGGACCGCCACCTATATGCCGTTGTCGGAAAACCGTGTGACACAAGCACTCGTGAGAGCGCGCCACCTTGACGACCCATCTGAGGCTACCTAGTCTCTCGTTCCGACTGACCCATGCGCCCGAGCCTCAAGGAGAGCCCAAATGCCCACCGTCGCCGTGACCGATGAAACCTTCGATGCCGAAGTCAAGAACTCCAGTGTTCCCGTTGTCGTAGACTTCTGGGCCGAATGGTGTGGCCCCTGCAAGCAGATCGGCCCAGCGCTTGAAGAGCTGGCCGCCGAATATGGCGACAGCGTGAAGATCGCAAAGGTTGATGTCGACAGCAACCCGAACTCCGCTGCCGCAATGGGTGTGCGGGGTATTCCGTCGCTGTTCATCTTCAAAGACGGTCAGGTTGTGTCGAACAAAACCGGCGCCGCTCCGAAAGCCGCGCTCAAAGGCTGGATCGACGAAAGTATCTGATCTTTCGACGTATTCGTGCAAACGCCCGGCCCTCTGCGCCGGGCGTTTTGCGTTGCGGGGCTTGTGTGACATGGCTGTTCAGCCCATATCGGGACAAAGCGAAAAGGACGAAACATGGCTGATAACGACTTTCCCGGCTGGCACGGCACCACGATCATCGGCGTCCGCAAAGGCGGCAAGGTGGTGATCGCAGGTGATGGACAGGTCAGTCTTGGTCAGACCGTGATCAAGGGAACCGCCCGCAAGGTGCGCCGCATTTCACCGGGTGGATATGACGTTGTTGCCGGTTTTGCCGGATCGACTGCCGATGCGTTTACCCTGCTGGAACGCCTTGAGACCAAATTGGAGGCGACGCCGGGCCAATTGCAACGCGCCAGTGTCGAACTCGCCAAGGACTGGCGCACGGACAAGTACCTGCAAAAACTTGAGGCGATGCTGATCGTGTCGGACGGCAAGGACCTGTATGTCATCACTGGCGCAGGCGACGTGCTTGAGCCCGAACATGACGTGACCGCAATTGGGTCTGGCGGGAACTACGCCTTGGCGGCAGGTCGTGCGCTCATGGACACCGACAAGGACGCAGAAGAAATCGCCCGCGCGGCGATGGCGATTGCGGCCGATATTTGCGTCTACACCAACGGCAACCTGACGGTTGAGACGATTCAGGCCTGAATTCAAATCTGTCTCCTGTCGCCGAAAGGAACAAAAACATGACCGATCTCACCCCCCGCGAAATCGTGTCCGAACTGGACCGCTTCATCATTGGCCAGAAGGATGCCAAGCGCGCTGTGGCTGTTGCGTTGCGCAACCGCTGGAGGCGCAAGCAATTGAGCGATGATCTGCGTGAAGAGGTGTATCCGAAGAACATCCTGATGATCGGACCAACCGGCGTCGGCAAGACCGAGATCAGCCGCCGTCTGGCCAAGCTGGCCAAAGCGCCGTTCATCAAAGTTGAAGCGACGAAGTTCACCGAGGTGGGCTATGTCGGGCGCGACGTGGAGCAGATCATCCGTGATCTGGTCGATGCGGCCATCGCCATGACCCGCGACCACATGCGCGAAGACGTCAAGGCCAAGGCGCACGAAGCCGCGGAGCAGCGCGTGATCGAAGCGATCGCAGGAGAAGGCGCGCGGGAAGGCACGCGCGAGATGTTCCGCAAAAAGCTCAAGGATGGACTTCTGGATGACACGGTGATCGAACTTGAGCTTCAGGACACCTCAAGCCCGTTCCCGATGATGGATATCCCCGGTCAACCCAACATGGGTGGCGGTGGCATGATGAACCTCGGCGATTTGTTCGGCAAAGCCTTTGCCGGGCGGACCACCCGCAAACGGATGACAGTCGCCGAGAGCTATGAAACGTTGATCGCGGAAGAAGCCGACAAACTGCTGGACGACGAACAGGTCAAGGCCTTGGCGCTTGAGGCGGTTGAACAGAACGGCATCGTGTTCCTTGACGAGATTGACAAGGTGGCTGCGCGGCAGGAAACCCGTGGCGGCGATGTCAGCCGCGAAGGCGTACAGCGCGACCTGCTGCCTCTGATCGAAGGCACAACGGTCAGCACGAAATACGGTCCGGTCAAAACCGACCATATCCTTTTCATCGCCTCCGGCGCATTCCATATCGCAAAACCATCGGACCTGCTGCCCGAACTGCAGGGGCGTCTGCCAATCCGCGTCAACCTGCGCGCGCTGACTGAAGAGGACTTCGTGCGTATCCTGACGGAAACGGACAACGCGCTGACCCTGCAATACACGGCGCTTATGGCCACCGAGGAAGTGACAGTGACCTTCACCGAAGACGGGATCGCCGCTTTGGCCAAGATCGCAGCGGATGTGAACCAGTCAGTCGAAAACATCGGGGCACGACGGCTTTACACCGTCATGGAGCGCGTGTTTGAGGATCTCAGCTTTGAGGCACCGGACCGGTCCGGCGATCAGGTCACGGTCGATGCAGCCTTTGTTGAAAAGCATTTGGGCGAACTCACCCGGTCTGCTGACCTGAGCCGCTACGTTCTGTAGTCGACGACTGTGACCAACGAAAAAGCCCCGCCGAAACGGCGGGGCTTCTGTGTTTCCGGCAGGAGGCTTAGACCATCCACCACCGCTCTGCCATGCGGGCATTGTCCATCTGCCAGAGGTTGCCGACAGTGTCCGCCGTCGCGACCTTGTTGGACACGGCCTGCACATAGTTGGCAAACATCGGGATGATGACACCGCCATCGTCGCGCAGGATCTGCTGCATCTCGAAATACATTTCGCGACGCTTGTTGCTGTCCAGTTCCGCGCGCGCCGAAAGCAAAAGCTCCTGGAAGCGCGGCTGATCCCACTGGCTGTCGTTCCACGGCACACCGGCTTCGTAGGCTGTTGCGAACATCCAGTCTTCCGTGGCACGGCCCGAGAAGTACGACGCACAGAACGGCTTTTTCAGCCAGACGTTCGACCAGTAGCCATCCGCCGGTTCCTGCACCACGTTGATGTTGATGCCAGCACCCTTGGCCGAAGCCTGATAAAGCTGCGCCGCATCGACAGCGCCGTTGAACGCCGCATCGGACACGTTGAGGTCGATGTTGAGCTCGGTCAGGCCTGCTTCCTTGAGGTAGAACTTGGCTTTGTCCAAATCATAGGCCAGAGGCTCCATTTCGGAATGGAAGTACTGGTTGGCAGGGCCGATCGGTGTGTCATTGCCAGCCATACCGTGGCCCAGCAGGATCTTGTCCACCAGTTCCTGACGGTTGATGCCGTACTTGAGAGCGCGACGGACGTTCACGTCGGTGAACGGATCGACCTTGGTCAGCATCGGGAAGGTGTAGTGCTGGTTACCCGTCACTTCCTGAATGCGGATCATCGGGTTGGCCTTGAGCAGCGCCTCGGTCTTGAAGTCGATCCGGTTGATCACATCCACCTGACCCGTCATGAGCGCGTTCATCCGCGCCGTGGAGTCGTTGATGGCGATGTACTCGATCTCATCAAAGAAACCGGCGCTGTCGCCCTTGTAGTGGCTGTCGACCCGCTTGGCCGTCATACGCACGCCCGGCTCGAACGAGGTCACGGCGTAAAGACCTGTACCGATGCCCTTGGCAATCGCTTCTTCGATCTGACCGGCCGGGTACATCAGCAGGTGATAGTCGGACATCAGGTACGGGAAGTCTGCGTTGCCCGCCTCCAGCGTGAACTGAACCTGGTGTTCGCCGGTTTTCTTCATCTCGCTGATCGCCGCAACGATGGGCTGCGCCGCGGATTTCGCACCTTCCGCCACGTGCAGTTGCAGCGACTCGATCACGTCGTCCGCGCCAAACGGCTTGCCATTGTGGAAGGTCACACCCTGACGAAGGTTGAATGTCCAGGTCTTGGCGTCCGGGGTTGCTTCCCAATCGGTGGCCAGTTCGCCGATCAGCGAACCATCTGCCGCCACTTCGGTGAGGCTGTCGAACACAGCGCCCTGAGCGGAGGCGATCATGTAAAGGTCGGAATGCGTCCGGCCATCCCAGCTGTCCGAGGTGTTTGCACCATTCAGACCTGCCCGCAGGCGACCGCCACGTTTTGCCTGGGCAAACAGCGGCAGGCCGCTGGCCGCCAGAACACCGGCGGCAGCACCGGTTCGAAGTAGTCCACGTCTTGAAATGCGAGTCATCATCGTCTCCCTGTGATTATGAGCGGTCTCAGGCCGCCTGATGGTCCTTCATGGACCGATTCTCATGACATCTTATCAACGGCTGCGTCGCCAATGTTATCAACTCCACGTTCGTTGAGTAGATTAGTAAGCCAATCCGGGTCCATTTCTGGCACCGAACTGAGCAATAGGTCAGTATACGGGTGATGCGGCGGCACGAACATTTCCTGTTTCGGCCCCTGCTCGACCACCTCTCCGTCTTTCATCACCACCACTTCGTCGGCGATGGCTTTGACCGTCGCAAGATCATGGGTGATGAACATGTAACTAAGCTTGAGATCATCCTGCAGCCGCGCCAGCAGTTTGAGGATACCCTCGGCCACAAGCTGGTCCAAGGCACTTGTCACCTCGTCGCAGATGATGAACTTCGGCTCTGCGGCAAGCGCGCGGGCGATCCCTATGCGCTGTTTCTGACCGCCAGACAGCTCGGATGGCAAACGGTCGATATACTGAGCTGCGGGCAGTTCGATCTCGTCGAGCAACTCTTCGACACGGCGACGTTTTTGCTTACCAGTAAGTCCCATGTAGAACTGAACAGGCCGGCCGATGATGTCGCCAATCGTGGTGCGGGGGTTCAGCGCCGTATCCGCCATCTGGTAGATCATCTGCGCCTGCCGCAACTGATCCTTGTTGCGGCTTTTGTAATTCGCGGGAAGCGCTTTGCCGTCGAATTCGATCACACCTTTCGTCGGCGGCAGAAGGCCCGTGATGCAGCGCGCGGTGGTCGATTTTCCCGACCCCGATTCACCCACGACCGCAACAGTGCGACCTTCGTGAATGTCGAAGCTGACATTGTGCAGCACCGGAACCTTGCCATAGGCGGCGGACACGTTCTGAACAGACACCACAGGCGTGGCACTGGTGTGAACCGCTGGTTTTTGCGGACGCTCGAACGCGCGGACAGCCCAAAGGCTTTTCGTGTAGTCTTCCTTCGGCTGGGCCAACATCGTGCGGGTGTCGGACTCTTCGACCTCGTCCCCCTTGAGCAGAACCTTGATCCGATCCGCCATCTGCGCGACCACGGCAAGGTCATGCGTGATATAGATCGCCGCTGTGTCGAACTGCTCGACGATATCGCGGATCGACGCCAGCACTTCGATCTGCGTCGTCACGTCCAAGGCGGTCGTCGGTTCGTCAAAGATAATCAGGTCAGGACGGCAGGACATCGCCATCGCCGTCATCGCCCGCTGAAGCTGACCACCGGACACCTGGTGCGGATAGCGGAACCCGATCTGATCCGGGTTTGGCAGGCGCAAGCGGCGATAAAGCTCGATCCCGTCCTTCACGCTTTCGGCGCGGGACATGACCCCATGCTGCACCGGGCCTTCGGTGTGCTGGTCGATCAATTTGTGCGCTGGGTTGAAACTGGCGGCAGCGGATTGCGCAACATAGGCGATGCGCTTTCCCAGCAGTTCCCGCTTTTTGGCCGCAGACGCGGAAATCAGGTCGATACCGTCGAACATGACCGACCCTTTGGAGATCCGCACGCCGTCGCGCGTGAACCCCATCGCGGCCAGACCTAGGGTCGATTTCCCGGCACCTGATTCACCGATCAGGCCCAGAACCTCACCCTTGTTCAAAGACAGACTAGCGCCATTGATGATCGGCGACCAAACCTCGTCGCTCCGTCCTTCGATCCAGATATCCCGGATTTCAACAAGAGCGCTCATTCCTTCAACCCCGAGCTTCTGTGCAGCATCCAGTCCACTACGAAGTTGACGCCCACCGTCAGCAACGCGATGGCCCCGGCCGCCAACAGCGGCAGCGCAGCGGTCAGCGGCGAGAACGCCGCAAAGTTGATGAACTGCGCCGAGTCGCGCACCATCGTGCCCCAGTCCGCCAGCGGCGGCTGAATGCCCACACCAAGGAAGGACAGAGAAGCAATCGTCAGGAACACAAAGCAGAACCGCAGGCCGAATTCGGCGAGCAATGGCGCGGTCGCATTCGGCAGGATTTCCTTGAAGATCAGATAACCCAAACCTTCGCCGCGCAACTTTGCCGCTTCGATATAGTCCATCACAACGATGTTCAGACCCACCGCACGCGCCAATCGGAAAACACGTGTGCTGTCGATCAACGCGATGATGAGGATCATGTAGACCGTCAGCAGCCACCGCTCTGACCCGGCCCAAGCACTGGCGATCGTCATAAGAAGTAGCGCAAAGATCAGCGACGGGATCGCCATCAGAACGTCCACGGCACGGCTGAGAACCTGATCAAGCCAGCCTTGCAGCGTTGCCGCCAAAAACCCAAGTGTTCCGCCGATGAAAAACGCAAGGCACGTCGTGACAAATGCAATGCCAACCGTGTTCTGCGCGCCGTAGATCAAACGGCTCAGCAGATCACGCCCGATCTGGTCCGTGCCCAGCGGAAACAGCGGATCACCGCCCGTGGCCGCATTCCCTCCTGGCAGGACGTTCACCTTGGCAAACACAGCCTCTTGCCCATGCGGGGCCAACCACGCAGCAAAAATCGCGGTGAAGGCATAGAGGATCACCACCAGCACACCAAAGCTGGCGGTCAGCGGCATCTGCCGGAACAGCTTCTTGCTGCCACGTGTGCCCACGGTCCGACCCAGAGCGCGGAAGAGGTAGGCTGCAATCGCGGAGACAATAAAGAACTGAACCGCCCATCTGAAGAACACAACACCGGCATTCGGAATTCCTGCCTCGTTCTGGGTCGGCTGAAAGAAATACCAGACGGAAAACACCAAAAGGCACGCACCAAGCACATAGCCGAAAGCGACCGCAAAAGGCATGTCCCGGAAAGTAGGTGCATTCCCAGTGGCCTTTTGCCCAGCAAAGCGCAGCAACCAGCCGCCCGCCGCGACGCCCAATAAGATCAGGGCCAATGTCAGCAGCGTGCTCATTTCGGATGCCTCAGACGCGGGTTGGACAGAATCGACATGATGTCCGCTGTCAGGTTCAGCAAGATGTAGGCGGCAGCAAAGATCAGGCAGCAGGCCTGCACCACCGGGATGTCACGGATCTTTACGCTGTCCACGAACAGCTGCCCGATACCGGGATAGACAAACACCACCTCGACAACGACCACACCTGTGATCAGGTACGCCAGGTTCAACGCCACCACGTTGATGATCGGGGCAAGCGCGTTCGGCAACGCATGTTTCACGATCACCCGCATGGGCGACATGCCCTTGAGCCGCGCCATTTCGATGTAGGGCGACGCGAGAAGGTTGATGATCGCGGCGCGCGTCATCCGCATCATGTGCGCCGTCACGACGAGAGTGAGCGTCAGCGCAGGCAGCAGCGTTTTTTCCAACCGCTCGCCAAATGACATGCCCTCGAAGATGTTGGACAGTGATGGAAGGACCGGGTTCAGCACCGCGAGGAACAGGATCAGCACATAGGCCAAAAAGAACTCGGGAGATGAAATCGAGGTCAAAGTTGTGATGTTGGTCGCACGGTCAAACACGGAATTGCGAAACAACGCGGCCAGAATGCCAAGAACCAGTGACACCGGAACAGCGATGCAAGCCGTGACCGCGGCAAGGAACATTGTGTTGGCAAAGCGCGGCGCGATCTGTTGCGCAACCGTGGTGCGCACCCCACTGTCGGCCCCGACAAAGCTCGCGAAGTTCGCCTGCGCAAAGGAATTCCCCAGATCGCCCTGCACGGCTTTTCCAAGCCAATCGAAATAGCGCGTGATCGGCGGCTGATCGAGACCGAGGTCACGCCGGATCGCCTCGACCGCATCAGGCGTGGCGCCCTGCCCCAGAATGGCCTGCGCAAAGTCACCCGGAAGCATGTTGACGGCTGTGAAAATGACGATGGATACGACGAAGAGCGTAAGCAACCCGAGCGCAAGCCGCTGAAGAATGATGCGTAGAACAGAGTGCAACTTGTGGCTTAACCTTGGTTCCCGTCGTTTGCATACGTTAACAACCGGGGGCCACGTGTAAACATCAAATAACGATCAAACGCTAAGATGTTGAGATTCCGTCCATAATGCGAACCAACTCGGCACTGATACCGGGTTCGGACAGGGCATGACCTGCATTGCGCACCATCCGGAGGTCGCACTCGGGCCAAACGCGCGCCAACTCCCAGGCACGAACCGGCGGACAGATCATGTCGTAACGGCCTTGAACGATGGCTCCGGGAATGCCTGACAGGCGGTCCATGTTGTTCAGAATCCAGCCGTCTTCCTCGAGGAAACCGTTGTTGATGAAGTAATGGTTTTCGAGTCGCGCAAAGGCCCGTGCATAGTCACCGGGCGACTCACCCCCCGAACCGCTGGAATAGACCGACGCCAGGGCGTTCTCCCAGGCAGACCACGCCCGCGCAAACCGGGTCTCTGTCCGGAGGTCACCACAGAAGAGGCGACGGTGGTAAGCCGCGATCAGATCATCTCGTTCGTCTTCGGGGATCATATCGACGAATCGGGCCCAGGTTTCCGGCCAGAACTGCCCCGCACCCCCGCCATAAAACCAGTCCAGCTCGGCCTTGGTCATGGTGAAAACGCCACGGAGCACGAGCTGACGGACGCGATCCGGGTGGCTGATGCCATAGATCAACGCAAGCGTGGCTCCCCAACTGCCGCCAAACACGATGAACTGCTCGATCCCAAGCGTTTTGCGGATCAATTCGATATCGGCGACCAGATCCCACGTCGTGTTATTGTTCACGCTGGCATGTGGCCGCGACCGGCCGCAGCCACGCTGATCGAACAGGACAACCCGAAACACCTTGGGATCGAAATAGCGCCGCATCGACGGGCTGCATCCACCGCCGGGGCCGCCATGCAGCACGATCACCGGAATCCCGTTTTCCGCCCCACATTGTTCGACATAGACACTGTGCCCATCGCCCACAGACAGCATGCGCTGGTCATAGGGGTCGATGGGGGGATAAAGGTACTGCACTGCGCGCTTTTGGCTCGGGAATTTATCCATACCCAATCTATATTGGCAGCAAATACCAAAAGACCATGGGGAAAAGTCTTGTGACCGCCACAACAACCGTCGATCCATCTGAAATTGCCAAGTTCGAGGCGATGGCCGCCGAATGGTGGGATCCAGAAGGCAAGTTCAAGCCACTCCACATGATGAATCCTGTGCGGCTTGATTACCTGACGGCACAGATCGCAGCCGAATTTGATCGGGATTTGTCGCAGAAATCCCCTTTCACTGGCCTTCGCCTTCTCGACATTGGCTGCGGTGGAGGGCTTCTGTGCGAACCGATGGCGCGTCTTGGTGCGACCGTTGTCGGAGTCGATGCCGGCGGTAGCAACATTCCGGTGGCGCAGGCGCATGCAAGTCAATCCGGGTTAGAGATCGACTATCGCCACACCACCGCCGAGGCGATGGCTGATGCGGGTGAACAATTTGATGTCGTTCTGAGCATGGAAGTGATCGAACACGTGGCCGATCCACTTGGCTTTCTGTCAGCCTGTCAGCGCCTGTTGAAACCGGGTGGATTGCACCTGTGCTCAACGATCAATCGCAACGCAAAAAGCTTTGCAGCCGCCATTGTCGGGGCGGAATTTATCATGCGGTGGCTGCCAAAGGGCACCCATGATTGGGCCAAGTTCATCACACCGGACGAATTGTACGGGCTGCTCCGGCAGGCGGGCCTTGATCCGGTGGATCGCAAAGGGTTTCAGTTCAATCCCGTGTCATGGAAATGGAGCCTTTCTGACCGCGACCTGAGCGTGAACTATGTGACCGCGGCGGTGAAACCAGCCTAATCCGGGCAGGGATCACCCCCGGCTGTCAGGCTCTTCCAGCTTCACCCGCAACTCCCTGAGAACAGGGATCGCCGCGCGAACCTTGGTCTCGCCCAACTCCTGAACCATCTCGTTGATCAACGGCGTGATCGCCGCAATCGCGGCATCCCGCGCTGCCAGACCGGCGGGGCTGATCGACACCTGCTTGCGACGCGCATCGTCCCAATCGGGCCGAATATGCACATATCCTGACACCTCAAGCTTGCTCAGGGTGTTCGTCATTGCGCCACGGGTGACGTGAAACGCCTTAGCCAGTTGTGCTGGTGTCTTTTCGGACCCGCCCCGCGCCAACTGGTTCAGAACCGAGAAATGCGAGATCTCCATCTTGTTCGGCAACACGCGCGTCAGGCGGTTCCGCAGCAATTGATCTGCGGTCAGCAATTCGCTGAAAAGCGAAATGGCAAGGGGACTGCTGTCAGTCATCAAGGGCCAGAGAATTCTCTATCATGCTGTAAAGACGGAACTTTATGCCGAGCTTGTGCCACGTGCGACATATCGAGGTCAACAAGATGCACCCCCGGTTGCTGACCCGCATCCAACAAAACCTCACCCCACGGCGAAACGACAAGGGAATGCCCATGTGTTGTGCGCGGTTTGCCTATGCTGACCACATGCTGCCCAACCTGCGCCGGGGCCAGAACAAAACAGCCGGTTTCAATGGCACGGGCGCGGAGGAGTGGTTCCCAATGCATCGGTCCGGTTGCCGGCGAAAACGCAGCGGGCACCGTCAGGATGTCAGCTCCTGCTTGCGCCAAGGCACGGTGCAGATAGGGAAAGCGCACGTCATAGCAGACGGTCAGGCCGACATTTCCAAAGGGTGTTTCTGCCAGAACGGCGCGGTTGCCGGGCGCGAACCCGGCGGATTCCCGGAATGTCTCGGTTTCGGTCACCTGCACATCGAACATGTGCAGCTTGTCGTACTGCGCAGCAATCGATCCATCGGGAGCGATCAGAAAGGACCGGTTCGCGAACCGCTCTTCAGGCGGTTCTGCCCTGAGCGCCAAAGAACCGATGAGAATCCAGACACCCAAACGTGCCGCTTCGTCCCGCAGTCCGGCCAGCGTCGGGTCGTCATCCTGACCGACAAGCACACTGCGCTGATGACTGCGGCTGTTGCTGATGCAGTTGGTGACTTCGGGGGTAAGAATGAAACTTGCGCCCTCGGCGGCTGCCTCTCGTACTAAACCCGAAGTGACCCGCAGATTGGCCAAAGGGTCATCCGACGAGGTCAGTTGAAGCAAAGCTGCGCGCATGACGATCAGGCCGCCAGAAGCGGATCAAGCTTGCCCGCCCGGTCCAAGGCGTAAAGGTCATCACACCCGCCGACATGGGTGTCGCCGATGAAGATCTGCGGCACAGTCCGCCCGCCATTGGCGCGCTGGATCATCTCGGGCTTGCGGTCCGGGTTGGCCAGCACATCGATTTCGGTGAACGTCGCGCCCTTCTGGGTCAGCAAACGTTTTGCGGCGTGGCAGAATCCGCAGAGCGGCGAGGTGTAGATTTCGATCTGTGGCATGGCGTATCCCCTTGACTGACTGTCAGGGATTTAAGCCGCCTTTGCAACGCGCGCCAGAACCGTGACATAAATCTCTCTGCACTGTGCGCTTTGACAGGCGGTAGCACAGGCAGCCAGCGTTGCACCGGACGTCATCACATCATCAATAAGCAGGATCGGGCGTCCCTGCAGGCTTTGCGCGTATTTCGTGTTGACCGAGATTGCATCGGAAACTTCCGCAAAACGCGCATCGCGCGACTTGCCATCAAGCGATGCCGTACGCCGGGTCCGGAGCAAGACATTTGGGTCGAATTCAAGCTCCAGCCGTTCTGCAACCGCTTGAGCCAACAGCGCAGACTGGTTGTAGCGTCGCGAAAGCAGCCGAAAAAGATGCAGAGGAACAGGCATGACAAGCGTGTCTTTCGGCATGTCAGGCGGGCACGCCGCAACCATCCAATCTGCCGCCATGTCGACAATTTCATGCCGGTCCCCGTGTTTGAGTCCAAGCACAAGCCTGCGCGCCACGCCTTCGTATCGCAAAGGAGCGCGTCCTCGCGTCCAAGGGCGGCCTAGAGACAGACAATCGTCGCAATGCACAGCAATATCCGATTGGCCGGGGAGTGCGATGCCACACAGATCGCAGACGAGCCCGGTGATGAACGGTGTCTCGGCAAAACAGGCGGCGCAAATTCCGTTGTCCTGAGCGACAAGGCCACCACATCCGAGGCATTGCGGCGGGTAAATCATGCGCAGCGCCGTTTGCAATCCTGCCCGCAGCATCCTATCTGCCGCTCATGTCCGAAACTCCTGCCCTTTTTGATCGGCTTGCCCTGGCCAAGCACCGCAACCGCGCCCGGTTCAATCCAGCGGTTTTTCTGCATGAAGAGGCATTGGCCGACGTGCAAGATCGCATCGCTTTGGTTAACAAGTCCTTTACGGCTCCGACCATTGTGACCCCGTTCCCCGAAATCTGGCAGCCCCACTGGCAAACAGCCCGCATCGTGCCCGACGATGACATTTTGGACCTGACCGAGAACACCCACGACCTGATCGTGCACGCCATGGCGCTCCACTGGGCGAACGATCCTGTGGGGCAGCTGATCCAGTGTCGCCGCGCGTTGAAGCCGGACGGTTTGCTCTTGGTCGTGGCGCTTGGCGGTCAGACTCTGCACGAATTGCGCGCCGCCCTGGGACAAGCCGAGATCGAGGTGACCGGAGGACTGTCTCCGCGGATTTCGCCGATGGGTGAAATCCGCGATCTGGGCGCTCTCCTGCAACGCGCTGGCTTGGCGTTGCCAGTGGCCGACAGCGCCGTGCTCAAGACAAGCTATGCAACGCCGCTGCATCTGATGCACGACCTGCGTGCCATGGGGGAAACAAATGCCTTGTCCACGCGGATCAGGATGTCGACCCGCCGGTCGGTCATTCAGCGCGCGATGGAACTGTATGCAGACTCATATGCCGACGAAACTGGCAGGATTATTGCAACCTTTGAGCTGATCACACTCACAGGATGGGCGCCCGATTCGTCGCAACCGCAGCCATTGCGCCCAGGATCTGCCGCCCAAAGGCTCGCAGACGTGCTCAACACGGTCGAAACGCCGCTCAAAGATTGACCTGACCCAGATAGAGGTTAGTTAGCCGCTAAACGAAGAATAGGATGCCGGCCCGATGTTGGACGCAACGAAAACAGCTCAACGCCCGATTCACGCCCCGACCGATCACCCGAAGGTATCGGCAGAGCGGGTTGGCGTGCTTCTGGCCAATCTTGGCACACCAGACCACTACACGTACTGGCCAATGCGCCGCTACCTGAACGAGTTTCTGTCGGACCGCCGCGTCATCGACTACAGCCCCTGGCTCTGGCAGCCGCTGTTGCAATTGATCATCCTCACCAAACGTCCCTTCAGCTCGGGTGAGGCGTACAAGTCGATCTGGAACGAAGATCAGGGCGAAAGTCCGCTGATGACGATCACGAAGGATCAGACCGCCAAGATCACCAAGGCGATGCAGGACAGGTATGGCGATCAGGTCATGGTCGATTTCTGCATGCGGTATGGCAACCCGTCGACCAAATCCAAGGTCCGCGCAATGGTCGAGGCCGGTTGCCGCAAGATCCTGTTCTTCCCGCTGTACCCGCATTACGCCGGGGCTACATCTGCGACCGCGAATGACCAGTTCTTCCGCGCGCTGATGGATGAAAAGTGGCAACCCACGGTGCGGACCGTCGATCCCTATTACCAGCATCCGATGTATATCGAAGCTTTGGCGCAATCCATCGAACGCGCCTATGCCAAGCTCGAGAAACGCCCCGATATCCTCGTCTGCTCATATCACGGTGTGCCAAAGCGCTATCTGATGGAAGGCGATCCTTACCATTGTCAGTGCCAGAAAACGACGCGCCTTTTGAAAGAGCGGCTGGGCTGGGAAGACTCCGAGATCATGACGACCTTCCAATCGAAATTCGGCCCCGAAGAATGGCTCAAGCCCTATACCGTGGAAGAGGTCGCGCGCCTTGCCGAGGAAGACGGCAAAAAGAACATTGCGGTCTGCGCGCCTGCGTTTTCAGCCGATTGCATCGAAACGCTGGAAGAGATCAACGAAGAGATCAAGGAAAGCTTTGAAGAGGCCGGTGGTGAGCATTTCACCTACATTCCCTGCCTCAACGACGACGATGCGCACATCGCAGCGCTGTCGGCGGTGATCGAAGAGAACCTCAACGGCTGGCTCGATTGACCGGGCCTGTGCCACCGTCAGAAACAAAAAAGGCGGTGCATTGGCACCGCCTTTTTCGTTAGTCCAATCCGCCGTGGATTAGTCAGCAGCAGCAGCAGCCAGCAGTGCGATCAGCACCAGCGGGATGATGATGGCTGCGGACGAGGAGCTTGCTGCGGCTTCTTCAACCACAACGACCGGCTCCATCATCACGTCGTCTTTTGCGTAAGAACCGGCCATTGCTGTCGAAGCAGCACCAGCGAACGCGGCGGCGAGAACGAGTTTCTTCATGTTAACCTCCAGATATTTGCATGTCGGCGCGCAATAGCATCACACGACAGGCACCCAAGACTTACCTCGTAAGACTCTCTAACCAGTATATCGTGCCAAATGCAAACCTATCTTATCGCACGACTTTCCCGCTCCGCCGCTATGTCGTCAAATTAGCAACACCTGCGTGCCAACATTCGCCAGTTCGTAAAGTTCTTCGATATGCTCGTTGTAAAGACCGATGCATCCGTTCGAAGATCGTCGCCCGATCTTGCGTGTGTCATGGGTCCCGTGAATGCGATAATACGTCCAGCTCAGGTGCAGGGCGCGGGTACCAAGGGGGTTGTCCGGGCCCGGCGGCACGTAATCGGGCCATTCCGGATTGCGGATTTTCATCGACGGGGTCGGACGCCAATCTGGCTCAGGATCTTTGAGCACGATCTGCGTGCGACCACGACGTGTCAGGTCTTCGGTCAATGGCACGGAAGACGGGTACAGTCGGTAATTTCCGTTCTCTTCCCAGTAGTGAAGCGCCCGCGAATCGATATCCACGAGGATGGCGCCGTTGGTCAGGTTCGTGAAATAGGGGCGCCAGTCGAGCGTGCGGAAACTCGAAATGTTGCGGCGGACGACCTGCGACAGATCGCGCTCCATCTCGACGGTGGATCCATCGTTCACGTTCTGTGCCAAGGCAGGCGACGCGACAAGCGCGGCCGTTCCTGCCAGGAAACTGCGTCTGTTGACGGGAAAACGCGGATTATTTGCCATTTCATGGCCTCTTCGTCTGCAAAAAAATATGAAAGCTACCTGACATCTATATTGCGTGAATGCCTCAGTCGCAATTCAAAGGAATGTCATATCGGCAAATCTCGGCTTTGTGTGTTTGCTCCCACCCAAGACAGAGGATAAGCCCGGATACGACCAAACTTGGGGCTGATCATGAAGCGTTCGACATTTCTTTTGGGTGCAGCAGCTTTGGCATTGTCTGCCTGCGCAGGCGCACCGCCCCCGCCGACGCTTGGTGCGGATGGCAAGCCCCTTCCCAAGGTTTATCGCATCCGGGCCGCTGACACGGGACGTATCCAGTTCCGCATGCTGGACGCGATCAACGCGTTGCGTCAGGCATCCGGTGCCCCTGCGCTGGAGCTGAACGCGCAGCTAAACGCGGCCGCAGCCACCCATGCACGCGACATGAGCGTGCAGAATCGCCCTTGGCACTTCGGTTCAGACGGGTCTTCGCCCATCACACGCATCCAGCGTGCCGGGTATTCGGGGCGTTTGGTCGGAGAAGCGATCTCGGAAACCTACGAGACGGAACTGGAAACTCTGGGCGCGTGGATGGAAGCACCAAACACACGCACGGTTATCCTTGACCCATCTGCACGCGAATTGGGCTTTTCGTGGTTCCAGGAAGAGAACGGTAAAATCTGGTGGAACCTTGTGCTCGGCGCCCCGAATGAAACCGGGTTTACCCCGGTCAACATTCCCAGCTGAACAACTAACCTGTTGATTTTCTAGGGGTTGATGGTGATGGGCGTACCGTCTCTCACCATCGAGTAAATCTCGCGCATTTCCCGGTTTGTCACCGCGATGCAGCCCCATGTCCAATCGCGCCCACCCTTACGGTTTTTCCACGGCCGCCCGTGAATAAAGATGTCTCCGCCGGGCGATTTGCCCATTGTGCTGGCGACCTCGATGTCCCGCGGACGCGGGTAGTCGATCCCGATCGACAGGTAAAAATTGCTGTTCGGATTGCGGCGATCAATCATGTATTCGCCTTCGGGCGTTTTGCCGTCGCCTTCCACTTGCTTGTGCCCCTCGGGCGCAAAACCAAGGCCGATGTCATAGGTTTTCAGCACCGCGTTGTGATGCAAGAGGTACATCTTGCGATCCGCCTTTTGCACAACGATCCGGGTCACTTCCGGGCCGGTATAGGTGGGAAACTTCCCACAGGCCGTCACACCCAGAAGAAGTGCCAAGAAACAGAAGAGTCGCAACATTGGTTACACTGCCCGATTTGTTTTTCGGACAGTGTACCAGACTGTTCAACCATCGGTAAAACGAAACCGTGAGCGCGGACAGGCAAATTACCGCTGATCCAGCCGCTTTTCGATGGCTTCCAGTCGGGCCAGAACCTGGTCACGATAGGCGTCTGTCTTTTCGTTCAACTCTTCGGCATGGGCATCCTGCATCGAATTCACGATCAGACCCACAAGAAGGTTCACAACCGCAAAGGTTGTAACCATGATGAACGGCACAAAAAATGCCCAGGCCCAGGGGAACACCTCCATGACGGGGCGCACGATCCCCATGGACCATGATTCCAACGTCATGATCTGGAACAGCGAATAGGCCGATCTGCCCAGATCGCCGAACCATTCGGGAAAAGCGTCGCTGAACAACTTGGTCGCCATCACCGCGCCGATGTAAAAGATCAGCGCCATCAAGAGAAACACACTACCCATGCCGGGCAACGCCGTGATGAACCCTTCGACCACGCGCCGCAGACGCGGTGTGGCTGAAATGACCCGCAACACCCGCAGAATCCGCAGCGCCCGCAGGACCGAGAACCCCTGCGTCGCCGGAACAAGCGCGATCCCGACGATCACGAAATCAAAGATGTTCCAGCCGCTTTTGAAGAACCGAAGCCCATGAGCATAAAGCTTGAGCGCAATTTCGAGCACGAAGATCGCCAGACACAAGCTATCGAGCGCGAGAATCACTGGACCCGCGGCTGCCATGACCGCATCCGACGTCTCCAATCCCAGCAAAACAGCATTGAACAGGATCACGCCGATGATGAAATTCGTCACCCAAGCCTGTTCAAGAAACGCTGCCACCTTGTCCCGCATTGCCCTGCCTCGTCAGTTATTTCGGCGCAGAAGCGCCACCAGTTCCACATGGGTCGACCACCGGAATTGATCAACCACCCTGATCCACTCAACATCGTATCCAGCGCGGATCAGCGTGGCGGTATCCCGCGCAAATGTCGCCGGATTGCACGAAACATGGGCAATGCGCGGAACCGAAGACCGCGCAAGTTCTGCAACCTGTGCCGCAGCCCCAGCCCGCGGCGGGTCTATCACCACGCCATCGCATTTGGCCAATTCCTCTGGTTGCAGCGGGTTGCGGAACAGGTCCCGCACCTCGTGTGTGATCCGCTTTAGCCCTTCGGCATTGCGCCACGCATGGTCCAGCGCATTTGTCATGTCACGGTCGCCTTCGACCGCGTGAACCATCGCATCCTGTGCCAGTGGCAGCGCAAATGTCCCACAGCCCGCAAACAGGTCAGCCACCCGTTTTACCCCTGTGAGAGCCTGTTTGACCGCGTCGATTAGCGCCGCTTCGCCCTCGCGCGTGGCTTGCAGAAACGCGCCCGGAGGCGGCGTCAGGTCTGCCGGACCAAGACGCAAAACAGGCGCGCGCCGTTGCAACGCGATGTCATCGTCCCATGCGATGCGGGCAAGATCGTAGTCGCGCGCGAGATCGGACAGTGCCTGATGCAACGCAACATCCATTTCCTTGCCGCCAGTGACCGTGACATCGAGGCCGGTATCCGTCCGCGTCACAAGTGCCGACAATTCGCCCTTGCGCGACGCGCCCAGAACGCCAAGCGCTTCGACCATCGGCAAAGCGGCAGTCAGCTCTGGATGCAAAAGCTGGCAATTCGGAACCGAAATGATCGTGTCCGAGGCCTTCATGTGGAACCCGGCCAAGGCCCCCTTCTTTGTCCGCTTGACGGAAAAGGTTGCTCTCCGACGGGATTTCGCAGGAGACGTGATTGGCGGTTCCAGATCAACTGCAATCCCATGCGCGGCCAAGGCCTGCCGCACCACATCGCGCTTCCAATCAGAAACGAACACATCCGACGCATGTTGCAACTGGCATCCGCCACAGGACTTGGCATGGCTGCACGGTGGTTTGACCCTGTTTTCCGACGGTGTGTCGATCTTGGGATCACGCAGATGTTCACCATCCAAAGTGCCTGTCACCACTTCACCGGGAAGGGCTGCAGGCACGTAAATCGGTCCGTCGGCAATGCCGTCGCCCAGATGGCCCAGTCGTTTGATCTTTACTGTTGTCATGCCGCGGCTTTTGCCTCAGCGCGCCGCATTGGTCGAGGGCTATTCGGCGGCCTCGGCCCCGATAAAGCCGCCTGACTGCCTGTCCCAATAGCGCGCGTAGAGTCCATCCTTCGCAAGCAGCGCGTCATGGGTGCCGACTTCGACGATGTGTCCCTCGTCCATCACCACGATCCGGTCCATGCTGGCGATGGTGGAAAGGCGATGCGCGATGGCCAGAACCGTCTTGCCGCGCATGACGTGATCCAATGCAGTCTGGATCTCGGACTCTACCTCTGAGTCGAGTGCGCTGGTCGCCTCGTCCAGCACAAGGATCGGCGCATCCTTCAGGATCGCACGGGCAAGCGCAATGCGCTGTCTCTGCCCACCCGACAGCTTGACACCCCGCTCCCCAAGATGGGCGGCATATCCGGTGCGCCCCCTGTGATCGACCAGACCCAGAATGAACTCATGCGCCGAGGCACGTTGTGCCGCCTCGAACACCTCTTCGTCAGACGCATTAGGCCTGCCGTAGCGGATGTTCTCCATCGCGGATCGGTTGAACATCGAAGTTTCCTGCCGGACAACGGAAATGTCCGTCCGCAGCGCAATCTGGGTCACGTCGCGGATATCAGTTCCACCCACCGTGATCCGTCCCTTTTCCACGTCATAGAGCCGCAACAAGAGCGACACGACCGTAGATTTGCCAGCACCGGACGCGCCCACAAGCGCAACCTTCTCGCCTTCCGCAACGGTCAGATCAAACCCGTTCAAGGCCCGAGCAGCGCGGCCATACCCGAAAGACACATTGTCGAAATGGATTGGTCCCGTCGGCACGCTGCCCTGCGCAGAGGCGCGGTCGGTGATCCCATGTGTCGGCGTCAGCGTTCCGATGCCGTCCTCGACCTCGCCAATGTTGGTAAAGATCGACATCGCGACCCGACCCAGACGGTTGGTGAGCATAGACAGGCGTGTGGTGATCATCGCAGTCATGGCGATATCGCCGGCGGTGGCGCTGCCCGCGCTCCAAAGCCAAAGCGCACCGAGAATGGCAAACAAGGGCAGAATGCCACCCAAGGTCATCAGCACCATGCGGAACACCGCCGACAACGTGCCAAACTCAATCGATCGGTCGCGGTAGGCATCAAGCGCCCCGCGTGTTGCCGTATCCTCATCCGCATCCCGCGCAAAAAGCTTCACAGCCGCGATGTTGGAATAGATGTCCACTACCTGTCCGGTCACATGGGTACGTGCACCGGCCCGCGCCTTGGACCGTTTCTGAACACGGGGAATGAAATACCGTAATGCGGCCGCATAAAACCCTGCCCACACGACGAAGATCAAAAGCAAGCGCGCGTCGATCGTGAGCATCAAAATGAACGCACCGATGAACATCGCAATCGAATAGATCACGACATCGGACACCTCGATCACTAGATCGGTCAGCGCCCGTGCAGTCTGAATCGCCTTTTGACTGAGTCGACCCGCAAAGTCGTTCTCGAAGAACTGCATGGAATGGCCCAGCGTGTGCTGGTTGAGCCGCGCCAGGACCATCGGATAAAGGTTCGGCCCCAACAAGATGCTGGTCACACCCGCGTCCATCACGAAGATCAGCGGGCGGATCACCAGAAAGAACGCAACACCCACGATGACCACTGGCCAGAACGTGGCCCAGAAGGCACCCTGTTCGGCAATCTCGGTCTGGTCGATCACCCAACCGGTAAAGCGGGCAGCGACAAGTTCGGACATGCCGGTCACAAAGGTGATCGCAAAAGCGATGAGAATGGCCCGCTCGGCACCCCGCAACGCCCAGCGCATGAACGGCAAGATATCTTGCGGCGGGGGGCCCTCTGCGGGATCGAACGGTTTGATGAAATCCGCGATCGCCTTCATTCGGCAGCCTCCGCGCCGATGAACCCGCCGGACTGCCGATCCCAATACCGCGCATAAAGCCCGTTCTGCGCCAAAAGCGCGTCATGCGTTCCGATTTCAGCGATCCGACCGGCATCCATGACGATGATCCGGTCCATATTGGCAATCGTCGACAGACGGTGTGCAATGGCCAGAACAGTCTTGCCCTCCATCACGCGCTCGAGTGCCGACTGGATCTGTGCCTCGACTTCGGAATCAAGCGCACTGGTTGCCTCGTCCAAAACAAGGATCGGCGCATTCTTGAGAATGGCCCGCGCAAGCGCGATGCGTTGTCGTTGACCGCCCGACAGTTTGACACCCCGTTCGCCTAGATGCACCGCATACCCACGACGTCCACGGGAATCCTCTAACCCAAGGATGAACTCATGCGCCTCTGCCTTCTCGGCAGCGCGGAACACTTCAGCCTCTGTTGCATCGGGGCGACCGTACCGGATGTTGTCCAGCGCCGAGCGATTGAACATCGCGGTCTCCTGCGTGACCATACCGATCTGCCGCCGCAAACTGTCTTGGGTGACAGCCGCAATGTCCTGCCCGTCTATGGTAATGCGGCCTTTTTCGGTGTCATAGAGCCGCAACAAAAGCGACACGAGCGTGGATTTACCCGCGCCCGACGCCCCCACCACGGCAAGCTTTTCACCCGCCGCAATATCCAGCGTCACGTCTTCGATCCCGCCCTCGCGCTGTCCATACGCGAATGAAACGCCTTCAAACCGGATGTGCCCGTCTGTCACGATAAGGTCGCTCGCGGTTGGAACATCCTCGATCCGCTGCGCAGGGGCCAAGGTATTCATCCCGTCCTCAACCTCACCCACATGGCTGTAGATCACCATGATCGTGTAGCTGATCCACCCGGTCATCTGAGACAATCGTATCCCAACCGCACCGACGGCGGCGATGTCTCCTGGGGTCACGTTCCCATTGCCGCGCATGGCAATGGCCATACCCACCAATACAATCGGAAGCGCCCCCGCGATGAACATCAAACCGAGGCGAAACAGGGTCTGTGCCTCGCCAAAGCGCAGCGCAGTGCCGCGCAGATGTTCCATCGCGCCCAGCGCTTTTCCGTCCTCGTGCCGATCCCCCGCAAAGAGTTTGACGGTCTTGATGTTGCTGATCGTATCGACAACCTGTCCGGTGACCTGCGCTTTGGCCTCCGCACGGGCAGCAGATCGCGCGCGGATGATCGGCAGCATCACCCGCAGAAATCCCAGATAGACGGCAAACCAAACGGCGAGCGCGAGGATCATCCAAGGGCTGACAGCGCCTACCAGAAACGCTGTGCCAAGGATCGTGGCCAGACCAAAGGTCACCGCGTTGACCGTTTCGATAACGATCTCGGTCAGCGAATTCGAAGCCTGCATCTTCTTCTGTGCAAGTCGTCCCGCGAAATCATTGTCAAAGAAGGTGACGGATTGCCCAAGTGTCCAGCGGAACATGCGCGCCATGACCTGCATCCCGATATTGGGACCAATCATCACCGACTGCGTCAGGGCCAGACCCCCAAACAGCAGCGGGCGCGCGATCAGAAGAACAAAGACACAGGCAAAGATAAGGCCACCGTGTTCCGACAGGAACGCATCAGGCGACGTGGCAGACACCGCATCCACAACATCACCAAGCAACTGCATCGACACAACTTCGGTCAGACCTGCCAAAACCGATATGACAACGCCCAGCCAGACCACTCGCCAACCGCCCCTCAGACACCACGCCATGAACGCGCGAAGCTGAATCGGTGGTACACCCGGGGCCGGTGCGTCGGGATCGATCTGGTTTCCGGCAAGCTCTATCAGTTTTTGGTAACTGTGCCGTATCATTCCGCGGCCTTTGTATCAGGATCAAGGAACCCACCCGACTGGCGGGCCCAGAACCCTGCATATAGCCCGCCTTTGGCCAATAGCGCGTCATGGCTGCCCTGTTCGACAATCCGGCCCTCATCCATGACCAGAATGCGGTCCATATGCGCGATGGTCGACAACCGGTGAGCGATGGCGATGACGGTCTTGCCTTCCATCATGCCATAAAGCGTATCCTGAATCGCCGCCTCGACCTCGGAATCGAGCGCGCTTGTCGCCTCGTCCAACAGCAGGATCGGTGCGTTCTTGAGGATCACGCGGGCCAAGGTCACGCGCTGCCGTTGACCACCCGAAAGCTTGACCCCCCGTTCGCCCACCTGCGCATCATACCCGGTGCGACCCTGCGGGTCTTGCAGGTTGAGGATGAAGTCATGCGCCTGTGCCTGCTTGGCCGCTGCGATCATCTCGGCCTCCGTCGCATTGGGACGGCCATACAGAATGTTGTCCCGGACAGAGCGGTGCAGCAACGAGCTGTCCTGCTGAACCATGCCAATGGCCAGACGCAGACTGTCTTGCGTGACATGCGAAATGTCCTGACCGTCGATCAGTATGCGCCCGCTTTCGGCTTCGTAGAACCGCAAGAGCAGCTTGACCAATGTGGATTTGCCCGCCCCGGATCGCCCGATCAGACCAACCTTCTCACCGGGTTTGATTGTCAGGTTGATCGCGTTCAAGCCCCCGGAATCGCGGCCATAGTGGTGTGTTAGAGACTGAATCTCGATATTTCCCTCGGTCAGGTTCAACGGTTTGGCATCCGGTTGATCCACCAACGTTATGGGCTGGGCAATGGTTTCCATTCCTTCGGCCACAACACCCAATTGGCGGAAGAACGAGGTCAGCGCCCACATGATCCAACCGGTCATCGCATTAAGGCGCAGTGTCAGCGCAGTCGCCGCAGCGACGATCCCGACGCTGGCCTGGCCTTGCATCCAGAGCCAGAATGCCCAACCCACGACGGCAACGATCAAAAGTCCGTTCAGCGTGACAAGCACCACATCCATGATGGTGAAAAGCCGCATCTCGTATTGGAACGTCTTTCGGGTGTTCTCGATCGCGTCCTTGGCGTAAGTCAGTTCGGTATCGCTGTGTGCGAACATCTTGACGGAATGGATGTTGGTATAACTGTCGACCACACGCCCGGTCACCTCTGACCGCGCATCGGACGCTGCCTGCGACGCGGGGCCAACCCGTTTGACTGTCCACACCACCAATGCGCCATACAGAAACAGCCAGCCAATCATGGGAATCGCAAGACGCGGATCCGCCTGCCCAAGCAGAACCAAGGCCCCGATCACGTAGGCCAGCGAGAACGTAATTGCGTCGAACACCTGAAACACCGCTTCGCCTGCGGCGGGTGGGGTCTGCATGATCCGGTTCGCGATGCGCCCGGCAAAATCGTTCTCGAACCAGCCGACCGACTGGCGGAGCACATGCTTGTGCGCCCGCCACCGGATCAAGGTGCCGAAATTCGGCAGAATCGTGTTGTTCAGAAGCAGAACATCCAAGGCCTGCAAGGCAGGCCGAACCAGCAGGATGAACACGGCAAGCGCAATCAACCAGCCGCCATAGGCCTCCCACACCTCTGTCGGATCACCGGCAAGGATATCGACAACCCAACCCATCGCCCAGATGAGCCCGATTTCGATGGACGCAACAACAACCGACATGATCGCGGCATAGACAAAAACCCGTTTGAACGGTTGCGCGTAGTCGAGCATGAACGGCAAAAGCCGCGTCGGCGGTGCATCCTTTTCGTCGTAGCGGCCGTAGGGATCGACCAGATTTTCGAAAAAGCGGAACACCAAACGGTCTCCTTGGGAAACAGGCAAGAGGCCCAGATCACGCAGAAGCGCGTGTGGCCCGTGACGACAGATAAATCAATGTTCGGTGTTGTCCGTATGACACCGCAACTTTAGCGCGGGTTTTTTCCAGAGAAAACCCGTCTACCCCAGAAGATCAGTTTTGCTGAGTGTAAATCCGGATGCGATCCACGTGTCCTCAACCTCGCGCAGCTTTTCGCCCAGCGCGGCACCCGAGTACGCGGGCATCAGATCTCCGGGCTTGACCGGACATTTCTGGTTAGATCCGATTTCGGCGGCACGCATCGCCTCGGGGTCAAGCGGCATTTCCAGAAGCACCGCCCGCAACAGCAGCACATCCCACGCGATGTCTCGTCCATACCGATAGCCAAGTTCAGAAGCCGTTTCCGATGTGGAAATCAGGCTCTGATACTGCCCAAGTCGCCGTTGATCCTTTTTTGATAAACGCAATTCGGTCCCGTCGAATACAGCAAGTGCTGCCAAACGCCGAAGCGGATCTGGCGCCAATCCGACAGACTGCTCAAGATTCACCAACGGGGCCAAACCAGACATCTGGCTTCCTGGCAGAACAGCATTCAAGACGCCGCTCTGCGCCATTGATCCGACCGCCGGTGCCGGTTCGTGCGCAGACAAGAGCTTGATAAGTTCTGCGCCGATCCTCTCGCGCGACAGTCCGCGCAATCCGTCAAGGCTGACCGCGATGGCGGCCAGCGCATCAGGATCAAAACCAAGATCGGGGTCCCCGTACCACGCGGAAAAGCGAAAAAAGCGGAGGATGCGAAGGTAATCCTCGGCAATACGATCCTGCGCAGTCCCGATGAACCGCACGTGTCGCGCTTCAAGGTCAGGCAATCCTCCCAATGGGTCGATAACCCGACCGGACGCGTCCGCATAAAGCGCATTCATCGTGAAATCGCGCCGTGCCGCATCTTCGGCCATGTCTGTCGAAAACCGCACCACGGCATGACGCCCATCGGTTTCGGTATCCGCGCGAAAGGTCGTGACCTCATAGCCGACACCTGCCGAAACGACCGTGATGGTCCCATGTTCAATACCGGTGGGCACCGACTTGAGGCCTGCATCTTGGGCAAGCGCCTGTACGGTTTCCGGCATGGCGTCAGTGGCGATGTCGACATCGGTCACCGGAACACCCATGAGCGCGTTTCGAACGCATCCACCGACAGCAAACGCGCTGTTCCCGCGAGCTTGCAAAGCGGTAAACACCGCTTGCGTGCCCTGCGAACTTAGCCAATCACCGGTAACCCTCATTCCACACCCATCCGATGCGCCAACCCACGCAGGATACGTGCGGTGGCCCCCCAAATGTAATACGGTCCAAACGGAACGGTGTAGTAGTGTCGACGTGTGCCCCGCCAGCGGCGGGATTGAATGGTGAACAACGCCACATCCGTCACATGAGCCAAAGGCACGCGGAACACCTCGGCCACTTCGCCCGGTTCTGGCTGCACATCGAAATCCCGGTCAATCCAACCGATCACCGGCGTGACAAGAAAACCCGTCACGGTTTCATGGGTGGGAAGCGTGCCAAGAACCTCGATATGACCACGCGGCAAGCCCACTTCTTCCTCGGCTTCGCGCAAGGCTGCAGCGATCACATCCGCATCACCTTCATCCTGCTTGCCGCCGGGAAAGGCGATCTGGCCGGGATGGTGTTTCAGCCGTGACGACCGCTTCGTCAAAAGCACCTCGGCACCTTGCGGACCTGCAATAACCGGCACCAAAACACCAGCGGGGCGCAGTTTGCGCCCCTCTGGAAGAACCACATCTGGGTTCAGGTCAAAGTCGGACGATGCCGTACTGTTTTGCAACAACGCCGCTTCAAGCCGCACCCGGTCATTCACCAGACACCTCTTCGGCCTCGAACCCGACGGTCGCAGGATCAAGATCGTAATGTGCGCCGCAGAACTGGCAATCAGCGGTCACGCGACCCTCTGCCGTGGTCATCGTTGAAATATCCTTGGCCGAATAGATCGACAGGCTTTGCCGGACACGGTCTTCGGAGCAGGTACAGCCAAAGCGCACCGGCAACGCATCGAACACGCGCGGTCCCTCCTCATGGAACAGCCGGAACAGCAGGTCGGTCGATGGCAGGGTCGGGCCAATCAGCTCCATGTCCTCAACCGTCGCCAAGTGAAAGTTCACCCGGTTCCAATGTTCGCCCTCGTCCTCGTTCAACAGATCTTCGGCGTGCAACAGACCGCCTTCACCCGATCCACCGTCGGTCGCAAAAGGCGACGCCTTGGGCATGTGCTGGACCATGATCCCGCCCGCGCGCCAATGCTGCGGCACACCTGGCTCGGTAGACTGACCAAAGCTGAGCGCGAATTTGGTCGGCAACTGTTCGGACTGTGCAAAATACGCTTCCGCGCAGCTTGCCAAGGTCTGGCCCGTGAGCGGTGTGATCCCCTGATAAGGCTGCATCCCTTTACCCTGATCCATCAGGATCGCAAAATAGCCCTCGCCGATCTGCGCCATCGCGGGTCCATCGTTGATCCGGTCAGGATCAAAGCTGGCATAAGCGCGGATGCGTGCGGGCTCACCTTCGGCTTCGGGCGCGTAGAAATCCGTGGCAATCATGCGCACAGCACCCTTGGTCTGGATCTGCAATGACAGCTTCCAGCGGAGTTTGATCGTCTGCCCGATCAACGCGGTCAGCAACGCCATCTCGGCCACAAGCGCTTCCACCGGGGCCGGGTAGTTGTGCTGCTTGAGAATTCCGCTCAACACCCCGTCCAGACGGGCCACTCGGCCACGAATGTCCGAACGGTCAAGTTGAAATGGCAGGACGGTGTCGTCCCAGGCGATTTTCGATCCGAGTGTCATGGATTTTCCTTGCTTGCCGCCCTCCGGCATGTTCGGGACTATATAAGGGACGATCCGGCAGGTCCAAGGGGCAGAAGGGGAATGACACGATGCGCAGGTACGGCGAGGCACCCGAAACAGGGCGATCCTACAAGGTTCGAACAGGCGCTTATGCCATTTTGCCAACTGAGGGCAGCTTACTTCTGACACATCAGGACGCTCCGGAACCCGAGGTGCAATTGCCGGGTGGTGGCATCGACCCGGGTGAATCCCCAGTCCAGGCTTTGATTCGGGAAGTCTATGAAGAAACCGGCTGGCGCATCTCCCGACCCCGACGTCTGGGCGCGTATCGGCGGTTCACCTACATGCCGGAATACGATCTCTGGGCAGAGAAGATCTGCCTGATTTACATGGCCTCTCCGGTTATTCCCTATGGCGACCCTTTGGAACCGGGGCACACCGCTTTGTGGATGGGTGTCGATGAGGCGCTGAATACTTTGGCCAATTCCGGCGACCGCGATTTCGTGGCGCGCTATGCGTCACACCTGACCGTATTCCAAAAGCGCAGCTGAGATATCGTCGTCAAACTCGGTCGCGCCAGCCAATCTGTCGCGCAACGCATCGTAAAGTGCATCCAGAAAATCGGGCCCCGAAAGACCCGAAGCAACCGTGCGAACCACGTCGAGAAGACCGACAGTGTCGAGCATTGACCCATCAGGCAGGACTGCTTCGGTAAACCCGTCTGTATAAAGCAAGAGCCGATCGCCCGGTGCCAGCTGGAGTGTGTGATCATGGAACATGGCATCGTCGATCAAGCCAACGGGCAATCCTCCTGAACCGATGAACTCTGCCGTTCCATCACCACGCAGCAGAAGCGGCGGCGGATGCCCCGCTTGGACGAACCGCGCAAGTCCAGTGTCTTGGGCAACATGAACATAGGCCAAGGTCAGGTATTCGGTCACGCCTTGCTGCCCGACCACCCTCGCATTCAGACGTGCCGCCATGTGTGCCGGTGGAAGAAAGGAAAACCCGTCATCCCCCCGCTGCAACGCAAGGTTTTCGTCGGGAAATTCTGAACTCAGGTACCCCGCAACACGAGCCGTCATCATGGCTGACGTGATGCCATGGCCGGATACATCGAGACTAAACAGGCCGAAATCGCCGTTTTCGACCGAGAACATTCCAGCAAGGTCGCCACCGACATGCCCACAGGACCGCAAAAGCACACTGACCCGGCTGTTGCCGAAAATCGCAGATCGGACAGGCATCAAGGATTGCTGCAGCACTCGCGCTTGCTGAAGATCCTTGTCGATGGAGGCATGAATGCTCTGTAATTCGGCCAGCGTGTCAGCGATCACCGCATTCTTCGACCGAAGCTCCTGTTCCATCGACAGGATACGGGCACCGGCATTGATCCGGGCGCGCAATTCGTCGCCATTCACCGGCTTTGTCAAGAAATCATCGGCCCCGGATTCCAGCCCGGTGGCCACGGCCGCCTTTTCGGATTTCGATGTCAGAAGGATAAAGTAGCCATAGGCCGCCCGCCGGGTCGCGCGGAACGCGGCACAAAACTCCGGCCCGCTCAGCCCCGGCATCATCCAGTCCGAAATAATGAAATGCGGCTGAAACGTTTGGCACAGTTCCAAGCCGGTTTCGGCATCTTCAGCCTCCGCCACCTCGAACCCCCAGCGTTTGAGCATGAGGGTGAGGATCCGACGCTGTGCGCGACTGTCGTCAACGACAAGCACGCGACGCAGAAGCGCGTCTTGCACATTGGGGAACGCAAACTTCGCGCTCTGAAACATAACCATCACCAACCCATGCGTCGGCCCCCGGTGTCTCTTTAGCTGCTGGGCGTTAACGGAAAGTGAAAACCAAAATCCACGACATCAGGCAGCGTTGTTTTGCAAAATCTTCATCTTTGATTGCTACCCCGTCCGCGTGATGGAGGGTCTCATGATCGACTGGACACGTGTTGAAGAACTGCGCGATGAAATCGGCCCCGAAGATTTCGCCGAGGTTGCGGAACTCTTCCTAATGGAGGTTGAGGATACGCTGTCTCGGCTCAAAGATGCTGAAAACGATAGCCAGACTCTGCAGGAATTGATGCATTTCCTGAAAGGCTCGGCACTCAATCTGGGATTTTCGCAGCTTGCAGAGACCTGCAGCACAGCGGAATCAGCCGCCGCCAAGGGCAGCATCCAAACTGATATCCCTTACCTGAAATCCCTGTACAACCAGTCCCGCATTCTGTTCGAAGCCGAATACGCGCAGCGGTTCGCTGCCTAGATAAATTTATGGAGTGATGCCGGGTCCGATCCGTCTGCCTGTTCGAAGACGTGATCACGCAAACGTTGCATTCCTGCGATCCATCGGTCCGTATCGGCAGCGCGCTGTGCGAAATAAGTCTGCGCCTCCGGGTGCGGGAAGATCATGAACCGTCCTTCGTCGATCCCCCGCAAAGTCGCCTCGGCCACCGCATCGGGTGTAATCACCCCTTCAGGACGCAAGTCATTGGGCGAATCGTAGCCCAACAACGGCGTTGCAACGTAGAGCGGGCAAACAACAGACACCTGAATTCCGTCCCTGCCGTATTCGATTGCCAGTGATTGCGCCAGACTGACTGCGGCATGTTTCGTCGCGGAATAAGCGGCATCCCCGATCTGCGACAGCACGCCCGCCGCCGATGCGACATTGACCAGAACGCCGGACCGGCGCGCGACCATCTTCGGCAACAGCAACCGCGTCGCGCGCAAATGCGACATGACATGCAAATCCCAGCTTTTTTGCCAATGCGCATCTGACCGCGATGTTGGACCATCTGGCTCGCCCAGCGCGAAACCCGCGTTGGAAAACAACATGTCCACCTGGCCAAAAGCAGCCTCCGCAGCAGCGACCATCTTAACGATGTCACCCGGATCGCTCAGGTCGCCTTGATACGGCACGCCGCCGATCTCATCCGCAATCCGCCCTGCGTGGTCACCGTTCAAATCGCACACAAGAACGTAAACGCCCCGTGCCGCCAAAGCCCGGGCCAAGGCCGCGCCGATGCCCTGCCCAGCCCCGGTGACAATCGCAGTTGCCCCGTCGAACCGCATCAGATCACGAATTGCGACAGCAGATCGTCGTCGGTGATGTCCTGATAGGTAAAACCCGCCGCATTCAGCTGCCCGAAAAGCCGGTCGAAATTGACCGCATTGCGCGTTTCGATCCCGATCAGCACAGAACCGTAGTTTCGCGCCGATTTCTTCAGGTATTCGAACCGTGCGATGTCGTCCTCAGGACCAAGGAAGTTCAGGAAATCCTTAAGCGCACCGGGTCGCTGCGGCAGCCGCAGGATAAAGTATTTCTTCAATCCAAGGTATTTCTGGGCCCGTTCCTTGACTTCAGGCAAACGCTCAAAATCGAAGTTGCCGCCGGTGGTCACGCACACAACCGTACGTCCCTTGATCGACTGACCCAAATCCTGCAACGCATCGACCGACAAAGCACCGGCAGGCTCCAACACGATCCCCTCAACATTGAGCATTTCAAGAATCGTAGTGCACAGACGGTCTTCCTTGATGGTCAGCGTATTTGCCAACCCGATCCCATTAAGCCGCGCAAAGGTCTTTTGCCCGATCTGACCCACCGCAGCGCCATCGGCAAAGGTGTTCACATAATCAAGACGCACCGGCTTGCCGGCCTCAAGTGCCGCGCGCAAACAGGCACCACCAGCTGGTTCGACAAACGTGTATTGGCAATCAGTGCCAAGATAGCTGAGCATGCCAGCCGACAAACCCCCACCACCGACAGGCAAGACGATATGGTCCGGCATCCGGCCCAATTGTTCGATCACCTCGACCGCGACGCTGGCTTGCCCTTCGATCACGTCCTCATCATCGAACGGAGACAGGAAATGTCCTCCGGCTTCGGCGCAAAACGCTTGGGCAGCGGCTAGTGTGTCGTCGAAATAGTCACCAATCAGACGGATCTCGATGCTATCGCCCCCGAACATCGCAGTCTTCTGAATTTTCTGTTGCGGCGTTGTCACCGGCATGAAAATCACGCCGGTCTTGCCGAAATGCTTGCACATATAGGCCACGCCCTGCGCGTGATTTCCCGCGCTTGCGCAGACAAACAGCTCTACATCGGAGCGCTTGCGCATCGCGTTAAACGCACCGCGCAGCTTGTAACTGCGTACAGGGGAAAGATCTTCGCGCTTGAGGTAAATCTCCGCGTCGTATCGTTCCGACAGATGTGCATTGCGCAGCAGCGGCGTCGGCGGGAAAACCTCGCGCATCGCCAGGGTCGCGTCACGCGCGGATTGTGCAAAATCAGTCATATATCCCCCTCGGGGCAGTAGCGCACGGGCGCAAGCGGTCAGTCAATGGGGCGATCTTCGACGAAATGCCCGTAAAGCGTGGTCAAAACCGAAATCCCGATGATCGTGGCGAACCAGTTGACCACCAGCGAATAGACCACGTTGATCGCGGAACTGGGATTATCGTTGAACCACGAAGGAAGCTGGATGATCACGCTTGCGCCGACCACGATCAACGCAAGAACAAGGATCGTTCCGCTTTGCCCCCTGGTCACGTCCCAGGTCTCTCCCAGCGTCAGCTTATCGCCCAGCGCCGCAGCCGGCAGCATCACACCCAAGCGGAAGAACAAATAAGCTGCTAAGCCAATCAGAACCAACGACATGACGCCCGCCAGCGCAGGCAACCCGATCGAAATGATGCCAACGGGAATCGACAGAACCATCACGCCGAGAACAACCAACACGCCGATCAGGATGGACCGCCCGAGATACCCCATGACCGCGGAGCCATGAAACGTCGGCAGCCAGCCAGACGTGCTTTCCCCGGTCAGCGCAAAACGATGCCACGCGACCGCGATCCATAGGCTGGCGATCACCGCCAGAATACCCAAGATGATGGTCGGAAAGATCGTTTCCGGCGACATGACCGGCACCTGCGTTCCTTCGAAGTCCATCATTTGCGGCGGATTCAGGAAACTGTAGACCGTGTAAATGCTCTGAATGAGATACAGAACCAGCGAAAGGCGGAAGGCCTGTTCCAGATTGGCCATCACCAGATTGAACGAATGTCGGAAAATCTGCCAACCTTTCATCCCACTCATCACCCCGTCTCCTCTGCCCTGTTCCAAGGCCACTTCTTGCCCCTGCTCTGAAAAACAAGTAATCGCCCCGGCAAACCCGTTAAAGGAAAACCCATGTCTGCGCCCAAAAAAGTTGTTCTGGCCTACTCCGGTGGCCTTGATACCTCGATCATTCTGAAATGGCTGCAAACGGAGTATGGTTGCGAAGTCGTGACCTTCACCGCCGATCTGGGCCAAGACGAAGAACTGGAGCCAGCGCGCGAAAAGGCGGTCATGCTCGGGATTGATCCTTCGAACATCTACATCGAGGACGTGCGCGAAGAATTCGTCCGCGATTTTGTCTTCCCGATGTTCCGCGCCAACGCACTGTACGAAGGGTTGTACCTGCTTGGCACCTCCATCGCCCGGCCGCTGATCTCCAAGCGTCTTGTTGAAATCGCCGCGATGACCGGTGCCGACGCCGTGGCGCATGGCGCAACCGGCAAGGGCAATGATCAGGTCCGGTTCGAACTGGCGGCTTACGCGCTCAACCCCGATATCAAGGTGATTGCGCCGTGGCGCGAATGGGATCTGACCTCGCGGACCAAACTGCTGGACTTCGCCGAAAAGAACCAGATCCCGATCGCCAAGGACAAGCGCGGCGAGGCACCGTTCTCGGTCGATGCAAACCTGCTCCACACTTCGTCCGAAGGTAAGGTTCTGGAAGACCCCGCGCAGGAAGCGCCCGATTACGTCTACCAGCGCACCGTGCATCCCGAAGATGCGCCCGATACGCCCGAAATGGTCGAGATCACCTTTGAAAAGGGTGATGCCGTTGCCATCAACGGCGAGGCGATGTCCCCTGCCACGATCCTGACCAAGCTGAATGAGCTTGGCGGCAAGCACGGCGTCGGTCGTCTGGACCTCGTGGAAAACCGCTTTGTCGGTATGAAGTCACGAGGCATCTACGAGACACCGGGCGGCACAATCCTGCTCGAAGCGCATCGGGGCATCGAACAGATCACGCTCGATTCAGGCGCAGGCCACCTCAAGGATTCGATCATGCCGCGCTATGCGGAACTGATCTACAATGGTTTTTGGTTCAGCCCCGAACGCGAAATGCTTCAGGCCTTGATCGATAAGAGCCAAGAACACGTCACCGGCACTGTGCGCGTCAAACTCTACAAGGGCTCCTGCAACACAGTTGCCCGCTGGTCGGATCATTCGCTCTATTCCGAGGCCCACGTGACCTTCGAAGAAGACGCGGGTGCCTACGATCAGAAAGACGCGCAAGGCTTCATCCAGCTCAACGCACTGCGTCTGAAGCTGCTGGCGGCACGGAACCGTCGGCTGAGCGGAAAGTAAAAGGCCCCGCCAAAACGGCGAAGCCTCGGAACTGACCTGCCGTCCCAGCGACGGCAGGTCGGTTCAGTAGACTTACATGCCTGACGATACTGCAAAGCCGGTGATCCCGCCCATGCCAAGGTCTGCCAGCATTTCAGCTGCACCAGTGTCGAGGTTGATGGAGTAAAGACCGGCGGTTTCCGATCCTTCCATCTGGAGAATTGCGTACCCCATGTTTTCGCCCTGCGCAGGCGAGAGGATGTCAAATCCACCCATCGCGGCAAGATCAACGGCTTCGCCACCGACAGTGACCGCACCAATCGTTGCGAGCGTGCCTTCATTGTTGGCAAGGCTGACCAGAGCGTCGGTCGCCGCATCCAAGGCATATTGGAACGTGCTTTCCGCCTTCATGCCATTGATCGCATTTGTGTAGGCATTGGCAAAAATCATCGGCTCAGCACCCGCGTTTGCATCGCCATCCGCATAAGCCAGATCGTTGAACCGACGCACCGACCCGGCGCGTTCGTCATTGTCACCGAAGCCTTCAGGGAAATAGACAAGATTGTCACCCGCCGTCGAGACGACCCGCACCGCATCAATCGCGTTGTTGAAGTCGAACCCGACAGAGGCACCCTCTGCCACCATGGCATCGTCCATGAACGACGCACCCAAGTCGGTCATCTCTCCAGACATCGGGTCGATGGTAAAGATGGCCCCATTCGAAAAGCCAAGAAGATGACCTGTCACAGGGCGGTAGGCAATGGCGTGAACGGCTGTTGCAAGATCAAAGGTCATCACATCGCCCGGTGCAGAAATGTCAGACATAACGACAAGCGTCTTTCCGTCATTGGCCAAGGCATGACCCATGGTCGTGGCATGCCCTGCCGCCATCGCGCCGGTTGCCGACATGGCCAAAACGGTCGCTGTAAGTACTGTCTTCATGTGTCTCTCTCCTGATTGCAGGCGGGCTGGATACCCGCGCTTGCAACAAGTCACGCATGGAAGAGGCAGCAAGTTTCACTTCGATCAAAAAAATTATCGGCCGAGTTTTAAGCCATCCAGTTTGCGATACGCTGGAAGTGTCCGCTCCACCAATTCTGCAAGATGACCTGTCAATTCGGGCAACGGTCCTTCGGGACCAGCAAACCCAGTGGTTGCATGCAGAGACTTGTACCAATGCGGCGCCCACACCCCATCGTAGGGCTTTGGCCCGGCAGGCCAGGACAACATGGCCGGATCGAAGTCCAACCCAATTGTTTCGCACAAAGCGCGCAACATGCACTCTGGATCGTCACGGATATCGGCGCTGTCGATCACGACCGGGCTTTGACCAAGCGCCAGAACATGATCGAACAGCTCTGCCTGCGCATCAAATCCGATGTCATCGGTAGTCAATTGCGGATAGCCTTTGGCAAAGCTTGCAACCACGCGGGCGGGATGCCGGATCAGGAAGACATTCACACAGTCCGACATGAACCCACGTGGGATACCGTCGATCATGTGCTGGCACATATGCTTGTGATAGGCGTGGGTTTTTCCGTCAGGAATGGGCCTGATCAGAGACTGTTCCACGGCAACTGCGTCTTCGATCCGATCCGCAAGGACCACGTCGCGCATCGGATGATCAAGTCCTGTCAGCTGCAAATAGGGCCCGTAGAACGGCTCATCCACAACCGCAAAGTCGGCGCGCTGGGCAAAAGAATACATCATTGCGGTCGACAGATTGCGCGGTCCGGACCACATCGCCACTTTCATCTCAGCCGCCTCCCGACAGGTCTCTTTGTCCCGGACGGTATCGCCTGAAGGAGATCGCGCAAGCGGTAACTCGATTTCACCTTCAAGTGAGGCGCCAAGTCAGAAATTGCGTCGTGCCCGTCTTTCATCGCAGGCTGAACCCTATCTACAGGAGGTTTCCCATGCGCCCACTTCGCCGCAGTCGTCCCATGATCCTATCCTTGGCCATTCTTGCCGGGATTTTTCTGCAATCCACCGACGCACATGCGGGGGAAACACGAGAGATCGTCGTTGCGGGAGGATGCTTCTGGTGCGTTGAGGCAGATTTCGAACGCGTAAGAGGCGTAAAAGAAGCGGTGTCCGGCTATACCGGCGGCACAGTAGCAAACCCGACCTACAAACAGGTGACAGGGGGACGCACGGGCCACTACGAGGCGGTGAAGATCACCTATGACAGTGCGGTGGTCGACCGCGACCGCCTTTTCAATCTGTTCTTCCGGTCGATTGACCCCACTGATGCGGGCGGTCAGTTCTGCGATCGTGGGCAAAGCTACGCGACGGCGATTTTCGTCTCTAACGCTGCCGAACGCGCCGCAGCTGAAAAAGCCAAAGCCGATGCGCAGGCCGCCTTGGGTCGCGAGATCGTAACTCCTATTCTGGACGCGTCCGCGTTCTACGAGGCAGAAGACTACCATCAGGACTACTACAAGGGCACCAATCGGGTCCTGACACGCTTTGGCCCGATCCCGCAAAACGAGGCGTATAAGAGATACCGTAAAGGCTGCGGTCGCGACGCGCGAATTGAAGAGCTTTGGGGTAGCAACGCGCCGTTCATCGGCAACTAAGCCAGACGCGCGTCTTCGATATCCTTGAGATCGGGGATCACATCAGCGGTGCCGTGGCGCGTGACCATGATGGCGCCCGCCTGCTGACCCAGTGATATCGCCTGTTCCATCGGCAGACCACGATCCAACCCTGCCACCAGAAAACCGGTGAATGTATCCCCAGCCCCAGTCGTATCAACTGGCGTAACGGGAATCGCGGGGAACGTCTTGTCGGCGCCGTCATCCGTGTTCACCCAGCGACACCCATCGCCCCCGAGTGTCACAATCACATCCCGCACGGGCAAGTCGGTCAGCGCGACGCCCAGCGCATCCGTCAACTGCTGCGCCTCTATTGCATTCATGACAAGAATGTCGAGCATTGGCAAAACCGCCTCGACCGAATGAGCATCGAATGGAGCCGCAGCATATACCACCCGCATCCCCTTTGACGAAGCAAGCGTTGCCCCTTCGATCTGTGCGGAGGTTTCGTTCTGGAACACGAAGGTGTCAGCTTCGGTTGCGGCGGTAAGTGCTGAGGCGATATGTGTCTCTGTCAAAGCGCGGTTTGCCCCGGGATAAAGCAAGATCGCGTTCTCACCGTTATCGTCAACCATGATGACCGCATGGCCCGTCGGCACGTTCAGTTCGACGATATTGCGCGTATCGACACCGTATTCCAACAACCGCTCGACCGCCCAGCGCCCATCGCTCCCCACGGCACCGATATGCACCGCGCGTGCGGCTGCACGGGCAATGGCGACCGACATGTTTGCACCCTTTCCGCCCAATCCACGGCTGTGTTCAGTCGATGCAAGCGTTTCACCGGGCGCAAGCAGGTGTGGCACCTGATAAAACAAATCCGCGTTGATCGAACCGAGGTTATAAACGGCCATGTGTCACCGACCCTTGCACGCCGCCAGAACCGCCATATTCAGAATGTCGCCTGCGGTCATGGAGGTCGAACAAATCTGGATCGACTTGTCGACACCCGCCAGAATCGGCCCGATCACAGTGGCACCCGCCATTTCCTGCATCAGCTTGACGGAAATCGACGCAGAGTGGCGCGCAGGAACGACGAGGATGTTTGCTGGACCAGTCAAACGCTGGAACGGATAGAATTTTTGCGCATTCCGGTTCAGCGCCACATCGACGGTCATTTCGCCTTCATATTCGAAATTCACGCCACGCCGGTCAAGAACGCGAGGCGCAATGTGCATCTTCTCGGCACGTTCGGACACCGGGTATCCGAAGGTCGAGAACGACACGAACGCCACACGCGGCTCTAACCCGATCAAACGGGCCACTTCCGCTGCACGTTCGGCGATATTGGCAAGATCTTCCTCATCCGGCCATTCATGCACCAGCGTATCCGCGATCAGCACAATACGTCCTTTGACCAACAATGCGGTCACACCCGCAGCCCCATGCGCTGCATCCGCGTCGAAGACGTGGTTGATCAACTCAAGCACATGCGCAGATTTCCGCGTTGCCCCAGTGACAAGCGCATCGCCATGCCCCTGTTGCAGCATCAAAGCGCCAAACACATGCCGATCCCGCGCGGCAAGACGGTGAATGTCCTGATGGTCGTAGCCTTTGCGTTGAAGCCGACCGTAAAGCACATCCTTGTACCGGCTCAGATGCTGCGTATTGGCCGCATTGACCACTTCGATCTCGCGCACTGCATCGCCCAAACCGGCCTCTTCCAGTTTGGCCTTCACATCTGCTTCACGACCGACAACCAAGGCTTTGCCAAAACCCGACCGCTGGTACATGACCGCAGCACGCAGCACGCGCGGATCATCACCTTCGGCAAAGATCATCCGTGCCTGCGCCTTGCGCGCCCGTGCATTGATCCCGCGCAGGATGCTTGCTGTCGGATCCATCCGCGATTTGAGTGATTCCTCGTAGGCCACAAGATCAATGATCGGCCGCCGCGCAGCTCCTGTATCCATGCCTGCCTTGGCAACAGCAGGCGGAATGCGGTGTATCAGTCTCGGATCGAACGGTGTGGGAATGATGTAATCGCGCCCGAAGGTCAGGCTTTTTCCATAGGCCAGCGCGACCTCATCCGGAACATCTTCACGCGCGAGGTCGGCCAGGGCCTGAGCACAGGCAATCTTCATTTCGTCGTTGATCGCGCGGGCATGAATATCCAAAGCGCCCCGGAACAGGTAAGGGAAGCCCAACACGTTGTTCACCTGGTTCGGATAGTCGCTGCGCCCGGTGGCCACGATCGCATCCATCCGCACCTCGTGCGCCTCTTCCGGCGTGATCTCGGGATCGGGGTTCGCCATGGCAAAGATCACCGGATTGTCCGCCATCGACCGAACCATGTCCTGCGTGACCGCGCCTTTGACGCTCACCCCAAGGAACACATCCGCGCCGACCATCGCCTCTTCCAGCGTGCGCGCATCGGTCTTGACCGCATGCGCCGATTTCCACTGGTTCATGCCTTCGGTGCGACCTTGGTAAATCACACCCTTGGTATCTGCGACGATGCAGTTGTCGTGGCGTGCGCCCATCCGCTTGAGCAGTTCGATACAGGCAATACCCGCCGCTCCAGCCCCGTTCAGAACGATCTTCACATCTTCGATCTTTTTGCCGGACAGGTGGAGCGCATTCAGAAGGCCCGCCGCACAGATCACCGCCGTGCCATGCTGATCGTCGTGGAAGACAGGGATGTCCATCTCTTCCTTGAGGCGCTGTTCGATGATGAAACACTCGGGCGCCTTGATGTCCTCAAGGTTGATGCCGCCAAAGGTCGGCCCCATCAGCCGCACCGCTTTGCAGAATTCATCGGGGTCTTCGGTGTCCAACTCGATGTCGATGGAGTTCACATCAGCGAAGCGTTTAAAGAGAACGGATTTTCCCTCCATTACCGGCTTCGATCCCAGCGCGCCCAGATTGCCCAGACCCAGAACCGCCGTCCCGTTGGAAATCACCGCGACGAGATTGCCCTTGTTCGTGTAATCATAGGCCAGACCGGGGTCTTTCGCGATGTCTTCGCACGGAACAGCCACACCGGGGGAATAGGCGAGCGACAGATCGCGCTGCGTGGTCATGGGGACGGTGGCCTGCACCTCCCATTTGCCGGGAGTCGGTTCAAGGTGGAAGGCAAGCGCTTCTTCGCGGGTGTATTTCGGGTTGGACATGCGTCAGAGGCCTCATACGTCAAAATCGGGTTTTCCACCCGGGTCGGTCGCCTTAATGTCACGCCAAAGCACCGAGGGGAAGCTTGTGAACGAGAATAAATCGCCCGTCACACCCATGATGGCGCAATATCTGGAAATAAAATCCCAGCATGCCGACGCTTTATTGTTCTATCGCATGGGTGATTTTTACGAATTGTTCTTTGACGATGCTGCGGCTGCATCCGAAGCACTGGACATCGCGCTCACCAAACGCGGCAAACATGACGGTGATGACATCCCAATGTGCGGCGTTCCAGTTCACGCAGCCGAAGGTTACCTGCTGACCCTGATCCGAAAAGGGTTCCGTGTCGCCGTCTGCGAACAGATGGAAAGCCCTGCAGAGGCGAAAAAGCGGGGATCGAAATCCGTCGTGAACCGCGATGTGGTGCGTCTTGTCACGCCCGGTACGCTAACTGAGGAAACTTTGCTAGAGGCGCGGAGCCACAACTTTCTGGCCGCTTTGGCCTGTGTCAGAGACGAATGGGCGCTGGCTTGGACAGATATTTCGACCGGTGCGCTGCATGTTTTGTCGCTCTCGCTTGCACGGGTCGGTCCGGAACTGGCGCAACTGTCCCCGGCAGAGATCCTTATGGCCGAAGGCACGGAAACCGCAGTTGCCAACGTGCTTAAAGATCTCGGACTTGAACCAACGTGGCTCGGCAAATCGAGTTTTGACTCAACAGGCGCGCATGCTCGACTGACACAGCAATTCGGTGTGTCGTCGCTTGACGCCTATGGCCAATTCTCGCGGCCTGAACTCTCCGCAATGGGTGCGTTGATCGAATATCTCGATCTGACGCAAAAGGGTCGCCTTCCCCTGCTCCGCCCTCCGCAGCAGGAAAAGCTCGGCAGTTCCATGCATATCGACGCTGCGACGCGTCGAAACCTCGAGCTGACTCATTCTCTGCAAGGTGGCCGTGCTGGGTCGCTGTTGTCGGTCATTGATCGGACAGCGACGGCAGGCGGCGCACGGCTTTTGGAACGACGATTATCGACCCCTTCGCGTGATCTATCGGTCATCCGCAATCGGCAGGACGCGATAACCTGGGCCATGTCTGACCCGATGATTGCCCGTCAAATACGCGATGCCCTGAAACGCGTCCCTGATGTGGACCGCGCTTTGTCGCGCCTTGGAATGGAGCGTGGCGGGCCGCGCGATATGGCCGCGATTCGCAATGCTCTGACACAAGCAGACGCGATTTATGCCGTGTTAGAGACACATGATCTTCCAGAGGTGCTTCGAAGCGCTGTTTCGACATGTACGGGGCACACTGATCTCGCCACTCTCTTGGACGACGCCCTGATCGCCGAACCACCGCTTTTGACGCGGGATGGCGGCTTCATTGCACCGGGTTATGATGCAGCACTCGACGAAGCCCGCAAACTGCGTGACGAAGGACGCGGCGTCATTGCTGGACTTCAGGCGGAATATTCCGAGTTGGCGGGTGTGTCTTCGCTCAAGATCAAGCACAACAACGTGCTGGGCTATTTTATCGAAACCACATCGACCCACGCACAAAAGATGATGGCGCCTCCGTTGAATGAAACCTTCATCCATCGGCAGACGACAGCTAACCAAATTCGGTTCACGACCGTCGAACTCTCGGAACTCGAACGCCGCATCATGAATGCGGGTGGTGAAGCTATCGAGATTGAAAAGCGGCTCTATGACACCTTAAGTCGGGCGATCCTTCATCGACAGCCCGCACTGAACGCCCTTGCGACCGGGTTAGCGGAACTCGACCTCGCAACGGCTTTGGCAGATCTGGCCATCGATCTCGACTGGTGCCGACCGATCGTAGACGAATCCCGCGCCTTCGAGATTGAGGCTGGGCGACATCCTGTTGTTGAACGGTCTCTCAAAGCGCATGGCGGTACGGGGTTTGTCGCGAATGATTGTGACCTCTCGGCTAATGCAGACAAGGCGTCAATCACGCTACTGACCGGGCCGAACATGGCCGGTAAGTCGACATTCCTGCGCCAGAACGCCCTGATCGCGCTGCTTGCCCAGATCGGGTCCTACGTACCGGCGAAGTCCGCGCATATCGGCGTGGTTAGCCAGATTTTCAGCCGTGTGGGCGCGTCTGACGATCTGGCGCGCGGGCGGTCAACTTTCATGGTTGAAATGGTCGAAACCGCCGCGATTCTGAACCAGGCCGACGACCGCGCCTTGGTCATCTTGGACGAAATCGGGCGTGGAACGGCGACCTATGACGGCCTGTCCATCGCCTGGGCCACTCTGGAACACCTGCAATCCGTTAATAAGGTCAGGGCGCTTTTTGCGACGCATTACCACGAGCTCACCGCTCTTGCGAACAAACTGGATGGCGTGAAGAACGCCACCGTGGCCGTGCGTGAATGGGAAGGCGAGGTGATTTTCCTCCACGAGGTTCGGGAGGGTGCCGCGGATCGGTCATATGGCGTTCAGGTGGCGCAGCTTGCTGGCCTACCACCTGCCGTCATCACACGCGCCCGTTCCGTTTTGGATGCGTTGGAGAAGGGGGAACGCGAGAACACGTCGCCTAAGGCGTTGATCGACGATCTGCCGCTATTCTCTGCCGCAGCTCACGCGCCACAACCCGTCAAACCCAAAGCCGATAACAAAATCGAGGCGCAGATCAAAAATCTGCACCCCGATGAAATGACGCCAATGGAGGCGCTACAGGCTCTGTATAACCTGAAGGCGCTTCTAAAGGACGATTAGGATTTGGGCATCGAACTGACGCCAACCTGCGCCGGACGCAGCAAGCGGTCATAGAGCATGAACCCTTCGGTCGAGACCTGAATGATCTCACCAGCCGTTGTGCCGGGAACCGGTGCTTCGAACATTGCCTCGTGCATCTGCGGATCAAACTTGTCGCCCACCTGCGGTTTGATCGCGGTGACGCCATGCTTGCTGAACACGTTCAGCAATTCGCGCATCGTCAGCTCCACACCTTCGATAAACGCCTTCGACGCTTCGCGTTGTTCTTCGGGAATGGCGTCCAGAGCCCGCTGAAGGTTGTCATAGACTGGCAGAAGATCACGCGCCAAACGCGATCCGCCGTATTGCTGTGCCTCACGACGATCTTTCTCAGACCGTTTGCGCGCATTCTCGGCCTCGGCCAAAGCGCGCATGAACTTGTCCTTCAGATCATCCCGCTCGGCGCGCAGGGCGTCCAATTCCGCCTCCATGCTGTCGATCTCTTCTTCGAGCGCTTCGTTTTCCTCTGCCTCAGCCTCGGCCAAACTGTCGAGGAAATCTTTCGTGTGATCCGTTTCGGCCATTTACTTACCCTTGGTTGCGGTCGCCGAGCAGTTTCCCGACGAGCTGCGCTGTGTAGTCCACGATCGGTACGATCCGTCCATAATTCAAACGGGTCGGGCCTATAACCCCCACCGCACCGATAATTTTACGATCAGCGTTCATATATGGAGACACGACCAAAGAGGAACCCGAAAGTGAGAAAAGTTTATTCTCAGAGCCGATAAAAATGCGCACACCGTCGCCCTGTTCGGTCAGCTCAAGGAATTCGGCAATGTCCCGCTTGCGTTCAAGATCGTCGAACAACTCGCGAATGCGGTCCAGCTCTTCTGCATGGGTGTCTTCGGCCAACAGGTTTGACCGACCCCGCACTATCAGACGTCCTGAATTATCGGCTTGATCGTCCCAGATTGCCAATCCCTGCTCGACCAAAGTGGCCGCCAGCGAATCAAGCTCGCGCCGCTTGTGTGCAATGTCGTCCTTGATCGTGCGTCGCAGATCGGACAAAGTTTTTCCTTCGACGAGCGCGTTCAGGAAATTCGCCGCTTCGCGCATGGAACTTGGCGTTTGACCGGCTGGTGGCTTGAACAATCGGTTCTCGACATGGCCATCCGCAAACACTAGGACCACCAGCGCCTGATCGCCGCCCACAGGCAGGAATTCGATGTGCTTGATCGCCGCCTCGTGTTTTGGCGTAAGGACAAGCGACGCGCCTTGCGTGACACCAGACAACGCAGAGCCCACCCGGTCGAGGATCGTCGCGACATCCTGACTGTTGCTGGTCATTGTTGCGTCGATCTTTTGCCGGTCGTCCTGATCCAGATCACGCACCTCCAACAATCCATCAACAAACATCCGCAAGCCCAATTGCGTCGGAATGCGGCCGGCGCTGATATGGGGACTGTCCAGCAGACCCAGGAACTCAAGGTCCTGCATCACGTTCCGAATAGTGGCCGCCGACACCTTTTCATTCAGCGTGCAAGTCAGCGTGCGCGAACCAACTGGTTCGCCGCTTGACAGATAGCCTTCGACAACCTTGCGGAAGACTTCCCGCGATCGGTCGTTCAATTCATCCAGAAGTTTGGTTCCGTCGCTCAATCGCTCACCTCGTGTCGAAGATGACGGTCATTTCTATGACAGACTATTGGCTTGCGAAACCGGAAAGGCTGCCTGTATCCGTACACAGAACTTTAAAGGATGTGCCATGCGACCGTCAGGACGGAAATTAAGCGAAATGCGCGCGGTTTCAATCGAAACCGGGATCAGCAAACACGCAGAAGGATCGTGCATGATCCGCATGGGCGACACCCATGTGCTTTGCACCGCAACAATCGAAGACCGCGTGCCGCCCTTTATCAAGGGATCGGGCCTTGGCTGGGTGACTGCGGAATACGGTATGTTGCCCCGGTCCACCACAAGCCGGATGCGCCGCGAAAGCACCACCGGAAAGCAAGGCGGGCGCACTGTCGAAATTCAGAGACTGATCGGGCGCAGCTTGCGGGCGGGCGTAGATCGGGTCGCTCTTGGCGAACGTCAAATCAGCATCGACTGCGATGTGATCCAGGCTGATGGGGGCACACGATGCGCGTCTATCACCGGTGGCTGGGTGGCGTTGCGTTTGGCCGTGAACAAGCTGATGAAAGCCGGTGATGTTATCAGCGATCCGCTCATTTCTCCGGTCGCTGCCGTCAGCTGCGGGATTTATGCGGGCCAGGCCGTTCTCGACCTCGATTATCCAGAGGATTCCGAGGCAGGTGTCGATGGCAACTTCATTCTGCGCGGTGATGGCCAATTGATCGAGATCCAAATGTCCGCAGAAGGATCGACCTTTACACGTGATCAGATGGCACAACTCATGGATCTGGCGGATGCCGGGATACAAGAGCTGGTGGCACTTCAACTCAAGGCTGTCGAATGAGCCGCAAATTCGAAGGAAAGCAACTTCTCGTCGCGACCCACAACAAGGGGAAGCTCGAGGAAATTGCCGATCTTTTGAAAGATTACGGTGTCTCGGTCGTTGGCGCGGCCGAGATGAACCTGCCGGAACCAATCGAAGACGGAACCACGTTTGTCGAGAACGCGCGCATCAAGGCTCATGCTGCTGCCAAAGCGACTGACCTTCCCGCCCTGTCGGACGACAGCGGGCTTGAGATTGACGCCCTGAACGGCGCTCCGGGTGTTTATACTGCGGATTGGGCAGAAACAGAGACGGGTCGTGACTTTGTCATGGCAATGGAAAAGGCACACAACGCCATCCTGGCTTCTGGCGTTGAACCGCCCTGGACAGGCCGTTTTGTCTGCACTCTGGTTCTAGCCTGGCCGGATGGCCATGACGAGGTGTTTCCCGGCACGATGGAAGGGCAAATCGTCTGGCCGATGCGCGGAGATCAGGGCCACGGATATGACCCCGTGTTCCAGCCCGTCGGCTATGATGTGACCTTCGGAGAAATGGACCGCTGGGAAAAGAACAAGATCAGCCATCGCGCAGATGCCTTCCGCAAATTCGTGGCCGGGTGCTTTGGCTGAACTCTGGCAAGAGCGCGGATTTGGCCTCTATGTCCACTGGCCGTTCTGTGCCGCCAAATGCCCTTATTGCGATTTCAACAGCCATGTCCGATCCGCCGTAGATCAGGGGCTGTGGGCTGACGCATTAGCCCGCGAAATTCGCCGTACCGGGCTGGAAACCGGGCCACGCGTTCTCACCTCGATCTTTTTTGGCGGCGGCACGCCCAGTCTGATGGAGCCCGAGACTGTTCACACCGTCCTGAGCGCGGCGCGCGATGTCTGGAGCTTTGCCAACGATATCGAAATCACGCTTGAGGCCAATCCCACCTCCGTCGAAGCGCACCGCTTTGAGGGCTATGCCAAACATGGCGTGAACCGGGTGTCTCTGGGTATCCAGGCGCTCGATCCTGACGATCTTCGGAACCTTGGGCGCCTGCACAGCGTGTCAGAGGCACAAGCGGCCTTCAAAACAGCACGAGAGTGCTTTGACCGTGTGAGTTTTGATCTGATTTACGCGCGGCAAAACCAATCTCTTGCCGATTGGGAACGCGAACTAACCACCGCCCTCGACATGGCGGTCGATCATCTTTCACTTTACCAATTAACCATGGAGGAAGGCACCGCGTTTTGGGATCGCGCCCAACGCGGACTGCTACGCGGTCTTCCCACAGACGATCTTGGGGCAGACCTCTATGATCTGACCCAACGACTGTGTGAACAGGCGGACTATACCGCGTACGAAGTCTCTAATCATGCCAAACCCGGCGCGGAATCAAAACATAACCTGCTTTACTGGCGCGGCGGTGACTACGCTGGAATTGGTCCCGGAGCACACGGACGATTGACGATTGACGGGCGTCGCATCGCAACAGAGTGCTGGAAACAACCAGAGGCCTGGCTCAAAGCGGTTAAGGACGGCACAGGAATTAGGGATGGCGTGCTTCTAGATCAACAAGATATAGCGGACGAACGCCTCATTATGGGACTGCGCCTTCTTGAAGGTCTACTGATGGATGACATTTCAGATTATGTAGACAACATGCGTCTGAAACAGCTGGTTGCAGACGGTCTGGTCTGGCAGCAGGACGATCATATTGGGGCGACCGCGACGGGTCGCCCTGTCCTGAATTACCTCATCGCACAACTTGCCAAGAGCTGATCAACGCGCAGAGCTCAGCACCATGCAAAGTGCATCTAGGTCTTCCAAACTATCATAGCTGATTGTGACAGTTCCAGATTCGCCCCCGGCACTGTGATTGATCGAAACTTTCATACCCAAAGCGGCGGAAAGATCGCCTTCCAGCGCCTTTGTGTCTGCGTCTTTTTCAGAACCGCCTGCAGATTTGGTCAAAGCCTTTGGCTTCTTTGCCCCATCTGCGTTCTGCGCCTCGCGAACAAGTCGTTCGGTATCCCGCACAGAAAGGCCCTGGCGTACGATTTGTCCGGCTAAAAGCACAGGATCCGGCGCCGTGATCAACGCGCGGGCATGCCCTGCTGACAACTTACCGTCAACGACAGCCTGCTTCACAACGTCAGGCAGGTTCAACAAACGCAACAGGTTGGCAATGTGACTGCGACTTTTCCCCAACGCCTGCGCGAGCTTTTCCTGCGTATGGCCGAAGCGGGTCATTAATTGATCATATCCAGCCGCTTCTTCAATCGGGTTCAAATCCGCCCGCTGAATGTTTTCGATGATCGCGATCTCAAGAACGTCCTCATCTGAAAACTCGCGGATAACCACGGGAACTTCGTGCACTCCAGCCGCCTGCGCCGCGCGCCAACGGCGTTCACCAGCGACAATCTCATACTGGGTGTCAGAGGTGCCGCGAGGCCGAACGATCAGGGGTTGGATGACTCCTTTGCTGCGGATCGACAGCTTCAGTTCTTCAAGAGCTTCTGGGTCAAACTGACGGCGCGGCTGATCGGGATTTGGGAACAACTGGTCGACCGGCAAAGTGCGGACCGGTCGCTGCCGCGTTGGCGCATCCGCGTCTACGCTTGGTTCGATATCCGCCATCAGCGCGGACAATCCCCGCCCTAAGCCGCGTCTCTGTTCTTTCTTTTCGGCCATCCGATCCACCTACGCTGCTGTGACTGTTTCGTTTTTTCCAAGGAATTCGCGCGCCAATGCCCGATACGCGATGGCTCCCTTGGAGTTGGTGTCATATTCAAGAACCGGCATTGCGAATGACGGTGCTTCGCTGACCCGAACATTTCGTGGGATCACGGTCTTGAACACAAGGTCCCCGAGATTATCCCGAGCATCTGTTTCAACCTGTTGCGACAGGTTATTCCGGGAATCATACATTGTCAGCACAACGCCTTCGATCCTGAGGTTCGGATTCGCCGATTGCCGAACCTCTCGGATCGTCAGCATCAGCTGACTAAGCCCCTCAAGCGCAAAGAATTCACTTTGCAGCGGGACCAGAACGGAATGTGCCGCCACCATCGCGTTGACCGTCAAAAGATTTAACGACGGGGGGCAATCAATCAGGACAAAGTCGAAGGCAAACTGATCCATGTCGGTTTGGCGCAACGCGTCATGCAACAGGTAACTGCGTTTCTCATTCGCGATCAGCTCAATATCAGCCGAGCTGAGGTCTGTGGTTGAGGGCACGAGAAACAGATTTTCCTGACCCGTTTCACAGATGATGTCCGAAAGCGGAAAGTCATCCAGAAGCAGGTCATAGGTTGTGGCGCGTCGGTGTTCGGGCAAGACACCCAGTCCGGTCGATGCGTTACCCTGCGGATCAAGGTCGACGACAAGCACCTTTTGACCGATTTCTGCCAAGGCGGACGCAAAATTTATGGCTGTCGTGGTTTTGCCAACTCCGCCTTTCTGGTTTGCGATCGCTATGATTTTCGGGCCAGCCGGCCGTGTGGGATCAAACACGAGAAAGACCTCCAATCTCCAAAACGGCAGCTTCGGGATGTATGACACTTCTATGCGCTTCGCAGGTGAATCGCCACTTCTTTTGGGCCTCCGCCACCTCATTTCGCCACGTCCCCCCCTTCATGAAGAAAGCTGTTCCGTTTGGTGCAAGGTGTCGTTCTGAGAATCCAAGCAAATCGTCCAGTGGCGCAAGCGCACGTGCGCTGATGACGTCACTGCCCATTGGATCAACATCCTCGATCCGTTTGGCAATGACGGTAAACGGGGTTTTTGTTTCACGTGAAACAGTGCGCAGGAACGTGGCTTTGCGCTGGTCACTTTCCATCAAGGTAACGCTCACACCCATTTCCTGAAGAGCAATAGCAACGACTGCTCCGGGAAATCCACCGCCGGACCCCAGATCAACCCAGGTTTCTGCCCCCTCCGGGCAGAGTGAGGCAACTTGAAGTGAATCGTCAAAATGACGTTTTCCGGCATCCTGCAAGGAAGCTCGGGAAACGAGGTTGATCTTAGGTGACCACTTTACGAGAAGCTCGGCATATATCGCCAATCGCTCCTGTGTTTCACGTGAAACATTCATCCAGCGGCTCGCTCACGCGGAGTAAGCGATCTGATGCGCGACAGGATCAGCAACAAAGCTGAAGGGGTCATTCCATCAATCCGCGATGCCTGAGCGATGTTGGCTGGCTGTGACCGGGACAGTTTGAGCTTCAGTTCGTTTGATAGACCTTCAATTTCAGAAAAATCAAAGTTAGAGGGGATGACTTGCGCTTCGTCCCTCTTCAAAGCTTCGATATCTTTTTTCTGTCGCTCGATATAATTCGCGTACAGCGCATCTTTTCCAAGCTGATCCTGGGTTTTTTCATCGATCTCTGAAAGCTCCGGCGCGATCTGCAACAAAGCGTCCCAAGTCACAGCTTCGATTGCGAGCGCTTCAAACGCTGTCCGTTTTGATCCATCTTGCGAAATTGCGACGCCGGCGTCGATCAATTGGCGCGACGACACCGAAAGAGCATCCAGTTTGGCACGACCCTTGTTGATTAATGAAAGCTTTTCCTCAAATGCCGACTGCCGCTCTACCCCAACACAGCCAAGCTCGATTGCTTTCGGGGTGAGCCGTTGGTCTGCATTATCCGCGCGCAACGAAAGCCGATATTCTGCACGTGACGTGAACATCCGATAAGGTTCCGCAACGCCACGAGACGTCAGATCGTCGATCATAACGCCAATATAGCTGTCAGACCGGCTGAATGTGACAGCGTCCTGTCCCTTCGCACGGCGCGCGGCGTTTAGGCCGGCGACCAGTCCCTGTGCAGCCGCTTCTTCATAACCCGTGGTTCCATTGATCTGTCCCGCGAGGTAGAGTCCGGCGTGTGATTTGAGAGATAGATCAAGATTCAATGCACGCGGGTCAACATAATCGTACTCGATCGCGTAACCCGGCTGAAGAATTTCGGCCTGCTCCAGCCCCTTGATCGACCGCACGTAATCAACCTGAACATCTTCGGGCAGCGACGTAGAGATCCCGTTTGGATATATCGTGTCGTCGTCAAGTCCTTCAGGTTCAAGGAAAATCTGATGGGAGGTTTTGTCAGAGAACCTGACGATCTTATCCTCGATGGACGGGCAGTACCTTGGTCCGATACCTTCGATATGACCGCCATACATGGCAGATCGATCAAGGTTATCTCGGATGATCTGATGGGTTTTTTCGTTAGTATGCGTGATTGCGCAAGAAACCTGGCGCGCAAATGGTGCGTCTGACAGGAACGAAAACATCACCGGATCATCGTCACCAGGCTGTTCGTCAAGGCCTTCCCAATTTATCGTCCGTCCGTTCAACCTTGGTGGAGTCCCGGTCTTCAGGCGACCAAGCGGGAGGTTGAACAATTCAAGCGTTTTCGCCAGATCATTCGACGGCCGCTCTCCCATTCGACCACCAGAGATTTTGCGCTCCCCGATGTGGATGATACCGCGCAGAAACGTGCCCGTGGTCAGAACCACGGAAGATGCAGTCAGGACACGATCATCGTCGATCCTGACGCCCTCGACGGTGGTTCCATTGACAACGAGGTCCGTAACCTCACCGATAACGATTTCCAGCCCATTCTGCGCTTTTGTGGCACTCAACATCTCGGACTGGTAAATCTTCCGATCCGCCTGCGCACGAGGGCCCTGAACAGCTGGCCCTTTGCGGCGATTTAGAAGTCGGAACTGAATTCCCGCCTTGTCAGCCACCCGGCCCATGACGCCATCAAACGCGTCAATTTCCCGAACAAGGTGCCCTTTGCCCAACCCGCCAATAGCAGGATTGCACGACATCACACCAATTCCAGTTTCCGTCAGCGTGACAAGGGCCGTGTGAGCGCCAAGGCGCGCAGCCGCATGGGCGGCTTCGCAACCGGCATGACCACCACCGACGACGATGACATCGAAATCAAATTGTTTCACGTGAAACACTCCTTACTTTCCGATGCAAAAGCTCGAGAAAACCTTGTCTAGCACATCTTCCACATCGACACGACCCACCAGTCGTTCAAGTGTGACAACGGCTGAGCGAAGTTCTTCCGAAGCGAGATCATAGGTGCCCGGACCCGCCTGAGTGAACGACAACGCCTTTTTCAGAGCATCCCTGCCCTCGTCCAAAACCAGCTTCTGTCGTTCATGCGATATCAGACCGGCAGAGGTTGCGTGCGATAGAAGATATGTTTTCACGTCTTCGATCAGTTTCTGCACGCCTGCCCCCGTTAGACCAGACACACCAACACCGTCGTTGCGAAGGTCCGATTTTCCTTCGACTACAATATCATGATCCAATGGGACCAGCTTATCAAAGCCGCCGTCACCCTTCAGAAAAACACGAAGATCGGCGGACATAGCGCGCGTCATCGCCCGTTCAATTCCGATCGATTCGACCATATCCTCTGTATCGCGCAAACCAGCCGTATCGAGAAAGGTCACCGGCAGAGACTCAAATCCATCCTGACCTCAATGACATCCCGTGTGGTGCCGGCAATTTCCGACGTGATTGCTGCGTCGCGCCCCGCCAACGCATTGAGAAGTGTGGATTTCCCCGCATTTGGCGGCCCGACGATCGCCACTTCGAAACCAGTCCGGACACGTTCCGCGATCCCATATCCATTGATCTCGTGGTCCATGGTAGTGATAACGTTAGTCAGAAGCCGTTCAACATCCGCCGACACATCGACAGGTACCTCTTCATCGGCAAAGTCGATTGTGGCTTCCAAAAGCGAAACAGCGTGGATCAGGTCGGCACGCCATGTTTCCGATTTTTCCCGCAGACGACCAGTGAACCCGTTCAACGCCTGCTTACGTTGCATCTCGGTTTCGGCATCGATCAAATCGGCGAGCGCCTCGACCTGGGTCAGGTCAAGCCGTCCATTGTTCAGCGCACGTCGGGTGAATTCGCCAGCGGCAGAAGGCCGATAACCAGATATATCCTTCAGGCAATCCAGAACGCTGTTGATGATCGCAATGCTTCCATGCGTGTGAATTTCTACAACCCGCTCACCAGTAAAGCTCGCGCCTTCTTCAAATGTCAGGACCAACACTTCATCCAGAAACCCGCGCGTCTGGTGGACCAGCTTTCTAAGGGCGGTTTTTCGAGGCTCAGGCGGTTCAAAACCGAAAACGTTGCAACAAGATAGCGCCTCTGGCCCCGAAACCCGGATCACCGCAACGCCTGATTTTCCCGGCGCGGTCGCCAAGGCAAAGATCGTGTCCATGACGTTGCTGGCCCGCCAGGTTTACGAATTCATGGAGTCAAAGAATTCCGAATTCGTTTTGGTTTGCTTGAGTTTCGAGATCAGGAATTCGATGGCGTCTGTGGTGCCCATCGGGTTGAGGATCCGCCGCAGAACGAAGGTTTTCTGAAGGTCGATCTTGTCAACCAACAGCTCTTCTTTCCGTGTGCCTGACTTGAGAATGTCCATCGCCGGGAAGACACGTTTGTCCGCAACCTTACGATCCAAGACAATTTCCGAGTTACCGGTGCCTTTGAATTCTTCGAAGATGACTTCGTCCATCCGGCTGCCGGTGTCGATAAGCGCCGTTGCGATGATGGTGAGCGAACCCCCCTCTTCGATATTGCGTGCTGCACCAAAGAACCGCTTCGGCCGCTGGAGCGCGTTGGCGTCCACACCACCGGTCAGAACCTTACCGGACGACGGCACAACTGTGTTAAATGCACGACCAAGTCTTGTGATTGAGTCGAGAAGAATAACAACATCTCGCTTGTGTTCGACCAGACGTTTGGCTTTTTCGATCACCATTTCGGAAACGGCGACGTGGCGTGTGGCCGGTTCATCAAAGGTGGAGGACACAACCTCGCCTTTGACGGAACGCTGCATGTCGGTGACTTCTTCCGGGCGTTCATCAATCAGGAGAACGATGAGATAGCATTCCGGGTGGTTGCGCTCGATCGAGTGCGCAATGTTCTGCAGGAGAACGGTTTTACCCGTCCGCGGAGGCGCAACGATAAGCGAACGCTGGCCTTTACCAATCGGCGCAACGAGGTCGATGATACGGGCAGAGCGATCCTTGATCGTGGGATCCTCGATCTCCATGATAAGTCGCTCATCCGGATAAAGCGGTGTCAGGTTATCAAACGCGATTTTGTGACGGGCACGCTCGGGATCCTGGAAATTGATCTGGGTGCAGTCCATCAAAGCAAAGTAGCGTTCGTTGTCTTCGGGCGCCTTGATTTCACCGTCGATGGTGTCACCGGTCCGAAGAGAGAACTTCCTGATCATTTCAGGCGAGACATAGATGTCATCGGGACCGGGCAGATAGTTCGCCTCGGGAGAGCGAAGAAAGCCAAACCCGTCTTGCAGAACTTCAAGAACGCCGTCCCCGAAGATCGTCCAACCTTCATCCGCGCGTTCACGCAGGATTTGGAACATGATCTCGCCTTTACGCATGGTGGATGCGTTTTCGATCTCGAGATCCTCGGCCATCGCCAGAAGGTCTTTGGGGCTTTTTGCCTTAAGATCGGCAAGGTTCAGCTTTTCTGTCATGAAATATCCCGGACTGCTGGTCGTCGCAGTCGTGTCATCGTTGTCTCAGGAAGGTGTGGTCCAGAACAGGACTGTATTGCTCTTAGCCGAGGGGACGGAAGCTGTCAAACCAGACCCAATCAATAAATAAATTAAGAAAAAAGAAAGGATTTTGAGAATAGAGGCACGGTACGACCGATGTGGATTACTGCGTTCTACAGGTTTCGTCCACAGATTTAAGACATGTGGATCATTGTGGGAATAAGCCCTGTCACAGCTATATTTTATCTCTAAGTACTTGTTTAAAATATATTTAGTTTCACACCTCCCGTGGATAACTCGGGGAAAAACCTAGGAAAGACGCCGACGCAGGTCGTTTGTCCAAACGCCCGACTTATCCTTTACACAACCGGTAAAACCCGTGTGGCGATCCAGAGCAACTTGCCGAGATCTGTGCAGACTTGCCGATACGGTCGGATTTCCCCAGAACGCTCCTGTAAAGAAACAGAACTTGTCCGTAGAGTTGTCCACATGAATCTCGACCTTGTCCTTGCCTCTGGATCTCAGATCCGCGCCGAACTGCTTCGCAACGCCGGGATTCAATTCGATGTCATCGTCGCACGAATCGACGAAGACGCCATTCGCCGCGCATTGGAAGCAGAAGCGGCATCGCCCCGTGATATCGCCGATACGCTGGCGGAGATGAAGGCGCGCAAGGTGTCTGACAAGACGCCCGGCGCGCTGGTGTTGGGGTGTGATCAAGTTCTGGCCGTGGACAAGACAGTTTTCGCCAAACCGCAAACTCCCGACGAAGCACGTTCGCAGCTCAAGATGTTGCGAAACAGGTCTCACCAATTGTTGTCCGCGGCGGTCCTGTATCAGGATGGCGAGCCGAAATGGCGCCATGCCGGTGTGGTCCGCCTGTCGATGCGGGATTTTTCGGACAGCTATCTTGATGGGTACATCGACAGGAATTGGGACAGCATTCGCCACTCTGTCGGAGGGTATAAGCTCGAGGAGGAAGGCGTACGGCTTTTCACACAGATCCAAGGTGACTATTTCACGGTGCTCGGACTTCCGTTACTGGAACTTCTGAACCACCTTACTTTGACCGGACGGATCGACGGATGAGTGACAGTAAAATTCCCCTGGCCGCTGTTATTGGCCACCCGATAGCCCATTCCAAAAGCCCGAATGTGCATGGCTACTGGCTTCGGAAATATGGTCTGAAGGGCCATTATATCCCGATGGACATCGCACCAGACAAGTTGGCTGATCTGTTGCCGCGTCTGGCTGATCTTGGATTTGTCGGGGCAAACGTCACGATCCCGCACAAGGAAAAGGTGATGGAGATCGCGGATCTGATCACCGACCGCGCCACATTGATCGGAGCTGCAAATACGCTGATCTTCCGCAAGGATGGAAGAATTCACGCCGACAACACCGATGGGTATGGCTTTATCGAGAACATCCGTCAGGCCATACCTGACTGGAACCCGAAGTCGGGGCCAGCCGTCGTGTTTGGCGCTGGTGGTGCCAGTCGCGCGGTTCTGGCATCCTTGCTGGATGTCGGTGTTCCAAAGATCATGTTGACCAACCGGACACGGATTCGTGCGGAAAAGCTGAAAGAGGATTTCGGCAATCGCATTCAGGTGATTGAGTGGGTTCAGGCGGGAAATGTACTGGAAGATGCGGATCTCGTGGTGAACACCACATCCCTTGGCATGACAGGTAAACCTGAGATGAGGGTGCCTTTGGACGGCCTGAAACCGGGCGCCATCGTCAATGACCTTGTTTATACGCCGTTGCAGACGCGGTTGCTGGCGACGGCGGAGCAGCAAGGATGTCGGGTTGTCGATGGTTTGGGGATGCTGCTTCATCAGGCGGTTCCTGGGTTTGAACGCTGGTTCGGGAAACGGCCCGTGGTGGACGAAAACGTAAGGGCGGCAGTTCTGCGGTGACGTTCAAGCTTGGTCTCACCGGATCCATTGGGATGGGGAAATCGACGACAGCCCGACTTTTTGAAGAGGCGGAATGCGCGGTTTGGGATGCGGACGCGGCTGTTCATCGTCTTTACGACACAGGCGGCGCGGCGGTTCTGCCGATGGAGACCCTGTTTCCTGATGCCATCTCGGATGGAGCGGTTGATCGCGCAGCGCTTCGGACGATCATCGCGCGTGATCCCGAAGCGTTGAAACAGATCGAAGCTATTGTGCATCCTTTGGTGCGGGAAGACCGGGCGCAGTTTGCTGCAATGACAGATGCGGACATTCTGGTTTTTGACATTCCCCTACTGTTCGAAACAGGGTCCGAAACAGAGATGGACGCAGTTGTATGTGTCACTGTTTCACCTGAAGAGCAGGAAAAGCGCGTTCTCGACCGGGGGACCATGACGCCCGAACAGTTCCACGCGATCCGAGATAAACAGATGCCGAATGACGAGAAATGCGCACGGTCCGACTATGTGATCGTGACCGATACGCTTGAACATGCCCGTGCGCAGGTCCACAATGTATTGGAGCAGATACGGAAACGAATGACCCATGCGTGAGATTGTTCTGGATACGGAAACAACAGGTTTCGAGCCTGAGCAAGGCGACCGGATCGTCGAGATCGGCGCGGTCGAGCTGTTCAACCATGTCCCGACGGGAAAGACCTATCATCAATACATCAACCCCGAACGCGCCATGCCGCAAGAGGCGTTTGAGGTGCATGGTTTGGGCGACGATTTCCTTCGGGACAAACCCGTCTTTGCCGATATCGCGCAGGCGTTTGTCGATTTCATCGGGGACGCAAAACTGGTCATCCACAACGCAGCCTTCGACATGAAGTTTCTGAATGCTGAGCTGTCCTGGGTCAAACGTGCCCCGATTCCCTTTGATCGCGCTGTCGATACGCTGGCAATTGCGCGCCGCAAGTTTCCGGGATCACCTGCGTCTTTGGATGCGTTGTGCCGTCGGTTCGGGATCGACAATTCGTCCCGCACACTTCACGGCGCGTTGCTCGACTCCGAGATTCTGGCCGAGGTGTATCTTGAGCTGATCGGGGGCAAGCAGCCGGACTTCGCTTTGAATGTCTCGCAGGACAAGTCGGGTGCCGGTGAAGGAGCGGTTGAATGGAGACCCAAGCCGCGCCCTGCCCCTTTGCCGTCCCGTCTGAGTGAAAACGAAAAGGCGGCTCACGCCGCCTTTGTCGAAAAGCTTGGGGACGCCGCTTTTTGGAAGCGGCTGTAACGCTTAAGCGTTTGCGGTTTCAGCCTGCTGTGCGCTGGCGCGGCGCGCGAGTTCCGTGCGGTAAAGCTGAAGAAAATCAATCGTTTCAAGGTTCAGCGGCGGGAAGCCACCGTCCCGTGTGACGTCGCTGACGATGCGACGCACAAACGGGAACAACATGCGCGGACATTCGATCAGCAGGAACGGGTGCAGCTGCTCATCCGGCACGTTTTCGACCTGGAAGATGCCAGCATATTCGAGTTCGAGAACGAAAAGCGTATCGCCACTTTCCTTCGCCTTGGAAGACACCTGAAGTTTCAGGATCACTTCATACTGGTTCGCTGTTGTCCGCTTCTTGGCATCAAGATTGACCTGAAGCTGTACGTCGGGTTGCACTTCGCCCTGAACGCCCTTTTGAGCAAGGATGTTTTCAAACGACATGTCTCGCACAAACTGCGCGAGGACGTTCATCTTGACGGGTGCCTGCTGCGGTGCTGCACCATTGCCAGCGGTTTCCGGCGTATCAGCCATGTGTCTCTCCCTCGGATCCAACCGTTACAAAAGTTGACCGTTGCTTATCAGCCGATCTGCCAAGCCTCAATGCTTCGTCCAGCCAGAACCCTGATGCGTTGGTTTTTTGGTCTCTGACATCTCGTGATACTCGCCATCAATGACGGTGTCGCGCGGCCGACGGGTGCTCTGGTCGGAAAACGGATCAGGGCGCGGCCCCATCTCAAAACGCTGCACTTTGATGTTTTTTCGTATGTAAGCGATCAACATCAACCGAACGGGTGGCGCGAGCAGTGCAAAACCGACGGCATCTGTAAAAAACCCGGGCGTCAGCAACAACGCGCCGGCCAACAGGATCATCGCGCCATGTGCCAACGGTTCTGACGGGTCTTCGAGCCGTGAGAACGAGCCCCGCAGATTGTTGAGCGCCATCAGGCCCTGTGATCGGACCAGATATGTGCCAAGGATTGCCGTCAAAATGACGATACCAAGCGTTGGCCACAGCCCGATCAAACCGCCGATTTGGATAAACAATGCGATTTCAATCAGCGGAACGAGCAAAAAAGCCACAAATAGCCACATATCAGGGCACTCCTTTCACCGGGCGTGCGGTGGACTAAACATCGCCCAACACCTACATAAGGACACAACAACGACGTTTCCACTTTGGTCTGGGCGAGGTCCTGATGAATTCTCCGCTGATACAGCTTTTGGTGCTTGCCGGCATCGCCGTGTTCCTGATCCTGCGCTTGAAGAGCGTGTTGGGTACACGGGAAGGTTTCGAAAAGCCTCCGCTCCCGCGGCAACCTGAGCCGCATTCGTCCACGCGTCGGGATTTTGAAGTCATCGAAGGTGGCCCTGACCACAACATCGTGGATCATGTCGAAGCGGGAAGCGACGCTGCTGATGCACTGGCCCGCATGAAGCGGGCTGAACCGTCCTTCGGTGTCGGAGATTTCCTTGGCGGTGCGCGCGGCGCCTACGAAATGATCCTGATGGGGTTCGAACGGGGCGATCTTGCCGAGATCAAACCGTTCCTTGCCGACGATGTGTACGAAACCTTCGCGGACGTGGTCGAAGCCCGGAAGGAGCAGGGATTGACCATCGACGCAGAGTTTGTCGGCGTACGCGAGATGTCCTTGGTGGATGCGACCTTTGACGAGGCGAGCGCCATTGCTGAAATCACGGTGAAGTATATTGGGGAATTGACCTCGACCGTGCGGGACAGTTCCGGTGAGATCATTGAAGGGTCGCCGACCCAGGTTAAGCGGCAAAAAGACGTTTGGACCTATGCCCGCCGTATGGGCGTAGATGATCCGAATTGGCAGCTTGTCGCCACGGGCGAATGATCCGGAGGCTGGGCGCGGCCATAAGTCTTGGTGTTTTGATGGCAGGACCTGTAGCGCCCAACGAGCCCGAAACGCAGTATGCGATCCTTGGATTTGAGGATCTGGACGGCTGGGCCGATGACGATCACGCATCGGCCTTGACGGTTTTCAGAAACACCTGCGCTGACCTTGATGAACCGGATTGGGCGTCGTTATGTGCCTTGGCCTTCGACGCAAAGGACGCGCGCCAGTTTTTTGAACTGTTCTTTCGCCCAATGCTGATCACGGATGGCAAAGAGCCGTTGTTCACCGGCTATTTCGAACCCGAACTGTCCGGTTCGCCCGTTCGAACCGCGCGCTACCGTCATCCCATCTACAAGATGCCGCCCGAGGCCAATGACCAGCGCCCATGGCTCAGCCGTCGTGAAATCCTGACCAGTGGTGTGATGGAAGGGCGCGGTCTTGAGATCGCATGGGTCGATGATCCTGTTGAACTGTTCTTCCTGCAGGTACAGGGGTCTGGACGTGTCCGCTATCCTGACGGTCGGATGATCCGGGTCGGGTATGGCGGTGCCAACGGGCATAATTATCGCTCTATTGGACAAGAACTGGTTCGGCGCGGCGTCTATCAGCCGCATCAGGTGTCTGCCGATGTGATCAAGAACTGGGTGCGCCGAAACCCGGTCGATGGTGAGGACCTTCTTTTTCACAACAACTCGTATGTTTTTTTCCGCGAAGTCAGCCAAGTGCCCTCGGACAAGGGACCGCTTGGTGCGATGAACCGGTCGATCACGCCAATGCGGTCGATTGCGGTCGACCCTGCGTTCACGCCGCTGGGCGCGCCCGTCTGGATCGAGAAAGACGGAGCCAGCCCGCTGCGACGTTTGATGATCGCGCAAGATACAGGCTCTGCGATCAAAGGCGCGCAAAGGGCGGATGTTTTCTTTGGTACTGGCGATGAAGCTGGTCGCGCGGCAGGCCGGATCAAGGATCCTGGCCGTATGGTTGTCTTGATGCCGATCCAGCGTGCCTATGCGTTCCTTCCCGAGGCGCTTCAATGAGCCGGAGAAGGCTGCGGCCCGAAGAAAAAGAACTTTGGCAGAAGGTTACACATTCGACAAAACCCCTGCCCCAAGCTTTGCGAAGGGCAAAGGACCCCGCAAAACCGACGGTCCAGCGAAAGAAAGAGCCTGAGCCTTTGGATTTGCCGACCGCGTTTGGCATAGGCACAAAAGCAACGCCTTCAACGTCCTTGGTTCGGAAACCACAAACCGCCGCTCCGTCGAAGCCGGTGATGGACACCAAGACCTATGGCAAGATGAAGCGCGGCAAACTGGTGCCCGAAGCGCGCATCGATTTGCATGGCATGACACTCGACCAGGCGCATCCGTCGCTCACACGGTTCATCCTGACATCATACTCGCGTGGATTTCGACTGGTTCTGGTGATCACCGGCAAGGGTCAGAAAGACGATCCGCACGATCCGATGCCGCAGCAACGCGGTGTGCTCAAGCGGCAGGTTCCTTTGTGGTTGCGCATGGCCCCGTTGAACACGGCTGTGATGGACGTGACCGAAGCGCATATCCGCCATGGCGGCGGCGGCGCGTATTACGTGTATTTGCGCAGAACTTCGCGAAGCTGATCCGCCACCAAAGCCGGTGCTTCTTCATGCAGCAGATGGCCATACCCGTCGAATGATAGAACGGTTGCATCCGGCATCTTACTGGCGCTGTCCCGCACCGATGAAGGGGGCACCGCTTTGTCGTTTTCGCCAACGATGAAGGTGCAGGGGACCGTGATCTTGGGCAGGTCTGCGACCAATCCATCCAGCTTCCACTGCGCCATCATCAAAAGCGTTCCATCCAGGTGCGCGTCGCTGCGAAAGAGTTTCGCGTAAAGGTTCAAGCCTTCGGGCGAGATTTTTGAACCGGTTGTCTCCATTAATGACACCACCTGCCCCGGTCCGGACATCTTGCGTTTGAGCATCTTTGCCATGATCGGGCTGAGCGCAACAACGCGTGCGGCGATGGGGAAAAGAACCCCGGCAAGTCCTTTGAACGGCGTCAGTGCAGGGTTCACCGCGACCAAGGGTATGCGATCTTCGGAAGATTGCAGAAGGCGCAGGGCCAGCGCGGCCCCGGCGGAATGTGCAAGGATCGCTTTCAGGTGCCAGCCTTCGTGGTCGATGAGGGCCTGAACATCCTGCGCCATAAGTGGCAGGGACGATCTGTGCCGTGATCCGAGTTTGGTCTGGCCGTGACCGGGTAAGTCGATTGCGATGACATGGTGGTCCTGCGCGAGGTTGTCCATGACATCGCGCCAGGAATGGGTTGAACCGCTTGCGCCATGCAAGAGCAGGATGGTGTCGCCCTGCCCCATTTCCTGAACATGCCAATGGTGCGGGCGTACATCGACAAAGCGCGAGTATTCGGCGTGAGGCCAGGCCGTCAATGTTTCTGCCGCGCCCATCGGTTCACCCGCCAAGCGCCGTTTCGATGGCTTGGCTGAGGCCCTTGGCATCAGCGCGGGGCAGCGGAATGTATTTTGCGTTCATGACGCCGCAAAGCGTACGCAAGTCTCGATGCGGTCGCACAGAGGTGTCGATCATGGCGCTGGGAATGTTGAGCGATCGTACATGCCGCGCCATTGCTTGCGCATCGTCATTCGCCGCAGCACGACCGGTTTTTCCGGGCAGCGGAACGTTCGCGCGGCCGTCGGTCAGAACGGCGATGGACGGTGACAGACCTTGTGCCCGAACGCGCTGGGCAAGTTCGGCCGCCGCCTTGAGGCCAGAGGCAAGTGGTGTGCCGCCCCCGCCCGGAAGTCCGGCCAAACGGCGTTTCGTCTGAACGAGGGACCGCGTCGGCGGCAGGATCAGATCGGCGCTTTCACCGCGAAAGGCGATCAGGGCAACATGATCCCGGCGGGCATAAGCATCGGCCAGCATCAACTCGACTGCGCCTTTTGCTTCGGACAGACGGGCGACGGCGGAGGAGCCAGAGGCATCCACGGCAAAGATCACCAGTCGGTCGGAGACTTCCTGGAACACTTTTACATGGATGTCGGATGGGTGGATGATCACCCCGGTATGGGTCGGGTTCTGCTGGCGACGGATGGTTTGCCATGGCACAGCGGCGCGCAGCGTGGCGACCAAATCAATCCGATTGCCGCCATCCAGCCGCCCTGCCCGCGATGGCAACGGCCGCCCCCGTCGATTGCCGCGCTTCTTTTGCCCCGCGCCACCGCTTCCGGATGCGGTTTTGACGCGTCCTGTTCCTTCGAGCATGGCCAGCACATCAAACGGCAAAACGGCTTTGACCGCGTCGATCAGCAATTCATCGGGCAGGTTGAGGTCTGACTCGTCCTGATCGGGACTTTTCGTATCGGGGCTGTCGTCGGGGTGGGTATTGTCCTCTGGTTCGTGCTCTTCCTCTTCGACCGGCATTTGGGTCGCGCGATGGGCGTAGACCAGTTGCACGGCGATCTGCAGATCGTCTTCATTGACCGTTTTGCGGTTATTCAGAGCCGCATTTGCACGGGCTGCTGCTAGGGCAATCAGCGGCGCGCGCAAGCTGTCGATGCCGAACCGTACCGCAGTTACCGCAAGAGCGGCTGGGACATCTTCGGGAATCGTAACGCTGGCCAATCGGGCGCGTGATGCCGCGATATCAGCCTCATTCATGACCATCTGGGCCAGTTCGACATGACGAAGCCCTTCCAGATCGACGCGGAACGCAAGTCGTTCGGTCAGGGTTGGTGGTGCGATCTCGTCGTTCTCGGCGCCTTCGTCCAGAAGGATAAGCGCATGGCCGATGCCCGTGTCGAGGCTTTGTGCAAGACGCGCGGCAAGACCGGGTTCACAGCGTTCGGCCATTGTGAAGACAAGCGGTGTCGGTGTTTCCAGAATACCTTTGGCACGGATGATCTGACCGCGTGTGAGCGTCTCGCCAATATCGACACCACCAAAGAGTTGCAGATCCGAAATCGAGGGCGCAATGCGCCGCGCTTTGGGAAACAGCGTCTTGATCGGTGTGCAGAACATATCGCGCACCGGTCCGGCGCGCGCGCGCAGATGAAGGCCCCCCAACCCGGCCGGGTCGATCGCCAGAAGCGTCAGGGCAAGTTGGCCCTGCACGTTAATGGCAGAGGGGTCTTCTCTCATGCAAAGACTTCCTCGACGGTGCGATCCACCCGTGTGGAAGACCCTGCATCATCCAGCGGATCACGGCGCAGGCGGTGGCTGAGTGCCATGGAGGCCACGGACCGCAAGTGATCGCGAGTGACGACAGGACTGCCTTTGTATGCGGCGAGCGCGCGTGCGGCGCGAAGAAGCGTCAGCTCACCGCGCAGACCGTCCGATCCGATAGCCACACAAAGGCCAGCGCAATCGCGCAGGGTGTCGTCGGGTGCGTCGATGGTCTTGAGCGCGTCGCGTGCGAACAGGATCGCATCGCGGATCTTTGCGTCTTCGACAGACCATTTTTCGACAAAGGCGTCGGGGTTTGTATCGAACGCAGCGCGGCGGCGGATCACTTCGACACGTTCTTCAATATCGTTGGGCGATCGGACTTCGACAGAGAGGCCGAACCGGTCGAGCAATTGCGGGCGTAGTTCGCCCTCTTCCGGGTTGCCGGAGCCGACCAGAACAAACCGCGCATCGTGGCGGATCGACAGACCTTCGCGTTCGATGACGTTCTCGCCAGATTGCGCCACGTCGAGCAGCAGGTCGACCAGGTGGTCCTCGAGCAGGTTCACTTCGTCGATATAGAGGTATCCCCGGTTGGCCTTGGCCAGAAGTCCCGGTTCAAACGCCTTTTCGCCGCGGCTGAGGGCGCGTTCGATGTCGAGGGCACCAACAAGGCGATCTTCGGTTGTCCCAAGCGGAAGGTCGATGACGGGAGTGGGCACATTGATCAGCTCGCCCGAGACTGGATCGGCCCATTCCGGCATGTCGTCCTGCGTGGCTGCGTTTGTTGCGCTGCCCTTGAGCTTGGTTATTTCAGGTAGCAACGCCGCAAGCGCACGCACTGCGGTGGATTTGCCGGTGCCGCGATCTCCGAAAACCAGAACCCCGCCAATGCCGGGGTCGATGGCGGTGAGGATCATGGCCAGTTTCATCTGGTCCTGACCGACGATGGCGGAGAAGGGAAACGGATGTCTCATGCGGCGATATCCTTGAGAATGCGAGGGGATTGGCCTTCCCAGCTGCCGACTTCGTCGGCAACGCGGAAACGGGCATAAAGCTCTTCGCGGAACCACTTGCCCTCACGTACCGCGCGAATGGCTTGTGCGTGGGGACCGTTGTTGCGGGCGAATTCGGCCATGCTGTGGGAATCGGGCCAGATGGAAAAAGTGATCTGTTGCAGCAACGGAACTTCGCCGATGCCGATCTTGAAGAGGACGTTCGGGTCTTGGCCGATCACGCCACTGATGTCGGGAACGCGCTTCCAGAACTGCGCGGCGACCACGGGGCGTACAGTCGCGCGGGTCAACGCAGCGATGGGCCCGGTCTGTGGGGGCGTTTCTTCGGCAAAGGGAGTGTTGCCTGACCAAGCGCCTCGGGCGGAGTAAGGCGTCAGAAAGATGGTCCAATGTTCCGACGCCTTGGCGCGATAACGCTGAAAGATCGTTTCGCCCGCTTGTGCCTGTTGTGCACGTTCAAGATCGGGCCAGACCGTCAGGATGGCATAGACGGATGTGTTGGGAATGGGCGTGAAGCCTTCGCCGGTGCCGGATCCGCAGAGTTTCCAGAACTGGAGACCATCGATTCGCGGCAGAGACAGGCGGGCCGCACCCATCATTGTCAGCGCCCACATCCGCGAAAGCGGAGTGGCAAAGCGGTAAAAGCTCAGGCTCACGGTCTGCATTTCGGTTCCCATAGTGTCAACTTAGTCTGACATATTATGATGCAGCAGGGAAGATATTAAATAATTTGACGCACCCCAGCGGCAAAATATTGTAAAGTAAAGTTGACAGTATATCATGAGTGAATGATGACCAAACTTGATACGGCCCTTGCGGCCCATTCCGACAAGCTGACTTCGGCCCATGCTGTTGTGATTGGTGCGGGCCTTGGCGGACTGGCGTCTGCCATGCGATTGGGCGCGCTGGGATACCGCGTGACCGTGATCGACAAACTGGATGTTCCGGGTGGGCGAGGGTCGTGCATCTGGAAAGACGGGCACCGCTTTGATCTGGGCCCGACCATCGTCACTGTGCCGCAGGTTTTCAAAGAGTTATGGGCGGTCTGTGGCAAGGATTTCCACGAAGAGGTTGATCTTCGTCCGCTTGATCCGTTCTACGAAATCCGCTGGCCGGATGGGTCGAAATTTACCGCGCGTCAGGACACCAACGCGATGCGTGAAGAGGTACGGCGGTTGTCCCCGGGGGATGTCGCCGGATACGATAAATTCCTGCGTGACAGCGAAGAACGCTACTGGTTCGGGTTCGAAGATCTGGGCCGGCGCTCGATGCACAAGCTGGGTGACCTGATTCGCGTCTTGCCGCGCTTTGCCATGCTCCGAGCGGACCGATCAGTTTATGCCCACGCCGCCAAGCGCGTAAAAGATGAGCGGTTGCGCATGGCGCTGTCGTTTCATCCGCTATTCATTGGCGGTGATCCGTTCAATGTGACCTCGATGTATATCCTCGTGTCGCATCTCGAAAAGGAATTCGGGGTCCATTACGCGATGGGCGGTGTTGCGGCAATTGCCGAGAACATGGCCAAGATTATCGGTGAACAAGGCGGCACGCTGCGCATGGAGACCGAGGTTGACGAGATCCTCGTCAAGAACGGTCGCGCCCGCGGGGTCAAGCTGGCGTCGGGCGACATGCTGACGGCAGATATCGTGGTGTCGAATGCCGATTCAGGTCACACCTATGATCGTCTGCTCCGGAACCAGCCGCGCAAACGCTGGACGCCGACCAAGCTGAAATCGCGCCGTTGGTCGATGGGACTCTATGTCTGGTACTTTGGCACCAAGGGCACCCGCGACATGTGGAAGGATGTGGGTCACCACACCATTCTGAACGGTCCGCGTTATAAAGGTCTGGTGCGCGACATCTTCATGAAGGGCAAAGTATCCGACGACTTCTCACTGTACGTCCACCGCCCCACGGTGACTGACCCGAGTGCCGCGCCGGAAGGGGATGATACCTTCTATGTTTTGAGCCCGGTGCCGCATCTGGGACATTCCAATTCCGCGGACTGGAAAGACATCGAGCGGCAATATCGCGTGCGTCTGACAAAAGCACTGGAAGAGCAGTTGTTGCCCGGCTTCTCGAGTCGCGTGACCGCAAGCGAGGTGTTTACGCCCGAGACCTTCAAGTCCCGATATCTTTCCCCTTATGGGTCGGGTTTCTCAATCGAACCGCGTATCTTTCAAAGCGCTTGGTTCCGACCACACAATGTGAGCGAAGAACTGAAAGGCTTGTTCCTGACAGGTGCGGGCACACATCCCGGCGCGGGTTTGCCGGGTGTGATTTCCTCGGCTGAAGTTCTGTCTCAGCTGGTGCCTGATCCTGCGCTGGTGCGCGGATGAGCTGTTACGAAAGCGATATGGAAGCCTGCCGCGAGGCGATCCGTCATGGGTCGCTGTCGTTTCATGCGGCGTCGAAGCTGCTGCCTGCACGGGTTCGTGACCCCTCGCTCGCGCTTTATGCGTTTTGCCGCTTGGCAGATGACGCGGTTGATCTTCAGCAGGAGAAAGCGGCCGCTGTTCTGAGGTTGCAGGACCGGCTTGAAAAAATCTACGACGGACGCCCTGAAAACGCGGCACCGGATCGGGCCTTTGCCCGCGTGGTCGAAGAGTTCTACATGCCGCGCGCTTTGCCGGATGCCTTGCTTGAAGGTTTGGCATGGGACGCGATGGGGCGTCGCTATGAAACTCTGTCGGAATTGTTCGACTACTCCGCACGTGTCGCGTCAGCCGTTGGAGCAATGATGTGCGTGTTGATGCGCGTGCGTGATCCGGATGCCTTGGCGCGTGCCTGCGATCTTGGCGTTGCGATGCAGTTGACCAACATTGCCCGCGACATCGGAGAGGATGCGTTGGAAGGACGGATCTACCTTCCACTTGAATGGCTGGACGAAGCGGGACTCAGCCCTGACCGTTTTCTGGTCAATCCAAAGCCGACCAAGGCCATTCGCCAGATGACACGACGCCTCGTGATGCAGGCGAACCGTCTTTACATGCGATCCGAAGCTGGAATTGGCGCGCTTCCTGTCTCGTCTCGCACAGGCATCTATGCGGCACGGTTCATTTATGGCGGGATTGGCGGGCAGGTTCAGCGAAGTGGATATGATTCCATCTCGTCGCGGGCGCGCACCTCGAAGGCCCAAAAGCTGGGTTGGGTGTCTGTGTCTGCAGTGAAGGCCGCGATGACGGTGGTCATGCCGAAATCCGCCGTTCTTTACGCCAGGTGCTTGCCGGAAACCGAATTTCTGGTCCGCGCAGCGGGCCATGAAAACACGCATCGGTCGCGGTCGGATATGGTGTTCGAGGCCCTGTCTCAAGTTGCACAGCGAGAGAGAGAGCAACGTGAAGCCTTGAATGGTTCGCACGGCCGGCTTACCTGACGCTCATGTTCTGGCTTTTATTCGGCATTTTTCTACTGGCCTGCTTCGCAGCGGGTGCAACCGGCGGTCTGTTTCCGCCGGGGCCGTGGTATCGAAAACTGAACAAACCATCCTGGACCCCGCCGGACTGGCTTTTCCCGGTCGCCTGGACAACGCTTTACCTGTGTATGTCAGCCGCCGGCGCACGTGCAGCGATGAGCCCGGACAACGCTGTGGCGATGGCACTTTGGTCGTTGCAGATTGCGCTGAACGGACTTTGGACGCCGGTGTTCTTCGGCCTGAAACGGATCAAGCTGGGTATGTTCGTTCTTGTCGGTCTTTGGCTGTCAGTCGCGGCAACGATCTATGCGCTGTTGCAGGTCGATCTGATCGCTGGACTTCTCTTCATGCCTTATCTGCTTTGGGTGACCATCGCGGGCGCGCTGAACCTGAGTGTCTGGCGGTTGAACCCGGATGAGGCGAACAAAAAAGCGCCTGCGGTCACCTAATCGAAGGTCCAGTTCCTGCGCCGTGGCACGCGAACAGCAAGCATCGGTTTGAGAAGCGGTGATCTAAATCGTGTCAGATCAAGTGCCTCGTGTACGCCAACTGTCTTTTCCCCGTTCAGACGTGTCTCCACCATGGAGCGGGAATAGAACGGGGCGTCGAGCATGTTCATCACCTGCCGCGGGCGAAAGCCATAATCGCCCCGCGTTTCACGGCGAACCGCCCAGAGCGAGCGTTTGAATTCAAGCTGCGGGGGAAGGTCGATTTCCGTCGCACTGCCATCAGGATCGAAGTGAAAGCCTGACCCAAGCTCCGATCCATCCAGCCGGGTGGCATCATAGAAACACGTGCTTCCGCCTGCGGCCGGGTATCGGCCCCATGTCCAGTACGAGAAGTCCTCTTCCAGAGCGCGGGTGCCAAAATTGGCATCGAAATAGCCGTGGCCGTCCCATTGCCAACCGGGCGCTTCAAGATCAACGGAAATGTCCGACACCGGGCCAAAGGGCCGCCAGATATGCGCGCCATCTTCGGTCAAAGGCAGCTCGACCGACGTGATGGCGCTGGGCGTGACGGTGATGGTGCCGCGCACACGACTGATGAGCGGTGGGCCGGAGATTTCGTTGATGTCGATCACAAGCTTGCCGCCCGCCCATCGCATCGACGACGGACCAACGGTCAGGCTGTTGGCGGTCTGGCGCAGGGCAGGGGTGCCGCGGTCGGTCATGGTGAACCGTCCACCGGGGCCATAAGTTGCGACATTGATGCACACATGGTCTTCGGGATTCTTGCGGCCCGACCAGCGATACCAGGGGGAAAAGACCGATCCTATGAATCCAATGACCGATACGGCACGCTTTCCGTCGCCGCTGATTCCATCGACGTACCACCACGCGTAACCGTTTTCCGGGACATCGAGATTGAAGTTCGGTCCGTCACAATCGCCGCGGCCGCGTGCTTGCCGGAGAGCGCCGCCATCGGGACGCCCGCCCCCGGGTGCGCTCCGCCGCCCGCCAGATACAGACCCTTGATCTGCGTTCGCGCCGTCGGGCGTTCCAAACCGGCTGTCATCCCGTGCGGGGTCTGCCCGTAAAGCGAACCGGCGCTGCCGGGGAAGAGCGCGTCGAAGCTCTTCGCCGTCGTCAGGCCGTCCGGCCCCGGTTCCGGTGAGAAGCTCAGACCAAAGCGGCGAAGAGTTGGGAACGTCCGTGTGTGACATATCTCGTAGTCCTCGGGCTGGGCCGCGCGTTGCGTCAACGGCGGAGTATTCATGATGATCTCAAAGCGCTCGGTCTCAGGGGGCGGCGTATCTTGCCCCCGATCTTCGGCGCAGACGTAGAGTGCGGGGTGGGACGGGATGTACCCGCGTTCGATTTCGGCGAACTCGTTCTTCGCAGGGTCGCTGAAAAAGACGTTGTGGTGTACCAAAGGCAGGTCTGACGGCTTTGCCGCAAAGCTCCAGACATTGGCGGAATGACTGCGCGCGCGTTTGGTTGTGATGGTTGCGACCGGGGATGTCGCCTCACCCAACAGCCCCAAAGCCAAAGCGCGGGGATCGCCGTTGAAGACGATCTGATCCGCATAGACGGTTTCCCCGGATGTCAGCGTGACGCCAGAGACACCGCCCAAAGCGGTGTTGATCTTTTTCACCGTTGCATTGGTGCGGATTGTGCCGCCCTTGGCCTCGATCAAAGACGCGATGGCTTTGGCAAGCGCGCTCATCCCGCCTTTGACGCACCAGACCCCACGGGCCTCTGCCTCCCAAATCAGCGCAAGAAGCGCGGGCGAACGATCGGGCGACCCGCCCACATAGGTCGCATAGCGCCCGAAGAGCTGCCTCAGTCGGGGATCGGTGAACGAGGTGGCGAGCAGACGTTTCAGCGTTTGCCCCACACCCATGTCCCGAATGAGCGCCGGATGTTTCATCACATGCGCCGTCAATGCAGTGAGCGACGGTTCGGCCTGCCGCATCATCGGATCGCTGAAACCATTGAACAGCCGCGCTGCGCGTTCGGCAAATGCCAGAAACTCTGCCTTTGCCTTAGGTCCGGCAAAGTCGCCAATCGCATCAGCGCTTTTTGCCCGATCCTGAAAAAGATCAAGCGTTCCACTGTCGGGCCACCAATGACGTGCAAGGATGTCTTGCGGGATCAAGGTGACATGATTGGTCAGCGTTTCGCCCACATCATCGAACAGCGCTTCAAACACATCGAGCATTGTCAGAACGGTTGGGCCTGCGTCGACACCGTTGAGCTGACGCATCTTTCCACCCGGGACAGACTGACGTTCGAGGATGGTCACGTCGAATCCGCGATGCACCAAGGGTAGGGCAGTCGCCAACCCTCCGATCCCCGCGCCGATCACGATGACGCGCCCAGAGCTGTGTCGTGGCTTTTTCATCATCGAATTGTTGACTCGCATTTGCCAAGTGTCCAGTATGGTTTACACTAGTGTGTCAGATCAAGATGACAACACATTGTTTAGGAGCGTTCGATGGGACTTCACACCCGGATCAATTCTGCAGTTGAGGCAGCAATTCGCATCGGACAGGCCGGAACACCGCCTGCAAAGCTTTCCGAGGCTCTCCACTATGCCTGTACGCCGGGTGGCGCGCGTATCCGTCCAACGATTCTCATGTCTGTCGCGATGGCCTGTGGGGATGATTCGCCCAAGATGGCCGACGCTGCGGCTGCCGCTTTGGAGCTGATCCACTGTGCGAGCCTTGTACATGACGACCTGCCGTGCTTCGACGATGCGGATGTTCGGCGGTGCAAACCGTCGGTACATCGCGCCTATTCCGAACCATTGGCGGTTCTCACAGGCAACTCGCTGATCATTCTCGCGTTCGAGGTACTGGCGATGGCGGCGGAACATTCGCCCGACCGCGCCGTTCGATTGATCCGCATCCTGTCGCGCCAGTCCGGTATGCCCTTTGGCATCTGCGCGGGCCAGGGATGGGAAAGCGAAGCCAAGATCGACCTTTCGGCGTACCATCAGTCAAAGACAGGGGCCCTGTTCATTGCCGCGACCCAGATGGGCGCGATCGCTGCCGGTCAGGATGAAGAACCTTGGTTCGAACTTGGCGCCCGCATTGGCGAAGCGTTCCAAGTTGCCGACGACCTGCGCGATGCGCTTTATGACAGCGAAACGCTGGGCAAACCCGTGGGTCAGGACGATCTGCATGGTCGCCCCAACGCAGTGACTGTTCTTGGTGTGGATGGTGCGCAATCGCGGCTGCGCGATATTCTGAGTGGCGCGATTTCGTCGATCCCGTCTTGTCCGGGTGAAGCACAATTGGCCGAGATGGTGCGTATGCAGGCAGAGCGCCTGACACCGGTTCTTCAAGCACGCACCGCCCGAGCCGGGTAACATGGCGCTCGCGTCGGATAGCCCGCCGGTCGGATACCGCCCAAAGCTTGGAGTGCGGACGCGGTTTATGCGTTTGATCGCCCGACCAGGATTCCAGCGCTGGGCATCAGCTTTTCCGCTGACACGAGGCACCGCCGCCAAAGATGGGGCAGAGCTGTTCGATCTGGTTCAGGGCTTCGTCAAATCACAGGTTCTTTTCGCTCTGGTCGAGCTGCGTATTTTGCACCGCCTTATGGACGGGGCGCTGTCCGCTGATGCGCTGGCACAGATGTCAGGTATGCGGACGGATCGCATGGAGCGTCTGATGATGGCCGCGACTGCGATGAAGTTGACCACGCGCGACCGGGCCGGGCGGTACAGTCTTGCACGGTTGGGCGCGGCGATGGTTGGTGTGCCCGGTTTGGAAGACATGATCCGCCACCATGAGGCGTTTTACCGGGATCTGAATGATCCCGTTGCGTTGATGCGCGGCGAGGTGGACACCGAACTTTCCGCCTTCTGGCCTTATGTGTTCGGTGCCGCAAATGCCACCGATCCCGAAACCTCAAAACGCTATTCCGATCTGATGGCGCGCTCTCAGCAGATCGTTTCGGCCGACACGCTTGCCGTTGCTGACCTCAAGCGGACGCAGCACCTACTTGATGTCGGTGGAGGCTATGGCGTTTTTGCCGAAGCGGCCGCGTTGAAGCATCCAGGAATGCACGCCACGGTCTTCGATCTGCCCGCTGTCAAGACGAATGCCCGTGCTCTGATGGAGCGTTCACAGGCGAAGGACCGACTTCGGTTCGTGCCGGGGTCTTTCCGCGATGATCCATTGCCGGAAGGCGCAGACACCATTTCGCTGATCCGCGTTCTTTACGATCACGAAGACCAAACGGTCGAGGCGCTTCTGTCTAAAATTTTTGACACTTTGCCGGATGGTGGTCGGCTTTTGGTGTCGGAACCGATGTCGGGCGGTGCCAAACCCGAAGTCTCTGGCGATGTGTATTTCAGCTTTTACTGCCTTGCCATGCAAACCGGCACAGTGCGCAGCGCCGCGCGTATCAGCCAGATGTGCAGGGATGCCGGGTTTACCTCTGTGCGGATCCACCGGTCGCGCCGTCCGTTTGTAACGACGAGTTTGATGGCGCTGAAATCCAACGGCTGATGCGTGTTCATCAGTTTACTTGTCAAAGTGTCTATTATAGTTGACAGATTAGTGTGTAAGAATAAACTGACACTATAACGTACCCTTGGCGTGACACCGGATTCGATTCTGCGAATTCAGATCGCCAGACAGCAGGAGGTTGGGATGCAAACAAACGCCGTTGTGCTGAATGCACCTAAGACCCTTGCGTTGGAGACAGTTCACCTGACGGATCCCGGACCGGATGATCTGGTTGTGGACATTGCACATTCAGGCATTTCAACCGGAACCGAAAAGCTTTTCTGGACGGGCGACATGCCTCCGTTTCCCGGTATGGGTTACCCCCTGATCCCCGGCTACGAAGCCTCTGGTGAGGTTGTCGAGGCGGGCTCGAACACCGGTTACAAGGTTGGCGATCACGTCTTCGTACCGGGTGCCAATTGTTATGACGGCGTGTTTGGCCTGTTCGGCGGCGCGACACGGCGGCTGGTCACAGCGCAGGATCGCGTGACGCGGATCGACCGGGGTCTTGGCGCTCAGGGTGCTCTTCTTGCGTTGGCCGCGACCGCGCGTCATGCGATGGCCGGTCTGGACAAAGCGGTTCCAGATCTGATCGTCGGACACGGCGTGCTGGGTCGGTTGTTCGCCCGTTTGACGCTGGCCGCCGGTGCGCCCGCACCAACGGTTTGGGAAATCAACGCCGATCGTATGTCGGGTGCCAATGGCTACGACGTGATCCACCCTGACATGGATGAACGGCGCAACTACCGCTCGATCTATGATGCAAGCGGCAATGGCGGTCTTTTGAACGATCTGGTCGGACGCATCGCCAAAGGTGGCGAGATCGTCTTGGCCGGCTTCTATACGCAACCGCTCCAATTCGCATTTCCGCCTGCCTTCATGAAAGAAGCGCGCTTCCGCGTTGCTGCTGAATGGGCGCGCGATGACCTCGTCGCGACCCGCACATTGGTCGAAAACGGCGCGCTGAGCCTTGATGGTCTCATCACACATCAAGCTGCGGCTGCTGATGCTCCGAACGCCTACCGCACGGCGTTCGAAGACCCGACCTGCCTGAAAATGATCCTCAACTGGGAGACGCCTTCGTGAAAGACGACGTTCCAAATCTTAAAGACTTCGATCAGCGTTTGCGTGACGAGGCCAATGAAGACTTGGCCGACATCATCCCGGCTGAAGCAACGAAGAAAACCCAGATCATCGCGATCTATGGCAAAGGCGGGATCGGCAAGTCCTTCACGCTGGCCAACCTCAGCCACATGATGGCCGAGCAGGGCAAGCGCGTTTTGCTCATCGGCTGCGATCCGAAATCCGACACCACAAGCCTTCTGTTCGGCGGCAAGGCCTGCCCGACAATCATCGAAACGTCGACCAAAAAGAAACTGGCCGGGGAAGAGGTCAAGATCGGCGATGTCTGCTTCAAGCGTGGCGGTGTCTTCGCGATGGAGCTTGGCGGGCCCGAAGTGGGTCGTGGCTGCGGTGGTCGCGGCATCATCCACGGGTTCGAGTTGCTTGAAAAGCTCGGCTTTCACGATTGGGACTTCGACTACGTCTTGCTCGACTTCCTGGGTGACGTGGTCTGTGGCGGCTTTGGTCTGCCGATTGCCCGCGACATGGCGCAGAAGGTGATCCTGGTCGCCTCGAACGACCTGCAATCGCTTTACGTGGCAAACAACGTCTGTTCGGCGGTCGAATACTTCCGCCGTCTTGGCGGCAACGTGGGTGTTGCCGGTCTGGTCATCAACAAGGATGACGGCTCGGGCGAGGCGCAGGCCTTTGCCGAAGCGGTCAAGATCCCGGTTCTGGCGTCGATCCCGCAGGACGATGACCTCCGCAAGAAATCCGCGAATTACCAGATCGTCGGCACAGCCCAATCTCAATGGGGTGCGCTGTTTGCCGAACTTGGCATGAACGTGGGCGAAGCCCCGCCCGTACGCCCAGCGCCTTTGACGCAAGACGGCCTGCTGGAGCTGTTCGACGGGTCCGAAACCGGTGCGGGTTACACGCTTGTGCCAGCGACCGACATGGACATGCGCGGCAAGAACGCTGCGCCGCAGGAATCCTTGGAAGTGATTTACGACGAAGCGTGACGGCTAGCCCCCGGAACGCCATTGGGAACGAAAGTAGAAGACAACGTGACGAACGAAGCAACATACGACGAGACGGCAGAGGTTGAAGTGATCCGTGGGGAACCACGGATCGACGCCCCCGATGCGCCCGTGCTGGCGGATGGTCTTGGGTGTCACTCTGGGTCCGAGATGGAAAAGGCCGCCAGACTGGCGGGCAATTCCGAGATGCTGGATCAGTTCGCGAAGGACTATCCGAAAGGTCCGCACGACCAACCGCAAAGCATGTGTCCCGCCTTCGGGTCGCTGCGTGTCGGTTTGCGGATGAAGCGGGTTGCGACGGTTCTGTCCGGGTCCGCCTGCTGTGTCTATGGTCTGACCTTCGTGTCCCACTTCTACGGTGCGCGTCGTTCCGTCGGCTATGTACCGTTCAACTCGGAAACGTTGGTTACGGGCAAGCTTTACGAAGACATCCGGGAAAGCGTGCACGAAATGGCCGATCCCGAGCGGTTCGATGCCATCGTTGTCACCAACCTATGTGTTCCGACAGCCTCTGGCGTTCCCTTGCGGCTGCTTCCGAAAGAGATCAACGGCGTTCGCATCGTCGGCATCGACGTTCCTGGTTTTGGTATTCCGACACATGCCGAGGCGAAGGATGTTTTGGCGGGCGCGATGCTCAACTACGCGCGAGAAGAGATCAAGGCAGGTCCCGTGCAAGCGCCTGCTGGTGGCAAATCGGACCGTCCGACGGTTGCGCTTTTGGGCGAGATGTTCCCGGCTGATCCGATGATGATCGGGGCGATGCTGGCACCGATGGGTCTGGCCGCCGGTCCGGTTGTGCCCTGTCGCGAATGGCGCGAGCTTTATGCTGCGCTTGATTGTGGTGTCGTTGCTGCGATTCATCCATTTTACACAGCTGCCATTCGGGAATTCGAAGCGGCTGGTCGCCCAATTGTGGGTTCTGCGCCTGTGGGTCATGACGGCACCGCCGCCTGGCTTGCGGGAATTGGGAATGCGTTCAACATTCCCGCCGCCCAGATCGCCGCAGCGCAGAATGCGTTTCTCCCTGCGATCAAGGGCGCACTCGCGCAGACACCGATCAAGGGGACCATCACGCTGTCGGGCTATGAAGGGTCCGAATTGCTGGTCGCTCGCCTGTTGGTCGAAAGCGGCGCTGACCTTCGCTATGTCGGCACCGCCTGTCCGCGCACGAAATGGTCGGAACCCGACCGTGAATGGCTGGAAAGCAAGGGCATCAAGGTCACCTATCGCGCGTCGCTCGAAGACGATTGTGCAGCGATGGAAGCCGTGAAGCCTGATCTGGCCATCGGCACGACTCCGGTTGTGCAGAAAGCCAAGGAGATGGGCATTCCCGGCCTGTACTACACCAACCTCATTTCCGCCCGCCCGCTGATGGGTCCGGCGGGGGCTGGGTCTTTGGCCGAAGTCATCAATGCCGCCATCGCGGGCAAATCTCGGATGGACGACATGAAGGCCTTCTTTGAAGGTGTCGGAACCGGTGACACCGCAGGCGTTTGGGAAAAATCCCCGAACCTGCGTCCCGATTTCCGCGCCCAGCATCAGAAGAAGCTCGACAAACAGGCGCGTGCCGCCAAGGCGGAGGAGATGATCTGATGTTGATTCAAGATCACGACCGCGCGGGTGGCTACTGGGGGGCAGTATACGCCTTTACTGCCGTTAAAGGATTGCAGGTGGTGATCGACGGCCCGGTCGGCTGTGAAAACCTGCCTGTCACGTCTGTTCTGCATTACACGGATGCGCTTCCGCCGCACGAACTCCCTATCGTGGTTACTGGCCTCGGTGAGGAGGAGCTGGGTCGAGAGGGGACCGAGGGGGCGATGAAACGCGCCTGGGGTGTGCTTGACCCAGCTCTGCCGGCGGTTGTCGTTACCGGGTCCATTGCCGAGATGATTGGTGGTGGCGTGACCCCAATGGGTACGAACCTGCAACGGTTCCTGCCGCGCACCATTGATGAGGATCAGTGGGAAAGCGCAGATCGCGCAATGACGTGGATCTTCACGGAATTCGGCATGACCAAGGGTCGGATGCCCCCCGAGAAGAAGCGCGAAGAGGGCGCAAAGCCGCGCGTGAACATCCTTGGTCCGATGTACGGCACGTTCAACATGCCGTCCGATCTCGCTGAAATCCGTCGTCTAGTCGAAGGGATCGGTGCAGAGGTCAACATGGTGATGCCGCTGGGCAGCCACTTGGCCGAGATGCGGAACCTGGTGAACGCCGACGTGAACATCTGCATGTATCGCGAATTCGGTCGTGGCCTCGCGGAATGCCTTGGGAAGCCCTACCTGCAGGCGCCGATCGGCATGGATTCAACCACCAAGTTTCTGCGCAAGCTGGGGGAACTGCTGGGCCTCGATCCTGAGCCATTTATCGAGCAGGAAAAGCATTCGACACTCAAACCCATTTGGGATCTGTGGCGCTCTGTCACTCAGGATTTCTTTGCCACGGCCTCCTTCGGGATCGTGGCGAACGAAACCTATGCGCGCGGTATCCGGAACTACCTTGAAGGCGATCTCGGTCTGCCTTGCGCCTTTGCCGTGGCACGTGTTGCCGGTGCCAAGACCAACAACGAAGAAGTCCGGTCGCTGGTTCATTCCAAGAAGCCGCTCGTTCTTATGGGGTCGATCAACGAAAAGATGTACCTTGCCGAAATGAAGGCGGGGCATGGCCCACAGCCGACCTTCATTCCTGCAAGCTTTCCCGGTGCCGCGATCCGCAGGCATACCGGGACACCGATGATGGGCTACGCGGGCGCGACCTATCTGCTTCAGGAAGTCTGCAACGGTCTGTTCGATGCGCTCTTCCACATCCTGCCTTTGGGCAGCGAGATGGACAAAGCGGATTCGACCCTGACGCCGCTGCGCCGCGACTTCCCGTGGGACGTCGACGCACAATCCGAGCTGGATCGGATCGTCGCGCAGCACCCCGTACTCACCCGTATTTCTGCCGCCAAGAACCTGCGCGACGCCGCAGAGGCCGCAGCACTGAAACAAGGCGCTGAACGTGTCGTCGTTGAGACTGTTCAAGCCCTTGCAAATTCCCAAGGAGGACCGACCACATGACGGATTTCACCTCTTCTGACACGCGCTCGCACAAGCACGGTCACACCAAACGCGGGACCGAGTTCCTGGTCTATTTCAGCATCATCTTCATCGTCGCGATCCCCTTCGCGTTCGTGATCTGGATGCTTGAAGTGTTCCAGAAGCAGACGCTCAACATGCGGGGCCCATTGGCGCGCGCATGGTGCGAAGCGGATCGGATCACGCCACTGATTTTCTCGGCCTGAAACGGCTGGGGGAGCGAGACTGTCCGCCCGGCGGGGTGGACAGGACCTGCGGAGCCTTGGCTCCAAGGGACCCGGCCGCAGGGAGTGCGGCGTCAGCATAACGTTCCGGAGGAAAGTTCATGGCTGATAATACCGACCTGTCATTCACAGGTCTTACTGACGAGCAGGCCCAGGAGCTGCATTCCGTCTACATGAGCGGCCTTTGGCTGTTCTCGGCGGTTGCAGTGGTTGCACACCTTGCAACCTTCATCTGGCGCCCGTGGTTCTGAGGAAGGATTAGAAAATGGCAAAGTTCTACAAGATCTGGCTCATCTTTGATCCCCGTCGCGTGTTCGTCGCGCAGGGCGTCTTCCTCTTCCTGCTGGCTGCAATGATTCACCTCGTGGTGCTGTCCAACGGCATCAACTGGTTCGAAACCGCAGCAGCCGCTGGCATGTAAATGCTCGCGAGCTCGGAAGAGCTCAAAAGATCGCTGCGGGCGGAGCCCGATACCGGACCGCCCGCGGCAAAACTGAGTGACTGAAACATGACGGCTGGGTCTCGTTCGGGGCATGCCGGCAAACGCGGAGATAAAGAAGATGGCGCTGCTCAGCTTCGAAAAAAAGTATCGCGTCCGCGGAGGGACGCTGATCGGCGGCGATCTGTTCGACTTCTGGGTTGGGCCTTTCTACGTGGGCTTCTTTGGAGTCACGACCGCCTTTTTCGCTCTGCTCGGCACGATCCTCATTTTGTGGGGAGCGGCCGATCAAGGCACATTCAATCCATGGCTCATCAATATCGCGCCGCCTGACCTGAGCTACGGTCTGGGCATGGCGCCGCTGATGGAAGGCGGACTTTGGCAGATTATCACGATCTGCGCGGTTGGTGCATTCTGCAGTTGGGCGCTGCGCGAAGTCGAGATTTGCCGCAAGCTTGGCATCGGGTACCACGTGCCTTTCGCCTTCAGCTTTGCGATCTTCGCCTATGTCACACTGGTTGTGTTCCGTCCGCTTTTGATGGGCGCTTGGGGTCACGGCTTCCCATACGGGATCTTCAGCCACCTCGACTGGGTGTCCAACACTGGCTACGCCTATCTTCACTTCCACTACAACCCGGCCCACATGATCGCGGTAACGTTCTTCTTTACCACGACACTGGCGCTCGCGTTGCACGGTGGTCTGATCCTGTCCGCAGCCAACCCTGAAAAGGGTGAGGAAATGCGCACCCCGGATCACGAAGACACATTCTTCCGCGATTTCATCGGCTACTCCGTCGGCACGCTCGGCATTCACCGCGTTGGTCTGCTTCTCGCCCTCAACGCCGGTTTCTGGTCCGCGATCTGTATCATCATCTCTGGCCCCGTTTGGACAAAGGGCTGGCCTGAGTGGTGGAACTGGTGGCTCGAACTGCCCATCTGGGGCGCCAATGTGGGAATGTAATCATGGCTGAATATCAGAACATTTTCACGCAGGTCCAGGTTCAGGGAAAACCTGAATGGGGTATGGCGACCGAAAACGCCGAACAGGAGCGGACGCGCAAAGCGGGCTTCTCGACCCTAATCGGTTGGATCGGAAACGCACAGCTTGGCCCCGTCTGGCTGGGTTGGACCGGGATGGTGTCGCTTGCGACGGGTATCCTCGCGCTCAATATCATCGGTCTGAACATGCTGGCGCAGGTTGGCTGGTCTGTCCCCGAGTTCATCCGACAGCTGTTCTGGCTGGCGCTTGAACCGCCAAGCCCGGAATACGGCCTGCGTATGCCGCCGCTGAACGAAGGCGGTTGGTACATCATCGCAAGCTTCTTCCTGCTGATTTCGGTGATGAGCTGGTGGGCACGAACCTATCTGCTGGCGATGGAACACAAGATGGGCAAACACGTCTTCTGGGCGTTTGGCTCCGCGATCTGGCTGTTCCTCGTGCTTGGTCTCTTCCGTCCGATCCTGATGGGGTCCTGGTCAGAAGCGGTGCCATACGGGATCTTCCCGCACCTCGACTGGACCACGGCGTTCTCGATCCGGTACGGCAACCTGTACTACAACCCGTTCCACGCGCTTTCGATCGTGTTCCTCTATGGTTCCGTCCTGCTCTTCGCGATGCACGGCGCAACCATCCTGGCGGTGACCCGCTACGGCGGCGACCGCGAGCTTGAGCAGATCATTGACCGCGGAACAGCCACCGAACGTGCCGCCCTTTTCTGGCGCTGGACCATGGGCTTCAACGCCACGATGGAAGGTATTCACCGCTGGGCGTGGTGGTTCGCGGTTCTGACGCCGATCACTGGCGGCATCGGTATCCTTCTGACCGGCACCGTGGTGGACAACTGGTTCATCTGGGCACAGGAGCATCACTTCGCTCCGATGTATGACGGCTCTTACGGGTACGAAGCCTACGGTTCCTATGAAACCTTTATTGGACAGGAGAACTGATCATGTTTCCCAAATGGTTCGATAAATGGAACAATGAGAACCCGACCAACATCTACGGTCCGGCGATCCTCATCGGAGCTGTGGGGGTAGCTGTTACAGTCGCTGCGTTCCTCGTGGTGGTCGGCCAGCCCTTCAAAACCGAAAGCCTGCAATCCGGTCCACGCGGAACGGGGATGTCACGGCCGGAATTCGTGCGTGAGGTGCGGACACCGGACCCGTCCATCGAAGTCATGTACACCGAGGCACCCTATGTGCCGGAAGGTGGCGAGCCACTGGCGCGGGACATCTACCAGAACGTTCAGGTGCTGGGCGATCTGACCGAAGACAACTTCAATCGCCTCATGCTGGCCATGACGGATTGGGTTGCCCCGGATCAGGGCTGTGCCTACTGCCATGGTGACGTGGACGTCGAAGAATACGGCAACGATGATCTTTACACCAAGGTTGTCGCCCGTCGGATGATCCAGATGACCCAGACCATCAACGAAGGCTGGGATGGTCACGTCAACGCCAACAAAACAGTAGGTGTGACTTGCTACACCTGCCACCGTGGCCAGAACGTGCCGTCGGATATCTGGTTCAAGATGGGGTCCGTCAATGAAGCAGCCGGCGGTTGGGCGGCGGTTCAGAACAGGGTGACGGTGCAAAGCCAGTACACGTCTCTCCCGTCTGATGCTTTGGAGACGTTCCTGCTGGATTACGGTCGCATCGGGGTTCACAACCTCGAAGCCCATGTCGCCGAATACCCGTCTGAAGAGGGTGTCACCACTTGGCAGGACACGGAACGCACGTTCAGCCTGATGAACTATGTGTCCAACTCTCTGGGTGTGAACTGCGTGTTCTGTCACAACAGCCGCGCGTTCTATGACCCCGAGCAGGTGACCCCGCAATGGTCAACCGAACAGCTGGGCATCGGCATGGTTCAGGAAATCAACAACGAGTACCTCGTACCGCTCGAGGATGTGTATCCGCCGGAACGCCTTGGTCCGGTCTTTGCCGACGCGCCGAAAGCCGCCTGCAAAACCTGCCACAAGGGCTACCAGCAACCGCTGCAAGGGACGAATGTCATCGCTGACTGGCCCGAGCTCGCAACGACAGGTGCGCCTGTTTACGAATGATGGGTCTGGGCGGTTCGCTGCCCTGACCATCCGCCAGATCCGGTTTTGACAGGTTCCCAAAACGCAAAACCGGATACGGGGCTCAACACCCCGGTTCCCTTCCTGTTGGCTACAGGAACTGGCGTCACGTTTCTAGGCACCCCCTGGCAAACGTGACGCCTTCTTCCCTCTGTCCCCGAGGAGACTGCCAGATGACACATTCCCTTACTCCCAATCTTGATCGGGTTGCCGGACCTGCTGATCTGCGACGCATGGACGATGCCACGCTGACGAAGGTTGCGCATGAAGTGCGGTCCGAAGTCATTTCCGCCGTCTCGCAAACGGGAGGGCATCTCGGGTCGAGCCTCGGAGTGGTTGAATTGACGGTCGCCATCCATGCGGTGTTCAACACGCCGATGGACAAGTTGATCTGGGATGTCGGGCATCAGTGCTATCCTCACAAAATTCTAACCGGACGCCGCGACCGGATGAAAACTCTGCGTCAGAAGGACGGTCTGTCCGGCTTCACCAAGCGGAGCGAGTCGGAATACGACCCCTTTGGTGCCGCACACTCGTCCACGTCGATCTCTGCCGCCCTCGGTTTTGCTGTTGGCCGCGACATGGGTCGCCCGACCGGTGACTCGATTGCCGTGATCGGTGACGGTTCGATCAGCGCTGGCATGGCCTATGAAGCGATGAACAACGCGGGCCACGAAGGCCGCAGACTGTTTGTCATCCTCAATGACAACGAAATGAGCATCGCGCCCCCGGTTGGCGCCATGTCATCCTACCTGAGCCGCATGTATGCCAATGAACCTCTGGCCAAGGTGAAATCGCTTGCCGAAGGGTTCGAGGCTGCGCTGCCGGCACCAATGCGCGAGGGGGCCAAACGCGCCCGCCAGCTTGTGACCGGGAACCTGCAAGGGTCAGGTACGCTGTTTGAAGAATTGGGTTTCGAATACATCGGCCCGATCAACGGTCACGACATGGGCCAGCTTTTGCCCGTTCTGCGTGCCGCGCGTGCGCGTGCAACGGGTCCGGTTCTCATCCATTGCTGCACGGTCAAAGGCAAGGGCTATGCCCCCGCCGAAAACAGTGCCGACAAATACCACGGCGTGTCGAAATTCGACGTGGAATCGGGCGCCCAAGCCAAGTCGAAGCCCAACGCGCCCAGTTACACCAAGGTGTTTGGCGACGCGCTGACCGAGGAAGCCGCGCGCGATCCGAATATTGTCGGCGTAACGGCCGCCATGCCCGGTGGAACAGGGATCGACATCCTTGCCGACCGTTTTCCCTCGCGCGTGTTCGACGTGGGGATTGCGGAACAGCATGCGGTCACTTTCTCGGCCGCGATGGCTGCGTCCGGACTTAAACCGTTCTGCGCGATCTACTCGACCTTCCTGCAAAGGGGCTATGACCAAATCGTTCACGATGTTGCCTTGCAGAATTTGCCTGTACGTTTTGCAATCGACCGTGCTGGATTGGTCGGTGCCGATGGTGCCACCCATGCTGGGTCGTTCGATGTCGGGTATCTTGCAGCTTTGCCCAACATGACAGTGATGGCAGCGGCCGATGAAGCCGAACTCAAGCACATGGTCGCAACCGCTGTTGCACATGATAGCGGCCCTATCGCGTTTCGCTATCCGCGCGGGTCGGGCAACGGTGTCGAAATGCCGGAGCGTGGAGAAGTGCTGGAGATCGGCAAGGGCCGTGTCTTGCAAGAGGGAAGTGGCGTTGCCTTTCTGAGCTTTGGCGCACATCTGGCGGAGGTCGAAGCGGCCACCCGCCTGCTCGAGAAGGATGGAGTCAGTGTGACGATTGCGGATGCGCGTTTTGCCAAGCCGCTGGACATCGATCTGATCCTGAAACTTGCCAGAACACATGACGCCTTGATTACGGTCGAACAGGGTTCACGGGGCGGCTTTGGCGCGATGGTTCTGCATGAACTGGCAGATCGTGGTGTACTGGATCGCGGGTTAAAGATCCGGACTGTGACTTTGCCTGACCGCTTCATCGATCAGGCGTCACCGGACGAGATGTATGCCGATGCGGGCATGACCCGCTTCGACCTTTACAAGATGGCCGTGTCTCTCACGTCCAGCGACGGAAAGGTTGTGCCGCTCACGAAAGGCGCGTGAGCGTCAAATCCAATCCAGCGCATCGTCCACGAGACCGATCACGCTCATCGTGAATTCGGATCCTTGGACGGTGTCGACCAAAGCAGCGTGATCGTCGATCAGGTCCTTGGCTTCGACAACCGATGCGATGGTGCCGTCAAAGGCCTGCATGGCAGCACTGGCGACGCTGACATTGTTCAAGCCATTGACAACGGCATAGTACGCGCCGATTTCCGCCTTGGTTTCGAGATACTGCGCATCGGCGGCGCTTCCGCTGGCCGCCTTGGCCCCGTCAATCATCGCAAGGATGAACTCGGACCGTTCCACAGCGCCGCTGTCGAGGATTCCGGTCCAGTAATTGAACCCGGAGGCATCCGGCGCGCGGCCGAGAATGTTCGAATACACAGCAGTCACGAAATCGCCGGTGCTGCTTGACCCACCATAGAGTGCTTGCGTTTCGGGTTGATCAAAGAACAGGCGTGCGATTTCGTTCATCGACATGCCGTCGGCCAAGGCTGAACCCCAGAAAAGCAAACCGGTCGAATCCGGCGCACGGTTGAAATAGGCGACATAGAGCTCGCAGAACGCCATCATGTCGGCTTCGGTCAACGTGCTGACATTGGTGAAGCGGTCGAGCTCAAAGGCTGTGCCGTTGAATTCGAGGATTTCGATGCTGTTGAGCGTATCGGTCCCGTCGCGCCCGCTCCGGTCTTCGATCACGATCGATCCATTGCTGATTGTCAGCCCGTAGTTGGACATATCGCTCATGTAAACCGCGGTATCGGTTCCCGCGCCACCGGACAGAATGTCATTCCCGCCTGACCCTGTGATCCGGTCATCTTGAGCCGTACCGACAAGATTTTCGGCGGTGGAATTTCCGACCAGGACACCCGAAGAATCCGGCTGCGTGTCAGTATTGTCTGGCGTGCGTGCATTCTGAACCACAACATCAGGCGTGGTTTGCCCGCCCGTCATCGCGAAGTTCTGCGTGACCATCACCGAATAATATTTGCCGGACCCATAGTCATAGGTGCCGGTCTGGATGCCGATGCCAACGACTTCGAGGTCCGGCATCAGAATATTCTCGCGGTGACCCGGGCTGTTCATCAACGCGAGGTGCAGATCATACACGTCGTCGAACAGACCTTCGTCGCCTCGCTCGCTTTGCGCGGCGATGTTCTCGGCTGTGCGCCATGATCCGGAAAGATCAAAGCCTTCAGCAGTCATCCTCTGCGTCGGCGTGGAATTCCCCACGCCGGTGTGGCTGAAGACGTTATTTTCAAGCATCCACAAGGAATGCGCATCAGCGGACGCGTTCAAGATCTTATCGAGCACGAGTGCGTTCAAGCCACGGCTTGTGCGCTCCTCGTTCACGAGATCCAACATGTACCGCTCCAGATCACTGGCGGTGGCAGCAGACATCTCAAACTCCCCAGTTCGAGCCCCAAATAAATGTCTAAGGAGAGACTAGGGCAAGAAACAGGAGCGAATGTGTTTAAAATTGGCTATTTTATGCTGGGTTTACGCAGGAAATTGCCAGTTCCCCGAAGATTTGTGGCGCATATGTGTCGAGGTAAATGCGCAACCAGGGGGTAAACCGGCTCGGCTCTTTAACCACGTCCTGCACCAAATCGCCATAGCGCACCCATCGAGTCGCCATGACTTCGTCGGGATTGGGGGACAGGTCTAGAGGTCCGAACACCTCTGCCACGAAGATATCGACAACTTCGTGTTCGATCAGGCCTCCGCCAACATCTGCGCGGTATTCGACGCGATCCCGATAATCGAGAGTCAGGTCGGTGATGCCCAGTTCCTCTTTCAGACGGCGATGGGCGCAGGCGAGGCTGCTTTCTTTCCAGTTCGGATGGGTGCAGCACGTGTTCGCCCACAAACCGGGGGTATGATACTTGCCCATGGCGCGCCGTTGGATCAGGATCTCATCCCCGCGCAGCACGAACACCGAGATCGCTTTGTGTTTGAGCCCACGAATGTGAGCATCCAGCTTTTCAACAGGTTCAAGAGTGTCGCCGCGCCATGCCGGGATAAGCGTCTGGGTCATACATGTGTCTCCCGCACAAGCCCCAAGAGATGACGCGCATTCTTGAAGCCGATCTTCAAATGCGCAAGGGGCCGTGCCTTCACGAGCTTCTTGTTCATATACGCTTCAAACGTCAGCTTTTGCACATCGACATCATGACACAGGGAGACAAAGCGCTCCCGGCGTGAGTCGCTCTTGTAATAGGCGTCCTGCATCTGGCCCAGAACACGGAAGACCATCTTGTGCTCTTTCATGAAGAGCTTGCGGGCCAGTGTCAGGTTCTTGACCTTGCCGGTTTTCAAGGCTGCCGCGCAGGCAGTGGCGGCATGACGCCCGCAAATCATCGCGTAGTAAATGCCTTCGCCGCTTGAGGGCGCAACGACACCTGCCGCATCGCCGGCAACCAGAACATCATTGCCGTTATCCCACTTGTTCAGAGGCTTCAGCGGAATGGGCGCGCCTTCCTTGCGGAGTGTTTCGCAATGGGTCAGGCCGGATGCCTCGCGCAGGGCAGCCGTTGCCTCCTTGAGGTTCACGCTTTGCACATATGTCCCCATGCCGACAGAGGTTGTGCCACCGTGGGGAAACACCCAGCCGTAAAAATCCGGGCTGATCGCGCCATCATAGATCACGTCGCAGCGCATCGGATCGTAGACATCGTTCTTCTCGGGGGCAGCAATGATCTCGTGATACGCAAAGACCAATGGCACCTTGTCACCGCCGGGAATTTCATCCCGGGCCACGCGGGAATTGGCGCCATCCGCCCCGATAATCAGCTTGGTTTCAAGCGCCCGCTCTTCGCCGGTTTCCTTATCGCGGTAGATGATCGACCGCGTTTTCTTAGCGGCGTCGCGTTCGATGCGGACATACGTTCCGGTGAATTTCTGCGCGCCGGCTTTCACTGCACGGTCTCGCAAGAAAGGATCAAAATCCTTGCGATCAACCATTCCGACAAACCCGTTTTCAATCGGGATGTCGACGTGGCGCCCGGTCGGTGAAATCATGCGAGCAGTGTTTACCTTGGCGACAAGCTGGTCTTCGCCAATGTCAAAGTCCTGCATCAAGCGGGGGGAATCGCACCGCCGCAGGGTTTGATCCGGCCCTCGCGATCAAGCATCGCCACTTTGTACCCTGACCGGGCCAAATCCTCGGCGGCTGTTGCACCGCACGGGCCACCGCCCACAACAACGACATCATACATGGTCACTCTCCTGTGATCAGTTCGGCTTGTGACGGGCTGCCTTCCATGATGCGCAATGCCATGAAGGCAGCGCAGAGGAACAACCCCGCTTCAAATACAAAGACGGCCCCAAAGGCTGGCGCGTCGGTGGTCATGGTTCGCATCACGTCGGCGGCGGCAGCGCCGGTCAGGCCACCGAAACCGGCGGCAATCGCTTGTGCCGCGCCCCAAAGGCCCATGCGGGTGCCTTCGCGCTTTTCGCGGCCTTCACCCGCCAGCGCCATCATCGAACCGATGGCAGCGACCGCGAAGGCGCCGTTGAAGAACCCAAGGGCAAAGACGGCAGGCAGAAGCGTCTGGGGGAGGGCGTAGCCGCCCAGAATGGCGATCACGCACAAGCTTGCCGCCGACCCCAGGCAACCGCCGATCACCCAATTGCGCAGGCAGCCAAAGCGAAGCGCGGTGGCCGCGATGCCTACGGTCAACATGCCAAGGAACACCCCACCGTTCTGGATGCCCGAAAGCGTTGTGCTTTCGCCGGGGGTGAAGCCGAAAACGAGACCTGCATAGGGCTCTAGGATCAGCTCCTGCATGAAGTAGGCGGTCATTGACAGGAAGACGAAGATCGTGAACAGCCGCGCTTTTGGTTCTGCCCAAACCTCGGCCAGACCTTCGCGGAAGGGCACGGGATCGGGTTCGGGTGCCGCTTCAACACCACGTTCGATGCGCCATGTGGCAAGAACCGTGATCGCCAGCGCGGCAAGGGCGACGCCTGTAACCACTTCGATCAGAACCGCGGGCGTGTAGGGATCAAGCAATTGCCCGACGACACCGGCGGTCATCGCAATGCCGAAGATCATCATCAGCCACGTGATCGTTGCAGCCGCCGCGCGGCGGTGGGGCGCGGTCGCTGTCGCAAGAAGTGCGAGGACCGACGTGCCTGCAGCGCCTGCGCCAAGGCCGATCAATGCATAGGCCAGAACCGACATCGCCAGACCAACTGCATAGCTGGTCGCCATTTCGACAACGCCCAGCGCGGCGAGGACGCCACCAGCGCCAAGGATCACCATGCCCCGCAAGATCCAGCGGGTGCGATTGCCGCCTTTATCCGACAGGAACCCCCAATTAGGTCGTGTAATCTGGATGCCGTAGTGCAGCCCGACCAACATGCCCGGCAGAACGGCGGGCAACGCCAGTTCGACAACCATCAAACGGTTGAGCGTGGATGTGGTGAGGACGACGATGGCACCAAGCGCCATTTGCACCAGACCCAGTCGAACAATCGCAAGCCATCCCAAGGTCATCAGACAACTCCCATTCCGCGGAGGGCAAAGGCCGAGACCATCATGCCTGACACATACATCAGAACGCCTGTTGCATTGTACCAAGGCGCTTTTGCTTTGGGGTCCTTCAGCATGACGGACATCGCCCAAAGCTGGCCGAGGACCAGTGCAAGAATGATGGCGGCCTGTGTCGATTGACCCCATTTGGCCAGCGCAAGGATGACGAAAATCTGGGGAACGAGCATGATGATGCATGCAACTTTCGCTGCACGCTCCGGCCCAAGGGTCACGGGCAGGGAATTCACACCCATCTGGGCATCTCCTTCGAGCGCCTTGAAATCGTTGAGCGTCATGATCCCATGCGCGCCGATTCCGTAAAGAAGTGCGATCAGGATGATTGGCCCCGAAGGCAGCGTCTGGCTCAACACGGCAGCGCCGGTGAACCAGGGAAGGGACTCGTAGGACAAACCGACAAGACCCGGTCCAAACCAGCCGGATCGTTTCAACCGGATCGGTTCAACGGAATAGGCCCAAGCGGCAATGACACCGACAACAGTCGCAATGAACCCCCATGTTCCAAGTGTCGCGCCCAAGGCAAGCGACAGGAGCGACATCGCCAATGCAATCCAAAGGCCCCAACGTCCGGGGATGCGACCCGAAGGAATTGGCCGATTGGGTTCGTTGATCGCATCGACATGGCGGTCGCACCAATCGTTGGCGGCCTGGCTCATTCCGCAGACCACAGGACCGGCGAGGATCACGCCGACGATCAGAAGACCAAGATGTTCGGTGATGGCCACACCCGAGGCCACGGCCCCGCACGCATAGGCCCACATCGGCGGGAACCATGTGACGGGTTTGATCAGCTCCAGCATGGCCGAAGGGGCAGGGTAGCGATCGCGGTGTAAACTTACGCTGACAGTCATGTGTCAACTAGACACGACAAATCGATTCACATCAAGTGAAACAGAGAGGTGAAATCAGGATTTGAACGGGACGAATTGACACTCAGAGCGGGTTATTCGCTGTCGCCATCGCCATCTTTGTTGAGGAGCCCGTATTTCCGAAGCTTCACGTAGAGGCTTTGTCGGGACAGACCCAGCATCTCGGCAGCGGCTACGCGGTTGTTGCGTGTCAGGCTGACAGCCGTTTCGATGCACATCTTTTCAACCACATCGGTGGTTTCGGAAACGATTTCCTTGAGCGTGGCCGAACCGACAAGTTCCATCACGTTGCGGCTGGATTCTTCGCTTGTCTGTAGCGGCGCTTTGCGCATCGCATCCACACGGCTGATGTCACGAATGACAAAACCCAGTGTCGGTTCACTCCGATCCTCAAAGAACGTGACGGACATCTCGACAGGGGTCTTTGCGCCAAAATCGTTGAGCAGTTTGGTGGAATACATCCGCATCTGGCCGGTGCGGCGGGCATTTTCGACCAGCACACTCATGTCAATCTGACCACGCCCCAGGAAGTCGGCAAAACTGCGGCCCCTCACATCGACGGCATGTGCGGCATCGACAAGATCGAGGAAGGCGTCATTGCACGCTTCGATGGTTCCGTTTGCGGAAGTGAACACAAACGCGTCCGACCCTTTTTCGAACACCGCGGCAAGGTTGTTGGACAGATTGTCGAACCGCGCGGTGGTTTCATCTGCGGTGGTCAGGCGGCAGATCAGAATGCGTTCGCCCGCAGCACGGAACACTTGCGGCGTGATCATCACGCGCTGGCGGCCGCGGCGTGACTGCACTTCGAGGCTTGCATTGCTTTCCGAGATCGAGGCGTTGATCAATGCTTCGGTGAATTCTTCGGGGCGCTTGTCGCGGAATTCCTGCGCAAAGGTCGTGCCGATCAGATCGTCACGGCTGGATTGCAGAAGCGTCGCGGCCGGGTCGTTCAGATCCTTGATCTTGCCGTCGTTGACCGAGACGAAAACGATGTTGTCCCGCACGGTGCGCAACAGCAGACGATAGCGCGCGTCGAATTCGCGCCGCGCCTCGTAGCCCTGTTCAAGCGACATTTGCGCCTGAACCAGCTGCTGCTGCGTTTCCGCGATCGGACGCAGGTCACGACCCAGCATGAGGAAAGACCCGTCCGAGCCGAACGGGTGAAAACTGTACCGAACAGGAAATTCCCAAACCGAATTGTCTGTGTGGTTCAATTCGACGGACCGGGACGGCGTTTCGCCCTTTTCCATCAATTCCATGACCGCTTCGATCTTGGGACGGCTTTCGCGGGTCAGGAAATCCATGAGAGGACGACCCTCCCAATGGCTCAACTTGCCGAAGGAGGTTTCGTTCGGGTTGATCAGGACAGACAGTACCTTTCCGCCGCGCGACACCACGAGAGCAATGTCGGACGCAACAGTAATGATACTCGACAGAACTTCTGCGTCGATAAGTGGTACGGAGCCGCTGCTCCAGAAACTGGACCCACTCGTATTCATTACCGCGTCAAAGACCTGTTTCTGGATTTGTTCTTTTCGCACAGCTTCAGTGCAACCTTCACATCGTTTGTCACCAGATCGACATCAGTCTTTTCTTTGACACCGTCCGCGAGGTTCAGAACAATCCCTCCCAGAACCAGCGGCGGGGGCGCCAAGACACCGGTTCGAATGCGTTTAACCAACTTTGCGATTGATGCAAGCGCGTCGGGACGTGATCCTGAAAACAGGACCATATCGTAGCTTTCATCCGACAGTGCCTTGATGATCGTGTCATCGCGCGCGCCGAACAGAATCCGAACGGATGCACCGGCACGGCGCATCTGTGCCGTGGCCACATGCGGACCAAGGGTGTGGCTGTCATTGCCCTGAAGCAACATCAGCACATTCACGCCATTTGCCATTTCTGACGGCTTAGCGGCCCAGGGAGGCGCGAGCATCGTCAGCAATCCCTGAAGACGCGCGGTCGCAATCGTCACTTTCGCGAAGCCGATGATGTCCTCAGACCACATACGACCCAATTCTCGGGCGGCTTGCGGGATATAGATGTCGACGATCTGGTCCGCGCTGATGCGCCGATCCTTCAGATCCTCAAGCAGCCCTTCGGCGTTGAACGCACCGGGCTGCAGGGAGACTTCCACGAGTTTCTGGATGACGCTGCTTCGAATCGTCTGCGCCCCTTCCTCACCCTTGTCGCTCAGGACAGACAGCACGGTGGACGCCAAAGCAGAGATGTCCAGCCGACTTTCCTCTGCCGACGTACGATCGTCGGTATGGTCGTTTGCCATTGTCACACCCTCGTAGCCGACAATGCATGACACATGTCAGGCATATCAGACATCTCTAGTTTCTGATTCTTACCCATAAATGTCAAAGATAATTGACACTAAATCCCATTCGGCTTTCCTTTCAACAAGGTATAGCGAAGAAAACCACTGAAAAATCGGGAATTAAGCCACGTTTTCAAGAATCGGTAGGCAGATTGACAACTATGTAGGGCAGCCCCCTCAAGGTGTAAGTTTTAGTTGACACTTGCCGCCACGAGTAGATACTTTTTAGGGAGCAAGAACGGAATCGTAGACATGGCAGGATCGCATCGCGCCGCTGGAAAACCAGTCTTCCTCTATACAGAGGAACAGCGCGCACGTCGTGACAACAGCATTTGGACCATCATCCAAGGCGTCCTTGCGCCTATCCAATTCCTTGTTTTCCTTGTGTCTTTGGCTCTGGTCGTCCGCTATCTGGTCACGGGAGCCGGCTATGACGCCGCGACAATTTCCATTCTGATCAAAACCGTTTTCCTGCTCACCATCATGGTCACCGGCGCGATTTGGGAGAAGGTGGTCTTTGGCCAATACCTGTTTGCGCCCGCGTTCTTCTGGGAGGATGTGTTCTCTTTCCTCGTGATCGCACTGCACCTCGCCTATGTCTGGGCGCTCTGGACCAGCGCGCTGAGCCCGACCGAAGAGATGTGGCTCGCCCTTGCGGCTTATGCTGCATACGTCATCAACGCCGGGCAATTCCTTTGGAAGCTGCGTGTCGCACGTCTTCAGGCCAGCGCTTCACCCATTGCAGATGAGGCCACGGCATGACCGAACGGTTCACTCCCCCACCTTCACGTGGTTGCTCCAGTACGCCTGTTCTCAAGGAACGCGGCCAGCACGAGGTCTTTTGCGGTCTGACCGGGATCATCTGGCTGCACCGCAAGATGCAGGACGCGTTCTTCCTTGTCGTGGGCAGCCGCACCTGTGCCCATCTGCTGCAATCTGCGGCGGGCGTCATGATTTTTGCCGAACCCCGCTTTGCAACGGCCATCCTTGAAGAGACCGATCTTGCTGGGATGGCAGACGCACAGCAGGAACTTGACCGTGTCGTCAGTGAGTTGCTCGAGCGTCGCCCGGACATCAAGCAGTTGTTCCTCGTCGGGTCCTGCCCGTCCGAAGTGATCAAGCTTGATCTTGCCAAAGCGGCAGAACGCATGAGTGCACAATTTGCGCCCAATGTCCGCGTGCTGAGCTATTCCGGGTCCGGCATTGAAACGACGTTTACCCAAGGCGAAGACGCCTGTCTTGCTGCGATGGTTCCGGTTCTGCCGCAGACAGATGCGCGCGAACTACTGCTGGTCGGCGCACTTCCCGACGTTGTCGAAGAGCAGGCGGTTGGCCTCCTCGAAGCGATGGGGATCGGTCCGATCCGCATTCTTCCCGCCTCGCGGGTGAATGATGAATATGGCATCGGTCCCAATACGCTTTACGCGCTGACGCAGCCTTTCCTTACCGAAACCCACGAAGCGTTACAGCGCCGTGGCGCAAATCATATCGCCGCGCCCTTCCCCTTTGGTGAAGAAGGGACAACCCAATGGCTGCGGGCGATTGCCGATCAGTTTGGCGTGTCGGATGCCAAGTTTGCCGAAGTCACCGACGCACCGCGTGCCCGGGCGACAAAGGCCGTCGCGCAGGCGTCTGAAGCGCTCCGAGGCAAGTCGGTGTTCTTCTTCCCAGACAGTCAGCTGGAAATCCCGCTGGCCCGGTTCCTGACCCGTGAATGTGGAATGGAAGCAGTGGAAGTGGGTGCGCCCTTTATCCACCGTTCGGTCATGACACCGGACCTCGAACTGTTGTCCGAAGGTCCGATCATCGCCGAAGGCCAGGACGTCGACAAACAGCTTGATCGGTGCCGTGCTGCGCGGCCTGATCTGACCGTTTGCGGCCTCGGCCTTGCCAATCCGCTCGAGGCAGAGGGTCTCACCACCAAGTGGGCCATCGAACTGGTGTTCACGCCAGTGCATTTCTACGAACAGGCGGGTGACCTTGCCGGTCTTTTCTCGCGCCCTGTGCGCCGCCGCAGTCTTCTGAAGATGGAGGCGGCGGAATGAAGCTGACCGTCTGGACATACGAGGGGCCGCCGCATGTGGGTGCGATGCGTGTCGCTACCGCCATGAAGGGCATGCATTACGTTCTGCACGCCCCGCAAGGCGACACCTATGCGGATCTGCTGTTTACCATGATCGAACGGCGTAACCATCGCCCACCGGTCACATACACGACCTTTCAGGCCCGCGATCTGGGAGCGGATACGGCATACCTGTTCAAGGACGCCGCGATGGCCGCTTATGAGCGGTTCAAGCCCGAGGCGATGATCGTCGGCGCATCCTGTACCGCCGAACTGATCCAGGACGATCCCGGCGGTCTTGCCGAGACACTCGGCCTGCCGATCCCGGCCATTCCGCTAGAACTACCCAGCTATCAGCGCAAGGAAAACTTTGGCGCGGACGAGACGTTCTTTCAGATCGTGCGCCACTTGGCCAAGCCGGTCCAAAAGACAGCGCGGATCACTGCGAACCTGATTGGCCCGACCGCGCTGGGCTTCCGCCACCGTGATGACATCACCGAAGTGACGGCGCTGTTGTCCGACATGGGCATTGGCGTGAATGTCGTTGCGCCTTTTGATGCACGTCCTTCGGATATCGCCAATCTGGGTGCCGCGCATTTCAACGTTCTGATGTATCCCGAAACCGCCGAGACAGCCGCGCGCTGGATGGAGCGGGAGCTGGATCTTCCTTACACCAAGGTCGTGCCGATTGGCGTTGGTGCCACGCGCGCCTTCGTTTCGGAAATCGCGTCGATCACCGGACGCAATGTCATTCTCGACGAAAGCCGTCTGCGGATGCCGTGGTATTCGGCCAGCGTTGACAGCACCTATCTGACTGGCAAGCGCGTGTTCCTCTTTGGCGACGGAACACATGTCGCCGCCTGCGCCCGCATCGCCCGCGACGAGATGGGATTCGAGGTGGTGGGCATGGGCTGTTACAACCGTGAACAGGCCCGGATGCTGCGTGGCGTCGCGAAAGAGTTTGGTCTCGAGGCGCTGATCACGGATGATTACCTCGAAGTCGAACGTCGGATCGAAGAACTTGCGCCCGAGTTGATCCTCGGCACCCAGATGGAGCGGCATATCGGCAAGCGTCTGGGCATTCCCTGTGCTGTCATTTCCGCCCCGGTCCATGTTCAGGATTTCCCGGCGCGCTACAGCCCGCAGATGGGGATCGAAGGCGCGAACGTGATCTTCGATACGTGGGTGCATCCGCTGGTCATGGGGCTGGAAGAGCACCTTCTGACCATGTTCCGCGAGGATTTCGAATTTCACGATGACGCAGGTGCCAGCCATCACGGTCACAAAGCCAAACTGCGTGAGACGGGGATCAGCGAAGCAGTCGAACCAGAAACTGTTGCGACACAATCCGCACCGACGCACACCGGCCCGGTCGAGATCGTCTGGCTTCCCGCCGCCGAAAAAGAACTGAAGAAAATCCCGTTCTTCGTGCGGGGCAAAGCCAAGCGCAACACCGAGACCTTCGCGTCCGAGCGCGGTGTTCAGGAAATCAGTGTCGACACGCTATACGAGGCGAAGGCCCATTATGCGCGATAGTTTCTCCGACGCCCGGGCGTATAACATCGCCATCATCACGCTGGACAGCCACTCGGCGGGTCCGGTGGCGCGGGCATCGGTCAACCTGGCGCGGGACTTTCCCGGTCTCAACGTGTCGGTCCACGCAGCGGCCGAATGGGCGGAAACGCCCGAAGCTTTGACTGAAACCAAGGCAGCGATTGCTAACGCTGATATGGTTGTGGCGAACCTGCTGTTCCTCGAAGAGCACATCAAGCCAATCCTTGATGACCTGCGTGCTGTTCGGGACAAGGTTGACGGCATGGTTGGCGTCATTGCCGATGCCGAGATCATCAAGCTGACCAAGCTGGGCAAGCTCGACATGAGCAAACCCGCATCCGGTCTGATGAAGATCCTCAAGTCCCTCAAACCCAAGTCGACGGAGTCAGAGGTCGAGAAGGGCGAAAAGCGGATGCAGCAATTGCGCCGCCTGCCCAAGATGCTCAAGCTGATCCCCGGCAAGGCACAGGATCTGCGGTCGTGGTTCCTTGTCATGCAATATTGGCTGGGCGGGTCTGACGACAACATCGAAGCGATGGTGCGTTACCTCTTGGGCAAATACGCCAAAGGTCGCGCCGAATGGCTGGGCGCAGCGGCAGAAGCGCCGATCGAATACCCGGATGTGGCTCTGTATCACCCCGATTTGCCACAACGAATCACGACGAACTTGGCCGATCTGCCCCGTCCGGCAGAGGTCAAGGCAACCGTTGGTCTGCTGATGATGCGGTCCTACGTGCTTGCGAATGACACCGCGCATTACGATGCGGTCATTCGGGCATTTGAAGCCAAAGGCATGGCCGTGGTTCCGGCCTTTGCCGGTGGTCTGGACGGCCGGCCTGCGATTGCCGAATTCTTCCGTTCCAATGACCGTACCACCATCGACGCCATGGTGTCCCTGACGGGTTTCAGCCTTGTGGGCGGCCCTGCCTACAATGACAGCAGTGCTGCGGTTGAGGTTCTCAAGGACCTCGACATTCCCTACATCGCCGCGCATCCGCTCGAATTCCAGACTTTGGGACAGTGGGCGAATGGTGAGCAGGGTCTGGGGCCGATCGAGACAACGATGCTCATCGCTCTGCCCGAGCTTGATGGAGCAACCTGCCCGACCGTGTTTGGTGGTCGTCACGGACCCGAAGGCTGCAACGGATGCCACTACCGGTGCCCGAGTGATACTGCAAGCAAGGCCATGGCCCCGTGCCGCGAGCGGATTGACAGCCTGGCCGAGAAAACCCTGCGTCAGGCAACGCTGCGCAGGAAGGCGAACGCTGACAAGAATGTTGGCATCGTGCTTTTTGGTTTTCCGCCCAATGCCGGCGCGGTTGGGACTGCGGCTTACCTCAACGTGTTCGAGTCCCTGTTCAACACGCTGCATGCGATGAAGGCCGATGGCTACGACCTTGATCCGCCTGAAACCGTTGCCGCGCTGCGTGCCGCTGTTCTTGAGGGTAATTCCAAGCAATACGGCCAGGAGGCAAATGTCGCCGCTCATGTGAGCGCCGATGACATTGTGCGCAACACGCCCCCGCTCAAGGCCATCGAAGCGGTCTGGGGTCCGGCCCCCGGCAAGATCCAGTCAGACGGACGCGGCGTGTTCGTTCTGGGCGCGCAGTTCGGCAAGGTCTTTGTCGGTGTGCAGCCAACCTTCGGCTACGAAGGCGATCCGATGCGCCTGTTGTTTGAACGTGGTTTCGCACCGACCCATGCCTTCGTCACCTTCTACCTTTGGATGCGCAACACGTTCTGCGCCGATGTGGTGCTGCATTTCGGAATGCATGGCGCGCTGGAATTCATGCCGGGCAAACAAGCCGGGCTGGGCGCGCGTGATTGGCCGGATCGGCTGATCGGCGAGATGCCAAATGTTTATCTCTACGCATCCAACAATCCGTCCGAGGCGTCCTTGGCCAAGCGTCGGTCTGGCGCTGTGACCGTCACGCATTTGACGCCCCCTCTGGCGCAATCCGGTCTCTACAAAGGTCTGCAAGAGCTGAAGGACAGCCTGACACGCTGGCGCTCGCTTGATCCGGCAGACCATGAACGGGCCGAGTTGGAGACATTGATCGCCGAGCAGGCCGCAGCAGTTGATATGGAGGGCGTCGCCCCCGATGCGCTGTGGCTGAAGCTGCTCGAGACCGAAGATGCGCTGATCCCCGATGGTCTGCATATTGTCGGAAAGACGTTCAGCGATGCTGCGCGGGCCGAATACCTCAAGCTGATCGAAACCGCAGACGAAGAAACCAAAGCCCGCGTTGATGCGCTGCTGCAGGAAGAAACCGAGCTTGCCGGTCTTCTGCGCGCGATGGCGGGTCGGTACACGCCGCCGGTTCCAGGTGGCGATCTGATCCGGTCTGCCGATGTTCTGCCCACAGGCCGGAACATTCACGCCTTTGATCCCTTCCGCATGCCGACCGAATTCGCCTGCCGCGATGGTGCAAAGCAGGCAGAGCTTCTGCTGGCGACACACAAGTCGCTGCCTCGCACAGTTGCGCTGGTGCTTTGGGGGTCGGACAACATCAAATCCGATGGCGCTCCCTTGGCGCAGGCCTTGGCTCTGATCGGTGCCAAACCGCGCTTTGACAGCTTCGGCCGCTTGTCAGGTGCCGACCTGATCCCGCTGGAAGAGCTGGGTCGCCCACGGATCGACGTTGTGATGACGCTCTCGGGTATTTTCCGCGATCTTCTGCCGTTGCAGACGCGCATGCTGGCTGAGGCCGCGAAGAAAGCGGCTGAGGCGGATGAGCCGTTGGAGCTGAACTACGTCCGCGCACATGCGTGGGTTTATGCGCAGGAAAACGGTGTCGATCTCGAAACGGCCGCGCTTCGGGTTTTCTCGAACGCTGAAGGTGCCTACGGATCGAACGTGAACGCGCTGGTCGACAGCAGCGCCTTCGGTGACGAAGACGAACTGGCAGATGCTTACGAGGCACGCAAGTCCTTCGCCTACGGTGTGAATGGCAAGGCCATCTCGAACCAAGCACTGCTGCAAGAGACCCTGAAAACCGTCGATGTTGCCTATCAGAACCTCGAATCCGTGGAACTGGGTGTCACAACCGTTGATCACTACTTCGACACGCTGGGTGGCATCTCTCGTGCGGTGAAACGTGCGCGCGGTGGTCAGGAAGCGGCGATCTACATTTCCGACACCACGCGCGGCAACGGCAAGGTTCGCACATTGCAGGACCAGGTCGCGCTGGAAACCCGGTCGCGGAGCCTTAATCCGAAGTGGTTCGAAGGCATGCTCAAGCATGGTGCCGAAGGCGTGCGCCAGATCGAGGCGCAGGTGACCAACACGATGGGCTGGTCCGCCACCACTGGCAAGGTGGAGCCTTGGGTCTATCAGCGGCTCAGCGAAACCTTTGTTCTTGATGCCGAGATGCGCGCCCGTCTCGCCGATCTCAATCCGACCGCGTCGAGCCGCATGGCGAACCGCCTGCTCGAAGCACATGACCGCAATTATTGGCACCCCGACGCCGAAACTCTGGCCGCGTTGCAAGACGCTGCCGACGCTCTGGAAGATCGCCTTGAGGGGATCGCCGCAGAATGAGCGCCAACTCGTATAACCGGAGGCCCAAATGAGCCCACTTGACGCAAAAAGCCCGCCCGCTGCCCGTGCAGCCCTGCGCGAAGCCGCAGGCTTGGAAGCGCGCGGCTTGTCCGCGCCCCCCATCCTCAAGGGTCAGGACGGCGAAGGATCGGTGCAGGTGCATCAGGACAATTCGATGAAGATCGAAGGGGCCAAGGTGTTCGCAGTGTACGGCAAGGGTGGCATCGGCAAGTCGACCACGTCTTCGAACCTGTCGGCCGCGTTTTCCAAGCTGGGCAAGCGAGTTCTGCAGATCGGATGCGACCCCAAGCATGACAGCACCTTTACCCTGACAGGCAAACTGCAACCCACCGTGATCGACATCCTCAAAGAGGTCGATTTCCACGCCGAGGAACTGCGCCCCGAGGATTTCGTCGCAGACGGTTTCAACGGGGTGAAATGCATCGAAGCGGGTGGTCCGCCTGCAGGCACCGGCTGTGGTGGCTACGTGGTCGGGCAGACCGTCAAACTGCTCAAGCAGCATCACCTTCTGGAAGACACGGACGTCGTTCTGTTCGACGTGTTGGGCGATGTGGTCTGCGGTGGCTTTGCCGCCCCGCTGCAACACGCCGATCGCGCCGTGATCGTGACGGCCAATGATTTCGACAGCATCTACGCGATGAACCGGATCATTGCTGCGGTTCAGGCCAAGTCCTCGAACTACAAGGTCCGTCTGGCCGGTTGCGTGGCCAACCGCTCCAAGGATACGGACGAGGTGGATCGCTACTGCAACGAGGTCGGCTTCAAGCGCATCGCGCATATGCCCGATTACGATGCCATCCGCCGGTCGCGTCTGAAGAAGAAAACGCTGTTCGAAATGCCGGACGAGGAAGACATCGTCTTGGCGCGCAAGGAATACATCCGTCTCGCGGAAACCCTGTTCAACGGAACCGAGGCGATGGCGCCGAAGCCGTTGGAAGACCGCGAAATCTTTGAGCTTCTGGGATTCGATTGATGAGCTACGACGCCACACGCGATCGGGTCGAGCATTATTTCGACCGCACGGCGACCAAGGTTTGGGAGCGTCTGACATCGGACGCGCCGGTCAGCCGCATTCGCGAAACCGTCCGTAAAGGCCGGGACCAGATGCGTGACAAATTGTTGTCGGCACTGCCATCGGACCTGAACGGAGTCCGCGTTCTGGATGCGGGCTGCGGCGCGGGGCAGATGACGCAAGAATTGGCGCAGCGCGGTGCCGACGTGGTTGCGGTGGATATCTCTCCGTCGCTGGTCAGAATTGCCCAGGATCGGTTGCCCGAGCATTTGCAGTCGCGTGTGACATTCGCCAGCGGGGACATGCTGTCGGCGGATCACGGCACGTTCGACCATGTGATCGCGATGGATAGCCTGATCTACTATACAGGCTCTGACATCCGCGCGGCCCTTTCCAGACTTGGTGAACGGACGCGTGGGTCGATTGCGTTCACTGTTGCGCCGCGCACACCGCTTTTGATGACCATGTGGTATGCTGGCAAGGTTTTCCCAAAGTCCGACCGGTCGCCGACGATGATCCCGCACGGGCCACAGCGCCTGTCGAAAACGGTCTCTGACATTGGGCAATTGACCGATCTGGGTCGCGTCAACTCCGGCTTCTACATCAGTCAGGCTTTGGAGTTCCGCCCATGATCGTAAGCCGCTCTCAGGTGAAATCCTTGGGCATGAGGATGCTGCCGTTTTCGGACGCGGCATCCGACGATCTGCCTTTGGGTCAACTGTTGCGGCTTGCTTTGTTCCAGGTGTCGGTTGGCATGGCGGGTGTCATGCTGCTGGGCACGTTGAACCGTGTCATGATCGTAGAGCTTTCGGTTCCTGCGACGCTGGTTGCGATCATGGTCGCGCTGCCGGTGCTTATCGCGCCCTTCCGGGCGCTCCTCGGTTTCAAGTCGGACAATTACCGCTCGGCCATCGGCTGGAAGCGCATTCCATACCTCTGGTTCGGCACGCTGTGGCAGTTCGGCGGTCTGGCCGTCATGCCCGCGTGCCTTCTGGTTCTTGGCGGAGATGTCACTCACGACGTGCCATTCGCGGGCGAAGTGCTGGCAGCGCTGGCCTTCATCATGACCGGCCTTGGCATGCACATGACACAGACGGCTGGTTTGGCCCTCGCCGCAGACCGCGCGACGGATGAGACGCGTCCGCGCGTCGTGTCGCTGCTCTATGTCATGTATCTGATCGGTATGGGCGTTTCTGCCATCGTGATCGGCTGGCTGCTGCGGGACTTCTCGGGTGTGCTGCTGATCAGCGTGGTTCAGGGCTGTGCGGTCATGACGTTGGTGCTCAATGTGATCGCGCTTTGGAAGCAAGAACGTGTGCGCCCGATGACCAAGGAAGACCGCGAAGCCCCGCAGCCGTCTTTCAAGGATGCTTGGGCCGATCTGACGGCGGGTGGCACCGCGGGACGCCTTCTGGCGGTCGTGTTTCTGGGCACGATGGCGTTCAACATGCAGGATGTGCTGCTTGAGCCCTATGGCGGCGAAATCCTTGGCTTGAGCGTGTCGTCCACAACTCTGCTGACGGCGACCTGGGCGCTGGGCGCGCTGATCGGGTTCGCCCTCGCGGCGCGTGTTCTGTCCAATGGCGGCAACACGTTCCGCATGGCTTCGGTCGGATTGCTGGCTGGTGTTGCAGCCTTCTGCACGGTGATCTTTGCCGCGCCGATGAATTCGACTGTTTTGTTCTTCCTCGGTGCTGGTCTGATCGGGTTCGGTGGCGGCTACTTTGCCATCTCAACCCTGACCGCCGCCATGATGCTGCCGGTTGAAGGACTTGCCGGACGCGGGCTTGCCCTTGGCGCTTGGGGCGCCGCGCAGGCGACCGCAGCGGGTTTGTCCACCCTGATCGGCGGAGCCACCCGTGATGGCATCAACATGGTCGCGATGTCCGGAAGTCTGGGCGAAGCGCTGGCCACTCCGACGACCGGATACTCCGTCGTCTACCATATCGAAATCGGACTTCTGTTTGCGACGCTCATCGTTTTGGGCCGGCTTGTCAGCCAGAACAGAAGCATCCTCCCCCTCAACCAGAAACCGACAGGGCTGGGCCTTGCCGATTTCCCAACCTGACCAAGGCCCATCAAGGAGAACTGAAGATGACCGAAGACTATATCCTTGGAAACCTCGACCTCGCGAGCATTTCGCTCTGGTTGTTTTTCATTTTCTTTGTTGGACTCGTGATCTGGATTCAGCGCGAAAACCAGCGGGAAGGCTATCCGCTTCTTGACGAAGACGGGAGCCAGGCTGATGCGGGCAGCGTGTTCCCGAACCCTGCGGACAAGACATTCCTTCTGCCGCATGGCCGGGGCGAGTACACGGTTCCATCGGGCCAGACACCCGAGCGTACGGATATCGACGCAAAACTGACCCGCCAGTTCGACAGCGGCGGTTTCCCCTTCGATCCGGTTGGCAATCCGCTGGCTGACGGCGTTGGGCCGGGCAGCTGGGCGCCGCGTCGGGACGAGCCGGAACTGGATGGCCATGGTCATCCGAAGATCATCCCGATGTCGGGCAGCGAACATTTCCGCGTGTCCGCCGGTCGCGATCCGCGCGGTCTTCCGGTTGTGGCCGGTGACGGGGCCATCGTCGGCAAGATTACCGACATGTGGGTCGATGAACCGGAACAGATGGTGCGCTACCTCGAGATGGAACTGGATGCCGAATACGGCGGTGGGTCGCGCCTTGTGCCGATCACCTTTACCCGCATCTGGGGCAACCGTGTGAAGATCCGGTCGATCTTTGGCGAACATTTTGCCGGTGTGCCGCAGCTCGCATCACCGAAACAGATCACCAAGCTCGAGGAAGAAAAAGTCAGTGCCTACTACGGCGGTGGCACGCTCTACGCCAGCAAGGAACGCCAAGAGCCGCAGATCTGAACAAGACTAAGGACCAACAGCCGCAGCCACGGCTTTCGGAAAGGGAACCCATCATGTCGCACGACGATTTTCAGGTTGAACCGGTCAAAGGTCTTCCAGAGACACCTCCCGAGGGGGAGGTGATCCTCTGGCAAGGCAAACCGGATTGGTGGGCGCTTTCCAAGGAGTCGCTGAACGTTCTGTGGGTCGCGGGATACTTTGTCTTCCTTGCGGCGTGGCGGTTCGTGGCTGTGGTCGATCTCATGCCCTTGGGGCAGGCAATCTGGGCATCGGTGCCATTCCTGATCCTTGGCGCAATCGTGTGTGTCCTGCTGATTGGGATTGCTTGGACGCAGGCGCATTACACCGTCTACACGGTGACAAATCGCCGGGTCGCCATGCGGATTGGTGCGGCGCTGACGGTCACTTTGAACCTGCCTTTCAAGCAGATCGGTGCAGCCAATCTGGACCTGCGCAAGTCAGGTACAGGTACCATCGCGTTCGATCTTCTGGGGGATACACGGATCAGCTATCTTGTGTGCTGGCCGCATGTCCGCCCGTGGCGTATTTCGCCGACACAGCCTGCGCTTCGGTGCATCCCAGACGCCGAAACCATTGCCGCAATGATTGCCGAAGCCGCGCAAGCGCGCGTGTCGATGCCTGAGGTGGAGCGCACACGCCGTGCCGCACCTTCGGCTGTCGCGGCTGAATAGGGAGCGCCGGACATGCAAACGCAAACCGTCGACAAAGCCCGTATCCACGCCACCGAACGCGAACTCGTGCCGCGTCTGTTCGTGCGAGCGATGTTCGGCATGGTCATGCTCTGCCTCGTCATGGTCAGCGCCTATCGTTGGCTGGATGGCCCGGTTCAATACACAGCGCCGGACTCACCCGTCGTGATCGAGAAAACGCTCTTCCTCGAAGGTGCCATGAGCGGTGCCGCAAAAGTTTTTGCCGAGGATGGCACAGTGATTGCCGAGTACGCGCCAGAAGAAGGCGGGTTTATTTCCGGCATGTGGCGCGTCCTGCAACGGGAGCGCACCAAGGCACGTGTCGATCTGAACGGTCCGGTGATCGTTCGGGCACGTGAGAATAACCGTCTTGAGATCTTTGATCCCAGCACGGGATGGGGGGCTGACCTGATGGGGTTCGGCGCCGACAACTCAGCAGCCTTCGCCAGGCTTCTGAAATAACCGAAAGGGAATCGGAAAATGGGTCTGTTGACAAAAGAGATTGAAAGGGCGCCGTGCACAGTGGAAATCAGCCACTGTTTTGAAAGCCTGCACGCGCATGTGCGATTCAACAACGGCGCCGTGATTTACCCCGGCGACGAGGTAAGGGTTCAGGGGCCTGAGATCATGGCCCCCTTCGGCGAGGTTGTTTCCGAGGATCGGGAAGCGATCATCGTCCGCGCGTCAAAGCTCGAACAGCTTTGGACTCGCCTGACCGGGGATTTCGAAGTGATGGAGCTTTGCGAATTCTCCTTCTCTGAAGAGGTGACGCTATGAACGCCTACACTGGAAAACACACCGCTGATGCGACGTCCGTCGAAGAAGGCCTGGCCATCCAAGAAGAGCAGGCAAAGTACGACGACGATTTCGCAACCGAAACCGCGATGGCGAACACGCTGCTCACGCCACGCTTCTACACCACCGATTTCGATGAGCTGGACGCGATCAATGTCGATGGCATCCGCGCGGAATGGGACGAGTTGATTGCCCAGATGGAAGCAGACCCGAACAAGGGCCACTTCAAGAAGAACGAAGACTGGGATCATGTCGACTGGGAAAACATGGAGCCGCAGCTGAAGAAGGAGTTCATCGACTTCCTGATCTCAAGCTGTACCGCCGAATTCTCGGGCTGCGTCCTCTACAAGGAAATGAAGCGGCGCGGCAACAACAAGGACATCACACAGCTGTTCCAGCTGATGGCGCGGGATGAGGCACGGCATGCCGGATTCATCAATGACGCGCTGCGTGAAGCGGGCCTGCGGGTGAACCTTGGCTTCCTGACACAGTCGAAGAAATACACCTATTTCCGGCCCAAGTTCATCTACTACGCCACCTACCTGTCGGAAAAGATCGGCTATGCCCGCTACATCACGATCTTCCGGCACCTTGAGGCGAACCCGGAGCACCGTTTCCACCCGATCTTCAAGTGGTTCGAAGAGTGGTGCAATGACGAGTTCAGCCATGGTGAGGCGTTCGCGCTTCTGATGAAGACCGACCCCAAGTTGACCAGCGGCGTGAATGTCTACTGGATCAAGTTCTTCCTGACGGCGGTCTATGCCACGATGTATGTCCGCGATCACCAGCGACCCGCATTCCACAAGGCACTGGGCGTGGACCCGGATTGGTATGCGCATGAGGTCTTCACCAAGACATCCGAGCTGACCAAGCAAATCTTCCCGATCACGCTGGATATCGACCATCCGCGTTGGCAACCAACACTGGAACGTTTGCAGCGCGCCAATGTGCAGATCGCCGCCGGCAAGAAGCAAGGCGGTCTGGGTGGCAAACTCAAGGAACTGGCAGGGTCCGCCAAGGCAGCATCATGCTTTGCATCTCTCTACTTCATTCCGGTGAAGAAACATAAGGTACCTGCCGTAACGCGACTGGTGCCGTCTTACTGATTTGGTTTCGCCGCCTTCGGGCGGCGACCATGTGGGGGGCCAGCCCCCCACACCCCCCGGCATATTTGGAAAAAGAAGAAGGACAAAAACGCGTGTTGACTGACCCTTGGATCGCCGCCCTTCTGGCGCTTTTTCTCTGGTGGTTTTCCACCGGGGTGATCCTGATGGTCGTGAAATACGCCGACCGTCGCGGGTTGCGGTTCGGTCAGGTCCTGACATGGCTCGCGCTGCCGATCTTCTTTGTCGGGGTCTACGGAATCGGAATGACGGCGCATCTCGACAGCCATGCCGCGTCCTATCACGCGTTCCTAGCGGCTCTTGCGCTTTGGGGATGGATCGAACTGGCGTTTCTGACAGGAACGATCACCGGTCCGAACCGACTGATTTGCCGTGACGACGTGCCTGAATGGGAACGGTTCATCCGGGCCTGGGGCACGATTGCCTATCACGAGATGCTGCTGGCGGGCACACTGATCGTGTTGTGGCTGTTCACTCAGGATGCTGTTAACAGCTTTGGGTTCTGGACCTTCGCGGTTCTGTTCTTTGCCCGAGTGTCGGCCAAACTGAACCTGTTTCTGGGTGTTCCCAAGATCAACACCGAATTCCTGCCCCGACCGCTGGCGCATCTTCCCAGCCATTTCCGGCACGCGAAGATGAACTGGCTGTTCCCGATTTCGGTCAGTGCGCTGACCTTTGCAGTCGCCTGCTGGCTTGAGCGGATTTATTCCGCACAGTCCACCGCCGACACGATTGGATTTGCCCTTCTGGCTGCCCTGACCGCGCTCGCCTTGCTCGAGCATTGGTTCATGGTTCTGCCGCTGCCCGACGAGAAACTCTGGCGCTGGTTGATCCCCGCGCCCAAACCACAACAACAAGACAAGACGATACGAACGGAGGACGCCCATGGACTTTGACAGCCTGTTCAACGCCCAGCTTGATACCCTGAAAAAAGAGGGAAACTACCGCATATTTGCTGAGCTGGAGCGCAAATGCGGCGCGTTCCCGAGGGCAAAGTCGCATGACGACGATTGCCCGGATGAAGTGACGGTCTGGTGCTCGAACGACTATCTCGGCATGGGTCAGCATCCCGATGTGATCAAGTCGATGCAGGATGCGGTTGGCCAGAACGGTTGCGGGGCAGGTGGCACCCGCAACATTTCGGGCACAAACCATCAGCACAAGCTGCTCGAGACCGAACTGGCCGATCTGCATGGCAAGGAAGCTGCCCTGCTCTTCACCTCGGGTTATGTGTCCAACTGGGCGGCGCTTTCGACCCTCGGGTCGCGCCTGCCCGACGCCGTGATCCTGTCCGACGAACTGAACCACGCGTCGATGATCGAAGGCATCCGCCACGCGCGGTGCAACAAGGTGATCTGGAAACACAATGATCCTGAAGATCTGGACCGCAAGCTGGCGGCGTTGCCGTCGAACGCGACCAAGATCGTTGCCTTCGAGTCGGTCTATTCGATGGACGGCGACATCTGCCCGATGAAGGAAATCGTCGAAGTTGCCGAAAAGCACGGCGCGATGACCTATCTCGACGAAGTTCACGCGGTTGGCATGTACGGCCCGCGAGGCGGCGGCGTGTCCGAACGCGAGGGTCTTGCGGACCGAATCACGCTCATCGAAGGAACGCTCGGCAAGGCCTTTGGCGTCATGGGTGGCTACATCACCGGATCTGAGGCGATGTGCGACTTCATCCGCTCCTTCTCGTCCGGATTCATCTTCACAACCGCGCTGCCACCGGCAGTGGCGGCTGCCGCGCGCACGTCGATCCAGCATCTCAAGAAAAGCGACACAGAGCGCAAACAGCAGAGAATACAGGTTGCCAAGCTTCGCAAGCGGCTGGATGACATGGGTATCCCGCATCTTCAGAACCCCAGTCACATCATCCCGGTGATGATCAAGGATCCGGTCAAGTGCCGCATGCTTGCAGACATCCTGATGCAGGATTATGGAATCTACGTGCAGCCGATAAACTATCCGACTGTGCCCAAAGGGACCGAGCGTCTGCGTTTCACGCCCGGCCCGCTACATTCGGACGCAGATATCGAACATCTGGTTCAGGCGCTGGCAACTCTTTGGAAACAGTGCGCTATTTCGCATCAGGTTGCTTGACTTAACCTAAGCACAAGTTACCTGATTGGGGAACCAAACGGGTTTGCTATTGGTTAACAATGCAAGAAAGCGTTAGTTTGCGCCGAACACGAGAGAGGAGTTCACCCATGAAGTTGATGATCGCAACTGCAGCCATCGTGCTTGCAGGCTCAGGCGCAGCATTTGCACAGGATGCTGCTGCTGGTGAAAAGGAATTCAACAAGTGCAAATCCTGCCACATGATCGTGGCGGATGATGGTACGGAGATCGTGAAGGGCGGCCGCACTGGTCCGAACCTGTACAACATCATTGGCCGCAAGGCGGGAACCGTGGCAGATTTCCGCTATGGCGACAGCATCGTTGCAGCTGGTGAAGCCGGTCTGGTCTGGAACGAAGAGACATTCGTTGCTTATGTTCAGGATCCCAAGGGCTTCCTTGCTGAATTTCTTGGCGACAGCGGCGCGCGGTCAAAAATGTCCTTCCGTCTGCGCAGTGGCATGGAAGACGTTTACGCCTATCTCGTAACGGTCAGCCCGGATGCCGATACTGTGCATGAAGGCACAGGTTCCGGCTCCTAAACGAGCGACAATTGTTCCTGAACGGGGCGCGCTGCCACAGCGCGCCCTTTTCTTTTGCGCCCTTGGCGTCGCAGAGTTGACCGATCTGTGCGGCTGACGCAAAACACGGCCAACAAAGAACAGGGGCAGTTCCATGAAGATTGCGATGATCGGGACCGGGTATGTTGGTCTGGTGTCTGGGGTGTGTTTTTCCGATTTCGGTCATGAAGTCGTCTGCGTCGACAAGGACCAGCGCAAGATCGACATGCTCGAAAATGGCAAAGTGCCGATTTATGAACCGGGCCTCGATGCGCTGATGGCAAAGAACGTCGATGCGGGACGTCTGTCTTTCACGCTTGATTTGAAGACGGCGATCGATGGGGCTGACGCGGTGTTCATTGCGGTGGGGACACCCACGCGGCGCGGCGACGGGCATGCGGATCTGACATATGTTATGGCTGCGGCCGAAGAGATCGCCAAAGCCGCCAAGGATTACGTGGTGATTGTCACCAAGTCGACCGTGCCGGTGGGCACCAACCGCAAAGTACGCGAGGTTGTTGCTGCCGCCAATCCGGACCTGGATTTCGACGTGGCATCGAACCCGGAATTCCTGCGCGAAGGCGCGGCCATCGACGATTTCATGAAACCGGATCGCGTTGTGGTGGGTGTCGAGACAGATCGCGCTGCAGGGGTGATGTCGGAGATCTATCGTCCGCTTTACCTGCGGGATTTTCCGATTGTCACGACCGATCTCGAATCCGCCGAGATGATCAAATACGCGGCCAACGCCTTTCTTGCGACGAAGATCACCTTCATCAACGAGATCGCGGCCCTTTGCGAAAAGGTCGGTGCAGATGTGAAACAGGTGTCCAAAGGCATGGGTATGGACAACCGCATCGGCAACAAGTTCCTGCACGCAGGTCCCGGGTATGGCGGATCGTGCTTTCCCAAAGACACCAAGGCCCTGGCCCGGATTGGTCAGGAACACGCGAGCCCGATGCACATTACCGAAGCGGTGATCGCGGTGAACGAAGATATCAAGCGTCGGATGATCGAAAAGCTGCAGGATCTGTGCGACGGCACGTTCAACGGCAAGACCGTGGCGGTGCTGGGGGTGACGTTCAAACCCAACACGGATGATATGCGCGATGCGCCGTCGCTGACCATCGTGCCGGCGCTTGTGGGGGGCGGGGCCAAGGTCCGCGTCTGCGATCCGCAGGGCCAACACGAGGGCGAGGCGCTCTTGCCGGGTGTGCAATGGCTGGACGATCCATATGCAGCGGCCAAGGATGCCGATCTCATCGTGCTGTTGACCGAATGGAACGAATTCCGCGCCCTCGATCTTGGCCGGATCGCGCAGAATATGGCGCGCCCGGCGATGGCGGACCTGCGCAATATCTACAATGCGACCGTGACTCGGGAGGCGGGATTTGTCGCGTATGATTCCGTGGGACGGATCGGCTTCTCCTGACGTCCAAGAGCCAGAGATGATTCCCGCATCAGGTCTCGCAACTGGGTGAGTCTGGGCGGAATTGTGGCGGAATTAAAGCGGGTACGTCAGACAAACTCTGAGCGAAACTGATCATTGTTCTCGTTTTTGGAGCGCTTTGGGGCAAATAAGGCAAAGTGCTTTGCCGGTCGCCACATTTCTGCCATGAACAGACCTGTCGGGCGGGGGCTCGAACTCAGGTGTGTCCACGCGTCAGGTCTCTGATAGTGTCCACTCTCTCATTTTGCTCACGGACTGCGCGTTGCGCGGGAACATGGCGCGGAATGGATGCACCTACACGGCAGAGGAGCTTTGGACCCGAACACAGGTCATGGGACGCGCGGGGGCGCGGGTGGCAGCTACAACCATTCGACGAGGTGAAGCGCCGTGTGCCATGATCATGTGACGAAGACGGTCCGAAGCTCCTGCTGACTGTGCGTCGATTTCAGCCAGCCGTATCTTTCCCCAAGATCATACGCAGGATGTCCTTTGCATTGTCCGACGCCCAATCGGCATCGCCGCGCATCCGGGCGACTTCTTGCCCGTCCGGGTTCAATATGACGGTGATCGGCAGCCCGAGAACACCCATTTCCCGCGCCAAGGCGGATTTCGGATCGCGGTAAAGCGGGAGGTTGTCGACACCGATTTCGTCGAAAAACGCCTTCATCGCGGGAGGCGGGTTGCGACCGGTTGCGATGGTGACAACGTCAAAATCCTCACCGCCAAATTCGGTCTGCAATTCGGACAACATGGGCATTTCCTTGCGGCAGGGCGCACACCATGTGGCCCAGAAGTTCAGCAAGACCCATTTGCCCTTGTATTGCTCCAGTGACACGGGTTCGCCGTCGAAGGTGGTGAACTCGGCCGTCCCTGCAGGTTGCGGGTCGCTGTGGAAGGTCAGCTTTTTCATATCCCCTTCGCGCATCGCCTCGGCTTTGGCGAGATCGGCCAGCGCCGGGTTTGCAAGCGTCACGAGGCCCGTATAGAGGAGGACGGCAAGAATTTTCTTCATTTTCCCTCCGAAGGGGTAAGACCATGTCCGACAAATCCTCGAACCAAATGTGGGGCGGCCGTTTCGCCGCCGGACCCGATGCCATTATGGAGGCGATCAATGCCTCGATCGGGTTCGACAAACGTATGGCTGCTCAGGACATCGCCGGTTCAAGGGCCCACGCCGCGATGTTGGCCGCGCAGGGTATTGTGACATCTAGCGATGCAGAGGCGATGCGGGAAGGCTTGCTCACCGTATTGTCAGAGATTGAAACAGGAAACTTCGCATTTTCGACCGCGTTGGAAGACATCCACATGAATGTCGAGGCGCGGTTGAAAGAGGTGATCGGTGACCCTGCGGGACGTCTGCACACGGGCCGGTCGCGCAATGATCAGGTGGCGACCGATTTCCGCCTTTGGGTCCGGGATCAGCTTGATGCGGCTTCGTCAGGCCTTACGGCCCTCATCAGGGCGCTGCTGGCACAGGCCGAGGCCGGCACGGATTGGGTGATGCCGGGGTTCACGCACCTGCAAACCGCGCAACCCGTCACATGGGGTCATCACATGATGGCTTATGTCGAAATGTTTGCGCGCGATCTTTCCCGAGTTCAGGACGCACGTAAACGGATGAACGAATCCCCCTTGGGCGCGGCGGCGCTGGCTGGCACATCCTTCCCGATTGATCGCGAGATGACGGCACAGGCGCTGGGATTTGACCGCCCGATGGCCAACAGCCTTGATGCGGTGAGCGACCGGGATTTTGCTCTCGAATTTCTGAGCGTCGCCAGCATCAGTGCAATGCACCTGAGCCGATTTGCCGAAGAGCTGGTCATCTGGTCCTCAGCACAGTTCCGCTTTGTCACCCTGTCCGACCGGTTCTCGACCGGCTCGTCCATCATGCCGCAGAAGAAGAACCCTGATGCGGCCGAGCTGATCCGAGCCAAGATCGGGCGCATCTTCGGTGCGAATGTTGCGCTGATGATGGTGATGAAGGGTCTGCCGCTCGCCTATTCCAAGGACATGCAGGAAGACAAGGAACAGGTGTTTGACGCCGCCGATAACTGGATGCTGGCGCTTGCTGCGATGGAAGGCATGGTCAAGGACATGACTGCCAACCGCGCCAATCTTGAAGCCGCAGCCTCTGCCGGGTTTTCGACGGCGACTGATCTTGCTGACTGGCTTGTCCGAACACTCGACCTACCTTTCCGGGACGCGCATCACGTCACGGGATCCTTGGTGGCGATGGCGGAGAAAAAGGGATGCGATTTGCCGGATCTGAGCCTTGAGGACATGCAGTCGGTGCACGCGGCGATTACGGCCGATGTGTTTGAGGTGCTGGGTGTTCACAATTCTGTCGCCAGCCGCACCAGCTATGGCGGCACCGCACCCGTTCGCGTCCGTGAACAGATCGCGCGGTGGAAAGAGGTGCTTGGATGAGACCCATCACATTGATCGTAGGTTTGACCCTGCTGGCCGCCTGTGGCGCGGATGGTCCACCGATCACACCCTCGATCAACACGACAGTCTCGGTCGGAAGCGAAGGCGTCCGCACATCCACGGGCGTGTCCGTTCGGTCGGGCCCGGTAACCGTGGGAGCGAATTTCTGATGACGCCAATGCGCTGGATCTACCTCGCTCTTGCGATTTGGGGTGCCATCCATCCGATGTATTATTTCGTGTCGTGGTTTCAGGAAAACGGCTGGAATCTCGGCGCGATGATCGATGCGTGGTACGTCAATGACGCGACCACGGGTTTGACTTGGGACCTCACGATTGCTGCAGTCTCACTGACCATCTGGATTATTGCCGAGGTTTTCGTGCGACGGAATTGGGTCGCGCTGATTGCCATCCCGGCCACCTATTGCATCGGTGTCAGCTGCGGATTGCCACTTTATCTGTTTTTGCGGTCCAAGCCGATCACCTGACGGAGATCACAGGTATCTGCGAACCCAATGAAACCGCCCATGGCCGCGTCTTCATTGCGTATTTTCAAAGATAAGAAGCAAGGGGTGGCGCAAAACCTTGGGCTGCGCTACTGCAGCGCGGTCTGGTCTGGAGGCAGGTGTGGATCATTTTCTGTATCGTGACGGCGAGCTTTATGCCGAAGATGTGCCGGTTGCGGATATCGCGGCTGCGGTGGGAACGCCGTTCTATCTTTATTCGACGGCCACGCTGACGCGCCATTACCAGCTGTTCGATGATGCCCTCAGCGGCATGGAACACATGGTGTGTTACGCGATGAAGGCCGCGTCGAACCAGGCCATTCTCAAAACCCTTGCCGATCTGGGTGCAGGCATGGATGTCGTGTCGGGCGGCGAATACGCGCGCGCCAAAGCTGCCGGTGTTCCGGGCGACCGGATCGTGTTTTCCGGCGTTGGCAAGACGCGCTCTGAAATTCGTGCTGCGCTGGAAGGTGGGATCCGGCAATTCAACGTCGAAAGCGAACCCGAGCTTTTGGTGATTTCCGAGATTGCGTCGTGTCTGGGCAAGATTGCGCCGATCACCATTCGGGTGAATCCCGACGTCGATGCCAAGACGCACGCCAAGATTTCGACCGGAAAATCCGAGAACAAGTTTGGGATCCCGATCTCGAAGGCGCGCGCGGTTTATGCCGAAGCGGCGGCTTTGCCCGGCATCGACGTGATCGGGATCGACGTGCATATCGGGTCGCAGCTGACCGAGCTTGAACCCTACGAGCTGGCCTATCGCAAAGTTGCCGAACTGACAGAACAGCTGCGCGCCGATGGGCACAATATCCGGCGGCTTGATCTGGGCGGCGGGCTGGGCATTCCCTACACCCGCTCGAACGAGGCGCCGCCTTTGCCTTCGGACTATGGCGCGCTGATCAAGCGCACTGTGGGCCATCTGGGCTGCGAGATCGAGATTGAACCGGGTCGTCTGATTGCCGGCAATGCAGGAATCCTTGTCAGCCGGGTCATCTACGTCAAGCAGGGCGAGGGGCGGCAGTTCCTGATCCTTGACGGGGCGATGAACGACCTGATCCGTCCGGCGATGTATGACGCGCATCACGACATCATTCCTGTCGTCGAACCCGAAGCCGGGGTCGAGCAGCAGGCCTATGACATTGTGGGTCCGGTGTGTGAATCGGGCGATACCTTTGCCAAGAATCGCATGATGCCGCCCCTGGCTGCGGGTGACCTCGTGGCCTTCAGATCCGCAGGAGCTTATGGCGCGGTGATGGCCAGCGAATACAACACGCGGCCGCTTGTGCCTGAAGTTTTGGCAAAGGGTGATCAATTCGCTGTCATTCGTCAGCGTCCCGACTTTGACGAAATCATAAACCGAGATACCATTCCCCCATGGCTGTGAGGCATTCACCCGCGGTCAATGAACCGGGAGATCGGAATGACCGCACGGGATGACCTGCCATCGGAGATAAATGCCGCCTTGCGATGGCCCTTGTTCCTGACCCGCTTGGGGATGGGCGCAGAGTCCATCGTGCGCGCGTTCTGGCCGTTCTGGTCCGTCTTGTTCGCGCTTTTGGCATTCCTGATGCTGGGTCTGCAGGACTATCTGCCGGTCGAAGCGGTCTGGACTGTTCTTGCGGCATCCGGTTTGGCAGCCATCTGGGCGCTGTTGCGCGGACTGCGCAAATTCTCTTGGCCTTCTGAAACGAAGGCTTTGGCCCGCTTGGATTCGACGCTACCCGGGAACCCCATCCTTGCGGCGATGGACAGCCAGGCGATCGGCGCCAATGATCCCGCATCTTTGGCCGTGTGGAATGCGCATCAGGCGCGGATGGCAGCCCGGTTGAAAGACGCCAAGGCGGCGGAGCCTGATCTTCGTGTGTCCAAGGCAGATCCCTTTGCGTTGCGCTATGTCGCGGTACTCGCGTTCCTGGTCGCTGCAGTTTTCGGCTCCGTGCTCAAGGTACAGACGGTCTCTGCCATGGGGCCGAGCGGCTCTGATCTGGCCTCCGGTCCGACCTGGGAAGGCTGGCTCGAACCGCCGCGCTATACGGGACTTCCGTCGATCTATCTCAACGACATCCGCGACGCGCGGCTTGAGACGCCGGAAGGCAGCCGCGTCACCTTGCGGTTCTATGGCGAAGTCGGCGTGTTGAGTGTTTCGGAGACCGTCTCGAACCGGACAGCGCCCACCGCAACACCCGAACAGATCGTCGAGGCATCGACCAGCACAGCACAGGAATTCACCGTCACGCAATCCGGCCGGCTCGAGATCGAAGGACCCGGAGGTCGGCTTTGGGAAATCGTCGCGACGCCAGACCGCGCACCAGAGGTCATGCGCGACGGAGAGATTGATGTCAGCTACGACGGCGAAGCGCAGATTCCGTTTACCGCCAAGGATGACTATGCCGTCGCCACAGGTGTCGCGCGCATCGAATTGGCCCTGAATGACGTGGATCGCCGGTATGGCTTGAGGATTGATCCCGAACCGCGCGCCGTGATCGAACTGCCTTTGCCCATGCCGATTGCTGGCGACAGGTCCGACTTTACCGAAACGCTGGTCGACAATTTCTCGCAACATCCGTGGGCCAATCTTCCCGTCACGCTGAGCATGACCGTCACCGATGAGGCGGATCAGATCGGCGAAGCCGCGCCCGAAGTGATCACCCTGCCGGGCCGCAGGTTCTTTGATCCGATGGCGGCAGCGATCATTGACCTGCGTCGCTCGCTGCTGTGGAACCGGGACAATGCTGCGGATGTCGCGATGCTGATGCGGGCTGTGTCGCACCGTCCTGACGATGTGTTCCGGTCCAGTACGGATTTCCTGCGGCTTCGGACGATCATGCGACGGGTCGAGGCCTTGTCGCAGGTCACCATGACCGACGATCAGCAGGCCGAGATTGCGCAAGCCATGTGGGATTTGGCGATCCGGCTTGAGGAGGGTGATCTGGAAGACGCTCTGGAGCGGCTGCAGCGGGCGCAGGATCGGCTGTCTGAAGCGATGCGAAACGGGGCATCCGACCAGGAAATCGCCGAACTCATGCAGGAATTGCGCGAAGCCACAGACGACTATCTGCGGCAATTGTCACGTCAGGCGCAGCAAGATCGGGAAAACAACCCCGATCAGGAAATGACCCAGAACCAGAACATGATGGAGATGAGTCAGAACGACCTGCAGGCGATGATGGACCGCATCCAGGAGCTGATGGAGCAGGGCCGCATGGCCGAAGCGCAGGAAGCGCTCGAACAGTTGCGCCAGATGATGGAGAACATGCAGGTCACGCAAGGTCAGGGCCAGCAGGGCCAGTCTCCGGGCGAGCAGGCAATGGAAGGTCTTGCCGAGACGCTGCGTGAACAGCAGGGGCTGTCGGATCAGGCGTTCCGAGATCTTCAGGAACAGTTCAACCCCGGTCAGCAAGGCCAACAGGGCCAGCAGCCGGGCCAACAGCCCGGTCAGCAGGGTCAGGGTCAACAGCAAGGACAAGGCCAGGGGCAGGGTCAAGGACAACAGCCGGGTCAGGGCCAAAACGGCGAGGGGCAAAGCCTCCAAGAGAGCCTTGCAGACCGTCAGCGTGCCCTGCGGCAGGAACTGAACCGCCAGTCGCAAAACCTGCCCGGAGCGGGCACCGAAGCGGGTGATGCCGCACGAGAAGCGCTGGGCCGCGCCGAGGGTGCGATGGAAGGTGCCGAGGAAGCACTTCGCGAGAACGACCTTGCCGGTGCGATCGACAACCAGTCCGAAGCCATGGAAGCGTTGCGCGAAGGCATGCGCAACCTTGGTGAGGCGATGGCGCAGCAGCAACAACAGGGGCAGGGCCAGCAAGGCATGGCCGACGGAACCGACCCCGGTCAGCAACGTGACCCGCTGGGACGGAATGTCGGCTCGAACGGCCAGATCGGGTCGAACGAGAACCTGCTTCAGGGTGAGGATGTCTATCGCCGGGCACGCGAATTGCTTGATGAAATCCGCCGCCGGTCGGGCGAAGGCGAACGCCCCGAGGAAGAACTGGAGTATCTTGAACGCTTGCTTGATCGGTTCTGATGCGGTGCGTTTGCGTCAACGCAAACGGATGATGCGTCGACGTATCATCCGCTCCTGATCAAACTTCGGGATCGACTTTCCCGCGCAGCGATTTGACCTCGCCGCGTACCTTCTTTTCCTTCAGCCTGCGTTTCTTCGACCCAAGCGTTGGTTTGGTGGGCACGCGGCGTTTGGGTGGCGTCAGGGCGGCAACGATCATCTCTTTCAGACGATCCCGCGCAATGTCACGGTTGCGGGCCTGTGACCTCGTATCATCCACCTGAAGCACGATTGCACCGTCCTTGGTCCATTTCCGCCCGGCAATGCGACGCAAGCGCGTTTTCACCGGACCAGGGAGATTGGGGGATCGTTCCGCTTCGAACCTCAGTTCAACCGCAGTCGAGACCTTGTTGACGTTCTGGCCACCGGGGCCAGACGCGCGGATGAACTGCTCTGTCAGTTCCCAGTCTTCGATGCTGATGGACTCTGAAATCTGTATCATCGTCGTTCACTTAGCTCATACAAAAAGGGTCGCCACATGGGCGACCCTTCGAGACTTACGGAGGTGGGGTTCGGTTAGGTTCCACACCAATTCGAGGGGTTTTCACCCAGGGGCTGCCCTAGATGTGCGCCTCTCGAACTGTTCCGACACCTCTCTCCAATACCTCTCTCGACACTGGATCACCTCCTTTCAGCTGTTGATAAAACGCATCTTCAGCGTGACAGGCTTTCCGTATCGCGCAACTGTTTTCTTACGTCAGCGCTGCTTTTTCGCGAAATCGTAGAACGATGAGTCGAAAAGGTATCAGTGCAAGCAGCGCGAGCGCGATCTTGACCATCCAGTCGGCCACGGCGAGCGACACCCAAAGCGGTGCCACCGGGCCTGCGCCGAGCAGCGGGAGCATCTCACCCGCCCAGGAAACATCGTTTGCAGGTTCAATGAAGCTGAGTGTTGCCGAGAACGCGATCGAGAAAAAGAGTGCGGTGTCGACAGACGCGCCAATCAGGGTCGATGCAAGCGGCGCACGCCACCATGCACCGTTGCGCATCTTGTCGAAGATCGAGACATCGAGAAGTTGGGCTGTCAGGAAGGCGATCCCCGATCCCAGTGCGATCCGAAGCGTGACCAGCGGGCCGAATTCGCCTTGAATCTGGGTGCCGATCAACGAGCAGATCACGCCGACGATGAAGCCGGCAAACACGACTTTACGCGCAGCGCTTGGGCCGTAGAGGCGATTCATCAGGTCGGTGACAAGAAAGGCGAGCGGATAGGTGAAGGCACCCCATGTCAGCCAGTTCCCGAACAGGAACTGAACAAGGATGTTGGAGGCCAACACGATGAGGGCCATGGCAATAATGCCAGGAATATGTGCGCGGGTCATTGTGACTCCCGTTTTGCCAAGGTTGCGGGGACTTGATTCCCGAAAGGCGGGAATGGCGCGGTGCATATAGCGCGGCTGTCTTACAGACAAGCGATTAGCTGACGGCGTATTCGACGATCTCGGTTTTCTGTAGGAAGAAGAAATTATCGTCGGAGATCATCGTCAGCCGCAGCGTTCCGTCCGTGGCGGCCCACACAGACAGACCTTCAAGATTGTCGTGCCGGCGTGGTTCCGTGGTCAGCAGCGTTTCGCCGTCGAAGCTATCGCCGTTCAGAAGGTCAAACCGTCGGACGCGCGAGGAGAAGCCAAAACCGCTGAACCCCCGTTCTAGGACGTAAAGCTTGCCATCCGGCCCGACATCGGCCCCTACGGGAAGAAACCCGTCGTTGCGAGAGATCGACATCGGTTGATCCCAACCCGTCCCCTGCTGATAGCGGAATACCGGGAAGGGTACCTGAAGACCTTCGGAAACCTCAGGCAAGGCAAAGAGAGCACCATCACCATCGATAGCCAAAGCTTCCAATCCCCGATTAGGCGGCAAGGAGCGGAGACCGGGGTAATCCGGCAACGCCGTCCATTCCCCGGTGATGTCGCGACATAGAACGCGATTGGTGCTTTCGACCGAGATATAGAGCCGTCCCTGATCGTCTTTCGCCAATCCTTCGGTGTCCTGCACAGACGGGTCTAGAAACAGGTCGTCGGGTATGTTCAGCGCGGCCATTTCCGCGCTGCGCACGCCGATGATGCGGTCGCCATGTCTGAAAATGGTGCCTTCGATCAGATGGGCTCGATCGCTGATAATGACAAAACCCGCACCGTCCGGTGTCAGAGAAATCCCGGAATACCCGCCAAAGCCATCGAGTTCCTTTGCCCAATGATAGGACGACAGGAACCGGGCCGTCTGTGTGTCCTCGGCCAAAACGCTGTCAGGACTCGAAACGCATCAATTGGCCGACAGAACTGTGGCGCATTGAGCGGGAAGGTCGGCAAGTGTCAGTTCCCGACGCGGGGTCGGTTTCGGCGCGTTGGGATCGGGCGGCGGCGGATTGAGGATGTTGTTTACCCATTGCTGCGCGTCGTCACAGCCATCGCCTCGGGGCGGGGCATCCTGATCGACACAGCCGGACATCCCTGCCGGGCAGGCCAATCGCACGTGGAAATGATAGTGGTGGCCGTACCACGGACGGATCTTTCGCAGATACGAACGATCGCCGGTTTCCGCATTGCACATGGCAACCTTTGCGCCGGGGAAAACGAAGATACGCGAAACCCGCGGGTCGCTGGCAGCGGCTTTGATGATATTGTGATGCTGTTTCGTCCATTGATCGTTGGTGAATGCGCCATTGGACCGGCGCAAGGAGATGGACGAGATATTCTCGCGCTCTGTCCGGGTCAGGTTCAGACGGTTTGCTGGCAGCATCCAGATATCGGCATCAAGGCCGATCTGGTGGCTTGCGTGACCCGTGAGCATGGGCCCGCCGCGCGGTTGGCTGATATCGCCGATATAGAGACCATTCCAACCGGGTTCGCGGGCTGCGATGCGCGACAGGTCCTGCAGGAAGTCGATGGTGACAGGCAGCCCCCAATTGCGGTTCCGCGACAGGCGCATCGCCTGCCACGTTGGCCCGGTTTCCGGAAGCTGCACCTGACCGGCAGCACATCCCTTTGCGTAGCTGCCATAAGCCGCCGGCGCTTGACTGGAGGCGTTCTCCATCCCGCCAAAAAGCTGCTTGGCTTGCCGCGTGCTCAAGACGCCGGTCACGCTGGGGGCGCTGGCGGCGGTTGTCTCCGCGCTGCGCGGACCGCTGTCACCTCCGCAGGCGCTCAGGAGAAAAGCGAGTCCTAGGATAAGCGAAAACCGTTTCATGACACTGCCTGTTTCCCGTTTGGGTTGACCCAGAGTAACAACACAAGGCCGATCAGGAAAAGGCCTATCACTGGGCTGACACCCAATTGTTGTGATCCGGTGGCGTAGGTGGTGATGCCGATCAGCAAAGGTGCCAGAAAACTGGTCGCTTTGCCCGACAGCGCATACAATCCGAAGGCCTCGGTCATGCGGGCCGGGTTGGCCTGACGGACCATCATTGTACGGCTGGCGGATTGAATCACCCCGCCTGCTGCACCAATCACAGCGCCGACCAGGTAGAATGCGATATCGGGAAGAGCCGAACCTTCTGGGATGGGAACACCGAACATCAACTCGCGCGAGATCAGAACAATGGCAATGCCCATCGCTGTCAGCGCAAGGATGCAGACCGCAATCACGGGCTTTGGCCCAAATCGGGAATCCGCCATCCCACCCAGCCAGGCTGCAATGGCTCCGGCGATGATCGCGATGATCCCGAAGATCCCTACATTCTGAACGCTCCACCCAAGGACGCCCGCAGCATAGATGCCACCGAACGCATACATGCCGTTCAGGGCGTCCCGGTAGAACATCGCAGATCCGAGATAGGCAAAGAGCGACCGATCCTGCGGAAGGCGCTTCAGCGTGGTCTTGAGATCGTTCAACGCCAGCTTGACCGCGCCTTTGGGCGCCTTTTGCGTCCGCGGTTCCCGCACGAACAGGAAGAACGGGATCATGAACACGACAAACCAGATCGCCACCAGCGGACCAACAAAACGGGTGCCTTCGCGGTCTGCCGGGTCAAGGCCAAATGCAGGCTCCAACCCGATCAGGGTGCGCCCGGTCGTAGCGTTGTCGGCAAAGAACAGCAGCATGATCACAAGCGCGATCAGTCCTCCGACATATCCGAACGCCCAGCCATTGCCCGAGATGCGACCTATCTCTTCCGGGGTCCCAAGATCGGGCAGCATGGAGTTGGTGAAGGTCGTCGCGAATTCCATCCCGATCATGCCGATGGCAAAGAATGTCAGGATGAGGATCAGACTGAAATCGCCAGGTGCGGCGTACCAAAGGCCAGCCGCCCCAACGACGTACATGATCGAAAACAGCCATATCCAGCGCATCCGGTTGCCGCCCGTATCGGCCAATGCGCCGAGCACCGGAGCAAGAACCGCGATCACCAGTCCGGCAGCGCCGATGCCAAAGCCCCAGGCGGACTGAGCCGTTGTGCCGTCGCCGACCAGTTCCTTGACATAGGGGGCGAAAATGAAGGTGATCAGGAGCGTGTTATAAGGCTGGCTGGCCCAGTCGAAAAAGAACCAGCCCCATATCCGTTTGCGCAGTGACACGTTCGCCATTCCAAATCCCCCTGCCGAGGTTATGGGTGCGAAACGCCGAACCGGCAAGCGCCGTTAATCGGATATGGCGTCCTGCATCGGTGGCCAAGGTCGCGCGTCTTCGGCGCGCAGCCAGTCTGCCACCCAATCGGGCATTTTGGGTGATGATACGTCTGTCAAACCCATCGCCGCAATCACGCGATGGGTTGGGACAATTCCATTCTGATCGGTGACGGCCGACCGATAAACCGCGTGGTTCGCGCACTCGCCGTTACGTTTCCACATCGACTGTTCGATATAGAGAAACCGGGCATCCCAACACAGCAAACGGCTGCGCATTTCGAAGCGTTCAAACGTACGGATGCGGCGTCTGTACCGTACGACGACACCGGCCATCGTCAGCCCCCACCGCTGTTCCCGGATCATTCCCATCAACCCCGTGACCTGCGCCAAAGGGATACGCCCGAGGTCGTAAAGCGTCAGTGTCCGGCCGTTGTTCAACTCCATCCACATGTCGATGTCCCAAGGCCAGCACCGATGCTGCGAGACATAGGTCGCAAAGGGCCCAAGCTGAGGGGCTTTGCGGGCTTTCCAAAGGCCAAATGCCATACGGATGATAGGATACATCGGTCACTCCTGTTGCCCGTGTAGTTGACCTTCTGCCGAAACACGTCAATTGCGACCTCGCGGCAAGCGCTCTGACTTGTTCTTCGGCGCGCTTGCGCCTACCTGTTGTCACGTCACTGCCAAGGGAAATCCGTCCGATGCAATCGCTCTACCAGATCCTGATGCTGCTTCTCGATATCGTGTGGTTCTTCATCATCGCCCACGTCATCATGAGTTGGCTGATCAATTTCCAGGTCTTGAACCTGCGTCAGCCGATTGTCGCGCAGATCTGGGACGGCCTGAACCGCATTCTGGAACCGATGTATTCGCGGCTGCGGCGTATTCTGCCGCCGATGTCGGGAATTGACCTCGCGCCGCTGGTGGCGTTGATCGGGGTGTACATCCTGCGCATCGTTTTGGCGAACAATGCCGGGTTCTTCTACGGGTATTGACCCGAGCAAAGGCTTGTTCACGCATCCTTAGTATGAGACTGTCAGGTAAAGAGCAGATATAGTTAAGAACCTGACAGGTCACCCATGCCCCGCGATATGTCTGACGCAGATGCCATTCTGCGCGATATCTTTGGATTCGACAGTTTTCGTCCCGGCCAGTCCGAGATTGTAGAGGCTGTTTCACATGGGGAAAACGTGTTGGCGATCATGCCAACGGGTGGCGGCAAATCGCTTTGTTTCCAACTGCCTGCGCTGGTGCGCCATGGCGTGACGGTTGTCATCTCTCCGTTGATTGCCCTGATGCGGGATCAGGTGCGCGGCTTGCGCGAGGCAGGTGTCAACGCCGGTGCCTTGACCTCGGCCAACACGGACGAGGAAAACGACGCGGTTTGGGACATGCTCCATTCCGGTGCTTTGAAACTGCTCTATCTTGCGCCCGAACGGCTTGCCTCAAGCGGAACGCAGCGGATGCTGCAACAGGCGGGTGTGTCCCTGATCGCTGTGGATGAGGCTCATTGCGTCAGCCAGTGGGGTCATGATTTCCGTCCCGATTATCTTCGCATCGGTGAATTGCGCCGCGCGCTGGATGTGCCACTGGCCGCCTTTACGGCGACGGCGGATGCGGAAACGCAGGAAGAGATCGTCAATCGGCTGTTTGATGGACATGCGCCAACGACGTTTTTGCGGGGGTTTGACCGGCCCAACATCCACCTGATGTTCGCCCCCAAGAACAAGCCGCGTGAGCAAATTCTGCAATTCGCCGCTGCCCGCAAGGATCAGTCGGGCATCGTCTATTGCGGCACCCGCGCCAAGACCGAAACGCTGGCGCAGGCTCTTAATGCCGAAGGGCATACTGCGTGTTTCTACCACGGCGGGATGGACCCCGATGCGCGCCGCAGCGTCGAGGCGCGATTTGCCACCGAAGATGGGCTGATCGTCGTCGCCACAGTTGCCTTTGGCATGGGCGTCGATAAACCGGACATTCGTTGGGTCGCGCATGCCGACCTGCCGAAGTCCATCGAAGCGTATTATCAGGAAATCGGTCGCGCCGGGCGTGACGGCGCGCCTGCCGAAACGCTGACGCTTTACGGGTCCGATGACATCCGCTTGCGCCGCTCGCAGATCGACGAAGGGCTTGCGCCGCCCGAACGCCGTCATGCCGACCACGGGCGGTTGAATGCGCTGTTGGGGTTGGCAGAGGCGCTGGCGTGCCGACGCAAGACGCTGCTTGGCTATTTTGGTGAATCAGACATCACCTGCGGGAACTGCGATCTTTGCGACAAACCGGCAGAGGTGTTCGACGGCACCGAGGCGGTCCGAAAAGCATTATCCGCTGCACTGCGCACGGGTGAAAGCTTTGGTGCAGGGCATCTGATCGACATTCTGTTGGGCACAAAGACCGAGAAGGTCTTGCAACGCAATCACGACAGCCTGCCCACCTTTGGCATAGGAACCGAGCTGAAGCGCGGGGAATGGCAGGCTGTGTTTCGGCAGATGATGGGCCATGACCTGATGCGCCCTGATGCTGAACGACACGGAGCCTTGGTCATGACCGAAGCCGCCCGTCCCATCCTGCGCGGCGAGGCAACGATCCATCTGCGCCGCGACAGTCTTGAAGCGGCCAGCGAACGCCGACCGCAGGTTCGCACCTTGGTCAGCGACGAAGACGCGCCGCTGCTCTCAGCACTCAAGGCAAAACGTCGTGCTTTGGCAGAAGAGCAATCCGTCCCGGCCTACGTCATTTTCCCTGACAAGACGCTGATCGAAATGGCAGAGACCCGTCCAAAATCACTGGACGACATGGCGCGGATCAATGGTGTGGGCGCAAAGAAACTCGAACGTTATGGACGCGCGTTTCTTGCGGTCATCGCGGGCGATGTTCCTGACACGCATCCCGCGCGCCGCAAACTGGCAGCCAGTGGGGCCGGTGGCCTGTATGATGCGCTGCTCGAGTCGCAGGCGCAGCTGGTCCGCGGTGCGTGTGGCACGCTGAAACCAATGTCGTGCAATGCAGGCCAGCTTGCCAAACTGGCGCAGTCCAAACCGCGCGATGAAAGCGGGATTGCACGCATCATCGGCGATCGGCACGCAGAACGGTTTGCCGAGACGTTTCTGGACGTCCTTCGCAACGCGGACTAGATCAACCGGAACTGTCAAATAACAAAGGTACTGCCATGCTCGTCGTGATTTCCCCAGCCAAACGTCTTGACTGGTCCGAGCGGGATGTCCCCATGACCACACCGGTCTTTCAGGACGACGCGAACCGTCTTGCGACATCCGCACGCAATCTGACGCTGGGCAATCTCAAGGCGCTGATGGACCTGAGCGATGACCTGGCCAAATTGAACCGCGACCGGTTTCGCGCCTTCGAGGACGCGCCTTCGGACAGTGATCTGCGCCCTGCCGCCTTGGCCTTTGCGGGTGATACCTATCAGGGCCTTGAGGCGGAAACGCTGGATGCGGACGAGATGCGCTGGGCGCAGAACCATCTGCGGATCCTGTCAGGGCTTTATGGAGTTCTGCGACCTCTGGATGGCATTCAGGCGTATCGCCTTGAAATGGGCAGTCGGTTGAAAACGCGGCGGGGTGGAAACCTTTACGATTACTGGCGCGACCAGATTTCCAAGGAACTCAGAGCGCAGGCGTCCGAACTGGGCACCGACACGCTAATCAACTGTGCCAGTCAGGAATACTTTGGCGCGGTTCCTCCCAAGCCGCTGGGACTGCGGATCGTCACACCCGCCTTCATGGAAGACAAAGGCGATGGCAAGGGTCCGAAGATTGTCAGCTTCTTTGCCAAAAAGGCGCGCGGGTCGATGGCACGGTTCGTCATTCAACGGCGCCTGACAGAGCCGGAGGGTATTCTTGATTTCGATCTTGGCGGCTATGCCTATCGCGAGGACCTGTCGGCACCGGACAAACCGGTTTTCGTCAGACCCTACGACGCCAACTGAACCTGCGGACAATAGAGCCCGAGTTTTTCCAGCAACGCGTCTTTGCGTAGCGGCTTGGTGAGGTAATCTGTCAGACCGGCATCGAGGATGATGTCCTTATCGCCATCCATCGCGTGCGCTGTCACAGCGATGATCGGCACATGCGGTCCGGTGCCTTCTAACGCGCGAATGCGGGCCGTCGCTTCTTTGCCGTCCATTCCGGGCATGGAAATATCCATGAAGATCACATCGGGTCTTTGTGTTTCGAACGCCGTGACTGCTTCGAATCCGTCATTGGCCAGGGTCAGATCAAGGGCAAGCTTGCTGACCATCTTGCGAAACACCAATTGGTTGGTTCGGTTGTCCTCGGCCAGAAGCACTTTGGGTAATCCGACTTGAGCAGGAGGTTGTGGTGCTTCAGGTACGGCGCAAGGCACCGCAGTCGAGGTGATGGCCTCCAACAGGGCCGCGCGCGCATAGGGGCGCTGTATCATGCGCAAACGGGTCAGACCGGTTTCGGTAAACCGTTTTGGGTCATGTGACAGTGCCAAAATCGGTGCGTCTTTGGCGATGGAGTTGAATGCATCAAGCGTCGGCTGAAACTCGGGGCTGTCTTGCTCCAAGCCAAGGATTGTCAGGCTGACGGAGGCAATCAACTCGGCCGACAGGGTCGACGGGTCCGATGCCAAAATCGGCGTTCCGCCCAGTGCGACGACCTGATTGATGAGGGGCGTTATGCCATTTTCGTCCGTATCGTCAATCACCAGAATGCGACGCAGGGACGGATCGAGCTTTCGGGAATTCGCGCCATCCCCGTTATCGACCGGTAGCGTTATCCTGAAGCCGAAACAGCTGCCGACACCTTGTTCTGATTCAACCCAGACTTGGCCTTGCATCATCTCGATCAGGCGTCTGGTGATCGCAAGGCCAAGCCCGGTGCCTTCGAACTGACGATTGCGGTCGTCTTCGACCTGATTGAATTCGCCGAAAACATGCTCGATCTTGTCGGCTGCGATCCCGATCCCGGTATCCTCGACCGTGATGCAAAGCGTTGTTTGGCTTTCGTTTGCATCCTCTCCAACCACACGCAAAACCACCCCACCTTCGAGCGTGAATTTGACGGCATTGCCCATCAGGTTGGTCACGATCTGACGGATGCGTCCGGGGTCGGCGACAAACCGGGTTGGCTGTAGGATGTCATAATCAATCTTGAGGCTGAGCCCTTTCGCCCGCGCGCTGGGCTGCAAGAGCAAAACAACCTCGTGCAGCGTTTGTTCGAGGTCAAACGGTTCAGGATGCAGAACCAATCGGTCCGCGTCGATTTTGGAATAATCCAGCACATCGTTGATGATGACCAAAAGCGCTTCGCCAGAGTGTTTGATGGTTTCGACAAAAAGCCGCTGTTCGCTGTCGAGATCGGTTTCGGTCAGCAGGTCCGCCATGCCGACCACGCCATTCATCGGGGTTCTGATCTCGTGACTCATATTCGCGAGAAACGCGGATTTCGCGCGGTTCGCGGCTTCGGCCTTTTGGCGGGCCTCATGGAGTTCCTGCTGGTAGCGCACGCTTTCCGTGATGTTCAGCCCAAGGCTTACCACGTCACCTGACGGGCCGCGCCGGTCGAACATGCGGATGTGTTCGCCGTTCCAAAGCTGTATCTCTATCGGTTCAGGCGCTTCCTGCTGCCATCGATCCTGCATCCGCGCACGCCAATCCGCGGGGCGTTCGCTGCCGATATTGACGATGCCTTCTTCTGTGAGAAGCTGGAGGATGCGCGGATAGGTGATGCCCGGCTGCACTTCTTCCAAATCTTCGAACACGGCAAGATAGGACCGGTTGGCGACGATCATGCGGTTGTCGGCATCGAAAAAGGCGAACCCGTCCTGAATGGTCTCGATCGAATGCCAAAGGCGGCGTTCCGCGATCTGGATCTTTTCGTGGGCGACGCCAAGTTCGGTTTTGACCCGCTGGTTTTCGCCACGGACCATCGCCACTTCGGCACGGGTTTCGACGATTTCATTGCTGAGCTGTTGCGCGTGATTGCCCAATTTGCGGTTTGCGGCAAAAAGCTCGGCCTGTTTGAGTTCGAGTAAACGTTCTGCCGCAAGCCGTGCGCGCCGTTCTTCTGACAGCTTGTTGGCAAGACTCATCCGCACCTCCGTAGTCGACGGTTCGAACTTTCCCGGATCATGGTGAAGAATGAATTAACCCGGCCAAACGGAATGGCCGGGTTCGTGTCGCTTTGATCGAAATCGCGTCAGAGGCGTTCGATGGCCAGCGCGATCCCCTGGCCGCCGCCGATACACATGGTGATCAGCGCCTTGGAGCCTCCGATGCGTTCAAGTTCGTAGAGCGCCTTGATCGTGATGATTGCACCGGTTGCACCCACCGGATGACCCAAGGCAATCGCCCCACCGTTTGGGTTCACCTTGGCAGGGTCCAGCCCAAGACCCTTGTTTACGGCCAGGGCCTGCGCGGCAAAGGCCTCGTTGCTTTCGATCACGTCGAAATCGGTGATCGACAGGCCTGTGCGCTTGAGAAGATTCTCGACCGCTGGCACCGGGCCGATGCCCATGACCTCTGGGCGGACACCCGCATGGGCATAGCCAAGGATGCGCGCTTTTGGCTTTAAGCCCGCGCTCTGGGCGGCGGATGCCGTGGCGAGGACAATGGCTGCAGCACCGTCGTTGATCCCCGACGCATTGCCGGCCGTCACGGTGCCGTCCTTCTGGAACACGGTCTTCAGACCCCCCAGAGCTTCCATCGTGGTCGCTTTGGGATGCTCGTCCGTGTCGAACGGAACCATGTCGCGTTTAACCTTGACCTCAACGGGAACGATCTGGCTTTTGAAACGGCCTTCCGCGATTGCCTGTGCCGCCCGTTGCTGGCTTTCCAGCGCAAAGCTGTCCTGCGCATCGCGGCTGATGTCATGTTCAGCGGCGACATTTTCAGCCGTGACACCCATGTGGCCGGTGCCGAAGGGGCAGTTCAGCGCGCCCAGCATCATGTCCAGAGTGCGGATGTCACCCATCTTGGCGCCCCAGCGCTGATCGGGCACGATATAGGGCGACCGGCTCATGCTTTCGGCACCGCCCGCCAGCGCGAATTGTGCATCGCCCAGCATCAGCGATTGCACAGCCGAAACGATGGCCTGCGCACCCGAGCCGCACAAACGGTTCACGTTCATGGCTGGCGTCGTGTCGGGCACACCGGCCTGCATCGCAGCGACCCGGCTGAGATACATATCGCGCGGTTCGGTGTTGATGACATGACCGAACACGACGTGACCGATCTGTGCGCCTTCCACGCCCGACCGCTCCAGCGCAGCCTTGGCGACCGTTGCGCCGAGATCAATGGGCGGGGTTGCCGCGAGCGATCCGCCGAATGTTCCTATTGCTGTCCGTGCGCCGTCGAGGATTACGATATCGTCTGCCATCAAGGCCTCCCTTGTTCCGTTGCGCGTAGTATGAGCCAGCCGAACGGGACTGTCAGCCGCAACGTGCCGTCAGTCGGGGAGCGAATTCGTCGCAAGCTGCGACCCTTCTAGTACTTTGACTTCGCGCTGCGGGAAGGGAATCGAAATGCCGTGTTCCTGAAATGCGTCCCATAGAGCGAGGTACACGTTGCCCCGGATATTGGTCAGCCCGCCTGTGGGATCGCGAATCCAGAATCGCAGGATGTAGTCGACCGAACTGTCGCCGAAGCCGACGATGTGGCAGACGGGGGCTTTGAAGCTCAGAACACGGTCTACAGATTTCGCCGCATTGATCGCGATCTCGCGGACCTTGTGTGGGTCGTCCGAATAGGCAGTACCGAAGAAGATATCCAACCGTACAAATTCATTCGAGTGAGACCAGTTGACCACCTGACCGGTGATCAGGTCTTCGTTCGGGATCAGGTATTCCTTACCATCGCGGGTAACGACGCTGACATAGCGCGCGCCAAGGCTGTTGATCCAACCGAATGTATCGCCGAGCGAGATCACATCGCCGGGTTTGATCGACTTGTCGAGCAGGATGATGATGCCGGAGACAAGGTTCGATACGACCTTTTGCAGACCAAAGCCAAGCCCGACACCGATAGCCCCCGACAGAACGGCAAGGCCTGTCAGATCGACCCCAACAAGGCGGAGGCCCATGAAGAACGCTGTTCCGAACAGCAGGACTTGCAGGAACTTGATTGCAAGGACCTGCATGGAGGGCGAGATATCTTCGTTGCGTCGGATCGTGGCAGCGGTGGTGCTGCTGATCAACCGCGCCCCGGTGAGGAGTGCAGCAAGGATCACGATGGCTTGAATCACCAGCCAGAGCGACAGTCGGGTTTCACCGATGGTAAAGGCCGCACTGTCGAGGAGCGACTGCGCCTCATCGGACAGCCCGGTGATCGAGAGTGTGACCCAAATCCATGCGCCATAGCGCACGATCGAACGCATCAGGGCGTTCTGGATCAGGCGCGTGGCAAAGGCGATGAACAGCCACGCAGTCGACAGGTCCGCGATGATTGCCAGCAGGTAGGTGCGCGACGGCCATGTGAATTCACGCATGACCGCGATGACCAGCCAGATCAGAACGACGAACAGAACCATCCGCAAGCGGCGATGGAACACCACCAGTGCGCGCATGCGCCATTTGGGCCAGCCTTCGAGGCCCCGCATCCAGTCATGCATGCGCGGTTTGATGATCGCCGCCAGCACATGCGCCGCCACGAAGATGCCGAGGGCGATGAAAAGTTGATAGGCATTCCAAGGGCGCAGCAGGCTTGTCAGAAATGTCTCTGCCCAAGCGTACAGGTCGAGTGTGATCTCGGTCAGCGCTTCCGGTGAGACGACGTCAGGACCCATTCCAATCCCGTTTGACTGTACCAGCTCAGGGTCGCACCCGAGCGCAGACAGTGCAACAGGTTAAGAGCCTGTGAACGGCAGCGCGATCATAACGGGCGTCAGATCGCTGTCGGCACCTGCGGCGTGCACGATCAGTCCCGCACACAGGATCGCAATCAGTCCCAGATTGATGATGTTCAGTTTTGTCAGCATTTTGCCCCTCGCAACATACTGTACGTGCAAGGGTTGGCTTTGGATCACTTGAGTCAAGTCATGCGCCGACACAGAGCCGCACTTGCGGCAGGAGGGGGCGATGATATATGGCAGCGCGTATGGAAATGGTTTTCGATCTGGACGAACGCGCGCGGTTGCGGGAGCGTTTCTTCGGTGCGACGCACACGGTGCTCGCGCGGCTATAATTCTGCGCCCGCGCCCACCTCATCCAACACCACATTTTCGCCAAGCAAGGGAGAGGACCAATGTCCCCCAAAACGCTCTATGATAAAATCTGGGACGCCCATGTCGCGCATGAAGCCGACGATGGCACCTGCCTTTTGTATATCGACCGCCACCTCGTTCACGAAGTGACCAGCCCGCAGGCCTTTGAAGGGCTGCGCATGGCGGGTCGGTCGGTGCGCGCACCCGACAAGACCATCGCGGTTCCGGATCATAACGTGCCGACAACACCCGGTCGCGAAGACCCCAAGAACATGACCGAAGACAGCGCCATTCAGGTCGCGGCGCTTGACAAGAACGCCAAGGATTTCGGTATTCACTACTATCCGGTGTCTGATGTCCGTCAGGGCATCGTACACATCGTCGGCCCCGAACAGGGCTGGACGCTGCCGGGCATGACCGTGGTCTGCGGCGACAGCCACACCGCGACGCACGGCGCATTCGGCGCATTGGCGCATGGGATCGGAACCTCCGAGGTCGAGCACGTTCTGGCAACCCAGACGCTGATCCAGAAGAAGTCCAAGAACATGAAGGTCGAGATCACCGGCAAGCTTGCGCCGGGTGTGACCGCCAAGGACATCACCCTGTCGGTGATCGGCAAGACCGGCACCGCTGGTGGCACTGGCTACGTCATCGAGTATTGCGGCGAAGCGATCCGTGATCTGTCGATGGAAGGCCGGATGACCGTGTGCAACATGGCCATCGAAGGCGGTGCCCGCGCTGGCCTGATCGCGCCTGACGAAAAGACGTTTGAGTATGTCAAAGGCCGCCCGCACGCCCCGAAAGGTGCACAGTGGGAAGCCGCTCTGGCATGGTGGAAGACGCTTTTCTCGGACGAGGATGCGCATTGGGACAAGGTGGTCACCATCAAGGGCGAAGACATCGCGCCTGTTGTGACATGGGGCACCTCGCCCGAAGACGTACTGCCGATCACCGCCGAAGTGCCATCTGCCGACAGCTTTGAAGGTGGCAAGGTCGGTGCAGCGCAGCGGTCGCTGGACTACATGGGTCTGACGCCAGGCCAGAAGCTTTCGGATATCGAGATCGACACCGTGTTTATCGGGTCGTGCACCAATGGCCGCATCGAGGATCTGCGGGCGGCTGCCGAGATCCTCAAGGGCAAGAAGATCGCCGTGAAACGGGCGATGGTCGTGCCGGGATCGGGCCTTGTGCGCGCACAGGCCGAGGAAGAAGGTCTGGCGGAGATCTTCAAGGAAGCCGGTTTCGAATGGCGTCTTGCGGGTTGTTCCATGTGCCTTGCGATGAACCCCGACCAGCTTCAGCCGGGGGAACGTTGTGCAGCGACGTCGAACCGCAACTTTGAAGGCCGTCAGGGCCGGGGTGGTCGGACGCACCTGATGTCGCCTGCGATGGCAGCGGCCGCGGCGATCACTGGGAAACTCACCGATGTGCGGGAGATGATGTAATGGACAAATTCGAAAAACTCACCGGGATCGCGGCTCCGATGCCGCTGGTGAACATCGACACCGACATGATCATCCCCAAGCAGTTCCTCAAGACGATCAAACGGTCGGGTCTTGGCGTGAACCTGTTTGACGAAATGCGGTACGACAATGACGGCAACGAGATCCCCGATTTTGTGCTGAACAAACCGCAATACCGTGACGCAGAAATCCTTGTCGCTGGCGACAATTTCGGCTGCGGATCGTCCCGTGAACACGCGCCATGGGCGCTCAAGGATTTCGGCATCAAGTCGGTGATCTCGACCTCGTTTGCGGACATCTTCTACAACAACTGCTTCAAGAACGGCATTCTGCCTATCGTGCTGCCGAAAGAGGCGGTCGATGTGTTGATGAAAGACGCCGAAAAGGGCTCGAACGCGCGGATGACCGTCGATCTGGAAAACCAGACGGTCACCAGCTCTGACGGCGATGTTTTCTCGTTCGAATTGGACAGCTTCAAGAAGCATTGCCTGATGAACGGCCTCGACGACATCGGCCTGACCATGGAAAAAGCGGCTTCCATCGACAGTTTCGAAGCACAGGCCGCGCAGGCCCGCCCCTGGGTCTAAGCGCACAGGGCATGACATTCAAAAGGCCGTCCGTTCCGGGCGGCCTTTTTCGTTCGCGGTCAGGCTTTGGCGGGTGCAGATCTTTCTGCCCGGTGAAACAGTGCAACGGAAATGATGCTGACGACCACAAGCATAATTCCGAACCACCATGTGGCCCGCAGCGTTTGTGAATAGTCCGCCAACGCTCCGGCGAGGACGGGTGCGCCCATCATGGCGACGTAGTAGATCGTGAAATACACGCCCATCGCAAAGGCTCGTGATTGCGGTGGGAGTATGGTTGCGGGCATCCCAACGATGGGGCCAAAGCAAAGGCCGGACAGAAAGCCAAAGATCAGCACTGCCGCCGGAACAATTGCGATGGGCGCATACATGATCACCGGGGCGAGGACCACAAAGCTGGACAATCCAAACGTGATCACCGCATCTCTTTTTCCGGATCGGTCCGCCAGGACACCGCCGATGGGAATGGCGATGGCCAGACATAGCATAAACGCGCTGATCAGCGCGCTTGCGGTGGTCAGACCCAGACCCCGTTCGGTCAGAAGCGCCGGTCCAAAGCTGAACACCATTGCGAGCGCGGCATTGGACAATGCCCAAGCGGTTCCGGCAAGTAGCAGCAGATAGACTGGAAAACTTGTGATTTTGACCTCGGTCACGGCTTCTGTGCCCGTGTCTGCCGGTTGATAAATCAGGACAAAAGCGATCAGCGCAACGGTGATACTGGCAAGCAAGGTGATCCACGCAAGTTGCAGACCTCCGTTGGCCGAAATGATCGGCAGAGCAAACAACGCAAGCGCGATGCCGAGAGGCCATGAATTGATGAAGATCGACATCGCGGTCGAAATCTCGCGACCGACAAACCAGTCTATGACCATCTTGGTCATGACGACATTCAGGGCGACACCGCCGACCCCTGCCAACAGTCGCCCTGTCACAAGCAGGCCCCATGTCGGTGCCCACGCGATCAGCACACTGCCAAGGAACATCAGGCCCATGCTGAGGCCAACGATCCGTTTGTCACCAAAGCGACCCGCAATCGCGCCACCGGGAATGGCCACGACAACACCAGGGGCGAGGTAGAGGCCGATCAGAAAGCCGATGTCGGCAAGGCTCAAGCCGTAGCTGTCGACAAGGAGGGGAGAGAGCGCGCCAATGGACTGGAACTGAAACCCCATTGCGGTGCGCGCCAGAAAAAGCACGGCAAGGATCGTCCAACGATTGCGCATATACGTCTCCGGCTTTTTGGATTTAGGTCAGCATCACCTTGATTTGTAAATGCTCATGTGGACCAACGCGGCTTTTCGAGAGGTTTGATGCACAAGACGCCCCTACAACATGTTGTAGATACACAGGTGACTGCCACATTTCTGATCAGCCGATGATGTATTCCGGCACCAGTTATCCTGCGAAAACAATGTTTTCATGTGCAGGTGTCTTGGCCAGAGTTGAGCCGTCCCGCGAACTTGGGCAAAACTGGGGCAATAATGAGGCAGTCCGTCAATCCCGACGGCACAAATTTGGAATAAGGTCGCGGCATCGTATCGCGGCCATCCGGTTTGAAGGGAACCAGAGTGGTCAAGCGGATCATAGGATCAGCTGTGCGTGCGCTGTTGATGGCGTTCCTTGTGGTGATACCGTCATTGGTGTTGCCCGGAACCTCCAGCGATGCAGCCCAGATGGCAGCGCTTGTGGCGCTGGTGGCTGCCGTCGTCACCTTTGCCGAATATTCGAGCGAATATCCCACCTTTCTTGAGTTCCGGAACGCGCCTCCCTTCAACCGGCTGCGGTTCTTGGCGCTGTTTTTCTGCGTCTGGTTTGCCGCGCTTTTGATGGCGTCCGAAACGCTCGATCCCGCCTTGCCGCCGACATTGCTCGAAAATCTTGCATCTGGCGCGGCGTCTGTTTTGGATTTTCCCTATTCGCCGGTGCGACTCATGTCGATTGCGTTTGCGGATCTGCCTGTCTGGTTCGACGTGGCGTCTGCCACGCGGATTGCCAGCTTGTTGATGGCTGTGGCGATCATCGCGCTGTTTCTCTTCTGGGTGCATGCGCGGTTCATCTTCTGGCCGATCCGCAAAATGGCGTTCAATTTCTGGATCAACCTGCCGCTTTTCGATCCGACGTCTGGGCGCGATGTGCTGTTCCGACTGAAGCGGGACGCGCATTTTAACCTCGCGTTAGGGTTTTTGCTGCCATTCCTGATCCCGGCCTTGCTGCGGTTGTGGATCGGCGCGTTCGATGCCTCGATGTTGGCTTTGCCAGAGATCATGATCTGGGTGCTGTGCGCGTGGGCGTTTCTACCACTGACCTTGATGATGCGGGGGATCGCCCTGTTCCGGGTGGCCGCCCTGATCGAGGAAAAACGCCGCCGCGCCTATGCGCAGGAAGACGAATTGCAGCTGGTCTGATTTTCGCGATTGCGGCGCTTTGGTTTTCAGCATCCGGGCTGATTGCGCAGGACTTGCGTGTTGCCTTGTGGCACGCGCCATTGACACGCGACGGGCCGGGAGTGCTGTTGCGCGACCTGCTAAAGCAGGACGCAGCACTGGTCGCGGCCGCAGATGCCCTGTCGGATGCGGATGCCGATATCATCGTCCTCACGCGGTTCGACTACGATGGCAGTGGCACAACTCTGCGCGCTTTCGCAGATCTTGTGGATGGCGGGCATATCCATGTGCAGGCGCTTCGGTCCAATGCAGGCATTCCAACCCCGTACGACGTGGATGGTGATGGTCGATTGGGCGAGGCCGAGGATGCACAGGCGTTTGGTCGGTTTCCCGGGCAAGAAGCGCTTGCTGTGCTGTCCCGGTTGCCGTTGGATACAGGCGGTTTGCAATCTTTCAACGATGTTCTTTGGCGCGACTTTCCAGGAACCTTGATGACCGATGCCGACGCGGGCCGCGACGACCAACGTTTGTCCAGTGGGGGACATTGGGTTGTCCCGGTGTTTCTGTCCAGCGATGCAGGCAGCGCTTCCGTATCGCTGTTGGTCGGGCACGCCGGACCACCGGTGTTTGATGGGCCAGAGGATCGCAACGGGCGGCGCAACCGCGATGAGTTGCGGCTTTGGGAAGCCATCATTGCAGACTTGGACGGACCGTTTGTGTTCATGGCCAACACCAATCTCGATCCCGATCGTGGGGATGGCTATCGCGACGCCATGGCAGCGTTTCTCGCACTTGATCGCCTTACGGATCCGCTGCCCGGCCAGATCACGGCCCATTGGCAGAAGCCCGGTCCAATGCGGGTGTCCTATGTTCTTCCATCTTCGGAGTTCGGGATCAGGGCTTCGCGGGTCTGGCCCGTGCGCGGAGATGAGCAGCACAGCCTGATAACGGTCGACTTGACCCTGCCTGATACGACCCTGCCTTGACCCTTTGAGCTTGCGGGTCTACGCGATGGGCAAACCTGTTGATCAAAGGAACCCATGATGAGCAACGCTTCGCTTTTGATATTGCCCGGCGACGGGATTGGCCCCGAGGTGATGGCCGAGGTGCGTAAGGTTATTGACTGGTACGGTGCCAAGCGCGACCTGACCTTCGATGTGAGCGAAGACCTTGTTGGTGGTGCCGCCTATGACAAGCATGGAACACCGCTTCATGATGACACGATGGCCAAAGCCCAAGAGGTCGATGCGGTGCTGTTGGGCGCTGTCGGTGGCCCGAAATACGACAATCTCGATTTCAGTGTGAAACCGGAACGCGGTCTTCTGCGTTTGCGCAAGGAAATGGATCTTTTCGCAAACCTCCGCCCGGCGCAGTGTTTCGACGCCCTTGCCGACTTTTCGTCTTTGAAGAAGGACGTTGTCGCGGGTCTCGACATCATGATCGTGCGCGAACTGACCTCTGGAATCTACTTCGGCGAGCCGCGTGGTATCTTTGAAGAGGGCAATGAGCGCGTCGGCATCAACACCCAGCGCTATACCGAGAGCGAGATTGACCGCGTGGCCCGTTCGGCGTTCGAATTGGCACGCCGCCGGAACAACAAGGTCTGTTCCATGGAAAAGGCCAACGTCATGGAGTCGGGCATCCTGTGGCGGGAAGTCGTGCAGAAAGTGCACGACGAGGATTACCCGGACGTCGAGCTGTCGCACATGTACGCCGACGCAGGCGCAATGCAGCTGTGCCGCTGGCCCAAGCAGTTCGACGTGATCGTGACCGACAACCTGTTCGGCGATCTGCTGTCCGACGCCGCCGCGATGCTGACCGGAAGCCTTGGCATGCTGCCTTCGGCCAGCCTTGGCTCTCCGATGGCCAATGGTCGTCCGAAGGCGCTCTATGAACCGGTACACGGGTCTGCGCCGGATATCGCCGGTCAGGGCAAGGCAAACCCGATCGCCTGTATCCTGAGCTTTGCCATGGCCCTGCGCTATTCCTTCGATCAGGGTGAAGAAGCGGCCCGACTTGAAGCCGCAATCGAGACTGTTCTTGCCAACGGCGCGCGGACGGCGGACCTGATGGGGCCGGAAGGCGGCTCGCCCATGTCCACCACTGAAATGGGTGATGCCATCATCGCGGCACTTGACGCGAGTCTCTAACCAAAGAAAGGGCCAGCTATGTCTTCGAACGTCAAAGGCGCATTGCTGGCCCTAGTCGCCTTTGGGCTCTATTCGACGCATGACGTGTTCATCAAGATCCTTGGGGCGACCTATTCGCCGATCCAGATCGTGTTCTTCAGCGTCCTACTGAGCTTCCCTCTCGCCACTCTCATGCTGATGCGCGATGCCACTCCGGGCACACTAGTCCCGGTGCATCCCTGGTGGATGGCTGTGCGCACAGTAGCTGCCGTCATCACGGGAATCTCGGCTTTTTACGCGTTCTCGGTCCTGCCGCTGACGCAGACCTATGCGATTCTCTTTGCGACCCCACTCATCATCACGGTCCTGTCGATCCCGATACTTGGCGAAACGGTGCGGTTGCGGCGCTGGATGGCGGTGATCGTCGGTCTGATCGGCGTTATGGTCGTGCTCCGTCCCGGATCGACCGAGCTGACACTTGGTCATGCAGCAGCGATCCTTGCGGCCTTTGGCGGTGCCTTCGCGTCGATCGTCGTCCGCAAGATCGGAGCGGAAGAGCGGACTGTCGTGATGCTCCTCTACCCGATGGTTGCCAACTTCGTTGTGACAGGCCTTGCGTTGGCTTTTGTGTATAAGCCGATGCCGATCGAACATCTGGGCATGCTCGCGGTGATTTCCATCATGGCCTGGATTGCTGGACGTATCATCATCTCTGCCTATCGGACGGGTGAAGCGGCCATTGTCGCACCGATGCAATATTCCCAGATCCTTTGGGCGACCGGATTCGGCCTGCTGTTTTTCGGCGAAACAACGGATGCCTACACTGCAGCAGGTGCCACGATCATCATCGCGTCAGGCATCTACATCGTGTTCCGCGAAAGCAAAGGCGGAACGTCGAAAACAACGCCGGTTCTGCGGACGCGCACGCGGTTTGCCACGCCATCCATGCCCCGTCTGAGCGACATGATGCGTTCCGGTCGCTACCGGGATGAGCCTATGAGCTCGGGTGGTCGCGACTAGGGTCGCATTCCGCAAAAATCACATGCGGTTTTGCCAAATCAAGGCTTGTCAAATCTACACGCGGGCAGTAGTTCCCCCTGCACGGTCGGGCTGTAGCGCAGCCTGGTAGCGCACCTGCTTCGGGAGCAGGGGGTCGGAGGTTCGAATCCTCTCAGCCCGACCAGTATCCAAGACATCCGCGTTTCAGACGGTTTTGGCCGCCTTAAGCCCACCCTTGGCAAAGGCTGGCACATAGGCGCCAAGCTCAAGCGCCTTTTCCGGGTTCGATGCATTGCCATCGAGCGCACGGCGTTTCACCCCCTGAAGGATCGCAGCCATCCGGAAATAGGTGAAAGCCAGGTAGAAGCCGAACCGGTCGATCCCCGGCAGGCCCATGCGCCGACAATACGCCTCGACGAAAACGTGATCCTCGGGAATGCCCAGCTGAATGCGATCGACACCGGCAAGTCCACGTCCCACATCGCCGGGCGGCAAGCCCCACTGCATGATGACAGCGGCCAGATCTGCGTATGGATGGCCAAGTGTGGACAACTCCCAATCAAGGACCGCGACACATGTAGGGCGATCCGGTGCGAACAGCAGGTTATCAATGCGGTAATCCCCATGCACCAGCGTCACGCGACCGTCATCCTCGGGCAGGTTGTCTGCAAGCCATTGGATCAGCGCGTCCATCTCCGGCAACGCCTCGGTCTCGGTGGCGCGGTATTGCTTCGTCCAGCGATCAATCTGTCTCTGGTAGTAATTGCTGTGAGGGCCGTAGTCGTTCAACCCGGTTGCGGACAGATCGACCGAATGGATCGCTGCCAAAACGCGGTTCATATCGTCAAAGATCGCCGATCTGTCCGGGGCCGAGACATCTGGAAGGCGTGGATCAACAAAGCTGCGACCCTGAACAAGATCCATGACATAGAACATCGACCCGATCACCGACTCGTCTTCGCACAGCGCGTGCATCCGCGCGACGGGCACGTCGGTCCCTGCCAAGGCGCTCTGGACCCGGAATTCGCGGTCGACTGCATGGGCTGATTTCAAAAGCTGCCCCGGCGGTTTGCGTCGCAGCACATAAGCCCCCGACGCTGCGGTCAGCTTGAACGTCGGGTTCGACTGACCGGTTGCGAATTTCTCAACCAAGATGGGCCCGCGAAAGCCGGGGACATGCGCCGCCATCCAAGTCTCTACAGCGTCGATGTCGAAAAGCGCGCTCATCCGTTGGTGTATTTGCGCAGCTCGGCGCGGGCGACCTGACGGCGATGCACGGCGTCGGGACCATCGGCGAACCGAAGCGTGCGCAGATGCGTCCACATCCGCCAGAGCGGCGTGTCCTGGCTGATGCCGGTGCCGCCATAAAGCTGCATCGCCTCGTCCACCACCTTGAGCGACACGAGCGGGGCCACCACCTTGATCTGGCTGATCCACGGTTGTGCCGCGCGCGTCCCTTGGGTGTCCATCATCCACGCCGCCTTGAGGCAGAGCAACCGCGCCTGTTCAATCTCCATCCGCGCGTTGGCGATGATGTCGTAATTGGCCCCCAGTTCGACCAGTGGCTTGCCAAACGCTTCGCGGTGCAGCCCGCGCCGACACATCAGTTCCAGCGCTTTTTCGGCCAGCCCGATGGACCGCATGCAATGGTGAATGCGCCCCGGTCCAAGTCGCCCTTGCGCCACTTCGAACCCGCGCCCTTCGCCCAGTACGATATTCCTGGCAGGCACGCGGACATCCGTGAACCGCAGATGCATGTGGCCATGCGGCGCGTCGTCCTGTCCAAACACATGCATCGGGCGCAGCACCTCGATGCCCGGAATGTCGGGGTCCATCACGAACATCGTGTGTCGGTTGTGTTTGGCCGCATCGGGAGCGGTGCAGGCCATGAGGATGTATAACCCGCAGCGCGGGTCCCCTGCGCCAGAGATCCAGTATTTTTCGCCGTTCAGGACCCAGTCACCGCCGTCGCGCTTTGCTTCGAATGCAAGCTGAGCAGCATCGGAAGAGGCCACGTCGGGTTCGGTCATCACATAGGCCGACCGGATTTCACCGTCGAGCAACCGCGTCAGCCAGCGATCCTTCATCCATTGGTCGCCGTAACGTTCCAACACTTCCATGTTGCCGGTATCGGGGGCCGAGCAGTTGAACACTTCGGCAGCAAGGTGAACCTTGCCCATCTCTTCAGCCAGATAGGCATATTCAACCGTGGTCAGCCCGTGACCCTTGTCGCTGTCGGTGAGCCAGAAGTTCCACAGCCCGCGCTCTTTCGCCTTGTTCTTGAGTCGATTCAGGATCTCAAGCTGTCGGTCGGTATGCTGAAAACGGTCGCCTGAAGCGTGCTTGCCGACCTCTGCATGAAACTCATGATCCAGCGGCGCGATCTCGGTGTCCACCATCTCGCGCACTTGAGTCACAAGCGCACGCACGCGATCCGTCATTCCCAGGTCCATGGTGTCTCGCTCTCCCTACGTGACAAGTATTCGGACATTAGAAGCACTTGCCCCGGACGACCAGTGCTGACGGTTAGTGTCTTCTCTGGTTACAAAATACTTCGGGGGTCTGGGGGCAGAGCCCCCAGCCAGTCGGATTGGCAAAGCCAATCCGAAATCTCTCAGAAGTCCAGGTTTTCGACGCTCAGTGCGTTCTGTTGGATGAACTCACGACGCGGTTCGACAACATCGCCCATCAACTTGGTGAACAGATCGTCCGCCTCTGTCATGTCATCGACCTTGACCTGCAGAAGCGTGCGCGCGTCCGGGTCCAGCGTGGTTTCCCAAAGCTGGTCGGGGTTCATTTCGCCCAGACCCTTGTAGCGCTGCAGAGTCAGACCCTTCTCACCCTCTTCGAGGATCGCATTCAGAAGTTCGAGCGGGCCGTGGATCCACTGCTTGCGGTCCTTGCGAACCAGTTGTGCTGGCTTGTCGTAGACTGCTTGCAGGCTTTCGGTAAAGCTGCCGGTCTTTCGCGCCTCGCCGGAGCGGAGCATCGGACCGTCCAGCGTGCGCACTTCTTCGACGCCCCGCAGGATACGGGCGAGTCTGAACCCGCGATCCTGCGTGATCCGTCCTTGCCACCCGCGCTCGTATTCGAGTGCGATCAGGTCCAGACGCGCCGCGACCTTGTCGGCCACCGCTTGCAGGTTGGCATCAACCGCGCCGGGAACAAACGCGCCAGCAATGGCGGATTGCTCAAGAATATGTCTTGTGTAATGCGTCGGGAAGGCATCCAGAACGCGTTTGAGTTGCCGGGCTTCTTCGACCACGCGCACAAGATCCTGGCCTAGGATGGTTTCGCCATTGCCCTGCAAAAGTTGTGCGCCGTCGGTGCCTTGCTGAATCAGGTATTCTTCCATCGCGGCCTGATCCTTGAGATAGACCTCGGATTTGCCGCGCATGACTTTGTAAAGCGGCGGCTGAGCGATGTAGAGATACCCGCCTTCGATCAGTTGGGGCATCTGGCGGTAGAAGAACGTGAGCAGCAGCGTCCGGATGTGCGCGCCATCCACATCGGCGTCCGTCATGATGACGATCTTGTGGTAGCGCAGTTTCGAGATGTTGAATTCATCCCGTCCGATCCCGGTTCCCAGCGCCATCACGAGGTTGCCGATTTCCTGGCTGCCCAGCATCCGGTCAAAACGCGCGCGTTCGACGTTCAGGATCTTACCCTTGAGTGGCAGAATGGCCTGAGTGCGGCGGTCGCGGCCTGTTTGAGCCGATCCCCCCGCGCTGTCACCCTCGACGAGGAAGAGTTCGGTTTGTGACGGATCTTTTTCGGAACAATCCTTGAGCTTGCCCGCAAGGAAGTTCACGTCCATCGCGGTTTTGCGTCGGGTCAGTTCGCGGGCTTTGCGCGCGGCTTCACGGGCCAGAGCGGCCTCGACGATCTTACCCACGATGCGCTTGGCATCGTTCGGGTTCTCCTCGAACCATTCCGCCAGCTTTTCGTTCACAAGGCTTTCGACGGCGGGGCGGACTTCGGACGAAACCAGCTTGTCCTTGGTCTGGCTTGAGAATTTCGGGTCCGGCACTTTGACAGACAAAACGCAGGTCAGGCCTTCGCGGGCATCGTCGCCGGTGAAGTTGACCTTTTCCTTTTTCGCAATGCCCGACGATTGCGCGTAGTTGTTGATCGTCCGCGTCAGCGCACCGCGGAAGCCCGCCATATGTGTGCCGCCATCGCGCTGTGGGATGTTGTTCGTGAAGGGCAGCACGGTTTCGTGGTAGCTGTCGTTCCACCACATCGCCACCTCGACGCCAATTCCGTCGCGGTCCCCAACCATGAAGATCGGTTCGGACATGACCGGGGCTTTCGAGCGGTCGAGGTATTTCACGAATTCCCGGACACCGCCCTCGTAGAACAGTTCGGACTTCAGAGACTCGGCCGGGCGTTCATCCTCAAGAATGATCCGCACGCCGGAATTCAGGAACGCCAGTTCGCGCAGGCGTTTCTCCAGCGTGTGGAAATCATAATCGAGGTTCGAAAAGGTCGTGGTCGACGCAAGAAAGCGTACCTCGGTTCCCTTGTTGCCATTGGCGTCGCCGACAACTTCGAGATGCTTGACGGTATCGCCGCGTTCGAAGCGCGCGATATGTTCCTTGCCATTGCGCCAGACACGCAGTTCCAGCCAATCGGACAGGGCGTTCACAACCGACACACCCACACCGTGCAGACCGCCGGACACCTTGTAGGAGTTCTGGTCAAATTTGCCGCCAGCGTGCAGCTGGGTCATGATAACCTCGGCCGCCGACACGCCTTCGCCTTCGTGAATATCGACGGGAATCCCGCGCCCGTTATCCCGCACGGAAACGCTGTTGTCGGCGTGGATTTTCACCTGAACGAAGTCGGCGTGACCGGCCAGAGCCTCGTCAATCCCGTTGTCCACGACCTCGTACACCATGTGGTGCAGGCCCGAGCCGTCATCCGTGTCGCCGATATACATGCCCGGACGTTTGCGGACAGCTTCCAAGCCTTTGAGAACCTTGATGGAATCCGCGCCGTATTCTTCCGGTGCCTGTGCGGGGTCTGCCATGTATTTACCCTTCGTTTTTCTGCCGTTTTTATACGCCAAACCCAGAGGATTGTCACGCGACTGACACAAGATTTAGCGGTTGGTTGTTTTGTTGGGCGGACAGATTGTCAGGGTGCCGGGCACGGCGAAACAGAGGTGCCTTTTTCGGTCTCGGTGACTTCGTAGTACTGCGCCCGGTCACTCAATTCGCTGAAGAGTTCTGGCCCGGTTCCGGTCATCCAGGCTTGCGCACCCAAAGCGCAGATCTCGTCATAAAGTGCCGCGCGCCGCCCCGCATCAAGATGGGCTGCCACCTCGTCCAGCAAGACAATCGGCGGTGCACCAAAGTCTTCGACCAAAGCGCGCGCGTTGGACAGCACGAGCGAGATCAGCAGGGCTTTCTGTTCTCCGGTCGAGCTGTCAGCGGCAGGCACGCCTTTTGCTGCAAACACACCATAGAGGTCGGCACGATGAGGTCCGACCAGTGTGCGGCCGGCTGCAAGATCGCGAAAGCGGCTTTCCTCGAAGGCTGCGCGAAGGTCTGCTTCGGTCTCTGGCATCTCGCCTTCCGTCTGGATCAGGTCGAGTTGGGCCGCTGGAAATTGCGTGCTGGCCTGATCCTGCGCTGTGGCGATCCTGTCCAAAGTCCGCACCCGGTTGGCATGAATGGCGGCACCCGTCTGCGCCATCTGCGCCTCAAGCGCCTTGTACCACATCGGATCCCGCACCTGATCCTTGAGAAGCCTGTTCCGTTCCCGCATCGCTTTTTCGTAGGTGAGCGAGGCATCGCCGTGATCTGGGAAAAAGCTGAGCGTCATGCGATCAAGGAACCGTCTGCGGCCTTCAGCTCCTTCAATCCACAACCTGTCCATTGACGGCAGCAACCACAAGAGCCGCACCAATTCCCCAAGCCGGGATTGTGGGGAGGGTTTGTCGTTGATTCTGACCTGACGGGGCGTGCCCTGTTCTGACTGAAAGGCAATGTCCTGTAGCCCTTCGGGCGTCTGCACCAAACCGCTTACCTTCCAACCCAACCCTTCTGGCCGACGCGTCATATCCTCCGCCGACGCACGCCGCATCCCGCGTCCGGGCGAAAACAAAGATACAGCTTCGATCAGGTTCGTCTTGCCTGCGCCGTTTGGCCCGAACAGCACAACAGGCCGCGCGTCGGGTTCAAGCGACACATGCAGGTGAGAGCGGAAATGCGACAGTGTGAGGCGGTTGATATGAAGCGGCAACAGCGCCCCCGTTTACAGGCGCGGTGTCGTCACACCCGCATCGGCATGACGACGTAGACTGCGCTGGTGTCGTTCCCTTCGCGCATCAGGGTCGGATCACCCGCCGAGTTGAACATGAACACGGCGTTTTCTCGGTCCACCTGGCTGGCGATCTCCAGCAGGTATTTCGCGTTGAAGCCGATCTCGAGCCGGTCATCGCCATAGGCCACGGCCAGCTCTTCCTCGGCGGCACCGCTGTCGGGTGCGTTGACCGAGAGGATCAGGCGATCCTCGTCCAACTGCAGCTTTACTGCCCGAGAGCGTTCGGATGACACTGTGGCAACACGATCCACCGCCTTGGCGAACTCGGCAGCGTCTACCTCGAGCCGACGGGTGTTGCCCTGCGGAATGACCCGCGTGTAGTCGGGGAACGTCCCGTCGATCACCTTGGAGGTGAGGGTGATGTCGGGTGTCGCAAAACGCACCTTGGTTTCCGACACGGACACGGCAATCTGCATGTCGTCATCTTCAAGGAGCTTGCGCATCTCACCTACGGTCTTGCGCGGTACGATCACGCCCGGCATGTCCGACGCGCCGTTCGGCAAAGGCGCATCGATCCGAGCAAGACGATGGCCATCGGTAGCGACACAGCGCAGAACCTTGCCGCCGTCACCATCGGCGACATGCATGTAGACGCCGTTGAGATAGTAGCGGGTTTCCTCGGTAGAGATCGCAAACTTCGATTTGTCGAAGAGGCGGCGCAGAACCGGAGCCGGGGCCGAGAAGTTCGCGCTGTATTCGGACGATGCCATCACCGGGAAGTCTTCTTTCGGCAGCGTCGCGAGCGAGAAATTCGAACGACCTGCTTCGACAGTCAGGCGACCGGACGCGCTGTCTTCGGAAAGCGATACCAATGCACCATCCGGCAGCTTGCGGACAATTTCGTGCAGCGTCACGGCGGACACAGTCGTCGCGCCCGCGCGTTCAACCTGCGCAACGGCGCGGTCGACCACTTCGATATCGAGGTCGGTTGCGCGGAACTGAACCGTGTCACCTTCGGCTTCGATCAGGACGTTGGCAAGAATTGGAATGGTGTTGCGCCGTTCGACAACGGATTGCGCCTGCGACACCGCCTTGAGCAGCGTTCCGCGTTCCATGCTGAATTTCATGCGTTCATCCCCCGACTGGCCGGACGCTGACAGTAACCCGCTTCAGGGTTGCTCTCCAAGCCCTTGTTTTGCAATTTCTTGGCCGGATTGCGCGCAGGGTCAAGGGCAGGCGTGCAGTAAGACACGCAACCGCCCTGTCTGTTGTGTCTGGGACTCAGGCTTCGAGCGATCGACGCAGCAATTCCACGTCTTCAGCGATCTGAGCGTCCTGTTTCTTGAGCTCTTCGATCCGGCGGACACCATGCATCACAGTGGTGTGGTCGCGCCCCCCGAAGTGCCGGCCGATTTCGGGGAGCGACCGTGTGGTCAACTGTTTGCACAGATACATCGCGATCTGACGTGGACGGGCAAAGGTGCGAACCCGCTTGGGACCGACCAGGTCGGAGTGGCGGATGAGGTAGTGATCGGCAACTTTGCGCTGAATCTCTTCGATCGAGACTTTGCGTTCGGACACGCGAAGGATGTCGGTCAGACATTCCTGCGTCAGATCCATAGAAATCGGTTTTCCGACCAGTGATGCAAACGCAAACAGACGGGTCAGTGCGCCTTCCAGGATGCGGACATTGCTGACGATGCGCGCGGCAAGGAATTCCAAGATGCCGCGTTCTACCTCGAGACCGGGATACATGCGCGCATACATTTCGGATTTCGACTGAAGAATGCCGAGGCGCAGTTCGTAATCCGTCGGATGCAGATCGACGACAAGTCCGCTTTGCAGACGTGACCGGATACGATTCTCGAGATCCTTGATCTCGTCCGGTGCCCGGTCTGCCGAAATGATGATCTGTTTGTGCTGATCCACAAGCGCGTTGAACGTGTGGAAGAACTCTTCCTGCGTGCTGTCCTTGCCCGCGATGAACTGAACGTCGTCCACCATCAGAACATCGACGGACCGGAACAGCGATTTGAAGTCCATCATCTTCCGGTCGCGCAGCGCCTGCACGAACCGATACATGAACTGTTCAGCCGACAGGTTCAGAACATTCAGATGCGGATGGCGTGTGCGCAGCTCCCACGCGATGGCGTGCATGAGGTGCGTTTTACCAAGACCGACGCCACCGTAGAGGAACAGCGGATTGAACGTGACGGGGCCACCTTCGGCAACGCGCCGGGCTGCGGCATGTGCCAATTCGTTGGGTTTGCCGACGACGAACGAGTCAAAGGTGAACCGCTTGTCGAGCGGAGATCCGTTCAGGTTATCAAGCGACGATGCCGGTTTTGTTTGAACCGATGGCGACGCAATGGGTTCGACCTCCTGTTCGGCACCAGCAAGTTGGTTCGCCGCTTCTTGAGACGCTGTGACCGTGTCGAAAACAATCCGTCGAACCGATGGGTTCACACGCGTGATCTTGGACAGAAGAAGGTCACCGTAGTTCTGCGAGACGTAGTTGCCGAAGAAATTCGTAGGAACGTTGAAGCGAGCGATGCCGTCGTCAGTACCTATAAACGCCAGTGGTTGGATCCAGCTTTGGAAGCTGTTGGCCCCCAATGTTTGATGCAGCTCATCTCGAATTGATCCCCACTGGTCTTGCGTCATTTGTCCCTGTTCCACATTCTGCACGTGCTGCCGCACATACGGTTCCCCATTTGGAAGGCACTTTCATGGCTTCCTCGAGTTACAATTTGGGGAAAGACGGTCATCAGCGTCCGGGCTTGTCCAGACGACGACAGCAACAGGGCGCGAAACACTTGGCAACAGAGTCCGCATTAGCCCATACATCTTTTTGGATCAGGCAGCTGATCTTTTATCATTTATTCCGTCAGGCCAAAATCGAGATATTTGAGGTCTCGATTCTGAATTAACGGAGCCTGTCCCCCCAGTGCGACGTGACTCGCATTGCTTGTTTATATGGGTCGAACGAGGTCCATCAACTGAACTTCGTTGTTGACTCAGGCAAAGCTGAAAAAGAATCTCCGACCGGTGCAAAGCTGCGCAAGCGACGCAAAAAAACGCCGCCTCGGTTGAAGCGGCGTCTTGATTTTCAAAAGCTGATTTGACAGACGACGATTCTCAGCCAAGCGCTTTGACGCGCGCTGCAAGGCGCGACACTTTGCGGGAAGCGGTGTTCTTGTGGTACACGCCTTTGGTCACGCCGCGCATGATTTCAGGCTGTGCTGCGCGGAGCGCTGTTGTTGCGGCTTCTTTGTCGCCAGAGGCAATTGCCTCTTCGACCTTGCGCAGGAATGTACGGATGCGCGAGCGACGCGCCTTGTTGACGGCGAAGCGCTTGTCGTTCTGCTTTGCGCGCTTCTTTGCCTGGGGCGAATTTGCCATGTGATCTATCCTGGTTCGTTTCGTTCAATCGGGTTGCATATGACAGCACGCCCGGAACCATCGACCGGATCGAATCTTGCCTAGCGGGCATCACACGCATGTATCGGGGGCGTATAGCCCCAGATATCCGTTATGAAAAGGCCTCTTTTCGCGCTTATCTGTCGCGGAACTGGGCCGTGCGCTTTTCAAGGAAGGCTGCCATGCCCTCTTTCTGGTCTTCCGTCGCAAAAAGCGAGTGGAACAGCCGACGTTCGACCAAAAGCCCTTCGCTGAGCGTGGTCTCGTATGCACGATTGACCGCTTCCTTGACTGCAAAGGTCGCCAGCATGGATTTTTCAGCGATCTTGGCGGCAGCGGATTGCGCCTCTTCCATAAGGGATTTCGCCGGAACGACACGGCTCACAAGCCCGGCGCGTTCCGCTTCTTCTGCGTCCATGAAGCGACCGGTCAGGTGCATGTCCATGGATTTGGATTTGCCGACAAAACGGGTCAGTCGCTGTGTGCCGCCAATCCCTGCGACCACCCCGAGGTTGATTTCGGGTTGGCCGAACTTGGCGGTATCCGACGCAATGATGAAATCGCACATCATGGCCAGTTCGCATCCACCGCCCAGCGCGTAGCCGGACACAGCCGCAATGATCGGTTTCCGAACCCTGCAGACGGCCTGTGATTCTGATCCGAAGAAGTCGGACATGAACATCTCGACAAAGGTCTTTTCGGACATTTCCTTGATGTCGGCACCTGCGGCAAAGGCCTTGGCGGACCCGGTCAGGATGATGCACCGAACCTTTTCGTTGGAATCGGCATCTTCAAGGGCACTTGCCAGCTCGGACAACAACTGGCTGTTCAGCGCATTGAGCGCATCGGGCCGATTGAGTTTGATGGTGGCAACGTGATCTTCGATTTCGACGATGATCGTCTCATAAGCCATGAGTGAGGGCTCCGTTCGGTGATCTCAGGCATGCAGCCTTACGCATCTGATCAGCACCGTTCAAGTTATCTTTGACATGTCGGACAATAGAAGGTGGAGCGCCCGGATTGCACAATCCTGCGGATTGTCGAGGTACATCCTTCGCTGCGGCAAGGTTCCCCTTCACGCCCATAAACGTCAAAGCTGTGTTGAAAATATCCAAGTTCTCCATCGGCTTGGCGGAAGTCGCGTAACGAAGACCCACCGGCTTCGATGGCATCGGACAGCACGCCCCGGATGACCGGGACAAGTCCGGAAATACGTGCTTTGGACACTTTTCGGGCTGGTCGCGTGGGATGAATTTTTGATCGGAAGAGGGCTTCGCACACGTAGATATTGCCCAACCCCGCAACTGTCTTCTGGTCGAGAAGTGCGGATTTCATGGGCGTGTTCCGGTGTGCAAGCGCGCCGACGAGGTAAGTTTCGTCAAAGCTGTTGCCCAAAGGTTCGGGCCCGATGGATGCCAGCAAAGGGTGCGATTCTCCGGCCTCGGTGGGGAACAGGTCCATCGCCCCGAACCGGCGTGGATCGTTGAACGTGATGCGTGCGCCGTTTTCCATGTGCAGCACGACATGGTCATGCTTTTCCGGCGCGGGATGGTTGTGCACGAATTGACCCAACGGGTCGCCAGACACCAGCATCCGCCCTGACATCCCCAGATGGATCAGCGCGGTTTCCCCGCTGTCCAGATCGCCGAGGATGTATTTTGACCGCCGCCGCAACCGCAGCACGCGCTTGCCTGTCAGCCGCTCGACCATGTTTTCCGGAAACGGCCAGCGCAAATCGGGCCGGTTGACCTCTGCCCGTGTGATGACAAACCCCTCCATCGCGGGCGCCAGCCCGCGTCGTACCGTCTCAACCTCTGGCAATTCGGGCATTTGCGCTGTCCTGTCTGATGTCGTCGCATTGTAACGCCGTGTGGGCGCTCTATAAGAAAGTCTGGCACGGGAAACGACAAGGCTTATGGCGGACGAAAATCAAACCACCACGCATTTCGGCTTTCAGGACGTTCCTGAGAACGAAAAGGCAGGTCGCGTTCAGGGCGTGTTCAGCTCTGTCGCGTCGAAATACGATGTCATGAATGACGCCATGTCGTTTGGGATCCACCGTATCTGGAAAGATGCGATGATGGATTGGCTTGCCCCGCGACCTGGCCAGAAGCTGCTGGATGTGGCTGGAGGCACCGGGGACATCTCCTTCCGGTTTCTGAAGCGCGCTGGGCGCGGGCATGCGACGGTTCTCGACCTGACCGAACCGATGTTGATCGAAGGCCGCAAGCGCGCCGAAGCGAACGCGATGAGCGACAGTCTTGATTGGGTTGTCGGTGATGCGATGCATCTGCCCTTCGACGACAATACCTTCGATGTCTACACAATTTCGTTCGGCATCCGGAATGTGACCCGGCCGCAGGAAGCGCTGAACGAGGCGTTCCGCGTTCTGCGCCCTGGTGGGCGGTTGATGGTGCTGGAGTTCAGCCAGATCCCGAACGAGTTGATGCAGAAGGTCTACGATCTCTATTCTTTCAACATCATCCCGCGATTGGGGCAAGTGATCGCCAATGATCGTGACAGCTACCAGTACCTTGTCGAATCAATCCGCAAGTTCCCGGATCAGGACACGTTCCTTGGCATGGTGCGGCAGGCCGGGTTCGAAAACGCCAAGTACCGCAATCTGAGCATGGGCATCGCGTGCCTGCATTCGGGCTGGAAAATCTGACGTGAGAGGCCCGCACAACATCCTGCGCCTGATCCGTACGGGCGCGACGTTGGAACGTACGGGTGCGATGGGCGTCGTGCTTGATGCCTTTGACGCGCCCAAGCCTCTGCGCGTGGCCGCACGGTTGTTGGGATGGCCTTTCAAATGGCTTGGCTATTCCGGTGATCCTTCAATGCCGCCCGCACCCCGCGCCCTGACGGCGCTTGGCCCGGCCTACATCAAGTTCGGACAGGTCCTCAGCACACGGCCTGACGTGGTCGGTGATGACATGGCCAAGCAGTTGCGAGTTCTGCAGGACAAGCTGCCGCCGTTTTCCGTCGCCGAGGCCAAAGCCATGGTCGAATCCGAGCTGGGTATTTCCGTCGATACGCTGTTCACGGAATTCAGCGAACCGGTCGCCGCGGCATCGATTGCGCAAGTTCACAAAGCCAAGCTCGCCCAGACTGGCGAGACTGTCGCGGTCAAGGTGTTGCGGCCGAACATCGAACGGGATTTCCGAAAGGACATCGACGCCTTTTACTTCGCGGCGAGCCTGATCGAATTGCTGTCGCCATCCTCGCGTCGCTTGCGGCCTATGGATGTGATCACCCATTTCGAAGGCGTCGTACTGGGCGAACTGGACCTGCGGCTTGAGTCGGCGGCTGCGTCCGAGTTTGCGGCGAACACTGCACAGGATGAAGGCTTCCAGCTTCCCGCGATCAAATGGGATCTGTCCAGCCGCCGGGTGATGACGCTTCAATGGGCCGAAGGTCTGCCGCTTGGCGACAACGACGCATTGGATGCGGCTGGACATGATCGGGTCGCGCTGAGCGAGCGCGTCCTGCAACTCTTCCTGCAGCATGCGCTTCGCGATGGCTATTTCCACGCTGACATGCATCAGGGCAATCTCAAGGTGGCCCCGAATGGCGACATCATCGCGCTGGATTTCGGGATCATGGGCCATATCGACGAATACACGCGCCGCGTCTATGCCGAGATCCTCTACGGTTTCATCCGTCGCGACTACAAACGCGTGGCCGAGGTGCATTTCGAAGCAGGCTATGTGCCGAATGATCGTGATGTGGATGAATTCGCGCGCGCACTTCGGGCCGTGGGCGAGCCGATCTTTGGAATGGACGCAACCCGCATTTCGATGGGGCGTTTGCTCAGTTACCTGTTCGAGGTGACCGAGCGCTTTGGAATGGAAACCCGGACCGAACTGATCCTGCTGCAACGCACCATGGTGGTTGTCGAAGGTGTGGCCCGGTCGCTGGACCCGAAGATGAACATCTGGAACGTCGCGAAGCCCATCGTTGAGGATTACATCAAGACCAGCATTGGGCCCCGCGCCTTTGCCAAGGACCTCGGGAAAACCGCGCTTGTGCTTGCCCGTTTTGGACCACGTCTGCCCGGATTGATGGAGCAGCTCTTGATCGAGCAGGCACAGGGCAAACCTGAACCGAAGCCCGCCAAGCTCAAGACGGCTCTTCTCTGGGGAGTGATCGGCGCCGTTGTTGGCGGTGGTCTCGTCGCGCTGATCGAAGTGTTTTTCTGAACGGCGACCGGTTTCCGTAACCAAATCCTAACGCTCTCAATTCTACGGTCTGCCAAACCGCAGAATGCGAAGGGCTTGATGTGTATTGGATGTGGTCGAAATCGGCAGCTCTTGCTGTGGCGCTGGCTTTATTTGTAGGCACCATCTCGAACGCAAGTATTTGCGATATCGCTGCCCAACGCGCGGCCTCCGAAACTGGTGTACCGCTGGATGTCATGCAGACGATCACGCGGTTGGAAACCGGTCGCGGAAAAACCGGCGATCCCTGGCCGTGGACGGTGAACCACGCCGGGGACGGATCCTGGTTTCAAACCGAAGACGATGCGCGTTCGTATGTGTTTTCCCAAGTCAAACGCGGGGAATTGAATCTTGATATCGGATGCTTTCAGATAAACTACCGTTGGCATGCCAGCGGATTTCAATCGCTGGACGACATGTTCGATCCCGATCTTAACGCGCTTTATGCCGCTCGCTTCCTCGCCGACCTTTACCGGGAATTTGGCAACTGGACCGAAGCAGCAGGTGCCTACCACAGCCGGACCCCGGTTTACGCGGACCGGTACAAAGCCAAGTTTCAGAATATCCGGGGGCGGGTCACTGATCTTGTGTCGGTTGATCCGGGCACCAGCAATGGCAGGTCCGATGTGCGTTGGGGTCAGTCAGGAACATCGCGCCCCGGATCGCTGTTCTTGTCAGGTGCGGCGGACCGGCGGCCTTTCATTGGCCTGCAAAGGACAAACTGATGGGTGCGACGGTACACGGCCTCTTTGCCAAACCGACGGTGGCACTTGCCGTCGCCTTGATGGCGATCATCGTCATGATGATCCTGCCGGTTCCTGCCTTTGTCCTGGATATCGGATTGGCTGCATCGTTCGCCTTGGCGATCCTGATCTTCACGGTCACGCTGTTCGTCGAAAGACCGCTCGATTTCTCGGCGTTCCCAACAATACTGTTGGCGTCTCTGATGCTGCGCCTGTCGCTCAACATCAGTTCGACGAAACTCATCATCGGTGAAGGTCACACCGGAACCGACGCCGCTGGTAATGTGATTCAAGGCTTCGCCGATTTTGTCATGGGCGGCAGTGTCTTTCTCGGGTTGGTCGTCTTCTGTGTGCTTTTGATCGTCAACTTCATGGTGATTACCAAGGGTGCGGCGCGCATGGCCGAAGTCGGCGCACGGTTTGCGCTGGACGGAATGCCCGGCAAACAGCTCGCCATCGACAGTGACATGGCCGCTGGCGCCATCACCCATGCCGAGGCGCGCGCGCGGCGGGAACGCGAGTTGCAGGAAACCACGTTTTTCGGATCGCTCGACGGGGCGTCGAAATTCGTGAAAGGCGACGCTGTGGCGGGCCTCCTGATCACGCTGCTCAATATCGTGGTCGGATTGATCATGGGCACGCTGGTGCATGGCATGCCAATTGGCGCCGCGTTTGAGACCTATGCGATTCTGACCGTGGGCGACGGCTTGGTCACTCAAATCCCCGCGGTCATCATCTCGATTGCTGCAGCGTTGCTTCTGGCGCGCGGGGGGTCAATTGGCGCGACTGACCTGGCCATCACTTCGCAACTGGGCCGCCATCCTGCCGCGCTTGCCACCGTGGCTGTCCTTATGGTGCTTTTTGCGCTGGTTCCGGGTTTGCCGGTTGTGCCGTTCATGACCGGTGGTGTGATTCTTGGGGGGCTGGCCTACTGGGTCTATCGGCAGAACGCCGCGACCGCAGCGGATGATCCGAAAGAGACCACAATGGTTGCGCCCCGAGACCGGCCGATTGGCGACGTTCTCGATCTTGATGACATCCATGTGGAATTCGCGCCAGATCTTGTCGACATGGTTCTCGACCCCGCCAGCGGATTGGATTCCCGCATCACGAATATGCGAACGCATATCGCAAGGAGTTTCGGGATGATCATGCCCGAAGTGCGTCTGACCGACGATGCCATGCTGAAGGATGGAACCTATGTTCTACGTGTTCACGGTGTTGAGGTGGCACGTGGGGTTTTGCACCCTGACCTGATGCTTGCCCTCATCCCTGAGGATGCGCAGACCCTGCCACGCGGACATGATGTGGAAGAACCCGTCTATGGCGCGCCAGCGCGATGGATTCAGCATTCCGAACGTGAGGACGCCCAATTGAGTGGCCTCACCGTCGTTTCCCCCAGCGAGGTTCTCGCGACGCATCTTCTTGAGATCATCAAGCGCAATCTGGGCCGACTATTGACGATGAAATCGCTGAAACGGCTCCTGGACGAGCTTGGGACGTTATCCAATCCGGCGCGTGCCGAAGCGAACCGCGCTTTGATCGAACAAACCGTACCGGACAAGGTGCCGCTGGATACGCTTTTGCAGGTGCTCAAGCTCTTGCTGGACGAACAGGTGTCGATCCGCAATTTCCAGCTGATCCTTGAAGCCATTGCGGAAACACGCGGACAGGGGCACACAGCCGATTCAATTTGCGAACATGTTCGACAAAGGCTTGGATTTCAGCTGGTTGCCGCAATGCGCCGGGAAGACGGAACCATCCCGCTTGTGCATTTGGCACCGGATTGGGAAAAGCGATTCGCCGAATGCGAGGTCACAAACGATCGTGGCGTTTCAGACGTGGCCTTGCCGCCAAAGGATTTTGAAACCCTGTCGAAACGCATTGCCGAAGAATTGGCGAAGGCAAGCAGGAAAGGGGTTTTCCCCGCGCTGGTTACGCCGGGCAGACGCCGCAGGTTCCTGCGCAGCATCCTGACGGCCAAGGGGATCAGCAACCCCGTCATGGCATTCGAAGAGATCGGTCTCGACGCGAAGCCAGCGCTTGTGGGCACGATACCGGTCTCGCCATGATCGACGGCTTCTTCGCGGAAATGAGCAACCAGATATGGTTGGTCGCCGCCTCCTTCCTTCGGATCGGCCCGGCCTTTTATCTCGCTCCGGGGTTTGGCGAACGCTATGTTTCGGTCCGCGTCCGTCTGTCGGTTGCCGGCATGTTCGCAGTTGCCATCGCGCCGGTGCTTGGCCCTCACGTGCCTGCGACTGTGCCGGTCGGCGCAGATCTTCTGAAATTCGGGCTTCTGGAAACCACAATCGGCGTTTTCATCGGGCTCATGTCCCGCGGCATGATCTATCTTCTGGAAAAAGCCGGCGTTATCATCAGCCAATCGATATCGCTGGCTCAGATGCTGGGCAACGCGACCGAACCGATGCCTGTGATCGGCCATCTGCTGACAACGGCAGGAATCGCCATCCTGTTTTCGACCACCCTGGCCGACAAGATGATTTATTCCTTTGCGGCCAGCTACTCTCTGGGTTTTCCGTCGATGGCAGGCCTGACGGGCTATTTCGCGTCGAAGGCAACCGACATGCTGAATTTCGTTTTCAATCATGCGGTTGTTTTGTCGGCGGGGTTTCTCAGTGTGATGTTCGTCTATTATCTCTGCATTGGGTTCATCAACAAAGCCATGCCGCAATTCATGGTGTCCTTCATCGGCATTCCCTTCGTCGCGCTGTTCTCCATCCATTTCCTGTATCAACATCACGAGCTCTTGTTAGAGGTCTGGCAGGAAAAAGCGCGGCTTATCCTGATGATGCCCTATGAGGCGCGCCCGTGAGCGAAGCCGGCGAAGACCAGAACGACAAGCCGTATGAGGCGACCCGCCGCAAACTTGACGAGGCGCGAAAGAAAGGCGAAATCGTCCGGTCACAGGATGTCGTCAACCTCGGCGCACTGGCTGTGTTTCTGGTCGCGATAAACCTGCTGTTCAGCGGCTATCTATCGGCGGTCGTTCAGGACATCATGGGGTTCATCAGCCGCTCTGCTTCCAGCCGCGCTCCTCTTGACGGGGCAGAGTCGATTGGGTCCGTGACTTCCTGGATTGTGCCGTTGGGCACCATACTTTTTGTCATGCCATTTACCGTTGTGCTTGGGGGTTTGGTGGCCACGAAGCAGGTGCTTTTCACCGGTGACAGGCTATTGCCGAAACTCAACCGCATTTCAGTGTTGGCCAATGCGCGAAAGAAATTCGGATGGTCGGGCTTGTTCGAGTTCGCGAAGAATTTCGTCAAATTCATGATTTTTGCGGCTCTGCTGACGATGTTCGTGCTGGACGGCTTTGATCTGTTTCAAATCGCGATTCTGCGTGGCGAACATCTTGCCCTCGCGAACATCCATGACGTGGCGCTTCGTTGGTTGTGGTGCACCCTGGGTGCCTACGTGGTTCTGGCTGCGACTGACATTCTTTGGCAGGTGCGGGAGCATGCCCGTAAGAACCGCATGTCCCACAAAGAGATGAAGGATGAACATAAAAACGAAGAGGGCGACGAAAACATCCGTCAGCAGCGCCGCGCCAAGGCGGAAGAAATTGCGACAAACCGGATGCTGTTGGACGTGCCCAAGGCGGTTGTCGTTATCACCAATCCAACTCATTACGCGGTTGCTTTGCAATGGGATGGCGGAACGGAGACCGTGCCGAAATGTGTGGCGCGTGGAACTGATGAAACCGCCCGCAGGATCCGTGAGATCGCCGTTCAGTCTGGCGTACCGCTCTACCGCGATCCTCCGACCGCGCGCGATCTTTATGCCAATGTGAAGGTTGGGATGAGCATCGAGTCATCGCATTACAAGGCGGTGGCAGCCGCCATCGGATATGCGCGTCGAATCCAAAACATGGTCGCGCATGACCGTCGATGACCGGATGTCCAGTGTCCTGGCCGTGCTAGACGCTCGGGTTCAATTGCTCGAGTTGCGGTTCGCAGCCGAAATGCGCGTTAAGGAGGAGCTTCGATCGAAACAGATCGCCATCGCCGAACAGGAGCAAGACCTGATGATGACGCTTCAGTCGAACTCGGTCAACCAACCCGCGTTGTTCCGCGTAGGCGAATTGCGGTTGCGCAAGCTGGTCGAAGACCAACGCAGATTGCAGACCGTTTTGGCAAAAGCGGCACTCCAGCGCAGTCTGGTTCACGATCAGTTGCGAGCCACGCTGAGGCAAAGGCTGGCCCTGACAGTGCAGATCGAGCGTCGCTCGACCGAGGCAGCGGATCCGTACGGTTCGGTGCAAGACGATCTGGCGTTACGCCACGCCTGGAAACGCCATCAGAACGTGTCTTGACGTGCCATGTCGGTGATCAGCACCGTCACGTCTTTGGTGCCCAGAACGTCGGTCGACCGCGCGGTCAGCGCGTGTTTTACCAATTCCAGCGTTTTTCGTGAAATCAGGTCGTCCCTGAATCCGTCCAGAGCTGCCAGATTGAACAGTTCGGCAAGGAATTCGTCACGCAGTTTCGGTTCCAACGCGCGGACGCGGTCCCCTTGCCCAGTCTCGACCTCGAGAGCAACAGTGAGGATCACCATCGCCCTGACACGGTTGTCGAGGATCACGGGGACAACGAACTGACTTGGAAGCTTGACGATTTCCATACTGTCCGGCGTTGCGGGGTCTGCGCTTGCGTCGGTCGCATCAGGCTGGTGTGTCGTTTCGCTGTTCCCATCGTGCCCGGCTTCTGTGTCCTTGGCGGGTGCAAGAACGATGGCAGCAGTTCCCCCACCAGAAAGGCCCAGCAGCAGGGCTATAAGCGGCATGATTTTCTTCAGCATCGCAGTGCCTTTTCAACGCTAGAACGGGAGAATTGCATCGAGAACCTGCTGTCCCACACGCGGCTGTTGGACATCACTGATCTGTCCACGGCCGCCATAGGAGATGCGTGCCGACGCCATCTTGTCATAGGTGATTTCGTTCTGTCGGGTGATATCGGCCCGGCGTACGAACCCCGACACAAAGAGTTCCCGCAATTCGAAATTCACCCGAACTTCCTGCGTGCCTTCGATCCGCAAGACACCGTTCGGCAGGACATCGACAACCGTTGCCGCGATGCGCAGGGTCAGTTTCTCATTGCGGCGCACGGAACCGTTTCCCTGGCTTGCGCTGGACGAATCGAGCTCGACCGCCGAATCGAGGCTTGCTCCGTCCGGCAGAGCCTTGTTGCGGCGCTGCGGAAAACCCAGCAAATGAGGAATGCCCAGATTTTCCTGCGATGACCGGGATCGCGACGTTGTGTTCGAAATCTCGGCCTGATCATCGATCTCGACCATCACCGTCAGGATGTCGCCCGTTGTGAACGCTCTGCGATCGCCAAAGAGGGACGTTTCATCGCCACTCCAAAGCGATGCCCTGCGATAATCAGAGGTATCAAGCGTCCGGGTTGGCAGGCCGGAAAAAACCATTGCCTGCCGTTCAACGCTTTGGGTCTGCGGAGACAGGCTTGGCGCCTGGCCAATATGATCGAGTTTGCCGCAACTTTGTAGCAGGGCGCCACATGCGGTGGCGATCAGAAGGCGATACATCATGTCAGGGAAGCACTTTCAAACTGCCGCCTTCCAGAACCTCGGCGCGGATTGTGTTGCGCGACGTGAGGTTCATGGCGCGGATCACATCACCGACCGATCCCCGTTCAAGGGCGCGTGCCTCGGTGGCGATGGTTAATCCATTAAGAATGAATATAGCTGGGGCGATCTGGTTTCGCTCGATGACGGCGGCCTGCATAAGGCTGGTTTTCAGGATGGGCTGACCGGCGTAGATAGCGTGCCTTGCTTCGGCCCCGATCACAGCTTCGAGCGAGCGTTCGGCCCCAACGGTGTCTACGTCTTTGACCGACACAGCGTCGGCAGCGATCACTTCGCGGGCGCGAATGGTTTTCTCGGCAAAGACGGTGTCGGCCAAGGCCGGCAGGCCGTTCAAAACGAGGCCCAAAACGATGAGGTGCCGCATCATCGCACCTGCGTTGTGGCACCAAGCATCTGGTCCACCGCCGAAATCACTTTGGCATTCAATTCGTAGCCGCGCTGGGCTTCGATCAGTTCGGTCAGCTCGCGGACGGGATCAACGGAACTGTCCTCCAGATAGCCTTGCCGCAGGGTGCCAAGACCGTCTTGTCCGGGTATGGCCACCAATGGTCCACCCGAGGCTTCGGTTTCTGCAAACAGGTTCCCGCCCAGGGCTTCGAGTCCCTTCGCATTGGCGAACCCGACAAGGTTCAACTGGCCAAGGAGTTGCGGCTCTGCCGTTTCGGCAAAATACGCGTAGACTTCGCCTTCGGGATTGATCGAAATGCTACGCGCATCCTGCGGTATGACGATTTCGGGCGCCACGGCAAAGCCTTCGGACGTGACGATCAGGCCTTCCGCATTCCGCTTGAGCGAACCGTCCCGTGTATACGCAGCCTGTCCCGAGGGCATCGCCACTTCGAGGTAGCCATTTCCGTCAATCGCCAGATCGAGATCGGAATTGGTCTGGCTCAACGATCCTTGTGCCAGGTGCACCGATACCGCAGCGGGTCGGACTCCAAGCCCCACCTGAACACCGGTTGGCAGCACAGTGCCATCTGCCGCGTTTACTGTGCCAGCGCGGGCGATCTGTTGATAGTGCAGATCCGAAAACTCGGCGCGTCGCGCGTTGTATCCGGTTGTGTTCATATTCGACAGGTTGTTCGAGATGATCTCGACCCGCATCTGCTGGGCGGCCATCCCTGTTGCCGCGATTTTGAGGGCGCGCATGGTGTTTCCTTTACTTAATGAGGGTCTGGAGGGCCGTTTGCGACCGCTCGTGATCCATGTCGAGCAGCTTTTGACCCATTTCATAAGCGCGCTGGACCTCGATCATTCTTGTCAATTGCGAGATCGCATCAACGTTCGAACCTTCGAGATGGCCTTGCAGGACAAGACCGGTTTCGGATGGAGCGAGGGCAGCGTCGGTTTGGAACAGGACACCGGATTCGCGTTTGAGATCAGCGCCTTGTTCCGGTTCCACAATTCCGATCTGGCCAAGAAGCTGATCGCCCAGACTGACCGTGCCGTCGGCTGCGACTTTCACATCCGCTTCGCCGGGCGGCACGTTGATCGGAGCGCCACCGATGTCGAGAACGCGATTGCCATCTGACGAAACGATGTCGCCAACCGAGTTCACGTTGAATGCTCCGGCTCGGGTGAGGCGAATGCCATTCGGAGTCTCGACCTGAAAATAACCTGAGCCTTCGATCGCCAAATCAAGCGGATTTCCGGTCTGGGTCAGGATGCCCTGTGCGACCGAGGTCTTCTTGACCCGTGCCGCAGCCATCGACAGGCTGTCACCGTCGTGAACCGCTTTGACATATTCCGAGAAGACAAGCCCTTGCTGGCGGAACCCGGTCGTGGCCGCGTTCGCCATATTGTGCGCAATAATTTCCATTTCGCGCATCAGCCCGGATTGGCGGGTCAGCGTAACGTAGCCGGCAGTTTCCATGTCAGCCTCCTGCAATTGACGGAATGATGATGGTCTGGAAAAAATCGATCAGGCTTTGCGTCATGAAGTTCATCGAGGCCCAGAACACTGACAGCATCGCCACCAGCTTTGGTACGAATGTCAGTGTCATTTCCTGAATTGAGGTCAGCGCCTGAAACAGTCCGATCGACACACCAGTGACGAGCGCCACCAAGAGTACGGGTGCCGAAATCAGGACGGCCACCCGCAAGCCTTCGCGCAGAACATCATAGATGTAGCCTTCGCCCAGCACGGGCTTATACCGGCATGCGCAGGATTTCCTGATACGCCTCGACCACGCGATTTCGGACAGTGACGGCTGTTTCCACGGCCAATTGCGACTGCGACAGTGCTTCCACCAGTGCATGAGGATCGGCATCACCGTACATCGATCCCATGGCGACGTTTTCGGTTGAAGTCAGGGTCTGGGCGAAATCTTCGGTGATTTTTGCAAAACTCTGTGCGATCGCCGCCCGTGGATCGGGTTCTGTTGCAGATTTCAGAGATGCATATTGCTGAGATGCGAAGAGCGTTTTGACGTCCATGGGGGTTCTCCATTCTGGAAAGGGTTATTTGCGCAACAGGTCCATAAGGCCTGAAGACATCTGGCGGGCTTGATCGAACATCTTGAGGTTCGCCTCGTAGCTGCGCTGGGCTTCACGCGCGTCTGCGATCTCGACGATGAGGTCGACATTTGATCCGGTGTAGTGCCCCGAAGCGTCCGCCAACGGATGGCCCGGGTCGAAAATCTGTTCACCGGCCCGCCGATCAAGCGCCACCTTGTCAACGGTGACTTGAGCCAACCCCGACCTTTCGATGGCTTCTGAAAAAGCTACGGTTTTGCGGCGATACCCCGGTGTGTCGGTGTTTGCCACGTTTTCGGCGACGATCCTCAGCCGGTGTGACTGTGCCTTGAGCCCACTTGCAGAGACGCCGAGGGAGTCTGAAAATGCTGACATAGCGCCCCCTACTGTTTGCTGAGGGCGCTGCGCAGCATGCCCAGAGAGGCGCGATAGATGGCGAGAGCGCGATCATGCTGGCGCTTGGCGTCCACGGAATTCAGGATTTCGGATTCGAGAACGACGCTGTTGCCGTTCGGATCACTGTTCGCGCGGGTCTCGACGGGTGTCGTTTCCAGGCTGTTTCGGTGCCCGAAATGCGCAGACCGTGTTGTGCGCAAAGCCAGTTCGCGCGGGTTATCAGGCACCAAATCGGCAAAGGACGTCACCGATCTTGCGCGATATCCGGGCGTATCCGAATTGGCGACGTTCTGTGATGTCAGCGCTTGTTTGACGCCAGCATGGCGAGCCATCGACATGGCAGTTTTGAACATATCCAGATTCTGGAACATTGTAGGGCTTCTCCCTCGTTTCGTTCAACGAAGGCTTAACCCTGATTCCTTTAGAAAGGGTTTTCACCGGCTGAATGGAGCGCACGATGAACAAACCAGTTTTGGTCCAGCTGAAGAGCAAGGTCTCTGACATTGCCCGATCGCGCGCGGTCGGGCGTGTTATTTCCACGGATGGTCATACGATTCGCATCGCTGGTCTCGAAGAGGAGGCCCGGCTGGGAGACCGGCTGCGCCTGTTTCGCAGCGATGGAACGTCACTGACCGGTGACGTGCTTTGTCTGTCTGGCGACGGCGTGACAATGCTACCGGATGGTCCACCTCAGCGCGTTGCGTTGGGGGACAGGGTAATCTTGTCGGGGCGCGTACGGATCTTCCCGGACACGTCATGGCTTGGTCGCGTTATCGACCCTTTTGGCCAGCCATTGGATGGCGCTCCGCTGGTTTCTGGGCCGTCCGGGTTGGAGATCGATAACGACCCTCCCATGGGCGGACACCGCAAGCCACTGGGCGCGCGTTTGCAAACGGGGTTTCATCTCTTCAATACGATTTTGCCCATCGTGCGTGGTCAGCGTGTTGGGATTTTTGCTGGCGCGGGCGTTGGCAAATCAACGCTTCTCGCGAATCTCATGCAATCGATCGAAGCCGATGTGGTTGTTCTTGCCCTTGTCGGAGAGCGAAGCCGAGAAATAAACGATTTTACACAAATAGTTTTGCGGGAAGACAGACTCTGTCGCGCAGTTGTTGTCGCGGCCAGCGCTGATGCGGCACCAAGTACGCGTCTGCGCTGCCCAATGACGGCCATGCGCGTGGCCGAGTTTTTTCGCGATGCTGGTCAGCATGTGTTGCTGTTTGTTGATTCGGTCACGCGGTTTGCCGAAGCTCACAGAGAGGTGGCTGCGTCTGCTGGGGAATTCCCGAGCCTGCGGGGATTTCCCCCGTCGACCCCGGCGCAGATCAGCAAAATGGCTGAACGCGCCGGGCCTGGCCTCACGGGAACAGGTGACATCACGGCGATCTTCAATGTCCTTGTCGCGGCATCGGACATGAATGAACCTGTCGCCGATATGCTCAAGGGCGTTCTGGACGGGCATTTTGTTCTTGATCGAAAACTGGCCGATCAAGGGCGGTTTCCAGCCGTCAATATTCTGCAGTCCGTGTCCCGGTCTTTGCCAGAGGCGGCCGATAATGGTGAAAATGATCTGATAGTGCGGGCAAGACGCCTCGTCGCAAAGTACGAGGGGTCTTTGCCACTCATCGAAGCTGGGCTGTATTCCGCGGGGACAGACACCCAATTGGATCAGGCCATTGCATTCCATGGGAATTTTTCCGATTTCGCACTGTCCCGTGTGACATGTACGATCGCCGAAAGCTTTGCCGCACTCAGGCTTTGTCTTTTGCGCTGTGGCGCGCTGAAGGACTGAGGCCGGCCGGTCAATTCAGGAAATCGTCCCTCATCTGGATGGCATTGAGCAAGACAAGCGCGGTCTGCAGAGACGTGCTGCCCGACGTATTTCCTGCCTGTCGTATCAGCAGGAACCGTTGGGTGATCTGATCCGCAAGCGCAGCGCCAGCCAGTTCTCCTATATCGCTCGTGCCGAATACACTTTGGGCCTTCGCCTGAATGCGGCTGTGCTGGTCGTCGATGTCGAGGCGAACAAACTCGGATGGGAGGCCAAGCGATGTCTGAAGCACCTCTCGCAGCGGGGGCGTGGCCAAAATCTGGTACCATGCCGCGCTGTTCGAACTGGCCGCGCGCCAAACTGTGCTGAGTTCACGGGAAAATCCAAGAGCCAGCCGCATATCATTGTCGGCTTTTCCGATTTCGGTCTCGAAGGTTTGGTTCCTAAAGTTTTCGACTGTCCGGCTAGAAAGACCCGGGTCTGCCTTGTGAGTCGGAGACGAAGCTGAAAAATCGAAATCTGCTGCCAAGGCCCTGTATCTGCGATCTGCAAGCCTGTTTGCGAGCGCTTCTGGATCGGCCACACCTTCGGCCATGACAGTTTTGATGAAATACCTGTTTTCGATATCATCCGAGAGCCCATAGGCACCTAGAACGACACGCATGAGCCGACGGTCAGACACGATGTCGTCGGGAGTATTGATGTCCGCGAAGCGTTCCAGAAAATAGTTTGAATCCGAAAGCGTCGACCTGCTTTGGTTGAACGCAGATTTCTGCATTTCGAGCGTTGCGTTGAGCAAGTTCCATCCAGGCAGGCCGGTTCCTAGGACAAAGGGTTGAAAACTCATTGCTTTGCTTGCGCCAACAGATGCGCCTCCAACGGCAAGAGTTGCCGCAGCAATTTCAGGCACGCATAGGCATTTTGCTCTGAAATTGATGACTTGGCCTGTGCGAGGAGCGCCGCACTGTGCGGATCTGCAAGGATGTCAGACAATGTTTGAACCTGACCGAAAAGTCTTTCCCACAATGGCCGTGCCTCCACTTCACCGCTCAGAAGCAACTGGGCAAGGTAACACGCGCGCCGAACCGGAGTATTGGCCTGATCAGGATGGATTGCATCCCTGAGGCGTAGAATATTGGCCTTTGACGTCAAGACCGTGATCCGTGAGCGACGGTCCCCATTCTCGATGACAGCGCCATTAATCAAGACTCGTTCCTTCGGGCCGAGCTTTAGAACTAGTCCGCTCATCCCGACTTCCCCGTGGCTGCGAGGCCGCGTAACACGGCAAGATTGATGTCAAGAAGGGGAGTAATTTCCAGCTTTTCAGAAAGAACTTTCCGAGAATAATCTTGAGTAAACTCAGACAGATAAAAGATCTTTGCGCGAAGCTCTGCGGGTAGCCCGTTTGTTGAATTTGCGACATCAGCGGCGAGAGTGATCCAGAGCTTCCGATTGTCCTGCAAAGCAGAAGCAAATCGTGGAAAATCGTCGTGACGCAACTCGGCGGCGCATTTTAAGCGACGTGTCGTTTCAAGAATGATCTCGATTTCAGTATCCCTCGCCGATTTGGCAGGAGTCGATGCGTAGCTTTGATACGCGTGCATATGTGCAGCCATTGCCTGAGCCTATGTCCTATCGTCGTTTCGATTGTGTGTCGGGCCACCGGGGTGGCCCGATAGCGCGTTATCGGAACAATGAAAGCAGAGACTGCGGCGCCTGATTGGCGATGGAAAGTGCCTGTACCCCCAACTGTTGTTGCACCTGGAGGGCCTGAAGGCGTGCCGATGCTTCTTCCATATTGGCATCGACAAGCGTACCGATCCCAGATTTGAGCGAGTCTGTCAGACTGCTGATAAAGTTCGACTGCGTTTCGATCCTGCCTTGGGCCGAACCGAAAGATGCCGCTGAATCGATAGCGTTCTGGATCATGAATTCGATCGCGACCAGGGCCGCATCGGCCCCAGCGTCAGTGGTCACATCGATGTCGTTCAGCTTTTCCAGACCGCCGCCAATTGTGACTTCTGTTGGGCTGGTCAGCGTATCGATCCGGGCCGCGATCGTATCGGTCGCATCAGTCACGGTCGAGGTCACTGTCAGGTTGCTTCCCGAGGCAGTGATGTTGAGAACATCTGTATCAAGCCCTTCTTCGGCTGCGTAAATTGCGAAGGCCTGCGCAAGTCCTTTCGCAATATCGCCTGCGGTATCCCCGTCGCGCGCTATGTACATGATTTTCTGGGCATCTGTCGCCGTGGTACCTGTTGTGTAGTCTGCGGCTGTAAATTTGTCGCCGTTGGCGTCCGTGCCCGTCAATCCGATGCTGAAGATCTGGCCGGCACCCGTGGGGGTGGTTACGGCAAGCGAGACGCTTTGGGTCGCGTTGAGAGTTGCCGCCGCCGTCAGGTTCGCGACGGTGCCGCCGGTCACAGAACTTGCAGCTGTCCCAAGGTCTTTCTTGCCGACAGTGATGTCGCTTGCCGCCACGCCGGAAGATGATCGATCCAATGAGGCAAGAACATTGACAGTGCCGGAACCAGCCGTGGTTGCCCGGTTCGACAGCAAATTGAGGCCGTTGAATTGGGCGGCGCCTACAACGGCATTGATCTGGTCGCGCAGGGCAACAATGTCGGTCTGGATCTTTGCGCGATCGACATTCTGCTCTTGCGACGCGACAATCTTGCCTTTCATGTCTGTCAGTAGGTCTGTGACCGTTTCTGCGCCGTTTCGGGCAACGGCGACGGTGGACTCGCCAAGATTCAGGCTGTCGGAAATTCCCTGGAATCCCTTTACGTCGGATTCCATCACCTTCGAAATGGCCCAGACCGCAGCATTGTCACGCGCGTTACCTACAGATTTCCCTGTAGAGATCTCGTTCTGCGTTTCAGTCAGACGAGAGTTGATGGATTTCAGGGTTTGGAGCGCAACCATCGCGCCATTGTTTGTCAGAATACTGGACATTGTGTTCCTTTCAACTGTGCTTTGCACATCTTAATTCAAGCCAAGTCATTTGGCCTGGGTTTGAATGCCATTCTGACACGTGCTGGGAATTTCCCGCGCCACTGATTTGTGCACGATCAAACTCTTTGGAATTCATGAAGGAATTATGAATTGATGGAGGTGTCGAAATCTGAAATGGATCAAAATTTATCCACACAACTCCAAAAATTAACTACTGATTAATGCTCTCTATGGAATATCGAGATCAACATTCTGTGAGAGATAAAATGATTGTTCCAAACAGCCACGGTCTGACACTGAATGATCGATATGGGGCTTCCCCATCTCTTGAGCTTACCAATTCGGAAAGGACCAAGGCAGATGCATTCCAGTTCGAGATGATCAGTCTCGACCTGCTTCTTTGGAAAAAACAGAATTTTGGTTCAGGTGGTGACAATCCTCGTCTCTCGGCAGAAACAAGTCATAAAAATTATATTTTTCCAAACATCCATTGTCAGACAAGCTGTTCTGACAGCGATCATGGTGCTGAAGGAACTATCGAGCCGGTGATGGATGGCGATCGGACAATCCCAACTGATCCTAAGTTTTCAGAGCATTCCAAACATCCAAAGCTTCCTGAAGACCAGTTACTTTTCAGTTCTGATTCAAACGGAGCTGTTTCCTCTTCTGATCTTATAAACCTGACAAAAGATCTGGACATTATTGTTCCGTCAGACGACGAAAATCCCAGAATGTCCGATCTGGATGTTTCAGATAAAATTCTGGAAAATGAAGCTTTTTCAGCGCCTTGGTTGGTCCGTGCAAATGTATCGAGTCAGCCGCTAAAACCTCAAGACTACTTCTTGCAGTATCAACATAGTCAGGTCGATGGAGATGCTCCTTCGCTCGGACTGTTTCGATTGATAACCGGTAAAAGCAACTTGGAGAAAGTTGTGCACATTAAGGGCCACGAAACACCTGACCCGAAAAAGTTTGGACTAGAAGCAATACGCTTGCACCAAACTGCACAAACCGGTGAGGATATTGACATTCGCCCAGTCCGCTCTCCTGCCGGATTAACACGTGTGCCGACATCAGCTCATTCGCACCCCGAAATTCAAACAAAGGAATTTCCAACCAACGGTAGCGTTGAAAATCAAAGGCCAGCGCAGCTACAGCAAGATACGAACGGCGTGCGCCCCAGTTGGGACCCCAAAAAGCCTGCTGTGCCAACATTTGAGGCTTCGATCCACTTGGCGTCGCCCGAATTGGATGCGGAGGTGCCGCCGACGCACGCGCCGCGTTTGAGCGAAAGCGGTCTGAGGCTGGTGGCACACGATCGGCTTGTCGCAAATCCGGCACCGCTCCAACCTCGGGTGCCAGACGGCGATGGCGCGGAACCGCAGTCTTTGGTCACCGTTGAGACCATCGGTGACATACTGGATGTGACTTTCACGTCCTCCAGCAAAGAGGTTCTCGATCTGATGTCCCGTAATCAGCACGAACTCAAAACGACCTTCAAACGTTTGGGCATCGAAGGGTACGAATTCACGTTCAACAGTGGCCGTTCGGGATCTGACGCGCAAAAGCGTTCGCCGGAAATTCGACCACCGGAGACGGAAATCGACCTTTCGATGACCGCGACAATACAAAAAGTTGATGCAGTTGTCTCCGGCATCGACAAGCGAGTGTGACGTACGATGGATGTAGCTTCGATCATGGGGGGAAACAGTGGCACGTCTCAGGCGCAAATCTCGAATGTGTCGCAGGATTTCGAGACTTTCTTGAGGATGTTGACCACGCAGATCCAAAACCAGGACCCGCTCAGCCCAATGGCGGCCGACCAATTCGCGAGTCAACTGGCTTCGTTTTCCATGGTGGAGCAGCAGACTCTGACCAATCAGAAACTGGATATTCTTGCTTCCGCGTTTGGTGCTGGTGGCATCACGGCATATGCGTCAGTCGTCGGCAGGTTTGCCTTGCATGAAGGACCGTTTGATTTCACCGGGGCGGAAATAACGCTGGAAATCGCTGATATCACCGAATTCGACGGAGATGTGAAACTTGTCATCCTCGACTCAAGGGGCGCGGTTGTTTCCGAAGCCGCCTTGGCTGCGGGACAGTCGAGAGTGACTTGGAATGGAACGGATTTCGAAGGTCGGATCGTAGCTCCTGCCACCTATACGGCGGAAATCCGCAGGGTAGCAGATGAAACAAATATCGACGTGCGCATTGCCACAGGTGATTTGGTCGAAGAAGTGCGATTTGGGGCGACGCAGGTGGAATTGTTGCTGGCCAACGGCACGGTCGTTCCTGAAACGGCGATCACGACGCTGCGGTGATCAGCCCAGTGTTTCGCCAAGAGCTGACTTAACTTCCGCTTGCGCAGCACCCATCAAGACAGGGTCTTGCAACGCCCAAACCTGTTTCCAAGTCATTTTAACAATGCAACTAGGCCTGAAGCGGTTTCACGACGAGTTCGCCTTCCTCCTGCGCCTTCATCGCGAGCGCGGCAGCATGTGCGCCGGCTGCGGTGGTGAAGTACGGGATCTTGTCATAAAGCGCGACCGACCGGATATCGCGGCTGTCTTCTACGGCTGCCGCACTCTCGGTTGTGTTCATCACAAGATCGATCCCACCGTCTTTCATGAGATCGACGATATTGGGCCGACCCTCGTAAACCTTCTTGGTGACTTCACAGGTGATGCCGTGTTCCGACAGGAATTTCGCTGTGCCTGAGGTCGCCACGATCTTGAACCCAAGTTCCACGAGAATCTGTGCGGTTTCTACAAGCTGGTCAGTCTTGTCATCATTCTTGATCGAGAAGAACACGCTGCCGGAACGGGGCAAATGGTTTCCCGCGCCAAGCTGTGCCTTGAGGAACGCCCTCGGGAAAGATCGGTCCCATCCCATGACCTCGCCAGTGGAGCGCATTTCCGGGCCGAGAATCGTATCGACTCCCGGAAAACGTGCGAATGGCAGCACGGCTTCCTTGACCGAGAACCACGGCATCATTGGATCGGCAAGGGTCATCGGGTCCGCTAGCGGCAAGATCGTATCGTAATCCGCGTTCTCGGGATAAGGGTCGCGCATTGGGAAGTTGGTCAACGGTTCGCCCGCCATGACACGTGCCGCAATGGAAGCGATGGCCGAATCTGTCGCCTTGGCGACAAAAGGTACCGTGCGAGACGCGCGCGGGTTCACTTCGATCAGATAAACTTCGCCATCCTTGATCGCAAATTGCACGTTCATCAGACCAACGACGTTCAGCGCAAGGGCCAGGGCTTCGGTCTGGCGATTGATCTCGGCAAGAATGTCGTCGGAGAGCGAGTAGGGTGGCAGCGAACAGGCGCTGTCGCCCGAATGAACGCCTGCCTCTTCGATATGTTGCATGATTCCAGCAACATGGACCCGCGTGCCATCGCAAAGCGCATCCACGTCAAGTTCCACCGCTCCGGACAGATAGCTGTCCAGAAGGACCGGGCTGTCGCCGGACACCACGACCGCCTCGTTGATATAGCGTTCAAGGTGACCCATATCGCGGACGATTTCCATCGCGCGCCCGCCCAGAACGTATGAGGGTCGGATGACCAGCGGAAAGCCGATATCTTCTGCAATCGCCATGGCTTGCGCACCGGTTGATGCGATGCCGTTATGGGGCTGCTTCAGACCGAGCTTATTGACAAGCGCCTGAAACCGTTCGCGGTCTTCGGCAAGGTCAATCGCATCCGGCGTGGTCCCGAGGATTGGAATGCCCTCGGCCTCGAGAGCGCGAGCCAGCTTCAGCGGCGTCTGCCCACCGAACTGCACGATCACACCGTGAAGCGTGCCGTTCTCCTGTTCCACGCGCAGGATCTCGAGGACATGCTCAAAGGTCAGCGGTTCAAAATACAAACGATCCGAAGTGTCATAATCGGTCGACACGGTTTCAGGGTTGCAGTTGACCATGATGGTCTCGTAACCCGCGTCAGTCAGCGCGAAACAGGCATGGCAGCAGCAATAGTCGAATTCGATCCCCTGACCGATCCGGTTGGGGCCACCCCCGAGGATGACCACTTTCTTACGGTCGCTCGGACGTGCTTCGCACTCGACCTCGCCCATCATCGGGGCTTCGTAGGTGGAATACATGTAGGGGGTCTGCGCTTCGAATTCGGCGGCGCAGGTGTCGATCCGTTTGAAGCAGGCCTTCACGTTCAGCTTCAGGCGGCGCGCGCGGACGTCTTTTTCTGTAAGACCTGCCAACTTGGCCAGTCGGGCGTCGGTGAAACCCAGCATCTTCACGGCGCGCATGCCAGCCTCGTCAGCCGGAAGCCCGTTGGCGCGGACCACTTCTTCGGCTTCCACGATTTCGCGGATGCGGGCGAGGAACCACGGGTCGAACATCGTCGTCGCGTGAATGTCGTCATCAGACAGGCCGTGCCGCATGGCCTGGGCAATGGTGCGCATCCTGTCGGGGGTCTGTTTGCTGATCGCCTTGATGACAGCCGATTTTTCCGGCGCGCCCTCAATATCGATCTCATCAAACCCGGTCAGACCGGATTCCATTGAGGCCAGGGCCTTTTGCAATGACTCGTGAATGGTACGGCCAATCGCCATAGCCTCGCCTACGGATTTCATCGCAGTGGTCAAATGCGGTTCGGATCCGGGGAATTTTTCAAAGGCAAATTTGGGGATCTTGGTGACCACATAATCAATAGTCGGCTCGAACGACGCGGGCGTTACCTTGGTGATGTCATTGTCCAGCTCGTCAAGCGTGTAACCCACCGCCAGTTTTGCCGCGATCTTGGCAATCGGGAAGCCCGTTGCTTTTGAGGCCAACGCCGAGGACCGGCTGACCCGCGGGTTCATTTCGATCACGACCATGCGTCCGTCCTGCGGATTGATCGCCCACTGAACGTTGGAGCCTCCGGTCTCAACGCCGATCTCGCGCAAAACGGCGATCGAGCCGTTGCGCATGATCTGGTATTCCTTGTCGGTGAGCGTCAACGCAGGTGCGACAGTGATGGAGTCTCCAGTGTGTACACCCATCGGATCAACGTTTTCGATGGCGCAGACGATGATCGCATTGTCGGCGCGATCGCGCACGACTTCCATCTCAAACTCTTTCCAGCCCAGCAGCGATTCATCGACGAGGATCTGATTGACCGGCGACGCATCCATGCCCGAGCGGCAATAATGCATGAAATCTTCGCGGTTGTAGGCCACGCCACCGCCTGTGCCGCCCAAGGTAAAGGCAGGCCGGATGATCGCAGGCAGGCCGATATGCTCCAGTTCGGCCAAGGCCAAGGCAACACCGGCATCCAGATCAGCGTTTCCGTTCGCCTTTTTCGGGGCGGTGATGATCGTGGCCTTGGGATTTTCCAGCCCGATCCGGTCCATGGCTTCGCGGAAGAGCTTGCGATCCTCAGCCATTTCAATGGCTTCACGCTTGGCCCCGATCATCTCGACGCCGTATTTCTCAAGGACGCCCATTTCTTCCAGCGCCAGCGAGGTGTTCAATCCTGTCTGACCACCCATCGTTGGAAGCAGCGCGTCAGGACGCTCTTTTTCGATGATCTTGGCGACGATCTCCGGAGTGATTGGTTCGATGTATGTGGCGTCGGCCAGTTCCGGATCAGTCATGATGGTGGCCGGGTTCGAGTTCACGAGGATGACCCGATACCCTTCTTCGCGCAGCGCCTTGCACGCCTGCGCACCGGAGTAGTCGAATTCGCAAGCTTGCCCGATGACGATGGGCCCTGCTCCGATGATCATGATCGATTTGATATCGGTACGTTTGGGCATTGTGTCACCTCGTTTTGCGCGGTCCAAGCCGGGTGCAGACCCCGGCGGGCAAATTCCAGCGGGTTATAGACATGCGTGAGTGACGTTCAAGCCTCTTGCGACGTTGTTTTTACCCGTACAAGCTTTTCAGCGTTGGCCACGTCCGATGCCGTCTCGCGCCGCATACGCCCCTCGCATTGTGCAACGGGTCAATCGACACTCTGGAACGGCTAAGCTTTGGTCACATTCGTCAACTGGACATGGTGGAATCCCACGCGGTGGCTGGACTTTTGCACCAACCTGCATCATTGAGCCGGGCGACTTGAAATCTACACAGAATTGGGAATCCGACATGCATGCCTTTCGCAGCCACACCTGCGCCGATCTGACAAAGGCCGATGTTGGCCAGACCGTCCGCCTGTCTGGCTGGGTGCATCGTATCCGGGATCATGGCGGCGTTCTGTTCATCGACTTGCGGGATCACTACGGCGTCACACAGCTCTTGTGCGATTCGGACAGCCCGGTTTTCTCGAATGTCGAAAAGGTGCGGTCGGAATGGTGTATCCGCATCGACGGAGAGGTTAAGGCGCGTGACGCAAGTCTCGTGAACCCGAAACTGCCAACCGGTGAAATCGAAGTGTTCATCCGCGATATGGAAGTGCTGGGTGCCGCTGAGGAATTGCCGCTCATCGTGTTCGGAGATCAGGAATATCCCGAAGAAACCCGTCTGCGCTATCGCTTCCTCGATCTGCGGCGTGAGGCGATGCAGCGCAACATGACGTTGCGGTCTGATGTGGTTGCCTCGATCCGCAAGCGGATGTGGGCGCAGAATTTCCGCGAATACCAGACGCCGATCATCACCGCGTCCAGCCCCGAAGGTGCGCGCGATTTCCTCGTGCCGAGCCGTCTGCATCCGGGCAAGTTTTACGCGCTGCCGCAAGCGCCGCAGCAATTCAAACAGCTGATCATGGTCAGCGGCTTTGACAAGTATTTCCAGATCGCGCCCTGTTTCCGCGACGAAGATCCCCGCGCCGACCGGTCGCCGACGGATTTCTACCAGCTCGACATGGAGATGTCCTTTGTCAGCCAGCAGGACGTGTTCAACACGATCCAGCCGGTGATGCAGGGCGTCTTCGAGGAATTTGGCGGTGGTCGCAAGGTCGACAGCGAATGGCCGCAGATTTCCTATCGCGATGCCGCCCTGTGGTACGGGACCGACAAGCCTGACCTGCGCAACCCGATCAAGATGCAGGTCGTGTCCGATCATTTCCGGGATTCGGGTTTTGCGATCTTTGCCAAGCTGCTGGAACAGGATGGCACGGAAATTCGTGCGATTCCGGCACCGGGCGGTGGCAGTCGCAAGTTCTGCGACCGCATGAATGCCTTTGCCCAGAAAGAGGGTCTGCCCGGCATGGGCTATATCTTCTGGCGCGATGGCGACGACGGTATGGAAGCCGCCGGTCCGCTGGCCAAGAACATCGGCCCCGAACGGACCGAGGCGATCCGTCAGCAGCTTGGGCTGGGCAATGGCGACGCGGCGTTCTTCCTTGGTGGCAAACCTGCGAGCTTTGAAAAGGTGGCTGGCAAAGCACGCATCGAGATTGGCAACGAACTGGGTTTGACCGAAAGGGACCGCTTTGCGTTTGCGTGGATCGTCGATTTCCCGATGTACGAAAAGGACGAAGAAAGCGGCAAGGTTGATTTCAGCCACAACCCGTTCTCGATGCCGCAGGGTGGCATGGACGCACTGAATGGCGATCCGCTTGAAGTGCTGGGCTATCAGTACGATCTCGCGTGCAACGGATACGAGCTCATTTCCGGTGCGATCCGGAACCACAAGCCCGAGATCATGTTCAAGGCGTTCGAACTGGCAGGATATGGCGAAGAGGAAGTGCGCAAACGCTTTGGCGGGATGGTCAACGCGTTTCGGTTTGGCGCACCGCCGCATGGTGGCTGTGCCGCAGGGATTGACCGGGTGGTGATGCTGCTTGCAGATACAGCGAACATCCGCGAGGTCATCATGTTCCCGATGAACCAGCGCGCTGAAGACTTGATGATGAACGCGCCGTCCGAGGCCACGAGCGATCAGCTCATGGAGCTTGGTCTGCGCGTCTTGCCGAAAGAAAGCTGAACGCAGGACAAAGGGTAGGGGGGAGCTTGTTGCTTCGCCCCGACCTTATGGGTGCAATTCCTGCGCAGGAATTGATTGGTTTGAAGCGAAGAAGCAAAGGCCACCCAAAATTGGGTGGCCTTTCGCATCAGATTGCGACGGCATCCTGCACGCGGGTTTCGGCCAGCCTGGCCAGTCGGGACACAGGACCGTGGATCGGCAGGCCTTTGGACTGCGCAAGTGCGAGATCAGCAGCGGCATGTTCCAGTACATGGTCCTCGGCCGCCATCGCAACGCCGCGCACAAAGGATGTGACATAACTGATTGCCTGCAAGTCCAGCGGACCTGCAAGGATTTCGGCGGCAAAGGCCATATCCTCTCGAAAGGCGACGGCGTCTGGTTGGATGATATCGGTTCTGACCGGGTGCAGCCCGCTTGGTCGCGTATCGTTTGGCAAGTGTTGGAGGATCGCGTGCTGAAACGCCCCAAGATTTGCGATGGGTTTGGCGAGGAACCCATCCGCACCGGCGGCAAGAGCGACATTTTCCGCAAATGGATCGCCGCTACAGGCAAGGATCACACCCACTCGCGGCGTAGATCGAGACAGGTCTTCGATCAGTTCAGCGCCGTTTCCATCTGGCAGGCCGAGATCAATAAAGATCACCGAAGGACGGTAGACCTGCAGGTGGCGGCGGGCGGATTTCAGGCAGTCGGCGCGCCTGAGACGGGCGCCGCTGTGAAGGCACATCAATCTAAGCGCATCACAGGCATACAAGCTGTCCTCGACAGCGAGGATCGTCAAACCAAGCAGCGGTCGGGTCACTGTTGGCCTGCGCAGGTGGTCGAAAGCGTCATCGTCGATCATTTCACCCTCCGTGAGTTGCTTCATTTTGGCGCGGTCGCGGCTAACAGAGCGTTAATGGGCGGCAGGCTCTTGTCTGATTTTCCGGCTCGGGGGATAAGCCGCCAAACGCAAGACGGAGACAGAAGATGATTGGACGTTTGAATCACGTGGCGATTGCGGTGCCGGATCTCGAAGCGGCATCAGACCAATACCGCACCGCGCTGGGCGCGAAGGTTGGCGCTCCGAAGGACGAACCGGATCACGGCGTAACCGTGGTTTTCATCGAATTGCCGAACACGAAGATCGAACTTCTTTACCCGCTGGGCGACAATAGCCCGATCGCCGGGTTTCTTGAAAAGAACCCCTCGGGCGGCATCCATCACGTCTGTTACGAAGTGGATGATATCATCGCCGCCCGCGACCATCTCAAGGAAACCGGCGCACGCGTGCTGGGCGACGGCACCCCAAAGATTGGTGCGCATGGTAAACCCGTGTTGTTCCTGCATCCCAAAGACTTCAACGGATGCCTTGTCGAGCTGGAACAAGTCTGACGCGGCCCCATATTCGCATGTAAAGGAGCCTGCCCATGTCCATCACTTCTGCCATCGTTCTCTATGCCGTGATCTGGTTCATGGTGTTCCTGATCGTGATCCCCATCAGGTTGCAGACACAGGGCGATGTCGGGCAGATCGTGCCGGGCACCCATGCCGGGTCCCCCGAGGTGCACAACCTCAAGAAAAAGGCGTGGATCACCACCTTTGTCAGCATCGGCCTCTGGATCGTGATTGCCGGGATCATCCTGTCCGGATGGATCACCGTGCGCGATCTGGACTTCTTTGGCCGGATGGGGCCTGCGCCTGAATTTGGTGGTACAGGTGGGTAAAGGTCGCCGCTCCGAGGATCGGGATCACGAGGTTCACCAGCGGTAGCGATAGCGGCATGGCCATCAGCGTGCCTGCGATCCAAATCTTGCCCACATGGCGTTTGCGCAACGCTTTCGCACCTGCGCGTCCCTCTCGGCGCATCGCAGCCAGAGTGAAGTATTCCCGCCCCAGCAGAAAGCCGTTCAGTCCCCAGAAGATGAACAAAGCGAAGGGCGGGAACATCACGTAAAGGATCAGCGCGAACACGTTCGCCGCGATCAGAACGCCGAGAAAATTCACCGTGTCACGCAGCGCATCCCCAAAGGGCACCCGGTCGGCTTTCGGCAGATGCGGATAATGCCGGTCCTCGACCGCATCCGCGACATCGTCGAGAAACATCGACGTGATGGCCGAGGCGACCGGGATCATCAGGAAGACCGACAAAACGATCATCGAAATAAAGGCGGTCCAGCTCAGCAGGTCGTCCAGCCAGGTCACTTCGCCGATGAAGGGCAAGGTTGCCTCGGGGCCAAGCCAGGCATTGAGCAACCACATGAGTGCCGCGAAAAACGCAACAAGCAGCGCAAATCCAAGGCCGACGCCCAGAAACAGAACCTTGCGGAACCGGGGATCGCCCAGTTGCCCCAACGTGAGAAGAAAGCTGCGCAGGATCATCTGTCGAGCCATGTCGTGATTGAGTCGAGGTCCGGGCGTGGGCGTTCCGGGGGAATTGCCGAAGCCGTGCCGATATGAATGAACCCTGCAACCCGCTCATTGTCTGCCAAGCCCAGTGTTTTCTGACAAAACGCGCAGTCATGGGATGGCCAACCGCTCAGCCAATTCGCACCCCATCCCGATGCAAGAGCCGCATTCAGCAAAGAAAGACACACAGCACCCGCCGAATAGGTCTGTTCGATCGCCGGGATTTTCTCGGACGGTTTCTGCACTTCGATCACGGCGACGCAAAGAGGGCTGTCCAAGAATTGCTGCCGGGCCTTGGCGATATCTTCCTCAGTGCGCCCGGTCTCTGCGCCACATTGCTCAACGGCATCGGCAAGACGGTTCAGAGCCGGTTTTTCAAGTACGATAAAGCGCCAGGGTTCCAGTTTCCCATGATCCGGCGTCCGCGCAGCTGCTGTGAGGATCGGCATAAGTGCCTCCCGGTCTGGCGCCGGGTCTTGCAGCAGTTTCGCCGGGCGAGAGCGGCGCGTGTGCAGAAATTCCATCACGGCTGTATTCGCTTCGGGCATCGTCTTTCCTTCATCGTCAAGTGAGACCATGCAAGACTGCAGGTCCGGAGGCGTGTCTTCTGGCGTGATAGGACGAAAGCATGTCGAAGAACAGTCTTGCCGATCTTGCCATTCCCGGAACGACGATCACTGTTCGCGTGACGCCCAATGCGCGTGACAACAAGGTGGTGATGGACAACGGCGTGATCAAGATCGGGGTGACCGCAACGCCGGAGGATGGCAAGGCCAATGCGGCGGTTACGGTGCTTTTGTCAAAGGCGCTCGGCGTGCCGAAATCCAAGCTGACATTGGTGCAGGGGCACAAATCGCGGGACAAGATATTTCGGCTGGATTAGCCCGTTTTTTCCTCGCGGGAATAGACGCCTTCCGGCAACGAGAGGGAGGCTGCCAGGTCGCGCATCTGGGACATCGAAAAGGTGATTTTGTTCATTTGGTCCGTGCGCGGATCATATTGTTCCACGGTGATGCATTCTTCGAAACCGATGACGATCACATCCTCCTGCAAGGGCCCTTTGCCCTCATCAACAAGGGTCACAACGGTCGAGTCAAATTCGTGTTCGATGCTAAACATGGGTCAACCCTAGCGTGCCGTCCGGGCAAATGCCAATGACGATCTGCGAAAAACCACTCAGGGGAATTCGGGACTGGCAGGTCATCCCTGATGCCCCTATTTTGAAGGTCTCAGATCCTGGGAGTGTCTTGATGCGCTGGCTCGTTCTCTTTGCTTTTGTCGCTCTTGCAGCGTGCGATGTTCCGGCACCGACGTCGCAGGTGCAGCCGCGCCCGCAGGGTGGATCAACGCAAGTCTCGCAACAGGACGCCCGCACCCGAGCAGGGGTGGCGGCGCGTCAATTCGTGTCCGTCGTTGAAACGGTCGAACCAGTCGCAGAGCGCGAATGCCGGCGTCTTGTGCCGGGGGCGAATTGCGATTTCCAGATCGTCGTCGATGATCGTCCGGGCCAACCGCCCAACGCGTTTCAAACAGTGGATCGCAACGGACGACCGATCCTTGCTTTCAACCTTGCGCTTATCGCATCCGTCGGTAATGCCGATGAACTGGCCTTCGTGATGGGTCACGAGGCGGCACACCATGTTCTGGGCCATCTTGGCCGTACCCAGCAGAACGCAGCAGTTGGGGCAGTTATCCTGTCCGGTCTTGCAGCGCTCGGTGGTGCGGATGCAGCCACTGTCCAGTCGGCGGAACAGATTGGTGCGTCCCTCGGGGCACGGACCTATTCCAAGGATTTTGAACTGGAAGCTGATCAATTGGGTACGGTCATCACAGCCCGCGCGGGCTACGATCCCGTACGCGGTGCCCAGTTCTTCAACCGGATTCCGGACCCCGGAAACCGGTTCCTTGGCACCCATCCACCCAATGCCGCGCGAATGGAGATTGTGCGTCGAACGGCAGCGGGCCTCTGACAACGAGGCTTGACCTGCATCAAGGTTTGCGGTGATCGCCTCGCTTACCCTTGGGACAGAACAATGGGGAGCATTGTGATGTCCTACGATTCAAAACGTGATGCGCATACGCAGTTGGTTCTCGGCATGGCCGACCGACAGGGCCTTGATCTGCAGGAGATGATTCTCCGCGCCGAACTCTCGGAAGACCAATTCGATCAGTCCGTCGACCGGTGTCTGGGCTGCACCCAGCCGGACGCATGCAAATGCCTTCTGGACAGCGCTGGGCCACAGTTGAACTTGCCGGATTACTGCCGGAACGGTGATCTGTTCGATCAACTGGGGGCGAAATGACCCGCGACGCCGGATCGGTGGCATGGCGGCTTCTTGGCGACGCGACCGAGCATTACTGGCTAGTTCAACGCATGGCCAAAGCCTGTGACATTGACCCAGCGGCTGCTGCGGCACGTGGTGATCTAAGCGCCGAATGCTGGGCTGACATGGTGAACACATGCCGGTCTTGCGACTGGGTCGAAGGGTGTCAGCGGTGGCTTGACCGACAAGACAGCGAGGGTGATGCAACCCCTCCTGTCGCGTGCATCAACGCCGAAAGGCTGAGAGTACTTGCAGAAAGGCAGACAGGATGACCGTCCAACATGTCGGTGACGCCGAATTGCACTTCTGGCTGACACGCAGCGTGGGCAAGGTCATGGGCATCAGCTTTTCCGAAGCCATGGCGCAAGGTCGATTAAGCGCGCAGGACTATGCATCCCTGGTGACGGCGTGCCGGGCCTGTGCTCTTGTCGAGAACTGTCAAAGCTGGCTTGGATCGCAAAAATCCCACGCGAAATTACCTCCGCCGGGATGTGCAAATGCCAAAGCCCTAGGGACCTTGGCACGCGGTCACTGATCGGAGGATCGTCTTGATCTTGAATGGGAAGGTCAGGCCCGAAGGTTCTTGGCGCTTTCCTTGATCCCGGAATATTGCCCGGACGGCCGGAACCGCCACAGATAGTCGGGCAACACAGCTTCCAAGGCTGTCGGTTTGATACCAAGATCCGCAAATGTTTTTGCACCGTCGGATACGACGTTGTCGTTCTTCAGGTTCTTGACCTGATCGCTCGTCACCATCGCCGGGATCAGACCGCCGCTGATGGCGCTGGCAAAGTCGAACAAACCGCCCATGATCGACGCAGCGAAGAACGGAATGTTGAGGATCAGACGACGTCGACGGATGACCTTGAGCATCTCCTGCATCAACTCGCGGAATGTGTTCACATCCGGACCACCCAGTTCGTAAATGCCCGGCGCTGCATGACCGGTGACAGCGAGGCACGCTGCTTGGGCCACGTCATCGACATAGACCGGCTGGAACTTGGTATCTGCACCGACAACCGGAAGAATCGGGCCAAGCCGGGTCATGCCAGCAAAGCGATTGAAGAACCCGTCTTCTGGGCCAAACACGATCGACGGGCGCAGGATCACGGCATTGGGCATGTGTTCAAGAACGGCTGCTTCGCCCTCTCCTTTGGTGCGCTGGTAATCGCTTTCGCTCTTGGTATCGGCGCCGATGGCCGAAACATGCACCATCGTTTCGATGCCGGCCTCGGCCGCAAGCCGCGCAACCCGCCCGGCGCCTTCGGCCTGAACTGCGTCAAAGGTATTCTTGCCATTTTTCGCAAGGATGCCCACGCAATTGACAACCGCATCCGCGCCCTGCATCGCGGCCCGCACGCTGGCATCGTCGCGGATGTTGCACAGGATCGGTTCAACCTGACCGACCACGCCATAAGGCTTTACGAAAATCGCTTCGTTCGGACGCCGCACGGCAACGCGAACCCGCCATCCCTGCTTGGCCATCCGCCGCGCGATATAGCGCCCGACAAACCCCGAGCCGCCGTAGATCGTGACGAGTTTGGACATGTGAATGCTCCCAATCATAGCTTGACTGACCTCTACCGTTGTCGCCTCTCGCGGGCAAGGTGCAGGATTGCCGCAAAGCAACGCACAAAAGCCGCGAAAAGCCCGTTGACACCCTTTCGGGACCGGATTAAACGCCAGCGTCACGACACCTGCCCAGGTGGCGGAATGGTAGACGCGCTGGCTTCAGGTGCCAGTGGCCGCAAGGCCGTGGAGGTTCGAGTCCTCTCCTGGGCACCACTCTTCCCTAGAACTGAAAGAATGACAAAAACCGCCTGTTTCTGGTGAAACACGGTCGTCGTGGCCTGTGCTTCGTTCGAGGCGAAATTGACGTGGCGCCTGTGTTTTGCCTCGGGGCTTGCCAATTGGGCCCGCTTGGCGAACAGTGTCGGCACATCAAATCATCATCTATAACAAAAAACAGGGAAGTCTCATGAAGACGACATTTGCTATTTCCATGGCTGCTGCACTTTTGGCCACGACGGCCACGGTCAGTGCCGAAACCTTGCGCTGGGCTCGTTCCGGCGACGCTTTGACGCTTGATCCGCATGCGCAGAACGAAGGTCCGACCCACACCATCCGCCACCAGATGTACGAACCGCTCATCATCCGCGACGTGACGGGCGCGTTTGAGCCCGCTCTCGCAACCGATTGGGCACCCAGCGCCGACGATCCCAATGTGTGGGTTTTCAATCTCCGTCAGGGCGTCAAATTCCATGACGGGTCGGATTTCACTGCCGAGGACGTTGTCTTCAGCTTTGAACGCGCCAAGCAGCCCAACTCGGACATGAAAGAACTCATCGGGTCGATCACCGAAGTGCGTGCTGTGGACGATTACACCATCGAAATGGTCACCGACGGTCCGAACCCGATTCTGCCGTCGAACCTCACCAACCTGTTCATCATGGACAAAGGCTGGACCGAGGCGAACAACACGGTCAATGTTCAGGACTTTGAAGGCGGCGAGATCACCTTTGCCACCACCAATGCCAACGGCACCGGGCCTTACGTGCTGCAAAGCCGGGAACCGGACGTAAAGACCGTCATGGTCAAGAATGACAATTACTGGGGCATTGACCAGTTCCCGATGGAAGTGACGGAAATTGTCTACACGCCGATCCAGAACGCGGCGACCCGTGTTGCGGCGCTCCTGTCGGGCGAGGTTGATTTCCTTCAGGACATGCCGGTGCAGGATCTTGAACGCGTGAACAATGCCGATGGTCTTGTCGTGAAACAGGCTCCGCAGAACCGCGTGATTTTCTTTGGTATGAACATGGGCGCCGATGACATCGAAGCGGATAACATCGACGGCAAGAACCCGTTGGCCGATGTGCGTGTGCGCAAGGCCATGTCGATGGCGATCAACCGCGATGCCATCCAACAGGTCGTCATGCGTGGCCAGAGCCAGCCAGCAGGCATGATCGCACCGCCCTTCGTCAACGGTTGGACCGCCGAGATGGATGCCGAATCGTCGACCGATATCGAAGCCGCCAAAGCGCTTATGGCCGAAGCCGGTTATGGCGACGGTTTTTCGATCCGTCTGGATTGCCCGAACGATCGCTACGTCAACGATGAAGCGATCTGTCAGGCCGCCGTGGGCATGCTGGGTCAGATCGGAATCACCGTGAACCTGGATGCCAAAACCAAGGCGCAGCACTTCCCGCTGATTACAGACGGAAACACCGATTTCTACATGCTGGGCTGGGGTGTTCCGACCTACGATTCCGAATACATCTTCAACTTCCTTGTGCACGGTCGTGAATCCGACATCGGCACATGGAACGGCACCGGCTATGACAATGACGAACTGGATGCGAAGATCAAATCGCTTGCCTCGAACACCGATCTAGACGCGCGGAACGCGGACATCGCCTCGATCTGGCGGGTTATTCAGGATGAACAGCTGTACATCCCGATCCACCACCAGGTTCTGAACTGGGGCATGTCCGAAAAGGTTGGCATCGAGGTCGATCCCGAGGATCAGCCGAAGATCAAGTACTTCACAATGAACTGAGCGTGCTGCTGCACCAATCGGCAGTAAACGTTTGTACCGCGGTCCAAGATGTTGGACCGCGGCCTACTACAGCAGTTTCCGGACAAATTTGATAAGCGACCCTTATCACGCCGGACACTGATACGGATCGGGGCCGGGAAGGTTCCGAGACACGAATTTTCGGGGGCGGCATGCTCGCATATATCATTCAGCGTGTTGGGCAATCGGCACTTGTTCTGCTGATCGTCGGGCTTGTCGCCTTTTCGATGTTCCGCTTTGTGGGCGATCCCATCGACAACATGCTGGGTCAGGAACGCACCGCCGAAGATATCGACCGTCTGCGTGCGCAGCTTGGTCTCGATCAGCCCTTTGTCGTGCAGTACTACAAGTTCCTTGAAGGCGCGGTGCAGGGTAATTTCGGGGTGAGCTATCGGCAGGGACGACCGGTTGCAGAGATCCTGTTGGAACGCGCACCAGCCACGCTGGAACTTGCCATGGTGTCTGGTGTTCTGGCGATCCTGTTCGGTATCGCTTTGGGTGTGTTCACGGCTATTCGACGCGATGGAGTGCTTGCGAATGTGATCATGTCCGCCTCTTTGCTAGGGGTGTCCTTGCCCACCTTCCTGATCGGTATTCTGCTCATCTACCTGTTCTCTGTCGAACTGGGATGGCTCCCCAGTTTCGGGCGGGGTGAGACCGTGGATCTTGGTGGCTGGTCCACCGGGTTTCTGACAGAAAGCGGGCTTAAAGCGCTGATCCTGCCGTCGATCACGCTGGGGCTCTATCAGATGACACTGATCATGCGGCTTGTCCGCTCCGAGATGCTCGAGGTACTGAGGCAGGATTACATCCGCTTTGCGCGCGCGCGGGGTCTGCGTGATCGGGCGGTGAATTTCCGTCATGCGCTCAAGAACACGATGGTGCCTGTCATCACGGTGATTGGACTTCAGCTGGGCGCGATCATCGCCTTTGCGATCATCACCGAAACCGTGTTCCAATGGCCGGGGGTTGGCCTGCTCTTCATCAATGCCATTCAGTTCGTCGATATTCCCGTGATGGCCGCGTATCTGATGCTGATCTCCGTTATGTTCGTCGGGATCAATCTTCTCGTCGACATCCTCTACTTCTTCATTGACCCGCGTTTGCGGGCAGACCGGTCAGGAGGCCACTGATGTCGGATGTCCCAATTCCGGTGAAGCCGAAGTCGCGCCTGCGGATCGCGCTCGACAGCGACCTCTATTACACATTCCGCCGGTCGCCCGTTGCGATGGTCTCTGCGGCGGTTGTTCTGCTGCTTGTGCTGTCGGCTGTCTTTGCCCCGCTCATCGCACCGACCAATCCGTTCAACCCAGCCTCGCTCAACCTGATGAACGGATTTACCGCGCCAATGACGCCCAATGCGTTCACCGGGGAAACGTTCCTCTTGGGGACAGATGACCAGGGGCGCGACGTGTTTTCGACCATCCTTTACGGCATGCGGATTTCGCTGTTCGTCGGCGTGGCAGCCGTATTCTTCGCGATGGTTCTGGGCATCACACTTGGTCTGATCTCGGGGTATGTCGGCGGCTGGACCGAAACCATCATCATGCGGACCGCGGATGTGCAGTTGACCTTCCCGTCGATCCTTGTCGCCATGCTGATCTTCGGGATCGCCAAGGGTGTGACACCGGTCGAATATCGCGACCAGATGGCAATCTGGGTTCTGATCCTTGCCATTGGCCTGTCAGATTGGGTGCAGTTCGCGCGTGTGGTGCGCGGGGCAACGCTGGTGGAAAAGAACAAGGAATACGTGCAGGCGGCCCGGCTGATCGGTCGGACACCGGGCGCAATTATGCTGCGGCACATCCTGCCAAATGTGCTGTCACCGGTTCTTGTGATCGCGACGATCTCGCTTGCCTTGGCCATCATCGCCGAAGCGACGCTCAGCTTCCTTGGTGTGGGGGCTCCACCAACGCAGCCATCCCTCGGAACCCTGATCCGCATCGGGCAGGGCTTCCTTTTCTCGGGCGAGTGGTGGATTCTTCTGTTCCCGGCGGTCACTCTTCTTGCACTGGCCCTGTCGGTCAACCTGCTGGGTGACTGGCTGCGCGACGCCCTGAACCCGAGGCTACGCTGATGGCTGATCCAGTTCTGTCGATCCGCGACCTGTCGGTCGAAATTCCCACGCGGCACGGCATCGTGCGCCCGGTGGATGGCGTCAGCTACGACATCGCAGCCGGAGAGATCCTTGGCGTCGTCGGCGAAAGTGGCGCGGGCAAGTCGATGGCGGGCAATGCTGTGATCGGCCTTCTCAATCCCCCAGCGCATATCTCCAAGGGGGAGATTTGGCTGAATGGAAAACGCATCGACCACCTCACTGGTGATGCGATGCGACGGCTGCGGGGCAAGGAAATCGGCATGGTCTTTCAAGACCCGCTGACCTCGCTCAATCCGCTTTTGCGGATCGGGGATCAGCTCACCGAAACCATGCTGACCCACCTGCCAATCAGCCGTTCCGAAGCCGAGAAACGTGCAGTTGCTGCTTTGGAAGAAGTCGGCATCCCCGGCGCGGCAGAGCGCGTGAACAGTTATCCGCACGAATTCAGCGGCGGGATGCGGCAACGCGTGGTCATCGCCTTGGCGCTCTGTGCCGAGCCCTCTCTGATCATCGCGGATGAACCGACCACCGCGCTCGACGTGTCGGTGCAGGCGCAGATCATCGCGCTGTTGCGTCGCCTGTGCCGGGATCGCGGAACGGCGGTGATGCTAATCACACACGACATGGGGGTGATTGCCGAAGCCACCGATCGTGTCGCGGTGATGTATGCCGGGCGCCTCGCCGAACTGGGTCCGGTCCGCAACGTGCTGACCCACCCACAGCATCCCTACACGCATGGGCTGATGGCCTCGACCCCCCTTGCTTCGCAGGGCAAAAGCCGTTTGCACCAGATCCCCGGTGCCATGCCGCGCCTCGATGCTGTACCGGACGGATGTGCGTTCAACCCCCGCTGCCCCCACGCAACGGACAAATGCCGGCAGTCCCCTGTGCCGCGTGTGAGCAATGGTCAAGCGGCTTGCTGGTATCCCCTTGTCGAAGAAAAGGTCATCTGATGGCGCTTGTTCGGGTCAAAAACCTCAGTCGCGTGTTTGACGTGTCGAAGCCCTGGCTGAACAGGGTAATCGAACGTCGTCCCAAAGCGTTCCTGACGGCTGTGTCCGAGGTGGATTTCGATGTGGAACCGCGCAGCACCTACGCGCTTGTGGGGGAAAGCGGGTCGGGCAAATCGACCATAGGCAAGATGCTGGTGGGTCTGCTGAAACCGACCTCAGGCGTGGTCGAGATCGAAGGTATTGATCTGGCCAGCGAAACCGACGCCGCCAAGATCGACGCGATCCGGTCTGACATCCAGATGATCTTTCAGGACCCCTACGCGTCGCTCAATCCGCGCTGGCGTGTGAATGATATCATCGTGGAACCAGTTGCCTCGCGGGGTGGCAATACCGAAGGGCTGGCGGAACGGCTGCTTGAACAGGTGGGCCTGTCGGTTCAGGACGCAGGGAAATTCCCACACGAATTCTCCGGTGGCCAACGTCAACGGATCTGCATCGCCCGCGCGCTGGCCTCAGAGCCGAACCTGATCGTCTGTGACGAGCCGACCTCGGCTTTGGATGTGTCGGTACAGGCGCAGGTTCTGAACCTGATGAGCGATCTGAAGGACGATTTCGGTCTGACCTATGTGCTCATCAGCCATGACCTGACCGTGGTGCGCCACATGGCGGATCGGATTGGCGTGCTGTATCTCGGGCGTTTGGTGGAAGAGGCCGAACCGGAAGACCTCTTCAACAGCCCAAAACATCCCTATACGCAAATGCTGCTGGCAGCGGCACCGCAGATGGATGGCTTCGGCCGCGAGGTTCAGCCGCCCGAGGGGGAAATTCCCGATCCGATCAATCCGCCACCCGGCTGCGCGTTTCACCCGCGCTGTCCCATTGCACAGGACATCTGTCGGAAAAAACGCCCGGACATGAGGCAGTTGAACGGGATACGTGTGGCCTGCCACATGGCTGAATGAGAAACGGGGCCCAAAGGCCCCGTTATTCATATCACGCCGCCGATTTTTGTCGTTCTGGCAACAGGTCCTCAATGGAAGTGCGCCCCCAACTGGCCAAATCGTATCGGCGCACGGCCTCCTGCATGGATGTCATGCGGTCACGGCGTTCGGCCTCTGACATGTCGAGTGCCTGCATGATCGCCACATCCATCGACCGGTTGGAGAACGGGTTGGTCGCAACGGCAGCGCCCAGTTCAACGGCCGCACCAGCAAATTCGGACAGCACCAACACGCCGTCGCCATCGACGCGCGAGGCAATGAATTCTTTTGCGACAAGGTTCATGCCATCTGCCAAAGGCGTGATCCAAGCGGCATATGCAGCGCGGTAGTATGCCACGAGGTCATTAAAGGGGATCGCGCGCGACACCAACGTGATCGGTTGCCAGTCAAGAGACCCGAAGCGCCCATTGATCCGGCCTGCGGCTTCTTCGATGGCGGATTGAATCTCGCCATAAGCGGCCATCCCGCGGTTCGCACTGACGGACACATGCATCAACTGCACAGTTCCTCGCAATTCGGGGCGCTCGTCCAAAATGCGTTCGAAGGACTGAAGCTGTTCGATCCCGCCCTTGGTGTAGTCAGTACGACCGACCGACAGGATCAGCTTGCGATCCCCAAGGTCCTCCAGCAGGTCTTTAGCCCGTGTTTGTGTCGCTTGTTCGCTTGCTCGGCTTTGTATGTAGTCCACATCCACGCCGACCGGAGCGACATTCAGATGCACATCCCGGTCGGGTCCGCGCAGGACAGTCGGAACATGACGCTCTGTCAGTGCCGTGCCTTCGGCAATCAGGTCGTCAGACACCTTTTCGCGCTCGGTGATTTCGACATCCATCAGGCTTTGGACTACGGCAGCGAAATTGGTGGCATAGCGTGGGATGTGGAACCCGACACTGTCGCATTGCATCAGGCTTTCTACGATTTCTTTGCGCCAAGGCAAGACATTGAACATATCCGGTGCTGGGAACGGAGTGTGGTGGAAGAAGGCGATTTTGACGTCTGGCCGCATCTGGCGCAGATAGCCCGGCACAAGCCACAGATTGTAGTCATGCACCCATACCAAAGCGCCATGCGCCGCTTCCGCTGCCGCCGCTTCGGCAAACCGCCAATTCACTTCGCGGAAATTGGGCCAATCAACCGGGTCGTAATTGTAGCGGTCCTTGAAGCTGTGCAGGATCGGCCAGAACGCCTCTTTTGAGGTGACGTGGTAAAACTCGTGCACCTGTTTCTGCGTTAGCGGAAGACGTGACACCGAGTAGCTACCAAAGCTGTCGTCAACTTCGATCTGCCTGTCCCAGCCGGGATCATTGGCATCCTCGGCGAGTTTCCAAGCGACCCAAGCCCCGTGATCGACCTTGCCGAAAAAGCTTTTCAGCGTTGGAACGATCCCGTTCGGGCTCTTGTTTTCACGCAGAACGGTTTTGCCGTTCTCTTCGACTTCTTCGTAGGGTTGGCGGTGGTAGACGATCACAAGATCGGAGGACATCAAAAGCTCCCTGAAGTTGGATGAAGATCAAAGGCCGCAATGGCCTCAAGAATGCCCGCAGCGCCTTCGCCGCGCGCGCGATGGATTTTTGGAGAGGTCGGAAGTTGGTCGTAAAGTGCCTGTTCAGAGCCCCCGACCGCGACCGCGTGCAGATCAGCCGTCAGCATCGAAATATCGTTGAGCGTGTCGCCCGCCGTAAGTACGCGCTCTGCTGAGATACCGAGAACATTGATCAATCGACGAAGGGTCGGGCCCTTTGACACGCCTTTGGGAAGAACGTCGACAAACCGGTTGTCCGATATAAGGACATCGACATCCAGCTCGCGAACCGGCGCAAGGTCTGTCGCATCAAACCCGTTCGGCGAGATGTCATAGCTCAGACGATGCCGGAACGGCGTATCCTGCAGCGTTAGACCATCCACCTTGGCCATCAGCGATTGGACCTGATCCGCTTTGCCAACCCAGGCGTGGGCTATCGGCGCTTCAAGCGTGGGCACAGGCAGCACGATGCCGGGGGATAAAACCTGCGCGATCGTCGTGCCCACATCTGCGATCACGTAATCTGGCAAGGGGATGCCGTAGGTGTCGGTATGATCGTGAATAAACTCGGGATGTCGGCCTGTGACGAAGATCAGACCGATCGTGTCACGGTTCTCTTCGATGAAATTGTACAGCGTCTCGCGTGCCTCTGCCGATCCTCCAAGGAATGTCCCGTCCAGATCGGTCGCAAGAACGAAGTCTTTGTCACCAATGGCTTTGTAAATCGCGGAATGAAAAGTCATAGGGGCCTCTTGTCGATTTCAGGGGCAGTGGACAGCGAGGTCGGATGCGCAAAGGTAAGCGACATCGCACGTGGTTCGGATTCGATGGGTTCAGACCAGAACTGCGCAAAGGTTTCCGCGATCGGCTGACCGTTGTTCAGGATGCCGCGGACCGTTTCGCAAATCGGCATAGGGACGGACAATTTGCGCGCGAGGTCGGTGACGGATGTCGCGTTGGCCTCGCCTTCGACGATGATCGGTCTGCCGTCGAAACACGCTGCGCGGTCCAAGCCTTGGCCCAATTGAACGCCAAGCGACATGTTCCGCGACGTTGTGCTGGAACAGGTCAGGGTCAGATCACCGATACCGGACAAGCCCGTGACGGTTTCGCGGCGTCCGCCCAAAGCCTCGGCCAGCGCTTTCATCTCGTCCAGACCGCGGGTGATCAGGGCCGCACGGGTGTTTTCCGCAAACCCGGCACCCCGCATCATTCCGCAGGCGATGGCGATCACGTTCTTGACCGCGCCGCCGATTTCCACCCCGACGAGATCGTCGGACAGGTAAGTGCGAAAGGCCGGTGTCGCCAGTGTGACGGCCATTCGGGCCGCCGCGCTGTTTTCAGGGTCGAGTCGATCCGCCTGATCGAACGAAAACGCCAATGTCGCGGCAGAGGGATGCCCGGCGGCCAACTCGGTGGCAAAGGTAGGACCTGATAATGCTCCAACACTGTGGCCTGGCAGTTCATCCTCCACGATTTGGGACATCAGAAGCCCGGTCTCTGCCTCGATCCCCTTGGCGCAGACCACAATCGGAATTCCTGCGGGAATGACGGGCCGCATTGCACGTGCCGTGGACCTGATCGCGTGGGATGGGACGACCAACAACACCGCGTCCGCATCTCGCAGAGCGGTCATCAGATCGTCCGACGCGGTTATCGAAGGAGCGAGGTCAATCTCTCCAAGATAGCGGGGATTCCGCGCAGTCCGGTTGATGGTCTCGGCAATTTCCGCCCGTCGGCTCCACAGCGAAACCTGCGTTCCGTCCTGTGCAGCCACATGCGCAAGCGCGGTGCCGTATGCGCCTGCTCCAATGACGGCGAGGCGACGATAGGGATAGGCCGACCGCAGGAGGGGGTCGCCCGACATCCGGTCAATTTTCATTCGAATGCACCGTTCAAAAAGGAATTCATACAACGACAACACCAACAAACGCCGATGGGTTCCTTGCAAACGCAGAAAATGCTGCATCTGCGAAACGATTTCGGCCGCAGCGCGTTCATCTGAATATTGCAACCATTCAAGGACTCTGCCGATGACCCGTCATGTGCGTACTGCGATCTTTCCCGTTGCAGGTCTTGGAACACGCTTCCTGCCCGCGACCAAAGCGACTCCAAAAGAATTGCTGCCGGTGCTGGATACGCCGCTGATTCAATACGCAGTCGATGAAGCGCGCGAAGCGGGGATCGAACGTATGATCTTCGTCAGCCATCCGTCAAAAAAAGCCATCGAGCGTCACGTGATGGAAGACGCCCGTCTTACCCGAGAGCTAAAAGCACGCGGAAAAGCGGACATTGCAGAAGCGCTTTCGGATGCCGCGCTTTGTCCGGTGGAGGACGATGCGCGATTTGTCATGCAGCCCGAACCCAAAGGTCTTGGGCACGCCGTACTTTGCGCCAAGGATCATGTCCTTGATGGCCCGGTTGCAGTGATCCTGCCGGACGATCTGATCCTTGGGCAGATCGGATGCCTCAGCGAAATGGCGGCGGCCTATGCTTCGGGCGAAATTGGCCACTTGGTTGCCACCATGGAAGTTCCGGAAGATCGCGTTCACAAATACGGCGTTCTCTCGGTCACTGGTAAGGACGGGGCGATCATCAAGGCCGATGGAATGGTCGAGAAGCCCAAAGCACAAGACGCGCCGTCCCGGCAAGCGGTGGTCGGACGCTACATTCTCGACGCGTCCATTTTTGACGCGCTGGAAACGCAGAAACCCGGTGCCGGTGGCGAAATACAACTGACCGATGCGATTGCGCGTGGCGCAGCGGATTTGGGGCTGGGTGGCTTCCAGTTCTCGGGGACTCGGTATGATTGCGGCTCCAAGGCCGGTATGCTCGAGGCGACCTTGGAACTGGCGGCACAGGATCCGGAATGTCTGGAAGTGCTCAGGGCGCGTGGCCTTCTACAAACACGCCCCGTCGCAGCCTGAACCACGCCACCGGGGGTTCCCCTTTCTGCACAGCCGTGATGTTATCCGCGCAATTCGCACTGCGGCGGGCATCACGGTGGAGAGAGAACCTTGAAGAAAAGACGTTTGCTGCAGTCTGGCAAGATGGTTTCCGAAATCGGACTTGGTTGCATGAGCTTTGGTGGCTTCTACGGTGCGACTGACCAAACCGAGTCGCACGCGACGCTGGCCGCCGCGCTCGACCTTGGAATTGACCTTCTGGATACCGCCAATGTCTACGGGCTCGGCATCTCGGAAACGGTGATTGGGAAGTTCCTCAAGGGCGACACGTCGAAGTTCACCATCGCGACCAAGGCCGGCATCTGGCGCGACAAAGAACACGGCAATCGCGGCTTCAACAACAAGCCGGATTACTTGCGGTCCGAGCTTGAAGGGTCTCTCAGGCGGATGGGTATTGATCACGTCGATCTGTTTTACGTACATCGCCGCGACCGCGAACTGCAGATCGAAGATGTCATGGAAACTCTCTTGGCGCTGAAGGCCGAGGGAAAGATCGGCGGTATCGGGTTCTCCGAAATCTCACCCGCGTCGCTGCGCCGGGCCTCTGCTGTTGGCCCCGTTGATGTCGTCCAAAGCGAGTACTCTCTGTGGTCACGTCAGCCTGATCTTGGCATGCTGCAGACCTGTCGCGACCTTGGAGTTGCGCTGGTGGCCTATTCCCCTTTGGCGCGCGGGATGGTGTCCAGCGTAACGCCAAACCCGGCGACATTCCTCGACAAGGATTTTCGCAAGAACAATCCCCGTTTCCTCGAACGGAATTTCGGCTTTAACCTCCCATACGCCAAGGCGTTTCAGGCTTATGCACAAGATCACGGAACAACGGCGACAGCGCTTGCGTTGGCGTGGTGCCTTGCCCGCGGGGAAAACATCATCCCGATCCCGGGCACACGCACGCCAGATCATCTGGCTGAATGTGCGGCCGCGTCTGCATTAACCGTCACACCCGACATGATGGCCGAAATCGAGCACATCCTTCCCGTTGGTTGGGCGCATGGCGACCGGTATTCGCAAGCGCAATGGAACGGTCCCGAAGGCTATTGCTGATCTGTTTTCGGGGCAAAGAAAAAGGCCGGGTCATGCCCGGCCTTTTTTGTTGATAAGCGATCCAATCAGTCCGCGCCGCGCACTGGGATCGTCGCATCTGGGCGTGGATGCAGGACTTTCTGCACAAAGTAGGTGCCCGCCGCGATGCCGAGCCCGATCAGGTCCGTGATCAACCCGCCTTCGATCATGAAGAGTGCTGCAAAGATCAAAGTGAGCCGAAGGAACCAGACCGACCGTCCGCCAAGGAACCAGCCCTGCACACCAGCGCTCAGAAGGAAGACCCCGATCGTCGCGGTCACGCCGGCGCGGATCACTTCGAACCATGTTCCATCCATCAGGATCGCGCTGTTGTAGAAGAACATGTAGGGCACGATGAACGCCGCAATGCCGATCTTGAACGACGCCACGGATGTCTCCATCGGGTTGGCACCCGAAATCCCCGCTGCCGCATAGCTTGCCAATGCGACCGGAGGCGTGATCGCTGACAGAACCGCGAAGTAGAAGACGAAGAAGTGTGCCGTCAGCGTCGGGATACCAAGCTGCACGAGGCCGGGCGCAACGACTGACGCGGCAACCGCATAGGCGGCGGTGGTCGGCATGCCCATCCCAAGCAGGATCGCGATGCACATCGCAAAGAACAGCGCCAGAAGCTGGCTAACACCCGCAAGGTCGAGAAGCACCGCCGAGAAACGCGCACCGACCCCGGTCAGAGAGATCACGCCGACGATGATACCCGCACAGGCACAGACCGCGATGATCTGGATCGACATGATCCCGGCCAGCTCGAAGGCTTTGAGGATCGACCGCAGGCCCATCCGATGCGGCGTGAACCACGACACGACCGCTGCTGCGACGGTCGCCAAGGTGCCCGCGCGGATCACGGAATACCCCATGAACAGGGCAACGATCAGGATGATAATCGGGATGAATAGATAGACCTGACGCACAAGCTTGTTGAACTTGGGAAGTTCGTCTTCCCGCATCCCGCGCATGCCAAGCTTGGCGGCCTCGAAATCGACCATGAAGTAGACCGACACGAAATAGAGGATCGCGGGGAGGATGGCGGCAATCGCGATGTCGGTATAGGGAATACCCGTGATCTCGGCCATGATGAACGCGCCAGCGCCCATGATGGGTGGCATGATCTGCCCGCCGGTGGAGGCCGCCGCCTCGACCGCGCCTGCTGTTTTCTTGTGATAGCCCACCCGTTTCATCAGCGGGATGGTCAGCGATCCGGTCGCCACCACATTGCCCGCCGAGGTGCCGTTGATCATGCCCATGAGGCCGGAGGCGAAGATCGCCACCTTTGCCGGACCACCGCGGGCACGCCCTGCCGTCGCGAAGGCGAAGTTGACGAAGTAGTCGCCCACTTTCGACGCCTGAAGGAAGGCTGCGAAGATGATGAAGAGGATGATGTAGGTCGAAGACACCGCTGTGGTTGGCCCAAGGATGCCTGCATCCGAGTAGACATGGCCGAAGAACCGCTGCCAGCTATAGGCGCTTTGCACCGCGAGGATGCCCGGCAAGAGATGCGCCACGAACGTGTACAGCAGGAACACACCGGTGATGATCACTAGGGCAAGCCCTGCCACACGACGTGTCAGTTCGAGGATCATCGCGGACCCGGCAGTTGCCGCAAAGGCCACCCCGATGGGCACAAAGGGCGTGCCGACCGAGTTGCGCGCCGCAGTGCCGTAGATCGCAATGAGATAGATCGCGATGACAATCCCGCAAAGAGCCAGAACGACGTCGGAGGCGGCGAAAAGCTCTCGCCCCCGTCTTTCGAACCAGCCAGTGACGATGGCTCCAAACGTGGCGATCAGAAGTGGCGTTCCGAACCACCAGACCTCACTGGCGTAAATTTCGGTTCCCGGAAACGCCGCCCATGTGGTCAGTCCACCCATCTGCGGCAGCGTGCCCGAGTTGATAAGCGTATGATAGCTCGACGCGGTGAAGCCGGCGATCAGCGCAGGAATGACGAGGGCCAAAGCAAGGATCGAAATCAGCTTTGTTTCCTTATGGGGCTCGTCATCGTCCGAGAAGGTGTGCGCCGAGAACAGCAGGAACCCCAAGGCCAGAGCACCAGAAATGTGCACGATCCGGAAGTTCCAGGTTTCCAGAGGGAATTGCGGCAGAAACGGTATTTCGATCCCGGTCCAATCGGAGATGGACACCCCGTTCAGAGCGATCATGTGAAACGCGGCGTATATGGTCGATAGGGCGGCCATCAGGAAATAGGCGCGCCCTGAGAACAAGCGCCGGTTACTCTCGATCGGTTCCTCGTCAACGCCTTCGGCGAGGATGGGTTCGTCCAGCGGCTCGTCGGCATGCAGGTTGTTGGAATCGGTCATCGTGTCCTCCCCGGGTGATGGCCTTTGTAACCTGAACGCTATCTTGAACCGGCCATCTTTGAAACAAAACCGCGCCCGCATGAGGGGCGCGGTTCCGATTGTTCGACGTTTGCAGACAATGGAAACTCATTGTCTGCAAATCATGCACAGTTATCCGCCGTGGATCATATCCGCTGCGATGTTTGCACCCGCGTTCTCGGTGAACCAACGCGCCGCACCGGGATGCCACTTCATGACAGTGTTACGGTCCCAGAACTCCGGCAGCGTCGATGTCGCTGCGCGGTGGGTGTTCACCATGCGCTCGTTGTCGGACATGACCGCATTGACGACTTCGTAAACGAAGGTCTCGGGCAGATCACAGTTTGCGATGGCGAAGTTCCACATGGAAACGGACCGCGCCGGCGCTTCGAGCGTGGTGTAGGCATCGGCCGAAATATCGAAGTTCGCCACTGGGAAGGCTGCCGTGATCTTGGCCTGCTCTTCTTCGGTGAACTCAATGATGTTGATTTCGGTCTGAACCTCAAGCTGCGACACCGCAGGAACCGGAACACCCGCTGCGAACGCGATCACGTCCAGCAGACCATCCTGAAGCTGACCGCCAAGGTCGGACCAGCCGCCGTTGCGGCGCTCAAAGTTCACGCCAAGCGCTTCCATCATCTGCGGGAAGTAGGTGTCGGATGTGGACCCTGCCGGGCCAAAGCCGATACGCGCACCTGCCGGGATATCAGAGATGGACGCGATCCCCGACGATGCGAGAGCGGTGACCGAGAACGGTGTCTGGTACATCGGGAACATCGCGCAGGCGTTGTTCATCTGCAAACCCGGTGCAATCGGGTTCGAACCGGCGATCGATTCCGCCGCAGGGCCCATGGTTGTCATGCCAAAGGGCAGATCGCCGGTGTGGACCAGCGCCATGTTCTGCATCGGGCCGCCGGTGACTTCGGCGCCGCCGGAGACACCCAGAACCTCGGACACGATCCCGGCCCAGCCAGAGCCATAGCCGAAATACGTGCCACCCTGCGAGCCGGTGCCGACGGTAAAGCTCTCTGGCCAGCCGGTTCGATCCTGAGCGACGGACATGGTTGCCGAAAAGGCAGCGACCACAACGGCCCCTGTCAAAGCAGTAAATTTCATTGTTTTCCTCCACTGTGTGCGTTCCTCGGGCGCAGGTTTGCTTTTTGCTGCCCTAGCGGATTGATCCGCGACGCATGAAGTAACGCTACAGGCAAGGAAATCACGAGTTCAAGGCAAAAGACTGTAACTTCAGCCTCATTGGTTATTCAATTATTTTGAATAATTCCAATCCTGACATGCGTCATGCCGTTGCTGCGAGTGCGGAAAGGCGGTCTTCGAGCACTGCCAGAAACGCATCCCGCGCTGGATGCCGTGCGTCCCGAACCCAAACCGCTGATACCGCAAGGCGGTTGCGGGCGCTGTCCGGCAGGTCAAGCGACACAAAGGATACGCCACCCACAGCTAGCCGTGACGCCCAACGTGGCACGATCGCCAAACCTACGCCTGTGCTGACAAGGCTGACAATCGTCTGCTTCTCCTCGGCGATCTGTGCAACACGTGCAGTGAGCCCTGCCTCGAGAAACAGTTTCATCGTCAGGTCGTGGCTGTGAGGGCGGGAATTTCGTTCCGGCACGATCAGCGGGGCGTCTGCCATGTCTTCGACCGAAACCTTAGTTCGCTTGGCAAGCGGATGGCTTTCAGGAACTGCGACGACCGCAGTTTCATAAAACAGATGCTGGTAGACAAGCCGTGCGTCGCGCACCTCTGGAGGCCTGACAATTGCGATGTCCAGACGCCCAGACAGCAATCTTGGCAAAAGCCGGATGGTTTTCTGCTCAAGCAGTTCGACGTCAATCTCGGCATGTCTTTCACGAAAATGGGGCAGAAGCTGCGGAATAAGACCTGCGGCTGCGCTGTCGATGGCACCGATCCGAAGGATCGACGCCTGATCCTGTCGGCTATCCCGGAACGTCGCCTCAAGCCGGTCCGCCTGTTCGATCAGGTCGCGCGCCGCTTCGACAAAATTGCGTCCCGGCTCCGTCAGAGAGACACTGCGCGTTGTCCTGACAAGCAGACGCGCACCCAGGCTTTCTTCCAGAAGCTTGATATGCCGTCCCAACGAGGCAGGCAGCATATTCAGGCTTTGCGCCGCTTTTCCAAAATGCAGCGTGTCCGCGACGGCGACAAGGCACCTGAGTTGACGGAGTTCCATAGCGAGACCATTATTTCATTTTTTTATATGATCTCTGATGCGTTGTGTTGGCTTCGTCAAGTTGCGATTGTCGCGCGGAACGGTCGGAGCGCGCATGTCCCGCGCCAGGAATACCCTCAGGAGACCATGATGCGGACCTATAAAATTGCTGCCATTCCCGCGGATGGCATCGGGCCAGAAGTGATCGACGCTGGAACGGAAGTGCTGTCCGTTCTCGCTCAACGCGCAGGAGACGTGCGCTTTGACGTGACGACTTTCGATTGGGGCTCCGACTATTACAAGAAGACTGGCGTCATGATGCCTGAAGACGGTCTTGAACAGCTCAAACCCTTCGACGCGATCTATTTTGGCGCCGTCGGTGCGCCCGATGTGCCGGACCATATCACGCTCTGGGGTCTGCGGCTGCCGATCTGTCAGGGCTTCGACCAGTATGCCAACGTACGCCCGACCAAGATCATTCCCGGTGTAACCTCGCCCCTGCGCGGCGTGGGTGTCGGCGATCTGGATTGGGTGATCGTCCGCGAGAATTCCGAGGGAGAATACTCCGGACATGGCGGCCGTGCGCACCGCGGCATGCCCGAAGAGGTTGGAACAGAGGTGTCTATCTTCACCCGTGTGGGTGTGACCCGCATCATGCGCTATGCCTTCCAACTGGCCCAATCGCGTCCGCGCAAGTTTCTCACCGTTGTCACCAAGTCCAACGCGCAGCGCTTCGGTATGGTCATGTGGGACGAGATCGCAGCAGAGGTCGCGCAGGAATTCCCGGATGTCACGTGGGACAAGATGCTGGTCGATGCGATGACGGTGCGCATGGTCAAGAACCCACAATCACTCGATACCATTGTGGCCACCAACCTGCATGCGGACATCCTCTCTGATCTGGCAGGTGCGCTTGCAGGCTCTTTGGGCGTCGCGCCTACCGCGAATATCGACCCTGAACGCCGGTTCCCGTCGATGTTCGAACCGATCCACGGCTCGGCCTTCGACATCACCGGCAAGGGCATCGCGAACCCCGTGGCGACGTTCTGGACAGCCAGCCAAATGCTCGACCATCTGGGCGAGTCTGAGGCGTCTGCCCGTCTGATGCGCGCCGTGGAAAAGGTGTGCGCCGAAGGCATCCTCACGCCCGATGTTGGCGGAACGGCCACCACGAAAGAAGTGACTGAGGCGGTGTGCGAAGCGATCCGCGGAGAGAACATCTGATTTCTGATCGTCCAAGGCGATGGCCTTGAAGAGGCCCTTGCCCCGATTGTAGTCTTTGATGAAGCGGTGTCTTCGGCGCCGCTTCTTTATTTGGAAAGGCCGCTTCTCGCATGTCCCAGAACAGCTACAAGATCGCAGTCATTCCGGGCGACGGGATCGGTAAGGAAACCACCCCGGAAGGCGTCCGCGTGTTGCAGGCCGCACAAAAGCGGTTCGATCTTGGCTTCGATTTCGAAGACCACGATTTTTCCAGCGCGGATTACTACGTCAAGACAGGCGAAATGCTCCCTCCCGACTGGAAGGACAGGCTGTCGGGCAGCGATGCGATTTTCTTCGGAGCGGTCGGCTGGCCCGAAATCGTACCTGATCATGTCTCGCTTTGGGGATCGTTGATCCAGTTCCGGCGGGAATTCGATCAATATGTCAGCTTGCGTCCTGCCCGCGCAATGCCGGGCGTTCCGCTTCCACTGGCTGGTCGCAAACCCGGCGATATCGACATGATGATCGTGCGAGAAAACACCGAAGGCGAGTATTCGTCCATCGGTGGTCGCATGTTCCCGGGCACGGACCGCGAGATTGTCATGCAGGAAACGGTGATGAGCCGGATCGGTGTGGACCGTATCCTGAAATACGCGTTCGATCTGGCCCGTTCGCGCGGTGGCCATCTGACCTCTGCGACCAAGTCGAACGGCATCTCGATCACCATGCCCTATTGGGATGAGCGGGTGCAGGAGATGTCGGCGCAATATCCCGATGTGAAGGTCGACAAGTACCATATCGACATCCTGACCGCGCAGTTCGTTCTGCACCCCGACTGGTTTGACGTGGTTGTCGCATCGAACCTCTTTGGTGACATCCTGTCCGACCTTGGCCCTTCCTGTACGGGCACCATCGGGATCGCGCCTTCGGGCAACATTAATCCGGAACGCCGCTTTCCGTCGCTGTTCGAACCGGTCCACGGTTCTGCCCCTGACATCGCCGGCAAAGGCATCGCGAACCCGGTCGGTCAGATTTGGGCGGCGTCGATGATGCTCGACCATCTGGGTCAGCCAGAGGCGGCAGCGGCCATCGTGCGCGCCATCGAAACCGTGCTGGCTGAAGATGCGCTGCGCACTGCCGACTTGAGTGGCAAGGCCGATACGGTGACCTGCGGAAGCGCAATTGCCGACGCCCTTCTGGACGGTGTCTGAGTGTGACCGCCTCGCGTTTTCTGGATGGCTTCACACTGCGGGACGAGACCGTCAACGGCGTGCGCATCCACTTCGCAAGCGCGGGAGAAGGCCCACCCGTCCTGTTACTCCATGGGCATCCGCAGTCGCATGTCGTCTGGCGCAAGGTCGCGCCTGCTTTGGTCAAAGCGGGTTACTCGGTCGTGGCATCGGATCTGCGCGGCTATGGCGACAGCGAAAAGGTCGAGAGCCACGCACCACATCTGCCCTTTTCCAAGCGCGAGATGGCCAAGGATCAGGTGGCTCTGATGCAGGCGCTGGGGCATGAACGGTTCGCGGTTGTCGGACATGATCGCGGCGGTCGCGTGGCCCATCGCATGGCGCTTGATCATCCGGAGGCGGTGGACCGTCTGGTGGTTCTCGACATCGCGCCGACCCTGACGATGTACGAACAAACCAACCAAGAGTTCGCCACGCGCTATTTCTGGTGGTTTTTCCTGATCCAGCCCGAGGATTTACCCGAACGAATGATCGGGCAGGACCCGGAATATTTCCTGCGCCGCCACATCGGTGGCCAGGTCAAGACACCCGGCGCGGTCACCGAAGAGGTCATGGCCGAATATCTGCGCACCTACCGCGATCCGGCGACCATCCACGCGATCTGCGAAGATTACCGCGCGGCATCCAAGATCGACCTCGAGCACGACCGCGCCGATCAAGATCGCCGTATCGAAACGCCTGTCCTCGCAATCTGGGGGGACAAGGGTGTGGTCGGCGATCTCTATGACGTGGCGCAGACTTGGCGAGATAAGGCCCGAACGGTGCGGGGTGTTGCGCTCGCATGCGGGCACGCCATTCCCGAAGAAGCGCCCGATGCGTTGCTGGCGGAAGTCATTCCCTTTCTTGCAACCTGACAAAACGCCCGTTTTTGCGCCAAAGCATTTGGATTCTTTCAGCAGTTGTGTCCTTTGGATCCTGAAAGCCTGTTTTTGCAGGAATATGCGCTACCTACTGCGTTGCGGCATGCCGCCGATTCAATAAAGGAGAGGTTCGATGCAACTTCTTGCCCGTTTTGCCTTGGTATGTCTGATGCTTGGACTTCCTGCTCTTGCGACGGCTCAAGGCCGTCCGGCGGGCGTGACCACCGCAATCGTGACCACCAGCAATATGGCGGAAACCGTGTCTGTGTTTGGCGAAGTGGTTGCCGGACGGGAAAGCGCGGTTGCCGCAAGGGTCGGCGGTGTTGCTCAGGATGTTCCGATCCGGATCGGCGATCTTGTCGAAGAAGGCGATGTGCTGGCACGGTTAGATACCGAACTTCTCGAAATCGAACTGGCACAAGCCGAAGCGCAGATTGCGATTGCTCAGGCGGGGATATCAGTCTCGGAGGCGCGGCTGGATCGCGCTGAAAAGGCGTTCCGTCGTGCCGAAACACTAAGACAGAACTCGACCATTGCCGAAGCGCAATTGGAAGAACGTGCGAGCGACTTTGCCGAGGCGCGCGGCGCGCAGCAGGAAGCCTTGGCACGGATTCAGGCATCACGGAACGCGCTGGAACAGGCACGCTATCGTCTAGACAACGCCGTGGTCCGGGCGCCCTTTGACGCAGTCGTCCTCGATGTTGCGACCGAGGTTGGTCAGTTCATCACGGCAGGCAGCCAGGTGGCGACGCTGATCGACACAAGCGCGCTTGAAATCGAAGCGAACGTTCCCGCGCGCTACGTGTCTGCGCTGAGGAAAGATCAACCGGTTACGGCTACGACGGATATCGGCGATACCGTGACGCTTACTCTCCGGGCCATCCTGCCAACCGAATTTGCTGCAACGCGCACCCGCCCCGTGCGTTTCGAATTGCAGGATACGGAGGCGACGATTGCGGTTGGGCAGACCGTCACACTTGATGTTCCGGTGAGTGCCCCGCGCGAGGTTCTCGTGGTTCCGAAAGACGCGCTGGTGCAGGCTCAAGGTGGGTGGAGTGTGTTCGTCCATGAGGATGGGAAGGCGATGCCGCGTACCATCGAAATCGGCGCTGCCCTCAACAGCTCATTCGAGGTTCTGTCGGGTTTGAACGAGGGCGACGAAGTTGTCGTACGCGGCAATGAAAGATTGCGTCCGGGACAGGACATTGCGCCATCCGGTCCGCCTCAAGGGGCACCAACCGGTGCGCCGTCCACCGGAAGCAACGGGTAAGCCATGGACCTGATCCGTTCATCCATCGAACGTCCAATTGCTGTGATGGCGGTGGTCATCATGGCCGTCCTGTTTGGCGCATTGGCGCTCAGCCGCATTCCTGTTCAATTAGCTCCAGATGTTCGCAAGCCTGTGGTTGTGGTTGAAACATCATGGCCCGGTGCCGCCCCGGCCGAGATTGAACGTGAGATCATCAATCCGCAGGAGGACGCGTTCCGGGGTCTTGAGGGGCTCGAGATCATGACCAGCCGCGCCCGCACGGGTCAGGCGTCGGTCACGCTCGAATTCGCCATCGGGTCAGACATGGGTGATATCCTTCTCCTCGTTTCGAACCGTCTGGACCGTGTCGGGGGCTATCCCAGCGAAGCCGGAGAGCCGACGTTGAATACTTCCGGGTCCGACGACAGCCCAATCGCGTGGGTGATGGTCAAGGCGAGGGAGGGCAACACGCGACCTCTGCCCACATATGGCGACTTCGTCGAAGACGTGGTGAAGGAAAGGCTTGAGCGTGTGAACGGTGTTTCGACCGTCAACGTGTTTGGTGGCGTGTCCCGCGAATTGCAGATCGTGATCCGCCCGGAAGAACTGGCGCGATTGGGTCTGACGATCCCTGCTGTGGTTCAGCGCCTGCGCGCCGAGAACATCAGCATTTCCGCCGGTGATGTGGAAGAAGGCAAACGCCGCTACACGGTGCGTGCCGATGGCAACCTGAACACGATTGAGGCGATCAACAGCGTTGTTCTTCGCAGTCAAAGCCTTGGAACCAATGGCGCGCTGGGCCGTGTCCGCGTTGGCGATGTGGCGGATGTGAGCTTTGCCTACAAGGAAAACACAGCGCGGCTTCGATTCCGGGGCGAACCTGCTTTGGCCTTCAACATCGTGCGCGAACAGGGGGCCAACGTCATCTCGACCATGGAAGAGGTGAAGGCCGTCATCGCCGAACTTGAGGCCGGGCCGGTCGCCACGAATGGTCTGACGCTTGAACAGGTTTATGACGAGACGATCTATATCGAAGGCGCGATTGATCTGGTCACACAGAATATCTGGATCGGCGGTCTACTCGCTGCCGCGGTCCTGCTGATCTTCCTGCGCAGTCCGCGTGCCACGCTGGTCATCAGCATGGCGATCCCGGTGTCCATTGTGGCCACGTTCGTGGCGATGGCGGTCACTGGGCGGACGCTGAACGTGATTTCTCTGGCTGGTATCGCCTTTGCGGTCGGCATGATCGTGGATGCGGCTATCGTGGTTCTCGAAAACATTTTCCGATTGCGGGAAGAGGGCAAATCCCGGCGCGACGCAGCCTATATCGGTGCGAAACAGGTCTGGGGCGCGATCCTTGTGTCGGCCCTGACAACGGTCATGGTGTTTATCCCGATTCTCGTGATGCAGCTTGAAGCAGGGCAGTTGTTCCGGGACATCGCCGTGGCGATTTCCGTGTCGGTCCTGCTTTCGCTGGTAGTTGCCGTGACGGTCATCCCGGCCTTGTCGAGCCGATTGCTCAAAGGTGGGGAGACCAAGAAGCTGGGGCTTCCCGGCATCGACCACTTCGGGCGCGGCTTTACATGGCTCATCATGAAATACGTACGGTTCACGGTGCGCTTCCGTACGGTTGGTCTTGTCATGGTCGCTGCCATCGCGACGGGCGCGGGCGTTGCCGCTTGGGCGTTCCTGCCCAAACTGGAATACCTGCCCGAAGGAAACCGTAATCTGGTGTTCGGTTTGATCATCCCGCCGCCCGGATACAATCTTGAAACCACTGAGACCATCGCCCAGCGCATTGAGGCGGTAGCACAACCGATGTGGGACGCGGCTCCTGCGACTGAAACTGAAACAGGGCAGCCGGCGCTGGAATCGTTCTTTTTTGTCGCCACGCCGGGCAACAGTTTCGTTGGTGCGGCCGCAGTCGATGGAAGTCGTGTGGCCGAGGTGATCCCGATCCTGTCACAGCCGATCTTTGCAGAGCCGGGAACCTTCGGTTTCATGACCCAGCCGTCTCTTTTCGGGCGCGGGGTCGGCGGTGGCCGGACCATCGAGCTGAACATTTCGGGGGACGAGCTTGAAGACATCCTCCGCGTTGCCGGTCAGGCGGCTGGCACCATCGGGCAGCTCTTGCCGCGATCCGAAGGGCACCAGTTCCGCCCCATTCCGGGTCTTGAACTGGGTGCGCCGGAAGTTCGGCTGATCCCGGACCGCGTGCGGCTTGCCGATGCAGGGCTGACGACGCAGGACCTTGCCGCGACGGTGGATGCGTTCAACGACGGCTTGAGGGTGGCGGAAATCAACGTCGGTAACCGGCGTCTTGATCTGACCCTGAAGGGGGACAGCACCATTCTAAGCGGCCTGCGCACGCAGGACGTGGGCAGTTTCCCGGTGGTCACGCCGACCGGGCGGATCGTTCCGGTGTCTGAGTTGGCAGAGGTTCGCGTCACCGCCGGACCGACCGAGATCCGCCATCTCGAGCGCCTTCGGACGATCACTCTCGAAGTGCGCCCGTCGGATGCTTTGCCCTTGGAGGCAGCAGTGGAGCTGCTTGAGACACAAGTGATCGCCGCGCTCGAGGAACAGGGTCTGCCACCCGGTGTGCGCATGTCGGTTTCGGGCACAGCAGACCAGCTTTCTCAGACGTGGAACGCCATTCAGATCAACCTTGCCGTCGCGATGGTCATTGTGTTCCTCGTCATGGCGGTTTTGTTCGAGTCGTTCGTGCTTCCACTCGTTGTGATGATCTCCGTACCCGTGGCCGCGGCTGGCGGTGTCGGAGGATTGGCCGTGTTGAACATGGTGGGCACGCAGCCTTTGGACATGTTGACCCTTTTGGGTTTCGTGATCCTTGTCGGGATTGTTGTGAACAACGCCATCCTGATCGTGCACCAATCGCTCTATCATCTGCGCGAGGAAGGCATGTCGCCCGTTGATGCGATCGAAGAGGCGACACGCAACCGTATCCGACCGATCTTCATGTCGACGCTGACGTCGGTCTGCGGAATGCTGCCGCTTGTGCTGTTCCCCGGTGCCGGGTCCGAGCTTTATCGCGGACTGGGGGCCGTGGTTGTGGGTGGTTTGGCGATGTCTGCCTTCCTGACCCTCCTGACCGTGCCGCCGCTTCTGCGACTGGTTCTGTCGGCACGACCTGCCGAGGCCGATGCCGGACCGGAGCCTGTTGCTGCGGAATAGGCGGGGATTTAATCGCTGACTTTGTCGAGCATCCTTGGCTATAGATCCGGGGATGCCAGATACTCTGACCAAATCGCCGACATATACAGGGGACCCGTCACCGCAGCGGGCGTTCTATGTCTTCGCGGCTGTGCTGGGTCTGTGCGCGGTTGCGATAGCCAGTTACTTTGCTCTGGCATCCTATTTTTTGCGCACCGAGGCGGCGCAGACACCCGAGCGTGCGCAGTTCTTTGCCTCGTCCATCGACGACGCGCTGACCCGGCTCGAGCATCTGCCCTACGTTCTTTCCATCGACGAAAGCACTTTGAACGCACTCACGACAGGAGACACCGACGAGTTGAATCCGATATTGGCGGACATCGCATCGCGGGCCGGGGCAGAGTTTATCTACGTTCTGGACCTGAATGGCAAAACGGTGGCGTCGTCGAATTATCGCGATACAGACAGCCTTGTTGGCAACTACTACACCTTCCGACCGTATTTCCGCGATGCCGTCGCAGGGGGCGCGGGACGGTTCTATGCGGTTGGCGTCACGACGGGACGTCCCGGATATTTCATTGCGGAACCGGTGCGGGATGCGGAGGGAACGATCCAGGGTGTGGTCACCGTCAAGATCGGGTTCAACGACCTGAGCCGCGCAATGTCCGGTAATGGCGAACTGGTGCTTGTGGCGGATGAGCAGGGTGTCGTGTTGGCCAGTTCCGACCCCAAACTGATTTATGGCTACATGTCGCCCTTGTCGGAAGGCAATCGACGCACTCTGGAAGAGCAGCAGCAATTCGGCAGTGAGACCCTGTTCCCACTGGACTGGACACCGGAAAGCGAACGTCGTGCCCGGCTGGATGGGACGGCCTATGTCTGGACCAAAGCCTATCTTGAGGAAGAGAACTGGTCGCTGCACCTCTTGTCCGAAGTGCGCGAGTCGCGGCGGCAGGCATTGCTCTACGTCGCGGGTGGATTGATGACACTGCTGCTCTTGACGGTTGCCGCGTCGGTCTACCGTGCGGCGCAATTGCGAAATGCCCTGGCGATTTCCAATGCCGACCGTCAGCGATTGACCCGCGAAATCGAAGAGCGGCGCATTGCCGAGAAAAACCTTGAATCCGCGCGCAGCGAATTGGCGCAGAAGGAACAGCTTGCCGCGTTGGGACAATTGTCGGCATCGATCACACATGAACTGGGACAGCCGATTTCCGCGATGCGCAACTACCTCGTGGCCGAGGAAATCGCCGCCAATTCTGAACCCAACGCGCTCTGGCCGCAGCTTTCGGGTCTTGTCGACCGGATGCAGCGGATCGTGGACCAGTTGCGGCTGTTCGGTCGGACCTCGGCGTCTGTGCCAACAACGTTCCCGGTTCAGGACACTGTACAGGCCGCTGTCCAACTGGTGCAGCATACAGCGCGGGAGGCAGGTATCCGACTGAATGTCATGCTGCCTGACCATCCAATCCGTGTGCGGGGGCGACCTGAACGCTTTGAGCAGGTGATCGTCAATCTTCTGCGCAACGGCATCGACGCAACCGAAGGCAAAGTGGACGGACGTGTCACCCTTTCCATGGACGAGCGCGACAGCAGCGTTATTCTGACCGTTGCCGACAATGGGCACGGGTTGGGTGATCTGAACATCGCGGACCTAAGCAAGCCCTTCTTCAGCACCAAACCCTCGGGCAAGGGTATGGGGCTTGGTCTTGCCATTTCCGGCCAGATCATCAACGAAATGGGCGGAACGCTGAATGCGGAGAACAACCTGGATCAAGGGGCCGTCTTTGTGATCATCCTTCCCAAGCCTGACAACGCTGATGCCTGATCCGTTTCGTGCCTTGATCGTCGATGACGACGCCGAGATGCGCCAGTCGCTTGCAGTTCTGTTGGAGAGATCGGATTGGGCCGTTGAATCCGTGGGCAGCGCAGAAGCCGCGCTGTCGCGGCTTCAGGCGACTGCGCCTGACGTGGTCCTGTCGGATGTGCGGATGCCTGGAATGTCAGGGCTCGAACTTCTCGAGGCAATGTCGAAGCGACCGTCGCCGCCGTTGGTTCTGATTTCGGCACATGGCGATATCCCGATGGCGGTGGATGCCATCCAGAACGGGGCTTACTCCTTTCTGGAAAAGCCGTTCGAACCGCGACGGCTGTTGACGGTTCTCAAGCATGCGGCAGAACAGCATCGCTTGTCGGACATGACCAAACGGATGCGGGAACAATTGGTGTCCCTGTCGGGATTGGACCGCGTGCTGCTGGGTGGTGATGTGCGTGTGACCAAGCTCAAGGAAGAGGCGATTGACCTCGCCCTGTCCGATGCCCCTGTGCTGATCACCGGCGAAACGGGAACAGGCAAGGAACTGGTCGCCCGCGCGCTGCACCGGTTAGGGCCGCGCCGCGACAAGGAATTTGTCGCGCTGAATTGCGCCTCGCTGGCACCAGACCGCGTCGAAGAACAGATGTTCGGCACGGCGCACACGCTTTTGGGAAGTTTCCGCAAAGCGCATGGCGGCACTTTGTTTCTGGACGAAGTTGCGGCCTGTCCCTTGGAGGTGCAGATCAAGCTGCTGCGCGCGCTGGAAACCGGGGTGATCCAACCCGTCGGAACCGATGAAGAGATTCAGACAGATGTGCGTATCGTGGCCGCCACGAATGAAGATCTGGCACCGCTGGTCGAAGCCGGCAAATTTCGCGCGGATTTCCTGTTCCGCCTCAATACGTTCGAAATGCGCCTGCCCAGGCTGATCGAGCGTGGTGACGACATTGTTCTTCTCTACGAACATTTCGTCGAACAGTTTTGTGAGACCTACGAGATCAGCCCCATCGAGATGACTGCGGAAGACGCTGCGGCCCTCCTGGCCCATAGCTGGCCCGGCAACGTGCGTGAATTGCGCCATGTGGCTGAACGACGGGTCCTTGCCGCACGGCGCGGGGGCGGATCGGTTGCCGAGGCGCTGCGCACCGACGATCTTATCGACGACGTCCCGGCAACCCTGCGTGAGGCTGTCGCGCGGTTCGAGAAGACGCTGATTTCGCAGGCAATCTCGAACCATGGCGGCCGCATGGATGCGGTGGCCGAAGCGCTGGGCATCGGGCGGCGGACGCTGAATGAGAAGATCGTGAAGCTCGGATTGGAGAAATCCAAGCTTCTGGACTGAGCCCTGCGGATTTCCGCAAGGGCTGTTGTCGCTAACCTGCGGATTGATTCCTATCCGAAATCGATTCAAGCGCGTATGGTCTGCTCCAGCGCTGTTAAGGTGCGTATAATGGGGAGGACTACATGAACTACTTCAAGACCGCCGCACTTGCGGCGACGATTTCTCTGTCGGGTGTCGCGGCGCATGCGCAGAGTGAAGGTGGAAGCTACGTTCTGACAACTGCGTCCACGGGCGGCACCTACTATCCGGTGGGCGTCGCGTTGTCGACGCTGGTGAAGGTCAAGTTGGAGCCAAGCCAGAAGATCGGCATGTCCGCGATCAGCTCGGCCGGGTCGGGTGAAAACATCCGCCTTATGCGCGAAAACGAAGCGCAGTTCGGCATTCTTCAGGGTCTTTTCGGGTATTATGCCGCGACGGGCACTGGCCCGATTGCAGAGGTTGGTCCGCAGGAGAACCTGCGCTCTGTCTCGATGCTGTGGCAGAACGTTGAACACTTCGTCCTGTCCTCTGACGTGGCACCGACCGGAACACTGGCGGACATGGTAGCGCTCAAGGGTGAGGGCATGGCGATGGGTGCCCAGAACTCGGGCACGATCGGGTCCAATGAAATGATCCTGTCGGGATTTGGTGTGGACATCAACACAGACTATGAGCTGGTCTTCGGAGGCTATGGCCCGTCTGCCGAAGCGCTCCAGAACGGTCAGGTCAAGGGGCTTAGCGCTCCGGGCGGCGTGCCGGTTGGTGCAATCAGCCAGTTGATGGCCTCTGCAGGTGACAGCGTCACTCTGCTCAGCCTGACCGAAGAAGAAATGAAAATGGCGGATTCGGATCGTGGTCTGTGGACCCCGTACACCATTCCGGCCGGATCGTATCCGGGTCAGGACACGGATGTGCAGACCGTCGCACAACCGAACTTCCTGGCCACCAACGCGGATATCCCGGAAGAGCATGTCTACCAGATCACCAAGGCGATCTACGAGAACCTGCCCTTCCTGCAGGCCATCCACCCGGCAACCAAGGTGATGAGCATCGAAAGCGCGATTGCTGGTCTGCCGCTGCCGCTGCACCCCGGTGCGCTGCGTTATTATCAGGAAGTCGGCTTGGATATTCCCGAGCGCCTGATCGCGAAGTGAACCACACCAATTCGGCCAGCCCGTGCAAAACGCGGGCTGGTTCTCTGACGTTTGGGTGGGACCATGTCAAAAACTGAAGAAGACGAGGACGGAGGTCGACTCCGTTCATTCGACGGGCTTGCGGAAAAGACGATTTCGGTCATCTGTTTCTTGATCGCGGTTGGCCATATCTATGTAGCGTTTGATCCGGTACTGTCCGAACTGCAACGCAATGCGTTTCACTTTGCCGGGTTCGCGTTGTTGGCGGCGCTGCTCTATCCGATGTGGCGCGGATCGTCCGGCAAAGCGGCCCCCGTGGGACTGGATTTCGCGCTGGGGATTGCCGTCGCGGTCTCTGCGGTCTGGCTCGCGCAGGCGGAAACCGCGATCTATGACCGGGGCGTCAAGTTCTCGACCATGGATTGGATTGCGGCAAGCATTTGTATCATCGGCGCGATTGAACTGACGCGGCGCGTTGCCGGAATCATCATTCCGATCCTCATCATTCTGTCGCTCACCTACGTGGCCTATTGGGGTCGCTTCGTCGGGGGAGTGTTCTCTTTCCCCGGGCTAAGTCCCGAAACCGTTGCCTTCAGGTCGATCTACGGCGATGACGCCATGTTCGGCACCATCGCGCGGATCTCATCGACCTATGTTTTCCTGTTTATCATCTTTGGTGCATTCCTGTTGCGCTCGGGTGCGGGCGAATTCGTGATCAATATGGCCCGCGCCGTGGCGGGCAAACTGGTGGGTGGACCGGGCATCGTGGCTGTGATCGCGTCTGGCCTGACAGGCACGATTTCCGGGTCTGCCGTGGCCAACACGGCCTCAACAGGTGTGATCACCATTCCGCTGATGAAACGCGCAGGGTTTCAGCCGAAATTCGCAGGCGGTGTCGAAGCGGCAGCCTCAACGGGTGGGCAGCTGATGCCCCCGATCATGGGTGCCGGAGCCTTCGTAATGGCCAGCTTTACCCAGATTCCCTACGAGAAGATCGTTGCAGTCGCGGCCTTGCCAGCGCTGCTTTACTTTCTATCTGTCGCGTTCTTCGTCCGCATCGAAGCGCGTCGCAACAATCTCCAGCCGCTTCCGGACGAAGGGCAGACCCTGGGGTCGGCCTTCAAGGAAGGGGGCGCGAGTTTCATCATCCCGATCTGCACATTGATCGGTCTCTTGGTCGCCGGGTTCACCCCCACCTATGCGGCGGTGTTCGGTATCCTTGCCGTGATCGCGTCAAGCTGGCTCACGAAGAACCGCATGGGCCCGAAGGCGGTGTTCGAAGCCTTCGTGATGGGGTCGAAAGGCATGGTTCTGACGGCTGTTCTGCTGTGTTCGGTCGGACTTGTCGTGAACGTCATCGCAACCGCAGGGATTGGGAACACGTTCAGCCTGATGATCACCAGCTGGGCGGGTGGGAATATCATGATCGCCTTGATCCTGATCGCGCTGGCCAGTCTGGTTCTTGGCATGGGTCTGCCTGTGACGGCAGCCTATATCGTGCTTGCCACCCTATCGGCCCCGGCGTTGTCTGGCATGATCAGCGACCAGTTCGTGATCGCGCAGCTTGCCGCCGGTACCCTGCCCGAGGCCGCGAAGGCGGTGCTGATGTTCGGTATTCCGGACCAGATCGAACTCTTGAGTCGAGAACTTTCGCATGCCGAGGCGGTTGGATTGATCCGCTCGCTGCCACTGGAAATCGCGGCACCTGTGCGGGATTTGGTGGTGCCACCTGCCGTTGCGACCAGTGCACTCTTGTCGGCCCATATGATCATCTTCTGGCTCTCGCAGGACAGCAACGTCACGCCCCCCGTGGCCCTGGCGGCGTTCACCGCTGCGGCGATTGCCAAAGCGCCCGCAATGGCCACGGGTGTGGCCAGCTGGAAACTGGCCAAGGGCCTCTACATCATCCCGGTGCTTTTCGCCTACACGCCTTTCCTGTCCGGCGATTGGCCCGCGATGATCCAGGTGTTCTGCTTTGGCGTTGTCGGGGTGTACGCCCTTGCGGGCGCTTTGCAGGGATGTATGGAAAAGCCGCTTGGCTGGATCATGCGCGCGCTTTGCCTCGCGGCGGGGCTTGCGACTTTGTGGCCTGACGCCCTGATCCTGAACATCATTGGGGCAATCGCAACGTTCGGTCTTTTGATGGTCAACATCCGCTTTGGAAAAACACCGCCGATGACCGCCGTTCCTGAAGCGGCCTAAGCCGGTAAAACCGCGTCTCGGGCCCGATTACGAATAGGCGCAATCGGGCCCGCGCTCCAAGGGTGTATCGATGGTGATTTCCGTTGGAATCCAGTCGAAAATCGCCAGCGCCTGTCCGCTGTCGAACCCGACATAAAGCGTTCCGGTCTCTGGTTGCAGCGCCACCCCTTCCGCGTCGAACCCGTATTGCGACAAGGGTGTGACCGACAGAACGCGCCCGTCTGGGGCCAGTTCAAACAGGCTGTTCAAACCTTCATTGTCGTCCACAACAAGTATGTTACCCGAATAGGGATCACGCGTGACGCCCTGCGGTTCTGTCATCGGCGGGTCAAATCTGTCTCCGAACAGTTCCATCAGAACAGTGCCGTCTGGTGCAATCCGCATCAGCCGTGACGGATCATCCTCGACCACAAGAAAACTTCCGTCGGCGTCGCGGTGCAAACCTTCGGTATCGTAGAGCGTTTCGCTGAGCCGAAAGGGAGAGTCGATTGGCCGCCCATCCCGGTCCAGACGTCGAAACTCGCCCCAGCCACTGGCGATCAGGATGCCGTCCTCCTCGACCGTCAGGCTGCGCACTGAGCGCATGCCCGTGTCGAAACGGCGTAGTTCCTTGCCGAAGGTCGACAGCAGAACAACTTCATTGCTTTCATTGGCGACCCAAATCCCGCAGACAAGAGCGTCATAGGCGATGCTGACGGCCCTGAAATCGGAAATGGTTTCCCGGTGGTAGATTTCCGCCTCCGCCATGGTTGCCGATCCCATCGCAACCGCCAGTCCGACACCGCTCAGTCTCTTTCGCATCGCAACGTCCTCCACACCACGCAAGCTGTCTCGCGGTGGCGTGAATTCAAGGCGTCGTATGGTGCGACCTGCCAAGGTGCATCCTCTGGAATAGACCGTTCGTCCGTGCCATCCTGCCATAACGCCGTTTGACTCCCGCCGGCGCAAACAGGATGTCCTCTATGGCCAAACATGTCATTGTGATCGGTGCCGGTATTGTCGGTGTGTCAACCGCCATCTGGCTGCGGCGGTTTGGACAGGACGTCACGATCGTTGACCGGGATGGGCCGGGGCAGGGCACATCGTTCGGCAATGCGGGCTTGTTGGCAGCGGGTTCGATGGTGCCGGTCACGACACCGGGCCTGATCACGAAGGCACCGAAAATGGTGCTGGATCCCGGGTCGCCCCTGTTTCTGCGCTGGTCGTATCTGCCACGTATCGCGCCTTGGCTGGTCCGCTATCTCAAACACGCGAATGACCGGGATGCGCGGCGTATCGCATCTGACCTTGCCGACATGACCACCGATACAGTGGACCAGCATTTCGCCCTGACCGAAGGTCTGGCGGCCCGTGCGTTTCTTTGCAAGAGCGACTACGTCTACGCCTATGGTACACGCGCGGACTTCGAGAAAGACCAATACGCTTGGGCCTTGCGCCGGGAACATGGGTTCATTCCCACCCTGATCGAAGGCACAGCCGTTCAAGAGTTCGAGCCAAGTTTCGGCCCCTCGATCACATGTCTTGCCGTTGTCAAGGATCATGGGTTCGTCACCAATCCCGGTGGATATGTTGCAGCACTCGCACGGGAGTTCGAACAGATGGGTGGTCGCGTCGTCAAAGCCACTGTCGAAGACATCGAAACCCAAGAGAATGCGGCCCCGCGGCTGATCACATCCATAGGACCGATGGAGGCCGACAGCATCGTGGTCGCCTCTGGCGCGTGGTCCAAATCCTTGATGGCGCGGCTTGGTTTGAAGATCCCGCTGGAAAGTGAACGAGGCTACCACATCGTCATGACCAACCCGTCCGGCGCACCGCGCCAGCCCTGCATGATCACGTCCGGAAAATTTGTTGCAACACCGATGCAGATGGGATTGCGCTGTGCTGGGATCGTCGAACTGGGTGGGCTGGAAGCGGGCCCGTCTGAGGCACCATTCGCCTTGCTTCGGCGCAAGATTGCAGAGGCCTTTCCGAACCTCGCATTCGACCGTGAAGAGACGTGGATGGGTCACAGGCCTGCGACGACGGACAGTTTGCCGCTGATTGGCGAGGTCAGGAACACCGGGGTCTTTACCGCCTTCGGACACCAGCATATCGGCCTGACCGCCGGTCCAAAAACCGGGCGGCTTGTTGCAGGTCTGATCGCGGACCAGCCCAGCAACCTGAATCTGACACCCTTTTCCCCGCATCGCTTCGGTCATTGACTGCGGAACTTGGAAACACCTCGATTTTTAGGCGTTAAGCAGAGGTTTACACCCACCTGTTACACCCCGTCTCGGGTGTAAGGAGAGTAGGGTATGGCGACCGACAGAAATGTCGCGCCAGTCATCATCAAACGTAAGAAAATAATCGTCGCTGGCGGGCATCATGGGGGTGCCTGGAAAGTCGCCTATGCCGACTTTGTCACCGCGATGATGGCCTTTTTCATGTTGATGTGGCTGTTGAATGCGACAACAGAAAAACAGCGCAAGGGGATCGCGGACTATTTCAGTCCGACTGCCCCCATCAGCCGATTGTCCAGTGGATCGGACGGTCTGTTCATGGGGGACAGCGTCTTTGCAGCGGATGTCTTGCCGCGCATGGGTGTGGGCGCGAATGCCTTGCAGCAAACGGACAGTAACGGCTCGGATTCCGCAGAAAAGACAGCTCAGGATACGTCCTTCAAGGAGGTTCAGGACGTTCTTTTGGGTCTAGGCGGCGAAAGCATGCTGGAAGACAAATGGTTGCGCCATGTCGTCACGCGCATCACCGAAGAAGGACTTGTTCTCGAATTCTTCGATGCAGAAGATGACCCCCTGTTCATCAATGGAACGGAACCGACGGTGCTGACACGGTCCATCGCCTATGCTGTGCGCGAGGCGAGCAAGATGCTGAGCAACGAGATCGCCATCGAAGGTCACGTTGCGAAGGTGCCGGTTGTTCGCATCGAAGACCCGACATGGGATTTGTCCTCGGACCGCGCCTTTGCTTTTTCCGAACTACTGACCGGTTTCGGGCTTGACCCTGAAAGGGTGCGCAGACTGACGGCCTATGGGGATCGCGAACCAGTGGTCAAGAACCTGATGTCCGCACGCAATAACAGGATCGAGCTGATCTTCCTGAGATACTGAGAGCGGCGCTGGAAATTAGGTCAACTTTTATCCGTTAGGTCCCCGTTAAACCCCACGCCTTACTGCTGTGACGAACCCAAGTCATCGCACCAGAAAGGCGTTTCCATGTCGATTTCCTCCTCACTCAGCGCAGGCGTTGTCGGCCTCGCGTCGCACGCAACCCGTCTGGCCACCATTTCTGACAACATCGCCAATTCTCAGACCCCCGGTTACAAACGGGTGGAGGCGAATTTTCACTCCATGGTCGTGACGTCGGGTGGCGGAACCTACACGGCAGGTGGGGTGCGCACCACGACCCAACGCTATATCGATCAGGACAGCGCGATCACCACAACCTCGAATTCGACCGATCTTGCGGTCAGCGGGCGCGGTTTCCTGCCGGTCGCCCAAGCGACTGAGGTGCTGTCGGGCTCGGAAACGCCGCAGATGTTCCTGACCACGACCGGGTCTTTCCGGACCGATGCAAATGGGTATCTGCGCACCGCCTCTGGGCAGATCCTTTTGGGGTGGCCCGCCAACCTTGACGGAACCATTCCAAACTATCCCCGCGCCACCAGCGAAGCGCTTGAACCCGTGCGCATCAACGTCAACCAGTTCAGCGGTGAACCGACCACGCGTATCGAATTGGGGATCAACCTTCCCGCAACCGAAACCGAAGCTGGGGCGCTGGGTGACCCGCTGACCCAGTCGATCGAATACTACGACAATCTTGGTCGCGCCGAGACTTTGGAATTCACCTTTACACCGGTTGTTCCCACCGCGGGCACATCGAACCAGTGGAGCCTTGAAATCGTTGACGGCGCAGATCCGGCAACCGTCATCGGCCAATACGATCTGGAATTCGACGATGCCCGCACCCTTGGGGGGACGCTGCTGAGCGTCGGGGACGTGACCGGGGGTCCCTACGATGCCGCGACAGGTATTTTGACGATCACTGCGCCAAGCGGCCCGATCGACATCAATATTGGCCGCCTCGGACTGAACGAAGGGCTTTCCCAACTTTCCGATATCTTTGCGCCGTTCAATATCAGCCGCGATGGCGCTCCTGTCGGCAAGGTGACGTCGGTCGAAGTGGATGAAACCGGGCTTGTGAACGCCTTCTACGACACGGGCACCACCCGGACACTCTATCAGGTGCCTTTGGTCGACATCCCGAACCCCAACGGAATGGCCGCCGCAGGCAGCCAGCTTTATATGCCGACACCGGAAAGCGGCAGTTTTTTCCTTTGGGACGCAGGTAACGGATCTACCGGCGATATCCTGTCCTTCGCTCTCGAGGAATCCGCGACCGACATCGCCAATGAACTGACTGAATTGATCAGAACCCAGCGCGCCTATTCCTCGAATGCCAAGGTGATTCAGACCGTGGACGAGATGCTGCAGGAAGCGACCAACATCAAACGCTGATTCCATGAAGCCGTAAGGATATTTCCATGAGCCTTTCCGGAGCCCTGTCCAACGCCATGAGCGGTCTTGTCGCCAACGCACGTGGAACAACCGTCATTTCTTCGAACATCGCCAATGCCTTGAACGAAAACTATGGCAGGCGGGACATATCACTGTCCACCAATGCGACGCAAACGTCCGGCGGTGTGATCGTGGCCAATGTGACCCGCCATGCCGATCCGATATTGGCCTATCAGAAACGGCTTGTGTTGGCAGACCATTCCGCCGCGAGCGCACAGTCTGATTTCCAAGCCACTCTCGAACAACTGATCGGCAGCGTCGACACAATCGGGTCTGTCGCAGAAAAACTGACGCGATTTGAAACGGCGCTTTTGTCTGCTGCGTCGGACCCGTCCTCGGAAACGCGTTTGCGCAACATCTCAGTCGCCGCGGAGGCATTTGCAGGTGGGTTGCGGGACACCAGCGCCGGGATTGACGCGTTACGCACCCGCGCGGATGCGGATATCGCGAACACCGTCGATCGTCTCAACAGCGGGCTGTCCCAGTTGGAGCAACTGAACGCACAGATCATGACTGCGAGGCATCTTGGTCAGGACGCACATGGTCTGATGGATCGCCGCGATGCCACGCTCGACGCGCTTGCGGAATTTGTCCCGCTTCATGTCGTCGAACGCGATAGCGGGAAAATTGCCGTGTTCACGGCGCAGGGGCGAACGCTATTGGACGAGCGGGCCATCACGTTCGGCTTTGCGCCAACGTCCACCATCCTTCCACACATGACCGTTGAAAATGGCCTTCTGTCAGGGCTGACCATCAACGGTAAGCCTGTCGACATTCCCGGAAATGGGATGTTGAACGGCGGATCGCTTGAGGCGCAATTCAACCTCAGGGATGTCAGCGCGCCGCAGATGCAGAAACGCCTCGACGCGATTGCAAGGGATGCCATCGAACGGCTCGGCCCGGGTGGGCCGGACACGACCCTCGGCGTCACTGACCCCGGAATCTTCACCGATAACGGTCTCAATTTCGACGTGGCGAACGAGACCGGACTGGCCGGGCGCATCACATTGAACGCCGCTCTTTGGGTGGGTTCTTCCGAACCCTGGCGATGGCGCGATGGCTTGAATGCTACCGCTCAAGGCGATGTCGGTCAAAGTGACCTGCTGTTAAGAATGAAGGCACAACTGAACCTCGCCGCTGTCCCCGGCTCCACCGTTTTGGGCTCTGCGCCGCGCAGTCTTGTCGATCATCTGCAGGAGCTTTCGAATACGGCAGCCGCTCAGCGCGTCGGATCGGAAGAGGCACGTGTGGCAACGTTGTCCCGACTGACCGAACTCCGCGACGCCGCGGCATCGGACGGGGTCAATACGGATCAGGAACTGCAAAAGCTGATCGAGCTTGAAAAATCCTATGCCGCCAATGCGCGTGTCGTCCAGGTCGTGGACGACATGCTTTCAGAACTTCTCAGAATTTGAAGGAACACATCATGCGCGCCATTGGTGATCTTGCATCATTTATGCTCTCCAGTCAGTTTCAGACCCGCCTGCGAAATACCGCGGATACTTCGGCACAGGAGGCGACAACCGGCCTCGCCAGCGACAAAGCGCGCCATCTTGGCGGCTCCCCGATGGCTGTTTCTCTGCTTGATCGGAAAACTCAGCTGCTTGAACAACATCAACGCGGCATCGCCGAGGCATCGGTACTTGCGAACGCAACCCAAAGCGTGCTTGGCCGGATTCAGGACCAGACCACCGAACTTGGGATCAGCCTTTCGCTGGTCGGACAGTTGGACCGGGTTTCAGAGGTCAAGACACTGTCTGACACGGCCGCAAAAACTCTGGTCGATGTGGTCAATGCATTGAATACCGAAGCCGCCGGCCGGTTTCTGTTCTCGGGCGCTGCAAGCCGTTCTGCACCTTTGCCGGACGGTGCGTCATTCCTCCAAATGCTGCGGTCTGCTGTCACGGGATCTGCCAGCCCGTCGGACGTGACGACTGCCCTTGATGCCTGGTTCGACCCGCCCGGTGGATCGTTCGAGTCGCTTGCCTATTCCGGCTCAGACACCGGGTTTGCACAATTGCCGATCGGTCCCGACGACATGGTGACATTCGGCCTGCGCGCAGACGGTGAAACGGTTCGAGACTTGCTCAAGGCTCTTTCCTTTGCGGCCCTCGCGTCGGACCCGTCTCTTGGATTTGACGTCCAAGAACAAAAAACGTTGGTGGAGCAAGGACGCTTAGCCCTGCTCGACGTGGATCGGACCCTGACGGAAGAGCGCGCCGGATTGGGCTTGACCGAAGCCATGATCGAGACCGCGCGCCTGTCGACTGCGACCGAGTTGGACCGCATTGCCTTGGACCGGCTGTCATTGATCGGAATTGACCAGTTCGAAGCAGCGTCCAACTTCGAGGCGGCCCAGCAGCAGCTTGAAGTCTTCTATCGCATCGCAGCCCGACAAGGGCGGGTGTCCCTGGCGGAGTATCTGCGATGAAAGGTTTGCTCGCAGCAATCGCAATTTTCCTTCTTCCGGGATTGGCAATGGCGCAGGGCGTGCGCCTGAAAGACCTGGCCAGCTTTGAAGGTGTCCGTGGCAACGATCTTGTCGGCTACGGCCTCGTCGTCGGGTTGGACGGCACCGGCGACGGCCTGCGGAATTCACCCTTCACCGAAGACATGATGTCCAACATTCTGGAACGGCTTGGCGTCAATGTCACCGGAGAACAATTCCGCGCCAAGAACGTGGCTGCGGTGATCGTGACAGGTCAGTTACAGCCCTTTGCGCGCGCCGGGGGACGGATCGACGTCACCGTATCCGCCATTGGCGACGCGTCGAGCCTCCGTGGCGGGACACTTGTCATGACCCCGCTCAACGCAGCAGACGGACAGATTTATGCGGTCGCGCAGGGTTCGATCATCGCCGGAGGGGTTGCCGCCCAAGGTGACGCCGCACGCACCGTTCAAGGGGTCCCGACAGCCGGAAGCATTCCGTCGGGTGCCATTGTCGAACGGGAAGTCGCCTTCGAATTCAATCAGATGCAGTCTTTGACTGTGGCGTTGAAAAGCCCGGATTTTTCAACGGCATACCGGATCGAGCGCGCGATCAATGTCGCGGCTGGAACCCCCATAGCTACGATGACAGATTCGGGCACGGTTTCTGTCGACCTTGGCGGCTCCAGACAGCGATCACCGTCCCACCTTCTGGCCCAGATCGAGAACCTGCGCATCGAACCCGACACCTTGGCACGAGTTGTCGTCGATCAACGATCAGGAACCATCGTGATCAGTGAAAACGTACGCGTGTCACGCGTGGCGGTGTCGAAGGGCAATCTGACCCTCACGGTTCAGGAAGAACCGATTGTTGTACAGCCAAATCCTTTCGCAGAGGGCGAAACGGTCGTGGTCCCTCGGTCGACTGCACAGATCGAAAACGCGCCAGCCGTGTCCCTGGCCGAGGTTCCGGGCAGCACGACACTGTCCGACGTGATCACTGGACTGAACGCACTTGGCATCACGCCGAACGATCTGATCGACATCCTGAAAACGATAAAGGCGGCCGGTGCGCTGCACGCAGAATTTGTCGTGATGTAAACAGCGGTCTTTGCGCGCAAAAGGAATACACCAAATGATTGCAGTTGCAGGCATCGCCTTCACCTTTTGCATGGTGTTTGGGGGCTATCTTCTGGCAGGCGGAAAGCTGGGCATCATTCTCAAGGCGCTTCCTTTCGAGATGATGATGATCGGCGGCGCGGCCATTGGCGCGTTTGCCGTTGCGAACACCTTTGCGTCGCTCAAACAGACGGGCAAGGACACGTTGAAGGTTTTCAAAGGCAGCCAGTGGAAGGCTGAAGATTACAATCAGCTTTTGCAGGTTCTCTATCAATTGATCAACCTGGCCCGAAAAAACCCCGTCGGTTTGGAAGCCCATATCGACAACCCAGAAGAGTCTGAAATCTTTAGACAATTTCCGAAGCTTCTGAAGGATCATGCCGCTCTCGACATCATCTGCGATACGTTGCGCTCGGCCTCGATGAACTATGACGATCCGATGCAGGTCGAAGAGCTTTTGGACAAGAAGATAGAGGAAACCAAGCATCACCTCGAACAATCTGTGCACGGGCTCCAATCCGTTGCGGACGGGCTTCCTGCACTTGGCATCGTGGCCGCCGTTCTGGGTGTGATCAAGACAATGGGGTCCATCGATCAACCGCCCGAGGTTCTGGGCAAACTGATCGGCGGCGCATTGGTTGGCACATTTCTTGGGGTTTTCCTCGCGTATTGTCTGGTCGCACCATTTGCTCTCAAGGTGAAAGCTGCTGCTGATGACGACATCAACTTTTACCGGACCATCAAGGAAGTCTTTGTCTCGCACCTTCACCAACATCCTCCGAAGATGTGTCTTGAGGTTGCCCGACAGAACATTCCCCATCATTACCGTCCCGGGTTCGCGGCACTGGATGAAGCCATTCGGTCTCTGAAAACCAATGCGTAGATTGTGTGGCTCCCTCCTGATTGGTCTCTGTCTCGCCGGGCCGCAGGCCGTTTCCGCCGCCACGGGAGTCGTGCGCGGTGGAGAACATCCCGGCTTCACCCGTCTGACCGTTTCGACCGACCAAATCTTGTCAGATGTGCAGACACAAACGACGGGACAGGGGCGGTACCACCTTGCCTTTACACCCGGTCTTTCGACGGTGGACAGCAGCAGGGTGTTTGACCGCCTCAACGCAAATCGCGTGACCGCAGTGATCCCAAAGGACTACGGCCTTGAGATTGTTCTGAACTGCAATTGCGAAGCAATTGCCACGCTTGGGTCTCCGGGGCTGGTCATCATCGATATCTCGGAGCGACCCGATTTTCAGGCGGCTGAACTTCCGCTACTCCCCAATCTGACCGGCGTTCTTCCCAACCAGACGTGGCGTCCGGTCGACGATAGCGGCCTTTTTGCGCTCGATTTTTCTGTCTTGGATCGCCTGAACAAGACAATCTCCGCGCAGATCGGACAAACTGCGCATATCAGCGGGTTCTCGGAACTTGCGGTTCCGGCACATCGGAACGCGCCGGTCGTCGATCGCGAACAGACCGAAGCTAATTCATCGGCGCCGCAGCACGACAGGTGCGCATGGTCCGACGCGATCTGGGCCACATTTGGTGGACCTCCGAATGCGGCACATGACGAAGCACCCGATGATACGGTTCTCGTCGATCAGGATGCGATTGCGCTTCAAGACGCCTTGGTTGTTCAATTCCTTTCGGAAGGGCGGCTTGAAGAAGCGCGTATCGCTTTTCTGGTTTGGGATCCGGTTGAAGAGGAGCGCCAGAATTGGACGCAATTTGAAGAGATGTTTGATGCAACTGCGGATCCGGGCGCGCTCAGGTTGGGTGACTGCAATCCGTTCGATGACCTGCTGATCGCGGCAATGAAACATGAGGCGGACGTGCCCAACAGCGCCAAGATCGACCTTTTGAATGCCTTTTCGGTTTTGCCCGTTGGACTGCAGCTCCGACTGTATCAAAGGTTGACCTGGCTTGTCGGGGAGTCGGGGGACACCCTCTTTCCCGGACTATCGCGCCATTTTGCTGCCGAATTGGCCATGGCGGAACGTGTGCCTGTCGACCAAGACAAGAGTGGTCCCGATATTGACCCAGACAGACTTGCTGCCATTTCGATCGAATTGCGGGGAACAGATCACGAAAAACAAAGCTGGCAAGCGTCCTTTGCATCTTATCTGGCGCATCAGCGGTATTTCGATGCCCTTCATGACCTTGCCGACGACCCGCCTTTGACTGCACCAGAGCGCAGTCTTGCCGTCTCGGAACTCGTCGATCATTTGGTGACGCATGCCGACAGCATCACTTTTGTTCAGATCGCGCTTGCGGTCTTGCCCGACCTCGACCCAGCGCCGTCCGAAGCAGCACTCAACAGAGTTGCAGATCGCCTTGCGCTGGAAGGGTTCACGTCAGTAGCGCAGACCGCGACAGAGGCATTTCCAGACGCGGTTTTGGGTTCTGCACCCAAACCTGATGATGCGGGGGAGCTTTTGCCAAGCGTGGAGCGCGACACGTCCCCAAGCATTGGACGGGACACGCCAGTTGCGTTGCCGGTGGGAGTCACCGAGAACTTGACAGTTGCCCTTGCGCGTCAAAGGGCCGAGGCCGCGCAAGCGTTGCGCCAGTCGCTTGTCGATACGCTATCGAGGTAGATTTGTCGAAAAACAGAAGAGATATCGAATCAGCTCTGATATTCGGATGTGAACAAGGATCGAGGCGCGCATGTTCAAAAAATCTCTAGCGGTGTTCCTGCTTTTGGCCTGCCTTTCCCTGTTCGGAGGGATCGCTAACGCTCAGGCCGCAACCGGGAAGACTGGAATTGCGTTTGGTTTGAACGGTATTGCCGACTGGTCCACACAACATCCATTTCTTGACGTCATGAAAACCGGGCGACCCTGGATCGGGCATCTGCCGAACCAGTGGGGTGGCGTGGAATTCGAAGACATGATGGCTGACGGTGTTTTTGATGACACCGGCTGGCCGCAACGCATTCCCGAAGGCGTGACACGCTTGGAAAGCCTTGTTCTTACCGATCAACCGCCAGAGGCGCATCACCTGTCCGGACGGTATGTCCTGACCTATGACGGTCAGGGGGATCTGACTGTGACGGGACGGGCGCGTGTGATCAAACGCGAACCTGGGCTTCGCATTTTCAGTTACGCACCTGGCCCTGGCGCGGTTGGAGTCGCGATCGATGCGACTGACCCCGCGGACCCCATCCGGAACATTCGCATTGTCCCCGAAATACACATGGATGCGTTCAAGGCGGGTGCGGTGTTCAATCCAGATTGGTTGGACCGGCTCGAAGGGGTTGCACAACTGCGTTTCATGGACTGGATGTTCACCAACGGCTCACCGATCAAGACGTGGGAGGAGATGCCGAAAGAGACCGATTTTTCATATGTCTGGCGAGGTGTTCCACTCCCTGTGATGATTGACCTTGCCAATCTGATTGGGGCCGATCCCTGGTTCAACATACCGCATCTCGCCGAGGATGATCTGGTCCGGCGTTTTGCGGAATTGGTCAGGGCTGATCTGGATCCCGGCCGTATCGCCTATGTCGAATACTCCAACGAAGTGTGGAACTTTCTTTTTGAACAAGCCCGTTGGTCTGGCGAACAGGCCGAAGCACTGTGGGGCGCCAGCGATGATGGCTGGATGCAGTATTACGGGCTTCGCGCCGCGTCCGTCATGGCGATCTGGACCGATGTGTTCGGCACGGACGCACCACGTCGTTTAAGGCGCGTGGTGACCGTTCAAACCGGCTGGCCAGAGCTGGAACAAGCCATTCTGGTTGGTGCGCGTGCGCAGGAGGAACTGGGGTTCAAACCCGTGGATATGTTCGATGCCTATGCTGTCACCGGGTATTTCGGATATGAACTGGGGGAGCCTGAAACGCTGGAAGACGCCCTTGAAAACGCGGCCGCACAGGCAGAGGCCGATGGAAAGGCGCGTGGGTTGGCGCGTGTGGCTTTGCGCGAATACATTTCCCAAAACCGGTTCAATGGGATGGACGATCTTGCTGCGGAACGGGTTCGCAACGGGTCACTCAAGGAAATGACGGACACCCTATGGCCCTATCACGCCGGTGTTGCAGCACGTTATGGGTTGCAACTCGTGATGTACGAGGGCGGCACTCATGCTGCTGTTCAGTGGGAGGCGGTCGATAACGAACGGCTTGTCGATTTCCTGATCGCCTTCAACTACTCGGAACAGATGGCAGACCTGTATCGGGATGCGTTGGATGCCTGGGCAAGTCTGACGGACAGCCCGTTCAACGCCTTTGTCGACGTTGCAGCGCCGAGCAAGTGGGGAAGCTGGGGTGCGTTGCGACACCTGAATGATGACAATCCGCGGTGGCGCGTGTTGCGGTCAATGGATGCGGTGACAAACGAGAATTAGGGCACGCTTTTCCCGCTATCCTTAAATTTGACAATATCCTATGCAACGTCGCGCCATCCGCAGGTTCCTGGAAGTATAGGAAGTTCCTCGTTATGCCGCCAAACTCACGCGGTCCCACAGCCGAGTCCTTGCCGGTACTCAGTGTCCTGATCCCGGCCTCGAATGAAGAGGCTCTGATCGGTCAGTGCCTTGAAAAGGTCTTGCAGAGCGCTTGGCCCCATGCCGTGCCGTTCGAGACAATTGTGATCTCGAATGGCAGCCGCGACCGGACCGCCGAGACCGCGCTTGAGATGCGACCGCGCTTTGCGGAAAAGGGGCTTGTTCTGCAAGTGCTCGACCGCAAGGAAGGTGGCAAGCTGGGTGCGTTGAATGCTGGTGACCATGTGGCGCGTGCGCCGATCCGAATTTATCTCGATGCCGATGTAGAAGTTTCCGAAGGATTGATCAGCCAGATTTACACAGCGCTTGATACGCCGCAGGCGCGCTATGCCAGCGGCACTCTGATCCTTGCGACGCCAAAAACCTGGGCCACCCGCGCCTATGCCCGCATCTATGCACAGGTGCCATTCATGAAACATGGGGTTCCTGGGGCAGGTGTCTTTGCTGTCAACGCGGCGGGCCGGATGCGGTGGGGCACGTTTCCCAACATCATCTCTGACGACACATTTGTCCGGCTGAGTTTCCTGCCAGAAGAGCGTATTGCCGTCCCGGCGACCTATACCTGGCCGCTGGTCGAGGGGTGGAGCAATCTGGTTCGGGTCCGGCGTCGTCAGAACGCAGGAGTGGATGAAATCCGGGAGTATTATCCCGAATTGCTGCGCAACGATGACAAGCCCGACTTCCCGATCCGCGAAAAGATGAAGCTGGCACTACACGATCCACTGGGATTTGCCGTTTATTCCGGTGTCGCGCTGGTCGTTCGTTTGACCGGCGGCAATGCAAACGGTTGGACCCGGGGACGGTAATGCAAGCGCTGGTATCAAAATTTCGTGGCAGCTCGCTTGACGCGCGCTTTATGCGCAGCTCTGTTTTCACGCTTGGCGGATACGCCATGGCGCAGGTCTTGCGTCTTGCCTCGAACCTGATCCTGACGCGCCTCCTTTTCCCCGAGGCATTCGGCATGATGGCGCTTGTGTCAGTGATCATGCAGGGCCTCGCCATGTTCTCGGATGTTGGGGTCAGCCCGTCGATCATGCAGTCAAAGCGCGGAGATGATCAAAAATTCCTCGACACCGCATGGACGATTCAGGTCATTCGGGGGGTCCTTTTGTGGCTCACAGCCTGTCTCTTGGCGATACCTGTCGCAACTCTCTATGGCGAACCGCTGCTGGCGTGGATCCTGCCTTGTGCGGGGATCACCCTGTTCATTACGGGGTTTAACCCGACCCGGCTTGATAGCGCGAACCGGCATCTGCTGATGGGGCGCTTGACGGGTCTCGACCTTTCTGTCCAGGCGGTGACCGTAGTAATCACCATCGCCCTCGCCTGGTATCTCGAATCCGTCTGGGCGCTTGTCATCAGCGGTATCATCTCGTCTATTCTGGTGCTTACCGCGTACAACGTTTTTCTGCCCGGTCAGCGCAACCGTTTTCAGTGGGAACGCGAAGCGGCGGATGAGCTGATCAGCTTTGGAAAGTGGATATTTCTCAGCACGATCTGCGGTTTTCTCTACATGCAGGGTGACAAGCTGCTGATCGGCAAATTCCTGACGCTTGAGCAATTCGGCATCTACAATATCGGCTTTTTCCTTGCGAGTTTTCCATTGCTGATGGGCAGCATGATGACCCGGAAACTGCTGATCCCGCTCTATCGGGAACGTCCGCCATCCGAGAGCATGGAAAATTTCCGGAGCTTGCAAAAAATGCGGTTTTCGCTGACCGCAGGAATGATGGCACTGACGGGGGGCCTTTCGGTTGCTGGGGTCGTTTTGATCGATATCATGTATGATCCGCGATACCTGATGGCCGGTGCGGTGGTGGTTCTGATCGCGGCAATGCAAATGCCGCAGATCCTGGTGATGACGTATGAACAAGCCGCGCTTGCGTCCGGCGATTCGCGCCGCTTTTTCGTTCTCTCGGCTGCACGCGCCGTCCTGACACTTGGATGTCTCTATGTCGGGCTGCGCTTTGGGGGCTTGTTCGGGGCGCTTATTGGGCAGGGCATCGCAGGATTGGCCGCCTATCCGTTTGTTGTTTGGTTGGCCCGACATGCGCGGGCATGGGATCCGAAACACGATGTCGTCTACGCCTGCGTTGCTGCGGCGATCATCGTCTCGGCCTTGTGGTTCAATTTCGATGCGGTCGCCGAACTCGCGGCGCAATGATGCAGGATAGTGGTTTAACTAAAGAGTAGGGCTGCCATGCGGCTGCACGCCCAACTTTGATCATATTTATGTAATACTGACCGTAAGCTGGGAATAGGGTACGGCCATGACGAAAGAAACAACCGCACCGCATTCGGTCGCGGATGCAAACATCGCCATTGTCGGCATGTCCGCCCACCTGCCAGGGGCGGCATCGCTGGCGGAATACTGGCGAAACTTGCGGGACGGTGTATCGTCGATCCGCCGCTTGACCGATGACGAACTGACCGAGGCAGGAGTGCCGCCGGGCCTGTTGCGGCACCGTGATTACGTGCCATTCGCGGCGCGGCTCAATCAATTCGACCATTTCGATGCAGAATTCTTTGGTCTGTCCCCCAAGGACGCCGCGATCATGGATCCGCAGCACCGCCAGTTTCTGGAATGTGCATGGGAGGCTCTTGAGAACGCGGGGCACATGCCGGATCGCCATGACGGTCGTATTGGGGTGTTCGGCGGCTGTGGCATGGGAAGCTATTTCTACTTCAATCTGTGCTCCAACCCCGATCTGGTCGACAGCACTGGTATGTTTCTGTTGCGCCATACGGGCAACGACAAGGACTTCCTGACCACCCGTGTCAGCCACATCTTCGATCTGGACGGACCGTCGGTCAGCGTGCAGACGGCGTGTTCGACGTCATTGGTGGCGACGCATTATGCCTGCCAGTCGCTTCTCAATGGCGAATGCGACATCGCTTTGGCGGGTGGGGTGACCATCGAACTGCCGCAGGGTCAGGGGTATCTTTACAAGGAAAACGAAATCCTCTCGCCGGACGGCCAGTGCCATGCATTCGACCATCGGGCACAGGGCACTGTATTTGGCTCGGGCGCGGGGGTTGTGGTGTTGCGCCGCTTGTCTGATGCGCTGGCGGATGGCGACCATATCTGGGCGGTCATCAAGGGCAGCGCAGTCAACAATGACGGTGCGGCCAAAGCGGGCTATCTGGCCCCCTCGGTGGAGGGACAGGCTGACGCCATTGCAGAGGCACACGCCATCGCGGGCGTGACAGCCGACAGCATCGACTATGTCGAATGCCATGGCACAGGCACCTATCTTGGTGATCCGATTGAGGTGGCTGCCCTGACGCAGGCCTTTCACGCCACAAGCGACAAGGTCGGGCATTGCCGGATCGGATCGGTCAAGACGAATATCGGGCATCTTGATACCGCGGCCGGCGTGGCCAGCCTGATCAAAGCGTCGATGGCCTTGCATCATCACCAGATGCCGCCCAGCCTTGGGTTTGAAAAACCGAACCCGACCATTGATTTTGAACACTCGCCGTTCCGGGTCAACGACCGCCTGACAGATTGGCCCAGGGGCGATCACCCCCGCCGCGCCGGTGTGAACTCTTTGGGTGTCGGCGGCACAAATGCGCATGTGGTGCTTGAGGAAGCGCCCGAAGCGCAGCAATCCGAAGCCAGCGACTGGCCGTTCCAGATCCTGACTGTTTCTGGTCGCACCAAGGCGGCCCTTGACGCGAACACTGCGCGTCTGGCCGCGCATCTGCGGGCCAATCCGGAACAGGCACTTGCGGATGTTGCGTGGACGCTGAAGAAAGGCCGCCGCGCCTTTGAAAAGCGCCGCGTCGTTGTGGCGCGAGACCACCTTGAGGCGGCGATGCTGCTGGAGCAAACCGACCCGCGCCGCTTTCATTCGCATGACGCCTTGTCGCGGCCTGATGTGGTGTTCCTGTTCCCCGGCGGCGGTGCGCAATACGCCGGTATGGCGCGCGATCTTTACGAGACTGAGCCGGTCTTTGCGGAATGGATGGATCGCGGATTGGACCATCTGGAAACGCTCGAATCGCGAGACATCCGGGCATTGTGGCTGCCTGAACCGGGGCATGAGGCGCAGGCCAATCAGACCCTGCGGCAACCGTCGTTGCAATTGCCGCTCATCATGATCGTCGAATACGCGCTTGCACAGCTTTGGATGAGCTGGGGTATCCAGCCGACCGCTGTGGCCGGGCACTCCATGGGGGAAAACACGGCGGCCTGTGTCGCCGGGGTGATGTCCTTTAAAGATTGCATCGGCCTTGTGCACCTGCGCGGCACACTGTTCGACACGGTCGAAAAGGGTGGCATGCTGTCGGTTGCGCTTCCTGCTTCAGAGCTGAAACCATTGCTGGGCGATGCGCTTGATCTTGGAGCCGTCAACAGCCCGGGGCTCAGCGTCGCGTCAGGACCCAGCGCCGCTTTGATGACGCTGGAAACGGAACTCAAGCGCCGGGACATCGACTTTCAGCGCATCCCGATCGACATCGCGGCGCATTCCCGGATGCTGGACCCGATCCTTGATCGGTTCCGGGCCTACCTGCAGAAGATCACTCTGAATCCGCCACAAATCGCGATCACATCGAACGGCAGCGGCGAGATGATGACCGAGGCCGAGGCGACCAGTCCAGATTACTGGGTGTCGCATCTGCGTGGCACAGTGCAGTTCGCCAAATGTCTTGATACTCTGTCCAACCGGCAAAATCGGATATTCCTCGAAGTGGGACCGGGCAAGGCCCTGTCTGCCTTGGCGCGGCAATGCGAAGGTATTCAAGCAAATCAGGTTCTCTCCAGCCTGCGTCATCCGGACGAAGAAATCGAAGACGATCGCCACATGCTCGAAGTGCTGGGCCGCATCTGGGCTTTGGGCGGGGATTTCGATTGGGATCAATTCTGGGGTGAGGCACGGCGCAACCGAGTGCCCTTGCCCACATACGCCTTCCAGCGAACCCGCTATTTCATCGAACCGGGGCAGCCACAGACACAGTCCGTGTCGAGCTTCCTGACCCGGATCGACGGTGTCGAGAATTGGGGTTGGAAAACGGCGTGGCGGCCAAAATACGCCGCTGCACCTTTGGACGTGCGCAGCGAACTGGCCAGCGCGGACCTGCAAAGCTGGCTTGTGTTCATGGACGATTCCGGCGTTGCCTCGGCAGCAGCAAAACGCTTGCGCGCCGCGGGCCATTCCATTGTCGAGGTCTGGCCGGGCGACAGTTTTGCGCGGCTTGATGATACCACCTACGTGCTGGCCCCCGAACGGGGCCGCGAAGGGTATGATCTGCTCTTCCGCGATATGATGTCCCGTGGTCTGGTGCCCAGCCGCATCGCGCATTTCTGGGGCGTCACCAAGGACACCAGCCATCGCCCCGGGTCCAGCTTCTTTCACCGCATGCAGGAGCACGGCTTCTATTCGTTGATGTTCATCGCTCAGGCGATTGCCGACGATACATTACCGAAACCAACACAGATCACCGTGTTCACGAACGGCGCGGCCTCGTTCGGAGATGAAAAACTGGTCTCGCCGGAAAAGGCGATCATCGCCGGACCGGTTCGCGTGATCCCGCGCGAGGTGCCCGGGCTTGCCGTGTCCTCGGTCGATCTGGTTCTTCCCGTCAAACCGACAAAGTCCTTGTTCAGGCGGATCGCTGATGAAGAAGGGACGCGCCGCGCGTGGGAGGAACTGACCGACCAGATCATCGAAGAGATGATCGCCGATCCCGCCTCTGTGAACGCCGTGTTCCGATCCGGGCGTCGCTATGAACAGACGCTTCACAAGACGGCACTGAAACCCGCCAATGACACGTCCATCCGGCCCGGTGGGACATACCTGATCACCGGTGGATTTGGCGGCATCGGGCTGACGGTTGCCAAGGCGCTGGCGGCGCAGAAATGCCGGCTGATCCTGACTGCCCGGGGCGACATGCCCAAGCGCGATGTCTGGGATCGGTATCTCGAGCGCCATGCGCCTCAGGACAAACTGTCCCGTCGCATTCGCGCCGTTCAGGAGCTCGAAGCGCTTGGCGCCATCGTCCATGCGCATGCGGCCGATATCTGCAACCTGCCCGATATGACGGTTGTCGTCGAAGACACCATCGCTCGGTATGGCCGTATCGACGGCGTCATCCATGCAGCCGGGGTGATGGAGGATGCGCCCCTTCTGGCAAAATCGACGGGGTCCATCGAAAAGGTGTTCTCGTCCAAGATTTACGGCACCAAGGTGCTGGATCAATTGTTCCCTGACGGCTCGACGGATTTCATCGTGTTGTTTTCGTCGTCTTCGACGCAAACCTCGCCGGCCGGTCAGATCGATTATGTTGCGGCGAACGAATACCTTAATGCCTACGCGCAGTCCCGGCTCGGCGACACGACCCGTGTTCTTGCGATCAATTGGGGCATCTGGGCCGAAGTCGGTATGGCGGCGACCACCCTCGCTGACCGTATCGGCGACACCGACCCCATTACCTTTACGCCGGTGGATTTGCCATTACTGGACAAGACGGGCTTTGATCCGTCGGGGCATCGCATTTTCGAAGCGCGGTACACCAGTGAAGATTGGTTTATCGACCAACACCGCACGAAACAGGGCGACGCGCTTTTCCCCGGTGCCGGTTATCTGACCCTTGCGTCAAAAGCGCTGCGTGGACAGGGCGAGAACAGCAGCTTTGCCATCCGCAACATGACCTTTCTCAGACCCTTGCATGTGCCCGAGGGGGGGCACCGTGATATCCGCATTCGGTTGTCCCGGCGGGATGACGGGTATCACATGGACGTGTTGGGCAGTTGCACGCTGGACGGACGAAACGGCTTCACGCCAATTGTCACCGCGGATCTGTCCCTTGTTCCCGAGGCGCAGCCAAAACCCATCGACCTGTCTGCCATTCGCGCGCGTTGCGGTGCTCCGCGCACAGCAAGCACAGGCAACAAGCTTGCGGCTGCGCAGGAAACGCAGTTGTCCTTTGGACCGCGTTGGAAGGTTCTGGACAGTTGCGCCTATGGAAAGGGCGAAGGCATTGCCGATCTTTCGCTCAATGCAGCGGCATCGGGTGACACGGACCTGCACTTGCACCCCGGTTTGCTGGATATCGCGACAGGCTGGGCGATGGAACTGATCGACGGATATCGCGCGGACAAGCTGTGGGTGCCAGTGTCATATGACAATGTGCGCGTCTATCATCGCTTGCCCGAACGTGTTGTCAGCTGGGTTCGCTCGTCCGGGAGCAACCGCAACGCGGATGAAACCGCATCCTTCGACATCACGATCGCCATGCCCGACGGAACGGTTTGCATCGAGATCCAGGATTTTTCGATCAAGCGCCTGTCAGACATGTCCGCCCTCTCGGCGCCGGTCAAAGTCAGTGCGTCAGAGTTCGAGCCTGCTGATTTCAGCAAATCGAAGCAGCCGCTGTCTCCGGCTGAGGAACGCTTCCAGCATAACCTGTCGCAAGGTATCCTGCCTGAAGCAGGGGCAGACGCTTTCCTTCGCGCGCTCGGTCGGACAGAGCCGCAGATCTTCGTATCGTCTTTGGACATGGATGCGCTGATCGAACAGGCCGGAATCACCACCGATGCGAAATCCGATGCGCAGAAATTCGACCGTCCGCAACTGAGCGGCGATTACGTTGCGCCGGAAACCGAAATCGAGCGAACGCTGGTCGGGATTTGGGAAGACCTGTTGGGCGTTCAGAATGTCGGCGTCGAAGACAGCTTTTTCGACCTTGGGGGCCATTCGCTGATTGCGGTGCGTCTGTTTGCAAAGGTCCGAAAGACCTACAGCGTCGATTTCCCAATCTCGATCCTGTTCGAGGCACCGAACATTCGAGCCTGTGCGTCCCTCATCAAAGAGCGGACGGGCATCACCGACACCACCCAGAAGAGCGACGCGAAACCCAAACCCAAGACGCGTCGTTTCAAGCATATCGTTGCGATGCATGATGGCGAGGGTGGTCCGAAGTCACCGTTCTTCCTTGTCGCTGGCATGTTCGGCAATGTGCTGAACCTGCGGCACCTTGCACAGCTTTTGGGATCGGACAGACCGTTCTACGGTCTTCAGGCTCGAGGGCTCTACGGGGACGAAACCCCGCATATGTCCATCAAGGACGCAGCGCGCGACTATATCGCCGAAATGAAGCAGGTGCAGCCGGAAGGCCCATACTATGTCGGCGGCTTCTCTGGCGGCGGGATCACCGCATACGAGATCGCGCACCAGCTTCAGGCCATGGGTGACGAAGTGGCACTGATTGTGCTGCTCGATACGCCTTTGCCGCAAAGGCGGCCTTTGGCCCGCACCGATCGTCTGCTGATCCAGATGCAGGAAACCCGCCGCAAAGGCCTTGCCTATCCCTATGTCTGGCTGCGCAATCGCATCCGCTGGGAAATCGAGAAACGCAAGACGACGGTGGAAACGCGGGCCGCGCACAGCTTCCACAATGCCGAGATTGAACAGGCCTTCCTGCAGGCGGTTGCCACCTATGAGGTCAAGCCGTGGTCGGGTCGCATCGCCCTGTTCAGACCGCCATTGGTCGGCACATGGACGGTATCGGGCGGTAAGCTTGTGAACCACGAACGGGCATATCTCTTTGATGACAACGATTGGGGACAACACACCCCGCAGATCGAAGTATTCGAAGTGCCCGGCGACCACGACAGCATGGTCCTTGAACCAAACGTGCGGGTTCTTGCCAGCTATTTGCGTAACGTCATTACCACGACCGAAGCCAGCCTTGGTGGCAAGGGTCGGGTGTTTTCATTCAAAGCCACCGAGGCAGCGGAGTAACCTGCATGACGGACATCGTTGTCGTTGTTCTTAACTACAAGACACCGGATCTGGCCGTGCTTGCCGCACAGTCGGCCGCCGCAGCCATGGCTGACTGTGGGGGCGCGATTGTACTTGTCGACAACGACTCTCCCGATAGCTCATTCCAGCGCATGATCGACGCGACCCGATCCGTGGAATGGCCCGCGCATCTTGATGTTCAGGTGTTGCAATCTGGTCGGAACGCCGGCTTCGGCGCAGGCAACAATTTCGGGATTCATGCTGGTCTCGAAATCTGCCCGACGGCGGAATTCATTTACATCCTGAACCCGGATGCCCAAGTCGAGCCAAACGCGATTTCGGCGCTGGTGGACTATATGAACGACCATCCCAAAGTGGCCATCGTCGGCAGCTGGGTCTATGGCGAAGACGGCGCAGATCATTGCAGCGCGTTTCGCTTTCCCGGTCTTGCATCAGAGTTCGAGTCCTCTGTGCGTCTTGGCCCTGTCACGCGTCTGTTGAAAAAGCACGTCTTGCCGTTGCACATCCCCGAAACTTCTGGCCCCGTCGGATGGATCCTCGGTGCGTCGATGTTGGTTCGGAGAAGTGCGCTGAACGAAATAGGCCTCTTTGACGAGACGTTCTTTCTGTATTTCGAGGAAACCGACCTGTGTCTGCGCGCCCACCGCGCAGGACACGAGGTGCATTTTGTCCGCGAAAGCCGTGTCTGCCACATCGGCTCAGTGTCGACCGGCATGGGCACTTGGCAGCGCACTCCGTCCTATTGGTACCAAAGCCGTTGGTATTACTTCAGCAAGAACCACAGCCGGGCCTATGCCATCAGCGCGACGGCCCTGATGGTTCTGGGGACGGTCCTGTGGCGTTTGCGGCGGACCATCGAAGGCAAACCCAAACCAGGGGCGAAGCACTTTCTCCGGGATATGGTCGTACATGACCTGCGGGCGTTGCTGCGTCCGACACCAGATGCGTCCATCCGTGCCATCGGTCTGCCCTCCGAGACTTCCTTACAGACAAGCGTTGATTGATCCATGACCCATTTTGACTGCATCGTTATTGGCGACGAAAGCCTGACACTCCACTGTGCAGAGACATTGGTCTCGCAGGGGCACAGGCTGGTTGCGTTGGTGACGGACGACAAGGACCTGTCAAAATGGGCCAAGACCCGAAATCTTCGCTGCGAACCCCACGGTCCTGATATATCCAACCGGCTTGCCGGAACTGAGGTTGATTGGGTTCTCAGCATTGCAAATCTCAAGATTTTGCCAAGGGACATTCTGTCACTCGGTCGCAAAGGCGCGGTCAATTTCCATGACGGACCCTTGCCGAAGCGCGCCGGGCTGAACGCGCCCGTTTGGGCTTTGATGGAGGGTGAAAACACCCACGGGATCACGTGGCACCTCATCGATGATGGCGTGGACACAGGCGATATCCTCGTTCAGCGCGAGATCGAGATTTCGCCCCATGACACGGCACTGTCCCTCAACACCAAGTGTTATGAAGCCGGGTTGACCAGCTTTCCGGATCTGCTGAAGGAACTGACTGAAGGTCTGCCCGGACGTCGCGTGCAGGACGTGGCCCAGCGCAGCTACCACGCCCTGACAGATCGCCCTGAAGCGAACGGCATTCTTCGGTTCGACGACACGTCGGGCAAGGCCATGCGGTTGATTCAGGCGCTTGACCATGGCTCTTACTGGAACCCACTCTGCACGCCTAAACTGCTCATCGGGGAAGTGATCCTCAATATCGGTCACGCCGCCCAGACCGAAAGCAGGGCGGCCCCTGGAACTGTCATTGCCGTTGACGAGGCCAGCCTGACGGTCGCCTTTGCGGACGGTGCGTTGCGTTTGTCTGGATTGACTGCCGTCGATGGAAAACCGGTTGTTGCGACAGATCACGCCAAAGTCGGAGAAGTTCTTCCGTCCCTGTCCGATACTGACCGTGCCGCGATCTCCGAACGGATGCGCCCGGTGGCCAAAGCTGAAGGCCGTTTGAGGCGCGCGCTTTCCAGTGCGGTCCCGCTTTCGCTGCCCTTCAGTCGTACAGAGAAGACAGCGATCACAACGTACGATACGTCGATCCCGCAAGCCCAATTCGCTCCTGCGCTTCGGCGTCTTGCAGAGCGCCTTTCGCCTGCCGCCGGGACGGTGATTGCGCTGTCCAACGCGACACTTATGGAAAGCAGCCGGTTCGGGTTGATCAGCCCATGGGTTCCGGTCGCTGTGGACGCACTTGATGATGGGGTGCCGACTGTCGAAGCAGGCTTTGCTACCGACCTGCCCCGGCGCGATCCGCGGCTCTCCTCGGTGAGGACTCCCGCACTTGGAATTGCGTTGAAGTCCGGGCCGATCCCCGGCGCTGCGATCACCTTTGACCTGACCGGCGCTTCCGTTGCCGCACATGTGGACGAAGGCAGGATCGCGCCGGATTTTGCTGCGGTTCTGATCCGCCGGCTGGAATGGATTGCAGAGAACCTGACAACGGGCAGCGCACAGGCAGACACTGTGGGGTTGCCGCCAGATGAACTGCACGCCATCCTGTCCACGTTCAATGCAACGTCGGTCCCTTCACATGGACCGACGACCATGCATGCCGCATTCGAAGCCCAAGTCGCCCGCACGCCTGATGCCATCGCCCTCGTGTTCGAGAACAGCGAGATCACCTTTTCCACGTTGAACGAACACGCCAATCGCGTCGCGCATACGTTGCGGGGTATCGGTGTCCGTCCCGACACGATGGTCGGCCTGCATTGCAAGCGCGGTCCCGACCTTGTCGCTGGGGCGCTGGGCATTCTCAAGGCCGGGGGTGCTTATCTGCCGCTTGATCCTGACTACCCGCAGGACCGTCTGGCGCATTACCTCAGCGACAGCAACGCGACCGTTGTCATCACCGAGCACGCACTCCGCGACGAGCTACCCAAGACGGACGCAGAGATCCTTGTGATCGACCGTGACCCCCGACTTGCATCCGCCCCGACGCAAGACCCGGACCCGGTCGCTACACCCGAGAATCTGGCATATGTGATTTACACCTCAGGCTCGACCGGGTTGCCCAAAGGGGTGATGGTCGAACATCGCAACGTGATCAACTTCTACGCCGGCATGGATGCCGTTGTTTCGGATCGCGACCGTGCGGCGTGGTTGGCGGTCACCAGCCTGAGTTTCGATATCTCGGTCCTTGAACTCTTTTACACGATGGCGCGTGGCATCAAGGTCGTACTGCCAAGCACCAGTCAGCGTGGCATCATCTCTGGCGGTGCTGCGCGCAAGCGCGGTGATGGGATGGATTTCTCCATCTATTACTGGGGCAACGACGATGGTGTCGGACGGGACAAGTACCGCCTGCTTCTTGAAGGCGCGAAATTTGCGGATGAAAACGGCTTCTGCGCGGTCTGGACGCCGGAACGCCACTTCCATGCGTTTGGTGGCCCCTATCCGAACCCGTCGGTCACTGGCGCTGCCGTTGCGGGTGTGACCAAGAATATCGGCGTCCGTGCAGGTAGCTGTGTTGCGCCACTCCACCATCCGGCCCGCATCGCCGAGGAATGGGCCGTCATCGACAACCTGACCAATGGCCGGGCAGGTCTTGCTATCGCCAGCGGTTGGCAGCCTGACGATTTTGTCCTGCGTCCTGAAAACACGCCCCCGGACAACAAACCCGCGATGTTCGACGCGATAGACAAGGTGCGCAAACTCTGGCGTGGCGAAGCTGTGGCCTTCCCGCGCAAGGACGGTCAGATGCACGAGGTCGTCACGCAACCGCGCCCGGTGTCAAAGGAATTGCCCATCTGGGTGACCACGGCAGGCAATCCCGAGACATGGCGCGAGGCAGGCGCGAACGGGGCCAATGTTCTGACGCACCTTTTGGGCCAATCCATCGACGAGGTGGCTGACAAGATCACACTCTATCGCCACGCGCTGCGCGCAGCAGGGAACAACCCGGATGACTTTACCGTCACTCTGATGCTCCACACCTGTCTGGCCGAGACTCGGGATCAGGCTCGTGAAATCGCGCGCGAACCGATGAAAGACTACCTGCGCTCGGCGGCTGGTCTGATCAAGCAATACGCTTGGGCGTTCCCGGCCTTCAAGAAACCTGAGGGTGTGAAAAACGCCTTTGAACTGAACCTGGGTGATCTGAGCGAAGATGACCTCGAAGGCATCCTGGATTTCGCGTTTGAGCGGTACTTCAACGACTCCGGTCTGTTCGGCACCATCGACGATGCCTTGGCCCGCGTTGAACAGCTCACGGCAATCGGCGTTTCGGAAATTGCGTGTCTGATCGACTATGGCATCGAAACCGATCAGGTGCTGGCGGGTCTCAGACCTCTGGCCGAGGTCGTGCGCCAATCTGCGCCGTCGCTTGATCACGAAGACACCGACTTCTCGATTGCCGCAATGTTGGCACGTCACAAGGTGACCCACATGCAATGCACCCCGTCCATGGCGCGGATGATTGCGATGGATGATGATGCGCGCGCGAACCTGCGCGGTCTCAAACACCTCTTCCTCGGTGGTGAGGCCCTTCCCGGTGCATTGGTTGCAGACCTCGCCAAAGCCAGCGAGGCGACCATCACGAACATGTACGGTCCAACGGAAACGACGATCTGGTCGTCGTCTGAAGTTGCCACTTCTGACGAGGCGACTGTCAATATCGGACGTCCGATCGCCAACACCCAGCTTTACGTTCTCGACGACGCGTTGAATCCGGTCGGGATCGGCGAAGAGGGCGAGCTTTGGATCGGCGGCGACGGTGTGACCCGTGGGTATTGGCAGCGCGAAGAGATGACCGCAGACCGGTTCCGCGGCAACCCGTTTGCGCCGGGTCGGATGTACCGCACCGGCGATCTGGTCCAGCGCCGTCCTGACGGGCGGTTGAACTTCCTCGGACGTGCCGACACCCAGGTCAAATTGCGCGGCTTCCGGATTGAACTGGGTGAGATTGAAAGCGCAATTCAGGCCTTCCCGGGGATCACCAATGCCGTTGTGCTGGCCCGCGAAGACACACCCGGCGATGTGCGTCTGGTGGCCTATGTCACCGCCACCACCGAGGTTGACACCAAGAGCCTGCGCACAAGCCTTATGGCCCGTTTGCCCGATTACATGGTGCCAGCACATGTGATGACGCTGGATGCCTTCCCGGTCACGCCAAACCAGAAGATCGACCGCAAGGCGTTGCCAGCACCAACCGTCATTGATGTGCGCCCCAGGCAAAAAGTGGCAGCGCCCGTTCCGTCCTCGGGACAGGCGGACGAGGCGCTACGCTTGCGCATCGCCGCGATCTGGACCGAGGTGCTGGGCGTTCAGTCGATTCAGCCCGAAGACAACTTCTTCGATCTTGGGGGTCATTCACTCTTGGCGGTTCAGATGCACCGCAGCTTGCGCGACCGGTTGGACGTGGCCAAGCTGTCGATCACCGACATTTTCCAGTTTCCGACCCTGTCGGCTTTGGCGGATCGCGTGGCCAAGCTGGGCGGAACCGAGCAGCCTGCCCGTGGTCCGGCCGATGTCACACCGATGGCACGACCGGAACAAGCGGATCGCGCCCAGATCCGTGCCGATGCAATGGCCCGACGCCGCGAAATGCGGGCTCGGCGGCAAGCGTGACCACGTCCGGCACCAAATTGATCATCGCAGGATTGGCCGCGCTGGCCTGCGGATTTGCTGCGTGGTCCTATCTTGGCGGCCCCCGAGCCCTGACCTCCGAAGAACTGGCAGCACGGTACGAGGCCCCTTTGCCGCCGCCCAATGGGTCTTTGACGGTGTTTCATCTTGGACACTCGCTTGTCGGCCGGGACATGCCCGCGATGCTGGCGCAACTGGCACAGCACGACTATGCCTCGCAACTTGGATGGGGCACGCCGCTCAAGGCACATTGGGAACCTGATGAACCGATCCAGGGATTTGACGTCGAGAACGCGCATGATCATTTCCGCGATGCGAAAGAAGCACTGGCCAGCGGCGACTACACTGCCTTCGTCTTGACCGAGATGGTCGAAGTCGAGGCGGCCATCGAGTATTTCGATGCTCCGGTCTATCTCGAGAAATGGGTCTCTGCAGCGCGTGATGGCAACCCGGACATCCGCGTGTTTCTCTACGAAACATGGCATGACCTCACCGACCCGCAAGGCTGGCTGACGCGGCTTGATACGGACCCGGAGCGGTACTGGGAAGGCATATTGCTCGCGCAAGCCATGGCCGCCAACCCAGACGACGGCCCGATCCACGTGATCCCGGCAGGTCGCGTGATGGCCGAGCTTGTTCGAAGGATCGAAGCGGGATCCGGTGTTGACGGCATCACGTCACGCGAAGACTTTTTTGCGCGACTGGACGATGGTTCGATTGATCCGATCCACATCAACGATCTGGGCGCTTATCTTGTCGCGCTCACCCATTATGCAGTTCTGTATCAACGCTCGCCGGTGGGTCTGCCAGCGCAGTTGGATCGCGCCGATGGGACCCCGGCAATCGCACCAGGGCCGGACTTGGCGGACCTCATGCAGCAGACCGTTTGGGATGTGGTGTCGGCCTTGCCGATCACCGGGATTCCGCAGAACTGAGCGTAAGTTTCATGCGGCGCGCCGCGAGGAAACCCGGCAGAACAGAAACGCGTTGTTTCCATATCTTTCGTTTTTAGCTGTCGCAATTCTGCCTTGATTTGGCTAAATTATGTCTTGTCCAAGGCAGCCTGCCACAGGTTGACTCGACTTGGACAAGGCGGGGGCCTTGGTACTGGAGCTGAAGGCTTGCTGTATTTTCAGTCGTTCGAAGAGGTGTTCTCTGCGCTCAAGCGGCGCATGGGGCTTATTATCCTGATCACCTTTATCGGGTGCGTGATTTCGCTTGTCGTCGCTTTGTCGAAGATTCCAGTCTACAACGCCATCGCGGTCGTACAGATCGAAGACGCGCAGGTTGCAGGTACCAACACAAGTGTCGGTGCCATGATCGACAACCGCGCCAGCCTTGATGCGCTCCGCACTGTGCGGCTGATCGAACAGCGCGTGATGTCCCGTGGATCACTGGTCGAGATCATGGACAAATATGATCTGTTCACCGACATCCCGAATATGACGCTGGCAATGCGTCTTGATGCAATGCGTCGCTCCGTGACCATTGAGCCGATTGGCGGGGGCGAGCCTTGGCAACCCGTGCAGTCCGTGTCCGGTATGGTCATCACAGCCAATCTCAGCGATCCGCAAAAAGCTGCGGACGTGGCGAACGAAATTCTGGCGCGCGTCATGCAGGAGGCCCGCACCCGCAGCGTTGGTCGTGCCGAGACCGAGCTTGAGTTCTTCAACATCGAAGAGGCCCGCATCCGCGAAGAAATCGCCGCGTCCGAAAACGTGATTGCGCAATTCAAGTCCGCGAATGCCGAAGTGCTGCCCGCCAACATCACCGTTTTGCAGGGCGAATTGACAACGCTGAACGCCTCTCTCCTGAACTTGCGTCAACAAATTCTCAGCCTCGAATCCAACTCCGCCCGGACGCGTCCCGAAGCGCTTGAGCGTGAGGTCAGCTTGCTGCAGGACCAGATCAACCTGATCGAAAGACGCACGGCACAGATCAACGGTTTGCTGGTGCGCGCGCCCGCGGTTGATCGCGAGTTGGCGTCGCTGCAGCGCGAGCTGACCCAGCTCAACGAGCAGTTCACTGTCATCTCCCGCCGCAAGGCAGATGCCCAGATGAGCCAGAGCCTTGAGGAACAGCGCCAGCTTGCGCGTTTCGAAGTGCTTGAACCTGCAATTGTCCCGGTGTTCCCGGTGTCGCGCAGCAAGCGCTCCATCGCGATGATGGGTGGTGTGGCAAGTGTCATGTTGGCTGTTGGCGTTGCGTTCGTTCTTGAAATGTTGAACCCGCCGATCCGCAACGCCGCTCAGATGGAGCGCGTGCTGGGGATTCGTCCTGTGATTTCGGTGCCTGTTTTGGAAACCGGAAAACCGATGCCGACCAAGACAAAGCGCAAAGGCTGGAAGATCGTTCTGGGGATCGTGATCGCATTGCTCTTGGGCTTGATCGGTCTCGTGGCCAAACCCATTGCGGCCTTGACCGGGTTCAACCTGTCGCCGCGCAACGCGCAGTAACGATCAATACGGGTAATCGCTGCTCTCGACGTGTTCCGCCTTGTTCAGGACCACGCCAAGCAGCGGAATCCCGTCACCAAGGCGGCGTTCGGTTTCCTTGATGTCATTCGCCTTGGTCATTCCACCCGCTGCAACGATCAGCAACGCGTCAATATGCGGGCGCATCGCGATCACATCGTCGTTCAGAAGGGCAGGCGGCAAATCGAACAGCATAACATTCGGTTTGAACTGCCGTTCGATCTCGTCCAACACTGCACGTGTCGACGGATCCTGAAGCAATTCCGCAGCATAGGGTTCCACGATCCCATTGAACCCGATGGCCACATGCGATCCGGCGGCAATCGAGTTGGGTGCGAAGCCCTGAAGATGCGCCTCGGGAGAGATGTCCCCGCGCAGCATGTCGCCAATCGCACCGGTGTCAGACACGCCGAAAATCTTGTGCAGGCTTGGGCTGCGCATATCCAGATCAAGCAAAACGGTGCGGCAGTTTTCCTGCCGTGACAGGCTGATCGCCAAGTTTGCTGCGGTAAAGGTCTTGCCGCAATCCTTGGTCGGAGAAGTGATTGCAACGCGCTTCCACCCGTTTTCGGACAAGGCCTGCAACATCCGCGTGCGCAAGATGTCGAACCGCGTGTGCGACGGATCCTGACGTAGCGCGGTGATCACGTTCCGCTCGGCCAGGCGCTGCGGATCAAGCTGGAACCGGTCAATGGCTTTCCAAGACGCTTCCGGGTCAAACACAGGCGCTGGAGTTGGTTTCGGCTCCGGCGGGCGGGCCAGAACCAACGGTGTCTTTGGCTTCGCGGCGCGTTCTATCTGGGCCAGTTTGGCTTGCTCGGCGTCGCGTTTTTTCTGCGCCTCAAGCTCTGCTTGGCGGGCTTGACGTTTCGCTTCCAATTCGGCGTCCCGTGCCGCCTTGGCCTGGCGGGCTTGCTCCTCCGCTGCCTTTGCGGCGCGCGCGCGCTCTGCCTCACGTTCGGCCTCGCGCAGTCGCTTGGCCTCAAGCTCTGCCTTGCGCTGCAACAGCGCTTCTTTTTCAGCGATCAGCGCTTCAAGCTCTTCAAGCGTGTGATCGACCGGCTGTTCCGCGATGCGCTGTGGCTGTTCGACAACCGCCACCGCCCCGCGCCGTTTGCGGCGTTGGAACTTTGGCTGTTCTGTCATGTCTCAGCCTCTTTGCGCGGCATCGATTTTTCCGGTCCTGTTTCGACGCGACCTAAGCCGCGTTCTCGATCTGTGACAGTGCATTCTGTCAAGAATACGTCCGATTTGAGGGGATTGTTTATCAAATGAAGGCGATCAGAACCCGAACAGATTGGCTTTCCCGATCGCCTCTTCGATGAAACGGGCCTTATCCTGTTCCGGTTTCCACCCCAATTCCGTCTTCGGTTTGGTGTTCACGAAGGGCGAAAGATGCGCCCGGCTTTTCCAATCCGCAAGCGAAGGCCGGGTCAACCCACGCCGCCGCAACGCATAGACCTTCAGCACATGCTTGACCGCATCCGCCGCCCAGAACAGCGTCAGGTTCCCGGTACTGACCCTGATCTTCGCACCCAAGGATTTGTGGATCGCATCGAAATATCCTTTGCCAGACAGCATCGGTTCTCCGATCAGGTTGTAGCTTTGCCCAACCGCATTCGGGTGTTCGCCCATCAGGATCAAACCCTCGGCCACATCGTCGATCAGGACGAAGGGCAGGATGTTCAACCCATTGCCCCAGATGCGCACAGCGCCCGCGCCATGCCAGCGCCCAATGCCCCAATGCTGCAAAGGTCCGCCATGACCGACCACGATACCCGGACGCGCGATGACCAAGGGCAATCCATCCCGTCGGTGCATCTCCATCAGCCGTTTTTCGCATTCCGCTTTGGACCGCGCGTACATGTTTCGGTCGCTCATATCGTCCGGGAAGGCCAGGTCTTCGGTGATCTTCTGCTCCGGGGAGGACATGTCATAGCTGGCAATCGTACCTGTATAGACCAACCGCTTGACCCCGGCTTCCTGACAGGCTTCGGCGATGCGAACGGCCACACCAACATCATGCTCCAGCGCCTCGTCCCACGTGCCTTCCAGTGACCGGGCCAGATTGTAGACGACGTCGATGCCTTGCATCGCCTCGACCAGCGCCGCCTTGTCGTAGAGCGAGACTCCGACCGTTTCGACCTCGTGCGGCAGGTCAGGGAAGGGGCCGAACCGACCCCGGCTGAGAACGCGCACATCCTGCCCTTTGGCCACAAGCGCGCGGGTCAGCGCACGACCGATGAACCCGGTCCCGCCAATCACCATCGCAGTCGGCTTCGGATCGCGAGTTTTTGCTTTGGGCGGGGCGGCTTTCAACTGATCTGCCGGGATGAGCGCCAACGCCTGATCCAGCGCTGTCATCACCTTGACTGCGCTCTCGCCCGAGAAGCGCGCATCCGGCGCTTTGTCGGTGCGCAACGCGTCATAGATCGCCGCATCCATCCCCTGAAAGCTCAGCGCATAGGGGGATTTGCGGTTCAAGGAAACCACCTGAGTGAACGTATTGCCAAGCCCTTCGCGCAGGTGCTGCCAAGACAGGTCCAACTGCCGCCGCAGCGGGTTCAGCACCAGATCGGACGCATTCTCGCGTTCGACCACCAGCGTATCCGCAGCGAAGTCCAGCCGCGCCCGACCGGACGATCCACGCAGGGTCAAAGACCGGTCGTCAATCGTTTCAACCATGGAAATGGTCAGTGTCACATCCACATCCCCGGCCTGCGCCATGATCCGCCACGCCTGATGGCGGGTGTCGTCCCCCGGCAGATCAACGGGTTTGGACAGATGGACGGACTGGATGTCCGGCACCCCGAAGAGATCGACAATGAACCCCATCAGGTGCGGCCCAAGCTCCAGCAGCAGGTTCTTTGGCTCGCGCAGCAACCAGATGCCGAACGGTCCCGACCGCAACGGTGCAAGCGGCAGACACCAATGTACCTCGGCCACGGACACGCGTCCCAATTCCCCACGCGCCAACATACCCTTGAGCCGGTCATAAGAAGGCAGGCCCATGAAGTTGTGACCGGCATGGAAGCGCACACCGTGTTCCTGTGCGACTGCCTCGATCTCGGCGGTCTCGGCCGCTGAGGTTGCCACCGGCTTTTCCACCAGCACGTGCAGCCCGGCCTTGAGGCACTGGATCGCCAGCGGGTGATGCAGATGCGGCGGCGTCAGGATATGAACCGCATCGCAGACCTTGGCCTCGATCAGGTCGGCCACGTCCCCAAAGGCCCGCACGCCAAGCCCCTCGGCCAAGCCCTTGGCTGTAGCCTCGGACGGATCACAAACAGCAGTGATCTCGACCCCATCGGTCGCCCGCAATGCATCCGCGTGCCAGCTTGCGATATACCCGGCCCCGATCAGACCAACGCGAATTTTCGAAGACGCCATCCGTCTTTACCTCTTACTTGTATTCGATGATGCGCATCTGCGCATTGTTCAGGCGCCGCCAGTGAAAGCGGATCATGCCGATGACATTCGGAAACTTGGACAAGGTGAGGTACACCGCATGCGCGCGCGCCTCCTCATTCGGCAAACCTTCGGCGACCAAGCCACGCGTGGTTTTCCAATAGGACAGTGCGTAAAGACCGAAAATCAGAACCGGCATCGCGGGCGAAGACAGCGTTCCGACCACGGCGACAATCGGCAGGATCAACCCATAGACCCAGCCGCGCTGCCGTTCGCGCACGAAATAGTCGGGGTGCAAGTGCCCCACCTGCGCAAACCCATGCCCGGTGCGTTCGGCCCGTTTCCACCATTGGCTAAACCGCATCATGTTGGCATCATGTCCCGCCATCGGCTCGGCAATGCGCACCAGCCGCCAACCCGCCTTGCGCAGCCGCGTGCAGAACTCATCGTCCTCGGCGGCGATCACGCTGGGATTGAACCCCCCCACATCTTCAAAGGCTTCGACACGCACCATCATGTTGCCGGGGCAGGTGAGGATCTCACCCGCCGGACGTGACCACTCGACGTCGAACATCTGGTTGAACACACTCGCATCGCGCCGCATCTCGCGCTGCTGGCCGGTGACCAGCGCAAGATCGTTTTTGGACCGCAACCTTGCCTCGGCCTTGTCAAGCCAGCCATCGGCCATGATGCAATCACCATCAAGGAACTGCACCACATCGGGTGGATCGTCCTGCGCAATCAATGCCGCGAACCCTTCGTTGCGCGCACGGGCGGCGGTGAAGGGTACGGACATATCGAGCTTGACCACGACGGCCCCTGCCTTTTCCGCATTGGCCACGCTCTGGTCCGTGGAAGCACTGTCTACATAAACCATCCGCCGTGCCTGCGGAGCGACCGAGGCCAGCGACCGGACCAGTTTCTGCCCCTCGTTTCGCCCGATCAGAACGACATCCACACTCATGACATTGCCTCTTCTGACGGTCGCAAGTGCGGCACGGGACGGCCTTCGCCATAAGCGACGATCAGCTCAGACAACCAGCGCGCTTCCTGTGCCGCGTCATATTCCGCGACCACCTTTGCGCGTCCCGCAGCACCGTAGGCCTTACGCAGGCCCGCATCCGACAGCAACGCATCCAGCGCCTCGGCAAAGGCGTCTACATCGCCCGGCGGCACGAGGCGGCCGCTCACGCCATCTTCGACCAACTCGGGAACCCCGGCGATGCGCGTGGTCAAGACGGGGACCTGCGATGCCATCGCTTCCATCAGCACGACGGGCACGCCCTCGGCAAAGCTGGGTAGGACGAAGACATCCGTTTGTGCCAGTTCCTCGGCCACTTCGGCCTGCGATTTGTATCCCAGAAAGACAATGCGATCCTGCAAGCCTCGCTTGGCGACCTCGGCTTCCAACGCCTTGCGGTCCGGTCCGTCACCGACAAGACGCAGGGTGAGGTCCGGGTAGGTCGTGGCCAATCGCGCCACGGCGTCGATCAGGATCGGCACGCCTTTGACGCCGGCCAATCGCCCGACAAAGAGCGCCCGCAAGCCGGTTCGAAGCGGCTTGGGCGCGTACCGGGATGGGTCCACGCCACAATGAACGATGTGCAGCTTGTGCCAGTGTTGCGTGTCCGCAAAGCACATGAGTTGCGACCGACAGAAATGGCTGATGCACGACACAAAGGCTGCTCGAGCAGCCTTTTCGTCGATCCGCCAATGGTGCGGCTCGAAAAAGATGTCTGGCCCGTGGATCGTAAAGCTCCACCGCAGCCCTGACAGTTCCCCCGCCAGCATCGCCACCGTGCAGGACGCTTTGGCGATGTGATTGTGCAGATGGGTCACGCCTTCGTCTACCAGCTTGGCGGCCAGCACTCCGGTCTCGACGAAATAGATCAGGTTGTAGATCCGCCCCTTGATGCCTTTCGGTGCGGTTCGCCACGCCAAACCGAGCGCCGACAGGTAGCGCCCCGGCGTTTTCATCCACCGCCAATGTGCCTTCAGCGTGGTTTTCGGATTGCGCACCGCGTCCAACACCTTGAACGTGTTCGCATGTTCCTCGCGCTGTTCCGGGCCGACGAGGTGTTCCGCGCCGGTTGTGCGCATCGAACACGTTAGAACGTCGTGCCCCAGCGCGCGCAGATTGGCGACCTCGCGCTGGATGAACGTGTCGCTCGCGCGGGGGTATTCGCCGGTCAGATAAGCGATCTTTGGCAGGGTCATGTCGCAGCCTCCCACGCAGGAGAGGGGTCTGGCAGAGTGATCCCCGAAGGCAGGTCGAATTTGTAAGTCATGGGCATCAGCCGTTGCCTCAGGACCGGTGCGCGCAACAGGCCGGGCAGACGGGGCGCTATGGGTTGAAGCATCTGCGCGATGGCCCACAGAAGTCCGAGAGGAAGCGGTAGAACCAGTTTCGGCCAGCCGCTTTCTTGAAGCTTTGCAATCACTTGCCCTCGCGTCGGCAAAGAGGGATCAACCAGTGTGATCGTGTCCCGAAGCCGATGCGCAGTCGCTTGCACAAGCGCTGCGGCGCATCTTTGGACATGACACATCGGCAATGGATCGCCAGACGCAGCGCGGAACAAAGCCGGTCCTGCACCAACACCCAAATGCGCATTCCAGAGGCGGTCTGCATCGTACACGATGCCCGGCCGTACCACCGTCACAGAGTCAATACCGGCCTTTGAAACAAGGCTCTCTTGCTGGGCCTTCGCATCCGAATAGGCATCGCGCGCGGTATCTGTGGTCACAAGCGGCGTTGTGTCGGTCAGCGCTGCGCCAATCGCCACTTTGGACGTGTCATACACCGCCAGCGAACTGGCCAGCGTGAGGTGAGCGATACCGGCCTTCTTCATGGCTGCGATCAAGTGTTTGGTGCCCGCAAGTGTCAATCGCGCGTGATCCTCTGCCTTGCCCGACATGGCGGCGGCGAGGTGGATGACAGCGTCGCATCCGGCCATGGCTGTGGCAAGGTCGGCGATCCTGTCCCGTACGGTCAGGTCTGTTGAAACGTACGTTACACCCGTACGGTTCGTCCCAACGCGCCTCTGCACCGCCACAACCTCCAGCCCCGCGTCCAGCGCAGCGTCGACAGTGGCGCGCCCGATGAAGCCCGTCGCGCCGGTGATGAGAACCCTTTTCACTGCGCCCATGGCATCGGCTCCATCGGATCACAGCGGGTGGTCATGGCTTGTGCGCCGGACGTTTCGCCCGCGTTCTGCATTGCCAGCGTGACCTCGGTCATGTGCAAGGCAAAGTCGTTCGACAGGCGGGACGGACGACCTTCGCGGAGCGCGTCCAGCATTTCTGAAGGCCCGAGCATGAAGTTCATCGCGGCCGCCCCCCAGCGTTTGACCTTGGGATGGGTCGGCTGGCCGAGCTTGATGGTTTTCGGGAAGGGCGATTCCATCAGGCGGCGGCGGATCGTCATGCGTTTGGCAAAAGTGACCTTGGCGGAATTGTCCCACGCCGCCTTGCAGGCCAGAACGCCGCCATCGCCGATGATGCGGATCTGGTGATCATGTGGGGCCACGATGGAGCAGGTGAGCCGGGTCATCGGCCCGTCTTCAAAAAACAGCGTGGCAACCGACAGGTCCGGCGCATATGGCCCGGTGCCTTCCTTGCCGGGAATGGTCTCAGCCGACGCCGCCACCACGGTGCGCACCGATCCAAACCACGAGATCAGCCAGCCAAGGTAGTAACCCGCGTGTTCGAGCGTACAGCCAACGCGGAATTCATCCTCGAACGGCCACGGTGCGCCGGATTCGGAGATCCATTTCTTGTAGGCGGCCTGCGGAACAAACCCGTCGTCCAGTTCGGCGTAGATGGCGCGAGGAGTTCCGGCGACGCCATTGCGCAGCGCATGACCCAAGGTTTGCGCGGCCTCACCCAAGACGCTGCAGGGGGCGGACGCCAGCATCAACCCGGCGGCTTCCGCCTGCGCATGCAAGGCCTTGGCGTCCTCGACCGTCATGGCAAGCGGCTTTTCGGAATAGGTGTGGCATCCGGCTGCAAGGCTGGCAGAGTTCACTTCGAAATGCGCAGACGGATTGGTGAGGTTGAGCACCACGCCATCGCGCGGGTGTTGGTCCAGCAATGCGTCCATCGACGCCACAGAGGGCACGTTCCAGAATGAGCAGAACTGCGCCAGACGTTCGGCGTTCTTGTCGTAGACTCCGGCCACGGTGATCCCGTCCATCGCCTGAAGCGACCGCATATAAAGATCGGCCACAAAGCCACAGCCGATGATCGAGACAGTCCCGTTCATGCCGCGACCCAATGGCAGGTGCGACCGTAGGCCGAGGCTCGGACGATACGGAATCGGTTACAGTTCACGGGCTGCTCATGTGCTTCTGTGCGTCTTTTCGCAGGGCTTAGACCATCCAATCATGGTCATATTTCGACAAACGTCGGGTTTCTCGTGTGTCTTAGGATAATTTTTGCCGGAATGTCTTGATTTTGCGGCGCTGTGGCCGCGATTTGGCCGCATGATGCATGTAGACATCCCCGAATTGACGAATGAGGAGGCGCTTATGCGCTTTTGGGGCGAGGCCTTTGACGTGACTGTCAACGTACCCGATTGGGTCGCTCTCGAGCGGCACATCTCTTCGCGTCTGCGCGTTGGTGAAGGGTTTTCACTGGCGACGATCAATTTGGACCATTTGGTAAAATTGCGTCAGGATCAACGCTTTCGCGATGCCTACGCTGCGCAGGACCTGGTGGTGGCCGACGGCAATCCCATTGTCTGGATGTCAAAACTGGCCGGACGCCCGGTGTCGTTGATCCCCGGCTCTGATGCGATTCTGCCACTGGTGCGGATCGCTGCGGCGCATCGCAAGACGCTCGCTTTGGTGGGAAGCACGGATGAGACACTCGCTGCGGCGAAGGCGTATCTCGAACGTGAAGTGCCCGGCACGCAAATTGTCGCAGCGATTGCGCCTCCGATGGGATTCGACCCGATGGGTGCTTCTGCCGATGTGGTTCTGGATGCGTTGGCCAAAGCAAAGGCAGACATTGCCTTCCTCGCCCTTGGCGCTCCCAAGCAGGAATTGTTTGCCGCCTACGGACGCGACAAGTTGCGAAATGTTGGCTTTATCTCAATCGGTGCGGGGCTGGATTTCTTTTCTGGTGCACAAGTGCGCGCGCCCGCTTGGGTGCGGGCGATTGCGATGGAATGGCTGTGGCGCGCGTTGTCTCAACCGGCCCGGCTGATCCCGCGCTATGCGAAGTGCTTTGCGATCCTGCCGTCGGAAATCGCCCACGCTTTGAAGCTGCGCTACGGGTCTGTTTCCACCCGGCCCGCGCCGGAAGGTGAATAGACCCGGCTAGTCCAACCGATGAACGCGGCCGCCCGCTGCTTCGGCATCGGCATGATCATGTGTGACCAGAAGCACCGGCAACCCTTTGGCCCGCGCCTGATCGAACACCAGCGAACGCACCTGATCGCGCCGTTCGGTGTCGAGCCGCGAGAACGGTTCGTCCAGCAACAACGCCTTCGGCGCAGACAGCAGCATCCGCATCAGCGCGACACGCGCTTTCTGACCGCCGGACAATGTTTCGGGGTCACGGTCGGAAAACCCGCCAAGCCCGATATCTTCAAGAGCCGCCGCAATCTGTCGGCCGCGCTCGATCCGGCATTTGACCGAAGCGCGCAATCCGAAGGCAAGGTTTTCGCCCACCGACAGATGTGGGAAAAGCAATTCGTCCTGAAACAGGATACCCACGTGCCGCTGCTCTGGCGCGAGGTTGGTGATGTCGGTGTCGTTCAGAACAACCCGCCCCTTGGCCTCGAATGCCGGGTCAAGCGTGCCTATGATGTAAGACAGCAGCGTGGATTTGCCCGAACCGCTGGGACCCATCACGGTCAACACCTCACCGGGGGCGACGTGATCCGAGATATCGACCAGCGTCCGCCCATCCCGGCGGATCATCACATGGTCAAGAGTCAGACCGGGATCAGGCATGACGCAGCCCCTTGCGATTGCGCCAGATGATGGCGGGAACAAACAGAGCCAGCGCAAAGGGCAACAGCGCCAGCGCGGTCTGGCTGAGCGCATAAACCGAAATCACTCGCCGGTCACCCCCGGAGGCCAATGCCACGGCTTCGGTCGTCAGGGTTTGCACGCGCCCCGCACCTGCCAAGAGGGTCGGCAGGAATTGCCCGATCGACACGGCAAAGCCCACGGCGGCGGCAGTCAGGATCGGTCGAAGCAGCATCGGCAAGCGCACCCGCCAGAGCACACCGTCGCACCCCGCACCCAAGGCCCGCGCGACATGGCCGTAGCGTGCGTCCCACGCGCGGAAAGGATCGGCCAGTGACAGGAACACATAGGGCAGGACGAAGATGATATGCACGGCGATCACTGCAGTGCGGTTGCCGTCGATGCCAGTGTAAATCGCCAAGGTTTGCAACCCTGTCAGAAAGGCGATCTGGGGCACGATCAGCGGGACATATAGCAGCCACAGCGCCCGGCTTCCCGGCCTCAGCCCGTGGCGTTCTTCGGCTTCAAGACAGGCGATGGTCAGCAACAGGGCGACCAAGGTTGCCACCGACGCGATGATCAGGGTTTCGCTGAGTATGGGCCATAGGTTCATCGCATGACGCATCCATGTCTTGGCCGTAAACGCACCCGGCAGCAGATCCGGAAAGCTCCAAAGCCCGGCAAAGGACCACACCAGCAGGCCCAGAATGCCGAAGACGATGGCGCTGGCGCTCAGGATCGCGGCGGTCAGGGACACCGCTTTGAAACTGCGTGTGGCACCACCCCGGCGTCCCGACGCCACCCAACCGCGTCCCAGATGACCAACCCCGATTTCACCCAAGCGCCACAGGATCAATGCGCCAACCACCAAGGTGAGTTGCCACACGGCGGCGGCTGACCCGAGAAAGCGTTGCGACAGGTCGGGGTCGTTCATCCAGCGCAGGATCTGAACCGCAAGCGTCGGGGGCGTGGTCGGCCCAAGGATCAGGGACACATCCACCACGGTCATTGAAAACGCGAGCACCGCAAAGACGGGCAGCCTGATCTGCGCATAGACGCGCGGGAAAACCGTCTTGAACCACGCCGTAACCGGCGCATAGCCGAGGGCCAGAGCGGTATCGCGGGCCTGGCTGGTGCGGATCTGGGTCAGGGCCGCCAGCGTCATCAGCAGCAGGAACGGCACTTCCTTGACCACCAGTCCGGCAATCAGGGACAGGCCATAGGGATCTTGCAGGATCAACAGATCGGGCGGTCTGTCCCATCCCGTCAGCCATGGCGAGGTGGCGCGCGCGATCCAGCCGGATGGGGCGATCAGGAACGCCAGCCCAAAGGCTGCCGCTGCATGGGGCACGGACAGCAGCGGCGACAGCATCCGTTCGATGATGCGAAACGCACGGGAACCGCTCCACGCGGCACAGATCAGGGCGACAAGCAGCAGCGACAGCCCCGTTGCCACAATCCCGGTGGTGACGCTCAGAACGCTGGCGCGGGTGATGCCGGGCCAATCGAACAGCATGGTAAAGGCGTTGAGGCTGATCCCGTCACCGCCCAATGCGGGCATGTAGCCAAAGGCCGGCGCAACCGTGCCCAGCAATCCGGCCACCACGGGACCAACCATGATGGCAAGGGTCAGAAGCGGGGCCCATGGCAGAAACCGGGCCCGCGCCGAGGACGTGTCGCAGCCTGCGCTCACGCCACGCCTATTGCGCGACGCCGTACCGGTCGGTCCAGTCTTCCTCGAGTTTGACCATCCAGCTTGGATGCGGCTCTGACAGGGTCGCGCCCAGCTCTGCCGGGGGCAGCGTGGCAATGCCCAGTTCCAGCGCATCGAACCGCGCACGATCCTCACCGGACAGGTTCGCCAGATCAAGTACGGTGCCAAGGCCCCACACTTCGGGATCCTGCATCATCGCCTGCGCTTCGGGTGACATCATGAAATTGGCCACCACCATCGCACCCGCCTTGGCGTTGGCATTATAGGGAATGGCGACAAAGCTGGCATTGCCGATGCTGCCTGCATCCATCACGAAGGTCCGCACCGTATCCTGCAACTGACCATTGGCAATCGCGTTGCTCGCCTCGTTCGGGTTGAAGCTGATCGCAAGGTCGATCTCGCCATCGGCCATCAACTGGATCTGGCGGGATTCGTTCTGCGGATAGGCGCGGCCCGACCGCCAGAGCGTCGGTGTCAGACCGTCCATAAAGGTCCAGAAGTCGGCGGTTGCCGCATCATAATCGGCCTCTTCCACTGGTGATTGCAGGACAGAGGCATCCGGCACGAATTCGATCAGGGCTTGCTTCAGGAAAGTGGAGCCAAGGAAGTTCGGCGGCTGCGGATAGGTGAAACGCCCCGGATTGGCAGCGGCATAGGCGGCAAGGGCCTCCATGGTGGTCGGAGGTGTCTCAAGCCGTGCGGTGTCATAATAGAACACCACCTGCGCCATGCCCCACGGTGCCTCAAGCCCGTCGGTCGGCACGGTGAAGTCCGACACCACCGCCGGTTTGCCCGCCACATCCACATTCGCCCAGCTCGGGGTCTGTTCAACCCACGGTCCGAACAACAGGTCCTGACGCTTCATGGCGGCAAAGTTTTCGCCGTTGATCCAGATCATGTCGACGGCCCCGCCTTCATCTTTGCCAGCGGTCTTTTCCGCCAGCACGCGACTCACCGCATCGGCGGTGTCCGACAGCTTCACATGCTCCAGCGTGACGCCATACTCCTCGTTCACCCTGTCGCCGATCCACGTGATAAAACTGTTGATCGTGTCCGACCCGCCCCATGCGTTCCAATACACCGTTTGACCGCGTGCCTCTTCAGTGACGGCAGTCCAATTTGACGGGTCCGGCTCTGCCTGAGCGGCGAAGGCGGTGACAGTGGCAAGCGTGGCAGCAAGTATGGTGCGCATGAAGTCTGGTCCTTGGTCCTGTGGGCAGCGCCCGGGTATCTGGCGTTAAAACCAGCACTACCCTGTTCCGGTCAAATGACAAACAGGTGTGCAAGATTTCAGTGTACCCATGAGGATTGGCCCGGTATGGCGGTTTTCGACCTGTTTTTCGAGGCTGACCGATGATCGACGCTGCCATATTGCCGCTAGTCAAACGCGCCATTGACCGCCCGGCCAGGGCGCTTGTCGCGCGGGGGATCAGTGCGGACCAGATCACCATTGTGGGCTTCGGGATCGGTCTGATCGGAGTTCTGTCGCTGTGGATGGGGCTGTTCTGGGTTGCGCTGGTGTGCCTTGCCCTTAACCGGCTCGCCGATGGTCTGGATGGTGCGGTTGCGCGTCTGACGACCCCCTCCGACCGCGGCGCGTTCCTCGATATCGCGCTCGACTTCATGTTCTACGGCCTCTTTCCGCTTGGCTTTGCGCTGCATGATCCAGCCGCAAACGCGCTGCCCGCCGCCGTGCTGATCTGCAGCTTCATCGCCACCGGATCAAGCTTTCTCGCCTTCTCCATCATCGCGGAAAAACGCGGGATCACGTCCGACGCGTACCCAACGAAAGGCATCTACTATCTCGGCGGCCTGACCGAAGGCACCGAGACCATCGCACTCTTCGTCGCCATGTGCCTGTTTCCGGTAGCCTTCCCGTGGCTCGCCTACGCCTTCGCCGCGCTCTGCGCGGTCACCACTCTGACCCGCTGGATGGCGGGGTGGCGGATGTTCGGTTAGTGTGCGCCTGATCTTCTTCTTCTCTTTCCAAATATGCCGGGGGTCTGGGGGCAGAGCCCCCAGCTGATCGGACCGCGTCAGCGGTTCGATCACACAGCCAATGCGCCCTCTCCACATCCCGGGCCACCTCTGCTAAACCGCGTTCAAGACCGAGCCGAGCAGAAAGGCCCAGCACATGACCACCCCGAAACCTGTCGTTCTGACGATCCTCGACGGCTGGGGCCTGCGTGACGATCCAACGGCGAATGCGCCAAAACTGGCCAATACGCCGACGATGGATCATCTCATGGCGACCTGCCCGCATGCGACGCTGATCACCCATGGCCCTGATGTGGGCCTGCCCAGCGGACAGATGGGCAATTCCGAGGTGGGGCACACGAATATCGGCGCGGGCCGGGTGGTGGCGATGGACCTCGGCCAGATCGACCTTGCCATCGAAGACGGCAGCTTTTTCGAGAATGCCGCGATCCGTGATTTTGCCAAGGCAGTCAAGGATGCCGGCGGCCGGGCGCATATCATGGGTGTGGTCTCGGATGGCGGGGTGCATGGGCATATCAGCCACATCAAGGCGGCGGTGAAAGCGTTGACGGATCAGGGCGTCGAGGTGGTTCTGCACGCCATCACCGACGGGCGCGACGTGGCGCCGACCTCGGCAAAGGGGTTTGTCGACGATCTTGACGCCAGTCTGCCAAAGGGTGCCAGCATCGGAACCGTCATTGGGCGCTACTTTGCCATGGATCGCGACACCCGTTGGGATCGCGTGGAACGGGCCTATAATGCGATGATCCTCGGGCAGGGGAACAATGCGGGCACGGCGGTCCAAGCCGTTTCGGACGCATACGCCAAAGACCAGAACGACGAATTCATCGAACCCTGTGTGATCGGGGACTACACCGGCCTGAATACAGGCGACGGTTTTTTCTGCCTCAACTTCCGCGCCGACCGGGCGCGCGAAATCCTTGCCGCCATCGGCGATCCGGACTTTGACGGGTTCAAGCGGGACAAGCCCGCGCTGTCCGGTCTTCTGGGCATGGTGGACTATTCCAAGGCGCACAATGCCTACATGACGACTGCCTATCCGAAGCAGGAAATCAGGAACACGCTGGGCGAATGGGTTGCCAAGCACGGTCGCAAACAGTTCCGCCTGGCGGAGACCGAGAAATATCCGCATGTGACCTTCTTCCTGAATGGCGGGCAGGAGACACCGGAAGAGGGCGAAGACCGCTACATGCCCAAAAGCCCCAACGTGGCGACCTATGACCTGCAACCCGAAATGTCGGCGGACGAAGTGACCGAGAAATTCGTGGCCGCCGTCGAGGCAGGGTATGACCTGATCGTCACCAATTACGCCAACCCGGACATGGTCGGTCACACCGGCGATCTGGAGGCCGCGATCAAGGCCTGCGAGGCGGTGGATGCCGGTCTGGGCAAGGTGCTGGCCGCCGTAGAAAAGGCCGGTGGCGCGATGATCGTGACAGCCGACCACGGCAATTGCGAAACAATGGTCGATCCTGAAACCGGCGGGCCGCACACCGCGCATACGACGAACCTTGTGCCTGTGGTGCTTTACGGTGGGCCAGAGGGCGCCACGCTCGCCGATGGGCGGCTGGCCGATCTGGCGCCGACCCTGCTGGCGCTGATGGGGCTGCCGCAACCTGACGAGATGACCGGGAAAAGCCTGATCCGCACATGAGGCACCTTGCGCTTCTTTTCTGCCTGATTGGCGTGCCCCTCTCGGCCCAGACCCCGGCCGACGCTGCGCGCAACGCGATGGTGCAGTTGGAAGATGCAACAGCCCAGCTTGATGCAGCCGAGTCCGCGCGGGATCGGGTGCGGGCCCTGACCGAGGCCGTACACGCGTTCGAGACAGGGCTGGCCGCAATGCGCGATGGGCTGCGGGCGGCGTCGATCCGCGAAACCGAATTGCGCCGCGATCTTGATGCGCGCGATACCGAGGTCAGACGCCTGCTTGCGGCGCTGTCGGCGATTGGCCCGGGTGCGGGACCGCAGAACTTTGTGCATCCCGATGGCCCTATCGGGACCGCGCGGGCAGGACTGTTGATGGCGTCGATCACGCCCGCACTCACCGCTGCGGCATCAGACCTGCGCGCAGATGTGGAAGAGGCAACCGCCCTTCGCCAGTTGCAGCAGGACGCTGCGAATACGCTGCAAAATGGACTGGCCGATATTCAGGCGGCCCGCACCGCGTTAAGTCAGGCGATGGCCGACCGCACCGATTTGCCACGCAAATTCACCGAAGACCCGGTCAAAACCGCGCTGCTGATCGCGGCTTCTGAAACGCTGGACGGGTTTGCGGCCGGGTTGAGCCAAATCTCGGAAGACGAGGCTGATCTTGATCTGCCCGCCGCCAGCAATCGCAAGGGCCGGTTGCCGCTGCCGGTCACGGGCGAGATCCTGCGCCGGGCGGGTGAGACCGATGCAGCGGGTGTGACGCGACCGGGTGTGCTGATCGCGACCCGGCCTCGCGCACTTGTGACAACACCGGCTGCGGCGACGATCCGCTACAGGGGTCCGCTCTTGGATTACGGGCTGGTCAGTATTCTTGAACCGGAACCCGATATTCTATTCGTGTTTGCGGGGCTCGAAACCGTGTTCGGAGAGACCGGACAGGTGCTTCCCGAGGGCAGCCCGGTCGGTTTGATGGGCGGTCCGGCGGGCGAAACCAACGATATTCAATCACCATCCGGTGAAAGGGCTGGCGAAGCGCTGTCCGAAACGCTCTATATAGAAGTCAGATTGGGCGACACGCCAGAGGACCCCCTCGGGTGGTTCACACAGGATAAGGGAAGGACCGAATGAAAAAAGTAGTCATGGCGGCCATGGGCGGCACACTCGCAGGCATCGTGGCCACGACGCAATTCGTGGGTCCGCTGATCGCGCAGGAAAGCGCCCGCACCACAAACGTGTACGAACAGCTGGACCTGTTCGGTGACATTTTCGAACGCATCCGTGCGCAATATGTCGAAGAGGTGGATGCCGGTGATCTGATCGAAGCGGCCATTGACGGCATGCTGACCTCGCTGGATCCCCATTCCAGCTACCTGTCGCCCGACGATGCCGCAGACATGCGGGTGCAGACGCGTGGGGAATTCGGTGGTCTTGGGATCGAAGTCACCCAGGAAGAAGGCTTTGTGAAGGTCGTATCGCCCATCGACGGCACCCCTGCCGAGGAAGCCGGGATCGAAGCGGGCGACTTCATCACGCATGTGGATGGTGCGTCTGTATTGGGTCTGACGCTGGATGAAGCGGTCGACATGATGCGCGGGCCGGTCGGCTCCGAGATCATCATCACGGTGGTGCGCGAAGGCGAGGCAGAACCGTTCGACGTGTCGATCATTCGCGACACGATCAAACTGACGGCCGTTCGTACCCGCTTGCAAGGTGATGCGGTGGTCCTGCGTGTGACCACGTTCAACGACCAGACCTACGCCAACCTCGAAGAAGGCTTGGCCGAACAGGTCGAAGCGGCGGGTGGCATGGACAATGTCGAAGGCATCGTGCTCGACCTGCGCAACAACCCCGGTGGTTTGCTCAATCAGGCGATCCGCGTCAGCGATGCGTTCCTCGAAAAGGGCGAAATCGTCAGCACCCGTGGCCGCAACCCCGAGGATGGCGACCGTTACAATGCTACACCGGGCGATCTGGCGCAGGGCAAGCCGATTGTCGTTCTGATCAATGGCGGTTCTGCGTCGGCGTCCGAAATCGTGGCCGGTGCACTTCAGGATCACCGCCGCGCCATCGTCGTGGGCACCAAGTCCTTCGGCAAAGGCTCGGTTCAGACGGTGATGCCGCTGCGGGGTGACGGTGCGATGCGTCTGACCACGGCACGGTATTACACGCCGTCGGGTCGGTCGATTCAGGCGCTGGGCGTGTCGCCGGACATCGTTGTGGCCCAGCCGCGCCGCCCCGAAGCCAGTGCTGAGGACGAGGAGACAAACGCATTGAGCCGGTCCGAAGCCGACCTGCGCGGCAGCCTCGACAATGACAGTCTGACCGAGGACGAGATCCAGCAGATCGAAGCTGACCGCGCCAAGGCCGAAGCTGCTGCAGCACTGCGTGAAGAGGATTACCAGCTGGCCTATGCCATCGACATCCTCAAGGGCCTGACCGCGCTGCAGCCGTCGAAAGAGTAAGACCACATCGCGGCGCAGGGTGTTCCTGCGCCGCACATTTACAAAGGCCCCAGCATGACCCCCGAACAGATTGCCAAGCTGCCCTACCGTCCCTGTGTCGGCGTGATGCTGGTCAATCGTGAGGGAAAGGTCTTTGTCGGCCAGCGGCTCGACAACCCCGGCCCGGCTTGGCAAATGCCGCAGGGTGGGGTGGACAAGGGCGAAAGCCCGCGTGACGCGGCGCTGCGCGAGCTGTGGGAAGAAACCGGGGTTCTGGCCTCGCTCGTCAAGGTCGAGGCCGAGACCAAGGACTGGATACCCTACGATCTGCCGCATGATCTTGTCGGCAAGCTCTGGAAGGGGCGGTATCGCGGTCAGGAGCAGAAATGGTTCCTGATGCGCTTTAACGGCACCGACGATCAGGTCGATATCGCGACCGAGCATCAGGAATTCAGCCGGTGGCAGTGGATGGCGCCGGATCAGCTCATCAACAACATCGTGCCGTTCAAGCGGCATGTCTACGAACGGGTGCTGGCGGCCTTCAAGGACCACCTGTGATGCGGCTGGGCGTTGTCCTTGCGGGCCTGATGGCACTCGCGCAACCTGCCCATGCGCTGAGTTGCGCACCGCCGGACATCGCCCGCGACTTTCAGCAGGCCGCGCAATCCGACGACGCCTATATCATCGTCAAAGGCGATCTGTTCTTCGATGAGGCCAAGCTGCCTGACCGCACCGATCTACGCACTTCCCGCAAACGTGACACGACAGATATCGAAGGCTGGCTGGCCGGATACTCCCTCACCAAGTACGGGTTCACCAAGCGGTTCGAACGCGACGTGATTCTGCGGGTGTCCTGCCTTGGCCCTTGGTGCGGCGGAACCGCGAAAGGCGAGCATCTGGCGTTCCTCAAACAGGAAAAGCTCCAATGGGTTGCGCAGATCAGCCCGTGTCCCGGTATGACCTATGCGTCACCGACCGCCGAACAGGAGCAGAAGGCGCTGTCCTGTTTCCGCGGCGAAGACTGTAGGGCAGACTGATAAGATCAGTTCGAATGGGAACAGGCGATGCTTTGTAAAATCGGTGAGGTCGAAGTCTGGAGACTGCTCGACCTGCATGGTCCCTTCATGGCGCCCGATGCGCTTTTCCCGACTGCGGGGCCCGATGTTGCCGAGGTTATGGAGAGCCATGTACCCGGCTCGATCTGCAAAACCACCGGCTGCCTGATCCTGCCGATTCAAGGGTTCCTGCTGGTCACTCCGACCCATCGGATTCTCGTCGACAGCTGCATTGGCAATGACAAAACCGTTCCCGCCTTTCCAGACTGGCACCAGCGGTCAGACGGGCGGTTCTTGGCATCGCTCCATACGGCGGGTCTGACCGTCGATGACATCGACTACGTATTGTGCACGCACCTGCACACCGACCATGTGGGTTGGAACACGCGGCTCGAGGATGGTCGTTGGGTTCCCACGTTTCCCAATGCGCGTTACCTCATACCCGCCGCCGACGCAGCGTTCCACAAGGACCGGATGAGCGATCTTTACACCGAAAGCGTCTTGCCCGTGATCGCCGCTGGTCAGGCCGAGATGGTGCAGACGGGGCATATGCTTGGCGAACACGTGACCCTTGTCCCGACGCCGGGGCATACACCGGGTCATGTCTCGGTTCAAATCCGGAGCGGCAACCGCGAAGCGATCATCACCGGGGATGCGCTGCATTCTGCGGCTCAGTGCTGGCATCCGGAATGGCATTTCAAGTTTGATGCAGATGCAGAACAGGCCGTCGAGTCCCGCCGCTTTCTGCTGCAAACGGCGGCTGAGGCAGAGTGCCTTGTGCTTGGCAGCCATTTCTCCCTTCCCTCGGTGGGGCGGGTGTTCGCCGAAAAGGACGCGTTTCGCTGGACCGATCTGTCAGAGCTTTGATGGCCCTGCGAGACTAGGCCTCTGTCACAGACACGCTCTGCGCAACAAACTCCGCCTGACCAAATATGTTGAGGAACGCCACGTTGGCTGCATCCGCACCGACACCGATCCGTGCAATGTCGGCTGACGTCCCCATGCCTGTGGGATCGACAAGGTGCCAGCCGCCGTCCAGATATACCTCTGCCACCGCATGGAAATCAGGCGGGGTCACACCCGGCGCAAAGACGCTGGCAAAGCGCGCGGGGATTGTCGCGGCGCGGGCCAATGTCACCAGCACATGCGCATAATCGCGGCAGATGCCCTGCCGCTGAACAAAGCTGTCCAGGGCGGTGGTCTGCGCGTTGCTGACGCCCGGCACATACTGGAACGACCGCTCGATCCAGTCGCGCATCGCGGTGATCTGTGCGCCGCCTGAAAGATGCCCGAACTCCGCTGCAACGAAGGTCTGGAACTCGTCCGAAGGGCAGTAACGGGAGGGCATCAGGTATCGCACCGTATCACCGGGCAACCGATGCGGAGGCACCGCGTCAAGCAGGCTGAGATCCATAGACGCGCGGTCGATCCGGACTTCTGCGCGATAATCGCACCGGAAAAGACCGTCGGCCCGCAGCCAGATGCGATCGCCCACTCCTTCGTCGGCAGCGACGCGGGCGAAATCGCTGACATCGGAAAAGTCGATTTGCGCATTTTGGACAGGCTGATCCGGCAGATGTGCGGCCTCGATTTGCAGCAGCAGGTCAGTGGGTCTGGACAACTGGTATTCCAGATGCACGTCGATGTTCAGGATCAAGGGCGCTCTCCCATTGGGCTCTACGCCCTTTAGGCCCGCGCTGTGTCTTGCACAAACACTCTATTCGTCAAACGCGGCCCTGTGACGAATAAACGGCGTGATCGAGGCTCTGTCGCTGCGCAACTGACCCGTTTCGTCGAAATCATCATCCCTATTGAAACGCAGTCTGGGCCGCGTGGAAAACCCGGCCATGATGTCTGTTTGTGCATCCAGCGTTGCGGTCAGGCGGTTGACCAACTGCGTTTCGCGGTCGCCCCTGTGATAGCCATGCACACCATGCACCACGACAGGCTCCAGCACGTCGAACCCCAAGTAGCGCAGGGTATAAGCGGTGGGCCACAACAGAAGGCGAATATCGCCTTCCTTCCCGTTATAAGCGCTTTCAGCAGCGTTCGACCCGGTGGTTACACACATCAGTGCTTGTTTGTCCCGGCACACGCCCCTGTCGAACCGGGCGTCGACATCATGCAGCGCACCATGCTGGAATGCGCGGTCGAACCAGCCTTTCAGGATGGCGGGTGGAGCGAACCACCAAAGCGGGAAGTGCAGGACCATCCGGTCGGCTTGCTTGATCTTGTCGACCTCTGCCCGCACGTCTTTCGGAGTTGATCCGGCATCGGCCGCCCCTTCCTGCGCCTTGAGCGGGTCAAAGGGCGTGTCCTCGGGCCAATCCCCATAGTGTGCCGCCCGTTCCACAGGATCGAACCCCATCTGGCACAGGTCCGACCGTAGAACCGTGTCACCCTGCGCCAAGGCTGCCGCCTCGGTCGCATCCGACCATGCGCCATTGAACGAGCGCCTGTCGGGATGCGCGAGGACGATCAGGGTTGTTGGCATATCTCGGGCCTTTCGCCGAAGGGGCAGGGGATCACACCACCGTTTCGGAGCTCAGCCTAGCGCAGTTTCTTGAGGATGTTCAAAGAGGCGTATCCATCGGGGATATCGCCAATGGACGTTTGGAACGCCCGCACGGCGTTGATGGTCAGCGGCCCGATCTTTCCGTCGATCTTCTGGGTGTCGAAGCCTTTGGCGGTCAGAAGACGCTGCATTTCGATCCGCTCGTCAAAAGTCAGCGCGCGGTCCTCGCGCGGCCAGTCCGAGCGGATCGGCCCCGCGCCGGTGATGCGGTCGCTCAGATGCCCAACCCCGATCACATAGGCATCCGCGGTGTTGTATGTCTCGATCACGTCGAAGTTCTTGAAGATCAGGAACGCCGCGCCTTTCGCGCCTGCGGGCAAGAGAACCGAGGCAGACCCATGATCCGGGACCGCTTTGCCATCGAGATCCACGATCCCGATCTGCGCCCATTCCGACGGCATGCGCAGAATGTCCCGATTGGCGAGCGTGTAATCAAAGCCTTGCGGGATGCGCACCTCGACGCCCCAAGGGGCGCCTTTGATCCAGCCGTTCTTCGCAAGGTAATTCGCGGTTGACGCCAGCGCGTCGGCGGGATCGTCCGACCAGATGTCGCGCTTGCCATCGCCGTCGAAATCCACCGCAAGCGATTGGTACGAGGTCGGGATGAACTGCGTATGCCCCATCGCCCCGGCCCAGCTGCCTTTGAAATTCGCAAGGCGCACATCACCACTTTGCAGAATCTTCAGGGCTTCGATCAGTTGCTCCTCGAAGAAATCGCTGCGCCGCGCGTCATAGGCCAAAGTGGCCAGAGACCCGATCACCGGGTTCGACCCCCGGAAGGTGCCATAGGCCGATTCCAGTCCCCAGATCGCGACGATCACATCCTTGTCGACGCCGTATTGTGCTTCGATCCGGTCCAGCAACGCGCCGTGTTTACGCAGCGCCGCCTTGCCATTGTTGACCCGCGCGTCAGACGCGGCACTGTCAAGGTAATCCCAGATCGTCTTGGTAAATTCCGACTGGTTGCGGTCACGGCGGATCACGTCGGCATCGTATTGCACACCGGCGAAGGCGCGGTCGAACACATCGGCCGAAATGCCCTGCCGCAGGGCGCGGACGCGGAAGCCTTTGATCCAGTCCTCGAACCCGGATTGGGTTGCGGCGGAAACAAGCACTTCGGGTGTCGACGTCACCGCGGGCCGCAAGGCCGGGCGCAGGGAATTGCGCGGTGCGGTGACCGACACCAGAGACACGGCGCTGCGGCTGACTTCGCTGTCGGTGGAGGATCGGCTGACGGGACGGGTGGTGTCGTCGCCCGTCTGTGCCGGGGCCATGGACCCCGTCAGTGCCAATACCGAGGCGATCACCAGATACCGCATGTCTTCAACCCCTGCTGCTCGTGTCCGTTTGCCGGACTTTGCTCAATCCTAGCGCGACTCGGGCTTTTTGCGAAGGGATCAAAAGCGCACCAAGCGGTCTCCTGCCGTCGCACGGAGGTGTTCTGGATCGAAACGGAAGATGGTCTTGTCGAGCTGCTCGGCAGGACGATATGAGCATGCGCTCCAAGCGCGCCAATGTCCGCTGTTGAGGGGCGGCGATTTCTGATAGTCTCATAAACGATCGGGACATGTGACACCAATCAACGCAGGAGCGTTCGATGCCATCCAATTCGTTAAGTCGCGTCGCAGCTTTTTGCGAGGACCACGACCTCCGACTGCCCATTCTTCTGGCGCCGATGGCAGGGGCGTGTCCCGTTTCACTCTCCGTAGCGGTTGCGAATGGCGGTGGAATGGGTGCTTGTGGTTGCTTGATGATGGAGCCCAAAGAGATATCCGACTGGGCGCAACAGATGCGATCCGGTTCAAATGGCGCGTTTCAACTCAATATCTGGATACCCGATCCTGACCCTGTGCGCGACGCAGACCACAAAGCGACGATACGGGAGTTTCTGGGGCGATGGGGCCCGGAAGTCTCTGCCGAAGAGGCAGAAGCCCCCCATTTGGATTTCGATGCACAATGTGAAGCGATGCTGGCGGCCGTTCCACCTGTAATCTCTTCCATTATGGGGGTCTACCCCGCCCCTTTCGTGGCACGCATGAAAGAGCGTGGGGTGAAATGGTTTGCAACTGTGACTTCGGTCACTGAGGCTTTGGCAGCAGAAGCAGCTGGCGCGGATGTCATTATTGCGCAGGGTTTCGAAGCTGGCGGTCATCGAGGGTCGTTCAGCGCCGAAGATGCATCGCGGTCAATGATCGGGCTTTTTTCCCTCCTTCCTGCGGTTATCGATGTCGTCAACGTGCCTGTTGTGGCCACGGGTGGCATTGCTGATGCACGTGGGATCGCGGCGGCGCTTATTCTCGGTGCATCTGCGGTGCAGATCGGAACTGGACTGTTGCGTACGCCGGAAGCCGAAATCGCTCCTGCTTGGGCTGACGCCATCGGTGCCGCCTTACCCGAAGACACCGTTCCCACACGCGCATTTTCGGGGCGTTTGGGGCGATCGATTCGCACCGCATATACAGAGGCTGCCGAAGCAGGGCCGAAACCCGCGCCCTATCCCATACAGCGAAACATCACAAAAGCGATGCGGTCTGCCGCGATCGACATCGACCGAATGCAGGCCTGGGCCGGTCAGTCTGCTGGTCTGGCACGCGCCGAACCGGCAAACGAACTGATCGCTAATCTATGGAGTGATGCAAAAGAACTGTTGCACTAGCAAACCAAAGCCAAACTGGTCCATCTACGGCAGCAGATCCGAACATCTGCCATTCGCAAGTCGGGAAATTTAGATCGAACCCAAGTCTAACCTGACATTCAACACAGTGCCCAAAACGCACGTTTGGCAAACCTTGAAATGGTCACACACGGCGCGCTTGAGACCGTATGATCACCTGTTCCGGCGCCGCGGCTGACTTCGCTGTCGGCGGAGGATCGGCTGACGGGACGGGTGGTTTCGTCGCCCGTCTGTGCCGGGGCAATGGACCCCGTCAGTGTCAATACCGAGGAGATCACCAGATACCGCATGTCTTCAACCTCTGCTGCTCGTGTCCGTTTGCCGGACTTTTCTCAACCCTAGCGCGACTCGGGCTTTTTGCGAAGGGATCAAAAGCGCACCAAGCGGTCTCCTGCCGCTTCATTCAGATTGTCGAGGTAGGTCTTGAGCAACGGCACCCGTCCTGGGCGGAACGAACGGTCGGTCACGTGCAGGTCTGACATGCGATCCAACCGGAATGCCCGGTAATCATCGCGTGTGAGGCACCACGCCAGCAGACAATGCGATTGATCGAACAACATGATGCTCAGCGGTTTCACCTCGCGTTGGGTGGATGCGCCGTTTTTGTCAGTATAGGCAAAGCCGACGATCCGCTCGTCCCAACAGGCCTCGCGCAAAGTGCCTGAATCAATTGCCGGCAGGGCAGGCGGATGGAACCGGTGCGCCACCAGAACCGAATGGCGCAGCCGGTGCGCCTGCCGCTCTGGCAGTCGCGCGCGCAGCTTGGTCAGGGCGCTCCGGGCCGCGTCGGCCAGTGCCGGGTCACCCACAGCGGCCACCTCGCGGAGCCCGAGCACAAGCGCTTCCAGTTCGTCATCCTTGAAACCGAGCGGAGGCAGATGCGCGTCTTCGATCAGGGTGTAGCCAAACCCCGCTTCCCCGTCGATCACGGCGCCAAGTTCGCGCAGCGTGTCGATGTCGCGGTAGAGCGTCCGCGGGGACACGCTGGTCGCATCAGCCAACTGCGCCGCTGTCACAGGGGCGGGCAGATTGCGCAGGGCTTGCATCAATTGGAACAGGCGATGGGTGCGGCTCATATCCCGAGCTTTCTACTATGCCAAACTTTCTACAGCATGCTGACAAAAACTGACAGTGTGCCGCGCTACTTCTGAAGCAGCACTGACTTGGAGACACACATGCTCACACTCATCACCTATCCAGAAGGCTTTGACGAACCCAGCCTCAGCCCGTTCTGCGTCAAGTCCATGATCCAGTTGGACATGTCGGGCGAAGACTGGCGGCCCGAATACGCAAACACGCCCTCAGAGGCCCCGATTGGCCGTTTGCCTGCTCTGCGCACACCGGAAGGCGTGATACCGGAAAGCGGGTTCATCCAGACCTATCTGGAAAAGCGCGGTGCGGATTTCTATCCCGGACTGTCGTCCAAGGACCGGGTGCTGGGTCATGCCCTGATCCGCATGATCGAGGAACATTTGCGCGTCGCAGTGGCGCATGATCGGTGGTTGGATGATCGCTGCTGGGCCAAGCTGGTGCCCGTTGCCTTTGGCAGTATTCCGTCTCCGATGCGCCCCTTCATCGCCAATATAGTCCGGCGGCAGGTGCGGAATGGCCTGAAAGGGCAGGGTTTTGCCCGAATGACAGAGGACCAGCGCATGCAATGCGTGACCCCGGACCTTGACTGTCTGACCGACCTGCTTTGGGACAAAAGCTTCCTGCTGGCCGATCATCCGACAGCCCCCGACACAATTGCGGTGCCGGTGCTCAGCATGTTGGCCGGGTTGCCCGCAGATACCGCGATCCGTCGCGCTGTGCGGGGCAATGAAACGCTGATGGGGTATATCCAGCGCGGACGCGCTGCACTCTATCCGAAATTCACCCGTTCCGCCGCTGCCGCGTGACCTTGCGTTTGGTCTTGGCGTCTTTCTTCTTCGCCTTGGCCACTTTGCGTTTCGGCCCACCCTTGCCCTTGGGGCGTGTTCGGTGCCCCATGCGGCCCTTGCCTGACCCGCCGGGCAGTTCGGCATTCTGCAATGTCAGCAGCTCCAAAGCGATGCCCCCGGTCACGGGCGCTGCTTCGACCAGTTTGACAGTCACGCGCTGGCCAAGGCCGATCATCACGCCGGTGTCGGACCCCATCAGCGTTCCGGCATCGGCGTCGAAATGGAAGTATTCGCTGCCCAGGGACCGGATCGGGATCAAACCATCGGCCCCGGTTTCGTCCAGCTTCACGAAGACGCCAAAGCGCGCGATGCCGCTGATCCGCCCGGCGAATTCCGCGCCGATGCGATCAGACAGGAAGGCCGCGAGATAGCGGTCCGTGGTGTCGCGTTCGGCCATCATGGACCGACGCTCCGTGTCGCTGATGTGCTGCGCGGTGGCTTCCAGTCGCTCGATATCCTCGGGCGTCAGGCCGTCATCGCCCCAGCCATGCGCCTTGATCAGGGCGCGGTGCACGATCAGGTCGGAATAGCGCCGGATGGGCGATGTGAAATGCGCGTAGTTCTGAAGCGCGAGGCCGAAATGCCCGAAATTCTCGGGGTTGTAATAGGCCTGCGTCATGGACCGCAGCGTGGCGAGGTTGATCATTTCCGCCTCGTCCGATCCAGCGGCGTCATGCAGCAGGCGGTTGAGTTGCGAGGTCTTGAGCACCTGGCCCTTGGCCAGCGTCAGCCCCGCCGCCTCGGCGGTTTCACGCAAGCTTTCCATCTTCTCGGGCGGCGGTTCTTCGTGCACGCGGAAGAGAAGCGGCGTGCGTTTGGCGATCAGGGTTTCGGCAGCGCAGACATTGGCGAGCACCATGAATTCTTCGATCAGTCGGTGTGCGTCGAGCCGTTCTGCAAAGTTGACCGACTGCACTGTGCCATCCTCGGCCAGAACGATCTTGCGTTCGGGCAGGTCGAGGTCGAGCGGCTGACGCCGGTTCCGCGCCTCGCGCAGCGCGGCATAGGCGGCGTAAAGCGGGCGGATCACGTCGTCCATCAAGGGCGCCGTCTTGTCGTTCGGTGTGCCGTCCATCGCGTCTTGCACAGTGCGATAATCGAGCGACGCGACCGACCGCATCAGCCCGCGCTGAAAGCTGTGGCTGAGCTTGTTGCCATGCGCGTCGATCACCATGCGCACCGCAACACAAGCCCGCGGCACCCCTTCGTGCAGCGAACACAGATCGCCAGACAGACGGTCGGGCAACATCGGCACCACGCGGTCTGGGAAATAGCTGGAATTGCCGCGCTTGCGCGCCTCTTGGTCGAGCGCAGATCCAGAGGTCACGTAATGCGCCACATCCGCGATGGCGACCCAGATCACGTGGCCGCCCTCGTTCTTCGGATCATCGTCTGGATAGGCGAGGCAGGCATCGTCGCGGTCGCGTGCATCTATCGGATCGATGGTGATCAGCGGCATGTCCCGCATGTCGGTCCGACCCGAAAGGCCAGCCGGTTTCATCGCGTCCGCCTCGACGATCACATCGTCGGGGAAACTGTCGGGGATGCCGTGCTGGTGAATCGCGATCAGCGACACCGCGCGCGGTGCGCTTGGGTCACCCAGCCGTTCGATGATCCGCGCGCGCGGCAGGCCCATGCGGCCCGCTGGCCCGGCCTGTTCCGCCTCGACCAATTCGCCATCCTTGGCCCCGCCCGTCGCGTCTGGCGCAACCATCCATTCCTTGTCCGACCCTTTGTCGATCGGCTTGATCCGCCCGCCTTCCGAGGATTTGGCAAAGATGCCCACAACCTTGCGCGGGTTCGAGCCGATGCGGCGGATGAGCCGCGCCTCGTAATTGTGGTCTTCTTCATGCACCACCTGCAGGCGCGCAAGGATGCGGTCCCCTTCGCCCAAAGCCGGGTCCGAGGCGCGCGGGATCACGAGGATGATCGGTTCTACCCCTTCGCCGTGCCATTCCAACGCACGGGCATAGAGATCGCCGTCCGGCGTCGGTGCCTTCACCTGCAACACGCTCACGGGCGGCAAACGATCCGGGTCGCGGTAGGTCTTCTTGCGCTTTTCAAGATGACCTTCGGCCTCCAGCTCTTTCAGCAGGCGCTTGAGGTCGATCCGCGCGGCACCTTTGATGCCAAAAGCCTTGGCAATGTCGCGTTTCGCGGTGAGGGTCGGGTTGGCGGCGATCCAGTCGAGGATGTCCGCCTTGCTCGGCAGTTTGCTCATGTGCATCAGGTAGCACGGGCAATCTGGCGCGTCATGGCGAAAGTCGCGTCAGGTGTCGAAGCGCAGCTCCATCATCCGATGGTCGATCCCTGCATCGTCGAACACTGCACCATAGGCGGTGAAGCCCAGCTTTTCATAGAACCCCAAAGCGTCGATCTGCGCACCAAGGGCGGCGCGGGCGATGCCGGGCATGTCGCGCAGGATTTCCAGAGTCTCGCACATCAGGGTTGAGCCAATCCCGTTGTGGCGACGATCACGCAAAACACAGACGCGCCCAATCTTGCCAGTGTCGCCGTTGATTACGATCCGGGCCGCGCCAACCGGCGAGCCGTTGTCTGTTGCCAGCAAGTGGATCGCAGTGGCGTCAAGTTCGTCACGCTCCAACTCGACAGGAACTTTCTGCTCCTGAACGAACACGTCGTACCGAACCGCATAACAGTCGGTCGGGTCCGCGACCCTCGAGACGGTCACGGTCATTGTGCAAAATAGTCCTGAAGGATGCGGGTGTAGATCGCCTTAAGCTGGTGAATCTGCGCCACCTCGACCCGTTCATCGACCGCGTGCATGGTTTTGCCGACAAGGCCGAATTCGACCACCGGGCAGTGGTTCTTGACGAACCGCGCGTCCGAAGTACCGCCGGTCGTGGACAGCTCTGGCGCTACGCCGGTTTCCGCCGCAACGGCCTTGGCCACCAGATCGGACAGAGGCCCCGGCGGGGTCAGGAACGCTTCGCCAGAGATCTTGATCTTCACCTCGGTCTTGGTGCCGAATTCGGCATCCACCTTGGCCGCCTCGTCGCGCAGCCAGTAGGACAGGCCCTCACCCGTATGGATGTCATTGAACCGGATGTTGATGCAGGCGCGTGTCTCGGCGGGGATCACGTTGGTTGCCGCATTGCCTGTGTCGATGGTCACCACCGCCAGTGTCGACGCATCGAAATGGTCGGTGCCCTGATCCAACTCGTGCGAGGCCAGCCGGTCCATCAGACGCGCGATGGCGGGCATCGGGTTTAGGGCGCGGTGCGGATAGGCGGAATGGCCCTGTTTGCCAGTCACCGTGAACCACGCATTCATCGACCCGCGTCGCCCGATTTTCATCATCTGACCCATGTGATCCGGGCTGGTGGGTTCGCCGACCAGACACACGCTCATCTGCTCATCATGGGTTTCCATCCAGTCGAGCAACGCCATCGTGCCGTCAATCGCATCGCCCTCCTCGTCGCCTGTAATGGTCAGGATCACCGCGCCGTCCGGGGGTGTGTCGCGGACGAAATCCACCGCAGCGGCAGCAAAGGCAGCGACGCCCGATTTCATGTCGGTGGACCCGCGCCCGTACAGCATTCCGTCTTTGATCTCGGCCCCGAAGGGCGGCATCGTCCACGCGTCCGGATTGCCCAGCGGCACGACATCGGTGTGCCCGTTGAAGCCAAACGTCCGGGCATGGCCCTTGTCGCCCCAACGGGCAAACAGGTTGGACACCCCACCCCGATCGACGCGGGTGCATGTGAACCCGGCACCCTCCAGCAAATCTTGCAGCAAGACCAGCGCGCCACCTTCTTCGGGCGTTACCGAGGGGCAGCGCACAAGCGCTGCGGTCAGGTCTACGGGATCGGTCGGTGTCATCGGATTTGCCCTCTGTTCAGTGCCTGACCTTGGCTAACGTCAACTGCCGGCAGAGGCAAATGTGACGAAAAGGACTCAATTGCCGCCTGTCCTTTTGGTGTCGACGCTATCGAAAGGATGACACATCACTCTCTTTCGTATTAGCTATTGAGCAACAAAGATAAAAATGGCTCGAGGCAGAGCAGCAGTCAGTCCACGGGGTCGGCACGGTGAAAACATCGGTCGATCAGTCATCCGTGTCTGGAACATGCCTTGGGTCTCATCGAGGCAAAAATGGCAACAGGCGCCGAGCTTACATACAATACAGGTGCCAGCGCGCTTGCGATGGCAAACGCAATCTTTGGATCGGGCGCAACAGTTGTGGGCGCCAGCTACAGCGGTGACAGTCGGTCTTCCGCGATCTACAGCAATGGCGATGCATTGGCACCGGGTGTCACACCGTCGGATTCTGGCGTCATCCTGTCGACTGGACAGGTCAGGGCGTTCACACAAAGCGGGGGTGATCCTAACCGCAGCGGTTCCACAACAACGAGCAGCGGCGGCCAGAACAACAACCCGGATTTCAACGCGGCCGCCGGGACCAACACATACGACGCCAGTTACCTCGACATCGACTTCATCCCCGAAAATGACGTTATGACGATGCGCTTCGTCTTTTCGTCCGAGGAATACCCGGAATTCACGAACTCCATCTATCAGGATTTCGTCGGCGTTTGGATCAACGGTCAACAGGTCGACATCGTTGCCGGCGACGGGGATGTTGACCCGGCGAACCTCAACACGACCGCGAACGTCAACCTGTTCAAGGACAACACGGGCGACGACTACAACACCGAAATGGACGGGTTTACCGTTACCCTGACGATGACAATGCTGGTCAATCCCGGCGAGGTGAATTCGATCCGCATCGGGATCGCCGATGTGGGCGATGCGAACTACGACTCGAACCTTTTGATCGCCGCGGACTCGGTTCAGACCGAACTTGTTGCACGGTCCGACATCGTCAGCATGTTCACGAACCGGACCAAGGTTCTCGACGTACTCGACAATGACATCAACCTGACCGGCGGTGTGATGTTCATTACGCATATCAATGGCATCGCCGTCAGCGCGGGTGACAGCGTCACGCTGGGCACCGGTCAGGTCGTCACGCTGAACGCTGATGGCACGCTGTCGGTGACCTCGGATGGCGATTTCGAAACTGTCAACTTCACCTATGATGTCGCAAGCAGCACTGGTGAAATCGACACCGGTTTTGTCACGATCGCAACGGTGCCCTGTTTCGTGGCAGGCACGCTGATCGAAACAGAGCTTGGTCCCCGTCGTGTCGAAGACCTGCGCCCGGATGATCTGGTCTGGACGATGGATCACGGCTTGCAACCGCTGCGCTGGAGCGGCCAGCGCACTGTCGCGGCCGTTGGCGCGTTTGCACCTGTGCGTGTGGCGGCAAGAACATTCGGCAACCACGGGGCATTGATGCTGTCGCCCCAGCACCGCATTCTGGTGCGCGATCCTTTGGCGGATCTGGTGTTCGGTACACCCGAAGTGCTTGTCGCCGCCAAGCATCTGGTCAACGGGCGCACCGTACAGACCGTAGAGGGCGGCACCGTCACCTATGTGCATCTGCTGTTCGATCAGCACGAGATCATCCTGTCCAACGGTTTGGCGACCGAAAGCTTCTTGCCCGGCCCTCAAACGCTCGACGCCTTTGAAGAGGACATCATCGAAGAGATCGTGAGTTCTCTTTCCCGAACTCGATCCCGAAACAGGCCAGGGCTATGGCGTTGCAGCCCGCCAGATCCTCAAGAAACACGAAGCGCAGATGTTGTTCGGAGCCGCCGCATGAGTTGGTTTGCGCTTTTGGATTGCGAAAAGCGCGCGCCATGGCTGCGCGAAGAGGTTGAGGACATCCTTGACCGACGACCTCGCGCCTGTGTTCCACAAGGGTCGATCGTTCTGGAAACCCGACTGTCCCCGGATGGACGCCCCCAGACACTTCTCAGCTACAAGCGTGAAGGCACCCAGGTTTGCAGCTTTTCGCTGATGTCCACGCCTCACGGCAGCCTTGTCCTGGTCATTGCCCAAGGCGAAGACGTGGTACACGAGGTGGTTGAACGCGGTCGCGAGGCGCGGACCGATACGTTGCAGGTGACGATCAGCTGGGACGTAGAAAAACAACTCGGGCGCATGGTCGTCGCACGCCCTGAAACCGAACATGTCCTGATCCGGCACTTCGTCATGAAACGCGCCCCGTTGCTGGCCGACCTCGTCGCACTGGCCCACCCCAAGGGCCTGACAGACATCGACCCAGATGTGATTTTCGTGGCGTTGTCGACGGACATTGAACCCGTCGGCCCCATGCCGACGCTGGCGCCATCTGTCCCCATCGAAACGGCGCAAGGTGTGCGTCTGGCCATGACGCTGCAACAGGGCGACGTGGTGCGTTCGGCAAATGGCAAGCTGGTTCCGGTGCTGCATGCTGTATCGCGCACTGTCCCGGCGCTGGGCTCGTTCCGTCCGGTGCGCTTGCGGGCGCCCTATTTCGGGCTGACGCAGGATGTGGTGGTGTCGCGGCACCAGCGTCTCTTGGTCAGCGGTCCCGAGGTCGAATACCTGTTTGGCCGCGAACAAGTGCTGATCCCCGCCTCCGCTCTGGTCAATGGCTATGCTGGTCACTTCGAACCGGCTCCGCGCTTTGTCACCTATCATCAGGTGCTCTTGCCGCATCATGACGCGGTTCGAATTCCGGATGCCGCCTTGGAAACCCTCTATATCGGTCGGATGCGCCGCGACAAGGCGCTGCTCTCGGCTTCGGTGCTCAGCGACCTGTCCCGCGCGATTCTGCCCGAGCATCACCGCGCCGGGTATCAGGTGCTGCGCGCCTTCGAGGCGATCACACTGGCTGAGGCACGCGCCGCCTAATCGCGGTCTTCATCGCCGAAAAAGGGCGTGACCTGCGCGACGATCACCGCGTTTTCGTCCAGCGCCTTTTGCATCAGTTCGATCTCGTCGGGTTCGATCTCGTGGCCCTGTTCCTTGCGCTCTTCCAGCGTGCCGTAGCCTGTCACATCCAGCGGCGCCATGTCCGCCTGTTTCAGGATCGCCACGGTTTCGCGCACCGCTTCGGCTTCGTCGACGCCGGACGCGTAGCACATCAGCGCCGCCCCCGTGGCCCCTTTGGGCAGGCCATCGCCAGACTTGCGACCGACCTCGACCACAAGGGTGTAAACCGCATGCGGTTTTTTGGGTTTCTTTGGGGTATCGCTCATTCTGCGGCCTGTCTGATCAATGTGCCCCGCATCTGCCATGAAACCCGCTGCGCGTCGAGGGTTGTTGCCGCGCCATTGCTGGTCATACTGCCGGGCAAACAGGGAGGGACGATATGAAATCGGTCAAAGACATGGTGGCAGCCGCGAACGAAGTGGTCGATCACGCGCCTGCATCCGAGATGATGGAGCTGCACGGCCAAGACGGGGTGACTTTTGTCGATCTGCGCGATCCGCGCGAGTTGGAACGTGAAGGCATGATCCCAGGTGCGTTCCACTGCCCGCGCGGCATGCTGGAATTCTGGATCGACCCGGACAGCCCCTACGCCAAACCGCAGTTCCAGACCGGCAATCGGTTCGTGTTTTATTGCGCGTCAGGCTGGCGATCCGCCCTCTCTGCGAAAGTCGCGCAGGAGATGGGGCTTGAGAATGTCAGCCACATCACCGACGGGTTCGGGGGCTGGAAAAAGGCGGGCGGCCCTGTTGGTGAGAAGCCCGCCAAGACAACGTAGGGTGCGTGCTGGCACGCACCGCCAGGTTCAATCGCGCAGCAGCTCGTTGATGCCGGTCTTGGACCGCGTCCGCTCGTCCACCCGCTTCACGATCACTGCACAATAGAGGTTGATGCCGTTCTTCGACGGCATCGACCCGGCCACCACGACCGAGTAGGGCGGCACTTCGCCATACATCACTTCGCCGGTTTCGCGGTCGACGATCTTGGTCGACTGGCCGATGAAGACGCCCATGCCCAGAACCGAACCTTCGCGCACGATGCAGCCCTCGACCACTTCGGAACGGGCACCGATAAAGCAGTTGTCTTCGATGATGGTCGGACCGGCCTGCATCGGCTCCAGCACGCCGCCAATACCCACGCCACCCGACAGATGCACGTTCTTTCCGATCTGCGCGCAGGATCCCACGGTCGCCCATGTGTCGACCATGGTTCCCGAGTCAACATAGGCCCCAAGGTTCACGAAAGACGGCATCAGCACCACACCCGGCGCGATATAGGCCGACTTGCGCACCACACAGTTCGGCACCGCGCGGAAGCCTGCCGTGCGCCACTCGGTGTCGCCCCAACCCTTGAACTTGCTGTCGACCTTGTCCCACCAGCCGCCGCCCTGCGGGCCGCCGTCCTGCTGTTCCATGTCCTTGATGCGGAAGCCAAGCAGCACGGCCTTCTTGGCCCACTGGTTCACATGCCAGCTGCCATCCTCCTGCTTTTCAGCAACCCGCAGAGACCCGCTGTCCAGCGCGTTCAGCGTGTCCTCGATCGCTTCGCGGGTTTCCCCGCCGGTGGACGGTGTGATCGTATCGCGCGCGTCCCACGCGGCTTCGATGGCTGTTTCCAGGCTGGTGATGTCCATGATGGCCTCCTCGCTGTTCGGTCGATGCTCCTTACGCAATCGCAGGGCTGGGGGCAACGACGCGTTTTGATCAGCCGAAGTACGGCTCAGCACGACAGTTTGAGGACAAGAAAGAGTTGCGCTGTTCTAAAGCCGCGATAATCTGATTTCATATTTTTCAGATATTTTGAATGACCATTTTGGGGGAAAAATCATGAGTATGGTGCATCTGACCTGTTCCGTCGGCTTGGGCGGCGTGAATCTTCCCACCGACCTTAAGGAAGTCCGCTTCCTTCTCGATTTGCATATTTTCGGCAATTCCAAGTTTCGCGAGCATTGTGGCGCAGCGGGACTCCTGGCCGCGGATGGCATGTCTCTGATGCCAGACCCCGATCCGGCCTCCGCCGCCATCACCGGCAGCGCGGTAGCGCAGTTTCAGAACAAGGTCATGTGGTGGGTGCTTGAACGATGCGACGGACGGGTCGATACCAAGGGCAATACGTGGACGGCGCTGACGGGTGCCGTGGGTCCGGGCAACATCAATCCTGTCGATTCCGGTCCGGTTATGAATCCAATTAAGGACGCATTGGGCAATGCCGCCTTCCAGCCGTATAATCAGGGCGCCTATGAATCGGAAAAGCTGGGCTACCAACGCGACGGCAAGGATGTATCCATCGCGCAGGAGGGCTGTTTCCTGTGTGTGCTGACCATGGCGGCAACGGGCATTGGCCGTCCTACATCGTCTTGGCCCAAAGGCATACTCGCCAAGGATCTCACACCGATCCACGCCAACAAGATCGCCAAGGACAACAACTGCTATTCCAAAGATGGTCTGAACCCGTTCACCCTTGCACCACTGCTCGGTATGAGCATCGAACGATTTGGGGCCGGTCAATGGGACAAACCTTTGCCCGCCAACCCGACCGACCACGCCGAAGGACATATCGCGGCAGGCGGCGTCGTTGCGGCGCATGTCGATTACAAGGACAAACATTCCGACAAGTCGCTTGGCGATCACTGGGTATTGGTGACAAACAAGGCCTCTGGATCAGGTCTGCATCACTTCGACGCCATTGATCCGTCGGGTGGTGTCTGGATGGGCATGAGCAAGAACAGCGCTGCATGTATGCGCGATACGGATCTGTTGACAGAGTGGCTTGCCGATCCGTCAAAAGACTATCACCGAGCCTATCTGTTCGGCATCCCTTCGCCAAAGTCCACCGTCGAGCGGCAGGGGTTTCAGAGCAATTACCGAATGGTGCGGTACTGCCTGCTGTCATCCTGCTGACAGGTGCTGCGGTTCACCGAAGTGCAATCTCCGGCTCTGGCGCGATGTTCCCACCACAGACCAGAACCGCAACGCGTTCGCTGGGCGCCGGAACGTAAGCCCCTGACATCAGCGCGGCGAGAGCGGTTGCCCCTGCCGGTTCAACCAATTGACGATGCGCGTGCCAAAGGGCCTTTTGCGCCTCGATGATCGCGCCATCAGGAACACGCACGCTTTCGACACCGCCATCCTTGGCCAGATCAAAACAGATGCGTCCGATCCGCCGCGCACCCAGCGCATTCGCCGCGACACCCGACACCGCAACATCGACCGGCGCGCCCGCCTCAAGCGCCGCGTGCAGCGCGCACGAGGTCATCGGCTCGACCGCGACAACCTTGCGTCTGCCGCCCAGCCACGCCAGCGCTCCGGCAATCAGCCCTCCGCCCCCCACCGCAATCAGCACAGTGTCCGCATCCAGACCTTGCCGTTCCCATTCGGACATCACCGTGCCCTGACCAGAGACGGTCAGCGGTGCGTCATAGGCGTGGATCTGCATCGCGCCGCTTTCCGATGCTTCGCGTTCGGCCAGTTCAAGCGCGTTAGCATATTCACCAGGCACAACAGTCAGTTCGGCCCCCGTGCGCTGGATCAACCCGATCTTGGCCGGACCTGCGATCTCGGGCACAAAAATCCGCGCCCTGTGCCCCAACTGGCTGGCCGCAAACGCCACCGCTGCGCCGTGATTGCCCCCGGATGCGGCCACCACACCGGCTTCCGGCACATCCGCCGCCAGCAGCGTATTGAACGCACCCCGGCATTTGAAACTGCCGGTATGCTGCATCTGCTCGAGCTTGAGCGCGATGTCCCGGCCGAAGGCCGCACTGCGCAGCACGGGCGTTTCCACGATATGGCCGGTGATCCGCGCTTCTGCCGCTTTGATGTCGTCCTGCCATTGCTTGGCGTCGCCTCTCTGGTCACTTTGAGCCGGACGCTATAGGTCTGACAGCAGGCGAACAAGGAAGTGATCCACATGAAAGACCATCGCAACAGCCCGTTTCGTGATGCTGGCCTTGACCGCAGCGCGGCCCGGCATGTGCCGGACACGGCTCAGACGCGTTCCCCGGCGTACAGGCTGGCTTTTGCGGATGATGAATTCCTGTGCCGCGAAGAACTGCGCCCGGTGCGGTTGCAGCTTGAACTTCTCAAGCCGCAGCTGATGCTCGACGAACACCAGATCGAAAGCACGGTCGTTCTGTTTGGAGGGGCCCGCATCCCGCGCCCGGCCGAAGCAGACAAGGCGCGCACCAAAACCTTGGCGGACCTGTCGCATTTCTACGAAGAGGCGCGCAGCTTTGCCCGGCTGATGACCCGCAAATCCATCGACAGCCAAGGCCGCGAATTCGTCGTTGTCACTGGCGGTGGCCCCGGCGTAATGGAGGCCGGAAATCGCGGCGCGGCTGAGGAGGGTGGCAAGTCCATCGGCCTCAACATCGTGCTGCCGCACGAACAGGCCCCGAACGAATACGTCACGCCCGAACTGTGCTTCAACTTCCACTACTTCGCGATCCGCAAGATGCACTTCCTGATGCGCGCCCGTGCGATCTGCGTCTTTCCCGGCGGGTTCGGCACCTTGGACGAGATGTTCGAATCCCTCACCCTGATCCAGACGGGCCGCATGCAGCGCGTGCCGTTCCTGCTGTTTGGCCGGGCTTTCTGGGAGAAGATCATCAATTGGGACGCGTTGGCCGACGCGGGCACGATCAGCCCGGAAGACCTCGATCTGTTCCGCTTTGTCGAAACCGCCGAAGAGGCGGCCGGGATCATCGAGAATTGGGCTCCCGCGCCCGCCCGGTCGGATATTCCCGGTCGCTGACCGCGACCATCCCCGGCGGCATCGAGAACAGCCGAAACCCGACCGGTTCCCACAGCAGCGTCCAAACGCGCTGATCTGTGAAGTAGTGGCTGTGTCCGCCGTCACCGACACAAAGGTCATTGCCCGGCGGGATGCCCGTCGTACCGATCGTCTGACCGACATAGTCCTTTGTCCGGTAAAGATTGTGCCAGACCAAGTCTTCCGAAATGTCCCTGCGCGTCAGCGGATAATTCTCGGGGAAATATTCCTCGTAGATATGCGAAATCGGTGACCCCATCGTGATCAGGCGAATCCGCCTCGGCAGCGTGGGGTCTGTTGCGGCCAACCCCGGCATCAAACGCTGCAAGGATCGCGCGGTGACCACCGTTCCCTGTGAATGGCTGATCACCGTGATCCTGTCGGGGGCCAGCGCGTTCAGCATGAACAGGAACACCCGGTCGAACCGCGCTTCGATCAGCGCACGGCGGGGGTAATTCCCTTCTCGCTGATCCGGGGGCGCTGTCCATTTGCATTCGGCCCGGACCAGATACACGATCACATCCCGCGCCACACCCAGTGCCGCCGCAACCGTTTCGTTGAAATTGTAGATCAACAGCGCCACCCCAAGCGCGATGGTGATCGACAGGGTGCGGAACGGCGCAAAGGGATTGGCGGTCTGCGAGTTTCCAGAGATGTCGCCGCCAAGGATCAGGATCAGGACCAGCGCCACTGGAAAAATCACGAGGATCACCCGCACCCAGATGTTCACGATCACCCGTGCGCCCGCAAAATAGGCCAGCACTGCGGCTGCAATCGTCAACAGCATGAAGGCCACCGAAATCGCCAGCGTTCCCACCGCTTGCTCCATGTGCAGGCACAGAAGACCAAAGGCGGTCTGCCCATCGCTGGTCATCTGGGCAAGGGACGGAGCATCCCCAAGCGACGCAATCAGCGCTGCGCAATTGGCATGTGTGCGGTCGAACTGACCCAGAAGCTGTTGCAAAACGAGCCAGAAGCCCGTCGTGAAGACCGACCAGAACATCAGCATCGCACCACAGACCGACGGATAAATGATGCGCTTGGGCGTGTCTTTGAACCCGACCAGAGACACCACGACCAACAGCGCCGCAAGCACCCAGAGCAGCCCCATCGCGAAGATGTTCACCTCGATGAAACAGGACAGGCTGTCGATCCCGAAATCCTGCGCCACCGGCACCGCATCGCCGAAGGCATCGGGCAGGGCGGCAAAGGCCGCGCAGCCCTTGCTTTGCGACGTAAGCGTGTCAGGCAGGGCCGCGAAAACGGATTGAAACTGTGCCCTCATCGCGTCGGCCGCAAACACGCTCAACGCCAGCAGCAGCGCCGCAAGCCCGGACCAGACCAGCACCCCCTGCCGGAACACGGTCATGAGAAACCGGGGATTCCTCGCACCGATATGTTTCAGATAGGCCCATAGGCCGACACCCAACCCGACATTCGCCACCAGAACCGACAGGTAGCCGACGCCGGGCAGGTAATCATGCCCCAGAACCAGAATCGTGCCCACCAACAGCATCGCATTGATGACCGCGATCCCACCGTAGAACACCCAGTTGAAGAAATGCACCAAGCCCCGGTCGAACAGAGAGGTCTTGGTGTTCTCGACATTGTCCATGGCGACATAGCCAAGGCCGAGAATCAGCTTCAGCAGATCGAGAATCGTTGCGATGGCGCCCTTCGGCGCGGGGGACAGATCTGACCAGTGGACCTCGGCAAAGACGGCGCGTTGCTGGCCATGCCCTGCCGGTTCCAATGTGTGCGTGTGACAGGTGAACACTGGCTGGACCGGGTCGTCGCTGCCTTCTGCGAAGTTCTGTTCCGTGAGCGTAAGATGCGAGGATTGCACCGATATCGGGGCCTCGGCAAGATCAGAGACAGGGCGTGACGGATGCCGGGCAATCGCTCCGGCAACAACTTGATCGACGGTTTCCCCACAGGATTGTTCGCCGATCCCGTGAACCACGAGGATGAGGTGCGTTTCTGAATGTGACATGTGACCAAAAAAGGTTCGTGCTTAAATGCCTATCAGGGTACGCCTCTGGCCGGGTTCCGACAAGAAAATTCGCAAAAACGCTTTCAGCCGCGTCTGAATGGTCTTGGCAATCGCTCGAAAAAGCCTGTGACAATCGCTCTGTGCAACACCCTTTCGCAGACGCAGCAAGTCCTGTAAGAGCCACGCTCAGTCCAGCAGCCGGATACGACAGCGGAGGCTGGCAAGTGAAAGGAGAGCCAAATGGGCTACAGAGTCGTCGTTGCAGGCGCCACCGGTAATGTGGGCCGCGAAATGCTGAACATTCTGGCCGAGCGCCAGTTCCCCGTTGACGAGATCGCCGCGCTTGCGTCGCGCCGGTCGCTTGGCACGGAGGTCAGCTTTGGCGACAAGACGCTGAAGACACAGGATATCGACACGTTTGATTTCACGGGCTGGGACATCGCCCTGTTCGCCATCGGCTCCGACGCGACCAAGAAATACGCGCCGATCTCGGCCAAGGCAGGCTGCGTGGTGATCGACAACTCGTCGCTCTATCGCTACGACCCTGACGTTCCGCTGATCGTGCCGGAATGCAATGCCGATGCGATCCACGGCTATTCCAAGAAGAACATCATCGCCAACCCCAACTGCTCGACTGCGCAGATGGTTGTCGCGCTCAAGCCGCTGCACGACCGCGCCCGCATCAAGCGCGTTGTGGTCAGCACCTACCAGTCCGTGTCCGGCGCGGGCAAGGAAGGCATGGACGAGCTTTGGGACCAGACAAAGGCGGTCTACAATCCGGTGACGGATGTGCCCCCCGCCAAGTTCCAGAAGCAGATCGCCTTCAACGTGATTCCGCAGATCGACGTTTTCATGGAAGACGGGTCGACCAAGGAAGAATGGAAGATGATGGTCGAGACGAAAAAGATCCTCGACCCGTCGATCAAGGTCACGGCCACCTGTGTGCGGGTGCCGGTCTTTGTGGGCCACTCCGAGTCGATCAACATCGAATTCGAAGATCATCTCGACGAAGACGAGGCCCGCGACATCCTGCGCGAAGCGCCGGGGATCATGGTGATCGACAAGCGCGAACCGGGTGGCTACGTGTCGCCGATCGAATGCGTTGGCGACTATGCCACCTTCATCAGCCGCATCCGTCAGGACAGCACCATCGACAATGGCCTGAACCTCTGGTGCGTGTCCGACAACCTGCGCAAGGGCGCTGCCCTGAACGCGGTGCAGATTGCCGAAGTGTTGGGTCGGGAAGTCCTGAAAAAAGGCTGACACCTTCAAAGTTTCGGGGAAAGGCGTCGCAGACATGCGGCGCCTTTTTTCGTGCGTGCATTGCTCCGTGATGCACTGTGACCACCTGTTTCCAAACGAGGCGGTGATCCACGGAATGGTCTTTATTCTCCTTATTGATGCCTAAAAATAGGTCAGTTCGCCCCGTATGCATCCTTAGTTGTGCATAGAAGAAAGCGGGTCGGTATCATGTCTGAAACTGAAATTCCCTTGCTCTTCGAGAAGGGTCCACTGCGGATCAGATATCTCGAAGGTGATGGGCCCGATCTTGTTGTAAGCTTTTCTGGCGTCGGCAAGAAAAGGAACATCGAACCCCCACCCGAATTTCCCGGCATTGCATCGGCTGGCCGTCAGAACCATGTGCTGTTCGTCAGTGACAAGTCGCGAAGTTGGCTCAATGCCGATGGAATGGCCGATCAAATCCTGTGCTGCATCCGGGCAACGGCTGAACATGTGAACGCCGAGCGTGTGATCGCAATCGGCAATTCGATGGGTGGCACCATGGCGTTGCACCTGTCGCGCTTCTTCGACTTCGAACGTGTGATCGCGTTTACCCCGCAATTCTCTGTGTGCTCCGAAGAGGTGCCGGAAGAGGATCGCTGGTTCTACTTCAGAAAGCAGATCAAGACGTTTCATTTTCCGAAAGTCGAGGCTTTGCGGCCCAACGCGACCAAGTATTACATCTTCCACGGCGACGAAAAACGCGAGCTGGCCCATGCTCTGCGGTTTCCAAATGCACCGGGAATTTCGCATTACATCATGCCAGAAACCGACCACAACGTGGCTGCAAAGCTCAAGGATCGCGGCCTCTTGGCCCCGATGGTGCAGAATCTGATCGGTGGACAGCCGCGAAAATTCCGACGCCAAGTGGAAGACCTCGGCGGTATTCCGATCCTTCGGTTCACCCCACCAGCCGCGATTGGTCCAGCGCAAAACTTCGCTGCGATCCACTGATACGCGCGTCCCGTTTTGAACATGTCCCGCGCTGGCGAATACCAGCGCGGGTATTCGCTATGCCTGAACAATGCTCACGGAACCCAACCGTCTGTTGCGAGTTCTTCACACCAAGGAGCGGTTCTTTTGGCTGCCCCATTCTTGCCGCAATTGACTCGCACCCTTTTCGGATGCGTTAGGAAACAGTGAAGGCGCCTCCGATGGCAGTACAATCCGTTCCGTTCTCGACTGAAACAACGTCCGGCATGCCCCTGCCGCTCGACAGTGAAACAGCGATGCTTCTGCGCACTGTTCTCTTGCCGCACTTCGAACGCGCGACAAGCTGGGGTGATCTCTGCGCCCGTCTCGCGGCCAAAGGCTACGAGATCACGTTCCGCAACGGCCATCTTGTTCTTGCGGACGAAAGCGGCAAGCCCGTCTGTACCGGGTCAATGATCGGGTCTCCGCTGGCACGACTGGCCGAACGGCTTGGTCGGCCCAAGCTGCGGACCGATTGCACCGGCGCATGCGCCACTTTGCAGAACTGATCAGACGGGGTGGAAGTCCCGGCTCTTCGGGTCGAAAAATTCCAGACCCCCTTCGCCGATATCGGTCCACAGACCATGTAGCGTCAGCAAATCCTGCTCGACGGCCTCGCGGATGAACGGGAAGGTCATCAGGTTCTCAAGTGAGACGATGACCGATTCCTTTTCAAGCGCGCGAACTTGCCCTTCGGGTGTGTTCATCGCCTTGACCCGCTCATAGCCAGGTCGCAGGATATCCATCCAGCGCCCGACAAAGCTCGATTGTTCCTCAAGATGCGGCGCATTGCCGGAACACATGTCAAGGCAGCCCTGAACCCCACCGCAATTCGAATGTCCGAGCACGATCAGATGGGCGACGTTCAGTGCCGTCACGGCATATTCCACCGCAGCAGATGTGCCGTGGTGGTCGCCATCCGGCTCATAGGGCGGCACAAGGTTCGCGATATTCCGGTGGATAAAGAATTCGCCCTGATCCGCGCCAAAGATGGACGTTACATGCACCCGGCTGTCGCAACAGGAAATCACCATCGCCCGCGGGCGCTGCCCTTCGGTCGCCAGACGTTTGTACCACGCGCGGTTGTCCGAATAGGTTGTGGCTTTCCAGCCTTGGTACCGTTGAATGAGATACGCGGGCAGCGGCTTCGCGGCGTTCATGAAATCCTCCGCCTCTAGGGTCGTCGTTCCCAGCGGGATACGTGGAATTTGAACGGAATTCGAGAGAAAAACCGCAGCGAGCTTACCAATTGGCAAGACTGCTCTGCAAGAGTGCGCGTCGGGTCGGGGTGAGAAAGGATTTAACATGATGCAGAAGATCTCGGTCTTGCATCCGCGCGATACCGCATATTTCGACGAAGAAACGCTGAACGGTCTGAGCCGTGATCTGGGTCAGTCCGTTGCCGAAAACATACTGTGCCGCGCGCTCGAAGACATCGCAGCGCGCTTTGTCCTGATCCGCGACGAATATACGACCGGCAATCATCCTGCCTTGCGCAAGTCGGTTCACGCGATCATCCCGATGGCGGATCAGATCGGTCTGCGGGGTTTGGCTCAGATCGGGCGGGATGTCGTCGCCTGCGTCGACACGGGCGACCCCGTGGCGCTTGCTGCGACGCTGTGCAGGTTCCTGCGCTCGGGTGAAATGGCGATGGCCTACGCCGATATGGGCATCGATCTGTCTCTGTGATTCCACTTGCAGCGCCTGTGCAAGGGCGTACCTTCTCTGCATCGGAGAAGGGGATTTCCATGACTGTCGCACTCGCGCCTGCGGGCACTAAAGCTTTGCCAATCCACGTTCTGGGCACAGAGGATGTCGCCCTCTGGGCGGGGCAGCAAAGCGACCGCATTCGCACCTGGGTCGAAGCCAGCACGTTTAAGGGCAACATCGGAACGGCGTTGATGATCCCCGACGACGCCGGCCACCCCGCGATGGCCTTGGTCGGCTACGGGACGCCCGCTTCGCGCAAACGCGACCGATTTACCCTTGCAGCGGCGCTGTCGAAACTTGCGCCCGGCACCTACCGCATCGAAAGCGGGATCGACGCGGATCACCTTGAGCAGGAATCGCTGGGTTGGCTCTTGGCCAGCTACGGCTTCAACCGGTACAAGGACCACCCGAAAGAGCATCCGTCGCTGGTCACACCCGAAGGCGTCGATGCCGACCGGGTTTCGATCATGGCAGAGGCGGAATTTCTCACCCGCGACCTGATCAACACCCCGGCCTCTGACATGGGCCCGGCAGAGCTTGAATCCGCTGCGCGCGGCTTGGCTGACAAACACAAGGCCAAGATCACGGTCATAACCGGCGACGCGCTGCTCAAGGAAAATTTCCCGATGATCCACACCGTGGGTCGCGCCTCCGATCGCGCACCCCGGCTGATCGACATGTCCTGGGGCAATCGCGGCCCGAAGATCACGCTGGTGGGAAAAGGCGTCTGTTTCGACACAGGTGGCCTGAACCTCAAACCGGGCAGTTCGATGGGCCTCATGAAAAAGGACATGGGCGGCGCAGCCAACGTGCTGGGTCTCGCCCATATGATCATGGCCTCGGGACTTGAGATGCGGCTCCGCGTCCTGATCCCCGCAGTCGAAAATTCCGTCAGCGGCAACAGCTTCCGCCCACAAGACATCCTGACCTCGCGCAAAGGCCTCACGGTTGAGATCAACAACACCGACGCCGAAGGCCGTCTTGTGCTGGCGGATGCGCTGGCCCTCGCCTCCGAAGGCGAACCGAACCTGATCGTGTCGATGGCAACTTTGACGGGCGCGGCCCGTGTTGCCGTGGGCCCAGACCTCGCGCCCTATTACACCGATGACGATGTCGCGGCGACCTCGCTTGATCTTGCCGCGCGGCGTATGGCCGATCCTGTCTGGCGCATGCCCTTCCATGAGCCTTACGAGGCGATGATCGAACCCGGCATCGCGGATCTCGACAACGCGCCCAAGGGCGGGTTCGCGGGCTCCATCACGGCAGCACTTTTCCTGCGTCGCTTCGTCAACGCGCAAGACCGCTACATCCATTTCGACATTTATGGTTGGCAACCCAGCGCCGCTCCGGGAAGACCGAAAGGCGGCGCATTGCAGGGGGCGCGTGCATTGTTCGCAGCCTTGCCGGACATGATGGATCTATGACCGACAGGCGCACGTTCTGGTCTACTGCCACGGCAGACGAGATCGCACAGGTCTGTGCGCAACAGGGTCTGGAACGGGTCGCCCCAGAGGTCAGGCGAATTGCCCGACCTGTCGCTGATCTCTGTGTGTCCCCCAAAGGGGCGCGGGACCGCCAGATGTTGTACGGTCAGAGCTTTACGCTCCATGCCATGTCAAACGAGGGGTGGGCGTTCGGGGAAACAGTGGCAGATCGCTATTCGGGCTGGATCGAGCTGTCGCATTTGAAAAACCAAACGGACGCCGCACCAACCCATCGGATCACCGCAGCAACATCTTATGCGAAATCCACGGAAGGCCTGAAAACACCGGGACAGGTGACGCCCTTATCCATGGGCTCCGAACTGGTGGTTGCGGAAGACACGGACGGATGGTCGCGCGTTGCATCGTCCAATAAAGAGCATGCGCGGGCATGGTTCGTGCCGTCCCTTCACCTTTCCCCGATCAATTCAACAGACCCCGACCCGGTCACCATCGCCGAACGTCTGCTCGGAACGCCCTATCTTTGGGGCGGCAACTCCGCCTTTGGCATAGATTGCTCGGGCCTCGTGCAAATCGCCTGCCATGCCTGCGGCCATGCCTGTCCCGGTGACAGCGATCAGCAGATGGCACAACTTGGCGAAACTCTTGATCCCGGCACACCACCCCAGCGCGGCGATCTGCTGTTCTGGAAAGGCCATGTCGGCTGGGTGTCGGACCCGGCCACGCTGCTGCACGCCAACGCCCATTCCATGTCGGTGACCTATGAACCCCTGCAGGCGGCCATCGCACGGATTGCGGCACAGGGCGATCTGGTCCTGCGCCATGCCCGCTTGACGCTCCGCTGAAAAGGCGTCTAATCGCGCCAGTTTCGGAGCACTCTTATGCAACCCCGCGCCTCCATTTTCACCCCCGTGCTCATCGGCGGGTGCATCATCATCCTTGTGTCCTTCGCGATCCGCGCCAGTTTCGGCGTGTTCCAGATCCCGATTGCCGAGGAATTCGGCTGGCTGCGTGCCGAGTTCTCGCTCGCGCTGGCGATCCAGAACCTCGCATGGGGCATCGGGCAGCCGCTCTTTGGGGCGCTGGCCGAAAAGATCGGCGACCGGAAGGCGATCATGCTGGGGGCACTCACCTATGCCGCGGGTCTGGTGTTGTCGTCCTTTGCCGTCACACCGACCGCGCACCAATTCTACGAGATCCTCGTTGGGTTTGGCGTTGCAGGCACTGGCTTAGGCGTCATCCTTGCCGTTGTGGGCCGCGCCAGTTCCGATGAAAACCGCTCCATGAGCCTTGCTATCGTCACCGCTGCAGGCAGCGCCGGGCAGGTTTTCGGCGCGCCGCTCGCGGAATGGTTGCTGACCTTCCTAAGCTGGCAAACGGTGTTCCTCTGCTTCGCCGCGTTCATCCTTGCAATGTTGCTTGTATTGCCCTTTATGCGCTCGCCCACGCCACCAGCAACCAAGGCCGAACTTGAGGAAAGCATGGGCACGATCCTTGTCCGTGCCTTCCGCGACCCGTCCTACACGCTGATCTTCCTGGGCTTCTTCAGCTGCGGATATCAGCTGGCCTTCATCACCGCGCATTTCCCCGCCTTCGTGACCGAACTTTGCGGGCCGATCCAACCGGGCGGCATGCTCCACTCGATCGGGATCACCACCACCTCGGCGCTGGGCGCGATATCGATTTCGCTCATCGGGATCATGAATATCGTCGGCACCCTGACCGCAGGCTGGGCCGGCAAACGCTTTACCAAGAAATACCTGCTTGCAGGAATCTACACAGGCCGCACGATCATTGCGGCGCTCTTCATCATGTTCCCGATCACACCGGCATCTGTGCTCCTGTTCTCGGCGGCGATGGGCAGTCTTTGGCTCGCAACAGTGCCGCTCACGTCGGGGCTGATCGCGCATATCTACGGGCTTCGCTACATGGGCACGCTTTATGGCATCGTGTTCTTCAGTCACCAATTGGGCAGCTTCATCGGTGTGTGGCTTGGGGGCCGGATGTATGACCTTCACGGCGACTACACGCTGGTCTGGTGGATCGGTGTCGGCGTCGGAGCCTTTAGCGCTCTGGTCCATCTGCCGATCCGCGAGAAACGCCAACCCGTCCCGCTCGCCGCCTGACAGGGGCGCGTTTCGGTCAACCGAAACGCGCGATGCGCCGACGCATCGTCCCCCGGCCCTACCGATTTCGCCAGCGGTCCAGAATGTAGCGGCTGACCATCAGGTCCAGATGCGCCCCGCCGCCATTCTTGAACACCGTGATCTCATCGTCTGACCGTCGTTCGAACGCACCCAGATCATAGTAATCCGCGACGATGTCACCCTCGCGGATGACCCCCCGCGCAATAGGATCCTTGATCTCCCCGATATGCCCGACAGTTGTATCCCGCGAATCCACGAACAGCCGCCCCTGCGCCAGTACAGCGTCATCCGCCTCTCTCATGTCGGGCCTATATGCGCCGATCAGGTCCACATGGGCACCGGGCCGCAGCCAATCCCCCCGCAAGACAGGCGCGGTCGACATGGTGGCACAACTGACGATATCGGCCCGCCCCACGGCATCAGCCAAGTTGTCCACCGCCGTCGCATGCGCGAACTGTTCCGCCAACTCCTGCGCCTTCGCACCCGTCCGGTTCCAGATCATGAACCGCGCCTCCGGAAAGGCCGCCGAATAAGCCTCGACCAAGGACCGCGCGACTGTGCCCGCCCCGACGATCAGGATAACGGCACTGTCTGCCCGAGCCAGCCGGCGCGCCGCAAGAAGACTGTCGCCTGCGGTTTTCCACTTGGTCACGAGGTGAAAATCGACAATCGCTTCCAGAGTGCCGTCGACATCGGAATAGACCGACACCCCACCATTCACCGCAGGTTTGCCAAGACCGGCATTGCCCGGAAAGATCGTCGCCGATTTCACGGCAAGCCCCATCCCGTCGATCCACGCCGCCCGGTTCAGGAGCGTGTCTCCCCCGCGATAGAGAAAACTGTCAGCAATCTCGGCTTTGGGCAGGTCATGCCCCGCAGCCATCGCATCGGTCAGGCCGATCCAGTCCAGCTGCGCCTCACCTTCTGCAAAGGGAATGATCTCGGGTGTTGTCATCGCGGCTTCTCCCCTCAAATCCTAGCGCGGCACATCCTGCGCCGCCGCCCGCATCTCGCGCTCCAGCGCATCCAGAAACCGCGACCGATCCGCCTTGGAAAACGGTTTGCCACCGCCTTGCCGGAAGGGATCGGCGGCACGCAGATCCGCCATCAGGTCGCGCGTCGCCAGCACTTGCCCGATATTGCGGGCATCCAACCGCTCGCCAGTGTGCTTGAGCACCCGCGCGCCATTCTCGACACAGCGCGCCGCCAGCGCAATGTCCCCGGTGATCACGACATCGCCGGGTCCGGCCCGCTCCGCGATCCACATATCGGCCACGTCCGGTCCGTCGGGCACCACGACCACCTCGACAAACGGGTTCTCGGACATTCGCAGCCCGCCGTTTGACACCAGATACATCTGCGCCTTGTGTCGCGTCGCAACCCGCTCTGCCTCGGCCTTCACCGGACAGGCGTCCGCATCGACGAAAACCCGCGTCACAGCCCCAGCGCGTCAGCGTGGAACGCGATGTGATCGGGAATGAAGGTCGAGACAAAGAAATACGAATGGTCGTAGCCCTTCTGCATCCGGAACACGCCGTCCTGACGCCGTGCGGCCATCGCGTGGCTCAATGCCTCTGGCTTGAGCAGGTCGAGGAACTGATCAGACGCACCCTGATCCACCAGCACCGGTCCATCAAACCCGACCGCCTGCATCTGCACCGTCGCATCATGCTTGCCCCAAGTGCTTTCATCCGCCCCCAGATAAGCACCCAGCTGCTTGCGGCCCCAATCGCTCTGGCTCGGATTGGCAATGGGCGCAAAGGCCGACACCGAGGCAAACCGCCCCGGATGCGCCATCGCAATCGTCAGCGCGCCATGACCGCCCATCGAATGCCCGGTGATCGCCTGCCGATCCAGATTAACGGCAAACTCCTGGCTCAACAGCGCAGGCAACTCCTCGGCCACGTAATCCCACATGCGGAAATGCGGCACCCAAGGGTCTTGCGTCGCGTTCACATAGAACCCCGCGCCCTTGCCCAGGTCATAGGCGTCGTCATCCGCCACCGCGTCTCCACGCGGGGACGTGTCCGGGAACACCACCGCCATGCCGGCGTCAGCGGCAAAACCTTGTGCCGCCGCCTTGGTCATCGCGTTCTCATGCGTGCAGGTCAGCCCCGACAGGTACCACAGAACCGGCACCGGCCCGTTCTTGGCTTGCGGCGGCAGATAGAGCCCGAAGGTCATGTCGCAGCCACAGACGTCCGACGCGTGGGAATAGACGCCCTGTACCCCTCCGAAACAGGTGTTCTCCGATACGGTTTGCATGGCGCTTCCTCTCCTAAACAAGAACCTGACTGATCACGTAGGACACGGTCACGATGCTGACCGTGGTCGAGATCAGGATAGCGGCAGACACCCGTTGCGGCGCCACCTTGTAATGCTGGGCCAAGATGAACACGTTGCCCGCCACTGGCAAGGACGCGGCGGCCACCACCACACCCGCCTTGTAGGGGTCAGCCGGAAACAGCACGTAAACGCCAAGCGCCACAGCCGCCGGGTGTATGATCAGTTTGCAGCAACTCAACCATCCCGCGATGTTCAGCCGCTCAGCCGATTTGCTGGCCAAGGATGCTCCGATGGCGAACAACGCGCCGGGTGTCGCGGCAGCCCCAAGGATGGACAGGAATTGATTGACCGGCTGGGGAATCGGCGCGCCGGTGGCAGACACCATGAACCCCGCCACGATCGACACGATCATCGGGTTTTTCAGCAGCCCCAGACCCACCGTCTTGAAGATGCGCATCGACATGCGCCCTTCGCGCGATCCCACCACAAGGATGACGATCAGCGAAGAAAACACCACAAGGTCGATGGTCAGAACAAGAAGGATCGGCCCAACCGCCTCTTGCCCCATCAAGAGCGCCAGCATCGGCACACCCAGAAACCCGGTGTTTCCAATCGCGGCGACCTGACCTTCGAACGCCGCTGTTTCGGTGTTCATGCCGCGCAGGAAAGCGACCGCCATGCCAACACCGTAAACAAAAGCGGTGCCCCAGAGATACCCCGCCGCGATCCGCCAGTCGAAAATCTCGGCCAGAGACAGGTTCGCCGAAAAGCGAAAGATCATCGCGGACAGGGCAAAGTAAAACACGAACTTGGTCAGATAGGCGGTCGCTTCCTCGGTGAAGAACCCGGTCTTGCCCGCGCCGTAACCTACGGCGATCAAGGCGAAAAACGGCAGGGTCTGAAGGAAGATGTCCGGCATATGTGCCGTGTTACCATGCAGACGGGCGGGGTCAATCTCGACAGGGTTCTGTTAACCACCTATATTTAGACTAGGCGTGTATTTCTGTTCGGGACGCTTCAATGACACTGCAAGAACAATCCATTGCCGACGACAAGATGCGCGCGGAAATCGCGAAGCTTGTCGCTGAAACCTCTGAAATCAACCAGAACATGAAGTATCGCTTCTGGGTCTTGATGGCTGCCTACGTCAGCGCGATGGGTATTCTGTTCAAGTTTTTCTGACGGAAAAGCATCCCAAAACCCCATAGAAGAATCGCGCGCTGCATGCTACATCTCGTGGCATGAACTCACACGCACCCAATATACGCGCCTCAATTCAACTGCTTGAGGAAAGTGCGATCAACCGCATTGCTGCGGGTGAGGTGGTTGAGCGTCCGGCATCAGCGGTCAAGGAACTGGTGGAAAACGCCATTGATGCCGGGGCGACGCGTATCGACGTCGCCATCGCTGACGGTGGCAAGACTTTGATCCGTGTCACCGATGACGGCTGCGGTATTCCTCCCGATGAACTGCCGTTGGCGATTGCGCGCCACGCCACCTCCAAGATCGACGGCTCGGATTTGCTGAATATCCACAGCTTCGGGTTTCGCGGCGAAGCGCTGGCATCACTTGGGTCTGTTGGTCGCCTGACCCTGACCAGCCGGGCCGACGGCCATGATGCGGCTGAACTGTCGGTCACGGGCGGCAAGTCCGACCCGATCAAACCCGCCGCTCTGTCGCGCGGTACCGTTGTCACATTGCGCAACCTCTTCTTCGCCACACCCGCGCGGCTGAAATTCCTCCGCTCGGACCGGGCCGAGATGCAATCGATTTCCGATGTCCTAAAGCGCCTCGCGATGGCGGAACCTTCGGTCAGCTTTACCCTGCGCGATGTGTCCGGCGGCGGCGAAGGCCGCGTGACCTTCCGCGCCGATGCGGTGACGGGCGATCTGTTCGACGCATTGCGAGGGCGGTTGACCCAAGTGATGGGCCGCGAGTTCACCGACAACGCCGTTGCAATCGACGCGGATCGTGAAGGTGTGCGACTCACTGGACTGGCAGGTCTGCCCACCTATTCGCGCGGTGCTGCGGTGGCGCAGTTCCTGTTCGTCAACGGACGCCCTGTGCGAGACAAACTTCTGATTGGCGCATTGCGCGGGGCCTATGCCGATTTCCTCAGCCGCGACCGTCATCCGGCTGTGGCGCTCTTCATCGACTGCGACCCGCACAAGGTGGATGTGAACGTGCATCCGGCGAAATCCGAAGTGCGGTTCCGTGACCCCGGTCTGGTCAGGGGCATGATCGTGTCCGCCCTGCGCCACGCCTTGGCCGAGGCAGGGCACCGCGCGTCGACTACGGTTGCCGGTGCAACGCTTGGCGCGATGCGACCCGAGGCCCCGCAAGGGCAACCACGCATCTACCAGATGGACCGCCCGAGTTTCGCGGCGAAACAGACGGCCTATGCGATGCAATCGCCCGGTTTTGCGGATATGCAATCCAGCTATTCCGGGCGCGTGGTCGAGGTTGAGGAGGACTCGGAAGAGATCGCCGACACCCCACGCGAACACCGACCGCTCGGCGCCGCGCGGGGCCAGGTGCACGAGAACTACATCATCGCCCAGACCGAAGATGGCATCGTCATCGTCGATCAACATGCCGCGCATGAGCGTCTGGTCTATGAGAAACTCAAAGCCCAGATGGCGCAAAATTCCGTACCGGCCCAGGCGCTGCTGATTCCGGATGTGGTCGAGATGAGCGAAGGTGACAGCGCCCGCTTGCTCGAAATCGCAGACGATCTGACCCGTATGGGCCTTACCATCGAACCCTTCGGCAACGGGGCTGTCGTGGTGCGCGAAACCCCTGCCATTTTGGGAGAGGTCAATTCCGATGCCCTGCTGCGCGACATCCTTGACGAACTTGATGACCAAGGCGAAGCGCGCGCGGTGCAGGACCGGATCGAGGCGATCCTGAGCCGGGTGGCGTGCCATGGCTCCATCCGGTCGGGCCGTCAGATGCGGGCGGAAGAGATGAACGCTTTGTTAAGAGAAATGGAAGCAACGCCCTATTCCGGCCAGTGCAACCATGGCCGACCCACCTATGTCGAACTGAAACTCAGCGACATTGAAAGACTGTTTGGCCGCACATGATCCAGATCGGTGATCTTGTCCTCGACCTGAGCGATCCGGTCGTCCTTCTGGCTCTTGGCTTGGGTGGGCTGGTTTTTGTGCTGCTCATCATGTCGCTCCTGTCCGCTCGTCGCGCTGCGAAACTGTCTGAGCCGTTAGTCTACCAGCTGGCCCAAGTCGGCCAGCGCGTGCAAAGCCTGAGCGATGGGCAGGAACGGCTGTCGGGTGGTCTGCATCATGTGAGCGAAGCACAGGCGCAAAGCCAAACCGCGATGCTGCAACTGATGGAGCGGCGTTTGGCGCAGGTGCAGGAGCAGATGAACGAGAACCTGCACGGCTCCGCCCGGCGCACGGCGCAATCGCTGGGGGATTTGCAACAGCGACTCCAGAGCATCGACAAGGCTCAAGAGAACATCACCAAGCTGTCGGGCGACGTGCTGTCCTTGCAGGACATCCTGTCGAACAAGCAGACGCGCGGCGCGTTCGGGGAAATCCAGTTGACCGACATCGTGGGTAAGGCACTGCCCAAGGACAGCTATACGCTGCAGGCGACACTCTCGAACGGCAAACGGGCGGACTGTCTGATCCACCTGCCGAACCCGCCGGGGCCAATTGCCATCGACAGCAAATTCCCGCTGGAGGCCTATGAGCAACTGCGCCGCGCCGAGACGCAAGAGCAACTGACCCGCGCCGCGCAGCAGCTTCGGCTTTCGCTGCGAAAGCACATCAAGGACATTTCCGAGAAATACATTATCGAAGGCGAAACCGCGGATGGTGCGCTGATGTTCCTGCCATCCGAGGCGGTCTATGCCGAACTGCACGCGAACTTCCCCGAAGTGGTGCGCGACGGGTTCGCGGCGCGGGTGTGGATCGTGTCTCCAACCACCTGCATGGCTACGCTGAACACGATGCGGGCCATCCTTAAGGATGCGCGGATGCAGGAACAGGCGGGTGCCATTCGCAAGGAACTGGGCCTGCTTTACGCGGATGTGGACCGGCTGGGCAGCCGGGTCGAGAACCTCGACCGGCATTTCGGGCAGGCGGCGAAGGACATCGCGGATATCAAGATCAGCGCCGACAAGGCGGGGCGCAGGGCGCGGCGGCTTGATAATTTCGATTTCGAGGAACTGGCCAAGGATGACCCTGTGCCAGTGGTGCGGCTGGCGACCCCACCCGGGGAATAGGTCAGCATCCGTGCCGGAATGTTTCGCGCGCGAAACAATGGGACCGCTTCGGACCCTTTAACCGTTTGTTAACAGATGCGCCGAATGCGATGCGTCGACGCATCGCGCGTTTCCGTTGACGGAAACGACCCCAGCGTAACATGTTACTTGTCAAAACACGGTTGGATTGGGATAAATTCTCATGAACTCGATTGAACTGGATCAATTCGACAAGGCAATCCTGCGCATCCTGCAACGCGATGCCAGCCTCAGTGTCGAAACCATCGCCGATCAGGTTGCCCTGTCACGCAATGCCTGTTGGCGGCGGATCAAGGCGATGGAGCAGTCCGGAATCATCACCGGGCGTGTCGCGCTGGCAAACCCGGCCAAGCTGGGATGTCCCTTGGAAGTCATGGTGATGATCCGCGCCGGGCGGCATGACGCAGATTGGCTGGACAGCTTTCACAAGGCGGTGCGCACCATGCCTGAGGTGGTCGGAGCCTATCGGATGACAGGGGATCTGGATTACCTGTTGCGGGTCCGCGTGGCGGACGTTCCGGCCTACGATTCGTTCTACAAGCGCGTGATCGCACGGATTCCGCTCTCGGATATTTCGGCCAGTTTCGTTATGGAAGAGATCAAGGAAACGACGGCCTTGCCGATCTAGGGGGATGATATGGCCCAGGACATTCGCACTACGGCGGAATATGCCGAAGCCGATGCATTGCCACGCAAATATGATTCCCACGCCAAGGGATGCGGCGAAAGCGGAGAAAAAACGCTGCCGGACATGGTGATGCGGCGGTCGTTCAAACAGAAAAGCGACGCAGAATGGGCCTATGAGCGCTTGATCCTCTATATCCAGAATTTCGAGGAACAACTGGACAACGAACACGAGGTCGCGATGGGCTTTGCCGGAAACGACACCGGTGTGCTGCGCATCGAGGGGCTGGGCTATTTTGACCCTGATATCGTGACCTTCTACGGATCGGACGAAGAGGGCGGACGGATGCAACTGATCCAGCATGTTTCGCAGCTCAACGTGACGCTGCGCGCGCTGCCGATCCCCAAGGAAGACGCAGCACCGCGTCGGATCGGGTTCGAACTTGCTGCAGAATTGGAACAATCCACCTAGACCGCGACACACTGCGCGCTTGGCATGGGTGACAGGGTCGGGCAAATCGGGTAGCGACTCGAAAACATTAATGAGGGATGTCTCAAATGGCTGAACACAAGCACGGTACAATGGATACAACCGCTCAGGAAAAGACCTTTGATGGCTTTGTCCGCTGGTCTGTCCGGGTTGCCGCTTTCTCGATCGGGGTTCTGATCTTCCTCGCGATCTTCAACTCCTGAGTTCTGCCCAGAGGCTGACATGACCATCGTATCGCGCATTCTTGCCGGACTGGCCCTGTTGGCCTTGATGGGGTGCGGCGCGGGCGCGGAATTGCGCCCGAATGCCTCACCCGAAGTGATCAGCAGCGCGTCCTACCGCCATCCCGGCCCGACCGCGCTGACGCTGTTCACGATGATCAACAATCGCACCGGTCAGGGCGCCCACACCAGCCTGATGATCAATGGATCGCAACGGGTGATCTTTGATCCAGCGGGGTCTGTCCGGCTGAGTGCGGTGCCGCAAAGAGGAGATGTCCTCTATGGCATCACGCCCGCTGTTGCGGATTTCTACGCGCGCGCTCATGCGCGGGAAACCTTCCACGTCGTGATACAGACCATCGAGGTCTCGCCCGAGGTGGCAGAACGCGCGCTGCGCCTTGCGATGTCGAACGGTTCTGTGGCTTCGGCGCAATGCGCGCTGAGCACAGCGGCGATCCTGCGGCAGCTCCCGGGCTTCGAAAGCATCGGATCGACCTGGTTTCCGAAACGTCTGATGGATGATTTTGAAAGTTTGCCCGGTGTGCAGACGACCAAGATTTTCGAGAATGACAGCGACGACAAAGCTGTCGCCATTGCCCAGTTCGAACAGGCGCTTGCGGGTCAGTGACCCACGTCAGAACAGCAGGCTGAGCGACACCAGAACGGCCGCGCCGACACCCATGGCCGCAAACACATTCTTTGTCAGATACCCCACAGCAAAGGTCGCAACCGCAGCGGCAAGGCGGGTGGCGTCCGGCTCTCCGCCGGTGGCAGTGGGCCAGATCACCAGCGGCGCGACCAGCGCCGGGATCACGGCAACAGCCGTATAGCGCAGGTGCCGCAGCAGCCATTCGGGCATCGCGCGGTCGCCCACAAGCCCGAGGAAAGCAAAGCGCAGGCAGAAACTGCCCAGCCCAAGCGCGATGATGATGGTCCAAAGTTCGGTCGTGTCGGTCACGGTTTGATCCCCAGACGAAGTTCAGCCTGAGCACCCGCCATCATGCCGCCCAGACCGGCGACCAGAAGGCCCATATTGTAGGGCAGCCAGGCAAAGGCCAGCGCGAGGATGACGGACACCAAGGCGGCAATCCGATGCGCGGGCGTACGAAGCATGGGGCCGACCATGGCTAGAAAGGCGATGGGAAGTGCGAAATCAAGCCCGAGGCTGGGTGGAATGCTTTCTCCCAGAACCGCGCCGACGAAGGTGAACAGATACCACGGCGGGCAGATCGGTGTCATCACACCAAGAAAATAGGCGAATTTTTCGGCCGTGGTCTGATCCGGGTTCTTCTCATAGTCGAGGATCGATTGCGCATAGGTTTGATCGACGAGGAAATACGCCACGATCCCGCGCTTCCAGAGCGGCAGCGGCCCCAGATGCGGGGTGATCGACGCGGAATACATCGCCATGCGCAGATTGACGGCCAATGCCGAGGCGAGCACCACCAGAGTCGGCGCGTTTTCATTGATCAGTTGCAGCGCGGTGAATTGGGCTGCCCCTGCGATCACCACAATGGAAAAGCCCATGGTCTCGTACACGGCCAGCCCGGCCTCGGTGGCGAGAACGCCAAAGAGCATGGCAAAGGGGCCGACGACGGCAAGGAAGGGCAGCCCGTCCCGGAGGCCCCGCCAGTAGCTTGACATTGCGGTCCCTGCCGCCATCACTGTGCCTCGTCTGCTGTGTTCGGATCGGACGTAGCCTTGGACGAGGGGAGATGCAATCTATGCCGGATGACGTGCTTCGGGACTACCTCATCGCGCCCGATCCGGGCGCGCCACGGCTGACGCGCCGGGTGGTGGGCACCGATCACACCGGGGCCGAGACCGAGATCAGCGTGGTCGAGGAACGGCCCCTGACGATTTTCCTGAACGCGCAGGAAATCGTGACGGCGATGACGATTGGGGATTATCCCGAGTATCTTGCGGTTGGGTTTCTGCGCAATCAGGGCATGCTGCGCGACGATGATGTAGTCACCAAGGTCGAGTATGACGATGACCTTGAAGTGGTCGTTGTGCGGACCGAGCGGCAGACCAGCTATGAAGAGAAGGTCAAGAAAAAGACCCGCACCAGTGGCTGTGCCGTGGGTACTGTCTTTGGCGACATGATGGAGGGGCTCGACAAGGTGGTGTTGCCGCAGGTCGAGCTGCGGACCTCTTGGCTTTATGCGCTGGCGCACAAGATCAACACGACGCCCTCGCTGTATCTTGAGGCGGGGGCCATTCACGGCACGGTGCTCTGCCACCAGGATCGCCCGCTGGTCTATATGGAAGACGTGGGCCGCCACAACGCTGTCGACAAGATCGCGGGCTGGATGTTTCAGGAAGGTGTCGGGCCCGAGGACAAGATCCTCTACACCACCGGGCGGCTGACGTCTGAGATGGTGATCAAGACGGCGTTGATGGGCATCCCGGTGCTGGCCTCGCGGTCGGGTTTCACCGCATGGGGGGTCGAGATCGCGCGGCAGGTGGGGTTAACCTGCATCGGGCGGATGCGTGGCAAACGGTTTGTGTGCCTGTCGGGTGAAAAGCGTTTGGTGCGCGACATGGATCCGGACTCTGTGCCCGAAGAAAGCCGCAAGAGCCGCAGGAAGAGTGCGGAATGAGTTTGCCCTTGGGAGTGATCCTTGCCGGTGGGCTGGCCACCCGCATGGGCGGCGGTGACAAGGCGCTGTTGCAGGTCGGGGGGCAGACGCTGCTGAACCGGGTGATCGACCGGTTGCAGCCGCAGGTCGCGGGAATGGCTTTGAACGCCAATGGGGATGCGGCGCGGTTCGATGGGTTCGGATTGCCGGTTCTGCCTGACAGCATCGACGGCTTTCCCGGCCCGCTGGCGGGTGTTCTGGCGGGTCTTGATTGGGCGGCGGAGCAGGGCGCAGAGGCGATTGTGACCGTGGCTGCGGACACGCCGTTTTTCCCAGCCGATCTCGTCGCGGTGCTGCAGGACACCGTCCAAGGCATGGCCCATCCGCTGGTTCTGGCTGCGACGCCGCGCGGTGAGGAAAAGACCAAGTCCATGAGCCGCTCTGGCCTGATCCGGCATCCGACCTTTGGCCTCTGGCCGGTGGCTTTGCGGGACGATCTGCGCGCGGCGCTGGAGGAGGGGATCAAGAAAGTGGTGATCTGGACCGAAAAACACGGCGGGCGCGAGGCGGTGTTCGACACGGAGAATGGCGATCCGTTCTTCAACGTGAACACACCCGACGACCTGAAGGCAGCAGAGGCGATGGTATGAGGATTTACGGGGTCACCGGCTGGAAGAACGCGGGCAAGACCGGGTTGATGGAACGTCTGGTGACCGAGATCACCGGGCGGGGGATCGCCGTGTCGACGGTCAAACACGCGCATCACACCTTTGACGTGGACCATCCCGGCAAGGACAGCCACCGCCACCGGGTTGCGGGCGCAACCGAAGTGCTCTTGGCTTCGCGCAACCGTTTTGCACTGATGCACGAGCTGCGCGATGAGACGGAACCGACGCTGGAAGAGTTGCTGTCCAAGCTGATGCCCGTCGATCTGGTTCTGGTCGAAGGCTACAAGCGCGACCGCCACCCCAAGGTCGAAGCATTCCGGGCCGAAACCGGCAACGACCTGATCGCGCCGGGCGACCCGACTATTCGCGCTGTGGCAAGCGACACGCCGATGGACCTTGACCGTCCGGTGTTTGACCTCAACGACACCAAGTCGATTGCCGATTTCATCCTGTCAGAGGTTGGGCTTTGACGGCGTTCGACACGATTGCGATTGTCGATTGGTCCGCCGGGAAACGCGCGCCTGCCCGCCCGTCGAAAGATGCGATCTGGATTGGTGTTGTGCGCGAGGGTGCAGAGCAGGAGCCGGTTTATTGCAGATCACGCATCGAGGCCGAGGGATGGCTCGCCGGGTTTCTTGATGCCGAGGCGCAGGCCGGGCGGCGCGTGCTGATCGGGTTCGATTTCCCGTTCGGCTACCCAAGCGGATTCGTGCGGCATGTCACGGGTACCGACGACCCGCTGGCGTTTTGGGATTGGCTGGAGGCGCGGATCACCGACAGCGAGGCGGGCGAGAACAACCGCTTCGATGTCGCGTCAGAGATCAACCGCCTGTTCGACGGGCCGGGGCCGTTCTGGGGCAAGCCGTCCGAGGAGGGTTGGCCGGATGTGCCCTATCGCAAGGTTGGTGTCACTTACGACAGTTTTGCGGAGCGGCGCGCCTGCGATCTTGCGGCAAAAGCATCGTCTTCCTGTTTTCAACTCTTCTTTAACCCGACTGTGGGAAGTCAGGCCTTGATGGGTCTACCGATGCTCGCGCGGTTGCGGCGACGTGCGGGTGTGTCGGTCTGGCCGTTTCAAAACTGGGCGGAGGCACAGACTGTCTTGGTCGAGATTTGGCCGGGCTTGATCGAACCGGCGGTGAAGGAGGTTCAAAGCGACGGAATACGGGATGCTGTGCAGGTCCGGCTGTTGGCGCGGGCATTGGCTGGGCTGTCATCCGAGCGATTGACCGCGCTGTTGGCGGATGTCGGACCAGAGGCCAAGGAGGAAGCCTGGATCCTCGGCGCCGGGCATGCCGAAACGCTGACATTTGCGGCGCGGGGTCGGGTGGCGCTGGAGCCACCCCCCTTGCGCAACGATTGTTTCGCCTTGCCTGCCGGTGTGGACTGGACGCCGGTGGACGATGCGCTGGCGCTCTTGCGCGAACGGATGACCCCGGTGGTGGGTGTCGAAACGGTGCCTCTGATGCAGGCAGCCGGGCGCGTGCTGGGCGGTGATGTGGTGGCCAAGCGGTCGAACCCGCCACATCCGAACACGGCTGTCGACGGGTATGGATTTGCTGGTGAGGCGATCGGCGATGGTCCGCAAATCCTGCCATTGGTCGAAGGGCGTGCGGCGGCGGGTGCGCCCTTTGCGGGCTCGGTTCCAACAGGGCACGCGATCCGTGTCCTGACCGGGGCCGACCTGCCCGACGGTGTAGACACCGTCGTGTTGGACGAGGACGTGCGTGTTGGCGACGGTCAGGTCGCCTTTCGCGGACCGTTGAAGCGCGGTGCGAACACGCGCAAGGCAGGCGAGGATATGCTTCAAGACGAGGTCGCGCTTGTAGCAGGGCGGGTGCTTACCCCGGCGGATCTCGCGCTGGCGGCGGCGGTGGGGCATGGCGCGCTTGACGTGCGCCATCGGCTGCGCGTTGCGGTTCTGTCGACCGGGGACGAAATTGTCGAACCCGGTGCTCCGGCGGCAGAGGGGCAGATTTATGATGCCAACCGTCCGATGCTGCTTAGCCTTTGTGCCGGGTTCGGATTTGAGGTGGTCGACATGGGCCGCGCTGCGGATGATCGCGCTGCGGTGCGGGCGGCCTTGGATGCGGCGGCCGCGCGGGCGGATGTGATCCTGACTTCTGGCGGCGCGTCTGCGGGCGACGAAGACCATATCTCGGCCCTCTTGCGCGACACGGGGGCAATGCAGGAATGGCGGATCGCGCTGAAACCCGGTCGACCGCTGGCCTTGGGCCTTTGGCAGGGTGTTCCGGTGTTTGGCCTGCCGGGCAATCCCGTTGCGGCGCTGGTCTGTACGCTGATCTTCGCGCGCCCGGCGATGCGGGCGCTGTCAGGTGCCGGCTGGGCAGAGCCTCAGGGGTTCACCGTGCCTGCGGCTTTCGAAAAGCGCAAAAAGCCGGGCCGTCGTGAATACTTGCGAGCACGGATGCGCGATGGCCGGGCAGAGGTGTTCAAGTCGGAAGGATCGGGGCGGATCAGCGGGTTGAGTTGGGCGGAGGGCCTGGTCGAGTTACCGGATGGTGCCGTGCATGTTCAGCCGGGTGACCCGGTTCGGTATGTCCCGTTCTCGTCTTTCTCCACTTAGGTCCGCCCCGATTTTTCGTACGAAAAATCGGGTCCCGCGAAGACATGTCAGGAAATGGTTAAGGCTTCGTGACTGTTTACGAAACGCGTCAGTCGAACGTCCCGGTCACTCGGCCCAGCAGCATGAAGGCGCGCGCGGTCCGTGTGCTTGCAAGGTCAGAGATCTCTGCGTCCGACGCAGTGTTTTCGAACCGCGCAAATCCCTTGTCGAACAGCCGCAGGAAGTGATGCGCGGCATCGCGAAAGATGGGGTCCTGTTTCATTCGACCCGCGGTCAGCGCCAGTGACGAGCGGTCGCGCACGCCGCCCAAAGCAGCGATCGTGCGCCCGCGTTCGCCCTTCGCAAAGCGCCGCCACATCTCGGGGCGCGCCATGTCGGGGCGCAGGTCGTCCATGTAAATCCCGTCCTGGCTGAGCAGGGTCAACACGTCCTGTGCCGCCTGTACCAGTTGCGCAGAGGGTCGGTCTTTCAAGGCGCGACGCAGGGCTGCAAAACCCTCTTTGTCGTCGGCGGTTTCCGGGAAATGCAGCGCTCGGATGAAATCCGAATTCGACAGCGGCGGCTGCAACGCCTCTGCCGGTGTTCCCAAGGCCAGCGTGGGCTGGTCGCCGATTTCGGGGTCCGGTGCACCAGCCTGCACGGCAATCTGTGCGGCGCGGGTCGAGGTGAACATTGCCAGGGTGGTTTCGGCCTTTTTCTGCGCGTCGGCGATCTCTTCCAGTTTCTTCACGATAGACGGGTGCGGGGCCTGATCGCGCCCACCCGCCTGGTTCTGGGCAATATAAGCCTGACGGATCGCGTCGATTGCGGTTTGCAGCCGCGCGCTTTCTTCTCGCATGATGCGGGACGACCGTGCGCCGACAGCGGCCACCCAGATCATGCCGACCGGAAAGAAGATCACCATCAGCGTCAGCAGAAAGCGCAGGCCGTCTGTACCGTCATCGCCTGAGAACAAGAAAAACGCAGCCGAGATCACCAGCCAGACCACGCTGAGCGCTGCCGCGGTGAGTTCGATTCCGCTCAGCCCACGGGTGATCTCTCCAGGGCGCGCCTGGATGGCTTTTTGTCCGGAGCGTGCGTCTTTTTGCTGTGTCATGGCGGGGGTTCGACCCATCAGATGTATTCAATCTTCAACACTTCGTAGGACTTGTCACCACCTGGAGTGTGGACTTCGACACTGTCACCCTCTTCCTTGCCGATCAGCGCACGGGCAATGGGCGATTTGATGTTGAGCAGACCCTTTTCGATATTGGCCTCATGTTCGCCGACGATCTGCCAGGTCTTTTCCTCGTCCGTGTCTTCATCGACCAGAGTCACGGTTGCGCCAAACTTGATCGGGCCGGACAGCTTGGTCGGGTCGATCACCTCGACGAGGCTCAGCACACCTTCAAGTTCCTTGATGCGGCCTTCGATGAAGCCCTGCTTTTCGCGGGCAGAATGATATTCCGCGTTTTCCTTGAGGTCGCCCAACTCGCGCGCTTCGGCAATCGCCTGGATGACGGCGGGACGCTCTTCGGACTTGAGCGTTTTCAATTCGGCTTCCAGCGCGGCGTGGCCCGCGCGGGTCATGGGCAGCTTTTCCATGGGACGGTTCCCTCTAGGTCGGCAGAGCGAAAACTCTGGCGCCATATTACGTTGGCGCGGTCTAAACATGTCACTTGCGTTGGCGCAACAGTGACCTGACCCGCCATCGAAACGCAAGAGGCGTTGCGCCGGATTGGCGGGGTATGGCGCAGGAAAATGCTGCAATTCCCGTGCAAACCGGGTTGTAACGCCGTGTCGCAATTGACCGCTCTTGACCTGCACGTTACGTGACCCAGCAGGTTTTCGACACGTGACATTCAGGAAAGAGCCCGACATGACCGAACACACGCGCGAAGCGATGGAATATGATGTTGTCATCGTTGGCGCAGGCCCCGCTGGCCTGTCCGCCGCGATCCGTCTGAAACAACTCGACGCCGAACTGAACGTCGTTGTTCTGGAAAAAGGCTCGGAAGTGGGCGCGCATATCCTGTCGGGTGCGGTTCTTGATCCGTGCGGTCTTGATGCGCTGATCCCCGATTGGAAGGCAAAGGGCGCGCCGCTCAACGTTCCGGTCAAGGACGACAATTTCTACATGCTGGGCGAAGCGGGCCAGATCCGCATCCCGAACTGGCCGATGCCGCCGCTGATGAACAACCACGGCAATTACATCGTGTCGATGGGCAATGTCTGCCGCTGGATGGCCGAACAGGCCGAAGAGTTGGGTGTCGAGATTTTTCCAGGCATGGCGTGCTCGGAAATCGTCTACGGCGACAATGGCGAGATCAAAGGCGTGGTTGCCGGCGAATTCGGCAAGAATTCAGATGGCACACCGGGGCCGGGCTATGAGCCGGGGATGGAGCTGCACGGCAAATATGTTTTCCTGAGCGAAGGCGTGCGCGGCAGCCTCGCCAAGGAAGTGATCGCCAAATACGATCTTTCGAAAGGCAAGGAACCGCAGAAATTCGGCCTTGGCATGAAGGAAATCTGGGAGATCGACCCCGAGAAGCACCGCGAAGGCTCCGTCACCCATACGATGGGCTGGCCGCTGGGCAGCAACGCGGGCGGCGGTTCGTTCATTTACCACCTCGACAACAACCAGGTCTATGTCGGCTTCGTGGTTCACCTGAACTACGAGAACCCGCACCTCTATCCCTACATGGAATTCCAGCGCTTCAAGCACCACCCGATGGTGGCCGAGCTGCTCAAGGGCGGCAAGCGTGTGGCCTATGGCGCGCGGGCGATTTCCGAAGGGGGTTACCAGTCGATGCCCAAGATGGTGGCACCGGGTGTGGCGCTGCTGGGCTGCTCGGTTGGCATGGTCAACGTGCCGCGCATCAAGGGCAACCACAACGCGATGCTGTCCGGCAAAGCTGCTGCCGAAGCCGCCTATGCCGCCATTCAGGACGGCCGCGCCTCGGACGAACTGACCGCTTACGAAACCGAAGTGCGCACCGGCGCCATCGGCACTGACCTCAAGAAGGTGCGCAACGTGAAACCGCTCTGGTCCAAGCGTGGGCTTCTGGCCTCGCTCACCGTCGGTGGGTTCGACATGTGGACCAACACGCTGGGCTTTTCGCTGCTGGGTACACTGGGGCATGGCAAGTCCGACGCCGAAGCGACGGGTGAGGCGAAGAACTTCAAGCCGATCGACTACCCCAAGCCGGATGGCAAACTGTCCTTTGACCGCCTCACAAACGTGTCCTTTGCGGCCACCAACCACGAGGAAAGCCAGCCTGCGCACCTGAAGCTGAAAGATCCGTCCATCCCGGTGTCGGTCAACCTGCCGAAATACGGCGGCCCATCAGCGCGGTATTGCCCGGCGGGTGTCTATGAATTCGTCAAAGACGAAAAAGGCGATGACAAGTTCGTGATCAATTTCCAGAACTGCGTGCACTGCAAAACCTGCGATATCAAGGACCCAAGCCAGAATATCAACTGGACAGTGCCACAAGGTGGGGATGGGCCGAACTATCCGAACATGTAAAGCGACGAGGCCGGGCCAACGCCCGGCCTTTTGCTTTGGTTGCGTGTGCCCAAGCGCCGCGCTACGCTTCGCCAAATTCGCCTTTTTCAAGGAGAAAGACATGGCGCAATCGAGCATGAAACGGCTTCTGGGAACTGCGGCGCTTGCGCTCTGCCTGATGACACCCGGAGGCGTGTTCGCCAACAGTCTGTCGGGGGATTACCTTGCCGGCCGGCAGGCCAGCATCGAAGGCGATATTCAGGCGGCGGCGTCCTACTATGGGCGCGCGGTCATGCATGACCCCGAGAACCCCGTGATCCTCGAACGGGCGGCACTGGCCGAGATGTCGCTCGGCGACTTGGAGCGGGCCGCCGCGCTGTCCAACAAGCTGGTCAATGAAGGTCATCGCAGCCAGGTCGCGCAAATGGCGATTGTCGCGCAACTGGCAGCGGCCGAGGATTACGATGCGCTCGTTGCCAAGGTGAACGAGGACCGCGGTGTCGGCCCCTTGGTCGATGGTCTTCTTCTCGCGTGGTCGCAACTGGGCCGTGGCGACATGTCGGCAGCCCTTGTGCAGTTCGACGATCTGTCCAAACAGCAGGGTATGCGCAATTTCGCGATGTATCACAAAGCCTTGGCTCTGGCATCGGTAGGGGATTTCGAAAGCTCTGCGGCGATCCTCGAAAACGCGGGCACCGGAGGCATGCAACTCACCCGGCGCGGCGTGATGGCCCATGTCGAAGTCCTGAGCCAGCTTGACCGCAACGACGATGCCCTGACGCTGATCGAGACCGCCTTTGGCGCAGAGCTTGACCCCGGCCTGAGCCTGATGCGCGATGCGCTGCAAACGGGCGAAGCAATCCCCTTTACCCATATCCGCGGGGCGCGCGATGGTCTGGCCGAAGTGTTCTACACACTCGCCGCGGCCCTTGCGAACGAGGCGAATGACGAATTTACCCTGCTCTACACACGGGTTGCGGAATACCTGCGCCCCGATCACATCGACGCCATTCTGCTGACCGCCAGCCTGCTGGACGATATGGGCCAGTCCGAGCTTGCCGTCAAAGCCTATGCCGAGGTGCCCGAAGACCACCCGGCTTATCACGCCGCCGAACTGGGCCGCGCTGCCGCCCTGCGCGACAGCGACAAAGTGGATGCGGCGGTCGAAGTGTTGCAGAAACTGGCCAAGACCCATGGTGATCAGCCCATCGTCCATTCGACGCTGGGCGATACGATGCGGCAGCTGGAGCGCTATCAAGAGGCCATCGACGCCTACACTCAGGCGCTGGACCTCTTTGAGGTGGAAACCCGAAGCCAGTGGTTCCTGCACTATGCCCGCGCGATCTGCTTTGAGCGGCTTGATCGCTGGGACGAGGCCGAGGCCGATTTTCGTGCGGCTTTGGAGCTGAACCCGGATCAGCCGCAGGTGCTCAACTACCTTGGCTATTCCTTGGTCGAAAAGAAGATCAAGCTGGACGAGGCGCTCGATATGATCGAACGTGCCGCCGCAGCGCAGCCCGACAGCGGCTACATCATCGACAGCCTGGGTTGGGTGCTGTACCGCCTTGGCCGCTACGAAGAAGCCGTTGGCCACATGGAACGGGCTGCCGAACTCATGCCGGTTGATCCAATCGTCAACGACCATCTGGGCGATGTCTACTGGGCCGTGGGCCGCAAGACCGAAGCGCGGTTCCAGTGGCGGCGGGCCTTGTCGTTTGTCGTCTACAGCTCGACCGCCGAAGAGGTGAACGCAGAGCGCATCCGCGCCAAGCTGGATGTTGGTCTGGATCAGGTTCTGGCGGACGAGGGAGCGCCGCCGTTGCAGGTGGCGAATGACAGCAGCGACTGAATTCGCTCCGGCCAAGATCAACCTCGCTCTGCACGTCACTGGCCAACAGGCCAACGGCTATCATCTGCTTGATTCCCTTGTGGTCTTTGCGGGTGTCGGAGATGCCCTGTCGGTCACCTCTGCGGAGCGCACGTCTTTGACGGTGGATGGTCCCTTTTCCGAAGGTGTGCCCAACGACCCGCGCAACCTTGTCTGGAAGGCTCTGGACCGTGCCGGTGTGACGGCGCAGGTCGCCCTGACCAAGAACCTGCCCCATGGGGCGGGGATCGGGGGCGGATCGTCTGATGCGGCCGCCATCCTGCGCGCGGTTGGACGTCCTGATCTGGCGCTTGGTCTCGGTGCGGATGTTCCGGTGTGTCTGGGGGCACAGCCGCAGCGGATGCAGGGCATCGGTGACGTGCTGAGCGATGTGGCAGACTGCCCGCGTTTTTGGCTGGTGCTGGTCAACCCCGGCGCCCATGTCCCGACCATGGACGTCTTTGGTGCGCTGTCGTCCAAACAAAACCCACCCATGGACCCGATGCCAGAGGATGGTGACTGGCTGGCTTGGCTGGCTGCGCAGCGCAACGACCTGCAAGACCCGGCAATCGCCTATGCGCCTGTCATCGGTGACGCACTCGCGGCACTTGGCGATGCACAGCTTGCGCGGATGTCCGGATCAGGTTCGACCTGTTTCGGGATTTACGAGGATGAGGCATCTGCCAGCGCCGCGCAGGCCCGCATTGCAGGTACCGAACCCGATTGGTGGGTGGTGGCAACGCAAACCTTTGGTGCCGGGGTCAGTTGACCCGCGCCACCACGTAATCGGCCAGATCGTCGAGCATTTCGCGGATCGGGTGCTCTGGCAGCGTGGCCAGTGCGGAGCGTGCCTTGGCGATCCAGTCATTCGCTTCTGCCCGCGTGGCCTCGAGCGTGCCGTGCTTGTTCAGAAGCGCGATCGCGTGCTCAAGATCGCCCTCTTCCTGACGCCCCTTTTCGATGGTGCGTTTCCAGAACGCACGTTCCTCATCGTCGCCCAATGCCACCGCCTTGATCACCGGCAGCGTCAGCTTGCGTTCGCGGAAATCGTCGCCGACATTCTTGCCGGTGGCATCCGAGCCCCAGTAATCCAATAGATCATCAACGATCTGGAATGCGATCCCCAACGCATCACCATAATCGAACAGTGCCTTGATCTGCGCCTCGTCCATGTCGGCAATCACGCCGCCGACTTCGGTTGCGGCGGAAAACAGCGCCGCCGTCTTGCCGCGCACCACTTGCAGGTAGATCGCCTCGGTTGTGCGCAGGTCCTGCGCCGCCGTCATCTGCAACACTTCGCCTTCCGCAATGGTGGCGGCAGCGTCAGACAGGATGCGCAGCACGCGGATGTTGTTGGTCTCGGTCATCAACTGGAACGACCGCGCAAACAGGTAGTCGCCGACCAGAACGCTCGATTTGTTGTCCCAGAGCAGGTTCGCGGTGGGCCGTCCCCGCCGCTTTTCGCTCTCGTCAACCACGTCGTCATGCAGCAGCGTCGCGGTGTGAATGAACTCAACCGTTGCCGCCAGCTTCACATGGTTGTCGCCCTCGTAGCCGCACATCCGTGCCGCTGCGAGCGTCAGCATTGGACGCAGGCGTTTGCCCCCCGCCTCGACCAGATGCGCGGTCACTTCGGGAATGCGCGGCGCGTGTTCCGACGCCATCCGCGTGCGGATCAGAGTGTTCACTTCGGCCATGTCATCGGCCAAAATCTCTGCCAGCCGATCATGCGGTTTCTGGCTTTGTTTATCCAACATCATCACCATTCCTTCAGGAAGGCTCGACAAAGCGGGCCCGGTGTTCCTACATCATGGTCATGGAAGAGCTTTTGCGCACCAATGACATCACACTGATACCGCTCGCCCGAGCCGTTCTTGAGGACGAGGGTATAGACAGCTTTGAATTGGACGTAAACATGAGCATCCTCGAAGGCTCCATCGGCATTTTGCCACGCCGCCTCATGGTCCGAAGCGACGAACTTGACGACGCAAGGCGTGTCTTGCGCGAATACGGTGTCAAGTTTGAGGACTGACCCCTTTGCGGGGGACGAGTTGACCCGCGACGATTTTCTGGGCGGAGCGGTTCGTTTGTGGCAGCCAAAGGACGGATATCGCGCGGGCGTCGATCCGGTTCTGCTTGCGGCCTCGATCCCGGCGGAAACCGGGGACAGCGTGCTTGAGTTGGGTTGTGGCGGTGGCGCTGCGCTGGCCTGTCTGGCCAAGCGCGTGCCGGGAATCCTTTGCACCGGGGTGGAAATGCAACCGGCCTATGCCGCTTTGGCGCAACGCAATCTGGACGACAACGGTTTGGCCGGGTCCGTGCACTGTGCTGACCTGTCCAATCTGCCGCCTGCCGTCAAATCGCAGCGTTTCGACCACGTCATCGCCAACCCCCCCTATTTCGAGGATTTCCGCGCAGTTAAGGCACGGTCGCAGGAACGGGCGGTTTCGCGGTCGGGCGCCCTGCCTCTGGAAAAATGGGTGAGCGTCGCGTCGAAACGGCTCAAGCCCGGTGGTGTCGCAACCTTCATCCAGCGGGCGGACCGTCTGCCCGAACTCATGAGCGCGTTTTTCGCCTGCTTGGGCGCGCTTGAGCTTTGGCCGATCCATCCGCGCAGCACACGTCCCGCACGTCTTGTCCTGTTGCGCGGTCGCAAGGAGCGGCGTTCGGCGTTCGTTTCTCACCCGCCGCTCGTGCTGCATCGCGGCGAACGCCACGAGAGAGATGCCGATTCGTATACAGAGCTGGTATCGAAAGTATTGCGATCCGCGCAGGCCTTGCCGTTTCCGGTTCAAAACCGCCGTGTAATGCGTCGCAGTCAGCCATAATTCACCAACCATGCGGGTGCAGCGTGACAGAATTGTAAAACTGTGATCGACTGAAGATCCAATCAGTCACAGGAGGACTTCATGAGCTTGACTTCACATCTTCAGGAACTGAAGCGGAAGCACCAAACCCTGTCTGAAGAGGTCGAACAGGCCCAACGCGCCCCAGGAACGGATGACCTGATGATCGCGTCGCTTAAAAAGCAGAAACTCCGACTAAAAGAAGAAATCGAACGACTTTCCTAAAACCTACAAGCCCGGGTCTCCCCCCGGGCTTTTTCATATCTGATCGACCGGGATCAGCTGCTTCTCTGGCAGTTGCGCCACCAAAGCCCCTATCTTTTTGTCGAGCCAATCAGAAAACGCCGCGACCTGCGGTTTCTTTTCGTGTCCCAACGGGCAGACAAAGCGGAAATGCGCGTCCGTCGACAAGGCTATGTCGAAGGGTGCCACCAGCTGCCCGTCGTTCAATGCCCCGGCAGCGAGGGTGCTGCGGGCCATGACAACGCCACCCCCCGACAGCGCTGCATCCACAGCGTGATCGGCATGGCTGAAATGCGATCCCGTCAGCTTTGGCGGGGTGATCCCGTTTGCCCGGAACCATTGTGCCCAGTCCGCGCGGGGCCGCAGGAAATCGACGCTGTCGTCAAAGATCAGCGGTGCGCTGCATAGTTTTTCCGGTGTGTCGTACAGCTTGGCCATCGCAGGTGTCATCATCGGTGCAAACCAGTCTCGCATCAGCACGCGGGAATAGAGCCCTTCATCCGGGCCATACCCAAACCGGATCGCGGCATCTACGTCGTCGCGGACAAAATCGACCAATCGCAAGCTTGCCGAAAATCGCAGGTCGATATCCGGGTGGGCTTGCGCAAATTCAAAAAGGCGCGGCGCAAGCACCTTGGCGGTGAACGCGGGACCCGCGGTCACTGTCAGAATGTTCGATTGCGCCTGTCTGCGGGCCGATCGCCATGCCGCAAGGATCAGGTCGAACCCGTCTCGCACGCCTGATTGTAACGCCACGCCTTCGGGCGTGAGCTCGACCGCACGGTTCAAACGTCGGAACACCGGTGCGCCCAAATGTTCCTCAAGCGACTTGATCTGAAAGGACAGCGCAGCAGGGGTCACATGCAATTCCGCAGCGGCCTGCGCAAACGACATGTGGCGCGCGGCGGCCTCAAAGGCGCGCAAAGCGGTCAAAGGGGGCAGGCGGTCGCTCATGTTCACATAAGTATATCTTAACTGAAGCGGTGAAAAGTCTCGTTTGTCTCCAACTTACATAGCCTGCATATAAGGGACAGTTAAATTCTGCAAATGTGAGGAAAGACAAATGATCGAATATGCCAAAGACGCCCGCCACCGCGACGCCATCCGCGCAGCCCACGAAGCCCGTGGTGACATGATGCGCAGCCTTTTGAAGGCCTTGTTCCGCTGATGGTCAAAAAGCTGAAGCTGGAAAACAGAACGCCCCCGCACCATGATTGGCCGGGGGCGTTTTTCGTTCAGAGCATGTTGGCCTGTATGGCGGCCAGTTCGGATTGCACCAATTCATGCCCGCCGGGGTGCCAGTGTTCTGTGACATCAGCACCTTGCGCACGCAGGTAATCGGTCAGGGATCGGGTCAACGGTGCCGGGCAGATCGGATCGCGTTCACCTGCCGTGATCAGCCAGCGTGTTGCCGCCAGGCCGGTCTGCGGGGCGGGGGTCCACGGGATCAGCGGGTGCATGGCGATCACATCGGTGAACAGATCAGGGTCCTCGAACGCCACCGCCGCCGCGATGTTCGCGCCATTCGAATAGCCAAGGGCGATCACCCGCGCAGCGCCCGTTTCGGCGATCCTGGATCGGACGAATCCGGCCATGGCCGACCGCCGCTTGGACAGATCGTCCATGTCATAGACACCTTCGCCCGTACGTCGGAAATAGCGGTTCATCCCGTGTTCCGACACGTCACCGCGCGGGGATACGACATGTGCCCCCGGCCAAAGCTGTTCCGCCAACCCGTGAAACTGGGTTTCGTCCCCACCTGTGCCATGGAAGGTGAACACCAAGGGCGCGCCGGGCGTGCCCTTGGTTTCGCGTGTCACGTAGTCAGTCAACGATCGGCTCCAAGTACTTTTCTTCCAGAACCTTGCGCAGATGCTCGTGCTGTGTCGGCAGCTTCAGCGCCTCACCCAAATGTGCCGTATCCTCGTCACGGTCAAAGCCTGGCTCGTTGGTCGCCACTTCGAACAGCACCCCGCCCGGCGTGCGGAAGTAGATCGCGTAGAAGTAGTCGCGGTCGATCACCGGGGTCACCTGGTAGCCGGTGTCCATCAGTGCCTTGCGCACTTCGAGCTGCTTTTCCCGGTTGTCCACGGAAAACGCGATGTGGTGCACCGAACCTGCCCCCTGGTCCGCGCCGGGCGCGTTCACCTGCGTGATGTCGATCACATTGGCCTCATTGCCACCGGGCACGTGGAAGCGCGTGACGTTTTCCTGCCGATCCAGCTCCTCGTAGCCCATGTATTTCAGCAGTTCGGCACTGGCCGCCGCATCCCGCAAACGCATGTCTGCACTGTGAAAGCCACGGATGGCCGCATCGGCGGGCACACCATTGTTGGTCCACGGATCGCGCGCATCGTCCTCGGTTTCCACCAACACAAACCCGTCACCATCCGGCCCGTCAAAGCGCAGACGGTTTTCGCCAAATGTGGCCTCGGTCTGCATGTTCTTCACATCAAACGTCGCCAGCCGCTCCTGCCAGTAGGGCAGGCTGCCCTTGGGAACGGCAAAGCCGGTGATCCCCACCTCACCCGTACCGGGCCGACCGCGCCGTGCGTTCGGGAATGGGAAATAGGTCATCACGGTGCCGGGCGTCCCTGCCTCGTCGCCGTAATAGAGGTGGTAGACTTCGGGCGCATCGAAATTGACCGTCTTCTTGATCCGGCGCAGGCCCAGTGTCTTGGTGAAGAAATCGTTATTCGATTGTGCCCCACTTGCGATCGAGGTCACGTGATGCAGTCCGTTGATCTGGTTGATCATGTCAGGTCTCCCAAAAATCCAAATCTGTTCTTGGCGATCTATCTAACTCTAACTTTGCGCACATAAAGACACGTAAGCGCGCCATTTTTGTGCATATCCGCACCTAGGCCCGGCGCGAGGCGAGCGCCGCGATGCCTGCGCCGACAGTGATCAGCACGGCTGCCGCCACCAATTGCCAAGAGGCTTGGGCAAATCCTGCAACGATCAGAACAAGGGTCGACAAGAGCGGCGCGGCATAGCTTGCCACGCCCAAAAGCTGAATGTCACCGCGTTTTACGCCGATATCCCAAACGTAGAACGCCAGTCCCACGGGACCAAGCCCAAGGGCCAGCACCGACACCCAGCCGAACGTGCTCTGGGGCCAAACGGTCGTTTCAAACGCCAGATGCGCAGGCACAGACAGGATCGCGGTCAGCACGCAGAACACCGCGACCGCTTCCGTCGGCGTGGTGCCAAGGCGGCGCGACAAAACCGAATAGCTGCTCCATGTCAGCGCGCAGAACCCTGCAAGGATCAGGCCCGGCGTGGCCGATGCCTCAAAGCTGAAGCCATTGCGCAGAACGATCAGCGCCGCGCCGGCGAAAGACACCAGAGCGCCGATGATATGCCCCGCGCGCAAACGTTCCCCCGGCAAGAGCCCGGAAAACAAGACGATGAACAGCGGCCAGAGATACGCGATCAACCCGGCCTCGGCGGGCGGTGCCAGCCGCAATGCAGAGTAATAAAGCGCGTGATAGCCGAACAAGCCCGCCGTCCCGAACGCGTAGACGGTCCACGGCACCAAGCGCAGCACCGACAGCCGACCCCGCAGCAACACCCACACAACGCCCACCGCGCCGCCGATGGCAAAGGTCAATGCGTTGAGCAGAAAGGGCGGAACCGGAGCCGACCCTGCGGTGAACAGCGCCAGAAGCGCCCAAAGCAGGACGGCGACAAATCCGATGGCTGTGGCGGTGGTGCGGGTCATGCCCCCCGCTAATCCGCGCCGCAGAAAAAGAAAAGGCCCGCGCAACAGGCGGGCCTTTCCAGAAACTGACAGCAAGGCTCAGACGAAGAATTGCGCCCCGTTGGCCGAGATGGTCGAGCCGTTGATGAAGCCCGACTGCTCGGAGGCAAGGAACACCACGCAGCGCGCGATTTCCTCGGGCTCGCCCAGACGGCCTGCCGGAATGCCCGCGACGATCTTCTGGCGCACCTCTTCGGGGATCGCCATGACCATTTCGGTGGCGATATAGCCCGGGCAGATCGCGTTTGCGGTGATGCCCGCGCGCGCGCCTTCCTGCGCCAGCGACTTGACGATGCCCAGATCGCCCGCCTTGGTCGCGGCATAGTTCACCTGACCGAACTGGCCTTTCTGACCATTGATCGACGAAATGACGATCACGCGGCCGAACTTGCGCTCGCGCATGCCGGGCCAGACGGGGTGCACGGTGTTGAACACGCCGGTCAGGTTGGTGTCGATCACCTCTTTCCACGCCTCGGGGGTCATCTTGTGGAACGGCGCGTCACGGGTGATGCCTGCGTTGGCGACAACAATGTCAATCGGGCCCAGATCGGCTTCGACCTGTGCAATGCCAGCCTTGGACGACTCGTAGTCGGCCACGTTCCATTTGTAGGTCTTGATGCCGGTTTCAGCAGTGAAGGCCGCAGCCTTCTCGTCGTTGCCTGCATAGGTGGCTGCGACGTCATAGCCTTCGGCCTTGAGCGCTTTGGAAATGGCTTCGCCGATGCCGCGGCTGCCGCCGGTGACGAGTGCTACACGTGCCATGGTTGTCTCCTCTTGGGTGTTCTGGCTTGGTAAGGTTGTTATAGAATTGATAACTCTAGCGCAACATTATTGCGCAGTGATATCTGTTGATGGCGCGCAGCCACGAAAAAGGGGCGCTCGCGGCGCCCCTGATATCCGTGCAAGCCGCGAAGGGTTATCCGCGCTCCACGCAGAGCGCGACGCCCATTCCGCCACCGATGCAGAGGGTGGCAAGACCTTTCTTGGCATCCCGGCGCTGCATTTCGAACAGCAGCGTGTTCAGAACACGGGCACCGGACGCGCCGATCGGGTGACCGATGGCGATCGCGCCACCGTTGACGTTCACGATGGCCGGATCCCAGCCCATGTCCTTGTTCACCGCGCAGGCCTGCGCCGCGAAGGCTTCGTTCGCTTCGACAAGGTCCAGATCGCCAACCGACCAGCCCGCCTTTTCCAGCGCCTTGCGCGAGGCGTGGATCGGGCCGACGCCCATGATCGCGGGGTCAAGACCGGCTGTCGCGTAAGACGCGATGCGGGCCATCGGGGTGATGCCGCGCTTGGCTGCGTTTTCTTCGCTCATCAGCAGAACGCCCGCAGCACCGTCATTGAGACCAGATGCGTTTGCTGCTGTGACCGACCCGTCCTTGGTGAAGGCAGGGCGCAGTTTCTGCATGCTTTCAAGGGTTGCGCCGTGGCGGATGTATTCGTCCTTGTCGACCACGATGTCGCCCTTGCGGGTCTTGATGGTGAACGCGATCACCTCGTCATCGAACTTGCCGGCTTTCTGGGCTGCTTCGGCCTTGTTCTGGCTGGCCAGCGCGAATTCGTCCTGCTGTTCGCGGCTGATCTGCCACTTCTCGGCGACGTTTTCGGCGGTCTGGCCCATGTGATAGCCGTTGAACGCGTCCCAAAGGCCATCACGGATCATCGTGTCGATATAGCTGACATCACCCATCTTGTGACCGGCGCGCAGATGCGCGGCATGGGGGGACAGCGTCATGTTTTCCTGACCACCGGCGCAGACCACGTCCGCATCACCCAGCATGATGTGCTGCGCACCCAGTGCGACGGCACGGAGGCCCGAGCCACAGACCTGGTTGATGCCCCAGGCCGCGCTTTCCTGCGGCAGACCGGCATTGATATGCGCCTGGCGCGCCGGGTTCTGGCCCTGAGCGGCGGTCAGAACCTGACCAAGAATGGTCTCTGACACGGCCTCTTTCTCGATCCCGGCCCGTTCGACCAGTGCGGTCAGAACGGCAGCGCCCAGATCATGTGCGGGTGTGTTTGCAAAAGAACCGCCGAACGAGCCAACGGCTGTCCGAGCGGCGGATGCGATAACGACGTTGGTCATATGTCCCTCCACCAAAGTCATGGTCCAGAAGTGATTCCGTAGAGAGTATCGCGTAATTGCGCCTACAGCCCCAGACCCATTCACGCGCCCTCCTAAAGGAATGGTGGACGCTCGCATACCGGACAGGGTGTCTCAGGCCCAGTATGCATGGCGGGGTTGACCTTACGTCATGGCGACAAAGTCAGTGCATCACCTGCTTGCCGTCGATGGGTCGCCAAGGCGGATCAACTGTCGGAGCGCCGAAATAGTAACCCTGAAGGAAATCGACGCCCAGTTGACCCAGCATATGCGCATCGGGCGCGGATTCGACGAATTCGGCCACGGTGAACATATCGAATTGCTGCGCGATGGCGATCACCGCGCGGGTCAGGACCTGATTGTCCGGATCGGTTGCAATGCCGCGAATGAACTGTCCGTCGATCTTGAGGATGTCGAACTGGAATTCCCGCAAATACCTGAGCGCTGTATAGCCTGCTCCGAAATCATCGAGTGCGAAACTGATCCCGAGCTTTTGCAGATCGCGCATGGCCTGGACCACAAGTTCGGGGACAAGCATCGCCGAGGCCTCTGTTATTTCGAGGATCAGGCGTTGCGCGACCGACGGATCCCGTGAAAGGCCCCGTTCGAGCACCTTTCGCCATTTCGGATAGCCGATGGATCGCGCCGACAGATTGATGGCTAGTCGGATGCCCGGTGTCTGCGTCAGGGTCCGCAACCCATGCTCCAACGCCAGACAATCCAAAAGCCGACCGGTTTCCCGTTCTTCGATGGCGTCGATGAATTGACCGGCGGGGATGATGCGCCCGGTTGGGTCGGTGACGCGGATCAGCCCTTCGTAGAACGCGGCCTGCCCCTGTTCCTGCGCTTGCACCACGGGTTGAAAGGCCAATCGAACCTCCCGATGATGTACGGCGTCTTCGACAATCTGCAGGATGTTCTGATCGCGGTTATGGACAGCCATATCCAGCGGTGATGGTCCAAGTGTTCTGCGCGTGGACTTGTACGGCATGGATACCCCTTCTGATTGGTGCGGGGAGCTTCCGCCAAAGACCTTAAACAACACTTAAGACAACTGCCGAATTCCCATGTTGACTCTGTCACCCGCCGCCGTATAAGCGCGGCTTCATTGGTGTTGGTGGCCCCCGCAAGGGGATGCCTGTCATGGATTTCGATCCAAGAGGACAACGCCCTTCATAGTCGCCCTTCGGGGCGTCGTTCCAAGAAGGAGATCAGTCGTGACAAAACGCACGTCTGCCAAGTACAAAATTGACCGCCGGATGGGTGAAAACATCTGGGGTCGTCCGAAATCCCCCGTCAACCGTCGTGAATACGGCCCCGGTCAGCACGGTCAGCGCCGTAAGGGCAAGATGTCTGACTTCGGTCTGCAGCTTCGTGCCAAGCAGAAGCTCAAGGGCTATTACGGCGATCTGACGGAAAAGCAGTTCCGCCGCATCTATGCCGAAGCAGAGCGTATGCGCGGTGACACCGGTGAACAGCTGATCGGCCTGCTCGAGCGCCGTCTGGACGCGGTTGTCTATCGCGCCAAGTTCGTCGCGACGATCTTTGCTGCACGTCAGTTCGTCAACCATGGCCACGTGACCGTCAACGGTCAGCGCGTCAACATCCCGTCCTACCGCGTGAAGGAAGGCGACGTAATCGAGGTTCGCGACAAGTCCAAGCAGATCGCGGTTGTCCTCGAAGCGACCCAACTGGCAGAGCGTGACGTGCCCGACTACATCGAGGCCGATCACTCCAAGATGAAAGCAACGTTCGTCCGCACCCCGGGTCTCAGCGATGTGCCGTACCCGGTGATGATGGAACCGAACCTCGTCATCGAATACTACGCTCAGAACTGATCCGGGCAGGCGTACGGTCCATCCGTACGCCTCAGACCAGCGATCCGTACGTTTCAAAGCCGTCCCCTGGGGACGGCTTTTTTGCATGCGGGCATCGGAAAAAGAAAAAGGCCGCGCGATCTGCGCAGCCTTTTTTCCCAATCAGGTCTCGCAAAGAGCCAGATTACATCCAGTACAGATCCCGGAAGACGTAACGCACGATGTCATCGCGACGAATGCCCTTGGCCGCCAGGGCCTCGTCGGACATTGCCTGAAGCCGTTCGACTTCACGGATCCGCGAATTCGCTTCCACAACCTGGCTCATACCGCGAGTCAGGCCATCGAGCAGACTGGAAAAGAAACCCGGCTTTTGGCCGTGGTAGGACTGTGTCAGCGCCATGATATGCCTCTGCAATGCTCAAAGTTTACTCATGACGATCTAAGTCGTTGAAATCGCGCTGAGTAGCTCTGCTTTGGAATACCCGCCACGTCTAAAATGCATATCGCCGCAGTGCAGCATCAGGCAAAAAGCGCGGGTTTGAAAATTTTACCAGTTGATAAAATTTTTGACCCGTGAGAGCGTTTGACAAAAGAACAAGCTGACCTCGGAGTGTGAAGATGGACCCCAGAGCTTTGAAAGAAGGGATTGTTTCGGGCCGATTGGACGCCGATGCGCTCAGCGCCGGATTTGCCGATCTGCACGCGCCCCTCACTGATCACGAGGCCTTGGTGGCCGCGGATCGCTGCTATTTCTGCCATGATGCGCCCTGCATCACGGCCTGCCCGACCGATATCGACATCCCTCTTTTCATCCGTCAGATCGCCACCGGCACCCCCGAGGCGGCGGCCAAGACGATTCTGACGCAGAACATCATGGGCGGCATGTGCGCCCGGGTCTGCCCCACCGAAACGCTATGCGAACAGGCTTGTGTGCGTGAAAAAGCCGAAGGTGAGCCGGTTCAGATCGGCCGCTTGCAGCGCTACGCCACGGACACGCTGATGGCGCAGGGGGTTCATCCTTTCTCCCGGGCGGCCTCGACCGGCAAACGTATTGCCGTCGTCGGGGCCGGTCCGGCAGGATTGTCCTGCGCTCACAGGCTGGCGATGCACGGGCATGATGTGGTTGTGTTCGATGCGCGCCCCAAAGCGGGTGGTCTGAACGAATACGGCATCGCCGCCTACAAGAGCACTGAGGATTTTGCCGCACGCGAGGTCGACTGGCTGCTTCAGATCGGTGGCATCGAGATTCGCAACAACATGGCGCTGGGCCGCGATGTGACGATGGCTGATTTGCAGAGCGAGTATGACGCGGTGTTCCTTGGCATGGGTCTGGGCGGTGTGAATGCATTGACCGCCCCCGGAGCGGACAAGGAGGGGGTTCTGGATGCCGTGGATTTCATCGCTGACCTGCGTCAGACCACGGACTTGGGCAGCCTGCCGGTGGGTCGGGATGTTGTGGTCATCGGTGGCGGTATGACAGCGGTTGATGCTGCGGTGCAATCCAAGTTGCTTGGTGCCTTGAACGTTACGATTGTCTATCGTCGCGGTCGAGACCGTATGAATGCCAGCGTCTGGGAACAGGAACTGGCCGCCGCCAAAGGTGTGCGGATCATCACCAATGCCTCGCCCGTTGCCGTACATGGGAATGGTGCCGTGCGGGAGATCGAGTTCGAGTTCACAGACGACGATTTGAACCCGACCGAGCAAACCTTCCGCCTCGCCGCAGATCAGGTTTTCAAGGCGATCGGTCAGACATTGACCGGCGATGACCTCCCCGATCTCGACGGGCGCAAGATTGCCGTCACCGGACCTGGCCGCACCTCGGTCAAAGGAGTCTGGGCGGGCGGAGACTGTGCCGCCGGAGGTGAAGACCTGACCGTGACGGCGGTCGCCGAAGGGCGCGATGCCGCCGAAGACATCCACGCCGCGCTGATGCGCGCCTGATCCGGGAGGATTGAGAATGGCTGACCTGACTACAGACTTCGTGGGCATCAAAAGCCCGAACCCGTTCTGGCTCGCCTCTGCGCCACCGACGGACAAGGAATACAACGTCCGCCGCGCTTTTGAAGCGGGGTGGGGCGGCGTCGTCTGGAAGACCTTGGGTGAGGCTGGCCCGCCCATCGTGAACGTCAATGGCCCGCGTTATGGCGCGATCTGGGGCGCAGATCGACGTTTGCTTGGCCTAAACAATATCGAGCTGATCACCGACCGGCCTTTGGAAGTGAACCTGCGCGAGATCAAGGCGGTCAAGCGGGACTACCCCGACCGTGCGATGGTGGTCTCATTGATGGTGCCTTGCGTTGAAGAGGCGTGGAAAGCCATCCTACCGCTGGTGGAAGAGACCGGGGCAGACGGTGTCGAACTGAACTTCGGGTGCCCACATGGCATGTCCGAGCGCGGCATGGGCAGCGCTGTTGGGCAGGTGCCTGAATATATCGAGATGGTCACGCGCTGGGTGAAACAGAACACCCGGATGCCCTGTATCGTCAAACTGACGCCGAACATCACCGACATCCGCAAACCCGCGATGGCCGCCCATGCGGGTGGGGCCGATGCCGTGAGCCTGATCAACACGATCAACTCCATCACCTCGGTCGATCTGGACCTGTTCGCGCCAGAGCCGACGATTGACGGCAAAGGCGCACATGGCGGCTACTGTGGGCCGGCCGTGAAGCCCATCGCGCTGAACATGGTGGCCGAGATCGCGCGGACACCAGAGATGCGCGGTCTGCCGATTTCGGGCATTGGCGGTGTGACCACTTGGAAAGATGCCGCCGAATTCATGGCGCTGGGCGCGGGCAATGTTCAGGTCTGCACCGCTGCGATGACCTATGGGTTCAAGATCGTTCAGGAGATGATTTCGGGGCTATCGCAATACCTTGACGAAAAGGGTCTGGACTCAACCGCCGACCTGGTTGGACGCGCCGTGCCGAATATCAGCGATTGGCAAAACCTGAACCTCAATTACGTCACCAAGGCGCGGATCAATCAGGATTTGTGTATTTCGTGCGGGCGGTGTTTCGCCGCGTGCGAAGACACCTCGCACCAGGCGATTGCCATGTCCGAGGACCGGGTGTTTACCGTCAAGGATGACGAATGTGTCGCCTGCAATCTGTGTGTGAATGTCTGTCCGGTAGAGGATTGCATCACGATGGAAGAGCTGGCGGCAGGTGCCGTCGACGAACGGACGGGGCGTCTGGTCGCGGCGGAGCATGGGGATTGGACCACGCATCCGAACAATCCGGCAGTCCGGCAGGCGGCGGAGTAGAGTGAGAGCTTTTTTTCGCATGCGCTTAACAGAATTTTATGGGGTGGCGTGAGAATCTTCGTACGAAGATTCTCGAACGCTCCCATAAAATTCTGGAGTTCTGGGCGAACGCCGAGCCGACTGTCAGCGGCCCGACCAGTCCCCGGTCGTGACGGTCGACTGATCCGCCTTCAACCGATGCGTGTGATTGGTTGGGAATGGCACACGATCAGATAATCCGTGCCAACATCGAAAAGTTGAAACCCACGCGCCTGTACTTCGGCCCGAAGAAGGCTCAACCCGACCTCCCGATGGATCGCGCCTTTCTTGCGACGCACGACACCTTTGCGCCGAACCGCATCGGCGCTGAACAATTGGTCTCTCCATGCCGGGTTGTAGGCTGTGGGCGACTCGAAGGGCGTGTTCATCAACATGCCGCAAGTGTCTGCCAAGTATGCTTAACTTTAGGTAAACGCCGCTATGGCGTCAGCACCTTCCGAAACATCATCTCGACGAATTGGTCCGCGCCGCGTGCCCGTTTGTCATCCCCCGGCAACAGAACTGCGATTTGTGCTTCGAAATCGGCATAGTGCTGGGTCACGGCCCAGATCGAAAAGATCAGATGGGCCGGGTGCATCTCGGCGATTTTGCCATCCTTCATCCATTTCGTGATGATGCCACACTGCTTGTCAAAGAGCGGTTTCAGTGTGCTTTCCAGATGCGGCAACATTCGCGGTGCGCCTTGGACGATCTCATTAGCAAAGAGGCGGGATTCGCGTGGATAGAGACGATTCATCTCCATTTTCCGGCGGATGTAGTCGAGGATTTCCTCAAGCGGGTCGCCATCCGGGTTCATCGCGCCGAGCGGGCTCAGCCATTCTTCCATTAGGGTGTTCAGAAGGTCGATATGGATCGCTTCCTTGCTGTCGTAGTAATAGATCAGGTTGGGTTTGTGCATCCCGCAGGCGTCCGCGATCTGATCGAGCGTGGTGCCGCGAAACCCATGCGTTGCGAAAAGCCCAAGGGCGGCGTCGCGGATGCGTTGGCGGTTTTCGGTCTGGATCCGGCTTGGCTTTCGGGCGGGTGTACTCACAGGCGATCTCTCTCATGCATCTTTTACAGGCACGGCCTCCGAATTCGGGGCTGTGCAAACCAACTCGTTCAAGAACATACCTTGACAGCTTGGGGGCGCGTTGCAATCGTAACTTTACCAAATGGTAAAAAACTTGCGGGTGGCGATCTGTCGTGACGCAAGAGGCACCAGCGGCGAGGGGAACAAGACATGGCAGCACCCGGGGAGAACCTGCGGATCAATGGCGACCGGCTGTGGGACAGTCTCATGGAAATGGCGAAGATCGGTCCGGGCGTAGCGGGTGGCAACAACCGTCAGACCCTGACCGATGAAGACGCCGAAGGCCGTGCGCTGTTCCAGAAGTGGTGCGAGGACGCAGGCTGCACGATGGGTCTCGATGAAATCGGCAACATGTTTGCGCGGCGCGAGGGCACGGACCCGGACGCGCTGCCGGTCTATGTGGGATCGCATCTCGACACGCAGCCGACGGGTGGCAAGTACGATGGTGTGCTGGGTGTTTTGGGGGGACTTGAGGTGATCCGGTCGCTCAATGATCTGGGAATCAAGACCAAACATCCCATCGTCGTCACCAACTGGACCAATGAGGAAGGCACGCGCTTTGCCCCGGCGATGCTGGCCTCGGGCGTCTTCGCAGGCAAACATGACCTGCAATGGGCCTATGACCGCGTGGATGCCAAGGGCAAGAGCTTTGGCGATGAATTGGAGCGGATCGGCTGGAAGGGCCCCGAAAAGGTCGGGGACCGCAAGATGCACGCCTTCTTCGAGCTGCATATCGAACAGGGTCCGATCCTCGAAGCGGAGGGCAAGGATATTGGTGTTGTCACCCACGGGCAGGGTCTGCGCTGGATCGAATGTACGGTGACAGGCAAGGAAAGCCACACCGGGTCGACGCCGATGCATATGCGCAAGAATGCAGGACGCGGTTTGGCGTTGATCACCGAGCTGGTGCATGAGATTGCCATGAAGAACCAGCCGAATGCGGTGGGGGCGATCGGGCATATCGACGTCTACCCTAACAGCCGGAATATCATTCCGGGCAAGGTTGTGTTCACGGTCGACATGCGGACGCATCTTCTGGACAAGCTGAACGCCATGGTCGACGAATTCATGGAGCGCGCGCCGAAGATTTGCGCAGAGATCGGTGTCGAGTTCGATTGCCACATCGTTGGCCAGTTCGATCCTCCCGCTTTTGACGAAGCCTGTGTGAGCGCCATCCGGGACGCCGCAGAACGGCTGGGATACAGCCATATGGATATCGTGTCGGGCGCGGGACATGACGCCTGCTGGATCAACGATGTCGCGCCGACAGCGATGGTGATGTGCCCGTGCGTCGACGGGCTGTCACACAACGAGGCGGAAGAAATTTCCAAGGAATGGGCGGCTGCCGGCACGGATGTGCTTTTTCATGCAGTTGTCGAGACGGCGGAAATCGTCAGCTAGCAGGGGGCGCTGCCCCCGTCGCGCGATGCGCGACTCCCCGAAGTATTTTTGAACCAGAGAAGATCAGGACCACGGAGTACACCATGACCACAGTCATCAAGAACGGAACGGTTGTCACAGCGGACCTGACCTATGAGGCGGATGTTCTCATTGAGAACGGGGTGATCACCGCGATTGGGCCGAACCTGAAGGGCGACACCGAACTGGACGCCACCGGATGCTATGTCATGCCCGGTGGGATCGATCCGCATACGCATCTCGAGATGCCGTTCATGGGCACCTATTCCAGCGACAATTTCGAAAGCGGGACGCGGGCTGCGCTGTCGGGGGGCACCACGATGGTGGTGGACTTTGTGCTGCCCGGTCAGGGTCAGGGACTCGTCGATGCGATGAAGGGCTGGCACAACAAGTCGACGATGGCCAATTGCGACTACTCGTTCCACATGGCGGTGACGTGGTGGGGGGAACAGGTTTTCAACGAGATGCCGACTGTGATCAACGATCACGGCATCAACACGTTCAAGCATTTCATGGCCTATAAAGGCGCGCTCATGGTCAATGACGATGAGCTGTTTGCGTCTTTCAACCGCCTCGCGGAACTGGGCGGGATCGCGATGGTCCATGCCGAGAACGGCGATGTGGTGGCGGAACTGACGGCAAAGCTTCTGGCTGAAGGAAATACCGGGCCGGAGGGGCACGCGTTTTCGCGGCCGAGCCAGGTTGAAGGCGAAGCGACCAACCGCGCCATCATGATTGCGGATATGGCAGGTGTGCCGCTTTACGTCGTGCACACCTCTTGCGAGGAAGCGCATGAGGCAATCCGCCGGGCCAAGATGCAGGGCAAGCGCGTCTGGGGTGAGCCGCTGATCCAGCATTTGACGCTGGATGAGAGCGAATACTTCCATGCCGATTGGGATCATGCCGCGCGGCGCGTGATGTCGCCGCCCTTCCGCAACAAGCAGCATCAGGACAGCCTTTGGGCGGGTCTACAATCGGGCACGCTGTCGGTGGTGGCAACCGACCATTGCGCCTTCACGACGGAACAGAAGCGCTATGGCGTGGGCGATTTTTCGAAGATTCCCAACGGCACGGGTGGCCTTGAAGACAGGATGCCGATGCTCTGGACCCATGGCGTGGCGACCGGGCGGCTGACGCCGAACGAGTTTGTTGCCGTGACTTCGACCAATATCGCCAAGATCCTGAACTGCTATCCCAAGAAAGGGGCGGTTCTGGTGGGTGCGGATGCCGACCTGGTGGTCTGGGATCCGGAGAAGGAAAAGACGATTTCCGCCAGCACGCAGCAATCGGCCATCGACTACAACGTCTTTGAAGGACACCATGTCAAAGGTCTGCCACGGTTTACGCTAACGCGTGGCCATGTGGCGATCCACGATGGCGAAGTGCGGACGCAGGAAGGCCATGGTCAGTTCGTCAAACGGCCGGGCAATGGCACGGTAAACCGGGCACTTTCGACGTGGAAGGAATTGACCGCACCGCGCCCAGTACAGCGGACTGGGATTCCGGCGACGGGTGTTTGATGCAAGACCAAGCCAAGGCTCCGGTCGTTGACCGGAGTATGACCAAACCTGTGATTTCGGCACGATCGCTTGACCTCACATTCCAGACCAATGACGGGCCGGTGCACGCGCTCTCCAGTGTCGATCTCGATATCGGCAAAGGCGAGTTCGTCAGCTTTATCGGGCCGTCGGGCTGCGGAAAGACCACCTTTCTGCGGTGTATTGCGGCGCTTGAGACGCCGACAGGCGGGACGCTGACGGTCAACGGCATGACGCCAGACGAGGCGCGGCGGGCGCGGGCCTATGGCTATGTGTTTCAGGCGGCGGGGCTTTATCCGTGGCGCACGATCGAAAAGAACATCGCGCTGCCTTTGGAGATCATGGGGTATTCGAAGGCCGAGCAGGACGAGCGGATCGCGCGGGTGCTCGACCTCGTGGAGCTTTCGAATTTCGGCAAGAAATATCCCTGGCAATTGTCCGGCGGGATGCAGCAACGCGCGTCGATTGCGCGGGCACTGGCGTTCGACGCCGACATTCTGCTGATGGACGAGCCATTCGGGGCGCTGGACGAGATCGTGCGCGATCACCTGAATGAACAGCTTTTGGAGCTTTGGGCGCGGACGGAAAAGACCATCGGGTTCGTGACCCATTCGATCCCCGAAGCGGTGTATTTGTCGACCAAGATCGTCGTGATGTCGCCGCGTCCGGGACGGATCACTGATGTGATTGACAGCCCCCTGCCCAAGGAACGCCCGCTCGACATTCGTGACACGCCGGAGTTTCTGGCGATTGCCCATCGGGTGCGCGAGGGGCTGAGGGCGGGGCATGCCTATGATGATTGACGCATCATGAGGAGCCTGCTGCCCATTCTCACGGTTCTCGCCGCGATTGCTGCATTGTGGTATGCGGCGGTTGCGCCGATGAACATTCGCGGCGCGCTGGACGTCGCCGAACGGGCTGGCGCAGAGGTTGTCCCGGCTGAATCGCGCGCTCGGTTTGATACGTCGATCTGGCAACTCATGGTCGACAACGCAGAGCATATCGGCCTTGGCTACAATTTGGAGCGGCCGCGCCTGCCGACTCCGGTTCAGGTCGGTACGGAGCTTTGGAAAACCACCGGTGAGATGGCGTTGAACGGCAGGCCCATGTCGAAACGGTCGCTCATCTATCACGGGTGGATCACGTTGCAATCGACGCTCTGGGGGTTTGCGCTTGGCACCGTACTGGGAATGGCGGGGGCGATTGCCATCGTCTACAGCCGGGTGGTGGACATGAGCCTGATGCCTTGGGCGATCATCAGCCAGACGATACCCATCGTGGCGCTGGCGCCGATGATCATCGTGCTGTCCAGCCAGGTCGGGATCGAAGGGCGCACTGTACCGAAGGCGATCATTTCGGCCTATCTGTGTTACTTCCCGGTGCTTGTCGGGATGGTCAAAGGGCTACGGTCGCCGGGGGCGGCGCAGCTTGATCTGTTGAAGACCTATTCCGCGTCCGGCTTGCAGGCGTTCCTGAAACTGCGGCTGCCCGCATCGATGCCGTATCTCTTCACCTCGCTGAAGATCGGGATCGCGGCGGCTTTGGTGGGGACCATCGTGGGTGAATTGCCGACCGGGGCCATTTCCGGGCTGGGCGCGCGTATCCTGATCGGGGACCAGTTCGGCACGCCGCTGGCCATCTGGGCAGCGCTTTTTGCAGCGGCGATCCTTGCGGGCGTATTGGTGACGCTGCTGGATCTGATGCAGCGCGTAACGCTTAGGCGGATGGGGATGCAGGCATGAGTTGGCTGGTCTTCGCGCTGGTGTTCTGGATCGGGGCCTGGGCGCTAAACACTTGGCTTGCCAATTCGCCATGGCGCGCGTTGCTTGTGGTGCGGGTGCTGATCCCGGTTCTGTTTGGCGTGACACTTATTGTGCTCTGGGAAGGGATCGTGCGCGGCTTTGGCGTGTCGCCGGTGATCTTGCCGGCCCCGTCGACTGTGGCGCAGACCTTTGCGGCCTCGACAGATATCCTGTGGGAGGATTTCCAGCAGACCGTTCTGAAAGGTGCGCTGTCCGGTTTTGTCATGGGCGTTCTCGCAGCGTTTGCCACGGCGATCCTGATCGACCGGTCGTCGTTCCTGACCCAAGGTCTCTTGCCCATCGGCAATTTCGTCGCTGCCCTTCCCATCGTCGGGATCGCGCCCATTCTGGTCAGCTGGTTCGGGTTCGACTGGCATTCCAAAGCGGCTGTAGTCGTGGTGATGGCGTTCTTCCCGATCCTTGTGAACACGGTGCAGGGCTTGCGCGAAACGGATGCGATGCAGCGCGATCTTATGCGCACCTACGCTGCGAGTTATTTCGACACTCTGCTCAAGCTGCGCCTGCCTGCGGCACTTCCTTTTGTGTTCAACGGGCTGAAGATCGCAACGACACTTGCATTGATCGGCGCAATCGTTGCTGAGTATTTCGGATCACCCACGCGCGGGATGGGGTTCCGAATTTCAACCGGGGTCGGCAGCCTGTCGATCGACCTCGTCTGGGCTGAAATCGCGGTGTCGGCGATGGCAGGAACCGCGTTCTACGGGCTGGTGGCCTGGGTCGAAAAACGCGTGACGTTCTGGCACCCGTCGCATCGCGGACATGGATGAACAACAAACCAAAACACGGAGGTACTACCATGAAGACGAAACTACTTGGCGCCTTGGCAGCCATCGGACTGGCTGCCCCGGCCTGGGCGGCGGACGATGTCACGCTGCAACTCAAGTGGGTCACGCAAGCCCAGTTCGCGGGCTATTATGTGGCGCTGGAAAACGGCTTTTACGAAGAGGCCGATCTGGACGTCACGATCAAACCGGGTGGACCGGACATCGCGCCGACGCAGGTGATTGCCGGTGGCGGTGCCGATGTGACTGTCGAATGGATGCCCGCCGCATTGGCTGCCCGCGAAAAGGGTCTTCCGCTGGTGAACATCGCGCAGCCGTTCAAAAGCTCTGGCATGATGCTCACCTGCTGGAAGGATGCCGGGATCGCAACGCCGGAGGATCTCAAGAACCGCACTCTGGGTGTCTGGTTCTTCGGTAATGAATTCCCGTTCATGTCGTGGATGAGCTCGATGGGCATTTCCACCGACGGCAAGAGCGAGAACGGTGTCGAGGTTCTCAAGCAGGGCTTCAACGTGGACCCGCTGCTGCAGCGTCAGGCCGACTGCATTTCGACCATGACCTATAACGAATACTGGCAGGTGATCGACGCGGGCGTGAGCCCGGACGACCTTGTCACCTTCAAGTATGAAGATCAGGGTGTGGCAACGCTTGAAGACGGTCTTTACGTTCTGGAAGACCGGCTGTCCGATCCTGCATTCGTCGACAAGATGCAGCGCTTTGTTGCGGCGTCGATGAAGGGCTGGAAATGGGCCGAGGAAAACCCCGATGAGGCCGCGATGATCGTTCTCGAATATGACGAGACGGGCGCTCAGACCGAAACACATCAGAAGCGGATGATGGGTGAAGTGGCCAAGCTGACTGCAGGCTCGAACGGTACATTGGACCCTGCCGATTACCAGCGCACGGTCGATACGCTGTTGGCCGGTGGCTCTGATCCGGTGATCACCGCCGATCCGGGTGAGGGCGCATGGACACACGCGATTTCCGATGTCCTGAATTGATATTGCGTGACATCGTTTGACACGGGAAGGGGCCTTTATGGCCCCTTCTTTTATCGCCTCAGCGTGTCGCCGTAGCTGATCTTGGGTGTCAATTCGACGACCTTGGGGGTGTCCGCGTCAGGTGAATTCACCCGCTCCGAGATGATCTCGGCCGCTTTGCGTCCGATTTCGCTGCGGCACGCATCCATCGTCGCCAGCTGCCGGGGGAGGCCGTCCAGCAATTCGACCCCGTTGAATCCGGCCAGACCGATCTGGTTGGGTATATCGATGCCCTTTTCCAGCAACGACAGCAGGCCGCCCGCAGCGATCATATCGTTGGAATAGTAGAGGAAATCCAGTTCAGGATCGCGCTTGAGCATGGCTTCGGTCATTTCCCGCCCCTTCGCGAGCGCAGATCCCCCGGAATAGAATTCCTGATCCGCAACTTCGACCCCACCTTTCGCAAGCGCGCCGGTAAACCCTTCGAACCTTTTGCGAGCGCGGTGATCGAGCGGCATCTTGGTGCCAAGGAACCCGATCCGCTGGTAGCCAGCTTTCAGGATCGCCTCCGCCATCTTGCGGCCCGCGCGACGGTGCGAAATACCGACCATCGCGTCAATCGGCGTGCCATCGACATCCATGATCTCGACCACGGGAATCCCGGATGCCTTGAGCATGGCACGCGAGGCATCTGTGTGTTCGAGCCCAGCAATGATCACGCCGGAGGGGCGCCATGACAGCATTTCGTAAAGGACGCGTTCTTCCTTTTCGGGCAGGTAGTCCGTCACGCCGACCACCGGTTGCAGTTCGGTTTCCTCGAGAACCGCACTGATCCCGGACATGACTTCGGGAAACACCATGTTCCGAAGGCTGGGAATGATCACCGCGACAAGGTTGACACGCTGGCTGGCCAAGGCTCCCGCGATCTTGTTCGGCACATAACCGAGGGACTTTGCGGCCGTCAGAACGCGTTCGCGCGTCGCGGTCGAAACATCACCGCGATTGCGCAGGACACGGCTGACTGTCATTTCGGAAACGCCGGACGCTTCTGAAACGTCGCGCAGCGTAAGAGGGCGGGTATCGTCACTGGCCAAGGGCGTCATCCTGTTCTGTCATCTTGATGTTACCGCAATCTCTTGCGCACCAGCAAGCGATTGCGGTCCTTGTGAAAAAATGACTCGAGGGATGACAAGCCCGGATAGGATCAGTATGCCTGTGGCGCGTGGTCCCGTGGCTCAACTGGATAGAGCAGCCCCCTCCTAAGGGGCAGGTTGCAGGTTCGAATCCTGCCGGGATCACCAGCCCGATAGAAGGCTTTAATCAAGCGGGATGTCCGCGTTGCGGCCGGCCAGTTCGACGCTGATTTCGTATGCCTTTTCGGGGGTCATGCCCGCCATGATACGTGCCGCGTTGTCTGACGCCATTCGGCCAAGGAATCCTGCGGCAAAGGTCGATTCCATCTGTTCGAAGAGGGCGGCCGCCTGTTTCGGCTTCATGCTGGCATAGACTGCGGTGAGTTGAGACAGATCGTTTTCTGCCGCGGTGGCGGCAAGTGAAATCGTCTCACGCAGGTTTTTTTCCGCCTGTTCCAGCTTGGCCAATTCGGCATCGATGGCGTCTTCGGCGGCTGAAAGAATGACCTCGCGTTCCGCAATTTCGGCTTCGCGCTGGATCAAGAAGGCCTCGCGTTCCTTGATCGCGTTCAACGCTGCCGTCAGGTTGTCAGGCCGGGCGAGATCGGGAGATCGCACTTGCAGAGACTCCGCCGGCGTGTCTTCGGCCGTGCCTTCGCTTGCGACGACCTGACCGGCCTCAGTTGCCAGTCTCACCCCAGCGGATAACAGAAGAAGAGTCCCGATGATCGCCAAAGTGCCTTTGCGCGAAGGGTTGCCATGCCGCTTCGGACCTCGGGTCATCCTGTACCTCCGGCGTGGCGCGCAAAGACCGGGCCGGAAGGTACGGCAGGTGGATCGGCTCTTGGGGCAATGGGTGGCAAATCGTGCATGGAGGCAACCATCAGCTCCAGCCTCTTGGCAGCGTCTTCGGCCCGCCGCGTAAGATCATCGAGACTGTCGGTCGAATGGCTTGCGGTTTTCTGCGCCGATTCCAAAACAGATTGCAGATCGGTCACTTGTGCAGAAAGCACGGCAACAGCGGCACCGACCCCGTTTTCAAGATCCGTGAAGCGGGTCAAACGGCGCGACAGGACAAAGCAATAGAGCCCGGCACCAAGCGCACCGGCCATCAAAAGGATATCAGCCACCAATTCCATGATCGCTCCTCAGTTCAGGATGAATTCAGTCACAAGCAGGCTGTTTGCCTTGCCGAGGCCGACAACCACGACGATGCGGCGGAACATCTGCAACCGGATTTTGAACAGGGCACCTGGCCCTTCGATGTCTTCTGCGGTCAGCGCGCGCAGATACCCGTTCAGAACGTCCTGGATACGCGGCATGAGAAATTCGACATCGCCCTGATACTCTGTCGGGACCTCGATCTTTGCAGAGAATCGGAGATGTTCGTTCTGCGCGCCGGGCGGGAGCGTGACAATCATGGTCGGAATTTCGACAAAGGCGACATTGGGTAAAGCCGCGGGACTGACCTTGTTTTCCACCTCAACCGTCGTGGCCTTGCCAAGAGGGAGCAGCCCGCTGGACAAGGCAAAATACCCCAAGGCCGCCCCTGCAACGCACAGCAGCACAGACAGAATCAGCCCGATCTTCGACGATTTCTTCTCGTCTTTGTCTGTGTTGGTTTGTGTCGCTTCAGCCAGTGCCATATGCATTCCGCCCCAAAGTTCATGGGCTTGTTTTAGCGGGCAGGCACTAACCGATTGTTAACACGAACGCGCAATAACGGACCCATCGAAGAAGCAGAATGTTTTGGGTTCGGAGGATATCGGTGCAGCAACTTTTGCCAGTCTGGCGAAGTCTTTCAAACGTGCGCAAGGCGATCGTGATCGGATCGACCATCGCGGTTTTTCTTGCGATTCTCGGCATGTCGCGGCTCGTGAACCAGCCGCGCATGACGCTTCTGTATTCCGGGCTTGATCCCGCTGCCGCCGGGGAGGTGATCCAGTCGTTGCAGCAGATGGGTGTCCCGTTCGAAGTGCAGGGCACGTCGATTCTTGTTGCGGCGGAGAACCGCGATCAATTGCGACTGACCCTTGCGACCGAAGGGTTACCGGCATCGTCCGGTCAGGGATACGAGCTTCTGGACAGGCTCTCGGGCTTCGGCACCACATCCCAGATGTTCGACGCGGCCTATCTGCGTGCCAAGGAAGGTGAATTGGCACGGACCATCGTGTCGTCCCCGGATATCGTCTCTGCACGGGTCCATATCGCCACAGGAAGCGACAATCCCTTCCGCCGCGACCTTGCGCCAAGTGCCTCGGTTCACGTGACGGCGCGATCGGGTGGGATCGACGGGTCGCAGGCGAAGGCTATCCGGCATCTGGTGGCGTCTGCTGTCGCCGGATTGGTCCCGGCGGAAGTGGCGTTGATCGATTCACAAATGGGGTTGCTGTCGGACGACAGCGACATGACCAACCCTGCGCGAGATCAGGATCGGAGCGACTTGCTCAGGGATCGGGTCGTGCGACTGGTCGAAGCACGGGTCGGGCGGGGCAATGCTGTGGTCGAAGTGAGTATCGATTCGATCACCGAAACCGAATCCATCACCGAGCGCCGTTTTGATCCCAGCAGCCGTTTCGTCATCAGTTCGGACAGCGAGGAACGGTCGGATCAATCGGAAAACACAGGTTCCGGGGCGGTGACGGTGGCGTCCAACCTGCCTGATGGGGACGCTGGCGGATCGGACACGGAAACCCGTCAGACCGCCGAAACCCGCGAACGGCTGAACTACGAAGTGTCCCAGACAACGCGCGAAATCGTAAAGGTCCCCGGCGCAATCAAGCGTCTGACCGTGGCGGTCATGGTAAACGGCACCTTGCAGACCGATGCGCAAGGCAACACGACCTTTGTTCCAGTGCCGGAAGAGGAACTGGCTGCTCTGCGCGATCTCGTCGCTTCCGCAGTCGGGTTCGACGAGGCGCGCGGCGATGTGATCACGCTCAAATCGCTGTCCTTCGAACCATTGCAAACAGTTGGTTCTTTGCCTTCGGAACCCGGCTTGTTCGCGGGCCAAATCGACGCGATGCGGCTTCTTCAGATTGCGGTGCTCGCCGTGGTCGCGCTCATTCTGGGTGTCTTTGTCATTAGGCCCCTGTTGATGCCCGGCCGACGGGTGGCGGCTCTGCCAGCCTTGTTAAACGGAAGCGCTGCGACTGCAGTGGCAGATGACCTTCCCGTGTTGAACGGCATCATCGAACCCGACACCGGTGATGCAGGTCTGCCCGCTTTGCCCGAGGGTCGTCAACAGCCCGGTGTGCTGAACTCCGAAGATGCGGTCGCCCGGTTGAAGACCCTGATCGAGGAACGTCGAAGCGAGACGGTCGAAGTTCTTCGAAGCTGGCTTGATGAGCCGAAGCCGGAGGATGCGCGATGACCTCTCTTGCTGCATATCTCGAAGACTTTGGCGCCCCGCTGTCCGAGGTGAACGGATACGCTGTCTCGGACGAGGTTCTGGAAACGGAACGGCTCGAATCTTTTGACAAGGGATATCGCGCCGGATGGGATGACGCGATCAAGGCAAAGATTGACGAGGGTACACAGCAGGCTGATGCGGTGGTTCAGGCGCTTCAGGACTTCTCATTCACCTATCACGAAGTTCACGCACAGCTTCTGTCGAACCTGAGCCCGCTGCTTGATGAGATCCTGCAAAAGATCCTGCCATCTCTCGCTCGCGAAACGTTGGGGGCGCATGTCGTCGATCAACTCTCCCAGATCGCGCGGGATATCGGAACGGTGCAGGTCGAGATTGCCGTGGCGCCGGGTGCTGGTGAACGGGTTTCGCAATTGGTTAACAACGCTGCATCCAGCCTGCCGATTTCTGTGATCGAAACCGACGACGTACCAGAGGGTCGCGCAGACATGCGTCTGGGTCGCAAGGAGCTGTCTGTCGATCTTTCGGAGGTAACCGCCCAGATCACCGAGGCCGTTCGTTCCGTTTTTTACGACCAAAAGGAAATACGCGCCCATGGATAACCTCAGCCAGAACGCCGATATCCGCAAAACGAAAGCCGCATTCACCCACGTCCCGATCGAGATCATGGTTTCTGTAGGCCGCGCACGACCTTTGGTGCGGGATCTCCTGCAACTCGAGGAAGGGTCGGTTCTGCTGCTCGACAAGCGGGTGGAAGACTTGGTGGAGCTTTACGTTGGGGATCGGCTTATTGGAATGGGCGTGCTCGAGATCGCTGAGACTGGAGAACAACAGGGGCAGCTTTGCGTACGCCTGATCGATGTGAACGATCTTGGTCCCGCTGGCGCGTGATCCGTGAAACGCATAGGCCTCTACAGTGTGTTGATCGGCCTGATGATGGCCTCGCCTGCATCGGCACAAAACCTGTCGCTGGATTTTGGCGACGGCGGGTCCATCACCGCCGCGACGCTGCAATTGATCGCATTGATCACCGTGCTGAGCATTGCGCCGGGCATCGTGGTAACCGTGACATGCTTCCCGTTTATCGTGACCGTGCTGTCAATCCTGCGCCAGGGGATTGGTCTGCAGCAATCGCCACCGAATATGTTGATCGTCAGCATCGCACTCTTTCTGACGTTTTTCGTGATGGAGCCGGTTCTGATCGACTCATGGGAGCAGGGAATTCGACCGCTTCTGGATGAGCAGATCGACGTCGAAGAGGGTTTTCGACGAGGGTTCGAGCCGTTTCGCATATTCATGGCGGCGCAAGTCGACCCCGACACGTTTGCAACCATGTCCCGCATTCGGACGGATCTGAACCTGACCGAACCCAGCCCGGAAACCCCCCTCTCGGTCCTGATTTCGACCTTTCTGCTTTCGGAACTGTCCCGAGCGTTTCAGGTGGGGTTTCTGATCTTCCTGCCATTCCTGATTATCGACCTGGTCGTTGCGGCCGTGCTGATGTCGATGGGCATGATGATGGTGCCGCCTGCAATCGTATCGCTGCCGTTCAAGCTGGCGTTTTTTGTCGTTGCGAACGGTTGGGCGCTGGTGGCCGAAAGCCTTGTCAGGTCGTACCAATGAGGTCAGCGGCAGAACGACCCACCGCGATGCCGTGCCGTGTCGAAGTGGAAGTGATCCTTGTGAAACCGGTCTGAATCCGGGCCGAGAACCGTTCCGAAGATGCCGCACGCGCGCTGATGCATCTTGCGCAACTTTGCACCCGTGTCACGACGGTTCCAATCCTGCAGGAGCGTGATCTCTGACCCGTCACGCAGGCGGAACCCGGAAATGTCGATTGCCCGACCCTTGCCATGCTCGCTGATTTGCGCTCCGGGCTGATTGTTGCGCGTCCGGCAGGCATAGTGCGCCGCAACCTTGATCTGGGACACGCCACCGCCCGTGGTCCCGATCGCAGGCTTCATCCCCTTCTCGACCCATGTCTTTACGGCTTTGGCCGTCGTACAATCCATCAGCGCCTGCTGGCTGAACGGGATCCCCGAAACCGAGCGTACTTTGACCGCGTCCTGAATGCCGCAGGCGGACAGTCGGCCCGGAACAAACCCTACGGTTTCGCCCTGAATATCCGGATCGCCGCACACAGCTCCCTTCGCGCGTGCCCGGCGTTGCGCCATGGCCTTTTGCACCATGCTATCCGGTCGCAGGTTCGGACGGATCGACAGCCCGGTCGCCTGCGGAGACACGGCAGCAAAGGCGCGGGTTGCAAGGCTGGTCTGACTGTCAAGCGCGCGCTGGAAACCGGGATCCGCGACGTTCTCGATTTGCCGGGTCAACTGGCGGACAAGCGCTGCCTCAAGAAGGGCCGGGCGCGCGGTTGGCCGAATGTCCCGAAGCGCTCGGGCTGTCGCGGCGACAGCGGTGTCACCCCGCGCGACAGGTCTGAGGGATGTGTCGGGTGCCGCCAGCGCGGCTCCTGCCATCACGATCCAAACCCAAACCAGAACACTTGTTACACGCATTCGTACCCTTACCCAGATCGCCCAAAGTTCGGGGCCGCCGTATCCTGACCCGCCTCGATGATCCCGCGGCGGATCGCGCGCGTGCGGGTAAAGTAGTCATGGAGCAGCGGTCCGTCGCCCTGTCGGATGGCCCGTTGTAGCGCAAAAAGCTCTTCGGTGAAACGCCCGAGGATCTCCAGGGTTGCGTCTTTGTTCGATAGAAACACATCGCGCCACATTGTCGGGTCCGACGCAGCGATGCGGGTGAAATCACGGAAACCTGCGGCGGAATACTTGATCACTTCGCTGTCGGTCACGCGCCGCAGATCGTCGGCCACACCGACCATCGTGTAAGCGATCAGGTGCGGGCAATGCGAGGTGACCGCCAAAACGAGGTCGTGGTGATCCGGCTCCATCACATCGACATTTGACCCAAGCCCGCGCCAGTAGCGCGACAAGGTTTCAACCGCTTCGGGCGCGCTGCCTTCGGACGGGACGATCAGGCACCAGCGGTTGTCAAACAGCGTGGCAAAGCCCGATTCCGGGCCGGAATGCTCTGTCCCGGCCAATGGGTGGGCTGGGACGAAATGCACACCTTCCGGAATATGAGGCGCCACATCCGTGATGACCTGCCCTTTGACCGATCCGACATCGGTGACCGTTGCGCCCTGCTTCAGGTACGGCGCGATCTCTGCGGCGAGGTCGCCCATCACACCCACGGGAACGGCCAGAACAACAAGGTCAGCGTCGGTGACCGCCTCGGCCAGCGTCTCGCAGACCGTGTCGCAAAGTCCGATCCGACGCGCGGTGTCACGGGTTTCTGCGCTGCGGGCGTATCCGGTGACATGCCCGGCAAGGCCGCCGCGCTTCATCGCCCAGAACATCGAAGAGGCGATCAGGCCAAGCCCGATCAGCGCGACCCGGTTGTAAATCTGTGTCATCGCGCGCCCGCCTTGAACTGGCCAACTGCATGCGCCACGCGGCGGCAGCTGGCTTCGTCCCCGACGGTGATGCGCAGCGCGAAGGGCAGGTTGTAGGATCCCACCTGACGGACGATCAGCCCCTGTTTCTGCAGGTAGGTGTTGCAGGCCTCGGCCTCGGCCTCGTCGGTGAACCGGGCGAGGACGAAATTCGCCATGGACGTGTCACAGGGAACGCCATGCTCCGCCAGCGCCTCGGCCAGCCAGGCGCGCAGGCGGGTGTTTTCAAGACGGCACTTTTCCACATAGGCGGTGTCGCGGACGGCCGCTTCGGCTGCGGCAAGCGCGGTGCCGGACAGGTTGAACGGACCGCGGATGCGGTTGAGCACGTCAATCACCTCTCGCGGGCCATAGCCCCAACCGATGCGCAGCCCGCCCAGGCCATAGATTTTCGAGAAAGTGCGCGTCATAACGACATTGTCGCGGGCATGAACCAGCGCCGCGCCACCGTCGTAACCATCGACGAATTCGGCATAGGCGCCGTCCAGCACCAGCAGTGTTTGCGATGGCAGGTTTTCGGCAAGGCGTTCGATTTCAGCCAGCCCGATCATCGTGCCGGTGGGGTTGTTCGGGTTTGCGATGAACACGATCTTGGTCTTGTCGGTGCAGGCCGCAAGGATCGCGTCGACATCCGTCACGCGCTCGTGTTCAGGCACTTCGACCGGGGTTGCGCCGGCAGCAAGGGCGCAGATCTTGTAAAGCGCAAAGCCGTGTTCTGTGTGGATCACCTCATCGCCCGGCCCGGCATAGGCCTGACACAGGAAAGTGATGATCTCGTCAGACCCAACACCGCAGATGATCTGATCCGCGTTGAGGTCGTAGACCTCGGCAATGGCGCTGCGCAGAGCGGCATGATCCGTCGACGGATAGCGATGCAGTTCCAGCACGGACCTGCGCACCGCGTCCTGAACGGCGGGGCTGGGCCCGAACGGGTTTTCGTTCGAGCTGAGTTTCACCACGTTTGATACGCCGTCGATATGCGATTTGCCGCCAACATAAAGCGCAATATCCATGATCCCGGGTTGTGGTGTGATCTTCGTCATCTGAGCCTCCGCTATGGCAGACGGTTTAGCGGTGCGAACCGGCAAGGGAAAGCGACAAACCATCCCAGTGCGCTGCTGAATCAGGTGTGTGGCCGTTCAACGATACCCGCAAGGAGCGAGTCGTAGAGGTCTGGCGGCCCTTCGTACTCGGGACCACGGGAAAGGTCGATCACATGAACGTCTGATGCGCCGATCAGGTCGGGTGCGACATCGCCTGCGATGCCCAGGAACGAGTAGCCTGTATCGTCCCCGAACAACGCGGTCCCCAAGGCTTTGATGCTGGCGTGACGTTCGCGGGTCAGTTGGAAATGATCCCATGGTGTGACGTTGTTCACCGTGTCCGGCAGGTTGGGTTGGATATTCGACCAGATCAGATGCGTCCGGCCTGCGTAACCCGGAGACAGGAACGGCGCGGCCTGGTGGGTCAGTTTGCTGACGAGGCTGTTTTTCTGGGCAGGATCATCGAAGGTCCGTGCGATGTCCTGTTCGTGAAAAAAGCACACGCCGGGCAAGTCTTGGTGAAACAGCAGCACCTCCCATTCGACCACATACCCGGTCGTGTCCTGCAGCACGGAACGCAAGCTGCCATCGGCAGCGCGTCGGAGAATGGATTCGGTTCCGACAAGCGAGACGATATTCCAGTCGAACAGGGACCGCACGAAATGGGCCTCGGAACCCGGATTTCGCGCCTGAAAGAAATCGAACTGGAAGCGGTTGATGCAACTGCACCCAATGGTCAGCACGCGGGTCGGGGCACCGTCCATGGAAGGCTGAAACGTCAGGTGTCGTAGGTCGGATGGAACCGACCGGCAGGCGACGGGGTGAAAATCTCGCAGCCATCGGATGTGATCCCGATCGAATGCTCGAACTGCGCTGACAGGGACTTGTCCCGCGTCACGGCTGTCCAGTCATCGGCCAGAACCTTGGTTTCCGGGCGGCCCAGATTCACCATCGGTTCGATGGTAAAGAACATGCCTTCCTCAAGGCGCGGTCCGGTTCCGGGGCGCCCGTAATGCAGCACGTTGGGCGGCGCATGGAACACTCGGCCCAGCCCGTGGCCACAGAAGTCGCGCACGACCGACATGCGGTTCGCCTCCACAAAGGTCTGGATGGCGTGGCCGATATCACCAAACGTGTTGCCCGGCTTTGCGGCTTCGATCCCCTTGAACAGCGCGTCATGGGTGACCTGGATCAGGCGTTCCGCCTTGCGGCTCATTTTGCCCGCAACATACATGCGACTGGTGTCGCCGAACCATCCGTCCACAATCACCGTCACGTCGATGTTCAGGATATCGCCATCCTTGAGAGTCTTGTCGCCGGGAATGCCATGGCACACGACGTGGTTCACGCTGATACAGCTGGCGTGCTGATAGCCTTTGTAGCCGATGGTTGCCGACACAGCGCCCGCTTTTTCGACCTCGGTCCGAATGAAATCATCCAGCGCGGCGGTGGTCTGACCGACGAACACATGCGCGGCCACATCATCCAATATCCGCGCCGCCAGTTCGCCGGCTTTGCGCATGCCAGCGAAATCCGCTGCCTCGTGGATGCGGATCCCTTCGCGCGTCATGCGACCATCGTGGTTATTGTTCACAAGGGAACTCCAATAGCTCTTGTGTCGGTTTTAGCCCCCCGCGCCCGGTTTTGCCAGTGGCGCGACATTACGGCTCAGAGGGCGCAAGTATCTGGATTGGTTTGCCAAGCTGAACACCCTCGGGCGTGATGTGGCAATCCAAAGCCAAGGTTTCAACTCCGGCGGCCGTGGCGGTGTGCCAAGCCTGCGCATAGGTCGGGTCGATATCCCCGGCCAGGGTCATGCGATCGCAATCGGTCCGTTGCACGAGATAGAGCATGACCGCACGGTGCCCTTGCGCCACCATCTCGGTCAGTTCGCCAAGGTGCTTGGTGCCGCGCGCGGTCACGCTGTCGGGAAATTCTGCGAGGCCTCTCTGGCGCGACAGGGTGACGGATTTGACTTCGACATAGGTGTCGGGCCCGCCATCACGGGTCAGCAGAAAATCTATGCGGCTTTTCTCGCCATACCGCACTTCGGCGCGCAGATGGTCGAACCTGTCCAACCCCGGCACCTTGCGTGCTTCAAGCGCAGAACGGAGCATCCGGTTCGGCACCGCCGTATCGACACCGGTAAAATGCCCGTTCTCGTGTTCGACCAATCGCCAGCCGAATTTGAGCTTTTTCTTCGGATCGTCATTCGGCTCAAGCCAGATGCGCATCCCCGGATCGGCCAGCCCCATCATCGAGCCGGGATTGGCGCAATGCGCTGTCACCTCCTGCCCGTCTTCCAGCGTGACATCCGCCAGAAAGCGTTTGTACCGCCGGATTAGGGTGCCCGGCACAAGAGGGGTTTGAAAGCGCATAAGCCACGCCTATACCTGAGCAAAACCCGGATCAAGGAGGCAGCGCATGCCCAATCCAACCGCAGCCATGCTGGTGATCGGCGACGAGATCCTGTCAGGCCGCACCCGCGACGCCAACATGCACCATCTGGCGCAGGAACTGACGAAGGTCGGTATCGATCTGCGCGAGGTGCGGATCGTCAGCGATGACCGCGATGCGATCGTCTCGGCGTTGAACGATCTGCGTGCGTCACATGACACCGTGATCACCTCGGGCGGGATCGGGCCGACCCATGACGACATCACGGCCGATTGTGTGGCGGCGGCCTTTGGCGTGCAGATCGACGTGCGCGACGATGCGGCGGCCCTGTTGCAGGCGCATTACGACAGCCGCGGGATGGAATTCAACGACGCCCGCAAGCGCATGGCCCGCATCCCGGACGGCGCATCGCTGATCGAAAACCCGGTGTCCATCGCACCCGGCTTCACCATTGGCAATGTGCATGTGATGGCCGGCGTGCCGTCGGTCTTTCAGGCGATGGTCGCCAGCGTGATTCCAACGCTGACAGGGGGCGCGCCGATCCTGTCACAGACCTTACGCGTGGATCGCGGCGAAGGTGATATCGCCGGGCCACTGGGCCAGATCGCAGCCGATTTCCCGGATCTTTCCATCGGCTCCTACCCGTTCCAGCAGAACGGTGCGTACGGCTCGAACATCGTGGTGCGCGGCAGCGATGGCGCGCGGGTGGATCACGCGATGGCGCGGTTGTCCGAGCTTTTCGCATGACGACGCCATCGGTTCAGACGCTGTACGCGGTGACAGAGGCCACATGGCCGCCCGCAGATCGCACGCCGGCTGGCCCATGGATGCTGCGCAACGGGGCCGGGGGCGGCAAGCGTGTCAGCGCCGCCACCGCAGAGGGCGACTGGGGCGATGATGACCTGCCTGCCGCCGAAGCCGCGATGCGCCTCTTGGGTCAGGATGCGCTGTTCATGATCCGTGAAGGCGAGGATGCGCTTGATGCGGCCCTTGCCGACCGGGGGTACGAGGTGATCGACCCGGTGAACCTCTGGATCTGTCCAATCGACAAGTTGACCGATGTCGCCGTGCCTCGGGTTACTGCCTTTGCCATCTGGGAGCCTTTGGCGATCATGCGCGACATCTGGGAAGCGGGCGGCATCGGCCCGGCCCGCATCGCCGTGATGGAACGTGCAGAACTGCCCAAAACGGGTATCTTCGGTCGGATCAACGACAAACCCGCGGGCACCGGTTATTGCGCGATCTCCGAAGGTATCGCGATGGTTCACGCTCTCGAAATTGCCAAATCCCAACGCCGCAAAGGGATGGGCGTTTGGATGATGCGGCAAGCGGCGCATTGGGCCAAGGCCAATGGCGCGGACTGGATGAGCGTGATCTGTACGCAGGCCAATGGCGGAGCCAACGGCCTCTACGCTTCCCTCGGAATGCAGGTTGTGGGACAGTACCACTACCGCATCCTGCCAAACACAAGCGAAACAGAATGACCAAAGACACCCTTCCCACGGCACTGAACCTGCCGATGGTCGACCCATTGCCACCAGAGACGCAGAAATACTTCGACGTCTGTCAGGACAAGCTGGGAATGATCCCGAACGTGCTCAAGGCCTATGCCTTCGACATCGACAAGCTGAACGCCTTTACAGCGATGTATAACGATCTGATGCTGGCGGGCAGTGGTTTGAGCAAGCTGGAACGCGAGATGATCGCGGTGGTCGTAAGCTCGATCAACAAATGCTTCTACTGCCTGACCGCCCATGGCGCCGCGGTCCGCGCGTTGTCTGGCGATCCGAAACTGGGCGAGATGCTGGTAATGAACTGGCGCGTCGCCGATCTGCCGCACCGCCACCGGGCGATGCTGGCCTTTGCCGAGAAGATCACCAAATCCAGCTCCGAGATCGCCGAGTTTGACCGCGAGGCGCTGCGCGATGCCGGGTTCAGCGACCGCGATATCTGGGACATCGCCAATGTCGCCGGGTTCTTCAACATGACCAACCGCGTGGCCAGCGCCACGGATATGCGGCCCAATGATGAGTATCACGCGCAGTCGCGCTAAAGTTTTGGGATTATGTTTCGGGGCGAGCCTCTTTGGCCCGCCCGCGTCTGCACTGGACCTCGCCTTGCCCATCGGCGCGCGCGAAACCGTGTCGCGCATCACGCCTTCCGGCGGCTATGACCTGCCCATCGGTGCCTGGACCGAAGCAAATGGCGTGCCTGTCGCGGCGCTCGAAGGCGAAGTACGCAGAACGGCATGGCGCATTTCCGGCGCGGGCATCACGACGGGGCAAGTCCTTGGTCCGATCCGCGAACAGCTCATGGCGGATCGTTACGATATCTTCTTCGAATGCACGGCCCGCAGTTGCGGCGGCTTCGATTTCCGGTTCGGCATCGACGTTCTGCGCGCACCGAACATGTATGTCGATCTGTCGGACTATCGCTTCCTGTCCGCCAAATCTGCGGATGCGACCCAAGCGCTCAGCCTTCTGGTCAGCCGCGATGGCGACTCCGTCTTTGTGCAACTGATCGAGGTCGGCCCGCCCGGCAGGCCCGCCTTGTCCGTCTCGGCCGCTCGGTCGGTTGCGATCCCCGAAGATGCGGGCGATGTGGTGGCGCAATTGGAAAGTGCCGGCCATGTGGTGCTGGCGGACCTCGACTTCGCCAGTGGGTCGGCATCGCTTGGCGACGGATCGGTGCAATCGCTGGATGCGGTGGCGGCCTACCTGACGGCCAATCCGACCCGGCAGATCACCTTTGTCGGCCATACCGACGCAACCGGATCGCTTGAGGCCAATGTCGCCCTCTCGCGCCGCCGCGCCGAAGCCGCGCGTGCCTATGTCATCGCGCGCGGTGTGCCAGCGTCGCAGGTCGCTGCCGATGGCGTCGGCTTTCTGTCCCCCCGCACCACCAACCTGACCGAGGCGGGCCGAGAAGCGAACCGCCGGGTCGAGGCGGTTCTGATCTCGGTGAAATGAAAAAGGCCGAGGGAGGTACCCCCGGCCTGTCGTCGTTCTGAAAAGAGCAGCAGCTTATGCGGGCAGCTTGGCCTTGCGCAGATAAGGCAGCACGGTTTCGATCTTGCCGTATTTGGCGATGGCATCCGCGTCGCTGACCGACATCGGGACAATCACGTCTTGTCCAAGGGTCCAATTCGCAGGCATCGCCACATTTTCCCGCGCCGAGGTCTGCAGCGCATCCAGCGCCCGCAACACTTCGGCAAAGTTCCGGCCCACGGTCATAGGATAGGTCATTGACAGCTTCAGCTTCTTGTCAGGCCCGACGATGAACACAACGCGGACAGTCGCGCTGTCCGCCGGGGTGCGGCCATCCGGCAGCACGTATTCCGCAGGCAGCATGTCGAACGCCTTGGCAACCGTCAGGTCCTCATCCGCGATGATCGGGAACCCTGCTTTCGCGCCAGAGGTCGCCTCGATATCGCCCTTCCACTTCTTGTGGTCTTCGACACCATCGACGGAAATACCCATCACCTTGGTGCCGCGTTTTTCCCATTCGTCGGCCAGCTGTGCGACCGCTCCGAACTCAGTGGTGCAGACGGGTGTAAAGTCTTTCGGGTGCGAAAACAGGATGGCCCAGCTGTCGCCGATCCAGTCATGCAGTGTGATCGTGCCCTGATCCGTTTCGACGGTCAGGTTCGGAATTTCGTCGTTGATGCGCAGGCCCATATTTGCCTCCTTCTCGGGTTGGTCTTGGCCTTGTACATAAGCAGCGCAGACAGCGGTTACACCCCCTTGCAGGGCCGGATCGGGGGTGACACAGTGTCCCCTGAAATGCTCTGAGGGGAGACAATCAGATGATCGAGAAACGCCAGTTCTACATCAACGGGGCATGGGTTGATCCCATTGACGGCCGGGATCATCACGTCATTGATCCGTCGACAGAAGACCCCTGCGCGGTGATCTCATTGGGCGGGCAGGCCGACACCGATGCCGCTGTTGCCGCGGCAAAAGACGCGTTTCCGGCATGGATGGCGACCCCACCGGCAGACCGCATCGCACTGGTCGAAAAACTGCTCGAGATCTACCAGTCCCGCGGTGAGGAAATGGCGCAAGCGATGAGCTTCGAGATGGGCGCGCCCATCGACATGTCGCGCGCAAGCCAGGTTGGCGCAGGCACGTGGCACCTGCAGAATTTCATCGACGCGGCCAAGTCCTTCAAATTCGACCGCCCGCTGAATGACCATAGCCCGCAAGATCGCATCATCTACGAAGCGGTCGGCGTCTGCGCGCTCATCACGCCGTGGAACTGGCCGATGAACCAGGTCACGCTCAAGGTCGGTGCCGCCGCAATCGCGGGCTGCACGATGGTTCTGAAACCGTCCGAGGAAAGCCCGCTCAACGCGATGCTCTTTGCCGAAATGATGCACGAGGCCGGTTTCCCGCCGGGCGTGTTCAACCTGGTGAACGGTGACGGCGTGGGCGTTGGCAGCCAGCTTTCGGCGCATCCCGACGTGGATATGGTCAGCTTCACCGGCTCCAGCCGCGCAGGCAAACTGATCTCCAAGGCCGCCGCCGACACGCTCAAGCGGGTGCATCTGGAATTGGGTGGCAAGGGTGCCAACCTGATCTTCGCAGATGCCGATGAGAAAGCCGTCAAGCGCAGCGTGCTGCACATGATGCAGAACACCGGCCAGTCCTGTAACGCGCCGTCCCGGATGATGGTCGAAGCCCCGATCTATGACCGTGTGGTCGAGGAAGCGGGTGAGATTGCGTCCAAGGTCAGCGTCGGCCCGGCTTCCGCCGAAGGCCGCCATATCGGCCCGGTGGTGAATGCGACCCAGTGGCAGAAAATCCAGGACCTGATCCAGAAAGGCATCGACGAAGGCGCCCGCCTTGTCACCGGCGGTACCGGTCGCCCCGAAGGTCTGAACAAGGGCTTCTACGTGCGCCCCACGGTCTTTGCCGATGTCACCAACGAGATGACCATCGCCCGCGAGGAAATCTTTGGCCCGGTCCTGTCGATCATGAAGTTCGACACCGAAGAAGAGGCGGTTCAGGTTGCCAATGACACCGTCTACGGTCTGACCAACTATGTCCAAAGCCAGGATGGCGCGCGCCGCAATCGTCTGGCCCGCCAGCTTCGCTCGGGCATGGTGGAAATGAACGGCGTCGGCCGATCTGCCGGATCGCCCTTCGGCGGGATGAAACAGTCCGGCAACGGGCGCGAAGGTGGCGTCTGGGGGATCGAGGACTTCCTCGAAGTCAAAGCGGTCTCCGGCTGGGCTGCCGAATAAACACGACAAGGGGCAGGGGGCGTAGGTCCCCTGCTTCTTCTTTTTCCAAATACGCAAATCGCGCAGCCGAAGGCTGCGCAGGTCGGACGCCTCAGCGTCCGATACCCATCAAAACGGTGCTGCGACCCGAAACTTCATGCCTTCCCCACCATCAGGGTGCCGCAGTCTCAACTCCTCGGCATGCAGCATCATGCGCGGATATCGGTCCGCGGTCTCGGGCGCGTAAAGCGGATCACCAAGGATCGGATGCCCGAGCGCCAGCATATGCACTCTGAGCTGATGACTGCGGCCCGTCTGGGGATAGAGCTTGACCCGGCTTTCCTCATCTGACGCCTTCATCACCCGCCACTCCGTCACCGCCGGTTTCCCGGTCTCATGATCGACCTTCTGCAAGGGGCGGTTCGGCCAATCCACGATCAGCGGCAGGTCCGCCGTCCCGGTCTTTGGCTCCAGCCGTCCGGCAACGCGGGCCAGATAGGTCTTCTTCGTCTGCCGCTTTTCGAACTGCAGCCCCAGATGGCGTTGCGCGTGTGGCGTGAGACCAAAGACCATCACACCCGATGTGTCGCGATCCAACCGATGCACCAAGAGAACCTGTGGATACGCCGCCTCCAGCCGTGCAATCAGGCAATCGGCCAGTTCAGGCCCCTTGCCGGGCACCGACAGCAATCCGGCAGGTTTGTTCACGACGAGGATCTCGTGATCCTCGTGCAGGATGTCCAACGGACTATCGGGGGGTGCATAGGTCGTGTCCATCGGTGCCGTCTAGCACGCGTTGGCAGTACCAAAAAGCCCCGAGCGAAAGACTGTTTTTGCTTTGCGTTTTCAAAACTTCAGCCTAGCGTTTTTTAGGCCAACGCATTGGCCGCGTTCACGAAAAAAGTCTATAAAGTAACCAGGGGAAACGGCCATGCCTACAGGTCATCATTCAGGGACAGTCTACATTTGGTATCCGCACGGCGGACAGGTCGGACATGCATCAATGCATATCGGCGCCCACACAGAACGCAACGACACCGAATGGTATGTCAGTTGGTGGCCCGAAGGGAACAGCGTGTTCAACGAGTCCCGCAGTTGCAACACGTTGTCGGGCGATTGGTCCGGGGAAGGTGGCCTGCCGCACGTGGTCTACAAGGTCTATGGCGGCGATATAGACGTGATGAAGACGGTTTGGGACGCCTCTCGGAACAAGCCTGCCGCGCATTACGACATGTTCAAGAAGAACTGTTCTACCCTTGTGGCCCGCATTCTGAACGCTGGGGGCCATAAGAGGGACATGGGCAAATGGGCGCGCTTTACGCTGGCGCATCAGGCGATCTGGACCCCAGCCGCCGTTGCCCGGTATTGCAACGAACTGCGTGATGCAGGTGTCGCTGAAAAAACCAAAGCGGCCGGTTGCCCCACCAAGGGCAAGAAATGGGGCTATGCCGTAATCGGGATGCGCTGACCCCGGCTTAGCCCCTCACCCGCACGGACGACGGATCATACATCGGCTTGAGCGACGCCTCTGCTTTTACCCGTGTGCCCGCTACGTCAATCTCGTAGGTTGAGGCCAGCACCTGCTCTGCGCTTTCGCCGGCGCAGGGCAAGTAGCCCATGCCGATGGCGCCGCCCAGATGGTGTCCATAGGCACCCGAACTCAGATAGCCCACGATCTCACCATCCCGCAGGATCGGTTCGTGGTGGTAAAGCAGCGGTTCCGGCTCCGTCAGGCGGAACTGCACCATACGGGTTTGCAAACCGGCCTCGCGCTTTTGCAGAACCGCGTCACGCCCAATGAAATCCGGTTTCGAGGTTTTGACGGCAAAGCCCAGACCTGCCTCCAGAACGTGATCCTCGCAGGTGATGTCATGGCCAAAATGCCGAAACGCCTTTTCGATCCGGCAGGTGTCCATCGCGTGCATCCCGCACAGCGTCAGCCCGTGATCCTGCCCTGCCTCCCAGAGCGTTTCAAACACATGGCCCGCCTGATCAGCCGAGATATAAATCTCCCACCCCAGTTCCCCGACATAGGACACGCGATGCACCCGGGCGGTGCCGAGACCGATCTCGATCTCCTGAGCCGTGCCAAACGGGTTGGCGTCGTTCGAGAAATCATCGGGCGACACCGCCTGCATGACCTGGCGTGCATTCGGCCCCATCACCGCCAGCACAGCTTCGCCCGCTGTCACATCGGTGATGACCACCCGGCGGTCGCCCATATGGCGCTGCAGCCATGTCTGATCCGCCGCCCGTGTCGCGGCAGGGGTCACGACCAGATAGCAAGTCTCCGACAGGCGCGTGACGGTCACATCCGCCTCGATCCCGCCGCGTGTGTTCAGGAACTGCGTGTAGACGATCTTGCCCACAGGCACCGACATGTCGGCCCCGCAGACATGGTTCAGGAACACCTCAGAGTCCGGCCCTTCGACCCGCAGCTTGCCGAAGGAGGACATGTCGTACATGCCCACATTCTCGCGGATCGCCTTGTGTTCGCGGGCGACGTTGTCGAAAAAGTTCTGCCGCTTCCAGCTATAGGCGTATTCCGGCGTCTGGCCTTCGGTCGCATACCAGTTGGCCCGTTCCCACCCCGCGATTTCGCCCATGACAGCGCCGCGCTCGAGAAGCTGGTGATGGAACGGCGTCCGCCGCACACCGCGCGCGGTGGCTTTCTGCCGGTAAGGGTAGTGGTCGGCGTAGAGCAGACCCAAAGTCTCGGTCACCCGCTCCTTCAGGTAACGCCGGTTGCGCTGGAACGGTTGGGCGCGGGCGATGTCCACATCCCCCAGATCGAACGGCTTGGCCCCGTCTTCCATCCACTGCGCCAGCGCCATGCCCGCACCACCCGCCGACTGGATGCCGATGGAGTTGAACCCAGCGGCGACCCAGACATTGTCCATCTCGCGCGCTTGCCCAAGGTAATAGGCATTGTCGGGGGTAAAGCTTTCCGGCCCGTTGAAGAACGTGTGAATCCCCGCCTCGGCCAGCATCGGCATCCGGTTCACCGCCGCTTCGAGGATCGGCTCGAAATGGTCGAAATCTTCGGGCAGTTGGTCAAACTCAAAGCTTTCCGGGATGCCATTCATACCCCAGGGTTTAGATTTCGGCTCGAACGCACCCAGCATCATCTTGCCCGCGTCTTCTTTGTAGTAAGCGCATTCATCCGGGACCCGCAGCACGGGCAAGGCCTGCAAACCGGGGATCGGTTCGGACACGATGTAGAAATGTTCGCACGCCTGAAGCGGCACGTTCACGCCCAGCATCTGGCCAAGCTCGCGACCCCACATCCCCGCGCAATTCACCACGTGATCGCAGGAGATGGTGCCGCTGGTGCCGTCCTCGGCCGCCCAATCGACCGAAACGATCCGACGACCGTCCCGGTTCACGCCCGTCGCCTTGGTGCGCTCGAAAATCTGCGCCCCGCGCTGCCGTGCGCCCTTGGCCATCGCAAGCGCGATATTGGCGGGATCACCTTGCCCGTCGCTGGGCAGGTAGACGCCGCCCACAACGTCGCTTGTGTTGAGATGGGAGTACTTGTTCTTGATCTCAGCCGTGTCGATTTCCTCGACCGGAACGCCAAAAGCCCGCGCCATCGCTGCAGTCCGCCGCAACTCCTCGTGGCGTTCCTTGGTCAGCGCGACCGAGATGGACCCGACCTTGCGGAACCCGGTGGCAACGCCGGTTTCCTCTTCGATGGTCGAGTAGAGATCGGCGGTATATTTCGCGAGCTTCGTCATGTTCGACGACGCCCGCAATTGTCCGATCAGACCCGCCGCATGCCATGTCGTACCCGAGGTCAGTTGCTTGCGTTCCAGCAGCACCACATCGGTCCAGCCCAGCTTGGTCAGGTGATAGGCAACGGAACAACCGACGACACCGCCGCCGATGATGACGGCGCGGGCATGTGTGGGGACGCTCATGACGGAACTCCTGAATGGGTCATGCGGTGGAAACAGGGACACGGCACCGTGCCCCGCCTGCACAAGGTCAGCCTGTGTTGCGGGTTGGTCGTGTGCGTATTTGGAAAGAGAAGAAGCAAGGGGCCGCGAGTTAACCTTAATCCGGGTTTAAGCGTGAACGAGGAGTGCGGCCGCCTGTGGGTCATGTCGTCAGGCCTTCGAGAACCGCCGCGCCAATTCGGCGATATGGGCAGGATTGGTCTCGCAGCAGCCACCAAGAATCGTCGCCCCGTGATCGACCCAAGTTGTGGCCTGATCGGCATAGGCGTCAGGCCCCATGTCACGTCGCGCGGTCAGCGCATCGACCGTAGGTTTGTCCTTCAGGAATTCCTTGGTGATCTGGGTGAAGGCATTGGCATAAGCGCCAACCGGTTTGCCGCTGGCCTTGAGGACGTCAATCGCGGCCGGCATCGCTTCGGGCGCGGAACAGTTGGCGAGCAGAGCAGCGGCATCGCCACAGAGTGCAACCGTATCGGCCAATGCTTCGCCCGATCGCAGGCGGCTGCCATCCTCGTCATCGACCGAGAACGAGATCCAGACAGGTTTGCCCAGCTCTCGCGTCGCTTCCAGGGCCGCGCGCGTCTGAGCGGCGGAAATCACGGTCTCGAACAGCAGAATATCGCAGGCAGGTGCAAGGAGACCCGCAATCTCTGCCATCAGCTCGACCGCGATCTCATGCGCGGGTTGCAGATCGGCGCGGTAGGACGCGCCAAGTGGCCCAATGCTGCCCGCGATCTTGCCCGATCCATGGGCGTCACGCGCGGCCAACGCCATGTCGAGCGCGATACGATGCAGGTCTTCAAACCGGCCCTCATGCTCGGTTCCCGCCAGCCGGTCGCGGTGGATGGCATAGGTGTTGGTCGTGGCGATCTCTGCCCCGGCAGCAAAGTAATCCGCATGAATCTCGCGGACCAGATGGGGCATGTCGATCATCACTTGCGTGGACCACAGCGGTGTTGGCGGAGTGCCCGAACGGTGAATGAGTTCCTGACCCATTCCGCCGTCCAGTATGGTGATTGTCATGCGCGCAGCCTTTCGTTTTGCGGATCCCAGAGGGGTTCATCCTTCTGGACGACCGCTTTGCGCATTTCGCCGTAGATGTCGATCTCAAGTTCCGTACCGGGCACCGCCAGATCGGCTCGCAGCATACCAAGCGCGATGGAGGCGTTCACCCGATAGCCCCAATCGCCGCTGGTGGTTTCGCCCACGACCTGTCCGTCATGCCAGAGCGTTGACATGTAAGGCGCGTCGTAGTCGCCCGCATCGACGAGCAGCGTCACAAAGCGTTTGGTCACGCCCTGCTGCTTTTCGCTCTGAAGCGCGGCCTTGCCGGGGAAATCCTGCGGCTTGTCCAGCTTGACGAACCGGTCCAGCCCGCCCTGCAGCATGGTGTAGTCGGTCGAGAGATCGCCCTTCCAAGCGCGGTAGCCCTTTTCGATCCGCAAGGAATTGAGCGCGTACATGCCAAAGGGTTTGGCCCCCGCGCCCAGAATGGCGTCGTAGATCTCGGGTGCATCTTCGGTAAGGCAGTGCACCTCCCATCCAAGCTCACCTGCGAAGGACACGCGCAGCAGAACGCACGGTTTGCCGCAGACATTGGCCTCCTGGAACGACAGCCAAGGCAGCGTCAGGTCGGCATCCGTCAAAGGTGTCAGCATCTCACGCGATTTCGGCCCGGTCACGAGGAAACACTCGTATTTCGTCGTGCGGTCCTGCACGGTCAGCCCCTCGGGCAGATCGCGCAGCAGGACATCGCGGTCGTGCCATTGCGCAACGGCAGCCGTGATCAGCCAGATCGCCTCGTCGCTTTGCGGGATCACCGACATCTCGGTCAGGATGCGGCCCCGGTCATCCGGGAAATAGGCGAGGCCCACGCGTCCGGGCTTCGGCAGCACCGAACAGGTCAGCGCATCGACATGCGCACGCGCTCCCGGACCTTCGACCGCCAGACGGGTGAAGCCGGAAATGGCGATCACGCCAGCCGCATCGCGCACCGCTTCGCATTCTTCCTTGATCCGCTGCTGCCACGGGCCTTTCCGCGCCCAGGTCTGGGTTGCCTCCTCAGAGGTGTCATCACCCGGCTGCGCAAACCAATTGGCCCGTTCCCAGCCGTTATATGCCCCCGTCACGCCGCCCGCCGCGATGATCTTGTCATGCACTGGCGACAGTTTCTTGTCCCGCCCCGCAGGCCAGGCGTGACGCGGGAAGTGCATGGCGTATTCGTGGCCGTAGGTCTCGATCGCCTTCTGGTCGGAATAGTCCTGATCGGCGTAATCGGTGTAGCGGCGCGGATCGACGGCCCACATGTCCCATTCGGTCTGGCCTTCGGTGACCCATTCCGCCAGCACCTTGCCCGCGCCACCGCCCTGGGTAATGCCAAAGGTGAACACACAAGCCTCGAACGCGTTGGGTACACCCGGCATCGGGCCGATCAACGGCAAGCCATCCGGCGCATAAGGGATCGGTCCATTGATCACCCGGCCCACACCGGACGCACCCAGAATGGGCACGCGGGCCATCGCGTCCTCGATGTACCATTCGAGCCGTTCCAGATCGTCCGGGTAAAGCTGGAAGCTGAAATCGTCCGGCATTGGATCGTCCGGCGTGACCCAATGCGCCTTGCAGTTCCGTTCGTACGGTCCAAGGTTCAGACCGTACTTTTCCTGCCGCAGGTAGTAGGAGCTGTCCACATCGCGCAAGAGCGGCAGCTTTCCGTTTTCCTTCGACCACGCTTCCAATTCAGGCACCGGTTCGGTCAGGAAATACTGGTGGCTCATTACCGTCATCGGCACCGTGCGCCCGCCATAGGGCTTGAACCATTCGCCGACGCGCTGGGCATAGTATCCAGCCGCGTTCACCACCTTTTCGCAGGTGATGGCGCCCTTGTCGGTGTGTACGATCCACTCATCACCCTTGCGGCTCACGCCCGTGGCAGGGCAGAACCGTTCGATCCGTGCCCCCATCATCCGCGCACCCTTGGCCAAGGCCTGCGTCAACTGCGCCGGATCGATATCGCCATCGTCCGGGTCATACAAAGCGCCCGCCAGATCGTGCGTTTCGATGAAAGGATACCTCTCTTTGATGTCGCCCACTGCCATCATTTCAAGGTCAAGACCCTGATACCGACCCATAGCGCGGGCGCGTTCGAACTCCTGCATCCGCTCCTTTGTATGCCCAAGACGGATCGACCCGGTGACGTGGTAGTTCATCGGGTAATCGACCTCGTCCGCCAAGGTCCGGTAGAGCGACAGCGAATAACGCTGCATGTTCATCACCGCCCAGCTTGTGCTGAAGGACGGGCAGTTCCCGGCGGCGTGCCATGTGGAGCCTGCGGTCAGTTCGTTCTTCTCCAGAAGCACGCAATCCCAACCCGCCTTGGCGATGTGATAGGCGCAGGACGCACCAACGACGCCGCCGCCGATGATGACGACACGGGTGGTGGTGGGGAAATCGGACATAAGTGGTCTCCTCAGTTCCAGGCAAGGCGCAGCGCGAGCCCGCCAAAGACAATTGCGGATAGTTTGCCCAGCCAGCCAGACGCGCGCTGGATGCGGGCTGCGGCGAGGCCGGCAAACCCGCCGAGCACGCAGTAGACGGCAAGTTCCCCGAACGCGAGAAGCGTGCCGAGGATCAGGATCTGTTGCCAGACAGGGCCGATGGCTGGATCGGCGAATTGCGGCAGGAAGGCGAGCACGAAGAGGCCGACCTTCGGGTTCAGGATGTTGGTCAGAAACCCCCGCCGGAACGCGCGCCACGTGTCGCTGCGCCCTTCGCGACGGGCGGGGTCGGACGTGTCGGTCCATGTGTGGTAGGCCAGCCAGAGCAGATATGCTGCCCCCGCATAGCGCAATCCGTCATAGGCGATGGGATAGGTGACCAGCAGCACGGCCAGACCTGCCGCCGCGATCACCACGTGCCCCATGACCCCCAATCCGATTCCCGCTGCCGCCGCCATTCCCGACCGCGCGCCGCCGCGCATACCGCTGGCCAGCGTGAACATCATGTCCGCACCGGGGGTGATGTAGAGCACCAGCGCCGCGCCCATGAAGGTGACGTAGGTCCAAAGCGGAATGGAAAGGGCGAGGTCAAACATCGGTCAATCCTCGCGCTGCGGATCGTTGGGGTTGATGGCGTAGTAGTCGCCCTTGGTCTTGGTGTGGATGTGTCCGCGCAGGGTCAGGCCGGTTGGCCCGTCGATAGAACCGGTGGAGAAACAGATAAACGGATCATCCTCATGATCCCAGAACAGCGCCGATCCGCATGTGGGACAAAATCCGCGCCGGGCTTTCTCGGAGGACTGGTACCAGCGCACCTCGCCCCTGATTTCAAGGGTGCCGTCGGGCACGTAGGAGGACGCCCAGACATGCCCCGACTGCTTGCGGCACTGCGTGCAATGACAGGCCGCAGGCGCGCCCGCTGCGCCATGGGCGGTATAGGTGACCGCGCCGCAGAGGCAGCTTCCTGTCAGGGACACCGGGCCGGAGGGGGATGCGTCGCTCATCAATACACCGGAGGCGCGATGACCCAGATCACCACGGCGGGGTCATCATAGGGGTTGATCCATTCGAACGGTTCCGCCTTGATCCGGAAACTGTCGCCAGGGGTCAGGGTGAAGCGTCGGTCGCAGATGATGAGGTCGAGCTTGCCCGAAAGGATATAGCCCACCTCCTGCGTGGGCCGGGTGACGACCTCGCCAATGCGGCTGTGTGGCTGAAAGGTGGAATGCACCACCTCGAAATCGTCGGACAGGTCGGGCGAGAGCAGTTCTTCCACCAGCCCGCTGTCGCCGCTGCCGATGGGACGTCGCGCACCGGCGCGCACGACATACCCGGCCTCGTCCGCTGCGGCCTGTGGTGTTCCGAACAGGAGCGAAACGGGAACATCAAACAGCTTGGCGATATGGCGCAGATCGGTGACCGACGGCGCGGAAAGATCGCGTTCGATCTGGCTGACCCAGCCAACAGACCGCCCCAACCGATCCGCAATGTCCTGCAGCGTCAGCCCACGCGCCTTGCGCAGCGCCCGAATGTCCGCGCCTAGCGTCTTGCTGTGAAGAACAGGATCGTGCTGCACGACTCGCCCATGAAAATTCCGTCCGGAATTTCATGGCACGGTTTGATGAAAATTCAAAAGAAATTTTCACCATGGCGACACGGTCGCCAAATTTCTACAATTTGGACGGATGGAACCAAATCCGGGGTCGGCTGGCTGGTCTGGTATCAACTCAACTCAAGGACCACCCCATGAACCGCATCATCTACCTTGTCGGACTTATCGTCATCGTCATTGCCATCCTGTCCTTCATCGGCATTGCGTAAACCTAAGGAACGGTCGCAAATGTCGACCCAAGGATAGCTTCCAGTGCCTCTGCATCCGTTTGCGTAAATGCATCCGGCTGGTCGCTGTCGATATCAAAAACCCCCAGCAAACGCCCCTTGCCGTTCCAGACTGGCAAGACCAGTTCCGACCGGGTTGAGGAGGCACAAGCGATGTGGCCCGGGAACGCGTCCACATCGGGAACCAACTGAACCTCTCCGGTGCGGGCCGCAGCGCCGCAGACCCCGCGCGAGAATGGGATGGTCAGGCAGCCATGCCCGCCTTGATACGGCCCGATCTTGAGCAGCTCCGGCCCGGCCACACGGTAAAAGCCCGTCCAGTCGAAGCGGTCATCGGCGTGATGTACCTCGCAGGCGACAGTGGCCATCAGGCTGACCGCATCGGTTTCGCCTTCGGTCAGCGCGGCAATGGTTTTGGCAAGCGTCGTGTAATCGGCCATGTGATATTTGTGGGGGCCAGCCCCCACACCCCCGAGGTATTTGGAGCCCAAGGAAACCTAGATGCGTTCAATTGCGATGGCAGTGCCTTCGCCACCGCCGATGCAGATCGCAGCCACACCGCGCTTCAGCCCACGCTTTTCCAGCGCGTTGAGAAGCGTCACCATGATCCGCGCGCCCGAGGCGCCGATGGGATGGCCTAGGGCACAGGCACCTCCATTCACGTTCACGATGTCGCGGCTCAGCCCCATTTCATGCATGAACGCCATCGGCACCACGGCGAAGGCTTCGTTCACCTCCCAGAGATCCACATCGTCCTTGCTCCAGCCAATCTGGTCCAGCAGCTTCTGCGCGGCAGGGACCGGCGCTGTGGTGAACAGACCGGGGGCCTGTGCATGGCTTGCGTGACCCGCGATCCGGGCGCGGGCCCTGTCGCCTGCGGCCTCTGCCGTTGTCAGAACCAGCGCCGCCGCGCCGTCCGAGATGGACGAGCTGTTGGCAGGCGTCACGGTGCCGTCCTTGCGGAATGCAGGTTTCAATGTCGGGATCTTTTCGGGCCGCGCATTGCCGGGCTGTTCGTCTTCGGACACGATCACCTCGCCCTTGCGGGTCGAGATGGTGACCTGCGTGATCTCATGCTCGAAAGCGCCGGATGTCTGTGCGTCGAGCGCATTCGACAGCGATCGCAACGCATATTCATCCTGCGCCTCACGGGTGAACTGGAACGCCTCGGCGCAGTCTTCGGCAAAGGTGCCCATCAGGCGGCCCTTGTCATAGGCGTCTTCCAGACCGTCGAGGAACATGTGATCAATCACCTGACCGTGGCCGATCCGCGCCCCGCCGCGCATCTTGGGCAACAGGTAGGGCGCATTGGTCATCGACTCCATCCCACCCGCCACGATGGTGGTGGCACGGCCCAGGGCGATGGCGTCGAAGGCCATCATCGCCGCTTTCATGCCGGACCCGCACATCTTGTTGAGCGTGGTTGCTGGCACCTCTTCGCCCAGACCGGCGGCAAAGCCCGCCTGCCGTGCCGGGGCCTGCCCCTGACCAGCGGGCAGAACACAGCCCATCAGCACTTCGTCAACATCCGGGGTACCGGCCTGCTGCAAAGCGGCTCGGATGGCGGCGCCGCCCAGATCAACAGCGGACAGTTCGGAAAACGCTCCCTGAAAGCCCCCCATCGCGGTGCGCGCAGCCCCGGCGATTACAACCTCAGCCATGTGATCTCTCCCCGGTGTCATCTCTTTGGCCTTGCATACCGGATGGTAAGGATTGGCGTCTAGGGTGCCCGGCACATCAAATGCCGAGGCTCCATGGAACTGATCGTTGAACACCACGCTGCTGCCACGCTTATCCGCGTGAACGCCACGCGCATCGACGCGCCCACCGCGCTGCACTTCAAGGAAGAGATGCGGTCGACCACCGGAAAAGACGAAGGCCGGTTCATTCTGGATTTGCAGCACGTCACCTTTATCGACTCAAGCGGATTGGGTGCCGTTGTCGCGTCGATGAAGCAATTGCGCCCTGGGCAGACGCTCGAACTCGCGGCGCTGCAACCCATCGTCGACAAGGTGTTCCGACTCACGCGCATGGACACGATCTTTGCGATCCACGCAGACGCGGATCGGGCCGTTGCCTGCGAAAAAACCTGACTCACCGATTCTACTCGCGCTCTGCCTGCCCGCGTTGAACGTGGCAACGCCGGATGTTCTGCGTGCGTGTATCAATGCCTTGTCGGGCTCAAAAGCCGCGTCCCTCGGCGATGATGTCCAGATCGTTTTGGCAGAAGCCGTCAACAATATCGTAGAGCACGCCTATTCCGGTCTGGGTTTCGGTGCTTTGGCGCTGCGCATCTCTCTGTCCGGTCAGAGCCTGAGGATAGACCTGATCGACTGGGGATGCGCGTTTCCCAACCTGTCGCTCCCGGCAGGACACGCGCCCGAGCCAGAGGCGCTGAGCGAGGGTGGATACGGCTGGTTGTTGATTCGCTCTCTCGTTTCGACATTGGAATATCAACGGCACGCCGACTCGAACCAGCTTTCCTTGCATTTTGATCTGCGCTGAAGCCGTCTGGCCCGCCCCAGTTTGGCCGTGTTTCCAAAGATTGTCACCAAGGCGGAAATAGTCTTAAAATTAAAGGTAATTTGAAGAGTTTTTGAGAAACGATGCCAAGGAATGGTCGCAATCGTTCCGAATTGTGGCCTTGGTTGAACGGCATACAGCAAGGGTAGCTGCACAAAGCTTCACCTCGACGTCGCGCCGTTAACAGCCCCCACCCAGTGTGCGGCGTCGAGGTACTTCCTTCCCCCTTTGCATCATCGGATTGACGCGCCCCTGCGTCCGCCTATCTTACGCGGCAAAACGGAGGGACAACTTACATGCGTGATTTCCACATGCCAGGCCGCTCTGCGGTGATGGCAGCAAACGGTATGTGCGCCACATCGCACCCATTGGCCTCGCAAACCGCAATCGACATCCTGAAGCAGGGCGGCAATGCAGTCGATGCCGCGATTGCGGGCGCTGTTCTTCTGGGACTGTGCGAACCGGCGATGACCGGGATCGGCGGCGATTGCTTTGTCATGGTCAAACCGGCCGGGACCGAGGACATCATCTGCCTCAACGGATCCGGTCGGGCACCGGCAGCGCTGTCGGGTGCGGACCTGCGCGCCTCCGGTCTCGACAAGATGCCGCTCTTCGGGCGACCTGAACCCGTCACCATTCCCGGCGCGATGGATGCGTTCTGCCGCCTGTCCGAGGATTACGGGCGGCTTGGACTTGATGCCGTTCTTGCGCCTACGATTCACTATGCCGAAGAAGGCGTCCCGGTCGCCCCGCGCGCCGGGTTCGACTGGGCCAACCACCATGACAACCTGCATGGTGCGGCCCGCCAATTCTTCACCCACGGTGGCAAGCCGCCGCAGGTCGGGCATCTGTTCCGTCATCCGATGATGGCCGAAACGCTGCGCCGCGTCGCCGCTGAGGGCCGCAAGGGCTTTTACGAAGGCGAGGTCGCCGAGGACATGGTCTCCTCGCTGCGCGCCATTGGTGGTGTGCATACGCTAGAGGATTTCGCCAACACCCGCAGCGATTACACGACCCCGATCAGCGGCACCTACAAAGAGATCGAACTGGTCGAACATCCGCCGAACGGGCAGGGCGCTACGGCGATCCTGCTGAACAACATCCTTGCGCAGTTCGATCTGCCGTCGATGGACCCGTTCGGCCTTGAACGCGCGCATATCGAAGCCGAAGCGACCAAGCTGGCCTATGATGCCCGCGACCGCTTCCTGAGCGACATGGACCACATGACGCGCCTTGCGCATATGCTGGACCCTAAAACCGGCGAAAAACTGGCGGCCCTGATCGACCCCAAGCGCGCCATGCCAAGCGCGCGACCGCTGACTGAGGCGGTCCACAAGGAAACGATCTATCTGACCGTGATCGACAAAGACCGCATGGCGGTGTCGTTGATCTACTCGGTGTTCAAGGATTTCGGCTCGGGCGTGGCATCCGACAAATTCGGCGTGCTGTTCCAAAACCGTGGCGCGGGGTTCACTCTGGAAGAGGGCCATCCGAACGAGGCCAATGGCGGCAAACGCCCCATGCACACGATCATCCCGGCGATGCTGCGGAAGAACGGCAAGCTGCTGATGCCGTTTGGCGTGATGGGCGGGCAGTACCAGTCGACCGGGCACTCACGCTTTACCACCAACGTGGTCGATTACGGGATGGACCCACAAGCGGCAATCGATGCCCCGCGTTGCTTCACCGAATACGGCGACATGAAGGTCGAGAAGGGGTACTCCGATGCTGTGCATCAGGGGCTGGCCGATCTGGGTCACAGCGTCTCTGTGCCACCTGTCGGCATCGGTGGCGCACAGGCCATCCTGATTCACGAAAACGGTGTGCTCGAAGGCGCGTCTGACCCACGTAAGGACGGCTGCGCGATCGGCTACTGATCAAGGGCGCCCGGCTTTTCGGAAAGCCGGGCGCGCCCTTCGAAGAGGGGCCGCGCCTCAGTAGCTGTATTCGCGATAAATCCGGCTGATATCGCCGTTCCAGTCGCCATTGTAATGGTCGATAAATTCGTCGGCGAGCGTTTTGCCGGTTTCGACGCTTTCCTTGAGCGCGTTCAGAAAATGGGTCTCGTCAGGCACCAGACCACCCGCACCGGGGCGGGCGCGGGCCACCAGCCCGGCCTCCGAAATCTTCAAGGCTTCACGCGCCAGATCGTGCATCTTGATCCCGTTCACCTCGGCCTGCAGCCCGTCCACCGACGCGGCCACACGCAGCCCCTCGCGTGTCTCGGCATCCCAGTTTTTGACCAGATCCCACGCCGCATCCAGCGCCGACTGATCATAGGTCAGTCCAACCCAGAAGGCCGGCAGAGCACAAAGCCGCCGCCAAGGACCGCCATCCGCACCGCGCATCTCGATATATTTCTTCACCCGCGCTTCGGGGAAGATCGTCGTCAGGTGATCCGCCCAATCCGACAGTGTCGGCGTCTCACCCGGCAGCGCGGGCAATTCGCCCTTGAGGAAGTCGCGGAACGACTGCCCCAGCGCATTGTGGTACACGCCATCGCGGTAGACGAAATACATCGGCACATCGAGCGCGTATTGCACCCACGCCTCGAAGCCGAACCCGTCTTCGAACACGAAGGGCAGCATTCCGGTGCGCGCATCGTCCAGATGCCGCCAGACCCGCCCGCGCCAGCTTTTGTGACCGTTCAGCTTGCCTTCGAAAAACGGTGATGTGGCAAACAGCGCATTCGCCACCGGCTGCAATGCCAGCGCCACGCGCATTTTCTGCACCATGTCCGCCTCGGACGAGAAATCGAGGTTCACCTGAACCGTGCAGGTCCGCCGCATCATGGTCGTGCCAGCGGTGCCGACGGTCGACATGTAGCTGTCCATCAGCTTGTAGCGGCCCTTGGGCATCAGCGGCATGTCCTCGTGCCGCCAGATCGGCGCGGCACCGAGACCGATGAACCCGACACCGATCTTGTCGGCGATGTCCTTTACGTCGCGCAGATGGTCGTTCACCTCGTCGCAGGTCTGGTGGATTGTCTCGAGCGGTGCCCCCGACAATTCCAGCTGTCCACCGGGTTCAAGCGAGATGTTCGCACCGTCCTTCACCAGCCCGATCAGGTTGCCCCCCTCCACGACCGGTTGCCAGCCGTGCGCGTCGCGCAGACCCTGCAATACGGCAAGGATCGACCGCTCACCTTCGTAAGGCAGGGGCTTCAGGCTGTCTTTGCAATAGCCGAACTTTTCGTGTTCGGTGCCAATGCGCCAGTCTTCCTTGGGCTTGCAGCCAGAAGCCAGGTATTCCGCCAACTGGTCGTGATGTTCGATGGGCCCGCCACCGGACTGTGGGATGGACATGGCGCGTCTCCGGTCTGTCTGTTCTTCAATCGGGGTCAGCCTTGGGCTTAATTTTCGGGGCTGTCAATGCAGGCGCGCAATGCGTTTCTCAAGGTCTGGCCTGCGCCACAGCACAATTGGTCCGGTGGCCTCGTGTTTCAAGGTCGATGCGACACGGCCCGGACTGAGGCCGGGAAGGCTGGCAAAGGTGTCAAACAAGACGTCGGCCCCTTCGGCGTTCACGGGAATGTGCAGTGCTGGCCCGCCTTCATGGGTGATGACCCAGTGGCGCGGATGCTCGGTCGGATCGAGGCTCAGCGACGTGATGGCATCCAGATCGACCAACCCACCATTCAGCGGCCCGAAATACCCGATGCGCCGTTCCACCACCTGCACAACGCCCGGCCCGCCGCCACCCATCCGCGCGCGCCCGCGTTGCAACCCGGCAAAGAACAGCGCCGCCCCCAGAAACAGCGCGAGATAGCCGATCCACGTGAGCAGGCCGGGCGTGACGCCCACAACCCAATAGAGCCCAAGCAGCAGGATCGCCGCCCCCACCAGCGCTTCGCGCCAGCGCAGGATCTCGGCGCGTATTTCGGGGCGGATAAAGCTCATCGCGGGCCACCCGGTGCGGCACATCCGTCAAGGGACGTGCGATTTTCGGTCGACCGAAAATCCGTCACGCCCAATCCCCCAGACTGCTCTGCCACAGGGTCAGCGCCGCCACTGCAGCCGTATCGGCCCGCAGGATGCGCGGCCCAAGGCTGATCGGGCTGGCGCAGTCCATCCCCCGCAACCGTTTGCGTTCGTCCTCGGAAAACCCGCCCTCCGGCCCGATCAGGATCGCCCATGGCCCGGGGGCATCCGGCAAACGCCCACTTTCCCCGGCCAGCGCCTCGTCGCAGAACGCAATGCGCCGCTCAGCATCCCACTTGCCCAACACCCGATCCAACCGCGCAAGATCCGCCACCTCGGGCACAAACACTCCGCCACATTGCTCTGCCGCTTCGACCGCGTGGGCCTGCAGCCGGTCCTGCCGGATGCGTTCGGAATTGGTGTGGGCGGTCTGCACCGGGATCACCCGCCGCACGCCCATCTCCACCGCCTTTTCCACGATGAAATCAGTGCGCGCCTTCTTGATCGGTGCAAACAGCAGCCACAGGTCCGGCGGCATCACCTGCGGCTGCGACTGCTCGCGGCATACAAGGATGCCGCCGCGTTTGCCTGCCTCGGCCACCTCGGCCTGCCACTCGCCATCACGGCCATTGAAGAGCGCAACAAGATCGCCAACGTCCATCCGCATCACGCCAAACAGGTAATGCGCCTGCTCCCGCGTCAGAGGAACCGGTTGTACCGCCCCAAGCGGCTGCTCTACAAAAAGCCTGACTTTCGCGCGCGTATTCGAACTCATGGAGCAACACATATGCCCGGACCGCAGATTTCACCAGACCAGAGCGGTCAGGTCGCCGATGCCGTCACGGGCAATTGGGTCGACACGCTCGCCCCTGCGTGGACGCGCCCTTATCTCCGGCTCAGCCGTGCGGACAGACCCATCGGCACATGGCTGCTGTATCTGCCCTGCGTCTGGGGCACGCTTCTTGCCATGCTCTACACCGGGGAGACGCGGCTCTTTGATGCGTGGATCATCTTTGGCTGCGGTATCGGCGCGTTCCTCATGCGCGGAGCAGGCTGCACGTGGAACGACATCACCGACCGCGACTTTGACGGCTCTGTCGCCCGTACTGCATCGCGGCCGATTCCCTCCGGTCAGGTGACGGTGAAACAGGCATTGGCCTGGGCGGTGGTTCAGTCGCTTATCGCGTTCTGCATCCTGATCACCTTTCCCATTCAGGCGATCCTTCTTGGCATCATCGCGCTTGTGCCTGTGGCGATCTATCCCTTTGCAAAGCGGTTCACATGGTGGCCTCAGGTGTTCCTGGGCATCGCCTTCAACTGGGGTGCGTTGCTGGCATGGACAGCGCATACAGGACAGCTCCAATGGCCCGCCGTGTTCCTGTATGTGGCAGGCATGGCCTGGACGCTTTTCTATGACACGATCTATGCGCATCAGGACACCGAAGATGACGCGCTGATCGGGGTGAAATCGACCGCGCGGCTTTTCGGAGAGGCGACCCCGAAATACCTCGCATGGTTCCTTGTCCTGACCGTCGCCTTGATGGGTTACGCCATCATCCTTGCCGCTCCGCGCGGTGAGATCTTGGCGCTCGTGATCGCGCTGGGCGGGCCATGGGCGATGGGCTGGCACATGATGTGGCAGATGCGCCGGCTCAAGCTCGACGACATGGACCGCCTTCTGCACCTCTTCCGGTCGAACCGCGATGCCGGGCTGATCCCTGTGCTGTTTTTCGCCGCTGCCCTTTTCGCGTGATTGCCATCCGGGGCGCTGCAGCGTATCGCTTTGCCAACCTCAACTGACGCGGAACGTTGATGCGCCTGTCTTCTGTCTTCACACTCTTCGGTGCCTTCGCCACTGCAGCAGTCCTTAGCATCGGGGCGGCGTGGGTGGCGGCAGGGGCCGTTGAGGAAAGCTCGGAAAGGGCAGTGCGCACAGAGCTTGACCGCGACGCGCTGACATGGGCGGATGTGGACACGGACGGGCTGTTGGTCTTCCTGATCGGAACAGCCCCCACCGAGGCCGCGCGGTTTCAGGCGCTCAGCGCCGCTGGACGTGTGGTAGACTCTGCTCGGGTCATCGACCAGATCGACATCGTCGACCGCGACGGCATCGCCCCTCCGCGCTTTTCTGTCGAACTCTTGCGCAGCGACGACGGCCTGTCGATGATCGGGCTCCTGCCCGCATCTGTTGATCGGGAACTCCTGGTCGCCGAGATCACACGCGCGGTGCCTGATGTCCCTGTATCCGACCTTCTCGAAGTCGCGGAATATCCCGTGCCCGATGGGTTGGAGGATGCGATGGACTATGCGGTGTCGGTGCTGCGGGTGCTCGACCGCTCCAAGATTTCGGTCGAGGCAGGACGCGTGACCATCAAGGGCGCTGTCGAAAGCGAAGACGCCCGCCGCAGGGTCGAGGCCGATCTTGCCCGTCGGGCTGGCGATGAGATCCGGCTTGCCCTGAACATCAGCGCACCCCGCCCGGTCATTTCCCCGTTTACGCTTCGGTTTATCAAGGATGGCGACGGCGTGCGGTTCGACGCCTGTGCGGCCCCGACCGAAGAAGATCGGGATGAGATCGTCAAGGCGGCGGCCTCGGTCGGTGTGGAGGGTAAACTCGACTGCCGTCTGGGCCTTGGAACCCCGACAAACGAATGGGGGGCCGCCACGGCAATGGGCATTCGCGCCATCGACGCCCTTGGCGGCGGCAGCATCACGTTTGCCGATGCCGATGTCACGCTTTTTGCGTTGGAAGGCACCGATCAGTCACTGTTCGACCGCGTGGTCGGAGAGCTTGAAACAGACCTGCCGGATGTTTTCGTGGTCAATGCGACCCTGCCCACACCGCCCGAAGCGGCGCCCGAAGGCATTCCCGAATTTACCGCTACGCGCAGCCCTGAAGGTGACGTGCAATTGCGCGGCCGCATCAACAGCGAAATCGCCCGCACCACAGCCGACAGCTTTGCCCGCGCCGCCTTTGGCTCTGCCACCGTGCGCACCACCGCCCGCGTCGATGACACCCTGCCCGCAAACTGGTCCAGCCGCGTTCTGGCCGGTCTCGAAGCCCTGTCGCGGCTGTCGAACGGAGCGGTGACGGTGACCCCGGATGCCCTGACGATCAGTGGCAACACAGGCAACCAGAACGCCAGTTCCGAGATCGCGGGGCTTCTGGCCGAAAAGCTCGGAGACAGCGAACATTTCGAAATCGAAATCGCCTATCAGGAAAAACTCGATCCGCTGCTGGGCATCCCCACACCCGAACAATGCGAAGCCCAGATCGTCGAGATCATCGGCGACCGCAAAATCACGTTTGAGCCGGGTTCGGCCACGCTCGATCTCGCGACCCAGGACATCATGGACGAGATCGCAGAGCTGCTGCAGCTCTGTGGCGACATTCCCCTCGTGATCGCGGGCCACACCGACAGCCAGGGCCGCGAAGTGATGAACCAGCAACTCAGCCAGGACCGTGCCCAGGCTGTTGTCGACGCTCTGCGCCAGCGCCGCGTCTTGACCGCCAGCTACGAAGTGCGTGGCTATGGCGAGGAACAACCCATCGCCAGCAACGACACAGAGGAAGGCCGCGAGGCCAACCGCCGCATCGAATTCAAGTTGCGACGCCCTGAACCCGTGAAAGACTCGGAAACAACGCTCGAAGCCATTGAAGATTCCGCGCCAACAGACGAAACATCAACAACCGACGGCGCAGAGGACAGCGGCAATGGACAGAACTGAGTTTGTCATCACGACAGCGATCATTCTCTTCGTGGCATTCGGGCTCGGATGGTTTGCCAACTGGCTTGTGCATCGCTTCACCCGTGTGAGCCAGGCCGATATGGATCAGCTCGAACGCATGGCGCAGGAACTCCACGAGGCCGAAGAAACCCGCGATCAGGCGATCACCTACTTGCAACAGCGCGAAGCGGAACTCACCAACCAGCTTGCCCAGACCGAGGCCGAACTCGCCGCCGCCATGGAAGGCCTCCGCGATGCCCGGCACGAGGCCGAAGAGATGCGGGTGTATTTTGAACGGAAGAACGCGAACTAAGGGGCTGTCCGGGACCGATGGTGCCAAGGAGGCCAGTATGACAGTGTTCCGCCCGATCCTACTGATGCTAGGCACAGCACTTTTGGCTGGCCCGTCTTGGGCCGAAGGTGACGTGCCCCCCGGCACCGTGTTTACCTGCGATGAAGGCAGCACCAGTTCGCCCAGCATCCAGGTCGTCATTCCCACACGCCCAGATGGCATCGCAACGCTCATGCTCGAAAGTGAAGCGCTTGAAATGGCGCCGGTCCCTGTGGGGTCGGGCTTTGGTTACGACATCATGCTCCCCGCCGGGCATTTCCTGGTGCGTGGAAAGGGGGCCGAGGTGATGCTCTTTGTCGATGATCAGGATCCCAAACCCTGCATTCTGCAAGCCGGGTTCGACGCACCGGATACAGCCGCGCAAAGCAAGGCCGCGTCACTGGGCGGCAATGTCCGCACCGGACCGGGTACCGAATTCGCGCGCTCTGACGGGTTGGCTTACGAAGAGCCGGTGTCGATTTTGAACGCCACCGGTATCATCTTCGATGGCTACGAGTGGTTCGAAATCGAATACTCCGAAGGTCTGCGCGGCTTTCACTGGGGCGGCATCATGTGCGCGATGTCAGTGGATGTGGCGGGGGTCTTCGGCTCTTGCCCCGCCGACATCCAATAGTCTTACCGATCCGGCAACGGGATGAACTCCGCATCATCCCCGGGCGGTAACTGGAACCGCCCGGACGCCCAATCTCCGGCACGCCACGCCTCCTTGGCCTCTTCGATGCGCTCCTGTGAAGACGCCACGAAGTTCCACCAGATGTACCGCGATCCTTCCAGCGTTTCCCCACCCAAGAGCATCACCCGCGCGCCCATCGGCCCAGCCTGCAATGACAGCTTGTCTCCCGGACGGAACACCATCATCCGACCCGCCTCATAGGTTTCCCCTGCCACCGTCACGGACCCTTCGACGACATAAACCCCGCGATCCTCGTGATTGTCGGGCAACGGAATCGCAGCACCCGCCTCAAGCACCGCATCGGCATAGAACATCTCGGACGCGGTCTTGACCGGAGCACGTTCGCCCCACGCATCGCCAAGGATAAGCCGAACGGATTTGCCTTCGCCCTCAAGGAAAGGCAACGCCCCCACCGGCGCATGCTCGAACTCTGGCGCGCGGTCCTCGTGATCCTTGGGCAAGGCGACCCATGTCTGGATACCGAAAAACGGCATCGGATCGGTCTGCGTTTCGTCGTCGATGCGTTCCGAATGGGTGATCCCATGTCCCGCCACCATCCAGTTCACCGCACCCGGTTCGATCCACGCATCGGTGCCCAGACTGTCGCGGTGATGCATCCGTCCCCGATAGAGGTACGAAATCGTCGCCAGCCCGATATGCGGATGGGGTCGCACGTCCAGCCCCTTGGTCGGCAGAAACTCGGCAGGCCCCATCTGGTCGAAAAAGATGAACGGCCCAACCATCTGACGACGCGGCGCAGGCAGCGCACGACGCACCTCGAACCCACCCAGATCGCGGGCGCGCGGGATGATGACAGTCTCGATGGCGTCCACCTGATCTCCGGTGGGGCAATGCGGGTCAAGGGCTGGGTTCCAACTCATCGTGGTGCTCCTGTCTGTCTCTCAGCCTCAAGATAGGTTATATGCAAATTTGAACAATTAACACAAAAAGCGCATTTTTTGCGCGTATACGCACGCATCGGAGCAATGGTTAAAAAACCCTCAAAGGGTCCGACCCGGCCCCAATGTTTCGCGCGCGAAACATTGGGGCGCACTGGCTGACCTATCTCCGGCGCTTCCGTGACCGCTGCTTGCGTAGGCTGCTGCGCCCCCGCGCATGAAACTCGGGTGGCCGCTTGGACACCCAGTCAAAGAACCCGGCAAGCTTCGGATGCGCCCTCAACGCCTCGGGCGTGTTGAACTCCCGCGCCAACTCGGCCTCGGTCAGGGTTGCGTGGATTTCCTGATGGCAGATGTGATGCACAAGGATCGTCGGCCCGCCTTTGCCACCCTTCAGTTTCGGGACAAGATGATGCTGGCTTTGCTTCACCCCCGGCGGAATGGGGCGCAAACACAGCGGGCAGATTGGGGGGCAGATCGGGTCAGTCTCGGTCAATGCGGCTTGTCTCCGGTCCGCGAGGCTTGTGCAGAAGCGTGGGTCAAGGCATCTAGCTGAAACATAACGGCGAAAATTCAAGGGAATCGTCATGGATTGGGATCTGTCGGCGCAACCACCGATCGTCCAGACTGCGGTCGGTTACGCGATCCAGGGATACGAGATCGCGTTGGGGTGGCTCCTGTCCCCCGCCGCGTGGTCTCAATTCGCTTTGCTGATCCTGGCGTATTTCGCAGCAGTCGTTTTGACGCGACGCATCCGTCCGGTCCTGACACGGGTTCTCACGCCGCCAGAGGAAAGCATTTCCCTCCTGTCCCGGCTGCGGCGCGGGGTCCTCATGGCGGTTCCGCTGCTGTTGCCGGTGCTCGCCTATATGTTTGCCGCGATTGGCGAGCAGGTCACGCGGAGCATCTTCGGCACCGGAACCGTGATTGCCTTCGGCAAGGGTGTCTTCCTCTTCCTCGCCGCGCGCGTCCTTGTGCGCGACATCGTCAGCGACCCGTTCCTGAAACTGCTTGGGCGCTACGTGCTTTTGCCCGTGGTCGCGCTCTACGCGGTTGGTCTGCTTGATCTGCTGACCGAGCGCTTGGACAACACGATTGTTTCGCTGGGAAACATCTCGTTCTCGGTCATGGCTCTGCTGCGCGGTGTGATCGCGGGCGCGCTGCTGTTCTGGCTCGGGCGCTGGTCGAACGACCAATCCGCCGCGTACATCAATAAACAGCAAGAGATGCGTCCCGCCACGCGGCAGCTTGCGGCCAAGGCGGCAGAGCTTCTGATCTTCGGCCTCGCGTTTATCCTGCTGATGAACATCATGGGTGTGCCGCTTACCTCGCTCGCCGTGCTGGGCGGTGCGATTGGTGTGGGTCTCGGCTTCGGTCTCCAGAAAATCGCGTCGAACTATATCTCGGGTGTGATCCTGCTGCTCGAAGGGCAGGCGACCGTTGGCGACTATGTCGAGTTGGACAACGGTGAGGCGGGCACCATCGTCAAAACCACAGCACGGGCGATGATCCTTGAAACCTTTGACGGGCGCTGGATCGTGGTTCCGAACGAGGATTTCATCACCACCCGCGTGATCAACTATTCCGATCAGGGCAGCGCCAACCGGCTCGAAGTGGCGTTCTCGGTCAGCTATGACACCGACATCAATCTGGTGCCCGACATCATCGTAGACGCCGTTTCAAAACATCCCGGCGTGCTGCAATCCCCCGAACCGCCCGACGTAGAGCTGCGCGGCTTCGGTGACAGCGGCATCGACTTTGGCGTAGAGTTCTGGGTGAACGGCATTGACGACGGCAAGAACAAATATGCGTCCGACGTGCTGTTCCTGATCTGGAACGCGCTCAAGGAGCACAATATCGAAATCCCCTATCCCCACCGCGTTGTCGAACTGCGCAACGCACCCCCGAAAGAGTGACGGACGCGCTCGTCATCGGCGGTGGGCCAGCTGGCCTGATGGCGGCCGAGGCGCTGCTGACGGCGGGGCGGGTGGTCACGCTGGTCGAGGCCAAACCGTCGATTGGCCGCAAGTTCCTGATGGCTGGGAAGTCGGGATTGAACCTGACCAAGATGCAGGCCTTCGGACCGTTTCTGGCCTCCTACGGCGCGGGTTTGCATCCAACCATGCGGGCCTGTCTCAAGTCGTTTGGACCGGACGAGGTGAAGGCTTGGACCGAGGGTCTGGGTCAGACCACCTTTACAGGATCGACCGGGCGGCTGTTTCCCGACGCGATGAAAGCGTCGCCGCTGCTGCGCGCGTGGCTGGCGCGACTGGATGGGTTGGGGCTTGAACGGCACACTCGCTGGCGCTGGGTCGATTGGGAACGGAACATGCACCATTTCGAAACGCTCGAGGGCGCGCGTGTTCTGACCCCGCGCGTGACGGTCTTTGCGCTGGGTGGCGCAAGCTGGGCGCGGCTGGGATCGGACGGGCAATGGGCAGAGCGTTTCGCAGCGAACGGGATCGAGGTCGCACCGTTTCAGCCGTCAAATGTGGGGCTGGTGGTGGACTGGTCAGCACATATGACCCGCCATTTCGGCGCGCCGTTGAAGGGCATCGCCCTGCACGCGGGTGATCAGGTGTCGCGCGGCGAGGTCGTAATCTCCAAACGCGGTTTGGAGGGGGGCGGGGTCTATCCGCTCGTTCCTTGGCTGCGCCAAGGGGCTGATCTGACTTTGGACCTGTTGCCGGACCTCAGCCTTGAGGCGGTCACGGATCGGCTGTCGAAGCCAAAAGGCAAGGCCAGCCTGTCGAACCATCTGCGCCGGGTGCTGAAACTGTCCGCTGCGGCGCAGGCCATTCTGCGGGAGTTTGTGCATCCCTTACCGCATGATCCAGCCGCCTTGGCGCAGGTGATCAAGGCTGTCCCCATTCGCCATGCCGGATTGCGCCCGATGGACGAAGCGATCTCGACTGCGGGCGGCGTGTCCTTCGACGCGCTGGACGACACGCTTATGCTAAAGGATCGGCCCGGCACATTCTGCGCGGGCGAGATGCTCGACTGGGATGCGCCGACGGGGGGCTATCTGCTGACCGCCTGTTTCGCCACCGGGCTTTGGGCCGGGTGTCACGCGGCGGAATACGACAGGCCGTGACGTGACGTTGGGGCGTGACACGTCAACTTGACCCGTGTCAGGTGAAGCCAACGGAGGAGTTCTGCCATGTCACATTATCCGCATATGTTGGCCCCGCTCGATCTTGGGTTCACCACGCTGAAGAACCGCGTGCTGATGGGGTCGATGCACACCAATCTGGAAGAGACCGGCGACTGGAACCGCGTGGCCGAGTTTTATGCCACCCGCGCACGCGGCGGCGTGGCGCTGATGGTCACTGGCGGCATGGCGCCGAACCGCGAAGGCGGCGTGTTTCCGGGCGCGTCTGGGCTCTTCACCGATCAGGACATCGCGAACCATCGGATCGTCACCGACCGGGTGCATGAGGCCGACGGCAAGATCGCGATGCAGATCCTCCATGCGGGGAGGTACGCCTATGGTAAGGAATGTGTTGCACCTTCTGCGGTGAAATCCCCGATCTCTCCATTCCCGCCGATCGAGTTGGACGAGGATGGGATCGAGAAGCAGATCAGTGACATCGTGACCGCTGCGAAACGGGCGCAGGAAGCCGGGTATGACGGGGTCGAGGTGATGGGGTCGGAGGGATATTTCCTCAACCAGTTTCTGGTGACCCACACCAACAAACGTACGGATCGCTGGGGTGGGCCGTACGAGAACCGCATGCGCCTGCCGGTCGAAGTGGTGCGCCGCGTGCGCGAGGCGGTGGGGCCGGAGTTCATCGTGATCTACCGGTTGTCGATGATCGACCTTGTGCCGAACGGGTCGACGCATGAAGAGGTCGTTCAGCTTGCGCAGGCGATTGAGGCGGCTGGTGCCACGATCATCAACACCGGCATCGGCTGGCACGAGGCGCGGATTCCGACGATTGCGACGAGTGTGCCGCGTGCGGCCTTTGCCTGGGTGACGAAAAAGCTGATGGGCAAGGTGGGGATTCCGGTGATCACGTCGAACCGGATCAACACGCCCGAGGTTGCCGAGGACGTCCTGGCGACGGGATGCGCCGATATGGTGAGCATGGCGCGGCCATTCCTGGCCGATCCGGATTTCGTTTCGAAAGCGGCGGCGGGCAAAGGTGCGCAAATCGCGCCATGTATCGCATGTAATCAAGCCTGTCTGGATCACACGTTCCAGATGAAGATCTCGTCTTGCCTTGTGAATCCGAAGGCTTGTTTCGAGACAGAGCTGAAAGTTGAACCAACCGTTAATGCAAAGCGCGTTGCGGTGGTGGGTGCCGGTCCGGCGGGCCTGTCGGCGGCAATCACAGCGGCGGAGCGCGGGCATCAGGTGACGCTGTTCGACAAGGCCGACGAAATTGGGGGTCAGCTCAACATGGCCAAGCAGGTGCCGGGCAAGGAAGAGTTCTGGGGGCTGGTCGATTGGTTCCGCACGATGGTGGCGGAAACGGGCGTCACGGTGTCCTTGGGCAAAGAGGTTAGCGCGGACGATCTGACCGGCTTTGACGAGGTGATCATCGCAACGGGCGTTCTGCCGCGCGATCCGCAGATCCCCGGTCAGGACGGGCCGAACGTGTTGGGCTATGTGGATGTGTTGCGCGGCAAAGCGGCAGTTGGAGAGCGTGTGGCGGTTGTGGGTGCCGGGGGGATTGGGTTCGATGTGTCGGAGTATCTTGTGCACGAAGGCGAGAGCCCGACCGAGAACCTGCCGGAATGGATGAAGGAATGGGGTGTCGCCGATCCGGCAGAGCAGAGGTCTGGTCTGGTCCCGGAAGGGCCGCAACCGAGTGCGCCGGCGCGGCAGGTGACGCTGCTGCAGCGCAAGGCGGAGAAGCCGGGCAAGCGGTTGGGCAAGACCACAGGTTGGATTCATCGCGCGAGCCTGATGATGAAAGATGTGCAGATGAAGGCGGGTGTGAACTACGAACGCATTGACGCCGAAGGTCTGCACATCTCCTACGGCGAGGCACGGGAACGGCCTGAGGTGATCGCCTGCGATACGGTTGTTCTATGCGCCGGGCAAGTCTCGGAGCGGTCTCTGGCCGATGCGCTTGAGGCCAAGGGCGTGTCCTGTCACGTGATCGGTGGTGCTGATGTGGCCGCAGAACTGGACGCCAAGCGGGCGATTGATCAAGGTACGCGGTTGGCTGCTTCATTGTAAGGAACGGTTGGTCGCCTGATGCGTTGAGTGAACAGACGGTGGGGCACGAGGCCCCGCTTGGACATTCAATTCATCAGGAGGCTTATCGTGCCTGCAATCAATGACGCAAAAATCCTACTTGTTTCGACCCACGGCTTTGAACAATCCGAACTGGAATTCCCGCGCGACCAGCTGCGTGCCAAGGGGGCCACGCTGCATGTGGCGACGCCCGATGGCAACGCCATCAAGGGTTGGGAAGGCAGCGACTGGGGCCGTGAGGCGGAAGCCGATGCCAAGATCTCGGACGTTTCCGCAGATGACTACGACGCGCTGGTCATTCCCGGCGGTCAGATCAACCCAGACCTTCTGCGCGTAGACGAGGACGTGCTGAATCTGGTGCGTGCCTTCCATGATCAGGGCAAGACGATTGCCGCTGTCTGCCACGCGCCGTGGGTGCTGGTCGAGGCCGGTATCCTGAAAGGGCGCGATGCGACATCGTACCATTCGATCAAGACCGACGTGACCAACGCCGGTGCGACGTGGAAAGACGAAGCGGTCGTTGTGGATCAGGGCATTATCACGAGCCGTCAGCCGGAAGACCTCAAGGCATTCGTGTCGAAGATCGTGGAAGAGATCGAAGAGGGCAAACACCAGCGCAAAGCTGCGTAAGGTGTGACCCCCAGACGAAACGGAAAGCCGGGCCTTGCGCCCGGCTTTTTGTCATTCGGTGACGGTGATCGTGATCACGTCGCTGACCACAGGCGGGTTGTGAGGGACGTGGAAGTGGTCGCCCAGCACCAATTGAATTGTGTGCGTCCCGGCTGGCAGATCGAGGCTGGCCTGTGTTTGTCCGCCGCCGAAATGCAGGTGGTTTTCATCTGACGGGATGCCGTTGGCAATCAGTTCAGCGTCGTCTGCACCTTCGCCGAACGGCGCGCGGTTGAGCAGAATGTGGTGATGACCGGTCGCCTCTTTTTCGACACCAGCGGGGGCCACGCCCATTCCGGCAAGTCCGAAGATCACTGTGACCGGGGATTGCACGGTTGCGCCGTTTTCAAGGTTGATCACGTAGACGGTTGCGTCTGGCGCAGAGGGCGTTTCGCCTGCATGGACAAAACCTGCTGTGGCAAGGGCAATCGCGGCCCCGAGAATAAAACGTTTCATGAATACTTCTCCCTAGTGAGGAAGTGCGCCTTCCCCAAGGTCAAGAGTAGGCCGGGTTTTGTGGTTCGCAAAATCAAAGTTGCGCCAAAACCGGGTTTGGTTGCCGTTTCCCTGCCGCTGACGATCACTACAATTCCCCCGTATTGTCCGGTCTGCGCCTAAGTCGCGCCTGATTTGATGGTCATACCCAATCCAACGAAACACGAGGAATTTGTATGGACCGTCTTACCGAAATGGAGGCCTTTGCCACGGTTGTGGATCAGGGTGGCTTCACTGACGCGGCCAAGAAGATGGGGATTTCGAAATCCGCTGTCTCGAAGCATGTGTCCTCACTGGAGGCCCGGCTTGGTGCGCGACTGCTGAACCGGACGACACGTCGTGTGAGCCCGACCGAGATTGGTCTGGCGTACTATGACCGTGCGCGTCGGGTGCTGAACGATGCAGGTGAAGCTGATGCGCTGGTGACATCAATGCAATCCGCGCCGTCTGGGCTGTTGCGGATCAGCGTGGCAACCGATTTCGGTGTAAACCACCTGTCGCCGGTGCTGGGCGAGTTCCTGTCGGACTTCCCGGACATCACCGTGAACATGGTTCTGAACAACCGGTATGTTGAGCTGATCTCTGAAGGCTTTGACATGGCAGTGCGCATCGGGGAACTGGAAGACAGCACCCTGCGCGCACGCAAGTTGACCGAGACCACCAAACGGATGATCGCGGCACCGTCCTATTTCGAGAAATATGGCCGCCCGCGCCGGATCGACGATCTGAACGAGCACAAGCTCTTGCACTACTCGAACCAGTCGAGCGGCAATGTGTGGAAAGTGACAGCGCCGTCGGGCGAAAAGCGTCAGATTCGCACCGCAGGCTGGCTTTCGGTCAATGATGGGCAATCGCTGCTCAACGCCTGCGTCGCGGGCCTTGGCATCGCCTACCTGCCGTCCTTCCTATACGCCGATGCGATGGAAAAAGGACTGGTCGAAGATGCGATGCCGGATCTGCCCATCGACACGCAGGGCATTTACGCGGTCTATCCTCCGGGCCGGTTCACCCAACCCAAAGTCCGCGCCTTTATAGACTTTCTGGTTCACCAGTTTGCCGACAAGGGTCCGAAGGACTGGTAATCAATCCTCCCTCGTCTGTTCGCAGACCACCTTGACGCCCCGGATGCCATAGCCGGGGCGTTTTTTCGTGTCGGTTTCCGGGTTGCGACCGGGGCCTTGCGGGGGCAGTGTCTGGCGACCTCAACCCCTGCGCCGGAGATGCCGCTCATGCCGTTCACCCTTGCCACCTGGAACATCAATTCGGTCCGTCTGCGTGAAGGGCTGGTGGCAAAGCTGATGGCTGAGGAAGGGCCGGATGTTCTCTGCCTGCAAGAGTGCAAAAGCCCCGTTGAGAAGATCCCGATGGAGCAGTTCCGGGCGCTGGGCTATGGCCACATGATCGCGCGGGGGCAGAAGGGGTACAACGGAGTTGCCATCCTGTCGAAGCTGCCGATTGAAGATCTGGGCGATAAGGACTTTGCCAGCTTGGGTCACGCCCGCCATGTGGCGGGACGGTTGGAAAACGGGCTGACGATCCACAACGTCTACGTGCCTGCAGGTGGTGATGTGCCGGACCGTGAGGTGAACGAGAAGTTTGGGCAGAAGCTCGATTATCTGACCGAGATGCGGGACTGGTTTCATGCTGAAAAGCCCGAGAAGGCCATCCTGGTTGGTGATCTGAACATCGCGCCGCGCGAGGATGATGTGTGGTCACACAAGCAACTGCTCAAGGTGGTGAGCCACACGCCCATCGAGGTCGAGCATTTCGGGGAAACGCAGGATGCGGGTGGCTGGGTCGACGTGACCCGTCAGGATATTCCCGAGGGGCTGCTATATTCCTGGTGGAGCTACCGGGCCAAGGATTGGGATGCCGCGGACAAGGGACGGCGGTTGGACCATGTTTGGGCGACACCGGACATTTCGAACGCGGCACATTCCAGCCGTATCCTGCGGGACGCCCGTGGGTGGGAGCAACCCAGCGACCATGCGCCGGTGTTTGCGACGTTCGACCTGTGATTGCTTTCTCGTTTGAGAAATTATCTCTTCTTTTGATTCCATAGTGTGAAAAATTCCCAAGGATTATGCGTCGAGGCATGATTTTTGGGAAAACCGCTCTTTGTTGATCTGGCATGATACCGACAGGCATCAAGGCAAGGAGCATCCCATGGCAGTTCAAGACACCGACACAGCGGCGCGACCCGGCTTCCTGCGCGGCTTTATCGACCATCCGGCCAGCGTGAACGAAACCTACCTGCAGCATGCGGGCTTTGCGTTCGGCTTTGCCGGGCGGCTGTTCCTTGCGTCCATGGCGGCGCTGATCCATGCGATCATTCCACCTTTGTTCGAAACAACGGCCAGCCGGATGATCCGTCAGATGCACGCGCGGATTGAAGCGCGGCACAGCAAAGCCGGGCACTGACAATGTGTCGGTTGGCGGCGTATCTGGGACCTGCTGTTCCCATAGCGCATGTTGTCGTCGACCCGGCGCATTCGTTGCTTGAACAAAGCCAGCACGCAAACGAAGCGAAGCTGGCCGTACAGGGCGACGGGTTCGGCTTTGCGTGGTACGCCGAAGGCGAAGGTCCGGGGCTGTATCGGGATGTGCTGCCGGCCTGGTCCGACGGGAATCTTCTCAGCCTGTGCAAGATGATCCGGTCTTCGCTGTTCCTCGCGCATGTCCGCGCGTCGACGACGGGCGAGACAACGCGGCTCAATTGCCATCCCTTTGCGCATCGGCGCTGGTCGTTCATGCACAATGGTCAGGTGCCGGATATCGACCGCATCCGTCGTGCGCTTGAGGCGTTGCTGCCGGACGATCTGTATCTTGCACGGCGGGGCACGACGGATTCGGAATTGATTTTTCTTCTGCTGATGGCGCATGGGCTTGAGGACAATCCCGCCGAGGCAGTGCGCGCCGTTGTAGCACTTTTGCAGGAGCATAGCTGCTACGGGCAAGGCTGCGACGAAGCGGTGCGTCTCACCTGCGTCATGTCGGACGGCGAGTTGATCTACGCGTTCCGACATTCCAGCGATGCCCGAGCGCCGAGCCTGTATGCTGCGAAAACCAGCGAAGGTGGATGGATCCTGGCGTCAGAGCCATTGGATTCCAAGACGCTGAGTTGGGCCTCGATTGAACCCGATGTTTTGGTGACGCTGTCCTGCGGGGACATGTCCCGCATCAACCTGTTTTCCCGCGAACGACAGGTTGCCTAGTCAGAGTGGGCCCGCACGTTGAAAGACCGCGTGCGGGTCGCTTTGCATTTCCCATGATTCCCTGATCGGCACGGTCGCAACCCGGCTTATTTGATGCTACGCTTTGCGTGGTGGAAAAGGCGTTTGGCGCAACGTGTGCGGTTTATTTAGTTTAGCATTAAATTAGTTTGCCATGCGTCTGCTGCATGGATGTTATGCCTCTGGGGTACTGCCCCTAGGGAACCGGCCATGCTAGGAGCGCGTTAGATGGTTGAGCGATGTTGCGCGCAAGCAATTTGTTCAATGATAAACTAGTGGCCGCTGCGGCCAGACCAAGGGAAGAGGGATTATGAAAGACAGCCCGAACGATATTGACCCGGTCGAATCTCAGGAATGGCAAGACGCGATAGAAGACGTGATCCTTCGGGATGGCGCGGATCGCGCGCATTTCCTGCTCGACAAGGCGGTGCAACAGGCGCGCGCCGCTGGTGCCAAGCTGCCGTTCTCGGCGACCACGCCGTATCAGAACACCATTGCACCGGACGACGAAGTCGACATCCCCGGCGACATCGAGATGGAATGGCGCATCCGGACGATCAATCGTTGGAACGCGATGGCCACCGTTGTGAAACGGAACAAGGAAAGCAGCGAATACGGTGGGCACATTGCATCCTTCGCGTCTTCGGCTGCGCTCTATGACATTGGTCTGAACCATTTTTGGCGGTCGAAATCTGCCATTCACGGCGGTGATCTGGTGTTTTTCCAAGGTCACGTCATTCCCGGCATTTACGCGCGATCCTTTATGGAAGGGCGCATCAGCGCCGAAGAGCTTGAGAATTTCCGCTCTGAAGTTTCGGGTGGTGGTCTGAGTTCGTATCCGCACCCGTGGCTGATGCCGGATTACTGGCAGTTCCCGACCGTTTCGATGGGTCTGGGACCGCTCATGGCGATCTATCAGGCGCGGTTCATGAAATACATGCACAACCGCGGGCTTATCGACATGGGCGACCGCAAGGTGTGGTGCTTCCTTGGCGACGGCGAGATGGACGAACCGGAAAGCCGGGGTGCCATTGATCTGGCGCATCGCGAGGGCCTCGATAACCTGATCTTTGTTGTGAACTGCAACCTGCAGCGTCTGGATGGCCCGGTGCGCGGCAACGGCAAAATCGTGCAGGAGCTTGAGGGCGACTTCCGGGGTGCCGGTTGGGACGTGATCAAGCTGCTCTGGGGTCGTGGCTGGGACGAGCTGTTGGAGCGGGACACGTCCGGCAAGCTGCGCCAGTTGATGGATGAAACCGTCGATGGCGACTACCAGACGTTCAAGTCAAAAGACGGCGCGTATATCCGCGAGCATTTCTTCGGAAAGTATCCCGAGACGGCCGCTCTGGTGGAAGACTGGACCGACGATCAGATCTGGGCGCTGCGCCGGGGCGGGCATGATCCGAAGAAGGTGTATAACGCGTTCCTGCGGGCGACCAAAGCCAAGGGCACGCCGACCTGTCTGCTGGTCAAGACTGTCAAAGGTTACGGCATGGGTACCGCTGGCGAAGGCCAGAACACCACGCACCAGCAGAAGAAAATGCAGTTCGACCAGCTTAAGGCGATGCGGGATCGGTTCCAGATTCCGGTCACCGACGAAGAGCTGGAAAAGGACGTACCGTTTGTCAGCCTGAACAACGCGCAGAAAGCCTATCTGGCGGATCGCCGGAAAGAGCTGGGCGGGTCGTTCCCGGTGCGCCACTGGAGAGACGCGCCGAAGCTGGAAATCCCGGCATTGGATCAGTTCAAAGGTCAGCTTGAATCCACGGGTGATCGCGAGATTTCCACGACCATGGCGTTCGTGCGTATCCTGACGACGCTGCTCCGGGACAAGAAGATCGGCAAGAATATCGTGCCGATTGTGCCGGATGAAAGCCGCACCTTCGGGATGGAAGGTCTGTTCCGGTCGGCGGGCATCTACAATCCGCTGGGGCAGAACTACACTCCGCAGGATAAAGACCAGATGATGTTCTACAAAGAGAGCCTGGATGGTCAGGTTCTTCAGGAAGGCATCAACGAAGCGGGTGCTATGGCGGATTGGATCGCGGCGGCAACGTCGTATTCCAACCATGGCGTGCCGATGATCCCGTTCTTCATCTACTACTCGATGTTCGGTTTCCAGCGGATCGGCGATCTGGCTTGGGCCGCTGGGGACAGCCGTGCGCGGGGCTTCATGCTGGGCGGGACCGCCGGGCGGACCACGTTGAACGGCGAAGGGTTGCAGCACGAGGACGGGCATTCGCATATTCTTGCGGGCACCATTCCGAACTGCATCAGCTATGACCCGACCTTCAGCTATGAAGTGGCGGTGATCGTGCAGCACGGGTTGCAGCGGATGTTTGTCGATCAGGAAGATGTCTATTTCTACCTGACCTTGATGAACGAGAACTATCAGCATCCTGAAATGCCGATGGGCGCGGAAGAGGGCATCGTCAAAGGCCTCTATCGCTTCTCGAAAACTGCGAAGCCGGGCAAGAAGCATGTGAACTTGTTGGGGTCTGGTACGATCCTTGTGCAGGCGCTCAAGGCGGCTGAGATGCTGAAGGAAGATTTCGGTGTCACATCGGACATCTGGTCGGCCACGTCGCTGAACGAGTTGGCGCGGGATGGTCAGGATTGTGCGCGTCACAACCGTCTGAACCCGCTGGCCGAGCCAAAGGTGCCCTATGTCACCCAGCAGCTAGAGGGTGCGAAAGGCCCGGTTATTGCCGCGACCGACTACATGAAGAACTACGCTGAACAAATCCGCGCCTTTGTGCCGGGTCGATTCACGGTTCTGGGCACCGATGGCTATGGCCGGTCGGACAGCCGCGTGAACCTGCGCCGGTTCTTTGAAGTGGACGCCAACCACATCGCCGCCGCTGCGATGGTCGATCTCTACCGCGAGGGCGTGGTGACCGAGAAAGACCTGCAACTGGCTTTGAAGAAATACGACATCGACGGCGACAAGCCGAACCCGCGTCTGGTTTGAGCGGGAGGAGAACAAGACTATGACCGTAGAAGTTAAAGTACCCGACATCGGCGATTTCAACGATGTGCCTGTTGTCACCGTTCTGGTGAGCGTGGGTGATACGATTGCTGTGGAAGACCCGATTGTCGAACTTGAGTCCGACAAGGCAACGATGGAAGTGCCCAGCTCTGCCGCTGGTGTGGTGAAAGAGATCAAGGTGTCCGAAGGCGACAAGGTTTCCGAAGGATCGTTGATCCTGATCCTTGAGGCTGATGGCGCTGCCGCAGCGCCCAAGGAAGAACCCAAGGCAGAATTGTCCAAAGCGGAAGCCCCTGCCGCCGCTGCTCCGGCTGCGGCCCCTGTGGCGGCCAAAACCGATGCCGGGTTCGGCAAGATCCACGCCTCACCGTCGGTTCGGGCGTTTGCTCGTACCGTTGAGGTCGATCTGGCCACGGTGAACGGCACTGGTCGCAAGGGTCGTATCCTGCGTGAAGACGTGATGAAGGCGTTGAAGGCGACAGCGGCCCCGGCTGCTGCGGGTGGCGCTGTGTCTGGTGGCATGGGTATCCCGCCGATCCCGGCTGTGGACTTTTCCAAGTTCGGGCCGATCGAAGAGATCGAGATGCCCCGGATCAAGAAGATCTCGGGCCCGGCGCTGCACCGGTCCTGGCTCAACATTCCGCATGTCACGCATAATGACGAGGCGGACATCACGGATCTCGACCAATACCGCAAGGAAATGGACACGATGGCCAAGGACAACGGCTATCGCGTGACGCTCCTGTCCTTTGTGATCAAGGCGTCTGTGTCGGCTCTGAAAGAGCATTGGGAGTTCAATTCGTCGATCCATCCCGATGGCGACAAGCTGATCAAGAAGGACTTCTACAACATCGGCTTTGCGGCAGACACACCGAACGGCCTGATGGTTCCGGTGATCAAGGACGCGGACCGCAAGGGTCTGGTCGAGATTTCCAAGGAACTGATGGACCTGTCCAAGGCAGCACGGGAAGGCAACCTGAAGTCCAAGGACATGCAGGGCGCGACCTTTACCATCTCGTCACTGGGCGGCATCGGGGGCACCAGCTTTACCCCCATCGTGAATGCGCCCGAAGTGGCCATCCTGGGTCTGACCCGATCCAAGATGGCACCGGTCTGGAACGGCTCGGAATTCGTGCCGCGCCTGATGCAGCCGCTGTCGCTGTCGTATGACCACCGTGCCGTCGATGGGGCCTTGGCCGCGCGCTTCTGCGTGACGCTCAAGACCCTGCTGGGCGATATGCGCAAGTTGATGTGGTGAGGGGGACGATCTGATGGATGTTAAAGTACCCGATATCGGGGATTTCAAAGACGTACCCGTTGTGACTGTTCTGGTCAGCGTGGGCGATACGGTTTCCGCCGAAGACCCGCTGATTGAACTGGAATCCGACAAGGCCACGATGGAAGTGCCATCGCCTGCCGCCGGCAAGATCACCGAGATCAAGGTGGCCGAAGGTGACAAGGTGTCCGAAGGCACCGTGATCATGGTTCTGGAAAGCGCGGACGCCAAAGCGGACGAGGCGCCGAAGGCGGCAGAGGAAGCGCCTGAAGCGCCGAAATCTGTCGCGGCCACCGGCACAGCGTCTGGCAAGGGAGATGTGCATGCCGAAGTGGTGGTTCTGGGTTCTGGCCCGGGCGGTTACACTGCAGCATTTCGCGCCGCCGATCTGGGCAAGAAAGTTGTCTTGATCGAAAAGTATCCGTCGCTGGGTGGCGTGTGTCTGAACGTGGGCTGTATTCCGTCCAAGGCGCTGCTGCATGTTGCCAAGGTGATCACCGAGGCCGAAGAGATGTCGGCGCACGGGATCAGCTTTGGCAAGCCGAAGATCGATCTTGATGAACTGCGCGACTTCAAGAACAGCGTTGTCGGTCAGTTGACCGGCGGTCTGAGTGGCCTTGCCAAAGGTCGCAAGGTTCAGGTGGTCCAAGGCTATGGCACCTTCACCGGGCCAAACATGATCGAAGTGATCGGTGACAGCGGCAAGACCAATGTCAGCTTTGACCAGTGCATCATCGCGGCTGGCTCTGAGCCTGTGAACCTGCCGTTCATTCCGCATGACGATGAACGCGTGATCGACAGTACCGGGGCGCTGGAGCTGCGGGATATTCCGAAGCGGATGCTCATTCTGGGCGGTGGGATCATCGGTCTGGAAATGGCCTGTGTGTATGACGCGCTGGGGGCCAAGATCTCGGTTGTGGAGTTCATGGACCAACTGATGCCGGGCGCTGACAAGGACATCGTCAAGCCGCTGCACAAGCGGATCGAGGGCCGGTACGAGAACATCTGGCTCAAGACCAAGGTGACGGCGGTTGAAGCGCAGAAGAAGGGTCTCAAGGTCACGTTCGAGAACGACAAGGGCGAGACCTTTGAAGATACGTTCGACAAGGTGCTGGTTGCTGTTGGCCGCAAGCCGAATGGCAAGCTGATTGATGCCGAAAAAGCAGGTGTGGCTGTGGATGATCGCGGCTTTATCGCCGTGGACAAGCAACAGCGCACTGGCGTGCCGCATATCTTCGCCATTGGTGATGTGGTCGGCCAGCCGATGCTGGCGCACAAGGCGGTGCATGAGGGCAAGGTTGCGGCCGAGGTTTGTGCCGGGCACAAGCGGTTCTTCGATGCGTCGCTGATCCCGTCGGTCGCCTATACCGATCCGGAAGTGGCGTGGTGCGGCGTGACCGAAACGCAGGCCAAGGCGCAGGGCATCAAGTACGAAAAGGGCGTGTTCCCTTGGGCGGCCTCTGGCCGGTCCTTGGCGAATGGACGGAACGAGGGCATTACCAAGCTTCTGTTCGATCCCGAAGATGACCGCGTGATCGGGGCCTGCATCGTCGGTACCAATGCCGGTGATCTGATCTCGGAAGTGGCGCTGGCGATCGAGATGGGCGCAGACGCGGTTGATCTGGGCCACACGATCCACCCGCACCCGACACTGTCGGAAACGGTGAACTTTGCAGCCGAGATGTTCGAGGGCACGATCACCGATCTGATGCCGCCGAAGAAGAAAAAAGCCTAAGCGCAAAAGAAAAGGGGGCCGATCGGCCCCCTTTTTCGTTGGTCTGACTGTCGGCTTATATGCCGAGGAACGGCTGCGCGATGCGCGGCACCAAGCCCTTGAACTTGAGCGGTGCATCGGTGACTGCGAGGCAGATGCAATCCTCGGAAATGTCAGCTACAGGCGTGTGGTTCAGGTCTTCGCTGGCGACCTCGATATCGCCGCGGCCGAAATACCCGCCTTCATCCTGAAACGCTCCCTTCAAAACAAGCGTCAATTCAAGCCCGCTATGCCCGTGATCCGGAATGGCTGTGCCCGCCGGGATATAGAGCAGGCGCGCAGTCGCGTCTTTTGACGTGGGCAGGATCGCCTGTTTCACGCCCATGCCGGCCGAGCGCCAGCGCACGTTCTCAAGGCCTCCGCCGACATAGTCGATCAGGGGTGCAGGCAGAACATCGTCCTTGATCCTTGCCGAAACAGGCTTGTCCTGAACCTGCGTGTCCTGCGCATGGATCATGTCCAGAACTGTGTTCAGGCTGGCCTTCGACATCTCGACGGTGGTGCAGGTGTCGAGCACGGCGCCGCCCACAGCATCATAGCTGCCCAACGCTGCCCTGCATTCATCGCAGAGCGAGATATGGGTTGCGACGATCAGGTTGACGGCTTCGGGCAGGTCACCTGCCGAGTAGGCCATCAGGAGGTCGTCTGTAAGGTGGTGTTTAACGGTCATTTCAAGTTCACTTCATCGAGTGGCGCAAACGCTCAAGCGCCAACCTAATACGAGATTTGATCGTGCCCAGTGGCAGCCCGGTCTGATCGGCGATCTCGCTGTGCGACAGATCACCGAAATAGGCCTTTTCAATCAATTCTCTTTGTTTCTCGGGCAGATCGCGCAAGGCACGACCCAGTTGCTCGCTCTCCTGTTGCAGGCCGATCACGTCTTCCTGATCCGGCTCTGATTCCGGACCCCAAGGTAAGTCTTCGGGTTCCGGACGCCGCTGTTTGCGCAGCACGTCGATTTTCTTGTTCCGGGCGATGGTAAAAATCCATGTCGATGGACTTGCCCGTGTCGCATCGTAGAGATGCGCCTTGTTCCAAACGGTCACGAGCACTTCCTGCGCACATTCTTCAGCCAGTGCTGCATCCATTCCCGTTCGCATCAGGAATGCCTTTACCCGTGGGCCGAAATGGCCAAACACTCGTATAAACGCGCCTTCGTCCCGCGCATCGCGGACCGCAATCAGGTCGTCCACCCAAGGTACGACGTCGTTTGTCATTCCTGCAGTCAAAATATCCGTTCCGTTCGCGCCCATCCCGCCGGAATCGCGCATTTCCACTCCTTTGGCAACGGGAGCGATATGGCGATCCGAAGTGAGCACGGTTGTCGTGAACATGTAGAAGATACGGCTCAAGTACAGGTTTGGATCACAGATTATTTTCTTTTTCTTTTCATCCGGAGTGCAGAGTAGAGCGTAAACAGAACTAGACACACCAAAGAAAGAGACCAGCATGCCGTTTGAAGCCCGCGCCAGCGCCCCCAAGAAGATTGCCGTGATTGGCGCAGGGATTTCGGGAATGGGGGCAGCGCATATGCTGTCCGAAGATCACCACGTCACCCTGTACGAAGCGGAACCGCGTTTGGGCGGGCATGCGCGCACCATCGTCGCGGGCAAGAATGGCGACCAGCCTGTCGATACCGGGTTCATCGTTTTCAACTACGCCAACTACCCGCATCTTGCGCGGCTGTTCAAATCGCTCGACGTGCCGGTGACGAAGAGCAACATGAGCTTCGGGGCCAGTCTTGATGGTGGGCGTGTCGAATATGCGCTTGCGTCAATCGGGTCGGTCTTTGCGCAGAAAAAGAATCTCGTGAATCCCAAGTTCCTGCGGATGCTGGCGGACATCGCGAAGTTCAACAAGCGCGCACTGGACGCGACACGGGACCGAAGCCTGAGCCTTGGTATTTTTCTGGAGCAGTTGGGCACGGGCGAGTGGTTTCGAGAGTATTACCTGCTGCCGCTGACGGGTGCGATCTGGTCGACGCCGACGGAAAAGATCATGGATTTTCCGGCCCATGCGCTGGTGCAATTCATGGAGAACCACGCGCTGCTGTCTGCCACTGGCCAGCATCAATGGTACACGGTTCAGGGCGGGTCCATCGAATATGTCCGGCGTCTTGAGGCGTCGATGAAAAATCGGAACGTGACGCTGCGCCTCGGTGCGCCGATCGATGCGGTGCGCCGCGATGTCATGGGGGCCGAGGTCAAGGCGTACGGGTCAGAATGGGAGCGGTATGACGAGGTGGTGTTCGCCACCCATTCCGACGACACGCTGCGGCTCTTGGCAGATGCGACCCCGCTGGAGAAGCGGGCGCTGGGCGCAATCACCTACCAGCCGAACCGGATCGTTCTTCATGCGGATGCCAGCATCATGCCGAAGAAGCGGATTTGCTGGTCGTTGTGGAACTATACCGAAGCGGAAGCCAAAGAGCTGAACACGATTGACCTGACCTATTGGATGAACAGCCTTCAGCCGATCCCGGAAAACGACCCTCATTTCGTGACGCTGAACACCACCCGTCCGATCCGCGAAGAGCTGATCTACGACGAATGCACGCTGCGTCACCCGGTTTATGACCTTGATGCACTGGCGGCACAGGACATCGTGCGCGACATGAACGGCACACACCGGACATGGTTCTGTGGTGCCTGGATGAAGAACGGCTTTCACGAAGACGGGCTGGGCAGCGCGGTGGACGTGGTCGATGCGATCCGGGCGCGGAACGCGGTTGCGGTGGCTGCCGAATGAAGGTTGTCGATCATATCGTTGGCCACACCTATCACGGTCGAAAGGGAAGCACGGAAAACGCGTTTCGCTATTCCATCGACTACGTGATGCTGGACGCGGAGGCTGAGCCGAAAACGCCCTGGCTGTTTTCGCGTAACAAGGGCAACGTGGCCAGTCTTCAGGATGTGGACCATGGCGGTGCGCCGGGTGAAGGGCGCGGTGCCGCATGGGCGCGCGATGTGCTGGATGCGCATCAGGTCCGGGCGCGGGGTCGGTTGCTGCTGCTGGCACAGCCCCGCTTTCTGGGCCACGTGTTCAACCCGGTGTCGTTCTGGCTGGCGCATGATGAGAAGGACAATCTGGTGGCCGTGATCGCGGAGGTGTCCAACACCTTTGGCGACCGTCATTCCTATCTCTGCCGCAAGCCGGACAATTCGCCCATTGGGGCGTCGGACCGCTTGCAGGCGACAAAAATTTTCTATGTGTCGCCTTTTCAGCCCGTCGAAGGCGGATACGAGTTCCGCTTTGACATCCGGCCCGACAAGATCGGCATCTGGATTGACTATTCGCAAGCATCGGGTGGCCTGATCGCCACGCTTACAGGGCCGCGCAAGACGATCAGCAATTGGTCTATAATGCGGTCTGTGGTGCGGCGTCCGCTTGGGTCGCGGCGCGTGCTGGCCTTGATCCATTGGCAGGCGCTCAAACTTTGGTGGAAAGGGTCGCGATACCGGACCCGCACCGAACCACCTTTGGAAGAAGTCAGCCAGTGATGGTGGCGGATCGGCAAAACCTTGGCGCCTACGCGGTCTTCGCGGCGGTCCTCGCGGCAGCGGGTTTGCCGATCTATATCCATGCGCCGAAGTTTTACGTCGATGAATATGGTGTGAGCCTTGCGGCGCTCGGGACGGTGCTGTTCGCATTGCGTCTGCTGGACGTCGTGCAGGATCCGCTGCTTGGCAAACTTGCCGTTGCGGTAAGTCATGTTCAGGGGATCGCCGTCGGTGTGACATTGGCGATCATGGGCGCGGCGATGCTGGGGCTGTTCGCGGTCACGCCGCCGACAAACCCGATCCTCTGGTTCGCCGTGATGCTGACGCTGGTCTTTTCCGCGTTCAGCTTTCTGACCATCAACTTCTACGCGCGCGGCGTGCAGAAGGCCAGGACGCTGGGAGGCGACGTTGGTTACCTGCGGGTGGCGCGGTGGCGCGAGACTGGGGCATTGCTTGGGGTCTGTGTGGCCTCGGTTATGCCGTCGGTCTTTCTGGCGATCGCGTGGCCCGAATTCGTGGCCTATGCTTCTGTGTTTGCCCTCGCGTGCCTGATCGCCGGGATCGCGATGCACAACGAGTGGCGCGGCGCGACGACAGAGCCATCAGCCGGGTTCGGGATCGTCCTCAAGGATCAAATCTCGCGCCGTTTGCTGCTGATCGCGCTGGTCAACGCAGCGCCGGTTGCGGTGAGTTCAACGCTGTTTCTGTTCTTCGTGGAAAGCCGTCTGGATGCACCCGGTTGGGAAGGGCCGTTGTTGCTGCTTTTCTTCCTGGCGGCGGCGGCTGCCGCGCCGCTTTGGGGGGCTTTGGCAGAACGCATTGGTGCCAAGTCGGCGCTTTTGGCTGCGATGGTCCTGGCGATTGTAGCCTTCAGCTTTGCCATGACGCTGGGCAGCGGAGACACGGTTTGGTTCGCGATCATCTGCCTCGCGTCCGGCGCTGCGGTTGGCGCGGACCTGACGCTGTTGCCGGCGGTTTTCGCGCGCCGCATGGAGACCGTTGCGCCGAATGCGTCCGAGGGGTTTGCCCTCTGGGGCTTCGTGTCGAAATTCACACTGGCTTTTGCGGCCATCGCGCTTTTGCCCATCCTCGAAGCCAGCGGTTTCGTGTCGGGTGCCGACAACAGCGATGCCGCTCTGACGACTTTGACTTTGCTCTACGCAGGAGTGCCCTGCGCTTTGAAACTGGTGGCGATCGGCCTTTTGATCGCGACACCACTCGGAAAGGAATGACGTCATGGAGACTGTCTTTCTCGTTTTTCTCGGAGCAAGCCTGATGCTCATCCTCGGATACCTGAAGAACAGGTATTTCGGGTTTTACGGGCAGGTTCCGTCTGACTATCTGAATGCCCCCGGCGATGCGTTTGACCTGCGCACGCATCTTAATGGTGAAATCATTTGCGAAGGCGTGATCTACGGTCCCACCGGGCGCGTCACCTCGCGCTTTGTTGGTGATTTCGATGCAGCTTGGATTGGCAACACCGGCGTCATGAAAGAGCGTTTCCTCTACGACAGCGGTGACGAAGTGCTGCGCGAGTGGAATTTGACGCTGGGCAATGACGGTCATATTCGCGCAACAGCGTCGGATGTCGTCGGCGAAGGTCAAGGCGTTCAAAGCGGGCCGACGGTGCAGCTCAAATACAAATACAAGCTACCTGCAGAGCAGGGCGGGCATGTTCTGGATACCACGGACTGGATGTATCTTGCGCCCAATGGAACTATCGTGAACCGCAGCCAGTTTCGGAAGTATGGAATCAAAGTGGCCGAACTTGTGGCCACGATGCGTAGGAAGGAAGCGGCGTGATAGAGTGGGCAGGCAAACGGTATTGGTTGGTCGGGGCAAGCGAAGGCCTCGGCGCGGCTCTGGCGCACAAGATGAGTGCGGCGGGCGTCCATCTCGTGTTGTCTGCCCGCAGTGAGGACAAGCTGCGGGAACTGGCGGCCAGCCTTCCCGGCAAAGCAGATGTCGTGACTGTCGATGTTTCCGATGCGGAGTTGGTCAAAGCCGCTGCCGCGGCGGTGGGCGACATTGACGGAGTTGTCCAGATCGCCGGGGTCTATTGGCCGTTTGGAGCCAACAACTGGGATGCGGACCAGGCGACAGCGATGGCCGACATCAATTTCACAGGCGCGATGCGTTTGATGGGGGCTGTTGTTCCGAAATTCGTTGAGCGGGATGCCGGGCATATCGTTCTGACGGGATCGTTGTCTGGGTTCCGCGGTCTTCCGGGTGCTGCGGCCTATACCTCGTCGAAGGCTGGGGTGATGACTTTGGCAGAGTCGCTTTATGCCGATCTGCGTAAGACCAACGTGCGGGTGCAATTGGTCAATCCCGGCTTTGTGAAAACCCGTCTGACCGACAAGAATGATTTCAAAATGCCCTTCATCATGGAGCCCGAAGACGCCGCGCGCGAATTCTTCGAGCACATGAACACGGACGCGTTCAAACGCAGCTTTCCGACACTGTTTTCATGGGTGTTCCGGGGCAGCCAGTTCTTGCCGGATTGGCTCTATTATCGGCTGTTTGCGTAAGATCAAAGTCAAAGATTCCTTTCGCGCCCATGTTTCAGTGAACGGCATGGGAGATTCGAGATGGAACATATCAGTGCAAACAAGGTGGCCGCCGTCATCGTGATGGCGCGCGAGCTGGATCGCGCCGAGGGTGAGATGCGCGGCTTCATCGACCGGATGGACGAGGAAGAGCAGGCGGCTTTGGTCACGGTCATGTGGATCGGGCGCGGCGCGTTCGAGGTCGAGGAATGGGACGAGGCGTTCGAGACCGCGATGAACGAAGCCACGACACCGACGGCGGACTACCTGATCGGGACGCCGCATCTTGCGGACCATCTTGAAGCTGGTCTGGAGGCGCTCGGAATTTCGGCCATCGACGAGGAAAACCAGTTGATGTGATCCTCAGCGCAGGGCACGACCCTTGAGGATCGCGTCCGGACCGAATTTTTCCCGGATCGCATCGGTGGCCCGTTCTGCCATGGCGCGTTTGGTGCTTTGCGGGTCAAGAAGGTCCCCGGAGACATCGGCGCCTTCGGCGGTGCTCAGGTCACTGATCCCCGCGCCCAGAAGGCGGTAGGGGCCTTGGTCGCCGACCTGATCGAAAAGCGCGCGGGCGGTGCGATAGATGCGGTCGGCAATCTGGGTCGGATCGCTGAGCGACATGCGTTTCGTCACCAGCGTGAAATTCGATTTCTTGAGCTTCAGGGTCACCACGCGCCCGGCCAGACCTTTGGCCTTGGCGCGGTCTGACACCTTTTCGCACATCCGCCAGAGATGCCCATCCAAGAGGTCGGGGTCATTGGTATCTTCGTTGAACGTGGTTTCGTTCGAGATGGATTTCATAGGGCTGTGCGCCGACACGCGGCGCTGATCCTGTCCGCGCGCGAGATGGTAGAGGCGGTGGCCCATACTGCCAAAGCGATGGGTCAGATCATCAAGGTCCCAGCGCAAGAGATCGTCAAAGGTGCGGATGCCCGCGCGGTCCAGCGCGTCTTGCGTCGCGGTGCCAACGCCCCAGATCATGCGGACGGGTTTGGGCTTGAGAAAGGATTGGGTTTCGGCCTTCCCGATCACGGAAAAACCGCGTGGTTTGTCGAGATCCGAGGCGATCTTGGCGAGGAACTTGTTGTGGCTCAGCCCGATGGACCCGGTCAGCCGCAATTCATCACGCATGCGTTTGTCAAGCCGCGCCAGCATCACGGCGGGTGGGTGACCATGCAGGCGGGTGGTCCCGGTCAGGTCGATGAAGGCCTCGTCCAGCGACAGCGGTTCGATGGCGGGGGTCAATTCCTCCATCAACTGCCGGATGGCGCGCGAGGCTTCGACATAGGCGTCCATGCGCGGTTTGACGATCACCGCATCAGGGCAGAGTTGAAGGGCCTTGAACATCGGCATGGCAGAGCGGACGCCCTTGATCCGCGCAACATAACAGGCGGTGGACACGACACCGCGCCGACCGCCGCCGATGATCACCGGTTTGTCAGCGAGTTCCGGATTGTCGCGCTTTTCGACAGAGGCATAGAACGCATCGCAATCCATATGCGCAATGCTCAGGTCGTAAAGCTCGGGATGCGCAATGACGCGCGGACTGCGGCACGCGGGGCAGCGGGCACCGGCATCGAATTCGGTCAGGCAATCGCGGCAGAGGGCAGGCATGGGTTGGGTATCCGAACGAGCCTCGACAGGGTACACCCGGCGTGGGTCAGACAAAAGGCAGGATCATGCAGGATTTCGGCGGAGCAAAGCTTATCCTGTTCATTGGCGACCGGATCGTCGTTCTGCGCAGGGACGAGAAGCCGGACATCCCGTGGCCGGGCCGGCTTGATCTGCCCGGGGGTGGGCGAGACGGCGAGGAGTCCGCGGTCGAGTGTGTGTTGCGCGAGACCGTTGAGGAAGTTGGTCTGTCGCTGACGCCCAGCGATCTTGTCTGGCAGCACCAGTTCGAACGCGGTGTGTTCTTTGCCGCACATCTGCCGACCGATGCACAGGCCCAAATCGTGTTCGGGTCAGAGGGGCAGGGTTGGCTTCTTGTTGATCCTGCGGATTACGTCCGCGATCGAGAGGCGATCCCGCATTTCGCGGCCATGGTCCAACGCTATCTGGATCACGCGTTCGGCTGAGTCGCCTGTGGGGACTGCATTTCGGCCACGATGGCCTCGGCAGCAACACGCGGATCGGCGGCTTTCCAGACCGGGCGTCCGACGACGATGTGGTCGACACCGTTCTTGACGGCATTTGCCGGGGTCGCGACGCGCTTCTGGTCACCCAAGTCGGCACCAGCCGGACGCACGCCGGGGGTCACGATCAGTCGGCCTTTGGATTCCGGTAGGGCACGGATCAGGGCGGCTTCGTTTGGGGATGAAATGACGCCGTCGGCACCGGCATCAAAAGCCCGGCCAGCCCGTTCGACCACAAGGTCTGGAACGGCACCATCCTTGATCATTGCTGAGTCCAGATCGCTCCGTTCAAGCGATGTGAGGATGGTCACCGCAAGGATCTTGAGATCTGAACCCGCTGCACCTTCCTTCGCCGCGCGAACGACATAGGGGTCGCCATGCACCGTCAGGAAATCGAGATCGAATTGTGCCAGCCCGCGCACGGCGGCTTCGACCGTTGCTCCGATGTCGAAAAGTTTCATGTCAAGAAAGATGCGCTTGCCGTGTTCTTTCTTGAGTTCGTCGGCCAGTGCAAGACCGCCGCCGGTCAGCATCCCGAGACCGATCTTGTAGAACGACACTGCATCGCCCAGCTTTTCCGCCAAGTGAAGACCATCCAAGGCGTTGGGAACGTCCAGAGCAACAATCAGGCGGTCGTCAGACATGGGGCAAAGTCCTTTCAGGCAAACGTGTGCCTTCTAGGCGGGCGCCGTGTCTGAGGTCAAGCGGCGCGGCCGAAGAATTTGTCCAGAAGGCTTGGTCCGGAAAACAGGTTGCGATAGGCAAGGACGCCGGGGCTGTCGGCGGGCACGACGCGGGACACGAACTGGCCCTTTTTGTGCTGGTCGATCGCAATGCGGATCAGTGCCGGGCGCAATGCCTCAAAGGGCATCGAGATGGGTCCGGGCACATGGACCACATGGCAGGTTGTGCCAAGGGCGCTTTCGACCGTGACATGGGCTTCGAACATGCCGGTTTTGGCTTCGTGAATGATGTTGGTTGCATTGGCTGTGTAGGGCATCGAACTGCTCGGTTCTGTTTGATCTATGTTAATGAAATGGGAACGCGCTTGACGGAATAAAGGTTCCGGGCACCGAAACCGGGTCACTTCCTGTCACAGGGTCTTGAAGCGGAGCGTGTGGGTTTCCATCTTGATAGGCGAAGGCCCACACACGGATTTGCCGCGAAGCGGGGGTCCGGAACCGGGGCGCTTAACAAGAAGGAGAAGGCCATGAACTTAGAAAAGTTCACGGAGCGGTCGCGCGGCTTCATTCAGGCTGCCCAGACCATTGCAATGCGGGAAAGCCATCAACGGTTGGCGCCCGAACATATCCTCAAAGCCTTGATGGACGATGAGCAGGGGTTGGCCTCCAACCTCATTCAGCGCGCTGGCGGTGCGCCGCAGCGGGTTGTTCAGGCTTTGAACGGCAAGCTTGCCAAAATCCCCAAAGTGTCGGGCGATGCCGGACAGGTGTATCTTGACAGCGCGACGGGCAAGGTGCTCGACGAGGCGGAAAAGATCGCGAAGAAAGCTGGCGACAGCTTTGTGCCGGTCGAGCGGATCCTCATGGCTTTGGCTATGGTCAAAAGCCCGGCGCAAGAAGCGCTTGAGGCGGGTGCGGTGAACGCACAGGCGCTGAATTCTGCGATCAATGACATTCGCAAGGGCCGGACTGCCGACAGCGCCAGCGCGGAAGATCAGTACGAAGCGCTGAAGAAGTTCACGCTTGATCTGACCGAACGTGCCCGCGAAGGCAAAATCGACCCGATCATTGGCCGGGACGATGAAATTCGTCGCGCCATGCAGGTGCTCAGCCGCCGGACCAAGAACAACCCCGTTCTGATCGGGGAGCCGGGCGTGGGTAAGACTGCGATTGCCGAAGGTCTTGCGTTGCGCATCGTCAATGGCGACGTGCCGGAATCCCTGCGCAACAAACGTCTGTTGGCATTGGATATGGGCGCGCTGATCGCCGGTGCGAAGTATCGCGGTGAATTCGAGGAACGTCTGAAAGGCATTCTGTCCGAAGTGACGGCTGCTGCGGGCGAAATCATCCTGTTCATTGACGAGATGCACACGCTGGTGGGCGCCGGTAAGGCCGATGGCGCGATGGATGCGGCCAACCTGATCAAGCCTGCTTTGGCACGGGGCGAACTGCATTGTATCGGTGCAACCACGCTTGATGAATATCGCAAGCATGTCGAGAAAGACGCGGCTTTGGCCCGTCGGTTCCAGCCTGTGATGGTGTCGGAGCCCACGGTCGAAGACACGATCTCGATCCTGCGGGGCATCAAGGAAAAGTACGAACTGCACCACGGCGTGCGGATTTCGGACAGCGCTTTGGTGGCCGCGGCAACCCTGTCGCATCGCTATATCACGGATCGGTTCCTGCCGGATAAAGCCATCGACCTGATGGACGAAGCGGCGTCGCGTCTGCGGATGGAAGTGGACAGCAAACCTGAAGAACTGGACGCGCTGGACCGCGACATCCTGCAAAAGCAGATCGAGGTGGAAGCCCTGCGTCTGGAGGACGATCAGGCCTCGAAGGACCGTCTGGCCAAGCTGGAAAAAGACCTTGCCGATCTGCAGGAGAAGTCTGCGGAAATGACGGCGAAGTGGCAGGCGGAACGGGACAAGCTGGCTTCGGCACGCGATGTGAAAGAGCAGCTCGACAAGGCGCGGGCCGAGCTTGAGATCGCCAAGCGTGAGGGCAACCTGGCCAAGGCGGGTGAGCTGTCATACGGCGTGATCCCGCAGCTTGAGAAAAAGCTGGCCGAGACCGAAAGCAATGACGACGGCGTCATGGTTGAGGAAGCGGTGCGCCCGGAACAGATTGCCGCCGTTGTCGAACGCTGGACCGGTATTCCGACGTCGAAGATGCTGGAAGGCGAACGCGACAAGCTTTTGCGGATGGAAGAGGGTCTGCACAAGCGGGTCATCGGACAGGATCAGGCGGTTCGGGCGATCGCGAATGCGGTGCGGCGGGCACGGGCTGGTCTGAACGACGAGAACCGTCCGCTTGGCAGCTTCCTGTTCTTGGGGCCGACTGGCGTGGGTAAGACTGAGCTGACCAAGGCGGTGGCGGAATTCCTGTTTGACGACGACAACGCCATGGTGCGGATCGACATGTCGGAGTTCATGGAGAAACACGCTGTGTCCCGTCTGATCGGCGCGCCTCCGGGCTATGTCGGCTACGATGAGGGCGGCGTCCTGACCGAGGCAGTACGGCGGCGACCATATCAGGTTGTGCTGTTTGACGAGGTCGAAAAGGCGCATCCGGATGTGTTCAACGTGCTGTTGCAGGTGCTTGATGACGGGGTGCTGACCGATGGTCAGGGCCGGACCGTGGACTTCAAGCAGACGCTGATCGTATTGACGTCGAACCTCGGGTCGCAGGCGCTGAGCCAGTTGCCCGATGGCGCTGACCCCAGTCAGGCCAAGCGCGACGTGATGGACGCGGTGCGGGCGCATTTCCGTCCCGAGTTCCTGAACCGTCTGGATGAGACCGTGATCTTCGACCGCCTCAAGCGCGAGGATATGAACGGAATCGTCGATATCCAGATGGCGCGCCTGCTCAAGCGGCTTGCCGCGCGCAAGATCGACCTGCAACTGGACGATGCCGCCCGCAAGTGGTTGGCGGACGAAGGGTACGACCCGGTGTTCGGGGCACGTCCGCTCAAGCGGGTGATCCAGCGGGCGTTGCAGGATCCGCTGGCGGAGATGCTGCTGGCGGGTGACATCGCGGATGGGGATTTGGTGCCCGTGACAGCGGGGGCTGAAGGCCTGATCATTGGGGATCGCGTGGCCGCGTCGAACAGGCCGCGCCCGGATGATGCCGTGGTGCATTAAGCTTTGATCGAAGTGGCAAAGAAGAGGCGGGGGAGACCCCGCCTTTTCCATCTTTGCCAATCGTTAAGGGTTTGCCCACAAAATCGCTGTGGACAGCCTGTGATCTTTGTTTGCCCGATACCAAATATTGATTTAGACAGGTGTGAACCCACAATAAGAGGTGAGTCATGACAGCTGCGGACGATCTGCGCAATTTTCTGGGCGACGACCGTTTTGCCACCGTCATGGCGGACCCGCCGTGGCGGTTCCAGAACCGCACCGGCAAGGTCGCGCCCGAGCACAAACGTCTGGCGCGCTATCCCACGATGGAGCTTGATGAGATCTGCGCGCTGCCCGTGGCGGAGCATCTTGAAGATCGCGCACATTGTTATCTTTGGGTGCCCAACGCACTGTTGCCAGAGGGGCTTCAGGTGCTGAAAGCGTGGGGATTTGAATACAAGTCGAACATCATCTGGGAAAAAGTGCGCAAGGATGGCGGGCCGGATGGCCGGGGTGTTGGATTCTATTTCCGCAATGTGACGGAAATCCTGCTGTTCGGGGTGCGCGGGAAGGATGTGCGGACATTGGGGCCGGGCCGGTCGCAGGTGAACTACATCGAAGCCGACGAACCGGATGGCGACGTGCTCAAGACCCGTAAGCGTGAGCATAGCCGCAAGCCGGATGAGCAGTACAAGATTATCGAAAGCTGTTCCTGGGGGCCGTATCTGGAACTGTTCGGGCGTGGCAAGCGGGATGGCTGGACTGTCTGGGGCAACCAGGCGGACGACGATTACAAACCGACGTGGAAGACCTACAAACACAATTCCGGCGTGGCGGCAGAGTAGGGGCGTTTCGATCAATCGAAACGGATGATGCGATGACGCATCATCCTCGCCGCTCCTCGCTCAGCTCTTGATGATGGACGCGGGCAATCCGATCAGAAGAAGCGGACAGGGATTCCCCACACCCCGGTCGATCCGGTCCTTCAGCTTTTGCCAATGTGTCGTGGCCGCGCCAAACTTGTCGCTGACAAAATGCTTGGCAAAGGCTTCGGCAAAGGGCGTGTGATGGTCGATCATCCGCTGAACCGCATCGCGTTGACGTTTGGTGCGATCCTTCATGCCAAACGCTTCCACCATCTCGGCCTCGTCAATGAAACCGTGTTTTTCGATGCAACGCTGTATGATGCCCCGCATGTCGTCCTGAAGGCTGGCGCCCCGCGTGATCAGGATGCCGACGGAAATCGCGGATTGCGCATGAAGGCGCTGAAAGTTTTCCAGGTCGCGGTCAAAGAACGGATCCTTGTTGTTCCATTCGATTTCCAAAGCGACCTTTCCCAAGGGCGTGCTGCGGATGTGGTCAATCTCGTGGCTGTTGGACACGGTTTCGCGCCCGTCGACGATCATGCGGAAGTCGAAGCTGTGTTTGGGCCAGTTTTCCTCGTAGAGCCGCTTGCGCAGTCTTTGGGTCGAAGGAGCCTCACCGCCGCCAGAGCCGATCAGTTCCTCGGCCGGTATGCTCAGATCCTGTAGTGCGGATTCAAGCTCGCCAGCGATTTCGGGAAAATCGACGGACAGGATGGCCCCCGCATGGTTGCGGGTCTCAACATCAAATCCGTTTTTGCGAAGCTCGTCGAACATGCGCCCAGCTTACGGCATTGATGTCCCGCCTCAAGCGGCGTTTCAAAGGACGGACAAAGCCGAGGAAACACGAAAAAGGGCGGTCCGAAGACCGCCCTTGATTGCGCTTGCGCGCGACGTTTTTAGCCTTCCGGCAGGATCACCGTGTCAATGACGTGGATCACGCCGTTCGATGCTTCGATGTCGGCGGTTGTCACGTTGGCGTTTTCAACCATCACACCGTTGTCGAGGTCGATGGTCACGGAAGAACCCTGAACGGTTGCGGCTTCCATGTCATCGGTGAGGTCTGTCGACATCACTTTGCCAGGGATCACGTGGTACGTCAGAATGGCGACCAGCTGATCCTTGTTTTCCGGCAGAAGCAGGTTTTCAACTGTGCCTTCCGGCAGAGCGGCAAAAGCTTCGTCGGTCGGTGCGAATACGGTGAACGGGCCTTCGCCCTTCAGCGTGTCGACCAGCCCAGCAGCCTGAACCGCAGCGACGAGGGTTCCGAAGGTGCCTGCATCAACGGCGGTGTCGACGATATCCTTGGAGTGACCTCCGGCGAATGCGGTGCCTGCCAGCAGCGAAGCGGCAGTTGTGAGGGCGATTGTTGTCTTACGAAACATGTGTGTCGTCCTTTGTAAAAAGCGTTGCGATGTGTCTCGCACATCTGAACCTTTAACGCAGGCCGAGGGTGTTTGGATCTGCGGGGGAATCCGCCGATACCGCTTGACAAAAAGCGCTTGCCGCCTAAGCCGCAAGTTATTGCCATTTCAACTGAAATTCTTGTGATCAGGCGTTAGTGATCCGTCATCATTCAAGCCCGATTGCAGCCTTTGCGATGCCATCCAGAAGCGCTTCGATTGTCTTCATCGCGCCGTCCGGGAAGGTGCGGAATCCGATGGTTGTCACATCCGGGGTCTCTGGGCGGACCATGACGAAAATGTCGTAGGGACAGAAGACGATGTTCATGGGATCGGCCTCCATCACGTCGCGGGACAGCTTGGCGGAGCAAAAGCTGTAAACATCCGCGTGCAGGAACAGCGTGACGTCCGACCCGACATCGCCCTTGGTGCGTTCCAGCATGTCGCCCGTGTGGCTGATGTGGTCGATCACAAGCCCTGCATCCAGGATCGCGTTTTCGAGCCCGAAGGTGACGTCGTCAAAAGACTGATCCGTGTCATAGGTGATCATATCCGCAGCCGAGACCGAGGATGCCGCGATTGTCAGTGCGAGTGTGGCGAGCAGACGTTTCATGGGGTCTCCTTTTGTGGCAAGCCTTGCCGTAAGCTGGGATCGTTGGGATCAGTCTAACGTGTTCCTTTATATAGATGCAATGAATTGAATGTGAGGTCGTTATGGGCGTCGCCATGTATGCACTGAATTTTCTGGCGCTCTTGTTTGTCGGAGTGATCGGATTGATCGTCCTTGCCGCGATTGTGCTGGGGATCATCGACCGGACGCAGACGAGTGATGCCATCCGGCGCAACTATCCGGTGCTGGGGCGGTTCCGGTCGTTGTTTTCGACTTTGGGCGAATTCTTCCGTCAGTATTTCTTTGCGATGGATCGCGAAGAACTGCCCTTCAACCGGGCACAGCGCGAATGGGTCAAGCGATCTGCCGAGGGTCATGGCAACACTGTCGCCTTCGGGTCGACCCGGAACACAGCGATCGTAGGCACCCCTATTTTCGTGAATGCGCCCTTCCCGCCGATCGACAACCAGTTCGCAAAGTCGGAACCCAAGGTCATCGGGCCCAATGCGCGTATCCCTTATACAGCCACGTCCTTCTTCAATCTGTCCGGCATGAGCTACGGCGCGATTTCCAAGCCTGCCGTGCGTGCTCTGAGTCGCGGGGCAAAGCGGGCAGGCATTTGGATGAACACGGGCGAGGGCGGTTTGTCGCCGTATCACCTGGAGGGCGGTTGCGACATCGTCTTCCAGATCGGCACAGCCAAGTACGGTGTGCGCGATGCGGATGGGCGGCTGGAAGAGGGCAAGCTGCGAGACATCGCGGCGCATGAAACGGTGCGCATGTTCGAGATCAAGCTGAGCCAAGGTGCCAAGCCCGGCAAGGGGGGCATCTTGCCCGGCGAAAAGGTGACGCCCGAAATCGCGCAGGTGCGGGGGATTCCCGTGGGCAAAGACAGCATTTCGCCCAACCGCCATGAAGAGGTGGACGATTGGGATGATCTGCTGACCATGATCGCCCGTGTTCGCGACATCACGGGCAAGCCTACCGGGATCAAGATGTGTGTCGGGTCGGAAGAGGGGATTGCCGGTCTCTTCGATGCGATCAAGACGCGGGGCGCTGATATGGCCCCGGACTTCATCACTCTGGACGGTGGAGAGGGCGGCACCGGCGCAGCCCCGATGCCGTTGATCGATCTCGTGGGCATGAGCATCCGCGAGGCGCTGCCGATGGTGGCCAACCTGCGCAATGGGCATGGGTTGCGGGACCGCATTCCGCTGGTCGCCAGTGGCAAGCTGGTCAACCCCGGCGATGTCGCGTGGGCGCTGGCGACAGGCGCGGATTTTGTGACCTCGGCGCGCGGCTTCATGTTTGCACTGGGCTGCATTCAGGCGCTCAAGTGCAATCGCAACACCTGCCCCACGGGGATCACGACTCACAATCCGCGCTTCCAGTCCGGTTTGGTGGTCGAGGACAAAGAGTTGCGTGTGGCCGCCTATGCCAAAGAGATCATCAAGGAGGTTGAGACCATCGCTCATTCCGTCGGTGTGGCGGAACCGCGACTGATGCGCCGCATCCACGTGCGCGTGGTTCAACCTGATGGGCGCAGTATTCTCATGTCCGATCTTTGGCCGCAGGCGGTGCAGGCGTGACGCGGGGGTTCACACCCCGTGCCCTGGGCGAGATTGCGATCCGCTGTCGGGACTACGAGGCAATGGTTGCATTCTACGAGACCGTGCTCGGCCTCGAGGTTCTTCCCGACGGACGGCGGGCCGGTCCACCGCAGAGGATCACGTTCTTTCATCTTGGCGAAAGCTACGGCGGACATACTGCCGTGCTTGCTCTGTTCGAGGACACAGACCCGTCCCCCGTCGTCAGTGACCCATCCACGCTGCATCACATCGCGCTGAGCCTTCCATGGGCGGAACAGGATGCTGCCAAGCTCTGGTTGGAAATGCAGGGCCTTCCCGCAAGGTTTCAGGATTTCGACTGGGTCGGCTGGCGCGGGCTTTTCACGCGCGACCCAGACGGGAACACCGTGGAACTGGTTGCCGCCGTGCCGAATGCCCGCGACGGCTAAGCGTCAGGTCACGGGGCAATTGACGCGACCGCGTGCTTCTGGTCCAAGGCCATCATCGACAGTCTTGATCGGGATCGCCTGCCATGACCAACACAAAACGCATCGTTCTTTCCAGCGATCACGCGGCAATCGACCTGCGGCAGGCCGTTGCCAAACATATCGCAGCGCAGGGCTGGGATGTGGTCGATATCGGCCCCACCACACCGGAAAGCACCCATTATCCCTTGCATGGACAGGCCGCCGCCGAACGTGTGGCGTCGGGTGACTGCACCCTCGGCATTATTCTGTGCGGCACAGGGCAAGGCATCATGATGACCGCGAACAAGGTCAAAGGCATCCGCTGTGGTGTTTGCTCTGACGTGTTCTCGGCGCGGATGATCCGACAGCACAACGATGCCAACATGCTGTCCCTTGGCGCGCGGGTCGTTGGCGAAGGGCTGGCACTGGACATCGTGGATGCCTTTCTGAACGCAGAATTTGAAGGCGGCCGTCACGCGACGCGCGTCGACATGATCGAAGCCTGACGTCTGAGGTCGCGGTCACGTATCCGTTTTCGCGGTTTCAAAACATTTCAAAACGGCCACGCACACGTGAGACAAGTTGGTTTGGTCGATTGATCCTCTGCGTCTATATCCATGTGGAACACGGACGAAGAGGATCCCATGGCATATCGTTGGAAGAACACACTCAGCGCAGAGGACGTGACCCCGTACTCGGCTTTCCTGAACCGTCGGCAATTGATGGCAGGCCTCGCAGCGGGTGGCATTGCAGGCGCGCTGCCAATCGGCGCAAAAGCGCAGGAGTCTCTGGAACCGAACGCCTGGGAAGAGATCACCAACTACTGCAACTATTATGAGTTCGGCACCGGCAAGGAAGACCCGGCACGCTATGCGCAGGCGCTGACCATTGATCCCTGGACCGTGCGGATCGACGGCCTTGTGGACAAACCCGGCGATTACAGCTTTGCCGACATCCTGTCCCAGATGACTATTGAAGAACGTATCTACCGCTTCCGCTGTGTGGAGGCGTGGTCGATGGTCATCCCGTGGAACGGGTTTGAGTTGGCCGATCTGCTGAACTGGGTCGGTGTCCAGTCCAGTGCGAAATACGTCGCCTTCGAAACCGCGCTGCGCCCTGAAGAAATGCCGGGGGTCTCCAGCCGCGTTCTCGACTGGCCCTATGTCGAAGGCCTGCGCCTTGACGAAGCGATGCACCCCCTGACGATGATGGCCACCGGCATTTATGGCCGTGACATCCCCAAACAGAATGGCGCTCCAATGCGTTTGGTCGTGCCATGGAAATACGGGTTCAAGTCGATCAAGTCCGTCGTTCGCATTTCTCTGGTGGAAGACGAACCACCTGCAAGCTGGAACGTCGCCAATCCTCGTGAATACGGCTTCTATAGCAATGTGAACCCCGAGGTGGATCATCCGCGCTGGTCGCAGGCCACGGAACGTCGCATCGGCAGTGGTCTTTTCGCCAAGCGTGAACCGACCCTGATGTTCAACGGGTATGCAGACGACGTTGCCAGCCTTTATGACGGCATGAATCTGCGGGAGTTCTTCTGAACCATGGTCGACGTGATCAACACCACGCTTCGTCGCATTCCGGCATGGGTTCTCTATGTATTGGCACCCATTCCGGTGATCGCGCTCTTCTATCTTGGCCTGACGGGCGAGCTTGGGATCGACCCGGCCAAGCGGATCGAACATGAGCTCGGTCTCTGGAGCCTCTGGCTTCTGATCGCCGGACTTGCCGTCACGCCGTTGCGCCGTTGGCCGGGAGTGAACCTGCTGAAGTTTCGCAGGGCGATTGGTGTGATCACCTTCTTCTACCTGCTGGCGCATCTGCTCACATGGCTCGCTCTCGATGTGCAGTTCCAGAACGTTTGGGCCGATATCGTCAAGCGCTGGTATATCACAGTGGGAATGGCCGCATTTGTCCTGATGCTGCCGCTCGCTCTCACGTCCAACAATTGGAGCGTGAAACGCCTTGGTGCCCTCACATGGCGAAAGCTGCACAAGCTCGTCTATCCGATCGCTGTTCTGGGGGCGTTGCATTTCCTGCTGCTCGTAAAGGGCTTCCAATGGGAGCCGATCCTCTACGCGGCGGTGATCGCAGGTCTCCTTCTGAGCCGGATTCGCACCGATCGCATACCCGGAATCGGGCAGTTCCGGCAGGCGTAACTCGTAGGTCTAGGGGCGTGGAGTCTGCACCTTACTAAATCTGGACTGGCGCCTGTCAAAATTACCCTGACAGGCGTCCGCGTGCACGAATATTGCGCCAAAACCCTGTTTTCATAGAGAAATCGAACTCCAAGAAAAATCTTCAATTCACTGATTTTTTCGCTTGCGGACTCGGCGCAGTAACCGTAGAACCCCCTTCACCGGCGGCGCTGAGGCGGATGCTGGGACATCGGACGGGGCGTTGATTGCTTACGGTGGTGGATAATTCAGGGGTATATGAGGGCGGGCGCGCCGGGAAGTTAGGGCGCACTGGTCTTGTTGTTTGTCTCTGGGTTGCTCTTTGACATTGCTAATATCTGAAGAGATATGCGGGCGGTTTGGTTTGTTTCGGCAAGTCTGGACGTCTGTATGTCGCGCTCTTAGGGTGTTTGTTTGGCGATTTGGGTTGATGGGTGTTTCGACATTCCTGGGCTCAAGTAGCGAAGCGGTAGCCCGATGATAGAGTGTCAGCTTCACTGTTTGGCGGCTTTTGTTTCCTTGTGAAACTTGAGCGCATCAAACAGAGAAAACGCCAGGTGATGTCAGTAATGTCATCTGGTGGATGTGCAGAGGTTCGACTGTCAAGAAGGCTATTATGTAGCCTTTCAACTTGAGAGTTTGATCCTGGCTCAGAACGAACGCTGGCGGCAGGCCTAACACATGCAAGTCGAGCGAGGACTTCGGTTCTAGCGGCGGACGGGTTAGTAACGCGTGGGAACGTACCCTTTTCTACGGAATAGCCTCGGGAAACTGAGAGTAATACCGTATACGCCCTTAGGGGGAAAGATTTATCGGAGAAGGATCGGCCCGCGTTAGATTAGATAGTTGGTGGGGTAATGGCCTACCAAGTCTACGATCTATAGCTGGTTTGAGAGGATGATCAGCAACACTGGGACTGAGACACGGCCCAGACTCCTACGGGAGGCAGCAGTGGGGAATCTTAGACAATGGGCGCAAGCCTGATCTAGCCATGCCGCGTGAGTGATGAAGGCCTTAGGGTCGTAAAGCTCTTTCGCCTGTGAAGATAATGACTGTAGCAGGTAAAGAAACCCCGGCTAACTCCGTGCCAGCAGCCGCGGTAATACGGAGGGGGTTAGCGTTGTTCGGAATTACTGGGCGTAAAGCGCGCGTAGGCGGACATTTAAGTCAGAGGTGAAATCCCAGGGCTCAACCCTGGAACTGCCTTTGATACTGGGTGTCTTGAGTTCGAGAGAGGTGAGTGGAATTCCGAGTGTAGAGGTGAAATTCGTAGATATTCGGAGGAACACCAGTGGCGAAGGCGGCTCACTGGCTCGATACTGACGCTGAGGTGCGAAAGTGTGGGGAGCAAACAGGATTAGATACCCTGGTAGTCCACACCGTAAACGATGAATGCCAGTCGTCGGGCAGTATACTGTTCGGTGACACACCTAACGGATTAAGCATTCCGCCTGGGGAGTACGGTCGCAAGATTAAAACTCAAAGGAATTGACGGGGGCCCGCACAAGCGGTGGAGCATGTGGTTTAATTCGAAGCAACGCGCAGAACCTTACCAACCCTTGACATCCTCAGCTACATCCAGAGATGGATGGTTCCCTTCGGGGACTGAGTGACAGGTGCTGCATGGCTGTCGTCAGCTCGTGTCGTGAGATGTTCGGTTAAGTCCGGCAACGAGCGCAACCCACATCTTCAGTTGCCATCAGGTTATGCTGGGCACTCTGGAGAAACTGCCCGTGATAAGCGGGAGGAAGGTGTGGATGACGTCAAGTCCTCATGGCCCTTACGGGTTGGGCTACACACGTGCTACAATGGTAGTGACAATGGGTTAATCCCAAAAAGCTATCTCAGTTCGGATTGGGGTCTGCAACTCGACCCCATGAAGTCGGAATCGCTAGTAATCGCGTAACAGCATGACGCGGTGAATACGTTCCCGGGCCTTGTACACACCGCCCGTCACACCATGGGAGTTGGGTTCACCCGAAGGCCGTGCGCCAACCTGCAAAGGGGGCAGCGGACCACGGTGAGCTCAGCGACTGGGGTGAAGTCGTAACAAGGTAGCCGTAGGGGAACCTGCGGCTGGATCACCTCCTTTCTAAGGATAACCTTAGCAGTTTGGTTCGCCGAACTCGTAGGTTACTTAGCAGATGGCTTCTCAAGGCCATCATAAACAGGTCTCGCGAGAGGCACTGTAAACCAGGCCGTCCTCATATCTCTTCAGAACGTCAGACCCTGTATGGCGGGACCTTTCGGAAAGGTTCGGTGTCAGGGTCCCAAAGCATGGGGCCTTAGCTCAGCTGGGAGAGCGCCTGATTTGCATTCAGGAGGTCAGGAGTTCGATCCTCCTAGGCTCCACCATCTTCGCTTCGGCTGTGCAGGATCGGTTCTATCACTTGACCGGGTGCCTCCCCGCGCATTTGCATGGCAAATACGCTTGGTCGCACTCACTTAAGTGGCTGGAACCACTTAAGTGGGGTCGGTAGCTCAGGTGGTTAGAGCGCACGCCTGATAAGCGTGAGGTCGGAGGTTCAAGTCCTCCTCGACCCACCACTAACTTGCGGGAAGTGACGTGTCTGGGAACATACTTCTGAGCATTCTTAGGAATGTTGAGATGTTTGCTCCAAGCAAACTGGACGTCTCTTATGAGATGTCATTTGAAATCGTTTAGAGAGATACAAAATCAACTATGTTTGATTGCCGCGAGTGAGCGGTGATCTCCATGGGTTCGGCTTCGGCTGAAGGTGTTGATTGGGTCTAGCCGGCTCGATCTGCATATCCTCATGTGAAACGAACATAAGTTGTCCAAGTCAAGTACACTAACCCGTCGTTCATTCCGCACGGATTGAACGACATAGTCCTCGCTAAAGCGAGGGCGGGAAAAAAGTGACTTTTGATCGGAAGGATCAACAACTGCGCTCAAGTAGCGAAGCGGTAGCGCTTCAAAACTGCTCGGTTTTGTTCTTTCTGGATCAAATCAAGCGCGAGAAGGGCGTTTGGTGAATGCCTAGGCAGTAAGAGGCGATGAAGGACGTGATACTCTGCGATAAGCCGTGAGGAGCTGAGAATAAGCTTTGATCCACGGATTTCCGAATGGGGCAACCCACTTGATTGTTTATTATTGTCGGCCGCAAGGTCGATCAATAGTAGGCAAAACCAAGTACTTATAGACTGAATACATAGGTTTATAAGAGCAAACCCGGGGAACTGAAACATCTAAGTACCCGGAGGAAAGGACAGCAATAGCGACTCCCCTAGTAGTGGCGAGCGAACGGGGACCAGCCGAGCCTTGAGAGTGACCAGAATGTGCTGGAAAGCACAGCCATAGCGGGTGACAGCCCCGTATGGGAAGCTCGATGGGACGTATCAAGTAGGGCGGGACACGTGAAATCCTGTCTGAAGATCGGAGGACCACCTTCGAAGGCTAAGTACTCCTTACTGACCGATAGTGAACCAGTACCGTGAGGGAAAGGTGAAAAGCACCCCGACGAGGGGAGTGAAACAGTACCTGAAACCGAACGCCTACAATCAGTCGGAGCCCCCTTGCGGGGTGACGGCGTACCTTTTGTATAATGGGTCATCGACTTGGTCTATCTAGCAAGCTTAAGCCGTTAGGTGTAGGCGCAGCGAAAGCGAGTCTGAATAGGGCGCATGAGTTAGATGGATCAGACCCGAAACCGAGTGATCTAGGCATGGCCAGGTTGAAGGTTGGGTAACACCAACTGGAGGACCGAACCCACATCCGTTGAAAAGGATCGGGATGAGCTGTGCCTAGGGGTGAAAGGCCAATCAAACTCGGAGATAGCTGGTTCTCTGCGAAATCTATTTAGGTAGAGCGTCATCCGAATACCCCCGGGGGTAGAGCACTGGATGGGTAATGGGGCCCCACAGGCTTACTGATCCTAACCAAACTCCGAATACCGGGGAGTACTAGATGGCAGACACACGGCGGATGCTAACGTCCGTCGTGAAGAGGGAAACAACCCTGACCGACAGCTAAGGCCCCCAATTCATGGCTAAGTGGGAAAGCAGGTGGGACGACCAAAACAACCAGGAGGTTGGCTTAGAAGCAGCCATCCTTTAAAGATAGCGTAACAGCTCACTGGTCTAAACAAGTTGTCCTGCGGCGAAGATGTAACGGGGCTCAAGCCATGAGCCGAAGCTTCGGATGCACATAGTGCATGGTAGCAGAGCGTAGTGTGACATAGGACTACGTCTTACTGATCTTTTGCATGACTGACGGAAGTTACGAGGGTGTTCGCACTCAAGTAGCCGAAGGCGGTAGTGCAAATAAGAGGTCAGAAAAGACGAAGTCTTTTCTGTGAAGCCGGCCTGTGAGGGATCCGGTGGAGAGATCACTAGCGAGAATGATGACATGAGTAGCGACAAAGAGTGTGAGAGACACTCTCGCCGAAAGTCCAAGGGTTCCTGCTTAAAGCTAATCTGAGCAGGGTAAGCCGGCCCCTAAGCCGAGGCCGAAAGGCGTAGGCGATGGGAACCACGTTAATATTCGTGGGCCAGATGGAAGTGACGGATCTCGAAGATTGTTCCTCCTTATCGGATTGGAGGGGCCGTTCAGAGGTTCCTGGAAATAGCTCCATCATCAGACCGTACCCTAAACCGACACAGGTGGACTGGTAGAGCATACCAAGGCGCTTGAGAGAACGATGTTGAAGGAACTCGGCAAAATACCTCCGTAAGTTCGCGAGAAGGAGGCCCGGTTCCTAGGCAACTAGGGGCTGGGGGCACAAACCAGGGGGTGGCGACTGTTTATTAAAAACACAGGGCTCTGCGAAGTCGCAAGACGACGTATAGGGTCTGACGCCTGCCCGGTGCCTGAAGGTTAAAAGGAGGGGTGAGAGCTCTGAATTGAAGCCCAGGTAAACGGCGGCCGTAACTATAACGGTCCTAAGGTAGCGAAATTCCTTGTCGGGTAAGTTCCGACCTGCACGAATGGCGTAACGACTTCCCCGCTGTCTCCAACATCGACTCAGCGAAATTGAATTGCCTGTCAAGATGCAGGCTTCCCGCGGTTAGACGGAAAGACCCCGTGCACCTTTACTACAACTTCGCACTGGCATCAGGATTGTGATGTGCAGGATAGGTGGTAGGCTTTGAAGCAGGAACGCCAGTTTCTGTGGAGCCTCCCTTGAGATACCACCCTTCGCACTCTTGATGTCTAACCGCGGTCCGTTATCCGGATCCGGGACCCTGCGTGGTGGGTAGTTTGACTGGGGCGGTCGCCTCCTAAAGCGTAACGGAGGCGCGCGAAGGTTGGCTCAGAGCGGTCGGAAATCGCTCGTTGAGTGCAATGGCAGAAGCCAGCCTGACTGCAAGACTGACAAGTCGAGCAGAGTCGAAAGACGGCCATAGTGATCCGGTGGTCCCAAGTGGGAGGGCCATCGCTCAACGGATAAAAGGTACGCCGGGGATAACAGGCTGATACTGCCCAAGAGTCCATATCGACGGCAGTGTTTGGCACCTCGATGTCGGCTCATCTCATCCTGGGGCTGGAGCAGGTCCCAAGGGTACGGCTGTTCGCCGTTTAAAGAGGTACGTGAGCTGGGTTTAGAACGTCGTGAGACAGTTCGGTCCCTATCTGCCGTGGGTGTAGGATACTTGAGAGGAGTTGCCCCTAGTACGAGAGGACCGGGGTGAACGATCCACTGGTGGACCTGTTGTGGCGCCAGCCGCAGTGCAGGGTAGCTATGATCGGAAAGGATAACCGCTGAAGGCATCTAAGCGGGAAGCCCCCCTCAAAACAAGGTATCCCTGAGGGCCGTGGTAGACCACCACGTCGATAGGCCGGAGGTGTAAGCGCAGCAATGCGTTCAGCTGACCGGTACTAATGGCCCGATAGGCTTGATTTGATCCAGTAACAACAAAATCGTCGTCCGCAAAGCGGACACGATTGGTGGCAGGCAGGGTATGACGCAGTCATGCCCGTTGCCACACCGTGGACTAGCAAAATACCGCCAACCACTCCTGGAACAAAGATCAAAAGCACTACACCAAAGTGCACAAAACTTGGACAACACACTCTTTACTCGGTTTGGTGGTCATAGCGTGAGCAAAACACCCGGTCCCTTTCCGAACCCGGCCGTTAAGTGCCACCGCGCCAATGGTACTGCGTCTCAAGACGTGGGAGAGTAGGTCATCGCCAAACCTAGTAAAGAGTGACAATATCTCTCTAAATCGAACAAAAATACTGTCGCGGGGTGGAGCAGCCCGGTAGCTCGTCAGGCTCATAACCTGAAGGTCGTAGGTTCAAATCCTACCCCCGCAACCAAATCCTTCAGGAAACATAATAAATATCAGTGGCTTGCCGATTGGCGAGAATTCTTGGATCATTTTTCCCATACAGTATCAATGACTTAGCGCCGCAGGTTCAAATCACCCTGCAACCAACTGCCAACGCGTAGAACAGCGGATAATCGGCGTCATCCTTGTGACAGATGGTGGCGATATACAAGAAATTTCAGAAAGTTGCGAGAAGCTGTGTGCAGTTCATGCTGACCCAGCCCCCTGATCCGGTCCGTTCCGGTGTATAATCCGTTCCTGTTTTTTCAGTCGATTTGGTTGCGGTCAAGGCCTGCTGAGCGGAGCCTTTGCGGAACTCAAGTGAGCCAGGCCGGGTACTGCGGGTGAGATTGCCGTGACGGCCGAGGCCAGCCCGCCAAGCGATGTGCGTGGTCGTTCTGTATTGTCGTTGATCCTTCAGTTTTCGATGAACTTCTGGGCTTCGGAAAGATTGCCGAAGATGTGCTCAATCAAGCATTGGTCTGGGAGCGTGCCATTGAACGACTCCACAAAGGCGTTCTGCATGGGTTTCCCAAGAGCGATGTCGTGCCACCCGACACCGGTTTCCTGACACCATCTCAGCACTGCTAGAGATGACTTTTCCGTTCTATTTTCGCTGACAATCATATCTGGCTGACCGCGTCGTCGGATCAGATCAACACGTTCGCGGGTCATCGGTCCGCCCGATAATAAGCGATCCACAACATTTGCCAGCGCTTCGCGCGCGCAATCATCCACGATGCAAAGAACAATGACCCACTGGCCGTCTTCAAAGGCGTCAGACACATAGCCATCGTGCGGGCCGCCGTTCTAGATGGGCGATTGACAGGCGCATACCAAAGAGCAGCAGACCGACCCACAACTTTTGCCCACTCCCGCTGCACGCCATCCAGATCGACTACCACGTGATGCGCCATGCTCAGGATCTGGAAACCGTGAGCTCCTATGAGGGTACCAGCGACGTCCATGCCCTGATCCTCGGACGCGCGATCCAAGAAATGCATGCATTTGGCTGACAGAACGAAACGCTCGGAACAGGGCGTCTGATTAGTGCTCACCCGCGGTTTCGTTGAGCGCGCGATTGCACAGAACCGAGATCAGTGTCGCAAGCGCTCCCATGACTGCATAGCACTTCGCGACAAGACTGTAATCGCCGTCATAAAACACACCCGTCAGCTGCGCGATAACCGCGCTTCCCAGCATTGCCATGCCTCCGACGACAGAAGACGCGAGACCTGCGAAGCGTGTGTGAGGATCGACTGCAAGCGTATTTGTATTCGAGTATACCATCCCCTTTGCGGCCATGATGGCCAGGATCAGAAGGTGAAAGAGCCATAGCGGGATCGCCATGATTTGTGTCAGTCCAAGGAAGATCGTGGAAACCGTGGTCAGGAAGATCAACGCCACCCTCTGCATGTGTGCAGGCCCGAACCGCATAACGGCCCGCGAGTTGATGAAGGCTGAACCGACAATACCCAAACCGAATGTCGCGAAAATGGCCGAAAATCCCGAAGCGACCCCATATATGTCCCGGTATATGAAGGGGGCCAGCCCGACAAAACCAAACATCGCGCCATAGATCAGCGTTGAGACAGCAATGTTCCCCACCGTCTGCCTGCTGCGCGCCATAGTTGCCAGATTGGCCGTGATGACGGAGAACTCGATCCGGGTTCGGTTATCCGGGGGGCAGGTTTCAGGAAGGGCCATCAGCACGGCCGCCAGCACGGGCAGGGCCAGCACTGTCAACAGGACGAACACAGCCCGCCACCCCGCGAAAGAAGCGGTGACCTCTCCCAGAAAGGGCGCCACGATCGGTGCCAGCATGAAAATCATCGCCGCTGTTGACAGGGCTTTGGCCATCGCGGCCCCTGACATCCTGTCCCGGACAATGGCCACGGCGATCACTCTGGGCCCAGCCGCTGCGAGCCCTTGCAGGCCGCGACCAATCACCAGCATCTCAAACGTGGGTGCCAAAGCGCAGAGCACCGATGCCAGCGCGTAAAGTCCAATTGCAGCGCCAAGGATTGGCCGACGACCGTATCTGTCGGAGAGAATGCCTACACCCATCTGACCCAGCCCGAAGGTCAGGACGAAGACTGTCAGCAGAATTCGGACGCGGGTCGGATCGTCCATTGCGTAATCGGCCGCAACCTGTGGCATAACGGGCAGGATAATGTCCAGCGACAGCGACAGGTTCCCCATCAAAGCGGCGATGAAGAGCGTGAACAAGGGCCCGTCTAGCCAGCTGCGCGCTCCAACGCCATGCTTGAGCTGGGCCATGATCAGAAGCCGTCCGGTGTCGTCACACCAAGGGACCTGGCCAGCTCCTGCAAGCGTTTGGCGGTTCCGGGAGCGAGCGGTATGCCCTCGGCGGTGCACTTTTGAGCTGTCGCTGCACCCCGTTCGCCCGGCAGCAAAGGCGGAGCAGACGGGTCGATCGGATCAAGCGCCCGGATCGCGCCGGCAAGTCGACCGACCTCGGCAAAAAATGCCGCTTCCTCACCGAAGGCCTCCGGCGCGACTGCCAGTACCATCCCGTTGAAGCCACCGGATTTCTCTCCGGTCAGCACCGGTCCGATCACGGCATTGCCCGCCAGAACACTGGTCAGCATTTCGATCATCAACGACAGGCCCGAGCCTTTCGCCCCAGCCATCGGCAAGAGTGCTGCAACCTTGTGCGGATCGGTGGCTGGGTTACCCTCGCTGTCGATGGCCCAGCCTTCAGGAATGGTCTGGCCCGCATCTTTGGCGGCCATGATCTTGCCTAGGGCCACCGATGCGGTGGACATATCGAGCAGGATCGGATCACTGCCGGAACCCGTCGGGACCGCAATGGACAACGGGTTGGTCGACAAGGCCTCGCCCCGTGCGCCGACATAGCTCATCAGCGGTTTGGACGCGGTCATGGCAATGCCCACCAGCCCCTTCGCCGCCAACGCCTGCGTGAAATACCCCACGGCCCCCGCATGCGAGATGCGTCGCGCGGCACACCAACCAACGCCATGTGTCCGCGCCGCCGCCGCGGCTTTGTCGACCGCCATGTTCATGCCAACCGCACCGGGGCATTTCCCGCCGTCGATCACCGTCACTGCGCCGAACGACCGCACCACTTCGGGCCGCTTGCCGGAGGTCATAAGCCCGAGCGAGATCATCTCGACATAGCGGGGAATGCGCAGCACGCCGTGGCTGTCCACGCCACGCAGGTTGGCCCAGACCAGCAGGTCGGCGGTCTGGTCCGCGTCCTCGGGTGCGAACCCGCCTGCCGTCAGGAGGTCTTTGGCGAATTCCTTCAGCGCATTGGCGTGGATCGTCGGCATGACGGTATCCCTTTCGGATCAGTTGGCCAGTGGCGTCGGGAAGAACTTGTCCAGCCAGCTCTTCATCAACATCTTGGTGCGCGGCGCATCGTCAGGGGCCAGTGGGAAATGCGCCGTGGTGTCGACCAGCATCAACTCCTTGGGATGTCCTGCCTTTTCCCACATGCGCACTGACTCGATTGTCGGTGTGATGATGTCGTCCGAGGTGTGGAACAGCAAAAGCGGACGCGGTGCGATATTGGCGACCACATCATCGGCACGGAAATTGCGCATTGACCATGCGGTTTCCGTGGGGATCTCCATGATCGCCTTGGGCGACAGGTTCTTGCGCAGCCTCTCGGGGATCGGCACTGCATCAAAGCGCGACATCCAGGCGCTTTCACCTGTCTCCTGCTTGTGGCGGCGACCCTCTTCGAGGATCGTCACGAAGCGGTTCCAGCTTTCCTGTCGGGTGCTGGCCACGGAACTTGCGTTCACCATCGCCCCAGCCGCAGGACGACAAGCAGCACGCCACCCTTTCATCGACACCGGCCGTATAAACCGACACCGCCGCACCGAAACTGTGCCCTGTAATGCCGATCCGCTGGGCATCCACCTCGGGGCGTTTTGCCAGAAAAGTCAGGGCGTTCTTCGCGTCGGCCACCTGGTCCATGCAGCGCACCTGTCCGCGCTCACCTTCGCTTTCGCCGCAGCAGCGGAAATCGAAGCGCAACGCCACATAGCCGAACTCTTCCATCATATCTGCCTGAATCTGCGCATGGCTCTCGTCTTTGGAACCGACAAAGCCATGGCAAACGATGAACGCCGGAAGTGGCGTGCCGTCATAGCCTTTGGGGATATGAATGACAGCCGACAGGGTCAGCCCGTCGGATTCAAACGTGACTTTTTCCTGCATTGGAAAACTCCTTTCAGCCGCTGTGGATCAGCCAAGTTTCATGAACGGGTGGACATGTTCGCGCCATTCCAGCGGGGCGGGGGTGCCCCAGACATTCATGTCGCGCACATTGCCGGGGCGTTCGAGATTGGTGATGACATTGGGTTCGAAATTCAGGTCATCCGCGATCATCGCCATCGGCCCCGAGATTTCGACCATGCAGTTCGAGCTGTCGAGGTAGTAGGCATAGGTGTTGTCACCGGGGCGGTGGCGGCCCGGACCCCAAAGATACTGGCGGTCATGCCGGTCGAGGATGTCGCCCAGTCGGCAATACATGTTGAATTCGGGAAACTCGAACGAGTAGTGATGCAAGCCCGGGCCGGTGCCTTTGACCAGCCCGAGGATATGGTGCTGGCGGTTGCCGCCGTAGTACCAGCTCAGCGCGTAATTCACCATTCGCTCGGACTGACGCACGTCGCCGATGGCCATCAGCTGCGCCGCGGTCGCTTCGGGGTCGGGCGTCAGGATGTTCATGTGGTCGAGCCGCCGGGGGCCGACACCATGCGTGTCGTAGCGCGGATTGCGCATGTCATCTCGTGTGGGTGTGTGGATTTCGAACCGCAATCCCTCGGGGGTGTCGAACGTGACCCCCGCCGTCATGCAGTCGAGCGACGGCTCTTGCGACACGATCCGACAGCCCGCAGCCTCGATCCGATCGGTGGCGGCCTTTACATCGTCGACATGCAGCGCCTCGAGCCCGATCGTGTTGGTTGCGTTTTCGTCGGCTTCGACGATCACCAGTTCCGCGGCGCGCCCATTGGCGCTCAACCAGACCTGGTTCCCAGTCTCGCGGGTGACGCGCAGACCCAAGATGTCTGTGGAGTCCCGTACAAGGTCTTCGACCCGGTTGGTGTTGAGCTTCACATGCCCTGCGGCGTGAACAATCTGAGCCATCCCGCATCCCCTTTTCTGTCTGTGTCGTCTCGCTGTCGCGTGACTGGTTACCTGTGGGTTTCCCAAATATCAATGAATTTCGAAAATAACTGCAATTACGAAAATACAATGTTCCTCGGATCGATGTCCTGCTGCACGTGGTTTTGCAAAGTCCCGATCCCTGTGATCTCGACCTCGATCACATCGCCATCGCGCAGGAATTCCTTGGGTGTCCGCGACGATCCAAACCCCGACGGCGTGCCGGTCACGATCACATCGCCTGCCTGTAACGGCGCAAAAGTCGAGATATAGGCAATCAGCCATGGAATATCGAAAATCATCCGGTCCATCGAAATCGCCTGTTTGATCCGCCCGTTGACACGGGTTTCAAGCGCCAGTTGCGTTGGGTCCGGGATTTCGTCTGTTGTCACCAGCCACGGCCCGAACCCGGCGCTTTGATAAAAGTTCTTTCCGGGGGTGAACTGGGTTGAGTGTTTCTGCCAGTCCCTGACACTCCCATCGTTGAAACAGCTGTACCCCGCAACGTGCTTCATCGCGTCGGCGCGGTCGATCTTGTGACCCGGACGCCCGATGATGACCGCCAGCTCGCCCTCGAAATCGAATTGTTCGGAACGGGCGGGCTTTAGGATCGGCTGGCCGTGGCCGGTCTGCGCTTCGGCGGTGCGGGTGAAAAGCAGCGGAAAAACGGGCACCGGTTTTTCGGCTTCATGGAAATTAGTCGCGACGCAGAAAACCTTGGACGGATTCACGACCGGGGGGAGCAGGCGCACCGCAGTCAGCGGCAGGCGCCGCGCGCTGGCGGACGGGGTAGGGCCATAGGCCATCAGGCTTGGCAGATAGGACCGAAGGTCCGGCGCTCCGTCCAGAACGACAATCGTCTCTCCGTCCAGCATGCCAAAGCCAAGGGTGCCGTTGTGGTCGAAACTGACATATCTCATAGGCGCCTCCAATGTGACCGAGGCAAAGGGCTACTGATTGCAATGGTTTTCGGGAAATTTGAGGAATTTCGAGAATCGCGGAATCTGTAAGAAAATTGATGGCGACGGCGGCTCGCCACGGAAAATCGTGACAATTTTCGAAATTCATCTGTCCGTTTTCGCGACCGCGACCTAAACTGGATCGATACGGCGGTGGACGCCATTGACTGCGGAGCGGGATTCAGATGGAGACCACGAAGACCAAGGCAAAGGGCGAAACCCGCGCGGGAGATGTGCATCTGCGGATGCGCGACGATATCCTGAGTTGTGTCCTCAAGCCCGGCGAAAAGCTGCGGTTCGAGGCGCTGCGAGACCGCTACGAAGTAAGCTTTTCGACCCTGCGTGAGGCGCTTGTCCGGCTCAGTGCTGAAAACCTCGTGGTTTCGGAAGGCCAGAGGGGCTTTGCCGTGGCGCCGGTCTCGCTGGCTGATCTGCAGGACCTCACCAATGTGCGTGTCCTTGTCGAACGTGAGGCGCTGCGCCTGTCGATGCAGCTGGGTGACGACGCCTGGGAGGCGGATATCCTTGCGAGCTATCATCGGATGGATCGGTTGCAGGCGCGCCTTGGGGCGCAGTATTTCTTTGACGAAGAATGGGCGCGATTGCACGGCGTGTTCCACCGGTCGCTGGTCTGCGCCTGCGGCTCTCCGGTCCTGCTTGAGTTGCGGCAAACGCTGTTCGACCGCGCGCATCGGTATCGGCGCATGTCGTCGCAGTTTCGCAAGAAGTGGCGACCCAAGGATGTCGAGCACAAGGTCATCCTTGACGCTGCCATCGCAAGGTCGCCCAAGGCACTTGATCTGATCGAAAGGCATTTCCGCGAGACCACGGAAAACGTCACTGAATTCGCGGGCCACCTATTTGGCCCACAGTGACATCGTGACGGGGGGGCGAACCAAGCGTTCATGCCGGTTTGCGGCATTTGACCAGGATGTTATCCAGGTGCGACATGACCACTGTGCCATCGGGGTCGATCAGCGATAACCGATGTTCCACCACCCCGCGATCCGGGCGTGACCGCGACGGGCGTTTTTGGGTCCACTCGATGGTCAGTGTCAGTTGATCGCCTGCTCGGACAGGCTGGTGAAACCGGACCTCTTCGTAGCCAAGCGAGGCGATGACGGCCGCCCTCACCGGGGCTTCATGCAAAAGCCTTTGTTTGAGACCAAGCACATAAAGCCCAGGCGCGGACAGGCCGCCATTGACCTTTTCGGCCACCACAGGATCGACATGGATCGGCAACGGATCCCAGACTTGGGCAAAGGCCAGCATCTCATCGCCATCCACCGTAACCGTGCCGCAAGTCTCAATTCGGCCAATCTCGATATCGTCGAAAAACAACACTTCAGGCATGGCTGACCTCCAAAGTATGGGGAAACAGGCGCTGCAAAGCACCGAGGGCGGTGTCCAACTCGCCTGCGGTGGTGGCCCCGGCCATGACCATATGGTCAGGGCGCGTCAGGATGGCATTGGCGTTCTTCGCGGTCATCCAGCGGTCGAACACATCGTGTTCTTCGGCTAGCCCGCGCGGACCGATGGAGACGATCTCGATCCCAAGGGCCTTGGCCCGGGCGCGGGTGCGAAGGGGCAGCTTGAACGTGTCGCGGGTGAGAATGGCCCAGCGCGGGCCGATCATGTCGTCGAGCAGTTGCCAGCCCTCAGGCGTCGCCACACGCGGCTGCGGTGCTGCGAAGCCTTCGGCTGTGCTGGCCCCGATTGCACGCATACGGCAAAGGCTGTTGCCGATGGGCGGGAAGAGCTCCTGCCGGACGGTTTCGCCCCGCCCGTCGGCCATGTCTGCCCGCATGCGATCATTGCGCTGCGCGGCTTTTGCGGGGTCAGTTTCGCAGATAATCCGCCCAAGATCCTTGGTGACGGCGATCACGTCGCGCACCAGCGGGCGGCGTTCGTCTTCGTAACTGTCCAGCAGCGCTTGGTCCGCACCGCGAAGCACAGCGTCAAGTTTCCAAGCGAGGTTCACGGCGTCCTTGATGCCCTGCACCATCCCCTGGGCAAGAAAAGGCGGCGTCATGTGACAGGCATCTCCGGCCAGGAAGACATTGCCCAGTCGCCAGCGTTCCGCGACCAAGGCATGAAACCGATATGCGGCCGCCCGCCAAAGCTGGGCCTCGTTCGGCGAGACCCACGGCGCCAGAAGGTTCCAGACAGCAGCGTCTGTCGTCATGTCATCGGGGCTTTCGCCGGGCATGAGCATGAATTCCCAGCGCCGCAGGTTCCGCGGTCCAACCACAAAGGTGTGCGGACGCTCCGGATCGCAGAACTGGATATTCACATCGGGCAGATCAACGTCTTCGTTGACCAAGGCATCCACCACGATCCACGGTTCGTCGAAGATCAGGTCTTCGAAGCTTATACCCAGCGTTTTGCGCACTGTGCTTGCCCCACCGTCGCAGCCGATCGCAAAGCGCGCGGTCACGCTTTGGCGGATACCGCTCTTGACATCGCACAGACCCAAAGTCGCGGTTGTACCGTTCGTCTTGAGGGAGACCATCTCGCAGTCGGTGCGCATCGTGATCTGGGGGTCGGCTGCGGCGTGGCGGCGCAGGACGCGTTCTAGCTCAGGCTGCAGGAAGGTCTGGTAAGGGGCCCAGCCCAACGGAAAAGGCGCCGGTGGTGAGGTGAAGCGCCGGATGACATCGCCCTTGGCGGTCCGGTATTCTGATGAACGGTACATGCTGATGAACGGCGCGAGATCTTCGGCAACGCCGATTTGCTGAAAGACGCGCATCACCTCGTGATCCATGCCAATGGCGCGGGGGCGGTCATAGATGTCGGCGGCGGCATCGACTGCCAGGACCTGCGCGCCGAACCCAGCCAGAAGCTTGGCCAGAGTCACGCCCACCGGGCCCATTCCGATGATGGCCACGTCGTAGTGGCGTCGCAGGCGGGACTTTGCGGTCTTAGCTGGATCGGTCATGGCGTATCGATCTCCTTGGTGCGTCGATCCTGTGGAATTGACGGTGTGCCACAGGGCGTTCTTATTTTACGATAAATTTTTCTATCACAGATATTATGATTGAATTTCGAAAATATATAAAGCTTGTGGTGGAGATTGCGGATCAAATCGTTTCACGCAGGTCGAGCGCGGCTTCGGCTGCGTTGACACCGCTGGTCAGGGCGCTTTCATAAGCTCCGGTGTACATGTAGTCGCCACAGAGGAACAAACCGGTCACGTCGCGGTAATGGGACTTTCTCATCCGGTTGATCGCCGCTGCAGCCCCTTGGGGCATTGCATAATTCGCTTCGGGCCAGCGGGCGATATTGGAAAAGCGGATCTGGGTGGGCAAGGGATCAGGGCAGATGTCGCGCAGGATGCGGACGGTCTCGCGAGTGATCTCCTCGTCCGACATTGCCAGCATCTCGTGCACCGACTGACCATAGAAGAACACGTTGATTGAATCGCATCCCTCGGGGACCATGGCCTTGGACTTGGCGGAGTTGTACAGGATCGCCGAGATTGGATAGCCGGATTTGCGCGGCACCATGCCGCCGGAGGCTCCGCCCTTCGACATGAGTGTGTCCACAGCCAGCACGACGTTCACAGCGGGCGCATAGGTCACACAGGACAGAGCGCTGCGCATCACGTCCGGCAAGTCAGGCAGGATGTCGAGCGCCTTGGTGGCCGTCGCGCCGCAAATAATGTGGGTGGCCTCGATGAAGCCCTGGTCTGTCTCGACCCCACGCACGCGGCCGTTCTCGATCACGATCCGGCGTGCGGGGGTGTTGGTCAGCACTTCCGCCTTTTTTGCGACCCGCGCCTCGAGATGGCGGGCCAGCTGGCCGGTGCCCTGCCGCAGCACGGCGGTGTCAGCATTGGCGATAGCATACATGATCGCAAGTCCGAACGCCTTGCCGCAATTCTCGGGGTGATCGAGCGCGATGCCCCCCATGATGGGCTGGACGAAATATTCCAGCACATCCTCGCCGAATTCGCGGCGGACGTAGCTGGCGAAATCCTCGGTGTCGAGGTCGAGCATCCAGTCGGTGTTCGACACGTTCATCCCGTCCAAAGACGCCGACGTATCGAGCAGCCGTTTGAGGTTCCGCGCGCCCTTGAGGCCGAATTTCAGAAGCCATCGCAGGCTGTTGATCCGGTCTCTGAGAGAACCGGAAGGCTGAGAATACCACCAGCGCCCGTCACGCCACATCTTGACCCGGCTCATGTCGAGATCGGTGATTTCGCCAGTCAGACCGAGCTCGTCCAGAAGACGGGCGGCGGTGTCGTAGCCTTCGTGGACGAATTGTGAGCCCATATCCATGTGGAAACCGTCATGGAACTGATGCTGCATGCGCCCGCCCGCGACACTCTCCTTTTCCAGAAGCACGACGTCCGCGCCGTGCTTCTGCAAAGTGTAAGCGGCGGAAAGGCCAGCACATCCCGCACCGATGATGACCGTCTTCATTGTGCTGTCCTTTCGGGTCCGTTCCGTGATCCGGGGATCACACAAGCTCGGTGATGCGTTGGCCGCTGATCTTGGCCTTGCCGAACAGACCCGCCTTGGCCCCGCCCGAGAGCGTATTGCCGTCAACCTGGATTGCGACCGACAGCTTGACCTTGATCGGTTTCTCCATTCGCATCTTCCAGGTGAGGGTGTTGCCCGAGTGGCGACCTTCCTCGATCTGCATGACAGTGCCGTTTTTGAGATGGCGGACTTCGCCGGTGAGCGTGCCATCGGCATGGGTCTTGATCGTCATCTCGTGCGGTTCCTGGCCCATGGGCGTGGCGACAGCGAAGTCCCAGACGCCATCGGGTTTCCCATCCGAATATGTCGGCAACGAGGTATTGGGCATGATCACATCAGGTGCCGCGTCGTCTGCGTCTGGCTGGAACATTGCGCGATGTTCCATCAACCATGCCCGCAGCGTGTTCGGCTTGCGGCCGAGCGTCCGCTCCATGAACTGGTTAGGCACCCAGACTGTTGCGTTGGCCGCTTCGTATTCGAAAAAGTCCCACAGATAGTCGGGGAAATGCGCCGGCATCGCGCCGCCATCGACCAGCGGCTGGAAATAAGCCAAAAAGCCTTCTTTGCTTGGATTATGCGGAATCTTGCGCAGAAGGACGTCTTCCATCAGCGCTGCAACATCCGAGGCGCTGCGGGGTTCTTCGCCGTTGTTCATCGTGTAGAACTGGAAGATGTGGCGGGCGTCTTCGGACAGCAGTAGCCGAGCCGCGACTTCACCAATCTCGCGCGGATCGATATAGGTGACGGGGCGGTTCGGCCAAGCCAGATAGCCGGCCTGCACCTGACCTGCGAGGCGCAGAAGGTTGTCCATGAAACTGGCACCGCTGTTCAGATAGGTCACGGGAAGGTCGGCATCGTCCAGGACCTGCCGCGCGATTGGGTGCTGGACCTCGATCCCCTTGCCGAAGCTTCGCATCTTTTCCGGCACGCGGGCATGGTTCATATCGGGTTGCAGGCCGACGACCCGGATCAGGTGCTGGAGTGTGCCCGCCTTGCGCACAGCGTTCACGACATTGGTCATGGCCGACAGCTCGTCGCATTCCGGCGGCGTTACAACCAGTGCGGCCTCGATGCCGGAAAAGGCTGCAGTCATTCTGGCAGGATCGCTGTAGCTGACCTGAACGATCTCTGCGTCGGGAAAAGCCGACTGAAGCGCGGCCATACCTTCGGGGCGTGAGCTGGCAAGGCGCAGACGCATCTCGGGGGCATGAAAGCGCAGGAATTCGGCCATGGGGCGACCAATATGGCCGCTTGCGCCAAAGATCAGGACGCTTTTCGGAATCGGCTTGATGTGCTTGGGGTCAAGTTTCATGGGTCACAATCCATTCTTTGCGACGCCTTTAGAGGCGAATTTCAACACAGGTTCGGAGGACAGGAGCGGGCGCAGCGGTGGCAGGATCTTTTCCAGCACGGGGTGAACCTTGGGGATGACGTATTCCTTGGATTTGGAATTGTCGCCCGGATCGAAATGGTTCTTGATCTTGCGGATCTGGTGATGCGCACGGCCGACCCGTTCGCCCATCACTTCCTGCATCGGGCCTACCGTGAAGGTGACCATGCCGGTCGAGCCTTCACGCCAGGCATCCGCCACATGTGCAAGGAAGCCGTGGGTCGCAGCAGCGCGCGAGGCTTCGCTCGCGGGGTCGAACTGGTAGATGTTCTCGGACCACATGTAGCGGCCTTCATTGGGCCAGACCCACTGCTCTTCGCCCTGACCCGTTGTCAGATGTCCCCCCGGCTTGTTTTGGCCGCGTTGCGCTTTTTCGCCCATTTCCATCGCTCGGGGCAGGAAATGGAAGCTGTCGAACACCCCGAAGGAGGTCATGATGCCGCCCGCCGGTCGCAGCACGCGCGCGATGTACTGCGCGGTGACGAGGTTGTGGTAGAGCATCCACTCGTCTTCCTGCGCCAGTTCGATGAACCTTGCGCCGGTGCGGGTGACGATGTCCTCGATACAGGATTGCCGCCACGCGTGTTCCTCGGGGGAACGGGACGAGATCAGAACCGTCCAGTTCTTGTCATTCATCGGGTCGGCGACCGGGGCAATGGTGCCTTCACGGTCCTGTTCGACGAATTGGGTGTTGGACGATGTCACCGTCCAGGCAAGGCTGTTGGGCGGCATTCGTAGCATGGCAAAGCACAGATCGTCCTGCATCAGTTCGAACGTGGCTTTGGTCTGGCTGTCCCAGTCGGGCCAAACGATCTGGTAGAGCTTCGACAGCTCTGGCACTTTGGTGCCCAGTTGCGGGTGCTGACCGGCGTGTTGCAACTGGCCCTTGTTGGCTACGGGATAAAGCTTGATCCCGATCTTCGTGAAGACGCCAAGACCGCCCGCCGCGCCGAACAGACCACGGATCAGCCCGCGCGTGCCCGGCCCGGGGCCTTCGCCCGCGAACCAGCCCTTGTCGCCTTCGGCCGAGCCGCCGCGGATGATCTCGCCGGTGGGGGATACCCATTCCCATGCCAGCAGGTTGCGCATGTTCACCCCGGTGCTGAGCCCGGTCACCCCCACCCCGAACAGCGAGGTGGCCGAGGCCAGCGGCGAATGGGACGGGCCCGCCCCGACGATATGGCAGGTCAACCCATGCTCCAGCGCCTCGGCCTGGATCATGCCTGCCGTCGCATAGGGGCCGATGATCGCCATGCGGTCCTTGGGCACGATCTCGAGCGTGTTCATGCGACGCAGGTCGATGGCCACGGTGTTGGGTGCAGGCACAACCGCCATCGAGCCGTAGCCGGTGGAATGTGCCTTGAAGTGCAGCTTGTGCCGCAAACACGCCTTGACGATTTCGGCCACTTCTTCGGTGGTCGACGGCAGCACGATTGCGATCGGGAAATGCGCCGTGAACTTGTCACGGCCGGGGATTTCGCCGTTGCCGCAATACCACGAATAGCCGGTCATCACGGCGGGGTCGGTTTCCACATAGCGCGCGCCAAGGATCGCTTCGAGATCCTTGCGGGCCGCTTGGGGGAGAACCTGTACCTTGGATTTTCTCGCTTTGGCCATAGCTCAGGCTCCTTTCCCGGCATGCAGGGACGCCGCGACGACGTCGAGCAGGTCGACAACGGGTGCGCCCTCGGCGTTGCGGTTCATGTGGCTTGCACAATTGCCGCAACCGCTGACCATCGTGGCGCAGCCGGTCTGGGGAAGTTCGGCAAGTCGGCTTTTCGCGGCCTTGCTTGCGGCTTCGGGCACCGCCTCGGTCACGCCGCCATTTGCACCGCAGCAGAAACTGGAGTGACGGTTGCGTTCCAGTTCGAGCACATCGAGGCCGATCCGGCGCAGGATCTCGCGCGGGGCCTCGTAGCAGCCGTTGTTTCCGTAGCGCAGCTTGTCTGGCGCTTTCGAGATGTAGATGCCCGCAGGCACCCGTTCGAGCGACAAATCGCGCGGCTCCCAAACCTCGCTCAGGCGGCCCAGCTTGCAGGGGTCGTGATAGGCGACAGGGCCAGATGATGTATCGGAGGCCGATAAGAGAACCGTGCCCTCATCGGCCAATTCAAGCAGGTATTCCGTGATGTGCAGCACGCGCACATCTCCAAAAGACAGGCCGAGGCGCGGATAGATCGCGCGCCAGGCCGCAAGCGCCGCAGCGGAGAGGGTGACCACGGTTTTTGCGCCCGATGTGCCCACCTGTTGCAGGAATGCCTGCCCCAAGCGGCGCGCCTCGTCCTGATAGCCGAGGTCGAAGGCGGTGGAGCCGGAGCTTCCCTCTTCGCGGCCAAGGTTGCGCACGCGAATCCCGCTCGCCATCAGCGTGTCGGCGATCCGCCTCAATGTCTCGTGTTTGCTTTGATCATAGGCCAGCGCGCTGCCAACATGCAGAAGGATATCTGCGGCGCCATCTTTGGCCAGCGTGCCCTTGAGTTCGTCAGTCCAGTCGGCGCGACGGGCCGCCGGTTTGCCCTGTGCGTTGCCGGTTTCGGCAATCCGCGCCATGATGTCCTTGTGGGCCTCGGGCGAGCGGCCATCTGCGACGATCTTGGCGCGGAACGCATAGAGCCCGTCCAGCGGCTCTACCGTCTCGCCGAAGTTCAGTTTGCACGATGGATCGCACCCACCGCACATGGTGCAGGCGCTCACGATCTCGGTCAGGCGTTCGGTATAGTCGATTTCGCCGTGGAGAAGGCCGGAGGCCATGATCAGCTGGCCACTGGCGCTGTAGGCGTGGAACTCGCCGTAATCCATGCTGGGGCAGACAGAGGCGAATTCACGGCTTTTCGGCGTGGTGACGAATTTGCAATGCGAGCAGCGCATGCAGCGGTCGAGGAAATCGTGGCGGTCTTCAAGTTTTGCGGTTCCGTCCATTACCGGGCTCCTTCGTAGGGCAGGCGCTTTGGGTTCATGATCCCCTTGGGGTCAAGGATCGTCTTGGCCGCGGTCATCATGCGTCTGGCGTTGGGGGCGTTGCGGAAGGCAAGGTCGAACCATTCGCCATAGGGACGGCTGAAGAACGCGCCCGCTGCGTCACAGGCTGCAACAGCCTCGCGCCATTGGGCATCGACGGGCGTGCCGGTCGCCGTATCCTCGGGGCTGCAGGGAAGAGTGAAAGCGACGTGGCAGAAGGTGCCCTGCACCATCGGCTGGATGTAGGTGCCGACCTTGCGGGTCGCGAGCGGACCTGCTTTGAGGCCCTTGCTGCCTGCAGCAACCACGGTTTCGAGGTTGGAAAAGCTTTGCAGGAAGAAAAGTTCCTTGTGATTGCCTAGGAATTTGTCCTGATATTGCCCTTGCTCGGAAAGACGCAGGTCGGCGGCAAAGGTCTCTGCCGAAACACCCGCAAGATGTTCGGTCAGGTCGGCTCCATGGGTTTTGGCGCACGCCACGAGGTCCTTGTTTTGCCATTGCACGCGCTGTTCGGGGCGGTGCTGGTACCCGGCCAACGACACGAAGATGGTCCATGCAGGCAATTCAGCCGAGAGGCGGTCCAGATCGTCTTGCGACTTGCCTATCAGCATTGCCAACTGAACGGCGTCGACGATGAATAGCGAGCTGCACAAGCGACGGTTCAGCAGATCGCGGGCCAGCGCCACAAGCGTGCCAAGGCTGTCGGCTGACGCGAAATAACTTTTCTCAACCGTCGGGATCGGTTCGCAATAGATCGCGCCCCAGACCATTGTGGCAAGGCTGCCCTGTGCGCCCTGCGTGATGCGGACAAGGTCGATATGGGCGGGACCGGCTGCGAAGAGCTGGCGATGGCCGCGCTTGAGCTGTTGTTCGAGCGTGCCTTCGACAGCGGCGCCCCCGGTCTTGCATAGATCACCATTGCCCAGCACCATCGCTGTGCCGCCGAAAGGATCGCTGATGTCCCACTGCATGTCAGGCACCAGCGTCGGTTCCCGGTCGAGATAGCTGGTCAGAACCGATTTGCCTGCGCGCGGCTTGAGCGGGCGGTAGGCGCGCAGGTCGTGTGGACGCAGGAGGTCGTCGATCATGCCGAAATTGACGCCTGGTTCGATGATCGCGATCTTGTCGCGTCGGTCGGCATGGATCAGCCTTTGCAAGCCCGACAGGTCCGCGACGACGCTGCCAGGAGCCTGCGGGACGGTATCTCCCCGGCGGCGCGGACCGGTCGAGGAGACCGGCACAATGGGCACAGAGGCGTCATTCGCCCATTTGACGAGCGCCTGCACGTCCTCGAGCCGCTTGGGCGTGACGACGGCTGCAGGCGCAAAGCCGTCCTGTGTGTCCCTGTCTGAAGCATAGGGCGCACAGCGTACAACCTCGGAGGAAGCCGCGAGCGCACCGGGTATTCGAACCTGAAGTGACATGGATGGTCCTTGTTGTCTTGGGGCCGGATGCACCGCGCACGCAAACACGGGTACGATCCCGCGAAAACGGTCGCAAAGTGCCGCGCCCGAGGAGCGGCAAATGGGCCTGGAATGGAGTGTGTCCGGTGGTGACGCGGCGCAGCAGGTGGGCCGCTCGCGCCGCGTCAACCGGTCAGTTCAGCGACGTGGGAGGACGTCCTGAAAAGGCAATTCTCTGAGTTCTGACATGGCGTTTTCCTCCCCAGGAAACGATGATGCGTGGTTCCGGGACAGGTTGCCCCGACATGCTCTTGGCTCCCAGGTGCAACCGGGAAGACCAAACTGACCAAGACGCGGTATTCTGTTGGTCAGGGGTCCCCCCGGAGCTGTACAGCCGACAATTGAACATGTTACGTTGGGAAATTCTGCGCTTGAAATGCAGCTTTGTCCGCTTGTGCCGTCTTTTTAACCGACAGTTCCGTCTGGATTTCGGCTTTGGGCGGGCTTGTTCTGGCGCGACACGGACTTGGCGAATTCCTGTGGAGACATCCCGCAGGATTTCCGGAAGGCCTCGCGGAAGCCTGCCTCGGATTTGTAGCCCAGTTCGCATGAGAGATTCGAGATGGTCTTGCCCCCGAGAGTCAGTTCGCAGCGCGCCAGATGCATCCGCCAGGATCGCAGGTAATCCATCGGTGGCACGCCCATGATTTCCTGAAATCGCAAGGCAAAGACGGCGCGTGACATGCCCGAAAGGCGGGCCAGTTGTTCCACGGTCCATTGGGTGCCGGGCGCGTCGTGGATCGCCTCTATGGACTTGCTGATCCGCGGTTCGGACAGCCCCTTCATCCAACCCGGCGCGGTTCTGGAATGGTCCTGCGAATGGCTGCGAACGACATGCGCGAGAAACAGTTGCGCTGCTTGCGCGGCAAGAAACCGGAAGCCGGGTTGATCCGGTGCGACTTCCAGCATGTGGATGTCTGTGAAGAAGCTCAGGATATTTGCACCGGTCGCCGATGCGTTCTGGCGCAGGATGAAGGGAAGATCCGCAACAAGCGGGCCATAGTGACTGTCTGCCCAGTCAAAGGTGAAGGACAGAGCGCGCATCGTTTCGGTGCCGGGTCCGCCGAGTTCGAGCTTTCTCATTGGGGTCGATTTTTGGTTGGATCGAACTGCGACGAACCGGCCTTCTTCCCAGATGCGGTCCGTTCCAACCGGTTGACCCGGCATCGTGGCTGCTGAGGACACTAGGATATCTTCGCCGCAGTAGCCGCGGGGCATGACGAAAGTGTCCCCAGGCCCATAACTTTCCGCGGGCAAGCGGCCATGCTTGAGCCAGAGCGTGCCTTGCGTGACGGTACAGACGAGGGGTTTGTGCTGACGAACCCGAAGTGTCCAAGGGGCGGTGAATTCGAAAAAGGCGATGTCGGCAGCGGCCACCTTGAGGCTCGAAAGCACTTCGCCCATCAGGTCGCGTGTGGGGAACAGGTCCTCGGGCGGACCGGCCATCTCGTCAGTTTTGCTTTTGCGTAAAGGTGACATGGCGGCCTCTTTGGAACGACACATGCAGTAAATTCAGATCATTGAGACGAGGTCGATCTTAAATTCGCAGAGACTGCCCGCATGAGTGATTCCGCAGGCAGTCCTGAAGTTTGGAGCTATGGATCAGGGCTTGCCGATTGGCGTCGTGAAGTTGATCAGCAACTTGTCGCCGCCAGCGGTGTTGCGGACATGATAGTCGTGCACGTAGTTCACGTTGAGCTCCATCGGACCGAAGCGTTTGCTCAGGCCAACGCCGATGCCGTATTGTTCGGCGCGCCCGCTGGTCGTACCGCCATAGGCGAAACCGTTGTTTTCGTCATCCGTCACCTGCTTGCGGAAGTAACCGACCGGGCCGATGCTGAACCCGCCAAGGTCCTTCATTGCGGTCCAGTTGAGCATGATTTCGTTTCCGGACTTGTAATTGGTGTCGTCGTTCTCGCCATACATGATGTAATTGGCATGAGCCGAAAGGTTCCAACCGTCGCGCAGATAGCTGAAGCCAATGTCGATGGCCGCTGCCGGCGCGTTGCTGCCAAGGTTGACCGCCCCCGGGGCCGTGTCGAACTTGCCGGTTGGCAACGAAAAGCTGATGCCCGACTGCACGAAAATACCGGGCTGCAGCATCCAGGAGATGTTCAACGGTGACAGGATTACGTCACCGACCCCGCTTTCCGAGGTCGAATCTCCGAACGCCGTTTGCGTGGCATGCACCAGCGGGATGTTGATCATTCCGCGATAGGACCCGCCAAGCAGGGTGAAGCCCGGCACCCAGTGCAGCTGTTGGGCGGAACTGTTTACGTCCAGCTCGATCGGCAGTTCGGTATCGCCCGAATAGACATTGCTGCGGAAAATTTCGCTGCGCTGGATGAAGTAAAGCCCCGGAGGCGGGTTGGCGCCGACCGGCACGCCGATGCTTCCGCCGGATGGCATCATTGTCGGTGTGCCCGGCTCTTTGGCGAGGCTCGGGGCAGCGGCGATCGTTGCGGCGGCTGCCAGTGCATGGAGTAGTTTTTTCATGGTGTCCCTCCCTTGATTGTAACTGGATGTCTTCCGCATCGGACTGAACGGGCGCGTTTCTCCTCAAAAAGCCCGTCGGAATGCAAAAGACGAAACTGAATCTGGTAACTTTGCTTGGCTGGGTATTCGCGGTTCTCCCTGCGATTTGGATGCTGTTTCGTCAGGCGGCCGTAGCCTGTTCACGGGCGAAAACGCGTTGAACGGCGGGCCGGTCTTTCATGCGGGCGTAGAAGCGCGACAGGTTGTCTGGGGTGTCGATGCCAAAGGCCGCCGCCCAATGTGTCAGGTAGAACAGCGCAGCATCGGCGATGCTGAAGCTTCCCATCAGAAAGTCTTTGTCTCCGAGCGCCGCTGACAGTGTTTGGAGCCCCTCTGTTACAACTTTCCGGCCCATCGCCCGAAGTTCGTCCTGGGCGGCTGGATCCGAGACGAATTTGGGTGCCGCGATGATGAGGGCGAAGCCGCGCATGTGGATGCTGGCCACCATGTAGTCGAGCAATTCCTGCACCCGGATTTCGCCGTCGACATCCTTTGGGAGCAGATCTGCTTCTGGATTGGTGCGTGCCAGCCAGAATGCGATTGCGCTGAACTCGGTCAGCAACCTGCCATCATCGCGGACCAGCGCAGGCACTTTGCCCTTGGGATTGACTGAACGGAATGCCGGGGTGAACTGCTGCCCTGCCCGGACATCAATGGCTTCGGCATCGAAGGTCGCGCCGATTTCCTCGACCAGGATGTGAATGCCGATGGAACAGGCGTTCGGCGAATAATAGAGCTTCATGTAACGGGAACCTTTGATCAGAACTTCACATGCCCCGCGCCCTTGAGGGCGAGGCGGTCGCGGGCTTCGTCGGGGGTGGCAATGCCGTAGCCAAGCTCGGTCACGATGCGGACGATCTTTTCGACCTGCTGCGCGTTCGAGGTGGCCAGCTCGCCTTTGGTAATGTTGAGGCTGTCCTCGAGTTCCGACACGGACATTGCCGCCAAGAAGCGCGTTCTGTGTGCACATCGGCATCTGGTGGCGCCCGGCGGCCAGCACCGAGAATTCCAGATCGTTTCCGAAAAGGCGCTGCGCCATGCGCACCATGTGCAGAAGGTTGTCGCAATCCGCCCCGGCACCGCCGAGTACGCCCATCACGAACTGTACGAAGACCGGACCTTCATAGAGCTTTTGATCCATGACGTATGCGAGATTGTAGAGATGGCCGAGATCGTAGCATTCGAACTCGAAGCGGGTGCCGTGTCCCTTGCCGAGCCGGTTCAGAATCTCCTCGATCGAGGCGAAAGTGTTGGCGAAGACGCTGTCCTTGGTGTTCTCGAGAAAGGGCTTTTCCCAGGAATGCTTGTATTCCTTGATCCGACGCGCTCCTGCGAACAGGCCCACATTGATAGACCCCATGTTCAGCGAGGCCATCTCCGGGCTGGTCTGTTCGGCCGCGCGCAGACGTTCGTCCATGGTCATGCCGGGCGCACCGCCAGTCGAGAGGTTCAGCACCGCATCCACCTGCTGCTTGATACGCGGCAGGAATTCCATGAACACCTCGGCCGAGGCAGTGGGGCGACCGTCCTCGGGGTCGCGGGCATGCAGGTGGATGATTGATGCACCGGCCTTTGCTGCGGCCACGGATTCATCGGCGATCTGCGTCGGGGTGATCGGCAGATAGGGCGACATAGATGGCGTGTGCAAGGAGCCTGTGACAGCGCATGTCACAATAACGTTTCGTTGACCCATGGTTCCTCCCGATGGGGTGTCTGTCTTTTTGGTGTGAAAGGCTGTGTCGGCGGACGCAGCGTCTACTGGTCTTCCGTCAAAGTGTTTGCGACGGGCTGTACGGAGGCGCGCGGGACATCCGAGAACGGAGCGTCCGATGACAGAAGAATATCCGCCGTCTTGTTCAGATGTTGGGCAAGCAGATTGCAGGCAAGATCGGCATCGCGTGCCAGAACAGCTTCTGCGATGCCTTTGTGCTCCTCGTGCGGGTCGCGTTGAATCTTGGTGTAAGGCAGCAGCAAGCGGCGATACCGTTCTGCTTGGGTAAACATCTGGTCCCGCAGCTTCAGGCGCCATTTGCTGTCGCAGGCGCTGATCAGGCTGTCGTGAAACGCCGCGTGCAGGTCGCTCCAGCGGGGGTTGAATGCGGTCGGATTCGTTTCTGACCGAGTGGGCGTGCGTTCAAGTTGATGCCAGATGCTCTTGATCTTGCCTTCCCATTCGAGGTCACCAAGGCGAATCGAACGGCGCAGGCAGTTGAGTTCGATCTCGACCCGGACAGAGGTCAGATCCGTGAGATCTGCAACGGATATCGGCGCTGTCACAAACCCGCGCTGCGGCTCGGAAACCACGAGGCCATCCGATGTCAGCCGCGCCAGTGCTTCGCGGACAGCTCCAGGGCTGACCTCCATTTCCTTGCTGATCTGATCGATTTGCAGCTTTTTCTGTGGGGGGTAAACGCCATCCAGCAGACGCTGCCTCAGCGCCTCGTAGGTCTCGATCGTGCGACTCTTCGCTGCCATATCGCCCTCCCTTGCGTATCAAGGCTCGTTCATTTCATCGACTTTTAGGGTAAAAATGAATTTGCTGCAATAAAATATTTTTTTTGTAGACAAATAGATCATCAAGGGGCTAGGTCCGGTGTAGATCAGCAATCGCGAGGAGGAGCGCGAGCGTGTTCGACCTGTTCCGCACCGTGATGTGCCGGGCCGACGAGACCGCATTGTTCCTTTGCAAAAGCCTCACTTTGCGCCTCGATGCAGCGCGCCGTGCACAAAACAGGAGACTTCCGTATGAGTTATTTGATCCGGCAGATGGGCCATGTGGTGATTTCCTCACCCGATCCCGAAGCGGCGGCCCAACACCTGAGCGACGTTGTCGGCTTGCGGATCACCGAGCGGGATGGCGACAGCGTCTATCTGTCGAGCAACAACCGCCATCACGAAGTCACCTATGTAAAGGGTGAAGCAGCCGTTCTGGCCTGTGGTCTGGAAGCAGTTAGCGCCGAGGCCGTTGACGAAGTGATGGCGCGGGCGAAATCCGATGGTCTGACCATCCTGTCCGATGCGCCGATGGGCAAACACTACGACCGCGCCGTGCGCATTGTGGCGCCCGGCGGGTCGATCTTCGAGATCCACACGCCCATCGCCCGCACCGAGCCGCATCGCTATATCGGCGGTGGCGGTCCGCGCCCCAAGCGGATCGAGCACATGAATTCCTTCTCGGGTGATACCGCTGCCTTTGGAGAATTCTGCGAGAAAGTCCTGTCGATGCAGTTGTCAGATCGCACAAGCGATGACGGTCTGCGCTGGTACCGCGCGCAGGACGGGTTCCACCATACGATCGCCATGGGGACCGGCCCTGAGATGCTGCATCACTACGCGTTCGACCATCATTCGATGGAAGACCTGGTTCGCATTGCAGACAACCTGACGATCAAGGACGAAGCAATGGTCTGGGGGCCGGGTCGCCACGGCGCGGGCAGCAACATCTTCACCTATTACGCCGATCCGCATGGCTGCATCGTCGAGAACTCGGTCGAGATGGCGCATATCGACAACGACGCCGTCTATCACCCACGCGCATGGGATATTTCTGAAGGTCTTGCCGGGCGCTGGCTGAACCAGTGGGGCACTCCGCCTACACCTGGTTTCCTTGCCGGTGGACTGAAATTCGCAAGCTGACAGGAGTAGTGCAGCGGGACACCCCGCTGCATCCTTGAGGGAGGATATCATGGCGCATTACGACGTTGCCATCATCGGTTACGGCCCAACCGGCAAGGTGCTGGCCCGGCAACTGGTCGACAAAGGGCACAGCGTTGCCATCATCGAACGCTGGCCCGAAGCCTACCCGCTGCCCCGCGCGGTTGGTTTCGACCACGAAATCAAGCGGATGTTCCACGCGCTTGGTGTCGCTTCGGAGGTCGAAAAGATCTCGCGGCCGATGAACAACTACGTGTGGTACAATGCGGACTGGAAGATCCTGCTGGAGCTGACCAACAACAAGGACACGATTTCGGGTGGACCCGAGGGCTACTTGTTCAACCAGCCCGATTTGGAACGTGTGCTTGAGGCGGATCTCCAGGGCCGTGACGGTCTGACAACTTACCTGGGTCACGAGGCCCTGTCGGTCCAAGATTTGGGGGATGAGGCCAAGGTGCGTCTTGCGCCTTTCGATGCCGCCAGCCAGACGGCTCAGACCGATGCGGCTTTCGAGATCAGTGCAGATTATCTTGTTGGTTGCGACGGGGCAAAAAGCCTTGTGCGCCACGCCATCGGTGCGGAGTTCGACGATCTCGGCTTCGATGCGCATTGGATCGTCGTCGATGTGCGGCCCAATGACATCAGTAGCCTGCCGGTGCCGGATGCCGCGCAATGGTGCAACCCCGAGCGACCCACGACCATCGTGCCAAGCGGCGTTGCGATGCGCCGTTGGGAGTTCATGGTCAAGCCGGGTGAGGACCCGCAGGAGCTGGTCAAGACGGAAAACGTCTGGGGGCTTCTGTCGCAATGGGTCAAGCCCGACGAGGGCGAGCTGATCCGATCGGCTGCCTATAACTTCCGGTCGCTCATTGCACGGGGCTGGCGCAAGAACCGAATGATGATCGCGGGTGATGCTGCGCACCTCATGCCGCCGTTTATGGGGCAGGGCATGTGTTCGGGGTTGCGCGATGCCTGGGGTCTGGCCTGGAAGCTGGACTGCGTACTGTCGGGAACCGCACCGGTCAGTTTGCTGGACAGTTATGAGGCCGAGCGCGCTTCGCATGTCGAGGTCGTGATCCGCATGTCGATGGAGTTGGGCAAGATCGTCTGTGAAGCCGATCCCCAAGCAGCACGCATGCGCGACGAGGCATTCCTGTCGGGACAGGTGCCGCCGCCGCCTGCCTATCCGGGGCTCATGGCCGGGCTGATCTCGAAAACCCCGTTGGCAGGGGCGCTTTCCCCACATGACGAGATCGAGCAGGATGGAAACTTGTGCCGGCTTGATCAGGTCACAGGGCGCAGTTTCGCGCTTCTGACGTTGGATGCGCCGTCCGAGGAAGTGCGGACCAAGGCCGCGTTGGTCGGCGCGGTCATCGTGCAGGTCGGTCGCAACGGCGCGCGCGAAGCAGCCGGGCGGATCAGCGGGTTCATGGCCGAAACGGGGGCGCGAACGCTGCTCGTCCGGCCTGATTTCTACATTTTCGGCAGCAGCACGAGCGATGAGGAGACCCTCGCGCTGCTGGATGACTTGGATGCTGCGATGGCGCCGTAACGATCACTGACGCCGGGAAACAGAACAACACACCCGGTGCTTTTCCTGTGGGAGGATACCTGAATGTCAACTGTTGATAAGAAACGATCCTGGTTTGCCCTGATCACGGGCCATATGGCCGGTATGATCGATCTTGCCGCTTTGCCGGTTTGGGTCGGGACGCTGATCGCGGGCTACAGTTTTCTTCCGGCCCAGGCTGGAGGCCTCGCGACGCTGTTCCTGATCGGCGTTGTGTTGTGCAACCTTGTCGTGTCGGCCCGGTTCCACACGATGAATGGGCGATGGCTGGCACCACTTGGGTTCTGGGTCGCAGCCTTTGCCTTTGTGGCCATGACACGGATCACGGATTTCGTTCCACTTGCGGTGCTGCATTTCGTGGCAGGTGTTGGCACGGGTATCGGCATTTCGCTGACACACGGGTCGATGGGCTTGTCGCGCAATCCGCATCGCGTCTTTGCAATGGCAAGTTTCGGTCTTGGAGTTTTGGCCGTTGTCTATCTGGGTGTCACACCGCAGGTGATCGCCGCGTCGGGCCCGTCGATGCTGTTCTGGGTGTTCGCCGCCGTGATGGGCGTTGCGGCGCTGGTACACACGCTGTTCTTTCCGCGTGTCGAACCGCCTGCCGTGACGCACACGCAAGGTGGGAAAATGTCGCCAAAGGTCTGGTTCCTGATCCTTGGTATCGTCTGTATGGCGCTCAACAACGCGATGGCGCTCAGCTTTGCAGAACGCGCCGGGATCGATGGCGGCTTCGGGGCAGAGCAGGTGCAATTGGCCCTGATCACCATGGGCATCGTCGCCATCCTGCCCGCGATCATCGCCGCTGTGCTTGAAAAGAAACTGTCCGTGATGTGGGTTGCTCCGATCGGTGCTTTGCTTCATGGCGGCTGCGCCTTGGTGATGCTGTCGGCGGATGAGTTTACGTTCTTCATGGCACCGCTGATCTTCATGCCGTTCCTGATGATCTTCACCCATACCTTCCTGTTCGGCTATCTGGCCAAGCTCGATCCGACGGGCCGGGCCGTGGCGGCCACCCCGGCGATGGTCATGACCGGATCGGCCATTGGACCGTTCCTGGGCGGGACCATCGTCCAGAACTTCGGGTATCCGACGCTCGGCATTGCGACCTTCGTTATCGCGCTGATCGCTGTCGGCGCATACCTCAAATCAAAGAGCATATCCGAGGGAAGTGCGGCGTACGAAACCGCGTAACCGTAAGATTAGAAGGGGTTCGTGAGGAGATGAGCAGTTGGTGGATCTGGATCGTGCCGCTTTGGCCTGTCACCCCGGGACGGTCTTCGGACCGTACACCGGAGCACTCAAGCCAGACATCATGAGACAGACCGCCAACTGTTCATTGCCTGACCGGCGACACGCCGTGACCCGAAAGTGAGTACCGTGCAGAATACGCAAATTCACCTCGTCTCGCGTCCCGGCTCCGAAGGACCAGGTCTTGAGAATTTCGACATCGTCCAAGTGCCGCTGCGCCCAATCGAGGACGGGGAAATCCTGCTTTCGACGGAATATCTGTCGCTTGATCCCTACATGCGCGCCCGCATGTACGAAGGCGTCAACTATGCCGAAAGCGCGCAGCTGGGCGCGCCGATGATCGGGAGCACGGTGGCCCGCGTCCTTGAAAGCCGGAACGCCGATTTTCGCGAAGGCGACTTCGTCGAAAGCTGGCATGGCTGGCAAAGCCATCACATCAGCAGTGGTGACGGGCTGCGCAAGATCGATGCATCGATTGCGCCCGTTTCGACTGCGCTGGGCGTTTTGGGGATGCCGGGGCATACAGGCTATGGCGGGATGCTTCGGCATGGCAGACCGCAGGCTGGGGAAACGGTTGTCGTATCCGCCGCCTCGGGCACGGTTGGAGGCGTTGCCGCCCAGATCGCCCGGATCAAGGGGGCGCGGGTCGTCGGTATCGCGGGCGGGCCGGAAAAATGCGCGTTTCTGACAGACACGCTGCGGCTCGACTCGGCGGTTGATCATCGCGCGCCAGATTTCGCCGCAAAGCTGGTCGCCGCCTGCCCGGACGGGGTGGATGTGTATTTCGACAATGTCGGCGGCGATGTTTTTGCTGCCGTGTTGCCGCTGATGCGGGCAGGGGGGCGCATCCCTGTCTGCGGCACGATCGCAGTCAATCGAGATGGTGCGCCGCAGATCGGCGAGGACCGGATGAACTGGGTCCTGTCGCGCGTGTTGGTACGGCAACTCACGATCGCGGGCTTCATCTATCCGCAATTTTTCGACATGGCCGAGGCTTTTCGCGCGGACATGTCCGCCTGGATCGCCAGTGGCGAACTCGCCTATCGCGAGGACATCGTCAACGGTCTCGAGAACGCGCCACAGGCGTTCCTCGGCCTGTTCGAGGGTCGCAACTTCGGCAAGCTGTTGGTGCGCCCGTGACCGATAAACGAATTCAAGAGCGCGGTGCGGTGCTTCCCACGCGCGCTGGAACCCACCCCAAGAAGGACAAGACACCATGAAACTCGGACGTTTCCGGACCGCAGACGGCATCAATTTGGGCAAGTTGGCGGGGGATCAGATCGTGGACCTGACGGCGGCAGGCTACGGCACGTCGATGCGCGACCTGCTGACCCGCCTTCCCGAGATCCGCGACGAGATCGCTGCCGTTGATGGCCCTACCGTGCCGCTTAAGGGTGCCACTCTCGAAGCGCCGATCGCTGATCCGCAGAAATTCCTCGCTCTGGGAATGAATTACAAGGAACATGCCGATGGCGCGCGCAAGGCGGGCATCCCGGTGCCGGACTCGCAGTTGTGGTTCAACAAGCAAGTGTCTTGCATCAACGGCCCCTACCACGACATCGACCTGCCCAAAGTGTCCGAGAAACTGGATTACGAGGCGGAATTGGCCGTGATCATCGGCAAGCGCTGCAAGCATGTAGATCCGGCTCGTTACCGCGAGGTTGTGGCCGGTTATGCCGTCGCGAATGACGTGAGCGTGCGCGACTGGCAGCTGCGGTCGCCGACCTTCACGCTGGGAAAGTCGTTTGACACACATGGCCCATTCGGCCCGTGGATCACCACCGATGACGAGGTCGACGATCCGCAAGCGCTGCCGATTCTTGCACATGTGAACGGAGAGGTCCGACAGGACTCGAATACCGACGACATGATCTATTCGATTGCCGAACAGATCGCCTACATCTCGACCGCCTTCACGCTCGAGCCGGGCGATGTCCTCCTAACGGGCACTCCGTCAGGAGTTGGGATCGAAACCGGAGTATTCCTCAAGGAAGGGGACGTTGTCCGGATCGAGATCGGCAATCTCGGCCATATCGAGAACAAGGTGGCCGTGCTGGGCTGACCCCGGTGGCCGGGGCGAGCCGCGACGATGCGGCACGCCCCCCGATTTGCAGGGCATGGTGCAACCAAGGGAGACAGGTTGATGGATATCACGCATCTGGGACAGGCGGCGCGGCGCGCGGCGGAGCGGTTCGGCGACAAGGACGCGCTGGTCTTCGAGGGGCGCATCTTCTCCTTTACTGAACTCAGTGATCTGGTCGAGCGGGCGGCGGCCGGGCTGGCAGCGGCCGGTGTGGGCCAGGGGGACATCGTCACGCTTTACGCGGGCAATTCCTGGGAATGGATCGTCAGCTATTACGCCATTGCCCGCGCGGGTGCAGTCATCAACCCGATCAACACCATGCTGACGCCGGAAGAAGTTGCCTTTGTCGTGGGCGATTGCGGCGCGAGCGCCATTATCGCATCCGTTGACAAGCTGGCGGGGGCGACGGCCGTTCTGGACAAAGTGAAGCTTGCGGTGGCCATCGCGGCGCAGGCCCCCGAAGGCATGGTAACCTTCGATGACCTGCTGACCGGCGATGCCCCCGCCTTGCCGGAGATCGAGGTAGAGGCCGCCGCGTTGTCGACCATCTGCTACACCTCTGGCACGACAGGCCATCCCAAAGGCGCCATGCAATCGCACCGGGCGGTCCTTACCAACGGTGCAATGACCGCACAGATGCAAATGCGCGGCCCCGGCGATACCGTGATCAGTGCGTTGCCCTGTCCGCATGTCTACGCCAATGTGGTGATGCAGAGCATGATGCTTTTCGGGGCCAAGCTGGTCCTGCATGCGCGCTTCGATCCGGCGGCGTTCCTTGCGGATATCGCGGCGCACAAGGCCACGGTGATCGACGGCGTGCCGACGATGTACATGTTCATGCTCAGCGCGCCCGAGCTTGCTACAACCGACTTGTCCAGCCTGAACCGGGCCTATGTCGGCGGGCAAACGATGCCGGTTGCCACGATGGAGCGGGTCGAGGCTGCCTTTGGCATTCCGCTGATCGAGCTTTGGGGCATGACCGAGATCGCCGGACTGGGCACCACGCATCCGCTCTATGGCCGCAACCGGCACGGCTCCATCGGAGTGGCGCTGCCCTATTGCGAAGTGCGCATCGCCGATACCGAGGATCCCGAGCGCGTTCTGCCCAATGGCGAGGCAGGCGAACTGCAGGTCCGCGGGCCAATCACGATGATGGGCTATTACGGCAACGAAGAGGGCACGCGATCGACGCTTTTACCTTCCGGCTGGCTACGCACCGGGGATGTTGCGATCAAGGAGGATGATGGCTGCGTCTTCATCGTGGACCGGCTCAAGGACATGATCATCACGGGCGGCTTCAACGTCTATCCTGCCGAGATCGAGCGGGTGCTGGCAAGCCATCCCGATGTCACGCTCTGTGCCGTGGGCAAGCGCGCTGACGAGATCAAGGGCGAGGTTGCGGTCGCCTTCATCGTGCCGACGCGCGACGCGTCCCGCGACAAGGAGGCCATGCTGGCCTTCTGCCGCGAACACCTCGCTTCTTACAAATGCCCCCGCGACATTCGCTTTGTCGAGGACGTTCCCAAAACCAGCACCGGCAAGATCATGCGCCGCGAACTCTATCGGCTGGACCAGGACTGACATCGGCAGGCGCGATGGACTGGGAATTGGAGAAAAGGAAATGACAGCACTCTACAGATCGCCTGTCGACCTCTACAGTCTTGAGGCCTTGGCAGACCCTTACCCGATCTATGACAACCTGCGCGAAGGCGGACCGGTAGCCTATCTCGAAAAGCTTGGGATGTACGCCCTGACGCGGTTCGATCACGTTCAGGATGCTTTAAAGACGCCCGAGGTCTTCAGTTCGGGTCAGGGTGTGATGATGAACGATGCAATGAACGAGGCCACACGGGACATCATGCTTTGCGCCGATGGTGAACGTCATTCTCACATGCGCCGATTGTTCCAGCGCCCCCTGATGCCGAAATCCCTTCTCGACATCAAGGACCAGATCACGCAGATGGCCGAGGAGCTTGTCGAGCGTTTGGTAGCGCAAGGCTCTTTCGATGCCGTGGCGGACCTTGCGCATTACCTGCCGATCACGATCATCAGTCGGCTTGTCGGGTTGCCCGAGGAAGGCCGTCAGAACATGATGCGCTGGGCGGCGGACGGCTTTGACTGTTTCGGCCCGATGACGCCGCGGCTGGGTCCGGCCTTCGCATCCGTGCAGGAAAGCGTTGCCTATATCCGGGAGAACAACCATCCCGGCAAGGTGAAGCCCGGAAGCTGGACCGACCAGTTGCACCAGACGGCCAAGGCGGCAGGCCTGCCACCCGAAGCGGCGGTCATGATGGGACTGGATTACATGGGCCCGTCGCTTGATACGACGATCTTCGCGATTTCGAGCGGCGTTGCGCTCTTCGCGCAGAACCCAGGTGAATGGGACAAGCTGCGCGACGACCCGAGCCTGTTGCCATCGGCCATCAACGAGATCATCCGTGTCGAGTCACCGATACAGGGCTTTTCTCGTGTAACCACGATGGAGCATGCCTTTGACGGCGTCACGATTCCGGCACAGCGCCGGGTGATCGTTCTCTACGGCGCAGCCAACCGGGATCCGCGCAAATGGGATATGCCCGAGCGCTTCCTGATCGATCGCCAGCAACATCACGACCAATTGGGGTTCGGTCGCGGGTCGCATACCTGCGCGGGCTCGAACCTGGCCAAGCTGGAGATGATCGCGATCTTCTCGGCGCTGATCACGCGCGTTGCGCGTTTTGAGGCGGGCGAAGGCACGCGTGCGGTCAACAGCGTGCTGCGCGGATACACGCACCTGCCTGTCACCATTCATTGATCCGGGCCGTTTTGCCCTTTGCGAAAGGACACATCATGCCGAACATCGCCGCGAAATGGATTGCCGCAGGGCTTCTGTCGCTCTGTCTCGGGCTGCCGACAGGAGCCAAAGCAAACGATGCCAAGGAGCTTGTCATACGTGCCCTTACCGAAGCCATGATCGAGCGTGACGTGACCGCCATCGATCGGTATTGGGCCGAGGACTATATCCAGCATAACCCGATGGCGCCATCAGGTCGCGAACCGATCCGCGGTTTGATTGCGAATGCGCCCAAGGGCGCAACATACGAGATGGGTATGGTCATCGCAGAAGGCGATCTCGTCGCGGTGCATGGCAGGATCACGGGCATCGGCCCAAAGCCGCTGATCGCGATAGACATCTACCGCGTTGAGGATGGCATGATCGCCGAGCATTGGGATGTCATTCAGGAAGAAGTGCTGGAAACTGCATCCGGCAATCCGATGTTCGAACCCGCGCAGCCCATGCAGTGACCTTTGGCCGACAACCGGCGAAGACATTGGCCGTTTCTTCGCCGCCCCGCCCCGTCGGTGCGCGAAGCCAGCGTCAAACAGCCAGGGTCGGACAATCCGATCGGCCGCGTCGCGAAACGGACTGCAGGGCGTAAGGTGTGCGCTTCTTGTGGCACGGGCCCGGCGCGCTCGCCGAACCAGGGCCTGGGGTCTTTCGTGCGATCCGATTGCGGGCCCGATCCGCAGCAAACCTGCCAGGCATCCCATCGGTTTCTTCCCTTATTTCAACGCTCTGGCAAAACCATCGCCGGACCCGAGTGTTTGTCGTGTCGCTCCCCTGGTCTTGCGCCGGGCGCAATCCTCTTGTCGTCCCGCCTCAACGTCAGGGGGCAGGCCCGGCCTTGCCGGTTCTGACTTTCGGCGGCGGAAACAACAGTCGAAAGCATATTGCCAAAATCTGGCTTGCTCGCTACAAAATATCACATCGCGACATTGTTGTCGTATAGAGGCAAAAAGCAACGCTAGACTGCGGAGGACATCGTCATGAAAGTAGCCATTGCCGGAGGGGGGATAGGCGGACTCACATTGGCGCTAGCGCTGCATGACCGCGGGATCGATGTGACAATCTTCGAAGCGGTTCGTGAACTTCGACCCTTGGGTGTCGGGTTGAACGTCCTGCCGCACGGCGTGAAAGTGTTGTTCGATCTTGGGCTCAAAGACCCGCTCGTTGCGTCAGCAATCCAAACCAAAGAACTTTTCTATTTTGACAAGTTCGGCAGCGAAATCTGGAGCGAGCCAAAGGGCATGTACGCGGGGTTCGACTATCCGCAATTGGCGATCCGGCGCGGCGAGTTGCACAGCATTCTTCTTGACGCCTGCCGGGAGAGGCTGGGCGCGGAGAAAATCCGAACCGGGCATGAGTTCCAACATTTTGAACAACTGGACGATGGTCGGGTGGCCTGCACATTCGCCGACAGGAACGCAGACGGCGCGCCGGTCATCATCACCACAGACGTTTTGGTGGGCGCGGATGGGATTCATTCGGCCGTTCGCGCGCAATTGTACCCCAAAGAAGGAGAGCCGAAGTGGGCTGGTCAGTATATCTGGCGTGCCGTCAGCGAGGCTGAGCCCTTCTTATCGGGCAAGACAATGTTCATGGCCGGTCCCAGCGCAACAAAGTTCATTGCCTACCCGGTATCCCAGAAACATGCGGACCGGGGCAGTTCTCTGATCAACTGGATCGCGGAAATCACCGTCGACCCGAGCCAGGGCTTTCCCAAGGAAGACTGGAACAGGATCGGCAAGATCGAAGATTTCATGCCGATCTTCGAAAACTGGGACTTCGGCTGGATCAACATCCCCGAACTCATCCGGAAAGCCGAAGTCATCCACGAATTTCCCATGGTCGATCGTGACCCGGTTGACCGCTGGAGTTTCGGAGCAGTGACTCTTCTTGGTGATGCCGCGCACCCGATGTATCCGAATGGATCGAATGGCGCGTCTTCGGCCATTCTGGATGCCCTGGCGCTTGCAGAGGCGCTGGATTCGGATGGTTCGGTAGAAAACGCCTTGATCGCCTATCAGGTGGACCGCCTGCCAGCGACGACCAAAATCGTTCACCTGAATCGCCAGCGCGGCCCCGAGCAGGTGCTGGAGATTGCGGACCAGCGCGCGCCGAACGGATTTGAGAATATCGAAGATGTGATTCCACGGCAGGAACTGGAAGAAATCGCGGAACGCTACCGTCGCGTCGGCGGATTTTACTACGCGCGCACCGAGGCCAAACAGGCCTGATCGGCCCGCTTTATTCGCGGAATTGGGAAGGAAAAAATGCCTATTCAGTATACGATCATCGGTGACGGCCCCGAACATGTTCTGGTGCTGCATGGATGGTTCGGGGATCACAGCGTGTTTTCCCCGATCTTTCCCTCGCTCGATACCGAACGCTTCACCTATGTCTTTCCGGATTACAGGGGTTACGGGAAATCAATCGCGATGACCGGAGCTTACACGGTTGACGAAGTGGCCACGGACGCTTTGGAACTGGCCGACACCCTGGGGTGGGACAGATTCCACATCGTGGGGCATTCCATGGGTGGAATGGTGGTTCAGAGACTGATGGTTGACGCCCCCCAACGTGTGAAAAGCGCCGTTGCGATCACGCCTGTTCCTGCGTCCGGCGCCCCTCTGGATGAAGAGGGGGAAAAGCTGTTCAGCGGCGCCTGCGCGGATGACGCCCTGCGGGCGATGATCGTCGGCGCATCCACCGGAAACCGGCTGAGCGAGACTTGGGTGCGCAAGATCGTTCACGATTCACGCGCTCAGACCACGCCGGACGCGTTTCAGGGCTACATGAGAATGTTCACCGGAACGGATTTCGCCGCGGCAGCGAAGGGGAACAAGACACCCATTCTTGTGCTGCCCGGAGAGTGTGACGGGGCGCTGACCGTGGATGTCATGCAGCAGACATTCATGAAGTGGTATCCCAATGCCACTTTGAAAGTCATCGGAAACGCGGCGCACTACCCGATGCAGGAAACCCCGGTCTTTCTGGCAACGGAAATCCAGAAGTTCTTTGAGGCGCATGCCTGAAGCATCCGGGCCGTTCAGATCCACAAATCTGATCGACGCGCCGAGGCAATATCACTGCCGCCCTGCCCGAATTGAAATTCCAGATTGTGAGACACTCAATGTATGAAGCCGATCCATCGAATGCACCTCTTGGTCATGTCGAGCGCGCCGAATGGGCAAAAAAACTGACAACGACGAAGTACCTTCCGCACCGTGTCACAAAGGTGGCGCGGCCGGATGGCTCGATCTTGCTGATGAGCGATTACGCTTTGCCCGACTATGCGAGCAGCACCGGCGTTTGGCTGGACAATTGGGCCAAAAGTGCCCCGGACAGAATAGCGTTCTCCGAAAGAGCTTTGGATGAGGAAGCCTGGCGAGACCTGACCTATGGGGAGTTGCATCGTCAGGTGCGTGCCATAGCGGCGTCTTTGCTTGGCAAGGGGCTGGGCAGCTCTGACACGATCGCAATATTGTCAGGCAACGGGATCGATCATTTGCTCCTGTCGCTGGCAGGCCAATATGTCGGCATTCCGGTTGTCCCGCTTGCCGAGCAATATTCGCTTCTGCCCGAAGCAAGGGATCGTCTGACCTATGTGCTGAACAAGGTCCGTCCGAAGATGGCCTTTGTCGATGATGCAACGCTTTACGCATCGGCTCTTGCATTGCCGGCGCTGGAAGACGTTGAAATTGTTTCTGTCCGGGGGCAGGTACCAAACTCCGTGACGTCCTTTCAGGACTTGCTGCGGGGGGACGAAGCGGCAGATGTGGATGCTGCGCATAAAGCCGTCGGGCCTGATACGCTGGCCAAGATCCTCTTTACGTCTGGCTCCAGCGCAGACCCAAAAGGTGTTCTGACAACGCATCGCATGCTTTGTGCCAACCAGGCGCAGCTGTCGACGGTCTTTCCGTTCTTGACGGAAAAACCGCCCCGACTGACGGACTGGCTACCCTGGAACCATGTTTTTGGCGGAAGTCACAACGTCAACATGACCCTGGCCAATGGCGGAAGTTTCACGATCGATAAAGGCAAACCGACCGCGAAGCAGTTCAAGACCTCGCTTCGGAACTGGATAGACCGGCCGGGAACACTGGCATTCAATGTGCCGGTTGGATTTTCCATGTTGATTTCCGCACTCTCGGGCGACGCCGACCTTCGCAGACAAGTCTTCGAGGATGTGGACCTGATTACCTATTCCGGGGCTTCATTGCCGCAGAACGTCTGGGAAGAGCTTGAGCGGATCTGCATCGACGTAAAAGGCGGGTTGCCGTTGATGAATGCGGGCTATGGCCTTACCGAGACCGCGCCCGCGTGCCTTATGGTCCATGAGCCGATCGGGCGCTCCGGCGTCATCGGCGTTCCGATGCCCGGTGTCGAAGCAAAGCTTGTTCCCCTTGAGGCAAACAGGTTTGAAATCCGCGTCAAGGGCCCCAACATCACACTTGGATACTATGATGAACCGGCCAAGACCAAACAGTCCTTCGATGAAGAAGGCTACTTCGTGACCGGGGACGCTGTCCGGTTTGTCGATCCCGCGGATCCCTTGCAGGGTTTGATGTTTGACGGTCGGATCGGCGAGGATTTCAAGCTTGAAACCGGAACGTGGGTGCAGGCCGGAACGCTGCGCCTCAACCTCATCAAGGAACTGGGGGCGCTGGTCCGTGACATCGTGATTTGCGGACACGACCGTTCCGAAGTGGGTTTGATGATCTTCCTGCAGGAAGGCTCCGCTCAGAATGCCGAGAAAGTGCAGGGCGCGGTGATCGACCCCGTGCTGGCTGCCGAAATCACATCCCGTTTGCGCGCCTTGAATGCAGCGACCTCCGGTTCGGCAAAAACCGTAACACGCGCCATTCTCCTGGAAGAACCGCCGAGTGTGGCAGGCAAGGAAATCACCGACAAAGGCACACTGAACGTGCGCAATATCCTGCAAAGGCGCGCGTCGCTTCTCGACAGGCTCTATGACAACAGTGATCCGGCGGTTTTCCTGGTCTGAGCAAAGCAACTTCCTGCAAGGATCAGGCAAGTCTTTCTACCGCACAGGAGGATATCGGCATGATTGATTTTCAAAAGATACGGGCGATAGATTTTCACACCCATGCTGAAGAGCCATGTGGTTGCCACACGGACGATGGGCTGGACGATCTGCACGCCGCGATGGCGTCGTATTTTAATGCGCCGTGGAGCCATCCTCCGACCATTGAGCAGACTGCTGCACACTATCGTGAGCAAAATGTTGCGGCTGTCATTTTCCCAGTCGATGCGGAACGCGAGACCGGATACACTCGCTATGACAATTATCAGGTCGCAGATATTTGTTCGAAGAACAGCGATATCTTGATCCCATTTGCCTCGGTCGACCCTGCAAAGGGAAAAAAGGGCGCACGAGAGGCGCGCGATCTGGTCGCAAATCATGGTATTCAGGGGTTCAAGTTTCACCCGACCATGCAGGGGTTCTACCCAAACGACCGTGTGGCCTATCCGCTTTACGAGGCGATAGCAGAAACCGGAAAACCTGCGTTGTTTCACACTGGTCAAACGGGTGTCGGATCCGGAATGCCCGGAGGAAATGGCATGCGTCTGAAATATTCAAATCCGATGTACATGGATGATGTTGCCGTCGATTTTCCAGACATGCCCATAATCCTGGCGCACCCTTCCTTTCCCTGGCAGGAAGAGGCTTTGTCCGTAGCTCAGCACAAGCCAAATGTCTACATTGATTTGTCGGGCTGGTCTCCCAAGTATTTTCCAGAAATTCTTGTGCGCTATGCAAATACTCTTTTGCGAGAAAAGATGCTTTTTGGGTCTGACTGGCCCATGATCGCGCCCGAAAAGTGGTTGAACGCCTTTGAGAAGGCGAACTTCCGGGACGAAGTCAGACCGCTGATACTCAAGGAAAACGCGATGAAACTACTGGGGGTGAACCCCCAATAGCTTTGGGGGCCTCCGCGGTTGCCGGCCGAGCGCACAGGACGAAGTTGACTGTATGATACAATTATTGTATATAGCAATTTATGGACTATGTGAAATTACCTCACTACTGGGTGAATCACCTCAGCTTTCAGCTGCGAAAACAGTTGGAGGTTGCCTTCACCACCAGAGGTTATCAGGTCACCTCCGAGGAATGGGCCATCTTGCTGATCCTGAACAAGCATCAGCAAATGACGCCCGTCGCTTTGTCGCGACTGACTTTGCGTGACCCGACAACCGTATCTCGCCTGATTGACCGGCTGGAGAGCAAGGCACTGGTCGAGCGTAGCCGGACGCGTCGGGATCGCCGGATCGTTGATATCCAGATGACAGATGCTGGTGCCAAGATGTTTGGCGATCTGGCCAAAATCGCTCAGCGGATCGTCCAGCAATCCTTGGTCGGGCTTACCGCTTCTGACATCGAAACGAGTATCCACGTACTACGAAAAATCTCTGAAAACCTCGCTGAAATCGGAGAGACAGCAGATGTATAACTATAGCCAATTCAGTGCCAAGGGCTATGATCTTTCCAACTTTCGCGGACCTTTGCCAGGCACATCAGCGCCTGATTTTTCTTTGGCGCTGGTCGATGGCGGGCAAGCCCGTCTTCTGGATTTCGCAGGTGCATTCCTGGTACTGGAGATGGGTAGCCTGACCTGTCCGTTGTTTCAGGGTCGCCGCAGCACTATGGGCGCGCTGCACGACATGCACCCGGATGTCAGCTTTGCCGTTCTTTATGTTCGCGAGGCGCATCCGGGGCAGGACATCCCTGCCCACGGCTCGGCGCAAGACAAGCACAGTTGCGCTGCGCAACTTGCCGCAGATAGCGAAAAGCGTCGGGTTTTTGTTGATGACATAGAAGGAACCGCGCACCAGGCTTATGGCGGTTATCCCAACTCGGTCTTTATAGTGAATCGCAATGGCTGCTTGGTTTATGCGTCAGATTGGAACAACCCCGCGGTCACGGGACGTGCGTTGAGTCTCTTGAAGAGCGGCAAGTCTGTCAATCTGAAAGCCTGGTTCAAGCCGGTCCGGCCCTCCGTAAGTCTGAAGATACTTCGCGCCGGCGGAAAGGGTTCCATGTCCGACTTTCTTCGCGGATTACCTCGCCTGATCTGGAACAATCTCGTGTTGCGAAATATACGGCTTTTGCGCGGAAAGCCGGTCGCGGTTGCGCCGGATACACTGTGCTGAAATATCTATCCGGCAGAAGCTGCTCCAGTTACAGCGTCCTGCCTTTGAACCGATACATGTCTTTTTTACAATCTCCCAAGAACGTGCAGCATTGCAGGGCATCGGGGATGGATGTGTTTCAATATTTCACGAAACGCTTTGGCAACACTGCAGACCCGTCCGAAAAACCGGAGCCACGTTAGGCCGAGGAGACGTCAGGATCACGGCCCACCGTGACATGTTCGCTCGCCGAGCCCAGTTTTCCGGAATTGCCGAGAATGGTGCCGATTTCAGAAATGCGTTCGGAAGTAGCCCGTTCCCGCGGCAGCACAACCGTCAGCGATGCGATCAGTCGGTTCCGAAGGTCGAAAACCGGGGCGCTTATGGCGCAGGTTCCAACCTGAAAAACTCCTTCGAGGTGAACGTAACCCAAGTCGCGGATACTGGCCGCCCGTGCGGCAATGGAGTCATGCCCGCGCAAGACCTCGGTAAGTGGCGCACGGTCTTCGGTCCCGGTCCACTCATTTATCATCTCCGCTTCGACATCCGGATCAAAGCTGACGAACGTCCAACCCGTTGCGGTTGTCAAAAACGGCAGTGTCGCCCCGACGCGCGCAGTCAGGGCGATCGGACCGTTGCTCTCCCTGAACTCGATGATACTGGCACCCGAGACGCTCTTGACACTGAGAAACGTTGTCTCTCCGGTCTGTTCGCGGATCGACGTCAGTCTTTGGCTCGCGTGACGCATGACATCAAACTGGCCAAGCGCGGTGAGGCCAATACTCAGCGCCAGCGGGCCAAGTTCGTATCGACCTGTTTCCTGACTCTGTGAGACGAGGCCTGCGCGGATCAAACTGACCAGATATCTCCGGGCCTTTGTTGGCGTAATGCGGGAATGACCGGACAGTTGTGTCAGTGATGCGGGACCAGGCAAGTCCACGAATGCCTTCAACAGGGTGCCAGCTACCTCAACCGACTGTATGCCAGTCGGTTTCCTTTCCGAATTTCCCAAATTTTCGTACCTTTGAATAGCAGATAGGGAAGGCTTGAAATTTCCCCGTGTCTTTCATGTCAATTTAGCTGACTTGCCGTGGACCCGCCAGCCAAAGTCGTAAAGACCCCGCCCCGCGGTCCTGCCTGGTGGAACGACGCACCGGAGTCAAAGTAAGACCGGGCCGGCCTATTGATGGGGGCTTTCAAGATGCGAACGTATCATTTCCCGGAACGCGCGATAGGCGGCGCTGGCTCTCGCAGAGCGACGGCGGGCAACACCGGCTGGGAAATTCCAGAATGTTCCGTCATGTTCGATGCGCTGCAAACCGAATGCCTGCATGGAAGTCTCTGCCTTGGCTTCAAAGATCGTCAGACAATCCGATTGTCGCAGCAAGGATATGCAGCCCAATGTCGTCGTCTCGATGGCAATCCTTGGCGGTTCGAGCCGATGGGCCGCAAAATAGGACCCGACCCAAGACGAACTTATCGGATCATCGGCCAATAGAATCCATGGATAGCTGTTCAGGTCATCCGGGCTGGCATGGTGCAGGGTCAGGGGATGCCCCGCACGCGCATAGACCGTGTAGCGGGCGTCAAACACGTGTTCTTTGTGGATTTCCGGATGGTCGGGAAAGTCCAAGGTCCCACAGATCGCATCGCAATCACCGTTCAGCAAGGCATCAAGCTGGGTCGAAAACGGCCCGTGGGTGAGCGTGACAAGCACGTCCGGGTAGCGGTCTGAGAAATCCGCAAGGATATTGGGCAGAAAATGGACGATCCACGATGGCCCGGCAGCCAGCCGAAGCCGGCCTTTGATGCCTTGGTGGTGATCTGAAATCTCTGAGAGCGCGTGCTGGTACTCAATGTCCATCAGCTTGACCCGGCGCGCCAGAATAAGCCCTTCGGCAGTCAGAACGACGCCCTTCGCTCGGCGGTCCAGCAGGCGGACATTCAAAGTGTCCTCCAATTGTTTGACGCTTCGCGACAGGGCGGGCTGGGTCACACCAAGTTCGCGCGCAGCAGCTGAAATGGATCCAAGCCGCGATATAGCCAGAAACTGAAACAACAATCTGAACTGGGTCAATCGCGGATCCTTTTTCACATCTTCCTGAGATGGATGCTGGACATAAACAAATTTGATGCCTTTGTGTCAAATCGGCATGTCTGCTCTTGCGACCTTGGCGGTATATTCGCCGAAAAGCGGAGGACGTGATCAGATGACACTACAGGAACACATTTTTTCTGGTGGCCAGGTGAAGAATGCGGACCCGGATTTCGGTTACCTTCCAGGGTTTGGCAACACGCATTCGACGCAAGCGGCATCCGGGGCGCTGCCAATCGGCCGAAATTCACCGCAGCAGCCGCCACTTGGTCTTTATGCCGAGCAGTTGAGCGGCACAGCCTTCACCGCGCCGCGCGCCGACAACAAGCGGTCCTGGCTCTATCGCATCCTGCCCTCGGTCAAACATGGCACCGGGTTTCAAGAGGTGGACCGCGGGCTGATCCGCACCGGACCTTGCCGAGAAAGTAACTTGCCTGCACAGCAATTACGATGGCAACCGATTGATATTCCGGAAGATGGCTCTGTCGATTTCCTGATGGGATTGCGGACGGTTGCTACCTGCGGCAACGCAGCTGCGCAAACTGGTCTGGCCGCTCACGTCTTTGTCGCCAATGCATCGATGGGCCGAAAATACTTTCACAATGCGGATGGCGAATTGCTCATCGTGCCGCAGCACAACACGATGAAACTTGTCACCGAAATGGGCATCATTGTTGCCGCTCCGGGCGATATCGTTGTGATCCCGCGTGGTATCAAGTTCAAGGTCGATCTGGTGGATGGCCCGATCCGCGGCTATGTCTGCGAAAATTACGGTGTGGCATTAACCCTGCCGGAGCGGGGGCCGATCGGCGCAAATTGCCTGGCGAATGCCCGCGACTTTCTTTATCCGGCCGCGGCCTATGAGGATATCCGGGAAACCTGCACACTTTACCTAAAGGCGCAGGGGCGGCTGTTCCGCACGACGCTTGAGCAAAGTCCGCTAGACGTGGTGGCTTGGCATGGGAACTATGCGCCCTACAAATACGATCTGCGCCGTTTTTCTCCGGTCGGCGCGACGCTGTTCGACCACCCCGATCCGTCAATCTTCACCGTGCTCTCTGCCCCGTCCGATATTCCCGGAACGGCCAATGTTGATTTTGTCATCTTTCCCGAGCGTTGGCTTGTCATGGAGGACAGCTTCCGCCCGCCCTGGTACCATATGAATGTCATGAGTGAATTCATGGGCCTGATTTACGGGGTCTACGACGCCAAACCCGGAGGTTTCGTACCGGGCGGTATGAGCCTGCACAATGCGCTTGTCGCCCATGGACCCGACACCGAGGCGTTTGCCCGTGGATCGACGAAAGTGCTGGAGCCCGAGAAGCTCGCCGGCACGATGGCCTTCATGTTCGAGACGCGATACATCCTTGATCCAACGGACTATGCCGCAAATCTCGATACGATCGACGCAAGCTATCCCGATTGCTGGGACGGGCTGGAACGGACGTTCCGGGCACCTGACTGAGCGGCGGCAAAGGCGTGCCCACGGCACTTGCGCCCAAATCGAACATCATTGATCCAACCCAAGGCACTATCCATGAAACTCGCTTCTTTGAAATCCGGTCGCGACGGCGCTTTGATCGTCGTTTCCAAGAATCTCAAATCCGCCGTACGTGTCACAGACATCGCCCCGACGATGCAGGCCCTGCTCGACGATTGGACGCATCTCGCGCCAAGGTTGGAAACCGTGTCAGATGCCCTGAATGCCGGACAGCAGCCGGGCGCATTCGATCTGGATATGGGCATGCTTGCCGCCCCCTTGCCCAGAGCCTATCAATATCTCGATGGCGCCTGCTATGTCTGTCACATCCGGCGCAACCGCGAGGCACGCGGCGATACATTGCCTTCTGATATCATGCAGGCCCCGCTGATCTATCAGGGTATCTCGCATGGATTCGGGGCCTGGAACGATCCGATCACAGGCCAGAAAGTCGAAGACATGATCGACTTCGAGGCCGAGATCGCCGCGATCACCGGTGATGTGCCGCAGGGCGTCACGCCGGACGAGGCCACGCAATATATCCGGTTGTTCTGCTTGCTGCAGGACACCAGTTTGCGGCGCATCGTGGCGCCCGAACTGAAGCGCACCTTCGGCTTCCTGACGTCAAAACCCGCGAGTTTTCTGGGGCCCATCGTGGTGACGCCCGACGAACTCGGCGATCTATGGGATGGCAAGATGGTCTCCGGAAAGATGCATGTGCATTTGCGGGGCCAGCAGATCGGCAACATCCATACCGGGATCGACAGCCCGTTCCACTATGGCGACGCCATCGCGCATGTGGCGCAGACGCGTCCTTTCGAACCCGGTACCATCATTGGCCTTGGGACTGTGTCGAACGAAGCAGCTGACGATGACTGGTCCATTGGCGCGGGCTGTATTGGTGAATATCGTGCAATGGAAACCATTCAGACGGGCGAGGCCAAACTTGCCTTCATGCAGCCGGGCGATGTGGTGCGGATCGAGCTTTTTGATTTTGAAGGCAATTCGGTGATGGGGGCTATCGAACAGAACGTGTTGGGTGCATGACCCGGCGGACATGACCTGGGATGTCGCGGCTATCGGCCTTGGACCCGTTGGGGCAACTCTTACTTCCCTCCTGAGTCTCCTAGGCCTGCGAACGGTGGTTCTTGACGGGGATGCAAAGGTCAACCCGTCGCCCCGCGCGGTTGCCGTTGACGACGAAGCTACGGGCAGCAGCGATCGCGCGAGGCTTTCTTGATCCATCTAGGTCGAGGTGCCCTGCCCGGGTTCAAGGTGACTGCTGTGTGCGGGGTGCCGGGGCAGTCACGGGATGGGCGCATTGGGAAGCGACGTACGGTGTTCCCTTTTCAGCCAATTCAGAGGAGCCGGACACCATGGAAGCGAACATCGCAGGGACGGCTCGACACGTCCATCGATAGACTTGAGGATGCGACGAATGCGCCACTTCCGATCGGTATTACGCAAGCAGGTCAGGCCAGGACCCTTGGACGAACGGGTCGAAACTCAAGTGGTCAGACGTTGCGCACGAGCCGATCTTGTGCACAGGGCGTATACGCGGGTTCTTCTTCAGGCGAGAAAGCTGAGATCGCATAACCAGCACCTTTTCACGCCGCGCCTGCCAGTTCTAAGCCGCAAGCTGCGTAACCACGCTCTCCACCAACTGCAGAAATCGTGAGTTGCGAGCCCCCGCAACCAAATCCCTCCGGAAACCAAATTAATGTTCGTGGCTTGCGGAGTGGCGTGAATTTAAGGATCATTTTTCTATACAGTATCAATTACTTATACCGATAGGTGCAAATCACCCTGCAAACAACTATGACGGAGCATAGTAGCGGTCAATCTGCCGTGTTCTCATGATGCATGGTGACGATTTCGGATTTATTTCAACCGGATGAGGGGCGTCTTGTGGAACACAGGTAAATGCTGCGATTGTGCGATATCGCACGGTGTCGCGGTATGGCGCCGCTCTAGCCGCATGCTGTCTTTTCGGAGTTGACGTGTCTGTATTGCTTAGAATTATCCCATGCGGAAAAGAAGGCTCTGCGACATCGGTTCCTTGGCTTCAATACGCAGTGAGAACCTGAACGAGCGCTTGCGTCTATGCAATAAAAATTGCACAATAAATGCGCTGCAATTGTCATATTGAGGGCCTGGAGACGGATCGAATGCAGACGACACGAGCAAGACAACCTGAGAGTTTCGAAGCGCTCATCACGGAGATCCACGCCCAGTACGATGATCTGAGCAAAACCAACCAGCAGATTGCCGTATATCTGACGCAGAACCCCAATGATGTGGCGATGAATTCCGTCAACTCCATTGCCGAACGGCAGGGGGTGCATCCGTCAAGCTTCGTCCGGTTTGCTCAGCACTTTGGGTACAAGGGTTTCAAGGAGCTTCAGGGGATCTTCCGCCAGCGCTTGAACACAGCCGCGCCGGGGTTTGAGACGCGCGCAGAGCAGATGAAAGCGCGATTGGCCGAGACGGGCGAGAGCGGCGCGAAAGGGCACCTTGTAGACCTCGTGGCAAACGATCTGGCCTCGCTCGAACAGCTTGTCTCCGACATCGACGAAAAGGATCTCGAGCGCGCAATCGATCTTCTGGAGGCGGCCAACTGTATCTACTTGATCGGGCAGTTGCGGTCCGAGCCTGTCGTCCTATTGTTGCGATACATCCTGACGATGTTGGGGCGGCGCGCTGTGCTCATCGACGCCGCAGGTGGTCTGGCAACACATATGGGCAAGGTAATAGGCAAGAACGACGTGCTTCTAGCGGTGTCCTTCCGGTACTATGCCAAGGAAGTCGTGAACACGGCGGAAGAGGTGGCCGCACGGGGCATCCCGATTATCGCGATCTCGGACTCGACGCTTTCGCCGCTCGCCAAGTCGGCCGATGTACTATTCGAGGTGCCGGAGCGAGAGCAGGCTTTCTCGCGCTCCCTGGCTGCGCCGATCTGTCTTGCCCAGGCTCTGATGCTCGGATTGGCGGCACGCCAGACCGATGACGGTGCGAAGAAAGGACCGCTTATTCCGGTCGTCAGTGCGCCCTGAGGCGCAACTCGGAACCATTTGTTGTCGATCGCCGTGACCGAGCCCGGACACGTTTACGTGCCTGCGCGCTTTTGCCCAAAACGAAGCCACGAAAGACCGCCATATGATGCACATGACGGTCTTGCCCTTGTGGCCTGGTGGCCTTGAAACGGGCGCTGTCGGCTTCAGCCGTATTGCGCTTCAAGCGACATCGCCCGTTCGGGCACGGGCGGTGCGAATTGATAGGCACCCCAAACCGATTGGTCGAAATTAATCACGGACCCGGTCATCATGCCAGCATCGTCCGAGGCAAGATAATTGACCGCCTTGGCCACTTCGGCGGGGTCGAGCAGTCTACCGAAGGGTTGCTCGGCCGCGACTTTTTCCAGCCAGTTCTCATCGGCTCCGTGATATTCCCTCTGAGTTTTGTCCTCTCCTTCAGAGGCCATCCACCCGATATTGAGCTGGTTCACGCGGATGCGGTTCCGCATGACGGCGAATGCGGTGTTGCGAGTAAAGGTTGCGAGGGCTTCCTTCGACGCGCAGTAGGTCGAGATGAAGGGTTGGCCCGCGAGAGCGGATGTCGAGCCGATGTTGACGATAGCCCCCTCGATGCCCTCGCGGATCATGATCGCGATGGCTCCCTGCATCAGGAAGAACGGCCCCCGCGTGTTGACGGCAAACATCTTGTCGAACAGCGCCTCGTCCGTGCGCAGGATGTCGCCCCGGTCGGTGATGCCCGCGGCGTTGACCAGAATATCGACACGCCCGAACTCCATGTCGGCGCGATCCGTCACCGCCTTGCAGTCCGCGACCTTGCCAAGATCGGCCTTCTGGAAGACGACCTTGCAGCCGGTATCGGCCTTGATGGACGCGGCGACGGCTTCGCCCTTCTCGGCGCCGCGCCCGCAAGTCACTATGCCTGCCGCTCCGGCTTCCGCCAGACGGCGCGCGATTGCGGCCCCAAGCCCTTGCGTGCCGCCGGTCACCACGGCGATTTTTCCATCAATACGGTTCATGTTGTTACCTCGTATCCTGCTGCGTCCATAACGCGCTTCAATTCCGCGCGGCCCTTGATGGCCATGTCGAGCGGTGGGTTGGCTTTCGGATCCTGTTCGGCCTCGATGACAAACCAGCCCTCATAGCCCTTGTCGGCCAGTGCCATGACAATGGCCTCGAAATCGAGCGAGCCGTCGCCAGGTACGGTGAAAGCGCCCTTGATGACAGCGTCGAGGAAGCTTTCCTTCGTGCGGTCCAGACCGTCGACCACATTTCGCCGAATGTCTTTCGTATGCACATGAGTGATGCGCGCGTGGTGGTTCTCGATCACCCGGAAATTGTCCCCCCCAGCGAAGGCCATGTGGCCTGCATCGAAGAGGAGCGGCACGCTGGAGTGCTTCATGAGAAGGTCCAGTTCGGCCTCGGTTTCCACGACAGCTGCCATGTGGTGGTGGTAGGCGATATGCATACCTTCCGCCGCGCACCAGTCAGCGAAATCGCTGATCTTGCGCCCGTAAGCAGCCATTTCGGCTTCGGAAATGACAGGTTTCTGCGCCAATGGCGTATGCCGTTCGCCCTGAACGGACCGCGCCACCTCGCCGTAGACGATGCAGGGCGCGCCCGCCGCTTTGAAAAACGCGTGCTGTTCGGCGATGCGGTCTTTCTCGGCCTCAATGTCTCCATCCAGCAGCATGCCTGAGAACCAGCCACCGCAGACAGAGATGCCGTGCCGATCCAGGATCGGACCAAGCTCTTCCATGTTCATCGGAAACCGTCGCCCGGTCTCCATGCCGGTCAGTCCTGCCTCGGCCGCCTGGCGCAGGCATTCGTCAAGACTGACATCGTCCGACAGTTCTTCCAGATCATCATTCCACCACGCGATGGGGGCGATGCCGAGTTTGGCCTTGGGCATCAGACGCCCTCCCGCTGCTTTTGGCGGAGCGCTTCTTGACGGGCGCGGGCCGCGCGCACGGTCTCGCGGTCGTTGATCTCGGGCACGCCGACATACCAATCCGCGCCGCCATCGGTCCAGGCGTGGGCATCGGACTCGATCACCAGCACGGTTGTGCGGTCAGTCGTTTGCGCCCATTCCATCGCCGCCTCCAGATCGGCAAGGCTATCGCAGTGGCGCGCCTCGGCCCCCATCGCGCGGGCATGTGCCGCGAAATCGACGTGAAGCGGTTTGTCCCTGTTCTGAACGCGCGAGTCCTTGAGCAGGTTGTTGAAGCCCGGGATGCCCATACCGGTTTGCAACCTGTTGATGACCCCGAACCCGCCATTGTCGCAGACCACGACGATCATCTTGTGGCCGCTCAGAACGGTCGAATAGATGTCCGAGTTCATCAGCATGTAGGACCCATCGCCGACCATCACGATCGGCACACCATTCTGGTTGCCATCCTTGTCGGTCTTGGCCATGGCGTGGCCCCAGCCGCCGGCGATTTCGTAGCCCATGCAGGAGAAGCCGAACTCCAGATCGTAGGTGTTGGGAGCTTTTACACGCCAGTTCTTAGCGGTTTCGCCGGGCAGGCCGCCTGCCGCGGTCACCATCGTATCGGCCTCGCGCGCGGCCTTGTTCACGACGGCGATCACCTGCGCATAGGAGGGCACCGGGGCGTTCGACGGGGCCTGGCCCGCATCGAGGAAAGCGTTCCAGTCTGCGTAGAGCTGCTGTGCCATTTGCATCTGGGTCGGGTCGGCTGTCCAGTCGCCAAGCGCCGCGTCAAGTTCAGTCAGGCATTCGAGGGCGTCACCCACAACCGGCTGAGCGAAATGTTTCGAAGCGTCGAAGCGCGCCGCGTTGATGTTGATGAATTTCGCGTCCTTGGCAAACGTCGTCCAGGAGCCGGTCGTGAAGTCCTGCATCCGGGTTCCCACGGCAATCACGACATCGGCCGCCTCAGCGAGCTCGCGCGCAGCTTCGGTGCCTTCGATGCCCATGGCGCCGACATAGGCCGGGTGATCATGCACAACTGCCCCCTTGCCCGCGATCGTCTCTGTAAAGGGGATGCCCCGGCGGGTTGCGAACTCGGCCAGTGCTTCGCCCGCGCCCGAGTAGCGCACGCCACCGCCCGAGATCAGGAAAGGTTTCTTCGCGGTCTTCATTAGCTCTGCCGCTTGTGCCACCTCATCGCGCGAGGGACGCGGACGCGGGATCGTCCATGTCTTCTCGGTGAAGAAGCTGACAGGATAGTCATAGGCGACTTCCTGAATGTCCTGCGGCAGGCCGATGAAGGCGGGCCCGCAATCGGCTGGGTCCAGCATTGTGCGGATCGCGTTCGGCAGGGATTGCAGGATCTGTGCGGGATGAACAATGCGGTCCCAGTAGCGGGACACCGGCTTGAACCCGTCATTGACGGTGATTGAGGGCGAGCCGTAGTGCTCGACCTGCTGAAGCACCGGGTCAGGCAGACGATTCACGAAGGTGTCGCCTGCCAGCAGCAAAACCGGAATACGATTCGCATGAGCGACGCCTGCGGCGGTGATCATGTTCGTGGCACCCGGCCCGACAGACGACGTGGCGATCATGATTTGGCGGCGCAGCTTGGCTTTGCCGTATCCGATCGCCGCCAAAGCCATGCTTTGTTCGTTCTGTCCGCGCCATGTGGGCAGATCGTCCTGCACCCGTTCCAGCGCCTCCGACAGGCAGGTGACGTTGCCGTGCCCAAAGATTCCGAACACCCCCGCAAAGAGCGGCACACGCTCTCCGTCGATCTCTGTGAACTGATTGCACAGGTAGCGCACGAGCGCCTGTGCCATCGTAAGACGGACTGTTTCGGTCATTTGAACCTCCCTGAACTCGACGTCATTTTAAAAACGTATAATTGCGAAAAAAATTGCTTGCAACATTTATTGCGGTGCTGCTACAAAAATTGCAGAACACCACGGGAGGTCGATAAATGTTGCGAATTGCGGTCCTTGGATGCGGGAGAATCGGGCAGATGCACGCGGCGAATGTCGCACGGCACGCACGCACCGAGCTTGCGATGGTATATGATGTGCACGTCGCGTCAGCTGAGGTCGTGGCTTCGCGCGAGGGGACAAGGGTCGCAACTTCGGCAGAGGAGGTTTTTGCGTCGAAGGACGTGGATGCGGTCCTTATCGCAACGGCGACGCCCACGCATGCAGACTACATTGAAATGGCCGTTGCTTCCGGCAAAGCCGCAATTTGCGAGAAGCCAATCGACCTCGACCTCGACCGCGTCAACGCCTGCGCCAAAAAGATCGCTGGGACCAACGTTCCGATCCAGCTCGGCTTCAACCGTCGCTTCGACCCCGGCCACCGGGCTGCACGCGACGCGATGCGGGCTGGCGCGATTGGTGACCTGCACCAGGTCATCATCACGTCGCGTGATCCGGCCATTCCTCCGCGCGCCTACCTCGAAGCCGCAGGCGGCCTTCTGCGCGACATGACGATCCACGACTTCGATCTGGCGCGCTTCATGCTGGGAGAGGATCCAGTGAAAGAGGTTTTCGCCGTCGCAGGGGCCCTGATCGACCCTGAACTCGGTGCAGAGCTGAACGAGATCGACAGTGCCATGATCATCATGCGCACCGAAGGTGGAAAGCAGTGCCACATCAACAACTCGCGCACCGCTGTTTACGGTTACGATCAGCGCGTTGAGCTGATGGGCTCCAAGGGGATGGCGCTCTCGGACAACCGCAAACCGCACGAGATGCGGACCTATTCCGCAACTACGACAGAGGTCTCCGCGCCGTACCAGTTCTTCTTCCTCGAACGCTACAGCGAGGCCTTCAATGCCCAGATCGACTACTTCGTCGACGCGGTCGAAAACGGCACAGCGCCCGAGGTCGGTTTCGAAGACGGGCGTCAGGCGCTGATCCTGGCGGAAGCCGCTTACAAGTCACTGGCCGAGGGTCGGCTGGTACAAGTCTCGGAGATCGTGTGATGTCGCTTTACGAACCATTCGGCAATTTCATCGCTGGCATTTGGATCGGCGGAACCGGGGGCGACACACCGGTGATAAGCCCGGTGACCGAACGTCCAGTTGGCGCATACCGCTCCGCAACTGTTGCAGATACCGAAGCGGCCATTGCTGCCGCTGAAGGCGCACTCCCGAAGCTGTCCTCCCTGGGCGGCTGGGAGCGCGCGAACCGCCTGCACCGCATAGCCGACGAAATGACCCGGCGGGAAAACGATGCGGCAACGATGATCTCAGTCGAGACGGGTAAGCCGATCGCTCAAGCGCGTCGGGAATGGACGCTCGCCGTCGAACAGTTCCGCTGGTACGCCGAAGAGGCGCGCCGCCTGACCGGACGGATCGTTCCATCACGGGTGCCGGGTGGCGAGTTCCATGTGACCCATGAACCTGTCGGCGTCGTCGCAGCCTTCACCGCCTGGAATTTCCCGGCAGCCTTGGTCGCGCGTAAGGTCGCGCCTGCACTGGCCGCGGGCTGCCCGGTGATCTGCCGACCTTCGTCGCAAACGCCGGGTGTCGCGATGGTGTTGGTGGATTGTGTGCGGGCGGGAGAGCTGCCGGAAGGGGCTGTTGCGCTGGTTGTCGGCCCGATCTCCTCCACCTACGGACCCCTGATGGCCTCCAAGGCGGTGCGCAAGGTCTCGCTGACCGGCTCGACCCATGTTGGCCAACAGATGATCCGGGACGCCGCTGCCACGGTCAAGAAAGTGTCGATGGAACTGGGCGGCAACGCACCTTTGATCGCCTTCGAGGATTGCGATCTCGAGGCGACGCTCGACGTTGCGGTCGCCACCAAATTCGCCAACGCAGGCCAGGTCTGCGTCACGCCCGACCGCTTCTATGTCCATGCGTCACTGCACGATGCCTTTGTTGATGGTTTCGCCAAACGCGCGGCCGCACTGCAACTCGGTGACGGCCTTGAAGAATCAACCGGGATGGGCCCGCTCATCAACAAGAAACGCCGCGACGAGATCGCCTTTGCCGTTGCCGATGCCCTTGCAGGTGGTGCCGAGGTCGTGACCGGGGGCACGGTGGTTGGGGAGCAGGGGTTCTTCTTTGCCCCCACGGTTCTGACGAATGTACGCGACGAGATGGCCGTCATGGACGAAGAGAATTTCGGCCCAATCGCCGCAATCACGTCTTTTGACGACGAAGATGAAGCACTCACCCGCGCCAATGCCTGTGACATGGGGCTTTCGGCCTATGCCTTCACCAAAGATGCGGCGCGCGCACGGCGGGTGTCGGCAGCGCTGAAAGCTGGAATGGTGGGTATCAACAGCTTTGCACTGGCGGCCGCTGAGGCACCTTTCGGTGGCACCAAATTCTCGGGCCTCGGGCGGGAAGGCGGGTCCGAGGGGATCGCCGAATATCTCGATACGAAACTCATACAATCCGTTTTCTGAAGGCACACCTCATGATCAAGAACAAACTCAAGGCGACGTGGGGCACGGGAGAGCCGACGATCAACGGCTGGCTCTCGATTAACTCCCCATTCGTGGCCGAAATCATGGCTGCGCAAGGCTATGACAGCGTCACGATCGACATGCAGCACGGCGCTGTGAGCTACGAAGGCGCGCTTGGGATGCTTCAGGCGATGCGGGCCTCGGGTGTTGTTCCCATGGTCCGTGTGCCTTGGCTTGATCCGGGCGCGATCATGAAGGCACTCGATGCCGGGGCCTACGGGATCATCTGCCCGATGGTGAACACCCGCTCGGATGCGGAGAGGCTGGTCAGCTACATGCGCTATCCGCCTCTTGGCACGCGGAGCTTCGGCCCGACGCGGGCGAACTTTTCGGCGGGAGAAGGCTATGCGGCTGAGGCCAACGGAGAAATGCTGGCCTTCGCGATGATCGAGACGGCGGAAGCCATGGCTAACCTCGATGAGATCGTGCGCACGCCCGGCCTCGATGGGGTCTACATCGGGCCTGCTGACCTCACGCTTGGCCTGTCGGAAGGCGCTCTGGCGCCCGGCTTCGACCGGACCGAGCCTGAGATGGTCGCGGCGATCCATCGGATTCGGGATGCGGCCAAGGTAGCCGGCATCCGCGCCGCGCTGCATTGCGGGACGGCTGACTACGCTGCGAAGGCGATGAATTGGGGCTTCGACATGGTGACCTTGTCGAATGACGTCCGGCTGCTGGCGACTGAGGCCTCGCGCACTGTCAAGCAGGCACGGAAACTGGTGAACGATCAGACGGCGGAGCCCGAACAATTTCAACAAGCGGGGTATTGAGATGGCACGTGTCCTGGTGGCCGGAAAATTGCACGACAGCGGGCTCGCGCTCCTGCAGTCACGCTCTGATTTCGAGATCGACTATGTCGAGGAAATCAGTGCTGCGTCGATGGAGCCCTATCTCGCCGATGCGACGGCAGTCCTGTTGAGAACCCAACCTTACGAAGCCGCTGCCATCGCCAAGAGCCGCAAGCTCGCCATGGTCTCGCGTCATGGGGTGGGGTTCGATGCGGTCGACGTGGGGGCGCTGAATTCCCGGGGTATTCCGCTTGCTATCGTAGGCGATGTGAACGCCCAGACAGTTGCCGAGCACGCCATGCTCCTATTGCTATCGGCCAGCCGGCGCTTGATCAAATACGATGGCGCGACGCGTCCGGGTGGCGACTGGGGGTTCCGAAACAGCCTGTCGGCGCGCGAAGTTGCGGGAAAGACGTTGCTGATCATCGGTCTCGGGCGGATCGGGCGGCATCTGTCGCGCATGGCGCGCGGCTTTGATATCGAGGTCATCGCCTATGATCCCTACATGTCGCAGGCGGCACCGCTTGGTGTCTCTGTCGTCGACGATCTGGACGCCGCGCTGGCACGTGCCGATCTTGTTTCGGTCCATGTTCCCCGCACCGATCAGCCGCTGATCGGACGACGTGAGCTTGGCCTGATGAAGTCCACGGCTGTCATCGTCAATACGGCGCGGGGCGGCAGTGTCGACGAAGTCGCGCTTGCGGATGCCTTGGCCGCAGGCCGTATTCACGGTGCGGGCCTGGATGTCTTTGTCGACGAACCGCCAACCATCGCCAACCGCTTGACCACCTGTCCGACAGCAACGCTTACGCCGCACTCGGCCAGCATGACGGCGGAATGTGCGGAACGGATGGCCGTGGTTTCGGCGCAGAATATCCTCGATTTCTTTGATGGCCGACTAAAGCCGGAACTCGTTGTAAATGCAAGTGAAATTCGGTTTTCCGCATGATTGCGCCCAGGTCAAAAATCAACGTAAATTGCATTATTGAGATAGATGCAATTTTTGTTGACAAACCTGCCGAGTTGCAACAAGCTTTGAAAAGAGACAGCTGATAGACCCGCCTTGGTTCGGGAGTGCCGGGGCAACAACACTGGAGGAGAGAGACCATGAACTACTTCACGACCACAGCACTTGCAGGCGCCATCGGCCTTGCAGCAGGAACGGCCTTTGCAGAGGATGTTCGCGTCGGGTTCACCCCGAAATTCCTGAAGGATGATTTCCAGACGCTGATGCTGGACTTGTCCAAGGCAGCGTTCGAAGCGAAGGGCTTCGAACTCGTCGGCGCGCCCGATCCCAATGGCGACATCGCCGCGCAAGTGGACGCGTTGCAGAACCTGATCGCGAATGGTGCAAACGTTGTCGTCTTCGCACCCATCGACGCAGCCGGCATCGTTCCGGCGGTCAAGCGGGCCAATGACGCTGGAGCGCTGGTCTTCTCGATCGATGACAGCCCTGCAGGCGGGAACGTGACCGCAACGGTCCGCGCCGACAACGTCAACGCCGGCGCGCAGGGTGCCGAAGAGATGGCGCGCCGTCTTCAGAGCGACGCCTGCTGGACCGCGAAAGCCTGCACTGTCCTCGAATTGCAGGGCGGGCTGACCACGCCGAACGGCCTCGACCGGTCGAACGGCTTTGCCGATAAGTTGGCTGAGCTCGCACCGGATGTCACCATCATCCAGCGTCCGACCGAATGGACCGCCGACATGGCCGCGGATGCGACCCAGAACGTGCTGACCCAGAACCCGGACCTCGACGGCGTGTTCATGGCCTCAGAACTGATGGCAACGGCGGTGAACGCGCAGCTGGCCCGCGCAGGCCGCGGAGCGCCGGTGGGTGATCCCGAAAGCGTCATCCGCATCGCCATCGATGGCACGCCGCAAGGTCTTCAGTTGATCCGTGAAGGTGCGCTTGATGCCACCGTGTCGCAGCCGCTCAGCGCGTATGCGACCAAGACGGCGGAACTGATCGAACTGGTCATGGGTGGCGGCACGATCGAACTGGGTCCCAAGGATGACGGGCGCGTCATCGAAACCCCGGTCGGTCCGCAATACCAGCTTAATGCCACGCTGGTGACGTCCGAGAACGTCGACTCGGACGATCTCTGGGCCAACAAGATCGGCATGTAAACGAACCGCGTGGAGGCGAAGGCCATGGAACAGATCAGACCCATCGTCGAGATGCGGGGCATCTCGAAGACCTTCGGCTCCACGCGTGCGCTTCGCGAAGTGGACTTCACGCTGGAGGAGGGCGAAATTCACGCCCTTCTCGGTCGCAACGGTGCGGGCAAAAGCACGCTCGTTTCGGCGATGAGCGGCGTTACGCCCGCAGACACCGGCACGATCCGCATCGCTGCAACAGAATTCCGCGCCGATGGCAGCAGCTATGCGGCGCGAATTAGGGACGACATCGCCCATGTGCAGCAGACGCCCCAGATGTTCGACCTGCTGCCAGTGGCTGAAAACCTCTTTCTCGAAAACGACCAGGTCCGCAACCGATGGGGCCTGGTCAGCCACAAGCGCATGATCGAGAAGACCGAGAAACTCATGCGCGACTGGAACATGGACATTGCGCCCGGCGACCTTGTCGGAGAGCTAGGGGCCGGTCAGCGGCAGCTTCTGGAAATCATGAAGGCACTCAGCCGTGGCGTTCCGGTGATCATCCTCGACGAACCTACAGCCGCACTCAGCAATGCCGAGAAACGAGTGCTGTTCGGTCAGGTGAAGCGTCTGAAGGCCGCCGGCGTGTCCTTTGTTTATATCTCGCATCACCTCGACGAGATTTTCGAGATCGCCGACACCGTGACAATCTTGCGCGACGGTCAGGTGGTGAAGGCCCGGGCTTCGGTCGAAGGGCTGGATACGGAAACACTCGCCAACCTGATGATGGGCGAAAAGACGACCCGGAGCGCACGAGAGGATCACACATTCTGCAACGCGGCACCGCTTTTGTCCGCGCGGCAGGTTCAGCTGAAAACCGAGGGCCCTAAGATCGACGTTGACGTGCGGCCTGGCGAAATCATTGCGCTGGCGGGCCCGGTAGGCAGTGGCAAGGAAGACCTTGCGATGGTGCTCGCGGGCCAACAAACGCCTGCAAGCGGAGAGGTGAGCGGCCCGAATGGCACACTGCCAACCATCGGCTACGTCCCGACCGACCGGCACGCAAGCGGTTACGTGGGGATGCTGGGGGTTCGCGAGAACGTGGCACTTGGCGGTCTCGAAGTTCTGTCGGACAGGTTCGGCTTCATTTCCAAGGCGAAGGAGGACGGCCTCGTCAGCCGGTTGACCCGACAGACCGACGTGATCGCGTCCTCGCTCAATCAGGCGGTGAGCCAGCTTTCGGGCGGCAACCAGCAGAAGGTGGTCTTTGCCCGCGCGCTCTGTCGCGACCCCCAGATCATCGTGGCGCTCAGCCCAACCCGCGGCGTCGACGTGGGCGCCAAGGAGCAGCTTTACGCCCTTCTGCGCGATCTCGCCAGCAAGGGGCTCGGGGTGATCGTCGTCTCGGACGAAGAAGACGAAATCTCGCAACTCGCAAACCGTGTGGTGATCGTATTCGAGGACCGGATCGTGGACGAAATGGTCGGCGACTACCGCATGGAAGATCTTGTATTGCATATGGAGGGCGCAACATGACCATGGAAGTAGAGGTGCCCTCGGGGCATGGGGGGAAGAAGATGGCTGCAAATGGGCAATCGGCGCTGGCACGTTTCGGGCATGGTTTTGTTGCTGGCGGTTGGACGATGTATCCCGTCCTTCTACTGCTGATCATTGTGGGTGCATTCATCGCGCCGCGTTTCCTGTCCTTCATCAACATCGTCAACATTCTGGAACAGGTGAGCGTTCTGGGCCTCACAACAATCGGCCTCACGTTCGTACTGCTGATCGGACGTCTGGACCTGTCGCTCGAAGGTGTCGTTGGTTTTGCGCCAATGCTGGCTGCTGTGATGCTTGTGCCTGCAGCCGCTGGCGGTTTTGGCGTCGAGCTGCCGCAATGGATGGGCTTGATCGTGGCGCTCGGTTGCGCCGGTCTGATCGGACTGTTCAACGGGTTCCTCGTGGTAAAAGTAGGGCTCAATCCGTTCATCTCGACGCTCGGACTTTTGGTCCTTTTGCGTGGCGGTATCCTGATCATCTCGAACGGGCGGTCGATCTATTCGCCAGGCGAGTCTCTGACATGGCTTGGGTCCGCCCAGATTGCAGGAATTCCCATGGCAGTCTTCGTTTTCCTGATCGTTGCGACGGTTGTGGGGCTTGTTCTCAAATATCACCGTTATGGCCGTGCACTGTATGCCATCGGTGGCAATGAAGACGCGGCGCGGGCCGCCGGAATTAACGTGGATCGCATGATCTGGTCCGCCTTCTTTTTCGCGGGGCTTTTGGCCGGTCTTGCCGGTATCCTGCTGACGGGTCGCCTCGACTCGGCGGTCACAACGCAAGGCCAGGGCATCATCTTCTCAGCCTTTGCCGCAGCAGTGATCGGCGGGGTCAGCCTCGGCGGCGGGCGCGGAACGATCGTGGGTGTTGTCTCGGGCGTATTGCTGATCGGTGTGATCAACAACCTGCTGACACTGGCACAGGTGCCGTCGTTCTATGTCCAGGCCTCGACGGGTGCGGTCATCATCATCGCCGCGATCCTGACCACCGTGGCCAGCCGCCGCTCGGGCGGGGTCAAGACACGAACCTGATCGGGTTGAAATGCCGCTGCCCGGCAACGGGCGGCGCTTGCTCTTGCGGGAGGAAGATATGGAAAAGCGACCCATCGGAAACACCGGCCTTTCCGTAACACCCATCGGCTTCGGCACGGCAGCCTTGGGCGGGATGCCCGACACCTACGGCTACGGTGTAGATGACGAAACCGCCTATGCAACGATCCGCGAAGTCTTTGACGGGCCGGTCAACCTGATCGACACGTCGCGGAATTATGGGTTCGGGCGGGCCGAGGAACGGATCGGCAAGGTCATCCGCGAGCGCGGCGGCATCCCCGAAGGCTTCGTGATCTCGACCAAGCTGGACCGCGACATGGAGACCGGTCGCTTTGATGGAGCACGGGTTCGCGAGTCCGCAGAAGAAAGCCTTGAAGCGTTAGGGATCGACCGATTTCAGATCCTGCATCTGCACGATCCCGAGCACGCCCGCGATCTCGACGAGATCACCCGCAAGGGGGGGGCTCTCGACACGCTGTTCAAGCTGAAGGACGAGGGCCTCGTTCAGGCCGCGGGCATCGCGATGGGGCGCACGGATGTCCTTACCCCCCTCATCGAGAACTGGCCCTTCGATGTTGTCCTTGTTCACAATCGATTTACGCTTCTCAACCGCTCCGCAAAGGACGTCTTTGCGCGCGCAGTCGAAAGAGGCATGACGGTTTTCAACGCGGCCCCCTATGCGGGTGGCGTCTTTGCCAAGGGCAGCGACAAGGTCAAGCGCATTACCTATCAGGAGGTCGACGATGCCGCATTGGCGCCCGTGAAGCGGATCGAAGGGGCATGTGCGGCGTACGACGTCGCCCCCGGCGCCGTCGCGCTTCAGTTTTCGATGCGCCAACCACGAATTGGGGCCACGATTGTCGGCGTCAGCAAACCGGAGCGCGTGCGCCAGACCTTGGGATGGGCAAACGAATGTGTCGGCGAAGATTTCTGGTCAGAACTGGAGGGTCTTCCCTTTGAAACTGTCGATCCCGAGGCAGAGCGCGTATACGTTCCCGGCTGACCTGCGCGCGCGGCGTGTATCCGCTTGCAAGGAAGCTCCGCTCCGGCCTATCCACCGAAGTTCCGAGCGATGCCCTAGTTCCGAAGTTCAAAAATGACGTATTTCTTCTTCGGAATCTTCCTTTGCCTGCCGCCCCTGCTTCTTGCGTTGAAATTTATCCGGCAGAAACCGAGTTGGTGGGAGATCGTCATCGCGATAGCGGTGGGAGGCTGGCTTGCCTGGTTTCTCGTGGTTGTTTCCCATTTCGAGGAGCTGCAAAGCACGGTGTCGAGTATGGAGAAGCCAGACACGGACCTTTTGGAGCAAGCCTATTCGGACAGTGGGCCACTTGTTTTCGCGGCGTTCCTGGGATGGCTGGCCGCGCTGTTCTATGCTCTCCCGTGGTGGGTTATCTACCTAATTGCGGCAATGCTCCGGCGTTTTAGTCGACGAGGTCGAATGGGGGAAAGCTAGGATCGCCCGATGCATGCAGCCCAGCTAGAGATGCCGAAAAAACTGCTCGATCGCGCCGCACCTCGTCGTCGATCCAGTCGTTGAACACCCACAATCTCGGCGATCCTTGCAGGTTCTCGTGCCAAACCAGCCAGTACTCGCGCCGGATCGAAATCTCAGACAGCAGCGGCGCAAGGTCGTTGTCTTGGTGGGCCATGCAGTCCTGCAATACGCCGCAAGCTGCGGAACCACGCTCTCCACCAACCGCAGAAATCGTGAGTTGCGAGCCTCCGCAACCAAATTTCGGTGCATTTTTGGCTGCCGTACACCGCATCACCGATGCGGTTCTTTTGTCGTTGCCGCTTGTCGCCTTTCAGAATTTCCTTGGTGACAAGCCAGCCTGGAACCACGACACAAAATTGAGAATGGAAAAAACGGGCAATCCCGTCGCAGCGCGGATCGCGGATGCGTAGGGTCCCATGTTGGTGCATTCGAGCACCAAGGCTCCTACATCCGGGTTGCTTGCCACGAGCTGTCGGGCGGCATCGACATTGTCTGCTTCGGCCGCGGCGACGTCCAACTCAGGTTCGTTTCCCAGAATGGCGCGGGTGAATTCGCGGCCGCCTTCCGTTGTGCCGATTGGTGTATCGAGTGGCACTCCGGCTGCGTTCAAGTGGGCGTGCGTCAGAGAACTTCCGGAGATTGTCAGAATCCCGGCCTTCTTGCCGGGGGGAAGAAGGGCATTGACCATCGCGGTCTGCATCAGAGAGGACGTCGCGACGGGCACCCCGACGGCTGTTGCGATATCCTTCTGGAAAATCGACAGAAATCCGCAATTCGTCGTGATCCCGTCGACACCATCCGCGACCAGTTCCTGCGCGGCGGCGATGAAATCCTGCAAAAGTCCTTCAGCATTCCTGCGCACGACCTTGTCTGGAGATGCTCCGCGCACGATCTTGTAATGGACGGGAAAGTCCCAACTTGTTGCATTCCCCATGTCACCCGGGATGCGGGGAAACCGCGCTTCAAGCATGAGAATGCCCACGGTCGCACCGTAAATCGCCTTGCCACCTTGCGCCTTCATGCGTCTATCCTGTCCTGCGTTACGTCTATTGCGATCTTCTCCATCTGGGGAATGATCTGATCAAGAAATTCCTGCCCGACAACCGAAATCGGTCGATCGCGCCGTGTCACGATGACGATGTCGAGATGAACTGTCGGCTCCAATCGCCGGACCACGTATCCCTGTCCGTCGTCGCTCGCGAGTGTAAAGGGGTCGATCATTGCTGCCCCCAACCCCTGTTTTACGAGGTTAAGCGCATTTCGAAACAGGTCAGTGTGGCATCGCACTCTGAAATGTGCCCCGTTCGAATGAAAGGCCTCGCGCGTTCGGCGGGTGACCATGTGATCTGCACCCATGATGATGAACGGGTAGTCGTCCAATGCGGACGGTGTCACGGTTGCATCCTCGGCCAGACCCGCGCCTTCCGGAATGGCGCAGAGGGTTTCAAAGGTGAATCGACGCTCTTCAAGGCCTTCGTGCAGGATGGGGCGTTCGCAGATCCCGATCTCATACAGACCTGCGGCGACCCATTCCTGTATCTTGCCGGAATACTGAGACTGAACGGCAAGGGTCAGGTTCGGTCGTTTCTCGCAGAACACAGCGATTTCTGCGGGGATAAAGCCGAATGCCAAGGCATGGTTGGTTGCGACCTGTAGCTGACCCGCAGTGCGATTTTGCAGGTCCGCCACCGCTTGGTTCACATGGTCGAGCCCCCGCACAATCGTATCAATCTCTTCAAACAACACCGCCGCTTCGGGCGTCGGGACAAGTCGGCCCCGTCTGCGTTCGAACAGCTTGAACTTGGTGCGCCGTTCCAGTTGCGACAGCAGGTTGCTGATGGCGGGTTGTGAAACTCCGAGGTGTTCAGCGGCTGCCGTGACGGTGCCGCGCTCCATGATGGCGTGGAAGGCTTGGAATTGGCGAAACGGTGTAGACATGCGCCCTGTGTATCAAGAAAAATTATGAAGTCGCAAAATCTTTGTATTTGAAATGATGTAATCCTCAAGGCACGCTCATTGGAATGGGGGACTTACGCGGATGAACGACGCCGATCAGAAAATCACCGGCTTTGACCTGTGGTACCTTTCGCTGCCCGTTGTTTCGGCCCGAGATCATGGCATTGGGCGGGTCGATGGCGCGTGTGAAGTCGTCGTTCTGCGACTGACCTCGGAAGGCGGTGAAACCGGTTGGGGAGAGGCGTCTCCTTGGGTGGTGTTCACGGGATCCCCTGAAGCGACCTATGCCGCTTTGGATCGGTATATCCGGCCATTGGTCTTGGGTCGAAAAGTTGGGGATCGTGAAAAGATCATGCTCGACGCCGACCGGGCGGTCGCGCATTGCACCGAGGCAAAAGCAGCGCTTGATACGGCTCTTCTGGATCTTGCCGGGCACATTTCCAAACAACCAATTCACCAGCTACTCGGTGGGAAGTGTCGCGATGCGATCCCGCTCTCGGTCTCCCTGGCCAACCCGGACTTTGCGCAGGACCGCGCTTTGCTGGATCGTTTGCGCGAGGATGGCGTTCGCATCGTCAAGCTCAAGACCGGTTTCCGGGATCATGCTTTTGACGTGATGCGCCTTGAGATACTGGCGCAGGACTATCCCGAATTCGCAGTGCGCGTGGACTATAATCAGGGCTTAGACCCCGAGGACGCCTTGGCGCGTGTCCGCGATGTTGCGACGTTCCGGCCGGATTTCATCGAACAGCCGGTGCGCGCGCCGCTTTACGACCTCATGGCGAAAATCCGCAAGGTCATCGACGTGCCTCTCTTGGCGGACGAAAGCGTTTTTGGTCCTGAAGACATGTCACGCGCCCTGCGCGAAGGCATTTGCGATGGGGTGTCGATCAAGCTGATGAAATCGGGAGGTTTTGCGCGCGCGCAATCTGTTGCCACGATGGCGGCCAGCCATGGTTTGGGCGCTTATGGCGGCGACATGTTCGAAGCAGGGATTGCACACCTTGCCGGTACGCACCTGATCGCGGCCACTCAGGCCATCGACCTCGGATGCGAGTTCTATCAGGCCCGCTACTATCTGGCGGAGGATATTCTTGAGACGCCGTTTCCCTGCGATGGTGGTCACGTGCAAGTGCCGGATGCGCCGGGACTTGGCATCCGACCTGATCTCGACAAGCTCAACCACTACTGCATCAGCAGGGGACGCACGGCATGAGCGAGGCCAAAACCATCGCCATCATCGGTGCCGGCATCGTTGGCGTGTCGACCGCCATTTGGCTCCAGCGTGACGGTCACAAGGTTATTCTGATCGACCGCGACGGTCCTGCAGCGGGCGCCAGCCACGGCAATGGCGGTGTACTTGCCAGTTGTTCCATCATTCCAGTCGCGGTTCCGGGCCTCTTGCGCAAGGCTCCAGGCATGCTGTTCAGTGCCGATCAGCCACTGTTCATGAAATGGGGGTATTTGCCCAAGCTGATGCCTTGGCTGGTGTCGTTCCTGAAGACAACCAACGAAACTGCGGTGCGGCGGCGCGCAGCGGCTTTGGCCCCTATCATCGGTGACAGCCTTGCGGACCACCAAGCACTTGCCGCTGGCACCGGGGCCGAAAAGTGGATCGTGCCCAGTGACTATCTGTTTCTTTACTGTGATCGCGCGCATTACGAGGGCGACGCCCTTGGTTGGTCGGTGCGCAAGGAACACGGGTTTGCTTGGGATATCCTCGAAGGCGAGGCGTTTCGCGCATACGATCCGATCTTTGCTCATACCATCGGCCTTGCTGCGCGGGTGGGCGATCATGGTCGCATTCGTGATCCGGGCGCCTATGTCAAAGCACTTGCCGCTCATGCAGAGGCGCAGGGTGCGAGATTCATCCGCGCCGAGGTGACCGATTTCGCGCAGGAAAATGGCCAAGTCACTGGCGTGCGTGCGGGTGGCGAAACAATCGCCTGCGATGCTGTCGCGCTGTGTACCGGAGCTTGGTCAAAACAGCTTGCTTCCAAGCTTGGGCTGAATGCACCCTTGGAAAGCGAACGGGGATACCATCTGGAGCTTTGGGAGCCATCTGTGATGCCCCGCGCGCCGGTCATGGTGGCTTCGGGGAAATTCGTTGCTACCCCAATGGAAGGCCGTTTGCGCCTTGCCGGAGTCGTTGAATTCGGAGGGTTGGACGCACCACCGTCGCGTGCCCCGTTCAACTTGTTGGAACGCAACATCCGGGCCGCCATTCCGGGGATCACCTGGAAGAAAACTGTCGAATGGATGGGCCACCGCCCGTCCATGGCAAATTCGATTCCGGTGATTGGCGAGGTTCCGAAGCTTGCCGGTGCCTACGTTGCGTTCGGGCACGATCACGTCGGACTGACTGGCGGCCCCCGAACTGGAAAAATCGTGGCTCAACTCATGTCCAAGACCAAGCCAAACATTGACCTGAGCCCCTATTCTCCCGCACGCTTCTCTGCGTGACGGGATCAAATCAAGAAAACCGAACCAAACCACAGGGAGACTAAAAAATGAAAACGCTAATGAACTTAACCGCAGGTGTCGCGCTGGCGACCACCGTGGCCGCTCCGGTCATGGCCGAGACGTGGGATATGCCGATGGCCTATGCCGCTTCGAACTTCCACTCGGAAGTCGGCGCGAATTTTGCCAAGTGCGTCACCGATGGAACCGGCGGCAATCTTGAGATTGTAACCCACCCATCGGGTTCGCTGTTCCCGGGCAACGAAATCAAGCGCGCCGTCCAGACTGGTCAGGCCAATATCGGCGAACGCCTTCTGTCGGCCCACGAGAATGAGAACCCGCTCTACGGCGTGGACTCCATCCCGTTCCTCGTGTCGTCTTTTGACGAGCACGAAAAGCTTTGGGAAATCGCAGGGCCAGCCGTTGCTGAAGTCCTGGCCGAAGATAACCTGCACTACCTCTATTCGGTGCCGTGGCCGCCGCAGGGTCTGTACTTCCGTAACCCGGTCAATTCGGTCGCAGATATGAACGGGGTCAAATTCCGGTCCTATTCAACCGCAACCGCGCGGTTGGCCGAACTCACAGGCATGATCCCGGTTCAGATCGAAGCTGCCGAAATCAGCCAGGCTTTCGCAACCGGCGTGGCGGATTCGATGATCTCTTCGGGTGCCACGGGCTACGACCGCAAGGTGTGGGAACATCTCAACCATTTCTACATCGTGGATGCATGGCTGCCGCGCAACGCAGTCTTTGTGAACATGGACGCGTGGAATGATCTGGATGACGCAAGCAAGGCCGTGATGAACGATTGCGCGGCCGCTGCAAAGGCAGAAGGGCTTCAGCGCTCGAAGGATTACACCGACTTTACCCTCAATGGACTCCGTGAAGGCGGCATGACCGTCGAGGCCGCAAGTGACACCCTTGTGGGCGAACTTCAGGCCATCGGTGCAACCATGACCGACGAATGGCTGGCCGTTGCTGGCGATGCCGGAAAAGCCATCGTGGATGCCTATAAGGCCGGAAACTGACGATAACTGAACGGGCCGGGACGATTGTCTACGTCAAGACGTCGCCCCGGCCCATTTCAAAACATTCACAGACAGGACCGGGACAATGGCGGCAGCGCGCGCGCTCAGACGTATTCTTGACTTTCTCTATCTGGCAGGTGGGATCATCGCTGCGTTTTTCCTCGTTGGCATTCTGGCCATCATTGTCTTGCAGATGCTCGCGCGTTGGTCAGGTGTGACTTTTCCCGGAGCAACCGATTATGCCGGGTACTGCATGGCCGCCGCATCGTTCTTCGCTTTTGCCTATGCTCTGAACCATGGCGCGCACATACGGGTATCCCTCGTTCTGAGCGCTTTGGGGTCAAAGCGACGCTGGGGAGAGACCTTTTGCTTCGGTATGGGAACGCTGATTGCAACCTATTTTGCCTGGTACGCCGTCAAAGGCACGTATGTGTCATGGCGCTGGAATGAGATCAGCCAAGGGCTGGATAAGACCCCGATCTGGGTTCCCCAGATCTCGATGTCCGTTGGCGCCATTCTGTTGGCCATCGCTTTCTGGGACCATCTGGTTCAACTGCTCTTCAAAGGCGAACACGGGATCAAATCTGATCTGATTGAACAGAGCCACGCGGAGTAACGCATCATGGAACAGCTTGCCCCGATTGCCATCTTCCTCTTCGTTCTGTTCTTCCTGCTCGGTTCCGGTGTCTGGGTCGGGCTTGCGCTTATGGGCGTCGCCTTTGTCGGGATGGAGTTGTTTACATCCCGTCCACCCGGCGATGCCATGATCACCCGCGTCTGGGGCGCGTCGTCGTCGTGGACGCTGACCGCGCTGCCTTTGTTTATCTGGATGGGCGAGATCCTGTACCGAACGCGATTGTCCGAGGACATGTTCCGTGGCCTGTCGCCCTGGCTTGCGCGATTGCCAGGTGGGCTGGTGCACACCAACATCGTGGGGTGTACGGTCTTTGCGGCTGTGTCTGGCTCGTCCGCCGCGACGCTGACCACAGTCGGCAAGATGTCGATCCCGGAACTGCGCAAACGCAACTATCCCGAAAACATGGTGATCGGCACTCTGGCTGGTGCTGCAACGCTGGGTTTGATGATCCCTCCGTCCCTGACGCTGATCGTCTACGGCGTCACGATCAATGAATCGATCACCAAACTGTTTATGGCGGGCATTTTGCCGGGCTTGGTGCTGGCATCGATGTTCATGGCGTATGTGGCCGTGATGTCTTTCGTGTCCAAAGACTTCAATCCGATCCCCGAAGAACCCATGAGCTTTGTCGAGAAAGTCAAAAACTCGCGCTTTCTGATCCCCGTCATCTGTCTGATCCTTGTGGTGATCGGCTCGATGTATCTGGGCTTTGCCACGGCGACCGAGGCCGCGGCTTTTGGTGTCATTGGATCGATGGTGCTGGCGGCCACGCAAGGCTCGTTGACTTGGAGTACCTTCACCGAGAGCCTTATGGGTGCGGTCCGCACATCTGCCATGATTGCGCTGATCCTTGCGGGTGCAGCGTTCCTGTCTCTTTCGATGGGGTTCACCGGCTTACCGCGCGGATTGGCGGACCTGATCGCCTCGCTGGAGCTCAGCCGTTTCGAATTGCTGATGGCGCTGCTGGTGTTCTACATCATACTCGGCATGTTCCTTGATGGCATCTCCTCGGTAGTTCTGACCATGGCTGTGGTCGAGCCGATGATCCGGGATGCCGGCATCGACATCATCTGGTTCGGCATCTTCATCGTGGTGGTTGTCGAGATGGCACAGATCACGCCGCCCATCGGGTTCAACCTGTTCGTGCTTCAGGGCATGACGACCCACGAGATGAACTTCATCGCCAAGGCGGCGATCCCGATGTTCCTCATCATGGTCGTGATGGTCTTTGTCTTGATCGCCTTCCCCGAACTGGCAACGTGGCTGCCTGATAATATCCGACAAAGATAGTGAGCCCGCTCGCCTTCGCTGCCCGGCACGGACGCTGGAGCCTTGTCGCCGGTTTGGCGGCGGGGCTTGCCTTGCCCGGGGTCGCACAGACGATGCGGCCCTGGCTGCCGGAACTGGTCAGCGCATTGCTGTTCGTGGCCGCTTTGCGCATCGGGCCACGCGCCACTATTGGCAGCCTAAAAGCCATCGGCCACACGCTTAGTACGGTGATCGGTTACCAGTTGATTGCGCCGCTTCTGGCTTTGGGTGTCTTGACCGCCATGGGCATGGCCTCAACGCCGTGGGGCATGGCCCTTGTTCTGGTCTTGGCGGCACCGTCTGTCACGGGAAGCGCCAACTTCACAATCCTCATGGGGCAGGACCCGTCAGTCGCCATGCGGATCATGCTGGTCGGGACAGCGCTGTTCCCCCTCACCGCTTTGGCGGTTTTGACGCTGTCTCCAATTGTAGAGTCCCCAGTGCAGGCTCTGCTTGGCACGGTCCGATTGATCGGCGTGGTGTTTGGTGCCGTCGGAACGGCCTTTGCCCTGCGGTGGTTCCTCTGGCGCGATATGAGTGAGACCGGTCGTACCGCGCTTGATGGTGGGTCGGCCATTTTGCTGGCCGTCGTCGTCATCGGCCTGATGAGCGCCGCCGGTCCTGCATTGCTTGCGTCACCGCTGCATTTCGCGTCTTGGCTGGCTTTCGCGTTTGTCATCAATTTCGGGCTGCAACTTCTGGCGCATCGCTTTGTCCCGGTCGAAGACGAAACGCGTGATCGCACGGGTACAAGCATCATCGCAGGGAACCGCAATATCGCGCTGTTCCTTGTCGCCCTGCCGCCCGAGGTGATGGACCGGGTTCTGCTGTTCATTGGCTGTTACCAATTCCCGATGTACCTGACGCCCATTTTGCTTGGAAAAGCACTTCGCCCCCGCGACCTTGTGGGTGCGGACAACCTCAAACAGTGAAGGAAAGCGCATGACACGGATGAACGGCGCGCAAGTCATTCTCAGGATGCTGGAGCTGCACGAGGTCGGGTGTGTGTTCGGATTGCCGGGCGAAACAACCATCGGCTGGTACAAGGAGTGGCAGAACTCGTCACCGATCAAATTCGTTCTGACGCGTGATGAACGCACCGCGTCCTTCGCGGCCGAAGCCTATGCCAAGGTCACGGGTCGCCCCGCCGTTCTTGAAGCGCCCAGTCCCGGCGTCACCCATTGCGCGCCCGGCATTGCCGAAGCGTATTTGTCGTCGGTTCCGGTGATCTTCTTCAGCTCGGACATTCCAGTGAATCAGGACAAGAAGCACGGTCTGACGGGCCTTGACCAGACGGCGCTCTATTCGAGCATCTGCAAGGAATCCTTCTACCTCACACGCGTGCAAGATATCCCCTTCCTTCTGCGCCGCGCGTTCCGGGTCGCCACCTCGGGACGCCCTGCGCCGGTGCATGTTCGGGTGCCGATCAATGTCTTCCACGAAGAGGCCGAGATCACCGATCTTTATGCAGAGCCGGAGTATCGGCACTACCCGGCCCACCGCCCTGTCGCGGATCATGCGAAGATCAGACAGGCAATGGCCTTACTCCTTGCTGCCGAAAAGCCGTTGATCGTGTGTGGTCAGGGCGCGCTCATTTCCGGGGCTGGCGCTGCGGTGCTCGAACTCGCCGAGCTGTTGCAAATCCCCGTTGCAACCACAACGCCCGGCAAAGGCACGGTCCCCGAGACCCACCCACTGTCGCTGCGTGTGATCGGTGCGCGGGGTGGCATGGGGTATGCCAACGACTATGCCGGTGCTGCCGATACCATCTTTCTCATTGGGTCAAACACGGATTCCAGTTCCACCAATCACTGGACGCTGTACGGCGCGCCACAGTCCAAGACGTTCATTCAACTCGACATCGCCGAAGCCCATATGGGAAATAACTTCCCGCTTGCCGTCGGGCTCGTCGGCGATGCGCGCGCAACACTGGAATACTTGCTGGAGCTGCTTCGCCTTGGGCATCCTGATCTTGATCGCCCAAGCGTGGATTTGACCGAACTGAAGAAATCGGCGCTGGATGCGGTGTTCAACGCCAATATCCCCATGCCGAAAGGCACTTTGTCGCCGGTCCGGCTGGCTCAGTCACTGGATCGGCTGTTGCCCGATGATGGGATCGTCACCGCCGAACCGGGTGTTGCCGCGATCTATCCATCGGCCCTCATGTCGGTGCGCAAGGCCGGGCGACGCTATCTGACGAACTACTCCATGGGGGCGCTTGGCTATTCCGTGCCTGCAGCCATTGGCGCGGCCTATGCCAGCGACGGTCCGGTGATTTGTCTGACAGGCGATGGGTCTTTGGCCTTTGTTCTGGGTGACTTCGAAACCATCCGGCGCAGCGGCAAGAACATCACCGTGATCCTGATGCGCAATGACAGCTATGGATGGATCCGGGGCGAAGCCATCCTTCTGGATGACGTCGATGCACCGTGGACCACCGATTTCGGCGCTGTCGATTATGTAAAGGTTGCCGAAGGATTTGGCTTCTCGGCAACCCGCGTGACGTCGGAAGACCAGATCGAACCGGCGCTTGCGGCCGCTCTTGCGCATCCCGGCGCGAACTTCATCGAAATGATGGTGCCAACGCAGGACAAGATCGTCCCGTTTGTGCCCAATTGGGTGAATGCCGCACGTAACAAGGGCCTGTCCTATTTCCGATAGACCGATCGTCGGACGCAGAAGAACAAGCGGAAAGCGCGCCCGCTTCAGATCTGCATGCGATCTGGTGTCGGCACGCGGATGTTCACCCCGGCTCGGACACCCGGTAGTCGGACTTCTCCAACCATTCGGGCGCGACCTCGACGCCCCAACCGGGGGCATCGGTGACCGTGGCGCAACCGTCTTCGATCCGGTACGGTTCGTACGTAAAAAGACCATCCTGCCAAGGATAGTAATCCAGCCCTTCGATCGAAAACTCCAGATACTTTCCGGCGTTCGGGATCGCGCGCAGGAGGTGCATGGTGAACAGCGTCACCATCGAAAGGTTTGCCGCGTGCGGAGTGATCGGCAGTCCTGCGGCTTCTGCCATACGGGCCACGCGCAAGGTCCGTGACAGACCGCCGAGATAGCAGATGTCGGGTTGGAGCACATCGACGACGCGGTCCGTGATCATCGTCTGCCACCGTTCCATCATGCAGTCCTGTTCGCCGCCGGTTACATCGATTTCGAGCGCGTCGGTCACTTCCTTTGTCTGGGAAAACTCCCAGTAGGGGCAAGGCTCTTCGTAATGCGAGATTCCATTGTCCTGCAGCATGCGCCCGACTTCGATGGCGCGGGCTGGCGCATAGCAGGAATTGGCATCAACAAGTAACGCAACGCTGTCCCCCATGGCCTTCCGCATCGTGGGGACGATCTCTTCGGTTCGTCCCGGCCATTCGTCCTGATCGTGCCCGACCTCTGCTCCGATGCGGAACTTGAAGGCGTCAAAACCTTGGGTGTCACGCAATCTCAGCAGTCGTTCCGCTTCGTCCTTCGGTGTGATGTCGCGTTTCATTGACGACCCATAGGCCCGCACCTTGCCCGGAGTGCCGCCGATCAGGGCGCAGACCGGTTTGCCTTCGCGTTTGCCACGCATGTCCCAGAGCGCCGTGTCGACACCCCCCATCGCCCGCCGCAGATAGGATCCGGGAAACTTGTGTTCACGGTCGCGCACCGTTTCAAGCATGGCGTCGATATCGCCGCAATCCATGCCCAAGGCATACGGCGCGACCTGCCGGTGCACGACCTGCGCCGTGATGTCGGCATAGTATGGCGCGACCTGACCCCAGCCTTGCGCGCCATCTTCGGCGGTCGCACGCACGAAACAGACATATTGGTTGGAAAAGGTTTCAAGCTTGACGAGTTTCATTGACCACCACACGCTACGACCGTCCGGGCTGGGCGGTTCTGTGAAAAAGCTGGCGAAAAATCGGGATGCCAGATATATCCATTTAGGCTTTTTCTTCATACCAATTGGCGGGGGCGACCTTGAAACATGCCGCCGGAGCGTTGTTGTCCTCGATCCGGCTTGACCGTTCGCTCAGGCGCAGCGTCAGTGTTCAGCTCTACATGGCCTTGCGCGACAAGATCCTGTCGGGCGCGCTGGGCGCCGGTGATCGGTTGCCGGCGACCCGGGTGCTGGCCCGTGAAATCGGAGTATCGCGCACCACTGTGATCGACGCCATCGACCGACTTGTGTCGGAAGGTATGCTTGTCTCGCGCATCGGTGCAGGGACATTCGTCAGCGAAACGCTTGAGAACCAGAGCCTTGTCGCTGCTCCGAGACAGGCCTCCGGGTCTGCGGGGCGACAGCCAAGGTTGTCCTACGTGATCAGCGATGCGCAGACCGGATTTGCCCATCGGTTGTGGTTGCCGCACAAACCGCGGGCGTTCACCACAGCGTTGCCTGCGCTGGACGCGTTTCCGATGACGCATTGGTCGCGTCTGTCGGCCCGGCACCTGCGGGGCGCTCGCAGCGATGTCATGGGCTATGGGCAACCCAAAGGACTGGCGGCGCTTCGCCGTGCGATTGCCACGCATCTTGGTGCGCTCAAGGGAATCCGGTGCCATCCCGAGCAAGTTTTCGTCACCTCGGGCGCACAGCATGCGTTTTCCTTGATTGGGCGGCTTTTCCTGAATCCCGGCGATAGAGTCTGGATGGAAAACCCTGGGGCATCTGGCGCGCGCAACGCGCTTTTGTCCGAAGGTGCGGAAATGGTGCCTGTCGCTGTTGACGACGAGGGGCTGGTTGTCGCCGATGGCTTGTCCAAGGCACCGCATTTCCGGCTGGCCTTTGTCACCCCGTCGCATCAACAGCCACTGGGGCACGTGATGTCCTTGCCGCGCAGGTTGGAACTGTTGCAGGCAGCGGAAAAAGCACAGGCCCTGATCATCGAAGACGACTACGATGGCGAGTTTTACTTTGGCAACGCTCCGGGTCCGGCGCTCCACAGCATAGATGCCAATGGTCGCGTGCTGTATGTCGGCACGTTTTCGAAATCGCTGTTCCCATCGCTGCGATTGGGCTTTGTCCTGGTGCCCGACCGCATGGTCGACAACTTCGACAAGATGTTCGACACATGGGCCAGCGGGCCGTCTACAATGACCCAAGCGGTGGTCGCCGAATTCATGGACGAGGGCCATTTCGCGACTTACATCCGTTTGATGCGACAGCTCTACAAGGCACGTCACGAAGCCCTGCAAGATGCCGCACGAACCTTGCCCGACAGCATTCGCCTGCAAAAGACGACCAGCGGGTTTCATACGCCCGCTTTCCTTGAGGCTGGTTTCAGCGAAACCGATATCGTGCAGCAGGCCAGGCAGGCGGGTGTTACCCTTGCGCCCTTGGGGCGATACTGCCTGTCTCCGAACCCCCAATCCGGGCTGGTTTTCGGGTTTGGCTGCGCCACGCCCGAGGACATCACATGGGGTATCAGTGTTTTGCGCAACCTGCCGGCGCTTCGGTCTTGCGACGCACGCAGATTGGTCTGATCGTTTTATCATATTGGATATGAGTTGCGTGCCAATAGTCGCCTAGCCTTCGGATCAAGCCAGCGGGCGGAAATGTCTTGCCCGAGCTATGGGAACCGGGTTCGATTCAATGCAACTGACAGAGATCAGGCAAAGCCCCTATTGGCATGACCAAATCGGTGCGCCGCCCCCGTTGGCGACAGACCTGCCTGCCAAGGTAGATGTTCTGATCGTGGGGTCAGGGTATACCGGGCTGAGCGCTGCTTTGGTCACTGCGCGCGCCGGGCGGTCTACCTTGGTTGTGGATGCCGAAGATCCGGGCTTCGGATGCAGCACCCGCAATGGCGGGCAGATCAGCACAAGTGTGAAGCCCTCACTGGAAAAGCTGACCGAGAAATTCGGTGCCGGGCGTGCGCAGGGGATCCGCGCAGAAGGTTCCAACGCGCTGAAATGGATCGGTGACTTCGTTGCAGCTGAAGCGTTGGACTGCGATTTTCGCCGTGTCGGACGGTTTCATGCAGCACATACGCCGCAGCATTACGAGACGCTTGTCCGCGACGCTGAAAAGATGCGTCGGCAGGAAGGCATCGATAGCTTTGCCGTGCCCCGCAGCGAACAGCGTACCCAATTGGGAACAGACACCTATTTCGGCGGCGTCGTCTTTTCGGCACATTGTTCGCTTCACCCGGGCAAGTTTCACCGCGAACTGCTGCGTCTTGCGCTTGATGCCGGGGCTTTGGTTGTTGGCCATTGCCGCGTGACGCATATTGCCCGACAGGGATCAGGCTTTCGCGTCGAGACCGCAAATGGGTCTGTCGAGGCACGCGATGTGATCGTCGCGACCAATGGCTATACCACCGCGCTGACACCGTGGTTGCAGCGCCGCGTGATCCCCATTGGCAGCTACATCATCGCAACCGAGGAATTGCCGGAAAGCACGATAGACGCCCTGTTTCCGGGTGATCGCATCGCCAGCGACACCTGTAAGGTTGTCTACTATTACCGTGCATCCCCGGACCGCAGGCGCGTCCTGTTCGGTGGCAGAGTGTCGGCATCCGAGACGACCGCACTGGCCGGCGCGACCCGGCTCAGGCAGGATATGTGCCGCATCTTCCCCGAACTCGAAGGCGTGGCCCTGTCTCATGCCTGGAGCGGCACCGTCGCGTACAGTTTCGACGAACTGGCGCATACGGGCGTGTATGACGGCGTGCATTACGCGATGGGCTATTGCGGGTCCGGTGTGTCGATGGCGCCCTATCTGGGGATGCGGGCGGGGCAGAAGGTTCTCGGCCTGCCCAAGGGTGTCACGGCCTTTGACGGCCTGCCGTTCCCGACGCGTCCCCTTTATCGCGGCAAGCCATGGTTCTTGCCTGCCGCCGTGTCCTGGTACCGGTGGAACGATCAGCGGCAATTTGAAAGGGCACTGCGCATGGGATGACACGCCGGGCAGGGCCATGATCCGGTCTTTCCCCCGGTATTAACGGATCGAAACCAAGGTTTAGGATTCGAAATTTCATTTGTTCCGAACGTGCCAGCACAATCGAGACAAGTGGAGGACGAAACGGATCTGTGCCCACCGGCGACGCGCCGGGCTGGCACGACCGTCAAAACAATCCAAAGGGAGGAAACCAATGAAAACCAGAACACTTCTGACGATCTCGGCCGCCGTTATGGCCACAAGTGCCTTTGCGCAAGACAAGAGTGTCACAATCGCATCCTGGGGTGGCTCTTATCAGGAAGCACAGAGCAAGGCGCTTTTCGAACCTGCCGCTGCCAAGACCGGGATCGAGGTCAAACAGGAAACCTATGGGGGCATGTCCGATGTTCGACTTCAGGTGTCGTCGGGGCAGGTGACGCTTGATATCGTGGCAAGCGGATCGGGGTCAGCGGCGCGTGCCGCCGCAGAGGGTCTGCTTGAAAAACTGGATTACAGCGTGATCGACGTGTCTACGTTCTATCCGGGCCTCTACACTGATTATTGCGTTGGCGGTGATGTGTTCTCGACTGTCTACGCCTGGAACACCAACACGTATGGCGACGCGGGCCCGCAGAGCTGGGCGGATTTCTGGGACGTTGAGAAGTTTCCGGGAAGCCGTGCCTATCGCGGCGGGGTTGCCGGTGCTTTGGAACCGGCGCTCATGGCTGATGGTGTGGCGCCAGAGGATGTCTATTCCGTACTGGACAGCGAAGAAGGCATTGAGCGCGCCATCGACAAGATCCGCGAGTTGAAGCCGAATATCTCGGTGTTCTGGACCTCGGGTGCACAGCACGCCCAGTTGATGAAGGATGGTGAGGTCGACATGACCACCGGTTGGAACGGCCGCTTCGACAATGCCGCCAAGGACGGTGCCATGGTCAAGTACAGCTTCAATCAGGCGCTGCTGGACTACGACTGCTTTGCCATTCCGAAAGGCGCTCCCAACCGGGACACGGCAATGGAGTTCCTGAACGAAATTTCCAAGCCCGAGTATCAGGACGACTTGCCGAAATACATCACCTACGGCCCGACCAACAAAGCCGCTTATGACACGGGTGAAATCACGACAGAAGTTGCCATGGGACTGCCGTCCTCGCCCGAAAACGCGGCGATGCAGTTGCCGGTGTCGTTGGACTGGTACTCCAAATGGGAAACCATCGCGGCCGAGATGTATCAGGAAATGATGACCGAGTGATCCTGTCGCTTTGGCAAATCGCAACTGCGGGCGCTCTGGCGCCCGCATGTTTCTCAAGTAAAGAAGACGAGGGTTCGACTTGACCGACAGAACGTCCGAAGCGCTGCCGATCTCGGTCAGGAACATTACCAAGACCTATGGACGCGTACACGCGCTTGACGATGTGTCGCTTGAGGTGCGCAGCGGAGAGTTCCTCACGCTGCTTGGTCCGTCCGGGTCAGGCAAGACAACACTTTTGATGGTGCTCGCCGGATTTACGCGGCCCGATTGCGGAAGCCTGAAATTCGGTGACCGCGAAGTGATCCGTACCCCCCCGCATCTGCGCGATGTCGGCATGACCTTTCAAAGCTATGCCCTGTTTCCGCACATGTCCGTGGCGGGCAACGTCGGTTACCCGCTGCGGCTGCGCAAGGTGCCCAAAGCTGAGATTGTCAAACGGGTGGAGGCGGCGCTGGAAACGGTGCAGTTGGGTGGGTTCGGAGATCGCCGCATTGACCAACTGTCCGGTGGACAGCGTCAGCGCGTTGCCGTCGCCCGCGCCATTGTCTTTGAACCCCGAATCCTGCTGATGGATGAACCGCTATCCGCGCTCGACAAGAAGTTGCGCGACCAGATGCAGATCGAATTGCGCCACCTGCACGAAAAGCTGGGGATGACCACGGTTTACGTCACGCATGACCAACGCGAGGCGTTGACCATGTCGGACCGCATCGCCGTGGTGAACCACGGTCGGATCATGCAACTTGCGACCCCGCGCGACCTTTATGAGCGCCCCGCCAACCGGTTTGTTGCCGATTTCATCGGCGAATCCACCTTTCTGCCGGTATCCCGCAGCGGCAAGGACGTGCTTTACGACGGGCAGCCGTTGCTCTGTGAGGTTCCCCAGATTGAAACCGACAATCTCTTGTTGATGGTCCGCCCCGAACGGGTGGTTCTGTCACGGGAAGGTCCGCGTGAAGGTGTCAACAACTTCGCCGCAACTGCAACCGAGGTCGTCTATCAAGGCGACAGTTTCCTACTTCATGCAGATTTGCCCGGCGGCGGGCAGATGGTGCTGCGCGGTGCGATGCGCGGAGCAAATGTGACCGCGCTGCCGGCTGTTGGAGAGTTGTTGACGTTGTGTCTGGCTCCTGAGGATACGGTCCTGATTGACGGAAGCGAGCGTTAGGATGGTGGCCGCGCGGATCAATGAAACAGGATTGCGGCGCGATGAACGGCTGGAGCGGCTGAAGCTTTTCGGCCTTGGTTCCCCGGCGATGTTGCTGATCCTTGTCATTCTCGTCATTCCGGTGGGGTGGCTTTTCTATGTGTCCTTCATTGGGGCCGATGGAACGTTCTCGCTGGAAAACTACGAACGGATGCTGAAGCGAAAATCCTACGCCCGGATATTTCAAACGACGTTCGAGATCAGTTTTCTCACCACCGGCCTTTGCATCTTGATTGGCTATCCGTTGGCCTATTTCATTTCCGGTTTGCCGACCCGGATCGCCAATCTTTGCCTGATCACTGTGCTCTTGCCGTTCTGGACCTCGCTTCTTGTGCGCACCTACGCATGGCTCGTGCTTTTGCAAAAGCGCGGGCTGGTGAATGACTGGGGAATTTCTCTGGGGTTGTGGGACGAACCGATAAAGATGGTTCACAACATGACCGGTACGTTGATCGGCATGGTGCATATCATGCTGCCATTCCTGATCCTGCCGGTCTACGGCGCGATGCGGGCCATCGACCGCGACCTGATGAAGGCGGCTGCCAATCTTGGTGCCAGCCCAAAGCGCGCGTTCTGGACGGTGTTCTTTCCGCTGACATTGCCAGGACTTTTTGCAGGATCGTTGATGGTGTTCATCCTGTGCCTCGGGTTCTTCGTGACACCGGCGGTTCTGGGTGGTGGCAAGGTGATCATGGTCTCTATGCAGATCGTCTCGAACATCGAACTCTTCGTGAACTGGGGGGCCGCCAGCGCCTTGGGCGTTGTGTTGTTGGTATCGACCATGGTGATCCTCTGGATTGCCTCGCGTTTCTTGAACCTGGAGAAGATGACCGGAGGAGGGCACTGATGTTCCGCTGGTTCCGTGCACCCGCCACCGAAACCCAGATCACACATGGGCAGCGCCTGTGGCTCTACGTTTTTGCGGTCATCACAATGGTGTTGCTGGTCACGCCGACCCTGATTGTCGTGCCCATGTCCTTCTCCGACAGCCAGTACCTCGAGTTTCCGCCGGAAACCTGGTCGACGCGCTGGTATGATCATTATTTCGGATCACCTGAATGGATGCAGGCGACGCGCACGTCGTTCAAGGCAGCTTTCCTGACAATGCTGGTCGCAACGCCCATCGGTGTGTTGGCGGCGTATGGGCTACATTGTTCGAAAGTCCGCTTCATCCGGGCAGCATTTGTGCTGATGATCACGCCGATGATGGTGCCTGTTGTGCTGGTCGCGATCGGCGCGTTCTACGCCTATGTGCAGCTGAAAATCCTCTACACCATGACGGGCCTTGTTCTGGCGCATACGGTTCTGGCGTTGCCGCTCGTTGTGATCGTCACGGGGTCTGCGCTCAAGAGCTATGACATGAGCCAGGAAGAGGCGGCCCGTAGCCTTGGCGCACCGCGTTGGAAGGCGTTTCTGACCGTGACGTTGCCGCAGATCCGGTTCGCTGTTGTGACCAGCGCGCTCTTGGCATTCCTCACCTCGTTCGATGAAGTGGTGGTGGCGATGTTCGTGTCAGGCGGAGACAATCCGACTCTGACCCGCAACATGTTCAATGCGCTTCGCGATCAGATCGACCCGACCATTGCCTCGATCTCGACCATCATGATCCTCGTCACGACGGGCATGATGGTTCTGGCACAGCTGTTCGGGCAGCAGAAAGAACCGTCGAAACCGAAAGACTGATGCGCCGTCAAAGGCGCGCTGGCACTCATTGAAAGTTCCGCCATGATCAACCTCGAATCCTTTGCCGATCTAGCATCGGTTCCCTTGGGCGATTTTGCCCCAAAGCCGACGACACTCACCGACGGGCAGACCGAAGCCTCTTCCGTGTTGTGGAGTTCGCCGGACGGCCTGACCAAGATCGGCGTCTGGGAATGCACGCCGGGGCGGTTCACCGCGGATCGCACCACTGCCGGTGAATACTGCCATATCCTGTCCGGCCGGGCCACGGTCACCAATTCCGACGGCAGCCGCAGCCGTGACATTGGACCGGGGGATCTGTTGGTTCTGCCACAGGGCTGGACCGGCGATTGGGTGATCCATGATCATATGCGCAAGCTGTTCGTGATCAGCGCTTCGGTGAACGGTTGACCGAGGCCGTGTAACAAAACGATAATTTGAGTAGCAGATTTCTGACCTTTTCTTATAGTTGGGTCATGCATCTCAAGCTGCGCCACCTCGAAGTCTTTCACGCCGTCATGGAAGAGGGCTCGGTCTCCAAGGCCGCAGACAGGCTGCACCTGACGCAGCCCGCAATCAGCATTGCGCTGTCGCGTCTTGAAGACATGCTGGGTTTTCCGCTGTTCCACCGCTCCAAGGGGCATTTCGCGCCGCGCCCCGAGGCCTATTTACTTCATATGGATGCCGAGCTGTCGATCCTTGCCGTCGAACAGTTTTCCAACCGCGCACGGCTCATCAAACAGGGTGGTACGGGCCTGCTTCGGATCGGTGCCATCGGCGCAGCGGCGTTCGGTCTTTTGCCAGAGCTTGTGGCGCGATATACCAAGGATAACCCACTGGTCGAAATTGATCTTCGCGTCCGAAGCTCGCATCAGATCTCTTACCTCGTAAGCAACGGACAATGCGACATCGGTCTTGTCGAAGCCCCCGTCGCCGCGCCAACGCTCGAGGTGGAACAGTTCTCGTTGCCGTGCGTCTGCATTTTTCCATCTGGCTCTGCCCTTGAGCAGAAAGATCGCATTACACCTGCGGACCTTGCCGATCATCGTTTGGTTGGTATTCAAGACAGCAACCAGGTGGACCGGCAAGTGCGCGCGATCTGCGCGGAGGCCGGGTTCGAAGTGCGTGCGCCGGTCCATGGGTTCTTTTTCGCGGTCGTTCGCAGAATGGTGGCCGAAGGGGCCGGCATTGCCATTGTTGACGCGCTGAACGGGTGCATGCCGCTGCAGGACGGCGTCAGCTGGCGTCCTTTTGAACCCGAGATCCGATATGACACAGCCCTTGTTGTGAAGGCGGGCGCAGAGCTTTCGCTTCCGTCGCAGGCGTTCATCCAGATCATCCGCGACGAGATGAAAGCAAGGGCCACCTTGCCTGATGTGGTCCCGGTATAAGCCGGGTAAATCGCTCCTTACAAAATCGGAATTTCAACTGTTCGCGTGTTGCGACCAATATCCCTTCTGATCCATTCAGAAAGGGTGCGGCGTGCAGGACCAGAGTTTTCCGAGATCGTCCATGGACGCGCTGTTGGCACCGAAAAGCATTGCGCTTGTCGGTGTTTCGGACCGCCCGGAGTCTTACGGGCACGCTCTGGATCGTATGGTCAGTGAAGGCGGTTTTGCAGGTCGGATCATGCGGGTCAATCCACGGCTGGCCAAAGGGTCAGACGGCCGCATTTCAGAAAGCCTCGGTGATTGCCCCAGCGCACCCGAGCATGTTGTCCTGTCAGTGGCGACCGCGCGTGTGGAGGCAGCTGTGGACGAGGCGCTTTCAGTCGGTGCGCGGGCCCTTACGATCTTTTCGGAATGCCCGGACGCGGCAATGCGTCACCGCATCGGCGACAGGGTTCGAGCGGCCGGGGCTGCTTTGTGTGGGCCGAACAGCATGGGGTTCCACAACATCACTCTGGGTCTGAGGGTGACACCCTTTCCCGTTCCACTCGATCTCAAACCCGGAGGGATCGGTCTGATCGCGCAATCTGGCTCAATCCTTGGCGCGCTGATGAACAACGATCGGCGGTTGCGTTTTTCGCAGGCGGTCAGCACCGGGTCTGAAACCGTAACCACCGCAGCCGACTATTTGCTTTGGATGGTCAACCGGCCTGAAACCCGATGCGTCGGCCTGTTTCTGGAAACCGTGCGCGACCCCGAAAGATTTGTCGCAGCGATGGAGGCGGCGGCGGCCCGTGACATCCCTATCGTCATCTTGAAGATCGGTCGCTCCGCGCTGGGCGCGCGGATGGCCATTTCGCACACCGGCGCGTTGGTCGGCAATGACGATGTGTTCCGCAGCCTTGTCGAACGGCTGGGCGGGCACATGGCATCCTCGGTCGATGAAATGGCTGCAATGCTTGTTCTGTTTGCACAAGGCAGACGAGCCCCAGCACCCGGCATCGCATCCATTCACGATTCCGGTGGTGAGCGTGAATTGATGGCTGACATGGCCGAGGATCACGGGCTGACCTATGCCACTTTGTCTGCAGAGACCAAGGCGTCGATCCAATCGGTCCTTGAGCCGGGCATCCTGGCAGACAATCCGCTGGATGCTTGGGGCACTGGGCATGGCGCTCAGGCCACGTACACCCGCGCCATCACGGCAATGATGGCGGACTCATCCGTTGGAACGGGCCTCTACGTGCTGAACTGGCGCGGTAATTATTACCTGCACGAAATGCACGCGCGTGCCCTTTCCGACGCCATAGATGAAACCGAAAAACCCCTTGCCGCCGTATCGAACTTTTCCCGAAGCGACGACGCTGGTCTTGCCGACCGATTTGCAGATTTGGGGATACCCCTGATCAGCGGCATGCAGAACGCGCTGTCTGCCGTGCGCGCGCTGCACAACCGTCGTCCGGTACAACCCTTTCGACCGACTGAACCGCCAAACCCGCGCGCGCAGCATTGGTGCGACGCCTTTCGAGGTCGGGACTGGATCGGAGAGGCGGACGGGTACGCGCTTTTCTCCGACTACGGCATCCAATGTGCTTCACACGTGTTGGTGGCGTCCAAAGAAGGGGCTGTTGAGGCCGCTCGACGGATCGGGGGGAGTGTCGTTCTCAAAACCGCGCAGCTGGGGCTTTCGCACAAGTCAGATCTAGGCGGCGTCAAGGCTGGCCTTAAGGACCTGCAAGCTGTCGCTGACCAGTATGATGATCTGTCTGCCCGGTTTACCGGTGAGGTTCTGGTTTCCGAAATGGTCGCGCCGGGCGTCGAATGGTCGTTGGGGGCAATCAATGACCCCGATTTCGGCCCAGCAATACGCATCGCGCCTGGGGGCATCTTTGTCGACTTGCTTGACGAATACGCCCTCATGATGGCGCCGTTTTCAGAAGCGGACGCCGCGGCGGCAATCGCCAAGTTGCGCGCGGCCAAAATTCTGTCCGGGTATCGTGGAAGCCCTGTGCTGGCCACGGAGAAACTGGCGCAGTCCGCAGCGGCGCTGTCCCGGCTCGCGTGGGACATGCGCGATGTCCTTGCGGAAATAGAGATCAATCCGATCATCGTGAACACGGAAAACGCCGTTGCCGTGGACTCCGTTGTCCGCGCTCGTTTTTGCTGACCAATAAGCAAAGAGCCTGCCGGGTGCGGCAGGCTCTGAGATTTTCGCCGCTATCAGGGTGCCATCAAGGCATCATGCGAGAACCGGTACGCGTTTCCATGCCGCCGGACCGGTTTTGTGGATCGAATTGCCATTGATATCCACGGCAACGGTCACGGGCATGTCCTCAACCTTGAGTTCGTAGATCGCTTCCATCCCGAGATCCTCGAACGCCACGGGACGCGCCTGTTTGATCGCCTTGGAGACAAGGTAGGCCGCGCCGCCAACGGCAATCAGGTACACCGCCTTGTGTTTGGCGATGGCTTCCAACCCTGCAGGACCACGTTCCGCTTTGCCCACCATCACCTTCAAGCCGGTATCGGCCAGAATGCGATCTGTAAACTTGTCCATCCGTGTCGATGTGGTGGGGCCCGCTGGGCCGATGGCCTCATCACCAACCGCGTCAACCGGTCCAACGTAATAGATCGCGCGGCCCCTCAGATCGACGGGCAAGGTTTCGCCCCGGTCAAGCATGTCGATCATCCGTTTGTGTGCCGCATCACGTCCAGTGTAGAGCGTTCCGGACAATAGCAGCGTTTGACCGGGTTCAAGCGACGCGAGAACGTCATCCGACAACGCATCAAGGTCAATGCGCCGTGCTTGCGCGCTGGCCTGATCCAGCAGGATCTCGGGCCAATCTGCCAGATCGGGCGGTGTGAACTCGGCTGAACCGGAGCCATCCAGTGTGAAATGGACATGCCGGGTCGCTGCGCAATTCGGGATCAGACCAACGGGCAGGGATGCTGCATGTGTCGGGAACGACCGGATCTTGACATCAAGCACGGTGGTCACTCCGCCCAGACCTTGCGCACCGATGCCAAGCGCGTTGACGCGCTCCGCGATCTCCAACCGCAATTCTTCTGTCCGGTTCGACGGACCGCGCCGCTGCAGGTCGTGCAGGTCGATCGGTTCTGACAGCGCGGCTTTCGCCAGCGCCATCACGCGGTCAGCATTGCCTCCGACGCCGATGCCCAGAATGCCCGGCGGGCACCAACCCGCGCCAAGAGTTTCGACCGTGTTTACAACCCAGTCAGCGACCGATCCGCTTGGGTTCAGCGTCGTGAATTTCGCCTTGTTTTCGGACCCGCCGCCTTTGGCCGCAACTTCGACTTCGATGGTGTCCCCCGCGACCATTTCGACCGTCAGCATGCATGGTGTGTTGTCACCAGAGTTCTTGCGCGCGCCGAACGGGTCGACCACCACAGAGGCCCGCAGAGGGTTGGTGTCGCGCAGATAGCCCTGTCGTGTGCCCTCGTCGCAGATGTCCTGAAGCGAGCGTTTGAAATCGGTTTTCGCCTCGACACCGTATTTGACGTGAATGTTTGCCGCTCCGGTGTCCTGACAGATCGGTCGCCTCCCGATGGCGCACATGCGGCTGTTGACGAGGATCTGCGCCATCGCCTGTTTTGCGCCGGGGTTTTCTTCGCGCTCCCAAGCTGCGGACATGGCACGCACGAAGTCTGGTGGATGAAAGTAAGAGATGTACTGAAGTGCTTCGGCAATGGATTCGATCAGATCGTCTTCTCGGATCAGGGGCATGTCAGACCTCTTCAATCTCGCGGCTTTCGTTATTGGAGAACACCATCGCGGTATTCCAAGACGGCCACAACCCTATCTGACGTGCAAGATGGTGCAATAAGGAGTGGCATTTTGCCCTCAGCGCCGTCGCGAAGGGTGAACTGCGGGATCGGCACATGTCCTGATGCGATGCGTGGACAGGAATCTGATTTCGCTCGCAAGTTCTCGATGTTATGAGCGTTGCCATACCTGAGTGATCCTATCGGAAATCAGGCATCCATGGCAAATTGACGAACACGGGATATGGCAGAGACTTCACTCATCCTCAAACAGCAGCGCGCATCCTGGACAGGCCGGTTTGCCTGGATCATTGCTGGGTTGGCTGCTGCGATCTGTGTGCTCCCGCATGTCAGCGTCTTGATCGCAGCCTTCATGGGATCGACGGACACACTGCAGTCCTTGGCGGAGACCGTGCTTGGCCGCTACACGCGTGCGACGCTTGTTTTGCTGGTGTCGGTCGTGATTTGCAGCACCATCATCGGAACAGTGACGGCGTGGCTTGTGACGACAACCGAATTCCGAGGGCGCAGAGTTCTGGAAATCGCTTTGGTCCTGCCGCTGGCGTTTCCGGCATATGTCTTGGCCTATGCCTACACGCATGTTCTGGATCATCCGGGGATCGTGCAATCCACGTTGCGCGCGGTGACGGGGTGGGGGCCCCGGGACTACTGGTTCCCGGAAATACGGTCCTTGGGTGGCGCCGCCGCCATGCTGACGCTGGTTCTGTATCCTTACGTGTATCTCTTGGCGCGCGCAGCATTCGCGTCGCAAAGTGCGACCACGTTCTATGCTGCGCAATCGTTGGGGCAGACACGGATCGGAGCGTTCTGGCGCGTATCTTTGCCAATGGCCCGCCCGGCCATTGCGTCGGGTGCGATGCTGGTCGGGATGGAAACCATCGCCGATTTCGGGACCGTTTCGTATTTCGGGGTGCAGACCTTTGCGGTCGGAATTTACTCCAGCTGGTTTTCATTTGCCGACCGCGCAGCCGCCGCGCAGCTTTCGCTGGGTTTGCTGGCGTTCGCCCTGCTTTTGGCCATCGTCGAACGCATCAACCGCGGTGAGGCGCGGTATGCGTATGGTCGCAAGTTCGAACAGATGCCCCGGTCCGTTTTGACCGGAGGTCGAGGGTTTCTTGCTTTTGCCATGTGTTTTCTGCCAGCGTTTCTTGGATGCTTTCTGCCGGTCTTCATGCTGGCTGAAATGGCGCTTGGGTCCGAACAGGATCTGCTCAGCCCGCGCTACCTGCAATTCGCGAAGAACTCGGTCACGTTGGGTGTCTGTGCTGCGGTGATCACGGTTTCGGTGGCCTTGCTGTTTGGCAGTCTGGCCCGGACACGGGACTCGTGGGTTGCAACAGCAGTCCTATATATCGGGCGCATGGGATACGCCGTGCCGGGTGGCGTGATTGCTGTCGGGTTGCTGGTGCCCTTTGCCTTTTTCGACAACACGCTCGACGCCTATATGCGCGAGACTTTCGGGATCTCGACCGGGCTCTTGTTCACCGGGTCGATCTGGTTGCTTGTCTGCGCCTACATGATCCGTTTTCTTGCTGCAGCGATTGGAGCCTATGAGGGCGGGGTTGCCGTGATCAACCCGAACATGGATGCGGCGGCGCGGGTTCTGGGGCAAAGCGAATGGGGGTTGCTGCGGCGCGTGCATTTCCCGCTTCTGCGTCCCAGTCTATTTACCGCGCTCCTGATCGTTTTTGTCGATGTGATGAAAGAATTGCCCGCAACGCTGATCATGCGGCCCTTCAACTTTGACACCTTGGCCGTACAGGCACATCGCTTGGCGGCAGACGAGCGTCTGGCCGGTGCCGCCGTACCAAGCCTTGTGATCGTGGCGATTGGAACGCTTCCGGTGATCCTGCTCTGTCGTCGCATCCGAAACGAGCAGGGCCACAAAAAAGAGGGCGCCTGAGCGCCCTCTTTTCCGCAATCTGATCTAACAGCTTATTTCCAGCCGACTTCGTTGAAGATCTTCTGGGCGGTGGCAAGGTTTTGCGCCACTTCGGACAGGTCCACATCGTCCGGGCGGAACATCCCGAGCGCCGCAACCGACGGGGACAAGCCAACGCCGGGAACAGCCGGGTATTCGTCATTGCCTGCCGAGAAATACTGCTGCGCCTGATCAGACGACAGGTATTCGAGGAATTTGATCGCGTTCTCGCGGTTCGGGGCATGGGCTGCAACGCCACCGCCGGACAAGTTCATATGCGCGCCTTCCGCGTTTTGGGCCGGGAACACCCAGCCGATATTGGCACGGTCTGCTTCGGACAGGCCTTCGACATCAACGCGCAATGCACGTGAGAAGTAATAGGTGTTCGAGATCGAAATATCGCATTCGCCCGAGACAAGACCCAGCAGTTGGTCGGTGTCGCCACCCTGCGGGTCGCGCGCGAAATTGTCGACAACACCCTGCGCCCATGCCTTGGCTGCCTCTTCGCCGTGGTTTTCGATCACTGCGCTGAGCAGCGTCTGAGAGTAGACGTTTGTCGACGAACGGTGGCAGACCATGCCCTTGTACTGGGGGTCGGCCAGCGAAATGTAGTCGAGCGGTGGATTTTCGACGTCGGTTTTGTCGTAGAAGATGATCCGCGCGCGCTGGCTGAAGCCAAACCACTGGTTGTCATCGTCTTGCAGACTGTCAGGAATCCGTTGCTCAAGCACGTCGCTGTCGATGGATTGCAGCACACCTGCCGCTTTGGCGCGCTCGAGCCGCGATGTGTCCACGGTCAGCAGAATGTCTGCCGGCGAATTGGCGCCCTCGGCCTGCATGCGTGCGATCAGTTCGTCGGCATTGCCTTCGATCCGGTTGATCGTGATGCCGGTTGCTTCGGTGAAGTCTGAATAGAGCCGTTCGTCGGTATCATAGTGGCGCGACGAATAGAGGTTCACTTCCCCCTGTGCCATTGCTGCGGTGCTGAGTGCGGTGCTGGCGACAAGTGCCAGCGTCGAAGTTGTCCATAGGACGCGCATGAGACTCTCCGTTCTGCGAATTTCTTACTGAAAGAGTCAGTTACATGATTCTCGGGCGCGATCAATACATCCCGAGTAAATTTGTCGGAATTATTTTCCGTGCGCATGATGGAGTTTACGCGCGCCATCTCGGCCTAACTCCGGCCGTCAAATGCGCGAGGCAAGTTCAGATCTCAGCGAAGTCAGTGTGAATGCCGATCAATGGCATAAGGAAGGAACCGCTTTCCGGGTCCAAAGCCGCTGAATACAGGTCGTCAATCAGAGCACCAGCGCGTTCAAATGACTCTGTGCTCCCGTCGAAAATCTGCATGACCTGCGTCGCCGCATCCGTATCAGACATGCCGCGATCCAATGCGAACCGCACACCTAGATCCGTTTTCATCTCCAGATATCGCTGATCTTCGGCTTGCCGCGCGATTAGACTGGCTGTGGCCGAAGCTGGGAGATCGGCTTTTGCACCCATGAGCAGTTCGAGGATGAATGCGCCACGGCTGACAAAGCCCGAGTCCAGCGCGGCCTCCCAGAACAAAAGGCCCTCCATATCCGGGGCGCGTCCCAGAACGTTGTTATAAATTTCGGAGATGAACCGCAGATTCCCGAAATCGTTGGGGTAGAGAGCTGCAGTTTCGTCTTGTTCGGCGAAAAGCACCGCGATCTCTTCCAGTGGCGTTCCGTTCGCAAACGCGGTTCCCCAGAAGGCAAGTCCCACAGCATCAGGCGCTCGATTGAAATACGCGATATACATTTCGACAAATGTATCCATCGCCGCTTGATCGAGGTCCGTGTGCCCGCCGAACAGCCGAAGATCGAGTGAGCCGCCGAAGTCGGCATAAGGAAACTCGAAGTCAATCAATTCGATATTGTCTAGGTGAACGGATCCGAGACCGCCGACACCCCGGTCTGTCACGCTGAGGCCGTTTGCACCGAACTCAATCGTATAGCGCGACTGGTGCCCCGAAAACTGGACCGTGTCGATACCGTCAAAGCCGTCGATCCGGTCGTGACCTGCGGTCGCAACGATGTAGTCGTCATACGACGAGCCCTCCAGAAACGTCGCTATTGGAGGTGTGGTGGATGGCGCGTCCGTGCGGGACTCGGGTCGGGACACGTCCTCGACAGGGTCGTTCTCGCCGGTCGTCACTTGGCCAGGTTTTTCAAGGAAAAGATGTGTCTCCGTCAAAGGCGTCCCGCTCTGACTTCCGTGAAACACGTCGACCGTTGTTCCGTCTGTAAACGTAATGCGCGACACGTTGTTGAACGGTTTGGATATCGCGGCCAACACGTCTTCCGCAGAAGAAAAGCCGCTGTCGATCAATCGGATCGTGTCTTCGTCCAGATCGAAATCCGACAGCCTGTTGCCGCCATCCCCGGCTGCGATGACGAAAACATCCTGTCCAGCATGTCCAAAATAGACATCTGCACCCGGCCCACCGCGCAACTCGTCATTGCCCGCGCCACCGTCAAGGTAGTCATCCCCGTCGCCTCCGAAAAGCGTATCGTTGCCCGACTGGCCAAACAAGTCATCCTGCCCCGCGTTTCCATCAAGGTGGTCATCTCCGCCTGCGCCCTGAATCGAGTCGTTTCCGGAAAACGCGTCGATGCTGTCGGCAAGATCGGTCCCGAAAATGCGCTCCGCTTCGGGGGTCGCAAGCGCGGGTGTGCTGCCCTGCTTATCGAAGCCTGCGATCTGGTAACCGATATCCGCAAGCATGGCCGCGTCATACGCGCTCAGGACCACGCGAGACCCTGTGGTGAGAATGGGGTCAAGCGCCACGGAGTTATCGGCGAAGCCTTCTTCGACATGCGCGTGGTCGTCTTCGATCGGAATGGGCTGTCCATTGTTGACCCACGTGGCATTGGGGCCGGTGAAGTGTCCGTCGCGGATCCATTGGTCAAAGGCTGCCGACGTGCCAATCCCAAGAATGTGGCCGATTTCATGGATGGCAACAGAAACAAAGTCGCTGCGGCCTGAAACCGGGCCGTCCAGAGCGAACGACCAGTTCGATCTCGAGTTGAAGGTGATCGACCCGGTCCATGGTTCGAAGTCAGTGACGGCACCCGAACCGCGAAAATCCTGGCTGATCCGCGCGGCATAGATGTCACCTGTGACGGTGCCGCCATCGGGTCCGGCAATGGCCAAGGTCGAGGAGTCGAACGCGCGTGCGCCAACGAAGATAAGAATATCGTCAATCGGCTGGTCCAACCTTACGGTTTCAGTGGCAAACGTCGTGGGATTCCGGATTTCGAATTCTGTGCCCGCTGGAACATCGGCGAAGTCGTCTTCGATGATCGCTTGCCATTGTGCCGCCGCCGCTTCCAGCGCGCTGCGACGCGCGGGATCGTCGAAGAACCCCGTACTGTCAAAACGGTAATCGAAGCTAAGCGTAAATGACACCGGCCAAACCTTTTACCCGACACTCTCGATCCCGGTCTGAACCGGAAAGTCTGTTCACGATGCTTGCGAAGTTCGGCAATAATTTGATCTCAATGCGGCGGTAACCCATGAAAAACGCGAAGAATTTAAACGAATTTTCCGGTTCAGCGCGCTGTCATCTGCGACCAATGGCGGTGCCGGTCAGTGTAAACCCCACTTGACGCGGTCGGTTTCGCGGGTGCAGATGATCATGTTTACGGTCCGGATGTGTCACAGCATTCGGTGAAAAGGGAACGCGGTGCTTCGTCAGAAAAATCCGCGACTGCCCCCGCAACTGTGAGCGGTGAGCGACGCTGAACGTGCCACTGGTGTCCGACAAGGATTCTGGGAAGGCCAGCAGAGCAGTGACCCGCAAGTCAGGAGACCTGCCGTAAGCCAACACCCAGTCTGATCGCGGGGTGCGATGAGGCGGCGGCGTCGTCCGCAGTGGTGTCTATCACCGTCTGCGGATGCTTTGGCATTCCAGATTATTCTATCATTCCGGCGCATCGCGTCGGGCAAAGCTGGGATCATTCAAATGGCACGGCTCACGTCAAAACTACTTCTTTGCTCCACTCTGATCGCGCCGTCTCTCGTGGCGGCACAGGATGCGGGTGGCACCGTTATCGAACTTGAGGACATCGTCGTCTTCGGCGGTTTGCTTCCAACGAACCTCGACACAACCGGCGCTACCATTGATGTTGCGGATTCCGAGGATATTCAGCGCGCTGGTCCCAGTGCGACAACCGCCTTGGACGCGCTTCCAGGTGTGTCTGTCAGTGCAAATGGCGGATTGGGCGGCAGTGCGACCGTTCGAATTCGCGGACTGAGTGGTCCATATGTCGGTGTCCGCGTGGACGGTATCGACGTGGCAGACCCTTCGGGACCGCAGACAGCCTTCAACTTCGGGACGTTGACCACGGGTGCGCTGGATCGCGTTGCGGTCGTCAAAGGCACGCAATCGGCGGTCTATGGGTCCGAGGCCATCGCAGGGGTCGTCGAAATCGAAACCTGGCGACCCGAGGTCACCGGCTTGTCCGGCAAAGCGCAGGTGGAAGTGGGCAGCTTCGAGACGCGCGCGGCCAACCTGAGCTTTGGATATCTTGATGACCGCGCCGAACTGGCTGTCAGCCTGGGCCGCGTGACAAGCGAAGGTTTCTCGGCCCGAGATACGGACGACGAAAATGACGGGTTCGAGCAGAGCACGATGAACCTTTTTGCCGCGTATCAGGTCAGTGACACGATCCGTATCGGCGTCACCGGACTATGGTCCGATGGCACCGCAGAGTACGATCAGGCAGAAACCGACCCGCGCGGAGAGATTGACGAGACACGCAAGGGTTTGCGCCTGTTCGGTGAAGTGCAGACCGGGGCTTGGACGCACGAGTTGTCTTTCAGCCGTTACCAGATCGACAGGTTTGATGACCTCGGCTTTACCCGCGATTTTCTTGGGGAGCGCGATACGGCTGCCTATCTTGCCACCGGAGAATTGTCGTCGGGCATGTCGCTCGCACTGGGCGCGGATTGGACCGAAGAACGCGCTGAACTGGACGCCGAGGCGTATGACGCGTCGAATTCGGCGGTGTTCGCCGAGTTGAAAGCCAACCCGACGGACGCGATGGAGGTCTCGCTGACCCTGCGCTATGACGATTATTCGGATTTCGACGGGCAGTTCAGCGGTCGCGCGGCGCTTTCGTACCAGATCAACGATGCCACACTGATCCGTGCGTCGCTGGGTACGGGCTATCGCGCGCCGTCGCTCTACGAGCGGTTTGGGCCGTATGCCGGCTCTACACCGCTCGACCCCGAAGAAAGCCTCAGCTTCGATCTGGGGATCGAGCACAGCTATGGCGACCGGGGTTCGGTAAAGGCGACCTTGTTCTGGGCCGAGATCGACAATCTGATCGGGTTTGGCAGCGCGCCCACCTGTCTGCCGTCACATGCGTTTGGCTGCTACATCCAGACTGATCGCATAACCGAAACACGCGGTTTAGAGATCAGTGGCTCTTACGCAATCACGGACCGGGTGCGTCTGTCCGGGGCGTACACGCTGACCAACACGGAAAACGATGGCGAGCGGGTGGTCCGGGTACCACGTCATGATCTTTCATTGGCGCTCGAAGCAGACGTGACAGATCGCTTGCAGCTGGGGGTCAACTTGACCCGTGTTGCCGACACGTTGGACGGGTTCGGCACACTCGAAGCACTGGATGATTACACGGTCTGGGATGTGTCCGCACGGTACGAGATCACCGATACGGCCAGCGTTTACGGGGCCATCCACAACGTGACGGATGTGTCTTATCAAACAGTGCGCGGGTTCAACGCGCCGGAGCGGACGATCCGTTTCGGTGTTGAAACCTCGTTCTAAACCATGTGGCGTCTGGTGACGCCGGTGGCTTTCGCGCTGGCCTCGTTCGGGGCCAGCGCATCCGACGCGCCACGCGTCGTGTCGGTCAATGTCTGCACGGATCAGCTTGTGATGCTGCTTGCGGACCCTGCGCAGATTATCTCTCTCAGCGACCTTTCCGACGACCCGCGATCATCAGCCATGGCGGAACACGCCGCACAGTTTTCCAAGAACAACAGTCAAGCTGAAGTGATTGCGTTGCAGAACCCGGACATAGTGGTTGCCGGGGCTTACACCAATCCGTCTTTGGTTGCCCTCTTGCGGTCCATCGGGATCGAGGTCGTCCAGTTTCCGATCACGCAGTCTTTGCGGGAAATCCCGGACGACATCCGGCGCATGGGCGCTCTGTTGGGGCAAGAGGACAAGGCGCGGGCGCTTGCGGCGGATTTGGATGCCGAGCTGCAAGGCCTGCCTGCGGTGCAAGAAGATGCGCCACTTGCGGCCTTCTTCATGCCGAACGGGTTTTCCGTGGGCGCGGGAACCCTGAGCCATGACATCCTGACTGCCGGAGGTGCCCGGAACCTGTCCGATGACCTTGGATTTGACGGGATCGGTACACTGACATTGGAGCAGGTGATCCTGCACCAACCGGATTTGCTGATCGGGTCGCAACGCTTTGACGGGTTCTCGCTGTCCGAAGAAATGGTCAGCCATCCTGCCTTGACGGGATTTCCGGTCTTGCAGACCTCCGTCGACTGGGTGTGTGGCACGCCGTTGGTGATGAACGCGATTGCTTCGGTGCAAGACCGCGTTGGCGAACTGAGAGCGGCAGGTAGGGACTGATTTTTAGGTCGGGTCCACGATCTGTCGGGCCAGATGAAGCGCGCCGTCCAACGCGGTGCCAAGCGGTTCGGCAAGACGCGATTGATGCGCAGCGCTGATCCAAGGTGCGTATAACCGTCCCAGACCGCCGGTCATGCAGATGATCTCGTGCTCGTTTAGCGCCAGCGAGTCGAGGCAGTTGTTCAGATAGGTTGCGCCTTCGGCGATCAAGCTGACGGCATGTGGATCGTCGGTGTCCGCCGCGTCAAAAATGAGTGGCGCAAACTGAGCGTAGTCCGCCGGAGCCGCAGTCTTGGCGAAAGCAATCAACAGCCCTTCGTCATTGCCGAACCGCGTCAGCAGGCGTTCCACAAGAGGCGACGATTTCTGCAATCCGTCTGCAACCATTGCGCTCCGTTGCAAGGCGTTGCGGCCCAGCCACGCGCCCGATGCCTGATCTCCCAGTTGCAGACCCCAACCGCCAAGCGTCCGATAGGCTGTGCCACGTTTGTGGGCGACGAAAGATCCGGTTCCGACGGCGATCAAGGCACCATCCCTGTCTTTCAGCGCGCCGATGGTGGACGTCAGTTGGTCATCGCTTACGCGATATGACTTCAGCGGCAATTGGTCTACCAGTCTCTGCCCATCTTCCTGGGTCACGATCCCCGCCAATCCCAGATGTGCGGGCATGCTAAGCACCGCATCAAACGGCAGATCGGCGGCATCCGCTGCTGCTTCAAGGGCGGTAAGGATATTCCTTAAAGCGTCATCCGGATCGGTGGTGACATTGGCGGGACCCGCCGATGCGGTGCCGACAATCGTTCCGTCTGCCGCACTGATCGCAGCGCGGCAGCCGCTTCCGCCGCCGTCAATGCCAATTACAAAACCTGCTCTTTTTGCCATACAGCGGATTTAGCATGATGCACTGGCCGAGACGCAAATGAAAACCGCCGGGAAGGGTCTCCCTGCGGATCGTTTTGCACAGTACGGAGGTGTTTAGCCCAGGATGGCCTTGACCGCGCGCACAGTGCCTTCGACGACTTGGTCGGCTTCGCTGCGCGAGAGGCAGAAAGGCGGCGCAAAGCCAAGGATGTCGCCTTGCGGCATCGCACGTGCGATGATCTTGTCCTGCTCCAGAAGCTTGGCCGAGATCTGCGGGCCGATCTTGTCCGCGGGATCGAAGAACACGCGGTTGTCCTTGTCCTTTACGAACTCGACCGCGCAGATCATGCCTTCGCCACGCACTTCTCCGACATGGGGATGATCGGCGATGGCGTCTGTCATGGTTTTGTTCAGATAAGCCCCGACCTCGCCTGCGTTGGAGACAAGGTTCAGATCGTCAAGCAGTTTGAGGTTGGCCACGCCTGCGGCCGCCCCGATGGGATGCGCGGAATAGGTCCAGCCATGGCCGATCGGCCCGTTTTCGTCTGTACCCCGTTCCAGAACGGACCAGACCTTGTCCGACACGATGGAGCCTGACAGCGGCGCATAGGCTGAGGTCAGACCTTTGGCGATGGTGATGATGTCCGGCTTGATCCCATAGTGTTCAGACCCGAACATCGTTCCAAGACGACCGAACCCGGTGACGACCTCGTCCGCGATCAGCAGGATGTCGTGTTTGTTCAGCACTTCCTGAATGGCGGCCCAATATCCAGCGGACGGGGGCACGATACCCCCGGTACCCAGCATCGGCTCTCCGATGAAAGCCGCGATGGTGTCGGCGCCTTCGCGGGCGATCAGGGCTTCGAGATCGGCCACGCATTGCGCGACAAACTGAGCCTCTGTCTGGTCGAGGTTTTCGCGGCGATAGTAGTAGGGTGCTGTGGTGTGGATGACCTGTTCGACGGGCAGATCGAATTTCTTGTGGAACAGTTCCAACCCGGTGAGCGATCCGGTGACCAGACCTGACCCATGATACCCGCGCCACCGCGAGATGATCTTTTTCTTCTGCGGGCGGCCCAGGATGTTGTTGTAATACCAGACCAGTTTGACATTGGTCTCGTTCGCGTCCGACCCGCCGAGCCCGAAATAGACCTTGGACATGTGATCGGGTGCGCGATCGAGGATCATCTTGGACAGAGTGATCGACGCCTCGGTGCCGTGTCCGACATAGGAATGGTAATACGCCAACTCATGCGCCTGCGCGGCTATGGCGTCGGCAATCTCGGAACGGCCATATCCGACATTCACGCAGTAAAGGCCCGCAAAGGCATCCAGCAGGCGGTTGCCATCCCGGTCTTCGATGAACACGCCGGATGCCGTCTTGATCACGCGGTTTGGGCTTTCGCCGCGAGCGTGTTGGGCAAGGTGGGTCGACGGGTGGAAGAAGTTGTCGCGATCCCACTGATCAAGTTGGTCGTTCCGGAGCATGTCGTTTTCCAGTCATTAAAGGTGGCAAATTGTTGTGCACATCAGGCGATGATTCAGGATCATATCAAGAAATCAGGTCCTGATTCTGTGCGCCATTCGACGAATTATCTGTCAAGTTGTGTACATCTTACGTGAAACTCGGTCGAGGTCCAACCATGCCAAAGGGAAATGCCCCCTTCAGTCAAACAGAATATGATCGTCGCATCGCGCTGACACGAACCGCGATGAGCGAGGCCGGTCTTGATGCCATGTTCGTGACCGACCCGTCGAACCAAGCCTGGCTTACGGGTTATGACGGATGGTCCTTCTACGTTCATCAGGGTGTGCTGCTCAGGCTGGAGGGGGAGCCGATCTGGTGGGGGCGCTACATGGACTCGATCGGCGGTCTGCGAACCTGTTGGATGTCTGAAGACAACATCTTTGGCTATGCCGACAGTTACGTGCAATCGACCGTAAGGCACCCGATGCAAGACCTCGCGGCACGCCTTCGGGACATGGGTCTTGGCTCTGCAACCATCGGCGTCGAGATGGAAAACTACTATTACTCCGCCAAAGCGCATGAGGTCTTTGTCACCGAATTGCCCGAAGCGCGCTTTGTCGATGCGACCGCGCTTGTGAATTGGCAGCGCCTAATCAAATCTCAGGAAGAGATTGCCTTCATCCGCAAAGCCGCCCGGATCTCGGAACGTGTCATCGAAACCGCCATCGACCGCGCCGCGCCGGGAGTGCGCAAGAATGATGTGGTGGCCGACATCATGCATGCCGGGATCACCGGGGTGGACGATATCTGGGGCGACTACCCGGCGATTGTTCCACTGACGCCATCAGGTCTCGATGCGACAGCTGCACATCTGACATGGAACGGCGATCCGATGCGCGAGGGCGAGGCAACATTTTTCGAATTGTCTGGCTGCTATCGCCGTTACCACGCGCCGCTGTGTCGGACTGTGTTCCTGGGCAAACCACCGAAAGAAATGCGGGATGCCGAGGAGGCCCAGCTTGAAGGGATCGAGGCGGCGTTGAACGCGGCCCGCGCGGGCAATCGAACCTGCGACATCGCACAAGCGCTGATGGATGTGTTGCAGAAACACGGGATCTTCCGCGAAGGCCGCTGTGGCTATCCCATCGGTCTCAGCTATCCGCCGGACTGGGGCGAACGCACCGCGTCGATCCGGGTCGAGGACCAGACGATCCTGCAGCCGGGTATGACCTTCCATTTCATGCCTGCGCTTTGGATGGACACGTGGGGGCTCGAGACCACGGAAACGATCCTGATCAAGGAAAACGGGCCCGCCGAAGCCCTGTGCAACGTCGAGCGCAAACTGTTCGTCAAGGACTAGGACCGTGGATCACCTGCAACGTACAATCGACATTCTTGGCGATCTGATCGCCTATCCGACCATTTCGGCGGACAGCAATTTCGACATGATCCAACACATGGCGGGGTTGCTGGAGGATGCAGGAGCGCGGTGCGAGGTGATCTCATCCCCGTGCGGTACGAAAGCCAATCTGTTTGCCACGTTAGGGCCGGATCGAAACGGAGGGATCCTGCTGTCGGGGCACAGCGACGTCGTGCCCGTTGCGGATCAGGCCTGGACCCGCGATCCATTTGCCATGGATGCGGAAGACGGGCTGCTTTATGGGCGGGGCACCTGCGACATGAAGGGCTTCATCGCAGCGACACTTGCGATGGCCCCCCATTTCGCGGATCGCATTGGCGACAAACCGCTGCATTTCTCCTTTACCTATGACGAAGAGGTTGGCTGTCTCGGCGCACGTCACCTTGCGGACACCCTGAAAGAGCGCGGCATGACACCCGGCGTTGCCATCATCGGCGAGCCGACGATGATGCGCATCATCGACGGTCACAAAGGGTGCAACGAATACACGACCCGCTTTAACGGTCTGGCAGGGCATGGATCGCTGCCCGACCATGGGGTCAATGCCGTCGAATACGCGGTACGATATGTAAACCATCTCTTGGGCCTCAAGGACGCGTTGCGCAGCCGCGCACCGGACAATTCACCGTTTGACCCGCCCTGGACAACGGTCAATGTCGGCGCTTTGGTCGGTGGGGTTGCGCACAATGTCATCGCCCCATCGGCGCAGGTCGATTGGGAAATGCGACCCGTCCAGCCGGGGGATGCGGAGTTCGTGAAGGAAAGCTTGCAGCATTATTGCGAAACCGAGCTTCTGCCGAAAATGCGTGATGTCCATCCGGGAGCCTACATCACCACCGATGTGATCGGAGAGGTGGTGGGCCTGATCCCCACGGACGAAAACGAAGCGCGGCGCATCGTGTCGGAACTCACCGGCGCGAACAGGTGCGATGTCGTGGCGTTTGGCACTGAAGCGGGATTGTTTCAGGCTATGGGCACGGATGTCGTGGTGTGTGGCCCCGGGTCGATTGAACAGGCGCACAAGGCTGACGAGTTCATCGCCGTAGATCAACTGTCGCAATGTCTTGGCATGTTGGACAGGCTCGGCGCGAGATTGAATGGCTGAGCCGGTCACCGATACCAGTCTGACAGTCAAGGACCGCCATGCCGCCATGCACGCCACATTGCGGCAACGCATCTGCCTGTTGGACTACCCGCCGGGAACTCAGCTTTCCGAGATTGCCCTAGCCAAAGAGTTTGGCACCAGTCGCACACCAATGCGGCGGGTCTTGGCGCGATTGGAAGAGGAGGGGCTGGTTCAATCCGTGCACGGCGTCGGCACCCTTGTCACGGACGCCAACATCACCGAACTGGAACAGGCCTACAGGCTGCGGGTCGAGTTGACTGCGCTGACGGGTGAGCTTGATCCTGTGGTGCCGGACGACGCGTTCCTTGACCGGTTGCAAGACTTGATCAACCGTGCGGCGCAGATGGTCGTTTCCGGTACCCCGCGCAGCTTTACCGAGTTGGACATGGACGTGTTCCAGACGCTGTTGGACCTGACGGCGAATGATCCGCTGCGGCAGGTTCTTGAGCGCCTCTACTACCGGACCAAGCGCCTTTGGCTTGTCCGAGCCATCAAGGCCGAGCTTGATCTGGAAGAGGAATACAGGATCTTTCTGCACGAGCTTGAGGCAATCCAGATCGCCTTGAAGTCTGGTGATCTGCAAGCTGTCGCACACATTCAGCGTGCGCATATCTCGATGAGTTTTAATCGTTTGCTGCAGCATCGCGACTGAACGGGCAACCAAGAAATCACAAGGGCTACCCGCACAGGATGGAGCACGCAGAGGCTCTATCCGTTCCGATACCGGATGGCGAACAAGGGCAGCAGCGCGCCTAGAATGGTCAGCCGAAAGACATGGTGCGCCGCGACCAAAGCAGGTTCCAACCCGGTTTCGATTGCCAGCGCGGCCATGACTTCGACCCCGCCCGGTGCAAATGCAAGAAAGAGCGCAGCAGGCGGCATCCCGATCAAGAGAGCTGCTACATAAGCTCCGGCTGCAGCGATGATGCATCCGGCAATTGTGCTGAGCAATCCGGCCAGAAACGCGCCCCGCAGATGGGATTTGTTGACCCCTCCAAACCGGGTTCCGATCAAAGCCCCCATACAGACAAATGCAGCCATTGTGAGCCATGCAGGTGCCACGCCAACGACCAGACCGGTTCCGTGGCTCACGGCAGACACCGCCATCGCTCCGATCAACAAGGGGGCTGGCACGCGCAAACGTTTCAGCCCAAGCCCTGCCGCAAGCGCAAGAACCAGCACCAGACCAAGATCAAAGGTCGAACTTGTGCCTTGGCCCGCAAAGGTCGCAGTACCTGAAACACCCCAGAACGAGATCAATACAGGGACAAGCAGGGTCAGCAGGAAAACCCTGACGGTCTGGATCAGCACAACCTGTGGAACATCGGCTTTCAGATCGGCGGCAAGTCCCAGCACAAATGTCAGGTGGCCGGGGGCTGCAGAGAGAAAGGCCGTCACACGGCTGTGGCCAAAGAGCAGCCGCAGGCTGATTGGAACCAGCAGCATGATGGCGATCAATGTCAGTGTCAGAACAAGAAGTGACACAGGCCATGTCATGGCGGCGGCGATAACTTCGGGTGTGACCGTGCTGCCGATCTGCGCGCCGATGACCAGAAAGATGATGTCGCACAGTCGGGGCGGGATCTCGGTACGCACACCCAAGAGAGTCACTGCCGCCACGGCGGTTGCCGGGCCGGTGACGGCAGCTGCCGGAAAGCCGATGAGATGGAACACCGCCGCCCCCGCCGCAGCGATCACAAGTGTCGGCAGGACAGGTGGCAGTCGCAGGTCAGGTGCCGTCATATGTCCATCTGTAGGCTGGTGGGGTTGGTCCCTTGTTGCGACCGCCCTGTTCTGTCTGCTCCCACGCATGGGCGAGGATGCCGACAGAGCGCGATAAGCCGAAAAACCCTCGAGCCAGCGGTGGCGGGCATCCCAGTTCGGCAAAGATCACAGCGGTTGCTCCGTCGATGTTCATCGGCACGGGTTTCCCGCGCTCTGCCGCAAGACGGCTTTCGATGGCGCGCCCGATATTGGCATAGACACCCGAGACCGCTCCGGCTTTCGCGGCCTCGTCGACAAGGCCAAGCAATCGCGGTGCGCGCGGATCGACGGGTTTGTGGAACCTGTGCCCGAAGCCGGGAATGAACCGACCCTTCTTTTCGCGCCAGTTATCAAGGCAGGGCACAAGTTCGTCCAGCCCTGCTGCTTCGATCTCGCGGTAAAGCGTCACGGCTTGCTCTCCCGCGCCGCCATGAACATCGCCCAGCATGTTGAGACCTGTTGCCATCGCCGATTGAAGCCCGATGCCGCAGGTGGAGGCCATCCGCGCGGCTGCTATGGACGGGGCTTGCGGACCGTGATCAACCGCCGAGACCAGAGCCGCTTCGAACAAATCGGCACGGGGGCCGGAAATGGTCTCGCCCACCACCATCAGCCAGATCATCTGTGCAAAGCCTGTGTTTCCGATCAAGTCCTGCACCGGCTGTCCGCGCAGGTGTATGCGGCCGGGTTCCATGTCGATGATCTTGGTCCGCCACCAGTCGGCAACGTCATTGGCTTCGGTCAAATCACGCCCTCCTTGCGCAGCGTCTCAACGGCATCGGTTGAGTATCCAAGGCTTTCCAGAATGGTTGCTGAGTCTTGACCCAACTCGGGGGGCGGCGTCTTGACCGTTGGTCTTTGCCCATTGAATAGCGCGCCAACGGATACGATGTCGACGGGTCGTTCGACACCCGGAACCGTTTCGAATCTTTTAATGAAACTCCGTTCTGACACCTGCGGATGGTTCAGCGCCTCGGGAACGGACATGACTGCCCCTGCCGGAACGCCAATGGCATTCAGCTCTTCGGCCCAATCCCGCGCTTTGCGCGTCGTCAAAACCGTTTCGAGTTCCGCCCTGAGACGCAAACGGTTCGCCTTTCGATCTTCGCGCGTCGCAAAGGTTTTGTTTTGGAGCAGGTCTTCACGACCCAGATGTCGGGCAAGCGCAACCCATTGTTCGTCTTTATTGGCTGCGATGTTGATCAGCCCGTCCGCGCATTGGAACGCGCCGGAGGGGGCGGAGGTGGGGTTTTCATTGCCTTGCGGGCTTGGGGCGACGCCGCCGACGAGGTGGTTGGACACCACCCATCCCATTGTCGCCAAGACGGATTCGAGCATGGAGACATCAATAAACGCGCCCCGATCCTGGGCGTTCAACGCAGCGCAGATGGACATCGCAGCCGTCAAACCGCCAACGGTGTCCGCCAACGGGTAACCGACCCGCAAAGGGGCGCTTTCGGCGTCGCCGGTGATCGACATCACGCCAGACACGCCTTGGATGATCTGGTCATAGGCGGGGCGATCCGCCCATGGGCCGTCTTGGCCAAAGCCGGAAATCGCGCAGTAGATCAGGTTCGGATTGACCGCTTTGAGAATGTCATATCCGAGGCCCAAACGGTCCATTACGCCAGGACGGTAGTTTTCGACCAGCACATCCGCGCCTTGGACGAGTTTCTTCAGGATGTCTTTGCCACGAGGGTCTTTGAGGTTGAGCGTCAGGGAAGATTTCCCGGCGTTCTGCGCCAGAAAACTGATCCCCATGCCTTTGGCCGACAGGTCAGGATCAGCGCCAAGATTGCGGGCCAAATCGCCCTTTCCAACAGCCTCGACCTTGATCACCTCTGCGCCCAGATGAGCAAGTTGGTGGCAGGCGAAAGGGCCTGCCAACACATTCGTCAGATCAAGAACCCGGACCCCGCGAAGGGGTCCGGACATGTCGTCAATCGCCATCTGCCACGCCTTCAGCCCGCTTGCGCGCGCGGTATCCGCGATAGCTTGGCAAAACCACAAGGATCAGCGCGAGCACCAGAAGGCCCAATGTCATCGGGCGTTCGAGGATGAAGTCGAAGCCGCGATAGAGCTGCATGGCTCGGGCAAAGTTGTTTTCCAGCATCGTGCCAAGAATGAACCCGATCAGCAGCGGTGCCAGTGGGTAATCCGCGAACCGCAAGATCGTGGCCACCACGCCAAAGCCGACAAGGATCAGAAGTTCCGTCGAATTGTTCTGACCCAGGTAGCTGCCCATCAGAGTGAAGAACAAGATGAACGGGATCAGGAACGTGCGTGGGATCGTGAGGATCTTGGCGATGTAGGGGATCAAAGGCAGGTTGAGGATCAACAGCACCAGATTGCCCAGATACATCGAGATGATGACCGCCCAGAACACCTCGGGTGTGTCCGTCATCAGGCGCGGACCCGGTGTCACGTTCAGGGCCAACAGCGCGCCCAGCAGGATTGCGGTGGTTCCGGACCCCGGAATGCCCAGCGTCAACAACGGTACAAAAGAGCCCGTGCATGCCGCGTTGTTCGCAGTTTCCGGTGCAGCCAGTCCCTTGATCGAACCTTTGCCGAATTCCTCCTGCTCGGCCCCTTTGGCGATGTTGCGCTCAACCGCATAGCCAAGGAAGGAGGCAATGGTCGCACCAGCCCCGGGCAGGACGCCGATGAAGAAGCCCTGCAAGGATTGACGTCCGATAACAGGCGCGATGCTGCGTGCCTCTTCGCGGGTGATCCGCATATTGGTGATCTTGCCGCTATCGCCGTCAGCCCCGGTTGCTGCGCGGGCCGGGTTCATGACAAGAAACAGCGCCTCGGGCAGGGCGAACATCGCCATGGCCAGCGTGATGAACGAGAAGCCCGATTGCAGGTCCTGCAGTCCAAAGGTGAAACGCGGCATGTTGGACAAAGCGCCCTCGCCAACCGTGCCGAGCATCAGGCCCAGAATGGTCATCATCAGCGCCTTGGCGACTTGTCCGGTTCCGGCAAAGGCTGCAATCGCTGACAGACCGACCACCATCAGGGCGAAGTATTCGGCTGAGTGGAACAGCAGCGCGACGGTGGACAGCGCGGGGGCAAAGATCATCAACAGGATCGCGCCGATCGTTCCGCCTGCAAAGCTTGCAATGGCAGCAATCGTCAGCGCTTTGCCGGCCTGTCCCTTGCGGGCCATCGGGTAGCCGTCAAAGCTGGTGGCGACCGTACCCGCGACCCCCGGCGCATTGAGCAGGATGGACGAGGTCGAGCCACCGAAAATGGCCCCGTAATAGACCCCGGACAACAGGATCAGCGCAGCGGTCGGATCGCCGATGCCGATGGCCACGGGGATCATGATCGCAATGATCGACATTGGCCCAAGGCCGGGCAACATTCCGATCAAGGTGCCGATGACGCAGCCCAAGACAACCATGACCAGGTTGAACGGGCTGATGGCGGCAGACAAACCGATGAGAATTCCTTCAAGCATGTCTTTAGCCCCTTACATGAACATGCCGGGCCAAGGACGCAGGAAAATTCCAAGCACCTCCTGGACCAGATACCAGATCGACCCGGCAGCCACGACAGCCACGGGGATCAGGATATGAAAACGGCGCTCTCCGAGAATGACCGCGCCAAGCACCAGAAAGGCGACCGTCGAGCCATTGAAGCCCAATGGCCGCAGCGTGAGGGCATAGACAACCATCAACACGAGCAGCCCGAGGGCCTGCCCGATATGGTAGTCGCCCAAACGGCTCAGATCGATGGCGCCGTCCTTGGCCGGAGCGCCGTCTACCGGCGGTTTTGATGTGAACAGAACAATAAGCCCGATAACCAATCCCATCACGGTCAGAATTTTCGGGAAAGTTGATGGCCAGACCGGGTTGCGCTGCAGGATTGGCGGCAATTGGTCGTCCATGGTGAAAAAGGCTGCATAGCCGTAGACGCAACACAAGGCGATAAAGGCCAAAGCGATCCAGCGATCGAGCGCCATCTCTCAACCCTCCAAGTTTTTGTGAAATCGAAGAGGCGGATGCCCTGCGCCAGCCATGCCAGCCGCGCATCCGCCAAAAAGAACCGCGGACCTCACCGGCCCGCGACAGGGATCAGAGGAACCCGAGGTCCTTCATCAGATCACCGATCTGCTTTTCCTGGTTTTCCAGGAATGTCTTGAATTCGTCACCCGGACGGAAAATGTTGACCAGACCCATGCGCGCACGGACTTCTTCCCACTCGGGGGTTTCCATCATCGCGGCCAGCATGTCCTGATAGGCGGTCAGCTTGTCTTCGGGAAGACCGGGGGCTGCAAAGAAACCACGCCAGTTGACGAACTGCGCGTCAATCCCCTGTTCGGCAAAGGTCGGGGCGTCCTGGAATGCGGGGACACGCTCGGGGGCTGTCACGCCAAGGATGCGCACTTCGCCCTGTTCGGCGAGAGCAACCGCTTCAGAGAAACCGGTCGAGAGCGCGTCGATTTCGCCCGACAGCAGACCTGCCATGGCTTCGCCGCCGGCGTCATAGCCGATGTAATTGAACGCGGTCGGGTCTTCGCCTGCCGCCTGCATCACGATAGCCGCAACAAGGTGGTCCATGCCGCCCGGAACGGAACCGCCGCCGATGGCGAAGTCCGCTGCGTTTTCGCGGTAAGATGCCAGCGCGTCCTCCATAGAGGTCATCGGGCTGTCATTGGCCACGACCAGTGCCGCGTAGTCACCGACGGTGCCTGCAACCAGTGTCAGGTCGCGGAAGCTTTGCGAGATTTCGCCGGTCAGGGCGCGGATCACGATCGGTGTCGAGTTGACCATGAGCGTGCCGTGGCTGCTGGCCGCGTTCTCGATCAGGTTGCCGATGGCAACACCGCCGCCGCCGCCCGACATGTTTTCGTAAGTTGCCGTTCCAACCAGACCGGAATTCATCAGGGCTTCGCCTGTGCCGCGGGCCGTGCCGTCCCAGCCGCCACCGGCCCCACCCGGAATCAGGAAATGGACCGATTCCATTTTCTGGTGTCCGCCAGCATATGCGATACCCGAAACGGCAACGGTTGCAGTGGCCGCAGCAATAAGCGCACGGCGTGACCACTCAAGAGTGTTCATTGGTTATCCTCCCATTTGACAGGCGGTCCTCTCCCGCCCATGGTCTTACATCACCACAGAAAGCTGACAGAAGCCTGACACGGGGCCACGAGGGAGAGACGGGGTGCGCTATCTTCTGGTCGAGGACAATCACGAACTGGCCGAGGCCGTCGTCAATCGGCTGGCCTTGGATGGGCATGCGGTGGATCACGCAGCAAGCCTCGCCGAGGCAGAGGATTGCCTTGCCGCCGCGCAATATGACCTCATCCTCTTGGATGTGATGCTGCCCGATGGTGATGGCCGCGACTTCCTTGCGCGTAGCCGGGCCCATCTGGAAACGCCGGTCATCGTGCTGACGGCACGGTCACAGGTGTCAGACCGTGTGGGCGCGTTGGATCAGGGGGCGGATGACTACATCACGAAACCCTTCGACTTTTCCGAGCTTGAGGCGCGCTGCCGGGCTGTCCTGCGTCGCCGTGGGGGCGAGGCGCGCAACGAGATCCACTTGGGAGATGCCATCTTTGATCCATTGGCGGGCACGCTGCGCCACGGGGCAGAGTCGATTGACCTGCGCAACAGAGAAATCCGCTTGCTCGAGGTATTCGCACGACACAAGGGGCAGATCTTGTCCAAAAGCCATTTGATGGACCGGCTCTTTTCCTATGACGCCGAAGTGACCGAGAACGCCATCGAAGTCTATGTCGGGCGCCTGCGCCGTCGGATCGACGGGATGGGCGTGCGGATCGAAACCGTGCGCGGCCTTGGCTACCGGATGGAGACCGGCGAGCAGTGACCGGAACAGGGTCGATAGGGCGCAGACTGACGCTGCTTCTGGCCGGTGTTGCCGCGTTGCTGTCGGTCCTTAGCTGGTGGATGGTCACCGGTCTTGCGCGTCAAGCGGCCGAGCGCACGCAGGACAATGTCCTTGCCGCCTCGGTCACCACGATTGCCGAAACCCTCCGCAGCGAACAGGGCGAGGTGCGGCTTGAGTTGCCCTATTCCGCATTCTCAATGCTTGGTGCCATCAGCGAGGATCGGGTCTTCTATCGCGTGGCGACAGGTGACACGGTATTGACAGGGTACGAGGATTTGCCCGTCCCTAGCGAAGTCCTGTCCTCTGGCGGGCGCGTCGTTTTCGATACCGGCGAATACAGCGGCGAAGAGATACGGATGGCGACTGTCTCGCGGTTGGTTTTGGCGGGAACACAGCCTGTCCCTGTCAACGTGACCGTCGCTCAGACCCGTGGCGGAGTTGCGTCGATTTCGGCTGAACTGTCCCAACTGGCCGCCTTCCTTTCGGTTGCGTTCTTTCTTGTGGCCGTCTCCCTGTCGGCTTTTGCCGCGCGCACTTCGCTCAAACCGCTCAACGAAATCGCAGCTGCCGTTTCCCGTCGGGGACCGTCTGACCTGCGTCCTTTGCGCCGCGCCGCCCCGACCGAACTTGCCCCCTTGATGTCATCTCTGAACCGTTTGATGGACCGGCTTGGCCAATCCATCCGAAGCGCAGAAGATTTCATCGCCGAAGCGGCACACCGCATCCGCACGCCGCTGGCGACCGTCCGTGCGCAGGCCGAGATCGCGTTGCGTTCAGCCAAGGACGACGACCAGAAACAACGGCTGCGCCAGATGATCCGCGCGGTGGATGAAAGTTCGCGCTCTGCCGGGCAATTGCTGGATCATGCCACCGTGATTTACAGGTCGGATGATCTTGTCCGGACGCCGGTTCATCTGTCGGACTTGGTGGGTCAGACAGTTGCCGGACTGGAGCCGACGGCCGCCATGAAAGATATCCGACTGCATGTCGATATGATCCCGGCAATGGTCGAGGTCGATCCTGTCCTTATGGAAAACGCCCTGCGCAATGTCCTAGACAACGCGATCAAGTATTCGCCGCCCGATACGGTCGTCACGATCGCCGTTTCAGAACAGGACGGTGAAATTCGTATCGCCGTAAAAGATCAGGGTCCGGGTCTGGGCGACGGCCCTGTCGACACCCTGACCCAACGCTTCCAGCGCGGAAGTAACACGCAAGGCATTGTCGGGTCCGGGCTTGGTCTGACCATCGCCAAAGACGTTCTGGTCGCGCATGGTGGCCGACTTGATCTTGAAACCTTGGAAGGAAACTGGGGAACATGCGCCTCACTTGTCTTGCCCTCCTCCTGAGTTTTGTCGCGACACTCGCGTCCGCGTTGGAGATCGAGGATCACCGCCTGTTCCCCGGAGCCGGAGACCGGATGCTCAAGGTCATATCGACTGCCGATCTTGAAGTGTTCGAGCCCTATCTGCGCACGTTTCAGGCGAGCCAGCCCAGTTTGTCGATCGACTACACCGTCGTGTCTTCGACCGAATTGCACCGGGCGATCCGCGCGGGCGCTGTCTTTGACCTTGCCCTGTCGTCAGCCATGGACCTGCAATTCCAACTTGCGAACGACGGCTTTGCGCAAAGTCACCGGTCGGAAACCACATCTGCCCTTCCCGATTGGGCGCGGTGGCGGGATTTGATCTTCGCCTTCACGGCTGAACCAGCTGTGGTCGTTCTCTCGACCGAACGCTTCCAAGGGCTGGACCTGCCGACAACCCGGCAGGAACTTGTGACCTTGCTGCGCGAATACCCCGAGCGGTTCGATGGCGCGGTCGGCACCTATGATGTGCGCGACAGTGGGCTTGGCTATCTTTTTGCGACGCAGGAGGCCCGGTCCACCGATGCCTATTGGCGCTTGTCCGAGGTAATGGGGCGGCTGAACCCGCAGCTGTATTGCTGTTCCGGCCAGATGATCGACGATGTGGCCGAGGGTCGGCTTGCGCTCGCCTACAATGTGCTTGGGAGCTATGCCGCCGAACGCCTCGCACGGGATTCAGGTGGACAGGTGCAAATTCTTGGGATGCAGGACTTCACCAATGTCATCCTGCGGACCGCGATCATCCCGACCACGGCTCAGGAAACCGCTGGCGCTGGCGCGTTCATCGATATGCTGGCACGTCTGGGGCAGCGCGAAGCGCCCGGTACATGGCCGTTGCCACCGCTGGGGCAAACCGGTGCGGATAATCTGGTGGGGTTCGGGCCGATCCGGCTGGGCCCTGCTTTGATGGTCTATCTCGACCCGCTAAATCGGCGCGCATTTTTGACGGAATGGGAAAACGCTTTGGAACAACGCTAGGGCGCAAATCCACGAAAAACCGATGGCTGGCTGAGGCCTTGATCGACCGCCGCCTTCTCGTCGGGAAACCCGTCTGCGATTAAGAATTCAGCATTCCGGTGTCTCCTTTGGGCGCGAACCCGTAAATATTTGAAAAGTGGCGAAAGCCATGGTTCTTTAACTCATGGCACAAGACGCTTTGAACAAAGAGAAAACTCCCGCGCTGAGCCGTGCGCTTGCCACCAAAGTGACCGAGATCTACCCCGATTTCGACGCCGATATCCTTGCCACCAAGGTGATCGACGCGTTCTGGCCAGACGGGACCCACCGCCGAAAGCGCGGTCGAAAACCCGGTAACGCGCTATGGTCGCAACGGGATGCGCTGCTCATCACCTATGGCAATTCGATGATCGACGGTGTGCACAAACCACTGGACCTGTTGAACGATTTCCTGCGCCGATACCTCAAGGGTGTGGTGGATGGGGTGCACATCCTCCCGTTCTTCCCGTTCACCTCGGACGACGGTTTCGCAGTCACGGATTATATGGCGGTCAATCCCCAACTGGGAGATTGGCCCGACATCAATCGCATCGCCTCTGAATTCAAACTGATGTCCGATCTCGTGCTCAATCACGTGTCGAGCCAAGGCACTTGGTTCAACGCCTACAGGCAGGGGCAGCCGCCCTATGACCGTTTCTTTTTCGAGGCGGACCCGTCAGATGATCTGAGCATGGTTGTGCGGCCCCGGACCACACCGCTCTTGCAGGAGGTCGACACAAAGAACGGTCCGCGCCATGTCTGGTGCACGTTCAGCCACGATCAGATCGACCTTGATTTCCGCAACCCAGAGGTTTTGCTCGAATTCCTTAGGATCATTCGGACCCATATCGACAACGGAGTTCAGATCATCCGCCTCGATGCGGTGGCATTCTTATGGAAAGAGGCGGGGTCGCCGTCGATCCACCTGCCACAGACCCACGCCATCGTGAAGCTGATCCGATTGCTGTGCGACTACGCCATCGAACCGATCGTCCTTTTGACCGAAACCAATGTGCCAAAGGCCGAGAACCTGAGCTATTTCGGCAAACGGGACGAAGCCCATGTCATCTACAACTTCCCGCTGCCACCGCTCATTCTGCATGCGCTGCTGTCAGGAAGCGCCAAGAGCCTCGACAAGTGGCAACGGTCGATGCCGCCCGCCCCGTTGGGATGCGCTTACCTCAATTTCACGGCCAGCCATGACGGTATCGGAATGCGCCCGGCGGAGGGGCTTTTGTCAACCGAGGATCAGGCGGAGATGATCAAGGCGGTCAAGGCTGCCGGCGGGCTGGTGTCGATGCGTGCGTTGCCGGACGGGGGCGAAGCGCCGTACGAGTTGAACACGACCTATTTCGCGGCGTTGGGTCAGACCTTTGACGGCCCGGATGATCACCACATTGAACGGTTTCTGTGTTCGCAGACCATCGTGATGTCGCTGGAAGGGATACCGGCCTTCTATATCCATTCGATGCTGGCCACTCCAAATGACACCGAAGCGGTGGAACGCCGCGGTATGAACCGCGCGATCAATCGGCATCGCTGGGATTACGAGACGCTGCGCACATATTTGGCCGATGAAAGTTCGGTGCATGCGCAGGTGCTGAAGGGATTGAAACGGCGCTTGAAAATACGGCAAAGACAATCCGCGTTTCACCCGAACGCGACGCAGTTCACCGTCAACACCAGTGATCCGCGCGTTTTTGGCATCTGGCGGCAGAGCCTTGACCGGCACCAATCCATTTTTGCGCTGCACAATGTCAGCAAGGACACGGTGACGCTTCCGGTCAGCACGTTGAACATCATCGCAGACGAAGACTGGCGCGATCTTCTGTCAGGCGATGTGATCCCTGATGAGGACATCGTTCTTGCACCCTATCAGTGCCGCTGGATCAGCAACGCGGGTCACTGATAATCCAACACGTCCGCCGCCGCCGCGGCCTGCATGTCGCGCAGAAACTCTGGATCAGCGGCATGCACCCGGTTCCATGTGGCAATGAACGGGGTCTCGTGCGGATTGTCGAGAAAGGTCTGCCCGGCACGCATGATGTTCTCGGCAAACAGTTCGATCGAGGCTTCTTCGGAATGCCGGTCTAAAGACAGACCGTTCATCTGGGCATCGCTATAATACGCATCCAGAAGATCAAGCGCGCTACGGTAGTATGTGGCTTTCAACGTGCGGAACACGTTGGGCGTAAAGATTGTGCCGTCGGCTGCCAGCTTGCGGAAGATCGCCTTGCAGATGTCCGTTGACATGCGGTTCAGGCCGGTCGCCGCGTCTTCAGGGCTCAATGCCTGATGCTTGTGATCATAGGCATCTGCGATCTCGACCTGGCACACCGCCTTGGGTGCCAGATTGCGCCACGCCTCTGACAAGACACCGATCTCAAGCCCCCAATCAGATGGGATGCGCAGATCAGGCAAGATGTTCGTCCGCATCGCGAACTCGCCGGACAGCGGGTAGCGGAAACTGCGCAGGTAATCGAGGTAGTCCCTGTCTCCGACGACGCGCTTTAACGCGATCAGCAGTGGACTGACCAAAAGCCGTGTCACCCGCCCGTTCAGTTTTTCCCCACCGATCCGGGCGTAGTATCCCTTGGCGACCTGGTAGGGGAAGGTCGGGTTGGCGACGGGATAGATCAGTCGGGCCAGCAATTCGTTCGTATAGGTCAGGATATCGCAATCGTGGATTGCCATGACCGCGCTGTCCTGACAGCCGATCAGGTAACCGATGGATGTCCAGACATTCTTGCCTTTGCCTTGCTCTGCGGGCGACAGCCCCATCTGTTCAAGCCGGTTTCCCAGTGCCAGCATGCGAGGGCTGTCGTTCCAGATCACGATGTGGTTCTGGTTCAGCCCTTCGAAGAACCGCTTGGCATGGCGAAACTGCTTTTCGTCCGCGCGGTCTAGACCGATGATTATTCGGTGCAAATAGGTGACCTTCGCCAGTTCCGACAGGATGTTCGGCATCGCATCGGTTTCGAGCTCGGAATAAAGACAGGGTAGAATAAGCGACATCTTCCGCGTCTGCGCGAAGGTCTCCAACTCGTAGGTCATCTCGGCAAGCGACCGGGTGCGCAGGTTGTGCAGGGTCGCGATGTTTCCGTTCTGATGAAAATCAACCATCGGGCGTGTGTCCTTCCACAAGGGGCAGAGTGTCGAGAATAGCATTGACCGAGGCGTTCCAGCCGACCGGCCCCGTGTCGTGCGAGCGCGTGATCCGACCGTCACGTTCGCCCGCCAACTCGTGCAAGGGCGGCTTGTGAGGATTGGCGATGATGACGCCCATATCGGCTTTCTCAAGCATCGCGATGTCGTTCGGGGCGTCGCCGAGCGCGAGAGTTTTCTTCGCGCCCAGTGCGTCGATCACGCTGTCCATCGCGCTCGCTTTTGTTCGTCCGAACGACAGTGTCAGGAAACGTCCGCCGCGCTGGGTTGTGATGCCGTGCTCTTGCAGGTCTGCGTGAAACTGAGCGAGTTCTGCATCATTGCCGGACCAGACTCCAGGTTCTGAATAGTCGCGCGCCTTGGCAAGCTGGGCAGCGTCTTGCGGCAGGCCAGTCAAACGGGCCAATTCCGAAACCGTCATGTCACCAAAGCCCCGGAACTGCGCGCGCAGGTGGGTCGGGATCCGGTCAAGCGTGTCACGCAATGCGCTGTATGCGTCGGCTGGGTCTGTCTCGTGCAGCCCGATCACCCCGGCACCATTCTCGACGATGGCGGGCAAACTAGTCAGGCCCATCTGCTCTTGAATTGGTCGGATCTCGGAGGCTGTTTTGCTGCTCGCAAGAACGACGGGAATACCAAGTGCCCCAAGCCGTTGAAGCGCAGGGCGCGCTGCATCCCACTGGTATGTCTGGTGATCCAAAAGCGTGCCGTCGAGGTCAGAAAAGACAACAAGCTTCAGAAGATTCTTCATGTCTGGAGTGTCCGACGACAGTGCCGCCGGCTCAAGCCCAAAAGAACCACATCCCAGTTGCGCGACAGATCTGCCTCAGGTGGATGGCGCCGTCCGCCGCAGAATGCGGCGGAGTGAAGCCTTTTGACCGAAAATCGAACTTCCGGTTCTAAACAAACCGGTTCACGAGGTTCTCCAGCCGCTCCTGCTTTCCAGAGCGCGGTTCGGGGTTGAGACCAGAACTGCGAACATAGGCTTCAAGATCGTCCAGATCATACTCCCCGGACAGCATCTTTCTGGCCTCGTCGCTGTTCCATCCTGCATACCGCTCGGCGCGCATCGCCTCGAGGGTTCCGTCTTCGAGAATGGCCGCCGCCGCTTTCAATCCGCGCGCGCATGCATCCATGCCGCCCACATGCGCAAGGATCAGATCCTCGGGGTCCAGCGACTGCCGGCGCAGCTTGGCGTCGAAATTCGTTCCGCCGGTGGTAAACCCACCCGCCTTGAGAACCTCGTAATAGGCAAGCGCCATCTCGGGCACGTTGTTGGGGAATTGATCTGTGTCCCAGCCCGACTGGTAATCGTTCCGGTTGATGTCAATCGAACCGAGAATTCCAAGGCTCGCCGCCATGGCCAGTTCATGCTCGAAACTGTGGCCAGCCAAGATGGCATGGCCCTGTTCGATGTTGACCTTGACCTCGTTTTCCAGCCCGAACCGCTTGAGGAAGCCATAGACCGTTGCGACATCGTAGTCATACTGGTGTTTGGCGGGTTCCTGCGGTTTTGGCTCGATCAGGATCGTACCCTCAAAGCCGATCTTGTGCTTGTACTCCACCACCATGGACAGCATGCGTCCGGCCTGTTCGGCCTCGCGGGTCAGATCGGTGTTGAGAAGAGTCTCATAGCCTTCCCGTCCGCCCCAGAGGACATAGTTCGCGCCTCCCAGCTTATGGGTCGCGTCCATGCAGGTCTTGATGGTCGCGCCGGCATAGGCAAACACGTCCGGGTCAGGATTGGTGGCCGCACCTGACATGAAGCGACGGTGCGAAAAGAGGTTTGCAGTGCCCCAGAGAAGCTTGGTTTTCGAGCTTTCCATCTTGGCGGCAAAATAATCGACGATCTCTTCAAGATTGCGTGTCGATGTGGCGAAATCCTCCCCCTCCGGACGGACATCGGCATCGTGAAAGCAAAAGAACGGCGCGCCAAGAATGTCGAACATCTCAAACGCGACATCAGCCTTGAGCCGTGCCAAATCCATCGTCTCGCCGAACCATGGGCGATCAAAGGTCTGTCCGCCAAACGGATCGCCACCTTGCCACGCGAAGCTGTGCCAATAGGCGATGGCAAAGCGAAGATGGTCTTCCATCCGCTTGCCCATGACCATTTCGTCCGGGTTATAATGACGGAACGCAAACTCGTTCGACGTTTCCGGCCCCTCGTAGGTGATTGCCGGAATACCTTTGAAAAAGTCAGTCATGTCAGTCCTTTCACTGCAGCCTGGGTGGCGCAGAAGCGGTGATGTCCGTCATCAAACGCGGCGCGCAAATCGGGGTCAGGGGTGATGCTGCGCGCAATGTCGGGGCGCGTCGCGATTTCGGCGCCGGCACCCGTTGCAGCCATGATCGCAAGCCGGGCGGCCCCGAAGGCCCCGCCAAAGTCGCCAGCGACCGCGATATCAATCGGCGTGTCGAGCGCCGTGGCAATTGCCGAGAGCCAATAGTCGGATTTGCTGCCACCACCGACTGCCAAAAGGCTGGTGATCTCGGTGCCCGTGGCAGCCAGCGCGTCGCGGCAGTCACGAATGGCAAAGGTCACACCTTCCAGGACGGCGCGGGTCGCCGCCGCTGTGTCGGTTGCATGCTCGATCCCGATCAGTGCACCCCGAATTGTAGCGTCGTTGAGTGGCGTCCGCTCTCCACCAAGATAAGGTGCAAAGACCGCCTTGCCGGGCGCCTGCAGCGGGCCAAGCCCCTGCGTCAGGTCAGCCGCGTCCTGTCCGACAAGCTGCGCGAACCAGTTCAGCGCGTCAGTCGCCGAGAGGATCACGCCCATCTGGTGCCATGTGTCCGGCAAAGCATGACAGAAGGTATGAACTGCGGTGCCCGGGTCGGGCTGATAGCCGTCATTTGCGGCGAAGAGCACACCCGACGTGCCGAGCGACACAAAGGCCTGCCCCGCGCGGACCACGCCGACACCGATACCCGAGGCCGCGTTGTCGCCGCCGCCACCAGCGACAACGACATGTGTCCCGAACCCCCAGCGCTGGCCAAGGTCGGCGCGCAGTTGTCCCGAAACCTCGGAGCCTTCGACAAGATGCGGCATGTGCGAAAGCCCAAGCCCTGTCTTTGCCAGAAGATCTTCAGACCATGTGCGGGCGCCGGTATCCAGCCAACTGGTTCCCGCAGCATCCGACATTTCGGCGACGTGTTCGCCTGTCAGCCAAAGGCGCAGGTAATCCTTGGGCAAGAGGACCTTCGCAACCCGGTCGAACACCGCTGGCTCATGGGCGCGGACCCAGGCGAGTTTCGGCGCGGTGAAGCCGGGAAAGACGATATTGCCCGAGATGGCGCGCCAGTCTGGGTCGGCGTCCATCGCCGCAGCTTCGGCATGACTGCGGGTGTCGTTCCAGAGAATGCAGGGCCGCAGCACTTCATCCGAAGCATCAAGCAGGGTTGCGCCATGCATCTGGCCAGACAGGCCGATCGCCTTGACCGCCGACAGGTTGTGGCTGCTGAGCTGATCGAACACGGCTTCTGCGGCCGCAATCCATTCGGCAGGGGCTTGCTCTGACCAACTGTCATGCGGGCGCGACACGTTCAGCCGCGCAGTGGCCTCGGCGAGTATCGTCTGATCTTCATTGATCAGGATCGCTTTCAGACCGGATGTGCCCAGATCTAGACCGATAAACATCACTCTGCCGTCCTTGAATGATCAGGAATGTGAAACTCAGTGGGAGTATCGGCCCCGACATGGGATCAGGGCCAATAGCTCAAGCGGCCAGATGTGCCGGCGTCTTGCCCAGAATGATCATCGCCAGAAGATCGTCTTCACTTGCATCCGCAACCTTTACGGTGCCCACAAGTTCGCCGTTCTTCATGACGCTGGCCCTGTCGCAAAGCCGTTTGACCTGATGCACATCGTGGTCGATCAGGAAGATCCCCAACCCCTGGCGTTTGAGCTCTTGAATGAGTTCGGCCACCATCTGGGTTTCCTGTGGTCCAAGGGCCGCTGTTGGTTCGTCCATGATCAGGATCCGCGCGTTGAAATAGACCGCACGCGCAATCGCCACGGATTGCCGCTGACCACCCGAAAGGGCCGACACAGGTGCTTGGAACTTGCGGAAGTTGGGATTGAGCCGCGCCATGATCTTGCGCGTTTCAGCTTCCATTCTGGCCTGATCGACAAACCCGGCAGCCGTCAACAACTCGCGTCCAAGAAACAGGTTGGACGCGGCATCGAGATTATCTGCCAGCGCAAGCGTCTGGTAGATCGTCTCGATATTGTAGCTGCGGGCATCGCGGGGATTGTTGATCGTGGCTTTCTCTCCGTTGACGTAAATGTCGCCCGAGTCCGCCTGATACGCGCCCGACAGACACTTGATCAGAGTCGATTTCCCTGCACCGTTATGGCCCAAAAGGCCCACAACTTCGCCGGGGTACAGATCGACCGTGACATCGTCTACGGCGTGAATGCCGCCAAACGAGATTGAGATGTTGCGCATCTCGACGAGCGGGGTTCCGGTGTTATCAGTCATGATCTTCGCCCCTTACTTCGATTTACGGCGGTAGAGGATGTCGAGGTAGACGGCCAGAACGAGCACCGACCCGACAACGATCCGCTGCACGGCCGCGTCAAATCCGATCAGCACCATGCCGGTCTGCAGGGATTGCATCACGAGGGCACCGAGGATGGCCCCAAATATCGTGCCCACACCGCCCGACAGGGATGTGCCCCCGATCACCGCAGCAGCGATGACATAAAGCTCGTCCAGTTCGCCCAATGCGTTGGTGGCCGAGTTCAGACGGGCCGACGCGACAACCGCAGACAGACCTGCGAGGAAGCCCATGATCGCGAAGATCTTGACGGTCATCATCTTGGTGTTGATGCCCGCAAGCGCAGCGGCCTCTGGGTTGCCGCCGATGGCATAGACGTAGCGGCCAAACCGCGTCTTGGTCATCAAGAATGTCATGGAGATACCAACGACCAGCAGGATGAGGACCGGAATGGCAAACCCGTGGGAAATGAACAGACCGCCTTCAGGAATGGTGATCGCGTTTTCCTCGGCATAGCGGCGCACAATGCCGCGCGGCCAGGGATAGGCATTGACCAGCAGCACAGCTCCGATGATGGCGGCACATCCCACCACGCCAAGGAACGTGTCTGCCCAGACCGGCCGCAGTTTGAATTCGAACTTGGTGCGCTGCTTGCGCCCGTTGATCACGCCGAAGACCACTGCGGCGCATCCGATCAAACCGATGATCCAACTGCCAGTGGCACCCACGGCCCCGTAAGGCCCGCCGCCGAGCAATGCAAATGTGCTGTCGACCGGAGAGATCGTTTCGCCTCGCGCCACAAGAAATCCAGCGCCACGCCAGACCAGAAGTCCACCCAGCGTCACGATGAAGGCCGGAATGCCACGATACGCGATCAACCACCCATGAAACGCGCCGACTGTCGCGCCAAGGAGCATGCCGCAGGCCGCCGCGATCACCCAGATCAGCGGGTGGCCGAGTCCCAGAAAGGAGGGAAGTATATTGACCTGAATGACGCCCATGATGATGGCGCAAAATCCAAGCAGTGACCCGACAGACAGGTCGATATGGCGCGTCACGATCACCAGAACCATGCCACAGGCCATGATCCCGATCGACGAGGTCTGGACAGAAAGGTTCCAGAGGTTTCGCGGTGTCAGGAAGGCCCCGAAACCATTTACGAGCGCGCCGTAGAGGTGAAAGCCGATCCAGATCAACGCAAGAGCACCGACCATCCCGATCAGGCGCGTGTCGAGTTCGGTCGCGCTCATGAAGCGGCTGATCAGACCTTCAGGCTTTGCGGTCGTTTTTGAGATTTTTGTAGTGTCAGACATTTGTTCGTCCAGCCATGCGGAAGGATGCGAAAACACGGCACGGCCCTGACCAGCACATGCACTGGAACCCGGATCGCGGCGCTATGAAAAAATTGGACAAAAGCCCTTGTCTGCACCTTGGTCAGAACGGTGCAGAAACCGGCGCAGGCAAGGAGGCCTGCGCCGGATCACCTACCGGTTACTGGCAGGCCGCAACAGTCGACATCGCACCTTCGCAAGCCTGCTCTTTCGAGATGTGGCCCGCATCAATGACGAGGTTCAGAGTGTCGGCTGTGATCGGTGTCGGGTCGAGGAAGATTGCGTTCATTTCAACGCCCTTCTCGCCACCGGACCACTTCACGGAGCCTTCGATATCCGCCAGCATCGTACCGCCTGCCAGAGCAACGGCGATATCCGCAGCGGCCTTGCCGAGGTCACGCGAGTTTTTCCAGACCGAAACGGCCTGAGTGCCGCGTGCAACACGGTTCAGAGCGGCAAGGTCGCCGTCCTGTCCGCCGACCGGAACCGTCAGACCCTGAGCAGACAGCGCAGCGATCACGCCACCGGCCATACCGTCGTTCTGCGCCAGAACCGCATCAACCATGTTGTTGTTGGCGGTGAGGATCTGCTCCATGTTCTTCTGAGCGTTTTCGGGCTTCCAGCCATCGGAGAAGGCTTCACCAACGATTTTGATCGAACCATTGGCAACTTCGTCACCGATCACTTCCATCATGCCTTCCAGCAGGAACTGCGCGTTGGGGTCACCCGGGTCGCCTTTGATGATTGCGTAGTTGCCCAATTCCTGAATGCCCTGAACGGTTTCGGCGATGATACGGCCAACACCTTTGTTGTCGAAGGTCAGGTAGAACGCGCGATCGTCTTCGATCAGACGGTCGTAGCCCACAACCGGGATGTCTTCGGCGGCTGCCTGATCGATTGCGGGTGCAATCGCGTCCTTGTCCATCGCGAGGATGATCAGAGCGTCTGCGCCCTGTGCGATCAGCGCTTCGATGTCGGTCAGCTGCTTGGCGGCAGAAGCCTGCGCGTCAGCAGAGATATATGTCGCGCCAGCGGCTTCGAGAGCGGCCTTGATTGCGGCTTCGTCAGTCTTCCAGCGCTCTTCCTGGAAGTTGGACCAGCTCACACCAACGGTGACAGAGTGGCTTCCTGCGAGTGCGGATGTAGAAACAGAGGCAGCCAGAATGGCCGCGAGGGTAAGCGCCTTGCGCATGTGATCTCCTCCCAAATGATCGTGCCCGGAATCGGGCTGTTCGGCTATGACCGTAACACCGCTATCATGACATATTTAATTCAGCTGTCAAAAAATAAACTTGCTGAGTTTGAAGATTTTTTGCCCTGATGGGGTCGATGCTGTGATCTTTTTGCTGGATTGGTGGGTGATTTCGGGTACGTTGACCATGTTAATTTTAGGCTCTGAATGAAATGTCACCGGACACCGGATTCCATGCTCTTGAAGACGGAGAGGCCCAGATTGGCTGCGGCCCCCTGATTCAAAGCTATGAGTCCACGCCGCGAAGCCTGCGGATTCAGGTGTTCGACAGGGTGCGCGCTGCAGGGCTGATTTCTCGTGCGGATCTGGCAAAAGACCTCGGGGTCAGTCCCGCGTCGGTCACATCGGTCGTGAGCGAGTTGATCGAAACCGGCATGGTTCACGAGGTCGCAACTCCCAAGCGCGAAGGCGAAAGCAATCGGGGGCGGCCACCCGTGGCCTTGGGCGTGCGCCCGGAAGCGGGTTATGTGGCCGGTCTGAAGCTGTCCGACCATCGCCACGCCGCCATCATTACGGACTTCGCAGGAAACACGATTGCCGAGGCCGAGATTCGCCACGGCGTCCTGCAGCAGGAAACCGAAATGGTGATCCGGGATGTCGTCCGCCTTCTGGATGATGCGTTGGCACAAGCCGGGCTGACGCAAACGGATCTGTCTGCCATCGGTCTCGGTCTGCCCGGTGTCGTCGACAGCGCGACAGGACAGGTCATGTGGTCCCCACTGATGCGCGAGCAGGGGATTGCCCTTGGTCCCACGCTTGAGGAATTGCTGGGTCGCCCGGTGCGTGTCGACAATGATGCAAACCTTGTGACATTGGCCGAGCTCTGGTTCGGCGCTGGTCGGGCACGGTCTGATTTTGCGGTTGTGACCATCGAACATGGCGTCGGTATGGGCGTGGTCATCAATCACCGACTCTATCGAGGGGCAATGGGGCTTGGTCTTGAGATCGGCCATACCAAGGTGCAGCTGGATGGCGCCTTGTGTCGATGCGGACAACGCGGGTGCCTCGAAGCTTACGTAGCTGACTACGCTCTCGTGCGCGAGGCGACCACCGCGCTCAACTGGGGCAATCGCGGTGTGCAATCGCAGCAAATCCTGCTCGAATCCCTCTATGATCACGCCAAGGCCGGGAACCAGTCTGCCCGCGCCATCTTTAAGCGTGCAGGGCGCTACCTTGCCCTGGGTCTGGCCAATATCGTGAACCTGTTTGACCCGGCGCTGATCCTGCTATCCGGGGAACGGATGCGTTATGACTATCTCTATGCCGAAGAGGTTCTCGCCGCGATGCGTGACATGACATTGGAAACCAATCGCCCAGCGCCCGTGGTCGAAATTCGTGCGTGGGGCGATCAAGTCTGGGCGCGCGGGGCTGCCGCACTTGCGCTTGAGACAGCCACAGAGATTGCACTCCGGCCGGAGGCAGTATGAAACTTGCCCTGTGTCTGATCTGCGCTGGTGCCCCACTGGCGGCCCAGCCTCTGTTCGAGCCGCGGCCCTTGCCGGTGGAACATGTCTACTCAGGCGGCTGGGAACACTTTGTAGGCGGTGGACTTGCGGCGTTCGACTGCAATGGCGACAGCTTCCCGGAACTTCTTGCGGCGGGCGGCGAGGCCCCGATGACGTTGCTCATCAACACGACATCGGCCCCCGGAAATGACATATCGTTCGAAAATGGCACATTCCCCGACATCACCGGCGCAACCGGAGCCTATCCGCTGGATATCGACAGCGACGGTTGGCTTGATCTCTTCATCCTGCGGGTTGGCGAAAACATGGTCCTGCGGGGCGGAGCCGATTGCAGTTTTACGGATGCCTCAAGCGCTTGGGGCATTCCCCGGGACGATCGCTGGTCCACGGCGTTTTCCGCAACATGGGAAGCTGGGCAAAGCCGTCCCACTTTGGCTGTCGGCAATTACGTGGATCGCGCAAACCCGGATGGGCCGTTTCAAGCCTGTGACAGCAATCAGCTGATGCGCCCAACCGCCAAAGGGTATGACAGCACCGATCTCGCTCCGGGTTTTTGTGCATTGTCGATGCTGTTTTCGGATGCGGCGCGCCGCGGGGTCGCCGATCTGCGCGTGTCAAATGACCGACATTACTACGTCCGCGGCGGCTCTGAGCAAATGTGGTTCTTTCCGGACCTCACGTTGCTCGATGCGTCAAAGGGCTGGAACGCGGTGTCGATCTGGGGGATGGGCATCGCCTCAACCGATATCACCGGCGACGGTCTGCCCGAGGTGGTCCTGACCTCGATGGGTGACCAGCTGCTGCAATACGCAGATGCCCCATATGTCTATCGCAACGCGTCCTACAATGTCGGGGCAACCGCACATCGGCCCCATATCGGGGATGACGGACGTCCATCAACGGGGTGGCATGCTGCCTTTGGAGACGCGAACAATGACGGCTTTGAGGACATCTTCATCGCCAAGGGCAATGTGGACCAGATGCCCAGCAATGCCATGCATGACCCAAATTCGCTGTTGATGCAGCAGCCGGACGGAACCTTTGTCGAAGCGTCAGTCGCGGCGGGTGTGGCCAGCGATCTGCGCGGACGCGGTGGGGTTTTCGGGGATCTGAACGGTGACGGTCTGCTTGATCTGGCCGTGGTCAACCGCCGCGCACCGTTTGAGCTCTGGCAGAACGTGACTGCGGGAGCAGGCAACTGGATCACGCTGCAACCTGTGCAACCCGGACCGAACCAGCATGCCGTCGGCGGCTTTGCCGAGATCCGATTGCCGGACGGAACAACCCGGATCAAGGAAATCACGGTTGGTGGCGGGCATGCGGGTGGCAGCGCGCTGCCGGTTCATTTTGGACTTGGCAGCGCCACGTCTGTCGAAACGCGCATGATCTGGCCCGATGGCACCGCGAACGATTGGCAGGTGGGTACCATCAACGCTGCCAATTTGATAAGCCGCGTCAACTGACATCCGCCGCTATCGGTTCCGAAGACGTAGCGTTCTGGTCGCCTAGCGATCTACCGGCAAACCGCTGGGCACGGACTGAGGCACACCCATGCGCCCCTCAAGCGCGACAGGATCGCTGAGGCTTTCCAGAAACGCCATGATCGCGTCGATCTCCTGACTGCTCAACGGCACGCCTTCCCAAGCGACGTCCAGAATGGCTTGCGTGGCCGTGGGATCCTCCACAACCGCCCAATCAGATGCGCCCTGCAGGTCTGGCAGCACCGCCTGTGTCTGGTCGTAGGCCACGCCACGCGGATTGGCATGGGCTTCCACGAACAGGCGCAAGTCCTTGTACGCACCACTGTGGCCGTAAGGTGCGGTGGCGGTGACATTTCGCAGCGACGGTGTGCGGAAGGCAAACCGATCCTCTTCCCGGCCGGTCACCCGCATCCGACCATCATCACGCACGTAACTTTCAAAGCGCGCGGCCTTGCCAGGACCAATCTGTGGAACGCCCATGGCATGAAACTTGTGATCGGTTTGGAACGCGCCGGAATGGCAGCTGGAACAGGCGGCCTTGCCGTAAAAGAGGTCCATGCCCTCGGCGGCTTTGCCGCTCAAGAGTTCCTCTCCGCGCAGATGCGCGTCAAACGGGCTGGTGTCGGACCGCCATTCCTCGGCAATGAAGGCCGCGATAGCGTTCGAGATATCCGTAAAGGCAATCTCGCGACCCGCGGCAATCTCGGGATACACCGTTTCGAACGAGGTGCGATAAGCTTCAACCGCAGAAACACGTTTGGCAATAAGATCCCAAGCCCCGCCCTCGCCGGTGATGCGGCCCAGTCGCACAGCCTTGGACACGTCGTTTTCGCTGTAATGCCCGGCCATTTCATCCGGGCTCAGCACCGGGAACATGGTTTGGGCCGACAGAAGATTGGCAAAACCCTGGGTCATATCCTCGTCCAGAGGCGTCCGTAGACCACCCGGGCGTGTGGGGTCGACCTCAATCCGGCCATCGTGAAACAGGACGGTGAATTCCCGCGCTCCCAGATTGAACAAACCTGTGGCATTGCGCGGAACACGTTGCTCGGGCACGTTGGCCGGGTCGACATGGCGCTCTGGGCCCAGTCCGATGCCGCCTTCACCCAGCGACAGCGATACACCATCCCCGGTGCCAAAGCGCGGATGATGACACGTCGCGCAAGAGATATTCCGGTTGCCCGACAGGATCGGATCGTAAAACAGAAGCTGTCCCAGTTTGGCTTCTGCCGGATCGATGGGCACATAGGTGTCATCCGTCACCGGCGCAGGCAGGTCAGCGCGCGCAACAGGTGCCAGAAGCTGGGTCATGACCGCAAGGACGGATGCCCAAATAATGGTTCCGTTCCGTCTGTTCCGAAAGCCAAACATTCTACACCTTTTGCTTCATGCTGGGCCGAATGCCGTCAGAGATTGATCGCCTTGTCAATTGTGGCGTTGCGGATATCGGGACGGCTGGACGGTTATCGGCTGACGTACGTTCGGCTGGAGTAAGCCGTACTCGGGCGGGCGCGTGAGGATGAACGTTTCACCCTGTTCCTCAAATCTTTTCAAGTCGTGCCGCAAGCGTATCCGCAAGGGCCTCACCAACGAGGCGTGCTGCCCGTGACAATGGGCGGCGCGCATCGACGGCAACGCTGATCGACTGCGGCCGCAAACCTTGATCGGTCAACGGCACGAAGCGAAGGGTGCCCTTTTCCAGCTCGGTCAGAGCATCCAACTGCGACGTGATCGCCAGGTATTTCCCGCCAACGAGGATCTGCTTCATGAACTGAAGCGAATTCGTCACGAGGGCCGGTTCTGCCGGATCGAAAAGCCAACCGAAACGCTTGTCGAGATATTCTCGAACCGGCAGGACACGGCTCTGCGCAGCCAGCGGATGTTTTGCTGCTTCGCTGAGGGTTGTTTTGGAATGGTCCCAAAGCGCATGCCCGCGGCCAACAACGCAGCCGAAGGGCAGGGGCTTGGACCATATGATGTGCCGTGATCGGTCGTCCGGCAGATTGAACACCAATGCAAGGTCAATACTGCCGACTTCGAGTTCGTGAGCCGCGTCCTGTGGCGTCAGGATGTCAACGGCAAAGCGGATTCGCGGATAGCGCTCGGCAAAGGTCGAGACGAGATCGGGCAGGATCGAGTTCACAAGACTGTCCATGGCACCAAGCCGAACCGTCCCGAATTGCTCTCCTCGCATCGTCCGGATCGTCTCTTCAAGACGTTCCTCGTCCGCGCGCCAGCGACGGGCAAGAAGCACGGCTGCCTCTCCCGCTGCAGTTAGCCGCATTCCGCGCGCATGTCGTTCGAAAAGCGGGGTCTGACAAGCGTCTTCCAAGGCGATGATCTGACGGTCAATCGCCGAAGCGGCAATGCCGATTGACCGGGATGCCGCTTGTATCGACCCAAGCCGAGCAACCGTTTCCAGGTAATTCAACGCCCGAGGCAAGACGTGCAAAGCCAATGCATTGCTCCTTCTGTTGCCGTTTTGCGAATGCAGCATGAATGATTTTGAAATTGTTGGCAACGCAAGGCCAGCGTTAGCATTCGATGAACATGGGGGTTCAGATGCAGGGCACCGCGCCGCTTGCCTTCTCGATAGACGCGCTCAACCGAGCGACCGATGGTCAGGCCACGGCCATGATGGACCGGATCGTCGAACGGTCGGCATGGCTCGCCCGTCGCGCAGCCGAGGCGCGTCCCTTCCGGAATGCGGATGAACTTGCCACATGGCTTGATGCCGAAGTCCGCAGCCTCCCGAGGGATGAGGCATTGCAACTGCTTTGCGCCCATCCCGAGCTTTCGCCGCCTGACCCTTCAGCGATGACATTTGCCTCGCAGGATGAACAGGGGCGTCTGGCCCTTTTGGATCTCGACGCTTTGACATCCGCCGAAATGACGGATCTGAACCGGCAGTATTCGCGCCGACACGGGTATCCGTTCATTGTGGCCTTGCACGAACATGACGATCTCAAAAGCGTAATTGCGCAATTCAAACGTCGGATCGCGGCAGACCCCACCGAAGAATTGGCCCGTGCGCTTGGTCAGGTCGTGTCTGTGATGAAGGCCCGTCTGCGCAGGCTGACGGGGGTGGCCCAGCCGTCGCGAGACACGGAGCCAAAGGCCATTGCAAGCGCCAATTCGGATGGAGGGTCGTCATGAAAGACCTTCTTCTTCGTTTGCGCAAAACTGACGATGAAGCGCGGCCTCCGCATGCCTATTTTGGCGCGCTTGGCGGCATCGCCCTCTTGATCCTCGCTCTTGTGTTTATTGTGGGTGGCTATGAGCTTGGCGTGGGCACGCCCCGCCGTCTTGGGACAGGCGCTTTTCCAGTCATCACCGGTTTCATTCTTGCGGTGCTGTCGTTGGTCGTCATTGCTGCCGATTTCAGGGATACGTCCGATGCGGAACGCCCGGACTGGATTTCCTTTGCCGCCATAGGTGCGGCGCTTGCCGTCTTTGCTCTGACAGTTGGTCGGATCGGCCTTGTTCCGGGTGCGTTTCTGACAGTGATCACGGCCAGTGTACCGGACCCGTCGTTGCCCATTCTGGGAAAGATCATTCTGGGGGCAATCGTGTCTCTGGCGTGCTGGGCGCTCTTTATCGGCGTGATAGGCCTGCCCTTCGCCGCATTCGGAGGGCTTTGACGATGGAGATCATCACCGGTTTCGGAAATGGTCTGCTTGTCGCCCTGCAGCCAGCGAACTTGTTTTACTGCTTCGTCGGCGTTTTCCTCGGCACCTTCATCGGCGTACTGCCCGGCATCGGATCCATGGCGGCGATCGCGATGATCCTGCCGCTGACATTCTACCTCGAGCCGACATCGGCGCTGGTGATGATCGCCGGAGTTTATTACGGCGCGGAATACGGCGGATCGATCGCATCGATCCTCATGAACATCCCCGGAACACCCTCCTCGTCGATCACCTGTATCGACGGCTATCCGATGGCGCGTGAAGGCCGTGCGGGGGTCGCGCTCTTTGGCAGCGCCATCGCCTCATTCGGAGGGGGGATGATCGGTATGATCGTCATGGCAGTGCTTGCACCGGGGCTGGCAGATCTGGCGCTCAATTTCGGACCGACAGAGTATTTTGCGGTCATTCTCCTGGGACTGGTCGCCGCCTCTGCCGTCTCGAACGGAAGTCCTGTCAAAGGCATAACGATGGTGGTTGCGGGACTGATGCTGGGCACAGTCGGTGTCGATATCACGACCGGAGCCGAGCGCTTTACCATGGGCATTCCCGAGATGCGCGACGGTGTTCATCTGGTGATTGTCGCAATGGGCCTGTTTGGCGTGGGCGAACTCATCGTGTCGATCCGTGCGAACGCCAGTGGCGCGTTCCAGAACGAGATCGACTACAAGAAATTCTACCCATCGCGGGCCGAATGGAAGGCCATGTTCGGCCCCATCCTGCGCGGTTCTGGTATCGGCAGTTTCTTCGGGGCACTTCCGGGCACGGGCCAAACGGTAGCTTCAGCCGTGGCTTATGCGGTCGAAAAGAAGATTTCACCAAACAAAGAGCGGTTTGGCAAAGGCGCTATCGAAGGTGTCGCCGTACCCGAGGCCGCCAACAACTCGGCCACGCAAACCGCCTTCATTCCGACGCTGACCCTCGGGGTGCCGGGAAGCGCGTCCATGGCGCTCGTGATAGGGGCGCTGATGATGTACGGGATTGTGCCGGGGCCCAGACTGCTTGTTGATCACTCCGACCTTTTCTGGGGACTGGTCGCGAGCTTTCTGATCGGGAACATCCTGCTGCTCATCCTGAACATTCCGCTGATCGGGCTCTGGGTGCGTCTGCTGAAAATCCCCTATCGCTACATGTACCCCACCATCATCGTGCTGATCTGCGTCGGGGTTTATTCGCTCAACAACAACGTCTTCGACGTCTGGCTGACTCTGGTCTTTGGCTGGGCGGGATACCTGATGCGTCTTTTCCGCTTCGAGCCGGCGCCGTTCCTGATCGGCTTCGTTCTTGGCCCGATGATGGAGGAACAGCTGCGCCGGGCCATGCTTCTGTCGCGCGGTGATCCCACGACCTTCCTGACCCGCCCGATCAGCGGAACGCTGATCGCGATCACCGGCCTTCTGCTCGTCTACGCCATCGTTTCGGCGGTCAGACAGCGTCGTCGTGTCCGCAAGGCGGCCGAAGCCCTGTCCGAAACCTGATTACTGCGACCTCTAGAAAAGGATACCTCAGATCATGAAACATATTCTTGCCATCGGCGCTGCCGCCCTTGTTCTGGCCTCGCCCGCAATTGCCGAGCCCGGAAAATGGACCGATGAGCCGGTTCGCATCGTCGTCACCTTCCCGCCGGGTGGAACAAGCGATCTGATTGCGCGTGTTCTCGCCCAATACTTCGAAAGCGAGTACGGACAAAAAGCCGTGGTCGACAATCGACCCGGTGCAGGCGGCACCGTCGCCGCCGACTATGTGGCCGAGCAGGCCCCGGATGGCACCACTCTTATCCTTGGCAACAACGCGCCTTTCACGATTGCGCCAACCCAATTCGACAATCTGCCATACGATCCGATGGGCGATTTCACGCATATTGCCTATCTCGGCGCCTCAACGCCTGCGCTTTTCGTGCAACCCTCCTCGGGGATCACGTCGCTTGACGACTACATCGCCAGAGCAAAGGGCGATGGCATCACATATGGGTCTTCGGGCGTTGGGTCGATCACCCATATCCTTGGCAAAGCCGTCGACATCGAGCTTGGCATCGAGCAGATCCACGTACCTTACCAAGGGAGCGCGCCAGCGATCCAAGACTTCCGCGCCGGTGTTCTGGAAGCTTACTATGACATGGTCGCGCTGAATGGCGACCTGATCACCGAGGGAGAAACACAGCCGATTGCACTTGCCGCGCCTGAGCGGTCCACTGCGTTCCCGGATATTCCGACGTTTCGTGAGCTTGGTCATGATATCGTGATCGAGAACTGGACCGGCCTCTCGGGCCCTGCCGGCATGGACCCCGAGATGGTCAAGACGATCAACGAAACGGTCGCGGCAATCATGCAGCTTGAACCCGTGATCGAGCGTCTGGCGCAATTCGGCGTCGCGCACACGCCAATGTCTTCAGAAGAGTTCACCACTTTTGTAGAAGGCACGATTTCGACGTGGGAGCCGCTTATCAAGGCCGCCAAGGTTAACGGCTGAACCGGATCAGTCTCGGAGCGCTTGCCAGTGCTCCGAGGCTCCGCGAGAAAACCAAATGAAAATTTCGGTCATTTTTGTCGGCGAACTCCACGATAGCGGATTCAACCAACGCGCACTCGAAGGCGTGGAACGCGTTCAGAAGGGCATTGTCGACGCCGATATCACGGTCGTGAGCGGTGTCTCCTACGATCCTGATGCAATGGAAAAAGCCCTTTGGAAAGCCGCCGAACGCTCTGGAGGTGTGATCTTTGTCGGCGGGCAGGGCAATCTTGTGGTGCCCGCTGCAGCCATGGATTTCCCGGACCGCAGTTTTGCCGTCGTGCAAGGTAACGTTTTGGGCGCAAACCTTACGAGCTATGATGTGCTTCAGGAACAATCTGCATTCCTCGCCGGTGTTTTGGCTGCGCGCATGACAAGCACGGGAACAGTCGGGCATCTTTCGGGTCACCGCGTTGCGCCCGGTCTCAAGGGGCGGGCTGCCTTCGCTGCCGGCGTTCGATATGGAGACCAGACGGTGCGCCTCGTTACGGGTTTCTGTGGTACTCAAGACGACAGCGCTGTGACCGAGGCTTGGGCCCGCGCCATCGCGGTCGAAGGGGCGGATATCCTTTTCACGATGCTCAATGCCGCCCGGGACGGTGCGACCCGCGCCTGCCGTGCGACCGGAATGCGCCAGATCGGCAATGCCGTAGACTGGTGCGCGATTGATCCAGGAATTTTTATCGCATCTGCCGTGGCCAGAATCGACCTCGGTGTAGACCGAGCGATTGAAGACATGCGACGTGGCGTGAGGCCCGGCAAGATTCTCGAGCTTGGGTTCCGGGAAAGGGCCGTAAGCCTTTCGATGTCGAAAGACGTACCCGACGCCATCCGGCAAGAGATTGCGGACCTTGTCTCGCAGGTCGAACACGGTCTGATATCCGTTGATACCGTCTTTGACGGACCAGAGTTCGAGGTTGCCGCATGACCGGTGTCACGACGCGCGCTGGCGGAATCTCGATCCATGCCGTCGACGTGGCACACGGCGTCCCTGCAAGCGGGCTCTCGGTCTGTCTCAAACGCCTTGATCCTGATCCATGTCAGGTTGCCTTGGGCGTTTGCGCAGCCAATGGTCACTTCGTCAATCCGGTATCAGAAGGCGAGGGCGTGACCCGAGGGCTTTACGAAGTGACTTTTGGCGTCGCGGCCTACTACCGCGGAAACGGTATCAAACTCCCGGATCCGGCTTTTGTCGAAGAGGCGGTGTTTCGCTTCGGTATTGACAGAGTCACCGAACATTTCCACATCCCGTTCAAGTTCACACCGTGGGGATTTTCACTCTTTCGCGGTGGAGCCTGAAACTGACAAGTCGCTCAGGTTGGATTTCGTCTTGTCGCAACCAACAGACTGCGTACAGAGGATGTCCACCAAGGACGGATTGTGGGCGCTTTTGGTTGAAGACCCGATCCATCTTCGAACACAGGCGTTCGCCTCTGATTTGATCTCCCAAGCCTGCAAGTAGACGCACTCGTATTTCAAGCTCCTTCAGAGCTGTTCAACAAAGATGGTGTCGAGCAAGCGCCCTTTGCCATCCATCGAGATGCTTCAGCCGAAGCGGTGCAGGTGGTCCGACCAGACGAACGACGCGAAATGCGATCCTTGATCCGGATGAACGAACTCTGTCTGACGGAACCTGGCAATTGCCGCGTTCAGCATCCTTGATGCAGACGTCTGGCTTGAGGCCACCTCGATGGATGCTGCGCACTGCACGAACGTCTGTTAGTGAGTATTCTTGAGGTTTTGGGAAATTAGGGGTTCTGTCATTTGGAGCATCATGCGAGCTGTTATTGCGGCCATGTCAAACTGGTCGCCAAAGGTGATCCGGCAATCCAGTGCTACTGCCATTGCACAAGCTGCCGGCGATGGTCCGGGCAACCCGTCACAGCCTGCACTTTATGGCCGGAAGATCGGGTAACGTTTCTCAGCGGACCGGAGACTCTACACCGCTTCTCCAAGGATTGTCATGCGGAAGGCGGGAAATTCAGTTGCCGGATATGCGGCGGGGCCGTGTGTACCTTCATTCCCAAAGGACGCTTCTATGACATTTTCGGAGGTGTGCTTTCAGATTTCAATTTCCAACCAACGATGCATATAAATTACGGCGAGCGTGTTCTTTCGCTGCATGATGACTTGCCCAAATTTCGCGACATGCCAGAAAGGTCCGGTGGAACCGGTGAACTCGTGACCGGCTAATGACAAAGCGACCAAAGCGGCCAATGGCCAAGCTGTTTGGAACCGCAGCAAAGTCCGCTGATCAAACCTTAGTAACGATGGCAACGAGGGTGTGCTGGCGCCCATACCCCTTTCCAACCACCAGCGTTGCGTGAACGATCCCTTCGACTGCGCGGACCGTCCCACCATTGCTCCATATCGAGCGGCTTCACCGCCACCCACCGCGTGCTTGTGGCGCGGGCTGTGGTCGCGGGTTCGGACAGGCCCGTCAGCGGGTCGTGGATTGTGGCAAAATACTCCCGGTTTCGGATCACAATTCGCCAACGCGCATAACATTGTTTCCAAAGTTCAAACTCACGCATGCCACATTCCTGCGCGAGATTTGGGTCGTGACGACTCCTTGAGGTCGTGACGGGTCACTTTGTGTTTGACGTCACCGTCGCTGAAGCGGGGACGAGGTTTTTGTGTAAGGCACTTACGCCGTTGGGCGGGATTGCCAGGGTAAGGGGTTCACAGAGTAGGTTATGGCGACACGTTTCGAAGTCATATCCCTTGGGTTCAGTGGAATCGAGATCGACACCACCGAGTTGGACAATATCTCGAACGCGGCAAACCTGTTGGTCGGCACGAGCTATGGCAGCGCCTCGGCTCCGCTTTTCAACAACATCCAGACGCTGAGCCAAGTCACCCTCGGCACGATCTATGACACAGACAACAACACGGTGAACGACCAGTTCAGTGTCGGCGGCACGGCGTACATCGTCGACGGGGCTGCGATCTATCTTGCCACGGTCACCTATGCTGACGGGACCACCGATCAGGTCCAGGTGACGCTTGTCCAAGCGTCCAGCGGAGATCTTTTCCTCTTTCCACCGGTGTTCGGCGACGAGGATGAGCAGGCGGTGCTTGAAGCTGGCCCGATCCAATCTTTGTCCCTGGACAGCCTTGTGTCCAACGCTGTCGAACCGCAGACGAACCGGATCGACATCGATTTTGACGGCCCGGTGGATGGGACCGGCCTGAGTGACGGGATGACGGTGGGCTATACCGACGGTCAAGGGGACCAGATCGGGGCTGGCGACGACCTGATTTTCGGCAATGGCGGGAACGATACGATCGAAGGCGGCGGCGGCGGCGATATCATCGAAGGCGGCGCTGGCAACGATGTGATTTATGGCGACACAGCCGACGGATCGACCTATGGCACATTGAGCCCGACCAATTCGGACAACCTCGCCGATAGCAGCGAGACCGAAACGTTCAATACCCGCGCGGTCGAGCTTGTGACGCTGGCCAACGGTGATCTGATCATGATCACGTCCGAGCGGACCACCTCGGATTCGGGTATCGCCAGCTACCGGATCGACAATAACCCCGACAGCGCGAGCTATGGTCAAGTCCTTGGCGGGCAGATCGACATTGAGACAGCTGCGGTCAATGGTGTCGGGTACCAAGACATCGAGGATATGGCCGCTGTCACCCTGTCCAACGGGGCGACCTATCTCTATACTGCTGACCCGCAGGGCAATGCCATCGGCATCACTCTGATCAACGCTGACGGCACACTGGCCAATCAGCCGCCGCTCACGGACGGGTCGGGCAACAATTTGTTCGATGATGTGCAGGAGCTGTCGATTGCGACGGTTGGCGACACATATTTCCTGCTGTCGCTCGGCGGTGGCTCGGACGGGGGGATTGACGACGCCCTTATCGTGCACCGCATCAATGCTGACGGGTCGCTGACGCAAACGGATATCGAGGTCGACGGCAGCGGCACGGGCGAGAACTTTCTGAACAATAACAGCCCCACCGAAGCGTCCCTCCTGGAAAGCTTCACCGACAGCAATGGCACCACCTTTGTCATCGCGGGCGGGGCCGATGACGGTATTTCCCTCTGGACGCTCAACAGCGCGGGCCAACTGACCTTTCAGAATGCCCGGGAAGACGATGCCGCGGGTGCGGCCGATACCGATCCGCAGGGCAATGGTCTGGGCCGCGATCTCATCAATCCCGCCACGACCGGGCTGTTCGATGTCGATGCCGGCACCTTTGCCGAAATCGACGGGCGGGTGTACCTGTTCGTGGGCGGCGTCGACGATGACGTGGTCATTTTCCGCGTTGATCCCGACACGACCAACAACGACGGCACCTTCGATCTGACACTTGTCGGGCAGGTCGACAACCTGGTCACCGACATATCAGCGATGACGTTTCTGCCCACGGACAGTGGCGGCAGCCTTGTCGTTGGAGCCGAGACCTCGGGCTTGCGATTTTACGACGTCACCGTGAACCCGGATGGCACGGTCAGCCTGACGCTGAGCGACACGATCAGCGACGGAGCCGGCCCGGAATTCGCGGATTCCGAAGCGATTGATGTCGAGGGTGGCATCCTTGTGTCTGCTGGTGACAACGATGATGGCGTCGGGATCGTCACGACAGGTCTGAACCCAGAGGCGCAGTTCGCGGGTAACGACAGCATCGTTGCTGGTGATGGGGACGACACCGTTGTTGCCGGCGACGGGAATGACACGGTCGATGGCGGAAACCAAAACGACGTGATCTACGGTGGAAGCGGTGCGGATTCCCTGATCGGTGGCGCTGGCAATGACGCCATCTACGGCGACACGACACTTGGGGCGCCGGTCACGGTAAACAACGGCGACTTCGCCACCAACACTTCGGCAGGCTGGACGGTCAGCGGCGGTGGAAGCACTTTCGTCTATTCGCAGGAGATGGCCTTTAACGCCAGCGACAGCGGGTTCGGCGGTGTGGTGCAGCAAACCGTGACAACCCAAGTCGGCCTCGACTACCGGCTTTCGGTATCCGCAAGGGAATTCGGCAGCGGAACGGGGGACCATACGCTTGTCGTTGAAGCGGTCGATGCCAATGGCCAGGTGCTTGGCAGCCAGACCGTGGTCATTGCCAACGGAACTGCCAACCAGGTTGTCACGGTCGATTTCACCGCGACCACGACTGACGTCACGCTGCGGTTCACCAACCCGACATCGACCGGGACAGTCACAACCGATTTGAAGATCGACAACGTGACTGTCACTACACTGCCCACAGAAACGATTGGTGCCAACGACACGATCGAGGGCGGTGATGGCAACGACACGATTTTCGCCGGTGGTGGCAATGACACCATCAATGGCGGCGAGGGTGGCGATACGATCGACGCGGGGGCGGGTGACGACCTCATCATCATCGATGGCAGTCTGGCGCCCATAGGCCAGATCGACGATGTCGATGGCGGGGACGGGGTCGATACGCTGATCCTGGACCCGACCGACAATCGCAACCTGACCGTCAACATGAGCACAGGCCAGGTCTTCGATGGCGTCGGTGGGGCTGAGGTGTTCTCGAATGTCGAGAACATCACCACAGCCGACGGCAACGATACTGTCACCGACGACGCAGGCGACAACCTCATCATCACGAATGGGGGCAACGACGTCCTACAGGCCGGGACCGGCAGCGACACGCTGTTCGGTGGCGATGGCAACGACCTGCTGATCCGGGGCGGCACCGATGCCAACGACGTGTTGAATGTGTTGGACGGCGGCGCGGGCGACGACACGATCTGTCTTCAGGACGGGATCAACGTCAACGACCAGATCGATGGCGGCGACGGGATCGACACTCTGGAAGTACTACCCGGAGACAACCGCAACCTGACCGTCAATATGGATGCCGGAAACGTTGTCGACGGTACAATCGGCACCCAAGAATACGTCAATATCGAGAATATCACGACCGGTGGCGGCAATGATACGATTTATGGCAGCCTTGGAAACAACGTGCTGGATGGCGGCGCCGGTGACGACCTTGTTGTCGGCGGCGGCGGCGCGGATTGGATCATCGGTGGCACAGGCAATGACGTGCTTGTCGGCGGCAATAATGGCAACGCCTTTCCGATCTCCGGAGATCAGACCGCAACCGGCAATGACACGCTGGATGGCGGCGCGGGCAATGACACGCTTTATGGCAACACCGGCAGCGACACGCTTCTGGGTGGGGCCGACAATGATCTCCTCTTGGGCGAATGGGGCACGGACAGACTGGACGGGGGGGCCGGTGCTGACACGCTGAACGGCGGCGCACAGAACGACACCCTGTCGGGTGGTACGGGCAATGACCTTCTGACCGGCGGCGACGGCAACGACCGGTTCCAATATACGGCGGGTGACGGGCTCGACACGATCTCTGACTTCAACGCAGGCACGACCGGCACGCTGAATGACGGGACCTCTGCGAACAACGATTTCATCGACCTGTCGGGGCATTACGACCACCTGTTCGAACTTTGGGCTGACCAACAGGACGACGGCATCCTGAACCAGTCCAACGCGTTCGACACACAGGGCAACGCGGTCGATTATTCTGACAACAGCCAGTTCGACACTGATGGCACTCCGAACAATGAAGGCATCTTCTTTTCGGGTGCGACCGGCGACAATACGTTTTTCAACACCGAGAACACCGGTGTCATCTGTTTCGCTGATGGCACATTGATCGGCACACCGCGCGGGCCTGTTCCGGTTGAAAACCTGTCCGAGGGTGACCTGGTTCGCACGATCGATCACGGTTACCGACCGGTGATCTGGGCCTCGCACACAAAGTTGAGCTGGAGCGCGGCCGAAGATGGGGACAAACCCATCCTGATCAAGGCCAACGCCCTTGGGGCGGGCCTCCCGGTGGCCGATCTCAGGGTCTCGCCGCAGCATCGCATCCTGCTGCCAGACACCGACCGTGATGAGGGCGTGTTCGCCCCTGCCAAGAGCCTTGTCGGATTGCCGGGCATCCGCCAGATGAAGGGCTGCCGCAGCGTGACATACCACCACCTTCTGCTGGACCAGCACGAGGTGATCTTTGCGAATGAATTGCCTTGCGAAAGCTTCTTCCCCGGTCGTATGGCTCTGGACGTCTTGTCGGGGCAAAACCGGAGCAGCATCCTGCGCTGTCTCATGAAACTGTCCCGTCGCAGCAACGCGATGCGCTTCCGCCTGGCCCGGCGGGTTCTCAAATCCAAGGCCGTAAAGAAACGCGTAAAAGAAGGCACAGCCGTCTGGACGCAAGACATGCTGCGCCGTTCCGGATGTCTTGAACCAGCGCTCGACGCGCTTGGATAAAACGTCTTTATGGAGCGGTGCCCTCCTGACGCCCGACCGAAGGCCAAACGCGCGGTGGCTGCACCCCGCGCAAACCGTATTGGTTTCAAGCAGCTGAGCCGTAAGGGTCCCGTAAACTGAGAAGAGACCGTCGGTTTTGGCCGATCCAAACAGATCAAAACTGCACCGAAAGGACTGCGCATTGATCAGTCCGATTAGAGAATCCCCTCCACCAAGCGAGTTGTCGTCCGCCAAGATGTGACCGGCTCTGTCGTAAAGAACGAGATAAAGGTTTGCCAACGAGTTCGCGGTGTATGGACCGATGAGTGGAAGCTAAGCCTCAATTTTCAGGAGATCATCTGGCCTTCAGTCAACTCAGACTTTCATGGCGACAGATGATTGTCCTCTCTCTGGCATTCATCACAGCGCCCCCAGCGGGCCGCCAAAGCCTTCGGGACCAGCAAGGAAATCAAGGAAGCTGCGGGTCTTCGCTGGCAGATAACTGCGGTCGGGGTAAATCGCTGACAGCGCCACCGTAGGCGCGGGAAAGTGCGGAAGAAGCCGCTCCAGTCGTCCTTCAGCCAAGTGGCTGCGACAAACAGGGTGCGGCATGATCGCAATCCCCATCCCTTCCAGCGCGGCCTGGAACAGCAGCGTCTCATTGGCGCTTTGCATGACGGGTGTCATCCGGACCTCCGGCGCGTTGGGGCCCAGCCCCAAACGCACTCGGCGCCCTGTGGTAACCGGACTATAGGCCAGAAATGGTGCGCCGTTCAGGTCAGTGACATCCATCGGGCGGCCGATCTGGTCCAAAAGGGCAGGGGTTGCCACGATGTAAAAGGTCACATCCGCAAGCCGCCGTGCGATAAGCCCTTCATCCAGCGCTGGGCTGACGCGCAGGGCGAGGTCATATCGCTCCTCGACCAGATTGACCGGGCGCCCACTTAGGTCGAGATCCAAAGCCACCTCGGGATAGCGGGCGCGATAGGCGGCCAGCACACGGACAAAGCCCGGTTCGGCCATCCACACGGGCAGGCTGATCTTGAGCGTCCCGCGCGGCTCGATCGTCGATTGCGCCAGCCGGGCGCCCGCCTCGTCCAGCCCTTCCAGCAAGGGGCGCACGGCGGCAAGGTAGATCGCCCCCGCCTCAGTCAGGCTGACGCTGCGGCTGGTGCGGTTCAACAGCCGCGCGCCGACCTCGGCCTCGATGTGTTGAACATGTTTGCTGGTCATCGCGGCCGAAATGTCCATGCGGTCGGCCACAGCGGCGAAGCTTTTCGCCTCGGCCACAGCGGCAAAGACGCGAAGGCTGAGCAGGCTGTCCATGGTTTCCTCCTGGGAAACTAAATAGCGAGATTTGAGAGCATCGCTTTCTCAGAAGGCAATCTAAAGACGATTAGATTTCCATTCAATGCGCAATACCTGCCATTTTCACAAAGATCATCAACTGAGAGGAAAGACAGCCTTCGCCCGCGCTCCAATGATCAGAGGAGGGGGAGCGTGTATTTCTCAGGGCACATCACATGTGGGCAACTGCCCTAGAATCTGAAGGAACACACCATGACCATGACATCGACCGCAATTGCAATTCCCAGCCGCGGCTGGAACATCGCCATCTGGGGAGGGCAGATCGCCCTTGCCGCGCTTTACCTGATGGGAGCGTGGTTCCACTTCCTGCCTGCGGAACAGGCCGCCGCCATGGGCGCTGTTTGGATGACCGAGGTGCCGATCGCGCTGCCACGCTTCATCGGCGTGATGGAAGTGTTGGGCGTGATCGGGCTGATTCTTCCTGCTGCAACCCGCATCATGCCATATCTGACGGTTTGGGCGACCAAAGGACTGCTGGCCATTCAAGCACTGGCCATTCCGTTCCACGCTATCCGGGGGGAGTTCGAGCCGCTCCCTTTCAACATGATCTACGTGGCACTGGCCGTCTTCGTCCTCTGGGGTCGTACCCGCAAGGCACCCATCGCACCCCGCGCCTGATCCCGACCCCAAGGAGGCCGACATGGACACCCCAGCCTTAGCCCTTGCCCGGCAACGTGCAGCCGACAACCTTCCTGAACGGCTTACCTGGGGCCCGCTGACTCTGTCGGTCACCAATCTTGACCGCGCTGAGGCGTTCTGGACCGAAGTCATCGGTTTCGTGCTTCGTCCCGATCTGAGTCCGGGTCTTGCGCTCGGCACTCTCGATCGGACGCTGGTGGTGCTTTCTCCCGGCGCTACCAGCCCGGTCGCGAAGGGACATGCTGGCATGTATCACATGGCCTTTGGAGTACCCTCTCAATCCGAGTTCTCGCGCCGGATCCAGCGCTTCATCGAGCTTGGCGTCCCGTTCTCGCCCGTTGATCATCTGATGTCCAAGGCGCTCTATCTTGACGACCCTGACGGCCACGGCATTGAGATCGCCTATGAAACGCCCAAACGCTTTGGCCGGTTCAGTTTTGACGGCGGCCGCTTCGCCATGTTCGACGCGGCAGGTCGGCCCCACAGCGGGCGCACACGGCTGGACCTGCGGGCGGAACTGGGGCAGGCCGACAGTTCTGATCCGGCGCTGCCGCTGCACCGCTACGCGACGGTTGCGCATCTGCACCTGCATGTGCCTGCGCTTGACCCCTCGCTGGGTTGGTTCGAAGGCTTGGGCTTTGCGCGCAACCTGAACCTGCCTGCCTTCGGTATGGCCGATATGGGTGCGGGCGCACCCTATACCCACCGGTTGGCGATGAACCTCTGCGCTGGGCCAGGCGCGCGTCCTGCGCATGCCAGCTCGGCCCGGCTTCTGTCCTATCGGCTGGATGCAGTTGATGCCGAGATATTTGCCGCAGCAAAGGCACGGCTGAAGGAAATTCCGGGTTCGAACGTTCTGACCGGCACCGATCCCGCAGGGGTCACCCTGACCTTGGCCCTGCGCGCAACCGAACAGCAGAAGGAAGACGCAGCATGACCCTGCAAAGCCCCATCGAGACCACCCCGGCCGCTTCGCTGCTCAAGACCCTGCTTCACCCCTACGGCCTCTGGGCGCTTTTCGCGCTGCCCGACGTGGCGATGACGGTGGCGATCTTCACCTCTGAGACCCCCGCGACGATGATCCACGAGATGGTCCATCCCTCGGGCGAGTTCTCGGCCCGGTTCCTGATCGTCGCAATGATGGCCACACCGCTGGCCATGCTGCTGCGTGGCTGGCGCGGGCCGCAGTGGATGAAGCGGAACCGCCGCTATCTGGGTGTCGCCGCCTTTGGCTATGCGCTTTTGCACACCATCCTTTACCTGATCGCCAAGGCCGCCCTAGACCCGGTGCTGACGGACCTGCCCAAGTTCTACATCTGGACCGGCTGGGTTGCCTTCCTGATCTTCGTGCCGCTCGCCATCACCTCGCATGACTGGTTCGTCCGCAAGATGGGCACCTGGTGGAAATGGCTGCAACGCTGGACCTATGCCGCCGCCGTCCTGACGCTGGCCCACTGGGCCGCGCTGAACGACTGGGGCGGGGTTGCCCCGGCGCTGGTCCACTTTGGCCCCCTGATCGCGCTCGAGGTCTACCGCGTCTGGTACTGGTACCTGCGCCCCCGTCCCATCGCCGCCTGACCCAAGCCCTTTGCCCGGAGACCCCAATATGACCGACACCCCCGCCCTCTACCGCCCCGCCCAGATCTGGCTGCACTGGATCGTTGTGATCGGCGTCATCCTGCAGATCGGCTTCAACGAGGCCATCGTCGCCGTCGTCGATGTGCGCGAGGCTGGTCAGGCTGCTGCCGACGCCGACATGACCTGGGCTTGGTTCCATGTCAGCATCGGTTTTGTGATCCTGCTGGCCGTCATCGCCCGGCTTGTCCTGCGTTTCCGCCATGGTGTGCCCGGCCATACCCCCGGCACCTCTGCCGCTCAGGCACGCGTCGCGACCGTCATGCACAACGCGCTTTATGGCCTGCTGATCGCCATGGTCATCACCGGCGTGCTGACCTGGAACGAGATCGCCGCGCTGGGTGGGGTGCACTTCGCCCTGTCCACCGCGCTGTTCTCCGCGGCGCTGGCCCATGCCGCAGCTGCACTGTTCAATCAGTTCGTCCTCAAGGACGGCACGCTGGCGCGCATGATCCCCGCCTTGCGGAAGTGAGGGTATGATGACCGGCACCGTGTCCCACCCTTGGACAATCGCCCTCTGGGTCGCGCGCGTGCTGGTCACCATCCCTTTCCCGAACGCGGCTTGGCTTGGGGGGAGCTTCAGCACCGTCAAACCGGCCGATCTGGACCTCATCTTGCCTGATTTAGTCTACGTGACGGACTGCAAGGCTATGTAACCTTGGCCAAGGTTACATACGCGTCTGGTCGATTTGTCTTGGTTGGATTACCCGTGTTTCTGTCGGCATCCCACACAGGAAAGCTATGCAACTGCTTTTTCACCACGTTGCCTTGATTGTTCAAGACTACGAAACCTCGAAAACGTTCTACTGCGAAGTTCTGGGCCTGAAAATCTTGGCCGAGAATTATCGGGAGGAGCGCGCGTCCTGGAAGCTTGATCTTGCGCTTGCCGATGGTGGCCTGCTCGAGTTGTTCAGCTTCCCTAATGCGCCCTCCCGCCCAAGCCGCCCGGAAGCATGTGGTTTGCGGCATCTGGCGTTTCGTGTCGAAGATATTGACGCTGCGATTCTGCACTTGGAAGCCAAAGGGGTTGAGGTTGAGCCAGTTCGAATCGACCCCTACACGCAGGCTCGATACACATTCTTTCAAGATCCAGATGGCCTGCCTCTTGAACTCTACGAAGTCTCTAACGCTCTGAAGTAGAGGCAATTTTTCCGCAAATATTTTCACTTGTTAAAATTGGAACGTTCCAATATCAATAATTGGAACGTTCCAATTTCGATGTTTGTGGAATGCGCGGAGGAAAGAATGACCAAAGTCGTACCGGTTTCAGATGCTGTCGCACAGATTGCCGATGGAGCCGTTGTGACTGTGTCATCCTCTTCCGCGTTGGGTTGTCCGGACGCGGTTTTGGCTGCGATCAGTGCCCGGTTTGAGGCGACGGGTCATCCACAGAATATCACCTCGCTTCATCCGATCGGGGCTGGCGACGTTTATGGCGTTAAAGGCATAGACCATATCGCCAAAGACGGATTGCTGTCGCGCGTTCTCGCAGGATCTTACCCGTCTGGTCCTTCGAGCGCAGAAATGCCTCAGATCTGGCGAATGATCGTTGAAGACAGAGTTGCGGCATACAACGTGCCGTCGGGGATTATGTTTGACATGCACCGCGAGGCTGCCGCCAAGCGCCCCGGAGTCCTGACCGAGGTCGGGCTGGACACCTTTGTGGATCCCAATCGCCAGGGTTGCGCAATGAACGAGCGGGCCGCAGCCGCCCCGATCGTGGAGCGTGCCGAATTCGGCGGGAAGACATGGCTGTATTTTCCAAACATATCGCCGGATGTTGCGATTATTCGCGCGACGACGGCCGATGAACGCGGGAACCTGACCTACGAGCACGAGGGCGCCTACCTGGGTGGGCTCGAGCAAGCGATAGCCGTACGCAACAATGGCGGTCTGGTGATCGCACAGGTCAAGCGGGTGACTGCGAACGGCTCCTTGCGTCCGCATGATGTTCGGGTGCCGGGCCATCTGGTTGATTACGTCGTCATTGATCCTGATCAGAAGCAGACGACAGAAACACTTTATAACCCTGCGATTTCGGGTGAAATCATGCGTCCATGGAGCAGCTTTTCCGTCCCGGAACATGGGATTGAAAAGGTGATCGCCCGTCGTGCCGCGATGGAGTTGAAACGCGGGATGACTGCCAATCTGGGCTTTGGCATCAGTGCGATGGTCCCGCGTGTGTTGCTGGAAGAAGGCTATCCGGACGCCGTCACCTGGGCGATCGAGCAAGGTGCCGTGGGAGGCATGCCACTGACCGGCTTCGCCTTTGGCTGTGCCTCAAACGCGGATGCTTTTGTCCCGTCGCCACAGCAATTCATCTATTTCCAGGGGGCCGGCTTTGACATGTCCTTCTTGTCGTTCCTCGAAGTAGATGTGGAAGGCAACGTCAATGTCTCGAAACTTGGTAAGAAGCCCTATCTCACCGCTGGCTGCGGTGGCTTTGTGGACATCACTGCCAAGGCAAGGAACATCGTCTTTTCCGGCTGGTTCGAGGCCGGAGCCAAGATTGCTCTGACCGAAGATGGCATCAAAATAAAAGCCCCGGGCAAGTTCACCAAAATGGTCGACGAGGTCGAGCATGTAACCTTCTCGGGGCGGCGCGCGCGAGAGCAGGGCCAGAACGTCATCTATGTAACCGAGCGCTGCGTGATCGCGCTGCAGGGCAACGGCCTCGTCGCTACGGAGATTATGCCCGGTATCGACCCGCAGGCGCACATTGTCGGCCCATCCCAAGGCCGGGTACAAGTTGCCGAGAACGCAAAGATCATGCCGAAAGCGCTGCTGGCTGATGCACCAATGGGGCTGGTGCTGTGAGCGCGATCAATCTCTCAAATGATGGTGCCATCGCGGTACTGACGGTCTCGAACGAGGCAAAGTTGAACGCCTTGACCACCGCAATGCTCGACGCCCTTGACGGGCATCTGGGCCGGATCGATCATAGCACCGACACGGTGGCGGTCATTGTGATCGGTGTAGGTGACACGGCGTTTTGCTGTGGTGCCGATATTTCCGAATGGGGCGCGCTTTCTCCGGCGGAATTCGCCCGCATCTGGGTGCGTGATGGACATCGGATCTTTGATCGATTGGCCCGGCTGTCGAAACCCACGATTTGCGCCTTGAACGGCCATGCCTTTGGCGGCGGGCTGGAACTGGCGGCGGCCTGCGATATTCGGGTCATGACTCCTCGTGCGACGTTGGCCTTGCCGGAAGCGAAGGTCGGGATTGTGCCTGGTTGGTCCGGCACACAGCGGTTGATGCGTTTGCTGCCTGAACCTGTTGGTAAAGAGATGGCGCTGTTTGGCCGTCGCATTTCGGCAGAGCGTGCCTTGGGCGTTGGTTTCATCGCCGAGGTGGCAGAGGACGTGTTGGGCGCGGCCAAGCATATTGCTGCTGACCTTGTGGGTGTATCCCCCCGCGCGACAGAAATCGCAAAAGCGATGATTCACGGCGCCGTCGGTGAAGACCGAGGTGCTGCGATTGAGGCTTTGGGGTCGGCGGCCGCTGGGGCAAGTGCGGACCGCGACGAGGGCGTTGATGCATTCCTGAATAAACGCTCACCCCGATTCACAGGGCAATAAGAGATGAAAGACCTGACAATCAATCCGGCAATCGCTTTTGACCTGCCTCCGGCCTTTGCCGGTCGGCATCTGATTGACGGTAATTGGGTCGAAGGAACCGAAACCTTCGACCGTGTGTCGCCGTCACACGATGTTCTGGTCAGCCGCAATGCCTTGGGTGGTGAGGCCGAGACCGAGGCTGCAATTGAGACCGCGCGCCGCGCCTTCGACACTGGGGTCTGGAGCCGGATTTCCGCCAAGGAACGCGCGGCGGTACTGCTCAAGGTCGCCGATTTGATTGAGGCAAATGTCGATCGTATCGCGGTGCAAGAGACCCTGGAAAGCGGCAAGCCGATCACTCAGGCTCGGGGCGAGGTAGGCGGTGCTGCAGACCTTTGGCGATATGCTGCTTCGCTTGCGCGTACGTCTCACGGCGACAGCCACAACACGCTGGGCGAGGATGTGCTGGGCGTCGTGGTGAAAGACCCGATCGGGGTTGTCGCGATCATCACGCCCTGGAATTTCCCGTTTTGGATACTCAGCCAGAAACTGCCGTTTGCCCTTGCCGCCGGCTGCACAGTCGTCGTCAAACCGTCAGAGATGACGCCGTCATCGACGGTGATGATGGGTGAGTTGCTGATCGAGGCAGGCCTGCCAGCGGGCGTGTGCAACATCGTGCTTGGGTACGGGCAACCTGTCGGCAGCCTGATGTCGACCCACAAAGACGTGGACATGGTGACGTTTACTGGATCGACCGCTGTGGGCAAGCTGATCACGCAGGCCTCTTCCAGAACTTTGAAGAAAGTTGCGTTGGAACTTGGCGGCAAGAATCCGCAGGTGATCATGCCAGATGCGGATCTGGAAAATGCCGCAGATGCGGTGACATTCGGCATCTATTTCAACGTTGGGCAGTGCTGCAATTCGTCCAGCCGGATCATCGTGCATGAAGACATTGCCGAGGCATTCGTGGCTCGTGTGGTCGCGTTGTCGCGTAAGGTCAAATTTGGCGATCCGCTGGATGACAGAACACAAGTGGGCGCGATCGTGACGGCAGAGCACAATGCCAAGATCGATGCCTATGTGCAGCACGCCATTAAGGCCGGTGCCAAAGTTGAACTTGGCGGAGGGCCACTGTCTATCGACGGGTTAGGTTCGCAGTTCTATCAGCCAACGGTGGTCACGAACGTGACCCCTGACATGGCAATCGCACGTGAAGAAGTGTTTGGCCCGGTTCTGACCGTTTTGACCTTCAAGACATTGGATGAGGCCATCGCACTCAGCAATGACAGCGATTACGGCCTGTCCGCAGGGATCTGGAGCAATGACATCCATACCTGCCTTGAATTCTCGCGCCGCGCCCGGGCGGGCACTGTTTGGACGAACACCTGGATGGACGGCTTCCCAGAGCTTGCTTTTGGCGGGGTCAAGCAATCCGGGCAGGGCCGCGAGATCGGCAAGTACGGATATGACGAGTTTCTTGAGGTGAAATCACTGGTGATGCGCGTCGGGCGTGAAAGCCGGGCACCTTGGGTGGAGACGGGCGCGTAAGGCATGCGCTTGAACGCAACGCGATATGGGAGGAAACCACATGCGTTTATTGTTGAAAACCACAGCGATTGCTTTGGCACTGACAGCCGCTGCCGGTTCGGTCAAAGCTGCCGGGCACGGTGGTGTAGAGGTGCTGCACTGGTGGACATCTGGTGGTGAAGCCGCCGCACTGAACGTGCTGAAGGACGATCTCGAAGGTCAGGGTATTGGCTGGACCGATATGCCGGTTGCAGGTGGCGGCGGTGAGCAGGCGATGACTGTTCTGCGTGCCCGCGTTACCGCAGGAAACGCCCCCACGGCCGTGCAGGGACTTGGCTTTGACATTATTGATTGGGCCAAACAGGGCGCTTTGGCAAACCTGAACGACGTTGCTGCAGCAGAAGGCTGGGACGCGGTTGTCCCGGCTGCACTGCAGCATTTCGCCAAAGTTGACGGGGTTTGGGTGTCTGCACCCGTGAACGTCCATTCCACCAACTGGGTCTGGGCCAACAAGTCTGTGCTGGATGCCAATGGTATCTCCGTACCAGAGACTTGGGAAGACTTTGCGGCAGCGATGGAAACTTTGGCAGCAGCCGGTGTGACCCCAATCGCCCATGGTGGTCAGGCGTGGCAGGAAGCCACCGTGTTTGACGCGGTCGCGATGTCAACGTTGGGCCCAGACGGCTACAAAGCGGCCTTTATCGATTTGGACCCAGAGGCTCTTGGTTCCGACGCGATGAAGGAGGCCTTTGATCGGATGGCCGTCATTCGTGCCAATGTCGACGAGAACTTCTCGGGTCGCGACTGGAACCTGGCAACAGCCATGGTCATCAACGGCGAAGCAGGTTTCCAGATGATGGGCGACTGGGCCAAGGGCGAATTCCTGAACGCTGGCCAAGTGCCGGGGGAGGATTTTCTGTGCTTCCGGTTCCCGGGCACACAAAGCCAGGTCACCTTCAATGCCGACCAGTTCATGATGTTTGACCAGGGTGGTTCGGTGTCGACCGAGCAGGCGGCCCTTGCCTCTGCGATCTTGTCGCCATCCTTCCAGTCCGCGTTCAATGTGGTCAAAGGTTCGGTGCCAGCCCGCACAGACGTGTCCGACGCTGACTTTGACGCGTGCGGAAAGCAGGGCATTGCTGACCTGGCCGCCGCAGCATCCAGTGGCAATTTGTTTGGTTCCATGGCCCACGGTCACGCCAACGAGGCCGCCGTCAAGAACGCGATGTATGACGTGATCACCGCTCACTTCAATGGTGAGTTCGACAGTGAAACCGCCGTCGAAGAGTTGGTCACGGCCGTTGAAATCGCCCAGTAAATTCTGGGCGACCTCCCAGTGGCAGGGCGGTGTCAAGACCGCCCTGCCACACCGACAATATACACTGAACTCAGCCTGGAGGGGCGCGTAATGGCACATTTTGCCGACGCGGATTTCAAGACGCGGCTACAATCCTGGTTGCCAAAACTGGTGCTCTCACCATCGCTGGCCATGGTGCTGGTCTTCGTCTACGGCTTTATCATCTTTTCGGTGTATTTGTCGTTTACAGACAGCCGCTTGTTGCCATCTTACGGCTGGGTCGGCTGGGAGAATTATTCCAAGCTCTGGCGGCTGAGCCATTGGGAAATCTCGCTCACGAACATGGGCATCTTTGCCGCGCTTTACATCACGATCTGCACCCTTCTAGGGCTGAGCCTCGCTATATTTCTGGACCAGAAGGTGCGCGCAGAGGGCGTGATCCGGACGATCTATCTCTATCCCATGGCGTTATCGTTCATTGTGACCGGAACCGCTTGGAAGTGGTTTCTGGACCCCGGTATCGGCCTCGAAAATGTTCTTCAGACCTGGGGCTGGACAACGTTCGAGTTCGACTGGATCAAGAACCGAGACTATGCCATCTACACGGTTGTCTTGGCCGCAGTCTGGCAGACCAGCGGGTTCGTCATGGCGATGTTTCTGGCTGGGCTTCGCGGGATCGACAACGAGATCCTGAAGGCGGCCCAGATGGATGGTGCCTCGAACTGGAACCTATATCGTCGGATCATCATCCCACAGCTGCGCCCTGCGTTCCTGTCGGCTTTCGTGATCCTCAGCCATCTTGCCATCAAGACGTTCGATTTGGTCATTGCGCTGACGGGCGGTGGGCCCGGTCGCGCGACCGAACTGCCAGCAACGTTCATGTATTCCTATACGTTCAGCCGCAATCAGATGGGGATCGGTGCGGCCTCCGCCACGATCATGCTGATGACCATTGCCGCAATTATGATCCCTTACCTCTATGCCGAACTGAAGGAGAAGAAGTGATGGCCGTCGCTTCGCAGGACACCGCCATTCGCACCGGTCGCGTGACTCGGACGCTGATCTACCTTGTCTTATTGCTGTTTGCCCTGTTCTATATGTTGCCGCTTTACGTGATGGTGGTGAACTCAGTGAAGCCGTTGGCTGAAATCACCGGCGGTGGCATGATGAACCTGCCGCAGGCCTTCACGCTGGAGCCTTGGGCCAAGGCATGGTCCTCGGCACAGATCGGTGTCGATCCAACTGGACTGTCGCCTTACTTCTGGAACTCCATCAAAATGGTTGTTCCTGCCGTCGCCATCTCGACCGTTTTGGGCGCGCTGAACGGTTATGTACTGACGAAATGGCGGTTTCGGGGAGACACGATCCTGTTTGGGCTAATGCTCTTCGCCTGCTTTATCCCATTCCAGATCGTACTGATCCCAATGGCGCGAATGTTGGGCCTAATGGGTCTCGCGGGTACGACCTGGGGGCTGGTGCTGGTGCATGTGGTCTATGGGATCGGGTTCACGACGCTTTACTTCCGCAACTATTACGCCGTCTTTCCGACCGAGCTTGTAAGGGCCGCTCAGATCGATGGGGCTGGGTTTTTCCAGATTTTCTGGCGCATCCTTTTACCGTCGTCTGGACCAATTGCTGTGGTGTCGATCATTTGGCAGTTCACCAACATCTGGAATGACTTCCTGTTCGGGGCCTCTTTTGCCGGGGCAGACAGCCAGCCGATGACAGTGGCTTTGAACAACCTTGTTCAATCCTCCACCGGGGTGAAGGAATACAACGTTCACTTTGCAGGCGCGATCCTCGCCGCTCTGCCAACTCTTCTCGTTTACATCGTCGCAGGCCGCTATTTCGTGCGCGGTCTGATGGCCGGGTCAGTCAAAGGATAATTTACTTGTTGGCCGGGAAGCGGCGGCAACCGCTCCCGGCCGTGTTGAGATCAACAACCATCGGTTTCGTGAGCCGATCCCAACATGAGAGGAAAATCACAAATGAAGACAATTGCCAACATGGCCGCTCTCGCGCTTTGTTTTTCGTCGGCACAAGCCGTCGCGGAAAACAGCGTTGAGGTCATGCACTTCTGGACTTCGGGCGGCGAAGCGGCCGCTCTGGGCGTGATCCGGGACAAGGTCGTGGAATATGGTGTTGCTTGGGAAGATGCCCCTGTCGCCGGGGGCGGAGGCGATCAAGCCAAAACAGCCCTTCAGGCGCGTATCGCAGCCGGTGATCCGCCTGCAGCGATGCTGATGCTGGGCCAGAACATTATTGATTGGGCCAATGAAGGGCTTCTTGGCGATGTTAACAACGTGGCTGAGGCTGAAGGTTGGGATGACGTGCTTCCGCAGGCCGTGAAAGACTTTAACAAGATCAACGGAAAATATGTCGCCGCTCCGACAAATGTCCACCGGACTGATATGATCTGGGCGTCCAAAGCCGCATTCGACAGGATTGGTGCTGAATACCCAACGACATGGGACGAATTCAACGCACTTGCGCCGCGCTTTGTGGAAGCGGGCATCATTCCAATCGCGCATGGCGGGCAGGCTTGGCAAGAAGCCTACATGTTTGAAGCCCTGGTTTTGGGTGTCGGCGGCGCTGACTTCTATCGCACGGCATTGGTCGATCTCAGCTTGGATGCGCTCAGGTCTGAAACGATGCAATCCGTATTCACACAGATGGCTGAAATTCGCGGCATGGTCGATGAAGACTTCTCTGGCCGCGACTGGAACCTTGCCACTGCCATGGTCATCAATGGCGAAGCCGCGATGCAAATCATGGGAGATTGGGCCAAAGGCGAATTCACCAATGCAGGCAAGGTCCCGGGCGAGGATTTCGCTTGTATCCCGGTTCCGAAAACTGGCGATGGCGGGTTTGTCTATCTGGTAAACTCTCTGAGCTTCTTTGCACAACCTGATGAGGAAGGCTCGGAGGCGCAGGCGACTTTGGCGAGCGCGATCATGGACCCAGATGTTCAGGTCGCCTTCAACAAGGCAAAAGGCGCGATCCCCGCACGTGTTGATGCGGACATGTCCGCGCTCGACGCCTGCGCTCAAGCCACGGCTGCGGACTTCTCGGCGTCGGACACGGCAGGCACAGCTGTCCCGACATTTGCCGGGACACATGCTGCGCAGGCGAGTGTTGTTGGTGCCGCAACGGATGTAATCACCGAATTCTTCAACACTGACATGACACCAGAGGAAGCTGCGGATCAGCTCGCTGACGCGGTCGAACTGGCACTTTAGCACTCAAAGGGCGCGCCACGTGTGGCGCGCCCCATCAAAGATACGGAGCGATGGACATGGGATTCCTAGATATCGACAACACCACCAAATCCTATGGGGCGGTGGAAGTTCTGCATAAGGTCGACATCTCGGTCGAAGAAGGCGAATTCCTTGTCCTCGTCGGTCCATCGGGGTGTGGCAAGTCTACTTTGCTGAACATGATCGCAGGTCTGGAAGACATCTCAAGCGGAGAGATCCGCATCAGGGATAAAGTGATGAACGGGGTGCACCCGTCAAAGCGCAATATCGCGATGGTGTTCCAGAGCTATGCACTTTATCCGAACATGACGGTTGGCCAGAACATCACTTTTGGTCTTGAAATGCACGGCGTTCCAAAACCCGAGCGGGACAAGGCAATGAAGGAAGTGGCCGAGCTGTTGCAGATCGAGCAGCTTCTTGATCGCAAGCCCGGGGCTTTGTCTGGCGGGCAGCGCCAGCGAGTGGCAATGGGCCGTGCCTTGGTTCGCAACCCCGATGTGTTTCTGTTCGATGAACCCCTATCGAACTTGGATGCCAAGTTGCGTGTCGACATGCGCACCGAGATCAAGAAGCTGCACCAGAAGCTGGGTACGACGATCGTCTATGTGACCCATGACCAGATCGAAGCCATGACGCTTTCGACCCGTATTGCGGTCATGTATGGCGGCTACGTCCAGCAGTTGGGCACGCCGCAAGAAATCTACGACAGCCCAGCCAATATTTTTGTAGCCACCTTTATGGGTTCGCCCGCGATGAACGTCGTGCCCGCGAAGGTTGCCATTGAAGGGGGGAAGCCTGTCGCGCGCGTTGTTTTGCATGACGGATCAACGGTGTCTTTGCCCTTCAGTCAGGACAACCTGGCGGCCTGGGATGGTCGTGACATCATGCTGGGAATCCGGCCCGAGACGATCACGGATGAGGATGCGGCTGATCGTAAGTCAACGAACATCGCCCAGATGACAAACCGGATTGTGGTGACTGAACCTGCGGGCTCCGATACGTTCGTCACGATGACGCTGGGCGGCAAAGATGTGATTGCCCGGATGCGCTCGGATGCTGATGTACGTCCCGGAGCGGACTTCCCGTTCGCTGTGAACATGGAAAAAGCTGTCGCCTTTGACCCAGAAACAGAAATGCGGATTGTCCCCTGATGGATGCAGATATCGTCATCATCGGGTCTGGCATGGGTGGGGCGACGTTGGCGGCGGCGCTGGCGCCGACTGGCCGTCGGATCGTGATCCTGGAGAGGGGGTTGCATTTGCGCGCTTCGCGTCTGGATCGCGATGCTGCTGCGATATTTGGTGAAGGGGTCTTTCGCCCGGATGAGGCTTGGCTGGACGGACGGGATCAGCCATTCAGCCCGGGAAATTACTACAATGTAGGCGGCAATTCCAAGTTTTACGGCGCGGCCCTGATCCGCTATCGCTCCTCAGATTTCGGCGCGGTCAAGCATCCCGGTGGCAGCACGCCGGGATGGCCGATCTCTTACGGGGATCTTGAGGCAGATTATCAGGCCGCCGAAGAGATGTACCATGTACGAGGGTGTGCCACGGAGGACCCGACCGAACCGGATCATTCCGGCGCATACCCTTATCCTCCGGTGCCCGATGAGCCAGATATGGCTGCGCTGAGAGAGCGCTTGAAACGTGCGGGCCTTAATCCCTCACATATCCCACTCGGTGTCGATCTGACCAAATGGCTCGCGGCGGGGCAGACCACCTGGGATGCCTATCCCAACACCTGTGGCGCAAAGATGGACGCAGAGACATGTGGATTGGCCACGGCGCTGACGCATGAAAACGTAACCCTGCGCACCGGCTGCACTGTCACGCGTCTGGACAGTGATCCGATCGGTCGCGTGACTGCGGCTGTGCTGGACAGCGGTGAAACGCTGACCGCGCCATTTTTCGCGGTCGCCGCAGGGGCGGTGCAGACCGCCGCTCTGCTTTTGCGGTCCGCCAACAACAACTGCCCGACAGGACTGGCGAACAGGTCGGATCAGGTTGGCCGGAACTTCATGAACCACAACTGTTCAGCCGTTCTGGCCTTGCATCCCTTGGGCAGGAACCGAAGCGTTTATCAGAAGACCCTGATGCTCAACGATTTTTATCATGGCTCAAATAACCGGCCCGCGCTTGGTAACATCCAGATGCTGGGCAAGATCACCGGGCCCATTCTGGCGGCGACAACGCCGATGCCGGGTTGGCTTGCCCAATTTGTTGCCGGCCGCAGTTTCGATTTCTATGCCATGTCCGAAGACCTTCCAAACCCGGATAGCCGGGTCACCTTGAAGAATGGGCGGATCAAGCTTGATTGGCAGCGCTCGAATTGGGAGGCCCACGTTCAGTTGGTGAAGGAACTCAAAGCCGTGTTGCGGCGCATTGGGTTTCCGATTGTTCTGTCGAAGGCTTTTGACCGGCGCACGCCGTCGCATCAATGCGGCACGGCCCGGATGGGAAATGATCCGGCGGCGAGTGTTGTTGACAGCTACTGCCGGAGCCACGACCACTCCAACCTTTTCATTGTCGATGCGTCGGTGTTGCCGACCTCTGCCGCCGTTAACCCGGCACTGACCATCGCCGCCTTGGCCCTGCGGGCCGGGCGCCACATCGTCGAGACGGAGTTTGCCGCATGACCGTCCGTGGATATGATTTCATCGTTATTGGCGGTGGTTCTGCCGGGTCAGTCATTGCTGCCCGCCTGTCGGAAGATCCCAATGCCCGCGTCCTGCTATTGGAAGCAGGTGGTAGTGATCGCCATCCGTTTTTCCACCTGCCAGCAGGCTTTGCCAAGATGACCAAGGGTATAGCGTCCTGGGGCTGGTCGACGACACCGCAGAAGGCGATGCAGGACAAGGTGTTCACCTATACGCAGGCCAAGGTCATTGGCGGCGGATCCGCGATCAACGCGCAGATTTATACACGCGGAGCCGCACAGGATTATGATGGGTGGCGGCAGATGGGCTGTGAAGGCTGGAGCTACGAGGATGTGCTGCCGTACTTCAAGAAGTCCGAGGATAACGACACCTACAACGGTCGTTATCACGGCAGGGGCGGACCGCTTAGTGTCTCGATGCCCGCTGCGCCTTTGCCGATCTGCGATGCTTTCATCGAAGCTGCCGGGCAGGTGGGTATACCCAAAACGGTCGACGTGAATGGGGAAAAGCAGGACGGTGCCGGCTATTACCAGCTGACCCAGAAGAACGCGCGCCGGTCGTCTGCCGCGATGGCCTTTCTTGGGCAGGCGCGGGGTCGGCAGAATTTGACGATCCGAATGCGGGCGCAGGTGAAGCGAATTACGGTCGAGCGCCGCCGCGCGACTGGGGTCGAGCTGGCCGACGGGAGCGTCATCACTGCCGACCGTGAGGTGATCCTGTCCTCGGGCGCAATCGGGTCGCCGCGGTTGCTGCAGCTCTCCGGAATTGGACCTGCAGATCATTTGGCCAGCCTCGGGATCAAGGTCGTTTATGACCAGCCGAATGTCGGCGCGAACCTGCAAGACCACCTTGACCTGTACGCGATTTGTGAGGTGACAGGACCGCACACCTATGATCGCTTCGCCAAGCTGCACCTCAGTGCGCTTGCCGGGCTGCAATACATCTTCACCCGAAAGGGGCCTGTGGCCTCGAGCCTCTTTGAAACAGGGGGATTTTGGTATGCGGATGAAAACGCGGAAACACCGGACATCCAGATGCATTTGGGGTTGGGAACCGGTATCGAAGCCGGGGTTGTGGCGATGCCCAATGGCGGCGTGACCTTGAACGCCTGCCACCTGCGTCCACGGTCGCGAGGGACCGTCCGTCTGCAGTCAAACGACCCCAGAGACATGCCGCTGATCGACCCCAACTATCTGGCAGACCCCTATGACCGCGAAATGTCGATCCGTGGGCTAAAGCTGGTGCAGGAGATCCTGTCTCAGTCTGCGCTGAGCAAGTACATCCTGGCCGAGCGCCTGCCGGGGCCGGATGTTAAGACCGATCAGGATTACTTCAATTTTATCTGCGTTCATTCGAAAACGTCGCATCACTGCGCAGGCACGTGCCGCATGGGTTCCGACGATGCCGCGGTGCTGAACACTCGTCTTCAATTCAATGGAATTGAGGCTCTGCGCGTCGCCGACGCCTCTGTGATGCCGACCGTCAATTCATCCAATACCAACGCACCCTCCATCATGATCGGCGAGAAAGCCGCCGATATGATCCGCCAAGACCAGGGAATGATGCCATGATCCGCCACATCGTATTGACCAAGTTCAAACCCGAGGTGTCCGAAGCGACCATCAAAGGCATCTACGATGGTTTGGCGGCTGTGACCGACAAACTGCCTGGTGCCGCAAACTTCACCGGTGGGCGATCCGAAAGTCCCGAACAGATCGAACGTGGGTACATGCACGGCTTTGTCATCGACTTCGACAGTTGGGAAGCGCTGCAAACTTATTCTGACGATGAAGACCATAAGGCCCTTGGAGGCCAGCTTGTGGCGAACGCCATGGGCGGGATCGACGGTATTCTGGTTCTCGACCTTGACGTATAGGAAAGGGTCAAAGGAGACCTGCACATGAAAAGCCGTCCCACCATCCTCGACGTTGCCAAACAAGCTGGTGTTTCGAAATCCACCGTCAGCCTTGTCTTGCAAGGTGCCACTTCGGTCAAGGACGAGACGCGAAAGTCCGTTCGGCGCGCGATGGCAGAAATCGGGTATGTCTATAACCGCTCCGCCGCAACCTTGCGATCGTCATCATCTGGATTGGTCGGGTTGGTCATCAACGATCTCCGAAACCCGTTCTTTACCGAATTTGCTGCGCTGTTTCAGATGGAACTGGCACAGGCCGGTTTTGCGACAGTTCTTGCCAATTCAGATGAGGATCCAAAACTGCAACGCCAGATGATTTCGTCATTGGTGGAACATGGCGTTTCAGGCTTTATCATCTCGCCAGCCTACGGCGACGAAGCCTCGACGCTGGCCGTTCTGGACGCTGCCAACACGCCGACCCTGCAAGTATTCCGTACGCTTGAACGGGAAGGGGGCACCTTTCCGCTCCTCGCGCCCGACTACCTGACCGGTGGACGCTTGGCGGCAGAACATCTGCTTGCGCAGGGCTGCAAGAAGATTGCATTTCTCGGCGGTCTTGAGGGGCGTCCCGTGACCCGCGAACGCATGGCAGGGTATCTGTCCGTCTTGAAAGAGAACGGGCAAGGCCCCCTGATCCTGACCGGGCAATCGACCCGCGCCTTTGGCAAGACCATGGCCGCACAGCTGCGCAAGGATCATCCGACGGTCGACGGTGTCATCTGCTTTAATGATCTCGTCGCACTTGGTGTCCTTGCCGCCTGCCCCGATCTTGGGATCAAGGCTGGACGCGACCTTCGGGTCGTCGGCTTTGACGACATCGAAGACGGGCAGCACAGCTACCCACCGCTGACGACCGTAAGTTGTAACATTCCTGATTTCGCCGCATCGACCGCACGACAGATCGTTGCATGGATCAATGAAGGCGTGGCGCCACCGCCGGAATCTCGCAGTCCCGTGCGACTGGTTGTGCGCGCATCGAGCCGCGATCAAACAAGAGGACACTGACATGAATGAGGTAAAGGTTGCCGTTCTTGGCGCGTCTGGTTGGATGGGCAAAACCCACACGATGGCCTATCAGTGCTTTCCTCACTTTTTTGGAACGGACGGTGGCACAGCCCGCGTCATTGCACTTGTCGAGGCGAACCCGACAGCAGCAAAAGATCTGGCGTTTCGTGCGCCGGGCGCGAAAATTCTTGGCGATTGGCAGGATGCTGTGAATGACCCCGATGTTGACCTGATCGATATCTGTTTGCCCGACAACCTGCACTATGATGTTGCCAAGGCGGCACTCCTCGCGGGCAAGCATGTCTATTGCGAGAAGCCGCTGGCGGATACAGCCGCTCAGGCCCGCGAACTGGCCGATATCGCACAGGAAAAGGGACTAATCACCCGTGTCGGTCATTCGTTCCCCCGCAACCCGATCCACGACCGCGCGAAAGAGATCATAGAAGCGGGCGAGATCGGCGAGATCAAACTGTTCAAGGCTTGCCAGCATATCGACATCTATGGTGATCCGCTGGCCCCTTACATGTGGCGTGCCGATGGCAGCCTCGCACCGACGGGAATTATCGGTGACACCGGAAGCCACGTTTTCAGTTTCATGGAGTTTCTGGTCGGCAAGTTATCTTCCCTGATCGCAGACAGTTACATCACCGCACCGAAGCGTCCCAAGATCGACGGCCTTGGGTACGGCGATGCAGCCCCCGAGATCACCGATGACACCGAGTGGGGAGAGGTCACGAACCCGGACGGCACCAACATTCTGTGTACGTTTGAAAACGGGGCCAAGGGGTTGATCGATTTCAGCCGCGTCGCCACTGGCCGCAAGTTCATGCAGACCTACGAGATCTACGGCACCAAAGGCAGCTTGGTCTATACCTTTGATGAGGTGAACCGCCTTCGGTTTTACTCCAACGATGATGCTTTGGGACGCCGCGGTTTTCGCGCGATCGACGTCGGCCCCGAGCATCCGACCTATGCCGCTTTCCTGCCGCTGCCCAACTTCGCGCTGGGCTACAATGAAGGCAAGATCATCGAGATTACCGAGGTGATCAAATCAATCACCACGCAGACCCCCATGTGGCCGACCTTCGAGAACGGTCACCACATTTGTCAGATCGTGGATGCCTGTTTGACCTCCGCTGACAAACGCGTCTGGGTCGATATTGCCTGAACCTGAGGAACAATCATGTCCCTGTCCGTCCCGCAAAACATTTTGGATGCGCTGACCGATGTGGTCATGCCACGCTTGAAGCCCGAACCACAGGTTATAGAGACGACACGGGTCGGTGACTTCGATCTGCCTGTCTATCGGACCGGCGCGTTGGTGATTGGCAGCGGCGCGGCGGGCCTTCGTGCCGCCGTTGAGATGAAACGGCGCGGCATCGATGTGACCATCATCAGCCAAAGCGCCTGGGGCGGGACGTCTGCCTGTTCCGGCTCGGACAAGCAGACCCTGCACACCGCCAATACCAAGGATCAGGGCGACAACTTTCAGGCGATGGCCGAAGCGATCCGCGCAGGTGGCGCGATGGATGAAGACACCGCCTATATAGAGGCTGTGGGCTCGGTCCGCGCGATGTCGTCTTTGCAGTACCTGGGCCTGCCTTTGCCGCAGGACCATCTTGGCGGCACGTTGCGCTACCAGACAGACCACGATGAGGTGGGCCGCGCCACGTCTTGCGGCCCTCGTACGTCGCGCTTGATGGTCAAGGTTTTGGCCGAAGAGGCAATCCGCCTTGATATCCCGTTTTTCAACCAAACAACGGCGATCAAGCTGTTAAAGGACGGGCAGGGCGTCAATGGCCTGTTGGCGATCCGCCCAAAGGAAGGGACCGACGCCAATCCATACGGATTGGCCCTTTATCCCTGTTCCGCGCTGGTTATAGCAGCCGGTGGTCCGGGCGAGATGTATCGTGACAGCGTGTTCCCCAATGGATGTTTTGGCACCTTGGGCATGGCGCTCGAGGCCGGGTTGGAATTGACCAATATCACCGAAAGCCAGTTTGGCATCAGCACCCGGCGAGAGGGGTTCCCTTGGAACCTCTCAGGCACCTACGTGCAGGTGATTCCGCATATCTATTCTGTTGATGGCGACGGCACGGAACATCATTTCCTTGCCGACTACTACCGCACCACGCAGGAAATGGCCTCGAATATCTTCCGCAAGGGGTATCAATGGCCGTTCCACGCAAGCCGTATGCTGGATTTCCAGTCGAGCCTCGTTGACCTTGCGATCTTCCGCGAAAGCCAAAAGGGCAGGCGGGTCTACATGGACTTTAACCGCAATCCGGAGGCGATTGATGCGCCCTTTAGTCTGGAGCGGCTGGATCCTGACGTCAGCATCTATCTGCGGAATGCTGGCGCGGATCAGACGCTCCCCATCGACAGATTGCGCCATATGAACCCGCTCGCGATCGAACTCTACAAGCGTTACAAAGTTGATATTTCTGCAGATCCGTTGGAATTCGCTGTCAATAACCAGCACATGAACGGTGGGATTGCGGTGGATATATGGGGCCGGACGAATGTGCCCGGCGTCTATGCTGTCGGCGAGGCTTCCGGCACACACGGTGCAACCCGACCGGGGGGATCTGCACTGAACGCAGGTCAGGTCTTTGGCACGCGGGTGGCCGAACATATAGGTGCAACAGGTAATGCGGCCTCGCCCTCGCAATCCGATATTGCCAATGCTGCAGCTCCCGCCGTGTCCGAAGTGACGCGACATCTGGACAGCGACAGCACGTTAACATGGAAGGCCATCAGGACTGACGTGCAGGCCCGCATGAGCGACCACGCCGGTATTCTGTGCACGGCCTCCGATGTCTCAAAAGCACTGGCCGATGCCCGCACCTTGAACGCTCGGATCCGCGATCACGGTATTGCTGTGCCGCGCAAGACCGAGATAGCCCGCGTGGTGCAATGGCAGCAAATGGCACTCGCATCAGAGGCCGTGCTGACTGCCCTCGATCACTACATCGCGAATGGCGGTGGCAGTCGGGGCGCCCGTGCGATTTGCGACCCACGGGGTAAATCCTTGCCGAAGTCGGTGCATGGCCCACTGCCGGAGGTACGTTTTCGTGCCGAACGCGACGCTGACAAGAACAGCCAGTTGAAACTCCGCCGTAAAGGTGCGGATTTCGTCATCACGGAAATCCCCAACCGGAGCTACGACGGCGACAAATCCTTCTTCGAGCGCGATTGGCCGGCATGGTTGACCGGGGATATCTACAGACGTGCGGCCGAAACATCATGCTAGGTTTTCCGCCAAAAGGTCAGCCGAAAAATGACACGGCCTAGTCGAACTAGCCTAAACAGTTTTTTCCAGAAGTTCTGAATGGTTCGACTTGAACCGCGCAGCGTTGCCTGGGCGGTCGGTACGTCAGCACAATCATACGCAGTCAATCGCCGCATGGATCGGGCCGACAAGCCGCGATACCGTATTCACGATCATAGCTGTCGCCGACGTGACCAACGCAAGGTTCGATACCCGCCTCTGTTTGATCCCGGCTTTCCGTCAAATCTCGTGCAAGGGTGTGCATCGCTCGCCCGGTAAGGATGAAGGCCCTGTGAGCAACCGAGAACTTAGAGGCTTTCAGTCGAGTCCGTTCTTCTCCCAGCCTCAGAAATCTAGCGGAAAGATCCGGTTTGCAGAGGGCAGATCAGTCGAAACCAGCCTGTTGAAGGTATCATTAACTATGATCTGCCCTTGGTGATGATTGAGCCATCCTTGTTCGTCGTCATGTTAGGCGTTTTGGTCACCCGCCGAGCGTCCTGGAAGGTGTACGCCCGGCGAGGCCAAGGGCACTGGTTGATCCGGGCAATAGGAGGTTGCCGCGACACTTGTTGCCCGTTTGAAATCGATAGGGGACCGGGTGCTGCTCCGGCCCCCGAGTCCATCAATTGATGGCACTGTTATAGAAATTCGCCTCCAGTTCGGCCATATCGAGAGCTGCAAGGTCGTCGGGCAGCGCATAGGCCTCGGCATCGGCCTTTACCTGATCGTGGTCAAAAGCGTTCCCTTCCGCGATGAAGTCGTTCAGCACGTAGTCGGCTGCGTTAATCTCGGTCGACAGGAGGCCGATCTCGCGTTGCACGTCGAAGAACCGCTGGAAGCCTGCGATGTCGTGTTCGCCCCAGCCAGAGCGCTGCGACAGGTCGCCCTTGAAGGTGCGGTGGATCTGCATGAGGCTTTCGGTTCCGGAGCGGGCACCAAAGCCTTCGCGGGTGGCCGGAAGCGCTTTGAAGACGATGTCGGCGGCCGCACGCGGGTTGTGATCTGCGAATTCGTGACCCATTGCCATGCCCTTCACATAGGCCTGAAGGAAGGCTCGGCGGTCGGGGTCTTCCACGTCGGCCCGGCGCACCACCTGGCTGTTCGATGGCAGCGGCGAGCCGCGCATGCCCATCCAGTAGTCGAAGGACTGGCCGTTCTTTTCCAGAAGCGCCCGCAGGCCTTCCCAGGCGAGACAGGCATCGCCTTCGCCCGCTGCAAGGGCAGCCGTCCAGTTCGGGAAGCCAGCCTCGACATAGCGCACCTTGGTCACATCGACACCGACCGCCTTCAGCATCGGATCGGCGATGGACTGCCACGCGGCCGAACCGAGCAGGACGGTCTTGCCTTCAAGACCGCGCAGATCGGTCATGCCTTCGCCCTTGCGGAAGGCGATATTGAAAAGGTCAAGGTAGCCGGTGCCGAAGATGGACACGAGGCCCATGTCGTTCTCGATGGAATTGCCGAGAATACCGGGCGCCGGGAAGCCCATGTCGGCCTGTCCGACCGAAACGAACTGCACCACCGCGGTGCCGCCCGGAGGCCCGGGTTGCAGCTCCAACTCCACCCCCAGGTCGCCGAAGTAGCCCATCGCCTGTGCGACCCAGATCGCGTAGTCGTCCATCACCTCGATCGTCCCACGGGGCGAAATCCACGTATGCTTGCCGGAATAGGGTTCGGCAGTTGCGGCGCCGGGCAGCCAGAGCCCGCTACCGATGGTGCTGGCGGTGACGACGCCGGCCCCGCTGACTTTGAGAAACTTTCTCCGGGACAGGCCCGAAATGTTGATCGGGTTCTGCATGACCCACTCCTCCACTGTTTCCGCTCTGATGGATGGAACCGGCCCGCCGAGCGGTTGGGCAAGACCGTCCCGCATCAGCTTTCCCAGCCGGCCAGTTTCTTGCCGAGCCAAGAAAAGAAGACGTAGATGCAGATCCCCATGATCGCGAGGATCAGGATCACGGCGAAGAATTCGGCGGTGCGCAGGGTCGACGAAAATGTCGTCAGCTTGCTGCCAAGGCCAAAGCCGCCGCCCGACATTTCCGCGCCGATGGCGGTGATGACCGAAAAGATCGCGCCCATCATCAGGCCGACGATGATCATTGGCATCGCCATGGGAACGCGGATCTTCGTGAAAATCTGGAACGTCGACGCTCCATAGGATCGCGCCAGCGCGATCTTGTCCTGGTCGACGCGACGAAAACCGGTGGCCGAATTGATCATCACCATCGGCCCCGCCGCCAGGGCGACCGCGATGATGCGCGGGGCATATCCAAAGCCGAAGTTGAGGATCAGAAGCGGCACCAGTGCCAGCATCGGGGTGGTGACCAGCAGCAGGATGTAGGGGGTGATGATCTTTTCCACGAAGGGAAACTGCGTGATCACCGCCGCCAGGATCATGCCGATTGACGCGCCGATGGTGTAGCCGACGGCCAGCTCGACGAGCGTGTAGCCAAGATGCGGCGCAATCTCTCCTGAATGTTCAAACAACGCAGTGACGATGGCCGACGGCGTCGGCATGACGAATTCCTTGACCTCAAAGAAGCGCAGGAGGAATTCGGCGCCTCCGATGATGACGACGGCGACGGAGAGAACGGCCAGGACCTCTGTCATGTTCTGGATCTTCGGCCCGCTGGTCAGGCCGCCCGCCATGTTGACGCCGGTGTTCTTGTCGCTCTCGCTCATGGTGCTCACTCTGCTGCAACGGCTGTGGAGGCCGAGGACGGTTGATGTTGGATTTCGGCCTTGATCTCGTTCACGAGGTCGAAGAAGGCCTTCGTTTCCATGAGCTTGAGGTTGCGCGGCCGCTCGAATGGCACTTCGAAGACGCGATGCATGCGGCCGGGCCGAGCACTCATCACGTAGACCTTGTTGGACAGGAAAACCGCTTCCTGAATGGAATGGGTGATCAGGATGATAGTCTTGCGGGTCTCTTCCCAGATTTCCTCCATCAGCAGGTTCATCTCGTCCCGCGTGAAGGCGTCGAGGGCGCCAAAGGGTTCGTCCATCAGCAGGACTTCAGGGTCGGATGCCAGCGCCCGTACGATCGATGCCCGCTGCTGCATGCCGCCCGAAAGCTCCTTGGGCATCTTCGCGCCAAAACCACCAAGGCCGACACGGTCCAGAAGGGCCGCGATCTTCTTGCGGTCGGGCGTCCTGCGCCGGATCTCGAAGGGAAACTCGATATTCTGCTGGATGGTTCGCCATGGCAGTAGGTTTGCCGACTGGAACATCATGCCGATGGCATGGTGAGGCTTCCTGATCTGGTCAGGCCCGAGGGATATGGTTCCAGCACTGAGCTGGCGCAGCCCCGCGATCGACCAAAGAAGAGTGGTCTTTCCGCAGCCTGAAGGACCGCGACGACAGAAATGAATTCGCCTTGCTCTACGGTCAGATGCACATCCTGAAGGGCACTAACCTGTCCCGTTCCAGTCTCGTACACCTTGGTGGCACCACGAACCCGCAGCGATTTCTGATCTTGTATCATTTCCGTTCGTCCTCCTCATCGTGCGCCCTCAGACATGAAGCGCCCGTTCGCGCGACGGCATTCGCGCGGTCTTTTTGGTTCGTCGGTCTGGGGTCGAGTCAGTCGGCCAGCAGCGCGGCGAGGGCGGTATCGACCTGTGCCATGTAGCCGGGTTCGAACCCGTTCAGGCCCATGTGGCCTTCCTTTGATCTGATCACGGTCAGCGTCGCCTCCGGGATCATCGCTCGATCCAGTTCGCATTCGTCCGGAGGGAAGAAAAGATCGTGATCGATCGGCATGACGCAGGTCTTGGCCGTGATCCGGCCAAGGGCTGCGGCAAGGTCGCCCCCGGCATGGCGGCCCACATCCGCGCGGCGCCACTTGTGCATTTCGCACAGCAGCACGTTCGGATCCATCGGCTCGAAATAGGCCTTCATCACGCCGTTGATGAAATCGTCGAGCGAGGACATGCCCAGCACGCTGCGCCAGCGCTCTTCCTGATAGAAGGCGCGGGACCAGCCAAGCGTCGCGACGATCCGGGCCATCCGGTCCATGCCATTGCGGACGTCGAGGCCGGAGGCATACCAGCCGCCGTTCCAGGCAGGGTCGGACATGATCGCCTCTTCCAGCGCCTGCACGAAGACCTGCTGATGCAGGGAAATGCGCGCTGTGGCGGCGATCGGCGCCGCCCGAGCGACCATGTCGGAATGGGCGACGGCCCATTCATAAACCTGCTGACCCCCCATGGAGCCGCCAACGACAAGGGCGAGTCGGTCGATGCCGAAATGCTGAGCAACGAGCCTGTGCTGGGCAGCGACATCGTCGCCGATGCTAAGATTGGGAAACTTGCTCATCCTTTGCGGTGCGGGGTTGTTCTGGGGCGACGTGGACACGCCGTCGCCCAACTGATCGGCAATGATGATGAAATACTTGCCCGGATCGAGCGCGTGGTTGGGTCCGACGTAGACATCCTCCATCACCTTTGCGGTCCCGGAGAACCATGTCGTGACAAGGATGGCATTGGATTTGTCGGCGTTGATTGTCCCGAATGTGCGGTAGGCAAGCTTGGTACTGCGCAGGGTCTCACCTGCCTCAAGGATCAGGTTGCCCAGGTCGAAAAGCTCGAACGCACCCTGGGTTGCAGCCGAATAGTGGCTGTTGTCGATCATTGGTCTCTCCTCCCTTGCCGCGCCTCTCCCGGGCGCAGCAGAACCGTCGCAATGGCTCTGTCTTGAGGAAGGAAGTTGGGAAAACCGCCCGCGTGCGATCTATCGCGAATATTCGCGATAGGGTCCTAGTGCCTGAAGTTGTCAAGCCCGGCCAGAAGGCTGACAAGCCCCGCGGTGCTCTGCGCACCCAGTTTGGCGCGAATGCTGCGCAGCTGGTGGTCGATGGTCGAAAGTGACCGGTCCCGGATCCGGGCAATCTCCTTGTAGCTCAGTCCCTGAGCGACCAAGCGGGCGATCTCGAGTTCGGAAATTGTCAGTCCGTCCAAAGCACAAATGGCATGTCGCCCGTCGTGGGGAACGCACTTGGGTCCGCGGGTGAGGACCTGTTCCGACCCCACCGTTTGCGAGATGCGCTGCGCTACTGCAATGATGGGGCTCAAGACATCCGTGACCGTTTGTTCAAAGCAATCGAACAAGCCGGACTCGCTCGGAACCTCGTGCTCCGTCCAATCCGCGCAGATCAGACCAAAGCTGTTGCCTCTTACCCGAAGCGCCGCCCCAAATTTCGATTTCGTGCGCGCTCCTGACAGCCGTTGCCGAAGCTTTGGCGTAACACGCCTGTCGTGCTTGAGATCTGCAAAAATAACAGGCCGTTGCCCGGACCACATTGCCTGCATGATCGGATCGCGGTTGTCGACAGCGCCGCACCCGAAGGATGGGACGTCATAATCCCCGTTTTTCGCCTCGGAAAAACTTGGATGGTATTCCGGAGCAGCTGCGTGGCCGAACCCGGTATCGACGCGGTGGCAGGCAAGTTCAGAACGGAGCCACATGGTGCCAATGCTCCAACACCTGTGGAGATCATCAAGGTGCAACAGCATGTGGGCAGCCAGATCCCTTGCAGGCTTGTGCCGAACCACCGGTTGATCGAGGAGTTGACTGCGAAGCTCGCGCTGCGCGCCAAGCACATCAAAGAACCCCGGCTGGTCCTCATAAACCTTGAGGTCTTCATTAACCGGCACTTCGGCAACACCTCCCATGCCGCAGCCCATCCACCCTGTCTGGCTCGGCGTTCATGCAGACTCGGCTTAGAGACAGACGCGAGCCGACGGTCGCGCGTTTATAAGCTGACAGAAAGGAAATTTCCACTTGCAACTCGTTAGTGGACCTGCGGACTCCTTTTCGCGTTTACAAAAGTGCCAAACAATCCGTCGCCGAACCGGCCGGCCTAGGTTTTAGGAAAATAGAGAGGGTCTTCTTTGGACTGATGTCAGCGCCATTTATGCGACCACCAAAGAAGACCCTGAGGAACGTGCTCAACCATTGTCCGATGGCTGGGATCCATCCGTCACCAAAATGGAGCAATGGGGCTCACGCGGCGGCAGAAGTCGCACACTCCACCCAAGACTTTCGATCACACGGCGAAGATTTGGCCCACCTTCGCGGCGATGGCCTTTCCCAAGTCGCGATTGTTGCCTTCGGTGAAGTGGATGCCATCAACGCCGTCGGTTGAAATGACCTTTCCTGCGTCGAGGAAATGCACCTTCATGAAATCTGCCAGATCGCCATAAAGCTTGCCGAACTGCGCAGATTTTTCGTGCGCACCCCCGAAGAGGGACTGGAAATAGGCATGCGGCATCGGCGTAAGTGGCGGTGGCGCGACGACCAGTACTTGCGGCGCGGGGTAGATGGTCCCCACTCCCCCGGCGGACCCGAGCACCTGTCCCACTAGCTTGGACATGCCCGCCGCGATTTCAAACGGTGTGCGGTGGAAATAGGCTTTGGTGTCGTTGGTACCGAGCATCAGGATCACGAGGTCCAACGGTAGGTGGCTGGCCAGGGCCGATGGCAGATAGGCGCTGCCATCCAGTCGCGGGTCAGTCGGGTCGGATAGCATGGTTGTCCGGGCACTCAGGCCCTCCTCGATGACAGTGAAGGCTTGACCGAGTTCCGACTGCAGAACGCCTGTCCAGCGAACGTCGGCCGGATAACGCGTCGTCGGCACCCCCTCGATCACCGGCACCCACCCCCAGGTCAGGGAGTCTCCGAAGCACATGATACGTTTTTCAGTCATAGTCGGGATCCTTTTGTGAATGAGGTCAGGTTTTCCTGGCGTTGAGGCCGTAGAAGATTGCCGCCAGAAGGATGATGAGACCGCGTGCGATCTGCTTGCCCGGCTCGGGCACGCCGAAGCTTGTCATCACGACGAAAAGGAACGCAAAGCAGAGCACGCCGAAGAAGGGCCCCCAGACACCGCCGTCGCCCCGCCCGAACACGACGCCGCCAAGGATCGTCGCCGCGACCGCATCGATTGGCATTTCGAGACCCAACCGCAGGCTGCCGACGGCAACCGACGACGACTGCACAATTGCGGCAACCCCCGCGAAGAAGCCCGCAAGGACATGCGCCGTGAGCACGGTGCGTTCAACGGGGACACCCGAGAAATGCGAGGCGGTCGGGTTCTCGCCCACCGCCATCACGAAGCGGCCAAAGACGAAGCGCGACAGGAATACCGCCATCATCGCCGTCAGGATGATCCAGAGCACGACCGGCAACGGAACCGGGCCCCACTTAATCTTGTAGACCTCGTTCATCAGGGCTGGCATGTTACCCGGCGGCTTGCCGCTGGCGAGAAATTGGACAAAGCCAGTGATGATGACCGTCACGGCAAGCGTTGCGATCACTGCAGACACCCGGCGCTTTGCCACCAGGTAACCGTTAAAGAGCCCCACGAGGCACCCGATCCCAAGCGACAAGACGAGAACGAGGGAGAGGGGTAGATCTCCCAGCATGCCGGACGCGATCAGGTAATTGACCAGCAAGAGCACCCCGGCCCCGGACAGGTCGATGGACCGGACCCGCATGACCAGGAGTTGTCCCAGGACGAGAATCCCGAGTGGTGCCACCTGGCGGATGAAGACGCCAAGCACGTTGGCATTCATCATCTGCGGTTTCGCGATCCACAGGGTCGCAATCAACACCACGAAGACAAAGTATGCTGGCGGCACCCGCAGCGCGGAACGGAACAGGTTTGTCATCGTCACAGCCCCATCCGGTTGCGCGACTGCAACGCCACGACCAGGAGCAGGATGACCCCCTTGATGGCGCCTTGAAGGAAGGCCGAAAGGTTCGCCAGGTTCATTCCGTTGGAGAGGAGCGACATCAGGACTGCTCCGAGGATTGTGCCGTGCAGGCTCCCGATCCCTCCCGAAAGCTGGGTCCCGCCAATCGCGACAGCGGTGATGGAGTCGAGTGCGAATTGCGAGCCGACGCCCGGGTCGCCGGAGGCGATACGGCCCGCGATGAAGACGCCGGCAAGCGCCGCAAAGAGAGCACTGAGAACATAGGCCACGATGATGTTGCGGTGTTCGGACAGGCCGAAGTTGTGGGCCGTGTCGCCCTGCCCCGAGGCGACGCCACCACCGATGGCAAAAAGATGCAGCCCGAAGCGTGACCCGTGAAGGATCTTCCACGCGACCGCCAGAACAACGAGGGCCCAAATCATCGGGGCTGGGATCCCCAGAGCCGAACCGGTGACCATGTCGACCACGATTTGGGGGACAGAGCCGCCCGCCACGGGCCGAAACAGCTGGGCGATGCCCAGCACTATGAATTGCATCGACAAGGTCGCGATGATCGGATGGACATTCAGCTTGACGATGGCAATGCCGTTCACAACTCCGACGCTTGCGGCGGCCACGAAGACCAGCGGGATCAGCACAAGGGGCGAGCCGTCCAGCGCGAGGATCGCGGTCGTCATGCTCATGACCGAGCCGACCGAGAGGTCCATGCCCGCCAGCACAATGACGATCATCTGCCCGATCGCGACGATGATGAGCGGCATCGCCTGGGCCAGCAGGTTTGACGCATTCTGCGGGGTCGCGAAATCGTCCGTCGTGACCACAAGGATCAGCGTGGTCAGGAGGATGACAAGCAGCGCAGCCCACCAGTTTCCGTGCCTGGAGTTCTTGCCTGCGATACGGTGGATCAGTCGACTTTGCATGCGGTCTTTCTCCGGTCCATCAAGAGTTCAGGGCGGCGTCAAGGATGGCGTGCTCGGTCGCATCGGCGCCGCGCATCTCGCGCACGATCTTGCGGTCGTGAACGACCAGCAGCCGGTCACAGAGTCCGATCAGCTCGACGGTCTCGCGCGACAGAAGGAGGATCGCCTTTCCCTGTCCGGCAAGCGCCCGGAGCAGTCGGTAAATCTCGGCCTTGGCCCCGATGTCGACGCCGCGCGTCGGTTCCTCGACGATCAGAACATCCATGTCCGAGGCAAGGTAGCGGCCAAGAAGCACCTTCTGCTGATTGCCGCCGGACAGGGCGCCGACCGCCATGTCGGGGCTTTGGGCCTTCACGTTCAGGTCGTTCATGATCTGGCGGGTCAACTCCCGGAACCGGGTCGCCGGGCGGAACGCCGCCCGCGCGGCCTGGCGCGTGATCACGACGTTCTCGTGGATGGACGCGCCAAGAAGCAGACCTTCCTCCTTGCGGTCCTCGGGCACGAAACCGACGCGAAGCCTTTGCATCAGGCGAATGCCGGCTTGTTGGTCCATCGGGACCTTGATGGCCTGCCCCCCGACGACGACCTCGCCCGCGACGGCAAAGCATTGCCCGACCATGGCTCGGGCCATCTCTCCCTGTCCCTGACCCTCTAGGCCGGCTAAGCCGACGATTTCCCCCGCTTGAAGATCGAAGCTGATCGGTTCGGACCCGCTGGCCAGCGTCAGGTTGCGGCAAGAGAGCAAGATCGGCCCGGTCTCGCCGGTTCGGGGCGGAAAGAGGTCGGATAGCTCGCGTCCGACCATCAATGAGATCAAGCCCTCCGGTGTAAGCTCGTCCAAGGGTCTGGTCGCGACATGCCTGCCGTCCTTCATGACGGTAACGTCGTCACAGATGTTGAAGATCTCGTCCATCCGGTGAGAGATGTAGATGATTGCCTTGCCTGCGGCCTTCAGATTGGCGATTTGCCGGTTCAGGATATCCACGTCAGCAGCGTTCAGCGCGGCCGTCGGTTCGTCCAGAATGAAGACCTGGGCGTCTGCCTTGATCCCGTGGGCGATTTCCACGAATTGCCGCTCCGCGATGCTCAGGTTGGACACGAGCGTCCGCGGGTCGAGGGTCAGACTTAGCTCGGACAGGGCCGCGCGGGTGCGTTCCGTCATCTGCCGACGGTCGGGCTGACCGAAGCGGCCGACAGGCTCCTTGCCCAGGAACATGTTCTCGGCGATCGACAGGTTGGGCAGCAGCGACAGCTCCTGAAAGACCGTTGAGACACCCGCAGCCAATGCGTCGCGTGGATTGGCAAAGGCGACCTTTCTTCCGGCAATCGCGATTTCCCCGCGATCGGGCTGATGGACACCGGCGAGCATCTTCATCAGCGTCGACTTCCCGGCTCCGTTCTCGCCCATCAGCGCGTGGACACGGCCAGGCCTGACCGCGAAGGTCACGTCGTTGACGGCGATCGTCGGACCAAAGGACTTCGACACGCCGGTCATGGAAACAGCGGATTGCATCAGGGCCTCCCACGGGATTGAAAAGTAGCTCTCGCGGGGCGAACCCGCGAGAGCACCGTCTGACAGGGAGGATGTCAGTTGCCGTAGAGCGACTGGAGCGTCTCTTCCGGCAATTCCGTCGGCCACCAGACGTTGGCGGACAGGTCGGAACGGTAGTATTGCGCCGCCTTCGCGGCGTCCCAGCCTTCGGGTTCGTAGATGTAGTGCTTGTGGAGCGCTTCACCTTCAAGGAGCGCCACGGCCGCCCGCACGCCGGCAGCAGCTTGCGATGGGCTATATTCCGCGACGATCGACGGATAGCCCATTTCAAGCCACTGGCCGAAGAAGCCGTTGTTGCCTTCGCCGGTGATCGGCGGGATCGGCGCACCGAATTCCGTTAGCACGTCCACACAGGCACGGGTCATGTCGGCGCCGGAGGACCAGATGCCGTCTACGTCCGAGTCGTTCAGGTAGAATGTCTCGCAAAGGCTCTTGCCCAGATCATAGACCCAGCTGCCGTAATCCTCCTGCGTGATCTGGATGTTCGTGCCTTCGAGCGACTGCATCAGGCCGTTGTAGCGGTTGATGTCCTCGGGGTGGGATGGCAGGCCGCGCAGCACCCAGATCTTGCCTTCGCCGCCCAACTGGTCGACCAGGAAGTCACCCATGACGCGCCCGAAATTCTCGGCGCCGCCCTGGATTTCCACGGTGAAATTCTGGTTCTCGGTGCGCCCCGTATGCACCACGACGGGGATGCCCGCGTCGATAGCCTTCTGGATGCCCGCATCAGCAGAAGTTGGCGTCACCGGCATGACGATCAGCACGTCCGGGCTCTGTGCGATCAGATCCTCTATGTCGGCAATCTGCTTGGCTTGGTCGAAGTTGGCGTCGAGCATGATGAAATTGGCGATACGTTCGTCGCCATCGGCCACGCCTTGCGCTTCATGCGCGGTCTGGACCGTCCAGGTGTTCGCGTTCACCCCGAAATGGCTCATCGCGATGGTCCATGGGCCGTCCTTCTGGAAAGCGCCCGCCTCGACAACGCTATTGTCGTCGGGTCGCGGCTCCACGCCGTTCATCAGGTTCACGTTCTGCGCCATTGCGGACGTGCCCAGAAGCAGCGTGACGAAGGTCGCTGCGGCAGTGCGTTTGGTGGTCATGTCGGGTCTCCTCCCATTGATGTTTCGCGTCCATTGGTGCCGGGCGATGGGCAGGTGACCATGCTGATGGCGGCCCCGATCATGGCGTCCCGGGTCGTCGGATCGACTCTCCTCACGGCGTCTTTTCAAGCAGCGCACCGCAGGCCTGTCAATACTTATTCAGAATGAATGAATAACTATTGTGGTTGAACTTCACCCCTTCCGCTGACATGTTCACTTTGATGGATTAAGTCGCTCGTTCGTCGACAGAGAGCAAAAAGGCCTTAGAAAACAACATGAAAACAGTGCTTTGCTATGGGGACTCCAACACCCATGGACAGGTTCCGGGCGGTTCCCCCCTTGAACGATTTGGCCCCGGCGAACGGTGGCCGGGGGTCATGCGGGTCGCCCTCGGCAACGATTGGCATGTCATAGAAGAGGGCCTGAGTGGGCGGACGACGGTGCACAAGGACCCCATAGAAGGCGACATCAAGAGCGGCCGCCTGTACCTCTGGCCCTGCCTCATGAGCCACGCGCCAATCGACCTCGTGATCCTGATGCTCGGCACGAACGACCTGAAGGCGCGGTTCGGGCAACCGGCCTCCGAAGTCGCGATGGGGATCGGTTGCCTGATCCACGACATCCGCGAGTTGAAGCCGGGTCCGGGTGGTCAGACACCTGAAATCCTAGTGGTCGCGCCGCCACCCATGCTGGACGATATCGGCGAATGGGAGGGCATCTTTTCCGGCGCACAGCCAAAGAGCCACCAGCTGGCTCACGAATTCGAGGTCATCGCGGATTCATTGGAAGTACATTTTTTCGATGCCGGGTCCGTCATCGCCTCCGACCCCGCGGACGGGTTTCACCTCAGCCGCGAAGCGCATGAAACGCTGGGTAAGGTCATTGCGGAGGAAATTCTCAACATCGGGTGGGCAAACTAGATGCCGGACATGCGCTTTGCGCCACCGAACCCGATCCGGATCGCTGACCGCGCCAGCGGTATGAACGCCGTCAGCGTGCGAAGCTACAACGAACGGCTCGTTCTGTCGCTCTTGCTTCAGAACAAGGGGCTTTCCCGGATGGACATCGGCAATCGCACGGGGCTGTCTGCCCAGACCGTTTCTGTCATTGTCCGCTCTTTGGAGCAGGAAGGGCTCGTCTCGCGCGGCGAAGCCGTGAAAGGCCGGATGGGCCCGCCGACCATTCCATTGTCTCTCAACCCGGAAGGGGCGTACTCCGTAGGCATCAGCCTTGGCCACAAGCATACGGACGTTGTCCTGATCGACTTCGTCGGACAGGTGAAGTTCTACACTTCCCTGCCACTGCCCTCCGACGAAACATCGACGAACCATTCCCGTCTTCTCGAAACGGTGAGACAAGCACTCGAAGCTTTGCCCGACAAGCACGAAGGTCGGCTGGCAGGCATCGGCATCGCAATGCCCGAGGATCAAGAGGAATTGGCGCTTGGCCCTACCGGCATGGCGGAACGGTTTGAGGCCATAAGCAAGGAGATCGAGGACGCCTTGGGCATCGAGGTCTATGTCCAGAACGACATCACCGCCGCTGCCGCTGGGGAAAGTATGTTCGGTGCGGCAAAGTCACTGGACGACTACCTTTACTTCTACATTGGCGCCCGGCTCCACCACCGCTTGGTCTTGAACCATCAAATCTTCCAGAGCCGCCAACCCGCGAGCCAGCCCGTGGGCTTGCTGGATCTCGAAGAGAGATTGATCGGAAATGGAGTAGCGTCAGACCCGCTCTGGCGGCGCGGTGGAGACTGGCCGGATTTCGGTGCGGCCAAGGCCGAATGGGTCGCGACCTGCGTCGAGGTTCTCAATTCGGCTGTCTCTTCTGCCTCGCAATTCCTGCCAGTAGGAACGGTCATCGTCTCGTCTTACGCGCCCACGGCGGTCTGCAGCGAACTGGCCTCTGCCGTTTCGGCAGCGAATTCGGACATTGAAGCCAGACCTGGCGAGTTGGGCCTTTCTCCAAAGGCACTCGGTGCGGCCAGTCTGCCCTTCAGCTCCAAGTTTACCGTCGACGCCTAACTGGACGATATGCATGGGGCACTTCCTTTCCAATAAAAGTGCGCGCTATGAACTGAAACTGCAGTTCGATTGGCGCAGTATCGAGGGTCTCGGGGCCCAGACTGAGCCGTGTCGCGTTTGCGGGAGGCTCCAACTCCTGAGTAGCAACTGTGTTTTGCCCGGTGGCGTCGAGGCAAAACGTTGCGGTTTTGGTTAGAGCGCCTTTGCGACCCATTGAGGCTTGGCGGGCAAAACGGGATAATGGCTTGAAAACACCGCGTAGCGCTCGTCGAGGATCGCAGCGCGGCGACGATGGGGTTTGACAAGGCGACCGGGATTGGAGCCTGCATACGTGCGGAAGGTCCTGTAGGCCGGATCAGAAGCTGCGGCAGCGCAGGCCGCCCCCAACAAAACAGGTTCCGCGCAGGCGGGAAGGTAGACGTCGCACTCCGTCGCATCAGCATAGAGCTGTACCAGAAGTTCTGATTTTGCGTGCCCACCGCTCAGGTCGATGGTGTGGATAGGGACGCCTGCCGTGCGCATCGCCTCAATGATCTGCCGGGTTCCGAAGGCAATACCAAGTGCTGTCGCACCATAAATCTTGGGAAGTAGGGTTGCCGGGTCCTCCAGCGTCAGGCCGTGGATTGCGCCTTTGCGGCCCGGATCTGCAAAAGGCGAACGGTTGCCAAGGAAATCCGGCAGCACGCAGAGGTCGGCAGCATAGTTCCGGTCGGCGTTCAGCCCGTCAAGGAAGGCTTGCCCCAACACGCCGTGCGCGTCGGTTTCGGGCGCGCGGAACAGCGCAAGGATCTGGTCAAGTGCTGCGCCGGTGGCACTTTGCCCGCCTTCCAGCGCGTACCAGCCGTCGAGCACCGCGCCCGCGTACGGCCCCCAGACGCCGGGGACTTCGACCCGGGCCCGCGTCAGCGCGATATGGCAGTTCGAGGTGCCAGCGATCAGGGCAAGGCGGTTCTCGATCCCGCTATCGGCCAGTCCGGAGGTGCCAAGCGCCCCAGCATGGGCATCGATCAGGCCCATGCCGACCTTGCACGAGGGGGTCAGCCCGAGGTCCGCCGCCGCCCGGTCCGTCAGGGTGCCGACGAAGGAGCCAATTGCCGTCGCCTGTGTGGGCAGGCCGGCCCGGGCCAACAAGTCCGCCAGGCCAACGGTTTTTAGGAAGGCGTGGTTCCAACCACCCTCATCCGGGTCATAGGTCCATTTGCAACCAAGCGTGCAGACGGACCGCTCTAGCGTGCTGGTGGACTTGAGGCACAGGAAATCCGCAAGGTCCCCGGCGTAGCCCAGCCGCGCCCAGAGGTCGGGGCGGTTGCGCTTGACCCACATCAGCTTGGGGATTTCCATTTCGACCGAGATCGCGCCGCCGAGGTTGCGCAGCACGGGCGAGCCGGTGGCGTTGCAGCGGCGGGCCTCCTCCTGCGCGCGGTGGTCCATCCACATGATGATGTTCCAGGGTGTCTCGCCTTCGGTCAGGGCCAATGGCCGCTGGTCCTGATCGAGCAGGACAAGCGAACAGGTGGCGCTGTAGGACAGTGCGGCGACCTGCGCGCCGTCTATTCCCGCGTCGGTCACCGCACCTCGCACTGCGATGCAAATCGCTGCCCAGATATCGTCGGAAGACTGTTCGACGTGCTCGGGGGCTGGGCGGTTCTGGGCAATGGGATGTTTGCCCACGCCGATCAGATTGGCGCCCGTGTCGAAGACCCCGCAGCGGGCAGAACCGGAGCCCACGTCGATTCCGAGAAGATAGGTCATGGTCGCCCCTTACCGTTTCGCTTGAAATGGGGTGCGCAGGATCATCACGAGGATGAGGAACCCGCCCCATGCGGCTGTCGCCAGATGCTGGCTCGCCCCCATAAGGTTCATGCCCGAAGCGATGACCTGAAGGCTCATCAGCCCCACCGCCAGCGGTAACACCCGTCCGAAACCGCCGAACGGGTTCGCACCGGCAAGGAAGCATGCGAGAATCGTGATTAGCAGGTAGCTTTCTCCGTGGCCCACGCGGACCGAATTAAAGCGCGCCAGCATGATGATCCCTGCAAGTCCGGCAAGAGCGCCAGACAGTCCATAGACCCAGATCAGCACTCGGTTCACGTTGATGCCGGAATAAAGCGCGGCCCTTGGGTTCGACCCGACCATGTGGATGCGGAACCCCAGCTTGGTGAACTGCATGATGTAAAGGCACGCCGCGACCGCCAACAGGAAGACCAGCATTGGGATCGGCACGCCAAAGATGCTTTCATGGCCCAGCGTTTTGAAGCTGTTGGGCAGGCCCGAGATATCGCCGCCGCGTGTCAGAAGTTCACCAAGGCCGCGCAGGAAGATCATCGCGCCAAGGGTCACGAGGATCGGATGGGCACCGACATAGGCGACCATTGCCCCTGTGGCGAGGCCGATCAGAAGCCCGGTTCCCATCCCGATGATCAGGGCGATCGGCAAGGCGGCGATGCCGGCCTGCATCATGTAGGATTTGACGAAGAATGCCGCTGCCAACGCGCAGATGTTGGCCGTGAAGGTGATGGCGAGGTTCAGTCCGCCGGCGATGATCGGGATGAACATGGCCAAGGTCAGCAGGCCAAGCTCCGGCAATTGGAAGGCCATGGACCGGAAGATGCTGGCCGACAGGAACTGCGGGGCAAGAATGCCGAAGAGAACGATGGAGGCGAAAAGAAAGAGGACCATCGCGGACAGCTCGATCCGGTCGCCGGACCAGTTGATGATACGCGCACGCATCTCAGCCCTCCTTCCGGGGTTTGAGGGTTTCTGGCAGAAGCCGCTCTGCATTGCTGGCCGTGATCGCGATCAGGATCACAGCGCCCACGATCATCTTGAAGGCGAAGGGTGTGATGCCCAGAAGGTTCAGCCCATTCTGGATCAGGGCCAGAAGTACGACCCCCAGCACTGCACCCAAAACCGTGCCGCGCCCGCCGCCCAGAACGGCTCCTCCCAGAACGACCGCAGCAAGAATGTCGAGCTCGCGGCCGTATAGGGCGTTGGGCACCACCTCACGCACGATATGGGCCTGCATCAACCCGGCGATACCCGCGCAAAGCCCAAGCCAGCCATAGGCAAACCCTTGAACCCAAGCGATGTTTATGCCCGAGCGACGGGCAGCATCGGGGTTCGACCCGAAGCCGTAGATCTGCCGCCCAAGTCCGGTTTTCGACAGGATCACCCAAGTCGCCGTGACCATCACGAGCATGACCAGTACCGGCAGGTAGAGCGTGGCCGATCCACGCTCAAGCGGGATGCTCAGGATCGTGACGCGGTCATAAAGCCAGTCGGGAATGTCATAAAGCGACCGGCCCCGCGACAGGTACATCAAGAGGCCGAAGAACAGGTTGAACGTGCCGATGGTGACGATGATCGACACGATACGAAACCGGTGAATGAAGACCGCGTTGACGAGCCCGAGCGCCACGCCCAAGGTTCCGGCAAGGAGCAGGCCGAACGCCCAGTTTCCGCCACCAATCTGCATCAGCAACACGACCGTCACGTATTGCACGACTGACGCCGCGACCGAGAAGGAAATATCGATTCCGCCCGCAATCAGGACGACTACTAGGCCAACGGCGAAGATGATGTTCACCGACTGGTTGTTGAGCAGGTCAAATAGGTTCTGAAGCGACAGGAAGCTGTCGGTCGCGATACTCAGAAATACGCAAAGCGCGACGATCAGGGCGGTCAGAACGCCCTCTGGCGAGGCGATGGCCTTACGCATTGATCAGCCCCTCCAGCACTTCTTCTTCGATTTCATGGGGGCGAAGTTCCTCGCGGATTTTTCCATCGCGCAGGATCAGGATGCGGTCGGCGTGGGTGTGGACCTCGCTCGCCTCGTCCGAGATCAGGATAATCGCCATGCCCTGATCGGCCAGGTCACGGGCAATGCGGAAGATACCTGCCTTGGCGCCCACATCGACACCCACGGTCGGGGCATCCAGGATCAGCACCTTGGGTTTGGTGGCCAGCCACTTGGCCAGAACGATCCGCTGCTGGTTGCCACCAGACAGGGAATTCACCGGCAATTCCGGATTGCTGACCTTGGTCTTGAGTTGGTCGATCCAGTGATCGCAAAGCGCTCTTACTCGGGATGGAGAAAGCCAGAATGACGGCTCCGCCAGATGGTCCAGAACGGTTGCGGCGGTGTTCTTGACGATGGACTGCGTCTGATCAAGGCCAAGGTTCAAGCGGTCCTCCGAAACATAGGCGATCCCGGCGTCAATCGCGTCTTGATTACTGGAAAACAGTGCCTTCTTGCCTTCGAGCAGGATATCCCCGCTGGCAGGACGGGTCATGCCGAAAAGGCTCAGCGCAAGTTCCGTCCGTCCCGAGCCCATCAGCCCGGTGATCCCGAGAATCTCGCCCTTGTGCAGGGTAAATGAGATGTCTTGGTATTCACCGGGCCGGGTGAGGTCGCGCAGTTCCAGGACCTTGTCGGTAAAGGTCTTCTGCGGCCTCTGCTGCTCGTTCAGATCCATGCCGGTCATAAGTTCCGACAGGCGTTTCTGGGTCATGCCCGTGGTGGGGTAGGTACCCACGAGTTCGCCATCCTTCAGAACGGTGACCCGGGCGCAGATGTCCAGCACTTCCGCCAACCTGTGGCTGACAAAGACGATGGAAATGCCTTCGGAGGACAGTTTGCGCACGATGTCCAGAAGCGCCTGCGTTTCCTTGCGGGTCAGCGAGGCGGTCGGTTCATCCATGAAAATGATCCGGGCATCAGCGGCCAGCACCCGGCAGATGGCGACGATCTGGCGCTTGGCAATGCTCAGATCACCAAGGCGGGCATCGGGATCGAGGCGAATGCCGATCCGTGCGATGACCTCTTCGGCCAACTGGCGGGACGCAACCTCATTCCGGCCGCCGAATGGCCGGGCGACATACCGGTCGAAACAGATGTTCTCGGCAACACTCAGATCCGGAAAAAGCGCAAGGTCCTGCCAGATCACATGCACGCCATGACGCTTGGCCTCGTGCGGAAAGACGCGGGTGGAGGCAGGTTCGCCATGAAAGGCAATCTGGGCGCCGGGTTCGGGGACGTTCACGCCGTTGATGACCTTGATCAGCGTGCTCTTGCCGCAGCCGTTTTCACCGGCCAGACAATGCACCTCGCCTTCTTCGAGCTCGAACGACACGTTTTTGAGCGCCGTGAACGATCCGAATTTCTGCGTGACGCCTGTTGCGCGTAGTGCGTGCTTTGCCATGACGACCCTTCGCCAGATGAAAAGGCATCTGGCGCAATTCTAGCGTAGTTTCGAAAAAATTGGGGTACGACCAGACCAGCCAGCCACACCCCAGAAAGGCGTTCGGATCACAGGCCCATATCGGCCAGGCCGTCGATGGTCTCGGTGTTCAACGCCAGCGGCTTGTTGGCGAAGATGTTGTTACCATCAAGCGTGACCGTGCCAAGCAGCGGCAGGTCGTCACCATCGGAAACGGTGCCACCTTCGACCAGCATGTTGCCAAGTTCGACAAACACCTTGCCTGCTTCAAGCGGACTCCAGACGAACCCGCCGGTGATCGCGCCGTCATGCACCAGCTTCTGTCCCTGACCGGCCGAGAACAGACCGACCACGGCAATTTCACCAGACAGACCGCGTTCCTCGACTGCGCGGGCGGCACCGATGGGACCTTGGCTGCCGAAGGCGAGGATGCCTGCGAGGTCCGGATTGGCGCGGATCAGGTCGAGTGTCGTGTTGCGGCTGTCATCGACACTCTCGGCCACGCCGAAACGGTCGGCGACCTGAGTCATGTTGGGGCAATTCTTGGCCAGCCACGCGACTGCGGCATCCGCCCATGCGTTATGCGCCGGAACGGTCAACCCTCCGACATAAACGGCATAGCCTCCTTCACAGCCAGTCGCTTCGGCAAAGAGTTCGGCATGCGCGATGCCCAAATCGTCGGACGAGACCATCTCGAAGTTGTAGTCGTTGTTGATGGTGTCCGGCGATTCATGAGTGATGACCTTGATGCCTTGGGCGCGGGCACGTTCCAACACCGGCTCCAGCACGGTCGCGTCATTGGGGACAACACCGATCACGTCAACGCCGCGGGCGATCAGGTCTTCGATGGCGCGCACCTGCAAGGCCGGGTCATCGCTGGTTGGTCCGACCATGAATGCCTCAACGCCAAGCTGTTCGGCCTGTTGCAGGATGCCCTGCTCCATCGCGTTGAACCACGGAATACCGCCGATCTTCACGACAACGCCGATGGTGGTTTCTGCTGCGGCGGCTCCCGCCGTCAGCAGTGCGGCCGCCGCTGCGCCGCTCAGAATCCTAGAAATGCCTTTCATGGCTTCCTCCCTGGGTATGCCCGTCCTCCCGGGCGATTATGGGTGCACAAATTTTTGCGCAACCGGTTGTGCATGGATTGCACAATCGGTTGCGCATCGTCAAGATGGGCTGAGAGCAAAAATCACCAAGAACGCACCGAATGCCGGATAGCCCAAAGAAAACAACGATCTATGACTTGGCGCAGTTGGCGGGAACGTCGGCCAGCACGGTGAGCGCGGTCATCAATGGCAACTGGAAGAAACGCAGAATCAGCGAGGCGCTCGCGACCCGTGTTCTGGAATTGGCCGAGGAACACGGTTTTGCGCTGAATATGCAAGCCAGGGCATTGAGCCGCGAGAAATCCGGGATCATCGGCATGATCGTCCCGATGTATGACAACCGCTATTTCAGCTCGATCGCGCAGGGGTTCGAAGCCCACGCCCGTGATGCAGGGTATTTCCCGATCGTCACCTGCACGCGGCGCGATCCTGAGCTTGAGGTCGCTGCCGCGCGTGCGATGCTGGGCTACCAGGTGGAACTGTTGGTTTGCACCGGTGCGACGGACCCGGACCGCATCCACGACCTTTGCGCCGCAGCCGGGGTCCCGACATTGAACCTCGACCTGCCGGGCTCCAAGGCGAGTTCGGTCATATCTGAAAATTTCCACGGCGCTCTGGACTTGACCCGGAAACTGCTGATCCAATGCGGGAAAGACATGCCGGAAGCGGTCTTTATCGGTGGTCGGCAATCGGACCACAACACGAGAGAACGTATTCGCGGCTTCAGACAGGCACTCGGCGAGGCCGACATTACCATTCGCGATGGAAACATCCTTCCCTGTGGCTACGCTGCAGAGAAGGCCGGTTCGGCCTATCGCCTTTGGCAGCAGAGCCACCACGGTTCGCCCGACCTGCTCTTCGTCAACTCGACGATTTCGCTGGAGGGCATCCTGCCGGAGATCGAGAAACTCAGAGCCGAGGGGGCAGGGGTTCCTATCCTAGGATGCTTTGACTGGGATCCCTTTGCCGCCCGAACCATCGACAATATTGTGATGGTCAAGCAGGACGTGAAGCGCATGCTGGAGATCCTGTTTGGCCTATTCGTCAAGCAGAGTGACGAGATCGAACAGATCGAAGTTGCCACGATTCTCGAATCTCGCGACTAGGCTGCGACTTCGGAGGAAGTTCCCTTTTACGCGCGCCAGTGAGCGAAGAGGCATGCTGAGGTACCCCTAGATTTGCGGACGCTTGGCCCCTTAACATTTAGGCGAAGAGGCCGACATGGGGACAAGCAATTACAGCGACGAGTTCAAGCGGGACGCGGTGCATCCACGGCTACGCAAGGCATTGCGCAGCAATGTCCCGAGGGGGGATCACGGTGCGCGGGTATCAGGTACGGGAGGTATCCCAGCGTTTGGGCGTCAGCACGCATTCTCTGTGCAAGTGGATGTAACTATTCGAAGAAACTGCGTCCAAAGCGCAAAGCATCGTCCACGGAGTTGAAAACTGTCGGCTCAAGCGCGATCTGACCTCGGCAACCGACGCGCGCGACATCTAAAAAACTGTTCCGGGTCGGAGCCCGCCTGGGCGCGGTAGCAACAGCCGGAGTTATGCTCTTTGCGACGGGCAGTTGCCGATCACTTATTGGTCGACACGACTCCGTTAAAAACGTGTCACATGGGCTGATGCGCACTTGAAGGTGATGAAGCAGCTCGCGACGTGATTTCGGTTGGGAAGATGACGAACTATGGGCATTCATAGACCCGCAAGCCATCGCCACATGGACCAAAGGCCGAACATGCTTTAACAGTCGCACTAGTCAGTCATAGGGGGCTGATAAGGCCAATATGGTGCTGTCGTATGTCGAATACTGAACCTCTTTCCGAACTGGCTTGGTTCGCATTCGAAAACGCGGAAGCCCTTTGCAATACCGACGTGGGATGCAAGGATTATCACCGCTTCTGGAGCATGGTTCGCCTCCTTGATCTTGATGGTCGGCTGCCACGCGGATTGAATTTTTTCGCCGAAAACCTTGCCGAGCTCAAGGACACCAAAGGCTGTGTGAATGTCGTGTTGGCCGGAGCGGCGGATACTGGCCTTGCCGCGCTCATTGCGGCAGCAGCGGCGCAATCCGGGGCGTCGCCTTCGATCCTTCTCGTGGACCGATGCCGGACACCTCTAACACTCAATCGCCGATTTGCGGAAATCTCTGGACTGGACATCCAGACGCGGCACGGAACACTGGACGATATGGCCGCCGACAGCATGGATGCGGTCGTCACCCACAACGTAATGGGCTTCAATTCTGAACCCGACCGGGCCGCGATATTGAAGTCGGCCGCCAGATCGCTGCGGCCCGGAGGGCGACTCCTGTCGATCGAATTCCTGTCGGACGTGAGGCCGCCACGTTCGGCCGATGAAACCTCTGCTCTGCGTGCTGGGCTCGAAAAAAAGTTGTTCGACAAGGGCATGGACAAGGATCTCGTAGCGACGTTGTTAGATGCGGCGCAGGCCTACTGGTCAGCCGATTTGACAAAAGGTCCGTATCCCGAAGCTGTCTTTCGCTCGCATCTGGACGCGGCACACCTCAATCTTGTTTCCTTGAACTACAGCGGGGACACAGGTCGCGCCTCGCCGAGGACGCAGCCGGGGATCAACAAGACACGCAAACACGCTTATATCGTCGCTGAACGGCGGCCCTAGAAAGAAAAATTGCGCTCGAACAGTGTTACAATGAACGGGTCCGGCAGACGAAGTCGGGCAAGGAGTTCGACTGCGAAATAAACAATACCAAAGACAAAGATCGACAGGCCAACAACTGAGCGACGTCGCCACGCCGCCTCTCGCGGCACGAAAACCAGCCAGACAAAGGTCAACAGGGCCATCGCAGCCGGAACGCCGACGAAAAAGGTAGTAAACGGAACAGCTGCCACAAGCGCAAAAGGGATCCCACGCCCGCCTGCAAAAACCTCTCCGGTGAAAGACCAGCGTCGCTGGATGATCGACCCCATGGCGATGCCAGAACATACAAGTGTCGTGGTCCATGCCAAGGTTTGTGCATAGGAGCTGTAACTGCCATCGCCTTGAATGGCTGTATAGGCCAGAAGCAACGCAAACACCGCCAATCCCAAAGCCAGCGCGGCATCGGCGGCTCCTTTCGCTGAAAACCGCGCCTGTTGGCTCGCTTTGCGGCCCCAAAGCATCCAACCAAACGAGATCAAGATAAGGGCACTGATTGTCATGGCCGCGGGTTGATCCCAGAAGGAGACTCTTCCAACTTCGGCAAGGCGCAACGTCAGAGCGAAGTTGATTTCGATGAAGCTGCCTAGAATGAAAGCGATGATGAACGGCACCCTTGGCCAGTCAAGGCGTCGAAGGATATACCCCAACAGACCGAAACCGACCGCGACATAGAGGTCAACCAACAGTCCGTTGAGCTGTAGAATGGTCACAAGGCTCGCAATCAGGGCTGGCAAGGCGATTTTGTCAATCCGGAGCCGGGTCAGTCGCGCGAGCCAAGGCGCAAGTGTCACTCCAACGATGGACGTCAACAGGTTTGACATCAGCAAGGCTAGGATCAGGGTCAGGGACAGAGGCAGGTCGTCAGTCAGCATTGGCGTGCCAGGAACAAGGCCGTGGATCGCGAGGACCGTGACGAGGATAACGCCCCCTTCGCTCCCGGGAAGACCGAAGGCAAGAACAGGCAATAGCGACCCGCCATCCTTGCTGTCCACGGCAGCTTCGGGGGCGATGACCCCTCTGATATCGCCAGTCCCGAAACGTTCCGGATTGTCGGACCATTGCACGGCCTGACCGTAGGCCACGAAACTCGCGACTGTCCCACCGACGCCGGGAATGACGCCGATGAACGTGCCGATCAACGACGAGCGTGCAGTAAGCAACGGACGAGTCAAAACAGCTGCGATCCCTCGCCTGACGGAACCAGCGGACGGATCGGTTCCCTCCGCCGAAATTCTGTAACTCTGCCTCCACCCAATTATCTCGGAGAGTGTAAAGAAACCCAATAGCACCGCAACCGTGCCAAATCCGTCAAAAAGCTGAAGATTTCCGAATGTCCAGCGTGGCAAGCCAGTACCAGGATCGGACCCGATCATGGCGCAAAGCAGACCGAGAAGCGTGACCGCCAAGGCCCGACTCGACGAGGAGTTGGGGATCGCAATGATCGTTGATAACCCCCAGACACCTAACAACAGACGTTCAAGTGGACCGAATTCCAGCAAGAGTGGCTGAACCACGGGTAAGATGGCAAGCAAGACCACCACTCCGAAAAGCGATCCGATGGCCGACGCTGTTGCAGCGCAGGCGATTGCCGTTCTCGCCTCGCCGTTTCTCGCCATCGGGTGACCGTCCAAAAGGACAGCCGCGCTTGATGCGTTTCCCGGTACGTTGAACAGTATTGCGGTGATCGAGCCCATGAAAGTCGCGCCGCCGGTCAGGGCGCCAAACATCAACAGAACAGATACCGGATCCCAGCTGAGCGTGGCGACCAAGACAATAGCTGAAAGACTTGCATTGCCGATCCCTGGAAGAAAGGAGCCAATCATCGCGATCAGTGTTCCGGCGACAGGGATCAGGATGTTTGGAAAACTCAGGACATTGGTCAGACCGATTGCGATTGCCGCCAGATAGTCCTGCATCAATTGGACTCGAACTCTTGGCGCATGCGTGAAACTTCGCCGGCATGTTGTTCAAAAGCATTGCGCATGCGCGAAAACAGTTCCTGCGCAGTCGGAGACAAAACGGGTTCGACGCTCCGCCCTTGCGCTTCAAGATCAGCGACAAACGCCTCTGAAGCAAGAACGGTATCCAAGGCGGCCCGCAAACAGGTGAGGATTTCCGCATCAACACTACTTGCGGTAAATATCGCCCTTCGCGTCGTCCCAAGGGTCAAAACGATTTGAGCCAGAGCCTCTCGCTCTTTTCGTTCGGCATCTGTCCAAGAAGCTGAGCGGGCCTCGAAAATGGAACCGGGCCCAAACATCGGCGGCACGTTTGCAGCCTTTGACGACGGGTAGTCTGACACGACCATGACGAGTTCTAAGTCACCGTTTGCGGCACCGCGCAGCGTTGACGTCAGGGACGCGGTGGTGAGGTCGGTTTCGCCCCGCAGCACTGCCGCGATGGCTTCTCCAGATCCGCCGTATCCGGCCACGACCTCAAACGAAAACCCCAGCGCCTTCGCGGCAATCACCAAGGGTACGAAATTGGAGTCAATGGAAGATGTCGAGAATACCAGTTCCGTCAAGGCAGGTTGCCTCAGGTCCAGCCCTGCTTGCGCGAGCCATGCCTCGGGCTCGGTATAGACGATGCCGAGGATTTCGAACGCGTCACTACCAAACTGTAATAAATCCGTGGCGTCTGTCGTGCTCAAAACTTCTTCGACGCCGTCGGTGTAAAGCAGGATTTCATCCTCTGTTTGCCCGGCGACTTGGCTCATGGCCAACAGCCCACCGCCGCTCGGCACATTGCTAACCGGGATGCGCATCCCGATAACTTCGCCCAGATGTTTTGCGACTGCCCGTCCATAAGTATCATAGCCGCCGCCTGCTTGATTTGGAACGATCATTCCGACCGTTCGATCATCCAAAACCTTCTGGCAAGACGTTGAGTGGAATTGAGCGCTGGCTTGATTTGACAAGCCCATCACCACGAACAGCGAAATCGCCCAACAAAGTAGCGCTAACGAAAACCAAACCGTCAATAATCTTGGCAACAGCATGATCGGTTACTCCACCAACTCTGCCTCAAGTGCCTCCAACTGATCGATTACTTCGGCTTGCGACCGCTGGACTGCGGCATAGATCTCAGCGGTCGGTTCCGAAAGAATGGGATCAATGGGTCGGCCTTGTTCCTCCGAGGTCTTCGCCAGGTCGGCTCCCTGCAGGACGATATCTGTTGCAGATCGGAGGCATTGTTTTTCTGCGTCATCGAGATGCGCACCTGTAAGCACCGCCCTGTGCGTCACGGCAAGCGAGATTGCTGTTTCGGCCATTCTGCGTCGTGCCGCGCGTTCATCATTAGACAATCCCGCCGCGCGGGCCTCAACAAGCCCGCCCGCGCCACCGAAAACAAAGGCCTCGGGCGCATCTGGATGTGCTTTGTCTTGAAGGAGCAAAAGGACCTTCAGATCATTCCCTTCCGATCGCCGCAGCGCCGTAGTGACAGTCAATACTGCAATGTCCGTTTCGTTGCGCAGCACAGCCGCTGTCGTCTCGGATGATCCATCATAACCGGCAACAGCGCGCATATTCAGTCCCAAAGCCCGTCCAACCAGACCTGCCTCAATCAAAGTCGAACTCACGGAATTTGCCCCGACAACAATCTTTTCCAGGGATGGATCAGATAGGTCGATATCAGGTCTACCCAGCCAAACCGACGGCTCGGAGACAAGTATGCCCAACGCAGCAAACGCATCGCTATTGAACCCAAGCGCGTCATCGGTGTCGGCCGTGGTTATGAGGTCGCCAATGTTTTCGATCAAGAGAACAATCTCTTGCTGATCTTGCTGGACCACTTCGGTGTAGGCAAGACGTCCGCCCGCCGCTGGCATATTGGAGACGCGAACGTCTCCACCAAAAATGTCTTCAAGAGCAGAAGCGAACGCGCGTGCGTAGATGTCATACCCTCCACCCGCCTCATTAGGAACGACGATCGTAATGGGCGTTTCCGTGAGGCGGGCAGCACACGCGTCAGACAGAGTTTGAGCAACGGCTCCGAAAGGCGCGCAGGTCACGAAGACCGCGACAACAGGCGTCAATATCTTCCCAAATTTCTTTTTCCGCATAAAGTCTTCCCACCCAATCCAAGATTCCCCAAGAATAGTTTATTTCTTTGCTCTAAGGTAACCGAATTACGAAGGCTTGCCGAAAAACGCTACTCTTCAAAACGTTGGCGATCATTGATCTTCAATGCGGGAATGGCGTGCATGCGGTTGCGCAAACCTGCGCCGAAGCCACCATCCCTGGTAAAAGCCATCACGTCAAAAAGAGACATTAGATCAAGGATATCGCGTTTTTGGTCTTTGCTCGATCAAGACCAAGGACTCTGCTTACGTGGGGGATCAGTCGCGTTTCCTCTGTGCTCAGCCCGGCTTGTTTGATGCTGACTGTCGTCCACATTCTAAGAGGCGTGCCCAATTGGAACAGTTCACCGGGCGACATCATGCATGTCATCTCTTCGACATCCGACCGGACGGCAGCAGCCCATGCGGCTGCATAGCCATCCGAGAAGGCAGCAGTGAGTAGCGCACCGCTGCGAATAAGCCCCTCGCGCATCGAGATCGTTTGGTCCCTCTTCTGCGCCTCAACGACCTTAATGAGCGATGCGCGAACCGACAGATCATCTGCACACAGGACCAGATGTGCCGGCACATGAGGCTGAGGTCCGACAACCCTCGATAACAATTCGTGATATAGTTCAGGCGTGCGGCGCGCCGCGAACTGAGGCTTTCCATTGATTTCACAGATCTTCGCGCCAACCTCGCGCCATGATCGCTTGATATCAGTGGTGATGAGATCGATCCCAGCGATGTCTAGACGGATTGCGCGAGCCGCAGACACCGCAAGGTCCAGATTATCCGCGTGTACGTCTTCGAGCGGCACATCACGGTTGCTTCCGCCGGCATTGATGTTGTCGCGGCGCCTCAAGCGCTGAAACTGCCCCTCGGGTAAAACCGTTTCGACCCCAACGTTTTCCTGTTCTAGGAACTCCAGCGCCTCGGCATCCAAATCAACGGGAACGCGCCCTCTGGTGCGCATCCAACGTCAACTCCATTCCGATTGCTTATGAGCTTCGACAAGTTGCGACACAGTGCTTTTTCCGTCACCGGTCACGCCACCCGGAACGCGCTGTCGCACCGAGATAACCTTGCCGTCAACGACCGTCAGGCGGTGAGTAAAGCCGTTCACTTGCTCTTCGATCAGAACGTTTTCCGTCAGCGCACGTGCCTTGGCATAAGCTTCACGAACCGCCACTTCGTCTGCCAGAAAGGCAGCCACGCCTTCGCCGCGATCCAAGTCTGCAGGTTTGATGACAACAGGATACCCGTACTCTTTGGCAATTTGTGCTGCTTCATCGGCAGATGAAACCTGCTGGTTCCTTGTTCCGGGCAGTCCGGACATGCGCAGAACCTTGGCTGTCATCGCTTTGTCACGGGCCAACATGATACTGATGTTGGCAGACCGGTCAGTAAGAGTACTGTTCATCAGTCGAGACTGTGCACCAGTTCCCAAACACAAGACCTCACCAGGCATTCGGATAAGGTTGAGGTTGAGATCAACAGCACCTTTGACAAGCGCAAACTGGTTCACGCTGCTCGCGACAAAAGGCGTGAGCTTGTCACTTAAAGTGAGCCGTAATGCGTCGATGTCCTCGAATTCTTCTCTGGCGGACAAACGGTTCCAAATCTCCGCGCAATACCCATAGGCAATCCGCGTGGCAGTCAGGCTCCAGAAAGGAAGGGTCAGCTCCACCCGGACACCTCGATCCGCGTTTCCTTCTTCGCGTGCCACGAAATCATCCGAGACAGGGATGTAAACCCAGTTCTGCAAACGCGCCACAGCACGTGCAATGGTCTCTACGACCAGCAGAGGAGACCTCGGGCCGGGAGGCGGTGTGTCCTCATCCCCAACGACTTGTGCGATAACGGCGTTGAACGCCTTCGCGACTCTCTCCACGCCCTTTCCAAGAGGAAAGACCTCTTGTGTCTGCATCGAGGATTGCGGAAGCCCGTAGGCATATCCAGGAATTGCACGCCAGGTCGGAAGTGTGTTCAATGCAGCACTGTCTGTTGAATGCATTATGGAGCTTGCTTTATCTCACAGTGCAGGACCGACGAAGAACAACACAGGCCCATTAAATTTGCAATGGTGTTCATACCCGGACTCAATTCAGTCATTCTGGCTTAGCGTTCACATGTTTTCAGTGCACAACGAGAAAGCAGCACCAAAGCCGTTTAACTGCGGCTGACTGCCGTAATCCGATCATGCACTTCTCTGTCTGCGGACCTCCTCCCTGAAACGTCCTCGATTTGAGATTAGGGTCTGGCAACACGTCTGCGCTACCGGAAGTGTCCCCGCTGGGGGCTAGATTTTCCGCCCTTTGATCACGCAGACGGGCTGGATGCGTCTGGCAATTTCGAGAGTGCTGCCGGCTCGTTGTTCCCCATGGCACCGTGCGGCCTTTCTTCGTTGTCGTCTTTTCGCCAGGTCCCCAGCTTTTTTGCGGTATCTTCGGGGTTCATGAACCTATGAGTGCTCAGGCATTTTGTTCGCCGTGCTTGATGGCCAGACCGGCCATCACCTGCGTAAAGTTGCCCTTGTCTCTCTACCGTTTCCAACTGTTGTACAGCGTTTTGTGTGGCCATAGGCAGTAAGGCCATCGCGCCACCTTAAGCTATTGCGATTCAGGAAGATAATCCCACTCAGACCTCGCTTTTCGTCAACGCGCGGCGTGCCGTGGGGCTTCGGAAAGAAGAACTCTAGACGCGCCATTTGCGCAACTGTCAGCCAGAAGAGATCAGACATGGCGAGCCCTCGCTTTTGATCCGTGAATCACGCTCCAAAGCGGGGACCAATGGTTCCTGACCCAAATGAGGGTAGTGCGACATCACCATGCGCGTGCGACAAAAAACGACGTGGGAAAAAACGGTCCCAAGTCCAAGCTTGACCTTGGGTGATCCTGAAACGCAGTCTCGCCCGGACACTAGAATAGCGCCCGCGAGGTGCAAAGCATCCAGAAGGGTTGGCGGGGAATACCTATGGAATTTGTTGAGTTGATCGGATTTGCTGCGTCAGCTTTGGTCTTTCTGACGTTTTGCATGCAGACGCTGCTGCCTCTGAGACTGATTGCAACCGCCTCGAACCTCTTGTTTATCGCCTATGCGTGGATCGCAGGACTCGCCCCTATCATGATCCTTCATATGCTTTTGCTTCCGGTGAATATCTGGCGGCTTGTCCAGCAGTTGCAAATGCGGAACCGCCTTAAACAAAGCCTGGCCGACCAGACAGACATTTCTTTGTTGGTGCCCTTCATGACACTTGACGCCTATCAGGACGGAGCCGTGCTGTTCAACGAGGGAGAGCCCGCCGATCGGCTACTCCTCATAATCCAGGGCGAGGTCATTGTTGACGGTGTCGGAGGCGTGCTTGGCAAAGGCACCATACTGGGGGAAATGGGACTGTTTTCGGACAAAGGCCGCAGGACCGCCACAATATCTGCAGTGGGGTCTGTCTCGGCGGGTTGGATCAACCGGGCAACGGTGATCAAGATATTCCGAGACCATCCCGATTTCGCGCTTGCGCTGACTCGTATGATGGTCACGCGTCTGGCGGACAATCAGCAAGCCCTTCGCCAACAGCTTGCGCCCTCGCAAAACCTGTAAAGATAACGCGCAATCGGGTTCAGCGATTTGCCATGTGACCGGCCCTGACCGTGTTATTCGCACTCTTGAGATCAAAGCTTTGTATGTCCACCGCGTCCTGCCTGAACACAAGCCCAATGCTATTCTCGTCAGGTGAATTCTTCAGTTTCATGAACACCCTTTTTCGGTGTCCGCGAAACCGGCAGCAGGTCAGTCCTATGTTTTCCGTCCATCTAGGCTCTGGACTCAATCCTGCTTTGCAGCCATGCATCGAACCCGGCGCTCACCTGGTCCGGCCGGGGAAGGAAACCGCAGTGGTTCGAAGAGGCTCTCGCGATAAATGAGCAGCCCTATGAACTGGCCGTGAGTTGAAGGGTAGGTAGCACGGTTGGCGTAAATCTGCGGTCGAGGAGCACCGCGGCGAATGGCGGCTCTGGCTAAACGTCGAACCCTCGGTTCCACCAGCGGTTGGGATTCTCTCGGTCCCCGCTTAAATCTGCTCGGCTAGCCCAAACCTGCTGGACCATTATTACCGGTTCTTCATAGGAATGCGCATGTCGAATTGCCTCGACCGCGCTTGCGAGCATAGCCGTATCCCCCGCGACTGTAAACGTGAGGACCCTTGCAGGCATTTCAATGGTTTCCGACCTATCGCCCAGTTTGGACCCTTTCTTTGGGCGAAAGAATTGCACACCTTCACCGCTTTCAAACGCGACGCCCTCAAACGGTCCGTATTCCAATCCTACGGCATCCGTCACGGCTTGCCGAACTCGTTCGTCATCGCGATTGGCCAATTCGACCCAAACCAACCATGATGCCACGAATTTGCAGGTTTTCAGTTCACTATTAAGGTCTGACAAGTCCACCATGGACACTCTCCTATTCGATTTGGAATGGGTCACTAACAGATGCTTACTGACACGTAGCTGGCAGTAGTGATATGCTCCTGTCGGTGGCATCGGGAGAAAGGCATGGCACAGACAGAGCGCCTTTTTGATGTCATTCAAATCCTTCGCAGTGCGAAGAAGCCCGTCTTGGCCGCCGAAATTGCCGAAATCTTTTAGGTTTCCGTACGAACCATCTATCGCGACATCGCGCATTTGCAGGCTCGGCAAGTACCGATCCAAGGTGCAACCGGAGTGGGCTACGTGATGCGTGCCGGGTACGACCTTCCGCCCTTATCCTTTGATGAGAACGAAGCCGAAGCGATAATCGTCGGTTTGCACATGGTTGCGCGAACGGGCGACCGGGGTCTTTGGAACTCGGCAAAAAGCGCCGCCCGAAAACTGCATGGCGTCGCCCCGGGTGTCAGGCATCTGGTCGCCTCGTCCTGGGGAAGCAAGTCACGAGAGACCGACGCATTCCTGATCCGGCGCGCGATCCGTTCGGAAACCAAATTAAAACTCACTTATGCGGACGCATCTGGCAAGCAGACTGACCGCACAGTTTGGCCGCTCGCCATTATCTATTACTGCGACAACGAGGTTCTCGTTGCATGGTGCGAGATGCGCTCTGCCATCAGGCATTTTCGTTTGGACCGAATGCAAAGGTGCTCCGAGCTTGAGGACCGATTTTGTGGCCAGGGTTCCGCCATCTTGGCAAGATGGGAGCAAGACTATAAAGCGTCGGTTGTCGAAACTGAGCGGCTTTTTTGAAACTGCGCTAATGAAGCGGTCGTTCAAACGCACGCAGCGAAAGTCGGAAGAGTGACGCACCGTAAAGTTTTCGTCTCGTGCGTATCGATCGTCTACTCTCTGCTCTGCACGCGCCAATCCGACAGACCGCACGAAAGCGCTCCTCTGATCGGCGTCGCTGATCACGCAGTCGACATTATCGGCTCGCGTTATGCCGGGAGTTCATGGGGCTCTGGCCGCAGAGCCCCACTGTGGCACTATTCCTAGATTGCCGATGCCAGTTCAGACGCGTGTTTCATTGCTGCTGCTTTGACAACTTCGACGTCTGGCGTCAGCACGGTTGGCTGAACGCGAATATCGCTCTGATCGACAATCCCGAGGAAATTCAGCCAATCCCTCAAAACCGGTGTCGAGAAATCTGAACCGAAGTTTTCGCCGACGTCGTTATGCCAGACGCCGCTGGCATGAATGATCACGGCTTTCTTGTTTTTCATCAGTCCAGAGTAACCAGCCACCGGATCAAAGCCAAAACTCCACCCTGGTTGCGTGACGAGATCGATAAGATGCTTTAGCTTGTAGGGTATCCCATTGTGAGGTGCCCCTAGATTTGTAGACGCTTTGCCCCCTTACTTTGAGCCGAGGAGGCGGACATTGGGACAAGCAACTACAGCGATGAGTTCAAGCGCGATGCGGTGCATCAGATAACCGTGCGCGGGTATCCTGTGCGGGAGGTATCCCGCCGTTTGGGCGTCAGCACGTATTCTCTCTACAAGTGGGTGAAGCTGTTCGGGGAGCCGTCGCCGAAGCCGGGCGTGGACCACGAGGCTGAGAACCGACGCCTGAAGCGCGAGCTGGCTCGGGTGACCGAGGAGCGCGACATCCTAAAAAAGGGCGAGTTCATTTTCCGCCATTGGTCCGAGGACAATGGACGAGCGCGTACTTCGCGCGCGAGTCCCAATGAAGTACGCCTTCATCCGGGCGCATCGCGAGGAGTTCGGCGTCCGGGCCATGTGCCGGGTGCTGCGGGTTCACTTCTCCGGCTTCTATGCATGGCTCAAGGAGCCGTGGACTTGTCACGCTTTTGTGCCGCCCCCTGTGCTCGTTTAAGCTACTTTCCGTTCGAAGGCGACCGGGCTTTTCCAGCCTAATGCTGAGTGCCTGCGACGCGGATTGTAGAAGCCGTTGATGTACTGGAAGATGGCCACTTCAGCTTCCCGTCTCGTCGGCCAGGACCTGCGCCAAAGCATCTCAGCCTTGATCGTTTTGAAGAAGGTTTCGACGGCGGAGTTGTCGTAGCAATTGCCCTTGCCGCTCATCGATACCTGGAAGCCGTGCTGGCGTAGGAGCTTCTGATAATCGTGGGAGCAATATTGGCTGCCACGGTCGGTGTGGTGAATGCAGCCCCTGGGCGGCTGGCGTAGCGCCACAGCCATCTGCAAAGCCCGGATGGCCAGGTCGCGTTTCATACGATTGCTGACCGCCCAACCGATGACCCGACGGGAATGCAGATCCAGTATCACAGCAAGGTAGAGCCAGCCCTCTCGGGTCCACACATAGCTGATGTCACCGGCCCACTTCTGGTTCGGCTGATCTGCGCGGAAGTCGCGGTTCAGCAGGTTCGGCGCGATGTTGAACGCATGGTTGCTGTCGGTCGTCACCTTGTATTTCTTGGACCGTTCGACGCGTATGCCATTCTCGCGCATCAGTCGGCCAACGCGGCGATGGCCGATGTTCAGGCCAAGCTCTTTCAGCTCCTCGGTCATTCTTGGTCGACCGTAGCTGCCCAGGCTTAGACGGGATTGTTCCTTGATGTGGGCCAGCACGACCATGTCTGTCCGCTGCCTTTGACTGGCCGGACGGCTGCGATAGGCACGCAGGCCGCGTTCGCTAACATCCAGAACCTGGCAAAGGCGGTTGGTCGGGAAATCGCGGCCATGCTCCTCGATGAACCTAAACCTCATGGCTTTTGGCTCGCGAAGAAGGCCGTGGCCTTTTTTAGGATATCCCTCTCCTCCTTGAGAATGCGGTTCTCCCGTCGAAGCCGCTCGTTCTCTCGGGCCAGGTCCAGTTCCTTGTCCGACACCACATCAGTGTCACGATGCGCCATCACCCATTTGTTCAGCGTCGATAGGCCAACACCCAAATCTGACGCAACCTGCCTGCGTGTCAGCCCGCTCGTCAGCGCGATCCGCACCGCATCAGCACGGAACTCTTCCGTCCGTTTCGTTCCCATAGTTCGTCTCCTTTGCTGCAATAAATGCTATCAAAGGAGCGGCATCAAACCGCGACACGTCCACCGCTGAGCCATCGCGCGCAGGAAGATGCGCGGCAGACCGAGCTGATCCGGCAGGCCTGGGCAGAGAGCGGCAAGGTCTACGGCTATCGCAAGCTGACGGACGATCTGCGCGACCAGGGTGAACGGATCTCGGAGAACCGCGTGGCACGCTTGGCGTCACTGGCCGGGATCGCCGCGCAGGTCGGCTACAGGCGTCGTCCCGGCCGATATGGCGACAAGCCCGCGATCGTTGCCGAGAACAGGCTCAAGCAACGGTTCGAGGCGTCCCGACCCGATCAGGTCTGGGTGACCGACATCACCTACATCAAGACCTATGAAGGCCCGCTGTATCTCTGCGTCGTCATCGACCTCTTCTCGCGCCGGGTCGTTGGCTGGTCTGCCCAATCCCGCATGACCACCGACCTCGCCCTGCAGGCCCTGCTGATGGCCGTCTGGCGACGAACGCCCGACAACCGGGTCACGGTGCATTCCGACAGTCATACGATTGGTGCCAGTTCTCGGGTGGTTTGACTCAAACACCGATCGACCATTCGCTGGGTTGGTGCCGCATGGCTTTCCGGTGTGATCTGACTCTCACTCCGATCGACCTGACACGTGTCTTTCCCTGGACCTGTCGATCATCCGGGAACGCCCTGCGGCGAGCTTGTCTCAAAGGTGCGCCGTGACCCAAGAAGGGCCTGACCATCCGGTCTCATGACTGTTCTGTCCCTGCATTCTTCTGAGCGATGCTCGTTCACGTGCCGCAGGAAAGGATCATAGGATGGCCGAACTCTCAGAAGCATCTCACGTCGTCGGCGGCGTCGATACCCACAAGGACTTGCACGTTGCTGCGGTCGTTGACCACCAGGACCGCGTTCTCGGTGTCGAGAGCTTTCCCACGACACGACATGGGTATCGCTTGATGCTCGCCTGGATGCGGTCTTTCGGCGATCTACAACGCGTTGGCATCGAATGCTCGGGCAGCTATGGCGCAGGATTGTTGCGTTACATGCAGGCGGCTGGTGTCGAGGTTCTGGAGGTCACTGCCCCTGACAAGCATGACCGCCGCCGCCGCGGAAAGAACGACCACTTCGATGCGGAAAGCGCTGCTCATGCCGCATTTGCCGAACGGCATACCGTGACACCAAGGAGCCGTGATGGAATGGTCGAAAGCCTCCGTGTTCTAAGGGTTTGTCGCAAGACGGCCGTCCAGGCGCGCCGCATCGCCTTGCAGATGATCCAGACGACGATTGTCTGCGCGCCCGACAGGTTGCGAGACCCGTTGCGGCAGATGACCCGCATGCAGTTAATCCGCACGTTGGCAGCTTGGCGGCCTGATCTCACGGCGTATCGGGAGGTCGAAGAAGCCTATCGCATCTCGCTCAAATCGCTGGCGCGGCGCTATCTGGAACTCCATGACGAGATCGCCGACCTGGATGACATGATCGAAGCCATCGTCAAGGATCTTGCCCCAGAGCTGCTCGAACAGACAGCGATCGGCCTGAACAGCGCGGCGCAGCTGCTGCTGACGGCTGGCGATAACCCTGAGCGCCTCAGGTCGGAGGCCAGCTTTGCGGCACTTTGTGGCGTCAGTCCTGTCCCTGCGTCATCAGGCAAGACCATCAGGCACAGATTGAATCGAGGCGGTGATCGCGCGGCCAACAGCGCCATCCACATTATCGCGATCGGACGGTTGCGACTGGACCCGCGCACCCAGGCCTACGTTGCCAAACGCATCGCTGCCGGCAACTCGAAGCTGGAAGCCATTCGCAGCCTCAAGCGCTATATCGCCCGAGAAGTCTTCGGCATCATCATGCGGCGTCAGAAGCACATCAATCAGTCCCAAATCGCCGCTTGACTCTTAGAAGGGCGTCCAAGGTTCCCAGTTCACCAGCCGGGAGTGGCAGACCTTCCTCCGCCAGCACGACCTTGAGCCGGCGCGGGAACTGCCACGACAACGCCGTCGCCGAGAGCTTCTTCCAACTCCTGAAGCGGGAGCGCATCCGGCGACGGACGTACCCGACCCGCGAGGCCGCTAGGCAGGACGTGTTCGAGTACATCGAGCTGTTCTATACCCCGAAGCGCAAACACACGAACAACGGCATGCTGTCGCCCGTTGATTTCGAGATCAGACAGCAGAAAATGAACGAGGCAGGTATTTAGGAAACTAGGGGCACCTCAGTCTTGAGCTACAAGAACTACTAGACGTCTTGGTCAAAGCGCTACCCCAGTGATACCCGAGAACAAATTTACGCGTCACCTGAGTTGCTGGATTAGCCGCAGGTATTTGATTTAATTTGATAAAATGGTGCCCGGGGGCGGAATCGAACCACCGACACGAGGATTTTCAATCCACTGCTCTACCCCTGAGCTACCCGGGCACGGGTGAACGATCATCGTTCGGGTGGCGGCGTTCTATGTGACGGTTTGGGGCGTGTCCAGTGGGTTTTCGACCTAAATCGCAAAAACAGACATCGCGGACAGGGTGGTGCGCCGCGGGGGTCTGGAGCGGCTGTGTCCGCTTGCCTTTGCGCGTCATTTGGGCAAGCTGGCGGGATGGCACCAAGCTTTGAATTCGAAAACCATGTGCGCCTGTCCGGGGCCAGCAGGATCGCCGGTGTCGATGAGGCGGGGCGGGGGCCTCTGGCAGGGCCTGTGGTCGCTGCTGCGGTAGTGCTTGATCCATCGGTGGTTCCCGAGGGGCTCAATGATTCAAAGGTGCTGACGGCGAAAAAGCGAATGGCGCTTCTCGACCTCATCCTGACGCAGGCAGAGGTCGGGATCGGCCTCGCAACGGTCGAGGAGATCGACTCGTTGAACATCCTTCGGGCGAGCCATGTTGCCATGTGTCGCGCGATTGAGGATTTGAAAGCACCACCTGATCACGTGCTTATCGACGGAAATCTCGTTCCGCGTGATTTGACCGTGCCGGCGACCCCCATCATCAAGGGTGACAGCCTGTCTTTGAGTATCGCTGCGGCCTCAATTGTGGCCAAAACAAGGCGCGATGCGATCATGTGGGATTTGGCGCAACAGTATCCCGGCTATGGCTGGGATCGAAATCAGGGATACCCGACGAAGTGTCACAAAGAAGCCCTTCGAAATCTTGGTGTCACCCCACACCATAGACGTTCGTTCAAGCCCGTGCACAATATCTTGTGACAAGATAAAATCATAACCACTTGATTCAAAAAAGAAATTGACCGCGAATCGGCTTTGACTCATCTTTCGAGCCAATCACAGAGCGCAAAATCGGCGCCGGGACGATAGGCAGAGAATGACGAAGATGACCAAACCGAACAGCGCTGATGCGCTGCCGATCAACACGATTCTTGCAGGGGACTGCATCGAGATCATGAATGGATTGCCCGCCGCGTCGGTCGATCTGATCTTTGCAGACCCGCCCTATAACCTGCAGCTGAAGGGCGATCTGCATCGCCCCGACAACTCCCGCGTCGACGCCGTTGATGATGAATGGGACCAGTTCTCCAGCTTCAAGGCATATGATGACTTCACCCGCGGCTGGCTGAAGGCTGCACGCCGGTTGCTCAAGCCTGATGGGGCGATCTGGGTCATCGGCTCGTATCACAATATTTTCCGTGTCGGGTCCGCACTGCAGGACGAGGGCTATTGGATCCTCAACGATGTTGTCTGGCGCAAATCGAACCCGATGCCGAATTTCCGTGGCAAGCGCTTTACCAACGCGCATGAGACCATGATCTGGGCGTCGAAATCGGAAGGCGCGAAATACACCTTCAACTATGAGGCGCTCAAATCGCTCAACGAGGGCATCCAGATGCGGTCCGACTGGGTGCTGCCGATCTGCAATGGGGGCGAGCGGCTCAAGGATTCCGCAGGCGACAAGGCACATCCGACGCAAAAACCGCAGGCTTTGTTGCACCGTGTCCTCGTTGGATCGACCAAGCCGGGTGACGTGGTGCTTGATCCGTTCTTCGGAACCGGCACCACTGGTGCTGTTGCCAAGATGCTTGGCCGCGACTGGATCGGCATCGAACGCGAAGCGAAGTATCGCGAAGTTGCGGAACAACGGATCGCGGCAGTGCGCCGTCTGGACAAGGCTGCGCTCGAAACGACAACTAGCAAGCGCGCCGAACCGCGCGTGCCGTTTGGCCAGCTGGTCGAGCGCGGCATGCTGCGCCCCGGTGAAGAACTTTTAAGCATGAATGGTCGTCACAAGGCTAAGGTCCGTGCCGATGGCACGCTGATCGGCAATGACATCAAGGGCTCGATCCATCAGGTCGGCGCGCATCTTGAAGGCGCGCCAAGCTGCAATGGCTGGACCTACTGGTGCTTCAAACGCGATGGCAAGACCGTGCCCATCGACGTCCTGCGCCAGCAGATCCGCGCCGAGATGAACTGACCCATACAGAACACCGCCGGTGCATGCGGTCATGATCCCGCGGCACTACACCTTGCCCCGCCGGTTTTCGGCGGGGTTTTTTCGATTTCGGCCCGTGTCGCGGGCCTCGGAGGCTGACGATTTCCGTGGCGTCCCGGACCTGGCGACCTATAACCACCAAAACCTAAGGTCGGACGCCGACCCACACGACCAACTGAGGGAGGACAGAGTATGAAATGGGCCAGAGCGACAGGTGCCGACGGCAGCATAATGACAGGCGTCATCGCGGATGACATGTTCCACCCTCGCGCCAGCCTTGGTTCCGAGCACACAGCAGGTGACGCGGTCGCGGTTGCCGACGTGACGTTGTTGCCACCGGTGGTGCCGGGCAAATTCATCGGCCTCTGGAACAACTTCAAGGCTGCTGCGGAAAAGAACGGTAACGAACATCCCATGCACCCGCTGTACTTCTTCAAGGCCGACACGTCATTGTCCGGTCCGGGCGCTTCGGTCGAATTGCCAGACTCTGCGGGTCGGGTGATCTTCGAAGGCGAATTGGGCATTGTCATCGGGCAAACCTGCAAGAACGCATCGGTTGAAGAGGCGGAACAGGCCATCTTCGGCTACACCTGCATCAACGATCTGACGTCTCTCGACATTCTTTTCGCCGACCCGTCCTTCCCGCAATGGACCCGCTCCAAGAGCTTTGACGGCTTTGGGGTTGTTGGACCGGTGATCGAAACCGATCTGGCGTGGCAGGACGTGACCGTCACTGTTCTGGTCAATGGCCGCGAACGGCAATCCTATCCCGCCGCGGACATGATCCTGCCGCCTGCGCAGATCGTCAGCCTCTTGTCGCAGGACATGACGCTCAATCCCGGTGACCTGATCGCCTGCGGCACATCGCTGGGCGCGCGCCCTGTGAAGGCAGGGATGGAGGTCGAGGTTGTGATCGAGGGGATTGGCGGTGTCAGCGTGACACTCACCGGCGCTACGGACGGCTGATCGGAGCGCCCGAGGCGGCCCGTCTCGCCGCCTCGGCCATGAGCGGGATCAAGGTTTCTGGATGTTGAAACACCAAGGCAAGCCCAGCGTTCGCCAAAACATCGACCTGCATCCAAGGACGGCCGCTTTCAATATAAAGCACAATCAGAATTCTCAGGGAAATCTGATGCGGCGTGCCTGCGGGCTTGCAACTAGCCTGATGCAGACACACCGCATTTCCTCGGCCATAACCGGAAGAGGTATCATGGCCGGGGAATCTCTAAATCTCGTTACGCTACGCGAACGTCATTCATTCTCCTACAACCGCCAGCATGCCTGCCACCCCTTTGTTCTGCGGCATCAAGTACCGATGTGGTTTCGCGATGCTGGTGATCGGCGCTGCGACTGCAATGAGTATGTAAGTTCCGGCGTACAAAGCTGTGAACATGATCACAGCAACGATCAGAAACTCGGAAAGTTGGATCGTCGTGACGTCCAACACGCCCGGCATGAGCAACCGATACGAGATACTGGTAAACCTCTGACACTTTTCCCCCCAACACATGAGTTATGCTGTTGGGTTAGGAAGTCTCGGGTTTTGCCACATCTCCCAAATGGGGGGTGGCACGTGCAAATGTGACCTAGGGTAAGGATTTCCTTACCATCCTGAAATTGTTTGGATTTTATCGTGTGCGGAACCTCCGTGGACCGCGCCATCACGCGATGCCTTCTGTAGCAACACATTCTGCATCTGGCACACATATTTGTGAGGCAGGGAATTTACGTTTGAACCTATGGCCAAATTGACGGTTTCACTAACAGCATCGCATAATTACACAGAGTGAGGTCCGCTCTGCTTTGGACCCGTTAAGATTGAAAGGCTGCCTATGTTCACCAGACGACAGATGATTGCCACCCTTGGCGCACTGGCCACACCAGCCCTTGCTGGCCCGGCCCTTGCCGCGCCAAGCGAATGGGACGCATGGGATTCACAAGTGACGCCCACGAATTTCGATCTGGGAACAAGCAATCCGTGGGGGCTCCACCCGCGCTACCTGCCGCAGCGTGTTCGCGCCAACGAAGGCTTGACGCCCGGTGATGTCCATGTCGATGCGGTCGCGCGCTATCTCTACCACATTCAGGACGATGGCACCGCGATGCGCTATGGCGTCGCCATCGGACGGGACGGTCTTTATGAACCGGGTGTCTACACGATCCGTCGCAAAGCCAAATGGCCGGGCTGGACGCCGACACCTGCGATGATCAAACGCGAGCCCGAGAAATACGCCCGCTGGGAAGAGGGGATGCCTCCCGGCCCGGAAAACGCATTGGGGTCGCGGGCGCTCTATCTCTATGTCGGCAATCGCGACACCTATCTGCGCATCCACGGCACACCTGCACCTCGTTCCATCGGGACGCGGGCCAGTTCGGGCTGCGTGCGTATGGTGATGGCGCATATCAACACGCTCTATGACAACGTGGATACGGGTGTGACCGCCTATCTTTATCCAACGGACGGCGGGCGGCTCTAGGCCGCCCCATTTCCGTCAGCCGGCAGGCCGAACGCAGATCGGATTGCCGCTGGTCGTGCGCAGGGGAAGTTCGGTCGTCTCGACTGGGCCACGATGTGTGTACCAGTAACAGCCATCTTCGGCCTTCACCCGTGCTGTTGTCAGATCCTGGAAAGGGGCTGCAATGGACGACACCGATTCTGGTACGGTGATGATCCCACCGGAAGATCCACCAGATGTCGGGACCGGTTCGCAGGCCGCGAGGCCAAGCAGGGTCAGGGGGGCCGCGAGAAAAGCCTTGGCTCTGGTCATGTCAAACTCATTCCGCTGTATAAAGTTGCCTCCGAAGGTTGCACTAGACTGGTAACGCCGCAAGCCTGTGCGCAATCATCGCCGTCCGGGCATGGCATGGATGCCGCAACTCGTTGCGGAGTCACATCTCTGCAAAGCCCCTCGGTCGAGCGTGGCAACTACTTGACCACCGGTCATTGCAGTTCCGGCCCCGCGATGTGTAGATGGGCGCAAAGCGACCAGCCGATGCGCAGGTTGCATTTTTCCGTGATCGGAGGCCCAGTTGGACATACGCGCAATCCTCATGGGACTGGCTTTTGCAGCCATGTGGTCTTCGGCCTTCACCTCTGCGCGGATCATCGTGGCCGACGCGCCGCCATTGATGGCATTGGCCCTGCGCTTTGCCATTTCGGGGGCACTGGCGGTTCTGATTGCGCGTCTCATGGGGCAAAGCTGGCATCTTACACGAAACCAGTGGAAGGCGACGATCGTCTTCGGCATCTGCCAGAACGCGCTCTATCTCGGTCTCAACTTTGTCGCCATGCAGAGGATTGAAGCCTCGCTTGCCGCCATCATCGCATCCTCGATGCCGCTCCTTGTCGGAGTGGCGGGCTGGGTCTTTGCTGGAAAACGCATATCGCCGCTGGGGATCATCGGGTTGATCGCAGGGTTCTGTGGCGTGGTGATCATCATGAGTGCGCGGCTTGGCGCAGGCGCGGATCTGGTCGGCGTTGGTCTGTGCCTGCTTGGCGTGATCTCGTTGACGGTGGCCACGCTCTCGCTCAGCAACGCCAGCTCTGGCGGCAATTTCATGATGATCGTCGGTCTGCAAATGCTGATCGGCAGCGCCGTCCTCTGGCCCGCCGGGCTGCTGCTCGAGACAGCAGCCGTCACCCTTTCGCTCAAATTGGTGCTGGCCTTCATCTACACCACGCTCGTGCCGGGACTGATGGCCACCCTGGTCTGGTTCTGGCTGGTCAACCGCATCGGAGCGGTCAAAGCTGCGACGTTCCATTTTCTCAACCCGTTCCTTGGCGTGGCCACGGCAGCGCTGATCCTGTCGGAACAACTGGGTGCAATGGACATTCTGGGCGTGGTGATCATCACCTTTGGTATTCTGGCGGTGCAGATCTCGCGTCAGACCGGCGGGACTGAAACAAACTCAACGCCGAAGTGAAAACACGTCAGCATGAGTTTCAATGACAGGCCGTGTGTTTGCAGATTACGTCTGCAACCATGGAAATCGTGTTTGCATATCTTGCGGGGCTTCTGACCCTCATCAACCCCTGCGTGATCCCGGTGCTTCCGATCGTGCTGGCAACGGCCGTGCAGGCAGACAAGCGCGGCCCTCTCGCGCTTGCCGCCGGCATGAGCCTGTCCTTCGTTGTTCTTGGCGTCAGTGTCACCGCGTTTGGTCACCTGATCGGCCTGACCGTCGACACGCTTGCGCAGATCGGGGCATGGCTGATGGTGGCCTTCGGCCTGTTGCTGCTGGTGCCCAAGGGCAGTGCCGTCATGGTCGCGGCGACATCCGGCCTGTCTGCACGAGCCGATGCAGGGATGAACGAGCTCGACGGCCAATCCCTGCGGGGCCAATTCGCTGGTGGTGCGCTGCTCGGCGCGGTCTGGAGCCCTTGCATCGGCCCAACCTTGGGCGGAGCCATCGCGCTGGCCAGCCAGGGACAAAGCCTTGGTCATGTCACCCTCATCATGTCGGCCTTCGCGCTGGGTGTGTCGAGCTTCATGCTCGCGCTGGCCTATGGCGCACGCGGTGCGATCGGCAGGCACAATGCCCGTCTGCGCAAGATCGCAATGGCCAGCCGCCCCGTGCTTGGGCTGGCTTTCCTTCTGGTCGGTGTTGGCCTGCTTCTGAAATGGCACCACGTGATTGAAATCTGGCTGCTCGACAACCTGCCGATTTGGCTGGTCGATCTGTCCGTTCGTTTTTGACCCAACAGGAGACTGATATATGGATCGTCGTACGTTTCTGACCCTCACTGCCGCATCTTTGGCCGTGCCATTCGCAGCTCACGCCGAGGCACTCTCCTACACACCCGGATTGGTGCAGGAACGGCTCGCCAAAGGCGAAACGCTGTTCCTCGATTTCACCGCGAGCTGGTGTTCGACCTGCAAGTCGCAAGCGCGCACGATCAACGCGCTGAAAGCGGAAAACCCGGCCTATGCGCAGGGCGTGACCTTTATCGACATCGATTGGGACACCTACGGTACGTCAGAACTGGCGCAATCCCTCAAGATCCCGCGCCGGTCGACGCTGGTGGTGTTGAAAGGCGATCAGGAGCTGGGCCGCATCGTTGCCGGCACTGGCACGGCAGAGATCAAGGCACTGATGGACACGGCGCTGGCAGCAGCCACATCGTGACCTGATCAGCCGATCTTTCCCCGATTCTCGCCCACCTGTCCGCGATGCAGCAGCAGGTGGTCGAGGATCACGCAAGCCATCATCGCCTCACCCACGGGCACCGCACGAATGCCGACGCAGGGGTCGTGACGGCCCTTGGTGATGATCTCGGTCTCTTCACCCGACTTGGTGATCGTCTTGCGCGTCGACAGGATCGACGAGGTCGGCTTGACCGCAAAGCGCACAACGATGTCCTGACCGGTCGAGATGCCACCCAGAATACCGCCCGCGTGGTTTGACGAAAACTTCGGCTTACCGTCATTGCCCATGTAGATCTCGTCCGCGTTCTGGGTCCCGGTCAACATGGCCGACGCCATGCCTTCGCCAATCTCCACGCCCTTGACCGCGTTGATGCTCATCATCGCGGCCGCCAGATCCGTATCCAGCTTCCCATAAATCGGCGCACCCAGCCCAGCAGGCACACCGCGCGCCACAACCTCAATGATTGCGCCGACACTTTCGCCGGACTTGCGCAGCCCGTCGAGATAGTCTGCCCAGTCCGCTGCGGCCTTGGCATCGGGTACCCAGAAGGGGTTGTTCTCGATCTCGTCCCAGTCGAACCGGTCCCGGTCGATCTGATGTGGCCCCATCTGGGTCATGTAACCGGTGATCTGCACGTCCGGCAGCATCGCCTTGATCGCCTCACGCGCCAGACCGCCTGCCGCCACCCGTGCCGCGGTTTCCCGCGCCGAAGACCGCCCGCCCCCGCGATAATCGCGGATGCCGTATTTCTGCCAATAGGTGATGTCCGCATGGCCGGGGCGGAATTTCTCCATGATGTCGGAATAGTCTTTCGACCGCTGGTCCGTGTTCTCGATCATCAATTGCACCGGAGTGCCGGTGGTCTGGCCTTCGAACACACCCGACAGGATCTTTACCTCGTCCGGTTCCCGCCGTTGCGTCGTGAACTTGTTCTGCCCCGGTTTGCGCCGGTCCAGCCAGTGCTGGATCATGCCAGCATCAATAGGCACACCCGGAGGACAGCCATCTACCGTCGCCCCAAGCGCAGGCCCGTGGCTTTCGCCCCATGTGGTGACACGGAAGAGATGTCCAAATGTGTTCAGGCTCATTGCGCGGGTCTCCTTGGCTCTGACGTGTCCTAGGGCAGGGCGGGGTTGGTCTCAAGGTGTTTCGAATGGGCTGCGCCCATCCGACAGGTTGGGGGACCAGTCCCCCAAACCCCCTGGAGTTTATCCAGCAAGATGAAGGAACAAAGTTTTCTGCTTGAAGACGTAAGCGCGCAGGTCTACGTCTTGCGCTACCTCGGGGTGCCGGTGACCAGGCTGAGATGCGTGATGCGAACCCGTTGAACCTGAACCAGTTAACACTGGCGGAGGGAAGGTCTGGATACGCTCCTGCTTTGCCCTCTCGTCGCAAAACAGGAGGATGCCATGAAAACGGCCCTTTCATTTGCTGCGGGACTTCTTGCGTCGACCACGATGGTCTTTGCACAGGATAAACCCGTTCTGACCGTTTATGCGGGTGATTACATCGTCTCGGAATGGGGTCCCGGCCCAAAGATCGAAGAGATGTTCGAAGCGCAATGCGCCTGCGACCTGCAGTTCAAGCCGGGCGATCTCTTGCCCCGGATCCTGCTTGAAGGCGCGCAGACCGATGCGGATATCGTGTTTGGTCTGAACACCGACGTCACCAAACGCGCCCGTGAAAGCGGTCTGTTTGCACCGCATGGACAGGACGTATCAAGCCTGACCCTGCCAGTCGAATGGACTGACGACGTGTTCTTGCCCTACAATTACGGGCACACCGCGTTCATCTACAATGAAGAGCGGATTTCGTACGTTCCTGAAAGCTTTGACGCGTTGCTGAATGCGCCGGACGATCTGAAAATCGTCATTCAGGACCCGCGCTCGTCGATTTCGGGGCTGGCCTTGGTTCTGTGGGTCAAGGCGATCTATGGCGATGAGGCGGAACAGGTCTGGGAACAGCTTGCGCCAAAAATTCTGACCGTCACCAAGGGCTGGTCGGAAAGCTATGGCCTGTTCACCGATGGGGAGGCGGACATGGTGCTGAGCTACACAACCTCGCCCGCCTATCACATTATCGCCGAAGAGGACCGCACCAAGAAAGCCGCGATCTTCCCGGAAGGACATTACTTCATGGTGGAACTGTCGGCAAAGGTGGCAGGCACCGACGTGCCCGAGCTGGCGGATCAGTTTCTGAAATTCCAGCTCTCCGAAGAGTTCCAGACCATGATTGCAACGGGTAACTGGTCCTTCCCGGCCAAGCTCGATGCCTCGAAATGGCCTGAGGGGTTCAAGGAGCTGAACCTGCCGGAAAAGGTGCTGTTCTATTCCGAAGATGAAGCCGCCGCGTTGCGGGATGAAACGGTCGAGGAATGGCGACGCGCGCTGTCTCAGTAATCGCGGCGTTGACCGTGGCCGGTCTGGTGATCGGCCCGGTCACGGCTGTGATCCTGCGGGCGGAGGCGTTCAGCGGGTTTCGCCCGGCAGATTGGCAGGCGTTGCGGTTTACGCTTTTGCAAGCCACGCTGTCTGCCTTGCTCAGCGTGCTCTTCGCGATCCCCGTGGCGCGTGCATTGGCCCGGCGTCGGTTCATCGGACGCGGGCTGCTGGTGGCGCTTCTGGGGGCGCCGTTCATCCTTCCGGTGATTGTTGCTGTGCTGGGTCTGTTGGCCGTGTTCGGGCAATCAGGATTGCTCAATCGCCTGTTGGCCCCGTTGGGGTTACCTGAACTGCAGATTTATGGGCTGCACGGCGTTCTGTTGGCGCATGTGTTCTTCAACCTGCCGCTGGCGACACGGCTTATCCTGCAGGGGTGGCTGGCCATTCCGGCGGAGCAATTCCGCTTGGCGGCCACGCTGGGCATGGGACGCCGCGCCATGTGGCGATCCATCGAAGCGCCGATGCTGCGCCGGATCGTGCCGGGGGCATTCGCGGTGATCTTCGTGATCTGCCTATCGTCCTTTGCCGTCGCACTGACCCTCGGAGGCGGGCCTCGGGCAACCACGTTGGAGCTGGCGATCTACCAGTCAATGCGGTTCGATTTCGATCTGGCAAGGGCTGCGGTTCTTGGCCTTGTGCAACTGGCTTTGGCATTGACCGCCGGATTGATCGCGCTGCAAGTCACCACTTTACCGGTCGCCGCCAAGGGCCTGGACCGGCAGGTGCCACGCTGGGACCGTACGGATCGGCGCGCAATCTGTACGGATGCGGTCTGGATCGGCTTCGCGGCGCTCTTCCTGCTGACACCGCTCGCGATGGTCACTCTCAACGGTCTGGCCGGGATCACAACGCTGGGCGCATCGGTCTGGCAAGCGGCTGCGCATTCGATCCTCGTGGCGCTGGGCTCCACCGCGCTGTGCCTGCTTTGGGCGTTGCCCTTGGCGACACGGTGGGGGGAATGGCTGGGCCTTGCCGGGATCGCGCTGTCGCCCTTGGTTCTGGGGATTGGCCTGTTCCTGATCGTCCGCCCCTTTGCGAACCCGTTCGACCTTGCGCTTTACGTCACAGCAACAGTCAACGCCTTTGTCAGCCTGCCGTTTGTGCTGCGCATCCTGCGCCCCGAGGCCGAGGCGATCCGGGCTGACCACACCCGTTTGCGCAAAGCGCTCGACCTGTCGGATTGGGCATGGCTGCGCTGGGTGCTGCTGCCCCGGCTGAAGCGACCCCTGGGCTTCGCGGCGGGCCTGACAGCGGCCCTGTCGATGGGCGACCTTGGTGTCATCGCGCTCTTTGCCGATCCCGACCGGGCGACCTTGCCGCTGAAAGTCTATCAGTTGATGGGGGCTTACCGCATGGAGCAGGCGGCAGGTGGGGCGCTTTTGTTGTTGATCCTGAGCCTTGGGTTGTTCTGGCTGTTTGACCGGGGAGGGCGCGTTGGCTCTGCATCTTGACCATATCAAAGCCCGGACCGGGTCGTTCGATCTGTCCGCGGACCTGACGGTGTCGGCTGGGCAGCGCGTCGCGATCATCGGTGCGTCGGGGTCGGGCAAGTCCACGCTGCTGGATGTGATTGCCGGATTTCTGCCTCTGGTGTCAGGGGTGGTGCGCTGGGCAGGGCAGGACATCACCGCGATGCCGCCGGGGGCGCGACCCATCAGCATCCTGTTTCAGGACACAAACCTCTTTCCGCATCTGACGATTGGGCAGAACCTTTCGCTGGCACTGAACCCGGCAACGGGGCGGCTGCGCGCAGGAGATGCAGATCGGATTGACGCTGTTCTCGCGCGGGTCGGTCTGTCCGGTTTCGCGCCACGGCGCTTGTCCGAGATGTCGGGCGGTCAACAAAGTCGTGCGGCGCTCGCCCGGGTATTGCTGCAAGGGCGGCCCGTGCTGCTTTTGGACGAACCTTTTGCGGCGCTGGGTCCGGCGCTCAAGGTTGAGATGTTGGACCTTGTGGCCGAGGTTGCTGACGCGGAAGAGTTGACCGTGCTGCTGGTCTCGCATGATCCGCAAGACGCGCGCCGGTTTGCGGCGCAAACGATCGTTGTGGAGGGCGGACAGGTGAGCGCCCCGCAGGAGACCGCAGCGTTGCTCGACAACCCGCCCCCCGGTCTGCGTGCCTACCTCGGGGCTCGGTGAAGCTTCTTCCAAGACGCTTCAAGCCTGTTCCAACAGGCTTGCCCGCAAACGAAAAAGCCCCGCCAAATCGGCGGGGCTTTTCCAAATCTTTAACCGAAGGATTACTCTTTCGCGCGGGCCTTGACCGGTGCCCAGAGGCGTTTGTTGGTCAGGTAAAGCAGAACCGAGAGAACCGTCAGGAACACAACACCGACAAAGCCGGCCTGCTTGCGGGCCATCAGCTTGGGCTCTGCCGCCCACATCAGGAACGCTGCCACGTCCTGTGCTTGCTGTTCGATCGACGCTTCGGTCCCGTCGGAATATTCAACGTCATCGCCGTAAAGCGGCGGCCCCATCGAAATCCATCCGCCAGGAAACGCGGTGTTCTCGTAAAGAGTGACGCCGGCTTCCTCTTTCTCTTCGCCGGTGTAGCCGTGCAGAAGTGACGCGATGTACTCGGGTCCACCCATGCCCTTGAAGAACTGGTTGATGCCCAGTCCATAGGGGCCATGGAAGCCTGCACGAGCCTTGGCCATCATGCTCAGGTCAGGAGCACCAGCAGCGGTGTTCGCCGGGAAGTTGTCGGTCGGGCGGGCCGGGCGGAAGTCTTCCAGCTCGTCGTCATAGACTTCGAAGAACTGCTCCGCATAGGCGCGGACCTGATCTTCGGGCATGCCGGGGCCATCTTCGGCCGACAGCGTGCGCAACGGCACGTATTTCATGCCGTGGCAGGCGGAACAGACCTGAGTGTAGACCTGAAGACCACGCTGCAATTGCGCCTGGTCGAAGGTTCCGAAGGGGCCTTCGAAAGAGAATTCGAAATTCTCGACATGGCCTGTCGCTCCGGCGGCATATGCGCCGGAGACAGGGGCCAGGGCCAATGTGGCCGCGAGGGCAAGTTTCTTAAGCATTGTTCGCTCGTCCTTTCTTACTCGGCCGGGGTCGCTGCATGAGCGCCGCTGTTGGTCGAGGACTTGCCATAGTGCGCCTTGAAATCGTCCTCGATGGTGTCCGGCTGCGGCAGCGGCTTTTCAAGCACGCCAAGCAGCGGCAGGATCACGAGGAAGTAGGCGAACCAATAGGTGGACCCGATCAGGGCGATGTAGGGATAGATCCCTTCGGCAGGCATTGCGCCAACCCACATCAGCACAAAGAAGTTCACCACGAAGAGCCAGAACCACCACTTGAACATCGGGCGGTAACGGCCAGAGCGTACCGACGATGTGTCAAGCCACGGCACCAGAGCCATCACGACGATCGCGCCGAACATCGCCAGAACACCAAAGAACTTGGCGTCAACGATCCCGCCGGTCAGGAAGTTCGCCGCGATCACGACCCAGACGTCACCGTCAAAGGCACGCAGGATCGCATAGAACGGCAGGAAGTACCATTCTGGAACGATGTGCGCGGGTGTCACCAACGGGTTGGCTTCGATGTAGTTGTCCGGGTGGCCAAGGTAGTTCGGCATGAAACCGACAACCGCGAAGAACACCACCAGGATCACCGCCAGCGCGAAGAGATCCTTGATCACGAAATAGGGCCAGAAGGGCAGCGTGTCTTTCTCGGCATCTGCCTTAGACGTGCGGCGCACTTCGACACCGGTCGGGTTGTTGTTGCCCGTGGTGTGGAAGGCCCAAATGTGCACGATCACGAGACCGGCAATCACGAAGGGCAGCAGATAATGCAGTGAGAAGAAGCGGTTCAGCGTCGCATTGTCCACAGCCGGTCCGCCCAGCAGCCATGTCTGGATCGATTCACCGATGAACGGGATCGCGCCAAAGAGGCCGGTGATCACGGTCGCACCCCAGAAGGACATCTGTCCCCACGGAAGAACGTAACCCATGAAGGCTGTGCCCATCATCAGCAGGTAGATCAGCATGCCGATGATCCATGTGATCTCACGCGGGGCTTTGTAGGAGCCGTAGTAGAGACCGCGGAAAATATGCGCATAAACCGCGACGAAGAACAGCGATGCGCCGTTCATGTGCAGATAGCGCAGCATCGCGCCGCCGTTCACGTTGCGCATGATGTGCTCGATGCTGGCGAAGGCCAAATCGACATGCGGCGTGTAATGCATCACCAGAACAACGCCGGTGATGATCTGCAGCGCAAGGCAGAACGTGAGAACAATGCCCCAGATCCACATCCAGTTCAGGTTCTTCGGTGTGGGGATCATCAGGGTGTCATAGAGCAAACCAACGATCGGTAACCGCGAGTGCAGCCACTTTTCGCCGTTGCTTGACGGCTCGTAATGGTCGTGTGGAATTCCAGACATTCGCGCGTCTCCTTATCCCAGCAGGATGGTTGTTTCGTCGACGAATTCGGCTGGCGGCACCGGCAGGTTCTGCGGTGCTGGCCCTTTGCGAATCCGTCCAGACGTATCGTAGTGAGACCCGTGGCAGGGGCAGAACCAGCCGCCGACACCGCCATCAAGGGCGTAATCGCCGGCATTGCCGAGCGGAACGCAACCGAGGTGCGTACACACGCCCATCTGAACCAGCCATTCACCGGATTCATCCATGGCGCGGTTTTCGTCGGTTGCTTCAGCCGAGCCATCGCGATTGGCGTTGCGCGCAACCGGATCGACCAGGTCGGACACATCAACGCTGCGTGCAGCTTCGATTTCGTCAGGGGTGCGGCGGCGGATAAAGACCGGCTTGCCGAGCCATTTGACGGTGATCTGAGAGCCTTCCGATACGCCTGACACGTCTACTCGAATCGAGGACAGGGCCAAAACGTCTGCCGATGGGTTCATCTGGTTGACCAGAGGCCAGACCGCGGCACCGGTTGCAACCGCGCCTGCACCCGCTGTTGCGTAGTACAGGAAGTCCCTCCGGGTGCCTTCGTGGTGTTCTGCGTTGGACACGAGGTTATCTCCATTTAACGGCCGATCGACTGGCCACAATACGGGTAAGGCCACCCACCGGGCGGCACACTGAGGCGCTATTTAGCGGGCTACCCCCTAGCCGTCCACCTCCAGAACACCTAGGTTAGGAATAAGCGCCGAAGTGTCGCGGTATATGGCACTGACCTTGCAAGAATGGCGTGGTAGTTACGTGAGAAAATCGGATCGGACGGCCCACCATGCAGAAAACGATTCTGTCAGGTATACTTGTACTTAGCACATTGACCATTGCTGCCCCGGCAATGGCAGAAATGGAGCTGTCGATCTATTCCGGCTGGCAAACCGCACCGCACAGCCGCCTGTATGGCGACTATCCGGGTACCGGCGCTGACATCGATGCACTGATCGGCTGGGAAGGCCGGTCCTTCGAAATGCCGCCCTATTATGGCGTTCGTGGCACTTGGTGGAAAAACGAAAGACTTGGGTTCGGACTCGAGTTCACCCACGCCAAGGTTTACGCACCTGATAGCGAAAAGGCCGCGATCGGCTTTTCCGATCTTGAATTCACCGATGGCCTGAACATCGTGACGGCCAACGTCTACCAGCGGTGGCCCGGTCTTTGGGCGCAAGGCGCGGTCACACCCTATGTGGGCGGTGGCCTCGGAATCGCGGTGCCGCATGTCGACGTGGACACGACCACCGGGATCGACACGTATGAACTGCAGATCACGGGACCAGCGGCACGTCTGACCGCAGGCGTGAGCTATGACATCAATGATCGCTTCGCAGTGTTCGGCGAATACCAGTTCACCTATTCCAGCAACAATGTTGATTTGCCCGAAGGCGGCTCGCTGGAAACAGACATCAAGACCAATGCTCTGAACATCGGTCTGACGCTCAAGTTCTAGGCGTCGTCCCGCGCCTCGTTGTCGCTCTTGGCCTGTGCCAATGCGCGGCGCGAGGACGGCAACATCCAGATCACCGCGCAGATGTAGATCAGACTCAACACAACCAGAGCAATCCAGGTGTAGATGGCCACGGCCGCGCCGATTGCGGCAAAGCCGACAAGAAACATTTTGACCCGACGTTGGCTGATCTTGGTGGTCTTGAACGACCAGACGGGAAACCGCCCGATCATCATCATGCCGATCAACCCGATATAAAGTGCCAGAAGCACATCAGGGATGATCTGTTTGCTGTCGAAAGCAAAGGAGGCATACATCGGCAGCATCACCAGAATAGCACCGGCCGGTGAAGGGATTCCGATGAAGTAGGCGTTCTCGGCTGATCCGTTCTCGGCCTTGCGGGCCACGTTGAACCGGGCGAGGCGCGTCACCGCGCACACCGCATAGACCAGCACTGCAAGCCATCCCAACTGCCGCGTGTCGTCCAGAGCCCAGACATACAGCAGCAGCCCCGGTGCGACCCCGAAATTCAGGAAGTCGGCCAGCGAATCGAGCTCTGCTCCCATCTTGCTGTCGCTGCCAAGCGCGCGGGCAAGCCGCCCGTCCAGCCCGTCAAGGATGGCCGCCAACAGGATCAGCTGAACCGCCAGTTCGTAATTGCCCTGCAAGCCGAACCGGATCGCGGTCAGCCCCGCGCAAATGGCGGTCACGGTCAGCATGTTTGGCAAAAGCTGAACCAGCGTCAGTTTCTGTCCGTTCTGCTCGGTGTTCATTTCGACAGGTCCGCAATCACCGTTTCACCTGCGATCATCGTCTGGCCGATCTTCACAGACGGCTCCACCCCCTCGGGCAGATAGATATCCAGCCGCGATCCGAACCGGATCAGCCCGAACCGTTCCCCGCGGTCCAACACAACGCCTTCTTGCGTGAAACTCACGATACGCCGGGCCACCAGACCGGCGATCTGGGTCACGGTCAGGATGCGATCGTCGGCCATCCGGATCACCAGCGAATTGCGCTCATTGTCCTCGCTCGCCTTGTCGAGGGACGCGTTCAGGAACTTGCCGGGCTTGTAGGCGATCTTTTCAACCTTGCCCGCCACAGGCGCGCGGTTCACATGGCAGTTGAACACCGACATGAACACGCTGACCCGCGTCAAAGCTTCTTCCGGCAGGCCCAACTCGCGCGGCGGCACCGCCGGTTCGATCAAGGACACAACCCCGTCTGCCGGGCTGATCACCAGCCCTGGCGCATCCGGTGTGATCCGCTCGGGATCGCGGAAAAAATAGTAACACCAGACCGTCAGACCCACGCCGATCCAACCCAGCACGTCTTCAATGGCAAAAAGAACCAGAGTGACTGCCGCGAAGATCGCGACGAACTTGCGCCCCTCCGGGTGCATTGGTTTGATGAATGTATCTGTCATCCGCATCGCGGTACTATCCTTTCAAAGCATTTCAGGTCGGTAAACCGGGGATCACCGACGCGCAAGCTTTGCTGTGATGACTTGGCGTCGCGGATCACGCCTCGGGATGGGTCGCCACCATGCTGTCCCGCTTGGAAAAGGACTCAAACCACGCCGCCAGACCATCCCGGCCTGTCCGCCAGGACCGCGCATCGTGCCGCAAGTCGAGATAGCCAAGCGCACAGGCCACCGCGATGTGTCCCATGTCTATGCGCCCGTTCAGATGACTCATCCACCGCGTATTGAGCGCATCAAGCGCGCGGGACACCTTGCCCCACTGGCCTTCGACCCACTCCATCATGACCTTTTCTTCGGGACGGAACCGGGTTTCGTAGACCATTAGCACCGCCGCATCGAGAATGCCATCCGCTGTCGCCTCAAGCGTGAGCGTGTCCCAGATGCGATGTTCGGGGTACAATCCGGCATTCGCCCGCGCATCCAGAAAGCGACAGATCACCCGGCTGTCATAGATCGCCGGCCCGTCGGACCGGATCAACGCAGGGATCTTGCCCACCGGGTTCGCCGCGATGAGTTTCGAGTCTGGCGCAAGAGGCGTGCTCAAAACATTCACATGCTCGATGTCATCATACTGTCCGGTCTCGTGCAGCATCACGAGAACCTTGCGCACGAATGGTGATGGTCCTGAACGAAGAAGTTGCATCAGCCTGCTCCCAATATCTGTAATGCCTCACGTAATCCTGTTGCGCGCGAAATGCCAAGCGGCGTGTCGCGATGCGTCGACGCATCGCCTCTTTCCGTTGACGGAAAGAGCCCGCTCACAGCACCGGCGGTTCCGCCATCAAAGCCGCCAGCGCCTCAAGCTCGGTGCCCATTCCGCCCGACACCTGCGCTGCGGCGCGCACGCGCACCGCGTCGTCCTTGTTCTGTCCCAGCTTCCATGTCGCCGCTATGTCCTCCACCACCATCCGGCAGGGCACGATCATCCGCATCATCTTGTCCAGCACCTCGGGCGTCATCTTGCCTGTTGTCCATGGCGCCTTTCCCGCCAGCCGCGTCTCGAAATGCGCCGTCTGCGTGTCCAGCACCTCGCGCATGGCCTCATGCGGCAGAAGCTCCAGAACGCCCGTGATCTGCACCGCCACGTAATTCCACGTCGGCACCTGATCCACGACCCCGTACCAATCCGGCGAAATATAAGCGTCCGGTCCTGTCACCGCGATCCGGGCGGGCAGGGGTGTTTTCAACGCCCGCGCAATCGGGTTTGAGCGCACCAGATGGATCAGCACCTCGCGCCCGTCCTCGGACAACAGAACAGGCACATGCGCCACCATGGGGACAGGGTCACCATTGATCAGCAAGGTCCCAAAGGCGCGATCCCGCACAAAGGCAATGTCCTTGCCGTGATCGTGGCTGTGGAAGGTCGGGTTCGGATGCATGAAGCGGCCCTCGCAGCGGCGTAAAAGCACCGCAGAGCTTGCACAGCCAAAGCCAAAAATCCCGCTCTAAATTGTACCCGAGACAATCATCCCGCCTTGGGATGCGTCGCCTCGTAGACCTTCATCAGATGCACCGTATCGACCGATGTGTAGGCCTGCGTGGTCGAGAGCGAGGCATGGCCCAACAATTCCTGAATCGCCCGCAGATCGCCCCCTGCTGACAACAAATGCGTCGCAAAACTGTGCCGCATTGCGTGTGGCGTTGCAGTCGCCGGCAACCCAAGCTGCAACCGCGCCTGTTCCGTCACCTTTTGCACCAGTCTCGGGTTCAAGGCACCACCGCGTGCGCCCCGGAACACCGGCGCATTCGGCGCCATCTCGAACGGGCACTGCTTCACATAGGTCGCCACCGCCTGCCGCGCGACGGGCAGTACAGGAACCACCCGTTCCTTGCCGCCCTTGCCGACAATCCGCATCGCCTCGCCCAAGGGAAGGTCACGCCCGGTCAGGCTCAAAGCTTCGGAAATCCGCAAGCCGCAGCCATAAAGCAGCGTCACCACCGCCATATCGCGGGCTCCGACCCAATCTTTCTGTGATTGCAGACCCACCGTGTCGATCATCTCGCGCGCGGCATCCTCGCTCAAAGGGCGCGGCAGCTTTTTCTGGAACTTGGGCGCACGGGTGGACAACACGGCAGTGGGTTCGAACCCCTCCCGCTCGGCCAGCCAGCGATAGAACGACTTGACCGCCGACAGTTTACGCGCCAGCGACCGGGCGCTGGCCCCTCCGCTGCGCGTGTGCGCCATCCAGGCCCGCATGTCCGGCACGGTGATCCGTGCCAAGGGGGCCAGCCCCTGCGCCTCGCCTTTGTATTCTGTCAGAAACGCGATGAAATCCACGACATCGCCCCGATAGGCGGTCAACGTGTTCTCTGCCGTCCCGTTCAGCGCGCGGCTTGATGCAAGCCATCCCTCCAGCGCGTCCCGCGCCGCCGGAGAGATCATCAATGTCACGACAACCAGCGCCGCATCTGGCGCTCGAACACACCTGTAAAGAAGGTCAGAAGGTCGGTGCCCTGCTGCGGAGTGAACTGGTGCGGGTCTTCCGCACCCATTACGAGCAATCCAGGCAGACGCCCCGGTCCGAAATCCAGCTTGAGACAGGCCTCGGAGCGGATCCAGTCCGCCTTGTCGCCGTAAATCTCGCGCGTGCCGGTGTCGATCTGGCGCAGCGTGACCTGCCGCGGCGGCGCATTGCGCCCCGTGCTCAGATAGGCGTCGATGAAACCGGGGGCCGCGACGGACAGAACCGATCCAAGCCGTTTGATGGCCGGGTCTTCATCGTTCTGAACGGATTCGAGCACCAGCTTGATCACATCGACCCGCAGAATCTCGGCCACGTCACCGCCCAGATCACGCAGAAAGGATTCAAATTCCACCGGATCGAGCATGCGCAGGATGGCCCGATGCACCTGATTGGTGCCCGCGAGGTTTTCGTAGGCCGCGGCGATCACCGACCGGTGCGTGTCTTCCAGCCGATCCAGCCGCGCTTCAAGCCGGTCCATCGCGATACCGCGCAGGTCCACGATATTGCCGCCCATGGCACGTTCATTCGCGGCGATCAGAGCCCGCATCAGGTCCTGATCTTCGAGAATCACGTCAGGGCGCGACATGATGGTTTCGCGCAAGTCGTCGTCGATACGGGGGCTGCTCATACCAACCTCTTGGTGGTGTATTTTGCGGGACACTATCAGCCACACCAAAAAGATGCCCGCATTTTTTCAATCAAATGCGGGCAACTCGGAAAAACTGTGGCAGATGCGCAGGAACGCTTTGCTCAGAGGATCTTGATATTGGCCGCTGCCGCGTCCTTGACGAACTGGTCCAGACCCTTGTCGGTCAGCACATGGTTCGCCATCGCCTTGATCACGGCGGGCGGTGCGGTGGCCACATCGGCGCCGATCTTGGCGCATTCGCTCATGTGGTTTGCGGTGCGGATCGACGCGGCAAGAATGTTGGTCTCAAATCCGTAATTGTCGTAGATCTCGCGGATATCCGCGATCAGGTCCAAACCGTCCATGTTCAGATCGTCCAGACGCCCGATGAACGGCGAGATGAACGTCGCCCCGGCCTTGGCCGCCAGAAGCGCCTGATTGGCCGAGAAACACAGCGTCACGTTGACCATCTTGCCTTCGTCGGTCAGCACCTTGCACGCCTTCAGACCGTCCCAGGTCAGCGGCACCTTTACCGCGATGTTCTCGGCAATCTCGGCCAGCTTGCGGCCTTCCGCGATCATGTCCTCGGCCTTGAGCGCCACCACTTCGGCGGACACCGGACCCGAGACCAGATCGCAGATTTCCTTGGTCACTTCGAGGATATCGCGCCCGGATTTCTTGATCAGGGAAGGGTTGGTGGTCACGCCATCGACCATCCCCAGATCGTTGAGTTCCGCGATCGCGTCTATTTCGGCTGTGTCGACAAAGAATTTCATGGCTGTCGCTCCTGTGATGGGTTGGCCTTTCCTACAGTGGGCTTTACCCCATGACAATGACGACGGAAACCCTGAACTGATGGCGCTAACATCCAGCTATTTCGATGAGGGCGCGCTGATCGGCGTGTTGACCACCCAGCCATTGGACCGGGTGCTGGATTACCGCGCGCCGGAAGGGGGCTGCCATCTGGGCGCTTTCGTCGAGGTGCCGCTTGGCCCACGCAAGGTTCTGGGGGTTGTCTGGGGACCGGGGCAGGGGGATTACGACATCTCCAAGGTGCGGTCGGTGATCCGGGTGCTCGATGCCGCGCCGATGCGCGAAGAACTGATGTCGTTCCTCACCCGCGCAGGCGACTACACGCTCACCCCGATGCCCGCGATGCTTCGGCTGGCCACCCGTGCGCCGGGACTGGGTGACCCGCCGTCGATGCGCAAGATCTACCGTCTGGGCGACTGCGCTCCAGACCGCATGACCGACGCCCGCACCCGCGTACTCGACGTACTGCGCGAGATGGGAGGCCTGTCTCTGACGCTCAAGGAAGTGGCCGAAGCGGCGGGCGTGACCACCTCTGTCGTCAAAGGTCTGGTGAAACAGGGTGCGGTCCGCGAGGAAGACAGCCCGCGCGATATGCCCTTCCCAACGCTCGATCCGACCTACGCAGGCAAGGACTTGACCGCAGATCAGTCCACTGCGTCTGCCACTCTACGCGCCGCCGTCGCCACGCGCAGCTATGGCACAACCCTGCTGAAAGGCGTCACAGGATCAGGCAAGACCGAGGTCTATCTCGAAGCGGTCGCCGAATGTCTGTCCCAAGGCCGTCAGGCTCTGGTTCTCTTGCCCGAAATCGCTCTGACCGCCGAATTCCTCACTCGCGTCGACGCGCGCTTTGGTGCCAAACCAGCCGAATGGCATTCCGGTGTGACGATCACCGAACGCCGCCGCGTCTGGAAGATGACGGCACAGGGCGGTGCGCAACTCGTCGTTGGAGCGCGATCCGCGCTGTTCCTCCCGTTCCGCGATCTGGGCCTGATCGTCGTCGATGAAGAACACGACACGTCCTACAAGCAGGAAGACGGCGTGCTCTATAACGCCCGCGACATGGCTGTGCTGCGCGCGTCGATCTGCGGCGCACAGGTGATCCTCGCCTCCGCCACGCCAAGTCTTGAGAGCTGGGCCAATGCCGACGCAGGCAAGTACACCAAGCTTGAATTGACCTCCCGTTTCGGCGCCGCTGTCATGCCCGACATGCGCGCCATCGACATGCGCAACGAACAACTCCCCAGCTCAAGCTGGATCTCTCCAACCTTGCAACGGGCCGTGCAACAGCGGCTCGACAATGGCGAACAGGCGCTTCTCTTCATCAACCGGCGCGGCTACGCCCCGGTCACCATTTGCCGCGCCTGCGGGCACCAGATCGGCTGCGACCACTGCGATGCCCGCATGGTGGAACACCGCTTCCTCAAACGCCTTGTCTGCCACCAATGTGGCGAGACAAAACCGATGCCCAACACCTGCCCTTCCTGCGAAGCCGAAGACAAACTTGCCGCTGTCGGTCCCGGTGTCGAACGCCTTGCGGAAGAGGCGCAGACGCTCTTCCCTGACGCCCGCCTCGCGGTGTTGTCCTCCGACATGTTCGGCTCCGCCCGTGCTCTCAAGGCCGAGATCGAGACCATCGCCAGCGGGGGCGCGGACCTGATCATCGGCACGCAGCTTGTCGCCAAGGGGCATAACTTCCCGCTGCTCACGCTGGTCGGTGTGATAGACGCCGATCTGGGTCTGCAAGGCTCGGACCTGCGCGCAGCGGAACGCACGTTCCAGCTGATGCGACAGGTGGCTGGACGGGCCGGGCGCGCTGACAAGCCGGGTCAGGCGCTGATGCAGACCTATCAGCCCGAACACCCTGTGATCCGCGCGATCCTGTCCGGGGACGAGCAGGACTTCTGGACTGCCGAAGCCGGCGAACGCCGTGCCGCGGGTGTGCCGCCCTATGGCCGTCTCGCCGGGATCATCCTGTCCTCGACCGACGTGCAAGAGGTGTTCGACCTCGGCAATGCACTGGCCCGAAACGACGGGCCTCTGCGCCGCGTCGGCGCACAGGTCTTTGGCCCAGCCCCAGCCCCCATCGCGCGGGTGCGTGGCCGCCACAGGGTACGACTTCTGGTCAAGGCTCCGAAGGGCACCGCGCTGCAACCCGCGCTGGCGGAATGGATCAAACCCTTCCGCCTCAAGGGAGAGCTGCGCATGGCCATCGACATCGACCCGCAGAGCTTCTACTGAGGTCAGCGCCTGTTTTCAGTCGACTGAAAACCCGGACGCGTCGACGCGTCCGCGCCGCTCAGTCCAGAACGCAGGCATGGATGAGGTTCACCCGCATCAACCTTTGGCCCAATGTCCCGCGTGGGACGGCGATCTGCTCCAGATATTCCGCCTTGCACACCGCATAGTCGCGCGCCGCCCCAACGGCCTCAGCCGCCGAGACTGCCGCAAAACGCACCCCGTCCCCAGACCGCAATTGCACCAAATGGTCGATGTCCGGCGCAATCACCGTCGCGATCTTTGGATACCCTCCGGTTGTCTGGTGATCTGCCAACAGAACCGTCGGCACACCATCCCCCGACACCTGCACGGAGCCGCGCACAATCGGTTCCGACGGGATCGACAAGGCCCCCGCAAGCGGCAATTCGGGTCCTCGCAACCGCATCCCCATCCGATCGTAGGCATCGGTCACCGCAAACTTCTCGGTCAGGAACCGCCGCAGCGCATCATCCGTGAAATGCTGATCCTGTGGCCCGGTCACCACCCGCACGGGTCCCGTTGGAACAAACTCGGGCCGCGCAATATCGCCTGTCCGCTCTTCGCGGACAGCCGCGCCGGTGATCCTCAAGGTTTGTCCAGCCTGCAACGGGCCACCGCCAAAGCCGGACACCGCGTGGGTCGCTGTGCTTTCCAGCCAATGCTCGGCGTTGAGTGTTCCCGCCAAGGCAACATACGCCCAGCTTCCGCTCTTTCCGCCACGAATGGTGATCCTGTCCCCCTTCTCGACGGTCACCACGCACCACGCGCTCTGCTTTCTCCCGCGATGTTCGACCACGAAATCGCCACCCGTGACTGCGAGGGAAACCGCGCCCGAGGTGCAGGTCAAGACCAGACCGCCCAAGGACACCTCGATCCCTGTCGCTCCGGGCGGATTGCCCAACGCCGCGTGCGCCGCATCAAAGGCAAGTCGGTCCATCGGGCCGGAGGCTGACACACCGTATCGCATATGTCCCGGCCGGCCCGCGTCCTGCACCGTAACCAAAGGCCCAGCGAAACTGACCGCGAAAGTCGCATCAGACATGGGCCACCTCCCTCTGCGCACGTTCAAATGTCGCAAGATCAATCCTCTGGAACACAACCCGGTCGCCCACATCAAAGAGGAACGGGCGCGCGAGGTCCCCGGTCAGGATCGGGGTCGGCGACCGCCCAATGATCGACCAGCCGGTCGGCATGGTCAGGGTGGTCACAAGGCATTGCGGCCCCGCGATGATGACGCTTCCCGCAGGCACATCGCGCACCGCCGCCGGTTTGCGCGGGATTTGGATGTCTTGCGGGATGCCAGACAGATAGGCGTAGCCGGGCGAAAACCCGTACATCAGCACGTCATAACATCCTGCCATATGCGCAGCGATCACCGAATCCGGGGTCAACCCGGTCGCCGCCGCAACCGCGTCAAGATCGGGCGCAAAGGGTGCCTCGTAACAGACCTGCACCTGCCGCACCTGCCCGACGCTCTTCTCTGTCATCAGATGTTTCAAGAGGTTGCGCACATGGGCTTCGACCGCGACATGGTCGGTGGCCGTCACATTGAACCGCACCAGCAGGTTCACAAGCGCCGGAACAGTTTCGATCATGCCAACAGGCGGGTTTGCGGCAATCGCCTTGTCGAGCGCCAAGACCCGCGTATGGGCGACCTCGTCATGGGTTTCCGAAAAGCAGACCAGCACAGCATGATCGGCAACAGGTTTGAACCAAGGCTCCATGGTGGACCTCTTTCAGACAGTCAAAAAGTAAGGTTTGCTGTTATTGCAGCGCGTTTGGCAGGAAGAGCGCGATGCTTGGAAACGCGATCAGCAGGAAGGCCATGGCCAGCATGGTCAGGCAATAGGGCAGCGCCCCCAGCATCACCTCGTTCAGACTTCCCGATTTCCGCGCGCCTTGAACCACGTAGAGGTTCAAACCCACGGGCGGTGTGATCAGCGCCATCTCGATCAGCACGATCATCAGGATGCCGAACCAGATCACATCATAGCCCTGCGCGATCACCAGCGGCACGATGATCGGGATCGTCACCACCATCAGAGACAGCGTTTCGATGAAGAACCCGAGCACGATATAAAGCACCACCACCACAAGGATTGTCTTGAGTGGTGTAAGACCCAATCCTGTCATGAACTCGGTCAGCTCGCGGCCCAAGCCCGCCGAAGCCAGCGTGAAGTTGAGGAAAGATGCGCCGATGACGATCAGCATGATCATCGAGGTGATCTTGACCGTTCCCATCAGGCTCTCGGTCAGCATCCCCCAGGACACGCCGCCAAACACCAGTGCAATGACCAGCGCCCCGGCGACACCCACGGCAGCCGCCTCGGTTGGGGTGGCCCAGCCGCGATAGATCGAGCCGACGATCAGGCCGAACAGGATCAGGATCGGGATCAGGTCGATCAACGCCCGCAGCATCTGCGGAAACGGAAAGGTGCGGCGCACACCGCCAAGGTTTGGACGGATCAGGCAGATCACCGCAGTGACCGCCATGAACGCCACCGCCAGAGCCAGACCGGGGATCAGCCCGGCCAGAAACAGTTGCGGGATCGAGGATTGGGTCAGGAACCCGTAGACGATCAGGTTGATCGACGGCGGGATCATGATGCCCAATGTCCCACCCGCTGCAATCGCGCCGGAAAAGAGCTTGGGATCGTAGCCGAGCTTTTCGGCCTGCGGCATCGCCACCGTGGCGACTGTTGCTGCCGTGGCCACTGACGACCCCGACGTGGCCGAAAACATGGTCGCCGTGGCAATATTGGCGTGCACCAGCCCACCCGGCAGCCACGACACCCAGCGATCCAGCGCCGCGTAAGTGCGTGTCGCGACACCGCTGCGGACAAGGATCTCGCCCAGCAGCACAAAGAACGGAATGGCGATCAGCGTGGCCGAGTTCGAGGCCGACCACACCATGTTCCCCAGACCCCGGGTCAGTGGAAAGCTGGAAAAGAACGTGTCGATCCCGAAGCCCAAAAGGAACAGCACGATCCCCACGGGTATGGACAGCGACAACAGGCCCAGAAGACCGACAGAGACATAAAAGATCATTGCAGGCTGTCCTGTTCCGCGAAGGCCCCGACAAAGCTCTCGGTCTCTTCATGGCGGCGTTTGATCAGCAGGCTGAGCGCCGCCAGCGTGACCAGCGTCGACATGAGCGCAAACCACACCCACCCGGCGAACCACGGGGCCTGCACCCAGGCCAAGGGTGTCTCAAGTGGCGTATTGGCGCGTGAACCGTTTACTAAAGACCGCTCCAGTACTGGCCATGACTTGATCGCGATGGTGATGATCACCCCCGACATGACGACCATCGAAAACACATCGAACAGCGCCCGCACAAACGACCCCGCGCGACTGCGCAGCAGGTCAATACGGACATGCCCCAGCTCCAAAAGCGTAAAGGACATGCCCCAAGAGGTCGCGAGCGCCATGGCGTAGCCCGCGATCTCTTCGGTGCCGCCAAGCGACGTGCCGATCTGGCGCATGATGATGTCAAGCAGGACAAACCCCGCACAGATCAGCAGCCCCAGACCCACCACAAGGGCAACGCCACGGTTGATCCGTCGCAATCTGTCGATCATCTCAAGTTCCATATCCGGCACGCCTCCTGACGGCTTCAACGCAAGATCAGTTGATCGTCACACCGACAACTTTGCCAACGCTGTCGTTCCAACGCGCGGCCCAGTCACCGCCAGCGCGTTCGGCCCATTCGGGCAGCACTTCGCTTGTCAGGATATCCCGCGCCCGCTCGAAATCGGCATCGCTGACTTCGAGCAGTGTCATCGACCGCGCGTCACCCGACGGGCAATCGCCATTGCCGGTCAGGCAGGCGATGTCGTTGACAAGCGCATCCTGCGCACTGGCCCATGCCGGGTCTTCGAAACCGGATTTGATCTCGCTTTCGATCAGCGCTTTCTGATCGTCGGACAGGCTGTTCCACTTGTCCATGTTGATCGCGGTCACAACCGAATCCCAGCCGCCCAGCGGGATCGGCAGCAGATGTGTGGACACTTCCCACCAGCCCGCGCTGTATCCCGACCCGGCACCGGTGACGGCACAATCAACCACGCCATTCTGCAACGCGCCCGGCACTTCCGCGAAGGACACGTTCACGCCCTCGGCCCCAAGCGCCTCAAGCAGCTTGGCGGTCATCCGGCCCGAGGCACGCACTTTCAGACCTTCCAGATCGGCAAGGTTGGAAATCTCGTGATTGCAGAACACGACCTGCGGCGGGTAGGGCGCAATTGCCAGCACATGGCTGTTGAAGCGCGCTTTGTAGATGTCTTCGACCATCGGGCGCGCCGCATCAACCATGGCACGGGCCTCGTCGGCGGTCAGCGCGATCAGCGGCACATCCAGCCCTTCCAGTTCGGGCGCGTCGGCCACCGCATAATCCGCCACGGTCATCGCCACGTCATAGACCCCCTGACCAAGAAGCGGGTAGATGTCGCCCAGTCCAAGGCTCATCTGGTTGTGCGTGGTCAACTCCACGGTCAGATCACCGCCAGACGCCGCAGGCAGCGTTTCGCTCCAGAACGGGGCTTCGTACTGGTTGTGCAGCGGCAGGCTGGACCAGCTTCCGACAACGGACAGGGTTTCGGCAAAGACGGGCGTGGCACACACGGTGCTTGCCATCAACAGAGCGAGCGATTTTTTCATTGGAAAGGTCTCCTTGTTGGATCGGTTTTATGTGTTTTTCAGGATCGGTGTTTCGGCGTCTTCGGCCACATCTGCGATCAACATGTGTCCCGGTGAATGCGTGATGCAGAGCGGCAGACCTGCCGCCAGTAGAACGTTTTGCGGGGTCACGCCGCAGGCCCAGTAGACCGGCACCTCGCCATCATGGATCTCGACCGCGTCCCCCCAATCGGGCTGCGACAGGTCGTCGATGCCGATATGCGCAGGATCGCCATTGGCAATCGGCGCGCCATGCGCCTGTGGATACCGAGCACAGATCGTGCGGGTCTGCTCGACCTGATGTTCGGGGATCGGACGCATCGTTACCACCATCTGGCCGCCAAACGGACCGGCGGGAACAAGGTTGATGCTGGTTCTGAACATCGGCACGTTGCGTCCGCTCTCAATGTGGCGCACCGGGATGTCATTGCGCATCAGCGCGTTCTCGAACGTAAACGAACAGCCAAGCGCGACGGTCACAAGGTCGTCGGCCCAAACATCGCTGATGTCGGTGACTTCCTCGCTGAAGGCTCCATCGCGGAACACCCTGTACTTGGACACATCGGTGCGGATGTCGATGTCATGGCCCAAGGTGCGCAGCATCGGATCACCGGTGTCGCCGACACCCACAACCGGGCAGGGCTTGGGATTGCGCTGGCAAAAGCGAAGGAAATCCAGCGCATAGCGTTCCGGCAATATGGCAAGGTTGCATTGCAGATAACCCGCGGCCAGACCTGCCGTGTGCCCGTCATATGACCCGCGTCGGATCGCGGTGCGCACCTCTGCTGGGGATGCACCGATCAGGCTGGAATGCGATACACGCTCTTTTGCCATCAGCGGCTCCTTCCTGTGAATGCCAAAGCATCACACGGTGCTTCGCTTCCGCGCAAATTATCATTTTATATCAATCGCGATAAAAATTCTTGATCTACTTGGGGTGGGTCTTGTCCCACGCCATCGCCACCTCGCGGGCAAATTCCGCACTTCTTTCAACAAGAAAGCTGCGCGGCTCCGACAGGTAAGACGCGGTAAAGGCCAAGGGCTGAGGGTGGAACCCTGGATCGAATTCGACGATCTGCCCGGACTTCAGAAAATCATCCGCAAGTGCCCGCGGGTAGGGACCAACAGCGATTCCCGCCGCAATCATCTTGAGACTCGCGGATAACGACGCCGAGGTGTAAATCCGCAGCTTCGGTCCAACGCGACGCGATAGCTCCGACATCAATTCCCGGTAAGGCCGTGTCTTGCTCGCATAGGAAATGACCGGGATCTTGCTCAGATCGGTCTGCGGGTTCGCCGTTGACCGATACCAATGCAGATCAAAGGTTGGGAGCGGCACATTCTCAACCGAGAACTCGGAGATCGGTCCCATCAGCAGCGCCAGATCAAGGCTCCGTTCCAGCAGCGCGGACCGCAGGTTCAACGAGATGTCGACGGTCAGATCGACGTTCACGCGGGGGTAATGCTCGCTGAAGGTCTTGAGGAATTCCGGCAACCACGCCTGCGCGATGGTCTCGGACGCCCCGACGCGGAACAGCCCTTCGGTCTCAGACGGATTGGCGACCCGCTGTTTGATCTCTTCCTCCACGAACAGCATCTGTTCTGCATAGGACAGCAACAGCGTGCCATGCTTGGTCAGGATCAGATCACCGGGGCCGCGTTCGAACAGCGGAACCTTGAGTTCCTGTTCGAGATTGGAGATGCGCGTCGATACGGCAGGCTGGGACAAATGCAACTTGTCGGCGGCTTTGCGAAAGCCGCCAAGTCGCGCCACCCAAAGGAAAGTTCGGATCTGATCGAAGGTCATGGTCTTTCATAGAATTTATCAGTCCGGCCACAAAACGATAAATTGATTGGTGGTTTCGGTTTGGGACTTGCCAGGAATCCGAAATCCGCAAATTCGTCAAAGGTTAACAAAGGGTTAATAGGGCCGTTCTGGCCCCAATGTTTCGCGCGCGAAACAATAGGTCATAAAGGATGTCGTTCTGCCCTGCGACCATCGCCCCACAGGGTGGCCATATTTCGTGCCATGCCTTGTATGCCCCTCACCTGCATTCTACATGGGCCGGTATGAAGCGCTTTATTCCATTTGTGAAATCCGACCCCACAGTCGCGGTTGTTCGGATGCAAGGTACGATTGCTGCGGGGTCACGTGGGACCCTGAGCGACGCAAGCCTTCGGACTCTTCTTGAAAAGGCATTCCGCAAGGGCAAGCCTGCTGCGGTCGCGATTGAAATCAATTCGCCCGGCGGATCGCCTGTGCAAAGCTCTCTGATCGGCGCGCGCATTCGCCGTCTGGCCGACGAAACCGAAACCCCGGTTTATGCCTTTGTCGAAGATGTCGCTGCCTCGGGCGGCTACTGGATCGCAAGTGCTGCAGATGAAATCTACGCCGATCCGGCCTCCATCCTTGGCTCCATCGGTGTCATCTCTGCCGGGTTCGGTGCGCATGTGTTCCTGCAACGGCAGGGTATTGAGCGCCGCGTTTATACGGCGGGCAAATCCAAATCCATGCTCGACCCGTTCCGCCCCGAAAGTGAAGAAGACGTTGCGCGCCTGAACAAGCTGCTGGGCCAGTTGCACGAAACCTTCATCAATCAGGTAAAGACCGGCCGGGGTGCGAAACTCGCGGACAACCCGGACCTATTCACGGGCGAGATTTGGGTCGGGCAGGGCGCTGTCGATGTCGGACTGGCGGATCACATCGGACATCTTGTTCCGGCGATGAAAGAGCGTTTCGGCGAAAAGGTGAAATTCCGTCGTTACGAACAACGCCGACCCTTCCTCAGCCGTTTCGGCGCGAAACTCACCGACGACGCGCTTAGCGTCATTGAAGAGCGCGCCGAGTTCGCGCGGTACGGGCTCTGACGTGATCAGCAAGATCGTTCTACTGTTCCTCGTTTTCATCGCCGTGCTGGCCATGTTCGGCAAGCTGCGCATCCCCGGCGCGAAACGTCTGGCCAGCGCCAAATGCCGCAAATGCGGACGTTATCGCATCGGCAAAGGTCCGTGCCCCTGTACCGGAAAGGCAAGCTGACATGGCGATGATCTGGGGGGGGGTCGTCATCGGTCTGGTGATCCTGCTGTTGGCAGGCGACGCGCTGGTCAAGGGTGCGGTCAACCTGTCATTGCGCATCGGTATCCCCGCGCTGATCGTCAGCCTGACCGTCGTTGCCTTTGGCACCTCCGCGCCCGAACTGCTCATCTCGATCAAGGCGGCAATGGAAAACGTGCCGGGTATCGCGCTGGGCAATGTGGTGGGCTCGAATACTGCCAACGTCCTGTTGGTTCTGGGTATCCCTGCCTTGCTGGCGGTGATGCACACCAGCGAATGCGACACGCGCAAAAGCTATGTGATCATGCTGGCCTCGTCCGTGCTGTTCATTGCTCTGGCGTTCCGCGGTGTATTCGACTGGATTGCCGGGATTGTCCTTCTGGTCGTCCTCGCGGTGATCCTGGGTGACTCCATGCGCGAGGCGCTGGCCCACAGACGCGCCGGTCAAAAAGCGGACGATGAAGAAGAACCCGAAGGCGCTGACCCGGACATGCCGTGGTGGAAGATCATCCTCTACTTGGCCCTTGGTCTCGTGGGGCTTCCCTTGGGCGCAGACCTGCTTGTCGACAGCGCGGTCGAGATCGCGACGATCTTTGGTGTCAGTGACACGGTGATTGGTCTGACCCTGGTCGCCTTGGGCACCTCGCTGCCAGAGTTGGCAACCACCGTCATGGCGGCGCTGCGGCGTCAGGCGGATGTGGCGCTGGGCAACGTGATCGGGTCGAACATGTTCAACCTTCTGGCCATCATCGGTGTCGCCTCCCTTATCGCCCCGATCCCGGTCGATCCCGAATTCCTGCGCTTCGACCTCTGGGTCATGCTGGGCGCGTCGGTCCTGATCTTCCCGCTGGTGTTCCTTGCCAAAGACCTGACGCGCCTCTGGGGTGTGGTCTTGTCGGCGCTCTATCTGGGCTACATTGCGCTTGTCATCATGTAAGCGCAAAGGGCAGACCTCATGAGCAAGGCATTGATCACAGGAGCAGGAAAACGGCTGGGGCGCGCGATGGCGCTCTACCTTGCGGATCGCGGCTTTGATGTTGCCGTGCACTACGCCAGCTCTGCCGATGAAGCTGAAGAGGTGGCAGAATTGATCCGCGCCAAGGGGCAGCAGGCCTGCACCGTACAAGCCGATCTGTTGAACGAGGACGAGACACAAGCTCTGACCGACGCCGCGATTGCGGGCATCGGCGGGCCGTTGACAGTTCTCATCAACAACGCTTCGATCTTCGAATATGACAATATCGAAACGGCAACCCGCGACAGCTGGGACCGGCATCTGGAAAGCAATCTGCGCGCACCCTTCGTGCTGACCCAGCATTTCGCAGCGCAACTGCCCACCCCCGAGATCGACGACATGAACGAACCGGTCGCACCCGGTCTGGTCATCAACATGATCGACCAGCGGGTGCGCAAGCTGACGCCAGAATTCATGACCTACACGATTGCCAAGATGGGGCTGTGGGCCTTCACCCAGACCGCTGCGCAGGCCCTCGCGCCCGCCTGCCGCGTCAATGCGATCGGTCCCGGCCCAACCTTGCGGGGCGGTCGCCAGAGCGAGGCGCATTTCGCCAAGCAGCGTGCCGCAACGGTGCTGCAACGTGGTTCGAATACGTCCGACATTACAGGCGCCTTGGGCTACTTTCTCGACGCGCCGGGGGTCACGGGACAGCTGTTGTGTGTCGACGGCGGACAGCATCTGGGATGGCAGACACCGGATGTGATCGGGGTCGAATGATGCCCGCGGAAAACAAGTTTTGCACCGTTCGCGTTGACGTTACGAAAGCGTTACGAAAGTGTTAATGTTTTCAGTAACTTGATCTAAAGATAATTAAAAATCTTTTAATTTCAATAACTTGAAAAATTGCCTAAAAATTGGGCATTTCAGGGAGGGTGCCGAAAAACAAGGGAAAATCCTTAACATTCAAATCTTCTCCGCAGACTTATCCACAGAAACCGTGGATGCCTTAAAGGTTGCATCGTGGGGTGCAATGGGGCAGCGAAACCTTAAGAATCGCGCGAACTGCGCAACCGTAAACTCGGGCTGACATGACCAAGGAAATCGAAGCTGACAAAGTGACCGGATATGCCTGTATTCAGAGCTATCTCAAGACGCTGGACTCCAGTCCGGGTGTCTACAGAATGCTCGATGCTCAGGCGCGTGTTCTCTATGTCGGCAAGGCGCGGAACCTGCGCGCGCGGGTCTCGAATTACTCGCGACCGTCACCGCAGCACTCGGGCCGCATCGCGCGGATGATTTCGGAAACCGCGTCGATGATGTTCCTGACGACGCGGACCGAGACCGAAGCGCTGTTGCTGGAACAGAACCTCATCAAGCAGCTCAAGCCGCGCTACAACGTACTTTTGCGGGACGACAAATCGTTTCCGAACATCCATGTCACGGATCATGCCTTTCCGATGATCCACAAGCATCGCGGCGCCAAGAAAGACAAAGGCGCCTATTACGGCCCCTTCGCCAGTGCGGGCGCGGTGAACCGGACATTGAACCAGTTGCAGCGCGTGTTCCTGCTGCGCAATTGCTCAGATGCCATGTTCGACAGCCGGACACGGCCCTGCCTGCAATATCAGATCAAGCGCTGCTCCGGGCCTTGCGTCGGAAAGATCTCGGAGGCCGACTACGCCGAAAGCGTCCGCGACGCCGAACGGTTCCTGTCGGGAAAGTCAACGCATGTGCAGGAAACGCTGGCCAAGCAAATGGCGCAGGCGTCGGAAGAGATGGAGTTCGAACGCGCCGCCGCGTTGCGGGATCGCATCCGGGCGTTGACGCAGGTTCAGACGGCGCAAGGGATCAACCCGCGCGGTGTGACCGAGGCGGATGTGATCGCGCTGCATCTGGAAAAGGGACAGGCTTGCGTTCAGGTCTTCTTCATCCGGGCGAACCAGAACTGGGGCAACCGGGATTTCTATCCGCGGGTCGGCCCGGACGTGGAAGAGGCCGAGGTGCTAGAGGCCTTCATCGGTCAATTCTACGACACCAAGGAACCTGCGCGGCTGTTGCTGCTGTCACATCCGATCGAAAACGAAGACCTGATGACCGAGGCTTTGACGGGCAAGCTGGGGCGCAAGGTCGAGATCGCGGTTCCACGTCGGGGCGAAAAGTCGGAACTGGTGGATGGCGCGCTGCGCAATGCAAAGGAATCGTTGGCCCGACGGATGGCGGAAACCGCGACGCAGACCAAGCTGCTGCGCGGTTTGGCCGAAGCCTTTGGACTTGAAGCGCCACCGCAGCGGATCGAAGTCTACGACAACAGCCATATTCAGGGAACCAATGCCGTTGGTGCCATGATCGTTGCAGGGCCGGACGGGTTCATCAAGAACCAGTACCGCAAGTTCAACATCAAGGGGGACGAACTGACCCCTGGTGACGATTTCGGCATGATGAAAGAGGTGCTGACCCGGCGGTTCAAACGGTTGCTCAAGGATGATCCCGAGCGTGACAAGGGGTTGTGGCCGGATCTGCTTTTGATCGACGGCGGCGCGGGGCAGGTGTCAGCCGTGCGCGAAATCATGACCGAATACGGTGTCGATGATGTGCCGATGGTCGGTGTGGCCAAAGGTGTGGACCGGGATGCGGGCAAGGAAGAGTTCCACCGCTCGGGCACACGCCCCTTTGCGCTGCGCCACAATGATCCTGTCTTGTACTTTGTCCAACGCCTGCGCGACGAGGCGCACCGCTTCGCCATCGGCACGCACCGGGCGAAACGGGCAAAGTCCCAGATGGCGAACCCGTTGGACGAGATTTCGGGTGTCGGAGGTGCACGTAAACGCGCGCTCTTGGCGCATTTCGGATCAGCCAAGGCAGTCAGCCGGGCGAACCTTGCGGATTTGAAAGCGGTGGAGGGCGTCAGCGAGGCGCTGGCGGAACGCATCTACGCGTTCTTTCACGAAAAAGGATAGGTGGCTTTATTGAGTGCGGCACACGCACGCAGGGTGCTTTGGCCTTGACGGGCCTGCGAGATGATTGCAGCGGAGGTATTATTGAAACAGAGAAGATCAGACGCTGAGTTGGCTTAGTGTCTGTCGCACCGCGTCGGAGAGTTGGGTAGGGCGCCCCTCATCTCCAACATGGACTTGCGTGAAGAAGCCTTCCGCCCCAGCGATGTCACTGTCATTGCCGAAGAGTGCGACCTCGTAACGGAAGGACGAGGTGCCGATATGGGCGATGCGGATGCCAGCGGTCAGGATATCGGGAAAGCCGAGTTCCGCGTGGTAGCGGCAGCCGCTTTCGACGACGAGGAATTTCGTGGCGTTCGGTCCCCGGATCTCGATCCCCTGTTCCATCTGCCAAAGGCTGACGGCAGTGTCGAACAGCGCGTAATAGGTGGCGTTGTTCAGGTGACCGTATTCGTCATTGTCCTGCCAGCGGGTGGGCAGGGTGCGGAAGGCGCGATACTCGGCGCGGGTTCCGGGCGGCGTTCTGGGCATCAGCCGGACCGCAACAGCCTGAACGCGGCGGACGCGCCCCACCCGGCGGCGATGGCAATGGCCAGCGACAACAGTCCGTATACCAGCGGCTGCTGGCGCGAGAGGTTGAACAGCCAGCGTTCCAGACCAACCTTGCGCACGTCGATGCTGGTTTCGTATTTCGACACCACCTTGCCACCTCGTGTAAGGAACACGCGGGTCTTGTATTCGCCTTCGGTCAGGTTCGCGGGCATGTGGATCGCCGCATTGAACAGGGTCGATTCCCGCAGGTCCACCGCGCCTTCGGCCAGAACATAGAGACCGTTGTCCATGCGGATGCGCACAAGCGCGTCGATGAATTCCTGCGGGTTGGCCACCTGCGACCAAGCCCCGATGGACCGGATTCGGCGCGGGATCGACACGTTATGGCGCAGATCGTCCGCTTCGTTCAGCACCTCGCCCCAGGGCGCGGAAGTGGCAATCGCGTAAAAGCTTGGCGCGGCGGACACATCCATGGCATCGGTGTTCACCCAAATGCCTGCAACGCGGTCTTTGCGACGGACCGTGATGGGTTCCTGCGGCCCGGCGATGGTGACGATCACCTGCAACGGCTGGTCCTGCGGGATCGGCGCTTCGCGCTTGATGCCGCCGTAGATGATGATTTCGGACCCGTCGAAATTGGTCGAGATCGATACTTCGTCCTGGCTGAGACCCAGCACCACTTCTTCGGCCCGCAAGGGTGCAGCGAGGAGCAGGAGGATCAGGAGCAGCCCGCGCATCAGTGACCTCCCGCCGTTCCGATCGAGAACAACTCGGACGGTTGGATCAGAAGATCGAGCGCCAGCTTGCCGCAGACGGCAAGGACCATGATGGCAAGCAGGATGCGCAATTGCTCCGCCTTGAGCTTGGCCCCGATCACTGTTCCGATCTGCGCGCCCACAACGCCGCCTATCAGCAGCAAGACGGCAAGCACAATGTCTACCGTGTAGTTGGTGGTGGCGTGCAGCAGCGTGGTAAAGCCGGTGACGAAAATGATCTGGAAAAGAGACGTGCCAACGACAACCTTGGTCGGCATGCCAAGCAGGTAGATCATGGCAGGCACCATGATGAAGCCGCCACCAACGCCCATGATCGCGGCAAGGATGCCAACAAGCACACCGACGATGATCGGAGGGATCACCGAGATATAAAGACCCGAGGTGCGAAACCGCATCTTGAAGGGCAGACCGTGAATCCAGTTATGCTTCTTGCGCTTGGGTGCCACGCCGGCGCGCGTCTTGCGGATCGCGTTCAGGCTTTCGACGAACATCAGCGAGCCGATGACGCCAAGGAACAAAACGTAACAGAGTTTGACCAGCAGATCGACCTGACCGAGGCTCTTGAGGTAGTTGAAGAGCCAGACACCCAAACCGGCACCGAGGAGACCGCCGACCAAAAGGACAGTCCCCATTTTCAGATCGACCGTCTTGCGCCTGAGATGTGCGAGAACACCCGAGAAAGACGACGCGACGATCTGGTTCGCCTCGGTCGCGACGGCGACAGCGGGTGGAATGCCGATGAAGAACAGAAGGGGCGTCATCAGAAAGCCACCACCGACGCCAAACATGCCAGACAGAACACCAACGATCCCGCCCAAGCCAAGCAATAGAAACGCATTGACCGAGATTTCGGCGATGGGGAGGTATATCTGCATAGTCTTCTGTAGCCTCATGGGCTTGGCGCTTTCAAGCGCCGAAGGAGAGCGCCATTGGTTGTAGCGCGGTCGTGTCTGATCCCGGGCACAGTACGCCCGATATGGCGCCGCACAGGCGATTGGAGCGGGACATCCCATGCTGCCGGACCAGTGGTTGATCATTTTACGATCACCTCCGTGACCGAGTAGATGTCAGCGGGTGGAATTGCGAGATCAATGGCCAGCTTGGCGCACACCAAAAGGACGAGACCGGCCAGCAGGATCCGCAATTGTTCGGCTTTCAGGCGCAATCCGATCATCGCGCCGAACTGCGCGCCCACAACGCCACCGATCAGAAGCAGGACCGCCAGCAGAATATCGACTGTGTAGTTCGTCGTGGCATGCAGCAAGGTGGTGAACGCGGTTACGAAGATGATCTGGTAAAGCGATGTGCCCACCACCACTTTTGTGGGCATGCTGAGTAGATAGATCATTGCGGGCACCATGATGAATCCGCCGCCCACGCCCATGATCGCCGAAAGCACGCCAACCAGCAGCCCGACCAGCAGTGGTGGAATGACAGAGATGTAGATGCCGGACACCCGGAACCGCATCTTGAGCGGCAGGCCATGCACCCAGTTGTGTTTGCGCCGTTTCGGCGCAACCCCTCGCTTGGCTCGGCGCAGCGCCTGCAGGCCTTCGACGAACATCAGGCTGCCCACTGCGCCGAGGAAGACGACGTAGCACAGGTTCACCATCAGGTCGACTTGGCCCAGCGTCTTGAGGAAATTGAAAACATAGACCCCAAGCGCAGAGCCCATGAGGCCCCCTGCCAGCAGGATGCTCCCCATTCGGAAGTCGACGTTGCGGCGTCGGATATGTGGCAAAAGCGCAGAGACCGAGGAGCCGACGATCTGGTTGGCCGACGTCGCCACAGCCACCGCTGGTGGGATACCCACGAAAAACAGCAGGGGCGTGATCAGAAAGCCGCCCCCGACGCCGAACATGCCCGACAGCAGGCCCACCAGTCCTCCCAATCCAAGAAGCAGGAAAGCGTTGACCGAGACTTCTGCGATGGGCAGGTAAATTTGCATGGTCGTCCTTAGTCGCAAGCGACGGCGCGTTTCAAGCGATGCGGTGCCGCAGGTGCAAAAAGGACTTATGATTGTAATTTAACTGGACTCAGGCGAAGCCGGGTGATGCGTCAACGCATCACCCGTTTCCGTTGACGGAAACGCTCGCTTAATCCGACTGTCAGCGTTCCTTGACGTAGGGCTCGCCACCGGCGCGCGGCGGGATCGCCTTGCCGACGAACCCGGCGAGGATCACCACGGTCAGGATATAGGGCAGGGCATCCATGAACTGCACTGGCACGATAAAGGCCCCAAGGTCGATGTTCTGATACCGCAGCGCTACGGCCTGAAGTAGTCCGAAGAGCAGGCAGGCATAAAGCGCATACCAGGGCCGCCACTTGGCAAAAATCAACGCGGCCAACGCGATGAATCCGCGCCCGGCGGTCATGTCCTTGACGAAACCAGCCTGCAACGCCGTGGCAAGGTAGGCGCCCGCAATGCCGCAGAGCACGCCGCAGATACCCACAGCGACATAGCGCAGGCCGACGACTGAGATGCCCGCAGTATCGACGGCCTCGGGCGCTTCACCCACGGCGCGCAGACGCAGGCCGAAGCGTGTCCTGTAAAGCAGCCACCATGTGAGGGGCACCATGGCGAAGGCGACATAGACAAGAATCGAGTGGCCTGAAATCAGCTCGGCATAGATCGGTCCAATAAGCGGAATCCCCGCGACCGCCTCCACTCCGGGAAGGGTGATTGCCTCGAACCGTCCCGCGCCGATCAGCGACGGGGTTCGGCCACCCTGGCTGAACCAGTCCTGTGCGATCAGGACCGTGAGACCCGCCGCGAGAAAGTTGATCGCAACGCCCGAGATCAGCTGGTTTCCCCGGAAGGTGATCGATGCCAGCCCGTGCAGGACCGACAGCGCCAGTGACGCAAGAATGCCTGCGCCAAGCCCCATCCACACGTCTCCGGTGATCGCGGCAATCGCGGCGGAGAAGAACGCGGCGGCGAGCATCTTGCCCTCTAGACCGATGTCAAAGATGCCGGCGCGTTCGCTGAAGAGGCCCGCAAGGCAGGCCAGCAGCAACGGTGTGGCCAGACGGACAGTGCTGTCGAGCACCTGAAGAAGTGTCACGAAATCCATCAGGCTTTCCTCCGGGAGGCGAGGAAGAGTTTTTCAAGCGGCATCCGCACCATGTTGTCGAGCGCGCCGGTAAAGAGGATCACCAGAGCCTGAATCACCACGATCAGTTCGCGTGGAATGTTGGTCCAGAGCGCCAGTTCTGCGCCTCCTTGGTAGAGAAAGCCGAACAGCAGCGCCGCCAACAGTACACCCAACGGATGCGAGCGGCCCATCAGCGCGACGGCGATACCGATGAACCCGGCACCTTCGGTCGCGTTCATGACAAGGCGTTCCGCCTCACCCATGGTGGTGTTGAGCGCCATCATGCCCGCCAGACCACCCGAGATCAGCATGGCCACCACGGTGATCTTGACCGGGCTGATGCCAGCGTATTTCGCCGCTGATTCCGACTGGCCAAAGGCGCGGATTTCGTAACCCAGCTTGGTGCGCCAGATCAGCAGCCAGACCACGAGGCACATCGCTATGGCCAGAAAGAAGGTCACGTTTGCCGGTGCGCCGCGGAACATGGCGGTTTCGGCGGTTGAGAACATGTCCTGGAAAGTGGGCAGTTTCGTCGCTTCGGGGAAGCGGGCGGTTGCCGGGTCCATTGCGCCTTGCGGACGCAGGATGTTGACAAGGACGTAATTCAGCAGGGCGGCGGCGATGAAGTTGAACATGATCGTGGTGATCACGATATGGCTGCCGCGCTTGGCTTGCAGATAGGCTGGGATCAGCGCCCAGAGTGCGCCGAAGATGGCGGCTGACACGGTTGCGCCCACAAGTGCCACGTACCAGTTCGGCCATGGGATATAGAGGCAGGCGAGCGCCACACCCAAACCGCCGATCATCGCCTGACCTTCGCCACCGATGTTGAACAGCCGCGCATGGAAGGCGACAGCGACGGCAAGGCCGGTGAAGATGAAGTTGGTCGCGTAGTAGAGCGTATATCCCCAGCCAGAAGACCGCATCAGTGCGCCGTCGACCATCAACTTGAACGCGGCAACCGGGTCTTCGCCGATGCCGATGATCACCAGAGCCGACAGGATTGCGGCAAGGATGAGCGAGATCAGGGGGACAAGGACCGCGTCGGCCCAGCCGGGCATCTTATCCATTTTTGTCGCTCTCCTCGGGGTCTTTCTTGGTGTCGGCAGTCTTGGGCCTTTCCGGCGTCGACTGGTGGATCGTCGCGCTGAAACCGCCAATGCTGATCGAGTCCGTTTTAGCGGGCGGCGTTTCGACATCGATTGGATCGGTGCTGACCGAAATCGACTCTTCTTCCTGTGCGGTGGGCGGAGGGCTGTCAGGGTCCGGCGCAGCAACGTTCTCGGTCACCATCGCATCCTCGCTGGCCTTGGACTCGGTGGTGAGTTCTGTCGCTGGCTCTTCGGCCGGAGCCTCGGACGTGACTGTCTCGGTTTCTACCGGCGCATCATCCTGCGCGTCTGTGTCCGCTTCGGGCGCATCTCCTTCTGCGGCCACTTGCACCTCTTCCTCGGTCATCGCCATCGGTGATGCAGGCATGGTGGCATGCGCCGTGTCGGTGATCCCGGCCATCAGGAGGCCCAGTTCCTGTTCGTTGGTCTCTGACGGGATGCGTTCGCCCATGATCTGGCCGTCGAACATCACCGCGATACGGTCGGAGAGCGAGAAGATCTCGTCGAGTTCGACCGACACCAACAGGATCGCCTTGCCCTCGTCGCGCAGGCGGATGATCTGTTGGTGGATGAATTCTATCGCGCCAATATCGACGCCGCGGGTCGGCTGGCCGACAAGCAGGATGTCCGGGTTGCGCTCAATCTCGCGCGCCAGAACGATTTTCTGCTGGTTGCCGCCCGAGAAATTGCGCGCCGCGAGTTTTGGGTTCGGCGGGCGCACGTCAAAGCGCTCCATCTTGGCGGCAGCTTCGGCCTTGATCGCGGCATTGTCCATCAGCGGGCCGCTTTGGATCTTTGGGTCACGGTGGTAGCCGAATACGGTGTTTTCCCACGCCGCGAAGGACATGATCAGCCCCTCACGGTGCCGGTCTTCGGGCACATGGGCGATGCCCCGCGCGCGGCGCGATTGGCCGTCGGAGTGTGCGCCGCTCAGGTCGATCTGTTGTCCGTTTACCCGGATCGTGCCGGTCGCGTTGGCATAGCCCCCCAACACCTCGAGCAGTTCGGACTGGCCGTTGCCCGCCACCCCGGCGATGCCAAGGATTTCGCCCGCCCGCACATTGAGCGAGATGCCCTTAAGCCGTTCGACGCCCTTGTCGTCGGTGAGGCGCAGGTTTTCGACTTCGAGGATCGGCTTGCCCGGTTCGGCGGGTTTCTTGTCGACCTGTAGCAGCACCTTGCGTCCGACCATCATCTCGGCGAGCCGTTCCGGGCTGGTTTCCGAGGTCTTGACCGTCGCCGTCATCTCGCCACGGCGCATCACCGACACGGTGTCCGTGGCTTCCATGATTTCGCGCAGCTTGTGGGTGATCAGGATGATCGTCTTGCCCTCTTTGCGCAGGTTGTCGAGAATGCGGAAAAGGTGGTCGGCCTCGGCGGGCGTCAGAACGCCGGTCGGTTCGTCGAGGATGAGGATGTCGGCCTGACGGTAGAGCGCCTTGAGGATCTCGACGCGCTGCTGGTGGCCGACACTGAGGTTCTCGATGATCGCGTCAGGGTCGACGTTCAGTTCGTATTCTTCGGCCAGTTGCTTCAACACGCCGCGCGCCTTGTTCAGCGAGGGGCGGAGCAAAGGGCCATCCTCGGCGCCGAGGATCACGTTCTCCAGAACTGTGAAATTCTGCACCAGCTTGAAGTGCTGGAACACCATGCCGATGCCCGCCTTGATCGCGGCCTGGCTGTCGGGAATCTGGGTTTCCTTGCCATTGATGAAAATCTGGCCGGAATCAGCTTTGTAAAAGCCGTAGAGGATCGACATCAGGGTCGATTTGCCAGCGCCGTTTTCACCGATGATACCGTAAATCGTGCCGGGTTTCACGCTGATCGAGATGTTCTTGTTGGCCTGAACCGGGCCGAATGCCTTGGAAATGCCCTTGAGCTGGATGGCAGGCGGGACCGACGCGAGCAGCGGGTCCGTTTCGGGGGCGGCAACAGCGGTATTCATGGACTATCCCTGCATCAGTCTTCGGGTCTGTCGCCCGATACATGGCGGAGCGGCCGTGACCGGCCGCTCCGTACATCTACGCGTGATCTGAACGGATCAGAAGCTCAGCGCGGGGCAGCTGTCGTCGGACATGTAGTCGTGCACAGCAAGCTCACCGCTGGCGATCTTGGCGGATGCTTCGTCAACAGCGGCCTTCATTTCGGCGCTGACGAGCGCTTCGTTGTGCTCGTCCAGAGCGTAACCGATGCCGCCATTGGCGATGCCCATGACGTTGATGCCGGTTTCCAGATCGGTGCCCGACTTCATCGCGTCATACACCGCATTGTCCACGCGCTTCATCATGGAGGTCAGGACCTGACCCGGGTGCAGGTAGTTCTGGTTGCTGTCCACACCGATCGACAGGATGTTTTCGTCAGCAGCGGTCTGGAGCACACCCACGCCTGTGCCGCCAGCAGCGGCATAGACCACGTCAGCGCCCTGGCTGATCTGCGCCTTGGTCAGTTCGGAGCCTTTCACCGGGTCGTTCCAGGCTGCGGGCGTGGTGCCGGTCATGTTGGCGACAACGGTGGCATCCGGGTTCACGGACTTGACACCTTGCGCATAGCCGCATGCGAACTTGCGGATCAGCGGAATGTCCATGCCGCCGATAAAGCCGACTGTGCCGGATTTCGATGCCATCGCGGCCATCATGCCGACAAGGTACGAGCCTTCATGTTCATTGAACACGACCGAGCGCACGTTGGGCTGATCGACAACCATGTCGATGATCGCGAACTTGGTGTCAGGGTAATCGGGGGCCACTTCGGAGAGCACGTTGCCGAAAGCAAAACCGGTCATGACGATCGGGTTGTTGCCGTTCTCGGCAAAGCGGCGCAGCGCCTGTTCGCGCTGGGCTTCGGACTGAAGCTCGATCTCGCGGAAGGTCTCGCCGGATTCCTCGGCCCAACGCACAGCGCCGTTGAAGGCGGCTTCGTTGAACGATTTGTCAAACTTGCCGCCCAGATCGAAGATCAGCGCAGGTTCAGCAACAGCCGCGCCAGCGGTCATAGCCAGTGCGGCGGCGGCACCGTAAAGTTTGGTCATAAGGGTCATTTGCAGCTCCCAGGTGTTGGACTTCGACGGCTTGATTGCGTCGATTGGTTAGATCGGGTGATCAGAGTCAATTAAGGCTGTACGCGAAAGATAGTTCAACCGCTTTTTGTGCCAGAGCCTTGTGACGTTGGCGCAGGATCGCCTTGACCTTGCGCAATGGCCAGCGAAAGCAGCGCAGCGTCATCTTTTGTTCCGTCACGCAGCGTATAATAGCCGCGCCTCGTGCCGACGGGTGCGAATCCCCTTGCGGCGTAAAACGCCTTCGCTGGGTGGTTTCGCTCTGCGACCTCCAGAAAGATGCGGGTGATCCCAAGTTGCGTTGCCTTAAGGATGAGATCTGAAAGGAGCGTCGATGCCACGCCTTGGCGCTGTCGCGCGGGATCTGTCGCAATCGCAAGGATTTCGGCTTCATCGGCAACCAGTTGCGCGATCAGAAAGCCGTGATCGTGCGCGAGTAGGTGGCTGTACGGGCTGTCGAGAGTCGTCGCGATGTCTTGCGCGGACCACGGCCGCATCTGGACATAGGCCCGGTCCATCAGCGCAGCCAAGTCGTCGGGTGTCACGACAGGATCACCGGGGCCGTATCGCGGGCAGGCGCTGCGTCGGCGGGTTTGATATAAAGTGGTTTCGGTCGATCCGCCGTCGCGGCATCGCGAAGCGCCGCAACTTCGGCCAGTGCGGCGATCAGCCGGTGTGGATCGTCAGACTGCACCGCATCGGGTGCGTCGCAGCTTGCGACAAGCGCCGCAGCTTTTCCGGGCTGCTGCGCATAGAGCGTGTCGCGCGGCGCTGCCACGGCGACTGTTTTGTCTGGGTGCAGGTGATGCAGCGCGTCCAGTGTCGAGACACCGATGGCTGGAATGCCGAGACCCAAGGCAAGGCCGCGGGCCGCGGCGACGGAAATGCGGATGCCGGTGAAATTGCCGGGGCCGATGCCGACGCCGATGCGGGTCAGGTCGGACCATCTCTTGCCCTTGCGAGCAAGGAAGTCTTCGAGCATCGGCATCAGGTGTTCGGCCTGACCACGGGCCATCTCGTCCACATGGGTCGCCACAACACGCCCGTCGCAAAACAAAGCGGCTGCGCAATGCGCAGCCGATGTGTCGAAGGCCAGAAGTGTCGTGTCAGACGGCAACCGGGCGCACCTCGGTCACTTCCGGAATGTAGTGGCGAAGCAGGTTCTCGATTCCCATCTTGAGCGTCAGGGTCGAAGACGGGCAACCAGCGCAGGCACCTTGCATGTGCAGGTAGACCACACCCCGGTCAAAGCCGTGGAACGTGATGTCGCCACCATCCTGTGCCACGGCGGGACGCACGCGGCTGTCCAGCAATTCCTTGATCTGGCCCACAATCTCGCCATCTTCGCCGGAATGCTCCGCATGGCCCGACGGCGCTTGCGCGTCACCTGCCATCACCGGATCGCCGGACTGGAAATGCTCCATGATCGCGCCCAGAAGCGCTGGCTTCAGGTGGTCCCAATCGGTGCCATCGTCCTTGGTGACGGTGACGAAGTCATGCCCGAAGAACACGCCTTTCACGCCAGAGACTGCGAACAGCCGCGTTGCCAGAGGCGAAACCGACGCGCCTTCGGCTGTCGGAAAATCGGCGGTGCCCATGTCGAGCACGGTCTGGCCGGGCAGGAACTTGAGCGTGGCGGGGTTCGGCGTGGATTCAGTCTGAATAAACATGGCGGCGCCTCCTGATGGGTGCGTCATATATGCGGTGCCGAAGGTTCATCGTCAAGGATTAGAACCGTTCTAAGTTTTGCCGAACTCAGGCTGTGAACTCTAGCGAATGGGAAGCAGGGTGACACTGAAGTCACCCGACACGGGCATCGGCGCGGAAAGGTCGATGGTCCGTCCGAAATCGCCACTTTGCCCCAGTGTTCCTGTGAACGTCCCGGTGACGCGCAGCAGGTCGCCGTCGAGGGAGCTGTCAGTCACCATGACCGTCAGACCACCGCTGTCGCCCCGCCCATACCAGCGTTCGAAATCTGTATCCCCGGTTCTGCGCAGCAACGACATTTCCGGCAGTTGCGCGCTATTCCGCAACAGGTCGAAAGCCAGTCTGAGGGATTGGAACCGCTCCCAGGTTTCCAGATCGGAGGGCCGCGAGAAAATGCTGACCCTTATGAAGCCTTGTGTACCAGTCCAATCGCTATGGCCCGCGCTCAGCGGCAGTTCCAGAGTTTGATCCGCCAGAGTGAGCGTGATCAGCCCGTCTTCCTTGGCGGTCGCTATGGATGCCGCAAACAGGCTGGAGCCAAAGCAGAGCGCAACCAAATTGCGTCGAAAGCAGAAACTCGAAAAAGCAGTCACTTTACCCTCCTACGTCTTGTCGCGGACACGGTGTTTGGCCATGTCACCACCTGACGCAAAGGGATGTGTCAGGTGATCGCTTCGAGCCGTTCCTTGGACAGTTCGCCCGGCACGATCGTAATCGGGATCGGCAGGCTGCCCGCGTTTTTGGTCAGCGCGGTCACCAGCGGGCCGGGGCCTTTTTTGCCGGTGTTGGCGCCCAGCACCAAAACGCCGATTTCCGGATCAGCCTGCACTTGGGCGATGATCTCGGTCACGGCTTCGCCTTCACGGATGACCAGTTCTGGGTCGACCCCTTGCTTGTCGCGCATCCATTTCGCGAAGACCTCGAAATGCGCGTGAATGCGCTCGCGCGCCTCTTCCCGCATCACTTCGCCCACACCGATCCAGTGATTGAACTCGTCCGCCGGGATGATCGACAGAATCTCGACCCCGCCACCCGTATTGGCCGCCCGCATCGCTGCAAAGCGCATCGCATTCAGGCATTCGCGGCTGTCATCCAGCACAACAAGAAACTTACGCATAGATGTTCTCCCGCAGGGGATCATGACGCAGGAGACCTGCCCGCGCAATAGATGTTGCTTTTGACGTTGCGGTTTACGCGGGTTGCGCAGAGTGCGCCCAGTCCCAATACATCTCGCGCACCCGGCGCGTGACGGGGCCAACCTGGTACGACGTGTCTTCGAAGCCGACCACAGGGGTAACCTTGTTCATATTGCCCGACAGGAACACTTCGTCCGCCGCCTCGAAATCGGCGAAGCTCAGGACGGTTTCGTGCACTTTCGTGCCATCCGCGCGCAGATTGGTCATGTGCCGCGACCGGGTGATCCCGGCAAGGAAGGTGCCGTTTGCGATAGGCGTGAACACCTCTCCGTCCTTTACCATGAACACGTTGGCGGTGGCGCTTTCGGCGACATTGCCCATGGCGTCCGTCACAAGCGCGTTCTGGAACCCGCGCGACCGCACCTCGGCCAGCATCCGCGCGTTATTGGGATAAAGACAGCCCGCCTTGGCGTTCACCACCGAGCTTTCCAAGACAGGGCGGCGGAATTGCGTTTTGCCCAGCGTGACACTGGCAGTTTCAGGCGCCATCGGGATTTCCTCGAGGCAGATGGCAAAGCCGGTCTTGCCCGGCTGCGGGACAATCGCGGTCATGTCGCCATCAATCGCCCAGTACATCGGGCGGATATAGACGGCCGTGTCCTTGGGATAGGCGCGCAGGCCGTCCCAAACGATCTGCACCATGTCTTCGGCGCTGACTGTCGGCGTCACCATCAGGGCCTCGGCCGAACGGTTGACGCGTTGGCAATGGGCCAGAAGATCGGGGGCGACACCATTCACGTAACGTGCGCCATCGAACACGCCGCTGCCCAGCCAAGCGCCATGGTCGGCGGCATTCATCACGGCAACATCGCCATTGTGCCAGGTGCCGTTGAAATAGGTGTGGATGTTCTTGCCGGTTGCCATGGCGACCTCCCTCTTTTGAAGCGCACGTTAGGTGCGCGGCAGAGGAAGGTCCAGACCGGGCGAGCAGCTCGGTGAGTCAGGCCACTTCGAGCAGCAGCGCCTCTAGGTCGAGCGGCGTATTGACCATGTCGAGTTGGCCGCTCGCATCCCGTGGCCACTCGCCCTCGGGCCGATCGCGGTAAATCTCGATCCCGTTGCCATCCGGGTCACTGAAATAGATCGCTTCGCTTACGCCATGATCGGCAGCACCTTCGATCTCGACGCCCGCATCCAGTACGGATTTGAACGCTTGTGCCAAGGCAGCCCGATCTGGATAGAGAAAGGCGACATGGAACAGACCCGCGCTGCGCCTTGGGGCGGGGGGACCGTTCTTGCTGAACCACGTGTTCAGCCCGATATGGTGATGGTAACCACCTGCTGACAGAAATGCCGCCTGATCGCCGTAGCTTTGGGTCACGTCGAGGCCCATTACGTCGCGATAGAAGGCGATGGAGCGGTTCAGATCTGTGACTTTGAGGTGAACATGCCCGATGGACATGCCGGGATGCGCTTTGGTCATGGTCTTTCCTTTCGACCCTTTAGACCAATTTACATCTGCGCGCCTCTGCAGGGAAGAGTGAAAGGCGCGCAAGATCTGTGCGTGAATGCAGGGACTAAGACACCATCCCGACGATGTCATAGGTTTTCTTAAGGATCGGTGCTGCAATCGCGCGTGCGCGGTCGGACCCCTTGCTCAGGATCGCGTCGATCTCATCAGGTTCCTGCATGAGCCGCGCCATCTCGGTCGAGATCGGGGACAGCTTTGCGACGGCCAGATCCGACAGCATCGGTTTGAACTCCGAGAACGGCTTGCCGCCCACATCGCGCAGCACGGCCTCGACCGACTGGTCCGCCAGCCCGGCGTAGATGTTGACGAGGTTGCGTGCTTCGGGACGGCCTTCCAGCCCTTCGACTTCGGAAGGCAGCGCATCGGGGTCTGTCTTGGCCTTGCGGATCTTCTGCGCGATCGCATCGGCATCGTCGGTCAGGTTGATCCGGCTCGCATCCGACGGGTCAGATTTGGACATCTTCTTGGACCCGTCGCGCAGGCTCATCACGCGCGTTGCCGCACCTTCGATCACGGGTTCGGTGACCGGAAAGAAGTCCACGCCGTAATCGTGGTTGAACTTGATCGCGATGTCGCGGGTCAGTTCCAGATGCTGTTTCTGGTCCTCGCCCACCGGCACATGGGTCGCGTGATAGACAAGGATGTCCGCGGCCATCAGCGCCGGATAGGCAAAGAGGCCGAGGGACGCATTTTGCGTGTTCTTGCCTGCCTTATCCTTCCACTGGGTCATCCGCTGCATCCAGCCCATGCGGGCGATGCAGTTGAAAATCCACGCCAATTGCGCATGCTCTGCGACCTGGCTCTGGTTGAAGAGGATGGATTTCGCCGGATCAAGGCCCGAGGCGATATAACCTGCCGTCAACTCGCGGGTCTGGCGGCGCAGCACGTCGGGTTCGAACAGGGTAGCCGTGATCGCATGTAGATCGACGATGCAATAAATCGTCTCGTAATCCTCGTCCTGCTTTTCGACGAAGCGCTTGATCGCGCCGAGATAATTGCCCAGCGTCAGCCCTCCTGAGGGCTGAATCCCCGAGAAAATGCGGGGTGTGAACGCGGGAGAGGTTTGGACCCCCTCGGACATGGCAAAACTCCATCTGGCAAAACTGGTGCTGGTGCCTTACCCATGACCCCAAGTGCCGTCAAGCAAGGGCCCACGCCGTGACCCATCCGCATAATGAACCGCCGTTGAACCCGTTGCCGCCCGTGGTGATCGCGCTGTTCCTTGTCATCGTGGGGCTTGAGGTGGTTTTCACTCTCGGTGCGCGGGGTCTGATCGGTGGGCCGGGGGCCGTGGGGTGGCGTCTTGGCACGTTGGAACGCTTTGCCTTTTCTGCCGAAATTTTTGACTGGATGCGCGAGTCGGGGCGCTGGCCGATTGAGCATGTGATGCGGTTCGTCTCGTATCCGTTTGTGCATGCCAGCTTTACCCATGCGCTGTTTGCCGGAGTGATGCTGCTGGCGCTTGGCAAGATGGTGGGCGAGGCAATGGGCAGCTTTGCCGTGGTGCTGATCTTCTTTGTTTCTGCCGCAGGCGGTGCGCTGGTCTATGCGCTTGCCGTGGGAAGCTCGATGCCGTTGATCGGCGCGTTTCCTGCCGTTTATGGCCTGATCGGCGGGTTCACCTATCTGCTTTGGCTGCGACTGGGTCAGTTGGGTGAAAAGCAAATCCGGGCCTTTACGTTGATCGGCTTCCTTTTGGCCATCCAATTGATTTTCGGACTGCTTTTCGGCGCGAATTACGAATGGGTCGCGGATTTGGCAGGCTTTGCCATCGGGTTCGCGCTGTCCACTATTCTGGTGCCCGGCGGATTGGCGAAACTGGTCGACCGGTTGCGTCAGCGCAGCTAGCGGCGGCGGAACGCGTCGCGGAATTCACGCAGAGAAAAGGCTCCGATGGCCTGTCCGATCAGCGCGTAGCTGACCATTCCAAGGCCGATCAGGATCGTCAGCGCAATGAACCGAATGCCCGCCATGGCAAGGAACGGGCCCAGCAAAACCGTACCGCCCCAGAGCACCGCGCCCATGGCTCCTGATGCAATGCAGACCCGCCAGATGCGTCGACGGAAGCGGTCATCGAAGCGGGCGACATCCCCCAACTTGCGACCACCTTGCGCCAGCATCCAGACCATCACCCACCCGGCAAGCGTGGTGGCAATGGCGGGCGCGATCCAACCAATGAGTGGCGCCAGTCCGATGGCGACGCCTGCGTTCACGATCATCGCCCACACCGCAAAGCGGAAAGGCGACTTGGTGTCTTCGCGCGCAAAGAACAGTGGCTGCAGAACTTTCTGCAAAACAAAGGCCGGAAGCCCCAAACCGTAGATCGCGACCGCGACCGCGATGGCGGCGGAATCGTCCGCGCCGGTGGCACCACGTTCGAACAGGACCGAGACCAGAGGCAAAGGGATCACAACGAGGGCCACCGCTGCCGGGATCGTGAGGGCCAGCGACAGCTCGCCAGCCCGCGAGAAGGCATGTTTGGCACCGCTGTCGTCCTGCGCGCCGAGCCGTCGGGAGAGGTCGGGCAGAAGCACGATCCCCACGGCAATCCCAACCACGCCGAGGGGCAATTGATACAGACGATCTGCGGCATAGAGCCAGCCAACCGCATTGTCGAAATGCGAGGCAACCTGTTGACCGACAAGCAGATTGATCTGCATCACCCCCCCGGCAAGGGCGGCGGGAATGGCGACGACGACCAGCCGCTTCATCTCGGGTGTCCAGCGGGGCCGGGTGGGGCGGAGGCGGATGCCCGCGCGATCGGTTGCGACCCAGACAAGGGCGAGTTGGGCGATGCCCGCAACTGGCACGGTCCAGACAAGCCAGCGGATCACTTCGCCCCCGGTGTAGGCGGCCCAAACCATTGATGCGCATACGAAAATATTCAGAAATACAGGCGCGGCGGCGGCCGCGGCAAAGCGGCCCGTGGCGTTCAGGACGCCGGAGAACAGCGCGGTCAGGGACATCAACAGGATGTAGGGAAAGACGATCCGGCCATAGTCGACGGTCAGTTCAAACCGGGCATCGCCGACGAACCCCCCCGCGGTCAGCCAGACCAGAGCGGGCATGAAGATCATCGCGACGGCGCTCAGGATCAGGAGCACGAAGGCCAGGCCGGACAAGGCTTGAGTGGCAAATCCGATGGGGTCGTCATCGACCTCTAACCGCTTGGAAAACATCGGAACGAAGGAGGCGTTGAACGCCCCTTCGGCGAAGAAGCGGCGGAACATGTTGGGCAGGCGGAACGCGGCGACGAAGGCGTCCATGACCGGGCCGGGGCCGATGAAAGCGAGGATCATGACCTCGCGCAGCACGCCGAGAATACGGCTCATCAATGTCCAGAAACCGACGGTGAGAACTCCGGAAATGAGGCGGATGGGTTTCATGCGGGCTCCTTGCGCGTGACGACCGGGGTAGAGCAGAAATCATCCGGCGAAAAGAGCCTGTTGTACGGTTCGGGGGCATGAACCGTACGCTTCAAGCCCCGTTTTGTGCCTGTTTCCGGGGTTTTGAGCGGGATTTGGCGGGGGATCGATCCAAGCGTAAGGATCGTGGGTTTGAACCGCACAATTCATCCGTACGGTTTGCTAATTTTGCGGACATCTTCCGCAACGCCCCCTGCGCTTACGATTTGTCAACGCTTTCGAGTCAGCATGGCCTGATCCGCAAAGATGGGATTCGGCCGTGTATTTCTACAACCTCTCTCCGATCGAGGACATCAACACCGACTGGCTGCGCCGCCATTTACGGCTCGTGCTGGAGGAGGTGAACCATGGGGTACGCTATGCCATCCTGCGGCGCGGTCGACCTGTGGCGGGGCTTGTGCCCGTATCCGAAGCACGGGCCCTGTTCGAAGCGACGCGGGCTGACAGGAAGTATCGCGACATTCAGCAGGATATGAACAGGCGCGACGAAGATCGTCTCAGGCAGGCCGTTGCAGATGCAGGCCCGGCGGAACAGCGGTATTATCGAGAGCGTTATGGCAGGGTTTGATCCTGCGTGGACATTCCGCCGGATTGCCGCGCTTTTGGTTGGGGCAATCCGGTTTGTTCATCGTGTCACATGTGGGTTCGCGACGCGCTCAGACGATGTCGGCAAACGGGTTGCTGATCACCCCAACAACCGGCATCAGCAGATCGGTGCTGCTCGCTTCGGCTTCGACCAACGCCGCATCCGAAAGCGCCTGCGCAGCGGCAAGACTTTCGGCGCTGCCGTCGAACGCGTCCATCACGGAGTTTGCAGCGGTCAGGTTGTTTTGGCCCTGGATCACCGCGAAGTAGAGCCCCAGATCGGTTTTGGCGTCGATATAGGCGACATCAGCGGGCGACCCTGTCGCGGCGCGTGCCCCTTCCAGAAGATCAAGGATGAACCCGCTCTCGGTGACATTGCCCGAGGCCAATTGACCGGTCCAGAAATCGAACCCAGCCTGATCCGGGTTTCTGCCCAACACGTTGTTGTAGACGGCGGTGACGAAATCGCCATCGCTGACCCCGGAATAGAGCGCGACGGTTTCCGGCTGAGTGAAGAAGAGATCGGCAATCGCCTCGAAGGAAAAGCCGTTTTTCTGGAAAGCCGTTGCCCAGAAGGACAGACCCAGCGCATCCGCAGCGCGGTCGAAATAGGCGATGTAGAGTTCGGTCAGGGTGGTGAGATTGGCAGCGGAGATCAGGCCGATCCCATCATGCTTGTCGAGGTCCAGTTGCACGCCGCCTTCGGTGACGATGGTTTCCACCCGCAACAGCGCAGTGTCCCCGCGGGTATCGGTGCGATCACTGGCGGTTGTGACGCTGCCGTTGAAGGTCAGCGTCATGTCGCCCTGCGCTACAGAGTCGAAGCGGACCGTGTCACGCCCATCGCCGCCGTCAATGCTGTCTGCGCCGTTCAGGTCGGCGATGAAGAGGTCATCCCCTTCGTAGAGCCGGACAAGCTGTGCCCCCGGTCCGTCTGTGACCATGTCGCCACGATCGGTGGCGAAGAGAACGGTCAGGTCAGGGAGTGCGGTGAAATTGATTGTTTCGGCAGACCCGAAGCCGTCATTGGCGACGACCCCCGTGGCGAAATCCAGATCAAGCCCGGCGGTCGCATCGCTGAAAAGGAAATCCAGGATTGGAAGTCCGTCGCCTGGATCAATGTTGTAGACATCTGCCCCGGGACCCCCGATGAGGGCCACGACCTGGCCGGCGGTCAGGCGAACGGTGTAGGTATCGGCGTCGCTGGTCCCTTCAAGCCCAAGGTAATGTCCAAGCGCGCCAGCGACATTCTGCAGAGTGTCGGTGAACCCGGTCGAGGTGATCGTTCCGGTGTTGGTCACGCCGTCGATGTCGAAGGTCACCGGGGTGTCGATCACGTCGTAATCAAGGATGAAGCCGGGCCCATCGGTGCCATCAGGCACGTCAAAGGCGATGGTGTCATTACCGGGGCTGCCGATGATGCGGTCGCCATCACTGTTGCTTGCGCCGGTGCTGATGACGTCATTGCCCGCCCCGCCCTGGACGTCATCGTCGAAGGGCGATCCGGTAAAGATGATCGGTTTGGTGATCAGGGGCAGAAAATCGGCCCAGGTCACTTCCTGATTGAAACCGCCCTGTCCACCGCTGACATCGACGACGATCTGCGCGGAACTGTTGAAGAGTTCCGCGACGCCGGAATAGTCCGACCGGGTGTCGATGTCGATCAGGGCATCCTGGAACGCCTGCGCCGACCAGCTGATATTGCTGATCGTGGCTTGTTCGATGTTCAAACCGTTGAACACCATAGACGTGATCACGCCGGACAGGAAATTGCCCTGGGCATCCGCGCTGAACCCTATGCCTTGCAGCACCACGTTCACATTCGCCTGCGTGAACACCGTATGGGTCAACACCGCTTCGGTCGGCGAAATGGATGTGAGCGCAATGCTGAGCGCCCCTGTCCCATCAAGGAAAGACTGTCGCAGAAAATTGGAGTTGTTGCCGGTATAGGTGAATTGCATGCGGCTTTCCTCAGACTGGATGTGGTGACCTATTCCTTGGCCCGCGCCGCGCCTTCCGAAATCGCCGTGCGCAGTTTGGTCTCAAGGGATTTCTGTTTGCTTTCCGAATGGAATTTGAGGCCGAACATGTCCTTGACGTAGAACGTGTCGACCACCTGTTCTCCATAGGTCGCGATGACGGCAGAGGCGATGTAGACATTGGCGTTGGCCAGAGTGCGGGTCAGGTCGAATAGAAGTCCGGGGCGGTCGCGGGTGTCGACCTCGATGATCGTGTAAATCTCGGATCCTTCGTTGTCGAAGGTAATCGAGGTCGGCACGTTGAAGGCGCGTTCGCGCTTCTTCATCTTGTCGCGCGGCTTGATTGCCTCGCGCGCGACGATGTCGCCGCGCAGGGTCTTGGCGATCATGTCGCGCAGGCGGGGAATGCGGGCGTCTTCGTAGGGTGACCCGTCGCTGTCCTGAATCCAGAACGCGGCCGTGGCAAAGCCATCCTTGGAGGTGAAGGTGCGCGCGTCGACCACGTTGGCCCCGACCAGCGCCACTGCACCGGCGAGGCGCGAGAAGATCCCGGGGTGATCCGAGAGGGCAAAGCAGACGCGGGTCGCGTCGCGGTCTTCGTCGGGATGGATGTCAATGCGGATCTCGTTGTCGCCGATGTCGCGCAGAAGATTGGCGAAGACCTTGTGAGCGGTGACGTGCAGACCCTGCCAATAGGGCGGATAGTGGCGCGCGGTCTCGATTCGCAGGTCCTTGGCGTCCCAGCCCTGAAGCGCGTCGCGCAGGGCCTTCTTGGCCTCGGTGCCGCGGTTTTCGCGGTTGAGTGCTTCCATCCCGTCTTCAAGCGCGCGGCGGGTCTGGCGGTAGAGCGCGCGGATGAGCACTGCCTTCCAGTTGTTCCAGGTGCCGGGGCCCACGCCGCGGATGTCGCAGACGGTGAGCACACAAAGCAGGTCGAGCCGTTCGCGGGTCTGCACCGCCTTGGCGAAATCGCGCACGGTGCGCGGATCGGCGATGTCGCGCTTTTGCGCCATGTCGGACATCAAGAGATGATAGCGCACCAGCCATTCGACGGTGGCGCATTCCTGTTTGTTGAGGCCAAGGCGGGGTGCCACCTTGCGGGCGATCTTGGCCCCCAGAACCGAGTGGTCTTCGTCGCGGCCCTTGCCGATGTCGTGTAGGAGCAGCGCAACGTAGAGCACCTTGCGGTTGATGCCGTGTTTGAGGATGGAGCTGGCGACGGGCAGGTCTTCCTCGAGATGACCGTTTTCGATCTCGCTCAGGTGCCAGATGCATTGGATCGTGTGTTCGTCCACCGTGTAATGGTGGTACATGTTGAACTGCATCATCGCCACGATCGGCTCAAACTCGGGGATGAAGGCCGACAGCACGCCGAGTTCGTTCATGCGGCGCAGGGCGCGTTCGGGGTTGCCGTGTTTGAGCAGCAGGTCGATGAAGATGCGCTGGGCCTCTTTGTCTTCGCGCATGTCCTTGTCGATGAGGTGCAGATTGGCGCTGATCAGGCGCATGGCATTGGCGTGGATCAGCAGGCCGGTGCGCAGCGCTTCCTCGAAAATACGCAGGAGGTTCATCTTGTCGGCAAGAAAGGCGGCATCGTCGGTGATGGCGAGGCGATTGTTCACCACCTCGTAACCGTCGCGCGTCTTGGGGACACGCTTGAAGAGCCGCAACAAGAGGGGTGGGTCTTTTTGCTGCGAGGCTTCGAGCGAGGTGAGGAAGATGCGGGTCAGGTCGCCGACGGAGGTGGCGTGGCGGAAGAAATCCTGCATAAAGATCTCGACCCCGCGGCGGCCGCCCTTGTCGGTATATCCCATCCGGTCGGCAACCTCGACCTGCATGTCGAAGGTGAGTTGTTCCGTGGCGCGGCCCGAGGCGAGGTGCAGATGGCAGCGCACGGCCCAGAGGAAATTCTCGGCCTTGACGAAGGTGGCGAATTCTTCAGCCCGGAACACGCCTGCACGGACCAGTTTGCCGAGATCGTCAGTGTGATGGATGTACTTGGCGATCCAGAACAGCGATTGCAGATCGCGCAAGCCCCCTTTGCCCTCTTTCACGTTGGGTTCGACCATGTAGCGCTGGCCCTGCTTGACGTGGCGCGCGTCGCGCTCGGCGAGTTTTGCCTCGACGAATTCGACCTCGGTGCCTTTGAAGAGCGTGTTCCAGAGCTTGGTGTCGAGCTCGGCCGCGAGCGGTTCGTATCCGACGAGAAATCGGTGTTCGAGCATGGCGGTGCGGATCGTGAAATCATCGGCACCCAGCCGCAGGCAGTCTTTGACGGTGCGGGACGAATGGCCGACCTTCAGCTTGAGATCCCACAGGATGTAAAGCATGGATTCGATCACGCTCTCGGCCCATGCGGTGATCTTGTAGGGCGTCAGGAAGAGCAGATCGACATCCGAAAACGGCGCCATCTCGCCACGTCCATAGCCCCCGACCGCCAGAACTGTCAGGCGCTCGCCTTCGGTCGGATTGGGGTTGCGGTGGACGCGTTCGGTGACGATCTCGAATGTCAGTTTGACGAGTTGATCGGTGAGCCAGGTGTAGCCCGTGGTGACCGGCAAGGCATTGCGCGGGTTGGCGTCCAGGCGGGCGGCGACGGCCGCGCGGCCGGTCTTCTGCGCGTCCTTGAGAACCGCGACAACCGCGCTGCGGACGTCGCGTTCATCATAGCTGTCGCCGACTGCGGCCCACATCGCATCACGAAGGGACGGCACGTCGAGGATGTCGGAGAAATCATCGGAGGCGGCTGGCGCCTCCGATGGGTTGGTCAGGCTCAGGGATTTAGAAGCCTGCGCCGCCGAAGCCGGATGGGGCTGGGTCAAGGATGGTCACCTGGTTGTTGCGCACGGTCGCGACCGCAAGACCGCGTTCATTGGTTCCGTCCGGGCGCAGGCGGAAGACACCATTTGCCCCCTGGAAACCCGAGTTCTGTGTCAGTGCCCGTGCCGAAAGTGCATCGGAGCGGCCCTGCCGGACGAGCGCGCCGATTGCCGCGATTCCGTCAAAGGCCAAGCCGGCGAGAGGGTGCGGGTCGGCGCCGAACTGCGCCCGATAGCGGCTGTCGAAAGCGTTCTTGGCTGCGGTGTCGGGGAGTGTGAAGTAGCCACCCTGCGCGCCCGGCATCGACAGGATTTGCGTGGGAACATCCCAGCGCGCGAGACCCATATACTGGGTTGTCTCCGGGTTGAGCCCGGCTTCAGGCAGCATTTGCAGCAGCGTGGGCAGCGCCCCCGCCGCGTTCGACGTCAGGAACAGCGAATCTGCACCGGTGGAGCTGACGGCTGACTGGATACGCGGCACGGCTGATGTCACGCCTTCCTGCGAGAAGGGGAATGATTCGATGGCGGCGACGCGGACACCGTTCTGGGTGGCGGCGGCCTGAATCGCGGCTTTGCCGAATTCGCCTTCCACGTTTTGCGGATGAACGATCACCACCGAATTGCGGCCCTGTCGGGACGCATATCCCAAAAGCCGGTTCGCCGTATTGCGGAAGGTCGGCCCCAGAACAAAGACGTTGCCGCCAGCAATCGACGGGTTGTTCGAGAAGCTGAGCACGTTGACGCCATTGTCGGCCACGGCAACACCTGCAGCGTTTGCCGCTTCGCCAAAGAGCGGGCCGAGAATGATTTGTGCGCCTTCGGCGACGGCGGTTTCGGCCTGAACGGCGGCGCGCTGTGCATCGCCCGCAGTGTCATAGACCCGCAGGTCGATCTGCACACCGTCAAGCGAGGCCACGGCAAGGCGCGCGGCGTTTTCGAGGCTGGCCGCAACAGCACCTGCGCCGCTGTCGCTGCGCGGGATCAGCAGGGCAACGGGGATCGGCGCATTGGTGTTGACGTTTGGCCCGGAGCCACCGCTCGGGGCGGTCATCATCGCAGGATCACAGGCCGCCAGCCCCATGAGCGCGGCAACCGCCATTGCTTTGCGCAACAGCTTGCGGGGGGTGGACAAAACAGCCAACATAAAACGCACTCCCTTTGCGCACCGAACAGGATTTGGGCGCGCGACATCGATTGGGGCCGATAATAGACAACGACAAAGGCGGGTCCAGACATGAATTGGCAGACACGCGAGATCGCGCCGGGCCTGTACCTTGTGGCGACCCCACTGGGCAATGCGCGCGACATCACGTTGCGGGCGCTCGACCTGCTGGCAGGGGCGGATGTGCTTGCGGCGGAGGACACACGGTCGCTGCGGCGGTTGATGGAGATCCACGGGGTTGCGTTGGGGGACCGGCCTCTGGTGGCCTATCACGATCACAACGGGGACCGGGCGCGGCCAAGGCTGATGGCGGCGCTGGAGGCGGGGCAGTCGGTTGTCTATGCGTCCGAGGCGGGCACGCCGTTGATCTCGGATCCGGGATTTGACCTGATGCGCGCGGCGTTACAGGCGGGTTTTGCCTGTACAACAGCACCGGGACCGACGGCGGTTGTGGCGGCATTGACCCTGTCGGGACTGCCGTCGGACCGGTTTCTGTTCGCGGGGTTTCTGCCGAATACGTCGGGCAAGCGGAAGACAGCGCTGGCGGAATTCGTCGGCGTGCCCGCGACTTTGATCTTCTACGAATCCCCCAAGCGATTGGGCGCCATGCTGCGGGACGCGGCTGAAGTTCTGGGGCCGGATCGCGACGCGGTTGTGTGCCGGGAGTTAACCAAGAAATTCGAAGAGCGTTGTGCGGGATCACTGGCGGATTTATCCACCAAGTATTCGGAAGAAACCCCAAAGGGCGAAATCGTCGTTCTGATTGATCGCGGTGTGGGGGCTGTGACGGATCAGGCGACACTGGACGAGGCATTGCAGGATGCGCTGACGCGGATGTCTGTCAAGGATGCGGCAACGGAAGTGTCGAAGATGTTCGGTGTGCCACGGCGCGAGGCGTATCAAAGGGCGATGGCGTTAGGGGAACGTTGATTGTTTGGTGGTAGCGTGCAGGGGAAAGGGGATGTGACATGCCATTCGATTTTCTGAACGACCCGGTATCGCCCGACGCAGCATCGCATTCGCAGGATGCGCGCAGGACCAACTATCACGCAGGGCTGAGCGCGGAACAGGCGGTGGCCCGGCATTACGCGGATCGTGGTGCGGTGCTGCGCGAAACACGCTGGCGCGGGCGCTGTGGGGAGATCGACCTGATCCTGTCCGAAGGGGACCGGATTGTATTTGTCGAGGTCAAGAAAAGCCGCACACATGCGATGGCGGTGCAGCGTGTGACGGCCCGGCAACTCGGCCGCATTCTGCGCAGTGCAGAAGATTATCTGGGTCAATGCCCGGCGGGTGCGCTGACCGATGCGCGGCTGGATGTGGCGCTGGTGGATGCGGATGGGGTGATTGACATCATCCCGAATGCCAGCATGGGGCTTTGACGGGCCGATCTTGCACGCCCTTATGGCTTGCGCCATTAGAAGGGGAGAGTTTGCAAGGGGCAGCACATGAAAATCGCGTTTCAGATGGACCCGATCCAGTCGGTCAACATCAATGCCGACAGTTCTTTCCGGTTGGCCGAAGAGGCGCAGGCGCGGGGGCATGAGCTGTTCTTCTACAGCCCGGACAAGCTGGCGTATGACGAGGGGCGGATCCTTGCGGTGGGGCAGTGGTTCACTGTGCAGCGGGTGCAGGGCGACCATGTGTCTCTGGGGCCGGAAGTTCAGGTCGATTTGGCCGATATGGATGTCGTGTGGCTGCGGCAGGACCCGCCGTTTGACATGCATTACATCACGTCGACCCATCTGCTGGACCGGCTGAAGGGCAAGACGCTGGTGGTGAATGACCCGTTCTGGGTGCGCAATTACCCGGAAAAGCTGTTGGTGCTGGATTTCCCGGATCTCACGCCACCGACGATGATCGCGCGGGATCTGAACACGATCAAGGCGTTCAAGGCGCGGTATGGGGATGTCATTCTCAAGCCGCTCTATGGCAATGGCGGCGCCGGGGTGTTCCGGTTGGACGCCAATGACCGCAACCTGTCGTCGCTGCATGAGCTGTTCACCGGGTTTTCGCGGGAGCCGTTGATCGTGCAGAAATTCCTGCCGGATGTGTCGGCGGGAGACAAGCGGGTAATCCTTGTCGATGGGGAAGCGGTTGGGGCGATCAACCGGGTGCCGGCGGCGGGTGAGACGCGGTCGAATATGCATGTTGGCGGGCGCCCCGAGAAGATCGGGCTGACGGAGCGCGATCTGGAGATTTGCGCGCGGATCGGGCCGCTTTTGAAGGAAAAGGGACAGGTGTTCGTGGGGATCGACGTGATCGGGAATTACCTGACCGAAATCAACGTGACCTCGCCCACCGGCATTCAGGAACTGGAACGTTTCGACGGGATCAACGTGGCGGAAAAGATTTGGCAGGCGATCGAGGCCAAGCTTTAAGGGCTTCTCGTCGGGCCTTTCGGCGCGCCTCAAGGGGCGGGATTTGTCGGTGTGATGTGCAGCACGCCTCAGGTTTGGTTCGTCTTGCCTGGTTTGTGATGGTGCGGGTCTCGGCCGCCTCACGGTGCGCCCTGCGGCAGACGGTAGCTGAGAGCTTCGGCGACGTGGTCGCGGGTGATGGCGTCCTGTGCGTCGAGATCGGCGATGCTGCGTGCGACGCGCAATACACGGTGATAGCCGCGCGCTGAGAGGCCGAAACGGTCGGCGGCGCTGGTCAGAAGCGCACGTGCCGGGGTGTCGAGGGAGGTGGTCTGGTCGAGCAGGTCGCCTTCGAGATCGGCATTCTGGTGCATGTCGGGGTGGTCTTCGAAGCGGGCTGTCTGAACCGCGCGGGCGGCGGCGACACGGGTGGCCAGTTCGCGGCTGCTGGCGCCGGAGCTGGGCAGGTCGAGATCGCGGAAGGCAACGGGCGGCACGTCCACGCGCAGATCGAAACGATCCATCAAAGGGCCGGAGATGCGGCCCATATAGTCTTCCCCGCAATTGGGCGCACGGGAACAGGCGCGGGCCGGGTCGCTGAGGTAGCCGCATTTGCAGGGGTTTGCGGCGGCGACCAGCATGAAGCGGCAGGGATACTTGATATGGGCATTTGCGCGGGCGACCATGACCTCGCCTGTCTCGATGGGCTGGCGGAGGGTTTCGAGAACCGCCCGGGGGAATTCCGGGAATTCATCCATGAAGAGCACGCCATTGTGGGCGAGGCTGATTTCGCCCGGTTTTGCGGTGCGCCCACCGCCGACGATGGCGGCCATGGACGCGGTGTGGTGCGGTTCGCGGAAGGGGCGGTGACGCGAGATGCCGCCCGCCTCGATCAGGCCTGAGAGCGAATGCACCATTGAGGTTTCCAGCGCTTCGGCTGGGGTGAGCGGCGGCAGGATGCCGGGCAGACGTGCGGCCAGCATGGATTTGCCGGAACCCGGCGTACCCACCATGAGTACGTGATGCCGCCCGGCGGCGGCGATTTCGAGCGCCCGTTTGGCGCGTTCCTGCCCTTTGACATCGCGCATGTCGCGGCTGTCGGGAGCGTGGCTGACTTCGCCGGGATCGCAGGGTGCGAGCGGCGTACGCCCGGTCATGTGCTGGATCACGTCCATCAGCCCTTTGGCCCCGATCACCTGACAGCCGCCGACCCAGGCCGCTTCGGCACCTGACGCGGCGGGGCAGATCAGGGCCCGGTTTTCCTCAGCGGCGGCCATCGCGGCGGGCAATGCGCCAATCACCGGGATCAGGGCACCGTCGAGCGACAGTTCCCCAAGGGCGACAGTGTCGGACACCGCGTCTTTGGGCAGGATTTCAAGCTCGGCCAGCAGGGCCAACGCGATGGGCAGGTCGAAATGCGAGCCTTCCTTGGGGAGGTCCGCAGGAGAGAGGTTCACCGTAATGCGTTTCGAGGGCAGCGCGATATGCAGGGTCGAGAGAGCGCCGCGCACCCGGTCGCGGGATTCCGACACGGCCTTGTCAGGCAGGCCCACCACGGCAAAGGCGGGCATGCCTGGGGTGATGGCGCATTGCACCTCGACCATGCGGGCATCGACGCCTTCGAAGGCGACAGTATAGGCATGTGCAACCATGAGATCCGGTCCTCGCGTGTTGCGAGGTTTGAGCCTTCATGGTTGCCAAATGGTTAACGGGCCTGATCAGGCACGTCCGGGCCAGGGTTTTGTGTCGAAGGGTTTGGCGTACCAAGGCAGCGTTTCGCCGATACGCAGCCCCATGTCGCGCCATTCGCGGAACCACGGATCAGAGAGATGTGTGTCGACATAGCGCTGGGCGACGTCCGAGAGGGTGACATCGTAACCCGCGAACCGAGCGGCAACCGGGGCAAAGGCGATGTCGACGATGGAGTATTCCCCGAGCAGCCAAGGACCCTTGTCGGCGTAGAGCTTGCGGGCGTGGGACCACACCGTTTCGATGCGGGCGATGTCGGCGCGGGTCGCGTCAGACAGGGGCACATTGCGGTAGGCGGTGCGCAGGTTCATCGGGCATTCACCCCGCAGGGCGCTGTAACCCGAGTGCATTTCGGCGGCGAGCGCCCGGCCAAGGCCACGGGCCGCCGGATCGGAGGGCCAGAGCCCGGCGTCAGGGTGGCGACTGTGCAGTTCTTCGGCCATGGCAAGCGAATCCCAGATCACCGTGCCTTCGGGGGTGCGCATTGCGGGAACGGTGCGTGCGGGCGCGATCTCGGTGAGCTGGTCGGCGACTTCGGCCTTGTGGAAATCCACCAGATGCGTGGCCGGTGCAATGCCGAGTTTTCGGAACAGAAGCCAGCCGCGCAGAGACCAACTGGAATAGGCGTAGTCGCCGATGAAAAGCTCGTAAGTCATGCAGGGGTCACTCCGTTTGCCCGTTTCTCGCGCATGTCTAGCGCGGCCCGACGGACATTCCCAATTTCGAATTGTGCGCGGCCTCATCACAGGCGCGAATAAGTGGCAAACGCGTTTACCCGATGTTGAAACTTTTTTTCATAAATCTTTGATCCATGTCCCGGACGCATCCGTAGACAGTACAGAGATAAGATCAGGGGGCACCAATGGCACTGGACTCGTTTAACGACCAAACCCTGTCGCGCCGCGCGATGAAAGCAGAACTGCTGGACGCGGAGACGGAACTCAAGCTTGCTTATGCGTGGCGCGATCAGCGCGATGAGGTTGCGCTTCATCGTCTGATCACAGCCTATATGCGGTTGGCGATTTCGATGGCGTCGAAGTTCAAGCGCTATGGCGCGCCGATGAACGACCTGATCCAGGAAGCCGGTTTGGGCCTCATGAAGGCTGCGGACAAGTTCGACCCCGACCGGGGCGTCCGCTTTTCGACCTACGCGGTCTGGTGGATCAAGGCGTCGATCCAGGACTACGTGATGCGCAACTGGTCGATCGTGCGTACCGGCTCCACGTCGTCGCAGAAGTCGTTGTTCTTCAACATGCGCCGTGTTCAGGCGCGGCTGGAGCGTGAGGCCGCGGCTGAGGGCAAGGTGCTCGAAGGGCACGAGCTGCGCCGGATGATCGCCGAAGAGATCGGCGTACCGCTGCATGATGTCGAGATGATGGAGGGCCGGCTGTCCGGGTCCGATTATTCGCTGAACGCGACGCAATCGACCGAGGATGAGGGCCGCGAGTGGATCGACGCGCTGGAAGACGAGAGCGCGCAGGCGGATGAGCGGGTCGAAGAGGATATGGACCTCGCACAACTGCGCCAGTGGCTGATCATGGCGATGAACCAGTTGAACGAGCGAGAGCGGTTCATCGTGCGTGAACGCAAGCTTCGGGAAGATGCGCGGACGCTGGAGAGCCTTGGCAACGAGCTGGGTCTGTCCAAAGAGCGGGTGCGCCAGTTGGAAGCGGCGGCATTTGCGAAAATTCGCAAGTCGCTTGAAGCGCAGAGCCCAGAGGTGCATCACTTCCTTTCATGAAGTATGCGATAATATCCCTCATGTTCGCCCCCACGGCCTTGGTCGCTGGGGGCGTTTTTGAATCTGCGGACGTGGTGTTCCTGGGGGAGTTGCATGACAACCCGGCACATCATCTGCGGCAGGCGGAGTACGTGGCCGAGTTGTCGCCGACCGCGTTGGTGTTCGAGATGCTGACGCAGGCGCAGGCGGATCTGGTGACGCCGGAGTTGGTGGCAGACGAGGTGGCGTTGGAGGCCGCTTTGGGCTGGAACGCCAGCGGCTGGCCGGATTTTTCGATGTATTACCCGATCTTTGCGGCGGCCCCCGAGGCTGCGTATTTCGGTGCGGCGGTGCCAAGGGACGTGGCACGGGCGGCGATGGCCGAGGGAATGGAATCGGCGTTTCGTGGGGATGCGGACGCATATGGTTTGACGGCGGTTTTGCCGGAGGGGCAGCAGGCCGAGCGCGAGGCGTTGCAACTGGCGGCGCATTGCGATGCGATGCCTGCCGAGATGTTGCCGGTGATGGTGGACATTCAACGGCTGCGCGATGCGGAGCTGGCCTATTCGGCGGTTCAGGCGTTCGAAGCGCATGGCGGGCAGGTGGTGGTGATCACCGGCAACGGGCATGCGCGGATGGACTGGGGCGCGCCGGTCTACCTGATGGCGGCGGCACCGGGCTTGAGGGTGATGTCTTTGGGACAGGGGGAGGAGGACGTGCCGCCCTCGGGTCTTTTCGACGTGGTCGAAAGCGCGCCAGAGGTGGATCGGGGCGATCCCTGCGCTGCGTTCCGCTGATTGAGTTTTGCCCGGCAGCCCCGTAACAAGGTGCGGGACCCTGTCAGGACTGTGCCTTATGTTGAGCGGCAAACGTATTCTTCTGATCATCGGCGGCGGGATCGCGGCGTATAAATGCCTCGACCTGATCCGGCGCTTGCGCGAACGCGGTGCGGCGGTGACGCCGGTCATGACGCGGGCTGCGGCGGAGTTTGTCACGCCTTTGTCAGTCTCGGCGCTTGCGGGAGAGAAGGTCTATACCGAGCTTTTCGATCTGACGGATGAGGCCGAGATGGGGCATATCCAGTTGTCCCGCGTGGCCGATCTGGTGCTCGTGGCCCCGGCGACGGCGGATCTGATGGCGAAGATGGCGCAGGGGATGGCGGCGGATCTGGCGACAACGCTGCTATTGGCGACCGACACGCCGGTGATGATCGCACCCGCGATGAATGTGCGGATGTGGGAGCATCCCGCGACGCAGCGCAATCTGTCGGTCTTGAAGCGTGACGGGGTTTCCGTTGTCGGGCCGAACGACGGCGACATGGCGTGCGGCGAATATGGGCCGGGGCGCATGGCAGAGCCGTTGGAGATTGTCGATGCGGTTGTGGGCACGCTGGCGGATGGGCCTTTGCGGGGCAAGCGGATTGTCGTGACATCCGGGCCGACGCATGAGCCGATTGATCCGGTGCGCTATATCGCGAACCGGTCGTCGGGCGCGCAGGGCACGGCGATTGCGGAGGCGCTGCGGGCCTTGGGGGCGGAGGTGGTCTTTGTCACCGGGCCCGCGGATGTGCCGCCGCCGGATGGCGTTGAAGTGGTGCGTGTGGAAACCGCGCGCGAGATGCGGGCGGGCGTGCTGGCTGCTCTTCCAGCCGATGCGGCTGTCTTCGCGGCGGCGGTGGCCGATTGGCGTGTGGTTGGCGCGTCGGACAGCAAGATCAAGAAGGTGGCGGGCGCGCTGCCGGTGCTGGAATTTGCAGAGAACCCGGACATTCTGGCCGAAGTGTCTCAGATGTCGGACGGGCGTCCGGGCCTTGTGGTGGGCTTTGCCGCCGAGACCAATGATGTGATCGAGAACGCCACCGCCAAGCGGGCGCGTAAGGGCTGTGACTGGATCGTGGCGAATGACGTGTCGCCAGCGACGGGCATCATGGGGGGGACCGAGAACGCGGTGACTCTGATCTCGGACGCTGGAGCCGAGGCGTGGCCGCGGATGGGCAAGGATGCGGTAGCGCGGCAATTGGCAGCACGGATTGCCGACGCGCTGGTCTGACGGCGCGGTTGGGCCATTTTGCGTATTTGAAAAGAGAAGAAGGGCAAGGCGTGGTCGCGATCAGGCTGACTTGGGACGATGAAGCGGATAGGTCTTTGGAGCTGCCGGACTATGCCAGTGCCGGTGCAGCAGGGGCGGATTTGCGGGCGAATTTCCCGGATCGCAGGTCTGTTGTGCTGGAACCGGGCGCGCGGGCGCTGGTGCCGACGGGGCTGCGCATGGCGATTCCGGAGGGGTACGAGGTGCAGATCAGGCCGCGTTCGGGGCTTGCCTTGAAGCACGGGATCACATTGCCCAACACGCCGGGGACCATCGACAGCGATTATCGCGGGCCTTTGGGGGTGATCGTGATGAATGCCGGGCGGGACGCCTTTGAGATCTCGCATGGCGATAGGATTGCGCAGATGATCGTCGCCCCTGTGCTGCGCGCGGAGTTCGAATTGGTGGAGACCCTCGACGACACGGCGCGGGGTGCTGGTGGTTTTGGATCGACCGGGGTGTCGGAATGATTGTCGTCTTTGCCATGGCAGCGGCCCTTTGGGGTCTGGGCGCGCTGATGAAGATGCCGCGTACGGCGCGGCTCTACATGATCGGCCTGCTTTATGTGGGCGTCCTGTTCATCCAGATCGCTTTGCCGGTGGGCCATCCGCTGCGGATGGCGACAGGTGAGAGTGCGGCGCTGTGGATTCTTCTGGGTGTGTTTGCCGCGATTGCCGTTCTTTACGGGCGGGTCGTCAAAGGGTTGAAGACCCGCGCGCTGGTCAAGGAACAAGGGGAGGCGGCGCCTGTGCAGCGGTCTGCCAGTTTCTCGGCCTCGGAGTTGGAGCGCTATGCGCGTCATATCGTGCTGCGCGAGATCGGCGGGCCGGGGCAGAAGGCACTGCGCGATGCCAAGGTACTTGTGATTGGCGCTGGCGGGCTGGGTGCGCCTGCGTTGCAATACCTGGCGGCGGCGGGCGTGGGCACCATCGGGGTGATCGACGATGATGTGGTTGAGAACGCCAATTTGCAACGGCAGGTGATCCACCGGGATGCGGATATCGGGATGCCCAAGGTGTTTTCTGCGCAGGCCGCGATGGTGGCGCAGAACCCCTATGTTGAGGTGCGCCCCTATCATCGGCGACTGACCGAGGATGTGGCCGAAAAGCTGGTGTCGGAGTATGATCTGGTGCTAGACGGCACGGACAATTTCGAGACGCGATATCTGGCGAACCGGGCGGCGGTTGCCATGGGCAAGCCGTTGATTTCAGGGGCGTTGTCGCAATGGGAAGGGCAGATCTCGGTCTTTGATCCAGCGTCGGGTGCCCCGTGTTACCAGTGTGTTTTTCCCGAAGCGCCTGCGGCGGGACTGGCGCCGTCCTGCGCCGAGGCTGGCGTGATCGGACCCTTGCCCGGTGTGATCGGGTCGATGATGGCCGTGGAGGCGATCAAGCTGATCACCGGGGCGGGGCAGGCGCTCAAGGGCGAGATACTGATCTACGACGCGCTTTGGGGCGAGACGCGGAAAATCGGGCTGAAGCCGCGGGGCGATTGTCCGGTGTGCGGCCATGGTGCAAAGGCGGCTGCGGCGCGCTGAACGGCGCTTTCCCTGTACATGGCCCATTGTTGTTGCCGTCAGGCGGCCCTAGGTTTTGATGAAACCGAATAGGAGCCTTCGATGACCAACCCGTTGCTTGAGACCTGGGACACAGAGTTTGGCCTGCCGCCGTTTGACCTGATCGAGGATGCGCATTTCGCGCCTGCGATCGAGGCTGCGATGGCGGAAGGGCTGGCCGAGGTCGAGGCGCTTGCGACCAACGCGGAGGCGCCGACCTTCGAGAATACGGTCGAAGGGTTGATGAAGACGGGCGCGACGTTGGACCGGGTTCTTGGGGTGTTCTACAACCTTGCCGGGGCCGACAGCACCGACATGCGTGAAGAGATCATGCGGGAGTTTTCGCCCAAGCTCGCTGCGCATTCGGCGGCGATCTATGGCAATCAGGCGCTGTTTGCGCGGATCGAACAGGTGTGGCTGGCGCGGGATGCGCTGGACCTGACGCCCGAGCAGGCGCGTGTGCTGATGCTGACCCATAGGGGTTTCGTGCGCGCCGGTGCTGCGCTGACCGGGGATGAGGCGGCGCGGATGAAGGAGATCAAGGGGCGGTTGGCGACCTTGGGCACGCAGTTCGGGCAGAACCTGCTGGCGGATGAGCGCGACTGGCAGCGGGCCTTGTCCGAGGACGAGTTGGAGGGATTGCCTGCGTTTGTGGTGAGCGCGGTGCGCGCGGCAGGCAAGGAGCGGGGCGCGGAAGGCCCGGTATTGACGCTGTCGCGGTCGGTGATTGTGCCGTTCTTGCAGTTCTGTCCGAACCGGTCGTTGCGGGAAGAGGCATGGCGCGCCTGGGTGGCGCGCGGCGAGAATGGCGGCAAGACGGACAACCGTGGGGTTGCGGCCGAGATTTTGCAGTTGCGGGCCGAGCGGGCGAAGTTGCTCGGGTATGACGATTTCGCGTCCTACAAGCTTGAGACCGAGATGGCGAAAACGCCTGAGGCTGTTCGCGGTTTGTTAATGGATGTGTGGGAGCCTGCGAAGGCGCGGGCTTTGGCGGATGCCGCGCTGCTGGAAGAGAGGATGGTGGCCGATGGTGTGAACGGTCCGTTGCAGGCGTGGGATTGGCGGTATTATTCCGAGGCACGGCGGCGCGAGGAATTTGCGCTGAACGAGGCGGAGTTGAAGCCCTATTTCCAATTGGAAAACATGATTCAAGCGTCCTTTGCCTGTGCGAACCGGTTGTTCGGGCTGGAGTTCCGGCCTTTGGATGTGGCGCTCTACCACCCCGATGCACGGGCGTGGGAGGTGACGCGGAAGGGGCAGCATGTTGCGGTGTTCATCGGCGATTACTTTGCACGGGCGTCGAAACGGTCGGGTGCGTGGTGCTCGGCGATGCGGTCTCAGCGCAAGTTCCCGGATGTGCAGGCGCCGATCGTTGTGAATATCTGCAACTTTGCCAAGGGCGATCCGGCGCTGTTGTCATATGATGACGCGCGGACGCTGTTCCACGAGTTCGGTCATGCGTTGCACCAGATGCTGTCGGATGTGACTTATGACATGATCTCGGGCACATCCGTGGCGCGGGACTTTGTCGAGTTGCCGAGCCAGTTGTATGAGCATTGGTTGGAAGTGCCGGAAGTGTTGCAGGAATTCGCGGTGCATGCGGAGACCGGCGAGGCGATGCCGCAGGAGATGCTGGACAAGGTGCTGGCGGCGGCGACCTATGATATGGGGTTCCAGACGGTGGAATACGTGGCCTCGGCGCTGGTTGATCTGGCGTTTCACGAGGGGGAACCGCCTGCCGATCCGATGGCGGAGCAGGCCAAGGTGCTGGCTGGGTTGGGGATGCCCGAGGCCATCGTGATGCGTCATGCCACGCCGCATTTTGCGCATGTGTTCACCGGGGACGGGTATTCGTCAGGCTATTACAGCTACATGTGGTCCGAGGTGATGGATGCGGATGCGTTCGAGGCGTTCGAGGAAGCGGGCGGCGCGTTCGATCCGGCGATGGCGGGCAAGCTTGAACAGTTCATCCTGTCGGCAGGCGGGTCCGAGGAGGCGGATGTGCTTTACATTAAGTTCCGTGGGCGGATGCCGGGGGTTGAAGCGTTGCTGAAGGGGCGCGGGCTGGCGGCGTGAGGCAGGCGACACTCCGACGACGCCGTGTCCAAACGCGTCGACGCGTTTGGGTCAGGTGTCCGAGGCCAGGTTTTCGGTTTCCAGAAACCGTTCGAACGCATCAAGGTTGATGGCTTCGAACTGACCAAAGCTCTGCATCCAGATGCTGGCTTCGCGCAGCGCGTCGGGTTCCAGTTTGCACCACTTCACCCGGCCGCGTTTTTCCTGACTGATCAGGCCCGCGTCTGCCAGGGCCATCAGGTGCTTGGAGATCGCGGCAAGCGACATCTCGAACGGTTCGGCCACGTCGGTGACGGCCATGTCATCTTCGAGCAGCATCGTCAGGATCTGACGGCGCGTCGGGTCTGCCAGAGCTGCAAAGACATTGTCGAGTGTTGGGGCCATGACGCGCAGTAGACGGAGACCGCGTCAAAACTCAACCGAAAAGTTGAATATGCGGAATGGGCCGGAACCGGGGGATCCACGGCTGCGACCGTTTGGTTGGGCTTCTCTGCTCCGAATGAAAGATAATTTTTTTCAATGGGATAGATTGTGCAGAAGTGCGCCAACCAGCGCCTTGACTCAGGCCATGCTGCACCGTAGCACATGGCCAAAGTTCCAACCGAGGTGGAGCGCGTGTCTGAGAGTGATCCAAAGCAGAAGTTGAAAGAGCTGGAAGCGCGGATCGCGGCGGCCAAGGGGGCCAAGGAAGACAAGCCACACCAAGAGGAACACTACAGCCAGGCGCAGCAAGCGTGGCGCATGGTGATCGAGATGGTGTCCGGTCTTGGGATCGGATTTGGCATCGGATACGGGCTTGATGCGGTCTTCGGGACCGCGCCTTGGTTGATGGTGCTGTTTACATTGCTGGGCTTTGCGGCAGGGGTCAACGTGATGATCCGGACTGCCAAGGAGTTGCAGATCAAGCAACTGGCCGATCTGGCCGGAGAGAACGAGAGGGATCGACATGGCGACGGAAGTTGACGGTCACAGCGAAGGCGGGCTGGTGTTCCACCCGATGGACCAGTTCATCGTCAAACCGCTTTTCGGTGACGGCGCAGTGGGCATGTTCACCTTTACCAACGTGGCGCTGTGGCTTTTGCTGGCGGTGGCCTGTGTGATCGCGCTGATGGTGCTGGGCACCTCGAAGCGCGCCACCATCCCGACGCGCACCCAGTCGGTGGCCGAGCTGGCCTACGGGTTCATCTACAAGATGGTCGAGGACGTGACCGGCAAGGATGCGGTGAAGTATTTCCCCTACATCTTCACGCTGTTCATGTTCATCGTCTTCTCGAACTTCCTCGCACTGATCCCGATGTCCTTCTCGCCCACCTCGCATATCGCGATCACAGCGGTTCTGGGTTTCGGCGTTTTCATCGCGGTGACGGTTCTGGGCTTCGTCAAGAACGGTGCGGGCTTCCTTGGGCTCTTCTGGGTCTCGAGCGCGCCTCTGGCGCTGCGTCCGATCCTTGCGGTCATCGAACTGATTTCCTACTTCGTGCGCCCTGTCAGCCACTCCATCCGTCTTGCGGGTAACATCATGGCAGGCCACGCGGTTCTCAAGGTGTTCGCGGGCTTTGCCGCAATCACCGCTGTCGCGCCGCTGTCGATCCTCGGCATTACGGCCATCTATGCACTGGAAGTGCTCGTGGGCTTCATTCAGGCCTACGTGTTCACGATCCTGACCTGCGTGTACCTCAAGGACGCGCTGCACCCGTCACACTAACGAAAGGTGCGTGATCTCGCGCACCCTACGCACCAACGCTAACTTCCAATCGTAAGGAGAATTCACATGGAAGGCGATCTCGCACACATCGGCGCAGGCCTGGCAGCAATCGGTTCCGGCGCAGCCGCAATCGGGGTGGGCAACGTGGCCGGCAACTACCTCGCAGGTGCCCTGCGTAACCCGTCCGCTGCTGCATCGCAGACAGCAACGCTCTTCATCGGTATCGCGTTCGCAGAAGCGCTGGGGATCTTCGCGTTCCTCGTGTCGCTGCTGCTGATGTTCGCCGTCTAAGCTTCGGACTTTTATCCTTACGCGCGGGCGGTGCCGTAATCACGCGGCCCGCCCGATGTAACGACAAGTTCCGACGGAGGACGACATGGCAACCGAAACCACTGGTACAGCCAGCGCATGTGTGGGCCCGGATGGCAGCGCCATCGGCATGCCGCAGCTTTGCGCCGACTGGATGCCGAACCAGATCTTCTGGCTTCTGATCGCGCTGATCGCGATTTACTTTGTCCTGTCCCGCATCGCGCTGCCGCGCATTGCGACGGTTCTGGCGGAACGACAAGGCACGATTACAAACGACCTCGCGGCTGCTGAAGATCTCAAGCAGAAAGCCGTGGAGGCCGAAGAGGCCTATAACAAGGCTCTGGCCGATGCGCGCTCTGAAGCGCAGAAAATCATCGCCCAGAACAAGGCCGACATGCAGGCCGAGTTGGACAAGGCCATTGCCAAGGCCGACGCCGAGATTGCAGCCAAGGCTGCGGAATCCGAAAAAGCGATTTCGGACATCCGTGCATCGGCTGTCGAGAGCGTCGAGGCCGTGGCCAAGGACACGGCGGGCGCCATTGTGGCTGCTGTCGGTGGACAGGCGGATGATGCCGCTGTCGCCGCTGCCGTTGACGCACAGATGAAGGGGTGAGCGACATGAACCGTATCATGACCATTGCCGCCGCAACCCTGATCGCAAGCCCCGCGCTTGCCGCTGGGGACAAGCCCTTCTTCTCGCTGGCGAACACCGATTTCGTGGTGACCATTGGTTTCCTCGTTTTCATCGGCGTGTTGCTGTATTTCAAGGTTCCGACCTTGATCCTTGGCATGCTCGACAAGCGCGCCGAAGGGATCAAGAGCGAGCTGAACGAAGCCAAGGCGCTCCGCGAGGAAGCACAGGCTCTGCTGGCCTCCTACGAGCGCCGTCAGCGCGAAGTGCAGGAGCAGGCGGACCGGATCATCGCGCATGCCAAGGAAGAGGCTGTGCTGGCAGGTGAGCAGGCTCGTGCAGAATTGGAGCGGTCCATCGCGCGTCGGTTGGCCGCTGCCGAGGATCAGATTGCATCCGCTCAGGCCAGTGCCGTCAAGGAAGTGCGGGATCGTGCGATTGCCGTGGCGATCAAGGCCGCCCGTGACGTTGTGGCCAAGCAGATGACCGCCAAGGACGCGGCAAAGAGCATTGACGATGCGATTGCCGAAGTTGGGCAGAAGTTGCACTGATCTTCTCAGCCACCGAAACGAAAAGAGCCCCGGTTGTCCGGGGCTTTTTGTTTTCTCGGGGCGAGTTAACTCTGTTTTGACCAACTGCGCGTATCGCTCTACGGTAAAGAGGAGCGAAGTTGCCATGGTTGATAACGTGACGAATGCCCTGATCCTTGAACATCTGAAGGCGATTCAGTCCAAGATGTCTGTCGTGTCGTCTGACCTTTCCGATGTGAAGACAGATGTACGAAGCATGAAAAGCCATATGGCGGCCTTTCTGCAGGCCGAAGTCGCGCAGGACAATGCGATTGCGTCGATACAAGCTCGGCTTGATCGTATTGAACAACGTCTGAATTTGCAGGACGGTCCTTAGCCCGCCGGCGGCACGCGGGCCCCAAACAACGCCGAGCCGACCCGGATATGGGTGGCGCCAAAGGCGATGGCCTGTTCGAAATCGTCGCTCATGCCCATGGAGAGTTGGTTGAGGCCGTTGCGGTCGGCCAGTTTGCGGAGCAGCGCGAAATGCAGGGATGGGGTCTCGTCCACCGGGGGGATGCACATGAGGCCCCGCACGGGCAGGTCGAGGTCGCGGCATTCCCGCACAAACGCATCGGTGTCGGCAGGTGCGATCCCAGCTTTTTGCGGCTCCTCTCCGGTGTTTACCTGAATGAACAGCGGCGGACAGTGACCCATCTCCTGCGCAAGCCGCGCGAACGTCTGTGCCAGCTTGGGGCGGTCGAGTGTGTGGATCATGTCGAAAAGTTCGAACGCCTGACGGGCCTTGTTACTTTGCAGGGGGCCGATCAGGTGCAGGTCGATGCCGTCATAGGTTTCGCGGAAACCGGGCCACTTGCCGGCCGCTTCCTGCACGCGGTTCTCACCAAAGCTGCGGTGTCCCTCCTTGAGGACAAACTCGACCCGCTCGTTCGGCTGAACCTTGGACACGGCGATCAGCGTGATGTCCGAAAGATCGCGGTCGGCTTCCTTGGCGGCCTTGGCGATGCGCGCGGTGATGTCGGTCAATCCCATGGTGTGTCTCCCCAAGCGTCGATGAAGGGTTGCAGCTCGGTCTCGTAGCGGCGCCATGCGGCGGCAGAGCTTTTGTAGATCGGTTGGCGGACCTGATGCAGACTGAGGGTTTTCACAGTGCCGCCTTTTTCATAGAAATTAAGGCACTGATCCTCCCAGTCGAGACCGGCTGCCGCGATCAGGTGCTTTGATTGCGTTTCGGGGTCTGACACGAGGTCTTCGTAGCGTATTTCCGAAAACCGGTCCGGCAGGGTGTCGCGCCAGTGCGCAATGATCTGGCGGAAGGATTTGATCACCTCGGCGATCGCGGCGAGATCGTTGGCATAGCGGTGTGTGCCAGCGCTGAAGTGGTTCTTGTAGATCGACAAGGCAATGTCGCGAGGGTCACGATGGACCACGATGAACCGGGCATTGGGCAGGGTTGCATGAAGGAGACCGTAAATCAGGTAGGCCATGATCGACTTGTCGGTCAGGTGGGTCTTGGCCGGGTTGGCGAAGGGGTGAATCGCGCTGTTCAGGCGGGTTGCAAAGTCTTTGAGGCGGTCCTGCGGTTCGGTCGCCAAGGGGCGCATTTCGGCACCTGCGCCAAAGAGGTCGTAGGCGGTTCTGAGCGCCGTCGCCATCTCGCCTCCGGCGTGCACCTTGCTGTGACTGGCGATGATCTGCTCGGCCAAGGTTGTCCCAGAGCGCGGCAGGCCTGTGACGAAGATAAGTGACGGGGTGGTGCCGAACGCCCCCGCTACCTGAGCGAGCCCTTTCTGCGCTGCCAGAACGCCGTCGCGTTCGGCGTTGCGCGCATTGGGGTCGTCGGGCCAGAGTTCGGCCTGCGCTTTGTTGGCGATGTTAAGGTGCGGGAACACTTTCGCGGTGGTCTTGGTGTCCTCCATCGCCTTGGCGAGCGCGAAATTGATGTGCATGCGACCCTGTGGCGACAGCTTGGGATGGTTGGCCAAACGCCGCATCGCCCCGATCATCGGATCGTTGGGCTGAATGCGGATTGTTGTGGCGAGCATCCGGTAAAGCTCGGCATCGTAGGGGTGCTTTTTCTGCAGCTTCCGCAGGAGATTCTGGAGTCATCAAAGCGGCCTGCGGTCTGAAGGTACAGCGCTTTTTCCGCCTGGGGCTTGATCGCTTTTGGATCGAGGGCGATCAGCCGATCAAAGAGCGAGAGAACAGTGTCGTGGTGCCCGGCAAGGGAATGCGCTGCAATCGCCTCGGTCAGGATGGCAGGTTCGGAGGGACGCAGTTCAAGCGCGCGGTCGATGGACGAAAGCCGTTTGTCCTGATCGCCAAGCCGTGCCGCCAACCGGGCGCGTTGGAAATGGATTTCGGGAAGATTGGGGGCTTGCAGGGCCAAGCCATCCAACAGGCCAGCCGCCTGTGCAACGTCGCCCTGACGGGCGAGGGCCAGAGCCTTGTCATAGGTGGTTTTGACAGCGTGGAGCGGATTGGTCTGCATCGGAGCCTTCACCTTTTTCGGTTCTAGCTACTTGGGCGCTGCCCAAAAGAAAAGAGCGGGCGCAAGGCCCGCTCTTTCCTTTAGATCAAGCTTTGCAGCTTAGAAGGACATCGCCACACCGAGGGAGAACGTGTCTTCGTAGTCTGCTGCGCCGTCGATGTCGCCACCGCCGTAGCCGAGCTGTGCGACGAGACCGCCACCCAGGTCGTAGTTGACTGCAACGCCGAAGCCGCTGGAGTCTGCGCCGAATGCGTCATCCACGTCGAACTCACCGTAGTTCACGCCGACTGTCAGCGCGTTCATGGTGTAGCCGAGGCCGATTGCCCAATGGCTGCCGTCGTCTGCACCACCGGTGCTGTCGTCGGACATCATGGTGTAGTTCAGGATTGCCTGGAGGCCATTGCCGAATGTGGTTGCTGCGCTCAGGCCGACGCGTGTGTCGTACAGAGCTGCTGCTTCGTCAACTTTCTGGTAACCAAAGCCGAGGCCCAGGGTCAGACCTGCGAGGTCCATGTTGTAGGACACGCCCAGTGCATATGCCAGGTCGAAGTCGGTTGCATTGCGGTCCGGCGACACGGAGATCGAGCCGGTGAAGGCGTCGAAGCTGTAGTCGAGACGGATTTCCTGGCCACCGTAGATTTCGTCCAGGCCGGAGTTGCCGTTGTAGCCCGGGTGTACGGTGTGGTCGTCGTTGATCGCGCCGCCGATTGCGGTTTCGGTCAGACGTGCGTCGAATGCGGAGTCGGTGTCACCAACTGTCAGGCGCATCGGGCCGTATGCCATGAAGATGGTCGCGTCGGGCAGGCGTGCCGCGTCGTCGATGTTCGGATCGCCGATACCGACTTCGTCGATGTCGATGGACGCACCGAAGGACAGGCCACCGTCGGTTTCGCCGGACATCGAGAAGGTGATGTCGATGTCAGAGAAAACGCGGACTTTTTCGAGATCACCGGTCGAACCGTCGCCGGAAGCGTTTTCGTTCTGGAAGATACCCAGTTCAGCGGAGCCGGAGATCGAGACTTCTGCAGCTGCGATACCAGCGGTTGCGACCAGCGCTGTGGAAGCAAGAAGAAGAGTTTTCATTTTTTTCCCTCATGTGTTCGTAAGGCACGTACCAAACCGGATGGTCCGGATTAGCTGAAAACTCTATGCTCTTTGGCAGGGCGTGTTTGCAAGCCAAGCGGCCCAAGGGGCGGCAACTTCGCCATCTGTGATGCGCATTTGCCACAAGCCTTTCTACAGGTTTTTCAGAGTGGAAGATCACGGCGTTACGCCATCGGCTTCAAGTTCGGCTTGTCGTTGTGGGGATCGGCTTGTATGCAAAGCACAAGGCAAACAGGCATACGAGGGCAGTCTCACATGGACCTTACACGTTTCAGGACCGGTTTTGGCATTGCTCTTGTCGCCGCTTTTGTGTCGGGATGCGGGTTCTTCGGGGGAAATTCCAACCGGGCGCCTGTTGAAACACCTGCTGCCGAAGACATCGTTGACGAGATTTTGCTGGAGCGGAATCCCAACCGGCCGCAGTCGTCCATTTTCGACTTTTTCAGAAATCGCGGTGATGCAGGCGAGCTTGGCGCGGTCAACAAATACATCTGGAATGCTGCGCTTGAAACGCTTGATTTCCTGCCGGTCGAGTCGGTCGATCCGTTTACGGGTGTGATCACGACCGGGTTTGGCACGCCTCCGGGCGGTGGTCAGGCCTATCGCGCGACCATTCTGGTCAACGATCCGGCGCTTGATGCGCGGTCGCTGAACCTTGCCTTGATGACGCGCTCTGGCCCGGCCAGCGCCGCGACCGTGCGGGCGGTCGAGGATGCGATCCTCACGCGCGCCCGCCAGTTGCGTCAGCAGGACAGCCGTCTCTGATCAAAGGCTGATTTGCCGCCGTTTTATCTATCTGACTGGTTTTACGGCCGGTTCAGTCCCGCGGGGATCGCACCGGGTAGACTGCTGCAAGATCGTCGACCCATTTCAACTGTCTTGGCAAACAGACGCGTTTGAGGTCGTAGCGCTCGCGTGCGAATCGGCGGGCGTTTGACCCGAGAAAGTCGCGGCGCTCGGGCGAGTCGAGGAGGGCACAGGTTTCGCTGATGAGTTTCTCCTGATCGAAGAAATCGACCAAGACGCCGGTCTGCCCGCCAATGATCGCCTCTCGTACCGGGGCGGTGTCTGACGCGACGATGGCGCATTTCGCGCTCATGGCTTCGATCAGAGACCAGGACAGAACAAACGGGTAGGTCAGGTAGACGTGCACTGTGCTGACCTGAATCATCGACAGGAAGGTCGGGTAGGGGACACGGCCCATGAAGTGCACCCGCGCCCAGTCGGCATCTGGGATCTGGCCGCGCACTTCGTCGATGAAGATCTGTTTCCAGGTTTTGCCCGCCGGGGGTTTTGCGCCGTAGCTGGTTTCATCGCCGCCCAGAAGAACCACGTTCGCCTGCGGACGGCGGCGCAGCAATTCCGGGAGGGCGCGCATGAAGCGGTGATAGCCGCGATACGGTTCGAGGTTGCGGTTGATAAATGTGATCACCTCGTCCCGCGCGGTCAAAGTCTTGCCTTTGGGCAGGTCCAGCGTCGCATCAGGATTCGCGTTGATCGCATCAGTGTCGACGCCGTCATGGCTGATCGTGATGCGGGACTGATAACTGTCCGGGAACGTGCCCGCCTGGAAATGCGTCGGGCTGATCCCGGCATCCATGACCTCTTCATGCAGGCGGTTGTTGATGTTCTTGAGGCGCAGGCGCAGGGCGTCGCGGTCGGGTGTCGGGCTTGGGAATTCCGGATCGAACCCGGTCTCGGCCTTGCCGGAGCGATGGTAGAGTTCGCAATAAAGACCCAGTCGGGCGTCGGGCCAGACATCCTTGAGAAACAGGCTTTCACCCCAGCCATGATGGGCAAGGATCACGTCAGGATCAAAGCGCTTTTGCTTGAGCGCGAGCGCCGCATCATAACAGCTTGTCCCTCGGAAAATCTTGGTCTCGAAGTCGGCCAGCCACGGGTGAATGCCTTGTGTGGTTGATCCCTTGACGACGTAAGGAAGGATCGTGACGCCTTTCCACTTGGTCGCTTCCTTGACCTTGGGGGTCAGCACGACCACCTGATCGCCGCGTTCGGCCAGAGCCGGGCCAAGGTGCTTGAATTGTGCGGGAAAGTTCTGGTGGATCAGGAGTATTTTCATCTGCCCGGACGTATTGCCTTTGGTTTTACAGGGTATGACTGCAAAAATCCGGCATCACAATGGCGCAGATAGGGGCGGGACTGGACGATCCTGTGGCATCGGCCTATCACCCTGCCAACAGAAGATGCACACCCGAAGGACCCATTCCATGTCGCGTTACGACCCCTCTGTCATCGAACCCAAATGGCAGGCCGTCTGGGAAGAGAGTGAAACGTTCCGCGCCGTGCGGTCGGACGACAAGCCGAAATACTACGTGCTAGAGATGTTTCCCTACCCGTCGGGGCGCATCCATATCGGCCATGTGCGCAACTACACGATGGGCGACGTGATCGCGCGCTACAAGCTGTCTACCGGGCATAATGTGTTGCATCCCATGGGGTTCGACGCCTTCGGCATGCCGGCCGAGAACGCCGCGATGGCGTCGGGCGGGCATCCCAAGGATTGGACCTATTCCAACATCGACACGATGGTCAGCCAGATGAAGCCGCTGGGCTTTGGTCTGGACTGGAGCCGCATGTTCGCGACCTGCGATCCGGAATATTATGGTCAGCAGCAGGCGCTGTTCCTCGACATGCTGGAGGCCGGGCTTGTCTACCGCAAGAACGCGGTGGTGAACTGGGACCCGGTCGATATGACCGTGCTTGCGAACGAGCAGGTGATCGACGGCAAGGGCTGGCGGTCCGGTGCCGAGGTGGAGCGGCGCGAGCTGACGCAGTGGTTCTTCAAGATTTCGGATATGTCCGAAGAATTGCTCGACGCTTTGGACACGCTCGACGATTGGCCCGCCAAGGTGAAGCTGATGCAGGCCAACTGGATCGGCAAATCGCGGGGACTGCAATTTGCGTTCTCGACCATTGACGCGCCGGATGGGTTCGACCGGATCGAGGTGTATACGACCCGTCCCGACACGCTGATGGGGGCTTCCTTTGTCGGTATCTCGCCGGATCATCCGCTGGCCAAGCATCTGGAAAAGGACAACGCCGATCTCGCCGCGTTCAATGCCGAGTGTCGCAAGGGTGGCACCACGGAAGAGGCGCTAGAGAAGGCAGAGAAGAAGGGCTTTGACACCGGGCTGCGCGTGCGCCATCCCTTTGATACGGCGTGGGAATTGCCGGTCTATGTGGCGAACTTCATCCTGATGGATTACGGCACCGGCGCGATCTTTGGCTGCCCGGCGCATGACCAGCGCGACCTTGATTTCGCGCGGAAATACGACCTGCCTGTGCAGAGCACCTTTGTGCCCGCGATGGGTGAGGATGCGTTCATCCTGCCCGAAGACGGTGGCCCGGCTTATGTGCCGCCGAAACCCGAGACCGTCCGTTATATTCGTGGCTTCGCCGGAGAAGAAGCGCAGACTGGCAACGAGGCCATCGAAGCCGCCATCGACTTCTGTGAAGAGAACGGTGTCGGCCATGGCGTAACCAAGTTTCGCCTGCGCGACTGGGGTCTTTCGCGCCAGCGCTATTGGGGCTGTCCGATCCCGGTGGTGCATTGCGATGCCTGCGGCGTGGTGCCCGAGAAGAAAGAGAACCTGCCGATCGCGCTGCCATATGATGAGGACGGCAACGCGATTGATTTCTCGATCCCCGGCAACCCGCTGGATCGTCACCCAAGCTGGCGCAATTGCCCGTGCCCGTCTTGTGGTCAGCCTGCCAAGCGCGAGACCGACACGATGGACACATTTGTCGATTCGTCGTGGTACTTTGCCCGCTTCACCGCGCCGCGTGCGGACACGCCGACGGATATGGCGGATGCGGACTACTGGATGAACGTCGACCAGTATATCGGCGGCATCGAACACGCGATCCTGCACCTGCTTTATTCGCGCTTCTTTGCCCGCGCGATGCACATCACCGGGCATTTGCCGGAACGCTGCAAGGAGCCGTTTAACGCGCTCTTCACGCAAGGCATGGTAACGCACGCGATCTACAAAACCACCGGGCCGGATGGACGCCCGGTCTATCACTACCCGGAAACGGTGGAACTGCGGGACGGCAAGGGCTTCCTGAAAGACGGCACCGAGGTCGAAATCATCCCCTCGGCCAAGATGTCTAAGTCGAAGAACAACGTGGTCGATCCGGTCGCGATCATCCAGCAATACGGCGCCGACACTGCACGTTGGTTCGTGCTGTCCGACTCGCCCCCCGAACGCGACGTGGAATGGACTGCCTCGGGTGCCGAAGCGGCAGCGCGTCACTTGGGCCGGGTCTACCGCATCGCGGCCGAAGTGGCCGAGGCGAACGAGGCAGCTAATGCCGAGGATGAAGCGCTGCTGCGCGAGATGCACAAGGCGATCCACGACGTGACCGTGGGTGTTGAAAGCTTTGGCTTCAATGCCTCGATTGCGCGGCTGTACGCCTTCACCAATGCGCTGTCGAAATCCAAGGCTGGCTCTGATGCGAAACGTCAGGCGGCCAAGACGCTGGCGCAGCTCATGTCGCCGATGACCCCGCATTTGTCCGAGGAAATCTGGGCGCTTCTCGGCGGTGAGGGTCTGGTTGCCAATGCGCCCTGGCCTAAGGCGGATGAGGCGATGCTGGTCGAAGACACGGTTACCTTGCCCATTCAGGTGAATGGAAAGCGCCGGGACGAGATCACCGTGCCCAAGGACATGGACAAAGCCGAGGTTGAAAAGCTGGCGCTGGCGACCGATGGTGTGAAACGTGCGCTGGATGGCGCAAGCCCCAAGAAGGTGATCGTTGTGCCGGGTCGGATCGTGAATGTGGTTGCATAGACGCCAGACGCTTTTTGCGTTGTCCGCGCTTGTCGCGGGCGCGGCCTGCGGGTTCACGCCCGCCTATGGGCCGGAGGGTGGCGCGTCGGTGTTGCAGGACAACCTGCGCGTCGCGGCACCCGAGCGGCGGGACGGCTTCCTGATCGCGCAGCGGCTTGAGGACCGGTTTGGGCGGAATGACGGGGGGCGCTACGTGCTGACCGTGACGCCGACGATCCAACGTCAGGGGCTGGCGACCTCGGTCGAGGGGACGACAAACCGGTTCCAACTGACGGGCCGCGCGGATTACGCGCTGAAGGACACAGAGAGCGACAGCGTGGTGCGTCAGGGCCGCGTGATTGATTTCACCGGGTTTTCCGCAACGGGATCGACGGTGGCGACGCTCGCCGCCGAGCGGGATGCCGCCGCGCGGTTGATGGTGATTCTGGCCGATCAGATCGTGGACCGTCTGGTCATTTCGGCCAGCGGCCTGCCCGCATGAAGCTGCCCCCGCGCGAGGCGTCGGGGTATTTCGCCCGACCCGACCCCGCCAAGCTCGGCATCCTGATCTATGGCGAAGACGCGATGCGGGTCGCTTTGAAGCGGCAGGAGTTGATCGCGGCGTTGATCGGGCCGGAGGGCGAAGGCGAGATGCGGCTCACGCGCATTCAGGCCGCTGAGCTGCGCAAGGAACCCGCACTTCTGGGCGATGCGATCAAGGCGGTCGGGTTCTTTCCGGGGCCACGCGTGGCCTTTGTCGAGGACGCGAATGACACGGTGATCAAGCCCATCGAAGCGGCGGTCGAGGATTGGCTGCCGGGTGACGCGCAGATCGTTGTGACCGCCGGTCAGTTGCAAGCCAAGTCCGCGCTGCGCAAGCTGTTCGAGGGGCATCCGAATGCGTTTGCGGCGGCGCTCTACAACGAACCGCCCAGCCGCGCTGAGATCGAGGCGGAGCTGACCCGCGCAGGTCTTCCCCGTCCGGATGGGGCCGCGATGGAGATGCTGACAGCCTTGTCCAAGGAGTTGGACCCCGGCGATTTCCGACAGACGCTTGAGAAGATCGCGCTTTACAAGCTGGGGGATGCTGCGCCGCTGACGCCGGACGAGGTGACACTGTGCGCGCCCGGATCGACCGAGGCCGATCTGGACGACGTTCTCAACATCGTGGCCGAAGGGCGGACCGGAGAGATCGGCCCGGTGATGTCGCGGCTGGAGGCGCAGGGCACGGCGGCGGTGACGCTGTTGATCATGGCGACACGGCATTTCCGGGCGTTGCATACAGCGGCGTCCGATCCGGGCGGGGTGGGGCAAGGCATGGGGCGGTTGCGTCCGCCGGTCTTTGGCCCGCGCCGGGATCGCATGTCGCGTCAGGCCGCGGGCTGGGGGATGTACCGGCTGGAGCAGGCGTTGCAGATGCTGTTGGAGACCGATTTGTCGCTGCGCTCTGCCGGGCAGCACGGGCCAGCGCTGGCGATTGTGGAACGGGCGTTCATCCGGTTGGCGATGCTGGGGCGCAGGTAGGATTTGCCGGGCAGGTGCCCGGTTTTGGGAGGACGGATATGTACAAACTTGTGGGCAATCGCGCGACGCGGGCGTTCCGGCCCTTGTGGTTGTTGGAGGAATTGGGCGTGCCCTATGAGCATGTGCCCGCAGCGCCCCGGTCTGAAGAAGTGCGCGCGGTCAGCCCCTTGGGCAAGGTGCCGGTGCTGGTCGATGGCGATCATGTCATCGGAGACTCTATGGCCATTCTGACCTACCTGGCCGACAAGCATGGTGCGTTCACCCATCCGGCGGGCAGCGTGGCCCGGGCGCAGCAGGATGCGTGGACCTTCCGTGTGCTGGATGAGGTGGATTCGCTTCTCTGGACGGCAGCACGTCACAGTTTCGTGGTGCCTGAGGAAGAGCGCGTGCCCGAGATCAAGGACAGCCTGAAGGCCGAGTTCGGGCGCAATATCGTCCGGATCGCGGAGGATCTGAGCGGTGACTACCTTGCTGGTGACGCGCCCACCGTGCCGGATTTCCTTTTGGCGCATTGTCTGGGTTGGGCGCGGAACGCGAAGTTTCCTGATGCGCCGGACGTGTTGGTCGACTACCTCCGCCGGTTGCGGACGCGGCCTGCCTTCGAGCGGGCGGCGGCGCTCTGAGCCAAGGGCTTTCGAAAGCCCTTGGAGACGCGGTTTCGAAACCGCGTTTTGAAGCGCGTTCGAACGCGCTTGGGCAAGCCCTTTCGATAGGGCTTCCCGCGCCCCTTCCGAGAGAATTGTTCGCATCGGAAACCGGTCAGCCGCAAATCCGCGCCAAGGTGTCGGGATTGTTGATCCACGACAGGCCCGATTTGCGGTTAGACTGTCCCCGACAAGGGAGACCGCGATGACTGACACGATCCGCTTTACTCTGGACGGCACAGAGGTCGAGGCCCAGCCGGGCGAGACCATCTGGGAGGTTGCCAATGGCCGGGGTCTGGTGATCCCGCATCTGTGCCACAAGCCAGCACCCGGCTATCGCCCGGATGGCAATTGCCGCGCCTGTATGGTCGAGGTCGAGGGCGAGCGGACGCTGGTGGCGTCGTGCATTCGCGAACCCGTGGCGGGCATGGTGGTCACCACCGACTCCCACCGTGCCAAATCTGCACGCAAGATGGTGGTCGAGATGCTGCTGGCGGATCAGCCAGAGCGTGATGCCGCGCATGACAAGTCTTCGCATCTCTGGGACATGGCCGAATTGAACGGCGTGACGGAGAGCCGTTTGCCGACGCTGGAAGCGGAACGGATTCCGCTGCTTGACGACAGCCATGTCGCGATGCGCGTGAACCTCGATGCCTGCATCCAGTGTGGTCTCTGCGTGCGCGCCTGCCGCGAGGTTCAGGTGAACGACGTGATCGGTATGGCGGGACGCGGGCATGACGCCTACCCGGTGTTCGATTTCGACGACCCCATGGGGGCGTCGACCTGTGTGGCTTGCGGCGAATGTGTGCAGGCCTGCCCGACGGGCGCGCTGATGCCCGCGACCGTGCTGGACGACCAGCAGCAGGGCGACAGCAAGGATTACGACAAGGAGGTCGACAGCGTCTGCCCGTTCTGCGGTGTCGGCTGTCAGGTGTCGCTCAAGGTCAAGGACAACAAGGTTGTCTATGTCGAGGGGATCAACGGGCCTGCGAATGAGGGGCGTCTTTGTGTGAAGGGGCGGTTCGGCTTCGACTACATTCACCACAAGCACCGCCTGACCAAGCCGCTGATCCGGCGCGCCGATGCGCCAGCGAAGGGGCTGAATGTCGATCCGAACAACTGGCAGGAAGTCTTCCGCGAGGCGACGTGGGACGAGGCGCTGGACTTTGCCGCCAAGGGGCTGAAGGGCCGGGGGCGCGAAGTGGCAGGCTTTGGGTCGGCCAAATGTACGAACGAAGAGGCGTATCTTTTCCAGAAGTTCATCCGTCAGGGATTCGGCCACAACAACGTCGACCACTGCACGCGGCTGTGTCATGCATCATCCGTGGCGGCCTTGCTTGAGAACGTTGGATCGGGGGCTGTGACCGCCACGTTCAACGAGATCGAGAATGCCGATGTGGCCATCGTGATCGGGGCGAACCCGGTCGAGAACCACCCGGTTGCGGCGACCTATTTCAAGCAGTTCACCAAGCGCGGTGGCAAGTTGATCGTGATGGACCCGCGCGGTCAGGCGCTGAAACGTCACGCGACGCATATGCTGCAATTCCGGCCCGGCGCGGATGTGAGCATGCTTAACGCGATCATGCATGTGATCGTCGAGGAAGAGCTCTACGACCGCCAGTATATCGAGGCCTATACCGAGAACTGGGAGGCCGAAAAGGCGCATCTGGCGGATTTCGCCCCCGAGAAGATGGCAGATATCTGCGGCATTGACGCAGAGACCCTGCGCGCCGTGGCCCGTGATTTTGCCGGTGGCAAGGCCGGGATGATCTTCTGGGGGATGGGCGTCAGCCAGCACATCCACGGCACGGACAATTCGCGTTGCCTGATCTCTCTGGCGTTGATGACCGGGCATGTGGGCCGGCCGGGTGCGGGTCTGCATCCTCTGCGGGGACAGAACAACGTGCAGGGCGCGTCCGACGCGGGGCTGATCCCGATGTTCCTGCCGGATTACCAGTCGGTGATGGATGACGGTGTGCGGTCTGCCTTTACCGAAGTGTGGGGATCGGGGGACTTCTCGAACCAGAAGGGTCTGACCGTGACCGAGATCATGGATGCTGTCCACGAGGGGCACATCAAGGCGATGTATATCCTTGGTGAAAACCCGGCCATGTCTGACCCGGATGTGGAGCATGCACGCGATGCGTTGGCGAAGCTCGATCATCTGGTCGTGCAGGACATCTTCCTGACTGAGACCGCCAACTATGCCGATGTGATCCTGCCCGCGAGCGCCTTTGCCGAGAAGTCGGGGACGGTGACTAACACCAACCGTCAGGTGCAGATGGGCCGTCCTGCAGTCACACCTCCGGGTGAGGCGCGCGAGGATTGGGCCATCACAACGGAGCTTGCGCGGCGTTGCGGCATGGACTGGCAATACGACAGCCCGGCGGATGTGTTTGCCGAGATGAAGCTGAACATGCGGTCGCTGGAGAACATCACATGGGACCGCCTGGCGCGGGAAAACGCTGTGACCTACCCGTCGCTGTCGCCGGAAGATCCCGGTCAGGCGATTGTGTTTGGTGATGGCTTCCCACGTCCGCAGGGCCGTGCGCGTTTCACGCCTGCGTCGGTGATTGCGCCCGATGATGTGCCTGACGCGGACTATCCGATGATCCTGACCACGGGTCGGCAGCTCGAGCATTGGCACACCGGGTCGATGACGCGGCGGTCGGCGGTTCTGGATGCGGTGGAGCCGGAGGCGAACTGTTCGCTGCACCCCAGCACCCTGCGCAAGATGGGGGTGGAGCCCGGAGGCCATGTGCGTCTGACCACGAAACGCGGATCGGTTGTGGTGATGGCGCGGGCGGATCGGGCGGTGGCCCCGGACATGGTGTTCCTGCCCTTTGCCTATGTCGAGGCGGCGGCGAATATCCTGACCAATTCGGCTTTGGACCCTTATGGCAAGATCCCCGAATTCAAGTTCTCGGCGGTGCGGGTCGAAGCCGCTGACGCCGGTGCGGTGGCTGCGGAATAAGGTTTATTGAGCGCTGACGCGCGCAGGTTTTCTCGGCCACGGGCTTGCACCCCGTGGCCGATCTGCGTTTGGTGGCGTGACGCATTTGACCGTGTTGTCGCCTGTGTCACGGTCGGATTTGCATATTTGGAAAGAGAAGAAGGGACGGGGTCATGCTGCCTGTAAATGCGGAGCGATTCTTGGCGGACTTGCATGCCTTGCGGCAGTTCGGCGCGGCGGGTGTCGGCAAGGGTGTCGTGCGCCCGGCCTATTCCGACGCGGATATCGCTGCGCGGGACTGGCTGGCGGAGCGGATGCGCGAGGCGGGCCTGTCAGTGCATGTCGATCCCGTTGGGTCGGTGTTCGGGCTGGCAGAGGGTACATCGCTATTGCTGGGGTCGCATTCCGACAGCCAACCCGAAGGCGGTTGGCTGGACGGGGCGCTGGGTGTGATCGCGGCGCTGGAGGTGGCGCGGGCCTCGGCCGAGGCGAGTGGGCCACCGGTGTCGGTTGTGTCCTTTCAGGACGAGGAAGGCCGGTTTGGGGTGACCACCGGGTCGGCGGTCTGGTCGGGAAATCTGTCGCTTGAGAAGGCCGACGGGCTGACGGACCGGGACGGCGTGACCTTTGCCGACGCGCGGGCGCGGATGCCTGGGCGGTCAGAGGCGTTTGTCGACCCGTCGCGGTTCAGCGGGTTTCTGGAAATGCATATCGAACAAGGGCCTGTGCTCGACCGCGAGGGTGAGGCGATCGGGGTGGTCGATGCCATTGTGGGCATTCGCGACATGAAGATCACGCTGGTGGGTGAACAGAACCATGCGGGCACCACACCGATGCAAGGGCGGCGCGATGCGTTTCAGGCGCTGTCGCAGTTCAATACGTTGCTCGCCGAGCGGTTCGCCAATGTGGTGACACCCCATACGGTTTGGACCATCGGGCATGTGTCGTTGCACCCAAACGCGTCCTCCATCGTGCCGGGCAAGGTGACATTTTCAATGCAGTGGCGGGATGGCGACACGGACCGGCTGGGGCGGATGGAAGCGATCATCCGCGAGACTGTCGAAGAGGTGGCGGCGACGGGTGGGTTCGAATTGAGCTTTGGGCCGCTGTTGGGTCTGGAGCCGGTCGATATGGACCCGCGCCTGCGCGGCGCTTTGGAGACGTCTGCCGAGACAGATGTGCCGGGACGCTGGCGCAAGATGCCGTCGGGTGCGCTGCATGATGCGACCAACGTGTCGAAACTGATGCCGGTGGCGATGCTTTTCGTGCCGTCGATTGGCGGGATCAGCCACGCGTTCGGCGAAGACACCGCAGAGCCCGATCTGGTGACCGGGCTGCGGGTTCTGGCCGGTGCCGTTGAGGTGCTTGACTGAGGCGTCTGGTTCAGGACGCTGTGATTGCAGACGAAAAATGACTTGCGGTTTCGAACACCTGTTCCAAGTCATTCTGGACGCGCTGGTGACTTTGGTCGATTTCCGAGATCAAGCTGTCGAGGCCACGTGCCCTTTCGCCCAGTCGATTGGTTTCCACCCGCAGCGAAACACGGACGGCTGACAGGCCCAGCAAGGTCTGTCGCAAACTGTCCATGCGTCCAAGCACCTGGCGACATTCATCCATCATGGCCGATACGGACGCGGTCGATTTATTGGAGAACGCGGCGTGCAGGTTTCTCAGATAGGCAGATTCGCGTTCCCTTTCCTCGGTCGTCATGGGTTCGTCGCCTTGGTCGAAGTTTTGCAAGACCTCGGCCATGATGCTTGATGCACAGAGCAGGATCTGGCTTTCCTTGCGCGAGCTGAAATTCGATGTGGATGCATCTGACATGATGGATTTAAGGCGGGTGATGCCGCTTTTGATATCGCCAAGGATCAAGTCGTAATTGTTGGAAATCGCATCGATTGCGGCGCGATCCCGGCCAAGTTTCACGGCCTGAAGCTTCATGTTCAGAATGTAAATCGCGCCTTGTGCCAGTTCATCGGTGATGGAGGCGATCTTGTCGCAGATCATGCGTTCTGCCTCTGCGACCCGAATGGCGTTGGTGAGTGCGTTGAATGGTGTTCGCCCCAAAGCGTTCTCGCGGGCCTGAAACTCGGTCACGAGGGCATGCGCCTGGAAATCCATGTAATCGTCAAAGCCCATTGACTGAATTTCCTGCAGCAGGACGGCCGCGCTTTTCTCGGGCGACAGGCCATCCTCGCGTTCAAGTCTGAGAATTTTCTTGTACAGTTCCGCCACCGTGGCGAGCATGGGGCTGGTCGGTTTCATGCGGACCGAAAGGAACCCGCCATCAACTGGTGCGATCACGGCATAGACCCAGTAATACCGTCCCGATTTTGCACGATTCTTCACATAGCCGGTGATCGGTTTTCCGGCTTTCAGAGTATCCCAGATTAGCCAGAACACCGCTTTGGGCATGTCGCTGTGTCGGATGACCTTGTGTGGAGCGCCGCGCAGCGCATCATCCGCGTGTTCGGAAATCCGGGAAAACACGGAGTTGAATGCCTCGATCACTCCGCGTTTGTCGGTGCGGGAGAAAAAGAGTTCGTCGATTTTGAAAATGCTTTCCTGATTGAAATTGGCCGTTTTGGCCTCTGATTTCTCAATGCTGCGTTCTTGTTGAATGGAACGGGTCACGAGTTTCTTGGCTCCTGAAATGCGCGCCGCGGCGCTGACATTGAGGCTGCAAAAGTGGTGCCAATTCCCTGCTGCCGAAAAGCTTGGGGGCAGGAGCTGGCGTCTGTCGTTCAGTCGACGCTGGCGGGGCGCGACCGCGACGACGGTCGTCCATGGGCGCAGGATGTACGGGTTTTGGGTTTCGGCCTGATTTTGTGCTACTCTAAGTCAAGGGCAGCAAGGGGCACACTATGTATGTGACGGCAATGGCGTTTTACGCGATTGTGTGCGGTGGGCTGGGCGCATTGTCGCCCCGGTTGCCGTCTTTCTGGCAGCGGTTTGCGGTGGCGGCGCTGGTCGGCGTCATCGCGGCGGCGGTGTTGCCGGTGCTGCGCGGGGTGCTTGGGATCTGATCCTAGAGGCTGAGCCTGTAGGTGATTGACGTCGGGCGATCATAGCCTGCGTGGGCCGTGCGGCCGATTTCGCGAAAACCCAGCGCCTCGAAAGTCGCGTGGTTTTCGACCAGTTCGATCCGGGTTTGCAAGTCCACGCACGGCAGGCGCAGGTCTGCGGCGCGCGATCTTGCGAGGGCAATCAAGCGTCTTGCCAATCCCTGCCGCCGTGCATCCGGGGCGACAGCAAGCTTGCCCAGATAAAGGATGTCGGGTTTTGGCGTGAGAAAGACACAGGCCTGAACCGGATCGCCGATTCCCCAGACCTCGCCGGTTTCGGCTTGGGCCGACACGCTGCCCAAAGAGAGCCGGTGCATGGAAGACGGCGGGTCGATGCGCCCGTCCATGTCGGCAAAGGCGGTTCGGATCAGGGTCAGGACATCCCGGAGCGCGGCATCGCCGGGACCGAGACGAGCGGGTGTCAGCTCCATGTCACCTCGCCCAGAAAGATATAGCCCGCCCCATAGATCGTCTTGATCAGGCGGGGGTTCTTTGGGTCCTCGCGCAGCTTGGTGCGCAGGCGCGAGATGCGCACATCCATCGCTCGGTCAAAACTGTCGCCCGCGGCACCGCCCAGCGTGTCCTGCATGTAATCGCGGGTGATCAGGCGGTTGGGGCTTTCGAGGAAAAGCCGCAGCACCTCGCCCTCGGCATGGGAAAACGGCGTTTCCGTGCCGGTGTCGTCCTCCAGCGAATAGCGATCGAAATGCGCGGTCCAGCCGTTGAAGCGGGCGGTCTGGCCCGTGGGTGCCGGGGTCGCGCGAGTGCGCAGACGGGCGCGGACGCGGGCGACAACTTCGGCGGGATCAAAGGGTTTGATGATATAATCATCCGCCCCCAGTTCCAGCCCGGTGATCTTGTCCTGTACCTGTGCGCGGCCAGAGATGATGATCACCGTCGCACCCTGTTCCAGCGCCAGACGGTGCACAAGACTGAGGCCATCACGGTCGGGCAGTCCGAGATCGACGAGGCAGACATCCGGGGTTGTGCGGCGGAGCGCCGTTTCGAACTCTGCGGCGCGGGCAAAGCATTGGGTGTCGTAGCCGGCGTCTTCCAACGCTTCGGACAGCATGGTGCGGATCGCGGGTTCGTCGTCGAGGATGGTGATCAGGGGTTTGGTCATGTCGGGAGGGCCTCGTGGCCCAGAAACGCGGCCAGATCGGATTTGCTGAAGGGTTTGGGCAGAACAGCGGTTTTTGCAGCCGCGTTTTGGTGGCGCGGGTCAGACGCGGGCAGGGAAGTCATCAGGTAAACAGGTTTCTTCGGCAACGCTTCGACCAATTCGGTGCCAAGCGCCGGGCCTTCAAGAGAGATGTCGGACAAGACAAAAGCGATGTCGGGCACGCCTTGCGCGAGGGCAAGCGCTTCGTCGACCGAGGTCGCCTCGATCACGCTGTGGCCTAGGCTGGTGAGCATGTCACGGATCGTGGTGCGCAGATCGGGGCTGTCTTCGACCAGCAGAACCAGTTCGCTGCTCAGATGACGGGCGGCATGGCGCAGGGGCAGGCGCAGGGTCACCCGTGCGCCTGCATCGGTGTTGCCGACCTGAAGCTGCCCGCCCGCCAGTTTGGCCATGTCATAAACCATCGACAGGCCAAGACCCGAGCCGCCTTCGCCTTTGGTGGTGAAAAACGGATCAAGCGCGTGTTTTAGCGCCTCTTCCGAGAAACCGGCGCCGGTGTCCTCGACGGTGAAGTCGATCCAGGTGTCGCGCATTTCGGTGGCTTTCAACCGGATCGCGCCATGTTCGCCGCAGGCATCGCGGGCGTTCAGGATGAGGTTGAGAAGGCTGTCCTGAAGCTGACCGGGATCAAGCAGGGCGCGCTCCGTGATCGAGGTGCTGACATGCAGGGCGATGCTGTCGGGCAGTGACGGCGCTGCCAGAGTGTGCAGATCCGACAGGAAGCTTGCCACATCAAGCGGTTCAGGCCGCCATGCGCGATGGGCGGTGATGTCGGCGATCCGGTTGAGCAGATCACCGCCACGCCGGGCGGCCTGCAAGGTGGCCGTGATCAGAGGATCGGCGTCTGCGGGCAGGTCCATGCGGGCGAGTTTCGCCTGCATGCCAAGGATGATGGTCAGCAGGTTCGAGAAATCATGTGCGAGGCCCGACGTCAGTTGCGCTGCCATCTCGCGGCGGCGGGTTTGCTGGAGCGCCGCGCGGGCCTGCGTTTCCTCGGTCACGTCCATCGACAGGATATAGACGCCCTTCTCGGATTCGTCGGGGGTAAAGGCCACGCGGATGCGGCGGGAGCTGTGGATGTCGGTGAACTCAAAGGTCGAGGGATCGCCCGCCAGCGCCATCTGAAGATGCGGCAGAACGCGGGCATAGGCATCGTCGCCCAAGGCTTCGGAAATATGCAGCCCGACGATCTTGGAGGGACGGCCCGGCATGACATTCGACAGGCGTCGGTTGGAAAACGTATAGCGTCCTGCGCTGTCCACATGCGCGATATGGGCGGGCATCATTTCCGTGGTGAGGCGGGTGCGGGCCTCCATCTCGGTCAGTTCGCGCTGGGCTTCCTCCAGTGCGGATACTGTTGCGGCCAGTTTGCGGTTGGTGGCGGCCAGTTCCTCGGACCGGGCCAGCACTTCTTCGGACAAAAGCTCGGATCGGGTGCGCAGCAATTGCTCCTGCGATTTCACCTCGGTGATGTCTGTATAGACGGTGACCCAGCCGCCTTGGGGCAGCGGTGCGCCTTCGACACTGATCGTGCGGCCATTGGCGCGGGTGCGCTCCATGTAATGGGGCTGGAAGGCGCTGGCCTGTTCGACACGGGCGCGGATGAAGGTTTCGACATCGTCGATCTCTCCGTATTCGCCGCATTCGACAAGATGGCGGATCGTGGTCTCGAAATCCGCACCGGGGCGGGTCAGGGCATGAGGAAGATCGAACATTTCTGCAAACCGCGTGTTGCAGGCGGCGAGTCGCAGGTCGCTGTCATAGATCGACAGGGCCTGTCCGATGAGGTTTAAACCAGCCTGAACCAGAGCGTCGGTATTTGCGCGATCAGGCATCTCGCAAGGCCCAGTCAAGCGCGTCTTCCAGACGGTCATCGCCCCAGAATAGTTCGTCCCCGACGGTGAAAGAGGGCGCACCGAAGATGCCGCGCGCTTGAGCATCGGCGGTCGTGTTGCGCAAGACGGTCTTGACCTCGTCAGAGCCGGCGCGTTCGATCATCTTGTGATCCAGTCCCGCCTCGGCTGCGCATTCCGCGATCGTATCCGGGTCAGAGATATTGCGGCCGTGTTCGAATTCGGCCTGATACACCGTCTGACAAAACCGAATTGCGGCTGCTCCCGGCAAGGCTGCTGTCGCAACCCGAGCTGCGAGCAGACCGTTCTGCGGGAACGGATCAGGTTTCCGAAAGTTCAGGCCTCTTTCCTCTGCACGGCGCGCCATATCGCGCCACATGTAGCGCCCTTTCACGGGATACACATTGAACGGGGACGACGTCAGGCCCTGCGCGGCAAAGATCGGACCAAGCAGAAAGGGGCGCCACACGACGTCGATTCCACGCTGAGCAGCGATGCCGGGCAAACGCATGACACTGAGATAGGAATAGGTTGAGGCAAACTCGAACCAGAACTCGACCTTCATGTTCTGTCTCCCATCGTCATACGACGGCCCAAACTCCGGCTGCACCGCACCCATGTCAAGCGTGACGAAGCGCTGGTTACAATTCGTAAGGATTGAGAAAACTTCAGGAAAAAGTTGACCCCCACACTTCCTTCTGTCCAATCTTGAGACAGAGTTGCGAAAAGCGAACGGTTCGGGGAATTACCCGGGCAACGGGAGGAAAAGTTTTGGCACATATGACCATGGGCGCAGAGGGTCTGCGCTCTGTTCCGGCGTTATTGGCACGCAACGCTTCGCAGTTTGGCGGCTCGCCCGCCTATCGCGAAAAGGAATATGGCATTTGGCAAAGCTGGACCTGGGTCGAGACCGCCAAGGAGGTCGAGGCGCTTGCGCTGGGTCTCTTGAACCTGGGCGTGAACGAGGGCGATTTTGTCGCCATCATCGGGCGCAACCGTCCATATCTCTATTGGTCGATGGTAGCCGCGCAATCCGTGGGCGCGATCCCGGTTCCGCTCTATCAGGACGCGGTGGCCGAAGAGATGGAATACGTGCTTGACCATTGCGGTGCGCGTTTTGCCATCGTCAGCGATCAGGAGCAGGTGGACAAGGTGATCGAGGTGCAGGATCGCCTGCACCAGTTCGAGCACATGATCTATCTCGATCCGCGCGGTTTGCGGAAATACGACCACACCCGGCTGCATCAGTTCAGCCATGTGCAGGATCAGGGTCGTGCCGCCCATGATGAATACATCAAGGAGCTTCAGGCCCGGACCGCCAAGCTCGACTACGACAGCACCTGCGTGATGCTGTACACCTCCGGCACGACGGGCAAGCCCAAGGGTGTGGTGCTGTCGAACCGCAACATCATCGAGACCGCAAAAGCGTCATCGGAATTCGATCACCTGCGCGTCGATGACGAGGTGCTGGCCTACCTGCCCATGGCATGGGTGGGTGACTTCATCTTCTCGATCGGGCAGGCCTATTGGTCGGGGTTCTGTGTGAACTGCCCGGAAAGCCCGGACACCATGATGACGGATCTGCGCGAGATCGCGCCGTCCTATTATTTCGCCCCGCCGCGTGTCTTCGAGACGCAGCTGACGCAGATCATGATCCGGATGGAGGATGCGGGGGCGTTCAAGAAAAAGACCTTCGACTATTTCATGGCGCATGCCCGCAAGGTGGGTCCGTCCATTCTTGATGGGCATGAGGTCAGCACGCTTGACCGGCTGAAATACAAGCTGGGCGAGGTGATGGTCTACGGGCCGTTGAAGAACGCGCTGGGCTTTTCCAATGTGCGGGTCGGCTATACGGCGGGCGAGGCGATTGGCCCGGAAATTTTTGATTTCTATCGCTCTTTGGGCATCAACCTGAAACAGCTCTATGGTCAGACCGAGGCGTCGGTCTTTATCACTCAACAGCCCGATGGCGAAGTGCGGTCGGACACGGTGGGTGTGCCATCGCCGGGGGTGGAGATCCGCATCGCCGAGAATGGCGAAGTGTTCTATCGTTCGCCCGGTGTCTTTGTGGAGTACTACAAGAACGCGGAGTTGACTGCCGATACCAAGGATGCGGAGGGCTGGGTCGCCACGGGCGATGCGGGCTTCATCGAAGAAGCCACCGGCCATCTGCGCATCATCGACCGCGCCAAGGATGTGGGCGCCATGGCAGATGGTGCGATGTTCGCGCCGAAATATGTGGAGAACAAGCTCAAGTTCTATCCAAACATTCTCGAAGCTGTCGTGTTCGGCGCAGGGCGCGATCGCTGCTGTGCCTTCATCAACATCGACCTGACGGCGGTTGGCAACTGGGCGGAGCGCAACAACATCGCCTATGCGTCCTATCAGGAGCTCGCGGGGCACAAGCAGGTGCTCGACACGATTCAAGCGCATATCGAAGAGGTCAACGCGAGTGTCGCGCAGGACGAGATGCTCTCGGGATGTCAGGTCCACCGTTTCCTTGTGCTGCACAAGGAGCTGGATGCGGATGATGGGGAACTGACCCGCACGCGCAAGGTGCGTCGCAAGATCATCGGCGAGAAGTTCGAGGATCTGGTGACTGCGCTCTATGACGGATCGACCTCGGTCTACACCGAAACGGAAGTCACCTATGAGGACGGGCGCAAGGGCAAGATCAAGGCGACGCTGGAAATCCGTGACGCCAAGGTCGTCCCGGCCACACCGCAGCGGATGGCAGCGGAATGATGGCCCGGTTTGCAGCGCAATCCGGTGCCAACGCCCCCAGAATTTTATGGGCGGGCCCGAGAATCTTCGTACGAAGATTCTCGAATAACCTTAAGAAATCATGGAGCCACGCGGCACATGCCGGGGGAAGGGCGCAATGAAAGACACCGAAGGATACGTCACTGCAGACGGGCGTCAGATCGGCGGCACGCTCATGGAAATGCGCAACATCACCCTGCGTTTTGGTGGTGTGGTGGCCATTCAGGACATCAGCTTTGACATCCGCGAAGGCGAAGTGCGCGCCATCATCGGTCCCAACGGCGCGGGCAAATCGTCCATGCTCAACGTCATCTCGGGCTTCTACACGCCCTCGGAAGGCGAGGTCTGGTACCAGGGCGCCAAGCGCCCGCCGATGAAGCCGTTCGAGGTGGCCCGGCAGGGTGTGGCGCGGACCTTCCAGAACATTGCGCTCTTCGAAGGGATGACGGTGCTCGACAATGTCATGACCGGGCGTTTGACCCACATGAATGCCGGGATCGCGTCGCAGGCGCTCTGGTGGGGCAAGGCGCGGGACGAGGAAATGGAGAACCGCGAAAAGGTCGAGCGGGTGATCGACTTTCTCGAGATCCAGAACATCCGCAAGACGCCGGTGGGCCGACTGCCCTATGGCCTCAAGAAGCGGGTCGAACTGGCGCGGGCGCTGGCGGCGGAGCCGTCGCTTCTGCTGCTGGATGAACCGATGGCGGGGATGAACGTCGAAGAGAAAGAGGACATGAGCCGCTTCATCCTCGACGTGAACGACGAATTCGGCACGACGATCTGCCTGATCGAACATGACATGGGGGTCGTGATGGACCTCTCGGATCGCGTGGTCGTCATGGATTACGGCAAGAAGATCGGTGACGGCACCCCGGACGAGGTGCGCAACAATCAGGATGTGATCGACGCCTATCTTGGCGTGCCGCATTGAGGGAGCAGACATGCTGAACGACATTTTCATCGCGCCCTTCGTGGACATGGTCGAAGCGCCCGACTTCCTGATGCAGGTGCTCTGGGAAGGGCTGGTTTCGGGCATCCTCTATGCGCTGATTGCGCTTGGGTTTGTGCTGATCTTCCGATCGAGCCGCATCTTCAACTTCGCCCAAGGTATCATGGTGGTGTTCGCCGCGCTGACGCTGGTGGGCCTTTTTGCCTTGGGCATCCCGGCCTGGATCAGCGTGGGCCTGACATTAGGGGTTATGTTTGTTCTGGCCGTGGCCATCGAACGGGTGGTTCTGCGTCCGCTGGTGGGCCAGCCTGACATCATCCTCTTCATGGCGACCATTGGAATCACGCTGTTCCTCATCGGGCTGGGCGAGACGATTTTCGGCGGCGAAAACAAGGTGATGATCACCGAGGAACTGGGCATCCCGACGGGTGACACCGTACTCGAACCCTTCGGCGGCCTGCTGATCCTGCAGCATCTCGACATCACCGTGGTGGTCGTGGCGACGCTGCTGGTGCTCGCACTCCTGGCCTTCCTCAACTACACGCAGATGGGCCGCGCGATCCGCGCTTTGGGCGACGACCATCAGGCGGCTTTGTCGGTGGGGATCAGTCTTCAGACGATCTGGGTTCTGGTCTGGTTCATCGCAGGGATCATCGCGCTGGTGACGGGCATCGCCTGGGGGGCGCGCGCCGGTGTCAGCTTTGCGCTTGAGGTGATCGCCTACAAGGCGCTGCCGGTTCTGATGCTGGGTGGGCTTGAATCGATCACCGGGGCGATCGTCGGCGGGCTGATGATTGGCATTCTGGAAAAGCTGTTCGAGATCTACTGGGGCCAGCCTTTGCTGGGTGGCAACACCGAGACATGGTTTGCTTTTGTGCTTGCCCTCATCGTGCTGCTGTTCCGTCCGCAGGGGCTGTTCGGAGAACGGATCATCGAACGGGTCTAGGGCGGCGCGGGGCGCGCTGTTCGCAAGAAGCGCCGGGCAAAGGCCCGGCCTACGGAAAGATCGAAGGTACATTCACATGGCAAAGCTGATCGCAGTTCTGAACGTCATCGCCTGGTCCGGCTTCTGGGCCTTCGGATACCTTGCCCTGTCGAGCGGGTCAGAGGTGGGCAGCCAGACGGTTGTCGCCATCCTCTTGGCGGCTCTCGGCGGCGCGTTGGGTCTTTGGGCGTATTTCTGGCTGATCCGTCATTCCGAGGCGACCGGCTATGCCAAACCGCGCAACCGCGCTGTGATCAAGGAAGAGGAGACCGCCTGATGCTCTACCGCACGGCTGGCCAGTTCAAGACGAGCTACAACGCCGATCAGGCCCTGTTCCCGGTCAAGCAGGACGCGTTCCTTCTGGGGATCATTCTTATCCTTGCCTGGGTGGTGTTCCCGCTGACCGCATCGGAATTCACCTTTCAGACGCTGCTGATCCCGATCTTGATCTATGCGCTGGCCGCGATGGGGCTGAACATTCTCACCGGGTTTGCCGGTCAGCTCAGCCTTGGCACCGGGGCCTTCATGGGGGTGGGGGCCTATGCCTGCTACAAGATGGTCACGCTGTTCCCGTGGATGAACCCGATTGTCGCGATCCTGCTGTCGGGGGTGTTCAGCGCAGGCATCGGGGTCGCCTTCGGCATTCCCAGCCTGCGGATCAAGGGCTTTTACCTCGCCATCGCGACGCTTGCGGCGCAGTTCTTCCTCGTCTGGCTGTTCGAGAAATGGGCGTGGCTTTACAACTACAATGCCTCGGGCGCGATCCAGGTGCCGAACCTTGAAATGTTCGGGATGTTCATCACCGGCCCCCAAGCGGCGTCCGTCACCGAATATTACATCGTGCTCTTCGTGGTTTCGCTTTTGACTATGCTCTGCATCAACCTCACGCGGGGCAATCTGGGGCGGACGTGGAAGGCGACGCGCGACATGGACATCGCGGCGGAACTCATCGGGATCAACCTGATGAAGTCCAAGCTGACCGCCTTTGCCGTCTCGTCCTATGTCGTGGGCGTTGCGGGTGCGCTTTATGTCTTCATGTGGAAGGGCGCGGCAGAGCCAAACGTCTTCGACATTCCGCTGTCGTTCCAGGTGTTGTTCATCGCCATCATCGGTGGCCTTGGGTCGATCATGGGCAATTACCTTGGTGCCATCCTTATCGTCGGTTTGCCTGTGGTGCTCAACGTGATCGCGGGCACGCAGGTGTTCGAGATGTCCGGCATCAGCGCCATTCTCGCCATTGCGCTGGCAGCGGCGGTCGGCTTCCTGTTCTGGGTGGCGCGCAATGGATGGGGCATCGGTGCGGTGATCGGGTTTGTCGTTCTGACGCTGATCTATGGCTATGCCCAGACACAGGGTTTCCGTATCGATTCAGCGTTGATCGAGCATATCAACGTGATGATCATCGGGGCATTGATCATCTTCTTTCTGATTATCGAGCCGCACGGTCTGAACCAGCTTTGGCGCCTGATCCGTGAAAAACTGATTATCTGGCCATTTCCGCACTGACGCGGGGAGGCCCAAGACCAAGAACCAAATCAAACATGACAGTTCCAATGGGAGGACAACCATGAAACACTTTACCAAACTGGCCACGGCGGCTGCGCTGGGCACCGTGCTGGGCACGGCGACGATTGCGCAGGAACTCTACACGCCGAACCTCGCCTACCGGACCGGCCCCTTTGCGGCGACGGGTATTCCGCTGATGAACGGTCAGGCCGATTACATGACCCTTCTCAACGAGCGGGACGGCGGCATCGGCGGCGTGAAGATCAACTTCGAGGAATGTGAAACCGGCTATTCCACAGAAAAAGGTGTGGAATGCTATGAAAAAACCAAGGGCTCGGCCATCGTGACCCAGCCTTGGTCCACCGGCATCACGCTTCAGGTTCTGCCCAAGACCAACGTGGACGAGATCCCGATCCTCGCACCGGGCTACGGCTTTTCGCCGATGGCGGATGGCAAGGTGTTCCAGTGGGCATTCAACATGCCTGCCGGCTACTGGGACGGTGCAGACATGATCATCCAGTACCTCGAAGGCCAGGGATCGCTCGACGGGAAGAAAATCGCGTTCCTGCATCTGGACCACCCGTTCGGCAAGGAACCGCTTCCGGTTCTGGAAATGCACGCCGCCAACAAGGGCTTTGAGCTTCTGCCAATCCCGGTCGGTCTGAAAGAAATGCAGAACCAGTCCGCACAATGGCTGCAGATCCGGCGTGAACGTCCCGACTATGTCGTGATGTGGGGCTGGGGTGCCATGAACGCCGGTGCCATTACCGAAGCCGTCAAGACCAAGTTCCCGATGGAGAACTTTGTTGGCGTATGGTGGGCGGGTCACGATGCCGACCTCAAGCTCGTTGGTGATGACGGCAAAGGCTACAAGTCGATTTCGTGGTCGTTCCCGAACCCGGATGCGCCTGTGATGAAGCAGGTCAAGGAAATGGTCTTTGACAAAGGGCTGAGCCAGTCCAACGAAGAAGAGATGCAGGGCGTGTTCTACGGTCGCGGTCTCGTGATGTCGGCGATCCTCGCGGAAGGCATCAAGAATGCACAGGAAAACTTCGGCACCGGCCAGATCGACGCGACACAGCTGCGTTGGGGTCTGGAAAACATCAACCTGACCGACGAGCGGATTGTCGAGCTGGGCCTTGAGGGCATGGTGCCGCCGTTCTCGACCTCCTGCGGCAACCACACCGGTCATTCGGGTGGCTGGATGCTCGAATGGGACGGCGCCAAGTTCGTCAAGGCGTCTGACTTGCTCAAGCCGAATGTCGATGCCTATGCCGACCTGATCGCGACTTCGGCGGCAGAATACGCCACCTCGAACGCGCCTTGGGCGATGAACGAAGAGTGCTCGGCCACCAACTAAGGCCACGCTTTGCCATCGGCGGCGACCAGTGCCGCCGGTGGTTTCCCTGAAATTTTATCACTTGGTAAAATCATGCTGGACGCCACACGCACAGACGAGACCCTGCTTGAGGTCAACAACATCGAGGTGATCTACAATCACGTGATCCTCGTTCTGAAAGGTGTGAGCCTGACCGTGAAGAAAGGCGGCATCACCGCGCTTCTTGGTGGCAATGGCGCTGGCAAGACCACCACGCTCAAGGCGATCTCGAACCTGCTGCATTCCGAGCGCGGTGAGGTCACCAAGGGCTCGATCATCTACCAAGGCGAGCGCGTGCAGGATCTGGACCCGGCCGCACTGGTCAAACGCGGCGTGATCCAGGTGATGGAGGGCCGCCATTGTTTTGGCCACCTGACGGTCGAGGAAAACCTTCTGACCGGGGCCTACACCCGCAAGGATGGCAAGGGTGCCATCGAAGCCGACCTCCAGATGGTCTACGACTATTTTCCCCGCCTCAAGGAGCGCCGCAAATCGCAGGCTGGCTACACCTCGGGCGGTGAGCAACAGATGACCGCGATCGGTCGCGCGCTGATGTCGCGACCACAGACCGTCCTTCTGGACGAGCCGTCAATGGGCCTTGCGCCGCAGCTTGTGGAACAGATCTTCGAGATCGTGAAATCGGTGAACGAGAATGAAGGCGTGTCCTTCCTTCTGGCCGAACAGAACACCAACGTGGCCCTGCGCTATGCGCATTACGGTTACATCCTTGAAAACGGGCGCGTTGTGATGGACGGCCCCGCCGCCGAGCTGCGCGAAAACCCGGACGTCAAGGAATTTTACCTCGGAGTGTCCGACGAAGGCCGGAAATCCTTCCGCGATGTGCGCAGCTACCGCCGCCGCAAGCGTTGGTTGCAGTGACGCCGTTTCCCTTGCAATGAACTGAACAGACAAGGCTTGTGCTGCCATGACCACCCATTTCGACGATTTGGAAACCCGAAGTGCGGACGAACGCCGTGCCGCGCAAGAGACGGCATTTCTGCAGCAGGTGAAGCGCGCGATGTCCGCCGAAAGTTCCTGCCTCGTGGCGGATGGCGAGGTGTCGTCGCTGGATGACATCACCAAGCTGCCGGTGCTGCGGAAGTCGCAACTCGTGGCGTGGCAAAAGGAAAACCCGCCCTTCGGGGGCATGGCGATCAGCAACATGGCGCATGTGTTCCAGTCGCCCGGCCCGATTTATGAGCCCGGCGGCATCAGCCACGACTGGTGGCGCATGGGACGGTTTCTGCATGCCTGTGGGATTGGCAAGGGCGATATCGTCCAGAACTGTTTCGGCTATCACCTCACGCCAGCGGGAATGATCTTTGAAAGCGGGGCGCGGGCAGTGGGTGCAGCCGTGCTGCCTGCGGGCACGGGGCAGACCGAGCTTCAGGCGCAAGCGGCGCATGACATCGGTATCACGGCCTATGCCGGCACGCCGGATTACCTGAAGATCATCCTCGAAAAGGCGGATGAGATGGGATTGCCTCTCAAGATCACCCGCGCGGCTGTTGGCGGTGGGGCGCTGTTCCCGTCGTTGCGGGCCTGGTACGCTGATCGCGGCATCACCTGCCGTCAGTGCTATGCCACTGCGGATCTGGGCAACATCGCCTATGAGAGCGAGGCCGAAGAGGGCATGATCCTTGACGAAGGCGTCATCGTGGAAATCGTCACACCCGGTACGGGCGATCCGGTTCCGGCAGGTGAGGTTGGTGAAGTGGTCGTGACCACGCTCAACCCCGATTACCCGCTGATCCGATTTGCCACCGGCGACATGAGCGCCATCCTTCCCGGTCAAAGCCCGTGTGGCCGCACCAATACCCGCATCAAGGGCTGGATGGGCCGTGCCGACCAGACCACCAAGATCAAGGGGATGTTCGTGCGCCCCGAACAGGTGGCCGCCCTGGTCGCCAAACATGCCGAGATCGACCGCGCCCGTGTTGTCGCAAGCCGCGATGGCGAGATGGATGTGATGACTGTCCGGATTGAAACCGCGGCCAATGATGCGACACGCTTCGAGACGAGCATCGTCGAAACACTCAAGCTCAAGGGCCGGGTCGAACTGGTGCCGCCGGGGGCGTTGCCGCGCGACGGATTGGTGATCGAAGACGTGCGCAGCTACGATTGATCGGCACGGGCGGGGGATATCCCCCGCCAGAAAAACGCGGCGATATTGGATAACTTTTGGGTTTCGTGCGTTAGTCTTCCAACATGACGGAGGACCATCCATGAAACGACTCGCGTTTTCGATTTCGGCAGCTCTTGTTCTGGCCTCGCCGGGCCTCGCGCAAAGCAGTGATCTTCTGATCATCGGCAACAGCGCTCCGGGCATGGTGCAGCGCCTCACCGGCAGCGGTGACTTGGCGCGCTTGCGGTCGGCGTTTGAGGAACGCGGCGCAGAGGTGAGCCTTGCAACGGGTGCCGATGCGGATGCGATGCGCTCCGCCTTTCGCGCCTTTGCCGACGGGCTGGATGCGACAACCGACGATGTGGGGATTGTCCTGACCGGGCAGTTCGTGTCGACCATCGCGGGCACCTATTTGCTTCCTGCCGGGATGGAGCGCCTGTCCCTTGCCGCTGTCGTTGCTGACGGGTTTCCGCTTGATGCCGTTTACGCGGTCGCGGCCGAATATCCCGGCCGTGCGCTGATTGTTCTGGGCGAGGTGGAAGGCGAAGACGATATGCCTGCAGGGGTGTCGGTGGACCTGCCGTTTCAGGACATTCCGCAGGGTGTGACCCTTGCCATCGGACCCTCCGGGAATGCCGCCCGTTTTGCTGACCGATTGTCCGACGCGACTGGCGAAGATGTCCTGCCTTTGGCACGCGAAGCCGGGTTGAGCCTCTTGGGCTTTGTCCCCCGTGAATTGCCGCTTTTTGCCGGGACCGACATCACCCTGCCGCAGATCAGCCCGGACAGAAACACCCAAGCCCGCGAGGCCGCGGATCTGGCCGCGTGGGAGAAGGCGGTCTCGGCAAACACCGAAGCGGGGTACGACACCTACCTTGCTGCCTTTCCCGAAGGTCAGAACGCGGCAGAGGCGCGGCAACGCCTGACGGCCATCCGGTCCGAGCCGTTCTTCCGCGAGAAACAGACCGAAGAAAATCTGGCACTGTCCCGCGATGCCCGTCGCGAGATTCAGCGCGATCTGTCGCTCTTGGGGTATAACACGCGGGGCATTGATGGCATCTTCGGACGCGGCACGCGCGGGGCCGTGACGGCATGGCAGAACGCGAACAATTTGTCCGCGTCCGGCTATCTGGACGCCGATCAGATCGCGCGACTGGATGCGCAGGCCGAGCGCCGAGCGGCCGAGCTTGAGGAGGAGGCGCGTCAGAGGCAGGCACAACTGGAACGGCAGGACCGCACGTTCTGGTCCGAAACCGGCGCGCGGGGCGATGAGGCGGGCTTTCGCGCCTATCTCAAGCGGTTCCCTGACGGAATCTATGCCGAGGAAGCGCAAGGCAGATTGGATGCTATCGAAGACCAGCGCCGCTCCCAGGCCGAAGGTGAGGACCGCCGACGCTGGCAGATCGCGCGCCAGACCGACACCGAGGCGGGCTATCGCGCCTATCTGGCGGAGCGGCCCACCGGTGCCTTCGTCGAAGAAGCGCGGGCGCGGATCGAGTATTTCCAGAACAATGCCGAACAGATTGCCTTGCAGGAGCGGGCACAGGCAGATGAAGCGGCTTTGGGTCTGAACGACACCGCCCGCCGTCTGGCCGAAGCACGTCTGGCCGAATTGGGGCTGCAGCCGGGGGCTGTCGATGGCACGTTCGACGACGAGGCCCGCCGGGCGATCCGCCGCTATCAGGACGCGCGCAATCTGCGGGTTTCGGGGTATCTGGATCAAGCCACCGTGGTGCGACTGATGGCGGATTCGATCCTGCGCTAATCGCGCGGGATCAGTCGAGCTCGGTCCACGGCCACGGTTTCACGTTGCTTGCCGCGGTCTGGTAACGCGCTGCCTTGGCGATCCAGATGCCAAGGTCGGTGCCGAATTCGGCCAGCCGTTCATTGGGTTGCTTGTTGCTGACGAGCATGATCACGAACTGGATCACAGTCATGACGCCGAGCACGGTCTGCGCCACTGAAATCATGATCGCGATCAGGATCATGTAGATCAGCCGTTCCAGCAGGGTATCGGTCTTGTCCGGCTCGTGCTGTTCGCCGTGCAGGCGGCCTGCAACTTTGTCATCGTCAGAGGATGCCATTGCGATCCACCTTTCGTGTCTTATTGATTGGGCGCAGTGTAGGTTGTTTTGCGCAGAGTCGCCAACCCGGATCGGAAAGTTCGCATTGTCGGCACAGTCCGGAGCAGACGTGTTGTCTGCACGGAAGACCACCAACTTTGCATCCATAGACAACCAGCCATTCTTCGTTCATCGTGATCTGATACCGCAACTTTTGGGAAATGGTGGAGTGGCCAATGCATGGTGACTTGTCCATGGCGGATCGGCTGCTCCGCGACAAGGATTGGATCGCCCGAACACCCGGCCTCGCCAATGGCGGTATCGCCCTTGCAGTTGTTGAACCGGATACCGTCGGCTGGTCCAAGATTGCATCCCTTCTCGATGACTACGGGTTCATCGCCTTCGCGAGTGCCGATAAACAGACGGTGTTCGATCAGATCCGTAAGCGACTGGGCGACGAGGGCGATCTGCCGTACTGGGACTCGTTCACGGCCAGTGCATCGGTGGCATTGTCAGCCTCTGACGGCATCATTCAGTCCTCGGACAACGCATCTACCCTAGCAAGCGATCAGTTTCCGGATGCCGATACAATCAGAGAGGTCGTCAGCCTGAACCGAGAGGTCGGAGTTTCACCACTTCCGGCATGGTACATGCAAAGTGAAGGACCGCCGTCGTTGACCAGTTGGATCAGATCAATAGACGGCCGGATGATCGCCTGCGCCAACGGCAGCATGCGCTATCATTCAGATAGTCGGATGGCGGGAACCTACTACGTTGGGTCCGTCTCAGTATCGCCCTCCAATCGGGGCAAAGGGTTGGGAACGTTGGTTACTGCGTTGCTCATACGAGACGGGGTCAGAGCATTTTCTCCAACCACAGTGACCGGTGTTGCGCAACCGACCAACATGCCGTCCCGAGCGATGCTCACGAGATGCGGGCTTGTCCATGATCCGAGCCGGGCAACTGTTATCTACAATCGCTCGGGTGCATTCCATACACGCTGAGGCGATAGAATGACGGGGCCGGTGTAGCTTTCAGAACGAGGTGGAACAATTCAACCGAATTCTGCTCCGTCCGCATTGCGGACAGTCCGGCCAGCTCGGTTGCTCCGCTGAACTAATTCCTGTTGGACCACGCCATACAGCCGTCCCAAAAACAAAAAAACCATCCCGAAGGATGGCTTTTTCGCAATATCTGCGGGTCCGCTCAGCCCTGACGGGCTTTGTACCGACGCTGCGTCTTGTTGATCACGTAGACGCGGCCTTTACGGCGCACAACGCGGCAGTCGCGATGGCGGTTCTTCAGCGAACGAAGCGAGTTCTTGACCTTCATCGGGTCTCTCCTCTTATCGCGGCGCGCGAGCGCCTTGGTGGTTGCGGGTGCCCCGAGCCGAAGCCCGAGACGGCGAATTCAATGGTGGGCGATACAAGGTTCGAACTTGTGACCCCTTCGATGTCAACGAAGTGCTCTACCACTGAGCTAATCGCCCTTTGAACCGACCCGATTCACGTACCCCAAATAAAAGGGGCGCGTGAAGCCGCGCCGGTGGAGCGGTCTATAAAAGGAGTTGTAGCGGGGATCAAGGGCTTTGGTCACAGAAAAAATCGGTCTATGTATAGGGGATAGGGAGAGCATATGCCCAAAGTCGCGTACCACCTCGTTCAGCCGGAAGCGCACACCTCGAAAGTGGTGTTTGCATCGCCGCATTCCGGGCGCGACTACAGCTGGACCTTCCTGCGATACACCGTTCTTGACGAAGTGACGATCCGGTCTTCGGAAGATGCGTTTGTCGACCGCCTGTTCGATTGTGCCCCGCAATTCGGCGCACCGTTCATCAAGGCAGGGGCCCCCCGCGCCTATATCGACCTCAACCGTTCTGCCGAAGAACTTGACCCCGCGCTGATTGAAGGGGTGCGCCGTCAGACCCACAACCCGCGCGTTGCCTCGGGTCTGGGTGTTGTGCCGCGCGTCGTGGCCAATGGCCGTCCGATCTATCAGGGCAAGCTGCCGCTGGCCGAGGCGGAACGCCGCATCGCGCAGTTCTGGCACCCCTATCACGACCAGTTGCGCAAGCTGATGCAGCAGGCCCATACCCGCTTTGGCGAAGCGATTCTTGTCGACTGCCATTCAATGCCGCATGAGGCGTTGGACGGTGTTGCCAAATCCACCGCGCGGCGCCCGCAGATCGTGCTGGGTGACCGGTTCGGGGCCTCTGCCAGCCAGACGGTTGTGGACCAGATAGAAACGGCGTTTACCGACGCAGGGCTTGTCGTCGCCCGCAACACACCTTTTGCCGGGGCCTATATCACACAGGCTTATGGCCGCCCCTCGCGCAATCAGCACGCCGTCCAGATCGAGATCGACCGCTCCATCTACATGGACGAGCGCACGATCCGGCCGAATGCCAATTTCCACAACTTCCGCAAGCTTCTGCGCAGCGTCATCGCCGAGATCGCCGCCACGGGTCAGGCCAAGGACATGCCGCTCGCTGCGGAATAAGTCTCAGGCAAACAGCTTGCTCAGCTTGTTTTTCAGCTCTGTGTTGTCCGGAAGGACCAACCGGACAGGAACCGTGAGCACCTTCATCCGGTAGCTTTGTGGCAGGCGCACCGCGTCTTTTTCTGTTGTCACCAATTGCGCGCGGGCGGATTGCGCGTCTTTCTCCAGCCGTGCCAGAAGCGCGTTTGTCAGCGGTTGATGGTCGTCCAGTGCACGGGGCTCGACCAATTCCGCCCCAAGATCGCGCAGGGTGCGGAAAAACTTTTCCGGATGGCCAATTCCGGCAAAGGCCAGACAGCGCAGTCCCTCCCAATCCATCCCGGTTTGCAGAGGCAACAAGTGCCCGGTCAGATGGGGCAGGGAGATCTGCGACTGCCACGTTCTGGCGAAACTCTCTTGGGCCTCGTCTGACCCGATGGAGAGCACCAGTTCCGCGCGTGCCATCGCAGCCGCGACCGGTTCGCGCAGCGGACCTGCCGGGATGCAGCGCCCGTTGCCGAAACCCCGTGTGGCATCGACCACGATCAGCGACAGGTCCTTGGCAAGGCTGGGGTTCTGCAGCCCGTCATCCAGCAGGATCACCTCTGCTCCTGCGGCCTTGGCGGCCTGCGCACCAAGCGCCCGGTCCTTGGACACCCAGACAGTGCCAAACGCCGCCAGAAGCAGCGGCTCGTCGCCGACCTCCTCTGCCGTGTGGCGGCGCGGATCGACCTGCACAGGACCTTCCAGCGAGCCCCCAAAGCCGCGTGACACCACATGCGCGGTCTTGCCCATATCCGACAGCATCTGCATCAGTGCGATCACCGTTGGTGTCTTGCCGGTGCCGCCCGCGTTGACGTTGCCGACGCAGATCACGGGAATCCCGAGGCGCAGCGGCGTGCCGCGCTGCAACCGCCGCGCGGTCGCCGCTGCGTAAAGCGCACCAAGAGGTGCAAGAAGCCGCGGCCAGAGACCGGGGCGGTCGGGCGGCGCATCCCAGAACGCGGGAGATTTCATCGAGCCCCCTCCAGCGCATCAAGCCATTCGTTGATCTGCACGAGGATGAGATCCGCGGTCTCGGCCCCGGCGGACACCACGTTCCATCCCGCATGCGCCATCGCGGCTGCACGGTCCGGGGCGATCAGGTGCGACACGGCGGCGCTGAGCGATTCCATGTCCTTGACGATCCGTGCCGCGCCAGCGGCCACCAGCCGGGAATAGGAATCCAGATGACGACCGACATTCGGGCCATACAGGATGGCAGAGCCCAAGGCCGCAGCCATCATCGGGGATTGCCCCCCCGTTTTGCCAGCAAGCGAACCGCCAAGAAAACAAAGCGGTGCCAGCCGATACCAGAGACCGAGTTCACTGTCGTCGCCTGCAAGAAGAACCTGCGTGTTCTCGTCCGGCATGTCGCCGTTCTCCCAGCGCGCGAGACGCAGACCGATCTCCTGGCAATGTTCGGCGATGAAAGTTTCGTCTTCGGGGTTCGCAGGCACCACGACCAACAACAGGCGGTGCGCCAGACGCGCAGCGCGGCGGTGCGCCCGCAGAACGGCATCCGCCTCGTCGCGCTGGATATAGGCGCCCAGCCACACCGGCCGGCCCGCCAGAAGGGCGGTGAGTTCCTCGTGCAGACCGTCATGGCTCGACAGGGGAAAGACTTCCGGCTCAAGCGGGGAGGCGACCTCGATCCGGTCATCCGTCACCCCAAGTCGCCGCATCCGCATGGCGGCTTTCTTGTCCTGCGCGAGGATGCTGTGAAACAGGCTCAGCGTGCCCGCGGAGGCGTCGGGCAGAAACCGTTTTGATGGCTGCCGCCAAGGCGCATCGGCCGCGTCGGTCAACAGCAGATGTGCGCCCGACATCGCCGCCTCGTGGATCAGCGCGGGGCGCAGGCCGTTGCCCGCCCAGACAAGGATATTGGGCCGCCAATGATCCAGAAACCGGTGAACATCGCTTAGGGTTTCGGCAGGCGGCGGGCCAACACTATACCCTTCGATCGACAATCCTTCGGCCGGGATCGAGTCGCAGGTGAGCAGCAGAAAAAAATCTTCTCGCTGCAGACGGAGGCGCTTGATGAGGGTCAGCAAGGTCTCAAGCCGGGTGCGCGTGTCGCTGTGCAGCCAGAGAACCGGTCCGGTCGGGCGCGCGGGCCAAAGCGCGGCGTCAGCGGTCAGTCGATCCGACCCCCGCGCCAGCGCCAGATAGGCGGTCAGACTGAACGGCCTGCGCGCCAAATGGTCAGTCCTGTGCCTCGGGCGCTTGTGTGCTGGCGTCCATCAACTGCTGCAGATCCCCAAGGAAATAGCGCATATGTGCATTGTCCACGGTGCGCTGCGCTTCGGTTTTCCAGGCGTCGTAGGCGGATTTTCGATCAGCGAAAATCCCGACGATATGGATGGCCTTCGGGTCTTTGAACACGTTTTCCGACGGTGTCACCAGTTCTCCGCCAAAGACGATGTGCAGATGCTGCGCCATGCGGTGTTCCTTCCTTGCTGCGGTGCGGCCAACGTAAGAAGCTGGAGATGAGGGTCAAGGTGATTAGGGCAAACGCTGCGCAATCAGGCCCTTGATGGCGCGGGCATGCTCGGCGGTTGCGCCACAGACATCTTCGGTCAGGGCTTTGGCGCGGTCGATGAGCGCGTCAGGCTCTGTGATCTCGTCAATGAGGCCCCACGTCAGGGCTTGCTCGGTCGGGATCTTCTGTCCGGCCATCAGGATCATCTTGGCGCGCGAGGGTCCGACAAGGGCCGACAGGCGCGCCGGGTCGGACGGTTGCGGCAGGAATCCCAGCTTCATCACCGGGTAGAATACCTTTGTGCTCGGCACGGCGATCCGCAGGTCGCAGGCCAGAACCATGCCCATCGCACCCCCGGCAACCGTGCCGTTCAGCGCCGCAATAGTCAGGCCCGGATGGCGCGCGATGGCCCCCGACAGTCTTTCCCAAAGCGGGCTCAGCGCCAGACCGGCCTTGGCCGCCTCTAGATCGGCGCCGGCAGAGAAAACTTTGCCGACACCGGTCAGAATGACCGCCCGCGCGCTGCGGGCCTCTTCGACGCCGACGCACAGCGCCTCCAGCATCTCGCCGGTCAGCGAATTGGCCTTGTCTGGGCGGTTGATCGTCAGCACGCAAAGCGTGCCGTCATTCTGGACCTCGATCATACCAATCCCACCTTCTTGCGGATGTCCTCGTCCCGAAGCGAGATTTCCTCGCCCAGATAGACATCCGCCTCGGAGCTACACATCCACAATAGCGCCTTGGCGGGCCAGTCCGCCGGGATGTGCACAGACCAATCCAGCTGGCTCACCGGGTTGATCCCGCTTGCCTTGATCTCGCGCTGCATCTGGGTGGCGACGGTGCCCGGCGACAGACCTATGGCGCGGATGCCCTTGTCGGCCATTTCCTTGTGCAGGCTGCGCGTCAGCATCGCCGCGCCGGCCTTTGAGGCGCAATAATGCGACCATGCCTCAATCGGGTTGTGCGCAGCGCCTGAACTGACCGTCAGGATCGTCCCGCCACCTGCAGCCTCCATCACCGGAAGTGCGGCCCGCATCCCGTGGAACACGCCTTTGAGGTTGATGTCGATCACCTGTCCCCAAGCTTCGGGATCTGCTTCGTCCATCCGGGCAATGGGTTCGATGACACCGGCATTGTTGATCAGGATGTCCAGCCCGCCAAACGCGGTGACGCAGTTTTCGACCGCCTGCGCCACTTCCCAGTAGCGGCTGATGTCGCAGGGAATGGCCACGGCTTTTTGTCCGATTTCACCGGCCAGATCGGCGATGCTGTCGGCGGATCGTGCAACCAGCGCGACGTTCGCGCCCGCTTCGGCGAAAACCCGCGCAGCCTCGGCCCCGATGCCACGGCTGGCTCCGGTGATAAGAACTGTGCGTCCAGTTAGATCGGTCATGCGATGGCCTCCGTTACCCGTTCACAGCAGTGCTACTTCGGACGTGACGCGGGGTCCACCCACTTGACCCTTTCAATCAGGAGTCCGAAGTTGGAGGCGGGAATTTGATTTTTTAGGATATCACCATGCGCCGTATTGCTCGTTTTTCATCTTGCTCAATGCTGGCCCTTGCCGTTTCCGGCGGGCCCGGCTTTGCCGAAGTCACTGCACCACAAGTGTGGAACGGTCTCGAAGCCGCTTTGCAGGGGTTTGGCTACTCGGTCACGGCCACGGAAACGCCGACGGGCGACGGGCTGGATGTGACGGATGTCGTGATGCGCTTCGACGCGCCGGAAGACAATGCGACCGTCGAAATCAGCATCGAGTCCATTGATTTGGTCGAAAACGGCGATGGCACGGTCTCTATGACCTTTCCTGCCTCCATGCCGATTTCGATCGATGCCGCACCCGAGGGCGAAGAGGCGGTCATGATGGTGTTGGATTACGGCAACGAGGGTCTTGAACTTCTGGTGTCGGGCGAGCCTGGAAATATGACCTACACCTACAGCGCGGCGCAGCTGTCCTTGTCGCTGACCGAGTTCGAGATCGACGGCACGCCGGTGCCGCGCGAGGAGGCGCGATTCGACTTCATCCTGGATGACGTTGGGGGCAGCACTGTCGCGGTCACGACCAGCGGTACGGACCTGACCCAAAATGTTCAGGCCGCCGCGGCCCGCTACGATTTTGCCTTCAACGATCCGGAAAGTGACGATGCGGCGCTGGTATCGGGGTCGATGGACGGGCTCTTCGTGTCCAGCGCGACGGTTCTGCCGGAAGGCTTTGATCCGAACGATCCACAGTCCTTGGCGGCAGGCGGCTTTTCGGCCGAAGGGTCCATGGGATACACGGGCGGTGAAATGCAATTCGCCGCGACCGAAGAGGCCGGCACCACGTCAGGGACCACACGCACCGGGTCGGTGAGGGTGGACTTCGCGATGGATTCGTCGCGTCTGCGCTATGATGTACGGGCCACGGAACAGGCCTTCAGCCTGTCCGGACCGGAACTTCCGTTGCCGGTCGATGTGAGCATGGCGGAAAGCGCCTTCCGCATCACCGCGCCGATTGCCGAGGCTGAAGAACCGCAGGACATGGCCTTTGGCCTCACCCTTGGCGGTTTCGAGATGTCCGACCTTCTGTGGAATATCTTCGACCCCGGCGCGGCGCTTCCCCGCGATCCGGCAACCATCGCGCTGGACCTGACCGGGAAAGTGACACCCTTCATGAACCTGTTCGACCCCGAACAGATGGCTGCACTCGACGCGACCGGAGAGGTTCCGGGCGAATTGAATGCGCTCACGCTTAACAATCTGACGGTCGAGGCGGCTGGTGCCAAGCTTGGTGGCAGCGGATCGTTTACCTTCGACAATGATGACCTGCAGACGTTTGGCGGCTTCCCGCGTCCGAACGGTGAGGTTAACCTCACCTTGGACGGAGCGAATGCTCTTATCGACAAGCTGATCGCGATGGGACTGCTGACCAGCGATGACGCGATGGGCGCCCGCATGATGATGAGCATGTTCGCAGTTCCGGGCAGCGGACCCGACAGCCTGAAATCGACGCTGACGATCAATGATCAGGGGCATGTGCTGGCGAACGGGATGCGGATCCAGTAAGCCGCGCCAAAGGCCGCGTTTGCGTCAACGCAAACGCGGCGATGCGTCGACGCATCGCCCCCCTTACCGTCGGAGTGCAGGCAATCCCACACCAGTCAACTCGAACCCGCCATCCGCCGCGATCACCTGCCCCGTGACGTAAGACGCTCTGTCCGAGCACAGGAAGGTGATCACCTCGGCGATCTCCTGCTCCGACCCGTAGCGGTTCAGCGGGATCGCGTCGTGATAGGCGTCGATGATCTCTTGTGTGTGCACCGCCATCGCCAGCTTGGTTCGCACCGGGCCGGGGCAGACGCAGTTCACCCGGATGCCGTATTCGCCCAGTTCGGCTGCGTGCTGCTTGGTCAGATGGATCACAGCCGCCTTGGACGTGCCATACGCCACCCGCAGGGTCGAGGCGCGCAAGCCACTGATGGACCCGATGTTCACGACACTTCCGCGGCTGACCTTGAGCGCGCGCGTTGCCGCCTGGGTGCACAGGAACACGCCGTCCAGATTGGTCGCCATCACCCGGCGCCATCCCTCAAAATCAGTCTCTTCCACCGGTCCGAATTCCGCCACCCCTGCGTTGTTGACCAACGCGTCGATGCGCCCCGCCCAGTCGAGCGTGCGTGTCACCATCGCTTCGGTATCCTCGGGCCGGGACACATCCAAGGGTAGCAAGAGCGTATCTGCCAATCCGTCCTGTTTCGCCAGTTCCTCTGCATCGCGATCCAAGAGCGCCACGCGCCAGCCCTGATCGAGAAACAGCCGCGCCGTGGCCAAACCGATGCCGCGCGCGGCCCCTGTTACGATTGCGCATTTCTGGTCCATACAGTCCTCCCTTTTGGCCACGGTTCTGGCATGGAGAACGCCCCCTGTCACGCGGGAAGGCTTTGGGTCAGCCCGCCATCAGATCGGGCAGATCGCCGTTCAATCCGGCCGCCTCGCGGATGAAGGTCCGGCGCGCACCGGGGATCGCATTGATTGCCGCCATGCCAAGATCGCGACCTGCCCGGAGGAGTGGATTGTCGTTCGAGAACAGGCGGTTGAATACATCGGTCGCGGTCAGCAAAGTGGCAGTGTCGAACCGCCGCCATTGCTCGTAGCGTTCCAGAACGAAGGGACTTGCAAAATCCTCTCCGCGCCGCACGGCATGGCCGATCACATGCGCCAGCGCCGCGACATCGCGCAGCCCGGCGTTCAGCCCTTGCCCGGCAATCGGGTGCATCCCATGCGCGGCATCTCCGACCAGTGCCACACGGTCCGCGATGAACCGGTTGGCCAGGGTCAGCCCCAGCGGATAGGTGAACCGCTCTCCGGCCAGGGAAATCTCTCCCAGAAAATCGCCGAAACGCGGGCGCAGCACGGTCAGGTAGTCCTCTTCCGGCAGGGCGTTGATCTCTTCGGCCAACCCTTTGCGCTCACTCCAGACAATGGACGACCGATTGCCCGTCAGCGGCAGGATCGCCAGCGGCCCGGACGGCAGGAAGAGCTGATGCGCCACGCCGCCATGGGGCTTTTCATGTGCAATCGCGCAGACCAATGCGGTCTGATTGTAGTCCCACGCCGTGCGCCGGATGCCGGCACGTTGCCCGGTTCCGGTCTGACGGCCATCGGCTCCGACGATCATCTGCCCGGTCAGCATGTCGCCCGAAGCCAAAGTGACATTGGCCCCGGTCGCGGTCACGTTCTGATCCACAACGGTTTCGCCCGCCAGATGCGTGATCAGCGGCTCGGACGCCATCGCCTCAAGCAGCGACCGCCGCAGATACCGGTCTTCGAGCATGTGGCCCATCGGGCCTTCCTCGATCTCGGCGCTGTTGAAGTGCAGGCCAAGAAACACCTCGGCATCGCCCGCGCGCCCGTCGCTGACCTTGATCTCGGTCATCGGCTGCGCGTTCGCTTTCAGCCCGTCCCACAGCCCCAACGCGGTCAGCATCCGCACCGAGGCCAGCGCCAGCGCATAGGACCGCCCGTCGAAATTGTCGCTGCGCCGCGTGCCTTCGGGGCGTGTGTCGATGACGGTGCTGGACAGGCCCACCTTGGCGGCGGCAAGGGCCAGCGTCGGGCCGTTCAGCCCGCCGCCGACGATCAGGATATCTGAGGAAGTGTTCATGGGCTGAAATATGGAAGCCTTGCCGGGATTGTCCATGCGCTTCTCTGCCGCTACCGTCGCGCGAAACCACCGGTCAAGGGATGATCACATGAGCGAATGGCAGGCCATGACAGCCGCAGAGCTGGGGCGCGGCATCGACAAGGGCGAGATTGATCCGGTCGAACTGACCCGGTTCTTTCTGGATGCGATCGACGCAAACGAATATCGCGACCGCATTTATGCGCGGCTGACCCCGGATCGCGCCATGGCCGAGGCAACAGCCGCACAAGAGCGCGCGCGCCTCAAACTGCGCCGATCTCCGCTTGATGGTGTCCCGATTAGTTGGAAAGATCTGTTCGACACCGCTGGTGTGGCCACGGAGTCAGGCTCGCAGCTTCTCAAGGGTCGGACTCCTGCCGCAGACGCCGAGGTGTTGCAGAACGCGACCCATCAGGGCCTAGTCTGCTTGGGCAAAACGCACCAGACCGAACTGGCCTTTTCGGGGCTGGGGGTGAACCCCAAGACGGCGACACCGCCGAACATCCACGATCCCGACGCCGCCCCCGGCGGGTCGTCTTCTGGCGCGGCTGCATCGGTCGCATACGGGCTCGCACCTGCGGGCATTGGGTCGGATACCGGCGGGTCCGTGCGAATTCCCTCGGCATGGAACGACCTTGTTGGCCTCAAGACCACCTCTGGCGTGCTCAGCCTCAAGGGGGCCGTGCCGCTGGCTGCAAAGTTCGACACGGTTGGCCCGCTTTGCAAAACGGTCGAGGACGCGGCGCTTCTGTTTGCTGCCATGAAGGGGGACAAACCAATCGACCTTGAGATGACATCGCTCAAGGGTGTGCGGTTTGCCGTCCTGACCACAACCGCGTTCGACGACATCCGAGACGCCCCGCGCGCTGGTCTGGAAAAGGCGGTGCGCGCGTTGAAAGAGGCAGGAGCCGACATCGTCGAGATCGCCATTCCCGAAGTGGCCGAGGCGATGGCGCTGTCCGGTGTGCTGTTCGGGTGCGAAGCCTATGGCACGTGGAAAGATGTGATCGAAGCCAATCCCGAGCTTATGTACGAACCGGTACGCACCCGCTTCCGCTCGGGCAAGGACTTTTCCGGCGCCGATTACGTAGCCGCGTGGCATAAGCTCGACGCGCTGCGGGCGGCCTATCTCGAAGCAACGGCCAGCTTTGACGCGGTGCTTTGTGCAACCAGCCCGATCACCCCGCCCAATGTGCCGCGACTGCTTTCCGACGTGGGTTTCTTCACCTCCGAGAACCTGCTCGCTTTGCGCAACACCCGCATCGGCAACCTGATGGGGCTATGTGTGTTGACACTCCCCACCGGCGTTCCGTCCTGCGGTGTGTCCCTGATGGCGGCACCACGGGAAGAACGGCGGCTGTTGCGGCTGGGGCTTGCCGCCGAGGCCGCTCTGGCCTGAAAGCCACAACCGACTGATCTGTGCGCTCTTTTTCTGGACGCACAGGCCCATGCTATGTAATTTGGCTGCAACGAGGGCGCGAACGACCCTCATTCTGAGGCAGTATTGGCATGTTTCCCGAGCGGTTTTCGAACCTTCCGGCTTATGCGTTCCCGCGTCTGCGCGCCCTATTGGACGTGTTTGAACCGGGTGGGCCGGTCGTACACATGACGATCGGAGAGCCGAAACACGCGTTTCCGGCGTGGATTTCTGACATTCTTGCGCAGAACATCGCCGGGTTTAACAAATACCCGCCGAACGAAGGCACGCCCGAATTGCGCGGGGCGATCCGCGACTGGGTGCAGCGTCGTTACGGTGTTGCCCTTGATGCCGACACGCAGATCATGGCGCTCAACGGTACACGCGAGGGGCTGTACAATGTCGGGATGGCGTTGTGTCCCGAGACCAAAAACGGCGCGAAACCCGCTGTCCTGATGCCGAACCCGTTTTATCAGGTCTACCTGATCTCTGCGATTTCCGTGGCCGCAGATCCGGTCTTCGTGAATGCGACCGACGAGACCGGTCATCTACCCGATTTCGAAGGCCTGCCGGAAGACGTGCTCAACCGCACCGCGCTGGCCTATATCTGTTCCCCGGCCAATCCGCAGGGCACCGTAGCCGATCGGGACTATTGGGAACGGCTGATCACGCTGGCGGAAAAGCACGATTTCCAGATCCTTGCAGATGAGTGCTACTCCGAAATCTACCGCGACACGCCCCCGGTCGGCGCGTTGCAGGTTGCGCAAGAGATGGGTGCTGACCCTGAACGCGTGGTGATATTCCACTCGCTCTCCAAACGGTCGAACCTGCCGGGTCTGCGGTCCGGGTTCGTCGCCGGTGGGCCTGAATCGATCAAACGCATCCAGCAATTGCGCAACTATTCCGGTGCGCCGCTCCCTTTGCCGCTGCAGGCGGTGGCAGAGGCCGTCTGGAAAGACGAGGCGCATGTCGAGGAAAACCGGGCGCTCTACGCCGAGAAATACGATCTGGCCGACCGCATCTTCGGCAATGTGCCGGGCTACAGATCCCCACAGGCGGGGTTCTTTCTCTGGTTGCCGGTGGAAGACGGTGAAGCGGCAGCGCTCAAGCTCTGGAAAGACACCGGTGTGCGGGTGCTGCCCGGTGCGTACCTGTCGCAGGACACAGAGGCCGGAAACCCCGGCAAACACTATATCAGGGTCGCCATGGTGGCCCCAAAAGAAGAAACCGAACGCGGCCTGACGCAGATCAGGGACTGCCTTTACGGCGGTGAAGACCAATAAAGAGGCGAACGATGGCATATCAGGCGCGGGGGCGTGACCCCCTCTTTGACAGCAACATGCAGGCTGCGCTGGAAAAGCGCGGCAAAGAGCTTGGTGGCTTTGTGCTGATGGCGCTGGGGGCAATGGCCGCCGCGATGATCTATTCGTACTCGCCGCAGGACCCAAGCTGGCTGTCCGCCACAGATGCCCCGGTCCAGAACTGGTTGGGCCGGGCAGGGGCCTCGGTCGCTGCGCCTTTGTTCATGATCGTCGGCTGGGCGAGCTGGGGCCTCGCGATGGTTCTGCTGGTCTGGGGCGCACGGTTCGCCTTGCACCGGGGCGAAGAACGCGCGCTGTCCTGCCTGATCTTTGCACCGATCTGGGTCGCACTGGCCGCTGTCTACGCCGCTGGTGTGCCTGAATCCGCCGCATGGACCCACAGCTTTGGCTTGGGGGGTCTGTTCGGTGACATGATGATGGGGTCGATTCTGACCATCTTGCCTCTGGGCACGACACTGGCACTCAAGCTCATGATGTTGCTTCTGAGCGGGGTGGTGATCGTCATGGGCGCCTTCGTGCTGGGCTTCACCAAGACTGAGTTGACGCGCTTGGCGCGATTCCTTCTGGTCGGCGTGATCATGGTCTATGCCACGATCCTGAACCTGCTGGGCAAAGGCGCGTCCGGCGCGCTGGTCGCAGCCCGCCAGATGCAGGCCAAGAACGCCGAACGCCGCGCCATTCGCGCGCAGGAAGAGGCCGAAGCTGCCGAATGGGCCGCTGCGCAGGAGGCTGTCAAAGCCGAACCGCGCGTGACCCGTGTCGCGCCCAAGGCGCCGCCGGCGATCCATGCCGACGACAGCCTGATCGACACGCCCTATCCTGCACCCGCGCCGCAAAAGACGGGCTTCCTGTCCAAGATGCCGTCTCTCATGCGCCGTGCCGAGCCCGAACCGGAATGGGTCGAGACCTACCCGCATGGCGATTTGCCCGACGCGCTGCCGGGGGATGACCGCGTCCGTGCCAAGATCGCAGACGCCATCAAGTCCCGCGTGCGCCAGAACCCCGCTGTGACGTCGGCCATTGCAGCCCCGCTGACCAAGGGTCGCGGTCGTGGCCCCGATCCGTTGATCTTCAAACCCTCAGCCGGCCTGCCTCCAGAGCCGCCTGTCACCGCCCGCGCCGCAGCCCCGCTGCGTGCCGAACCTCCGGTCACCTCAGCGAGGCCCACCGCGTACCAGCCGCAGCCGCAGGTGCCCGCGTTCGAGGATGAACCGGACAACATCTTCGACGACATGACCGATTGGGACGATTACGGCGATGACACTCAGGCTTACGCGCCTGTGCCGCCCGCACCGATCCCGGTGCCGGAAGCGCGCAAGGTGGTCCAGCAGCCACAGCGCAAGCCGCTCCAGCCGTCCAAGCGCGCGCAGGAAGAAGCGCAGCCGCGTCTGCAATTCGAAGACAAGCAGGTGGAATACGACCTGCCGCCGCTCGGCCTTCTGATGGACCCGGCCAATATCGAACGCCACCACCTTAGCGACGAAGCGCTTGAAGAAAACGCCCGCATGTTGGAAGCGGTGCTGGATGACTATGGCGTCAAGGGTGAGATCGTCAGCGTCCGCCCCGGTCCCGTTGTCACCATGTACGAACTGGAGCCCGCACCGGGCCTCAAGGCGTCCCGCGTGATCGGTCTGGCCGACGACATCGCGCGCTCCATGTCCGCACTGTCTGCCCGTGTGTCCACCGTGCCGGGCCGCAGCGTGATCGGCATCGAACTCCCGAACGAAAAGCGCGAGATGGTCAGCTTCCGCGAGATCCTCTCGACCCGCGACTATGGCGACGGCACCCAGAAACTGCCGCTCGCGCTGGGCAAGGATATCGGCGGCGATCCGGTTGTCGCCAACCTTGCCAAGATGCCCCACCTGCTGATCGCAGGGACCACCGGATCGGGTAAATCCGTGGCGATCAACACCATGATCCTGTCGCTGCTCTACAAATTGACGCCAGCCGATCTGCGCCTCGTGATGATCGACCCCAAGATGCTTGAACTATCCGTCTATGACGGCATCCCGCACCTTCTGTCGCCGGTTGTGACCGACCCGAAAAAGGCGGTTGTCGCCCTGAAATGGGTGGTGGGCGAAATGGAAGACCGCTACCGCAAGATGTCCAAGATGGGCGTGCGGAACATCGACGGCTACAACAGCCGCGTCGCCGACGCGCTGAGCCGTGGCGAGATGTTCGAACGCACCGTCCAGACCGGCTTTGACGACGAAACCGGAGAACCGATCTTCGAGACCGAAGAAATCCAGCCCGTCAAAATGCCCTATATCGTCGTTATCGTCGACGAGATGGCCGACCTGATGATGGTCGCGGGCAAGGAAATCGAAGCCTGCATTCAGCGCCTCGCCCAGATGGCGCGTGCCTCGGGTATCCACCTCATCATGGCCACACAGCGCCCTTCGGTCGATGTCATCACCGGCACAATCAAGGCGAACTTCCCGACCCGGATCTCCTTCCAGGTCACCTCGAAAATCGACAGCCGCACCATCCTTGGTGAAATGGGGGCCGAACAGCTGCTGGGGCAGGGCGACATGCTCTACATGGCCGGTGGCTCCAAGATCATCCGCTGCCACGGCCCGTTCGTGTCCGACGAAGAGGTCGAGGAAATTGTCACCCATCTCAAGGCCTATGGCCCGCCGGAATATGTCAGCGGCGTTGTGCAAGGTCCGGATGACGAGAAGGCCGACAATATCGACGCCGTTCTGGGCCTTAACACCGGTGGCAACACCGACAGCGAAGACGCGCTTTACGATCAGGCCGTCGCCATCGTGGTTCGCGACCGCAAATGCTCGACCTCTTATATCCAGCGCAAACTGGCCATCGGCTACAACAAGGCAGCGCGGCTGGTCGAACAGATGGAAGAAGAAGGCGTCGTCACTGCGGCCAACCACGTCGGCAAACGCGAGATTCTGGTGCCCGAGCAGTAAAGTCTTGCCGATCCGGTCACAAAAGCGGGCGCTGCTATCGCATAACAGCGCCCGTTTCGCCATATAGAGGTCAAGAGATCCGAGCAGACAGGACCCCGACTCTATGCGACTTCGTTTCCTTGCCTTCCTGGCGGCCCTGACATGGATGTGGGCATTGCCCGCCGCCGCGCAGCAGCTTTCGCTGAACGCGCTGTCCAACTATCTCAACCAGCTCACCAGCGCCGAGGCGACTTTCACCCAGATCAATGGGGACGGGACCATTTCGACGGGGACGCTCTATATGCGCCGCCCCGGCAAGATGCGGTTCGAATACAATCCTCCGGAACAGGCATTGGTGATGGCCAACAATGGCGCGGTCTTCGTCTTCGACCGCAAGCTGGGGGGCGATCCGGAAACCTATCCGCTGGACCGCACACCGCTGGGCCTGATCCTTGCCCGCAATGTCGACCTCAGCCGCGCCAATATGGTCGTGGCCCATGGCTATGATGGCACGGCCACGACGGTCACGGCACAGGACCCCGAAAACCCGGAATATGGCAGTATCCAGCTGAAGTTCACGGACAGCCCCGTCGAGCTGCGCCAATGGATCATCACCGATGACGGCGGCGGTCAGACGACGGTCATCCTTGGGGCGCTGGAGCGCAAACAACTGGCCAACAGCCTGTTCAATGTCGAACGGGAGCGCCGTGCCAACCAATAAGACGGGTTCTGTCGGTCCGGGACCAGACCGACCATCCGGCTAGGTCGCTGTTTCATCCTTGGTCAAAACCTCGACCGAGGTCACGAGGATGATTTCGCAACCTCCGACCGCAGTACTATCATCCCGCCGCGTCGAAGACCGCCACGGTGTAATCCCATCGCCGGTGACGGTCACCAGATAGCCCCGCAGCCTGACCCGGTCTCCAATGCTCACCGCCATAAGTGCGTCGTTCACCCGGCTATCGGCTGGGATCAGGTGGTTATTGGTGACCTGTTCTTTCCACCGTTTCGGGAGATCGGCATCTGGAGCGTACGCCACCCAGATCTTCCGGTGCCCGGTACGGAACTCCAACCCGTCAGTGCCGCCGGGCGCTTCAAGATCGCCCCAGAGAATGCCCAAATCCAGAGGTGAGATCAGATCATTGCGGTATTCACGACGGGTCGCGACACGCCCCTCAAGCACGTAGCTGGCCATCAACTTGGCCTCAAACCCATGGCTAAGCGCGACCTGTATCCCCGGGACACGAGCCTGTGCCGGAGACCCGTCGGGTGCCGCTTTCAGCGGCAGAGGCGGAAGCTGGGAGTGATCGACGGCGGTCGCCAGATCGGCAGGCGGCTCAAGCTTGTTTGCGCTCAAGCCAAAGACCCACGCTGCCATCACAATGGCAAAAACCCCGATCTTGGTGCCATCATCGAACATCGTTGAGGCGCTCCTGTACACAGTGCGTTTGGCCCAGACTGTACCAATGCAAAATGGCAGGAATGGGTCGCTTGCGTGCAGCCCTCGGGACAAAGTGGGCTCTGCACCGCGCGCGATGCGGCGACGCATCGCACGTTTGCGTTGACGCAAACGCAGCTCCGCTCCAATGCTGCGCCTATGCGTCGCCGACAGATCCTTGCCCTTGCCGCAACCAGCCTTCTGATGCCCCGCGTTTCAGCGGCGCAAGGCGTGCGACCCCTCAACGGCTACCTGCGCACCAACTGGAGCCGCGATCCCTTCAGCTTTGGGTCCTATTCCTACATCGCGCAGACCGCATCCCGCGCCGATGTGACCGCGCTGTCCCGCCCGGTCGGAACCCATCTTTTCTTCGCCGGAGAGGCCACACATCCCGACTACAACAGCACGGTTCACGCCGCCTATGAAACCGGTCTCGACGTGGCAGAGAGCGTCGCCAACACAGGTGCCGAAACAGTCGCCATCATCGGTGCCGGGATCAGTGGCCTGACCGCCGCGCGCCGCCTCACCGCCAAGGGCGTCCGCGTGATCCTGTTCGAGGCCCGCGACCGCGTTGGCGGCCGTATCTGGACCGACACCAGCCTGGGTCTGCCTCTCGATCTGGGGGCAAGCTGGCTGCATGGCGACGATGGCAACCCTCTCGTTGCACTGGCGGCAGAGCGTGGCATGCGCAGCTTCGTCACCGATGACGATTATGTCCTGCGCGGCGCGGCGGGTCGTCGGTTGCGCGACCGCGATATGCCGGACTGGTTCGAGGACGTGGTGACGATCCAGCAAGACTACGGCGCCAGTACGACCGATATCAACTGGGACGCCTACGCGGACGATCCCGATTATGGTGGCGAAGACCTGCTCTTCCCGGTAGGCTATGCGCAGATCCTCGGTATGCCTGAGCAGTTGCTCGACATCCGGCTTGGCACCGAGGTGCGGCAGGTCACACTCAGGGATGATGGCGTGCATCTGGCCTCCGCCGACGATGATCTGGGCCGGTTCGATGCGGTCATCATCACCGTTCCGCTTGGGGTGCTCAAGGCAGAGCGCATCGCGTTTTCGCCCGCATTGCCCGAAGACAAGCAGACCGCGATCCGCCGCCTTGGCTTTGGCCTTCTGGACAAGCTTTATCTGCGGTTCGATGACGTGTTCTGGGATGCGGATGCCACCTGGATCCTGACGCCAGAGACCGGATTGCCGCCGGGACAATTCAATCAATGGCTCAACCTCGCGCCGGTGCTGGACACGCCGCTGCTGCTTGGATTCAACGGTGCCGGACCCGCACGCGACCTTGCCGGTCTGTCTGACAGCGATGTTCTGGCGCGGGCCATGCAGGTGCTGGAGAGGGCCTATCCCCTCCCTTAGAGGCAGGTCTCGATTATTAACAAAAGGTTAAAGGGTCAGCGTTCTTGCCCCATTGTTTCGCGTGCGAAACATCGGGGCCGTTCCGGACCTATCTGCGGACCGGGCAGCGCGCCAACTGACCTTGGTATGTCACCGACCGCACCGCGACCTCGTCCGCGACCCGCAACAGCCATGCCTTGCTGTTGTAAGTTCCACGCGCAAAGCCGGTGCGGCCTTCGTGGTAGGCCAGATACTGGTTGCGCGCATCAGCGAGCGAAATGCCAAGGCGGCGGTTCGATTCCGACATGTACCACCCCATGAAATCGGCAGCATCGTTGATGTCGTTGCGTTTCGCGCGGAATTTGCGCTGATCCTGCTGATATTCTTCCCAAGTGCCGTTCAACGCCTGGCTGTAGCCGAAGGCCGAGCTTTGCCGGCCCATCGGGATCACCCCCAGAGTGTAGCGGAACGGCGTCCGCGCGTCCGACTTGAACTTGCTCTCCTGATACATCGACGCCATTTGCACATGCACCGGTACGCCCCATTTTCGCTCTGCCGCGCGGAAGGCGCGCAGGTATCCCGGGCGCTGTTGCAGAATGGAACAAGCATCGTCGAGGTTACGGGGCGCCGATGTGCCGCCGCCGCCTCCGCATGAGGCCGCCAACAGGACAATCACAAGGGCGCGAAAGAATCTGCTCATGGGCCTCTCGCTTTTTGTTCGAAAGCGGTTGCTCCGCCTTTCGGATTTCCTGCAGTCTAGCGCAAAGGGACCGCAGGGGAAATCACAATTGCTCGGGCCGGCAAACCCTTGCCACGACACGAAAAAGCCTTGTGTCGAAATGCATCACAGACTGTTTCCAGAAAAAACGCCTCGAGAATTGGACAATTTGTCAAAAATCAGGCAGGTATGTGGCAACGGACAGGACTCATGATCAAGCAACGCGCAAAATATAACATCGGCCAGGTCGTTCGCCACCGCCGCCACCCGTTTCGGGGCGTGGTGTTTGATGTGGACCCGGAATTCAACAACACCGAAGAATGGTACGAGGCCATTCCAGAGGACAGCCGCCCTGCGAAGAAGCAGCCGTTCTACCACCTGCTCGCAGAGAATGAACAAAGCTTCTACGTTGCTTATGTTTCGGAACAGAACCTGATCGCCGACTATTCGGGTGAACCTGTCGAACATCCCGACGTGCCCGACCTTTTCGGCGCATTCGAGGATGGCAGCTACGAGCTGCAATTCCAGTACAACTGAACGATCTCTCTCTAGTTTGCCACGATTAACAAGTAAGGGCTCCCAAGTGGGAGCCCTTTTCTTAATCAGCGTTCAGCAACGAAACGAAGCGGTCGATTTCGGTGTCGGGCAGCGACCAGTCGCAGACAAGCCGCCCGGTCAACACCCCGTCCGCGTGCCCGTCACTCAGATCGCCACCAGACAGGTGATACCGCGCACCGCTTTTCTGGAGCGTCTGATGCAACGCGCGGGGAGCGCGGAAAAAGATCATGTTGGCGGTGACATCATTCACGATTTCAACGTCATTGCGTTTGCGCAGACCGTCCAGCAGATGCGCTGTCTTGGCATTGGCCTTTTGCGCAAGGTCTTTCCATAGGTCATTCCGCAGATACGCGGCCATCTGCGCCGACAGGTAGCGATGCTTGGAAAACAGGTGCCCGCCCCGTTTGCGACGCAGCTCGAATTCCCAGACTTTGCTCGGGTCGAAGAACACCACCGCCTCGACCCCCATCAGACCGTTCTTCGTGCCACCGAACACGGCAACGTCAACGCCCAGCTTCCACGACATCTGGGCCGGGGTACAGCCCAAGGCCACCGCCGCATTTGCGAACCGCGCGCCGTCCAGATGAACCGGCAGGCCATAAGATTTCGCGATGTCGCACAGCGCTTTCAGCTCGGCCAATGTATAGACGTTCCCCATCTCGGTGACCTGCGTGATCGACACCGCCCCCCGGCGCGGACCATGCACACCGCGATTGCCCTGGCTCTCGATCGCGCGGGTCAGGCCGTCCGGCGTCATCCGGTCCGACCCCTGCACCAGCGTCAGCTTTGCACCACCCGTGTAGAACTCGGGCGCGTTGCATTCGTCTTCCTCGATGTGGGCCATCGGGGTGCAGAACACCGTGTCGAACGGTTCAACCAACGTGGCCAGCGCAAGTGCATTGGCCGCGGTTCCTGTGGCAGCGAGGTACACCGCCGCGTCGGGCGCTTCGAACAGATCGCGGATGCGCTGGCGCACCTCGTCCATCATGGGATCGGCGCCATAGCCCATCATGTGGCCCTGGTTGACCTCGGCCAGAACGTCCAGAACGGCCTGTGGCACGGGCCCGCTGTTGTCGGAGGCAAAAAACATCAGATCGGCTCCTCGATGATGTGGTCTTCCCAATCGTCTTCATCAACTTCAAATTCGGCCACGGTGCGGTTTCGCATCGAAACGCCTGCGTCGTGAACGGTGTCTGGCGTGCCCGAGATCAGAGGGTGCCAGTCGTAAAGCGGCTTTCCCTCCCACAGCAGCCGATAGGCGCAGGTCTTGGGCATCCAGTAGGCGTGGTCATCGATATTCGATGGCTTCAGCACGATACATTCTGGCACGAACTGGTGACGGATCTCGTATTGCGCGCAACGGCAGGTGGTGTCGTCGAAGAGGCGGCAGGCGACGCGGGTCAGCTCCACATGGCCGGTGTCTTCGTCCTCAAGCTTGTTGAGGCAGCACTTGCCGCAGCCATCGCACAGCGCTTCCCATTCCTGCGGATTAAGGTCGGTGAGCGCCTTGCGTTCCCAGAATCGGAGGGCAAGTCCTGTGCGGTCAATCGGGTCCTTGCTCATAGCGCGGTCAGGATGGCGCGCGCTTGGGCGCAGTCGGCATCCATCTGCGTGATGAGCACCTCAAGGCTGTCGAACTTCAACTCGGGCCGCAGGAAATCTACCAAAGCGACCGAGACCGTTGCGCCGTAAAGGTCGCCGGTGAAGTCGAAAATGAAGGTCTCAAGGTTTGCGCGGTTTTCACCGAACATCGGACGCACACCGATGGACGCGGCGCCATGGTAGGATCCGGCATGCGGCCCATCGAGCACATCGACCAAGACGGCATAGACCCCGAACCTTGGTGGGTGCAGCCCGTCGATGGACATGTTGGCGGTGGGATAGCCCAGTTCGCGCCCGCGTTGTTCGCCGCCGATCACTTCGCCTTCGATACGGTGCCAATGCCCCAGCATATCAGCGGCAAGGCGCGGCGTTCCGTCGGACAGGGCGGCGCGGATTGCGGTTGACGAAACGGCACCGGACTCGGCCGTGACGAGGTCCGCCACGGTGACGCCGAACCCCATCTCTGCTCCAAAGCGTTGGAGGTCGTCCACAGTGCCTGCGCGGCCCTTGCCGAAACAGAAATCTGCCCCAACGACGACATGGCGCAGCCCAAGACCCTTGGAAATCACGTTCGCTGCGAAACCTTCAGGGGTCAGTTCGGCCAATTGGGTGTTGAAGTTCAGCTCGTAGAGCACATCGACGCCAAGCTTGCGCAGCCGCGTCGCCCGCGCAGAGGCGTTCATCAGCCGGAACGGAGGGGCATCGGGGGCGAAGTATTCGCGGGGGTGCGGCTCGAACGTGACGACACCCAAGGGCGCATCCGGCATCGCGTCGCGCGCCAGTTTGATCACGGCCTGATGGCCGGAATGCACGCCGTCGAAATTGCCGATGGCCACAGTCGCGCCCTTGTCGGCGCCTGCTACGAATTGATAATCCCGCACGATCTTCATGCGCAGAGGACTAGCCGTGGCGTTGGGGGGTTGCAATCCCCGCTGCGGGTTGGCGGGAATTTTCCGTCGACGGAAAATCGCGGATGCGTCGACGCATCCGCGCCCGTGGCTGGGTCAGTCGAACTTGCGGGAGGGGGCGAGCACCTTGGCTTCGCCGATCAGCACCTTCTTGCCATCGACCGAGCAATGGCAATCCAGCGTCACACGTCGTTTGGCAATGTCGATATCGACCACTTTCACTTCGGCATAGACCACGTCGCCGGGGCGCACGGGGGCGAGAAACTTGAGCGTCTGGCCCATATAGACTGTGCCATGGCCGGGCAGCTGTTCGCCGATCACGGCTGAGATGAGGCCGGCGGTCAGCATCCCGTGCGCAATGCGACCCTCAAAAATCGTGTCCTGTGCGTAATCGTCGTCCAGATGCACCGGGTTCCGGTCGGTAGAGATCTGCGCAAACATCTCGATGTCCTGATCGGTCACCTGTTTGCGCAGGTGACGGGACATTCCCATTTCGATGTCTTCGATGCAGATCGTTCCGCGCGGCAGGTTGTCCAACATATCTCACTCCACTGGCAGGCGACAAAGTAATAAATAGCTAAGTCAGATGCCTGATTTGGCAACTTTATTACTTTGCGACTGCAGAATAGCAAGCAAAATCTGCCTCAGCGGAGTTGTCCAATCGTATAGGTTGGCGACGCGTTTTCCTTTTCCAGATAGGTACTTAGCGCCTCTGGATCGGGTTGGTGCGACGTTTTTGTTTCAGCGGCGGCAAGTCCGCCGGAAATGAAGAGGGAATCGATGTCCTCACCCATTGCTCCGTCGATGTCGGTGTGCACCCCGTCGCCGATGGCCAGAATGCGGGTCGGATCGACATCTACGCCCAGTGCGGCAATCCGGCGGCGCGCCAGATCATAGATCGGCGGATGCGGTTTTCCGAAGTAGAGGCTCTCGCCCCCCATTTCGGTATAAAGCGCGGCCAGCGCCCCGGCGCACCATTCGCGCTTTTCACCGCGATCCACCACGATGTCCGGGTTGGCGCAGAGCAGTTTGAGGCCCTTCTGTTTTGCATACAGGAACTGCGGACGGTTCACCGCCGGATCGGCATAAGGATCGAACGGGCCGCAGCAGACTATGCCGTCTGCGTCTTCCAGCTCGACGCGCTGGATGGTGACCGGATCGTCGATCAACTCCATCGGGTCAAAGAAGGTCTCGTCAAAGGGCTGGCCCATGAACCAGACCTTTTCCCCCACCGCCCCCCGGAACATAGCGGCGCGGGCGCTGTCGCCGCTGGTGGCGATGCTGTCGTAGCAATCCTCGGGCACCTTCAGCCGCTTGAGTTGCTTGGCCACCTCGTGGCGCGACCGAGGCGCGTTGGTGAGCAAGACCACCGTACCGCCGCCCTGTTTGAACCCACGCAATGCCGCGACCGCTTCTTCATGTGCAGTGACCCCATTGTGTACGCATCCCCAAAGATCGACGAGCAGCACGTCGTAGCGGTTTGCGATGTCGGCGAGGGAGTTGATGATCTGGGTCATGAAGGCACCTGATTGACGCGGGTTGAGCCACGTATCGCCCGAACCGGGAATGATTGCCAGCCGAGGCGGGCAAACTTCATTATTGAGATGCGAAGAAACTTCTCAGGTTCATGAGGTCGGTTTCGTAGGCGAACGCGAAACCGAGGATCCCCCATAGAAACGGGATCAGGTTGAGAAATGTCCGGAACGGTTGCTTGCGCGTTTTGTGTCGAAACCGCCGCTGCGCCGCTTTTGCGCCGAACCACCCACCAAGAAAGGCGAGCGTCAGAAGCGTGGTTTCGGAAATACGCCACTCGCCCCGGATGGCGCGTTCTTTATCAAGGTAGAACATCCAGAAGGCGACGCCGTTGACGAATGCGACGACGCCGCCTGCTAGAAGAAGCCCGGTGGTGAGCGGTGTGACCGTCACGCAGAGCGAGGTCAGAGTTTGAGGTTCGGGATGATCTGCTTTTTCCGGCTGACAACGCCGGGCAGAACCACGGTGTCACCCGACACGGTTGCGCCAAAGCTCTTTTCGGCCAGTGTCTTGACCAGATCGTTCGGCACCAGAAGGGTCGATTCCTCGTTCAGGATGTCGACGACAAAGAGGATCACCTGATCGACGCCGTCTTCCTTGGCGACATCAACCATGGACGCCATCAGGCTGTCCTTGCGGTCGAGCACGATCTTGGGCGAGGTGGTTTCCAGAACCGACACGCGGAACTTCGTGCCCTCGACCAGGTATTCCTTGCTGTCCATGCGCAGCAGTTCTGCGTCGGAGAAGGCAGATACGTCGGATTTCGCAGCGAACATTTCGGCGGCGAAGTCGGGGATCGACACGCCGAGGTCGTCGGCCAGCGCATGGGCGATGGCCTTGTCTTCCTGTGTGGTCGTCGGCGAGCGGAATTCCAGCGTGTCGCTGAGGATGCAGGACAGCATCGCACCCTTGATACCACGCGGGGCCTGGGCGAGATCGTCACCGATCATCTTCCACATGATGGTTGCGGTGCAGGCGACGGGTTCGATGCGGATGTCGATCGGGCCCTTGGTTTCCAGACCGCCGACCAGTTTGTGGTGGTCGATGATCGCGCGGATGTCGGCGCTGTTGATCGCATCCGGCAGTTCGGCCGGGTTGTTGGTGTCGACGATGACGACGGGCTGGTCGGCATCGACGGTCGAGATGATCTCGGGCTTGTCGAGCTTCCAGTGGTCGAGCACGAAGGCGGCTTCGGTATTGGGCTCGCCCAGCAGGACGGGCTTGGCCTCTTCGCCCTTGATCTGGGTGAGATACCACGCCCAGATGATCGGGCTGCCGGTGCTGTCGGTGTCGGGGGATTTGTGTCCGAAAACGAGGGTTGTCATGTCGGGCCTCTGCTCTGCCAAAATCAAGTCGCGCGCCTTATAGGGCGCGCGACTGGGCTTGTCACCTGTGGCAGTTTGCACTTGCAGCATTCAGGCGAGCGCTGCCCTGTGCGTCAGTTCGAGACCTGTTCTCTGAGGATCGAGGCGGTCAACGAGATCAGCAGGTAGATGCCGGAGAAGACGAGGAAGGTGAGGAGCGTGTTCTCGAAGGCGCGGGGGTAGCTTGGGTCCTGGGAGGGCAGGGGGTAGACCGAGGTGGTGAGATACCGCGCCTGGCTGTCGGCGTCGCGGCGGGCCTGGTCGAGCCGTTCGAGGGCGGCGGACAGCATCATGTCGCGGGTGGCGAGATCCGCCTCGGCCAGCTGGATCTGCACCGCGGTTTCCGCCAGCGATCCGGCGCCGGCGCTTTGCGCGGTCATCTCGGCGTTGATTTCGGCCTTGAGCGCCTCCAGGCGGCGGATGTCGGCCTCCACCCCTTCGACGCGGCTGCGGTTGGGGCGGGCGTTGTCCATCAGCGCCTGCAATTGCAGGTTCTTTTCCTGGATTTCCGTCTCCACCGTCTCGACGCGCGCCTGCAGCGCCCCGATCCGCGCCCTCGGGTCGAGAACCGCGCTGTCCTGTTGCATGCGCACCAGCTTTTCCTGTGCGTCGCGGCGGGCCTGTTCGGCCTCGGCCAGACCCAGCTCGGCATCCTTGACCGCGTTTTCGCGCTTGCGGGCGGTCAGGTTGTCGACCCGTTCCTCGGCATAGCCGATGAGGGCGGTGGAGAAATCGGCGGCCACCTGCGGATCGGCGGCGGCCACCTCCATGCGGATCACGCCTTCGGTCGGGTCATAGCCGATCTGGACGTATTTCTTGTAGAGCTTGTACATGTCCTCGGCAGAGGCGTCGGGCTCCAGCCGGTGCAGCGGGTCGATCTCGGGCTGCGAGAAATGCGCCTTGAAGCCCTCATCCTCGCTCAGGCGCAGCATGGCGTCCTTGGAGGTCAGGTAGCTCTGGACCGCGATGGCGTCCTGGTTGGTGGCGAATTGCGTGCCCGAGAAGAGCCCGCCGATGCCGCCGCTGCTGGTCTCGGCCTTGAGGATGAGAAATTCGGATTTCGAGGCGTACATCGGCGTGGCGAGGGTGAAGAAATACCAGCCGGCGACGAGTGTGGGCAGCAGCACGAAGACCGCAAGCCGGGCAAAGAGCATGCGCATCCGGCGATTGCGGCGGCGGGCCATGTCCTTCTGGATCGCCATGATCTCCTGCTGGCGCCGCTCCGCCGGGCTGCGCGTGTCCGTGGCGGGGAGGTTCTTGGTGTCCGGCTTGGCCGTCTGCGGCAGCTGCGGTTGAACCGCCAAGGGCTGATCGGCGGCGGGGGCCTTGGACCGCGCCTGTCCGGCGCTTTCGGCGGGCACCATCAAATCAAGCGCGTTTTCGCGCTGGAACGGATCGATGCCTTTGAGGCGCAGCAGATAAACCGCTTCGTAATCGGTGTTTGGATCCAGCCCGTGTTTCTGAGCGATGCGCCGCGCCATACGCAACTGGCGCCCCGTCAGACCTTCGTCCCGAATGGCCAGAAGCGCTTGCTCCACGCCACCATCGGCCGGGCGCTGAATACGCGGCTGCGGTGCTGCCGCTGCGGACGCTCCGGAGGACGGGGCAGGGTGCCCGGCCGGAGCCAAATGGCCTGAGTCGGTGCCCATTCGCTGCGGCGGATGCGAAAACGCTTAGCTGTGGGTTTCGTAGTCATAGAGCTGTTTCGCTTCTTCCAGGCTGTCGAACATGTGCAGCTTGCCATCCCTCAGAACGGCGGCCTTGCTGACAAATCGCGCCAGCGTTTCGGGTTGGTGGGACACCATGATCATGGTGGTGGTGCGGAGCCGCTCGGCCAGGATGTCGCCCGCCTTGCGGTTGAATTCCACATCCGTGTAGGTCGGCATCCCTTCGTCCACGAGATAGATGTCGAAATCGAGCGCCAGGAGCAGCGCAAAGGTGAAGCGCGCCCGCATGCCCGAGGAATAGGTGCCCAGCGGCTGGTCGAAATATTCGCCCAGATCGCAGAGCCAGCGGCAATAGGCCTCCACGTAATCGGGATCGAGCCCGTAAAGCCGGGCAATGAAGCGCGAGTTTTCCATCGCCGTGTGCCGCGTGACGACCCCGCCCATGAAGCCCAGCGGGAACGACACCCGGCAGGTCTTGCGGATCTCGCCCTCATCAGGCTTTTCCAGCCCCGCCATCATCTTGACCAGCGTCGTCTTGCCGGTGCCATTGGGCGCCAGAATCCCCAGCGACTGCCCCAGTTCGACACGGAACGACGCCCGGTCCAGAATCACCTTGCGATGCGATCCCGTCCAGAACGATTTGCTCACATTGTCGAATTCAAGCATCGAAACCCCAATCACCTCCGTACAGAGATTGCACGGGTTGGTTTCCAAAGGGTTTAGATGTCGAGTTTGACTGGATTGTGGCCAATCCATAGCAAAAACCGGGTATTGTCTCCGGGTCATGTTCTGCAGCTTGCTCTGGCGGCCAGGTACAGCTTGGCCCGCATGACGACGGAATCGGCGCGTGTATGACTACGACTTGGCAGAGAACTGCGCGCCGGATGGGGCAGGAATCATTCGCGAGGACATATTCAGTTCATAAAGCGTCGCGAATCGCCAATCGAAAACTCTGCGACTCTGGCTTGGTCCGTACGAGTTAGGCGTGTTTCGGGCGAAAAGGGGCGGGAGTGACAAAATTTGTCGTGAGCAAATGTACTGCCGTGTCTCGCTACAGAGACGTTTTTCCCGCCAAATATCTCTTCAACTGCCGAAATTTCCTGCAAACCCTCTTGAGGGCGCGAAACTTGGGCAACCGTGTTGCAATGCGGAGCCTAACGCGATTTATTTCGACCAGACACGTGGAACCAATCCACGGACAACACAGGGAGTTCGTTTTTGCCCGACACGTCAAACAGTGACGCGTTCGTCGAATTTGAACGAGTGCAAAAGAGTTACGACGGCGTACAGCTTGTCGTGAAAGACCTTAACCTTACCATGCCGAAGGGCGAGTTTCTGACGATGCTCGGACCGTCGGGATCGGGCAAGACCACCTGCCTCATGATGCTTGCCGGGTTCGAGACCGCAACCCATGGCGACATCCGGCTGAATGGTCGTCCGATCAACAACATCCCGCCGCACAAACGCGGGATCGGCATGGTGTTCCAGAACTACGCCTTGTTCCCGCACATGACCATTGCGGAGAACCTCAGCTTTCCGCTCGAGGTGCGGAAGATCGGCAAGTCCGACCGGGAAGCCAAGGTGAAGCGGGCGCTGGACATGGTCGAGATGGGGGCCTTCGGGGGTCGTCGTCCGGCGCAACTGTCCGGTGGTCAGCAGCAGCGGATCGCGTTGGCGCGGGCGCTGGTCTTCGAACCGGAGCTGGTGCTGATGGACGAACCGCTGGGCGCGCTGGACAAGCAACTGCGCGAGAAGATGCAGTTCGAGATCACGCATCTGGCGCACCGTTTGGGAATCACCGTCGTCTACGTGACTCACGACCAGACCGAGGCCTTGACCATGTCGGACCGCGTTGCGGTGTTCGACGATGGCCGTATCCAGCAATTGGCACCGCCGGACGAGCTGTACGAAAAGCCGCAGAACAGTTTCGTGGCGCAGTTCATCGGCGAGAACAACACGCTGGAGGGCACCATCCGCGAGATCAAGGGCGACCGTTGCGTTGTGCAGCTGGATGCGGGCGACCTGATTGACGCGCGGCCGGTCAATGTCAGCAAGGTTGGCGAACGGACCCGTGTCTCGATCCGCCCCGAGCGTGTCGAGATCAACAAGGACCGTCTGCAGGAGGGTGCACACACGCTCAAGGCAGAGGTTCTGGAGTTCATCTACATGGGCGACATTTTCCGCACCCGGCTCAAGGTGGCGGGCAATGACGAGTTCGTCATCAAGACGCGGAACGCGCCGGACCAGGTGCGACTCCAGCCGGGCACGCAGATCGACATCGGGTGGTTGCCCGATGACTGCCGCGCTCTGGATGCGCCGAAATCGTAAGAATTGCCGCGGGGATCGCAACACATCCCCGTGTCATCACAGGCGTTGCCGGTTCGACCCGACCGTTGGCGCCACATGTCAAAAGCGGGTCGAAACGGGAGAATATGAATGAAACTGTCTAAAACACTTTTGGCGACCAGCGCGATCACCGTTGCCGCCGTGGGTGCTCATGCTGCCGGCCATGGTATGGCAGACAGCATGACTCTGGTCAGCTGGGGCGGTGCCTATCAGAACAGCCAAATCAAGGCCTATGCCGAGCCCTATCTTGCAATGCACCCCGACGTTTCCATTTCGTGGGACGAAAGCTCGGCCGAGGCCGTGGCGAAGCTGCGCGCGATGAACGAAGCGGGCAACATCACATGGGACCTGGTGGACGTTGAAGGTGCTGATGCGATCCGTCTTTGCGACGAAGGTCTGGCGATGGAAATCGACCATGACGCGGTACTCGCTGCAGCCCCTGATGGCACGCCGGCCAGCGAAGATTTCGGCGAAGCCATCGTCAGCGATTGCTTCATCCCGCAGATCGTTTTCTCGACGACAGTGGGCTACCGCACCGATATGGTGGGGGATACCCCGCCGACAGACATCTGTGCGCTCTTTGATCTGGAAACATATCCGGGCAAGCGTTCGCTGAACAAGCGTCCGCTGGCAAACGTCGAGTGGGCTCTTCTCTGCGACGGCGTGCCGAAGGACGAGATCTATGAAGCGCTTGCAACTGAGGAAGGTCAGGACCGTGCGCTTGCCAAGTTGGATACCATCAAGGATCAGGTGATCTGGTGGACCGCCGGTGCCGATACACCGCAGCTTCTGGCAGACGGCGAAATCGTGATGGGCTCGACCTATAACGGTCGTCTGTTCTCTGCAATTGCCGAACAGGGTCAGCCCATTGGCATGCTCTGGGACGCTCAGATGTTCGACAACGACGGCTGGATCATTCCCGAGGGTCTTCCGGAGGATCGTCTCGCACGTGTGCTCGATTTCGTGAAGTTCGCAACCGACACCCAGCGTCTTGCAGATCAGGCGGCGTTCATTTCCTACGGTCCGGCACGTGCCTCCTCGGCACCGCTGGTGGGCAAGCACGCCGAACTGGGCATCGAGATGGCTCCGCATATGCCGACCGATCCGGCAAACTCGCAGAACATCTTTGTCACCCAGTACGAGTTCTGGGCTGACTATCGCGACGATATCGACGCGAAGTTCCAGGCGTGGCTCGCACAATAAGCCTTTGAAGGCTTTGGGATGGGCCGTTTGGCCCATCCCGCATTGGAAGGACGGTCCCATGCCCAAAGGCTATATCATCGGTCATATCACGGTGAATGACCCCGACGCCTACAAGGAATATATCGAGCGCGACACGCCGATCCTTGAGAGCTTTGGCACCAAGTTCATCGTGCGGGGCGGACAGTCCGAGACGATGGAGGGCGAAACGCAAAACCGCCATGTCGTCATTGAATTCGACGATTGCGAAACCGCAAAGCGCGCGTATCACGACCCTGCCTATCAGGAGGTCGCCGAGATTCGCCGACGCACCGCGACAAGCACAATCATACTAGTCGAGGGCACCTGAGCCATGACCGACGCCGCAACAGAACCCGACAAGATCGCGGGCCCGACGCCCGACAATGCGCTGCGTGCTGCCGACAAAGCCGAGACTGGGCCGGTTCTTGCGGCTGACGGTACACCGCTCAAACGATCTTTGAACCGTGCGCTTCGGGCGCAGAAAATCCGCGCGTTGATGCTCATCGCGCCGCTTTTGCTGTTTGTTCTGATCAGTTTCATTGCCCCGATTGGTGACATGCTGTTCCGTTCGGTGGAAAACCAGATCGTGCGCGATACGATGCCGCGCACCGTCGCCGCGCTGGCCGATTATGACGCTGCTGCCGGTGGACTGCCGCGCGACGAAGTGTTCGAGGCGGCCTATTACGACGTGTTCTACGCAGCGGAACGCAAGCTGCACACACGGCTTGGGTCACGTTTGAACTACGAGCAGACCGGCGCGTCATCACTGTTCCGCAAGTCAGGTCGCGGGATCGACGACATCGGCGAGGTTTATCAGGACCAGTTCAAGGATCTGGACCGCGATTGGGACAAGGCGCGCCCCTGGGCGGAGTTGATGGGCGATCCCGACTGGATTGCGGCGCAAGACGCATGGGATGGCGAAGGCCGGATGCCCGTCTTCGAGTTGCGGTCCGACATCGCCGAGATTCTGCCACGCACTGCAGCCTCCTATCAGATTTTTGCCCGCTTCATGCAGACCGAAGAAGGCGACAACCCGATTGAGAAAAAGCCTTGGACCGTGGTGCATACCGCGCTCTATCAGGATCTCGCCGCAGGTGACGTGCGTGGCTACACCGGCCCGCGCGCCGATATGCTGCAGGCCGCAGATGCGTTGGTCGCCAGCCCGGATTTCGAAACCATCGCGTTCCGCGACGGATTCGAGGAAATCGACGAAGACTGGGTCAAGCCCGAGATCTGGCAGACCATCAAGACCTACAGCCCGGATTATACGTCTGGGTACTTCCTGAACGCCGTCGACATGCAGAAAACGCCGGAAGGTCCGATGCTGCGCGATGAGGACGAGCGGATCTACGGTCTGCTGTTCCAGCGCACCATGTTCATGAGCCTTGTGATTACGCTGAGCTGCATCATGCTCGGTTATCCGATCGCCTACCTGCTGTCGAACCTGCCGTCGAGCAAGGCAAACCTGCTGATGATCCTCGTGCTGCTGCCGTTCTGGACGTCGCTTCTGGTGCGGACCTCGGCGTGGAAGGTGATGCTGCAACAGCAGGGGGTGATCAACGATACGCTGGTCTGGCTTGGGCTTGTGGCGGATGATGCGCGTCTGACAATGATCAATAACCAGTTCGGCACCATTGTGGCGATGACGCATATCCTGCTGCCGTTCATGATCCTGCCGATGTATTCGGTGATGTCGACCATCCCGCAATCCTATGTTCGCGCTGCAAAGTCGCTGGGCGCGACCAACTGGACGACCTTCTGGCGGGTCTATTTCCCGCAATCGGTGCCCGGCATCGGCGCGGGGTCGATCCTCGTGTTCATCCTGTCCATCGGCTACTACATCACGCCGGAAATCGTGGGTGGCACCTCGGGTATCTTCATCTCGAACCGGATTGCGTACCACATCTCAAGCTCGCTCAACTGGGGCCTTGCGGCCGCGTTGGGGACGATCCTGCTGGTGGTGGTTCTGGTGCTCTACTGGGCCTACGACCGGATCGTCGGCATCGACAACGTGAAGCTGGGGGGCTGATCCATGGCTGAAGCCATTCTCACACCGATCGAGAAAAAGCCCATCGGGTTCACCGCAGGCGTTCTGGCCGCAGCCGGCGGCTTCGCCGGGCTTTTCATCGGCACAGCGCAAGGCTCGGGCCTGCTGGGTATCCTTGTCGGTGCCGCGCTGATGGCGGCATTGGCCTTCGTTGCGATGCAAGTGCTGGGCGAAGCGCTGGAAAAGCCGGTACGCTGGGGGCTGTTCGCGGTTGCGGCGGTCGGTGGCTATTTGTTCAACGCCATTCCCGGTCTGATCATGGGGGGGCTGTTTGGCTGGTTCTTCGGCTGGTTCATCTACTGGATCGGCATGGGGCGCTATCGGGCGCATCTGGTGCCTTACCTCACGCCTGGCCAGGTGCTGTGGCACTACAGTTTCCGCGTGCTCTGCGGCGCGATCTTCGTCTTTCTGATCACGCCGATCATCGTGGTGATGCCGCTGTCCTTCAACGCGCAGGATTTCTTTACCTTCACGCCGGAAATGCTGGCCTTCGATCCGGCAGGCTACAGCCTCAAGCACTACCGGGACTTCCTGACCAACCCGGAATGGACCAATGCGGTCAAGAACTCCCTTATGGTGGCGCCGGTTGCGACTTTGATCTCGGTTTCGCTGGGAACGCTGGCAGCCATCGGCCTGAGCCAGAGCCACGTGCCGGGCAAACGGGCGATCATGGCGATCCTGATCTCGCCGATGATCGTGCCGCTGATCATCTCGGCCACGGGCATGTATTTCTTCTACTCCAAGATTGGTCTGGTCGGCACCTATTGGGGCATCGTTCTGGCGCACGCGGTGCTGGGCATTCCCTTTGTCATCATCACTGTGACGGCGACGCTGGTCGGCTTTGACCGGTCGCTGACACGGGCGGCGGCAAATATGGGCGCGAACCCGGTGACCACCTTCTTCAAGGTACAGATGCCGCTGATCCTGCCGGGCGTGATCTCGGGGGGCTTGTTCGCCTTCATCACGTCCTTTGACGAAGTGGTTGTGGTGCTGTTCATCGGCTCGGCCGAATTGCAGACGCTGCCGTGGCAGATGTTCACCGGTCTGCGCGAGCAGATTTCGCCGACGATCCTTGCCGCTGCGACCATCCTTGTGGGGATTTCGATCTGCCTTCTGACGGCAGTCGAGATCCTGCGCCGTAGGTCCGAGAAATTGCGGGGCATGTCGCCGGGGTAAAGATGTAATTTCTTATTGAAAGTCAGAGACAGATGCGGGCCTCGTAATCATACGGGGCCCGTTTTTTGTCAGCTAGAGTGATAAGGCTAATACTAGATTTAGTGGTTTTCCTTGTGAACAAAAATAGAACATGTCAAAATGCTGTGGACATGAAATTATGCCTGTCTATCAAGTAACTGATCTAAAATACTTTTTTTGACATAATTTCTTGCCTTTAGTTGAATTTGGGCATATATTTATGCCTAAGCACGTTAGATGCTGGAATAATGGTTGAGGCAGGCTTGATAGAAACGCCAATTGGAAAGGGCGCATCATGTCTGATTTTTCGGATGATCCAAAGTGTGGCTGGGTCTGTAAAGCTTGCCGGATAATCGTCTTGGTTGCTGCGATTGTATGCGCGGCAGCGGCTGTAGCTCAACTAGGGGGGTTCTGATGAGAAATACCCATGCTAGCAGCGCCGAGCTTCATACGTTGCCAGATCAAAATCTAAAACCAAACCCACTTTTTCGTCAGGTTTTGGAAGAGTTAATGCACATCAAGCGCATTAATCAGCGCGAACTCGCAGCGAGAACTGGCTTCAGCCAACCTCACATAAGCCGAGTGGAGCGTGGTGCAAAACCCTTGACTGAGAAGTTGGCCAAAAAGCTTTCAGAGGTGCTCTGCGGAACGCCAGATGCTTGGATGGAGGTATACGAACTAACGAGTCGTACTGAGGAAGGTGAAATTAATCAGTTTTTGAATATTCTAGGCTTGGAAGTCAAAACGGATGATCAGCTTGGATCTGTCGTTAGAAAACTTCAATCAAAGGATATAATTGATCTATTTGGAATGTCGTCGGTTGAAAACCGAGATTACGTTCCGGATGAGGATCTCTGCGAAATAACACATTTCTCCGAAGGGATTGTTCGCGCGACGAGCTACGACCTTACACTGGGTCATGTCGCGTACGAGCAAACAAAAGATGGAGAGTGGATCAAAGAACCTCTGTACGAGAATTTTGCCTTGCGAAAAAATTCTGGAGTTAGGTTAGGATCGCTCCAGCATATAAAGCTGCCGAACTGGTTGGAGGCGGAAATCAATCCACCTGCAAGCCTTGCGCTCAAGGGCCTGTTAGTAAGCCATGGTCCGATAATCGACCCCGGTTGGGATGGAATTCCTCTAGTGTTTGTCCACAATCCAACCGAGGAAGAAATCACAATTAGCTTGGATGAGCCTTTTTTGACCCTGCGATTCTGGCAGTCGCGATAGCGACTACGCAATTCAACTGCGGACGAGCTTTTCGTAGCCTTCCGCGATCTCGCGGGTGAGCGATCCAACTTCGAAGTTGTAATCACCGATCTGGCCAACGGGGGTCACTTCGGCGGCCGTCCCGGTGAGCCAGCACTGCTCGAAGCCTTCAAGCTCTTCCGGCATGATATGGCGCTCATGCACCTTGACCTGGCGCTCTTTGAGCATGCCGATCACGGTCTGGCGCGTCAGGCCGTTGAGGAAGCAGTCGGGTGTCGGCGTGTGCACTTCGCCGTCCTTGACGAAGAAGATGTTCGCGCCTGTCGCTTCGGCCACATAGCCACGATAGTCAAACATCATCGCGTCAGAGCAGCCTTTGGCCTCGGCCGCGTGCTTGGACATGGTGCAGATCATGTAGAGACCGGCCGCCTTGGCATGGCTCGGGATGGTTTCGGGCGACGGGCGCTTCCACTTGGAAATGTCGAGCTTGGCTCCCTTCATCTTGGCATCGCCGTAATAGGCACCCCATTCCCAGCTGGCGATCGCCATACGGACCGGGTTGCGCGCGGACGCGACACCCATGTCCTGACCCACGCCGCGCCACGCAACAGCCCGCACATAGGCGTCGGACTGCCCGTTGGCTTCGAGAACCGCTTTCTTGGCCGCTTCGATTTCGTCCACGGTGTAAGGGATCTCGAAGTCGATCATCTGCGCCGAGCGCTTGAGCCGTTCCGAATGCTCGCGCGATTTGAAGATCTTGCCGTTATACGCACGCTCGCCCTCGAAGACCGAACTTGCGTAATGCATGGCATGTGTCAGGATGTGGACATTCGCGTCGCGCCAATCGATGAGCTGGCCATCCATCCAGATCTTTCCATCGCGGTCGTCATAGGTTCCGGCCATTTCAATTCTCCTCGCCCGGATTTTCATAAATTGCGCAGATTAGGTCCGCATCGGACATAATGTTGCGCTAAAACTGAGATTCGCTACCATTCGAGGCTTGGAATGTCAACAAGACTGACGTATTTTCGAGACCAACAAAAAAGACGGATTGGACGACCGACCATGGCGGAAGGGCACACGCAAAACACATCGAGCGGGCAGTCCCTGCTGTATCTGACAGACGAGCAGTTGCGGCAGGGGATCGAAGCGATGTTCTTTGCCTATCGTGGGTTCACTGCGGATCCGGATCGCATTCTTGAAGGGCTGTCCTACGGGCGAGCCCATCACCGCGCCATCCATTTCATTCATTGTGCCCCCGGCACCACCGTGAACAACCTGCTGGCCATTCTGGGGGTGACCAAGCAATCTCTGAACCGTGTGTTGCGCACCTTGATCGAAGATGGTCTTGTCACAAGCCATGTGGGACGCAGCGACAAGAGAGAGCGGCATTTGACACTGACCGAAGCCGGCGAAGCGCTTGAACAGCAATTGTCCGACGCACAACGTGCCCGGATGCGCGACGCCTATCGCAAGGCTGGCCCCGACGCGGTGGCCGGTTTCAAAACAGTATTGGAAGCGATGATGGATGACGACATGAAGCGCGCCTATCATGCGCTGCGGGACGGACGCTGACATGGCTGATCCTGACGCCCACCTGCTGATTGTCGATGATGACGAGCGTATTCGCGGTTTGTTGCAGAAATTTCTGATCCGCAACGGCTTTCTTGTCAGCGCGGCCCGCGATGCCGCTCATGCCCGACGCATTCTGTCCGGGTTGGACTTCGACCTGATCGTTCTGGACGTGATGATGCCGGGCGAAGACGGGATCAGCCTGACGCGCGGCATCCGGGAACGCTCGACCACACCGATCCTTCTGCTGACGGCGCGGGCTGAAACCGAGGACCGGATTGCAGGGCTTGAGGCCGGGGCAGATGATTACCTTGCCAAGCCGTTCGAGCCCAAGGAACTGCTGCTTCGCATCAACGCGATCCTGCGCCGCATGCCGGAACAGGTCACGGCGGACAGTACCCCGAAATATCTGAACCTTGGCCCTATCCGCTATGACACGGAACGCGCCGAGATGTGGCGGGGGGAAAACCTTGTTCGTCTGACGTCGACCGAGATCCAGCTGATGAAGATCTTTGCGGCCAAGCCAGGCGTTGCCCTGAGCCGCACGCAACTGGTCGAAGAACTGGGCCGCGACCGGGGGCAGAGCCAGGAGCGGGCGGTGGACGTGCAAATCACCCGACTGCGCCGCAAGCTCGAAGACAATCCGAAACAGCCGCGCTACCTGCAAACGGTGCGTGGTGCCGGGTATATGCTTGCACCCGATTGACGGGTTTGGTCTTTGCGTATTTGAAAAGAGAAGAAGCAGGGGGACGCGCCCATGGCGACGGCATTGATCACACATGCGGAGTGTCTGGAGCATGTGACTCCGAATGGACATCCCGAGCGGGTGGCGCGGTTGGAGCATGTGTTGCACGCGTTGGAAGGTTTGGATTTGCGGCGCGAGACAGCGCCGTTGGTTGACCCCGCGCATCTGGCCTATGTGCATCCGCAAGCGCATGTAGATGCCATTGTCGCGGCGCAACCTGCCGAAGGGTTTCACCAGTTGGACGCCGATACATGGATTTCACCGGGCAGCGTAAACGCCGCTTTCCGGGCGGCGGGGGCTGTGGTCAAGGCGGTTGATCTGGTGCTGGACGATGAGGTTGGCAATGCGTTCTGTGCCATCCGTCCGCCTGGGCACCATGCGGAAACGTCTACGCCCATGGGGTTTTGCCTGTTCGGCAACGCGGCCATCGGGGCCAAGCATGCGCTTGAGGCGCATGGCCTGTCCCGTGTGGCGGTGGTGGATTTCGACGTGCATCATGGCAATGGCACGCAGGATCTGTTGTGGAACGAAGCGCGGGCGCTGACCATCACCAGCCAGCAGATGCCGCTGTGGCCGGGCACCGGTGATCCGTCGGAACGGGGCGCGCATGACAATGTGCTGAACGTGCCCTTGGCACCGCGATCAGGCGGGGCCGAGATGCGCGCGGCGTATGAGGCGCAGGTGTTCCCGCGTCTGCGGGCGTTCAAGCCAGAGTTGATCATACTCTCTGCTGGGTTTGACGCGCATCAGGATGATCCGCTTGCGGAATTGCAGTGGTCGACCGAAGATTTCCGCTGGCTCACCCGTCAGCTGTGCGCATTGGCGGCAGACCTGTGTGAGGGGCGCATCGTCTCGACTCTGGAAGGTGGCTATGATTTGTCTGCGCTCGCGGAAAGTGCGCGTGCGCATGTGGAAGAACTGATGGAGGCCGCGTCATGAGCGACACACCTGTGGACCAGATGAGCTTTGAGGCGGCGATGGCCGAACTTGAAAAGGTCGTGGGCCAGTTGGAACGCGGCGATGTGGCGCTGGAGGAATCCATTGCGCTTTACGAACGCGGGGCGGCGCTCAAGAAGCGCTGCGAGGCCAAGCTGAACGAAGCGCAGGAAAAGGTCGCGGCAATCACGCTGGACGCCGATGGCAAACCTACGGGCACCGCGCCCTTCGATCCCGAGTAAGCTGGTCCGATGTTTTCCGACGCGCTGCGCCGCGATGCTGCCCGGATCGGCGCACATCTCGACAAGGTTCTTGAGGGGCAGCCTGACCTGCCGGTGATCGAGGGCATGCGCTATGCTGTGGCGGGCGGCAAACGGCTGCGCGGGTTCCTTGTGCTTGAGGGCGCGCGTCTGCATAGCGTTCCCGAAGAGCAGGCCATCTGGCCTGCCGCCGCGATTGAGGCGATCCACGCCTACAGCCTTGTGCATGATGACCTGCCGTGCATGGATGATGACGATCTGCGGCGGGGTCTGCCGACCGTGCATCGCAAATGGGATGATGGGACAGCGGTTCTGGTGGGGGATGCGTTGCAGACCCTTGGGTTCGAACTGGTGCTGGACCCGGCCTGCCATGGCGACGGTGCGGTGCGGGCCGATCTGGCCCTGAGCCTTGCGCGGGCGTCGGGCCACAAGGGGATGGTGCTGGGGCAGGCGTTGGACATTCTCGCGGAAACCGCCGAGACGCCATTGACGCTGGACCAGATCACCGAGTTGCAGGCAGGAAAGACCGGAGCGCTGATCGTCTGGTCGGCGCAGGCGGGAGCGCGGCTGGCGCAGGCCGACCTCAAGCCTTTGACTGATTATGCCACTGCCCTCGGCCTCGCGTTCCAGATTGCCGACGATATTCTGGACGTTGAAGGCGACGAGACTACCGTTGGCAAGGCGGTGGGCAAAGACGCGGATCGGGGCAAGGCCACGTTTGTCTCTTTGCTGGGTCTCGACGGCGCAAAGCAGCGTGCCTCTCAACTGGTCGAAGCCGCCTGTGATGCCTTGTCGCCCTATGGCGCGCGGGCGCAAACCTTGAATGAGGCGGCGCAGTTCGTTATCTCGCGCGACACCTGATGCGACCCGGAGGCGCGGCATATGTCCTTTTCCACAGAGACCCCGCTTCTTGATACGGTCTCTTCCCCGGCCGACCTGAAACGGTTTTCCGATGCGCAGCTTGAGCAGGTGGCGGATGAGTTGCGGCGCGAGACCATCTCGGCGGTGTCGAAGACGGGTGGGCATTTGGGGGCGGGACTTGGCGTGGTCGAGTTGACCGTTGCCCTGCACGCGATTTTCGATGCGCCGCGCGACAAGATCATCTGGGACGTGTCGCACCAGTGTTATCCGCACAAGATCCTGACCGGGCGGCGCGATCGCATGGGCACGCTGCGGCAAGAGAACGGTCTGTCCGGTTTTACCAAACGGTCAGAATCTCCCTATGACCCCTTTGGCGCGGCACACAGTTCGACCTCGATCTCTGCGGCTTTGGGCTTCGCCGTGGCGCGCGATCTGGGCGGAAACTGCGACACCGGGCATGGGGATGCGATTGCGGTGATCGGCGATGGCGCGATGAGCGCGGGCATGGCCTATGAGGCGATGAACAACGCGGGCCATCTGAAGAAACGTCTGATCGTCATTCTGAACGACAACGAGATGAGCATCGCGCCGCCTGTGGGCGCGCTGTCCTCCTACCTCTCGCAGCTTTATGCGGGTGCGCCTTTTCAGGATTTGAAAGAGGCCGCGAAGGGGGCTGTAAGCTTTCTGCCCGAACCGTTCCGGGAAGGGGCGAAGCGGGCCAAGGATCTGCTCAAGGGTATGGCCGTGGGCGGTACTCTGTTCGAGGCTTTGGGTTTTTCATACCTCGGTCCGATTGACGGGCACGATCTGGGGCAGCTCCTGCCGGTGCTGCGGACGGTCAAGGACCGGGCGCATGGGCCTATCCTCATCCACGTCGTCACCAAGAAAGGCAAGGGCTATGGCCCGGCCGAGGAGTTTGCGGATCGCGGGCACGCGCGCGCCAAGTTTGACGTGATCACCGGAGAGCAGAAGAAAGCGCCGTCAAACGCGCCAAGCTACACCAAGGTGTTCGCAGATGCGCTGTTGCAGGAAGCGGCGGACGATCCGCTGGTCTGTGCGGTGACGGCTGCGATGCCCGATGGCACAGGGTTGGACCTGTTTGCCGAACGCTATCCGTCGCGGACGTTTGACGTGGGCATCGCTGAACAGCATGGCGTCACCTTCTGCGCCGGGCTGGCGGCAGGCGGAATGAAGCCGTTTTGCGCAATGTATTCGACCTTCCTGCAACGCGGGTATGACCAGGTGGTGCACGACGTGGCCATTCAGCGGCTTCCGGTGCGCTTTGCCATCGATCGGGCGGGTTTGGTCGGTGCCGATGGGGCGACCCATGCAGGCACCTACGACGTGGCCTATCTGGCGAACCTTCCGGGGTTTGTCGTCATGGCAGCGGCCGATGAGGCGGAGCTGAAGCATATGGTTGCGACAGCGGTGGCGCATAATGACGGCCCCATCGCGTTCCGCTATCCGCGCGGCGAGGGGCGCGGGGTGGATATGCCCGAGCGGGGCGAAATTTTACCGATTGGTAAAGGGCGGATGATCCGTGAAGGCAGCCGCGTCGCGATCCTGTCTTTCGGCACCCGTCTGGGCGAAGTCCTGACTGCGTGTGAGGCGCTTGAGGCCAAGGGGATCAGCCCGACTGTTGCCGATGCCCGTTTTGCCAAGCCGCTGGATCGTGACCTCATCCTGAAACTGGCGGCGGATCATGAGGCGCTCATCACCATCGAGGAAGGCGCGATCGGTGGCTTTGGCAGTCACGTCGCGCAGTTGCTGGCCGACGAAGAGGTGTTCGACCACGGGCTCAAGTTCCGGTCGATGGTGCTGCCCGATATCTTCATCGATCAGGCCAGCCCGCAGGCGATGTACGATGTCGCCGGGATGAACGCCGAACATATCGAGAAGAAGGTTCTCGACGTGCTTGGCGTGGCATCGATTGGCAAGCGGGCCTAGAAAATCCCCGTAATCAGGGCGACGACGACGGCAAGCGACAATCCAAGGACTGCATATCCGCCGATCAGAACATAGCCATCGCGCACCATGAGCGCGAAGGCGATCAGCGCAACGCCCGTTGCGCTGACCGAGGTGAACATCGGCAGGATTTCGAGGAACGGCCAGGTCGCTGCGACGACCATAACGGCCAGCAACGCAATCCTGTCCATCGGTGCTGCAGTCAGAAAGCGCAGCCGGTGACGGCTGTTCCGGTCCAGCCAGGCGGCGGGCTTGCGGAGATAGTTGACCGCACGTTTCAGTTGCGAGCCACTGAGCCGCCGGCTTGCAAGAAACCTGGGCAGCCAGAGATGGTCACGACCAAAGAACGACTGAATCGAGATCGTGAGGATGACCAGCCCGCCAATGGTGGGCATGAGCGGAATGATCGAAAGGGGCGACACAAGGATCAGCGCTGGCACCAGAAGGGCTGCGCCGAAAGACCGTGCGCCGACCCGGTCGAGCATCTCTTGAATCGTCAGCCCCTCATGGGCGTCATGATGCTGGGTCTCGGCCCCGGTGGCGGGGTTTTCGGGATCAAGCGTGTCAAGAAGGGTGGTCAGGGATCGTGGAGCGCCCTCGTTGGGAGTCACGGTCCAGCCTGCTCTTCTGCAAGAATTGCCGCGAGACCGGCTTTGTAATCCGGGTATTTCAGCGCGACACCAAGGTCCGCTTTGATCCGGTCGTTCCGAACCCGTTTACTTTCGGCGTAGAAACTGCGCGCCATCGGCGACAGCTCGGCTTCGTCGAACGGCAATTCCGGGGGCGCATCGACACCCAGCAGCGTCGCGGCATGGAGGATCACGTCCTGCGGCGGGGCAGGGTCGTCATCGCACAGGTTGTACGCCGTGCCCGGTTTGGTGTGCAGCATCGATGCTTCTAGCACCTGCGCGATGTCTTCGACATGGATGCGGCTGAACACCTGACCGGGTTTGATGATGCGGCGGGCGGTTCCGTCGCGGACCTTGGAGAACGGGCCGCGTCCGGGGCCGTAGATGCCAGCAAGCCGGAAGATATGCAGCGGCAGGTCTGGAATTGCGGCCCATGCCGCCTCGGCACGTACGCGGCGGCGGCCACGTTCAGTGGCCGGGGTCAAGGGCGCGCTTTCATCCACCCAATCACCTTGCGCATCCCCGTAAACGCCCGTGGTCGAGAGGTAGCCGACCCAATCAAGCCGCTTGGCCTGTGCGGCGATATCCGCCCTGAGCAGAGCCAGCGTCGGGTCGCCATCTTCGGTCGGGCCAGCGGACACAAGCACATGGCTCGCGTTTTCGAGCCATGGCAGGATCGCATCACGGTCCCACAGAAGAGGTGTGATCCCTTGGGCATGAAAGTCTTTGAATTTGTCGAGGTCGCGCGTTGTCCCCGCGATTTTCCAGCCCTTCGGCAGGAGACGCCGGGCGAGGAATGCCGCGCTGTACCCGTGACCAAGAGAAAGTAATGTGTAATCCATGAAGTGAAATTGGTACAGATAAACCCAAAACCAAGTGGGTCAGCCGCCGACCCACACAAATTTTAACGTTCAAGACGCGTAATCGGATCCCTCGGCATCCAGAATTTTTTTCAGCTCGGATAGATGGCGCGCATCCTGCTCGGGGTAGCCCTCAAGTTCCCGAGCGGTTTTTTCCGCGATTTCATCGGACAGAACCTTGAGCGGCTGTCCGGTTTGAAGCGCGCGAATGTACGTTTCGGCGGCGCGTTCGAAATAGTAGAGCCGGTTGAACGTATCGGCCACGCTGTCGCCGATCACCATGACGCCATGGTTGCCCATGATCATCACCTTCTGTTTCGGATCGGTGAAGAGCTGTGCGCAGCGTTCGCCCTCGTCCTCGAAGGCAAGGCCGCCATACTGCGTGTCGATCACATAGCGGTTGAAGAAGGTGGCGCAATTCTGGTCGATGGGCGGCAGACGCGGGTCTTGCAAACAGGCCAGCACGGTTGCGTGGATCGAATGCACATGCATGGCGCAGCGCGCATGCGGACAATGGCGGTGCAATCCGCCATGCAGGCCCCAGGCGGTCGGGTCGGGAGCGTTCGGCCCGTTGAGCGTTTCGGGATCGTTGGCATCCACGACCAGCAGGTCGCTCGCCTTGATGCGCGAAAAGTGCATCTGGTTCGGGTTCATTAGGAACCGGGTGCCGTCATCATTGATCGAAAGGCTGAAATGGTTGGCAACGCCCTCGTGCATGTTGAGCCGCGCCGTCCACCGGAAAGAGGCTGCAAGATCAACGCGTTCCTGCCAATGCTCGATATTGGGGGCGAGTTGCGTGACAGACATGTGGGCCTCCTGTTGTTGCGGCCAGAGCATGCGTTTCACAGTCTAAAGTCAAGCGGTCTATGCGATTGTCAGAGCGGGCGCGATGGCACCCATGCGTATCCATCGGCACAGAGCAAATAACATTCGCGCAGGCCGTGAGGTTTGTCTGTCGGTGGCTGGAGCACTGTGAAACCGTTCTCTTCGGCCATTTCAGCGGCGCGATCCGGGTCGGTGTCGTAGAGCCGGATTTCCAGACCTGCGCCCCGCGGCGGCAGTTCCGGCAGAAGGCCAAGCAGAGGGTTGCTGCCGTAAGTGGCATCGGAATGGACCTGAAACACCTGATCGCCATAGCGCAGGATAGCGAAGTCATCGGACAGCCGGTGTGCTGTCATTCCGAACACAGTGCAAAGCTGCGTCACCATGCGGCGAACATCCCGTGTCAGCAGATTGAGGCCGATCCCGCGAAGGCTGGCGCCGAAGGCACCGGCGGACACTGTTTCGTAGTCCATCCGTACTTTCCAAATTCCGGTGATTGCGGGCAGCTTGATCCCGTGCCATTGACCTGTCAACCTGCGCCCAAGGCAGGACAAGACCCAAGAAAGGCTGTGCATGCAGGACCGTTCGATCAATCTCGACATTCTGACACCGGACGTCCCGGCACCCCGAAGGTTCGAAGATGCCAAGGCCGCGGTCGATCGACTTTGCGAGCTGTATGATATGTCCACGCGGTTCCTGTGCGACAGTTTTCGGACCGCGATGCAGCAGGGTCATCCCGGTGTGCGCTATCGTGCGTTTTACCCCGAAGTTCGGATCACGACGACGACCTTTGCCAAGGTGGACAGCCGTTTGAGCTTTGGCCATGTTGCACATCCGGGGACTTATGCCGCGACGATCACGCGCCCCGATCTGTTCCGGCATTACCTTGAACAGCAATTGTCCCTGTTGATGGAAAATCACAATGTTCCGGTCGAGGTTGGGGTGTCCGACACGCCGATGCCGGTGCATTTCGCGGTGGCCAATGACGCAGCCATCTCGGTGCCGCAGGAGGGTGCAGCCGACTTCATCCTGCGCGACGTGTTTGACGTGCCGGATTTGGCGACGACGAACGACGATATCGTCAACGGCGTGGCCAAACCCGCGCCGGACGGTACGGAACCGTTGGCGCCCTTCACCGCGCAGCGAGTGGATTATTCGCTCGCGCGCCTGTCGCATTACACGGCGACCGATCCGCATCATTTCCAGAACCATGTTCTGTTCACCAACTACCAGTTCTACGTGGCCGAGTTCGAAGCCTATGCGCGGGCTCAGTTGGCCGATCCGAACAGCGGCTACACAAGTTTCGTCAGCACCGGGAATGCCGAGATTTTCGACGCGGACGCACCGTTGCCTGCGGTCGACAAGATGCCCCAGATGCCGACCTATCACCTGAAGCGCAAAGGCGGGGCCGGGATCACTTTGGTGAATATCGGGGTGGGGCCATCGAACGCCAAGACGGCGACCGACCATATCGCGGTGTTGCGACCCCATGCGTGGCTGATGGTTGGCCATTGCGCGGGTCTGCGCAATTCGCAAAGCTTGGGCGACTTCGTGCTGGCTCATGCCTATCTGCGTGAAGATCGGGTGCTGGATGACGATCTGCCCGTCTGGGTGCCGATCCCGGCGCTGGCTGAAATCCAGATCGCATTGGAGCGCGCGGTTGCCGCGGAAACGCAGCTCGAAGGCTATGACCTCAAACGCATCATGCGGACGGGGACGGTGGCCAGCGTGGACAACCGCAACTGGGAACTGCGTGACCAGCGCGGCCCTGTGCAGCGTTTGAGCCAGAGCCGGGCGATTGCGCTCGACATGGAAAGCGCCACGATTGCTGCCAATGGGTTCCGGTTCCGCGTGCCCTATGGCACGCTGCTTTGCGTCAGCGACAAGCCGTTGCATGGCGAATTGAAGCTGCCCGGCATGGCGTCGGATTTCTACAAGACGCAGGTGGCGCGGCACCTGATGATCGGCATTCACGCCATGGAACACCTGCGCGAGATGCCCCTGGAACGCATCCACAGCCGGAAGCTGCGCAGCTTTGAGGAAACCGCGTTCCTCTAGGCGATTCTGTCTTTCCGACGCCGAATGTCGGTTTTGCCCTGATGCAGGGTCAATAAACCTGCGGAAATCGGCCAAAAAAGCTGAAAAACGTGAGGGAAAGCCCTACCAACCGTTGTGTTTCCCCTCAATATACGGTTAGTTTTTGCACACGAGGCCCAAGATCGGGCAGTTAAGGAGACCACGAAATGGCGAAACCAATGACCAAGACCCAGCTTGTGGCCGCTCTGGCCGAAGAAATGGGCAGCGACAAGAAAACAGCCGGAGCCGCACTGGACGCAGTAACCAGCATCATCACCAAGGAAGTTGCAGGCGGCGGTGCCGTCACAATCCCGGGTGTTGGCAAGATCTACTGCCGCGAGCGCCCCGAGCGCATGGTCCGCAACCCGGCCACCGGCGAGCAGTTCAAGAAAGAAGCCGACAAAGTGGTCAAGATGACCATTGCGAAGGCCCTCAAGGACAGCGTGAACGGCTGATCCGACCTCCGGACTTACCTGAAAGGCCGCTCGTTCGAGCGGCCTTTTGCGTTCTTGTTATCAGGTTCTCGGCTCGCCTGGCGCGCTGTGCTCCTGGTGCAGGGCAGCGTCGAGTTCGGACTGCTCGATCCCGTCGTTCTTCCAGAGCGGCACTCCTGTGGACACCACCGACCTGCCGATCATATGCGCACCGATGGGCGCGGTCAGCAGAAGGAACAGCACCACGGCGATCGCCCGGATGATGATGTCCGATGTTCCGAAGAACACCGCGCAGCAGACCATGATCATTCCGCAGGCCAGCGTGCCGATCTTGGTCGAGGCGTGCATCCGCAAGAGCACGTCCGGCAGGCGCACAAGTCCAATCGCGCCAATCACGGCGAAGAACCCGCCGAGGATAATCAGGGACCCGGTTATGATCTCAATCATCGGATGTCCTTTCTCTGGACCGCTCGGTGTTGCGTTCGGCAAAGCGCGCCAGTGCAACGGTGGCAAGGAAACCGACCAAGGCCAGGACCAAGGCGACGTCAAGGAACGCGCTTGTGCCGTAGCGTATGGCGGCCAGACCGCAAAAGGCGACGATCGCGACGGTCATGAAGTCGAGTGCAACGACGCGGTCTTGAAGGCTTGGCCCCTTGATCAGGCGGACAAAAGCCAGCACGACCGAGAACACGACGCACATGAAGCCGATCTCAAGGCTGATTTCGAGAAACCCATCCATCACGCGCCCTCCACGGCATCAATCACCCAACGCTCCATCCCGTCTTTGAGACTTTTGCGCAGGGCATCGGGGTCATCGGCAAACATCGCATGCACCAGCAGCGTCTTGCGGTCCTCGCTCACATCAAGGCTGAGTGTGCCGGGCGTCAGCGAGATCAGGTTCGTGACAAGCAGAATGCCGGTGTCGGTTTTCACATCCAATGGCACCTCGATGATTGCGGGGCGCGCGCGGTGTTTTGGCGTCAGCACGTCCATGGCGACGGCAAAGCTCGACACGATCAGTTCATAGTGGAACATGATCACCAGTTTGACCCATGCGGTAACACGCCGGAAATAGGTGCTTGTTCCAATCAGGGGTTGGATCAGCCAGAGCGCGCCGTAGCCGATCACGAACCCGGTGATCAGACCGACAAGGGACACAGAGCCGGTGAAGGCGACCCACGCGATGGCGAGGATGATGTTCAGTCCAAAGGTGTTCATGGCTGCTCTCCCAAAACGGCCGTGATGTAGGCTGTCGGGTCAAGAAGTTGCGCGGCAGAAGCTTCGGCGAATTGCACGAAAGGTTCAGGCATGACGCCGATCATCACGGTCAGCACAGCGAGCCCCGCAATCGGGATCAGCATCGCGGCGCGGTCGCGGTTGCTGAGCGATGACAGTTTCGGCTCGATCCCGTCGGGATGCGGTTCCCAGAACGCCTGCGCCCAGATCTTGGTCATCGAATAGATGGTGAGGAGGCCAACGGCAAGCGCGATGCCCGCGATGATCCAGCCCTGCACGTCGAGCGCCGCCTTCACCAGCAGGAACTTGGCCCAGAAGCCCGAGAGCGGCGGGAAGCCCGCGAGTGAGAATGCTGGGACCACGAAGAGCACGGCCAGAAGGGGCGCGGATTTGTACAGGCCGCCGATCCGCGACAGCTCGGTTCCGCCTGCGATGCGCTGGGCGACGCCCGCGATCAGGAACAGGTTCGCCTTCACCACGATGTGGTGCACGAGGTAGAACACCGCACCAACGATGGCGAGCGGGGTCAGCAGCGCTAGGCCAAGGATCATGTAGCCGATCTGGCTCACGATGTGGAACGACAGGATCTTGCGCATGTCGGATTGTGCGGCCGCGCCCAGAACGCCAACGACCATGGTCAAGCCCGCGACCCAGAGCAGGATCGTGTGCGTAAAGGCGGTGTCATGGTCGAACACCAGCGTGAACATCCGCAAGAGGGCGTAGACGCCGACCTTGGTCAGCAGTCCTGCGAACACCGCAGAGACCGAAAACGCGGGGGTGTGGTAGGAGGCCGGCAGCCAGAAGAAAAGCGGAAACACCGCTGCCTTTACGCCGAATGCGATCATGAACAGCACGGCGACGATGGTCAGCAGGCGCTGGTCAGCGCCGTCCACGGCACTGGCGAGGTCGGCCATGTTGAGCGTGCCGGTCATGCCGTAAAGCAGGCCAATGCCGGTCAGGAACATGATCGTGGACACAAGGTTCAAAGCCACGTATTTCACGCCACCGTCGATCTGCTCGGGCCGTCCGCCCAGCACCAGAAGGCCGAAGGACGCGATCAGCATCACTTCGAACCAGACATAGAGGTTGAAAAGGTCACCGGTGATGAACGCGCCGACCACACCTGCGATCAGCATGTTGAAGAGGGCGTGATAACCCAGACGCTCCATCCCTTCGTCGACATCGGCGATGGCGTAGATCGACACGGCCACTGCGACGATGGCGGTGATCAGGACCATCACGGCGGACAGAAGATCGGCCACCAGCGTGATCCCGAACGGCGCGGGCCAGTTGCCCATCTGCCCGGCGATCACGCCTTCGCGCAGAACCGTCGCCATCAGGACGATGGAGGCCACCAGCAGGACAGTCGATCCCGCCACGGAAATCCAGCGACCCAAGGGGCTTTGCCGCGTCAGGAAGGCAAGGACGGCCGTCAGGAACGGGATGACGACGGGAAGTGCAAGAAGCCAGCTCACTTAGGTGCCTCTTCGGGTTCGGCCAGGCGCATGTCGTCTGGCGTCAGGGAATTCAGGGTGGTCCACGCGCGGAAGACCAGCACGATGGCAAAGGCAAAAAGGCCAAAGCCAATCACGATGGCAGTCAGCACAAGCGCCTGTGGCAGGGCGTTGGCCGCGATTGCAGGGGCATCCGCGCCTTCAGGGATCAAGGGCGGTGCGCCATCGGTGAGGCGGCCCGAGACAAAGATCGTCAGGTTCGCCGCGTTCGAGATCAGCACAAGGCCGAAGATGAACCGCAGGAGGTGGTTCGACAGCATCAGATAGACCGCTGATGCGACCAGAACGCCGATGGTGATGGCAAAGAGAAACTCCATCAGATTTCCTCCTCCATGGCGAAGACAAGGGTGAGGATCGACCCGAAAACCACAAGATAGACGCCGATGTCGAAGACCAGCACAGACGACAGGGGCAGACCCTTGTCGGTCTCGGTTGCGCCGATGAACAGCCATTGCCCGGTGAAGAGCGCATCGCCGAAGAGCGCTGCAAACAACCCGGCGGCAAGGGCGATGCCCAGTCCCCAGATCGCGATGGTCTGTGGCATCACACGCAGCGCCGCGCGGGCGTCTTGTGTGCCGCAGGCGATGGCGTAGAGGACAAAGCCGGTGGCCCCGGTCAGCCCGCCGATGAAGCCGCCACCGGGTTCGTTATGGCCGCGCAGCATCATGTAGAACGAGAACACAAGCAGCAGACCGGCAAGGTAACGCGTGCCGACGCGCAGGATGACGGAATTCATTTCTGGTCTCCTTTGCGTGTTGTGCGCAGCAGCGCGTAAGCCGACAGGGCGGCGATGACGACCACCGCGATTTCGCCGAACGTGTCGAGCGCGCGGAAGTCGACGAGGATGACGTTGACGATGTTGCGGCCATAGGCTTCGGGCCAGCTTGTCGCTTCGAAATAGTCGGTCAGGCGCAGGTCAAGCGGGCTGGACACCACCGCGATCAGGATCAGCGAGACAGACGCACCGACAGCCACGGACAGCGCCGCGTGGTTCAAGCGGAACTCGGCTTTGGGCATCGACGGCAGGCGCAGCATCACCACAGCCACCAGCACCACCACCAGCGTTTCGACCAGAAGCTGCGTGATCGCCACGTCAGGTGCGCTGAACACGATAAAGATCATCGCGATCCCGATGCCGACCACGCCAAGGGCAGCGATGCCTGCGATGCGCGAGTTGGTGACCAGCGCGAGCAGCGCACCGGAGATGGTCAAAAGGGCGATGGATGTGTGCTTCCATTCCACATCAGACAGATCGACGGCGATCATCGGCATACCCGTGTAAACCAGCGTCAGCAGGATACCTGCCGCGATGGTCAGGAACGTGCCGAAGAGATAGGTCGAGAGTTTGCCGTTTTGCACAAGCTGGGTTTGCCATTTTGCAAATCCCTTGAGCCCGTCCAGGAAGCTGTCCCATCCCTTGTCGAGGTTTGGAATGGATTGGAACCCCCGCTCCAGCAGCGCGCGCAGTTGAACGTGACGCCAGTAGAACAGCAGGCCAAGCACAAAGGTCGCGATGCTGAGGAACAAGGGGATATTGATCCCAGCCCAAAGCTTCAGTTCTTTCGCCTCACCGATTTCGCCGGTCAGCGAAATCACGGTCGGGTTGATCAGCGCGACTTGCAGCAGGTCGGGGTAGATGCCGAAGATCGCGCCAAGGCTGGCAAGGATGATCGGACCAACCCACATCTGCCAAGGTGCCTCGCGGGGGGATTGTCCGGAGGGCACGCTGCCCTGCCAGAACGGGCGGAAGGCAACGACACCGGCCACGGCGAGCATGAGCGCGTTCGACAGGAGCGCCGCACCGGCCACAAACAGAGGCTCGGAAGCCACAGCGATTGCGCCTGCGTATTTCAGTTCCTTGCCGATGAAGCCAAGGAACGGCGGGAAGCCTGCCATCGACAAGGCGGCCAAGGCTGCGGCGACAGCGGTGATCGGCATGATCCGTCCCAAACCGCCCAATTGGTCGGTCTCGCGCGTGCCGGTGGAGAGGTCAATGCAGCCGACAACAAGGAAGAGCGACGCCTTATAGAGCGAATGCACGATCAGGAAGGTCGCGAAGGCGGTCATGGCGTAGCCAAACTCCTGCCCCAGAAAGAGCGTGAGTGTGCCGAGCGCCATGAGTGTCGTGTAAGCCAGCGCCTGCTTGAGGTCGGTTTGGCGCAGCGCAAGCAGGCTGGCAAAGACGGCCGTCACCGCACCGAGGATCGTCAGCGTCCAGAGCCAGACATCTGTGCCGGACATCGCCGGGTGCATCCGCGCCATGACATAGACGCCTGCCTTAACCATCGTGGCCGAGTGCAGGAACGCGCTGACGGGCGTGGGTGCTGCCATCGCGTTGGGCAGCCAGAAGTGGAACGGCACCTGCGCGGATTTGGTGAAGGTGCCCGCCAGCAGCAGGATCAGGATCGGCAGGTACATGGCGTGCTCTTTGAGCGCGCTGCCCTGTGCGATGATGCCGGAAATGCTGGTTGTGCCGGACGCTGCGGCCAAAAGGATCAACCCGGCGAGGAAGGCCAGCCCGCCCGCGCCAGTGACAAACAGCGCTTGCAACGCGTTGCGACGGCTTTTCTCGGTCTCGTGCGAAAAGCCGATCAGCATGTAGGAGGTGAGCGTGGTCAGTTCCCAGAAGACGAACAGCAGGATCAGGTCATCGGCCAGCACTAGCCCGAGCATCGACACCATGAAGGCGGTCAGAAACAACGCGAACCGGGCATATTGCGGGTGCCCGGCGAGGTAGGTGTTGGAATAGAGCAGCACGAGCGTGCCGATGCCCGAAATGAGCAACGAGAAGGTGAGGCTGAGTCCGTCCACCAAGAAGGCCAGTTCGATGCCCAAAGAAGGGACCCATGGGATCGAGACCCGAATGATCTCGGTCGCGGCGATGGTTGGCACCATGGACGCGAACCAGGCAAAGAGCGCCGCCGCAAAGATGACCGGGACAATCCCGGTCAGCCCGTTGCCGCGCGTGTCGGTTGGAAATCCGCCAGCCATCAGTGGAGTCCTCCTGCGGGTCCAGCGCCGATCGGAGTGACGAAGCCGGGGGCTTTCGCGGTCAGGACCGAGCAACTGACATGGTTTAGAATGGTTTCTGCGGTGTCGCCGATGAACAATCCGGCAACCCCTGTTCGGGTCAGCGTGCCCATGACGATGGTGTCGATGCTTTCGGCGGTCACATGTTCGGGGATCACGTCGCCCGCAACCCCCTTGATGTGCAGAACGCGCATGATGTCGTCATAGTCCGAGAAGCCAGCGACAAGGTCCTGCAACCTTGATTTGCTGTCGTCCTGTGCCTTGGCGACAAGGCGGTCGATGTCTTCCTCGGGGATATTGGCCAATCCATGTCGCAGCGTGGCTTCTTCCTGGAGGCGCCAGACATTCATCACGTCAAGCTTGGCTCCGTCATTGCGGGCCAAAGACGTGGCAAGCTCCATGATCATGCGGTTCAGGCTGTCGCGGTTCGGGTCGGTCGGATCAGGGTCAACGGCAACCAGAATGCGTTTGGCTTGTGGTTCAGAGGCTGCGTTCAGCACCCAGATCGGACAGGGGCATTTGCGCAAGAGATGCATATCTGCGCCGGGCAGGAACCGCCGCCCCGCAGCGCGATGCGCCCCCTTGATGACGATGTCATGCCCGTGCCGCAGGACTTGCCGGATGATTTCGATGAACGGCGTGCCGATCAGAAGCTTCGTTTCGACCGCGATCCCATGATTGCGCAGGGCTTGGGCACGGTCTTCAAGCTTCATGCGATGAACGGCAATCACCGTTTCACCGATCTCTGAATTGCCGAGGCCGGGGATCATGGCAAACAGGCGCGACACGTCATTTGAGCCACCGCTGTCAATGGTGGAGACCATCGTGACACGGGCCTCATTGAGGGCCGCAAGCCAAATCACGCGCTCCAACGCAAGTTCATATGCGCTGTGTTCATCACACACGAAAAGAATGTTCTCGAACCTGTGCACGTCTGCGCGCTCCCTCACCCATGGAACGAGATAGGGCGCGTTTCTCATTGACCAAATCGAAAATAATCGCCTAATTGATAGAAATTAACTATCAAGAGCGATGACGTGCCGAGCCTGCAGCAACTTCGATATCTCGTGGCGGTCGCGGACCAGCTCCATTTCAGACGTGCGGCGGAATCCTGCAATGTGACCCAGCCGACGCTGAGTGCTCAGATCAAAGAGCTGGAGATGCGATTGGGTACGAGCCTTGTTGAACGCAGTCGGTCGAAAGTGATGATGACCCCGGCGGGCAAGGAGATCGCAGAGCGTGGGCGGCGCATCCTGCGGGAAGTGGCCGAAATCCACACCATCGCCAAATCTGGGCAAAGCGTGTTGAGTTCGGTTATCCGGATTGGTGTGGTTCAGACAGTCGGATCGTACTTCCTGCCGCTGGTGATCCCGGATTTGCATCAGGAATACCCAAAACTTGGCCTTTATATCCGGGAAGGCTTGCCGGATGTTCTGTTGCGCAGTCTGGAGGATGGCGCGCTGGACCTGCTCTTCTTTCCATTGCCGGTCAACCGGGTTGAACTTGATAGCCTTTCCCTGTTCCGTGAACCGATCCAAGTGGTGATGCCGTGGGACCACCGCTTGGCGCAAGAGCCCGAAATCGACCCTGTCATGCTGCGCGGAGAGACCATTCTTTCGCTGGAACCGGGACACAGGCTGCACGAACTGGTGCGATCCATCTCGGAAGACTATGGTGTGGACCTGTCGCATGATTACGAAGGCACCAGCCTTGATACGCTTCGGCAGATGGTGGCGACAGGCATGGGATTGTCACTGATGCCCGCGCTCTACGTGAAATCCGAAGTGGCGCATCAGGATATCGTTGTCGCGCGGCCGTTCCGCGGAACCGCACCGTCGCGCACCATCGGGATGGTCTGGCGCAAGGGAACCTCGCGCGAAAAGGAATTCCGGCTGTTGTCGGCTTTCATCTGTCGATCGCTCACGGCACGCGCACCCGAGATCACCGTCTTGGGTGACGTGTCGCGTTGATCAGCTCAGGCGTATTTCAGCAGCTTTTCGACCGTCTTGTTCCGTCGTTTCTGTGTCGACTGGGCATTTGTGCCCCATTCCTGCTTGTCCCCCAGCGAGGCGGGTGCTTCGAAATCGAACGGAACCTTGGATAAATCCTTGTTCATCATCTCGATCAATTCAAACACCGGCTCGGATGCGCGGCGGCGCTTTTCCGAGAACTGAAGAGACAAGGCGATCAATCGGCGACTGTTGTACGGCGACATGTAGAAGTTTCGCCAGAGTGCCGGGAAGGACGAGCCAATCGAGGCGTTGGAAAAAACCTCAAGGAACATGAAGTCTGCGGCCTTTTCCATGGCGGCATCCGGCAAAGTCGATTGCCACGCGACGAAATCTTCGCGGAACCGATCCGCGATCGTGCTGCTGAAGTCAGAGCGCGGCACGATAAACAAGCGTTCGATTTGCCAATCCGGATCACGCCATTCGGATTCCGGACGGAAGACATAGACCGCCCGAAGCAGGTCAGTCTGATGTCCGCGCAGGATCACGTTGCCTTCTGGGACGCCATGGATCACGCCATTCTGGTACTCTTTGGGCGGTGACGCAGGTGCCCCGAATGTGAGTTCGTAGGCATGCCGATTCAGGCGGACTTCGCGGCGTGCGATGCCGAAATCCCGTTTGTCGTGGATTTCATGTTCGACATTGCAGACGCGGCACAACTCTGCCGCGATGGCGGCATCGCGCCGGGTCGCGTAGTTGTTGATGTGGGTGTAGAACTGCTTGATCTTGCTTCGATGTTCCCCTGCGAAGGCGAGTATCAACCGACTGTCCATGCCGCCGGAAACAGGCAGGGAGCAGGGATAAGCCTCTGCAATCGCGCCAATATTGGCGCGGGCGGTTTCGATGATTTCGCGGTAGACCGTGGTCGGGTCTTCGGCTTCGGGTGTGAAGCTGACATCGCGCGGCCAGAAGCGTTTGGATTCGAGCGTCGTCAGATCAAGGTAATGGTTCGGGTTCAGCCGGTGCACGTCTTTGTCGGCGGTGTGAAACAGCGTCAGCCTGCCGCCAAGGTCGCGGATCACGTCGAAATCGTATTTCGGGTGAGGCCGCAGCGGCCTCTTGATGGCGAGCATCGTCGACGAGGCAACATATCCGTCTTCAGGATTGTAGACCGCGCCGATCATACCGACAGGGTCGGTGTAAAGCCGCGGACCACCCGATGCATCGACGACAAATGCATAGCGGCCTGCCGCATCATTGAGCCATGTCTCGAAACGGGTCCAGAAGCTCTTGGTGGTTTTCCTGAAGGGCAGTTTGAGCGTTTCCGGCGTCTCCAGCGCGTCCATTCCGACAGCGATACCAAGCACATAACCGATCTTCGAGCCAGCTGCGTCGCGCAGTTCGCGCAGCGGTAAATCCCTGCCGGTATACAGTTTCAGATCGCCGATCGTGCTTTCTTCAAAGCCCTCAATCGCCTCAGTTGATCGCGAAATGACGTATTGGTACCGGAACCGCTCGGCAAATTGCCCATACCGATAGCTCCACAGTTCTTGTGCCTGAAACATAGCCTGCTGCCGCCAATATTATTTTTCTTGAATAGTGGCACAGTGATTCGTTTGGCGAAACAGTATTTTCGATGGCACAGGTCAATGCTGAGGAGCTGTGCATTTTCTCCCACGAAGTTAGTGCTCTCGAGTGATATGCTGCCAACCTCAACAACATCTGAAAAGTGTCGAGCACTTAGCTATAGCCGGCGAAGGTTCAATATCTCCAACCGCTGTTCTGTGTCACTGTGCTGATTGCACCGTTGCCCGCTGTACAAAGCTTGGCGGACTCATAGCTTTCCCAAACAAGTTGATCCTCGAATCGGATGGCGAGCCCCAAATCGACTGTAGATTCGGCTGGGATCGGTGTAAGCGAGCCGAGGAAATCTCGCACAGCCCCAAGGCTTCTAATCGACAGGTTTATGCCACCGCCCGGCGGAGCCACGCCACGGCCTTTCTGGAAGGCGGGGTCTTCTTGCAGTCTGTTGTTTTCGATGATTCCTGTAGTTTGGCTTCGAAACCGCTGCACAGCTCCTTTGGTATGCGCAAACCCATCGGGCTCCATGAAGTGGACGACGCCGTCAACGCCCCACGAAAATTGTTTGCCAAGTACTGTAATCTTACTTCCGTTCTTTGCGGGGATGTCCTTAATTTGAAGCCAAAGGCCGCCGTTGAAGTTGACAAAGCGCCAAGAGAGCGGGACGCAGGCCCAAGCTGACATCGCCCCTACTTCGTAAACTTCCTGCCATTCGTACCAGATGCCAGCGCCAATACCCGCACCGACGGGCGTGCCGAACATAAATAGAGACGGAGTGGAATTTGATGGTGCGAAATCGCCAGTGATCGAGTTGATGAAGACTTTCCCGCGCTCGGTACCAAGAAAGGCTTTTAAATCTACTATGGTTTGAATCTTGTTCAACGAAGCAACGCCGTTTGCCACAGCTTCCCCGGCGCGACCGCCTAGTTTCGCGAGTTCTCCAAAACGACCGCCAAGATCGGCGGCAAAGTCGAAACCGCTTCCCGTCACTGCCTCAAGATCTTTTGGGGATCCAACCCCGGTCATCAAAGCAAAAGAGACGCCGCAACTGGCGTGAAGCGCTGCCCCCATTCGCACCCCGCCTACCGCGCAAGATACCGAATTGTTCAAGTGTTCAAGGTTCAAGAATTGTAGGATGTATCCTGCTTTTCCGTAAAGAACGGAGGCACCACCGCCGATAGCGATGCCCAGCCACGTCTTATTCAACATCAATATCTCGCCTTGGAAAAATTCGATAAAACACCAAAAAGCTAACGAGAGCGTGTTATCGAGTCCAGTCCCTATTTAGGGCACCGAAATAAGGTTTGAAATACCAATGGCCGGAGATGGCTGAAATCAAACATATGTTGGAATTTGGTGGAGCCTAGGGGGATCGAACCCCTGACCTCTTGCATGCCATGCAAGCGCTCTCCCAGCTGAGCTAAGGCCCCGTTAGTGCGCGTTCAATTACGCAAAGCCGGGGGCGGGATCAAGCGTGATTCCGCCCCTTTTGCAGAAATTAATCGTCGTCGTTACCTGCGACATCCGCGATGTCGTCAAGTGAGACGTTGTCGTCTTCATCGTCCTCGAGAACGTCATCGTCATCGAGATCGACATCAACATCGTCATCTTCCAGAACATCGACGTCATCGGTGTCGTCCAGGTTGGACTTGCTCTGGCGGTCTTCGGCGTCTGCCGCGATCATGCGGGTCTTGCCTGTGTCAATCTCGACCACTTCGCCGGTATACGGGCTGATGATCGGAGTGGCGTTCAGGTCATAAAAGCGTTTGCCGGTGGTCGGGCAAACACGTTTGACGCCCCATTCTTCCTTGGGCATGGGTCATCCCCTTTATTGCGTGGTCATATCGACAATCTGCGCCAACTGCCATAACACCGAACCGGTGTCAAAGGCTTTAGGGCGCAGAGGTCATCGAGCGGCATATGGGCGTCACAACCTTTCCCGGCAACCCCGAAATTCCCTTGAAACTTCGGAAGAACGCGCGTGCCCGCCGCATGACGCTGCGGATCTCCAGAGTCGATGGGGGAGTGACCCTGACCGTGCCGCGTGGTGTTTCAGAACGCGAGGCTTTGGCCTTTGCCGCAGAAAAGCGCGACTGGGTCATGGGGCATCTATCGAAACGGGCCGGCCCCGCGCTTGTCGGGCCCGGTGACCGGCTGGATGTAGGCGGGCAATCGTTTGAAATTGTTGCGGGGTCGGCACGGCGTCTGCTGGTGGCGGATGGCAGGATCACCCTGCCTGCCCCGGTCGAGACCGGGCGTATTCACCTGCAAGCGTGGCTCAAGGAGCAGGCGCGGATCGCGCTGACCCGAGCGTCCGATCACTATTCCGAGCGGTTGGGCCTTCGGTACACCCGGCTGACGCTGCGCGACACGCGGTCCCGTTGGGGCTCGTGTTCGTCAGCAGGCGCACTGATGTATTCTTGGCGTTTGATCCTCGCGCCGAGATTCGTGCTTGATTATGTGGCGGCGCATGAAGTTGCGCATTTGAAGGAAATGAACCACTCGGCCAATTTCTGGCGCGTGGTCGATCAGCTTTATGGCCCACATCACGATGCGCGTGCATGGCTGCGGCAAGACGGCCCGAAGCTGCATCGCTTCCGGTTTGGTGCTTGACCCATTCCACAGCTGTGATCACAGTTCAGTATGAGCGTCCTGACCCGCCCCACGGAACCAACCCTGTCCGCACATGACCGCGTCTATCGCGGTCTGCGGAACCGGATCATGTTTGGTCAGATGTCTCCTGGTGAACAGCTGACCCTGCGCGGCGTTGCGCGGGAGTTCGATGTGTCGATGACGCCCGCGCGTGAAGCGTTTCAGCGGCTGGTCGCGGAAGGAGCCTTGTCGATGTCGGCTTCGGGGCGGGTGTCGACGCCTGAACTGTCGAACGACAGGATCGAGGAACTTGCCGCGTTGCGCGCCCTGATCGAAGTGGAACTGGCGAGCCGCGCCCTGCCGCGCGCCCATCTGGCCCTGATCGACCGGTTGCAGGCGATCAACGGGACGATTTCGGACGCGATCTCGAACCGGGATGCCGTGGGCTACATCCGGACAAATCTGGACTTTCACCGGACCTTGTATCTGCGGGCGCAAGCCCCGGCGATGCTGGCCATGGCCGAACAGGTCTGGTTGCAGCTTGGCCCCACGATGCGGGCGCTTTATGGGCGGTTGCGGCGGACGGAAGCGCCACAATATCACAGGTTGATCGTAGCGGCGCTGAAGGCCGGGGATGAACCCGGCCTTCGCTTGGCGGTTCGGTCAGACGTGACCCAAGGTCTGCGCCTACTGACCGGATAACCCGACGTTTAATGTGCCATGAAAACCGGCACTTCGCTGGTTTCGAGCATATTGCGCGTTGCGCCACCAAGAATGGCCTCGCGGAACCGGGAATGCCCATAGGCACCCATCACGACCATGTCGGCATTGATGTCCATCACATGACGCCGCATCACATCGGATACCCGTGGCATGGTCTTGGACAACACGTCGATTTCCACCTTTACCCCGTGACGGGCAAGATATTGCGACACTTGCCCACCCGGATCGGACCGGGTCGGCCCGTGTTTTGGTGGGTCGATCACGACGATATGCACAGTGTGCGCGCTGCTCAGAAATGGCAGCGCACTGCGCACGGCCCGAAGCGCCTCGGCGCTTTCGTTCCAGCCAATCGCGATCTTGCCGGGTAACTTCAGTTCAAGACCGCCGTCAGGCAGCACGATCACTGGAGACTGCCCCTCGAACAGCGCACCTTCGACGACGGGTTCAAGTTCAATGCCCCGATCATCGCCATAGGGCCGTGGCACGATCGCCAGATCGGCAAATCGGGCATGAGAGGCGACAAACCGTGCGACATCGGCAAGTTGACACACCGCTTCGGTCACACCCCAGCGCAGCTCTGACAGACCCATCTGCTTTTTCGCAGCGGCTGCCAGTCCCGATGCATCTTCGCGCGCCTGGTTCAGAGTTTCCTGCAGGATGGCCGCGTTCATGCCGGCATAATAGTAGCCGGTTTGGGTGCGATCGACGCCAACACATAGAACATCAAGATGGGCGTCCAGCGCGCTGGCCATGGAAATGGCCTGCGAAAGTGTCTCGGTCAGATGGGCGTGATCGGTGACGACGGCCAGGATCGTTTTGAAAGACATGGTTGGCTCCCTTGGTTGATTTCCCACTGGAACCATCTTCGACCGAAGTCGCATGAGGCGCTTTGACACCCATCAAACAAGTCCCGCAATTCTATTGATGCAGATCAAGGATAGGTTTGGCCAAGTTTCGCATTAAGGGCCCAGTCTGAAAACCGCCCGCGCGGCAGCCGAATCGCGCAGGTAAGACGAAGGGACAAAAAATGTTGAACTATATCAAGCTAATCGCGCTTGGTTTGATCACGCTCTTTGCGATGATTGCAGCAAGTTATGCACGCGATTTGGCCTATCAGGTTCACGCCATTCTGATCATGGCGATATCTGCCGGGCTCTTCCTTTGGGTGCTGCGCAACACCGATGAACCGGTGCCAGCAGCCGTTCTTGAAACAAGCTATATGGACGGTGTGATCCGCTACGGCGTGATCGCAACGGCCTTTTGGGGCGTCGTCGGTTTCCTTGTGGGAACCTTCATCGCGTTCCAGTTGGCCTTTCCGGCGCTCAATTTCGATTGGGCCCAGGGCTATGCGAATTTCGGGCGTCTGCGCCCGCTGCACACCTCTGCGGTGATCTTCGCCTTTGGTGGCAACGCCCTGATCGCGACATCGTTCTATGTGGTGCAGCGCACCAGCGCCGCGCGCCTGTGGGGTGGGAACCTCGGCTGGTTCGTGTTCTGGGGCTATAACCTGTTCATCGTGCTGGCCGCGACCGGCTACTTGCTGGGGGCAACTCAGTCCAAGGAATACGCGGAACCCGAGTGGTATATCGATCTGTGGCTGACCATCGTTTGGCTGGCCTATCTGGCGGTTTTCCTCGGCACGATCATCAAGCGCAAAGAACCTCATATTTATGTAGCCAACTGGTTCTTCCTGTCCTTCATCGTCACGGTCGCGATGCTGCATGTGTTCAACAACCTGAGCATCCCGGTCTCGATCTTCGGCTCAAAGTCGGTTCAGGTTTTCGCAGGTGTGCAGGACGCGATGGTTCAGTGGTGGTATGGCCACAACGCCGTGGGCTTCTTCCTGACCGCAGGCTTCCTTGGCATGATGTATTACTTCATCCCCAAGCAGGCCGAACGTCCGGTCTTCAGCTACAAGTTGTCGATCATTCACTTCTGGGCGCTGATCTTCCTTTATATCTGGGCCGGTCCGCACCACCTGCATTACACCGCTCTGCCGGATTGGGCCTCGACCCTTGGCATGGTGTTCTCGATCGTGCTCTGGATGCCCAGCTGGGGCGGCATGATCAACGGTCTGATGACGCTGAGCGGCGCATGGGACAAGCTGCGCACCGACCCGGTGATCCGGATGATGGTGATCTCGCTTGGCTTCTACGGCATGTCGACCTTTGAAGGTCCGATGATGTCGATCCGCGCGGTCAATTCGCTGTCGCACTACACCGACTGGACCATTGGTCACGTCCACTCCGGCGCGCTTGGCTGGAACGGCATGATCACCTTCGGGGCTCTGTACTTCCTGGTGCCCAAGCTCTGGAACCGTCAGCGGCTCTATAGCCTGAGCATGGTCAGCTGGCACTTCTGGCTCGCCACCATCGGCATCATTCTCTACGCGGCCTCGATGTGGGTCACCGGGATCATGGAAGGCCTGATGTGGCGCGAAGTCGATGCAAACGGGTTCCTCGTGAACAGTTTTGCCGACACCGTGAGTGCGAAGTTCCCGATGTACGTCGTGCGTGCTCTGGGCGGTGTGATGTATCTCACTGGTGCCTTGATCATGTGCTACAACCTTTGGATGACTGTGAAGCGCAGCCCGGCAAAAGACGCCGCGGTTTCGCCCGCAGCCGTCCCGGCCGAATAAGGAGGCTTGGACAATGGGTATTCTTGACAAACACAAGATTATCGAAACCAACGCGACATTGTTGCTGGTTTTCAGCTTTCTGGTCGTGACCGTCGGCGGACTGGTGCAGATCGTGCCGCTCTTCTATCTCGAAAACACAATTGAAGAGGTCGAGGGTGTGCGCCCCTACACGCCTCTCGAACTGGCGGGTCGGAACGTCTATCTGCGCGAAGGCTGCTATGTGTGCCACAGCCAGATGATCCGTCCGATGCGCGACGAGGTCGAACGCTATGGCCACTACAGCCTTGCAGCCGAGTCGATGTACGACCACCCGTTCCAGTGGGGGTCCAAGCGGACCGGGCCTGACCTCGCCCGCGTCGGTGGCCGCTACTCGGACGACTGGCATGTCGATCACCTGCGGGATCCGCAGTCGGTTGTGCCGGAATCGGTGATGCCGAAATACGGCTTCCTCGAAGCGACACTGCTGGAAGGCGAACATATCGGCGACGTCATGGCGACCAACGCCTTTGTCGGTGTCCCGTACACCAGCGAGATGATCGAAGCGGCGCGCGAAGACTTCCGGGCGCAAGCCGATCCGGACAGCGATTTCGACGGTCTGCTCGAACGCTACGGCGAAGGCGTCAACGTGCGCAACTTTGACGGCCAGCCGGGCGTTTCCGAAGCAGATGCCTTGATCGCCTACCTGCAGGTTCTGGGCACAATGGTTGACTTCTCGACCTTCACCCCAGACGCAAGCCGCTAAGGAGGAATGACATGGAAACCTATTCGTTTCTCCGGGAATTCGCAGACAGCTGGATGCTGCTTGTCCTGTTCCTGTTCTTTGTCGGGGTGATCCTCTGGGCCATTCGCCCCGGCAGCAACAAAACACATCGCGACACAGCCAACATCCCGTTTCGCAATGAAGACAAACCCGCCGCATCCAAGGAGGCGAGGACATGAGTAAGAAAGACGACGATCTTGATTATGAAACCACCGGTCACGAGTGGGACGGGATCAAGGAATACAACAAACCCCTGCCGCGCTGGTGGCTGTGGACTTTCTACGCGACCATCGTCTGGGGTGTGCTCTACACCATCGCCTATCCCGCATGGCCGGGCATCAAGGAAGCCACACCCGGTATCCTTGGGTTCTCCACACGGGCGCAGGTGGCGGAAGAGATCGCGCGGTTCGAAGATGCCAATGCGGGGATCAACGCACAGCTTGCGTCGGTTGAACTGACCGAGATCGCGCAGGATGCCGACCTCAACCAGTACGCCCAGAACGCGGGAGCTGCGGTGTTCCGTACATGGTGCGCCCAGTGTCACGGCTCTGGCGCGGCCGGCGCCAAGGGGTATCCCAACCTGCTGGACGACGACTGGCTTTGGGGAGGGGATATCGAGGCAATCCACACCACGATCACGCACGGGATCCGCAACGAAGAAGACCCGGACGCCCGTTGGTCGCAGATGCCTGCATTTGGCGAAATGCTTGCCGAAGAAGAGATCAGCCAGGTGGTCAACTACGTGATGTCGCTCTCAGGTGAACCGAACGATGCCTCAATGGTCGCGGCTGGTGAGACGGTGTTCCTCGACAATTGCGCGGCCTGCCACATGGACGACGGAACAGGTGACCGCTTTCAAGGTGCGCCGAACCTGACGGACGCGATCTGGCTCTACGGTGGCGACTACGCGACCCTGACGGAGACAGTGACCTATTCGCGCTTTGGCGTGATGCCGCCTTGGACGGATCGCCTGAGTGAAGCCGAAATCCGTGCCGTGGCCTCCTATGTGCATGGCTTGGGTGGCGGCGAAGCCTCGGTCGAGTGACCTGATACCAGAATACCCTTTGGCCTTCGGGCCAGAGGGGAAAGCGCCGGTTCCTCTTTCTGTTCGCGCGTTTCGAGGCACCGGCGCTTTTGATTGGATCTGGCTATTGCCATCTGCGACCGCGCCACGGCCACCGCCTGGCGCGGTCATTGTTTGGCGGGTCCTGCCAAATCCGGGGCGGCAGGTAGATCACCGGGTCGATCATCTCCAGTCCTCCCAACGCTTGGGCTCGGGCTGGCCGCGCAGGTCTTCACGGTACCATGAATGCGGCGTGGCGTTAAGCCAGCTGGTCGGGGATACGCCGCTTGCGCGGAACAATGTTTTTGCAAATGTAGTGAACATGTCGGTCTCCTTTGATCGCTGTGGTTCTGCGCTCATACTTGCGTTTTGGTGCTGCAAATGCGACTCAGGGATAAATTCGAAATGTAAGGTGAGATTACATGGTTGATTGGTCCCGACTGCCCTCCCTGTCCGCGCTGCGGGCGTTTTGCGCATTTGTCCAGACGGGGTCCGTGACCGACGCCGGGGTGGCATTGAATGTCAGCCATGCGGCGATTTCCCAGCAATTGCGCAGTCTTGAGACCCATCTCGGCACGCCGCTCTTTGATCGGAAAAGTCGGGCATTGGAATTGACGGATGTTGGGCGCGATCTGGCCCGTGCCTTGGACGATGGGTTCGGGCGCATTGCGGCCGGGGTCGAAGCGCTGACAAATGCCGATGCGCAAAGACCGTTGAACGTGGGCTGCACGCCAACCTTTGCCAGCGCGTGGCTGATGCCGCGCCTTGGCAGTTTCCAGATGGAACATCCGGGGATCGACATGATCGTCACCCCAAGCCCGGTACTGACAGACCCGTCCCCGGGCGGCATCGACGTGGCGATCCGTTATGGTTCGGGCGGATGGGCAGGGCTTGAGAGTGAACGCCTGCTGGACTCACCGCTGGTGGTCATCGGTGCGCCATCGCTTTTCAAAGGCAAGCCGCCGACCGAGCCGCGGGATTTGATCGACTACCCTTGGCTGGAAGAGCTTGGGACAACCGAATCCTCTGCTTGGTTGACCCAGCATGGTCTGGCCCATGCCAAGGTCCTGTCGCGCACCCATGTGCCGGGCAACCTGATGCTCGACGGGGCGCGGAACGGACAGGGGGTGGCTGTCTCGACCCGAATCGCGGTGGCCGAGGACCTCGCTGCAGGACGCCTGATTGCCGTTTTCGAGGACCGGTTGGAGGCAGGATACAATCTGGTCACGAAACCTGGTGTCCAGCGTGCACCGCTGAAAGCGTTTCTGCGCTGGATCCGCAGGGAAGCGGCAAAAACCTGAATTAAAGATACAGTATTTGATGCAAGTCAAAGTCTGGCGCGGCGCACCCTGAGAAAAGTCGATCAAGCCAATCCGTCTTTGGGAGCCAATTCTCTCGTGTCTCAAGCAGAAAACCAAACGCCGCCGAACCTTTACGCTGCGCGCGAACCGATCTTTCCGAAGCGTGTGAAGGGGAACTTCCGCAGCTTCAAATGGATCATCATGATTTTCACGTTGGGCATTTACTATGTCACACCGTGGATTCGTTGGGACCGTGGGCCGCAACTGCCAGATCAGGCGGTTCTGATCGACCTTGCCAATCGGCGGTTCTTCTTCTTCTGGATCGAGATTTGGCCGCATGAGTTCTATTTCGTCGCGGGGTTGCTGATCATGGCGGGCCTGGGCCTGTTTCTGTTCACATCCGCTCTGGGCCGGGTCTGGTGTGGCTATGCCTGCCCGCAGACCGTGTGGACGGACCTCTTCATCCTTGTCGAACGCTGGATCGAAGGCGACCGCAACGCGCGTTTGCGCCTGCACCGTCAGGAAAAGATGGATTTCCGCAAAGCCCGTCTACGGCTGACAAAGTGGGTGTCGTGGTTCATCATCGGTCTCGCAACCGGCGGGGCGTGGGTGTTCTACTTTGCAGACGCGCCGACATTGCTACGCGATCTGGTGACAGGTCAGGCGCATCCTGTTGCTTACACCACGATGCTGATTCTGACCGCGACCACGTTCTTCTTTGGTGGCTTCGCGCGCGAACAGATCTGTATCTATGCCTGCCCATGGCCGCGCATTCAGGCAGCGATGATGGATGAGGATACCCTGACCATCGGCTACCGCGAATGGCGGGGTGAGCCGCGCGGCAAGCACCGCAAAGGCGATGGGGCCGAACAACTGGGCGACTGCATCGACTGCATGGCCTGCGTCAACGTCTGCCCGATGGGCATCGACATCCGCGACGGGCAACAGATGGAGTGCATCACCTGCGGCCTTTGCATCGATGCCTGCGACGACATCATGGAAAAGATCGGCAAGCCCCGTGGTCTGATCGACTATCTGGCGCTGTCGGACGAACCGCGCGAACGGGCCGGGGAAAAGCCGCGCACAGCGTGGTTCCACATCTTCCGCGTCCGCACGATGATGTACACCACGCTTTGGGCGCTTGTGGGCATCGGCCTTGTTTTCGCACTCTTCATCCGGCCCGAGATCGACATGACCGTGGCGCCGGTGCGGAACCCGACCTTTGTCACGCTGTCTGACGGGTCCATCCGCAACACCTACGACGTGCGCCTGCTCAACAAGCATGGTGAGGACCGTCCGTTCCGCATGTCTGTCGTCGGTCACCCAGCCCTGCGGGTGCAGCTTGAGGGCACGCCCTATGAAACGGTGGATGTTCCCGCCAACGAAACCTTCCTGCAACGCGTTTATGTCGTCGCCGCACCGGGGTCTGATCCGGCCGAGGACGAACGCACCGATATCCGGTTCTGGGTCGAAGACCTGACCAATGGCGACCGCGCCTATACCGACACGATCTTTAACGGGAGAAGCAACTGATGGCCAAGGAACGCAAACTTACCGGCTGGCATGCTCTGGCCATTTTTGGCGGCTGTTTTGCTGTCATCATTTCCGTCAATCTTGTTCTGGCCTATTCGGCGGTGAAGACCTTTCCCGGACTTGAGGTGAAGAACTCTTATGTCGCGTCGCAGGAATTCGACGTGCGGCGGGCCGAACAGGAGGCCTTGGGATGGAATGTCTATGCCGAGGCAAAGGGCGGTTTACTAATTCTGAGCATCAAGGACGACCAAGGAAAGCCCGTGCAGGCCGGAAGTCTGGATGCCGTTCTCGGTCGGGCGACCCATGTGCAGGATGACCGTACACCAGATTTCGCATTTGACGGACGGGCCTATGTCGCGCGCGAAACGCTTGCGCCGGGTAACTGGAACATCCGCATGAAGGCCACGTCGCTGGATGGCGTTCCCTTCGAACAGCGCGTTGTCCTTCACGTCGAAAGCTGAGCCATGACCCTCGCAATGCGCCCTCCCGCCTCGGCCTGTCCCGCTTGTTCTGCGGCACCCGCAGCCGAGGCATTGGCAGAAGCGGCTTTGCCGAAGGATGTAAACATCGTCCTGTCCCTGCCGTCGATCCACTGCGCGGCCTGCATCTCGGGCGTTGAGCGCATCCTCGCAGCGACCGAGGGCGTAAAAGGCGCGCGTGTGAACCTGACGCTGAAGCGGGCGCAGATCGAGGCGGCATCCGACGTTACAGCGGATGACCTGATCGGTGTGTTGGAGCGTGCGGGATACGAAGCGCACGAGTTGGACACCACCGCCTTGCGCGCGACGGACACGGACAAGGCTGGGCGCGATCTGCTGATGCGCCTTGCCGTATCCTTCTTTGCAGCGATGAACATCATGCTCTTGTCCATTGCCGTGTGGTCGGGCGCCGATGGTCCGACGCGGGACATGTTCCACTGGATTTCCGCCGCCATCGCTTTGCCGACCATCGCATTTTCCGCGCAGCCGTTCTTCAAGCATGCCTGGACGGCCTTGCGGGCCGGGCGGCTCAACATGGATGTACCGATCTCGCTGGCGATTGCGCTGGCGGTGGCCACGTCGCTTTGGGAAACCTCCCTGTCCGGCGAACACGCCTATTTCGATGCCGCGATCACGCTGACCTTTTTCCTGCTGGCAGGGCGGTATCTGGATCACCGCACGCGCGCGGCTGCCCGTTCGGCTGCGGAGGAATTGGCCGCGCTGGAAGTGCCGCGCGTCTGGCGTGTGACGGATGCAGGTGAAGAACAGATCGCCATGTCCGAACTGATCGTAGGCGAGCTGATCCGCGTGCGTCCCGGTGGACGGATGCCCGTGGATGGAGAGATTCTCGAAGGTCAGTCGGAACTGGATCGATCCCTGCTGACCGGCGAAACCCGCCCCATCTATGCCGGTGTGGGTTCGATAGTAAGTGCGGGAGAGGTCAACCTGACCGGCCCTCTGACCATCCGCGCCAGCGCCGTGGGCCGCGACACCTCGCTGCATCGCATGGCCGATCTTGTCGCCATCGCCGAATCCGGGCGGTCGCGGTATACCTCGCTCGCCGACAAGGCGGCCAAGTTATACGCGCCGGGGGTTCATATCCTGTCGGCGCTCGCGTTCCTGGGTTGGTATTTCTACACCTTTGATCTGCGCACCGCGCTCAATATCGCGGCGGCGGTTCTGATCATCACCTGCCCCTGTGCCTTGGGGCTGGCGGTGCCTGCTGTGACCACGGCGGCGTCTGGCCGTCTGTTCCGCAAGGGATTGCTGATCAAGGACGCGACCGCGTTGGAACGCATGGCGCAGGTGGACACCGTGGTGTTCGACAAGACCGGGACCCTGACCGCAGGCACACCCGAAGTGGTGAACCTTGGCGATCACTCGCGCCGCGATCTTGGGATCACGCTGGCACTGGCAGACGGGTCGTCGCATCCGCTGTCGCAATCCTTGGCCAAGGCGATCCGCGATGCGGGTGTTGCTGCTGCAAAAGTCACCAATCTCTCCGAGGTTCCGGGCCATGGCACCGAAGGCACATGGATGGGTCAGACCGTGCGTCTGGGCCGGGCTGCTTGGGTCGGCGGGGGCGAAAGCGCAGAGACCTGCGCGTGGCTGCGCGTTGGCGATACGGTTGCCGATCCCTTCCGTTTTGCTGACCAAATCCGCGATGGGGCCGAGGCGCTTGTGACCAAGCTGCAAGACGACGGGTACGAGGTGATCCTGATGTCCGGCGACACCACACCGGCAGTCGAAGCTTTTGCCGCGCGTCTTGGGATCGCCAAATGGGTGGCCGAGGCACTGCCGCAAGACAAGGCCGCACGTATTGCCCAGCTGAGTGACAGCGGCAAACATGTTCTTATGGTTGGCGATGGTTTGAACGACACTGCAGCCCTTGCCGGCGCTCATGCGTCAATCTCTCCGGCCACAGCGCTGGATGCGGCGCGCGTGGCGTCAGACGTGGTGCTGCTTGGTAAATCGCTAGAGCCGATTGCCGATGCCCTGTCCACCTCGCGGGTGGCCATCAAACGCATCCGCCAGAACTTCACCATTGCGACGTGGTACAACATCATTGCTGTGCCGCTGGCGGTGGCCGGTCTGTGTTCGCCTCTGATCGCCGCGTTGGCGATGTCCACCTCTTCGATTACGGTGTCTTTGAACGCCCTGCGCCTCAAGTAACCCGGAGCATTCCATGAACGTTCTTGCCTATCTGATCCCCGTATCGCTGATCCTTGGCGGCATCGGGCTTGTGGCGTTTGTGTTCACGGTCCGGTCAAGGCAATACGAAGACCCGGAAGGGGCGGCGCAGCGGATATTGTCAGACGATTACGACGATCATCCCAAAACCTGATCCGCTGAGAGTCAGCTTGGCCCGATCATGAAGCAGGTGACCTGCCGTGCCTGAAGGCGGCGGCACGCAAGGTCCGCCGCATCGCGTGTCAGACCCATGAAGTTCGCATCAAAGCCACGTGCCCCGTTCACCACTTTGCGCAGCGATCCGTCCAACGTCGCCATTTCGGCCAGGGCTGTTGTGAGCAGCGCCTTCTCGGCAGCATGACGGCTTGAGAAGCGCCCGACATTGATGCCCCAATGCCGGCCGCCGGAGGTCGAAATCCGGGTCACCACTTCGGCTTCGCGCTTTACGACTGGCTGTGCGGGTGCGGCCTGCGGCGTCTTTGCAGACGCCAGAACCAATGTGCGCGGTCGCACGACCGGTTTGACCGACGCGCTGGGCGCGGTTTTCTGTTCCGCGATCACAGCTTCGACGGCGGCGTTCGAGGCTGGGGCCGCGATCGCCACTTGCGCCGAAGTTGCTGCGATTTCGCGCACTTCGGCGGTCTGCACCTCTTCGAGGACTGACTGGATGTCTTGCTTGAGTTCGGCCACCAGTGCATCCGGCAAGACCGGTTCCGCCACGGGACGCGCGGTGGGGCGGAGGCTTGTCTTGACGGCGGCTGCCACCACGCGGATCGATTTGGCGCGCGTGTTCGTCGACGGTGTCTGGCTGCTTGCAATAACGGTTTCCGCGGGTGCGGACGTGTCCGGGCCAAGGTATGGCGGCTTGCGTGGGGTCCGCAGCGCCATGCGGCTGGGTGCCTTGTTGAATCCCAGATCCATCAGCTTTGCCACCTGCGCATTGCGCGACGCGGTGGAATTGCCGCCGAACACGGTCACGATGATCCGTTCGCTGCCGCGTTCGGCAGAGGCGACAAGGTTGAAACCGGCTGCGCGGGTATAGCCTGTCTTGATCCCGTCGGCCCCTTGATAGGAATCGAGAAACCGACGGTTGGTGTTGGACACGGCCTTGACGCCCGCATCGGTGCTGCGGCGCTGGAAGAGGTTGTAGTACTGCGGGTAGTCATACAGCAAATGGCGTCCAAGGATCGTCATGTCCCGCGCGCTCGACAGATGGCCGTTTTCCGTCAGGCCATGTGCGTTCTTGAAGGTGGTTCGGCTCATCCCCAGCGCCTTGGCCGTGCGGTTCATACGGCGGGCAAAGGCCGCTTCAGAGCCTGAGATTGCTTCTGCAAGCGCGGTTGCCGCATCGTTGGCGGATTTGATCGCCGCCGCGCGGACGAGGTAGCGCAGCTGAATCGTGGACCCTGCGCGCAAGCCAAGTTTCGATGGCGGTTCGGCCGCAGCTTTTTGGGAAATGCGAACGGCCGTGTCCATGCTGATCTCGCCGTTCTGAACGGCTTCGAACACGATATAGAGCGTCATCATCTTGGTCAGAGAAGCCGGATGCAGGCGCGTGTCCGCGTTTTCCGAATGGATCACTTCGCCGTTCCGGGCATCCATCACCATAGCGGCATAGGGCGCGGCCATGGCGCTCATCGGCAGCAGGACTGCCAACCAAAGTGCGGTGATAAAATACAGGCCAATTCGGCCCGGCTTCATGCGCCGTCCCGTCACGATATCTGCCTTCTCTGCCTCAAGCCGCCGGATTTTTCCGGTCAGCATTATTATTGACACAAGGGTACCACACGAGAGGAAGGCGATAAAGGCCTTATTTTTATATCTTTTTTCCCAATTTCGTGATGTACGGGCGCAAGATGTTGGGGGCTGCGCTTATCTGCTTACTAGGTCAGCCATTGTGGCAAGAATGTGGCGAAGCCGATCAGCCGATATCCGCCACCAAAGGCGGCAAATCACCCAGATCGGCAATCTCGCGGTAACGCGCGCTCTGCGGTGGATCCGCCTTTTCGAGATCCCATTCAAGGTCATGTGGAACGAACACGCCCCAGCTTCCTGCGGCAACGGCAGGCACCACGTCGGACTTCATGGAATTGCCGACCATCATCGCGGCCTCGACCCCGCCTGCATGCCGACCGAAGACGGTGTGATAGGTCGAAACCGATTTTTCCGACACGATGGCCACGTCTTGAAAGAGGTCGCCCAACCCGGATTGCGCCAGCTTGCGTTCCTGATGCAGCAGGTCACCCTTGGTGATCAGAACTAGCCGATGCGTCTGCGCCAAAGTTTCCACAGTGGCGCGGACATGCGGCAGCAATTCGATGGGATGGGCCAGCATATCCTGCCCCGCATCTAGGATATTGCGGATCACATGGCCCGGAACAGCGCCGTCGGTCACGTCGATGGCGGTTTCGATCATCAACAGAACAAAGCCTTTCACGCCGAACCCATAGTGGCCGATATTGCGGCGTTCGGCTGCGATCAGACGGTCATGCAGCAGGGATTTGTCCGTATAATCAGACAGTAACTCTTCGAAACGGTCCTGCGTGAGTTTGAAAAACCGCTCGTTGTGCCACAGCGTGTCGTCGGCATCGAACCCGATTGTTTGCAGCTTTCGCATCATGGCAGGGCTCACGCCTCTTTTCTCGCAGACACGACACGTTATATAGAGCCATCTAGGATATGGAACCCGAGGTCCTGACCCAAGCATGAGACAGCTGTCGGCCAACATTCTGTCGTCCCGCCCCAAGGCAGGACCACCGTCGAACGATGACAACGATACGGGTGTCGTCGTTGAAACGCGTGCAAAGACGAAACGACCGCCGCTCTACAAGGTGATGCTCCTGAACGACGACTACACCCCGATGGAATTCGTGGTGCATGTTCTGGAACGGTTCTTCGGCATGACGCATGCGCGGGCGTTCGAGATCATGTTGACCGTTCACAAAAAGGGTGTGGCAGTTGTCGGTGTGTTCAGCCACGAGATCGCGGAAACCAAGGTGGGGCAGGTGATGGATTTCGCCCGTCGCCATCAGCACCCGCTGCAATGCACCATGGAAAAGGAATAGCCGGGGCGCTGTCCCGGGTCTCCGATGACGTTAGCAAGATTAGACCATGCGCGCGAGACAGGCGCACTGACCCTGTCCGAAGGAACGCGGCTTGCTCTGCTTGAACCTGCGCCTGACGCGGATCTTGGAACGCTGTCCGGCTTCGACATCGTCATTCAGCAGAATTTCAAACCCGCCTACGACCTGTTCGAAGCGATGGGCTATCCAGTCACGACCTATGCCACCGGGCCTGCCGATGCGGTGCTTGTCACGCTGCCACGCAGCCGCGATCTGGCGCGTGGATTGCTGGCGCAGGCCGAAGCGATTACACCCGGCGGAATGGTGATCGTCGATGGTGCCAAGACCGATGGCGTCGACGCGATGCTGAAATTCGCGCGGGAGAGAGTGTCTGTCGCGGGCCAGATCTCCAAGGCGCATGGCAAGGTTTTCTGGTTCACCGCAAGCCACGCGTTTCAGGACTGCGCGCTTCCTGACCCTGCGCCTGTACCCTCCGGCTGGATCACGCAACCCGGCGTTTTTTCGGCGGATGGTCCCGATGCCGGATCAGAGGCGCTGATCGAGGCCCTGCCAAAGTCGCTCAAGGGGCGTGGTGCGGATCTTGGCGGGGGATGGGGTTACCTGACGCGGCACCTTCTGGAATTGCCGGGTGTCACCCATGTCGATCTGGTCGAGGCGGACCGGCGTGCTTTGACCTGTGCCGAGAAGAACATAATCGACGACCGGGTCAGTTTTCATTGGGCCGACGCCACGAAATGGGGTGTTGCGGGCAGTCTGGATTGGGTGGTGATGAATCCGCCGTTCCACACAAGCCGAACGCCTGATGCATCTCTTGGGCAGGACTTCATCCGTTCTGCCGCGCGTTTGCTGCGACCGAAAGGAACGCTGGTTCTCGTCGCAAACCGGCACTTGCCATACGAAACAACGCTCGCGACCTGCTTCGCACAGACGCAGGAACTGGACGGGGACAGCCGGTTCAAGGTACTTCAGGCAGACCAACCGCGCACCCCCGACAAACCCGGTCGCACAAAACGGCGCTGAGGGAGAGCCAGAATGTCATTCTCTATCGAAGGCAAGACCGCCATCGTTACCGGAGCCGCCAACGGGGTCGGCCTCGCGATTGCACGCCATTTCGTCGATCAGGGCGCCAATGTCATGTTTGCCGACATGGACGAGGCGCGCCTGTCCCACGAATGCGGCGAAATCGTCGAAGAAGAGGGTAACATCCGCTACTTTGCTGGCGACCTTCGCGAACGTCTGACACTGGCCAACCTGCTGTCCGCGACACTCGATGCGTTCGACCGTGTCGATATCCTTGTGAATGGCAGCCGACAGGTCCTGCCCTCCGACCCGCTCGACCTGGATGACACCACGCTTGAAGCGTTGATGTTGCAGAACGTCACCAACACGTTCCGCCTGTCGCAGATGGTGGCCAAGCGCATGATCAAGCAGGCCGCCGACAAGCAAGACGGTCAGGCCGGTGCTATCGTCAACCTGTCCTCTATCGCAGCGCGGCGGACACAGCCGGAACTTCTCGGGTTTTCCGTCTCCATGGCGGCTCTTGATCAATTGACCCGGTCTTTGGCTGTGTCTTTGGCAGACCACCGCATCCGCGTGAATTCGGTTGCGCTGGGATCGGTGATGTCGGCCAGCCTTGCGCAGGCACTCAAGGATCATGACGAGTACCGCAAGGAAATCGAAAGCAATACACCTCTGTCCCGGATTGCCAGCCCGGCTGAACTGGCACAGGCGGTGCAATTTCTTGCCTCTGAAAGCTCTGGCTTCATCACAGGTCAGATCATGACGATTGATGGCGGGCGTACGTTGATCGACCCGGTCAGCGCCCCGGCACACTGACCGTTTTCGCCTCAAACTCAAGCCTTTGGAGTGGCTTGTGATTCCCGTGATGCGTTGTAGTGTCCTGTCAGAACTATAGGACAGTGACATGACGGAAAACTTTGACACCGAAAAAGCCCGCGCTTCTGCGTGGTTCCGCGAATTGCGCGATCAGATCGTTGCGGCCTTCGAAGGTCTTGAGGACAGCCACGACACCGGACCGATGAGCGATGCCGCTCCGGGGCGGTTCGAGGTGACTGAAACCAAACGCCATTCCGACGATGGATCGGACGCCGGCGGCGGTTTGATGAGCGTCATGCGCGGCGGTCGGGTGTTCGAAAAGATCGGCGTCAATGTCTCGACCGTCTATGGCACTCTGGGCGAACGGGCGCAGCACGCAATGGCCGCGCGCAAGGGTATTCCCGGCATGAAGGACGATCCGCGCTTCTGGGCGTCTGGGATCAGCCTTGTCGCGCATATGCAGAACCCGCATTGCCCCGCTGTGCATATGAACACCCGCATGTTCTGGACACCGCATGCCTGGTGGTTCGGCGGCGGGTCCGACCTTAACCCCTGCATCGAGTATGCCGAGGACACCCAGCATTTCCACGACACCCAGAAACAGCACCTCGATCCGCATGGCGGCGAGTACTATCCCAAGCTCAAGGAATGGGCTGACGAGTATTTCTACGTGCCACACCGGGGACGGGCGCGGGGCGTCGGTGGCATTTTCATGGATGATCACAACACCGGCGACTGGGAAACCGATTTCAGTCTGACGCAGGATATCGGACGGGCGTTTCTCCCGGCCTATGTGCCGCTGGTCGAAAAACGCCGTGTGCAGGACTGGTCAGACACGGACAAGGACGCACAACTGGTGCATCGCGGGCTCTATGCTGAATACAACCTTGTCTATGACCGTGGGACCAAGTTTGGGCTTGAAACCGGGCATGACGCCAACGCCGTTCTGATGAGCCTGCCGCCCCTCGCCAAGTGGGTTTAAATTATTTTTTTTTGTGTCGATGAGTGGGCTTGATACAGCTTGGCCGCATACGCATCTGCTAGGGGCCGGTCGCCGCGTCGCCGGATGGTCCGGCGCGCCAAGCCCCCGGCGTCCCGGTAGTATGGACGCCAACAATGTCTCTTTTCGACATCGATCTCACCACCCGTGCCAAGGCACGGGCCTCCATCATCATTGCCGCATCGCAAGAAGCGATCTGGGCGCGGATCGCGGATCCTGAAACTTGGCCGAACTGGAACAGCGGCGTCGAATGGGTCGGCGCGGTTGGGCGCCTGACAGTCGGCACCAAATTCGAATGGCGCGCCGGAGGGATGACCATCCGTAGCACCGTTCAGGCGTTGGAGGCGCCAAACTTCATCGGCTGGACGGGTACGACAACGGTGATTTCTGCCCGGCATGTCTGGCACTTGAGCGCCGATGGGGCGAACACGCGGGTCGACACTGCGGAATCGTTTCGAGGAGCTTACGCGACGCTTCTGCCAGGCCATGCAAGGCGAACAATTCAAAGTGCGCTGGAGCAGGGGCTAGCTGACCTGAAGGCCGAATGTGAGGGTCGCCGTCCCCGCCGGGCTGCCTGAAAGACGCCCGGGCCTAGGCATCGCGCCATGTCCCCGGCGCGATGCCGTCCAGTGACCATTCGCCAACCGACCACCGCACCAGTCGCAAGCAAGGCAGGCCGACATGCGCCGTCATCCGGCGCACTTGCCGGTTGCGTCCTTCGGTGATGGTCAGGCGCAGCCACGCATCCGGAACCGTCTTGCGGTAGCGCACGGGAGGATCGCGCTCCCACAGGTCCGGGGGCGCGATCTGCTCGACTTGCGCCGGTCGGGTTGGGCCATCCTTGAGAACAACGCCTGCGCGCAACTGCTCAAGCTGGTCCTCGGTCGGTGTTCCTTCGACCTGCGCGAGGTAGGTCTTGGGTGACCGGAACTTGGGGTTACTGATCTTCGCCTGCAATTTTCCGTTGTCGGTCAGCACCATAAGCCCTTCGCTGTCCCGGTCCAGTCGCCCTGCCGGATAGACGCCCGGTACGGTGATGAACTCTGACAAGGTGCGCCGCGCCGTGCCTTCGGTGCCTTTGTCGGTGAATTGCGACAGAACATCGAAGGGTTTGTTGAACAGGATGATACGGGTCATACGCCGGTCCCCCGTTTGGCGGCAAAGAAATCGACCAGCAATTGCTCGGCCTCCGACGCGCTCACACCGTCATAGATCTCGGGCATGTGATGGCATTGCGGATGCGAAAACACCCGCGCGCCATGGGCAACGCCACCGGACTTGGCATCCTGCGCGCCATAGTACAGTCGCCGGATGCGGGCGTTCGCGATGGCACCGGCACACATCGGGCAAGGCTCCAACGTCACGTAAAGATCGTGGTCGGTCAGACGTTCGACACCCAAGAGCGCACAGGCATCACGGATCGCCAGCATCTCGGCATGGGCGGTGGGGTCATTCAATTCGCGCGTGCGGTTGCCAGCCGCAGCCACCACCGTGCCATCGGCCGCCACGACAACGGCACCCACAGGCACTTCCCCCCGCGCGGCGGCCTCGCGCGCCTGATCCAGCGCCAGCGACATATTTGATCGGAACACCATCCGCCTGTCATAGACCGCGCATTCACCTTTCCCAAGGGGTGGAATTGGACTAAGCCGCTTGCCATGACACAGAACACGCCCCCCGGTGATCGCATCGCCAAAGTCATTGCCCGCGCCGGTTTGGCCAGCCGCCGCGAAGCCGAGCAGCTGATCCTGGAGGGGCGCGTCTCCGTCAATGGCAAAGTGATCAACAGCCCTGCGCTGAACGTTACTGCGTCGGACAAGGTCGTGGTCAACGGCAAGGTGGTAGGCACCCCGGACGAGCCGCGCCTGTGGCTCTATCACAAGCCGGTGGGTCTTGTGACGACAACCAAGGACGAACAGGGCCGCCCGACGATCTTTGACAAGCTGCCCGAGGACATGCCCCGCGTAATGAGCGTTGGACGGTTGGACCTCAATTCCGAAGGCTTGCTGCTGCTGACCAACGATGGCGGCATCAAGCGCAAGCTGGAACTGCCTTCAACGGGGTGGCTCCGCAAATACCGCGTCCGGATCAAGGGAACGCCCAGCGACGAAACACTCGAACCCTTGCGCAAGGGCATGGTCATCGACGGCGAGCGGTTTCAGCCGATGATCGTGACGCTTGATCGACAGCAGGGCGCAAATGCCTGGCTGACCGTCGCGCTGCGCGAAGGCAAGAACCGCGAGATTCGCCGCGCCATGGCGGACCTTGGCCTGACGGTAAATCGCCTGATCCGGGTGTCCTATGGTCCTTTCCAATTGGGGCAACTGAAACCGGGTGCCGTTGAAGAACTGCGCCGCAAGGTGGTCAGAGATCAACTCGGACTTGAGATGCCGACCGAGGCGAAGCCAGCCAAGTCCGCGAAACCAAAGGCAAACGCGGTTCGGCGCAAGCCGCGCCCGGCAGGGCCCCGAAAGACTCCCTGATCTTTCCCTTTTAACGCCCATATTCCGCCCGGATTGCTGTCGACAAAGGCGGCATGTTGATCACCTTCATCACCTCTGCTGTGCTTGTGACGTCTGTGCTGCTGGTTCTGTCGAACCTTGGCACGGTTGCCGATGACACATCCAAGGCGCTCCGCGGTGCGGTGCAACAAATCCGCACGCATGGCGCGATGGCATCCTGGGTGGCGTTCGCAATCCTCTGGCTGACCATCTTCGCTCTGGGGCTCCTCTGATGACGCTCCAGTTCAAGAACCTGTTGAATGACGACCGCAGCGCCTCGCTTGGCAAGGCTGCCCCGGCCGAAGACGTGCCGGTGGGCTTCATGGTGTTGGCGACCTGTCCGCTGATTCTCTGGTTGCTGGATGGAACAGTTGCCGGCTTCGCCTCGGCCATCCTCATCATTTCGTTGTTTGGAGTTGGTCTGCTGTTTCTGTCCATCGGGCAGAAGGCGCACATCGCTTATGATTCCTGCGAAATCGCCGCGCGCCCGAGGATTCCTTTCAAGCTGATCGGCAGCACGATCGTCGCTTTGGTTGTCGGCCTTTTGGCGACCACCAAGATTGATCTGCCCGCGATTCCCCTCGTGATCGGCATCTCGATCTTCATTCTGTGTCTCATCGCGTTTGGCCTTGATCCGATGCGCGACAAAGGCATGGACAATCCGGCAATGAAGCATCGGATCATCAACACGCAGCTCTACCAGAATTTCGATGATCGCTGCGAAGACCTGCTTCTGTCACTGGCGCGGCTTGAAGATGACGATCTTTTCGAGCGCACGCGCATTGCCGTAAACACCATTATGGGGCTCTTGGGCACCATTGATGTCGCTACACCGACGCTGCAACGGATCGCGCCCTCGGTGAACAAATTGCTCGACAAGATGCAGCTTGAGGTCGCGACGTTGCTTGCGGCGCCGGAAGGCAAAGTGACTCCGTTCCAGCGCCGCAAATTTCTGATCAAGATCCAGACACTTGTCGATACGTTCGAGACACGCGCGCGCCAGCGAGGGATCGGTCAGGGGCGCGACAATTTCGAGCTTCAGACCGATCTTCTGTTCAACCGGATGCACCGTTACCAAGCAGCATGAGCAGAACTGTGCCGACTTCCCCCTAGTAAGCCATTGGCACATCCCCTAAGTTTCTAAAGACACTTGGGAAAGGGGATCTCATGTCCGGTGCCGGCCTGCAAAAAGTCAGCTACGCCTTGTTGCTTGTCGTGTTGTTTGGGGTGACCAGCGGCTGGCTTGGGGGGCTGTAACCATGGCCCAACGCTTTGGCGGCAAGTACAGCCCGGACGGGGCAACGCAGCAATCGTCGAAAGGTGGCCCGTCGAACGCGTTCAAAGGGGCAACCGTTGATCCTGTCGGTGCGCGATCCAACGTCCTGTTTATTCCACCTATCGTTCTTGCCTTCACCTCGATCAACGAAGGTGCGATTGGCATGGGGCTCGGGCTTGTCGGCGCAGGGGTACTGCTGCTGGGCGCGTGGCTGTTGCGGGGCGGTCTGACCGCCGAGGCAGCGTATAATGCCCGCAAGGTGGCGCGACGTCCGGCCTTTCCGCGCAAGATCGCTGCTGCCGTGCTGACGGGTATCGGCGTCGGTATTGCGGCTTTCGCCAATGAACCCGGGTTGATTGCGCCGATCATCTACGGAGCGGCAGCCGCCGCGCTGCATCTGGGCGCATTCGGGATCGACCCGATGCGGGACAAGGGGATGGAAGGGATCGACACTTTCCAGCAGGATCGCGTAGCGCGTGCCGTCGATGAAGCCGAGGCCCATCTTGCGGCAATGCGGGACGCCATCAAGCGCTCTGGTGATCGCAGCATGATCGCGCGTGTTGAACGGTTCGAGACGACGGCAAAGGACCTGTTCCGAACGGTTGAGGAAGACCCAAGGGATCTCACATCGGCCCGCAAGTATCTCAGCGTGTACCTGATGGGCGCACGCGACGCGACGATCAAGTTTGCGGATGTCTATGCCCGGACACAGGACGCGCAGGCACGCACCGATTACGAAGCCTTGCTGGACGATCTGGAACAGAATTTCTCCGCGCGCACGCGCAAGATGCTGCTGGATGACCGCTCTGACCTCACGGTCGAGATCGACGTTCTTCGGGACCGCTTGCAGCGCGAAGGTGTCCGAATTGATCGGGACGTGAAATAGAATAGAAATGTTTTGTAAAGGGAACCTCGATGTCTGAAACAACCCGCGCCAAAGCCCAGGACACATTGGCCCTGGTCGAAGAAGTGAACGCCGTGATTCTGCCTGAACCCAAAGCCGTGGACGCCATTGTCCCGCTGGCACAAGCCGACCCGGTTCTGAGCGACGAAATCCGCTCGCGCATGGCCGAGATCGACATGACGGATACCCAGTCCATCGTGTCCTTCGGTTCGAACGCACAGGCGGAATTGCAGGAGATCTCGCAGGCCATGCTGGCCGATGTCCGCAACAAGGATGTTGGTCCGGCAGGCGACAGCCTGCGCGGCATCGTCAGTACAATCCGCGGGTTTTCGGTTTCCGAACTCGACGTGCGCCGCGAACGGTCGTGGTGGGAAAAGCTGTTGGGTCGCGCTGCGCCCTTTGCCAAGTTCACTGCCCAGTTCGAAAAGGTGCAGGCCCAGATCGACAAGATCACCGACGATCTTCTCAAGCACGAGCACACGCTGCTCAAGGACATCAAGTCGCTTGATCTGCTCTATGACAAGACGCTGCAATTCTACGATGAACTGGCGCTTTACATCGCGGCGGGTGAGGAAAAGCTGAAAGACCTCGACACCACGGACATCCCTGCCAAAGAAGCCGAAGTGCAGGCCGCACCCGAAAACGATCAGGTGATGAAGGCGCAGGAACTGCGCGACCTGCGCGCTGCGCGTGATGATCTGGAACGCCGTGTGCATGACCTCAAGCTGACGCGCCAGGTCACGATGCAATCGCTGCCGTCGATCCGACTGGTGCAGGAAAACGACAAGTCGCTGGTCACCAAGATCAACTCAACGCTCGTCAACACCGTGCCGCTTTGGGAAACCCAATTGGCGCAGGCGGTCACCATCCAGCGCTCTGCCGAAGCGGCCGCTGCGGTGCGCGATGCCAATGATCTGACCAACGAATTGCTGACCTCCAACGCCAAGAACCTGCGCGATAGCAACAAGCTGATCCGTGAAGAGATGGAACGCGGCGTGTTCGACATCGAGGCGGTGAAACAGGCCAATGCCGACCTGATCGGCACCATTCAGGAAAGCCTGCAGATCGCGGATGAAGGCAAGGCCAAACGCGCCGCCGCCGAAGCCGAGCTCAAGAAGATGGAAGCGGAATTGCGGGATACATTGGCTTCAGCCAAGGCGCGCAAGGACGGAATCGGCTCGAACACAGCCGCGTCCATGCCGGATCAGTAACCACGTGAAGCGGCGTTGGTCTCATATTTTGTGGTCCTGCGCCGCCCTCGCGGCCCTGTCTGCCTGCGATCCGTTCAGCACGGCTCCCGTGCGGACGGACACCAAGCCGCAGGCACGGCCCCAAACTCAGGTTGCCGTTGCGCCGCCTGAGGTCAAAACACCTTCGCCACAGGCGCAGGAACTGCGCCGCTACTATGCCCGCGTTCAGGAAGACCTGCTTGCCCAAGGGTTGCTGCGTGTCGACGGTGGCGGTGTGGATACGCCCTATACCGACCAGATGCTGGCACGGAATTTCGAACGTATCGCCCTGGCCGAGGAATACACCCGCGGCGCCGGTCTGCAGCCCTCAAGCGGTGCTCTTGGTGAGATCAAGAAATGGACTGTGCCAGTGCGTGTCGGCGTGACCTTCGGTAACAGCCTGTCCGCCCAAGATCAGGTCAAGGACCGTGAGATCCTCGGCAGCTACACCCGGCGCCTTGCCCGCGTTACGGGTCATCCGATTTCGCTCGTGTCATCTCAGCCCAATTTCCATGTTCTGGTGATGGGAGAGGACGACAAGGCGCAACTTCGCGACACGCTTGACCGCATCGCGCCGGGGATGGAGGCGTCAAGTCGGGCGATCTTCCTGAATCTCCCGCGCTCGATCCATTGCCTCGTCGTGGCGTTTGCCGACAGCAATGCCAGCAGCGCCTACCGTCAGGCAGTGGCTCTGGTGCGGACAGAACACCCCGAACTCACCCGCCGCGCCTGCTTCCACGAAGAACTGGCCCAAGGTCTTGGCCTTGCCAATGACGACCAGAACGCACGCCCGTCGATCTTTAACGATGACGAGGAATTTGCGCTTCTGACCAGCCATGACGAACTGCTTTTGAAGATCCTTTATGACCCCCGCCTGCAACCCGGCATGTCCGCTGACGAGGCCCGACCCATCGTGTGGAGCCTTGCACAAGAGCTTGTCGAAGGCGGCCCAAGCTGACTGAACGGAGACCCCAGATGCCGATTTTCGATTTCCTGAGTGGCCAATTCATCGATGTCATCCATTGGACGGATGACACGCGCGACACGATGGTCTGGCGGTTCGAACGCGAGGGCCACGAGATCAAATATGGTGCCAAGCTGACTGTGCGCGAAGGGCAGGCGGCGGTGTTTGTGCATGAAGGCCAACTGGCCGATGTGTTCACGCCCGGGCTTTACATGCTCGAAACCAACAACATGCCGATCCTGACCTCGTTGCAGCATTGGGATCACGGCTTCCGCTCTCCCTTCAAATCCGAGGTCTATTTCGTCAACACCACCCGGTTCCAAGACCTAAAATGGGGCACGAAGAACCCGATCATCTGCCGCGATCCCGAATTCGGGCCGGTGCGGTTGCGGGCGTTCGGCACCTACTCAGTGAGGGTCACCGATCCCGCACGGTTCCTGAGCGAAATCGTCGGCACCGACGGCGAATTCACCATGGACGAGATCAGCTTCCAGATCCGCAACATCATCGTTCAGGAGTTTTCGCGCACCATCGCCCGGTCTGCGATTCCTGTGCTCGACATGGCGGCAAACACGCGCGAGCTGGGCAAGCTGCTGGGCAAGGAAATCGCGCCCATGCTGGCGGAATACGGTCTTGAACTGCCGGAGCTGTATATTGAGAACATCTCGCTGCCGCCTGCGGTGGAAGAGGTGCTCGACAAGCGGTCGTCGATGGGGGTCATCGGCAACCTGAACCAGTACATGCAATTTCAGGCCGCCGAAGCGCTGGGCAAGGATGGGGCTGGCGCTGCCGCCATTCAGGCGGGTCTGGGTGCCGGGCTGGGTATGCAGATCGGGCAGGCCGCAGCACAGGCAGGTCCCTGGGGCGCTGCACCCCAGGTGCAAAGCGCCGCTGTTCCACCGGCACACCAGATGCCCCCGCCGCCGCCGGTGGAGCATGTCTGGCACGTGGCCGAGAATGGCGAAACCAAGGGGCCGTTTTCCAAGGCTGCCATGGGCCGGATGGCCAGCGACGGTGCGTTGACCCGCGACAGCTATGTCTGGACTGCGGGTCAGGACGGCTGGAAAAAGGCCGAAGATGTGATGGAACTGGCCCAGCTTTTCACCGTTTTGCCGCCGCCCCCGCCCGGAGCATGACCAGATGCGAGATGGGCACGTGCTTTGTTGTGCCCCTCAACGTCTCATCATCACCAACATGGGTGAACGCGGTTCATGATGACGTCCCACACCGGCTTATCGGCTTGCCGACAGTTTCCACTTTGCGACAGCACTTTTGAGCGCGCTCGACGCTTCGCTGAATTCGTCATCCAGAAGGGCAAGTGCCGCGTCCTTTTTGCCTTGCGCAATCATCTGCGCCACCCGGCCCGCGCTTTTGTGAAACGCGGCATGCAAGTCGATCGTCTCGCGGGCTTCGGGCTGTGCCCGCATGTCGGCGGGAAGGCTGTCCAACCAGCGGCCAAAGTCGCAGGCATGGCAATCGCCAGCAGCGCCCGTGATGTCGGACCTTTCGCCTTTCATTGCGGCCATCCGCAAACGAAGTTTCCACGCGCCATGTGCTCCGATCGCGTCGCTCAGCTGCGTGTAGAGGTTTGCGTTGTTCATGAAGTATCCTTGTCTTTAGTTGTACAACCTGAGAACGACCCCCTCCGCCTTGGATTTAGACACTGGGACAATTTGGCATGACGGACCCCCAGCATCGCTTCCCTTGTGACAATTGCGGTGCGGACCTTCGGTTCGACCCGGACAGCGGGAAGATGCTCTGCGATCATTGCGGGGCTACAAATGACATCGCGGGGTCTGGTCCCTGGACCGGGGGCAGCATTCGCGAGATCGACTTCCAGACCGCCATCGCAGATCGGCTGCCGATGCAGGAACTGGAAGAGACCCGCGTTTCGAAATGCCCGAACTGCGCTGCAATGGTGGAATTCGACCCCGGTGTGCACGCTGCCGAATGTCCGTTCTGCGCAACCCCGGTGGTGACCGACACAGGACCCAACCGACATATCAAACCAAAAGGTCTTTTGCCCTTTGCCCTGGATGAGAAAGACGCCCGCAAGGCCATGACCGACTGGCTCGGAAGGCTTTGGTTTGCGCCCAATGGTTTACAGGACTACGCGCGCAAAGGGCGCAAGATGACCGGGATTTACGTGCCTTACTGGACGTTCGATGCGGACACCAAGTCGTCCTATCGCGGCGAACACGGCACGGTCTACTACGAGGCGCGCCAGGTCGTTCGGAACGGAAAGACTGAAACCGTGCGTGTTGCCAAAGTGCGCTGGCGTCCCGCCTCGGGACACGTGGCGCGGTTCTTTGACGATGTGCTGGTGCTCGCATCGCGATCACTGCCGAAGAAATACACCGATGCGTTGGAGCCTTGGGACCTGTCGGCCTTGGAACCCTACCAGCCGGAATTCCTCGCCGGGTTCCGCGCCGAGGCCTACAGCGTCGAACTGGACGAGGGCTATCAAGAGGCGCGGTCCTACATGGACAGCATCATCATGCGTGATGTCAAATTTGACATCGGCGGAGACCGCCAGCGCGTGCACAACATCGACACGCGCATTTCCGATGTGACATTCAAGCACGTCCTCCTGCCGGTCTGGCTGGCTGCTTACAAGTACCGGGGCAAGAGCTATCGCTTCGTGGTCAACGGGCGCACGGGTGCGGTGCAGGGCGAACGGCCCTGGTCTGCGTGGAAGATCGCATTTGCGGTAATCCTTGGGCTTATCGTCGCCGCTGCATTCGGCTACGTCGCTGCGATGAACCAATAAGGGTCAGATCAGCATCCCGCCATCTGTGTCGTCACCAGCTTCTTCGAGAAGCAGGGTCATGTCAGGCACCGTGATGTGACGCTTGCCCTCAAGCTGGATGATCCCATCCTTCTTGAGCGCCGACACCTGACGCGACACTGTCTCAAGCGTCAGGCCCAGGTAATCCGCCATGGCTTCGCGGGTCAGTGGCAGGTCGAAGGTGACAGGGCCATCAAGCCCACCCATGTTCAGCGTCGCATCGCGCCGGGCGATGATCGACAGCAGTGAGGCGATCTTTTCGCGCGCCGTTTTCCGGCCCAGCACCAGCATCCATTCGCGCGCAGCGTCAAGCTCGTCCAACGTCATCTGCAAGAGGCGCTGCGCGATATGCGGAGTCCGCTCCATCAGGTCTTCAAAGGGCGCTTTGCGGAAACAGCACATCACCATGTCAGTGGTCGCCACAACGTCATAGGCAGCAGTCGATCGGCCCGGGCGACCGACAAAATCGCTGGGCAGCAAAAGACCGACCATCTGCGTCCGACCGTCTTCCATCGTTTGGGTCAGTGTTGCGATTCCCGACACGACCGAGCCCACAAAATCCATCCGATCCCCAGACCAGATCACCGTCTGGCCCGCTTCGTAACGGCGGTAGTATTTTATGTTTTCCAGACGCTCGAGTTCGTCCGTCTCGCAACGGGCACAGACGGCGCGATGGCGGATCGGGCAATCGCCGCAATCCTGAGTGACGGAGAGGCTGTCTTCTTTCAACATGGGTCCGTTCTTGATCTGCATCAAAGTTGATTGGGTGTAACTCTCATAATGGTATGCACATGGTAGCGAGAACACAACTTTCCCGTTTGGGACTATTCGACGCGAAGGTACCTCGGTACACGAGTTACCCCACGTCTCCGCATTTCAAGAATGACGTGAAACCAAGGGATTTTTCCAGTTGGATCGAAGCGATCCCGGAAAACTCGGACATATCGCTCTATTTGCATGTGCCGTTTTGTCGCCGTCTGTGCTGGTTCTGCGCCTGCCGGACGCAAGGCACCGCAAGCGGTGAGCCGGTGACCGCCTATGTCGAGACGCTCAAGGATGAATTGTCCTTGCTGAAACGGCATCTGCCGCGCGGTGTGCGCCTGTCACGGCTGCATTGGGGTGGGGGCACCCCGACACTTTTGTCACCGGACCACATGCGCGACCTTTCTGCCGCCGTGCGCGAAGTTGCGGATTTTGCAGAAGGTTACGAATTCTCGGTCGAAATCGACCCGAACGAGATTGATGCGGGTCGTCTGGATGCGCTGTTCGAAAGTGGAATGAACCGCGCGTCCATCGGTGTACAGGATTTCGACCCAGAGATTCAAAAGACCATCGGTCGCGAACAAAGCTTCGACACCACAAAGCGTGCCGTCGACATGATCCGCGAGCGTGGCATCCAAAGCCTGAATGCCGATATTCTTTACGGCCTGCCGGATCAGAACCGCTCCAAGATCGTCGAACTCGGTGCAAAAGCTTCTGTCCCTCTCGCCGGATCGCGTGGCGCTTTACGGCTATGCGCATGTGCCGTGGATGGCCAAGCGCCAGCAGATGATTCCCTCGGACGCGCTGCCGCGCCCTGATGAACGGCTCGATCTGTTCGAAACGGCGCGCAGGTTGTTCGTCTGGGACAATTACGACGAGATCGGGATCGACCATTTCGCCACCAAGGAAGACGGTCTGTCGGTTGCAGCCCGCAAAGGCACGCTCCGGCGCAATTTCCAGGGCTACACCGACGACACATCGGATGTACTGGTCGGCTTGGGCGCGTCTTCGATTTCAAAGTTCCCGCAGGGCTACGCGCAGAACGCGCCGGCCACGTCGGCCTACACCAAGGCCATCCGGGCGCATGAATTCTCGACCGTCCGGGGCCACAGTTTTACCGAACAGGATAAGCTGCGCGCGCGGATGATCGAGATGCTGATGTGCGATTTCCGCGTCAATACGGCCGAGCTGGTCCGTGACTACGAAACCACCGCAACCGAGGTGACGGAAATGCTCCGACGGGCCAATGGCGAATTCGAAGGCCTGCTGCTTGTCGATGACACCGGCCTGTTCGTGCCGCATGACGCCCGTCCGCTGACCCGGATGATCGCGCGCAGCTTTGACGCCTATGATCTGTCTTCAGCGGGCCACAGCTCGGCGATTTAACTGGCCAGATCGAAAGCCGCTGCCATCAGTGTCTTGGTGTACTCCGTCTGCGGATTGGAAAAGATCTCTTCCGCCGTACCGTATTCCACCACATCACCGGCTTTCATCACGATGACCTTGTGGGACATCGCGCGCACGACCTTGAGGTCGTGGCTGATGAAGAGATAGGCAAGGTCGTATTTCCGTTGCAGCTCGCGCAGCAGGTTCACGATCTGCACCTGCACCGTCATGTCCAGCGCTGATGTCGGTTCGTCCAAGACCACCAGCTTGGGGCGCAGCACCATCGCTCGCGCAATCGCAATGCGCTGGCGTTGACCGCCGGAAAATTCATGCGGGTAGCGGTGCATGGTGGCCGGATCAAGCCCCACCTCGGTCATCACCTCGGTCACCAGTTCCCGGTCCGTCCGGCCATCTGGCGACCCGTGTACACCAAGCCCTTCGGCAATGATCTGTTCACAGGTCATACGAGGGCTGAGGCTGCCGTAGGGATCCTGGAACACGATCTGCATATCGCTGCGCAACCGCCGCAATTCCCGTGTGGACCAGTCGCGCACATTCTGCCCGCGATAGGTGATCCCACCTTCGGACCCGATCAACCGCATGATCGCCAGTGCCAGCGTCGTCTTGCCCGACCCGGATTCGCCGACGATGCCCACGGTTTCACCAGCCCGCACGGCGATCGTCGCATCATTGACGGCCTTCACATAGCCGACTGTGCGTTTCAGAAAGCCCTGCTGGATGGGGAACCAGATCTTGAGGTTGTCCGTGCGCGCGATTTCCTCTGCGCCTTCCTTGACCGGGTTGGGCGATCCGGTGGATTCGGCACTCAGAAGCATCTGCGTATAGGGGTGCTGCGGGTTGCTGAAAATCTCGCGTGTCGGCCCGGTCTCGACTATTAACCCGTCTTTCATCACGCACACCCGGTCGGCGATCTTGCGCACGATCCCAAGGTCATGGGTGATGAACAAAAGGCTCATGTCCTCGGCCTTTTTGAGGTCGGCCAGCAGATCGAGGATTTGCGCCTGAATGGTCACATCAAGCGCCGTGGTCGGCTCATCCGCAATCAGCAATTCCGGCCCGTTCGCCAAAGCCATTGCGATCATCACACGCTGGCGCTGACCGCCAGAAAGCTGGTGGGGATACGCCCCAAGACGGCTTTCGGGGTCACGGATGCCTACCTTGTTCAGCAGTTCGATGATCCGTGCGCGCGCCTCAGCGCCCGTCAAACCCTGATGCAGCGCCAGCGACTCGGCCAACTGCTTTTCCAGCGTATGCAGCGGGTTGAGCGAGGTCATCGGCTCCTGGAAAATGAAGCTGATGTCATTGCCCCGGATACGGCGCAGCTGAGCATTGTCCGCGCCCACCATCTCTTCGCCGTTGTAAAGCACCGACCCCGACACCCGCGCGGAATCACCCAAAAGCGACACCGTCGACAATGCCGTCACCGATTTTCCTGACCCGGATTCCCCCACCAGCGCCACGGTTTCCCCGCGTTCGATATGGAAGGATACGCCGCGCACCGCAGCCACCGTCTGACCGTCTTGCCGGAACCCGACGCTCAGGTTCTTGACCTCAAGGATGTTCGTCATGTGAACGTCTTTCTTGGATCAAACGCGTCGCGGACGCCTTCGAAAATGAACACCAGCAGCGACAGCATCAGCGCGAATACAAAGAAGGCGGTAAAGCCGAGCCACGGCGCTTGCAGGTTCTGTTTGGCCTGAAGAGTCAGTTCCCCAAGAGATGGCGCCGAGGAAGGCAAGCCGAACCCAAGGAAGTCCAGCCCCGCCAGCGTGCTGATCGTGCCTGTCACGATGAACGGCAGCATGGTCAGTGTCGCCACCATCGCGTTGGGCAGCATGTGCCGGAACATGATCGTCGCGTTGGACACGCCCAAGGCTTTCGCGGCCCGCACATATTCCAGGTTCCGCGCCCGCAGGAATTCCGCCCGAACGACGCCCACCAGCGCGGTCCAGCCGAACAGCACTGTGAGAAACACAAGGAGCCAGAAACTTCGCCCCAAGATCGCGAATAGAATGATGATGATGTAGAGCGACGGGGTGGATGACCATATCTCGATCACCCGCTGGAAGATCAGGTCCAGCCAGCCTCCGAAATAGCCCTGCAACGCACCGGCCACGATGCCGACGACGCTGGCCAGAACCGTCACGATCAGCGTGAACACGATCGACAGCCGGAAGCCGTAGATCACCCGCGCCATCACATCGCGCTTGGTATCATCGGTGCCCAGCCAGTTCTGTTCGTTCGGGGGCAGGGGGGCCGCGCCGGGGCGGTCCACCGGGGTCTGGTAGTCGTAGGGAATGGGCGGCCAGATCGACCAGCCCTTGTAGAAATCCCCGTCCGGCACAAAACCTTCCTCAACCTGTTCGATCAGGCCTTCTGGGTCGTCAAAGCATTCCTCAAGACCACCTGTCCGAATGAGGCACTGAACCTCGGGATCGCGATACGCGGCCTCGGTCCGGAAATCGCCACCGAACTCGGTTTCGGCGTAGAAGTTGAAGATCGGGGTGTAATATTCGCCGCGATACTGCACGAGGATCGGTTTGTCGTTCGCGATGAACTCGGCAAAGAGCGACATGCCGAACAGCACGCAGAAGATGATGAGCGACCAGAACGCGCGGCGATTGCGCTTGAAATTGTTCCAACGACGCTGGTTCAGCGGCGACAGGGTGAAGCGGCTGCGCACGGGCGCGACTGGCACCGCCGGGCTTGGTTCCGTCACGATGGCGCGCTCGTTCGGCTCAGGATTGGCTGCCATGGGTCAGCCCTCCCGTCTTTCGAAGTCGATGCGTGGATCGACCAGAACATACATCAGGTCCGACAGGATGCCGACCAAGAGACCGATCAGCCCGAAGACAAAGAGCGTGCCAAAGATCACCGGATAATCGCGCGCCACCGCCGCTTCGAACCCAAGCCGTCCCAGACCGTCCAGCGAAAAGATCGTCTCGATGATCAGCGACCCGGAAAAGAACACACCGATGAACACCGCCGGAAAGCCCGCGATCACGATCAGCATCGCGTTGCGGAACACGTGACCGTAAAGCACCTGCCGTTCCGCAAGGCCTTTGGCCCGTGCAGTGATCACGTATTGCTTTTTGATCTCGTCCAGAAAGCTGTTCTTGGTGAGCAGAGTGAGTGTCGCAAAGGCCGAGATTGTCGAGGCGAGAACCGGCAAGGTGATGTGCCAGAAATAGTCTGCAATCTTGCCAAAGAAGGACAGGTTTTCCCAATTGTCCGAGGTCAGCCCCCGGAGCGGGAAGATCTGATAATACGACCCGCCTGCAAACAGAACGAGAAGCAGGATCGCAAACAGGAAGCCGGGGATCGCATAGGCCACGATGATCGCGGCGGACGTGTAGGTGTCGAACGGGGTGCCATCCCTGACAGCCTTCCGAATGCCCAGCGGGATCGACACGATATAGGCGATCAGCGTCGACCAAAGGCCAAGCGAGATCGACACGGGCATCTTTTCCAGCACCAGCTCCATCACGCCGATGGACCGGAAATAGCTCTCTCCGAAATCGAGCCGCAGGTAGTTCCACATCATCAGGCCAAAGCGTTCAACCGCGCCGATGGCCTCTTTCTGGCAAGCGGGATCATCCAGATCGGGTTCCCCGACATAGCCGTCTTCGCAGACGATCCGGGCAAAACCGAATTCGATCTCGAGTGTTTCGATGAATTCCTTGGGCAGGCCACGGGCACCGATATAGTCGCTGTCGGACCCAAAGGTCTCTTCGACATTCTGGTTGCCACCGCCATCCCCCGAGAACCCGGCGAACACATCACCTTCGCCCTGAATGCGCGCAAGGGCTTGTTCAATCGGGCCACCGGGCACGAATTGCGTCAGGGCGAAGTTGATGACCATGATCCCGAACAAAGTCGGAATGATCAGCAACAGCCGTCGAAGAATATAGGCTCCCAAGGGTCTGTTACCTCAGCGCGCCAGCGGCCTTGAGGGCCTCGTATTTCTCTTCGTTGAACCACCAGAAGTCGAGCACGCCAATACCAAGCGGAGGCAGGTTTTCGGGGCGTTCGAAGATGTCGTAATAGGCAATCCAGTATTCCGGTACATAGCCCGCATGGGCAATCACCCGCTCGTAGCGCAGGGCGCGGTCAAGCGCCATCATCGCGACAACCTCTTCCTCGCGCGATTCTGCGTTCAGCGCCGCTTCGATAATGGCATCCACTGCCGGGCTGCGCAGCGCGGACGGGTTCCATGACGACACTTCCGCCGTTTCCGACCCGAACAGCTGCTTGAGACCTGTCCCAATGGTTGAGAAGGTCTGCATGGAGGTCTGAATCAGGTCATAATCCTTGTCGAGGAACCGCTGCTGGCCCTGTGCTGAATCGACCGCATTGGCGTTCACCTGAATGCCCCAGTCGCGGAGGGTATTCACATAAGTCTCGATCGTCGCCTGCCGCGTGTCGTCCCAAGTCGAGAGCACAAGGAAGTCGAGCGTCATCTGTTCGCCATTGGCATCGACCATGCGGCCCTGATCGTCCACCGTCCAACCTTCATCGGCAAGGATGCGCAAGGCCGTCCGCTGGTTGCGGCGGTCAGACGGATTATCCTTGTTCGACGTATGCGGCATGACAACGGGCTCGGTCAGCATCTCGGGTGGCACAACGTCGCCAAGCGATTGCAGGAAGGCCAGTTCCGCGCCCTCGGGGACGCCTTTGGCTTCCCATTCCTGCCCTTCGGCAAACGAGTTGCGCTGTGTCGTCAAATCGAATTCCAGCGACTCTCGCGTCCATTCAAAGTTGAAGGCAAGCGACAGCGCGTGACGCACATTTCGATTGTCGACCGGTGCGCGCAAGGTGTTGAAAATGATGCCGGAATTCAGCGGTGCCGTCTGGTCCGGCAACGCCTCCTTGATCACCTGTCCCTCTTGCAACGCCGGGAAGTCGTATCCTGTCGCCCAGCGTTTGCTCGATCCTTCGGATCGGAATGTATATTCCCCGGCCTTGAACCCTTCGAATTCCGCCGTCGCATCAGCGAAATATTCGATGCGGATGCGGTCGAAATTGTGCCGTCCTACGTTGACCGGATGATCCCAGCCCCAGTAGTTCGGGTTCCGTTCATACACCACGTAACGGTTGAATTCGTAGTCGCCCACCTGGTACGGCCCCGATCCCATCGGCGACAGAACCGACGGTTCGTCCAGCCGTTCGCCGGTTTCCTTGTACCACTCTTCGGACAGCACGATCATGCCGCCCACCTGGCTCACCAGGGAGCGGCGCGAGATGCCATCCACGAATTTGTAGCGCAGCGTCAGGTCATCAATGACTTCGACACCTTCGATCCGTTCACTCACCGACCGCGAGAAGGACCGGATGCCCTGTTCGATGAACAGGTTGAATGTGAAAGCTGCATCCTGCGCACGCAGCGGCGCCCCGTTGCGGAAAACCACGTCGTCCCGCAGGTGGAACACGCACCATTCCTTGGACTTCGGATATTCAACCTCGCGCGCGATCAGGCAGTATTGGTCGGTCAGCGAATCCGCCGGTACCGATGTACCGAATGCGTCGCCCGCCAAAAGCGACTCGCCCACAACATCCGAGTTGGTCTGCGGGTTCCCCCGCCAGGCCCAGCGGTTGAAGCCATCGAATGTGCCGCGCGCACTGAGCGTGATCTGTCCGCCCTTCGGGGCATCGGGATTCACGTAGTTGAAGTGTTTGAAATCCGGTGAATAGAGCAGGTCGCCGAAATAGGAATAGCCATGCGAACGGATGATCTCGTCCTCACCCCCATGGCTTGCGGCGAATGCCAACGTCCCCGAAGCGCCTGCACCTGCCGCAACGGCGCTGCCCCCCAGAAGTTTCAGCGTTTGTCGACGATCAATGTCTGCAAAGGAAGGCCGGTTGCGTCTGTTGGACATATTCAAGTCTCCATTGCTCGTGCGTGCGTTTCTGCGCTCTTATGTAAGCTAAAGAACGAATTTGCCCACATTCAAGGTGAGAATGCGCGACCCCGGCCCAAATGCCGATCAAAAAACGTGATTGTGAAAAAGAAAAGCCGCCGCCCAGCGGGCAGCGGCCAAATTTCGCAACGCGATGCGTCGAATTATTCAGAGAACGTCGCAAGGTAGGCGATCAAATCCTGACGCTCCTCGGATTTGCTCAGGCCGGCAAAGCCCATAGACGTGCCTGGTGCATAACCGCGCGGATTTTCGAGGAAGTAGTACAGGTTCTCCGGTGTCCACACATCGGCCACTTCGCTCAGAGCGCCGGAGTAGTTGAAGCCCTGCGCGGTACCTACATCACGACCAACGACGTTGAAAAGGTACGGACCAGCCGCGTTCTCGCCTTTTTCCAGCTTGTGGCAGGCACGGCACTTCCCGAACACGCGCTCACCTTTTGCGGCATCCGCTGTCTCGAGCATGGTGTCGAAATTGACGGCTGCGACCTCCTCTGCCGGCGCATCGTCTTCGTTTGTTTCGATGACATAGACCGCAACCTCTTCACCATGGGCACCGCCCACGTGATACAGGGTTTCAGCAGCCCATTTGCCCAGAAGGAAGATCAGAAGCGCGCCACAAAAGCTGCCGACGATCTTGGTGAAGGTCATTGTATCCAACATTGTGTGCGTACCCGTCCGCTAGTGTTTCTTGCGTATCGCGCGGGTATCTATTGCTTCCCCTTCAGCAAGGCAAGGTGTAGAAGCCGCGACCAAACGCCCGGTGGGCCAGATTTTCGGAGTCCGCATGACCAATGCCATCGCTTTCCAGGGGGAACTGGGCGCCTATTCGCACGAAGCCTGCCGCTACAAACGCCCCGACATGGAGCCGCTGCCCTGCCGCACCTTTGAAGATGTGATCTCGGCTGTGCAGACGGGCCAAGCGGATCTGGCGATGTTGCCGGTGGAAAACACTATTTATGGTCGAGTTGCCGATATCCACCGTCTTTTGCCGAAAAGCGGACTCAAGATCGTCGATGAAGCCTTCGTGCGCGTGCACATCAACCTCCTCGGTGTGCCGGGTGCAAAACTTGAAGACGTGACCGAGGCGCATTCCCATCTGGTGCTGCTGCCGCAATGCGCGACCTTCCTGACTAAACACGGCATCCGGGGGCGCGTGAACGCCGACAACGCCCGCGCCGCGCGTGAAATCTCGGAACGCGGGGAAAAACACGCCGCTGCCTTGGCCAGCGAACTCGCGGCCGAGATCTACGGCCTCGACATCCTCGCGCGCCACATCGAGGACACCGACAGCAACACGACCCGCTTTCTGCTGATGGGGCGTGGCGGCGACACGTCCCGCCGTGGCGATCACGGCATGATGACCACATTCGTCTTTCAGGTCCGCAACATCCCCGCTGCTTTGTACAAAGCGATGGGTGGCTTTGCGACCAATGGCGTCAACATGACCAAGCTCGAATCCTACATGGTCGACGGGTCGTTCACCGCCACCCAGTTCTACGCCGACATCGAAGGCCACCCGGACGATCCCGAAGTGGCCCGCGCGCTCGAGGAACTGGATTACTTCACCGATATGCTGAACATTCTGGGGACCTATCCGCGCGACCCGCGCAGGGATTGATCCGAACAGTTTTGGTCGCGTCACCCTGCCTTGGCGCGGGTTTCCCTGTGCCAGACGTAAAGCCCGGCTGCCGCGATCACCAGACTGCCGACAACCGTCCAAAAGTCTGGAATCTCTGAGAAAAAGATCACGCCCCAGAACGCTGCGAAGGCCAGCCCGATGTAGGAATATGGCGCCAGCATCGCGGCCTCGCCTTTGGTAAACGCTCGGATCAGCGCAAGCTGCCCCGTTGTGCCTGCAATGGCCACGATCACCATCAGCCCGACATCCGCAGCACTTGGCGTCTGCCATTGAAACGGCACCAGAATGCTCAGCAACACCGTGCCCACGAACCCGGTGTAGAACAGCGATGTCCACACATCCTCATCCGCGCCGACCCGCCGGGTCAGCAGCGCATAGGCCGAATAGCAAACGGCCGCACCCAGCGGGAAAAGCGCGGCCGCACTGAACACGTCGGTGCCCGGTCGAATGATGATCAAAGCGCCGATCATTGCGGCAACGATCCCGCCAATCCGACGGACCCCCAGTTTTTCGCCGAGAAAAATCGCAGCCCCCAACGTGATCAGCATCGGATTCGTCGACATCAAGGCCGCTGCATCCGACAGCGGGATCAGGCTCAGACCTGTAAAGAAACAAGCCGTGGCGCTCATCAGCAGAAGGGATCGAAAGAATTGGAAACCGGGGTATTTCGTGCGCACCACGGTTTTGAGCCTCGGCAGGACCAGCACGAACACCAATAGCATCTGCCCGGCATAGCGCGCCCAAAGTGTCGGAAGAACCCCGACATTCGGAGCCAAGGCTTTGACCGTCGCGTCCATGATCGAAAAGCAGAAGATCGCAGCGATCATCAGAAGGATGGCACGGTTCTGTTCTATCATGCTGCGCTTTTTCTTGAGCCGAAGTCAGGTACATCACACTGCGCCTGTTCGGAGTGCGGGATGTCCTTCGGACTAGCACACTCAGGGGGACACACAAGCACGGTACGCGAACAGAGGCTGTGCAGGTCTGGCGTTTACCACTCCTTAAGGGTTTACATAGTTAGGTCCGCTTCGGACCCATTGTTTCGCGCGCGAAACGTTTTGGCCTGAAAACGGGCGGAACCCAAAGCGTAGGATGCGTGCTCGCACGCACCAAACTCAAATCAGCAACCCCGCCGCGCCCTCATGTTTGAGCAGCCAAACCTTGGTCTCTACCCCACCATCGCCTGAGTAGCCCCCAAGGCCATTGGCCCCCAGCACCCGATGACAGGGAATTAGGATGGGGATCGGATTGCCCCCACAGGCCTGCCCAATCGCCTGTGCGGGTACACCCAGCTGCGCCGCCAGATCGCCATAGGTCCGGGTCTCGCCAAACGGAATCGCGGACATGGCCGCACATACACTGCGTTGGAAGTCGGAGCAGGTCAGACGGATCGGCACGGTGAAGTCCTGCCGTTTCCCTGCGAAATACTCTGAGAGTTGGTTTGCAGCCTGCACCAAAACAGGCGTCCCGTCCCGCCGCCCCTCGCGCCACTCCAGCGCGGTGATCCCAACCGCATCTGCGATCAGCGTCAGTGGGCCAAGTGGCGACTCCAAGGCCTGCTCAAACCGGCTCATCCCGGCAACCCCAACCGGATCGGCCCCTTTGCCGTCAAGGGATCGACCGGTAAGCCCTTCTGGGTCGCTAGCAAATCAAGCTGAGCCGCCACGCGCCGCACTTCTGGCATCAAGGAACGCCAGTCGTCTGACAGCCGCCGCGCGGCTTCGGAGGGGCAAAAGGTTTTCCCGACCCCACGCTGGTGCGCGAGGTCGAGCAGGACGTCCGCGATGGCGTTATCCGAGGGCGTCATTGCACCGCTGGCAGGTGCCCGGGTGCTGGTGCGTGCCGACGTCCGGCAAAATCTTCCAGCAGCGCTGGCACTTGTCGCCCTCGGCTTTTTCGAAGACCACGCCAACCCCCGCCACTTCGGGCAGGCGGAACGCCTCAGCCGGGGCCGGGTCGCCCGTCAGGGTGATTGCCGAGGTGATGCAAAGATCGTCGAAATTCACCGACTTCAACGCCTCGAGCATCTCCGCGTCGTCGATATGCACCACAGGGGCCGCTTCAAGCGACGCGCCGATCACCTTGTCCGTCCGCTGCACTTCGAGTGCGGCAGTCACCGCACGCCGCGCACGACGTACCTTGGCCCATTTCGCCGCAAGCGCGTCGTCTTTCCACGATGCGGGCGTTTCCGGGATGTCCTGCAAATGCACCGAGGACTCGTCGCCGGGGAAGCGGTCAAGCCAGACATCCTCCATCGTGAACACCAGCACGGGTGCCAACCACGTGGTCAGGCGGTGGAACAGGATGTCCATCACCGTCCGCGCGGCCCGGCGGCGTTGGGTGTCGCCGTCGCAGTACAACGCGTCCTTGCGGATGTCGAAGTAGAAGGCCGACAGTTCCACGGTGCAGAAGTTGAACAACTGCTGGAACACGCCCTGAAAGTCATAGGAATCGTACCCGTTCCGAACGACCTCATCCAGTTCCGCCAGACGGTGCAGCACATAGCGTTCAAGCTCTGGCATATCGGCAGGGTCTACGCGGTCCGCCTCGCTGAAATGCGACAGCGCGCCGAGCATGTAGCGCATGGTGTTGCGCAGGCGGCGGTAGCTGTCGGCCACGCCTTTGAGGATCTCCGGCCCGATGCGCAGGTCGGCGGTGTAGTCGGCCTGCGCCACCCAGAGGCGCAGGATGTCCGCACCATACTGCTTGGTCACGTCCTCGGGGGCCACGGTATTGCCCAGCGACTTGGACATCTTGTTGCCCTTCTCGTCGAGCGTGAACCCGTGGGTCAGCACGCCGCGATAGGGCGCACGACCCCGTGTGCCGCAGGATTGCAGCATTGACGAATGGAACCACCCGCGATGCTGGTCGGTGCCTTCGAGGTAGAGATCGGCGAGGCCATCCTCGGACCCGTCCTCGCGGTCGCGCAGAACGAACGCGTGGGTAGAACCTGAGTCAAACCACACATCCAGAATGTCGAACACCTGTTCCCATTCGCTGGGATCATAGTCATTGCCCAGGAACCGCTCTTTCGCGCCGGGCTTGTACCACGCATCCGCGCCTTCTGCCTCGAACGCCTCGAGGATGCGGGCGTTGACGGTGTCGTCCTTCAGCAGGAAATCGGCGTCTGTCGGCAACGCGCCTTTCTTGACGAAACAGGTGAGCGGCACACCCCAAGCGCGCTGGCGCGAGAGCACCCAGTCGGGGCGGGCTTCGATCATCGAATACAGTCGGTTGCGCCCGGTCTGCGGGGTCCATTTTACCAATTGGTCAATACTTGTGAGCGCCCGTTCGCGGATCGTCTTGCCGTACTCGTCCTGCCCGTCGCCAACCTCTCGGTCGATGGCGGCGAACCATTGCGGCGTGTTGCGGTAGATCACCGGAGCCTTGGAGCGCCAAGAATGCGGATAGCTGTGCGTCATCCGCCCACGCGCCAGCAGGACGCCTGCCTCGACCAGCTTGTCGATCACGGCAGTGTTGGCCTTGCCTTCCTTGCCCTTGTGATCGAGCACCTTGAGGCCCGCGAAGAACGGCACATGCGGCAGGAACTCGGATTCCTCGCCCACATTGTGCGTCATCCGGTCCATCCAGCCACGCGCGACGAAGGCGTCGTAGTCTTCCTGACCGTGGGAGGGCGCAGTATGGACAAAGCCCGTGCCCGCGTCGTCGGTCACATGATCGCCGTCGATCATCGGCACGTCGTAATCCCAGAAGCCTTCCGCACCGTCGAGACCCCGGAACGGGTGCGCGAGGGTCAATGCACCAAGTTCGTCCGCCGTCACATCACGCAGGCGGCGGTACATCGACGTCTCCAGCCGCGCCTTGGCCAGCACGTCTTCGGCCAGCGCATCGGCCAAGAGATAGCGGTCGCCGATCCGCGCCCAGCATTCCTCGGGGCGGCCGGTGACTTCGTAGAGACCGTAGGCGATGGTGTTGTTGTAGGCGACGGCCTTGTTCGACGGGATCGTCCACGGGGTGGTGGTCCAGATGACGACCTTAACGCCTTGCAGATCACCCGCACCATTGGTGGCTTTGAATGGCACCCAGATCGTGTGCGACTTGTGGTCGTGATATTCGATCTCGGCCTCGGCCAGTGCTGTCTTTTCGACCGGCGACCACATCACGGGCTTGGACCCCTGATACAAAGTCCCGGTCATCAGGAATTTCTGGAATTCCTCAGCGATAATCCGCTCGGCGCGGTAGTCCATCGTGAGATAGGGCTTGTCCCATGTGCCGGTCACGCCAAGGCGTTTGAACTCCTCGCGCTGGATGTCGATCCAGCCTTCGGCGAACTTGCGGCACTCCTGACGGAAGGCCACGACATCAACCTCGTCCTTGTCTAGGCCCTTGGCGCGGTACTGTTCCTCGATCTTCCATTCGATCGGCAGGCCGTGGCAATCCCAACCGGGGATGTAGCGCGCATCGCGGCCCATCATCTGCTGGGAGCGCACGACCATGTCCTTGAGGATCTTGTTCAGCGCGTGGCCGATATGCAGGTGGCCGTTGGCATAGGGGGGGCCATCGTGAAGTGTAAAGGGCGTCCGAGCCTTTCCATTTTCGCCCTCCCGGGCGAGGGCAGCCTTTTCGCGCAGGCGGTCATAGATGCCCATCTTGGCCCATTTTTCCAGCCATGCGGGTTCGCGGTTCGGCAGGCCCGCGCGCATCGGGAATTCAGTCTCGGGCAGGTTCAGCGTGTCTTTGTAATCAGGTGTATCGGCGCACATGTGGAGCGTCCTCGGGTGTTCGGATCAGGAATATGTGAGAGGATCGGCGCGGTGGTCCATACGCCTTGTCCCGGCGGCTCGATTGCTCAGAGCGCCGGGCATGTAATTCGAATGATGATCGCGATCAGATGCGTCATGCGGCGCGTTATAGGAGCGAGTTGGGCCAACGTCCAGACAGTGTTTCCCGGTCCTTCCGACCGGGACCGGTTGGGGGGCCAGCCCCCCAAACCCCCCGGCATATTTGAAAAAAGAAGAAGACAGGAGGATCAGCGCGTCTTGCTTGTCACAAGGCCGGAAAGCGCGGTTTTGACGATGGATCTGACCGAAGGGCGTTTCCCGGGCGCAAAGGGCAGGGGGCGGCACACCTCGATGGCAGCCACACCAACACGGGCGGTGAGCGCGCCATTGACCAGACCTTCGCCAAACCGGCGTGAAAGCTTGCCCAGAATGGAGCCTCCAAGGATCGGCTCCAGCATGTCATCGCCCACGGCAACCGCACCAGTGGCCACGAGATGGGAAAGAACTGCACGGGTCAAACGCCAGCTTCCCAGAGTGCCGGAGCGGCCGCCGTAGATTTCGGCGATCCGGCGGATCATCCTGATGTTCGAGCCAAGTGCTGCCACCACATCTGCCAGCGCCAGCGGAACCAGCGCTGTTACAGTGGCCACCTGACGCGCCGCTGCCTCGACCTCGCGCCGGGCAGCAGCGTCAAGCGGGCCGAGGAGTTCGTGATCCGCCAGCGCGATGAAGGCTGAGGCATCAAACATGTCCGCCTCTCGGTCTTTCAGGCGGTCGCGGCCCCATTTGGTATCATCGCGGGAGGCGTAGAGTTTGGTCAAATCCTTCACCACGTGGCGCGCCGCGGTCAGGTCCTCGCTGGCGAGAGCCGCATCTGCAGCCAATTGAATGCGGTCAATCCGGCCAAGGCGCGCGAAGGCCGAGAGTTCCTTGATCACGATCAGCAGAACAACGGCGATGAACAGCGCAAAGAGGGCTGCGACGGCATAGCCGAGGTACAGGTTCTGGCTGAGCAGATTGGTGACAAAGTTCCATGCCGCCACCGAGGCCACCGTGGTGATCAGCGCAAACAGCAGCGACCAGAACCAGCGCGCCAGCCGCGACACGGGACGCGACGCCAAAGCGGCGACCGTGGTCATCGCCTGTCCCGTCGGGGCGTGGTCCAGTATGTCGGGAACCGGTGGCGCCTCTGCCGGGGTGGGCGCGGGGGCCTCGTCATCAAGATCGAAAAGGACCGGGCCTTTGGCTTTGGTCATGAGGGCGTCCTTTGCCAATGATAGCGGATGTCGGGCAGGCCTTCGTCATTCCCTGCGCCATCAGTCCGTTCGACGGGGGTAAAGCCGTGGCGTTCATAGAAGGCTTGCGCACGGATGTTGGCCTGAAACGTCCAAAGCGTCAGTTGATCGACGCGGCGCATCGCATCGCTGAGCAGCCGAGACCCCACACCCTGACCGCGTGCGGAGGCATCAACATAGAGCGCCTGGATGTCGTCACCGTCGCGGGCAAGAAATCCGTTGATTGTTTCGCTTTCGGAAACAGTGACCCAACCGCGATCCACCATCATGCTGGCAAAGCCGATATCCTCGGCCCGCGTGTGGATGCGCGGCATCCATGGGGTTTCGTCAATCCAGGCCGACAGGATCGCACCGACGCGGCCTGCATCCAGTGGTTGGGCGGGGCGCAGCAGGGTCACAAGCGGTCTCCGATCAGGAACTGCGCCGCGCGGTCGAGGCGGATATGGGGCGGACCTTCGCCGGGTTTCAGGCTGAGCTTCGCGGGCGCAAAACGCATGATCTGGTAGTCCCGATCTAGCCATTTCTCGGCACCGTCGCGCGCCGGGCCGAGAAGATGCGTGGGGTCGACCGGCAATTCACCGGGGTAGAAGGCGGCCTGTTTGCCGCTGTCGAGAAGCGTGCCCCGCACACAGGCCAGTTCGCTGCCCTGATGCGCGCGCATTTCCTCGACCGTTGCGCGCAGGCTGGCGATGGACATGGCGCTTGTCTTTGCACCGCTGTACTGCGCACGGTCGCGGGCCTCGCGGGTCAGTGCCTCCATGATCGCGGTCAGGCGGGCATGCTGGGTGTGGTGCAGATGGTCGGCCTTGGTGGCGGCGAAAAGGATTTTCTCGACACGCTTGCCGACGAACAGTTGGCTCAGAAAGGCGTTTTGGCCGGGGCGAAAGGCGCTCAGGATGTCGGACATCGCCTGTCGCATGTCCTCGACCGCTTGCGGGCCTGCATGGATCGCGCCAAGCGCATCGACCAACACGATCTGACGGTCGATCTTGGCGAAATGATCCCGGAAGAACGGTTTGACCACTTGGGATTTATAGGCCTCGAACCTCCGTTCCATTTCGCGGGCCAGCGATTTGCGCGTTGGGTTTTGGGTCGGTGGCAAGGGCGCGAAGGTCAGCACGGGGCTGCCCGCCAAATCTCCCGGCAGCAGGAAACGCCCCGGCGTGCAGTCAGAGAAGCCGGCCTGACGCGCGGCGATCAGGTAGGCGGTGAACCCGGCGGCAAGGGATTGCGCGCGCGGTTCTTCCAGCGGTGCGCTGGCGTCTTCTGCGCGGGCCTGTGCCAGATAATCCTGCGCCGTGTCACGGTTTTCGATCCGCTTAAGGGTTTCTTCAGACCATTGGTCGTAGGTTTTGTCGAGCAACCCCAGATCAAGCAGCCACTCACCGGGATAATCCACTATGTCGAGATGTATGGTCCGTGGGCCCTGAAGCCCCGAAAGCAGGCCCGAGGGACGCACCTTGAGCGAGAGGCGCAATTCGCTGATGGTCCGCGTGCTGTTGGGCCAGCGCGGGTCCAGTGCCGTCAGATCGCTCAGATGCGATTCATAGTCGAAGCGCGGCAGCGTGTCGTCGGGCTGCGGCTGAAGATAGGCCGACAGGATACGCCCTTCGCTTTCCGCCAGAAGGCCGGGCATCCGCCCGCGATCCATCAGGTTCGCCACGAGTGACGTGATGAACACCGTCTTGCCCGACCGCGCGAGCCCGGTCACACCAAGCCGGATCGCCGGTTCGAAAAACGCGCCCGACACGGTGTCAGCGACGTTTTCGATCCCACGTGTGAGGGTGTCGGCGATGGCGGAAATGACCAATGGGGGCCTCTTTTCATTGTGTTGGTGCCACAGATAAAGGCGCAGGCCCGCGGTTACCAGTGTTGCGCAAGGGGGATTGTTCGGCGCAAAGCGTCAGGATAAGCGGGGCGCATGCCCAGATTTGCCCTGAAAGTCGAGTATGATGGCGCGCCGTTTGCCGGTTGGCAAAGACAGGCGGACCAGCCATCGGTGCAGGGTGCCATAGAAGCGGCCTTGGCCAAACTTGAGCCGGGCGAGCACACGATTGCCGCAGCGGGGCGTACCGATGCCGGAGTTCATGCGCGCGGGCAAGTCTGCCATTGCGATCTGGAAAAGGACTGGTTGCCCTTTCGGTTGTCCGAGGCGCTGAACCATCATTTGAAACCCTTGCCGGTGGCGATTGTCGACGCGGCCGAGGTCGAGGGCGATTGGCACGCGCGTTTCTCGGCGGTAGAGCGGCGGTATCTGTTTCGACTGGTGTCGCGGCGTGCGCCGTTGACGCTGGAGGCCGGGCAGGTCTGGCAGGTGAAGCACGATCTGGAGCTTGCGCCAATGCAGGCGGCGGCACGGCATCTGATCGGATTGCACGACTTCACCACGTTCCGGTCCACCATGTGTCAGGCGGCGTCGCCGGTCAAAACGCTGGATGCGTTGGATATAAGTTCGGTCGAGACCGACTGGGGCACCGAATTCCAGTTCCGCCTGCGCGCGCGGTCCTTTCTGCACAATCAGGTACGCAGTTTCGTCGGCACGCTGGAACGGGTTGGTGCGGGCGCGTGGGGGCCAGAAGATGTGAAGCAGGCCTTGGACGCGCGGGATCGTGCTGCCTGTGGACCTGTATCTCCACCGCAGGGTTTGTATCTGATGGGCGTTGGCTATCCGGACGATCCGTTTCAGCACTGAGCGTGGTTGCGCTGCGCGGGGCGCATCGCCGGGCATGCAGATTTTGAAAAATCTGCCTGGGGCGCTGCCCCAGACCCCGAAGTATTTTTGAACCAGAGAAGAATGGGACTTGTTTTGAAGGCGGTTTTGCCTGATGACGCGGGTCATGACACATGTGACCGATATCCGACGAGACATCTGATCTTGTTTTGCCGCCCCGCACTGTGGGCGATCCGTCACCTTTTGTCTGAATTCACATCCTTTCCGTTGACTTGGCCCGCGCCGCTTGGCACGGCTTGGGCTTCCTGAAATGAGGTTTCCCATGATCCCCTCTGTTCTGCCGACGTATTCCCGCGCTCCGCTTCACTTTGTGAAAGGTGAAGGCACCTGGTTGATCGAGGCGGACGGGCGACGCTTTCTCGATCTGGGCGCGGGCATCGCGGTAAACGCGCTGGGCCACGCGCATCCAGCGCTGGTGCAGGCGCTGACGGATCAGGCGCAGAAGCTCTGGCATGTGTCGAACCTCTACGAGATCCCGCAGCAGCAGGCGCTGGCCGACAAGCTGGTAGCCAGCACCTTTGCCGACACGGTGTTCTTTACCAATTCGGGGACCGAGTCCTGCGAGCTCGCCGTCAAGATGGCGCGCAAGTATTGGTACGAGAAAGGCCAGCCCGAGAAGACCACGATCGTGACCTTTGAAGGGTCTTTCCATGGACGGTCCTCGGCGGGGATCGCGGCGGCGGGGTCGGAAAAGATGACCAAGGGGTTTGCGCCGCTCCTGCCGGGGTTCAAACATGTGCCTTGGGCTGATCATGAGGCGCTGCATGCCGCAATCGACGACAGCGTTGGTGCGATCCTGATCGAGCCGGTGCAGGGCGAGGGTGGGATCAGGCCACTGCCCGATCAATGCCTCAAGGGGTTGCGCGCACTCTGCGATGAGAAGGGCATTATTTTGATCCTTGACGAGGTCCAGTGCGGTGTATCGCGCACGGGGCGTCTGTTTGCACATGAGTGGGCGGGTGTGACGCCCGACATCATGATGGTCGCCAAGGGCATCGGCGGGGGCTTTCCTCTGGGCGCGGTTCTGGCCACCGAAGAGGCGGCGTCGGGTATGACGGCGGGCACACATGGATCGACCTATGGGGGCAATCCGCTCGCTTGTGCGGTGGGCTGCGCGGTGATGGATATCGTTAGCGCGCCGGACTTCCTCGAGACCGTGAACGCACGGGCCGGGTTCCTGCGACAGAAGCTGGAAGGTCTGGTTGCAGCGCATCCTGACGTGTTCGAGGGCGTGCGCGGTATGGGCCTGATGCTGGGTCTGAAATGCAAGGTGGCGCCGATCGACGTGGTCAAGGCGGGCTATGAATGCGGTGTGATCACGGTCCCGGCTGCGGACAATGTGGTACGTCTGCTGCCGCCGCTGAACATCAGCGAGGACGAGATATCCGAGGCGGTGAACCGGCTGGACTTTGCCGCGGATGCGGTTCTTGAGGCGCAGGGCTGAGATATGAAGCATTTTCTGGATATTCACAAAACCGACGCGGGTGATCTGCGGACGGTGATTGATCAGGCCATCGCCATGAAAGGTAGCCGGAATGGTCGCCCCAAAGGCGCGCCGGATGATGAGCAGCCGCTGGCTGGGCGCATGGTTGCGTTGATCTTTGAAAAGCCCTCGACCCGGACGCGTGTGTCCTTCGATGTCGGCGTGCGCCAGATGGGCGGGCAGACGATGGTGCTCTCTGGGTCGGACATGCAGTTGGGCCATGGTGAAACCATCGCCGATACCGCGCGTGTGATGAGTCGCTATGTCGACCTGATCATGATCCGCACCTTTGACGAGGCGGTGCTGGAAGAGATGGCGGAAAACGCCAGTGTTCCGGTGATCAATGGTCTGACTGACCGCACCCATCCCTGCCAGATCATGGCGGACGTGATGACCTTTGAGGAACATCGCGGGCCGATCAAAGGCAAGAAGGTGGTGTGGTGCGGTGACGGCAACAACGTGTGCGCGTCCTTCCTGCATGCGGCGGCGCAGTTCGGCTTCGATTTCACCTTTACCGGGCCCGTCCAGCTTGACCCGGAAATGGAGTTCGTGGGCCTTGCCCGGAACGCGGGTGTCCAAGTTGCCATCGAACGGGATCCGTTCAAAGCCGTCGAGGGGGCTGATTTGGTGGTTGCCGACACGTGGGTGTCGATGCACGATGCGCAGTCGGCCAAGGAACGGCGGCACAACATGCTGCGGCCCTACCAGGTGAACGTGGACCTGATGCGCCACGCGAAACCCGATGCGCTTTTCATGCACTGCCTGCCGGCGCATCGCGGCGAAGAGGTGACGTCTGAGGTAATGGACGGCCCGCAATCGGTGATCTTTGACGAGGCGGAAAACCGGCTGCATGCGCAGAAGGCGATCATGCGGTATTGCCTAGGGGTGTGATCCCGTCACTAGGCGTGTCTGATCGAGCAGATCTGAGGCCCTGCGTTTTGTGCGAAGCACGACGCGGGGTCTTTCTTTTATTAAGGTGATCCCGGCAGTGTCGGACCGTCATGCAAGGTCGGGCCGGTGGGCCGTTCAGCGCTTGGTCGGTGTCCTGAGATTTGGGAAACACCCGAAAGATGCCAAGACGTTCGCGCGGTGTCAGTCCGGACATCGCCATTCCGCCCAGCAGCAGCGTTTCCGAAAAGCAGCCTTGCGCGAAGACAATTTCGTGCCGCGCGCACGCGAAATGAACCCACGTCACGGCACGTTTCCCATGCATCTGGCGAATACCGGGCAGGATGGTGAGGGCTTTGGCCGGCACGAACGTTTCGCCTGCGAAACTGTTGGATAGCTGCATCTGGCCGCCAACGAGCATCCGATGCTGGGGTGACACGATCAGGTCTCTGAAGGGACGATTCGGACCAAGTGCCGAGGCTTGGATCAGGATTGGCGCAGATTTTTCCGATGTCTGATCCAGCACCTCGACATGTCGGCGGGTCCACATGACCGGTTGCACGCCATTATCGAGAGTCAGAACAGGATCGCCTTCCCGCAGGCTCTGCACCGGGCGTGGTCCCGAAGGTGTGTCGATGCGTGTGTCTTCGGCAAAGCAAATCGTTTGGTATGTCGCGGACGGGTCCCGATCAGATGTCCAGAAAGCGTTTGGGGTGGAGGGACTGCCGCCATTCGACCAATACCACCCTTCGAGGTCGAATCCCGGCGACCAGACCAGCTGAACCAGTTCACCTGAGCTTGTATCCGTGCCTTCGAAGACAACAGCGCCTTGACCCGGGCCGACGTAATCGCTGCGAATGATGGTTGCGTCTTCCAGCGCGCTGGCCCCGCCATTGCCGGACCAGCTCAGGTCATAGCGGTCACCTACGCCGAATTCGTATGGGGACGGATCCCCGCCGTTCGAAGTGATCACAAGATCCTTGGTCGAGTTCGGCGGGTAATCGAAATAACTGTAGGCCGTCGTCACGTTGACATTGCTGCCGGACGAGACTGCGAATTCATTATTGATGGCATTGATGAAGACAACCACGACACCGCTCCTTTGCAGAGCACAGTGTCGGGCGAAATCATTGACGTTGGCTTAAGTGCCAGCGGGGTCCCCGCGCTCGAGCGCTCTTACCCGCCGGAGGGCGTTGACGTCCCAGTCTCGGGGTCCACTAGAAAGCGCCGACCGCGTATGTCTTCGACTTCGATCATGTTACCGGACATGCTGATGCGTTTCATCGCGATCATGTTGCGTCCGCCACCGGGAAGGAACGGGTCCACCGGATCGGGATTGGTGTAGACCTGGGCCAGCCAGAGAACCTCGCCTGATGCAATGTTCGTGGCGCGCATCCATCCACTGACATCTGTTGCGTCCAGAGGCAGGCCGGACAATGCCGGTTCGTAGCGGATGCCGTTCCGTTCGAGCGCATCGACCTTGGGCGGAGGAACTCGGCTCGCTCCGGAGCCGGGCAGATCTGAACTCATGGTGTCGATTTCCTTGTCAGTCGAGGGATTCTGCGAGTCTTGTGCTCCGCCCGCCCAGAGGGCAAGCGAAACCGTGACCATGATCAGCGCGGCGCCTGTGCCGAGAGAGGCGCGCCGCGGTATCATGGCTTTGGATTGAGCGCGACATTGCGTTCCGAGTTGGTGAGCATTCCAGCCGCATCGACGGCGAAGAAGGCCCAACTGTCGGCATTGTTCATAGCGTATTCCGTGTGGAAGCTGTCCTTACGCGGCTTGATGCCCTGTGGATGCCACGAATAGCGCGGATGTGCATCGCCGGGCACGGTCACGTCGTCGGTGTTCAGCTGCGAATGCGTCAACTCGTGGATCAGTATGCGCGCCCAATTCTTGGACCCTTCCAAAGTGTTGCCTTTGCCGAAAAACGCTTTTTCGATGTAGATCACGTTCAGGCGCTGGCCACCCAGACGGTAGGCAAAGGCTTCGCTGTTCTCCCAGTTGCCGTCCCCCCGGACGGTCGGGTCGTCCGTAAGAATCATGCGCCCGCTGTTGCTGGCGCGGGAGATCTTCTGGAACCCTGTAGACAGGCGCGCGGCTAGGGCCGAAATCTTGGCATCAGATTGATGATCTTCGTCCGCGAACCAACGCTGGATCAGTTTGCGTCCGATCGTATTGGGACCAACCGAGTCGCAGATCACATTCGCTTTCTGAGACCAGGCGAGCGCCTTTTGGGAGGCGTGTTGAAGATTCTTCAGATCGCGTTTCGTGTGGTATTCGTTGATGTCCTTGAGCTTGGTCTTGAGGCTGTCCGCATTGGCATTTTCAAGTTCGCCCGTCGCCCAGTTACGATAGGATTTGGGCAAAGACAGCGCCCAAGCATCGTGACCGCCGAATTTGGACAGCAGATAGAGATGTCGGAGTGTCTTGAGAGCGGCGGCTTTCTTGTTCTTGGTGGCACCCGTTCCGGAAAGGTCGAGGATGCCATTCGCTTCGCGGTCCTTGTCCATCCCGAAAACCCGTTTGAACAGACCGCGCTGGCACTGTTCACGTAGGGTGTCGAGAGCTGCGGCATGGCCGGGGGCGGGACCCGACGCTTCCATGAGAAGGATGAGATTGTCGATCAGTTTTTGCTCTTCTCCGCTCAGCTTGTCCGTATTGCTCGAGATCGCGAGGTTGGCTTTGACCCGATCATATTCATCGGTGAACTTCGACGGCATAATTGGATTCCTTCAAAACAGGTCCGTGGTCTTTCTGGTGATGCACTATTCGGCCGCAACCCGCGGCATGACCTATGAATACCGGTCAAAACTCGTCATTCAGATAAAACGACCAAGTGCACAGAAGCCCTTGGCAGGCGGTGCAGGATGATAAAGTGACTTAACGTCACCGTGCGTCCAAACGAGACTACGCGCAAGGTTTTTGTTGGAACTGCAGCGAGTGGCTGAAGCGCTCTCAGGGCACATTATCTATGCCGCTTTTGCCCCATGGATGGCAGCGGGCGATGCGCTTTGCGGCCAGCCAGCCGCCTTTGATGCCACCGTGCTTCTGCAACGCCTCGAGCGCATAGGCCGAACAGGTGGGGTGATAGCGGCAGTTGTGCCCGACCCAAGGACTGAAGATCAGGCGATAGGCGCGGACGGGTAGGGCGAGTGTCCATGCCAGAGGGGTCATGACGGCGTGTGGAGTTTGCGCAGGGCATAAGCCAAGTCGTTCTTGAGCGCCTGAAAATCGCGGTCGATCGTGACGCCGGGGCGGCCGATCAGCACATAATCCCAGCCGGGTTGCGCACCGGGCAACAAGGCTTCGGCCACAACGGCCCGCAGGCGGCGCTTGGCGCGGTTGCGGGCCACGGCATTGCCGATCTTCTTGGAGCAGGTATAGCCGACGCGGATCGTCGGATCGCCGTCATCGCGATGCCGTGCCTGCACCAGCATCCCGTCGGTGCCCCGGCGAAGGGCACGGGCGGCGCGCAGGAAATCGGCGCGATGGCGCAGGACGGCGACGGGCGAACATGACAACACCGCCGGAGGCGTGTTTCCCCTTGTGTCCAAGGAGGCCTCCGGCGGTGTCATGTCAGATTGCCTGCGCTGTCGCGGACGCTTACGCGCTCAGCGACTTGCGGCCACGGGCGCGGCGCGCGTTCAGGATTTTGCGGCCGCCCTTGGTGGCCATGCGCGCACGGAAGCCGTGGCGGCGCTTGCGAACGAGGTTCGAGGGCTGATAGGTGCGTTTCATCGCGTCCAACTCCGTTTGATCGGGCCGGGCCGCGCGGATTCGGCGACCGGTCATGTTCGAAGCCCGTGCTATAGGCAGGTGCTTTTGGGTTGTCAAACGCTGTGTCAGGGAATTTCAGCGTTTTCTTGGTCCCTGCGCAGGATCCCACGCGTAACATGGGTCTATCCGGGCGGAAAGAGGTGGGGGTGTTGCACCCATTGCCAGATCGGGCGCGCCCCCCGGGATATTTTTGAACCAGAGAAGATCATCGGGCAGCGCTTTTCAGCGTGGCGTTTTGAAACAATGGCACACGGCGGCGTGTGGGTTTGACACAGTCTGCAATATTGGCCGGGGGTGCGCGGGTCTAATGTTTCAATAAGGGCCGCTGAGCAGGGGATTCTCACGTAAATCGGAGCCAGCGATCAACCGGACGTGAGCCGGGTGTTGCTGGAGTGCTGCAAGGGGCATGTATCAGTCAACGCAAACACATCAGTTCAAGAGGTGGCCCTCCCCGGCCTGTATGACATGACAGATATGACAAACACCCAACACACCCCCGCATGGAAGCGCTTTGCGCCCCTGATTGCCATTGGCGCGGTTGCGCTGATTGGTGCCTTTACCCTGCGCGATTACCTGAGTTTCGAGACACTGGCGGCCAATCGTGAGGCGCTCGAGGCGTTCCGCGACGCCAATTATGTCCTGACGGCAGGTGTGTTCATGTTGGCCTATATCGCGATTGTCGGGTTTTCCCTGCCGGGAGCGACGATTGCGACGCTGACGGGGGGCTTTCTGTTCGGGGTGTTTCCGGGTGCGTTGTTCAATGTCCTCGCGGCCACCGTCGGCGCGACGATGATCTTCCTGGCGGCGCGCTATGGTCTGGGTGAAAAGCTGGCGGCCAAGATGGAAGCCAGCGATGGCGCGGTCCGCAAGATCAAGGACGGGATCGACGAGAACCAATGGTCGATGCTGTTCCTGATCCGATTGGTGCCCGCCGTGCCGTTCTTCGTCGCAAACCTAGTGCCTGCACTGGTTGGCGTCCCGCTCTATCGCTTCTTCGTTTCCACCTTCCTTGGCATCATTCCTGGCGGTGTGGTCTATACTTCGGTCGGGGCCGGTCTGGGTGAAGTGTTCGCGCGTGGCGAGACACCGAACCTCGGCATCATCTTCGAGCCGCATATCCTGCTTCCGATCCTTGGTCTCTGTGTCCTTGCGGCGCTTCCCATCGTGCTGAAGGCCGTGCGCGGCAAGAAAGGACTGTGATCATGGAAACCATCAAGACAGATGTTCTGATCATCGGCGCGGGGTCCGGCGGATTGTCGGTAGCAGCAGGGGCGGTGCAGATGGGGGCCAGCGTGGTCCTTCTCGAGGCGCACAAAATGGGCGGCGATTGCCTGAACTATGGCTGCGTTCCCTCAAAAGCGCTGATCGCTTCGGCCAAGACGGCCTATGCCATGACCCATGCAGACCGTTACGGCATCGCGAATGTCACCCCTCAGGTGGACTACGCTGCGGCCAAGGATCATGTGGCCGACGTGATCGCCCAGATCGAACCGGTCGACAGCCAGGAACGGTTCGAGGGGCTGGGGGTCCGCGTGATCCGTGAATTCGGGCGCTTTGTCTCTCCGACCGAGGTCGAGGCCGGTCCGTATCGTATCAAAGCCCGCCGTGTGGTCATCGCCACGGGCTCTTCCCCCTTCGTGCCGCCGATCCCCGGTTTGGACAAGGTGCCCTACATCACCAATAAATCGCTCTGGGAGCTGCGCGAACAGCCCGAGCATTTGCTGGTCATCGGTGGTGGCCCCATCGGGATGGAAATGGCGCAGGCGCATCTGCGGCTTGGATCAAAAGTGACGGTGATCGAAGGCGCGAAGGCGCTGGGCAAGGACGACCCGGAAATGGCGGCTATCGTGCTGGACAGTCTGCGCGAAGAAGGGCTTGAGATCGCCGAAGGATCGAACGCGAAAGAGGTGCGCGGCACAGCAGGTGCAATCGAGGTGGAAACCGAAGACGGCCGCGTGTTCAAGGGAACGCATATTCTGGTTGCCGTTGGTCGCAAGGCGAACACTGCAGGGCTTGATCTGGAAAAGGCAGGCATCAAGACGACGCGGACCGGCATCGAAGTGGATGCGTCGATGCGGACCTCGAACAAGAAGGTCTACGCCATCGGCGATGTGGCGGGCGGTCTGCAATTCACCCATGTCGCGGGCTACCATGCCGGGGTGATCATCCGCTCCATGCTGTTCGGTCTGCCTGCCAAGGCGTCGACGCGGCACATTCCCTGGGCCACCTACACCCAGCCGGAGCTGGCACAGGTCGGTCTGACCGAGGAACAGGCCCGCAAGGCGCACGGGACCAAGCTTGAGGTCGTGCGCTTTCACTACAGCCATAACGACCGGGCGATTGCCGAACGCAAGACGCGCGGTCTGATCAAGGTGATGGTGGTCAAGGGCCGCCCGGTCGGTGCGTCGATTGCCGGAGAACAGGCAGGCGAGTTGATCAATCTTTGGGCCCTTGTCATTGCCAACAAGATGAAGATGGGCCAGATCGCCAACATGGTCGCGCCTTATCCAACAATCGGAGAGCTTAACAAACGGGCAGCGGGGGCTTATTTCTCTCCGCGACTGTTCGAGAGTGATACCGTGAAGAAAGTTGTCGGATTTGTTCAGAAATGGCTGCCCTGAGGTGAACCGGCCGGGGATGCCCTCATGTTGAATTCGCTCTCTGGTCGTTTCCTGATCCTGACCACCGTCTTCGTGATGCTGGCAGAGGTGCTGATCTTCGTGCCGTCGATTGCGCGGTATCGAGAGGATTTTCTGCTGAACCGCCTCGAGCGGGCGCAGATCGCCTCGCTGGCGCTTCTGGCGGATGACATGATCGACACCGAACTGGAAGAAGAACTGCTGCTCAATGCCGGTGTGTTCAACGTGGTGCTGCGGCGCGACGAGTTGCGGCAACTGGTGCTGTCCTCTCCGATGCCTAGCGAGGTGTCGCAGACATTCGATCTGCGCGATGCCAACGCGCTCACCCTGATCCGCGATGCGATGGCCCGCTTGATCGACCCCGAGAACGAAACGATCCGGGTGATCGGCAACCCGTTCCGGGATGGCGGTCTGCTGATCGAGATCACGTTGGACACCAGCGAGCTGCGGATGGCGATGATCGATTATGGCCTGCGCATTCTGGTGCTGTCGGCGGTGATCTCGATCGTGACTGCGGGCCTCTTGTTCCTTGCAGTTCGGATATTGCTCGTGAAGCCGATCAAGGGTGTCGTTGGTCATATGCAAAGCTATGCCAAGGCTCCCGAAGACGCGCGGCGGATCATTCAGCCCTCGGCCAGCGTGACCGAACTCCGCGACGCGGAAAAAGCGTTGCAATCCCTGCAAACGCAACTGACCCAGGCGCTCAAGCAAAAGGAACGCCTCGCGCAATTGGGTGGCGCGGTGGCCCGCGTCAGCCATGATCTGCGCAACATCCTGACGTCGGCACAGCTCTTCACCGACCGGATCGAGATGAGCGAAGACCCCGCAGTCAAGCGGATGGCACCCAAGCTTGTGAATTCGATCACTCGTGCTGTGTCGCTTTGCGAAAGCACCCTTGCATTCGGGCGCGCGGAAGAGCCGGCACCGACACTGACGCTGATCAACCTGGCTCAACTGGTGTCCGATGTTCTGGACAGCGAACGCCTTGCCATCGGTGACTTCGACCTGAGCCTGAGCGAGGACGTGCCGGGCAACTTGATGGTGCGGGCTGACCCGGAACAGATGTACCGCATCCTGTCCAACCTTGTTCGCAATGCGCGACAGGCAATCATTGGCACGGGGACGCCCGGCGAGATCAATGTCGCCGCCAAGGTGTGTGACGATGCCTGGTGCATCGACGTCACCGACACCGGGCCTGGTCTGCCGCCCAAAGCGGTCGAATACCTGTTCCAACCCTTCCAGGGCGGTGCCCGAAAAGGGGGATCGGGGCTTGGTCTGGCCATCTCCGAAGAACTGGTGCGCGGCCATGGCGGGACGTTGACGCTGGTCAACACAGACGCCAGCGGCACGGCATTTCGCATCCGCCTGCCCATGGGCGGGCTGACCTAGACGGCTCTGGCAAAGGTGCAAAATTTTCTTGGAATTTGCGCTTGCATCGCTCCGACACTGGGTCTATTTCCACCCCTCACGGACCGATAGCTCAGCTGGATAGAGTACTTGACTACGAATCAAGGGGTCGGGGGTTCGAATCCTCCTCGGTCCGCCACTTTCCCCTTCGCAGTCTTTTCCAGCATCACCTCTCACACCTCATTTTGACGTGGATCCTTGGGTTCGGCGTCACAGCACCTCCCACAAATCGCGGGTGGTCGTGTCGAATTGTGAAGGGTCCGCATAGGCTGCGATGGTCAGGTGAGCGACCCAACTGTCATCCCCAATACGCACAAGTGCGCCGTTCGCCAGTTCGGTCTGGACAGCGGTTTCAGGCATCCAGGCAAACCCGCTTCCAGCCATCAGGCGGCGCTTGATCGCCTCGACCAATCCGTCGACGTAAATCGTCTCGGCATGGAACGGTTTGCGCCCGATTGTCTGTTCGACAACGATGCCAAGAAAGCTTGTGCGCTCATACGCGAGGTAGGGAATGTCCTTGCCGTTCGGCGCATCCAAATCCCATCCGTTCTTAAGCGCGGGCTCTGCTGCGGCGACTGGGATCAGGCGATCTGTCAGCAGATCCTTACGGTCGAACGCCGTCTCGTCGATGGTCAGGGACACCGCGTTGTGCGTGTAGCACAGCATGATGTCGACCGCGCCTTCGACCAGCAACTCGCAACATGTGCTGAGCGAGTCTGAAATCACCCGTGTACGAATATCCGGCATGCTCTGCTGCAATGTCTCGATCCGGTTGGCAAGGAAGTTGACCGAGATCGTGTGAAGCACTGAAAAGCGGATGAACCGGTGTTCGCCGCGGTCCGCGTCCCGCAGGGTTTGCCGACTTTCGGACAACTGGGACATGGCAGCGGTGGCCACGGGCAGGAACTGAAGCCCGGCGTCTGTCAGTTGCACCGGATAGGTTGCCCGATTCACCAAGGGCAGGCCGACCCAGCTTTCCAAAGCCTTAATTCTTCGGCTGAACGCAGACTGAGTGATGTTTCTTTCATCAGCAGCCCGTGTGAAGTTTTGTGTGCGTGCAAGGCACTCGAAATCGCGCAGCCAATTGAGATCCATGCATGCCCCTGAAAAAAATGAATTTTCCACGATCATACAGAATTCTATGCAAGATCGGAATAGTTTGATGAAATGTTTGAATTGGAGTGCTCTGAGAATCTGTTCCTACGCTTCGATATGGGCATGAGTCGCTCTTGGCCCCGTCTGCCCGACATCGGCGGGTGCGGTGGCCAAGCGGGTCCTGCCAACACGCGGAAGTTTGCGTGTAAAGAGAAAGAAAATGTCGAGCTGGGCAAAAACGACCAGCCATCAACAGAGGAGACGACCATGATCAAGAATATCAAAAGCCTTGGCCTGGCCACTGTGGTCAGCGCACTGGCCCTTCCGGCCTTTGCGTCGGAAGAGGTCAAGATCGGCGTGCCGTCCTGGACCGGGGCGCAGGCCATTGCGCATGTGCTGGGCCATGTCGTGGAAACACGCATCGGCGGCACCGTGGAATATGTGCCGGGCAACAATGCCACGATTTTCCAGGCAATGGACCAGGGCAAGGGTGACATCGACGTACACCCGGACGTCTGGTTGCCGAACCAGGAAGCCTTTACCAAGCAATATGTCGATGATGCAGGCACGGTAACGCTGTCTTCCAACCCCTATCAGGGCAACCAGGGCTTCTGCGTGTCCAAGCAGTTCGGCGAAGCCAACAACATCACCGACATCGCGGATCTGGGTCGCCCCGACGTGGCCGCGCTGATGGACAGCGATGGCAATGGCAAGGGTGAACTGTGGATCGGTGCACCGGGCTGGGCTTCGGCCAACGTGAACGAGGTCAAGGTCCGCGACTACGGCCTGCTCGACTTCATCGAACCGATCCGCGCTGAAGAAGCGGTCAAGACCGCGCGCATCAAGGACAGCATCGCCAAAGGAGAGGGCTACGCCTTTTACTGCTACGAGCCGCACGCGGTGTGGTTCATGTTCGACGTGATGATGCTCACCGAGCCGACATACGATCCCGAAAAGTACGTCATGGTACAGCCGTCGGACGACCCCGATTGGTACACAAAATCCATGGTCGCTTCGAAAGATGCGCTCAAGGATGTGCAGATTGCATGGTCCAATTCACTGGTTGATCGGTCCCCGGCGATTGCCGAATTCTTCCAGAACTTCGGTCTTGAAGCATCGGACGTCAGCTCATTGGCCTTTGAGATCAGCGCCAATGGCCGCGATCCGGCAGAAGTGGCGGCAGAATGGGTTGAGGCAAACTCCGACCGCGTTGACGCGTGGCTGGGCCTCTGATCCCGACCCTTTGACGATCGGCCACCGGGGATACCTCCGGTGGCCGACCCTTCCAAATCCCGATGACGAGGCGTGGCCTGATGGATGACGAAACCGTCATAGAAATTTCCAATGTCTGGAAGATTTTTGGGGCCCGACCCGATGCGGCGCTGCGGGCGATCCGGGAAGAGGGGCTGACCAAGGCCGAAGTGCTGGCACGGCACAACGCCGTTGTGGGCGTTGCGGATGTCAGCCTGTCGGTCAATCGTGGCGAAATCTTCTGCATCATGGGCCTGTCCGGCAGCGGTAAGTCCACGCTCGTGCGCCATTTCAACCGTCTGTTGGAACCGACGGCGGGCAAGATCATGATCGAAGGCACCGACGTGATGGCGCTGGGCCCGAAAGAGTTGCAGACCTTCCGCAACCGCAAGATCGGCATGGTGTTCCAGAACTTCGCGCTGATGCCGCACCGGTCTGTGCTGGATAATGTGGCAATGCCCTTGGAAATCCGGCAGGTCGCCAAGAACGAACGTATGCGTCAGGCGGCGGCAATCCTCGACATCGTGGAACTGGGCGCATGGGGGTCGAAATTCGCGCATGAACTTTCCGGCGGGATGCAGCAGCGGGTCGGGCTGGCCCGCGCATTGGCTGCGAACCCGGATGTCCTCTTGATGGACGAACCGTTCTCTGCGCTTGACCCGCTGATCCGGCGGCAATTGCAGGATGAATTCATCCGGCTCAGCAAAATCCTGAAGAAAACGACTGTCTTCATCACCCACGATCTGGACGAAGCCGTCCGCATCGGTGACCGCATCGCGATCATGCGGGACGGCAAGATGGTTCAGATGGGCACGGCCGAAGACATCGTCATGCATCCCGCAGACGATTATGTGGCTGATTTCGTCGCCGGGATTTCGCGGCTCAAGGTGGTGCATGCACATGCGGTGATGCAGCCCATCGAGGCCCATATCGCCGCCCATGGACCGATTGACGCCGATGCGCCACGGGTGGGGGCGCAGGAAACGCTCAGCACGCTGATCAATCTCGCCATAGACAACGACAGTGCCGTTCTCGTGCAGGAGGGCGGTCAGGATGTCGGTGTCATCACGCGCAAGGATCTGCTGCGCACCGTGATCGAGGGAACGGAAGTGTCATGAACAAAGAAGACATCAATCCTCTTGAAGACACCGAAAGCGAAGCCGCTCTGGCTTATGCCGAAGAGCGCCGCGAGAACATCCGCACTTTCGTGCGCACCAACCCGGACTATTACATCCGCAACTTTGACAAGATCGGCGCGTCGTCCCGATTCACCCCGACCTTCAATCTCATGGCGGGTCTGTTCGGCCCGATCTGGTTTGGGGCGCGCGGCCTGTGGTCATGGGCGTTGCCCTTTCTGATCCTCGAAGCTTTGGCCTTTGTTCAGATCGCCCGTGGCCTGTTCGGAGATCTGGCCGCCGATGCCATGGCCCGGATTGCGTCCATCGAAGGCACACTCGAACTGCGGCGGCAGCAATTGGCCGCTGCGATTGAAAGCAATTCGGACCGGGTCGATGCGTTTCAGCGCACCGTGGATTCGCTCGAAGCGAATATCGGCGGAATCCGCGCAGAAGCCGAAGCCCTGGCCGCCGAAGGGCCGACAATTGTGCTGACCGGGATTGCCCTGCTGATCGTGGTCAAAGTCATTCAGGCCATTGTCGCCAACTGGGCGCTTGAAGCCCGGTTTTCCGAATGGCTGTCGGACCGCAGCGTCCGCTCCGGTCTGCCGCCGCAGCACATTGTCCTTAGCGCCTTGTTCATGGTGATCATCGTGGCCACCGCCATGGTCCACTATAGCTTTCCGGGGCGCTATTCGCTGCTGAGCACCTTTCCGACCGATCCTGACATCCGCCTGACCGGGATCACCTTGGTCGAGAACTTCATCGCGTGGTGTGTGAGCAACTCTGAGGCATTCTTCGACGGCCTGACCTTTGCCATCCGGTCGCTCTTGGACGCGCTCGAGGTGATCCTTGTCCAGACACCATGGATCGTGATCGTCAGCCTTATCGTCTTGTTGACATGGCTGACCGCCGGATTGCGCACCGCCATCTATTCTGGTGCCTTCCTGGCCTATATGGGCCTGCTTGGCTTTTGGGAGGCGGCGATGACCACCCTGGCCCTTCTCGGCACAGCCGCATTGCTGTCTATCGCCATTGGCATTCCTTTGGGCATGTTTGCCGCCCGCCGCCCGCGCTTTTACGCGTTCATCCAGCCGATCATGGACTTTATGCAGACTATGCCTGCCTTTGTCTTCATGGTCCCTGTCATCGCCTTCTTCGGCGTCGGCAAACCGGCGGCGGTCATCGTGACGATGATTTTTGGAGGCACACCCGTTGTGCGTCTGACGGTACTGGGGTTGCGCGGCGTGCCCGAAAGTGTGCGCGAAGCGGCGATCAGTTTCGGCGCGAACAAGTGGTATCTGCTGACCAAGGTCGACCTGCCATTGGCCAGCCCATCCATCCGCGCAGGCATCAACCAGACCATCATGCTGTCGCTGGCGATGGTGGTGGTGGCCTCGCTCATCGGGGCCAAGGGGCTGGGTGAAGACGTGCTCGAAGCGCTGCAATACGCCAATGTGGGGCAGGGCATCCTTGCCGGATTCGCGATCCTCTTCTGTGCGATGATCCTTGACCGCATCGTTCAAGGGGCGCGCAAATGACGCCTTTGGTCATGGTGCATGGGTTCATGGGCGGCAGCCGCCAATGGGCCGAACAGACCAAGGCTTTGGCGTCTTGTTTGGATGTGGTGACCGTCGATCTGCCGGGGTTCGGGCTTAACGCTCATCTTCAGGCCCCCGACACGATCACCGATTACGCGACATGGGTGCTCGACCATCTGCGCGCCAAGGGCATCGATCGGTTCCACCTGTTGGGCCACTCGATGGGCGGTATGATCGCGCAGGAAATGGTCGCCCTGTCACCAGACCGGGTTGACCGCCTCGTTCTTTATGGAACGGGTGCCACCGGTGTGCTGCCCGGCCGGTTCGAACCGATCCACATTTCGAAAACCCGCGCTCAGACCGATGGCCCGCGCAAGACCGCGCGCCGCATAGCCGCGACATGGTTCCTTGACCGCGAGGGTGCCGCCGGGTTCGAGTCCTGTGCGTCCATCGCGGAACGAAGCAGCCTGCAAGCCATCGTGGCAGGATTGAACGCCATGGAGGGGTGGAACGGCGAACCAAACCTCGTGGCGATCAAGTCTCCGACCCTTGTGATCTGGGGCGATCACGACCGCACCTATCCGTGGCACCAGACCGAACAGCTCTGGACCGCCATCGACGACACCAGCCTCGCGGTGATCCCCAACTGTGCCCACGCGGCGCATTTGGAGAAGCCCGCTATCTTCAACAGCATCCTGCGGGATTTTTTCGAAGGTGTCGGGTCGGCTGACCGAAGCAGCGCCGTTCTGGAAGCCTCAGCCCATGTGACCTGACCGCCGGGTCAGGCCGCGTTGCGCGGTTTGGCGAAGGTCGGGGATTGCACGACCCCGGCATCGAAAAGCTTTGCGATCTCGGTGCCGGTACAGCCCGCAACATCGGCCAGGATCTCTTCGGTATGCTGGCCCAATGTCGGCGCAGGTCTTGCGGGGCTACGCTGCAGCGCGCTGAACGCCGCTGGATGGGCAGGCACACGGAACGTGCCAACCCCCGGCTGTTGAACGTCGGTAAACATCGGGTTCTCGGTGCTCAGGTCGCTGTCCTGCTCCACCGCTTCCCGCACGGTGCGGAACTCTGACCATGTCAGTCCGGCGTCGTTGAACGCGGCCTCGAACTCGGGCACGCGGCGCTGGGCAAACCACGGCTTGAGGATCGCCGTGATCTCATTGCGGAAGCGCCAGCGGTTGCCTTCATCGGCCAGAGACACGCCCAGACGCCCTTCGAGCGATGCCATCGCTTCGACCGTGCCCGTCGCCTTGCAGATGCCACGCCACTGGCGGTCGGTCAGGCCGATCACCATCACGCGGCGGCCATCGGCGCAGACGAAATCCTGCCCGTAAGCCCCATAAAGTGCGTTGCCGGATTTGCCACGGTCCCCGGAGTTCAGGGTCACATCCCCGATCATGCCCAGATGCCCAAGCGTCGCCGCTGCCACGTCTTTCAATGCGATCTCGACCTCTTGTCCACCCTTCCCACGCAGCCGGTGCCGTTCAGCAGCCAAGAGTGCTGAGACACACATGTTGCCCGCGATCAAATCCCAAGCAGGTAGCGCATTGGCGACAGGGTCGTCGGTGTCCACGGGTCCAGTCATGTGCGGAATGCCCAGCGCCGGATTCACGGTGTAATCGACCTGAGGTCGCCCGTGCCGGTCCCCGGTCAAGGTGACCATGACAAGGTCGCGCCGATACTGGCTCAGCGTTTCGTAGTCCATCCAGCCGCGCACCCGCAGGTTGGTCAGGAACAGCCCCGCGTCGTCCCCCGGTGCGGTGATGATCCGGGTGATCAACTCGCGCCCTTCGGGAGATTTCATGTCGACGGCAATGGATTTCTTGCCCTTGTTCATGCCCGCCCAGAACAGGCTTTCGCCGTTGGGGGCAAGCGGCCAGCGTCCGGCATCAAGACCGCCACCCAGACGGTCAAAGCGGATCACCTCGGCCCCCATCTGCGCCAGCGTCATGCCCGCCAAAGGCACCGCGACAAAGGCCGACCCTTCGACGACCCGCATACCCTTGAGCACGCTCATTGCGCGTCTGCCCAGATCGCTGTGGCTTGCATGCATTGATGCCCGTCCTGCCCAGTCCAGAGGCTCAGAACCGCGTCTTCGGCCTCCATCGCAATCTCGCAAGGATTGCCCGCAAACATCGGATGAACGCCACGGAAATCGAAATACTTGGGGGTCCTGCCACGCTCGCGGATCGCGGCACGCATCAGCAGTGTGGCTTGCAACGGGCCATGCACCACGAGGCCGGGGTATTTCTCGACCTCCTTGGTGTAGGCAAGGTCATAGTGGATGCGGTGGGCGTTGAACGTGACAGCCGAATAACGGAAGAGCAGCGCTTCGGTTGTGTCAATCTCTTCCACCGGCGCAGTCGGAAGCGGCTTTTTCTTCGGCGGCGTAAAGGTGTCCGGGATTTCGAGGTAAACGATGTCCTGCCGTTCTTCGATGGCTAATCCAGAGGGGCCATAGATCGCGTGATCGACCGTCACGAACACCATCGGCCCGCTCGATCCTTCTTTTTCTGTCACAGACCGGATGGACGAACGCCGCTCCAACGGATCACCGATGCGCAGAGTGGGGCCATAGAACTTCAACGCGCCACCGGCCCACATGCGCCGGTCCAGACGCACGGGCGGCAGAAGATCGGTCTCGCGCGGATGTCCGTCGCGGCCCAGCTTGTCATTCGGGGTTGCGATGGGGAAGGCGCACCAATGCCAGAGCGGCGGCAACGGGTCACCATGAGTGGGCAGTTTGCCGAAGCCGACCGTGGCCTGAAGCTGCCGAGCAAGCTCTGGCGTGACACAGCCTGCATCGCGGGTGACACGGCCAGTCCACGCATCAAGGTTCAGCATATCCATGATCTTCCTCCCCACAGAACATCCAATGCAGATAGGTCAAATAACATAAAAAATCAAATGTTATTAAGTACTTATGGGAATACCACGGTATACCGTCTACGCCATTTCGCAGGCGCGGCATTTGAACGAAAAGGAAATTCCCGCTTTTTCTGCACCTGCAGCGTCGCGCAAAAAATCGCGTATCAAACCTGATCCGGCCACGTGGCAGAGGCGGTTCGCCGCAGTGGATGACCGCTTTCCCCTGCCGGTCACTCGGGATAGCTTGCGGGTATGGACACAACCGGGATCGCGGCAAAAGAATTGCGCAGACAGCGCGCCGAGACTTCGCCATGACCAATGGCGATGACACCGGGTTCTCTGTTCAGCCTGCCGATGACGATGGCACCGTTCGCCTGTCAGGGGCGCTGACGATCCGCACGGTCACAGAGGTCCGCAATCAGTTGAAAGCGCTCGACCCGTCAACGCTCCGCCGCATCGACCTGTCGTCCGTGTCACGCCTCGATACGGCGGGCGCATGGGTTCTACTCAGTCTCAATAGGGGTGCCGAAACCGGACAGATCGCGTTCACGGGCGCAAGCGCCGAGGCGGAAAGCCTTCTTAACAGCGTCCAGCAGGCGTTGCCGAAACCCGAAGCGCCACCCGCGCATGACAGCTCGTTTTCGGCATGGCTCGGTCAGTTCGGCCAGCGGGTGTATTCCGGCCTGATGTTCCTGCGCGCGCTGACCGGGTATCTGGGCATCTTCCTGCACCGCCTGGCCCGCGCCATGCGCCACCCAAGCGAATTCAAACTCACGTCCCTTGTACATCATTGCGAAGAGGTCGGCCTCAAGGCCGTACCCATCGTGGCACTGATGGCATTCCTGATCGGTGTGGTGCTGGCCTTCCAAGGGTCGACCCAGTTGCGCCAGTTCGGGGCCGAGGTGTTCGTCGTCGACCTGATCGCCATCTCCATCCTGCGCGAACTGGGCATCCTGCTCACCGCCATCATTGTCGCCGGCCGCACCGCATCGGCCTTCACCGCGGCCATCGGCTCGATGAAGATGCGCGAGGAAATCGACGCGATGCGCACGCTGGGCCTTGATCCCGGCATGAACCTCTTTGTGCCGCGCATTCTGGCGCTCTTGATCATGCTGCCGATCCTTGGGCTGATCGCCAATATCGCCGGGCTGTTCGGGGGCGCGCTGATGGCGTGGATCGACCTTGGCATCTCGCCCGCGATGTTCACCACGCGTCTGGTCGAAGGCACGGCGGTCAGCCACGTCTTCGTCGGTCTGGTCAAAGCCCCGGTCTTTGCGATGATCATCGGCGTCGTTGGTTGCCACGCGGGCATGCAAGTGCAAAGCAACGCGGAATCGCTGGGCCGCATGACATCGAACGCTGTGGTCACAGCAATCTTCGCGGTGATCGTGGCCGACGCCGTCTTCTCCATCTTCTTCGCGCGGATCGGCATATGACAGACCGCGAGGTGGTCATCAAGCTGCGCGGCATCCGAAACCAGTTCGGGCGACAGGTGGTGCACGAGGATCTGGACCTCGACGTTTATCGCGGCGAGATCCTTGGCGTGGTTGGCGGCTCTGGCACCGGAAAATCTGTCCTCCTGCGCACCATAGCAGGCTTGCAGAAACCTGCCGCCGGGTCAGTCGACGTGCTGGGCACCGATGTTCTAAACGCCGACGAGGACACGCGGCAAAAATTGGAAAGCCGTTGGGGTGTGATGTTTCAGGACGGAGCGCTGTTCTCGTCGCTCACCGTGCGCGAAAACGTCGAAGTGCCGATGCGTGCGATCCCCGGACTTGATCCGCAAATCCGCCGCGATTTGGCCGATCTCAAGATCTCAATGGTGGGGCTGCAATATCTGGCAGGCAACAAATATCCGTCCGAGCTTTCGGGGGGCATGCGCAAGAGAGCAGGGCTGGCCCGTGCGCTGGCGCTTGACCCCGACATCGTGTTTCTGGATGAACCGACTGCTGGCCTTGATCCGATTGGCGCGTCTGCGTTTGACCAGTTGATCCGGGGGCTCAGCCATTCCCTCGGCCTGACTGTATTCCTCGTGACCCATGATCTCGACACGCTGCACGCGACCTGTGACCGCATCGCGGTGCTGGCAGAACGAAAGGTACTGGTGACTGGCAGCATGGCAGATATGCTTGAGGTCGATCATCCTTGGGTCCACGAGTATTTCCACGGGCCCCGCGCCCGTGCTGCCGTGCCCGAAAAGACGACGAAAGGCGACTGACTTGGAAACCAAGGCGAACTTTGTCCTCATCGGCGCGTTCACTCTCGCGGGGCTGTTGGGCATCCTTGGGTTTTTCCTGTGGTTCGCTCAGGTCGAGCTGGACCGCCAATTCGACTATTACGACATCCGCTTTTCCTCCGTTTCTGGCCTGAGCAACGCCTCCGACGTGCGCTTCAGCGGTTTGCCTGTGGGGCAGGTGGTGGATGTGCGCCTGTCCCCCAATCGGGACGGCACGATCCTTGTCCGGGTCGAGGTAGATGCCGCCACCCCTGTCCGCACGGACAGCATCGCTACCATTGAAGCGCAGGGCGTCACGGGCGTGTCCTTTGTCGGCATCGGCCCCGGATCACCCGACGCCGCGCTGCTGGAACCGACGGATGACAAGCCCGTGCCCGAGATCACCGCAGGACGCTCCACCCTGCAAAGCCTTTCTGAAGATGCCCCGCGTCTGCTGGAGGAAACGCTGCAACTCGTGACCGATGTGGGGGATCTCTGGGCGCAGAGAACCGCGACCGGATCAATTCGATCATCGCCAATGTCGAAACCGCCTCTGCCGAATTCGCCGAAACGCTGGACGGCTTCTCGTCGATCTCGACCACGGTCAGCGACTTCGCCGAACAGATCAACCGCTTCAACGAGACGCTCAACACCCTGACCGGCGACCTGACCGAGGTGCTGCAAACCGCCGACGCCACCCTGACCTCCATCGGCGAACTCTCCGAGCAGGGCAAAGGCGTCCTGACCAGTGGGGCCGATACCCTGACCAGCGCCCGGTCCGCCATCGACCGAACCGAAACCTACATCGCCACTGACCTGACCCAGACCACCGCAGATCTGCGCGCCACCGCCGCCGCGCTGCAAACCGAGCTGACCGCACTTTCCGCTGACGCCCGCGCGCTGATGGCGACGCTGAACACCACCGGTGCAACTGCAACCGCCCGTCTGCAAGAGGCGCAGGCAACCCTGCAAGCCACCGACGCGCTGATCGCCCGTCTGGATGGCACAGCCGAGGCCGTGACCGAAACCGCTGGCAGCATCGACAAGCTGATCCGCGATGAAGGCACGCCTCTGCTCGCCGAAACACGCGCAATGGTGGCCGATGCCGACCGCGCCATCGCGTCTGTGGCCACCATCGCCAACACCGATCTGCCCGTCATCATCGCCGACATCCGTCAGACGGCCGAGACCTTCCGCACCGTCGCGACCGAAGTGGGCGGCAACCTGACCGCCTCCAGCCAATCCGCCGAAGCGGTGTTGGACACGGCGCGGGTCACCCTCGAAGACGCGCGGGTGTCCTTTGCCAACGCCAACACGACGCTGGCCGCGATCAATGACGCGCTGGAAACCGGCGACCGTGCGCTGGGTGCGGCGGAACGGGCCTTCACCGGGGCGGATCGTGTGATCAACGAGGATCTGGACGGCATCATCAGCGGCCTTGAGGCCTCTTTGGGCAGCCTTGATGCGGCCATCGCGCAGGTGTCCGAGGACATTCCCGGCATGTCCGCCGATCTGCGCGCCGCGAGTCAGGCGGCCTCCGACACCTTTGCCGAGCTGCGTAACCTGACAAGTGCCGCGTCGCCGTCGATCCGCGAATTCACCACCACCGCGTTGCCGCTTTATTCGCGGTTGGCACAGGAAAGCCGCGCATTGATTGCAAATCTCGACCGATTGACGGAACAAATACAACGGGACCCGACGCGGTTCTTCCTCGACAGCGAAACGCCGGAGTTCAGACGATGAAGACTTGGGGGCACCTGCGACATGCGATGATGGTGATGGCTTTGGCCGCACTTTCCGGCTGTGCCGCCATTTCGGCAGTCAGCGATGCAGCCACACCGCTGGACGTGTACGAACTGCGCGCACCTGACACTATCGCAGCGACGAATGGCCGGGTGCTCGCGCGCGATGTGATCGTCGAGATTCCCACCACGAGCGGGGCCTTGGCCACCGACCGCATCATGATCCGCCCCAACGCGCTTCAGGCGCAGTACCTGCCCGATGTCCGGTGGAGCGAACCAACTCCGGTGATGGTGCAAACCCTGATGCTGCGCTCCATCGAAGCCACGGGTGCTGTGCGCTATGTCGGGCGCAAGCCCCTCGGCGTGAGCGGGGATTTCGCGCTTGTGACCGAGGTCATCGACTTTCAGGCCGATGTCGTGCCCGCGACCGATACCGCCAATGTGCAGATCACACTTCTGGTGCGGATTGTCCGCGAGAGCGATGCCAGCATCGTGGCCAGCCGCCGCTTCACCGCAAGTGCTGTGGCCGCAACGACCGAGACGGATGTTGTGATCGACGCCTTCAGTTCAGCGTCGGATCAGATCTTCGTCGATTTCGCACAATGGGTTCGGACAACGCTATAGCCATAAACGCCCCACGTTGATTGACCCATGTCATCTCTGATGAATGGTATCTGCGCTAGACCACGGACGCGGAGCTGGGCAATCACGCCCCGCCTCAAGGACAGGCAGGGTCGATCATGGCGAGCAACGAGTACAAGCTGCGCCGCGCGCTGAACGTGCCGCTGCTGACGCTCTACGGTCTTGGCGTGACCGTAGGCGCGGGAATTTACGTTCTGGTCGGCGCGACTGCCGCAGAGGCCGGGGCCTTTGCGCCCGTGGCGTTTGTGGTGGCAGCGATTGTCGTCGCCTTCACCGCCTTTTCCTATGCCGAACTGTCAACCCGCTATCCCGTCAGCGCCGGAGAAGCGGCTTATGTCGAAGCGGGCTTTTCCTCTGCGCTGCTTGCCACGGTGGTTGGGCTAGCTGTGGTGTTGTCCGGCCTCGTTTCGGCAGCAGCAGTGTCGCTTGGCGCAGCCTCTTACCTTCACGGTTTGACCGGTGCCCCCACTGTGGCTCTGACAGTGGCGGTCGTTGCGCTGATGGCGGTGATTGCCCTCTGGGGGATAACCCAATCAGTCACGGTGGCGGCCATCATCACCGTTGTCGAAGTGTCGGGCCTCTTGATGGTGATGCTCTGGGGGTTCGGTTTTTCCGAACCCTCCGGCGTGACGTTGACCGACATTCTCCCGCCCCTGACCGGGCCGCATTGGGCCGGGATAGGCGCTGCGTCCTTGTTGGCATTCTTCGCCTTTGTCGGGTTCGAGGACATGGCCAATGTCGCGGAAGAGGTGAAAGACCCTCTCCACACCATGCCCCGCGCGATCCTGTGGACGCTGGTTCTCGCAACTGTGCTGTACATCGGGACAACAACTGCCGTGTTGATGGCCGTGCCGCTTGAAACTCTGTCTTCATCGGCGGCGCCATTGTTGCTGGTCTTCTCCGCGGCCCCGGCCCCGTTGCAACAGGGGTTCAGCCTGATTGCCATCGTTGCAACGGTGAATGGCGTGTTGATCCAGATGATCATGGCGTCGCGTGTGCTGTATGGTTTGGCGGATCGGGGCCATCTGCCCAAGCCTTTGGCCTATGTCTCACCCAAGACCCAGACACCGGTGGTGGCCACCTTGGTCGTGGGCGCGACGATCCTGCTTTTGGCACTCACATTCCCGATTGATGCGCTGGCCGAACGGACTTCCCAGATCGTTCTGTTCGTGTTTGTCTTGGTCAACCTCGCGCTGATCCGCATAAAGCTGGCTGCCGCACCCGCAGACCGGCATTTCCGCGTGCCGATGATCGTGCCCATGCTGGGCGTGGCGACAAGCCTGTTGCTGTTGGCAACGGGTCTGTTGTGAACTGCGTCAGGACAGCCGTTTTCCCGGTGACAGGAAATTCGGATCGGCCTTCACCTCGATCAGCTTGACCCCTTTGCGCGACCGCCCTTCGGCGACTGCTGCGACAAAGCTGTCATAGTCCGGGGCCTTGGCTGCGAATGCGCCGAAGGACCGCGCAAAGTCGCTGAAATCGGGATTGGTCAGCACTGTGCCAGACACCCGGTCGGGATATTCGCGTTCCTGATGCGCGCGGATTGTGCCATAGCGGGCGTTGTCGATGATGATCACGGTCAGGTTCAGATCGTGATGCACGGCGGTGGCCATCTCCTGACAGGTCATCATGAAACACCCGTCACCCGCGACGACGAAAATCTCGCGATCGGGTTCGCAGATCGCGGCCCCGATGGCGGCAGGCAGGCCATAACCCATGGAGCCAGACGTTGGGGCCAGCTGAGATCCCGGCGCGCGGTACTTGTAGAACCGATGCAGCCAGCCCGCGTAGTTGCCCGCGCCGTTGCACAGGATCGCGTCCTCGGGCAGCACCTCGGCCAGATGCGCGAAATAGGGGGCCAGCGGATCATCCCCGACCGACGCCGGGTCGCTGAACGAAACGTACTGTTCGTGCAGGTCTGTCGTACGGTTCGAAAAGCTGTCAGGCGCGATGGGGTCCCAGTCAGCGACAGCCGTACAGAAGCTTTCGGTATCCGCCACCAGCGCGATTTCCGGCTCGTAGACGCGGCCGATTTCTTCGGGTTCAGGGAAGACATGCACCAGCGATTGCTCGGGCACCGGTGGTGTCAGGATCGAATAGCCTGCTGTGGTCATTTCCCCCAGACGCGGGCCGATGGCGATCAGCAGGTCGGTCTCGGCCATGATGTCCTTGAGGTAGGGCGGGGTGCCGACGCCATAATGGCCGATGTAGTTCGTATGGCGGTTGTCCATTAGTCCTTGGCATCGCAGGGACACGGCGACGGGCAAAGATTGCGTTTCTGCAAAGCGCTGCAGGGCGGTGATGCCGGTCTTGGTCCAGCCACCACCCCCCGCCATGACCAATGGGCGTTGGGCTTCGGCGATGCGGGTTTTGAGGTTCTCCAGATTTTTACCGGACGGTAAAAAACGAGGTGTCTCGATCCGGGCAGGCGGCGTGGGTTGCGTGATCTCGTCGTAAAGCATGTCCTCCGGCAGCGCGAGCACCACCGGACCGGGCCGCCCGGACATCGCAGTCCGAAACGCGCGCGAGATGTATTCCTGAAGCCTTGACGCATCGTCGATCTGCGCAACCCACTTGGCCATCTGGCCGAACATGCGGCGGTAGTCGATTTCCTGAAACGCCTCGCGATCCACCATGTCCCGCGCGACCTGACCCAAGAAAAGGATCATCGGGGTCGAATCCTGATAGGCCACATGCACCCCGGCGCTGGCATTGGTGGCACCCGGCCCGCGCGTGGCAAAGCATATGCCGGGACGGCCTGTGAGTTTGCCATAGGCGTCAGCCGCCATCGCCGCTCCACCCTCTTGCCGGCATGTGACAAAGCGGATGTCCTGCTCGCGGCCGTAGAACGCGTCCAGCACCGGCAAGTAGCTTTCACCCGGCACCCCGAACGCGGCTGTCGTGCCTTGAGCAACCAGCAGATCGACAAGATGGTCGGCGGCGCGGATCGTGGTGTTGGGACGGGTCATTTTGAGAAGGGCCTTTGGTGATTTGCCCAAACGCTAAAGCGGTTCGCAGGGCAGGGCAAACAGATGGTCGGTCCAAGTGCCAAGGATGTCGGACTTGGCGTTCCAAGGCGGGCGATGTCCTGCCACACTGACGGTATGACCGTGCTGCACAAAACCCCCGCCCTTGCCGATGCCGTGCTTGCGTCACTGGCTGATATTCCCTTTCCGAGCGTCGATGCCGACCGCCCGGCGGCGTTGCTGACCCGCTGCCCTGCTGCCGCGGTGACACCGCTCTCCGACGCCCCTGATTTGGCGAAGGCGGCGGGTGTCGGGCAGGTCCATGTCAAGGACGAACGTGAACGCATGGGGTTGGGCAGCTTCAAGGCTCTGGGCGCGGCCTATGTGATTGCGCGGGACGCGGAAGAGGGCAACGCCAAGGGCCGAACCTATGTCACCGCCAGTGCGGGCAACCATGGACTGTCCGTCGCCGCAGGCGCGCAAGCCTTTGGCGCGCGCGCGGTTGTGTATCTGGCGGACACCGTTCCCGAAGGGTTTGCCGACCGTCTGCGCAGCTTTGGTGCGGATGTGGTTCGGCACGGGGCGATCTATGAAGAGGCGATGGCCGGAGCGGCACAAGCCGCCAAGGACAACGGTTGGGCCTTGCTGTCGGACAGTTCGTGGCCGGGATATCTAGACCGGCCTCACACGTTGATGGAAGGCTATCTTGTGCTGATGCAGGAAGCGGTCGCGCAGATGCCCGCGCCGCCGACGCATATCTTTCTTCAAGCGGGTGTCGGTGGTTTGGCGACAGCCTGTGCAGCCTATGCGCGGGTGGCCTGGGGCGATGCGCCCCGGATCGTCGTTGTCGAACCCGAGGTCGCCCCGGCGCTCTATGCGTCGATCAAAGCAGGCTCCGCGCAGGTCACCGAAGGGCCGGAATCAGCGATGGGACGGCTGGATTGCAAAGAGCCGTCTCTGATCGCGCTCAAGGGGCTGGCACGGGATGCGGATGATTTCATGTTGATCTCTGAGGACGAAGGCGCTGCTGGCAGCGCGGCCTGTGCCGAAGCAGGCTTCCCAACCACGCCTTCGGGTGGGGCGGGGGTTGCCGGGTTGCTGGTGGCGGGGGCTGCGGTGGGCCTGACGACGGAGTCTTGTGTGCTTGTGATCCTCAGCGAGCAGGCGTCATGACACCTCCGCGTGGCTTTCCAGCCGAGGATCTCAAGCAACGCACCAGCGCCGCGCAAGCGTTGATGGCAGAGCACGGGTTGGCCGCGCTTCTTCTGACGACGGAGCCTGAAATCCGCTATTACACCGGGTTTCTCACCCGCTTTTGGGAAAGCCCGACACGCCCTTGGTTCGTGATCATCCCGGCGACTGGCGATCCGATTGCGGTGATCCCGTCCATCGGGGCGCATTTGATGGGGCAAAGCTGGATCACCGACATCCGAACCTGGGCGGCCCCGGATTACGAAGATGACGGCATCGGCCTGTTGGGTGATGCCTTGTCCGAAATCGTGCCCGCCTCAGGCAAGATCGGGTTGGCCGACCAGATGGAAAGCCATGTGCGCATGCCCTTGGCCGACCTGAGACGGTTGGAGGCCGCGCTGTCGCCGCGCAGCATTGTCGGCGATGCCACGATCACACGGCAATTGCGGATGGTGAAATCCGAGGCCGAGATTGCCAAAATTCGGCATGCCGCCGGGATCGCCAATCGGGCCTTTGGCCGGGTGCCGGAAAGCGTAGTCGCAGGCATGCCCCTGTCCGAGGTGTTCCGAAGATTCCAAAGTCTGTGCCTTGAAGAAGGGGCGGATTGGGTGCCCTATCTTGCGGGAGCGGCAGATGCGGGGGGCTATGCCGATGTGATCTCTCCCGCGACGGACACTCCGCTGGCGATAGGCGATGTCCTGATGCTCGACACGGGGTTGGTCTGGGACGGGTATTTCTGTGATTTCGACCGGAACTTCAGTCTGGGACACCCCTCTCAGGATGTCGTTGCGGCCCATGCCCGGCTGATCGACGCAACACAAGCTGCTGCGGACATTGCCAAACCCGGCGCTGTGATTTCCGATCTTTTCCACGCGATGAACCGCGTGGTGAACCCCAGTGGCAATGCGATGGAGGCGGGGCGTCTGGGGCACGGTTTGGGGATGCAGCTGACCGAATGGCCTTCGATCATCCCTCAGGATCAGACAGTACTTGTGCCGGGAATGGTGCTGACGCTGGAACCTTCCGTGACGGTTCGCGACGGCAAGATCCTCGTGCACGAGGAAAACATTGTGATCCGCGCGGGTGGTGCCGACTTCTTGTCCGCGCCGCAATCCCACGACATTCTGGTGATCTGATGGCGCTTCCCTATACGCTCGATGCAGACCGACCGACGCAGATTGGGCTTGTCACGCTGCAAAGCGACGAAACCATCGAGCGGGATTTTCGGATGCTGTTGCCCGCGGATGTGGAGCTGCTGGTGTCGCGGGTGCCTTCCGGGGCGACCGTGTCCTTGGACAGCCTCTGCGCGATGGAAGCCAACCTGACCGCATCGGCGCGGTTGCTGCCCGAAGGCGCGGAACTGGCGGCGGTGGGCTATGGCTGCACCTCGGCCAGCGCTGCCATTGGGGCTGCGCGGGTGGCCGAGTTGATCAAGGCGGGTGTGACGACGCCGCATGTGTCAGACCCGCTGACATCCCTAATTGCAGCCTGCCGCGCGGGCGGGATTTCGAAGATCGGGTTGGTCAGCCCCTATGTCGCGTCGGTGAGCAATCGGCTGATCGCGGGTCTCGAGGCGTCGGGGATCTCGGTCACATCCTTCGGCAGTTTCGATGAGCCGCAGGAAGAGCGGGTCGTGCGCATATCGCGTCAGTCGGTCCGAGACGCGGCGGTTCACGTGGGACAAGGCGGCGAGTGCGAAGCGGTCTTTCTGTCCTGTACCAACCTGCGCGCGCTTGAGGTGATTGACGAGATCGAAGCAACGTTGGGCTTTCCGGTTTTGTCGAGCAACCAAGTGCTGGCGTGGCATCTTGGACGGCTTGCCGGGTTCGCGGAAAGATGTACCCGGATCGGCAGGGTGTTCGATTTCGGCTGACCTATGCCCCGGCTTTGGCCGCGCGCAACCAGCCCAGCGTTTGATCCGTTTCATCCCCCGGACGGTATTCAGCCCCCAGAGGCCGGGTCCATCCCAAGGCAGCGATCCTTTTGAAGACAAAGGGGTAATTCAGCTCTCCCTGATCCGGGACACCCCGGTCTGGGACGGCGGCAAACTGGATATGTCCGACAAGGGGCAGCAGCGCTTCCAGCCGCGTCACGACATCTCCTTCGGTCCGTGCGACGTGGTAGCAGTCGAACATCATCTTCACACCGGGGTCGTTCAGGTCGGCCAAAAGGTCGGACGCCTGATCGGTGGTCCGCAGAAAGTAACGCGGCGCATCGTGCCGGTTCAGCGGTTCGATCAACAAGAGGATGTCTTCGGGGCAGGTCGCGCGGGCGTAGCGCAGATTGTCGAGGAACGTCCCGCGCGCCTCGAGGCCAGAGGCATTGCCGGCCATAACGTGGATGGTGCGTGTTCTGGTGGCGACGGCATAAGCGATGGCCTGATCGATGGCAGCTCGCGCCTCGGTCTCGCGGCCGGGCAGGGCGGTCAACCCGTTTTCGCCCGGAGCGCCGCGCACCGTGTTCAGGCCGAGCATCGGCAAACCTGTCTCTTGCAGCGCGTCATTTACCGCGTCCACAGGCGTATCGTAAGGCCAGTGGCATTCGACGGCATCAAAACCCGCCGTTTTCGCGGCGCGGATGGCGTCTGGCAGGGCACGGTCTGTCCAGAGAAACCCGAGATTGGCGGAAAACTTCATTCTGTCCCACTCCGTCGCGAACTGCCGATCACTTTGGAGCAGCATGACGGCCCAAAACGGGAATGACCACTGCGAACTGATGCACCGGGGTTCCGCGCGACGAAGCGCTGTCGATGTCTGTGCTTGAATTTCCGGCGCTCTGACCGCCTCAGATACTTGACGGCGCACCGACCATATCTTAGGTCGGATGTCGTTGAGCGGGCGTTGTGTAATGGTAAGACCTCAGCCTTCCAAGCTGATGATACGGGTTCGATTCCCGTCGCCCGCTCCAGAGACATACCTGAATTCTCTGGTTTCCCCGGAAAATCTAAGACTTTAGCGCGGCAAATCGGCATTTGCGGCGCGTTCGGCTTGACCAGTGCGGTCAGGCCAATGTTTAAGCGGGTGCAGCTGAAAATGGGAACCTGATGGCCGACGCGACACCAATACCCGCGAAGAACGACGAACGCGAGAAGTCCAAGAAGCTTGGATCGCTGGCCGCGCTTTGGCCTTTTGTCGCGCCTTACCGGCTGCTCATGTTCGCAGCGCTCTTTGCGCTGAGCGCCACCGCCTGCGTGTCCTTGATCCTTCCGATGGCCGTGCGCCGGGTGGTGGACAATTTCAACACCTCCGACGGGGCGCTGCTGGATCTGTATTTCGCGGCGGCGTTGGGCATTGCGGGTCTGCTCGCCATCGGCACCGCGCTGCGCTACGCGCTGGTCACGCGGTTGGGGGAACGGGTTGTTGCCGATATCCGCAAGGCTGTGTTCGGGCGGGTGATCGGCCTGAGCCCGTCGTTCTTTGAGCGCGTGATGACCGGTGAAGTGCTGAGCCGGATCACCACCGACACCACCCTGATCCTGAGCGTGATCGGGTCGTCCATTTCCATCGCTTTGCGCAACGTGCTGATCTTCTTCGGTGGCATGATCCTGATGCTGTTCACCTCGGCCAAACTGACCGGGATGGTGCTGCTCATCGTGCCTGCCGTGGTCGTGCCGATCCTCGTGCTGGGCCGCAAGATGCGCAAGCTGAGCCGTGAGAACCAGGATTGGATTGCAGCATCGTCTGGCAACGCGTCAGAGGCGCTGCTGTCGGTGCAGACGGTTCAGGCCTTCACGCACGAGGACATTTCGCGCAATGCGTTTGGCGAGGTGACGGAAAAGAGTTTTGACGCGGCCCGTCGCCGGATCTGGACACGAGCGCAGATGACCGCGATTGTGATCTTCCTTGTGTTCACCGGGATCGTCGGCGTTCTGTGGATTGGCGCCACGGACGTTCGAAACGGCACGATGAGCCCGGGTGAACTGGTGCAGTTCGTAATCTATTCCGTGATGGTCGCGGGTTCGGTCGCGGCGCTGTCCGAGATCTTCGGTGAATTGCAGCGGGCGGCGGGTGCGACCGAGCGATTGGTCGAATTGCTGCATTCCGAAGATACGGTCAACGACCCCGAGATGCCCCTGTCGCTGCCGGAACCGGTGCGCGGCGAAATCACGTTTGAGGATGTGCAGTTTGCCTACCCCAGCCGCCCCGGCGTGGCTGCGCTGGATGGCGTGAACCTGCGGATCGCACCCGGCGAAACAGTGGCCGTTGTCGGCCCGAGCGGCGCTGGCAAGACAACCATCATCCAGCTGATCCAGCGCTTTTACGACCCGGATTCTGGTGCGATTTGCCTTGATGGCATGCGGATTGACGCCCTCAATCGCGATGATTTCCGCAAGCATATCGCGCTTGTGCCGCAGGACCCGGTAATCTTTGCGGCCTCTGCCCGCGAGAACATCCGCTTTGGTCGCCCCGATGCGACGGATGAAGAGATTGAAACCGCGGCGAAGGCTGCTGCGGCGCACGACTTTATCGTAGCGTTGCCTGATGGCTATGACAGTTACCTTGGCGAACGCGGTGTGATGCTGTCGGGTGGACAGAAGCAGCGGATCGCCATCGCCCGTGCCATTCTGCGGGATGCACCGGTTCTGTTGCTGGACGAGGCGACAAGCGCACTGGACGCGGAAAGCGAACGGGCGGTGCAGCGCGCGGTGGATGAGTTGTCCGAAGGCCGCACGACCGTGATCGTGGCACATCGTCTGGCGACCGTGAAAAAGGCGGACCGGATCATCGTGATGGATCAGGGTCGCATCGTTGCATCGGGTGCGCATGATGCGCTGGTGTCCGAAGATGGGCTCTATGCCCGTCTGGCGCGGTTGCAGTTCACTGACGGCATGGCGGCCGAGTAGAAATTTCGACAAGCAGATCGGCAAGTGTCGGTTTTGGCCATGACAGGTCAGTTCCGACAACGGCACCTTGGCGCCAATCGGCAAACAGGGAGAACGCCATGCAGGTTGGATTTGTGGGATTGGGGGCTGTCGGGGCCAAGCTGGCTGGCACGCTGGCGCGCAACGGAGTGGACCTGACCGTCTTTGACCTTGATCCCGCGCGGATCGACCTGCTGGTGTCCCAAGGTGCCAAAGCGGGCACCAGTCCGGCCCAGATCATGCGCGATTGCGAGGTGGTGATCACCAGCCTGCCCAGTCCGGCGGCATCGCAGGCGGTGCTGGATCAGCTTCTGCCGGAAATCGGACCCGGAAAAATCTGGCTCGAGATGTCCACCACCGATCCCGAAGCGATTAAGGTTCAGGCCAAGGCTGTGCAAGACCGGGGCGGTCGCGCAGCGGACACGCCGGTTTCTGGCGGCTGCCACAGGGCGGCGACGGGCAATATCTCGATCTTCGCAGGCTGCGACCGCGCGACTTTTGAAACGGTGTTGCCGCTTCTGACCTATATGGGGCGTCGCGTGTTGCACACCGGTGAGGTGGGCAGCGCGTCCGTGCTCAAAGTGATGACCAACTATCTGGCGACCATCCATCTGGCGAGCCTGTGCGAAGCGATGACCACGATGGCGGCGCATGGCATCGACCTTGGCATCACCTACGAGGCGATCAAGGCGTCGTCGGGTACGTCTTTTGTGCATGAAACCGAAAGCCAGTTGATCCTGTCGGGCAATCGCGACGTGGATTTCACTCTGGATCTGGTGCTCAAGGATATTGGTCTGTTCCAGTCGCTGGCGGATGCCAAGGATGTTCCGCTGGAGCTGTCACCCTTGCTCATCCAGATCGTCAAGGATGGGCAGGCGCGTTATGGCGACCGTGCGCAGTCGGATCGGTTAATCGAACGACTGGAGGAAGCAACAGGGCTGTCGATCACGGCACCCGGCTTCCCGACTGAACTCATCGACGACGAACCCGAGGAACGCGGAGCGGAGATCCGCAGAGCGGTCTCGCCTTGATGGTGTGAATGCGCTATCGGCGTCTTTGCATCACAGGAGAGACGCCATGAACGACGAGATCCTTGCCGAGGTGGACCCCCGTGGCCCCCGTCGCATCCTGGGCATCGGCATGTTGCTCACGCTGGGTGGTTTGGTGCTGTATCTGGCGTTCTTGCAGCCGCCCGCAAACCCGCTGTGGCAAGTGTTCCTGATCGGGATGGGTCTGGTCTCGCTCTGGATGGCGCACAAGCTGCAGGTGGCGACGACTCGCAAGCTTTTCCTGACGGAAGAGGCGCTGACGGACAGCGATGGGACGATGATCGCGCGGGTCGAAGATATCGTTGCCGTCAACCGTGGCGCGTTTGCGATGAAGCCGTCCAATGGCTTTACGCTGAAATTGAAAAACCCGGCGCCACGGGCGTGGCAGCCGGGTTTGTGGTGGCGTCTGGGTCGCCGGGTTGCCGTGGGCGGGGTGACCCCTGGGTCACAGGCCCGCCCGATGGCTGACATCATTGCCGTGATGGTCGCCCGGCGTCAGGCTTGAAGATCAGGTATTCTTCTTCTTCTTCTTGCCTTTGCCGTTGGTCGGCTCGGACGTTGTCGCAGCGCATTCGGCGCTTGCATCCCCTTCATCGGCGTTTTCTGCGTTGTTGTTGCAGAGCGAGCCGCCAGGCGCATCCTGGTCACCATTGCCCCAGCCGTTGTTCTGCCAGGTCTTGCCGGAGCCGTCATTCGCGCCTTCAAAGATCACCTGCGATGCAAAGCGCGGGCGGGTGAAGGAATAGCTTCTGATGTCGAACCCGTCATTGGCGAGGTGAACCAGCGGCTGATACCAGTCGCGTGTCTCGACGATGATGGTCTGGTCTCCAACCGCAAGGATCGGCAATATCGACTCGTAGTTCGTCAGGTCGCTGTCGGTCAGAGCCGACCAGTCACCACGGGCTGTGGACCACACGAGGTCGTACGTCCCATTAGCACCGCCGCCGCCAGCGCTGTCGTTGCCGTTGCAATTGCCGTTGCCATTACAGCCGTTTTGACTGCCGTTGCCGTTGCCGTTGAACTGAACCACCGAGACTCGGAGGTCGACATCATCACCTTGAGCCTGCGACAGATGGAATAACAGGTTGCGCGCGTTGTCGATATAGGCGTCGTCAAGGATCTCGGTTTCCCGCGAGATGATATCCCCAATGGTATAGTTTGCCTTCTGGCTGATGGCCTGCTGGCGAAACACGTCGAAATACAGCCACGAGATTGCGAAGATCACGATCAGAGCCGGAAGGATGATGATTGCCTCAAGCGAAGCATCGCCCTTGGTGTCGCGGATGAACCGCGACACACGTTCATGAATACGAGCGGTCATTAGTAAGGCTCCTGTACGAAGGCCGAGAAGGACACGATTGCGGCGTAACCATCGGCATCTTTGGGCATCGCGGCCGCCACACTACCGACCGGGGTGATCGGCTTGTACTTGTAGCAGGCGCGCAGCAGCATCAGTTCGTTGGGCTGACCCGGATCGAACTGGCGTGCCGGGCGAACCGGTTCTGCCGAGTCGTAGCAGTCCGCATCACGTGCCGGTTCAGTCCAGTCCCGAAGGCTCAGCGGGATCATTTCGAGGCGCAGCATGCTGTCGCAATCCGTGAGCAGGGTCGTGTTTTCACAGATCATTGTCTTGATTGTCTCGTGATCCATGTTTTCACCGGTTCCGAGGCGCACTTCGCGAACCGCCAGATCCAGTCCACGCTCAAGTTGCGTGTGTCGGATCGAGAGCGCGCCCACTTCCATGCCCGCGACGATCACGGCCAGGAACACCGGCATCCAGATGACGAAGGGGATCGTTACGACAGAGCCGCTTTCGTCCCGCAGGAAGCTGCGGATTTTCTTGGGAACAAACCGCATCATTGTGTCAACCTCAGCTGGTTAATGGTCCGGGCAATCGCCTGGAACGCGTCGGAAATTTCGAGCCCTTCGACCGGGAAGTAGTGAGCCGGGGAAGACGCACAGTCACGCATTGCGGCCTGACCTTCATCGGGGGCTTCGAAGCCGATTGCGAAAACGGTGATGTCTGCGTCACGGGCTGCACCACAGATCGTCGACAGACGCGCGTCGGCTTGTTCGCCTGACACGATTGGCACGTAGGCGTAGTACGCGTTGTAGTACTGGTTGTACGACACCCATCCGTCAAAATACGGGCGGCGGAAGAACCTCTGACCAAAGGCACGTGTGCCCCAGCGCGCAAAGACTTCCGCGTTGGTCATCCGGCGTGCGCTGTTGCCACCGTCCGGCGTGTTCCGATAGCGGTCGTTCCAGCCGTTGTATTCGAAACGGGACCAGAAATACACGTCGTTGCTTGTGCCGCTCCAGTCACGCACCCGGTGCGAGAACCGATCGTTGGTCGGATCGTTGTCGCCGCGATCGTCGATCCAGATGTTAGAATTGCCACCCACATATTCCGGGGCCAGATCGAACTGGGTTGTGTTCATACCGTCGGTCATGACCACAGCGATCTTGAGCGCGTCAGGCGCATCATAGGCTGCAGGACGACCTGCGGCTTCCGGAACCACATCGCCACTGGCGATCAGACCGTTCACCACGGGACGGGCGGACGGGTCCAGCAGCGCCACACCCCACTTCATACCAAGGTCGATGGCCGTGTTGCCGCCAGCGCTCAGGGTCGCAATGTGGGCGACCAGTTCGTCACGATCAGAGCTGTGCGCGATGACAGCGCCATAAGTCCCGGTCGGGCACCACGAATCAGGTGTCACAACCGTGTTCTGATCCAGCGTGTAGGGATCGAAATGCGCCAGACGCTGCAACGCTTCGGTCGGGGAAATCGCACGAGACGTAAACGCGCTGTCCGGGAAGATCGCACAGTTCGAGATATTGTGCTCGTTGGTCAGCGTGTAGTGCTGCCCCACCGTCGGGCCAAGGCTGACCGTCGCGTTGTAGGGAACGATGCTGATCGTCGTCAGGCCGGCATCGTCGTTGTTGATGACGGTTTCGACGAATTCGGTTGCCGCAGTGCGCAGGTTCTCGATCTTCTCGTTCTCGCCCATGGAGCCGGAGATATCGAGGATCAGCGAAATCTCGATATTCGAAATCCGCTCTTCCGCGGCAGCAAGGCCGGTTGTCTTGAGCTGGTCGAACCCGAGGATCTGGAGGAAGTTCGCATTGAACGTCCGCTCTGCTTCGGCGGTGACCGTCCGGAAGTTCAAGCCCGAATCAACCGAGATGTTCACGTTCGCAAGCGTGTCTTCCAGATTCATCTTCGTCAGATAATCCTGAACGAGGGTCGTCGGGTCGATCTGTTGTTCAAGGTCCGCAGCCGCAAGAACGGCACGGTCCAATGTGTTTTGCAGACGGGTCCGTTCCACTTCGGAATAGATCATGTCGATCCCGATTCCGCCGTAGACCAACATGATGAAAACACCGGCAATCCCGAAGATTGTCATGTTGCCATCGGTTTCCCGAGTGTAGCGGGACAGAATCGAGGTCGCGCTCGACCGCAACTTCGACTTGCTCCGCATCTCGGTCCGCACCCTTGGCAGAAGGTTGCTTAATCCGATCATTTGTTACCTCTTCCCCGCCCTTTCAGGACGGTCTGACACCCCACTTAGATATTGGAAGATGTGAAGGCGAAACGCGGCGGGATTGCGGCTGGAAATGTGAAGAAAATAAGGAGCGTATTGTATTTTATGGATAATTCAGTGCCTAAAGGCCTTATTGATGCCCCGTGTGAAACAGTTGGCCACATTTCGCCATTTCGTTCTCTAAACCTTGTCTCAGATAAAGCGTTATAAAGTTAACCAAGCTGTCATAGGCTGGTGGAATAACGCGGCGAAGTGCAAAAAGCTCGGGAGGAATACATGAGCTCGATACCAGCCAATGAACCGACATTTCGGGAGTCAGTCGACCTGATGTTCAATCGCGCGGTTGCGCTGATGGATCTCCCGCCCGGTCTTGAAGAAAAAATCCGGGTTTGCAATGCGACCTATACTGTCCGGTTCGGCGTGCGGTTGCGCGGCCAGATCAAGACGTTCACGGGGTACCGCTCGGTTCATTCCGAACATATGGAGCCGGTCAAGGGCGGCATCCGCTATGCCCCGTCTGTGCATCAGGACGAGGTTGAGGCGCTTGCCGCGCTGATGACCTACAAATGCGCCCTGGTCGAAGCCCCGTTTGGCGGGTCCAAAGGTGGTCTGCGGATCGACCCGCGTGAATATGACGAATACGAGTTGGAACAGATCACCCGCCGCTTTGCCTATGAACTGGCGAAGCGCGATCTGATCCATCCGGCCCAGAACGTGCCCGCCCCCGATATGGGGACAGGCGAACGTGAGATGTCGTGGATCGCGGACCAATATGCCCGCATGAACACTACCGACATCAACGCGCGTGCCTGCGTCACCGGCAAACCGATCAACAATGGCGGGATCGCCGGACGGGTCGAAGCGACTGGTCGTGGCGTTCAATATGCGCTGCGGGAGTTCTTCCGTCATCCCGAAGACATCAAGAAGGCCGGTTTGTCCGGAACGCTTGATGGCAAACGGGTTGTCGTTCAGGGCTTGGGGAACGTGGGCTACCACGCGGCCAAGTTCCTGTCCGAAGAAGACGGGTGCAAGGTCATCGGCATCATCGAACGCGATGGGGCGCTTTATAATGAAGCGGGCCTGAACGTCGATGCGGTGCGCGATTGGATCGTCAAGCATGACGGCGTGACCGGCTATCCGGATGCCCGCCATACCGCCGAAGGGCCAGATGTGCTCGAGGCGGAGTGCGACATCCTGATCCCGGCGGCACTTGAAGGGGTGATCAACCTGACCAACGCGGCCCGTATCAAGGCTCCGCTGATCATCGAGGCGGCGAACGGCCCGATTACTGCAGGCGCCGACGACATTCTGCGGGCCAAGGGAACGGTCGTGATCCCGGACATGTATGCCAACGCAGGTGGTGTGACGGTGTCCTATTTCGAATGGGTCAAGAACCTGAGCCATATTCGTTTTGGCCGGATGCAGCGCCGTCAGGAAGAAGCGCGGCACCAGCTGGTCATCGACGAATTGCAGCGCCTTGATGACATGCTTGGCGACAAGTGGTCGATGACGCCGGACTTCAAGCAGAAGTACCTTCGCGGTGCGGACGAGCTTGAACTGGTGCGGTCGGGACTCGATGACACGATGCGGATCGCCTACCAGTCGATGCGCGAAGTCTGGCACGGGCGCGACGACGTCGAAGACCTGCGCACCGCTGCCTATATCGTGGCGATCACCAAGGTCGCAGCAGCGTATCGGGCCAAGGGTCTCTGACGGATGACAATGTGATTGGGCTGGGTTAGGTGTTGACCAGACCCGGCCCAATTCACGAGGACGTCCATGATCCGCAGTTTGCTTGCCACTTTTGCTCTGACCATCAGCCTGTCGGTTCCGGCCATGGCGCAGGACAAGGAAGCCGAGTGTCGCAAGATCGGCCAGATCGCGACAAACATCATGACCGAGCGGAAGAACGGCTCGAATGAACGGCGGGCGGAACGCCGGGTTTTGCGCGGCATCCCCAACATGTCCAAGAATGACGAAGTGCTCACGGTCAACCTCGTCAGTTGGATCTATTCGCTGCCCGAGGAAAAGCTGACGCCCGAAGTCAGCAATGCGCTCTATCAGACCTGCATTTCACAGTAACCCTGTCCTCAAAGACGCCCGCTCGGGGCTGCTGGGCCACTGGACTCTCGGCCCTCGAAACCCGATATTCTTGGAATGAGTTTGCCACCCAATTTTCTGGATGATCTGCGCACCCGCATCAGCCTGTCTCAGGTGGTGGGGCGCAAGGTGCTTTGGGACACGCGCAAGTCCAATCAGGCCAAAGGCGACATGTGGGCGCCATGCCCGTTTCATCAGGAAAAGTCCGCCAGTTTTCACGTCGATGATCGCAAGGGCTATTACTATTGCTTCGGCTGTCACGCCAAGGGCGACGCCATCTCGTTTGTGCGCGAGACCGAGAATGTCAGTTTCATGGAGGCGATCGAGATCCTCGCAGCCGAGGCGGGGATGCCGATGCCTGCCCGCGATCCAAAGGCGCAGGAAAAGGCGGACCACCGGACACAGCTGGTCGAAATCATGGAAAAGGCTGTACGCTTTTTCCGGCTTCAATTGCGCGGCGGGGCAGGGTCGGACGCCCGCGATTATCTTCTGCGACGCGGTCTGGATGACGCGACGCAGGACCGGTTCGACATCGGCTTTGCAGCACCGGGTTGGCAAACTCTGTGGGACCATCTGACCGGGCAGGGGATCGCGCCGGACAAGATCATCGAAGTCGGGTTGGCGAAACCGTCGCAGAAAGGTGGAAAACCTTACGACACCTTCCGCAACCGCATCATGTTCCCGATCCGCGATGCGCGTGGCAGGACCATTGCCTTTGGCGGCAGGGCAATGGACCCGGACGACAACGCGAAATACCTCAACAGCCCGGAAACACCGCTCTTCGACAAAAGCCGGACGCTTTACAATCAAGGTCCGGCGCGCGAGGCGGCGGGCAAAGGTCAGTCGTTGATCGTGGCCGAGGGCTATATGGACGTGATCGCGCTGGCTTCGGCCGGGTTCGAGGCGGCGGTGGCGCCTTTGGGTACGGCTGTGACCGAAACCCAGTTGCAGATGCTCTGGCGCATCACGGACGAGCCGATCATGGCGTTGGACGGGGACAAGGCCGGGCTGAACGCAGCGTACCGCGTGATTGATACGGCCCTGCCGCTGTTGGAAGCGGGCAAATCCCTGCGTTTTGTGCTGCTGCCACAAGGCAAGGACCCGGACGACCTGATCCGGTCCGAAGGGCGCGATGCGATGCGCGCGCTGCTGGAAACAGCACAGCCCATGGTGCAGTTGCTGTGGCGGCGCGAAACCGAGGGACGGGTTTTTGATAGCCCGGAACGCAAGGCGGCACTCGACAAGACGCTTCGAGAACGCATCCGCACGATCCAGGACCCGTCGCTGCGCAGCCACTACGGTGAAGAGATCAAGCGCTTGCGGTGGGAACTGTTCCGGTCGCCTGCCAAACGTGACAACACATCGGCACGCCGGTTTGGTACAGGCGTACCCTCAAAGCCTGTAGAAGGAACGCGGGCGTCCATGCTTGTTGCCGGTGGCTCAGGTGTCGAGACTCGTTTGCGTGAGGCGGTGATCCTCGCGGCACTGATTGTTACGCCTGATCTGATTTCGGAATTTGAAAGCCAGATCGAGGATATGTCCTGTGTTGACCCCGATCACGCGACGATCAGAACGTGCCTCTTGCGCCATGCTGGCGAACCTGCGCCTGTCGTTCAGGCCGCAGTAGATGCGCAACTTGGCGAGCCCGCCCTTGAAAAGCTGTGCCGTGCACGCCATGTGGCCATCACACCATGCCTTCGTAATCCCAGCGATCGTGAAACGGCCCGTTTGACCATTGCAGAAGAGCTGGCGAAACTGGAGGCGGGCACTGGTCTGGATGCGGAAATTGCCGAAGCGGCCGAAGACTTGTATGGTCCGGCAGATGAAACGCTGACATGGCGACTGGGACAGGCAGCCGCAGCACGCCAAATTGCGCAACGTGCGCAGTCCGAAGACAAGGCTGAATACGATCTTGGTCCAAACGGGGCCCCGATCAATCGAGAAGAACGCAGCGCATTTGCCGCTTTGATGGAAACCATTCGCTTCGAGAAACCCCGGAGTTGACGGTGTTTTGCTAAGGAACGCGTAAACAAAAAAAGGTAAACGGGTGTGCGAATCACCATTTCGCGCTAATGATTCGGGTCAATCGAATCGCCCCGCCTCGACAGGAGCATCCATGGCCGCCAAAGATAACGACGACGCCAAGACCGAAGATCGCGATGACGATGTAAGCCTCGACATGAGCCAAGCAGCGGTCAAGAAAATGATCGCCGAAGCCAGAGAGCGCGGGTACATCACCTATGATCAGCTGAATGAGGTATTGCCTCCCGATCAGGTCAGTTCCGACCAGATCGAGGATGTCATGTCGATGTTGTCCGAGATGGGAATCCAAGTCACCGAAGATGACGAGGATTCCGAGGACGATGACGACAAGGGCACAACGGACCTTGTGCAGACAGCTCGGCCCGGTGAAATCACGCTGGCGTCCGGGACTGCTGAAAAGCTGGACCGTACCGACGACCCGGTCCGCATGTATCTGCGCGAGATGGGCAGCGTCGAACTGCTGAGTCGTGAAGGCGAAATCGCGATTGCGAAACGGATTGAGGCCGGCCGCAATACGATGATTGCCGGGCTTTGCGAAAGCCCGCTGACCTTTCAGGCGATCACCATCTGGCGCGAAGAACTTCTGAGCGAAGACATCCTGCTGCGCGACGTGATCGACCTTGAAACCACGTTCGGCAACCAGATGGGTGACGATGAAGTGGTGTCGCCCGGTGTGGTCTCTGGTGGCGACGGCGGGTCCGACAGCGATTCTGGCGATGCGCAGGAACTGGATGCCGACGGCAACCCGATCAGCCGCGAAGACGATGATGACGAGGACGAACAGGCCAACATGTCCTTGGCCGCGATGGAAGCCGCGCTCAAGCCGCGCGTGCTCGAAACGCTGGATCGCATTGCGCAGGACTACGAAGAACTGGCCAGCATGCAGGACAACCGTATCTCGGCCACGTTGAACGAGGATGGATCCTTCAGCAAAGGCGATGAAGAACGGTATCAGAAACTCCGTTCCGAAATCGTTGTGCTGGTGAACGAACTGCACCTGCACAACAACCGCATCGAAGCGCTGATTGACCAGCTTTACGGCATCAACAAGCGCATCATGTCCATCGACTCTGCGATGGTGAAGCTGGCCGATCAGGCCCGCATCAACCGCCGCGAATTCATTGACGCCTATCGTGGACGAGAGCTTGACCCGAACTGGCTGGACGAAATGGCCGAAAAGGCGGGGCGTGGCTGGCAGATGTTCATCGAACGCTCGCTGGACAAGGCCGAAGAACTGCGCGCCGACATGGCGCAGGTTGGTCAGTATGTCGGTCTAGACATCAGCGAATTCCGTCGCATCGTCGCACAGGTCCAGAAGGGCGAGAAAGAGGCCCGTCAGGCCAAAAAGGAAATGGTCGAAGCGAACCTACGTCTCGTGATTTCCATCGCCAAGAAATACACGAACCGCGGTTTGCAGTTCCTCGACCTCATCCAGGAAGGCAATATCGGCCTGATGAAGGCGGTCGATAAGTTCGAATACCGCCGCGGTTACAAGTTCTCGACCTACGCCACATGGTGGATCCGGCAGGCGATCACCCGCTCCATCGCGGATCAGGCGCGCACGATCCGTATCCCGGTCCACATGATCGAAACGATCAACAAGCTGGTCCGCACCGGTCGCCAGATGCTGCACGAGATCGGCCGCGAACCGACGCCGGAGGAACTGGCAGAAAAGCTGCAGATGCCTTTGGAGAAGGTGCGCAAGGTGATGAAGATCGCCAAGGAGCCGATCTCTCTCGAAACCCCCATCGGGGACGAGGAAGACAGCCAGCTTGGCGATTTCATCGAGGACAAGAATGCCGTGCTGCCTTTGGACAGCGCCATTCAGGAAAACCTCAAGGAAACCACGACGCGGGTTCTGTCGTCGCTGACTCCGCGCGAGGAACGGGTTCTGCGGATGCGCTTTGGCATCGGCATGAACACCGACCACACTCTGGAAGAGGTCGGCCAGCAGTTCAGCGTGACGCGCGAACGGATCCGTCAGATCGAAGCTAAGGCGCTGCGCAAGCTCAAGCACCCCAGCCGGTCGCGCAAGCTGCGGTCGTTCCTGGATCAGTAAGCGATGTCGTTTCTCAAGAAACTCTTTGGCGGAGGCGGTGGATCAAACACACCGCCTTCGGCCCCTGCCGAGACCCATAACGGCTACACGATCTATGCCGAACCGGTCAAAGATGGCGGGTCGTGGCGCATTGGTGCCCGCATCGAGAAAGAGATCGACGGCGAGGTCAAATCGCATTTCATGATGCGCGCAGACACGTTGCAGGATTTCGACACAGCCGCGAAAGCGTCGATGGACAAGGCGCGCATGTTGGTGGACCAGCAGGGCGATACGATTTTCCGGTGATCACTGAATGAACCGCGTGCGGACCCTGATGGCCTATCTGCCGTGGTCCATCCTCATCTTGGTGTGTGCAACGCTTGGACTTGCCCCATTTGTGCCCGAGCCGCACATTTGGGAAAAGCTCAGGATGCTGGTCTCCGGTCAACTAACACAACCGGTGGATATCTTTGACTTTTTGCTGCACGGCACGCCATGGGCACTGCTGGTGCTCAAACTGGCCCTTCGAGGCACGACGCCGGCGAAATAAGACCCCCAACCAAGTGGCGGGGGGTCTTGTCGTTTGCCACGTGAGCGAAACCGTTCTTTAGTGCGTCGGCATCAGGAACACTTCCTGAATGGTCGCACGCAGGTCGGCTTCCAAAGCAAAGAGAACCGAACGTGCCACGTCTTCGGGCTTCAGCTTGTCGGGCTTCGCGTCGTCAAAGAATGGGGTATCCACCATGCCCGGTGCGATGACCGTGCAGCGCCCACCCCAGTCGCGCATTTCCTCGGCGATGTTGCCGCCATATCCATGCACAAACCATTTCGACGCGCCATAGACCGACCCCTTGATATGGCGACGGCCAGCAGCCGAGCCTGTCATTAGAAGGTGACCTTTGGACTGTTTCAGATGCGGCATCGCCGCCTTGGTCGTCCAGAGCAGACCCATGATGTTCAATTGCACCATGGTTTGCCATTCCTCGGGATCGCCATCATCCGTGCCGGAAACGCTCAGACCGGTGCCGGCGTTTGCGAAGGCGGCATCGACCGATCCGAAAGTGTTGGCCAGCTTGGCCAATGCGTCGGTCTGCGACGCAAGATCGGTTGCGTCACCGGGAAGGGCCACGCCGTAATCACCGAATTCATCGGCAAGAGCGGTCAGTTTGTCCTCGGACCGTGCGAAAAGGCCGACATTCCAACCGTGTTCGACTGCAGCGCGCGCGGTTGCTTCGCCGATGCCGGTTGAGGCGCCGGTGATGAAAAGGGTCTTGCGTGTCATGAAGTGTCCTTCGGCTTGGTGTCTGTTGTCAGATCACCAACCCGAAGAGGGCGGTCCGGGTTCCCCCGGACCCTCCGATCCGTTCAGCTCAGGTGTTCGTTGAAGAACGCGATCGTTCGATCCCAAGCGAGTTCCGCCGCCGCTTCGTCATAACGGGGCGTGCTGTCATTGTGGAAACCATGGTTCACGCCCGGATAGATATGGGCGGTATAGGTCTTGCCGTGTTCTTTCAGCGCAGCCTCATATGCAGGCCAGCCTTCGTTGATGCGCTCGTCCAGTTCGGCGTAATGGATCAGCAGTGGGGCCTGAATCTTGGGCACATCTGCAGCATTGGCCTGACGGCCATAGAACGGCACGGACGCGCCCAGTTCGGGATAGGCCACCGCCATCGCATTGCAGACGCCGCCGCCGTAGCAAAAGCCGACACAGCCCACTTTGCCCGTGGTGTCCGAATGCCCGGCAAGGAATTCGTAAGCTGCAAAGAAGTCGTTCATCAGCTTTTCGCCATCGACCGTGCGCTGCAATTCACGCCCTTCCGCATCGTTGCCCGGATAGCCGCCGACGCTTGTCAGCCCATCGGGGGCCAAAGCGATGAAGCCGGCTTTTGCCACGCGGCGCGCCACGTCTTCAATATAGGGGTTCAGACCACGGTTCTCATGGATGACCACAACGGCGGGTGCCGGACCTGTCAGGTTGGCGGGCTTCACCAGATAGCCGCGCACCTCGCCATGGCCGTTGGGCGAAGGATACATGATGTATTCCGGCAAAATGTCAGGGTCGTTGAAACTGACCTGCTCGGCCAAGGCATAGTTCGGCGACATCATGTTCAGCAGCGCCGCTGCCGTCAGGCCACCCACCGCGAACTTGGCCGCACGATCAAGAAACTCGCGCTTGGTGATCTGGCCGTGTGCGTAATAATCGTAAAGCTCAAGCAACTCTTGATCAAAGTCCTTGGCCGTCATGCGTTTGGTCGGGGTAATCTCGTTCATGGCAAATCTCCCTGTGACACCGTCGCGTCGCCTTTTGCAGCCCGCGTCCGTGGGAAAGAGGATAGCGCTCTGCGGTGGTCCGGCTATTGTTCATTTATGCAGACCGTTTTTCAGATAAACACAACCGGGCCGGGCCTGTACGAATTCACCGAGGAGGTTGCTGGCTGGGTTGCAGGCAGTGGCGATCTCACGCTGTTCATACAGCACACGTCGGCCAGCCTTCTGATCCAGGAAAACGCGGACCCCGAGGTCAGGACCGATCTGGCCGCCTTTTTTCATCGGCTGGTGCCGCCAACCACTGATCCATCCATGTCCTACCTGACCCACACTTACGAAGGACCCGACGATATGCCCGCCCATATCAAAGCGGCGCTGCTTCCAGTCAGCTTGTCTATTCCCGTTCTGAACGGGCGCATGGCGCTGGGAACGTGGCAGGGCATTTACCTGTTCGAGCATCGCAACGCGCCCCATACCCGCCGGGTGGTGGCGCATCTTCGCTGAGAACCTCCGGACAAACCCCGGATATGATGCATCCGGACCACCACAGTTTGCGGCTTGAATTCCCCTCTACCCAAAACTTCGCGGCTCACCTATAGTAACTGTGGATAAGTGGGAATAACCCACAGTCTGAGGCAGAGACGAAAAAAGAGGGGAACGGCCAATGCGCTGCCCGTTTTGCGGAAATATTGATTCTCAGGTGAAAGACAGTCGTCCTGCGGAGGACCACGTTGCCATTCGGCGCAGACGCTTTTGCCCGGCCTGCGGAGGCCGATTTACAACTTATGAACGCGTGCAACTGCGGGATCTCGTTGTCATCAAGACAAGCGGCAGGCGCGAGGATTTTGATCGCGACAAGCTGGAACGCTCGATCCGCATGGCGATGCAGAAACGTCCGATTGATCCGGAACGGATCGACCAGATGATTTCCGGCATCGTGCGCCGTCTGGAAAGCCTTGGTGAGACCGATATCGCATCGAAACAGATCGGTGAGATCGTCATGGAGACACTCGCCCGGATCGACACGGTCGCCTATGTGCGCTTTGCGAGTGTTTACAAGAACTTCCAGGAAGCCGACGACTTCGACAAATTCGTCAGCGAATTGCGCCCGAACGAAAAAGACAAACCCAAATCCGAAGAGTGACGCTGTCTCATGCGCCCGGATGATGCGCGCCATATGCACCGGGCGTTGGAACTGGGCCGACGCGGGATGGGCAACACATGGCCCAATCCTGCGGTGGGCTGTGTCATTGTTCAAGGCGAGACGGTGGTCGGAGAGGGATGGACCCAACCGGGCGGCCGCCCGCATGCCGAGACCGAGGCGTTGGCGCGGGCAGGCACGGCAGCACGGGGTGCTACGGCCTATGTCACGCTGGAGCCTTGCGCCCATCATGGACAGACCCCGCCCTGCACTGATGCGCTGATCGCCGCCGGAATTGCCCGTGTCGTGGCCCCCTTTGTGGACACGGATCCGCGCGTGTCGGGCCAAGGCTTTGACCGGTTGCGCGCGGCGGGTGTCGAGGTGGCGACCGGCGTTTGTGCCGATGAGGCGGCAGAGGACCATGCCGGGTTCTTCAGCCGCATCGAAACCGGACGCCCACTGCTGACGCTGAAGCTTGCCACAAGCCTCGACGGGCGGATTGCCACCGCAAGCGGCGACAGCCAGTGGATCACCGGACCTGACACCCGCGCCTACGTTCATCACCTTCGCGCGACGCATGATGCGGTGATGGTGGGGGCAGGGACCGTACGGGCGGACGATCCATTGCTGACGGTTCGGGGTATTGACGTGCCCCGGCAACCGGTGCGCATCGTCGTGTCGCGCAGGCTTGACCTGCCCATCAACAGCAATCTTGCCCGCAGTGTCGACATCGCGCCGGTGTGGTTGTGTCATGCAGACGACGCGCCAGAGGATGCCCGGCAAGCTTGGTTGAGCCATGGAGCCAAACTGATCGAGGTGCCGTTGCATGGGCGGCAGGTCGAGATTGTCGCTCTCATGCAGGCGCTAGGGGGTGCCGGTCTGACCCGCGTGTTCTGCGAGGGTGGTGGCGAACTGGCCGCGAGTTTGCTCGCCGCCGATGTCGTGGACCGATTGGACCTACATATGGGTGGCGTCGTGATCGGTGCCGAAGGTCGCCCGGCGCTGGGCGCTTTGGGTCTGGGCAAATTGGCGGACGCCCCGCGTTTTGAGCTCAAGTCCTTGCGGCAAAGTGGCGATGACGTGGTGCAAAGCTGGACGCGTCAGCGCCGCCAAAGCCAGGCATAACTGGCCATCACGCCTTGGGCCTTTGCCAGCAGGCGCAATCGCTTGGACGAAGGAACACCTCCCGCAGCCAGTCGATCCAGCGCCACTTCGATTGTGCAAGCCTGTTCGGTGATTGGATCGAAATAGCGCGGATAATCAATCAGCGCAGCATGCACCAACATCTCGAGCGTGACGACCTTACCGCGGCGTGTTGGAGTGGGGCAGAGATCTGTCGTCAGTCCCCATCCGGCGTAGAACGGCAATCCCAGCGTTGTCACGGGCACGTCGCGCAGCAACGCCTCGAACCCGGTAAGGGACGTCATGGTCCAGACCGCATCGACCTGTGCCAGCAGGCGCGCCATCGGGATGTCGGTCACAACCTCGTCCGCCCATTGGGTCGCATCGGCAACCAGACCGGGCCGCAGGCCAGCCACCACATCAGGATGCGGTTTGTAAAGGATGTGCGCCTCGGCATTCGCGTCGCGCACCCTTTTGAGAAGGGCTGCATTGGTCTGAATTTCCGGGCTGCCGATGATCACTGACGCGTCGTCTTCGACCTGTCCAGGAACCAGTAGGACAGGGCGTTTGCCCTCCATGTCCAATGGATTTGACGGAACACCCGTCGCGTATTTGGTCACCTGCTCGATCAGGATGCGCCTGATGATCCGGCGGGCACGGGCAAGCGCGTGATCCGGCAAGTCGATGCTTTGTGCGATGAGCGACTCCAGTCGCGATGGCCGGTTCGGGTCGTAGTAGATGCCGGTCTCGTCCAGAACGAGCGACAGTGGCGGAACCAGTTCCGCGCCAAGCCCCTGCGACCGGATGAACCCGTCTTCGACGCAAACCTCACCGTCTTTCGCAGCCATGCCCCAAGCCATGACCTTGGCGCCTTCGGTCGGATGCGCCCCGCGGAACCGCATGGGGTTCTGGCTGCCGAACATGGCTTGCATATGGGGGCGTTTCCACAAGCGGATATTGCGCCCGACCCAACCGTTTCGGTCCTCAAGATAGGCACGCTGCGTCGCTTCCAATGTTCCGATCACGCGCTCCAGATCGCACAGACGGTCGTGATAGGGATCGTACCAGACCGGGTAGCGCATCATCGCACCCGCAAACAGTTGCGCGCGGGTCAACTTGCGCTGTCTGCGGATCAATTGATGTTCGTCCTCCGTCAGCCCCCAGCCCGCATAGAAGGGCGTTCCGAATACGCGGGGTTTGTGGCCCGCAAGGATCGCCTCGAACCCCATATGCGAAGACAGCGTGTAAACCGCGATGGCCCCTTCGAGCAGGTCCATTGGGGCATACGCACCATCGACAAAGGAAATCCGTCCCTGCGCCTGGTCCTGGGTGTAATGTCCCTGCCGTTTGCCCGCCTGCGTTTCAGGATGTGACCGGATCAGAATACGCGCTGCCGGGTGTTCTGTCTGCGCATAGTAGAGCATCTCGGCAAACCGGGCGCGTGCCATGTCAGCCCCGGGCACCGAGGCTAGAACCGAGGCATCGCCTTCAACCTGGTCGATCACCAGCACATAGCCCGGCTCGGGCACAGTCAGGTCAGGATCGTAGGCGCTGTATTTCGACAGGCGCGACCGTTGGATCCGCCCCATCAGGTCCCGAGCCGAGTTGAGCAACGCGGAATCGTCCAGCGGATCGTCGATCAACAGGCGCTCCAAGTCGGACGGTTGAGACGCATCGAAATGCAGACCGGTCTTGTCCAGCACCAGTCCCAAAGGAGGTTCGCGCTCTACGCGTCCCGGATGCAAAGAGCGCAAGAATGCATCTTCGACCCGCAGCACCGGCGTATCGCGGCCCTCGGCCACGGCGAGCCCCCGCTCTGCGCTTGGGGCAGCGCCCCAGACGCCGATCCAATCATCGCCTGACGGTCGGCCAAGTGAAACGGACCACCCCGCAAGGTCGAGGATGCGTTTGACGCGGGCCTGCGTCAGAAATCCTGAATTGTAGACGTACAAACGCCGGGAAGTGATCTCCCCGGCGTTTGCCAATGATGACGAAGCCCGCATTACCCTGTTACGGCGAAGTGGTTCCGCCTGTGGCCACACTCCCCAGGCTCTGTGCGCTTCCAAGCGTACCGGTGATCGACGCGATGGTGCGGTTCCATTGAACGATCGGTGCTTCGGTCACATAGATCGTGTCTCGATCGCGGATCAGGAAGTCGCGGGCGATGAAAAGACCATTCGGCTCTGTCAGGTCCATCACGTAGATCAGGCGCTGTGCGCCAACCAGATCGTTCCGGCCGAGGACAGCGTTTGCGATTTCGGCTGGTTCATTGCGGAAGACAAAGACACCCGTCGGGTCTGCCGTGGATGCGCTCAGCCCGCCAAGCTGCGCCAAAGCCTCGACCAGCGACAAGGTCTGCGTGTCGAACGTCAAACGCGTTTGCGTCCCTGCAGCGCCAAGCGCAGTGAACGACCGTTGATCCGCCTGGATCAGGATGCGGTCGCCATCGCGAAGCGCGATGTCCAGTTGCGGATGGTCGTAGAGGTCTTCGAACCAGATGGTTTCGCTGACATTTCCGCGTGTGAGGGTGATCTGCGCAATCTCTGCAGCTTCACCGATCCCGCCCGCGCTCGCCAGCATCGCGGCAAGGGTCCGTGTCGGACGGGTGATCGGGAACACGCCCTGAACTCCGGCAGAGCCGAGGATGGAAACCGTGGCCCCATCACCGGCAGTCCGGCGCACTTCGACCTGCGGATCAGGCGTCTGTTCCTGAAGTTTTTCGGTGATGATCCGGCGAATGGCCTCGGGCGTATTGCCCGCCGCCTTGATCCGTCCGGCATAGGGCACAAAGATAAAGCCCGACCCATCGACCTGCACACCTTCGAGCGCGGTCGCATTGGCGGTCGGCCCGGCCAGAAGCCCGTCATCGACGTTTTCCCAGATGGTCAGACCCAGAACGTCACCGGGTCGAATGATATCGGCGCTTTGCACGCCCGCGTTTTTCAGATGATCGGAAAAGCCGAGCGCCGGAACAACGGCGGTTGTGCGTGTCACACGGTCATTGATGGCGACAACAAAGGCATCGCCTTCGCGCTGAACGGACCCCGCGAAGATCTGGTTTTTGGTCGGGCCAACACCCGGCAGGCCACATGACGCCAACACCGATGCCGACAGCACCACAGCGATGGACCGCGCCCACCGGAATTTTGAACTGAACACTGCTCGGTCTCCTCGACCAGTTATTGACTGCCTCGGTTTATATTTTTCAGGTAAGTTACCGGAATCCAGTCAGTTTGGCCAGTACTAGGGCTGGTGCATTTCAGCGAACGACACGCAACTGTTGCGCACCGGTCTCGCGGCGCTCCAAGCGGAGGTCATAGGGATCGTCGGGCGACAGCATCCTGTCGACCACCTGACGCAACAACTGGGACCGCCCCTTGGTGGAATAAAACCCGCCGGGAATTTGGCTCGTTTCGAGCAGAAACTGGCGATAGATGGCATAGGCGTTGGGGTCCGGGGGCGTTGGATCGGCAAAGAAATCGGGCAAGGACTGATGCGATACCAGTCCGGGTTTGTCATAGACGCTGACCCCAAAGCTGCGCACCGGGAGACCGCGCCACAAGGCCTGATGCGCCGAGGTCGAATTGACCGTCACCGCAGAGCGCGCCGCCTGCAGCAGGTAAGCCAGCTTACCACCGCGCACGAAATGGACGCGATCCGACACACCTTGGGTCTTTGCGCTGTCTCGGATCGTGCGTTCCAATGGGGCGCGCCCGTCTTCCAGAGGATGTGCCTTGAAGACCAGCCGGTGATGCGACGGGGCGCCCTGCGCAAATCCTGCGATCACCATGTCCACGAAGTCGGTCTGTGAGGCGAAATCCGAAAAGGCCCTGAAACTGGCGTCATGTTCAAGTTGCAACAGAACGACGTGATAGGGGCGGCCACCTGTGCGGATGCGGCGCGTGGTGATCCAGCGTTCGACCATGTAGCGGGGCCGCCGCAGCAATCGCAGCAGTTGAAGGCGAAATTCTTCGGCGACGGTCTGGTCACGGTGCGGGCGGTAGTGCGGAAAGCGTTGGTTCCGGAACAGCACATGCCAGTGATACAACGCCCCATGGACCATGTGCATCCGCAAATCACCCCACCGGTCTGGTGGCAGGGCGGGCACATCCGCTGTTCGGCTCAACGCGTTCTGCATCTGCTCCAGCGTGATCTGCATGAGCTTGGAATTGCCGTTCGACCCGTCGCGTTCATAGGTCGCCCAATAGGGGCGCAGATACCCTTCCTCGAACACATGCACTGTCAGACCGGCAGCTTTGGCGATCCTGATCGCATCGGAATGGTGACGGCGCACATCGCCGTAAAGCACGAGGTCCGTGGCCTTCGTCGTTACGAGCCAATCTTTGAATGTGCCCGGCCACTCGGACAGATCGCTTCGAAAATCCAGCAAAGACAACCTGTCCCGCCACCGTGATCCGTCCCCGGCGTTGAACGCCACACGAAAACACCTTGCCCCGGTCTCCCGCAAGCGCTCTGCCAATTCGCTGAAGAACGGGCCGTGTGGCCCCTGCAGGAACAGAAAAACGCGGGGTGCGTGGGTCTTGGGCTTGCCCGTTGTGTTTGTCATGTCGGCGCAGTATCCCTCGGACTGCCTGAAGACTAGCACAACAGGCGGCATTCTGAGAATCAAAATCCGCTAGGTTTTGCGCGGATGACGTCAGTGAGGGCAAGATCATGTTTACCGGTATCGTGACCGACATGGGCGACATCCGCAGCCTCGAACGGCGCGGCGATTTGCGGGCCCGGATCGGGACACATTACGACACCCAGAGCATCGACATCGGCGCGTCCATCGCGTGCAGCGGCGTTTGCCTGACCGTGGTGCAGCTAGGGCCGGACTGGTTCGATGTGGAGATCAGCGCGGAAACACTCGACAAGACCAATGTCGGCGCGTGGGTCGAGGGGCAGAAGATCAACCTGGAACGGGCGCTCAAACTCGGTGACGAATTGGGCGGTCATATCGTGTCCGGTCATGTCGACGGTCTGGCCGAGATTGTCGAGATGCGCCCCGAGGGGGACAGCGTGCGGTTTACGTTCGACGCCCCCCGCAGCCTGGCCCGCTTCATCGCGCCCAAGGGTTCGGTTGCATTGGACGGTACATCCCTGACGGTTAACGAGGTTGAGGACACGCGCTTCGGCGTGAACATCATTCCGCATACGCAAGAGGTCACGACCTGGGGCGCGTCCAAGGTGGGCGACAAGGTCAATCTCGAGATCGACACGCTGGCGCGGTATGTCGCGCGTCTGGCCGAGATGCAGGGCTGACGAACGCGCGGACGTGTTCGGTGTTTCAGTCGACTGAAACACGCCCCGCGTCCATCGCCGCGACAGCCCGGCGCCCGACAATCCAAGTGACCAGCACTCCGCCCCCATACGCGGTGATCAGGAACAGGAACGGGCCCAACACGGGCGCACCTTGATAGAGCGCGATCAGCAGCGGCGTTCCGCTCAGGTTGCCAAGGTTGCCCATCTGCGCCAACGCCCCGTTCGCCAAAGCTCGCGATGGCGCATCCGCGTTGATCTGGGGCACCACGGCAAAGCCCGCGCTTTGCACGAGGGCCATGCTGGCGAAGAGCAACAGCACGGTTGCCGTTGTGAACCCCACGAACAGGATCGCGACAGCCACACCTGCACACAAGGCGAAGCCCAGGGTCACAACAGGCTGCGCCGGGCGTCGCGACAGGATGGCGACCCCCACGGTCAAAGCGACTGCGATGGACACCAAGGGCGCGATTGCGGCCAGCCATGTCGGGGCCGTGCCCCCGGTCAGCAGCGGCAAGGCGGTCAGAACAGACACGAAGGTCAGCGTATAGCAGAGCCATGCCAAGGCGGGTGTGGCGATGCCGGGGGTCGCGTAGGCCGTCATATGACGGCGCAGGACCGAGATCCGCGTGGCTGGCGCAGGCGTGATGACGGGATGCGGCAGGACCAGCAGAATGGCCCCGCAGGCTACTGTCATCCAGACCCCATGCGCGCCGATCAGCAGCGACAGCCCGCCTTGTGCGATCACCCATGGGGCGATGACGGCGGTCAGAGCGAAGGCCACACCGAAGAATGTGCTCCAGAGCGTCAGTGCGGCGGGGCGATACCGATCCGGCACCGCCTCGGCGATGAGGGTCGGTGCAGCGACGACGATCAGCAAGTGCGATGCGCCCTCCAGAACACGGCTCAGCATCAGTACCGGGAGCGACGGCAGGGTTGCCTGCCAGAATGACATCACGGCCCCCAAGGCCAATGCCGCCACCAAGGCCCGCCGCGCACCGATGCGCGACACGACAATCCCGGCGACCAGCCCGAGGATCAGCCCGACAAGGCTGATCAGCGACACTGACAGCCCAAGGATGGCTTCGCTCTTGCCGGAATAGACCTGCGTCAGGGCGAGAAAACTCACTGCCAGTTTTGAGAACTGCCCAGCCGCGCCAAGCCCCGCCAGATAGAGCGTCAGGGTCAACAAAAGCGGATGAGGGGTGCGCATGTCTTGGCCTTTCGGAAGTGCGCGCACCATCTGTCATGCCGATCCGGCCTGCAATGCGCGATGCACGTTTTTCTTTGCCCAAGGGCGGCATATGTAGAGGGCATGACCGCTTTGCCCGCTTCCCTTCAATCCTGGTTCGACACAAGAGGATGGTCGATCCATCCGCATCAGCAGGAGATGCTGAACCGGGAGTCCGATCCTTGCCTGCTGCTCATCGCGCCGACCGGGGGCGGCAAGACTTTGGCGGGTTTTCTGCCGACGCTGGTCGAGTTGGCCAATGATCCGCGCGACGGGTTGCACACGCTTTATGTCAGCCCGCTCAAGGCGTTGGCTGCCGACATCAAGCGTAACCTGCGCACGCCCATTGACGAGGCCGGACTGCCGATCCGGGTCGAGGACCGCACCGGCGACACCTCGGCCCATATCAAGAAACGCCAACGCGCTGACCCGCCGCATATCCTGCTGACCACGCCCGAGTCACTGGCGTTGCTCACCAGCTACGAGGACGCGCCGCGCATGTTCAAAGGCGTGCAGCGGGTGGTTGTGGACGAGATCCACGCCTTGGCCGAAAGCAAGCGTGGCGATCAGTTGATGCTGGCGCTGGCCCGGTTGCAGGCCATGTGCCCCGACCTACGCCGCGTCGGCCTGTCCGCAACTGTCGATGATCCGGCTGCCATTGCAAAGCTGCTCGCGCGCCACCCCGACCCCTGCGAAATCATCGTCGCCGATCCGGGCCCCGAGCCGGACATCGCCATGCTGGTCACCGATGAGCCGCCGCCATGGTCCGGGGGTGGGGCGAAATACAGCATTCCGGCGGTGTTGGAGCAGGTCAAACAGCACAAGACGACGCTGATTTTTCACAACACCCGCGCTCAGGCCGAGATCTTCTTTCACAATCTCTGGCTCGCCAATGAAGACGCCTTGCCCATTGGTATCCATCACGGGTCACTCGACCGGCAACAACGTGAAAAGGTCGAAGCGGCGATGGTGCGGGGGGATCTGCGCGCGATCGTCTGCACGGGAAGCCTTGATCTGGGCATCGATTGGGGCGATGTGGATCTGGTGATCCAGATCGGTGCGCCGAAGAACGTCAAACGCCTGGTGCAGCGCATCGGGCGGGCAAACCACCGCTATAACGCGCCGTCCAAGGCGCTGCTGGTGCCTGCCAACCGGTTCGAAGTGGTCGAATGCGTGGCTGCGTTGGAGGCGGTCAAGGCGCATGATCTGGACGGCGACTGGCGCGGGCGCGGACCACGCGATGTGCTCTGCCAGCATATCCTGATTGCCGCCTGTTCCGGGCCTTTTGAGGCCGATGCGCTCTACGGCGAGATGACAAGCGCCGGGGCCTATGCCGATCTCAGCCGCAAGGAATTTGATGCGTGCGTGGAGTTTTGTGCCACTGGGGGTTATGCCCTGCGGGCCTATGATCAATGGCAGCGGCTCAAGCAATTGCCTGATGGCCGCTGGCAGTTGCGCGACCCGCGTTCCGCAGCGCGCATCCGCCAGAACATCGGCACGATTCAGGACACCGACACGCTCAAGGTCAAATGGCGGGGCCGGGGAGGCGCGCCTCTGGGCGAGATCGAGGAAGGCTTTGCCGCCACACTGACCAAGGGCGACACTTTTCTGATCGGTGGCCAGATCGTCCGCTATGAAGGGCTGCGCGAACTAACCGTCGAGGTCACCCGCGATCCGGGGCGTAAGCCAAAAATCGCCACTTTCATGGGCACGAAATTCGCCACATCCACCCAGTTGTCGAACCGCATCCTGCGCATGTTCCAGCAGGATGACTGGCCTGAGTTGCCCGCGCACACGCGAGACTGGCTGCACATCCAGCGCCGCGTCAGCCGCCTGCCCGAACCGGGTCGATTGCTGATCGAAAGCTTCCCGCATGACGGGCGCGAGCAACTGGTGGCCTACGGCTTTGCCGGGCGCAACGCGATGCAGACGCTCGGCCTCTTGCTCACCAAGCGGATGGAAGAGGAAGGGCTTGCGCCCATGGGCTTTGTCGCCACCGATTACGCCGTTCTGATCTGGGGGCTGGACGCGGTGATCGACCCCGCGCCGCTGTTCGATCTCGCCGCTTTGGAAGCCGGGTTGGACGGTTGGCTGGCGGGCAATGCGGTGATGAAACGGACCTTCCGGGCCTCCGCCACAATTGCCGGGCTGATCGAACGCAATCTGGGTGGACAGCGCAAGACCGGGCGGCAGGCGACCATGTCATCCGACATCCTCTACGACACACTGCTTAAGTACGACCCCGACCACCTGCTCATGCAGATCACCCGCGAAGAGGCGATGCGCGGATTGGTGGATTTTGCCCGCATCCGCGAGATGGCAGAACGGGTGGGCGACCGCATTGATTTGCTGCGGCTGGATCGGGTCACGCCGCTCGCTGCGCCTTTGTTCCTCGAACCGGGTCGCGTGCCCGTGCGGGGGCAGGCGGATGAACGATTGCTGGAAGAAGAGATCACCCGGCTGATGGAGACCAGTGGTCTGGCGCAGGTCGAGGCGCAACCAAGCAAGCCGAAATGGCGGGTGCCGTATTGATGAGATAAGCCGGGCAGATGCCCGGCTTACAGGGTCGTATCACACGTAGGCCGGGGCATCTGCCCGGCACGCCATCAGGTCACATCCCGGTACGAGATTTCCTTGACGTCCTTGCCGGTCTTGCCCCGCCGGACGATCAACCGGTTGAGCGCATGGATATAGGCCTTGGCCGACGCCACTACCGTGTCGGTATCCGCCGATTGCCCTGTGGCGATCATGCCGTCCTCTTCCAGCCGCACACTGACTGTGGCCTGCGCATCGGTTCCTTCGGTCACGGCATTCACCTGATAAAGCTGCAACCGCGCCTTGTTCGGATGCAGCATGCGGATCGCCTTGAAGGTCGCATCTACCGGCCCGTCGCCTTCGCTGACTGCCGATTTGTCCTCGCCGTTGATCTCCATCTCCAGCGTCGCCTCAGCCGGGCCGCCAGTGCCGCAAACCACCTTGAGGTTCACAAGCTGCAGCGCGTCATCGCCTTCGGTCGTGGCCGTCACCAGCGCGAGGATGTCGTCATCGAACACCTCTTTCTTGCGATCGGCCAGATCCTTGAAACGTACGAAGATATCCTTGAGCTGGTTGTCTCCGACCTCGACACCCAATTCCCGCAACTTGGCGCGCAGTGCAGCCCGGCCCGAATGTTTACCCAAAGGCAGGGACGTGCCAGCGATGCCCACATCCTCGGGGCGCATGATTTCGAACGTCTCGGCGTTCTTGAGCATGCCGTCCTGGTGGATGCCGCTCTCATGCGCAAAGGCGTTTTTACCCACGATGGCCTTGTTGAACTGCACCGGGAAACCCGACACGGTCGCCACGCGGCGCGAGATGTGCATGATCTTCTTGGTGTCGATGCCGGTGGTGTAGGGCATGATATCGCCCCGCACCTTGAGCGCCATCACCACCTCTTCAAGCGCGGTATTGCCGGCACGTTCGCCCAGACCATTGATCGTGCATTCGATCTGCCGCGCACCGCCTGCGACTGCAGCCAAGGCATTGGCGGTCGCCATGCCAAGGTCATTGTGGCAGTGCGTGGCGAATACCACGTCATCCGCGCCCGGCACGGTCTCGATCAACCGCCGGATCAAATCGGCGCTTTCCACCGGTGCGGTGTAGCCCACGGTATCGGGGATGTTGATCGTCGAAGCGCCCGCCTTGATCGCAATCTCGACCACGCGGCAGAGATAATCCCATTCCGTGCGCGTTGCATCCATCGGTGACCACTGCACGTTGTCACAGAGGTTGCGGGCATGGGTCACGGTCTGTTCGATCCGTTCGGCCATTTCGTCCTTGGTGAGGTTCGGGATCGCCCGGTGCAGCGGCGAGGTGCCGATAAAGGTGTGGATGCGCGGCTGCTTGGCGTTTTTCACCGCCTCCCAGCAGCGGTCGATATCGGGCAATTGCGCGCGGGCAAGGCCGCAGATCACCGCATCCTTGGTGCGATGCGCGATCTCGCTCACCGCGCGAAAATCGCCTTCCGAAGCGATGGGGAAGCCGGCTTCGATGATGTCGACCCCCATGTCATCAAGAAGCTCGGCAATCTCGAGCTTTTCGTCATGGGTCATGGTGGCCCCCGGCGATTGCTCACCGTCGCGCAAAGTGGTGTCGAAGATGACCACGCGGTCTTTTTCAGTCTGTGTCATTGTCTTGATCTTTCTGTCTTGTCCAAACCCGTCGGCGCGAAACGGTCATCCTCTGAGCGGTCGCGCCGGTTGGGCCGCGCTCAGAGGCGGATTAGGAGAAGACGGGTGGCCAGCGCAAGAGGCGCGCAGGAGCGCGTGCGGATTGCGATATGGGCCAAACGTGTCATGGGCGCGACTATACGCTGCAAATTTCGGATGAAAACCCTGTTTGTGAATTTTCAACGGCGTGTGTTTTTTCGTTTCCGATGTGGAATGGCCTTCTGGAATTTTGGCACGCCACATCGGCCCTCGTGACCAGAGCGCGCAGGCTCGCTACCGGAATCGACATCGGGTCAATCCCGATGTTCATCACAGCCACTGAAAGGCGCGCTTCAGAAAAGCCTGCGCGTCTTCGGTCACCGGTGTGCCATGCGCCATGACAACCCGCTGGATCGGCCAGTCGAGGATCGTGTCCACCCTGCGCCGCGCTGCGTCACGGTCGGAGATCGCAATACGGAACTTCCGCGGCACGGTGGGTTCGTCTTCTGTTATCAGGTCCAGCCGTGCCACCCATGAACGCCATCCTTTGTACCAGGTGCGAGGCATCTGTTGCAGCAAATCGGTGAACAGCACGGTGCCACTCGCATGATGGAAGAAGACGGCTTCTGACGTGATCCGCGTCTCAAGAAGGATATGATCAATTTCGCCGGGCCATAGCGAATACCCTGTTTCCGTCAGAAACGTGTCAATCAAGAGATCGCGGCGCTTCTTCTCAAGACTTGGGACAGCAACCACTTCGGCATCGGGACAGGCACGGACCCAATCCGCCAGATGCATATGGTGCAACCCGTTCGGAGCGATGAGGGCGTAGATCGGGCCAAGCTGCTGGATTTCTTCCAGACCTTCAGGCGTCACGGCGGTCGGGGACCAGATTGCCACGCTTCCGTCCAGAAGCCGCATCACCGCCATCCGTGTCGGATAGTGAAAGCCAAGCGCTGCCTTTATGGGCGCACCGTCAGACAGCCAGATCTCTGGGCCGAAAGGCTGCAACATCGCCGGCTGTCCCGTTTACGCACTTCAACTATGGGTTGTGATACAAAAAAGAAGCCCCTGCAAGCAAGGGCTTCTTTTCAACTTGGGTCGATGTGTGATCGCAGGGGCGTGGTGTCCAGCACCCCCGCGCGAAGTTCCGTTCGTCAAATCTTAATGGGTTGGGCTGAGAGTCTTCGTACGAAGACTCTTGAGCCGCGCCATAAAATCTTAGAGGTCAGGATAGATCGGGAAGCGTGCGCAAAGTTCGGCCACTTCGGCACGCACCTTGTTCTCGACCGCGCTGTTGCCGTCTTCGCCGTTGGCGGCCAGCCCATCGACCACTTCGATGATCCAGTCCGCGATCTGCCGGAACTCGGCCTCCATGAACCCGCGCGTGGTGCCCGCTGGCGACCCCAGACGAATGCCCGACGTGATCGTCGGCTTTTCCGGGTCGAACGGAACGCCGTTCTTGTTGCAGGTGATATGCGCGCGGCCCAATGCCTTTTCGGTCGCGTTGCCCTTCACGCCTTTCGGGCGCAGGTCAACAAGCACCACATGGGTGTCGGTGCCATGGGTCACGGTGTCCAGACCGCCCTTGATCAGCTGGTCAGACAGCGCCTGTGCGTTGCGGATGACGTTCTGCTGGTAGGTCTTGAACTCGGGGCGCAGCGCTTCGCCAAAGGCAACCGCCTTGGCCGCGATCACATGCATCAGCGGACCACCCTGAATGCCCGGGAAGATGGCCGAGTTGAACTTCTTGGCCAGCGCCTCGTCATTGGTCAGGATCATCCCGCCGCGCGGACCACGCAGGGTCTTGTGTGTGGTTGTTGTCGCGACATGGGCATGCGGAAACGGGCTGGGGTGTTCGCCCGCCGCCACGAGACCGGCAAAGTGCGCCATGTCCACATGCAGATACGCGCCAACCGAGTCCGCTATCTCGCGCATGCGGGCAAAGTCGATCTGACGCGGGATGGCCGACCCACCGGCGATGATCAGCTTCGGTTTGTGCTCATTGGCGAGCGCCTGAACCTGATCGTAGTCCAGCATGTTGTCCTCGCGGCGCACTCCGTACTGGATCGCGTTGAACCACTTGCCCGACTGGTTCGGGGCCGCGCCGTGGGTCAGGTGACCACCGGCATCAAGGCTCATGCCAAGGATCGTGTCACCGGGCTGCAAAAGCGCGGTAAAGACACCCTGGTTTGCCTGAGAGCCGGAGTTCGGCTGCACGTTGGCGAAGCCGCAGTTGAAGAGCTGGCACGCCCGCTCAATGGCAAGGTTCTCGGCCACGTCGACGAACTGGCAGCCGCCGTAATAGCGACGGCCCGGATAGCCTTCGGCGTACTTGTTGGTCATCACCGAGCCCTGCGCTTCCATCACGGCGCGGCTGACGATGTTCTCAGAGGCGATCAGCTCGATCTCGTCGCGCTGGCGGCCCAGCTCATCAGTGATCGACTTGAACAGATCCGGGTCGCTGTCGGCCAGCGATTTGGAGAAAAAACCAGTGTCACGGTGCGGAGCGTTCATGGGCAGGGCCTCCTTGAAGCGGGTCAAACTTTGGCGGTTACGTATAGGAGTTGCGCCAAAAGGCAAAGGTTGGAAAGCGACCACACGACACAAAGCTGCGCCATGTCTGGTATGCGGCAGGCGTTTGTGTTTGTTTCGGAACGGCATGACCCCGATAGGAACTCGAACATATGTCCCTGCGCATTGCCTTTGCTGCCAGCTCCGCGCCGATTGCCCAATCGGCCAAGGCGGGACTGACCCGTCGCTATGGCGATCACAACGAAGACGGCGCGGATGTGATTGTGGCCTTGGGCGGGGACGGGTTCATGCTGGCCACGCTGCACCGAACTCAGGACCTGCCCGCCCCTGTCTACGGCATGAACCGGGGAACTGTCGGCTTCCTGATGAACGAATATTCCGAACACGGGCTGGAAGAGCGGCTTGAGCAGGCGCAGGAAGAGGTCATCAACCCGCTGTCGATGCTCGCCACGTGTCGGGATGGCAGCACGCAACGGGCGCTGGCGATCAACGAAGTCTCGCTTTTGCGGGCAGGGCCTCAGGCGGCGCGTCTCAGGATCAGTGTCGATGGCAAGGTACGCATGTCCGAACTCGTCTGCGACGGCGCCTTGGTCGCAACGCCAGCCGGATCCACCGCCTATAACTATTCCGCGCACGGGCCGATCCTGCCCATCGGGTCTGACGTGTTGGCGCTCACCGCGATGGCCGCGTTTCGGCCCCGTCGTTGGCGCGGCGCGCTCTTGCCCAAGACGGCTGAGGTGACGTTCGAAGTGCTTGATCCTGACAAGCGCCCTGTGATGGCCGAAGCGGACGCCCGTGCTGTACGTGACGTTGTGCGCGTCGACATTCGTTCCGAACCGTCCATCGCACACAGGGTCCTTTTCGATCCCGGCCATGGGCTGGAAGAACGGCTGATCCAGGAGCAGTTCGTCTAAACTCAGGTCTCGTCGCAAAATCGCCAAGCTTGCGCCATGTCGGGCAGTTACCCTGCACACCGGTCAATGGTGAAAGGCGCGGGTCATGCGGGGTCTCCAAATTCTGTTTCTGGCAGCGCTGATGTGCCTGCCCACCGCGACATCGGCGCAGGAACGCGACCGCCTCGACAATCGCGGTGAAGTGCTGGGCTGGGAGGGCGTTGGCCGTCTGGACACGTCGATTGGCACGTGTACAGGCACGCTGATCGCCCGCGATCTGGTTCTCACCGCGGCTCATTGTGTGGTGGACGAGGCCACCCGCACCGTGCTGCCGAACGACCGTATGCGCTTTCATGCGGGGCTGACCCACGATTTCACCGCCGCTGTCCGGGGTGTCACCAGGATCGTACTGTCCGATGGCTATCTCGAGTTGTTTGACGCTTCCCTGACCGAACAGGTGCGCACCGATCTGGCGCTTCTGCGCCTCGACAGTCCTATTTTCGGCACCGAAGCCGAACCCTTCCGCATTCACGACCGCGCCATGGATGTGGGCTCGGTGATCCTCGTGTCCTATGGCCGGGGCAGAAACACATCGCTGCAGCGCGAATCCGGGTGTCGGCACAAACAAACCTATCGCGGTGGGCTGATGACGTTTGACTGTGATGTGACCTTCGGTTCGTCAGGTGCGCCGGTCTTTGTCAACGATCAGGGGCGGTTGCGCATCGTATCCGTGGTGTCGATGATGTCCACCGCGCCCAATGCCGAGAAAGAGGCCATCGGCATGTCACTGCCCGACTCGGTCTCGGCGATGATGCGCGACATGCGCAACGATGCGGCCCGGGCACCCGTGACCGCAGGAGCGCGCCGCGTGACCGTTGGTGAACGCGCCGGTGGGGCGCGGTTCGTCAAAGTGGATTGATCACCGCGGCAAGGGCAGGGCGGTGTCGTCCTTCAACTGGTCCATCACGATCTGACTGTGGACCCGCCCAATGGTGTCATGCGGCAATAGCACCTCCTGCACCAGCCGATTGAGTGCCGCCAGATCAGAGCAATAGACCCGGAAGATGTAGTCCGCCTCGCCGGTCAGGGTCCACGCCGCGACGATCTCGGGCGTCGTAGCAACAAGGCGTTTGATCGACTGATGCGTCCCGGTGCTTTGGGCGCGCGTTTCCACCTGAATGAACGCCTGCACCGAAAGCCCCAGTTTGTCGGGGTTCAGACGGCAGGGCGTGCCGATGATATAACCTTCGGCCTCCAACCTTTGGCGGCGGCGGCTGATTTGAGAGGCCGACATACCCAGATGTTCGGCCAGTTCCTGAGCCGAGGTTTGCCCGTCCTTCTGCAATCGGGCGAGCAGCTTGAGGTCTTTGGAATCCAACGCAGTCATGCGTCAATCGTGCGCTATTTTGTTACGACGTGCAATAATCTTGCATAATTTCGATCAAAGGGCTCAATGATTGCCCGCAATCCGCACCGGTTTCGGCGTAGCTTTCACGCAAACAAGGAGAATGCCATGGGTCCGTTTCCGCACGATGCGCCGAAAGCAAAGATCAGCAATGAAAACCCCGCCGGAACCGACGGGTTCGAATTCGTCGAATTCGCCCATCCCGATCCGGACGCGCTGCGCGAGCTTTTCACCAAGATGGGCTACACCCACACTGCCACGCACAAGACCAAGCAGATCGAGCTGTGGCAGCAGGGGGACATCACCTACATCCTGAACAATGAACCCGGCAGCCACGCCATGCGCTTTGTCGCGGAACACGGTCCTTGCGCCCCGTCGATGGGCTGGCGCGTTGTTGATGCCAAACACGCCTACGACCGTGCCGTGATGCTGGGAGCGACACCTTATGACGGTGACGACAAGGCGATGGATGTGCCTGCGATTGTCGGTATTGGCGGGTCGCTGATCTACTTCATCGACCAGTATTACGGCCAGAATCCATATAACGACGAATTCAACTGGGTTGGGACTGCCAATCCTGAAGGCGTGGGCTTCCATTACCTCGACCACCTCACGCACAATGTCCACAAGGGCAACATGGACACGTGGTTCGGCTTCTACGGCAAGATCTTCGGCTTCAAGGAAATCCGCTTCTTCGACATCGAAGGCAAATTCACCGGGCTTCTGAGCCGCGCGCTGACCTCGCCCTGTGGGCGCATCCGCATTCCAATCAACGAAGACCGGGGTGAGACCGGGCAGATCGTGGAATACCTCAAGCGCTACAAGGGCGAAGGCATCCAGCACATCGCGGTTGGTGCGCGCGACATTTACGACGCGGTAGACGAGATCGCAGAGCGTGGCCTGAAATTCATGCCTGCACCGCCCGACGCCTATTACGACCTCAGCAAAACCCGCGTGGTCGGCCATGAAGAGCCTCTCGACCGTATGAAGAAGCACGGCATTCTGATCGACGGCGAAGGTGTGGTCGGCGGCGGCGAGACCCGTATCCTGTTGCAGATTTTCTCGAAAACCGTGATCGGCCCGATCTTCTTCGAGTTCATCCAGCGCAAGGGCGATGACGGGTTCGGCGAGGGCAATTTCAAAGCCCTGTTCGAAAGCATCGAAGCCGACCAGATCGAACGCGGTGTGCTCAAGGCAAGCTGACCCGTGCGGCGCGGCCCTTAGCTTGGGTCGCGCCAGCGGTTCACGATGGGATAGCGCCGGTCCAGCCAGAAGGCGCGTTTCGACAGGCGCGCGCCGGGGGCAGATTGGAAGCGCTTGTATTCGCTGATGTAAAGCAGGTGCTCGATCTTCTTGGCATCCGCGCGGTCATAACCGGCGGCGACGCAATCGGCGATGGAGCCGTCTTCGTCCACCAAGATTTGCAAGATACCGTCCAGCACCGGATAGTCAGGCAGCGAGTCGCTGTCTTTCTGATCGGCGCGCAACTCGGCCGAGGGCGGTTTCGTTATGATCGCCTCGGGGATGACGACACCCTCTGGCCCCATCATCCAGCCGCGGTGGTGCGCATTGCGCCAGCGGCAGGCATCGAACACTCGGGTCTTGTACATGTCCTTGATCGGATTGTAGCCGCCCGCCATGTCGCCATAGATCGTGGCATAGCCCACAGCGACCTCGGACTTGTTGCCGGTGGTCAAAAGCATCTCGCCGAACTTGTTGCTGAGCGCCATCAACAGCAGACCCCGGATGCGGGACTGGATGTTCTCTTCGGTCAGATCGGGCTGGGTGCCTTCGAAGAGCGGCGCCAGCGTTTCGGTCACCGCATCACGTGTTTTACCAATTGGTACAAAATCGAAGCGACAGCCAAGGTTTTCGGCGACGGCCTTTGCGTCGTCCAGCGATCCTTGGGACGTGTATTCCGATGGCAGCATCACACAGCGCACATTCTCTGCGCCCAACGCATCGACCGCGATGGTTGCCACGATGGCCGAGTCGATCCCGCCGGACAGACCCAGCAGCACCTTTTTGAACCCGGTCTTCGCCATGTAATCCCGCAGCGCGGTGACCATGACGCGGTAGTCCTGTTCCATCGGCTCCGGATGGGTTGTGAAATCTCCATCGAGAACGTGCCAACCTTGGTCTCTGCGTTCGAGATCGACATGGCTGATCACCTCGTCGAAAATCGGGAGTTGGACAGCCGGCACCCCGCCGCGATTGAGCGCAAACGATCCGCCGTCGAAAACCTGATCGTCCTGTCCACCGACCATGTTGAGGTAAATCAGCGGCAATCCGCTTTCCACGACACGGGCGACCATGTGGTTCAGGCGGGTCTCGAACTTGTTGCGGAAATACGGGGAGCCGTTTGGCACAAGGACGACTTCCGCGCCGCTTTCCTCCAAAGCCTCGACCACGTCGGGATACCACGCATCCTCGCAGATCGGTATGCCAATGCGCACGCCGTTCACGGCCACCGGACCCTGCATCATGTCACGCGAGAAATGCCGTACCTCGTCGAAGACGTTGTAGTTCGGCAGGAAATACTTGTGCACGACCGAGGCAATCTTGCCGCCCTGCAGAACGAAATAGCTGTTGTGAAGCTTGAGGTCTTCGCCGACGGACGGCCCGCCAATCGACAACGCCGGACCGTCGGCGCAGGCTTTGGCCAAGGCGGCCAGTTCGGACTGCACATGGGCCACGAACGCAGGCTTCATGATCAGGTCCTGCGCCTGATAGCCGGTGATGAACATCTCGGGCAGCGCCACGAGATCGGCCCCTGCGGCTTTACCCTCTTCCCACGCGGCGCGGGCCTTGGCGGCATTGCCGGCAAGGTCGCCCACCGTAGGGTTCAACTGCGCCAGAGTGATGCGAAACCGGTCCGACATGGGGCGGTCCTTCCTTTCCCGATATCGCGGGTGACATAGCAGAACCCTGCGCGAGGGAAAGCGTCTTGTCGGATAAGACATTGTCTGACCCCGCCCGGTCGCTTAGGTTTCGGTCACAGGGTCATGGCAACGGACATGAGTGGGATAGCGAACAAATGAGACCGGGCAGCAACGTCTTTTTGGGTGCGGCAGTCGCACTCTTCCTCGCACAGGGTGCCGTGGCGCAGAACGCCGAGGTGCAGACCAAGCAATATGATGATGGAGGTGTCTACGAAGGCACTTTCCTCAACGGGTTGCAGCACGGCACCGGCACCTACCGTCTGCCAAATGGCTATGAATACACTGGCGATTGGGTCGAGGGCGAGATTCGCGGCAATGGCGTGGCGCGCTTTCCCAATGGGTCGGTCTATGAAGGCCAGTTCGCCAAGGGTAAACCCGAAGGGATCGGCAAGATCGTATTCGCGGATGGGTCGACCTACGAGGGGTCATGGCTCGACGGCAAGATCACCGGGCAGGGTGTGGCGCTCTATGCCAATGGCGTGCGCTACGAAGGGTCATTCCGCAATGCGCTGCATCATGGGCGTGGCACGATGCAAAGCCCGGGCGGCTATGTCTACGAAGGCGACTGGATCAACGGCGTCAAGGAAGGCAACGGGACCATCACCTACCCGGACGGGTCGATCTACGAAGGCCGCGTTGCAGATGGCGACCGTGAGGGTCAGGGCAAGCTGACCATGCCTGACGGACTGATCTATGATGGGATGTGGAAAGACGGCCAGATCGACGGGATCGGCACGCTGACGCAATCCAACGGCGATGTCTATGAGGGCCAGTTGGTGGCCGGTCGCCGCGAGGGGCAAGGCATTGTGCGTTATTCCAATGGCGATGTCTACGAAGGCGAGTTCAAGGACGACCTGCGCCATGGGCAGGGCACGTTCATCGGCACCGATGGCTATCGCTACGAAGGTGCCTGGGTCGCGGGGCAGATCGAAGGCATCGGCAAGGTCACCTATCCCGACGGGTCGGTGTACGAAGGCCAGTTCCGGGGGGATCTGGCCAATGGTGAGGGCAAGATCACCTATCCCGATGGCTCGACCTATGAAGGGGCCTGGGTCGATGGTGTGATCGACGGCAAGGGCCGTGCGGTCTATGCCAATGGTCTGGTCTATGAAGGCGATTTCAAGAACGCCCGCAACCACGGTGTGGGAGTGATGACCTACCCGGATGGGTACAAGTACGAGGGCGAATGGCTTGATGGCCAGCGCCACGGGCAGGGGACCGCGACCTATACCGATGGCACGGTCTATGTGGGCCAGTTCGCCGATGGGCAGCGTCACGGTCAGGGCGAGATCACCATGGCGGACGGGTTCAAATACGTTGGCGAGTGGCAGAACGGCGAGATCAGCGGGCAGGGGACCGCGACCTATGCCAATGGCGATGTCTATGAGGGCACGTTCCTTGATGGCAAACGTCAGGGCACCGGCACCATGCGTTATTCATCCGGGGAAACCGCCACGGGCGAGTGGGTCAACGGGGCTTTGACGGACGGCTGAGCCTGGGGTTTGCGACGCAGCGTCGAGCTATTCCCACCAGCGGTCCACCTCGGCGATCTCGTCATCGGTCCAGCCGAAGTGGTGCGCGATTTCATGCACGACGATATGGGTCACCAGATCCTGTAGCGTGACGGATTTCCGGTCGCGCCATTCGGCAAGGATCGGTTCGGCGTAAAGCCAGACCTGATCGGGAAAAGGCGACGGATCGCCCGCGGATTTCTCGGTCAGGGGGATGCCGTCATAGAGCCCGGTCAGCTCCAGCGGATCGTCGATCTCCAGCTCGTCCAGAATGTCCTGCGGTGGCCAGTCGATGACCTGCAGAAGAACGTCCTGGCATAGGTCGCGAAACGGCAAAGGCAGCCCGTTCAGGGCTGCCTCGGCATAACGTGTGATGTCGTCGATATCGTCTTGTGCGGTCATCCGTGCATCAGCACTCCGTTGGACGACCGCGTCAAGTCAAGATCAGAGCAACAGCTGATAGCTGTGCGGCACGTAGTGGAAGCCGTCACCGCGGGTTTCGACATAGCCCACACCCGGGAAGGGCATGTGGTAGCCGATGAACGGCACGGCATCGGTGGCCAGCATACCCAGCACGTTGCGGCGCGACGCGGCTGCGGCGGCTTTGTCCATGTCGAAGCGGACTTCCCAATCGGGGTGTGCCAGCGACCAGACATAGTGGTTGGTCAGGTCCGCAAGGATCAGAAGCTGCTGGTCGTTGCTGTCGAGCATGTAGGTCATGTGACCTGGCGTGTGGCCGAAGGCTGCCTTCGCGGTGATGCCGGGGGTGACACTGTCGCCGTCGCCAAGGAATGACATCTTCTCGGCCAGCGGTTTGACGTTGTTGGCAAAGCCTTCGTTGTCGGTGCCGGACCAATGGTCGAATTCCGCCTGCCCGGTGATGTAGGCGGCGTTCGCGAAGGTCTCGGCGCCATCAGTCATCAGGCCACCGATATGGTCGCCATGCATGTGGGTCAGGACAACATGAGTCACGGCGTCAGCGGAATAACCCGCCATCTCGACCGCCTGCGCGGTTGCGGCACCGTTGAGGCCGGTGTCGAACAGGATCAGCTCGGACCCGGTATTGACCAGTGTCGGCGTGAAGAAGAACTGCGCCTTGTCGACCGGAATCCGTGCCTCGGCCGAGGCGGCTGCAAATTCTTCGGCGCTGACGTTCATGCCGAAGATTGTTTGCGGTTCTTCCACTGTGCGGCTTCCGACCAGCATGGTGGTGACTTCGAAATCGCCGACGCCAAAGCGGTTGACGCGCGGGATCTGAGGCCCCTGTGCGTGTCCTGCCGCGTTTGCCTTGGTGATGCCAAGACCCGCTGCCATTGGAAGGGCGGCCGCCCCGGCAAGCAGGCTGCGGCGTGACATAGAAAATTCAGACATGATGATCGCTCCCCTGATCTAACTCGAAGGATGATAGCCTGTAATTGTGAAAGTGGATGTGCCTTCACGTCTTCGTGACTGTGCAATGGCGCAGAGACTTGGTGCGGGCCTTTCTGGACAAAAGCATCCCTTTGTGAGACAGCGCGGGCAACAGGAGACATCGTCCATGACAACCACCCGTTTCGCGCCGTCGCCCACCGGTTACATCCATGTCGGCAACCTGCGCACCGCTTTGTTCAACTACCTGATCGCCCGCAAATCCGGCGGCACGTTCATCCTGCGTATCGACGACACCGATCCCGAGCGGTCGAAGGAAGAATATGTCGATGCTTTGAAGCAGGATCTGGAGTGGTTGGGTCTGACGTGGGACCGGGTTGAACGGCAGTCAGAGCGGCTCGACCAGTACCACGCGGCAGCGGACACGCTGCGCGAGATGGGGCGCTTTTATGAGGCGTTCGAGACGCCGACTGAGTTGGACCTCAAGCGCAAGAAGCAACTGAACATGGGCAAGCCGCCGGTCTATGACCGTGCGGCGCTTGCGCTGTCCGACGACGAAAAAGCCAAACTGCGGGCCGAACGTGGCGATGGCGTCTGGCGCTTCAAGTTGGATCAGGAGCGCATCGAGTGGTCTGATGGCATTCTTGGCGACATCTCGATTGATGCGGCCAGCGTCAGCGATCCGGTACTGATCCGGGCGGACAAACAGATCCTCTACACGTTGGCATCCGTCGTGGATGACACCGAAATGGGTGTGACCCATGTGGTGCGCGGGTCGGACCACGTGACCAACACCGCAACTCAGATCCAGATCATCCGCGCGCTGGGTGGCACCGTGCCGTCCTTTGCACACCATTCGTTGCTGACCGGACCGCAGGGTGAGTCGCTGTCCAAGCGTCTGGGCACACTCGCGCTGCGCGATTTACGCGAGCAGGGCATTGAGCCAGAGGCATTGCTGAGCCTGATGGCGCGGCTGGGATCGTCGCAGCCGGTGGAACTGCGGATGTCGCTGGAAGAGATCGCGGACGGGTTCGACCTGAGCCAGTTCGGGTCGGCCCCGACGAAGTTCGACTTCGAAGACCTGTTCCCGCTCACCGCGCGCAAGCTGCACGGGTTGGATTACGCTGCCATCAAGAGCGATCTGGACACTCTCGGTGTGCCTGCGGACAAGGGCGAGGCGTTTTGGAACGTGGCCCGCGACAATATCACCACGCGGCATGATATCGCCAAATGGTGGACGCTCTGTGCCGATGGCGCAGAGCCCATGGTCGACGACGAAGACGCAGCGTTCATCGCCGAAGCAATGGCGTTGCTTCCCGAAGGGCCACTTGGCCCCGATGCGTGGAGCAACTGGACCAACGCCGTCAAAGAGGCGACCGGCCGCAAGGGCAAAGGCCTGTTCATGCCGCTGCGCAAGGCGCTGACCGGGCAGGAACGCGGGCCTGAAATGGCGGACCTGCTGCCGCTGTTGCAGACCATTCCGGCGCGGAAACTCGCCAAGGCCTAAGTGCGCTTGGCCCGCTCCTGAAGCGATTTTACCGCGTCGGGGTCTTCGATCTTGCGGTCGATGATGCCCAATGCGGTGTCCCGCGTCTTCTCGGCGGCACTGGCGAGATCGGACCAATCGCTCTTGCTCAGCCGGGTCGCCGCCTTGAGCATTTGCGCCATCACATCGAACCGGTTGCCTCCGTCCTGCATCAGGCTGGCAAACCCGTCATTCAGCAGGTCTTCGGCGCTGACCGTGCCGATGATCACCTGTTCGAATTCGACCGTGGTGTCACGGTCTTTGTCGGCCATGCCCTGACCCAGTGTCCAAAGGATGCGTTCAATGCGGTGAATCACATCAATCGCAGTGCCCGGATCGTTCACACCGGGGGACAGAGCGCGCGACGCGACCTCTGACAGGATGACAAGGCCAAAGCGGGCGTCCTGTTCGACCGTGCGTTCGTCGCCGAGGGTAAAGTTCTCGATTAGCTTGCCGGGGTCGCAGTCGCCTTCGAAATAGGCCAGCGGTGTGTCCTTGAGCACCCAACTGCCGGGAGGAGCGAAGACCCAGAGCGTGGCGTCCTTTTCCTTGAGTTGGTTATTGAGTTCCACCAGCGACAAAAACTGCACATAGCCCGACCGTGGCGCCAAAAGCGGTGTCGCGCCTTTCGGAGCCTTCGGCGCATTTTCGGCAGGCCTCGCCCCGAGATTGGATTTCTGCGCAAGCCGTTCCAAAGGTGCCTTGGCGGCTTGTTCGACAAGGTTCAGGGTGTGGTGCAGACTGCCCAACTGGCTGAGATGCGCAATCCAGCGCAGGATCGCGACCACGATCATCAGGATGCAGACCATGGTCAGGCCAAAGACGATCACAGCGGCGGATTCGCCATAGAACCCGGCCCGGAACATCACGATCGAGGCGAGCGAGAACAGGAACGCGCCGACAAAGACCGACATCACATTGAGCGTTGTCATGTCCTGCATCAACAGCCGGTAGACCCGTGGCGTCGCCTGACCCGCGGCGGAGCGGAACGCCTGCACCATGATACCCAGCGAAAAGGTGGTGACCGCCAGCATCGACGACGCAAGGATGTTGAGGATCGGCAGAACTGCGTCGCGCGAGAAACGGTCAACCAGCCATTCGGGAAGCGATCGGTCGACCAGAGGCGCGATGAGGGACACGAGCAATGCGGCGCTTCCAAACGCCGAGATGCGGATGCCGGGGCGTCGCCACAGACGTGTAAGCCAGAGCCAGATGCGTTCGCGCATCAGGCAAACACCTTGGCACGCAGGGTCAGCAGCATGTCATCGACGAATGTTTGCTCGGTCTCGGTCAGACGCTGTGCGCGCGGGTAGATCGGGTCCGCCCTGTCGTTGCGCACGGGGGTGTCCCAACCTTCTGTCGTTGTGCAGAACCGCTCGGCACCGGCTTCGCCGAATTCGCGCAGATAGCCTTGAAGAACCGCGTCCACATAGCTGAGCAGGATCGGGTGATCCTTGTCCGGTGGTGCCGCATCGCTGGGTGGGATGGCATAGATCGAGATGTCGCGCACGTCGGTCGCCGCGTGTCGCACTGCGTCGGTCACCGCAAGGCGCGCATAGGAAAATTCACGGGCATCAAGCGCCACCCAATCGTCATTCGGCACCGGCGCGATCACCCCGTCGATCACGCTGTCCGAATCGACGATGACCGACAGGAATGCTGCGGGCCGATTCGGAGCGCGCTGCCAGATTCGCCGCCAGCCCGCGATTTGCGAGGCATGGATCGGCGTAAAGCTATGGGTATTCCTGTTGACCAATGATCCGTAGCCGAAAAAAATGCGGGTGCTTCACGGGGCTATCTGCTCGCGATTGGTTGATGTATATCAAAGACAACTTTGCATGAACCGGTAGGTTTGGCCAACCGATCGGAAAGGATGACTGCCTTGCGTGTCACCAAAAGAACCAACATCGCGATGCGTGTCCTCATGTTCTGCGCCGCCAACACGGGCCGTCTTGTGACCAAGTCCGAAATCGCAGAGCGGTGCAACGCTTCTGAAAATCACCTTGCTCAGGTCATCAACCAACTGGGGCAGCTTGGGTTCCTCCACACCCAACGCGGCCGCAATGGCGGTCTGGAACTGGGTCGTCCGGCTGACGAAATCAGGATCGGCGATGTGTTCCGCGTGCTAGAAGCCCCCGTGCCGCTGGCAGAATGCTTTGCGGATGTCGACAACACCTGCCCTCTGACTGAGGCGTGTCGTCTGCGCACCGCCCTGACCGACGCCGTCGAGGCGTTCTACCAGTCGCTGGACCCGATCACGCTTGATGCGCTGGTCTGCACCAATGCGGATCTGCTGGATATTCTCAATCCCGAACGGGCCTGCGCAGCCCGAGAAGCCGCGCTTGCAGTTTGACACTTGAGACCGTTCTGAAAACGGTCTACCACTGCATACATCCACGATGGGAGAACCGGTCTTGACCGGTGCCGAAGGAGCAACCGCCCCCGGAAACTCTCAGGCCGAAGGACCGTCGCGGACATAGACTCTGGAGAGATTTCGGGCCGGACCCGGAACGCCGAAGGGATAACGATCTCAGGCGAAAGGACAGAGGGGGCATAGGACGTCTGCGCAGTCGCGCAGGATGGAATATGCCGGTTGTCGTATCACAAGCATCCGGTTGAACGTGAAGGGATGCCGCGTGAGCGACTGGAAACGCACACCGCTATACGATCTGCATGTCGCGCTGGGCGCAAAGATGGTGCCGTTTGCGGGCTACGAGATGCCCGTGCAATACAGCCTTGGCGTGATGAAAGAGCACCTGCAGTGCCGCGCCGCTGTGGGGCTGTTCGATGTGAGCCACATGGGCCAGGTGATCCTGCGATCCGACGATCCTGAGGTCGCCAAAACCGCGCTGGAACGGTTGATCCCGCAGGATGTGCTTGGTCTGGGTGAGGGACGTCAGCGGTACGGTTTCTTCACCAATGACGCAGGTGGGATCGAAGATGATCTGATGTTCGCCAATCGCGGCGATCACCTGTTCGTTGTTGTGAATGCCGCCTGCAAAGAGGCTGACGTCGCGCGAATGCGCGCAGCACTTGAGCCTGAGGTCACAGTCAAGCTGTTGGAAAACCGCGCGCTTTTGGCGTTGCAGGGGCCGAAAGCTGAGGCCGTATTGGCCGAGCATCACCCGTCAGTGGCCGAGATGCGGTTCATGGATGTGGCGATCGTGCCCATCGCCGGAGCGGAATGCTGGGTGTCGCGGTCCGGCTACACCGGCGAAGACGGATATGAGATATCCGTGCCTGTGGCGGCCGCCACAGATTTGGCAAAGGCCCTGCTGGCGCACGAGGATGTGGAGGCCATCGGACTTGGCGCCCGGGATTCGCTCCGCCTCGAAGCCGGGCTTTGCCTTTATGGGCACGATATCGACGCCACCACTTCGCCCGTTGAAGGTGGGCTGACTTGGGGCATCCAGAAGGTGCGCCGTGCCGGGGGCGACCGCGCAGGCGGGTTCCCCGGAGCCGACCGTATCCTGCGCGAGATGGCTGAAGGCGTTTCGCGCAAGCGCGTTGGCCTCTTGCCCGAAGGGCGGGCACCGATGCGCGAAGGCACGCCGCTTTTCGCAAGTGCAGACGCTGACACGCCTATCGGTGCCGTCACATCAGGCGGGTTTGGCCCAACCGTCGGTGCGCCCGTCGCCATGGGCTATGTCGATGCCGGCCACGCAGATATCGGCGCCGCGCTTTTTGGCGAAGTCCGGGGCAAACGGCTTCCTGTTTCTGTTGCCAAACTGCCCTTCGTGGCGGCAGGGTTCAAACGATAATCACTCCAAGAGGAACCATATGAAATTCACCGAGGAACATGAATGGCTGCGCGTCGAAGGCGACGAGGTGGTCGTGGGGATCACGGCGCATGCGGCAGAGCAATTGGGCGATGTGGTGTTCATCGAACTGCCCGAGGAAGGCACCATGGTCAGCAAGGACGATGAGGTTGTGGTGATCGAATTGGTCAAGGCGGCGTCGGACATCCTCGCACCACTTGATGGTGAAATCACCGAAGTGAATGAAGCGCTGGTCGAAGAGCCCGGTAAGGTCAACGAGGACCCGGAAGGCGATGCGTGGTTCTTCAAGATGAAGATTGAGGACATGTCGGCGCTGGACGACCTTATGGATGAAGCCGACTACAAGAAATATATCGGCTGATCCGGCCGGGCGGGTCCTGAGGCCTGCCCGCCCCTTGCCTAACGGAGTGCCGGATGGCGCCGTTGCAGGGCATATTTTTGAAAAGAAGAAGCAGGGGACGGTGCGCCGTTCCGAACCGTAAGGAGAGCGACATGGGTTATGATGCCATCGACTATCTGCCGTATGATTTTGCCAACCGGCGTCACATCGGCCCGTCGCCGGCGGAGATGGCCGAGATGCTGGCAACGGTTGGTGTGTCGAAGCTCGACGATCTGATTTCGCAGACTGTGCCCGAAAGCATCCGTCAGGCCGAACCGCTTGATTTCGGCAAGGCGTTGTCGGAGCGGGAGTTGCTCTATCACATGCGCGAGACCGCATCGCAGAACGAGGTTCTGACCTCGCTCATCGGGATGGGGTATCACGGCACAGTCACGCCGCCTGCGATCCAGCGGAATATCTTCGAGAACCCGGCGTGGTACACCGCCTACACGCCCTATCAGCCCGAGATTTCGCAGGGCCGGCTTGAGGCGCTGCTGAACTATCAGACCATGGTCAGCGACCTGACCGGGCTGGAGATTGCCAACGCGTCGCTCTTGGACGAGGCGACCGCCTGCGCCGAGGCGATGACCATGGCACAGCGGGTGGCCAAGTCGAAGGCGACCGCGTTTTTCGTGGATGAAAACTGCCATCCACAGAACATCACTGTCATGAAAACCCGCGCAGCTCCTTTGGGGATCGAGATCATCGTCGGTGACGTGGCGGATATGGACCCCGAGGCGGTGTTCGGCGCGATCTTCCAGTATCCGGGCACCTACGGGCATCTGCGAGATTTCACCAATGACATCGCGCGGCTGCACGGGGCCAAGGCGATTGCCATCATGTCCGCTGATCCGATGGCGCTCTGCCTGCTGAAAGAGCCGGGTGCGATGGGGGCGGATATTGCTGTGGGATCGACTCAGCGGTTCGGCATTCCGCTGGGATATGGCGGCCCGCACGCGGCTTATATGGCGACCAAGGACGACTACAAGCGCGCGATGCCGGGGAGGATCGTGGGGATCTCCATCGACAGCCACGGAAACAAGGCTTACCGCCTCGCGCTTCAAACCCGTGAGCAGCATATCCGCCGGGAAAAGGCGACATCGAACGTGTGTACCGCGCAGGCATTGCTCGCGGTGATGGCGGGCTTCTATGCGGTCTTCCACGGGCCCAAAGGGCTGCGCGCCATTGCGCAACGCATCCATCGCAAGACGGTGCGTTTGGCGAAAGGGCTGGAGGCGGCCGGCTTCAAGGTGGAGCCCAAGTCGTTTTTCGACACGATCACCGTGGATGTCGGCCTTCTGCAGCGCGGTGTTTTGCAGGCGGCCGTGCGCGAGGGTCTAAACCTGCGGGCCGTGGGCAAGACAAAGATCGGCATCACGCTGGACGAGAAATCGCGTCCAGCGACCATCGAAGCCGTCTGGCGGGCATTCGGACTGGTCAAGTCGGATGATGACCTCACGCCGGAGTATCGCCTGCCGGACGCGCTTATTCGCACCTCCGAATACCTCCAGCACGACGTGTTCCACATGAACCGGGCCGAGACCGAGATGATGCGCTACATGCGCCGTCTGGCGGACCGGGACTTGGCGCTCGACCGCGCCATGATCCCGCTGGGGTCCTGTACGATGAAGCTCAATTCAGCGGCGGAAATGATGCCGGTGAGCTGGCGCGAGTTCGCGGACATCCACCCCTATGTGCCCGACGATCAGGTGCGCGGTTATCACACGCTGATCGGGGACCTGAACGCGAAGCTGTGTACGATCACGGGCTATAACGCGATCTCGATGCAGCCCAACTCCGGCGCGCAGGGGGAATATGCGGGGCTGTTGGCAATTGCGGGCTATCACCGGGCGAACGGGCAGGGGCATCGCAACATCTGCCTGATCCCGGTCAATGCGCACGGGACCAACCCGGCCTCAGCGCAGATGGTCGGTTGGAAAGTTGTGCCGGTGAAATGCGACGAGAACGGCTCCATCGACCTTGTCGACTTCCGCGCCAAGGCCGAGCAGCATTCTGCGAACCTTGCCGGAACGATGATCACCTACCCGTCGACCCACGGTGTGTTCGAAGGCACGGTCAAGGATGTCTGCGCGATCACGCATGAACATGGCGGGCAGGTCTATATCGACGGCGCAAACATGAACGCCATGGTTGGCCTGTCGCGCCCCGGCGATCTGGGCGGCGATGTGAGCCACCTGAACCTGCACAAGACCTTCTGCATCCCGCATGGCGGCGGCGGGCCGGGTATGGGGCCGATTGGCGTCAAGGCGCATCTGATCCCGCATCTGCCGGGTGACCCGGTGTCGGGTGAAGGCGCTGTGAGTGCGGCGCCCTTCGGGTCGCCGTCCCTCTTGCCGATCTCCTGGGCCTATTGCCTGATGATGGGGGGCGAAGGCCTTACTCAGGCGACGCGCGTAGCGATCCTGAACGCGAACTACATCGCGACACGGCTCGCAGGGGCTTTTGACGTGCTCTATCGCGGTGAAAAGGGCCGCGTCGCGCATGAGTGTATCCTCGACGTGCGGCCTTTCGAGAAATCGGCGGGTGTCACCGTCGAAGACATCGCCAAACGCCTGATTGACGCAGGGTTCCACGCACCGACGATGAGTTGGCCCGTGGCGGGCACGCTGATGGTGGAACCGACGGAATCGGAGACCAAGGCGGAACTTGACCGGTTCTGCGATGCAATGCTGGCGATCCGCGAGGAAATCCGCGCCATCGAGGCAGGGGATATGGACCGCGAGGTCAATCCGCTCAAGCTGGCGCCGCATACGATGGAAGACCTCGTGCGCGACTGGGATCGGCCTTACAGCCGCGAACAGGGGTGTTTCCCGCCGGGGGCCTTCCGGGTGGACAAGTACTGGCCACCGGTCAACCGGGTCGACAACGCCTACGGGGATCGGCATCTGGTCTGCACCTGCCCGCCGATGGAGGATTACGCCGAAGCGGCGGAGTGACCCTCGCGATGAGACTTTCAGATGCAGGCCGGGCTTAGAACCCGGCCTGTTTCGTCAAAGGCCAAGGGGACGGAAAATTCCGACCACGGCGTTGCAACCGATCGGGGCGCACTACGTTCCTTGGGTATGAGACATTTATTCAGAGCCCTGAAACACCGGCTGACTGGTGGCAGACCAAAGACGCTTGCGGATGAGCAGAAGGCGATCCCGGTTGTGACCTTATCGCCCTACCGTGGTGATCTTGCGCTCAAGCATGACCGCTCACAGCATCGACGCTACACGGCGCATTTCGAGGACCTTCAGAATTGACCAAGCCGATCCTGATCATGGGGGCCACGTCCGGTATCGGGCGCTGTGCCATGAACGAGGCGGTGCGGCGCGGCCTGCCCGTGCGCGCCTTCGCACGAAGTGCGGATACACTTGAGGCGACCGAACTTGTCGAGCCGTTCAAAGGGGACGCCACCTCGGCAGAGGATGTGTTGCGCGCTTTGGATGGCGTGCGTGCGGTGGTCTATGCGTTGGGTATCACCGAACGTCTGGCGATGCTCTGGGAGGAGGAAACTCTCTTTTCAGAGACCACGCGCGTTTTGCTTCATGCAATGGCGCAGTCGGATGTGTCACGTCTGGTGGTCGTTACCGGGTTCGGCGCGGGCCGTAGCCAAAGCGCGATGAGCTGGATCGAAAAGACCGGCCACCGCGCCATTCTGGGCAAGCCCTATGCCGACAAGGACCGTCAGGAAGCGTTGATAACGGCGTCAGACACCGATTGGACGATTGTCCGTCCGGTGATCCTGACCAAAGGCGCGCGGACCGAAGACTATCGCGTGCTGCGGGATCCTGCGACATGGCGCAACGGTCTGATTTCCCGCGCCAGCGTTGCGCACTACCTGATCGACGCTGTCGAGCAGGGATTGGATGTCAAAGCGGATGTCGTTCTGACCCGTTGAGTGCCAATGATCAGTCGGCGTCCAGAAGGAACGACATCGCGTCGCGCACCCGGCCCCATGTGGCGGCGTCAGGCGCACAGAGCAGATAGCCGTCGCGCATCTGGGCGCGATAGTCAGACCCGTCGAGACATGCGACATGGCCACCGGCGCGCTTGACGATCAGGGCACCAGCGGCGTGGTCCCATGGTGTCAGGTTGGAACACAGAACAAAGTCGACATGGCCTTGCGCCACCATGCGGAACTCATGCGCCGCACAGCGAAGCATGTAGAGCCGCTGGAACCGGGTCATGAGCCCGATCAGATCGGCCCGCTTGTTTTCGGGCACGTTGTAGACCGAGGCGAAACCGCTCAACGCCTCAACCGGCCCACCTTTTGACACCGAGACGGTGCGTGCGGGACGGCGCGGGGCGATCACCTGCGCCGGGCCGGTTTCATCTGCGATCAGCAGCTCATCCGTGATCGGGTCATAAATCAGGCCGAAGACCGGAACGCCAAAGCGGGTCATCGACAGGATCACGCCGAAGGTGGCCAGCCCGTGGGCAAAGTTCCACGTGCCGTCGACCGGGTCGATGGTGAAGCCCATTTCCGCGTCGGCAAGCGCTGCAACTTTTTCATCGGTCACAGTTTCTTCGCCAACCATCAGCGCATTGGGGAACATCGCAAGCAATCCCCGCACGATCATCTTTTCCGCTTCCTTGTCGGCGGCGGTGACCACATCCATCGGACCGGATTTCTGGTCAATGTCGCCGGAGCCCAATGTGCGGAAGCGCGGCAGGATCTCGGCCCGAGCGGCGCGGCGCACGAGGTTGATGATCTGCGTACGCTGAGCTTGCGTCAGCGGGGCCGGGATCGTCATGGGGAGGCTGTCGGACATCGGGCGACTCGATTTCTTGTGGTGGGTTGCCCGGGGCATGCCAAGGGATTGGCCTCAGGGCAAGGTGGTTTATTGCCGTTCAGCTGGCCTTTCAGCCCGCTTCGCTGTGATTATTCCCGTGCGCGCAGCACTTGGGCGGGACGCGCAGCCAAAGGTCGCCACGCAAAAATCAGGCCGGCGAGGAGGGTTGCCATCACGCCCCCCACTACGACACCCAAGGCCGAGGGCCAGACCACTGCAAAGCTGCTGTCCATGATGAAGGTCATCACGGCCCAACTGCCAAGAATGCCCGCGCCAAGGGCGACCAGACCTGCACCGCCACCCAAGAGGGCCGAGCGCAGGGCAAAGCTTTGCAGGATGCGGGCGCGGCTGGCTCCGAGGGTTTTCAGAACGGCGGCTTCGTAGGTGCGCGCACCTTCACCGGCGGCTGCCGCTCCGATCAGGACCAGGAAGCCGGTGAGCAACGTGGCCGCTGCGCCCCAGCGAACTGCTGCACCGATGCCTTCAAGCAGAACACTCACCCGGTCGATGGCGTCGCGGACGCTGATCGCAGTGATGTTCGGGAATGCGGTGGCGAGTTCGCGCAGGATGCGGGCCTCGTCTTCGGCAGGGGCGTAGACGGTCGAGATGAAGGTGTGCGGTGCGCCCTGCAGGGCATTCGGGGTGAGTGTCATCACAAAGCCCATCCCGGCGGTCGAAAAATCGACATCGCGGAAGCTCGTGATCGTCGCCGAGATGTCGCGCCCAAGCACGTTGACCGTGAGCATGTCGCCGAGCGACAGGCCCATTTCCTCGGCTTCTTCGATGGCAAAGCTGACCTCGGCGGGACCGTCATGGTCGGCCTCCCACCATTCGCCCGCAACGACCCGCGTGTTGGCGTCCGGCTGGGCGGCATAGGTGATACCTCTGTCGCCGGTGACGACCCAGTGATCGCCCGCCACATCGCGCGCCGGGCGTCCGTTGATCTGGGTCAGCACACCGCGCAGCATGGGGGCTGTGTCGATACGTGCGACAGCAGGATCGCCCTCAAGCATCTCAGTGTATTGGGCAATCTGGTCGGGCTGGATGTCGACAAAGAAATAGGCCGGTGCGACCTCGGGCAGGTCGCGGTCGATGGCAGTGCGAAGGTTGCCGTCGATCTGACCGACCGCTGCCAGCACCGAAAGCCCAAGACCCAACGACAACACCACGGGAGCCGCTGCATCACGGGGACCACCGATGGAGGCCAACGCCCATCGCCAGACGGGGCGGCCGCGTGTGGCCTTGGTCGATCGCTTGGCGATCCAGCGGATGGCGATGGCCGCCAGCACCAGCACGATCAGCGCGCCGATCAAGCCACCTGCCGTCCAGAGCGTCAGGAACGGGCTGCCGGAGAAGAGCGAGGCGACACCAACGAGCAGGCCCAGCAGAACCAGCGTTGCGATCACGTAGCGCCAAGCGGGCAGTGCCTTGCCGCCGTCCAGCGCATCGCGGAACAGCATCGCGGGGCGGATGTCTTCGGTTCGGGCCAGCGGCCAGAGGGTAAAGATCAACGCGGTCAGGATGCCATAAAGCGCCGCTTCGACCAACGGGGCGGGATGGATTGTGAAGATTGCGGGCACCGGCAACGATGCGCTGATCAGCGGGCCAAAGAGGATCGGGACAAGAGCGCCCAAAACAAGGCCAATGCCGATGCCAAGCAGGCTCAATGCACCGATCTGGAGGAAGTAGGTCTGAAAGATCGTCGCGCGGGTTGCGCCAAGTGTGCGCAGCGTGGCGATGACGCTGGTCTTGCTGGCCAGGTAAGCGCGCACGGCGGCGGACACGCCGATACCGCCCACCGCAAGACCGGACAAACCGACAAGGATCAGGAAAGCGCCCAGGCGTTCGACGAACCGAGCGACGCCCGGTGCGCCGTTGCGGGAATCCCGCCAGCGCAGACCGCTGCTGGGAAAGGCGGCCTCTGTCGCGGTTTCAAGCGCGTCGAGATTGCTTTCGGGCGGAAGCAGCAGACGGTATTCGGTTTCGTAGAGCGTGCCCGGCTGCAAAAGACCTGCATCGCGCAGCGCCTCGGTGGTGACCATCGTGCGTGGGCCAAGCGAAAAGCCCGAAGCGGAACTGTCGGGTTCGGTGACAAGGATCGCCGAGAGGGTGAAATCCTGCGTGCCAAGTCGGAAGCTGTCGCCCGGTTCAAGGCCCAGCCGATCCGCCAGCAAAGGCGCCATGACCGCACCGGGTTGGATGCCATTGCCAGCCAGTGCATCTGCCAAAGGCATTGCCGGATCAAGAACCACCTCGCCCGTAAGCGGATAGGCTGCATCGACGGATTTGACCTGCGTTAGCGCACGTTCGGCCACGCCTTCGGGGTCTTTGACCACCATGGAGCGGAAATCGGTGATCTCTGAAATGCCGGTCGAGATGCTTTCGAGATAGGCGCGTTCTTCGGGTTCTGCGAAGCGGTAGGTAAACTCGACCGACGCATCGCCGCCCAAAAGGATGGACCCCTGCGCCTCCAGTCCCGACTGGATCGCCGAGCGCACCGAACCGACGCCTGCAATCGCGGCCACGCCAAGCGCGAGGCACGCAAGGAAGATGCGAAAGCCCTTGAGACCGCCGCGCAGTTCCCGGCGGGCGAACCGGGCAGCCGTGTTAAGCGCCATTACTCAGCCGCCTTTAACTGGTTGTCCGAGATATGACCATCGGTCAGCCGGATCACGCGATCGCATTTCGCGGCCAATTCGCGGCTGTGGGTCACAAGGACCAGCGTTGCCCCATGCCGGTCGCGCAGACCGAACAGCAGGTCGATAATCGCCTGCCCGTTGACCCCGTCAAGGTTGCCTGTGGGTTCATCGGCCAGCAGAATCTCGGGTCGGGTGACCGACGCCCGCGCCAGAGCCACACGCTGCTGTTCGCCGCCCGACATCTGCGCGGGGTAATGATCTGCCCGGTGGGCAAGGCCGACCGCCTCAAGCTCGGCTTCGGCACGGGCATAGGCATCCTTCTCCCCGGCCAGTTCCAAAGGTGTCGCGACGTTTTCAAGCGCGGTCATTGTCGGAATAAGGTGGAACGACTGGAAGACGACACCCATGTGATCGCGCCGAAAGCGCGCCATCTTGTCTTCGTCCATCGCGGTCAGGTCCTGACCCAGCGCGACAACACTGCCCGAAGTGGCATTCTCAAGCCCGCCCATCACCATCAGCAATGACGACTTGCCCGAGCCCGAAGGTCCGATCAGGCCCAAAGTCTCGCCCTTGTGAACGGAAAGGGTGATCCCATGTAGGATCTCGACCATTCCGGCATTGCCCCTGAGGCTGAGCGTGACATCTTTGAGGTCGAGAATGGGCTGGGTCATAGGATACGGAGCTTTATCATGTTTCACTCTTTCACATATGGGGCGTCCTGGGTTCTGAGCAAGGTGCGCGTGGCAGCTGTGTGCCTGTGCACAGTGACCGCAGTTCAGGCCGAACCGGTCGAAATTTTGGCTTTGGGCGACAGTCTGACAGCCGGATATGGCCTGCTCGACGAAAACGGGTTCGTTCCCAAGATGCGGGTCTGGCTGGAAGAGCAGGGACTGGATGTGCGTCTGGTCAATGCGGGCGTGTCCGGCGACACGACGGCAGGTGGACTGTCGCGTGTAGAGTGGTCACTGACACCTGCAACCGAGGCGTTGATCGTGGCTTTGGGGGGCAATGACCTCTTGCGCGGACTTGACCCTGCTGTGTCTCGTGCAAATCTCGAAGGCATCCTCAAGGTGGCTCAGGACAAGGGGCTGGACGTTCTGGTTGTCGGTATGGAAGCACCGGGCAACTATGGGCCGGAGTACAAGGCCGAGTTCGATGCAATGTACCCCGAATTGGCCGAAGCCTATGGCGCACTCTACTTTCCGCGCTTTTTCGAAGGTCTTTATACTGTCGGAAGCACGCCCGCCGAACTGCGCGACGTGATGCAGATGGATGGCATTCATCCAAATGCAGAAGGTGTCGATTTGATCGTCGAGGCCATGGGTCCAGCCGTGGCGGAACTGGTCAAGCGCGCGTCGGACTAAGCGCCCACAAGCGGTCCGCGCGTGGTTCGCATGAAGGTAAAACCTCGGAATACGGGCGACGACAAAGTCGCCCGTTTGCTGGTTTGTCCCTGACGCGATACGCCGTCTGGCAATCACCGAGACCAAAGACCCGGACCGATGTCAGCCCGGAGCGCGATCACGCAAGCGAGATATTCACCGCCGCTTCGCGACCATCACGACCGGCTTCGAGGTCGTAGGTCACTTTCTGATTGTCCGCAAGGCCGGTCAGACCCGACCGCTCGACTGCGGAAATATGTACGAAAACGTCTTTCCCGCCATTGTCCGGTGCAATGAACCCGTAGCCTTTGGTGGTGTTGAACCATTTGACGGTGCCAGTGGCCATCCGTTCTACTCCTGTCTGTCATGTCTTCCGCCGTGCAAGACGGCACGACGGGCGCGGTCAGTCAAATTCGCTTAACTGAGCCGGGTCGGAGCAGTGGTCGAAAATGGTAACTTTGCGGGTCAAGTTTTCGGATGATTCCGGAATCGACGCAAGAAAAAAGCCAAGTTTTCTCTTTCCTGTGAGATTGGGTTGCCTTGGGCGATCGGCGCACCATCTTTAGTCGGTCTTAGACTTCAGGGAGAGTGAACATGTCAGGCATGGACGTGCGGTTCGCCGCAAAAAGCGAGCAACAGATGCTGGACAAGCGGTATGCCGAGGCACGCGCCGATATCGAGCGTAACCGTTTGATTGAAAACGGACAATCTGGCGCGCTTTTGTTCGCCGCGATGGCCTATGGCGATGCGCTGGAACAAAATACGTTGTTCCGAACAGCGTCACATCTGGCCAAACTCTTCTGCATCGCAGCCGTGTTCATCATCCCCAACCTGCTCGTTATTCACGTTCTTCTGTAACACGCAGACTTGGTCGGCGAAGAATTGCGCGTGACCGCAACAGGTGGTCGCGCGATCAAATTAGGACGGGTTTGCCTGTCGCAGAGCCGCTGCAAATAGCGTGATTGCCGAAAATCCAAAGCAGGTGATCAGGAAAACCAGCATCGCTGTTGAGGCAAGCGCCCCACCAACCAATGCCACTGCCGCAGCCACCCATCCGAGAATGCTTCCTGCGATAAGTGTGATTGCTGCCATCTTCTACCCTTTTGACACAAGAATGCGCCTCATATCTTAACGACCAGTAAATGGCCGCGAATGATGCACGATTTATGGCAGCGGAAGGGCAATCCGGAGACATGGGCAGATCATGCCCGCGGACTGCATATTTAATCAGAGAACCGTGACAACCGTCCCGATCGGCACCCGGTCGTACAGGTCTTCAACATGCTCGTTCAGCATGCGGATGCAGCCGTTGGACACGGACTGTCCGATGGACCGGGGTGCCGTTGTCCCGTGGATGCGGAAGAACGTGTCCCGCCCGTTCTGGAAGAGGTAGAGCGCACGTGCGCCCAGAGGGTTGCCCGGGCCACCCGGCTGAACGTAGTCATTGTCGACGAACTTCGAGTACGTGTCGGGCTCGCGCTCGATCATCTCGTCGGTCGGACGCCAGGTCGGCCATTCCTTCTTCACCGCGATCTCGGCCGTACCGGTGAATTCAAGACCGGCGCGGCCTACGCCAACGCCATAACGGCGGGCAACACCCGGCTGAGTGACATGATAGAGGAAATGCGCGCGTGGCAGGATCAGGATTTGGCCTGGAACCACTTCGCTTTTGATCCGGACATTCTGGGGGCGGTAGATTGGGTCGATCTGGAAAGCTTGGGCAGATGCGATACTCGGGGCAGCCAGACCGGCAGCGGTGGCGGCCAGAAAGTGACGACGTGAAATCATGGGCAGCGCTGTTCCTTGTTGTTCTTAACTCGTACAAACGAAGTCTGCGGAACTTTGCCAACGCTTTGGGCGAAAACAAGCGCAATTGCACATTTGCCCGTCGCGCGCCCAAGTCAGTTGCGACAGAAAGGACACAAGTTCAGGCAAGCTGAGGCCTGCGCCACGCCTTCAGCCCTCATGCCGTACCGCAAAAGAAAAACCGCCCGGCGCGGGTGGCACCGGGCGGTTCAAGATCGAGAATCGCTGTGGCTTATGCCAGCGCGAGATTGATCGCGCTTTCGCGGCCGTCACGGCCTGCTTCGATGTCGAAGGTCACCTTCTGGTCGTCGCGCAGACCGGTGAGGCCCGAACGCTCAACGGCGGAGATGTGAACGAAAACGTCCTTGGAACCGCCATCGGGTGCGATGAAGCCGTAGCCTTTGGTGGTGTTGAACCATTTCACTGTGCCAGTGGCCATGTGAAGTATCCTTGTGTTGTCCGTTGCCCGCTTTGTGCGGCAACCCGGCAAAGTCACGTCTGGATCGAAAGCTGCGTGCCGGTGTCGGAAAACAGAAGGTCGAGTAGAAGATCGTTAGCGATGCTGCCTATGACAGGTTGTCGCACATTTAACAAGGGGATTCTCTTTAGATAGCCCGGGTCGGCAAGGACTTGCCCATAGGTCACTTTCTACATATGTCGATTGCCGAATATCTGGGAGGACACCAATGTCCGGCAAGAAACTCACCTGCCTTGATTGCGGTCAGATCAACCGTGTGCCCGACGACCGGCTGGATGCAGATCCCAAATGCGGGACCTGTGGCGCCACGCTGATGCCGGGCAAGGCGGTCGAGGTCGACTGGACCACGCTGCAAAAGGCCGCCCGCACCGATGAGGTGCCCTTGGTGGTCGACTTCTGGGCACCATGGTGTGGACCCTGCAAGATGATGGGGCCGGAGTTTTCCAAAGCCGCCGGCACGCTCAAGGGCCGCGCCCGTCTGGTGAAACTCAACACCGAGGACTTCCCGCAATCCGGCCAGACCTACGGTATCCGCGGTATCCCGACAATGATCCGCTTTGTCGGCGGCCGCGAAGGCGCGCGGCAGTCGGGCGCCATGCGCGCGGATCAGATTGTCGGGTGGGTGGGGTGAGTTAACCTGACCTTTACCTGATCTGGTCAAACTTGGCGCATGTCTGTCTACTTGCGCCCCCGGCTGCCCGGTGTTCCCGTTTTCTTTACAGTCTGCCTCGCCCAGAGCGGGTCACGGCTTTTGGTGGAGGAAATCGACATCCTCCGCGAAGCAGTTCAGGTGACCCACGCCAGACGCCCGTTTTGCATCGATGCCTGGGTCGTGCTTCCTGATCACATACACGCGGTCTGGACATTGCCATTGGGCGACCCGAATTATTCCGACCGATGGGGCGCTATCAAAGCGCGCTTTTCCAAGTTTGTCAGGTTGAAATGTCAGTCTGATGTTGGGCGTAGGCCGGGCTTCAGCCCGGCATTGGCTTTGCCAACAGAACTGCCTGTTGTGTCATCCGGGCGCTATGCCGGGCTGAAGCCCGGCCTACGCAAAGACAAAGGTGAATGCGCGATTTGGCAACTAAGGTTCTGGGAACATCATATTCGTGACGAGGCGGATTATGCCGCGCATCTGCGCTATTGCTGGATCAATCCCGTGAAACATGGGTTCGTTTCGCGGCCTGCGGATTGGCCTTTTTCCTCGATCCATCGCGACATACGATTGGGCAAAGTCGATCCGGAATTTGTCGCTGACGTCACGGATGGGCAGTATGGTGAAATAGCGTAGGCCGGGCTTCATCTCGGTGCAATTTCGCGAAGAAATGCCGGGCAATTGCCCGGCCTACGCCTTTACCGCACAAACTTCTTGAACTTCACCCGCTTCGGCTCAAGCGCATCCGCACCCAGGCGGCGCTTCTTGTCCTCTTCGTAATCGGCGAAGTTGCCCTCGAACCATTCGACATGGGCATCACCTTCGAAGGCGAGGATGTGCGTACACAGACGGTCGAGGAAGAAACGGTCGTGGCTGATGACCACGGCGCAGCCGGCAAAATCTTCGATGGCGTCTTCCAGTGCGCGGAGCGTTTCGACGTCGAGATCGTTGGTCGGTTCGTCGAGCAGGAGCACGTTGCCGCCCTCCTTGAGCAGGCGCGCCATGTGCACGCGGTTGCGTTCACCACCTGACAGCAGGCCGACCTTCTTCTGCTGGTCGCCCCCCTTGAAGTTGAACGACCCGCAATAGGCGCGGGAATTGACCTCGGCATCCCCGAGTTTGATCAGTTCCGCCCCGCCAGAGATGGCTTCCCATACGGTGTCGTTGGCGTTCAGATCGTCGCGCGACTGGTCGACATACGCCAACTGGACGGTATCCCCATAAGACACCTCGCCCGCGTCGGGCTGCTCCTGTCCGGTGAGCATCTTGAAGAGCGTCGATTTGCCAGCCCCGTTCGGGCCGATCACGCCGACAATGCCGCCCGGTGGCAGGCTGAAGGACAGGTCCTCGATCAGGAGCTTGTCGCCCATCGCCTTTTTCAAGCCATTGACATCAATGACTTTCGACCCAAGACGCGGGCCGTTTGGAATGATGATCTGCGCGCGCCCGACGCGCTCGCGTTCGGACTGACCGGCCATCTGTTCATAGGCCTGAATACGCGCCTTGGATTTGGCCTGACGCGCCTTCTGACCCTGCCGCATCCATGCAAGTTCACGCTCAAGCGTCTTCTGCTTGGCCTTGTCTTCGCGCGCTTCCTGCTCAAGCCGCTTGGCTTTCTGCTCCAGCCAGCTGGAATAATTGCCCTCGTAGGGAATTCCACGGCCACGGTCGAGTTCGAGAATCCAGCCGGTGATGTCGTCGAGGAAATAACGGTCGTGCGTGACGATCAGGATCGTGCCCTTGTATTCGATCAGGTGGTTCTGCAGCCACGCGATGGTTTCCGCATCGAGGTGGTTGGTCGGTTCGTCGAGCAGCAGCATATCCGGCGCTTCAAGCAGCAGTTTGCAGAGCGCGACGCGGCGCTTTTCACCACCCGAGAGCGTGGTCACATCCGCGTCATCCGCCGGGCAGCGCAGGGCTTCCATTGCGACGTCGATCTGGCTGTCCAGATCCCAGAGGTTGTTGGCATCGATCTCGTCTTGCAGAGCGGCCATTTCGTCAGCGGTTTCATCGCTGTAGTTCATAGCAAGTTCGTTGAAACGATCCAGCTTGCCCTTCTTTTCGGCCACACCCAGCATGACGTTTTCGCGTACGGTCAGCGCCGGGTCGAGCTGCGGCTCCTGCGGCAGATAGCCGACCTTGGCCCCTTCGGCTGCCCATGCCTCGCCCGAGAAATCGGTGTCCATCCCCGCCATGATCTTGAGCAGGGTCGATTTACCGGCGCCGTTGACGCCGACAACACCAATCTTGACCCCGGGAAGGAAGTTCAGGTGGATGTTTTCGAACGTCTTCTTGCCGCCGGGATACGTTTTGGAGACCCCGCTCATGTGATAGACATACTGATAGGCTGCCATGATCGCGTTCCTTTGAATTTCGGTTTTGCCGAGGGATACACGCGCAGACGGACCCGTGCAATCACGCGTGTTCAGGCTTTGTTTGGATTTGCGGTCTAGCGTGGTGGGATCATTGATCCGAAGGGTGATTCACGCCGTCATGCCAGCCGATTGGTTCAAAGTCCCTCGGGTTCACGCCTTCTATGCAACCCATGTTCACGCCGTATTGGTCTGGATCGGATCGGCGTTGATGATGCGTGTATATCCCGCAGGTCTTGCAGAAATAGTGTTTTGCCGTGTGGGTTCCAAAACTGTAAAGCGTCAGGTTGTCTTCGCCTTTGACGATCCGCAGATCCGCGCGCGCCACACTGGCGGTCGGGGTCCCCCGACGCCGGCAATAGGAACAGTCGCAGCGCCGCGCTCCGCCAAGTCCGTCTTTCAGATGCACGGAAAGCTCGACCGCGCCGCAATGGCACGTGACCTTGACCGGACCACTCATTTCCGGCGCACCGACGGAACGCGTGATCGGGAAAGCTGGTACTTGGCCTCAGGATGCGGCGGGTGGCCTTCCGTGCGCGTCCAGAACTGCGGCCCACCCAAACGCAGCCAGAGCGGGATCGTCAGTGCCAATCCGATCACAAATCCGCCCACATGGGCCCAATAGGCCACGCCCCCTTCGTCGGCGGCCGTGCCGAACCCGCCAAAGATCTGCATGGCGAACCACAGCCCCAACATGATCCACGCCGGGATTGGGAAGATGCGAAAAATGATCACGATGATGATCAGGATATCAACCTTGGCCTTTGGGAACAGCAAGAGATAACCGCCCATCACCCCGGCAATGGCCCCGGACGCACCAACAGTCGGAACAGGCGATCCGGGCGCGCTGATATAGTGGATGAACCCGGCGCCCAATCCTGCGGCAAGATAGAACAGGGTAAACCCCATATGCCCCATCTCGTCTTCCATGTTGTCGCCGAAGATGAACAGAAACAGCATGTTACCGATCAGGTGCATCCAGCCGCCATGCAGGAACATGGAGGTGAGAAATCCGCTGAACCCCTGACCTTCGCTGACCAGCGCCGGGATCAGCGCATAGTCGAAGTAAAAGCGCATGATCTCCTGGTCGCTCTGCATGAGCGGCCAATAGCTCAGGAAAATGCCGACATTCGCGACGATCAGCGCGTATGTGACAAAGGGCGTACGGCCCGACGGGTTGTGATCGCGGATCGGAAACATGCCGCGACAGTTGGCGCAAAGCGGCGGCGCGTCAAGCCGCGCCGCTCAGAAGCTGTGCGTTTCCGCCCGAGGCCGTGGTATCGACGCAGACATGGCGTTCATGACACGCGTGGCCTTTATCCGGCATCCCGGTGATCAGAGGCAGGATCGGACCGGTCCGGCTGGCCAAAGCGGCACGCAAATCGCGTGCGGTATCCGCATCTCCCCACCAGATGGCGCCATCCATGGGCAGATCGGCCAGCCACGCCGCGTCGACGCTGCCTGCTGCGACAACAGCTTTGCCACCCAAGGCTTCGACAGCCTGTGCCTGCGCGACCGCTGTTTCTGCACCTGGTCCGAGGCAAAGGATCGGTCCACGTGCCATCGAGGTCAGAACGTTGGACTCGCCAGTCGGTCCGGGAAGGGTGGTCTTGGTCGCGGACGTCTTGGTGTCGGCAGAGGCAAGCACTTTGGTCAGGCGATCCTTGTTGTCCTGCGAAGACCATCCTTCCCCGGCTGTGTCTGCCAGATGCTTGCGGAACCGGGCGAGGTAATTCGGCCCACCCGCCTTGGGGCCGGTGCCCGACAGCCCTTCACCGCCAAAAGGCTGACTGCCGACAATCGCCCCGATCTGGTTGCGGTTCACATAGATGTTGCCGGCCTTGATCCGCTCTGAGATGTGCTGCACCCGGTCGTCGATCCGGGTTTGCAGGCCAAAGGTCAGCCCGTAACCAGTGGCGTTGATGGCGTCGATCACGGTGTCGATGTCTTTCGACTTGAACGTCGCGATGTGCAGGACAGGGCCAAAAATCTCGCGCTCCATGTCGTTGATGCCAGAGACCTTGATGAGGGTGGGTGGCACAAACGTGCCGCCTTCGGGCAGGGGCAAGCGGTGTAGAACACGGCCCTCGGCCTCGGCAGCATCGACATACGAGATGATGCCGTCACGCGCCTCGGCATCAATGGCGGGGCCGACATCGGTGCCATAGGTCCACGGATCGCCGATCACCAGCGCGTCCATCGCGCCAGTCAGCATTTCGGTAAAGGCGTCGGCGATGTCTTCCTGCACGTAAAGGCAGCGCAGCGCGGAACAGCGCTGGCCTGCAGATTGAAAGGCGGATTCGACGATTGCCTGCACCGCCTGTTCCGGCAACGCGGTGCTGTCCACGATCATCGCGTTCAACCCGCCGGTTTCCGCGATCAACGGCGCGCCGGGATCAAGGTGCTCGGCCATGCTGCAATGGATGATCTGTGCGGTCTCGGTCGAGCCGGTAAAGGCAATGCCTTTGACTGCCGGGTTCGAGGTCAATGCGGCGCCCACATCGCCCGCGCCCGGCAGCAGTTGAAGCGCGGTTGTCGGAACGCCCGCCTCGTGCAGCAATTGCGCGGCGCGATGAGCGATGAGCGGCGTTTGCTCCGCCGGTTTGGCCAGCACGGCATTGCCGGTTGCCAAGGCTGCCGCGATTTGCCCGGTGAAGATCGCCAGTGGAAAGTTCCACGGGCTGATGCACGCAAAGACGCCCTGCGGTGCGGGCCCCTCTGCACGGGCCGCGTAATATCGCAGGAAATCCACCGCCTCGCGCAGTTCGGCGACCGCGTCGGGCAGCGATTTCCCGGCCTCGCGAGCCAGCAGAGCAAAGAGTTCGCCGTAATGCGCCTCGTAGAGGTCGGCGGCTTTGTTCAGCACCGCCGTACAATCTGCGGCAGAGGTTTCCCACGGCTTGGCTGCAGCACATGCTGTGACGACCGTGCCTGAATTGGCCCATGTGACCGACCCCACCGTGTCGTCGGGGCGCGCGGGGTTGATCACCGGATCCGTCGCGCCGGTTTCGGCATCGCCTGCCACCAGCGGTGTTGCAGACCATTGAATGCCAGCAAAGGGTTTGCGCGCGGCTTCGATGGCGGCGCGGGTCGGGCGATGGGTGAGGTCCCATCCTTTGGAGTTCGGGCGTTCGGGCGCGAACAACTCTGGACCGGTTGCCAACTTTGGCAAGTCATGCGCATCAAACGGATCCGAGGCGACTTCCGACGCTGGTACGTCCGTGTCGACAATCTGGTTTACGAAAGAACTGTTCGCGCCATTCTCGAGCAACCGCCGCACGAGATACGCCAGAAGGTCACGATGCGCGCCCACCGGTGCATAGATTCGGCAGCGGGTGCCTTCGGCGTCTTTGACGATGTCATGCAGCGCCTCGCCCATGCCGTGCAGGCGCTGGAATTCGAAGGTCGTATGGTCCTCCGCCATATGCAGGATGGCCGCCACTGTATGCGCATTGTGCGTGGCGAATTGCGGGTAGATCCGGTCGGTCATGCCCAGCAATTTGCGCGCGTTGGCGATGTAGCTGATGTCGGTGTGATGTTTGGCGGTGAACACCGGAAACGCCGGGAGGCCTGCCACCTGCGCGCGCTTGATCTCGGTGTCCCAATAAGCGCCTTTGACCAGCCGCACCATGATCTTGCGGTCCAGCCGTTCAGCCAGATTATAAAGCCAGTCGATGACATGCCCCGCGCGTGGCCCGTAGGCCTGCACGACCACGCCGAACCCATCCCACCCCTTGAGCGATGGTTCCGACAACACGGTTTCGATCACGTCGAGAGAGACTGAAAGGCGGTCCGCTTCTTCCGCGTCGATGTTGAGTCCGATCCCGGCCGACCGCGCCAGCTGAGCCAGCGTGCGCAGGCGCGGCACCACCTCGTTCATCACGGTGTCCTGCTGCGCTTCTTCATAGCGCGGATGCAGCGCCGACAGTTTGACCGAGATACCGGGGTTTTCGCGGATGTCCTTCGACTTGGCGGCTTCGGCGATCGCGCTGATGGCGCGGGAATAGGACAGGTGGTAACGGCGTGCGTCAGATTCCGTGCGCGCAGCTTCGCCAAGCATGTCGTAGGAATAGGTGTAGCCCTTGGTCTCCATCCTGGCCGCGCGTTTCATGGCGGACTGGATGGTTTCGCCCAACACGAACTGTGCGCCCATTTCCTTCATCGCGCGACCCACGGCGGTCCGGATCACCGGTTCGCCAAGCCGCTTGATCGCGCCGCGCAAATGGCCGACCGGGCCGGGTTGTTCGTCCTTGAGCACCTTGCCAGTCAGCATCAGCGCCCAGGTTGACGCGTTGACCAGCGGCGATGTGCTTTCCCCAAGATGGCTGGCCCAGTTCGACGGAGCGATCTTGTCTTCGATCAGCGCGTCGATGGTGGCCGCATCGGGCACACGCAGCAGCGCTTCGGCCAGACACATGAGCGCGATGCCTTCTTCGGTCGACAGGCCGTATTCGCTCAGGAATACTTCCATCAGGCCGGGGCGCGAATCTTCGCGGATCGCCGTGACCAACTTTGTTGCCCGGGCTTTGATCGCAGTGCGATCCTCTTGGGTCAGTTGCGCGGCGGTGCGCAGAGTGTCGACCTTTCGGATTTCGTCGACATAGGTGTTGTCGTCGATCAGGGGGCGCAGGTTGGGCAGCTCATCACGGGGCATGGCGATCTCCAGTCATATCCCCTACAATATCGCGTAAGCAGCAGGGCAAGTGCCGGATTATTCGCTGTGGACATGGCAAACGCACTGATTTTTTCCGGAAAGGCGGGCGAATTGAATATATCCGATCTGGACAGGTTCGACCGGGCGATTCTGCAGGAGATGGCCCGAGATGGACGCGTGTCGATCACCGAGTTGTCGCGCCGGATCGGCTTGTCGAAATCTCCCACGCAGGCGCGCCTGCGACGCCTCGAGGAAATGGGAGCGATTCAGGGCTACCGCGCCTTGCTCGATCCGATCCGGCTGGGGCTCGATCACATCGCCTTTGTCGAAGTGAAAATGACACAGACCCGCGAGGCCGCATTGGCCGCTTTCAACGAGGCGGTCGCCAAGATCCCCGAGATCGAACAGGCCCACCTGATCGCCGGGAATTTCGACTACCTGCTCAAGGTGCGGACCGCGAATATGCGCAGCTATCGCAAGGTGTTGGCCGAAAAGATCTCGACCCTGCCACATGTCGCGGCCACCTCGACCTATGTCGCCATGCAAGCGGTAAAAGAAGAGACTTTCGGGAACGTGACTTGACCGAACCGGGGTGTCCCTGCCAAATGCATCCATGCGGAGTATGATTTCAATCCTTGCCGTAGTTGCGGCGCAAAGTGCAGTAGCAGATGGGTGTCCTGTGGCGCCCGATCACACGGCTGCCCTTGATGCTCTCTATGCGCAGGTGCAACGCGCCCCGAACGAGATGATAGCTCGGACATTCTCAAGTCAGATGTGGGATCTGTGGCTTGAAGCGCCGGATGAACCCTCGCAGATGATGCTGGACGAAGCCCTTCGCGCCGCGCGGGTGGGTGATTACCTTCGTGCCACCGACCGGCTGAACAAACTGGTGTCCTACTGTCCCTTCTACGCGGAAGGCTACAACCAGCGCGCTTACGTGAATTACCTGCGCGGGGATTACCCTGCGGTTCTGCCCGACCTTGATCAGGCGATTGCCCTGAACCCGCGCCATACAGGGGCTTTGACCGGCAAGGCGCTGACCCTTATCGCCATGGGCCGTGACGACGAGGCGCAGCCGATCCTCAAGGAAGCGGTTGCCCTGAACCCGTGGCTGGGCGAACGCGCCCTTATCAAGCAGCCCAAGGGCGACGACCTCTGATCCTGCGCTGAAGCGCTGCGCATTTGCCGGAAATCGGCAATCCAAACCATTGTTTTCGCCCTTGTCCCCGGCTAGGGATAACGCGTTGCGGGCGTGATGGAATGGTAGACATATCGGACTTAAAATCCGAAGGCCTTGCGCCGTGTGGGTTCGAGTCCCACCGCCCGCACCATTCGTCAAGTTTCCCGTTTGCCACTCCCTCGGTTATCGGGTCTGATGCAGGCATCCACCCAAATCAGACACGGGAGATATCATGCCCATCCGCAATCGTTTTGCTGAATTGCACCCCGAGATCACCGTATGGCGCCGGGATTTGCACGAGCATCCCGAACTGCAATATGACCTTCCGCGCACCGCCGGGATCGTTGCGGACAAGCTGCGCGCGTTCGGATGTGACAGCGTGGTGGAAGGTATCGGGCGCACCGGTGTGGTGGCGCTGATTCAGGGCAAGACGAACCGGTCGGGCAAGACCATCGCCCTTCGCGCGGATATGGATGCACTGCCGATCTTTGAGGCGACAGGGGCAGCGCATGCCTCGAAAACTCCGGGTAAGATGCACGCCTGCGGCCATGACGGGCACACCGCGATGCTGCTCGGGGCGGCGCAGTATCTGGCGGAGACCCGCAACTTCGACGGTACGGTCGCCGTCGTGTTCCAGCCCGCCGAAGAGGGCGGTGCCGGAGCCGAGGCGATGGTGCAGGATGGGTTGATCGAAAAGTTCGGGATTTCAGAAATCTACGGGTTGCACAATTCACCGCTTTTGCCGCTCGGCCAATTCGCAATCCGCCCCGGCGCGTTCTACGCTGCGGTCGACAGCTTCCACATCAATGTGCGCGGCAAGGGTGGACATGCCGCTCGTCCCAACAACACGGTGGACACGACACTTGCCGCATCTGCCATTGTAATGGCTATGCAATCTGTGGTGTCGCGCAACACCGATCCACAGCAGGCGGTCGTGGTCTCGGTCACCTCGTTCCGCACGGAATCCGAGGCGTTCAACGTGATCCCGGAACACGCGGTCCTGCGTGGCACAGTCCGCAGCTTTGACATGGATGTGCGGGCCAAAACGCTCGAACGGATCAGGGCCATCGCGGAACTGACCGCACAAAGTTACGGCGCCACCGCCGAGTTGGGATTTGACGAAGAGCCTTATCCGGTCATGGTCAATCATGACGTGGAAACCGAACATTGTATCCGCGCCGCCGAAGGCGTGGCAGGGACGTGTATCCCGGACGCGCCGCGCACCACTGGGGGCGAGGATTTCGCCTACATGCTGCAAGCCTGTCCCGGTGCCTATATCCAGCTTGGGATCGGGCCGGGGCCGGGCCTGCATCACCCTGAATATGACTTCAACGACGAGGTCATCCCGACCGGCTGTTCCTATTGGGTGACATTGGCTGAACAGAGGCTTCCCGCATGATCATCGAGGCTGGACCCAAAACATGCCACTGGGGCTATTTCGACGCGACACTTGATGCAGTCGCGACTGTTGCCAGCGGGGCCGAAGTGACGATGAATTCCGTCTCCGGCGGACCAGATGTCTTGCCAAAGATCGGGTTCCACATCCCGCCCGAGCTGCTGGCGATTCACGAAACCGGCGTCCCCAAGGTGCCCGGTCACATCCTGACAGGGCCAGTGGCGGTCGATGGCGCGATGCCCGGCGATGTGCTTCAGGTCGATATTCTTGATGTTGGGCTTCGGCAGGACTGGGGCTACAACGTCATCCGCCCATTGGTGGGCACATTGCCGCAAGATTTCGACGAAACCCACAAGGTCATCATCCCACTGGATCGGGACAGGAATGAAGCGACCATGCCTTGGGGTCTAAAGCTGCCCCTTGCGCCGTTCTTTGGGGTGATGGCCGTTGCTCCGCCTCGGGCTTGGGGGCGCATCTCGACCATCGAACCGCGTGCTCATGGCGGCAATCTCGACAACAAGGAACTGGTGGCGGGCACGACGCTTTATTTGCCGGTCCATACAGAAGGCGCGCTGTTTTCCTGCGGCGATGGACATGGCGCACAGGGGGATGGCGAAGTCTGCGTGACGGCCATCGAAACCGCGCTTCAGGGTCGGTTTCGCCTGACCGTGCGCCGCGATCTGGATGTCACCTATCCCGAAGCCGAGACACCCACGCATATCATCACCATGGGCATGCATCCCGATCTGGATGTCTGCGTCGAGATTGCGTTGCGCCGCATGATCACCATCGTGTCGCAGCGCGCGGGGATCAGCCGGGCCGAGGCCTATATGTTGTGTTCTCTGGCGGGGGATCTGCGGATCACGCAAACTGTGAACAGGGAAAAAGGCGTCCACATGATGATGCCGAAATCCCATATCGACTGAACATTCCTCGAGGCGCACCGCATGTCTGGCCAAGCCCACGCGCGAATTCTGCTGACCGGCGACGTGCACAGCGCGGATTTTCCCGCGTGGATTGACCGCCATGCCCACAAGTTGGGTTTGGTCCGTGTCACGACGGAACGGGTGGAAGATGGGCTTCAAGTGAGGGCAAGTGGCGCGGAAGAAATGCTGCAAGCGCTGGCACTTGGAGTGAGTCTCGGCCCGGAAAGCGTGCTGGTTGATACGGTAACCATCACAACCGAGGCGTGCGTCTGAAGTCGGTTGCGATCACAATTTCATCGACTAGTGCAATAATTGGGCAGTTTTTTCCGTTTTCGGCAGATGCTGGGACGCCGCCGTATTGATCGTCGAAATCCGGTCTGTCTTACTCGTCTCGACTTCCGCGGAGAGAACATGGACTGGGTTGCTGTAGCTTTGAAGATGGATGTTCCGCCTGGCGTGGTCATCCCCAGCCGCATCTCCGACAGCGAACTTGCAATCTGGTGCACGCCGTCGGGGCGCTATCACGCCTGGTCCGACCGGTGTCCGCATCGCGGGATGCGCCTGTCGCACGGGTTTGTACGCGGCGACACGCTCGCCTGCATCTATCACGGTTGGCAATATAACGAGGCAGGCTCCTGCGACTACATCCCGGCGCATCCAAAGCTGACTCCGCCAGACACGATCTGCGTGCCTACCTATCGCTGCGTGGAAGACGGCGGGGTGATCTGGGTGTCCTTGACCGAGACCGACAGCCCGCTGCCGATGCTTGGCGGTCGCGACCCGATCCGCTCCCTGCAGATCAGCCTCTCGGCACCCGACCTTGCCGCGCATTTCGGGGCCCATAGCTTTACAACAATTGCCGTTGTCTCCGACCATGACGCGTTGCTTGCCGTGCAGCCGTGTACGGATCGCACCTGTATGGTTCATGCGCTTGCCGCGCCCGACGCCGACCGCAAGGCCGTGTCGCGCTGGCTCGAAGACCTGCGCGCTACTCTGGAAAGGGTGCCGGCATGAACGCGGCCATCGACAATCACTGGTATCCCGTCGCGATGATCTCGGGCATCGACGCCCCGCGCGAAACTTTACTGCTTGGTAAAAAAATCTCTTTGGGCCGCGAAGATGGAACCTGCTGGGTCTTGGACGCATCTGGCGCTGAGTTGCCCACCGTAGAACGGTTCGGCCATCTCTGGACCAGCCCGGGCCAACCCAATCGTGACCTCTTCACCATCCCCGAGGCCGACAGCCCCGGACGCCGTTTGGTGGATGTGGGGTCGGTCAAGGTCAAATGTTCGCCGCTCCGGGCGGTTGAGAACTTCCTCGACATCGCGCATTTCCCGTTTGTGCACACCGACATTCTGGGCGCCGAGCCACATACGGAAGTGGATCGCTACGACGTGAAGATCCGCGAAGAGGTGGACGAGGTCTGGGCAACCAAGGTGAAGTTCTACCAACCGCAGGCCGCAAAATCCGCTGCGGGCGGGATCACCACGGAATACATGTACCGCGTGCCCGCGCCGACCTGTTCGGTGCTCTACAAGACCTGCCCACCGCGCCCCGGCGAATGGGATGTCATCACACTCTTTGTCCAACCTCTGACCGAAGAATGGTGCGAGGTGTGGCCGTGGATGGCGCTTTATGACGACGATTCCACCATGTCCGAGATGGTCAGCTTCCAGCAGTTGATCTTCATGCAGGACCGGTCGATCCTGGAGAACCAGTTGCCGCGCAAGCTGCCGCTCGATCCGGGGATGGAGGTGCCGACACAGGCCGACATGACCTCGGTCGCCTATCGCCGTTGGCTCAAGAAGATCGGCTATACCTACGGCGCACAGTTGGTGGCTGCATGATCCTTTACGACTACGTCCTGAGCGCCAGTTGCTACAAGGTCCGTCTGATGGCGGCGCTGCTCGGCACGCCGCTCAACCTGCGGGCGGTGAACTTTCACCCGGGCCGCGAACACAAGTCGGCCGAGATGCTGGCGCTGAACCCGAAGGGCACGCTGCCGATCCTGCAAGACGGCGACACGGTTCTGACCGACAGCGCTGACATCCTGCGTCACCTGACGGCGGATCATCCGGAATGGCAAAATACCGATGATGACCGCTGGCTGGCCTTCGCATCTGACCTCAACGACAGCCTTGGCCTTGCCCGTCTGCACGACGTGATTGGATACGAAGCTGACATCGACCAAGCCCGCGCGAAGGGTGTCTCCGCGCTGCGCAAGCTGGAGGCGCATCTGACGGAACAACGCTTTGATGGCTTGATCTTCCTCACCGGTTCCAATCCAACCATCGCGGACATTGCTTGTTTCCCGAACACCGCGCTCGCCCCGGATGGAGGTGTGACTCTCGATCCATATCCATCCACACGCCTTTGGATGCGCGCCATCCGATCCCTGCCGGGGTTCATCGAAATGCCCGGCATCCACCGTTTGCATGAACTGGCGCACCCGGCATGACCGCGATCCTTCTCAAGAACTGCGAGGCGATTGTCACCTCGGCCAGCGATCCGGTCCTGCGGCACTGCGATATCCTTTGCGAGAACGGCGCGATCGTGGCGATTGCCCCGGACCTGTCGCGACAAGCACCCGAGGGAACAGACATCATCGACGCCACGGGGCACTTCATCTATCCCGGCCTCGTCAACACGCATCACCATTTCTTCCAATGCTTCGTGCGCAACCGCGCCGAATTGGACTGGACGCGCTATTCAGTGATCGAATGGCTGGACCGCATCTACCCCATCTTCTCGCGCCTGTCCGAGGACTGTTTCTACCACAGCTCTGTCGTGGCGATGGCCGAGTTGATCAAGCATGGCTGCACCACGGCGTTTGACCACCAGTACTGCTTTCCACGCCATGCCGGATCGCACATCATCGACCGGCAATTCGAGGCGGCAGAGCTTTTGGGCATGCGCTTTCACGCGGGGCGCGGGGGCAACACGTTGCCCAAGTCGGAAGGCAGCACGATCCCGGACGAGATGCTCGAAAGCACAGATGAATTCATTAGCGCCTGTGAACGCGCAATTGACGCGTTTCACGATCCCGCACCGCTGTCGATGCAGCAGGTGGCGGTTGCTCCCTGCCAACCGGTCAACTGCTATCGCGAGACATTCGAGCAGTCCGTCGCGCTGGCCCGCGAAAAGGGTGTGATCCTGCACAGCCATGTGGGCGAGGGCGAAAGCCCGGTGATCGAACAGGTGCACGGGATGCGCACCGTGGACTATTGCGAAGAGATCGGGTTCGCCGGGGCGGACGTGTTCTATGCCCATGGCTGGGAACTCACGCGCGCTGAACTGGCCAAGCTGGCGGCGTCGGGTACGGGCGTCTCGCACTGCCCCGAACCCGTCTATCTGGTCGGGGCCGAGGTGACGGATATCCCAGCCATGGATGCGTTGGGCGTTCGGGTGGGCCTTGGCTGCGATGGCGCGGCGTCGAACGATAATTCGAACCTCATGCACTGCATCCATTCCGGTTACATGCTGCAATGCCTCGTCGCGTCGACCCGGCAAGACGGGGTTCCGGTGCCCGGAAGGTTCCTGCATTACGCGACCGAAGGTGGCGCGTCGCTGCTGGGGCGCACGGACATCGGCGCATTGCGCCCCGGAATGGCGGCAGACCTGTTCGCCATCGACACCCGCAAGCTTGATTTCGTCGGCACACGCCATGATCCGATCAGCCTTTTGGCCAAGGTTGGCGTCGGCGCGCCCACGGATCTTACCATGATCAACGGCCGCATCGTCTGGCACAAAGGCGAATTTCCGGGGATCGACGAAGGCGCGCTGTTCGCAGCCGCCGAAGAGACACTTCACACCATTCTGCCAAACACAACCAACGGGGATAACCATGTCTGATACTCTCAAACGCCGCAGTTTTCTGAAAGGCACGCTTGCCGCCACAACCGCACTTGCGCTGCCGATGCGCGCACATGCGCAGGAGGTTCTCAAGATGGGCGTCGTGCTGCCATCGCCCGCCGCTGATGTGGGCTGGTCGCACACGCTCATGGAAGGTGTGAACACCGTCAAAGAGGCCTATGGCGACAAGCTGGAAGTGACCGTTCTGGAAAACATCGCCGAGGGTCCGGATGCGGACCGTATCGCCAACGGTCTTGTGGCTGAGGGGCACAAGGTTCTGCTGCTCGGCTCGTTCGGCTATCAGAACGGTGGCATCCAGATCGCCAAGCGCAACCGCGATGTGTCGATCATCCACGCCTCGGGCTTCATGGTCGAGCCGAATTTTGCGCCCTTCACGGCCAAATACTGGCAGGGCACCTATCTCATGGGCATGGCTGCCGCGTCGCTGACCAAGACCAAGAAGATCGGCTGCGTTGGCGCGTTTGCGATCCCGGAACTGATCACCTCGATCAACGCCTTCATGCTGGGCGCGCTGTCGGTCGATCCCGAAATCACCATGAGCGTCGTCTGGGTGAACAGCTGGTTCGACCCCGCATCGGAACAGGAAGCGGCCAAGGCGTTGATTTCGCAGGATGTCGACATCCTCTTCTCGAACGCGCAGGACACACCGTCCGTGATCGCCGTCGCGGAAGAGGCCGGGGTCTATGCGTACAACCTCAACTCCTCGATGAAGAAATACGCGCCGAGCAAATATCTTGGCGTCGTCGGCACCGATTGGGGCCCGCACTTCAAGCGTCTGGTCGATGGTCATGTCGCAGGCAATTTCCCCGGTGCGAACTACTGGCTGGGCATGGAAGACGACGTGGTCTTTACCGCCGACTGGAACCCGGACATCCCGGCTGACATGATTGCGCAAATCGAAGCCAAGCAGGCTGAAATCGCCACCGGAGACTTTGTCGTCTTCAAAGGCCCGCTCACCGATCAAGCTGGTGCTGAGCGTGTTGCGGACGGCGTTGCCATGACGGATGACGAGATCATCAGCATGGACTGGCATGTGGCGGGCGTCACCACGCCGCTGCCGTCGTGAGCCAGCCTGCGCTGCTGAGGCTTTCAAAGGTCTCCAAGCGCTACGGCACGGTTCAGGCCAATCATGACATCGACCTCGAGGTTCATTCGGGGTCGATCCATGCCGTGTTGGGCGAAAACGGGGCAGGCAAATCCACCCTGATGAAGCTCATCTACGGGGTCGAACAGCCGGATTCGGGCCATATTTACTGGAACGGGCAAGAGGTTCATCTTGCCCGACCATCGGACGCGCAAGCGCTGGGCATCGGGATGGTGTTCCAGCATTTCTCGCTCTTCGAGACGTTGAGCGTCGTGCAGAACGTGTCGCTGATGATCCCCGGAAAACCGGCAGAATTGGCGCAGAAGATCACCGATCTGGGCGACCAGTTCGGGCTGTCCGTCGATCCGCACGCGATGGTGCATCGGCTGTCGGTAGGCGAACGCCAGCGGGTCGAGATCATTCGCTGTCTGCTGCTCAACCCCAAGCTTTTGATCCTTGATGAGCCAACCTCGGTCTTGCCGCCGCAAAGCGTGCGCCGCCTGTTTGAGACCCTGCGCAAGTTACAGGCCGAGGGCATGGCGATCCTGTTCATCTCGCACAAGCTGGATGAGATCCGGGAGCTGTGCGACACCGCCAGCGTTCTGCGCGGTGGGGAGGTGACAGGTCGCGTCGACCCCCGCGAACACGACGCCCGGTCGCTGGCACAGCTGATGATCGGGCGCGAGATGCCGAACGTGGCCCATGCCGCGCCGCAACCGCCGGGCGAGGAACGCCTGCGTCTCAATGCGCTGAGCCATCCGCGTGCCAGCAGGTTTGGCACCGCGCTGGACGGGATCGACCTCAAGCTGCGCAGCGGGGAGATCATCGGCATCGCCGGAATTTCCGGCAATGGGCAGCAGGAACTGGCTGCGCTCATCTCGGGCGAAACCCGCGCACATGAACCCGGCATGATCGAAATCATGGGCAAGAAGGTCGGGCACCTTGGCCCGATGGCGCGGCGCAAGCTGGGCTTTGCCTTTGTCCCCGAAGAACGGTTAGGGCGCGGGGCGGTGCCAGAGATGTCCTTGGCCGACAACAGCCTTCTGACGGCGCATAGCCGCAACATGCTGTCGCGCGGGTTCATCAAGCGGGCCGCTGAACGCGCGTTTACACGAGAATGTATCCAAGCCTTTGACGTGCGCACGCCCGGACCTGACGCCGAGGCTGGCGCAATGTCGGGTGGGAATTTGCAGAAGTTCATCCTCGGGCGCGAAATCATGCTGAACCCCGATGTGATGCTCGTGTCACAGCCCACATGGGGCGTCGACATCGGGGCCGCGACCGCGATCCGCCGCCGTCTTCTCGACATGCGCGATCAGGGCTGCGCGATCCTCGTGATTTCCGAGGAAATGGATGAGTTGTTCGAGATCTGCAGCAAGCTCCATGTGCTTCATAAAGGGCATCTGTCGCCCGCCCTGAACGCCGCCGAGACCACACCGCAAGAGATTGGTCGTTACATGATTGGGGCTGAGACGTGAAACTCCGATTGATCCGCCGTGACTCCGCCTCGCGGCTTGCGATGTTCACCGCGCCCGTGCTTGCGCTTTTGCTCACCTGTCTGGCAAGCCTTGTCCTTTTTGCAGCCCTTGGCAAACCCGCTGGCGCGGCGCTTCATGCGCTGCTGCTCAAGCCGTTTCTGAGCTGGTACAGCTTTTCCGAAGTCCTTCTGAAGATGGCGCCTTTGTTGCTGATCGCCCAAGGTCTGGCCATCGGGTTTCGCGCCAACGTGTTCAACATCGGGGCGGAAGGCCAGTTCATCGTCGGCGCGCTGTGTGCCTCCTCCTTGCCGGTCTATTTCCCTGACGGGAATTTCCCGATGATGCTGCCTGCAATGATCGCGTTCGGCGCGTTGGGGGGCACGATTTACGCCTTGATCGCTGCTGCCTTGCGCACGCGCTTTGGGGCGTCCGAGATCCTTGTCACGCTGATGATGGCTCTGATCGCGGTGCAGATCCTGAACTACCTTCTGCTGGGGCCGTGGAAAGACCCGCGCGGGTTCAATTTCCCGCAGACGGTGATGTTCCCCGACAACGCGATGCTGCCGATCCTGTTCGACGGGACACGCACCAACATTTCGCTGCTCTTTGCGCTGGCCGCCAGCGTCTTTGCCTATCTGATGATGCAGCACCATTTCCGGGGCTACCAGCTGCGCACAGCCGGTTTGGCACCGCGTGCCGCCCTCTATGCTGGGTTCTCTGCACCCAGAATGGTCTGGCTGGGCCTTGGCTTGGGAGGGCTCGCCGCCGGGATCGCCGGTGCGAGCGAAGTGGCTGGGCCGCTGGGTCAACTCCAGCGCTCGGTCACGTCAGGCTACGGCTATGCGGCGATCATCGTCGCCTATGTGGGCGGGCTGAACCCGCTGGGGATCATCGCATCCAGCTTTCTGATTTCGGTGATCTATATCGGCGGCGACAGCGCGACCGTCTCCGCCGGCCTGCCCGTCGCGGCGGTCGAGGTGTTTCAGGGATTGCTCCTCTTCTTCTACCTGCTGACCTTTACCCTGATCCGCTTCCGGATCGAGATTGACCGTAAGGTGGCGGCATGAGCGGGCTGGAGTTTCTGCTGGCGGGAACGCTGGCCGCCTCATTGCCGTTGCTGCTGGCGGCGCTGGGCGAGATGGTTGTCGAAAAGACCGGGCTTCTGAACCTCGGGCTTGAGGGGATGATGGCCATTGGCGCGGCGATTGCCTTTATCTGCGTCTATCATACCGGGTCGCATGTGGTCGGATTTCTGGCTGCGGCACTGGTGAGCACGGTGATTGCCATGCTGTTTGCCTTTCTCGTGATCGGCGTGCGCGCCAACGAAGTGGCGGCGGGGCTGGCGATCGGCGTTCTGGGCTTGGGTCTGTCAGCGCTGTTCGGGAAAACCTATGAAAGCCTCACCATCAAAGGGCTGCCAAAGATCGACATTCCGGTGCTGTCAGACATCCCCGTAATAGGGCCAACTCTGTTGACACAAGACATCGTCGTGTGGCTGGCCATCGCCGGAACAGTTGCGCTCTGGTGGGTCCTGAACCGGACAAAGCTGGGCCTGATTATCGCAGCGGTAGGCGAAAACGCTGATGCGGCGCGGTCCATCGGCTATCCGGTGATGATGATCCGTCTGGTTGCCGTCGCCTTTGGCGGTGCCATGTGCGGTATCGCAGGGGCGTATGCGTCAACGGTTTACACACCACTTTGGGCCGATGGCATGATCGCCGGGCGCGGCTGGATCGCGCTGGCGCTGGTGGTCTTCGGAACGTGGCAGACTGGGCGAGTGGCCTTTGGCGCACTGCTTTTCGGTATCCTGTCTTTGGGCGAGCTGACAGCCCAGGCGATGGGCGTGGGTTTACCGTCGCAAGTGCTGTCGAGCTTGCCGTATCTGGTCACCATCCTGATGCTTGTGGTTATCTCGCGACGACGGTCTGGTCTGATCTGAACGTAGGTAATGGCGCGCGAATGACCCGACCCATGATTGGGTCAGTGAGTGTTGGGACCCGTTTGGTGTCTGCGCGTTCCACCAGACAGTCCGCCACAGCTTTGCTGATGGGCTGGCCGGTCTGGTCTTCGACAAACAGCCACTGCCCGGCGGGGTTGATTTCGAGGAACACCTCCTCGCCGTTCGGGCGCCGCCGGAAGTCGATCGCGCCGTAGGTCAGGTCGAGCGCTTGCATCAGCTTTCGGATGCCCGCCTCTGTTTCGGGGGCCAGCGTGGTGGGTGTGATCGCCACATTCATGTCCATGCGGAAATCAACGCGATAGGCTGCCTTCTGGCTGTCGATGGCTGCGGCGAAAATCTGGTCGCCCACAACGGTCACACGCAGGTCGCAGGTGGCCTCAATGTATTCCTGAAAAATCACCGGCGCGTATTTGACGGCGTCGATCTTGTTCAACTCCTCCGTCTTCAGAAGCCGCGTCTCGCGCCAGGCATCCTCGCTGCCCTGGAAGGGTTTGTAGATGGTCCGGTCCACGCCTTCGCGGTCGATGAACGCGCGGGCGGCGTCGGGATCGGTGGTGATGAGCGTGCGCGGCATGGTCAGGCCAACCGAGCGCGCCACATCAAGCTGCCACGCCTTCCGGCTGGCATCCTGATCGCGGCTTGGCACATTGATCCACTTCGCATCAAGCGACAGCCACAGCCCCTGGATCGCCTCGTCCACCTCGCGAATGGCGAAATGGTCGAGGACGGGATCGGTCACGTCCGGGTGCATGCCATAAGGCTGCGGTCTGCGCCACCAGACAGAGGACACCTTAGACAGATCAATCGTCCGGCCCCGATACTGCATCAAACGGCGGGACGAAGACTGACCCGCTTCGAAGATCAGGTGCGCGTCCTTGGGGAAATCGGCAAGGTTGAGCAGAGTGGCGGTGTGACCGCTTTCGGCGATGTGCTGCATCACGTGGCGGGCATGAACATCGTCGTCACTGGAAAGAATGAGGATCATGGGAAATCTCCGATTAAGGGGCGTCGGAAAGGGCCGCGAAGGCCCTTTCCTGAGGCGATCAGTTTTGGGGATCGTCGAACAGCGCTTCGATCTCGGCCATCTCGGTCAGGATCTGTTCTGCCATCGCTGACAGCTCTTCGTAATAGACGACAAGCTCTTCGATCTGCTGCGCCTCGGCATCGCCGGTGTAGGTCTGCTGGAGACCCGCCATCGCGCCGGTGGCATGGTGTGGCGTTGCCATGACGAATGGCATTGCGCCTGCTTCGCCCAGGCGCCCACCGCGCAATCCGCCGAACCGATCCGGGATGCGGTCCGAGAACTGCTTGTCGAGCCCGCTGACCTTGCGGTCGCCAATGGGGTCTGTGCCCCGATCTGCAAGAATGCTGGTCGGGCCCTGGTCAAGCACAATGCTTGTCGGCCCGCGATCCAGAAGGATATTGGTCGGCCCGCGATCGTCGATGATCGAGGTCGGACGCAGATCGCGCAGAATATTGGTTGGACCCCGGTCATCGATGACATTCGTCGGAAACTTGTCCAAGACAACTGTGGTGGGTTGCCGGTCGAAGGTCGGCAATGTGTTGATCTGATCATCGCGGACGGTGGTCAGACGATCCGACTGGATCGTCGTGATCCTGTCGGCCACCATGCTCGTAATGATATCGCGGATCGTGTTGGTGTGCGCCCCGATCGCCTGAATGGTCGGAGACGCTGCACGAACGCGCGTGATCCGCACACCAAAGTTCGACCCGGTCATCGCCGCGTTGCAGCCGCCATTGGTGTGGATGCCGACGATGCAGCCATCGCTGGCGCGCAGGATGCCGGACCCGGAATTGCCCCCCAGCGTGTCGATGTCGTTATACCGAACGCGGAAGTCCTCGAAGCTGGTGATGGGTCCCGCTTCGATCCGCTTGGGTTGCCCGGCGGGGTGGCCGATGATGCAGATCATGTCGCCCTGGTTGCCATCGTCTTCGGCAAGACGGGTGACGCCGAACTGCTGGCCGGGGTTGCCGGACAGACGGACGATGGCAAAGTCGAGACCATCAAGACGGTATTCGATCAGCTCTTCCACGGCAAAGGACACCGGGCTTTGCAGAACGCCATTGCTGTCGACCTGGAAATTGAACTCCACATTCATCCGTGTGGCGATTTCCTGTGACGAGATGATGTTGTTGGTGCCGTTGATCCGCGGCCTGTTCCAACCGCCGCCGGTCTGGTCAAAGCAATGGCCTGCCGTCAGGAACAGGTTCTCGGTGATCAGCGTACCGGTGCACCACCGCTGCCCCGCGACATTGCCCGGATTGGTGTAGACGCTGGCCAGATTGGTGTGCCAGCGCAGCACGCCGACAGGCCCCTGATGGGTGTCGACAAAGGCACGGGTGACGCCAAGGCTGCCGTCATATTGCTCCACCGGCTGGCTGTCGTCGGTGGTGCCGCATATCGTTTCGCGAATGTCGCCATATTCAAGCCGATCCGGCGTGAGCGACTCTTCGGTCATCTTCTTTCTGAGGATTTCGATGTCACCGAGGTTCGGAACGAATACCGGATCGTTCGGGCTGTCCTGCACGTGGCCGACGCCCTCTTTCTTTGATTTAGCCATGTCTGAATTCCTTGTTGAAATAGGGTCTGAAATTGCGACCGGTTCGTTGATCCGAAGGGAACCAACCTGGCCCGGTTGCGTGCCAGCCAGAGGCGCCGCCCCTAGGACGAGGTTGAAAAAGGGGGGTGGTCCGGAACTCCGATGGAAATGTCAAAACGCAGGGGAATGGTGATGCCCGCCACCTGGGTCGTCGGTGCAGGCCTCGTGTCCCGCGCGAGGGAGGTCGGCGCGCGTTCATTGGTGCGAGGGGACGGCATTTTGAAGCCGCCGGTGTGAACCGCATCACGGCCCACGGCGAGCACCTCTTCGACCAGTTCTGCGCCCGCCGTACCGTCGCGGGACATACGGTCCGCAACGGTCTTGAGATGCGCAACAAGGCGCGACACGCGGATGCCTTCGTTCGCGATCCACTTGACGGTTTTCATCTCGGGATCGGCAGACGGGTTCCAAATGCCGCCATCCACGGTCACGTAATGTCCGGACTCGGTCTGGTCGGGCACACCTGAGTGATGCAGTGCCACCACTTCCCAGAGATCGCTGAACACCGGCGCGCCGGACGAGCCGGGCTGTGTGTCGCCGGTGTAATGCGCCACATGGTCGTTGTCGGGGGGCAGGGCGGTCAGCAGGCTTTCGCGGAACACGACCTGTTTTCGGCCCGCCAGCGGGTGTTGGATGATGTTGACGGGCTGACCCTTGCGGATCTTGCCCTCGACTCCGATCAGCGGCAGATGCCCGAAATCCTCTAGACTGACGCCATCCTCGCTCACCGGCGCCACGGCAACGATGGCCATGTCGAGGCGTTCGTTGGCATGGAACAGGCGTTGGGGTTCCAGTGTGAAGCAGTGGCCAGTGGTCTGGCGGCTGTCGATCTCCAACTCGTAGCGAAACTGCACGGACGCGCGGCTTGCCGCATGATTGTTTTGCAGAACATGGTGGTTGGTCATCAGAACGCCCGGTGCAATCAGGAATCCAGTGCCAAACCCTTGGCCGGTCGAAGTGGACACGATCCGTCCAACCGCTTTTGCAGCCACAAGGGCGCGTTTGATGAACATGACCGACAGGAATTCCTCTGCTTCACCAATCACCCGTTCGAGGATCGCTGCAGTTGCTCCGGTCGGAGGCAGAACGCCGGGTGTTTTGGTTTCCAGACCTTCCAGCGCGGTCTCAAGCTCGCGGCTGAGCTTACGGCCCTGTCCATTGGCGCTCGCGGCGTCCACCATTGTCAGCAGACGACGCGTGTAGGCGTCGATCCGTTCCGGAGTTTCCGCGCTGAGCGGCCGTGCTTCATGCTGCGACTGGAGCACCGACTTGCGCTCTGCATCCGATGCTTTCCAGCGCAGGCTTGCCGCATCGACAACGGCCCGAGGATAGGCGCTTTGATCGGTCGCAGGCGCGTCTGAGATGATCGCGCCGACAGGCTGTTCTTTATCGGCGCGTCCGGACAGGAACGATCCTGCGAAATCGGTTTCGCGCAGGGGTGGCAGTCCCGACAGGGTCTCAAGCCGCAAATCCGCGCTGGTCACATCAGACATCGCAGCCTCGACCGTGCGAAGACGTGGCGTGCTGTCCAGCCCATGGGTCGCACCTGTCCCGATCAGATCAATCGTACCCGCAATCACGTCAGAGCGGTTGCACAGCCAGCCATGCGCGCCTTCGGTATAGTACCGGGCGACATCGCCCATTTCCGCCAGATCGCGCGGCACGGTTCCGTCGCCGTCAAACGACCGGTGATAAGTAAAACCACCCGCGGTTTTGGCCGCGCTGATCACGGTGTCTTCGCCTGTGCCGATGATCTGGTGAAACCGAGTATCAGGTTCGGGCAGGTCATCGCGTCCCAGTCTGGCGGCACGCAGGGCATTGGCGGTTGGCGGTATCGCGCCGTTGGGCCAGAAACTGCGCGTGAAATAGGTCTCATCCGGGCGCTTGTCCGGCGAAGGCATCATCTCGACCAAACCGGGAAAGCCGCGCAGAAACTTGTCGACAATCGTCTTGCGGTCATTGGTCAGATCGGCAAAGCCCAACGGGCCAAGCATGTCGTGGCTGAGGTCAAACACCTGCACCGGCGCATAGGAACCGTGGTTTGGTGTGCCGATGGTCACAACGCGCGAGATCAGGGACCCATCCACGTCCTCTGCCGCCATCTGCCGGGCAACCAGACCACCCATCGAATGGCAGACCAGCGACACGTCGGTGAGGCCGCGATTGCGGATCCGGTCGATCAGCATCTTTCCGGCCACCGCAGGCGATTGCCGCCAGTCGAATGGCATGAATTCGGCGTCAAACCCCGCCAGCGTCAGGCGCAGTTTCATCCGCAGATAGGGGGCGAGAACCGTTCCCGTGGCCGCGACCGTCGCGCCCCATTTCAGCTTGGCAATGCCCCCGGCGGCAAGATCGGTGGGGTCGATCCAGACCAGATCAGCCTGTCCGTTGCGGATTGCACTGAGCCGCGATCCCATGATGCCGGGGAGGATGAAGACCTTTCGACGACGGGCCTCGAACAGCGGTGCTTCGCGTGCGGCATCCTGCGCGAGATGCGACAGGTCTTCATACAGTGCATCTCCGAATTCGGCGCGCAGGGTTGCTTCGTGTTCGCCGGTGCGCAGAAAGGTCTCAACCTGAAAGTCGTCAAAAGGCAGCATGATGTGCTCCTGTCGCAAAGGGGAAAGGGTGGCCGGTCCCCGGGAGGAAAGGACCGGCCGGGGCGGTCAGGCGAGGACCGCCGCAAAGCGCATCCAGCGTTCGATCGTGTCGATCGGGTCGCCATCGGGAGTGCGCAAAGGGCTTTGGTCGGGCGAGAATTCCCGTGACAGTGCCGAGTCAGCGTCGTCCATCAAGGCACCGATGAAGGTGGCGGCGACGATCCAGCTGCCCATCTCACCGAGGCCGGGACCGGCTGTGCCCTCGGCTTCGGCAAGGCAGTAGAACCAGAGCGGGGTGGCGCTGTTGAAGGCGTGACCGTCGAGGAAGGCTGCAAGCTCGGGCTTGTTGTCCAGCCATGCCCGGACATCCGTCTGCGGATCGCTGGTGACCGCGCCGATGCTTTTTAGGTGGGCGTGCAAGGCTTGGCCGGTTGGCAGGCGCAGGCTCTTGCCACGACGCAGATTGCGGCGGGCAAGGTTCCGGAAGAGGGCACGCAATGCAGCCCCGTCTGGCGTGCCTGCGTCGAAATCTCCGCCTTCGTTCGCCATGTCACCCAAGGGCGGCGCGATCACCGTGTCCACCGCGCGCGCCACGCGCTGCGGGCCGCCATCGGCAAAGCTGGCATCGGGGGTCACGAACCGCGCCCAGTCGATGACCCAGTTCTTGGGGATGTTGTTCAGGTTCAACCCGAACCGCGCCCCGATACCGCCGCCGCCGGTGAAGGCGAAGATCTGATCGAACGGGGCCGTACCGTTGGGGCGGCCAAACGTACGGTTGTAGTCGTAGATATTGCGGACCATCGAATGGCCGAACCGGAAGGCAGCAACCGAAAATTCCAGCGGGATCACGTTGCCCACCACACGCCCCGGATTGCGCGCGGCATAGTCCGCGCGGAAGGCGTCATAATGCGCGTTGCGGGTGTCGAGGATGCGGCTCACGACCGCTGGGTCGCAGATGTCCTTGAGATAGCCATGCACGACCAGCCACTGGTAATGCAGCTTGGTCAGAGACTTGGCGGCGTCAAAATCTGCAATCCAGCCAGTGTCGTTCTCGGTCAGGAAATCTACCACCTTGTTGTGAAACCGCAGAAAGCTCAGGTGGAATTGCGCGATGATGATGTTTTCGTCATTGCGCATGTCGCCGATCAGCGCACGCTTGGGCAGTCCGGCTTCAAACTTGGCAAATGCGTCGTCGTTCATCTGTGCGCGGGCAATGTCTAGCGCAGCATCGCGGACCTTTTGCTCGACCTGATGAAAGCGTGGCAGGTCACGGTGCGGATCCAGCGTGTCGTCGGGTAGGGGGCCCGGTTCGACCGCTGTCCCGACGCGCATCTTGGCGGTGTGGACCGGATGGCGCAGGCCTGTGCGCAGGACGGACGCGGCATGTTGAATGGATGGGTCTGAAAACGTGCCGACAGGCAGCCCGCCATAGACCGAGTCGAGGTCAAAGCGCGGCGTGCGCGCGTTCTTGAGTTGACGTTCGATCTCTTCGCCCGTGGCCTTAGGTGTCGGGTCGTCAATGCCGGTCAGATCGCTTTCGCGGTCGGTCCGGGCGGTCAGTTCGTGATCAAGGAACTGCCCCCAATAGGTCAGGACCGGTGCCAATGCGCCATCGGGCGTGGCATCTACGGTATCGACATCGGGAACCATGAGGTCGCCCAACTGGTCGAGATCGGCGTCCGGTACGGCGGGCAGGTATTGGCTGGCGTCGCCACCGGGAGGCAGCAGAAAGCCGAAGTCGGCGGCTTCGTCCACGGCGATGTCACCGTCGGCGGGGCGCAGCGCCTCAAGAAGTTGAGGTTTTTCGGTGGGTGCGCGTTTCGCCTGCGCCCCACCGTGTGATTGCATTTGGAACGTCATCGTCTTTACTCCGAAGGATCGTGCGCGGCAGGGGCAGCAGCCGCTCGACACGATCCAAAGAGTAAAGAGATGGTTGACGTAGGGTGAGTGAGGACGCTGTGAACGCGTTTTTCACACCCCGATGAACGGCTGCTCCTGTGGGTGTTTCGGAGCGGTGCCGCAGACGGGCGGCACGCGGTAAGGCCCTGTTCTGGCAAGTGTCCGGGCATCGGGTGTTATGCCGGGGTAGAGCTCTGTAAAGCCCTGCCGCGCGGGGTGACCTGCGATGAAGTTTAGCGCGATCAACCGCGTTGCCGTGGCCGCGGCCGCACTTGTCCCGATGATCCGCGCACCCGATCCCGACAGCACCCCGATGGAAGGCAAGCCGGGTCTGAACCAACCTTGATCCGCCGTGGCTGTCGCGGCGGGCAGATTGGCATCGACAACGGCGCCACCCTGTGCGTCGACCTTTATCGACGCGCTACCGCTGTAACCTGAAGGTTTGAGCGTGGTTTCCATGTAGCCCGCGATGCGGAACACAGACGGCGCAGTGCCGATGCCATTGAGGCAGCCAAACCCACGGACCGGGGTCAGGGCTGGTGGTTCGAACACACGAGGCGGTGTTGGGTGGGACAGGTCGACCAGATAGCTTTGCTGGCCGCCGGTGCCCAACTGCGTCGGATCATCGTCACGCTGTACCCAGACGTCAATATGTTCACCTGTGCCAAGCGGGTCGGACCCCGTGTCGATCCTGACCGTCCACAGCCCCACTGGCGTGCGTCGCCCGGCACCAAGACTGCCAGCGGTCGGGATCATCGCCAGCATCACGCGCCAGCGGTTGCCCAGATGTTTGTCTACCGAAAGTTGGCCGATGTTCTTGCCGCCGATTTCGAGTTCAACGAACTGACGGGGATCACCGTCTTTGAGCAGGGGATCAGCCTTGACCGAGATGCTTTGCTGCAACTCGGTCGGATGTCCGGCTGGTGGGGTCACGGTGACAGCCCAGCCTTTTGGGTCGCGATCCGGCGGCAGCCAGATTTCCAGATAGCTCGACGTGCGGTCATCGGGTTTGAGCTGCCAGCCAAAACTGACCCTGCCGTCCTCCAGATCCTCGGGCGCAAACCGTGCATGCATGTTATTGGCAAAGTTGTTGCCCGTCGGCATTACCAGTTCCGTGCAGAGCTGCACCTTGCGCCGGTCCGTGATCAGAGCTTCGACCGCGCGTTCGAAACTCGACTGGCCGTCATGGCGATTGGCACTCCAGCCGTAGCTGAAATTGATCACTAGCGGAATCTCTGGGCAGTTGTACGCCTGCGCGATCATGCGGGCGCGGTTGAAGATGTACTCAATCGCGCTGAGCATCATCATTTCCTTGCCAAAGCCTGACGTGTCCCAGGCGATGGTGTTGGGCAGTTGCACGGCGATCACGGCTGCATCGTCGGGCAGGTCTGTGGCACCCACATACGGGTCATTTCCAGCGGCAATCCCGGCGATATGTGCGCCGTGGGTGGCGTGGTGCATGAGCACAGTGTCCACTTCAGGCAGATCGGCGTCGATGGCATGGGCGGCCTTGTAGGCGCGGATTTCCTGATCGCCAAATTGTGTGCGCAACTGGTCGATCCGGGTGCCCGTTATTTCGCAGCCGAAAGGAACGGCGGCTGATATATCCGCCCGCGCGGCCTGCAGCCAGCACAGGTTGATCCGAGTGTCGCCCGCCGCGTCGCGGAAGGCGCGGTGCAGGAAGGGGATACCGTCATCGATCACACCGATGATGACGCGGGGTTTGACCTTGGGTTTTTGCCAACCCTCGGGCGTGGCGGTCGCGTCGTAGGTTGCGGGCCATGTCACCGGATCAATCGGCATGTTCAGCCTGTAGCGCGTGCCGTTCAGCGCATGCAGGCAGCGCGCCAGTTCCGCGTCTTCCTGCGACGGGTCGGTATCCGGGGTCAGCGCCTTGTTCCACATGGCAAAGGGCGTGACGTCAGGATTGTCCTTCCAGAGCGGCGGGATGCGGATTTCGACGTCATCCGTGCTCGCAAGCATACCCTCACCTTCCATCAGCGCGGTGATGTGGCTCGACGGACCTTTGCGAATGGACGGGAACGCGAAGGGGCGTCCCAAGTCTTCGGAGAAGATCCAGCGTTCATAGGGACCGGTATATTTGTCGATCCGGTCGTCATCATGTCGGTGCGGGAACATGGCTCAGACTTTCTGCGCTTCGGCCACGGCTCCGGACCAGAGCCACGAAAACGCAGGCTTGGCCGAGAGTGTTGCAGAGGCCCCCGTCGCGGTCAGCCCTTTCGTCGCTGCGATAGCCGGATCGCGCTGGTCTTCATCGAAGAAGTCGTGATCGCCCGCGCTGTAGGCCAGTTCCGCGACCGGCGCGCCTGCACCTGCGCGGTTCAGCACAACCTGACCAACGATCCGGCCAAGCGATGCGCCCGCCCAACTGTCGATGGGATAATGTACGCCCGCGACGGTCCGGTTGACAGCAATGCGTTCGGCCAGACCGCGCAGCGCCTTGATGCGCTGCTCGCCGTCCGAAAGGCTGTCCCAAGCTGTCACCAGCGCTTCAAGCACGGTCAGCACGGCATAGGCCTCGGTCGCATGGGCCGACGGGAAGCTGCCGTGGCCCGGTGTCGGGATCATCGGCATCAGACGGGCGTCCAGCTGGTCGGGGCGGCGTATGGCGAGGTGGTTTTTCACGATCATCGCGGTATGCGCTGCTGCCACTTGTGTGGCCGTGATCAACTCAAAGGTCTTCTTGTTCTGGGCGCTGTGCAGACCAAGCATCATCGCGAAATAGGCGGTTGGAAAGCCAAGCTGCGATGTGATCTCGGCAGTGCGTTCTGCGCGCAGGGTGGCGTAGTCCGACACCAGACGGCATTGCGATCGCAACAGGGTGGTCGCAGGGCGGTCGAGCGTCAGAAAGGTCGTGCCGTCAAAAGACAGTGCCACGCGGTCGGGTGCGCCGCCGGCGCCGACCATTGCATTCGACCCGATGCCTGCGAGGTATTCGCTGACATAGAGCGATCCGCGCACCCATGTGGCCAAGCCGTTGAGATTATTTGGATCAGAAAACCCCAGTTCCTTGTCTGTCGGCGTTGTGCCGTCATCGGTCAGGTGCCGCAAACCTTCGGCTGTGGTCTGAAGACCGTGGGTTGTCATGGGGTCGTAACCGCCGGGGTCTTCGCTTCCCAGAAAGCCGCCCAGTCCCGTGAAGTTCGTTCCACCCCCGAAGCCGCCAAAGCCTCCGAACCCACCAAATCCGCCGAAGCCACCAAAGCCGCCGAACCCGCCAAATCCACCATATTGTGCCATGAGATGTATCCCTTGTTTGAAATTGCCTTAAGAAAGTCCCGCCTCTGCCAGAGCGGAAATCACCAGTTTCCCGGTTTTGCTGTCAGCGGAGGGGTGTGTCTTGCGATAATCGTCGAGACTGAAATACGGGAACCGCCGCAGCAGATCCTGAGCGGTCTCGCGCGCCTCGGCTCCGCGATCCAGCGCATGGAGCGCCGCAATCCGCGTTCTCAGTGTTGAAATATGCCGATCATTCGATTCAAGTGACCGGTCGGCAAGTTCGAGTGCTTTTTGATAGTCGCCACCTGCCAGATGAGCAGAGCTTGCCAGACTGTCGAAATAGTAACCGAATGGATCAATCGGTGACAGGTCGCGCGCTGTCGTTGTGGCGCGAATGGCGGATTGGCCTTCGTCCCGGAAGGCCATCAGCGACCCGCGCAAGAGCCAAGACAGGCTTTCGCTTGGGTTGATGTCTTGCGCGGCGCTGTAGCGGCGCTCGGCGACATCCATGTTCTTGAGGATGTTGCCGTTGACGAACCCGTCGATGGTCAGGCCGAAGCTTGACTGCGGATCGAGGTCCAGCGCCCTCGCCGTGCAATCCAGCGCTTTTTGCGTGTCGCCCTGACGGTCTGTGCTGTAATTCTTGAAGATACTGAGAACATACCATTTGCCCAGCCACGCAAAGACATGCGGATTGGCTGGCGCGCGGGCGGCCGCTTCGTCCAGGAACTGCCGGGCGCGCAGGAAATCCCCCAGCTTGGGGTGATGCATCGCCGTCGCTCCGGCGATCAGCAGCTTATGGTCCGGCAGTTCGGGAAGTGGGGTTTGGCGTCCCGCGTGCAGGGTCGTTTCCGCGATGGCACGCCCGACCGATTGCACCACGTTGACCAACCATCCCGAAGCTTCTTGCGAGAAATGCGCCATCGGACAGGACAAGTGTCTGTTCCACAAAAGCGTGCCGCTTTGCACATCGGTGAAATCAAGATCGGCAATCAGCGTGTCGCCCTGTCGCCGCATGCTGCCCGTCAGCAGGTAATCCACGTCAAGCGTTTCGCGCAGGTTCACGATGTCGATAAAGCGCTGCGACATCGCCCGTCCGGACAGATGTGAAATGACCGACAAAAGACTTGAGCGCGACATCATGCGGCTGGTCTCTTCGGCGATCCAGTCGCCCGCGATGGCAAGCTCTGCATCGCCCGGCGGTACGGTCAGTGGCAATGCACAGACACGCGGCCTGATCCGCGTTGGCCCGCGCTTGTTCGAGATGAAGCATAGGGCTTTCACCGAACTGGGATCTGCCCGGATGCTGTCGCGCCACGCAAGGAACGAAGGCTCGCGGACATTCAGATCGTCAAGGAACGGGCCGTCCGAGGGATGGCCGATCACCTTGACAAGGGACATATCGATTTCGATTTCCTTGTTCGTGACGGTCAGGATGCTGTCGAAATCGTCACCCAGGATCTTGCGAAGGTCCGACAGGGCACGGCGCAGGTTCTGATGGCCGCTTTCGTAATCGGCAAATCCCCAGAGCGTTTCCTGCAGAAAGCTGCGCGAGCGCCGATTGAGCGGGGCCGTCACCAACAAGGCAAAGAACGCACGATGTTTGGCACCCGTGATTTCCTGCGCAGGCGCATCAGCGTACCGCAGCACGCACGATCCGAATAAGGAAATCTCAAGCCCTGCGGCCACCTTAGCCTCTCCCGTCATATGGGAGGATGCTAGCGGCGCTCTGCGTCGGAACCAAGCTGTTCACACTTATTTCACAGTATGTGGCTAGGCGCATTTGCTAACCTGCGGGAACGGCAAGAGAAAAGGACCGTTTCATGTCCGAAAAGCAGACCTCTCTCGAGATCACCGATGCAGTTGATTTTTACCGGCAATGGCCAAGTTTGCGCGCACATGCAGAGCATTTGCTGGAGACTCAGGACTTGGCAAGCGATGACGCAGAGGTGTTGCGATGGATGATCAAGGTCGTTGATATGGTGGGCCCGCACGACATCAAACGCGAGCGCTAGTCTTCGTTGGGCACAAAAAAACCGGCCAGTGGCCGGTTTTTCCGTTGAGAAAAGGATGTCTCAGAGACCCCATTTTTCCGCAGTTCGGTCGAAGAACCCCTGAGCCTTCTTCAGTTCGATCCAGCTGTTGACGTAGTTGATCCAGACCTGATCGTTCTGGGGCAGCAACATGGCGATGGGCGACGGTGCGCGCGGGCCATCGGTTTCGATCTGGCGCAGATTCGGGAACTTGGACACAAGCGTGGAGCCTTCGATGTTCGACGTGATGAACACATCGGACCGTCCCGACAGGACCTCCTGATAGCCGCGTGCGGGTGCTTCGACCACAGTCAGCTGCGCATCCGGGAACCATTCCTTGACCAGCTTTTCGAAGGTGGTGCCCAGCGTGGTTGCGACTTTCACATCTGCCGCGTTGATCGAATCCCAGCCTGAGAAGCGGTTGACCTTATCGTCCGTGGTGAACGGGAAAATCTCGACCGAAATGTAGCTGTCCGAGAAGCCGGCCGCTTTCATGCGCGCAGGACTGATCGAAGCGGAACCGGTCATGTGGTAGTTGCCCGCGACAACGCCGTTGACCAGCGTTTTCCAGTCGGTCGGCACGAATTCAAGTTCGACGCCAAGATCGGTGGCAAGTTCGGTCATGACGTCGATGTCGTAACCGACATAGCTGTTGGTGGCCGGATCCCGCACGGACATCGGGTTCCAGTCGCCCGTTGTGCCGACTTTGAGAACGCCGCCGCTCAGAATGTCCTGAAGCGCGGATTGCGCCGATGCGGGGGCGCCGAGGAAAGACACGGCAACCGCCGCAGCAAGTCCAAGTGATTTCAGAAAACGCATGGTATTTCCCTTTTCGTGTAAGTCTTGGTGGGGTTACATAGGCTGAAAGCTCCGACGGCCATCACGACACGCCATTTTTTTGGCGCACGCGCTATCTTGAGAGCAGTAAAGGTGGATCGGAGTGTGGCATGAACGCAGACCGCGTCATAAAGATCAGTTCGCTGAACAAATCCTTCGGGGATTTCCAAGTTCTGACCAAGGTCGACCTGAATGTCAGTCTGGGCGAACGTATCGTCATTTGCGGACCTTCGGGTTCGGGCAAGTCCACTTTAATCAGATGTGTCAATGGATTGGAACAATATGATTCCGGGAGCATCATTGTCGATGGCATCTCCCTGTCCGAACCCGGCGGGGTCGAGCGTGTCCGCGCCGAGGTTGGAATGGTGTTCCAGCAGTTCAATCTGTTCCCTCATCTGACGGTCATCGAGAACCTGACATTGGGTCCGATGAAGGCGCGCGGTTTGTCACGCAAGGACGCGGATGTGCTGGCAATGGAATACCTTGAACGCGTCCGCATTCCAGAGCAGGCGCACAAACGTCCCCGCGAATTGTCCGGCGGTCAGCAGCAGCGCGTGGCGATTGCCCGGTCTTTGTGCATGAAGCCCAAGATCATGCTGTTCGACGAACCGACCTCTGCACTTGATCCCGAAATGATTTCCGAAGTGCTCGACGTGATGGTTGAACTGGCGCAGGACGGAATGACGATGCTGGTGGTCACCCACGAAATGGGCTTTGCCCGCAAGGTGGCGGATCGGATGGTGTTCATGGACAGCGGTGAAATCGTGGAAACCGGCACGCCGTCCGAGGTGTTCGAGGCACCCAAGACACAGCGCTTCAAGGCGTTCCTCGACAAGATCCTGCAGCATTGAGGCATTTCAGATGACGCGATTCTTCAAAATCTGGGTGCTCTTGGGCGCCTGTCTGTTCGTCACGGCCTGCACGAATGACGGCACATGGGGCTGGTATGTGATCGACCCGTCGACGGCGCAGGGCCAGTCGAATGTGCGGTTCCTGATCGGTGGCTTCTGGGCGACGATCCAGCTTTCGCTGATCGCGACGGTGCTCTCGATGACGATCGGGCTTCTGGTGGCTCTTCCGGGTATGTCCTCGAACCGTTGGGTCAGGCTTCCCTCACGCGTTTATATCGAGTTCGTCCGCGCCATCCCGCTGCTGCCAATGCTGTTTTGGGTGTTTTACGGCCTGCCTGTCGTGATGCGGTCCCTTGGCTTTCCGATCACCATTGACGCGTTCTGGGGCGCGATCATCACGCTGGCGATCTCGGACAGTGCATTTACCGCCGAGATCTATCGCTCTGGCATTCAGTCGATCCCCAAAGGCCAGACCGAGGCAGCCCGTACTGTTGGTCTGACCTACAGCCAGACGATGCGCTACGTGATCCTGCCACAGGCGATCCGGCGGATTCTGCCGCCGCTCGCAAACCAATTCATCTACATCGTGAAAATGTCTGCCTTCGCGTCGGTGATCGGGATGCAGGAATTGACGCGCCGCGCGAATGAACTGGTTGTGACGGAATACAGGCCGCTCGAAATCTACACATTGTTGATCCTCGAATACCTTGTGCTTGTTCTGATCATCAGCTTTTTCGTGCGGTGGCTTGAGCGCAAAATGGGTTCGGACGAAAGCCGTTAACACAGGAGAGCGTAATGAGCTGGTCAGACTTCATGAAAGAGACGGTGGGGCGTCTCGACGTGATGCAAAAGGAAACACCCGAAACCTTTGCAGGCTTCAACCAGATGGGACGTGCGGCCAAGACCAACGGCGCGCTGGATGAAAGGACCAAGGAACTGATTGCGCTGGGCATCGCCATCGCAACACGGTGCGACAGTTGCATCGCGTTTCACGTCAAGTCGCTGGTACGACTGAAGACGACCCGCGAAGAGTTCTGCGAAGCTCTGGCGATGATAGCCTATATGGGCGGCGGGCCGTCGGTTGCGTTCAGCGCCAAGGCGCTCGAAGCCTATGACGAATTCATGGGTGGGTCTGCGGGCACATCGGTCTGAGACGGCGCAAGGTTTTTCGAAAAACCTTGCAAGCGCGGTTTTGATACCGCGTATGAAGCGCGTTCGAACGCGCTTGTTTCAAGAGATTTCGAAATCTCTTGTCAGGTGACTGCCTTGCGCACCATGTCCCAATAGATCGCTTCCACTTCGGCAAGCGACAGCCGCCCGCCGCTGCGATACCATGTGTTCACGCCGTTCAGCATGCCAATGATGGCCAGCGTCGTGATCTTGGTGTCGGCAACATGAAACACTCCCGCATCCCTGCCGTCGCGCAGGATCGCCTCCAACTCGGCTTCGTAACGTCTTCGCAGGTCCTCGATGGCTCCGAAATTCTCGGGCGTCAGGTTGCGCAATTCCATGTAGGAAATGAAGACCGCCAATGGACGTTCGAGATGGAAGCGGATGTGAAACCGGCTGAAGGCTTCAAGCCTCTCCAAAGGGCTGTCAAATGAAGGTTCGCCCTGACGTGCGGCCAGCAATTCGTCCATATGCCCTTGCATCAGGTCGAAGAGGAGCGACTGCTTGTCGGGCGTGTAATTGTAAAGCGCACCGGCCTGAACGCCGACTTCCTGCGCGATCCGGCGCATCGATACAGCCGCGTAGCCGTGTTGCGCAAACAAGGCCAAAGCGGCCTCGCGCACCCGCGGCCCCGTGATATCCGAATGTGAGCCAGCCGTGCGTGCCATGGGGGGCAGATTATCTGAACACCCGTTCAGATCAAGCCCGTGGTTGCGCGCCCGCCCGCGCTGCGGCATGACATACGCAGCAATAGGAGCGTTTCTGATGTGGCGGGCATGGATCATGTTGGGTTTTGTGGTCACCGCCTGCGCGGAATTTCCGGAGGTCGATGCCGCCCTGGCAGCGGGGGAGCCACAGTCCGAGTACCCGGCCTTGCTGCCGTTCGAGCAGTTGCTCGCGCAAGAGGACCCAAGGCTCGACGCAGGCGACGTTGATGCGTTGCGTTCGCGCGCCACAGACTTGCGCAACCGCGCCGATGGTCTGCGCGGACCCGTGATCGACGGCGAAACTCGGGACCGAATGAACGACGGCGTGCAGCAACCCTGATCAGGGCCGTTGCAGCCCCGAACGCAAGGCGCTATTGCGGGCAAAATCACGCCAGACTGCAAAAGGATTGCCCGAATGACTGAACCTCTGCGCCTTGGAATTGCGGGTCTGGGCACTGTCGGTGCGGGCGTCGTCAAGATCATCCGCCAGAAAGCTGCGCTGCTTGAGGCGCGCAGCGGTCGTCCGATCAGCATTTCGGCGGTCAGCGCACGCAATCGGGTCAAGGATCGCGGTGTGCCGCTCGACAGCTACGCATGGGAAGACGATCCTGTTGCTCTGGCCAAGCGCGACGATGTGGATGTCTTTGTCGAATTGATGGGCGGCAGCGATGGCCCGGCCAAGGCAGCGACTGAAGCGGCGCTGCGGGCGGGCAAGGACGTGGTGACCGCGAACAAGGCACTGCTTGCACATCATGGACAGGCTTTGGCCGAGGCGGCGGAAAAGGCCGGTGCGGTTCTTCGGTTCGAAGCCGCTGTTGCGGGCGGGATCCCTGTGGTCAAAGCGCTGACCGAAGGCTTGGCCGGAAATGACATCACACGGGTGATGGGCGTGATGAACGGCACCTGCAATTACATTCTGACACGGATGGAATCCGCTGGTTTGACCTATGACCAGGCGTTTGCCGAAGCGGATGGTCTTGGCTATCTGGAGGCCGACCCGAACCTTGATGTGGGAGGCATTGACGCCGGTCACAAGCTGTCCTTGTTGGCGGCCATCGCCTTTGGCACTCAAGTGGCGTTCGACGCGGTCGAGCTTGAAGGCATCGGGAGGATCAGCATCGAAGACATCCGTCAGGCGGCGGACATGGGCTACAAGGTCAAGCTGCTGGGCGTGTGCCAGATGACAGGGCGCGGGTTGGAGCAGCGCATGTCGCCCTGTCTGGTCCCGGCAACATCGCCGCTGGGCCAGCTTGAAGGTGGCACCAACATGGTGGTGATCGAAGGCGATCAGGTGGGGCAGGTCGTTCTGCGTGGGCCAGGGGCGGGCGAAGGCCCCACCGCGAGCGCAGTCCTCGGGGATGTGATCGACATTGCACGGGGAACACGGGTGTCCACCTTTGGCCAACCAGCCGCCAGTTTGGAACTGGCGAAACCCGCGCAAACGGCAACACCGGTACCGTACTATCTGCGTCTCATTCTGCTCGACAAACCCGGTGCACTGGCCAAGGTGGCCGCTGCTCTGGGCGAAGCCGGAGTTTCGATCAACCGGATGCGCCAGCGCAGCCACGATCAGAACACGGCCCCGGTGTTGATCGTCACGCACAAGACAACCCGCGCTGCATTGGACAACGCCCTTGCCGCGATGGTCGGCACAAAGGTTGTCGAAGGCGAACCGGTTGCCCTGAGGATCGAACAGGTCTGACCGTTTTCGCTCAATCCATCCTTGTCAGCCGGGGGGCACGGGCTTAACACGCTTCGCAACCGACTTTTTTTGTGACTGGAGAGTTTCATGACCGCGCGCGCTGATTTCAACGACCGTATGCTGTCCCTTGGTTTGGCGCGGGTGGCAGAGCAAGCCGCCATCGCAACCGTGAACCTGATTGGGCGCGGCGATGAGAAAGCGGCGGATCAGGCGGCGGTGAACGCCATGCGCCAGCAGTTGAACCTGCTCGATATCGCGGGCGTTGTCGTGATCGGTGAAGGCGAACGCGACGAAGCGCCGATGCTCTACATTGGGGAAGAGGTCGGCACCGGCAATGGCCCCGGTGTGGACATCGCGCTTGACCCGCTGGAAGGCACGACGCTCACCGCCAAGGACATGCCCAACGCGCTGACAGTGATTGCCATGGGACCGCGTGGCTCCATGCTGCACGCACCGGATGTCTACATGGAAAAGCTGGCCATCGGGCCGGGTTTTGCCGAAGGGCTGGTCACGCTGGACATGACACCGCGCGAGCGGGTGACTGCGCTGGCACGGGTCAAGGGCTGCAGCCCGCGGGACATTACGGTGTGCGTTCTCGAACGTCCGCGACACGAAGACATGATTGCTGAAATCCGGTCCACCGGTGCGGCGATCCGGCTGATCACCGATGGTGACGTCGCAGGCGTGATGCATTGCGCCGAGCCGAACCAGACCGGGATCGACATGTATATGGGCACGGGCGGCGCACCCGAGGGTGTTCTTGCTGCAGCCGCTCTGAAATGTATGGGTGGCCAGATTCAGGGCCGTCTGGTGTTCCGCAATGATGACGAGAAAGCCCGCGCGGCCAAAGCCGGCATCACCGACCTCGACAAGATCTATTCGCGCGACGAAATGGTCACCGAAGACGTGATCTTTGCCGCGACCGGCGTCACCACGGGATCGTTGCTTGCCGGGATCAAGCGCGAGGTTGGTTATTACACCACCGAAACCCTGCTGATGCGGTCAAAGACCGGGTCGGTGCGGCGGATGACCTACCGAAATCCGATGCACTGATGGGGCAGGCGTGACCGGATATCTTGGCGTCGACAGGTCACTGACCGGGCGGCGCTGGATCGGCCCGGCGCCCGACATCACACGACATGCCGAAGCGCTGGTGCAGCAGACGGGTTTGCCGCCTGCCTTGTGCCAGACCTTGTCGCGGCTGGGCGTTGCCGCCGATGACGTGCCGACATATCTGGAACCGACTTTGCGGGCGCTCTTGCCCGACCCCAGAACCTTGCGCGACATGGAGCGCGCGGCCGGTCGTATTCTGCAGGCAGTGCGCAACCGCGAACGGATTGCCATCTTTGCCGATTACGACGTGGACGGTGGCGCCTCTGCCGCCTTGCTGATCGACTGGTTGCGGCAGCTCGACCGCAAGGCAACGCTCTATGTGCCCGACCGCATCGACGAAGGCTATGGCCCCAACGAGGCTGCGATGGAGGCTTTGGCTCGGGATCACGACCTGATCGTCTGCGTCGATTGTGGAACCCTATCACATGGCCCCATCGCTGCCGCGAAAGGGGCAGATGTTGTGGTCCTTGACCACCACCTTGGGGGTGAAACCCTGCCTGATGCCTATGCCGTGGTGAACCCCAACCGTCAGGACGAGGATGGCGCGTTGGCGCATCTCTGTGCGGCGGGCGTGGTGTTCCTGACCTTGGTCGAAGCCGGGCGGCAAATGCGCGTGTCCGGCGCACAAGGGCCTGACCTCATGTCAATGCTCGACCTCGTGGCGCTCGCCACCGTGGCCGACGTGGCCCCGCTCAAGGGTGTGAACCGCGCTCTGGTGCGGCAGGGTCTCAAGGTGATGGCGCAGCGGGCGCGGCCCGGACTGGTCGCGCTGTGCGATGTGGGACGTCTGGATACGGCGCCGACATCCTATCATCTTGGGTTTGTGCTTGGCCCAAGGGTCAATGCCGGAGGGCGGATCGGCAAGGCCGATCTGGGTGCCCGGCTTTTGGCCACCATTGATCCCAACGAGGCCAGGTCCATCGCGGAACGGCTCGATGCGCTGAACACCGAACGGCGCGAGATCGAAGAGGCCGTGCGGGCGCAGGCGTTGGAGCAGGCTGAAGAGCGTGGCTTTGACGCGCCTTTGGTCTGGGCGGCAGGCGAAGGCTGGCATCCCGGTGTTGTCGGAATCGTCGCCTCTCGTCTCAAGGAGCGCACCAATCGCCCGTCCATCGTGATCGGGTTCGACGGGGACGCGGGCAAGGGGTCCGGACGATCCGTGAGCGGGATCGATCTGGGTGCCGCCATTCAGAAGCTTGCCGCCGAAGGACATCTGGAAAAAGGCGGTGGTCACAAGATGGCCGCCGGACTGTCCCTGTCGCGTGCGCAGCTGGAACCGGCCATGGCGCGCCTTGCCGCGATCCTCGCGAAACAGGGTGCGGATCAACTTGGCGCATCGGATCTGCGTCTGGACGGGCCGTTGATGCCTGGGGCTGCAACGCCGGAGCTGGTCGACATGTTGGAACAGGCCGGACCCTTTGGGGCCGGGGCAGCGGCACCGCGATTTGCGTTCCCGGATATGCAGATCGGATTTGCGAAACGTGTGGGAAGTGCGCACCTGAAACTCAGCTTCGGGGACGGGCTTGGGGCACGGATCGACGCGATTTGCTTCGGCGCCTTCGACGGTCCTCTTGGTGCAGCGCTTGAACAACATGGTGGCGCTCGATTCCATTTGGCCGGGCGTCTGGAAATCAACGAATGGGGCGGTCGGCGTTCTGTTCAACTCCGCTTGGAGGATGCAGCACCTGCGCGCTGACCTTTTGGGTAAGTGGTTGTCTTCAATGAAATTTTTTGTCGGGGGCATAATCTTTGGTGAAGCTGCAAAAAACCACGAAAACCTTCGAATTTCCACTTGCATGGCTCCGCGCCATTGCATAAACACCGCTCACCAAGAGTGGCCCGTTCGTCTATCGGTTAGGACGCCAGGTTTTCAACCTGGAAAGAGGGGTTCGATTCCCCTACGGGCTGCCACTTGTTTCCCCGAACATTTTATATTTTGCAGAAGAACACCCTCGTCGTTGGTCTGTGCCATCGCAATTCCTGAAAGTTGGATTCGGTGGTCTGGTGTAACTTGGAAGGGTGGGAAGGCTCTGAATGGGATCGCAATCCGTTCTTGAACAGCGTATCGCTTATTCCGCCGCCAACGCGGCCCGATCCTGACGAGGTGACAGGCCGAACTTGCGCGCGTATTCGCGCGAGAACTGGGCCGAGCTTTCGTAACCGACGCGAAAGGCGATCTGAGATACTTTGGCAGATGAACTGCGCAGCGCGTCGCGCGCGTGCAGCAGGCGTAGGTCTTTTTGGTATTGCAGGGGCGACGTGCCGGTCACTGCCTTAAAATGCTCGAAAAAAGCTGAGGTGCTCATGCCGACCCGATCGGCAAGTTCTCCGACAACCACGGTGCGCGAAAGATCCGATTGAATCTCGCGCGTTGCCTGGAAGATGCGGCTGGCGGTCGTCTCGTGCCAAAGAAGTTTTTGCAGCGCAGCGGTCTGGGGCCCGAGAAGCAGGCGGGCGTGGATTTCCTCACGGGTGATCGGGGCCAGCAATTGGCGCGTCTTGCGGTTTGCGCATTGGTCGAGATACCGGATCAGCGCGTCCTCCATGGCGGGATCGGTTGGGCAAAGCGTGATGGAAAACGGGTCGCGGCCGCGCGTCCCCGGTGCAGGTGGCACTGCTGGCGCAAGGCCGCGCAGCACGTCGAGATCGAGCGGAAACACCAGCGCGACGTAGGGTGTTTCGGGCGTGGCATGGCTGATCCGTGAGACGACCGGCAGCGCGTGGCTGACAAGCAGCGATTGACCTGCTGCGACGGTCAGGCTGTGTGCGCCCGCGCTGACCTGCTTGGCGCCTTGCAGGACAAGGCACAAAAGCGGGCAATAGACAGTGGCCTGTTGCGGGCTGGGCGCGTCGAACCTCAGGAAATGCATCCCGCTTTCAGCATGGGCGAGTCCTCCCTGCGGTAGTTCGGCTTCATCCATCAGCGCCACGGCGCGGTCCAGCAACGTTGTCATGCGGCTCTCCTTGTGCGGACCAAATAGCAGGAAAGGACCGTCTTGTGTGACGGATTATTCTGATCTTCGGAGTATCAGGCAAGTTTTTTGGACAAACGGGAAAGAATTGGCGACTGGCTCGGAGTATTGTCCTTTTATCACCAAGCAAGGACAGGACACATGGCAAAGGTTTTCATCACTGGGATCGCAGGTGGCTTTGGCCTGCCCACCGCAAGGGCGCTTATGGCACAGGGGCATCACGTGGCGGGCAGCGTCCGCAGCCGCTCGGGCCGCAACGCCGCCACCGTCGCTGCGCTTGAGGCCGAAGGAGCGCAGATCGTCGAGATGGACGTGACCGACACCGCCAGCACCGAGGCGGGCGTAACCGGGGCCATTACCGCACTCGGCGGGCTGGACGTTCTGTTCAACAATGCCGGGATCGGATCCCATGGCATTCAGGAACTGATGTCGCCCGAGGACATGACCCGCGTTTTCGACGTCAATGTCACCGGCGTACAGCGCGTGATGCGCGCCGCCCTGCCGCATTTCCGGGCACAGGGGCGCGGGACGATCCTCTACACGTCCAGCCTGATCGGGCGCATTGCGACGCCGTTTTACGGCACCTATTGCGCGTCGAAATGGGCGCTGGAGGCGATGGTCGAATGCTACCGCACGGAACTTTCCGGTTTCGGCATCGAATCCTGCATCATCGAACCCGGCGCCATGCCCACAGCTTTCTTCGACGGCATGGTCACGCACGATGATCCCGCGCGCGAGGCTGAGTATGGTGATTTCGCCGCCGTTCCAGCCATGTCCGCCGAAGGGCTGGCGCAGATGCTGGAGGCCACGCCCGACCAACGACCCGAACGCATCGCCGAGGCCGTAACCGCGCTGCTGGCGCTGCCCTTTGGTGAGAAACCCTTTCGCACAGTTGTCGATCACACCGGCGTCGGCCCGGAGATCGAGCGCTACAACGTCGCGCTGCATGATGTCACCCGCACGGTCCTGACCAATTTCGGCATCGAAGAGATGCTTCGCCTCAACGCCTGAAGGAGTTTTCTCATGCCCACCATCCTCATCACCGGCGCGTCCTCCGGCATCGGCAAGGCCAGCGCCCTGCGCTTTCAGTCCGAAGGCTGGAACGTCATCGCCACCATGCGCGACCCTGCCGAGTCTGACCTTGCCCATCTGGACAACGTGCTGGTCACCCGGCTCGACGTGACCGACCCTGCCTCGATCAACGCGGCCGTCAGTGCAGGGACCGACCGCTTCGGTGCCATAGACGTCCTTCTGAACAACGCGGGCTACGGGGCCTACGGCCCGCTCGAAGCGTTTTCGACCGACCGCATCCGCCGCCAGTTCGACACCAATGTGATCGGGTTATTGGAGGTGACCAAAGCCGTGCTGCCGCATATGCGCACGCGCCGGTCGGGCACGATCGTCAACATCTCGTCCATCGGCGGGCAGATCACCTTTCCGCTGGGCGCACTCTATCATGGCACCAAGTTCGCTGTCGAAGGATTGTCCGAGGCGCTTCACTACGAGCTGGAGCCACTGGGCATTCGGGTGCGGATTGTCGAACCGGGAATGATCAAGACAGATTTCGGCGGGCGCTCTTTCGACTTTGCGATGGACGAAAGCCTGACCGACTATGCCCCCAGTGCCGAAGCGATGGGGCGGTTGTTTGGAAAGCTGGCGTCACACCCATCGGCGCCCGAGGTCGTGGCCGACGTCATCTGGCAAGCCTCCAATTCACCCGACGACCATCTGAGGTTTCGCGCCGGGCAAGACGCCACAGACCTGCTGGATCAGCGAAAGGCGCAGGATGACGCGACCTTCATCGGCAGCATCAAGGACTTGATGCGCGAATGAGAACCGGCGCATCGAAGCGGCGCAATGTCCGCGTGGATGCGCCGTTCTGTCAGAACAAATCGACCTATCGAAGGGCCGCTTGCGGCATGTTCGTTCCTTGCTAAGGCGCCGTGATGGGCGGTGGTTTTCGCCGCTTTCCCGAGAGCGCATTGCCCGCAATCGCCGCAAGCAGAACTGCGCCACCGATCAAGGTGTTCGCACTCGCCGTCTCCCCAAGGAACAGCCACACCCAGATCGGACCAAGCAGGACTTCGGCCAAGGATAACAGCGCGAGTTCGGCGGCGGGGAGGCTGCGCGAACCGAGCGTATAGAGGATCAGACCGGCGCCGACCTGGAACACGCCCATGCCCATGGCAATGCCGCCGTCATGTGGGCTCAGAACAACGGACAGCCCGAGGCCAAAGCAAATTGCCAATGTGATGACGATTGCGAAAAGGCCCGACAGGAAGACCGCTGGGAGCATTTCGCCGGTCCGGCCCCATCTCAACGACACGGTGAAGACGGCGAAACCGAAGGCCGATCCAAGCGCGGCCAGACTGCCTTTTAACGCGACGCCACCAGACTTGTCAGCGACCATGATCGCGATTCCGCCAATCGCAACGGCGATTGCAATCCAGGTAGCGGTGCGAACGGGTTCTCTCAACACGATCCACCCAAGCAGCGCGGCTATGAACGGGGCAGTCGCAAACAACAGCATGGCGTTTGCGACCGATGTGCTTTGAATCGCGTAGATGCCACCGGAATAAGCCGCGACCAGCGAAAGCCCGGCAATGATGACTGGGAAACCGACACGGCGGATCTGAACAAAGGGGCTTTCGCCAGACCGCACCCGGATAAAGATATACAGGAACAGCGACATGCTGATCGATCGATAGAGCAGTATTTGCCAAACCACAGCGTCTTCGATCAGGCGAATGCCCAGACCAACAGTTGACCAAAGAACCCCCGCCGCGAAGACAAAGAGCACACCGTACCTGTCGGCATCCGCACGGGGAGGGGATGGCGCAATGAGTGACATGTGACCGAGGTTAGCGTGCAACCAAAGCCTGCGATCACTCATTTGCGACATGGCGCGGTATGTCTCTGAGCGTCGAAACTGCCCTTCAGTCCTGCGGCCTCCATCCTTTTGGTGATGGGCTTCAGCGCGGTGCGAAGCCCTTGTCCTGCGGCCAAGCGCGACACGCGCTTTCCGGAGGTTGATGCGGTCGCGAGGCCTTGCAACGAGGTCGCGGCGCGATTTGCATATGTCACAATGGCCTTGAGTTTATCATGATGAATAGGTTTCTTGTGGGGCACGCCGCCCAAAGCGGCGCAGATCGAGAATGAGAATATGTCCGCCAAAGCATCTCCAGAGGCCAAGAACCAATCCCGACGGTCGCGCCCATTGCGTGTTGCCGAAGAGATCAAGGATTGGGTGGTCGAGCGTGGGTTGCAGCCGGGCGACCGGCTCCCGGGCGAGGCAGAGCTGATCGAGCGGTTCGGCATGGCCAAGGGCACGATCCGCGAGGCCATGCGCCTTTTACAGGCTCAGGGGCTTGTGGACACCAAGACCGGTCCGGGTGGCGGAAGCTTTGTTGGTGAAGTGACGCGCGACCGGGCGGCAGCGCTGTTGGCAAATTATTTCTACTTTCGCGATGTGACCATTCACGACATCTATCAGGTCCGCATCGCGCTTGAGCCTGAGCTTGCGGCCAGTCTTGCGGGGCGTCTCACGGACGCGCAGATCGCGGATCTGGAGGCGATCATGCAGGAGTATGCCCACCCGGCATCGGATGCCCAGGAAGAGCGTCGCCAGCACGTGGCCTCGCTGCGATTCCATGCTCGGTTGTCAGACTTCGGCGGCAACGCGCTGCTGAGTTTCTTTATCGGGTTCATGGCGCAGATCCTGACCGATCTGACGGTGTACAAGCGGCTTTATGAGACGCCGAACCACGACCTTTGGCGCACGGGACGTCAGCATCAGATTGACCTGATCGCAGCGTTGCGACGCGGAGACGCCGAGAAAGCGCGGGACATCATGCGCAGCCACATGGAAATGGCCTGTGAGCAGATGGAGACTCAAGAAGCGGTCGTAATGAAGCGCTTCATCGCCGAATGATCACGCGGTGAACGGGATCGCGCGCTCGGGGTCAGCGAGTGTCGGTACATGGTTCACCCAATCGGCATAAAGGCCACTTGTTGCGCGGTCGTGCAGAAGGGCAAGAGCCGTCAACGGGTCCTCGGAATGGTCGATGCGCAAGCTCAGCGGCGGACGGTTTGCACTCACCACCAGAAGCGCCGCGGATAACAGTCCGCGACTGTCGCCTCCGACCGCCGCAGCGCGCTTCAGAGCATTGAGCAGACGCAGATCCATTGTGCCGTCAAACGCCAAGAAGCCATCAAGGCAGGCATCCAGAACCTCCTCTGAGGCCAACAGGTTTCCGGCAACAACAACGTTTGCTGCGTGACGCACGCCGGCAGTCTGAATGCTGTTGGCCCCGGTGAATGCCCAGGTGCCACCTGCCGGATCAAGAGCCGCCAGTTGACGTTCGTCACGGCCAGCGTCGGCTTCAACCACATGTCTGATGGCGGCTTCTGCCGTCTCGCCCGCGCGCATGCGCGCCAGAACATCCTGCCCCCACATCGTACTGGGAAGCGATCCCTGCGATGCCGAAAGTCCTGATTCGGCATCGCCGCGCAACACCCAGCCGCCGACGCACAGACTGCCGGTGGTCGCCGCGCCACCGTAAGTGCCTGATTTTTCGTCAAACGCGAGTATCGATATCGTCATAGCGGCCTCCGCTCAGTCTTGGACTTGAATTTATCATGAAAATTTGGCCTGATGCAATTTATCATGATAAATTTTAACTCACCAACAGGAGAAGAAGAAGTCATGTCGCTCTTTCATGTTACCCGCCAGGGCCTCATGGCTGCTGGCACGGCGCTTGCCCTAACGTTGGGCGCGTTCAGCGGCGCCCATGCACAAACACCCCCCGGTGTACTTATTGTCGGGCAGATTGCAGAGCCAAAAGCACTGGACCCGGCCGCTGTCACGGCGGTGAACGATTTCCGCATCCTGATGAACATCTATGATGGGTTGGTGCGCTACAAGGACGGCACACTCGAAGTCGAACCGGCGCTGGCCACAAGCTGGGATATCAGTGAAGATGGAACCGTCTACACATTCACGCTGCGCGAGGGCGTCACTTTCCATGACGGCTCTGCCTTCAATGCAGACGCGGTCAAGTTCAACTTCGATCGGATGCTGAACGAGGACCATCCGTATCACGACACCGGCCCGTTCCCACTGGCATTCTTCTTTTCTGGGGTGACGTCGACCGAAGTGGTCGATGACCTGACCGTGCGCTTCACGCTGGACGGGCCCTATGCCCCGTTCCTGTCGAACCTTGCCTATCCCACGGGTCTGATCGTGTCGCCCGCTGCGGTCGAACAGCATGGTGCAGACTTCGGACGGAACCCGTCAGGGACCGGACCCTTCACCTTTGGCGAATGGCGCTCAAATGAGGCTGTCGTGATCGAGGCCAACCCCAATTACTGGGACGGTGCACCCGATCTGCAGGCGGTCGTATTCCGTCCGATCACGGATGCAAACACCCGAACGGCAGAGATGCTGGCTGGAGGCATTGACCTGATGGTCGAAGTTCCGCCCGTAGCTCTGAGCGAGTTTCAGGGCGACACATATACCATACATGAACAGGCCGGGCCGCATGTCTGGTTCCTGATCCTGAATGCCAAGGAAGGCCCCTTTGCCGACGTCCGCGTGCGGCAAGCCGCCAACTATGCGGTCAATAAGGAGGCGCTGGTCAATGAGGTGCTTGAAGGCACGGCAGAAGTGGCTGCGGGCCCCACACCGCCCGCGTTCGCGTGGGCCTATAACCCCGATCTGGAACCGTACCCCTATGATCCCGAAAAGGCGCGCGCATTGATTGCCGAAGCCGGTGCAGAGGGTGCTGAATTGACCTTCTTTGTCACCGAGGGCGGATCCGGGATGCTCGACCCGGTCGCCATGGGCACCGCGATCCAGGCCGATCTGGAAGCTGTGGGCTTTGACGTGAAGATTGAAACCTACGAATGGAACACATTCCTGGGTGAAGTGAACCCCGGCCTCGAAGGCAAGGCCGATATGGCCGAAATGGCATGGATGACCAACGACCCGGACACGCTTCCTTTCCTTGCGCTCCGCACGGCAGCATGGCCGGATCAGGGTGGTTTCAACTCAGGCTACTACTCCAACCCCGAAGTGGACAAACTTCTGGAGGCGGCCCGCGTGGCCACCGACCAGGATGAACGCGCGCGTCTCTACAAAGAGATGCAGGTCATCGTGCAGGAAGACGCACCTTGGGTCTTTGTGGCGAACTGGAAGCAGAACGCAGTCACATCCGACAAGGTCGAGAACTTTGCGCTGCAGCCCTCGTTCTTCCTGCTGCTGGACGACGTGGTAAAGAACTGATCCTCTCTGGCAAGGCGGGCTTTTGAGGCTGGCCTTGCCAATTTTTCAAGACCGAGAGGGCGATTTTGACCGGCTACATCCTCAAACGTCTCTTGTCGGCGATCCCGGTCCTGTTCGGGATCACAGTCATCGTCTTTCTGATCATGGCGATGATCCCCGGTGATCCGGCAACGGCGATCCTAGGCAACTACGCCACGCCAGAGAATGTCGAAAAGCTCAACCGTGATCTGGGCCTAGACAAGCCATTGGTGCAGCAATATTTCATCTGGCTCAGCAACATGTTGAGCGGCGATTTCGGAACATCCTTCGCGCTCAACCGCCCTGTGCTGGATGAGGTGCTCGAGCGCTTCAACGCCACGTTGGTCCTTGCGGGCACGGCTTTCGTTCTTTGCTCGTTTCTGGGTGTGATTGCCGGAGTGATCTCGGCGGCGAACCAATACGGGGCGGCTGACAAGGGAATTACGTTTGTCGTGCTGCTCGGTATCTCGATCCCGTCCTTTTTCCTCGGCATGATGATGATCCTGTTCTTCGCGGTGAACCTGCGCTGGTTTCCGGTTTCGGGAATGTGGCCCATCTATGGAGATCGCACTCTCGGCGTGCTGCTCTCGCATCTTGCGATGCCTGCAGCGGCCCTCGCCGTTGTCGCCACAGGTGTCATCGCGCGCCTGTCGCGTTCGGCCATGCTGGAAGTCCTGAGACAGGATTTTATCCGCACCGCGCGCGCCAAAGGCGTGCATGAGCGTGGTGTGATCTGGCGGCACGCGCTGAAGGCGGCCATGGTTTCGATCATCCCGGTGCTTGGAATTCAGGCCGGGTTCGTGCTGTCGGGTGCCGTCTATATCGAGATCGTCTTCCAGTGGCCCGGCGTGGGACGGATGCTGGTCGATGCGATCCTCAAGCGGGACATCCTGATGGTGCAGGGCGGTGTGGTCTTCGTCGCCGCCTGCTACGTTCTGTTCAACATCGCCGTGGACGTCGCGCAGAGCCTTCTTGATCCCAGGATCAAGACGTGACGGCGTTCTTCGTTCTGCTCGCGCGGAACCGGCTGGCGCTTGCGGGCGGACTCGTTCTGGCTGGCGTGGTTCTCCTCGCACTGATCACGCCAATCCTGCCTCTGGCCGATCCCGACGTCACGAATACATCAAACCGGTTTCAGCCGGTCTTTTCGGACGGGGCGCTCCTAGGCACCGACCATCTGGGCCGCGATTTGCTGTCCCGCGTGATGTGGGGGACGCGCCTGTCACTCGCCGTGGGATTTGCCGCCGCCATTGCTGCGGCGACCATCGGTGCGGCCATCGGTATTATCGCCGGGTACTACGGCGGGCGGACGGACAACATCATCATGCGCGGCGTCGATATGCTGATGGCCTTTCCCTATATTCTGCTTGCGCTGGCCATCGTCGCAGCCCTTGGCCCCGGCCTGTTCAACGCGCTGATCGCGGTGGCCGCCGTGAATGTGCCGTTCTTTGCGCGCAACATTCGTGGCATAACCGTCGGCATCGCAAACAAGGAATTCGTGGACGCGGCGCGCCTTGCGGGAATGTCGAACACGCGGATCATCCTGTCTGAAATCCTGCCCAATGTGATCCCGGTGATCGTCATCGCCATGTCTACAACCATTGGCTGGATGATCCTCGAAACGGCCGGCCTGTCCTTCCTCGGCCTAGGCTCACAACCTCCACAAGCCGATCTGGGTTCTATGCTGGGTGAGGCGCGCTCCGCGCTCATCACCAATCCGCACACCTCGATTGTGCCGGGCATAATGATCCTGATCATCGTCATGTCGATCAACCTGCTGGGCGACGGGGTGCGTGATGCGCTCGATCCGCGTCTGAAATCCGGGGCTTTGTCCCGCCCGATGGCGGCCACTCGGGTGGATCGCGCAGAGACGCCTCCGGCGGCAAGCGGTGTCGGCTTGCTTGAGGTCAAGGCGCTGGAAACCCAGTTTCACGTCAAGAACCGCATCTATCGCGCGGTGGGTGGTGTGGACCTGCATGTCGAAAAGGGCGAATGCCTTGGCATCATCGGGGAAAGCGGGTCTGGCAAATCGGTGACCGCGCTTTCGATCATGGGGCTTGTCGCCTCACCACCCGGTGTCATTACAGGAGGAGCGGCTTATTACGATGGCGAGGATCTGATCGGCGCGTCGTATCGCCGTCTGCGCGACATGCGCGGGCGAAACGTGTCGTATATTTTCCAGGACCCGCTTGCCACGCTGCATCCGCTGTACCGCGTCGGCGACCAGTTGATCGAGGCGATCCGGGCACATCGCCCCATCGGAAAGGCCGAGGGACGGGCCAAGGCGATCGAGTTGCTGAAAGCTGTCCGTATACCAAACGCCGAAAAGCGCATCAGCGACTATCCGCACGAGATGTCAGGAGGTATGCGCCAGCGGGTCGGCATCGCGATGGCGCTGGCCAACGACCCCGACATCATCATCGCGGATGAACCCACCACGGCGCTGGATGTCACTGTGCAGGCGCAGGTTCTGACGATCCTCGATGAATTGCGTCGCTCGCGCGGGTTGGCGATTGTCTTCATCACGCATGATTTCGGCGTCGTCGCGCAGCTCTGCGACCGGGTCGCGGTGATGTACGCGGGACGAATTGTTGAAGAAGGTGCGACCACCGACATCCTTGATGCGCCGCGTCATCCGTATACCGCACGCCTCATGGCCTGCGTGCCCGAGCTTGGCGGTGGCAAGCGGCGGCTTGAGGCTATTCCTGGTCTGCCACCCGTCGTCGACAAGCTGCCCGAAGGCTGTGCCTTTGCCGAGCGCTGCGACCGGGTGCAACCTGACTGCCGCAGGGGAGACATTGCGCTGGTCCGGAAGGACGGTCGCGGGGTCAGGTGCGTCCACCCGGTGGACACGCGGGAGGCCGCTGAATGACCGACGCATTGAAGATCACGGATCTGTCCAAGACGTTCCCGGTGGGGCGTTCGCTTTTCGGCAACCCGACAGGCACAGTGAAAGCGGTTCATCCACTGACGCTGACTGTTCGACAAGGTGAAACGCTTGGGATCGTGGGCGAGTCGGGATGTGGGAAATCAACACTCGCGCGGATGCTGGTCGGGCTGTTGGAACCCTCAACGGGACATATCGAGATCGAAGGCGCAGCGCTCGATAACGCCGACCCTGCAGAGTTCGGCAAACGCATCCAATACGTATTTCAGGATCCGATTTCTTCTCTGAATCCGCGCAAGACCATTCGCCAGATCATGGAAGCGCCGCTCAAGCTGTTGCACAACATGCCCGCCGCCGAGCGGAGCAAGCGGATCTCCGAGATTTTTGCCAGTGTAAACCTGCGCGAGGAATTTCTGGACCGGTATCCACACGAGTTTTCCGGTGGTCAGGCCCAGCGGATCGGGATTGCCCGTGCATTGGCGGCGAAGGCGCGCATTCTCATCCTCGACGAACCTGTGTCGGCCCTCGACGTTTCGGTTCAGGCGCAGGTACTGAACCTTTTGGCGGACCTGCGACGCGAATTCGATCTGACCTATCTCTTCATCAGCCACGACCTCGCGGTGGTCGAAGCCGTGAGCGACCGGATCGCGGTTCTCTATTTTGGGTCAGTGGTTGAGGTCGGACCGGCGGAAGAGGTCTTTGCCGCGCCGAAACATCCCTACACGAAACTTCTTGCCGATAGCGCGCCCGTGGTCGGCCGCCCGCTGACCTCGCCCGAGGCAGAAGGCACCGAACTGCCGGACCCCCTGAACCCTCCGTCAGGTTGCGCCTTTGCCGCGCGCTGTCCGAACGCGACAGACAAGTGCAGATCGGAAACGCCAAGGCTCTCGCCCCTTGGAAAAGAGACGACCGTCGCGTGCTTCCATCCGATCTTGGACTAGGTCGAGGCGGAAGAAGGACGGCGATTGCCATCGAAAGACCGCCGGACACCACGAAGCACACCAGTCCTGACGCCAGCCCGCATGTCCCTACTTTCCGCGATAGACAAGCAGACTTGCAAAACCCGCAGTCCGGCGACATATCCACGCCATGGCCGGGATCAGAATTCTTTGTATCGTCATAAGTAGCCTGATTGCGGGGCAGGGGATCGCGCAGTCTGAAAGCGCTCCGCGCGTGCCAAAGTCTGCGGCCGAGATCAGCCTGTCCTTTGCTCCTCTCGTCAAGGAAGCAGCACCTGCCGTGGTGAACATCTATGCCCGTCGCGTCGTTCAAACGCGGCGCAGTCCGTTCGAAGGCGATCCCTTCTTTGGTGGGCTGTTCCGCGATTTTGGTGCGCCGCGTCCGCGTGTGCAGAACTCGCTGGGTTCCGGCGTGATCGTGTCCTCCGATGGGTTCGTGGTGTCGAACTATCACGTTGTTGGGCAAGCGGATGACATCCGCGTCGTGTTGAACGACCGCCGCGAATATCAGGCGCGCGTTTTGATTGGGGATGAAGAGTCCGATCTGGCCATTCTCAAGATTGACGCCGAAGACATGCCGTTTCTCGAACTCCGGGACAGCGACACGGTCGAGGTGGGAGAGCTTGTGCTGGCCATCGGCAATCCCTTTGGCGTGGGGCAGACCGTGTCGTCGGGTATCGTGTCGGGTCTTGCCCGATCGGGAACCGCAACCGGTAACGCGCGGGGCTATTTCATTCAGACGGACGCCCCGATCAATCCCGGCAATTCCGGTGGGGCGCTGATCGACATTGCCGGGCGAATGATCGGGATCAACACGTCGATCCTGACCCGGTCCGGTGGATCGAACGGGATCGGATTTGCAATTCCTGCAGCCCTTGTCGCCGAGTTTCTGGATCAGGCCCGCGACGGCAAGACCCGTTTTGAACGTCCTTGGGCCGGAGCAACCGGTCAGCCGGTGGATGCGGATCTGTCCGATGGCCTTGGCCTGTCGCGGCCCGAAGGGGTTGTGATCACCGCTCTGCATCCGGCCAGCCCCTTGGCGACTGCGGGGATCGAGGTGGGCGATGTGGTGGTCGAAGTCGCTGGACAGCCGGTGAACACCCCTGCCGAGATGCTGTTTCGGATGTCCGTCCGTGGATTGGGCGAAGACGTCGACATGGTGTTCATTCGCGGCGGGGAACCGTTGCGCACCAAGGTGGATCTGATTGCGCCACCCGACGATCCCCCCAGGAACGCGCAGCGTCTTGGCGACCGTGATGTTCTGGCCGGTCTGCAAGTCGCGCGGATCAACCCGGCGGTCACGGCCGAGCTTGGTCTGCCTTTGAACAAGGATGGCGTGGTTGTGATCGAACCGGGACCGTTGGGGCGTCGCGTCGGGCTTCAGACGGGCGATGTAATCCGCCGGGTGGACCGCTTCGTGATCCAGTCGCCATCGGATGTTGGCCCGGCCCTCAGACAGGCCGCCCCGAACGTGTCCATTGAAGCAGAGCGCGGCGGACAGCGCCTGATCCTGCGGTTCCGGGCCTGATCTGTGGCGGATCTGTTCGACACAGGTGACACGGCCAAAGAGGCACCGCGGCCACTGGCAGACCGCTTGCGCCCGCGCAAACTGTCAGATCTGATCGGCCAGTCGCAGGTCATTGGCCCCGATGCACCTTTGACCGTGATGCTCGAAGCGGGCAGCCTTGGATCGGTGATCTTCTGGGGGCCTCCGGGGGTCGGCAAGACCACGATTGCGCGCCTGCTTGCGGATGAGACCGATCTGCATTTTGTCCAGATCAGTGCGATTTTTTCGGGTGTGCCCGAATTGCGCAAGGTGTTCGACGCGGCCAAGCAACGGCGCAAGGCGGGGCAGGGCACTCTGCTGTTCGTGGACGAGATCCACCGCTTCAACAAGGCGCAGCAGGATGGGTTCCTGCCGCATATGGAAGACGGCACCATCCTGCTGGTCGGGGCGACAACAGAAAACCCGTCCTTCGAGTTGAACGCCGCTTTGCTCAGCCGGGCGCAGGTTCTGGTACTGGAACGTCTCGACCTTGCCGATCTCGAGCGCCTTGCCCAGCGGGCCGAGGTCGAATTGGGCCGGACTTTGCCGCTGGATGGTCCGGCGCGGGAAAACCTGCTCGAGATGGCCGATGGTGACGGTCGCGCTCTGCTGAACCTCGTCGAACAGGTCATGGCTTGGCATGTCGACAAACCGCTCGACAGCGCGGCACTCGGTCAGCGTTTGATGAAACGTGCAGCGCAATACGACAAATCGGGGGATGCGCATTACAACCTGATTTCCGCGCTGCACAAATCGGTACGCGGGTCGGACCCCGATGCGGCGCTTTATTGGTTCGCGCGGATGCTCGATGCAGGCGAGGACCCGCGCTACCTTGCCCGCCGCATCACCCGCATGGCGGTGGAGGATATCGGGCTGGCAGATCCGCAGGCGCAGGCCATTTGCCTGCAAAGCTGGGAAACCTTTGAACGGTTGGGCAGCCCCGAAGGCGAATTGGCCATCGCGCAGGCGCTCGTCTATATCGCTCTCGCGCCAAAATCGAACGCCGTCTACGTGGCCTACAAGGCAGCGCGGGCCGCCGCCAAGAAAACCGGATCACTGGTGCCTCCCAAGCACATCCTGAATGCGCCGACGAAGCTGATGAAGGATCAAGGCTACGGGTCGGGCTATGCCTATGATCACGACGCGGATGACGGGTTTTCAGGGCAAGACTATTTCCCAGAAACAATGGGGCGCACCGAGTTCTACGCGCCGGTCGAGCGCGGGTTTGAGCGTGATCTGAAAAAGCGGGTCGAGTATTTCGCCAAGCTGCGGACCAAGCGGCAAACTTGACTCTTCTGGCTCTACACGCGACAGACCGCGCATGTTGACAACCCTATCCCTCGTGGCCTTAGGCGGCGCCATCGGCGCCTCTCTCCGGTATCTGACTGGGGTCGGTCTTTTGCGCCTTGTTGGCCAAGGTGATTTCCCGATAGCGATCCTGACGGTGAACATCCTGGGATCGTTTCTCATGGGGGTGTTTGTCGTTGCGGCCACCCATCGTGGCCTAACGCATCTGTCGCCCTTCGTGATGACCGGCGTATTGGGTGGGTTCACAACGTTTTCTGCCTTCTCGCTCGAAACCATGACACTCATCGAACGGGGCCAGGCCGGGTCAGCGATGCTGTATGTCGTCCTGTCCGTTGCACTGTCGGTTGGCGGTTTGGCGCTGGGCCTCTTTCTGGCGCGGAGTATCTTTGCATGAGCCAAGTTCAGATCATCACTGTCGGGCCGGGAGATACCGATCAGCGCCTTGACCGCTGGCTGAAACGGCTGTTCCCCCATCTCGCGCAGGGCCGGATCGAGAAGATGTGCCGCAAAGGAGAAGTCCGTGTCGACGGCGGCCGCGTGAAGGCCAACACGCGTCTTTCCACCGGGCAAGAGGTGCGCATCCCGCCACTTCCAACGCCCGGCGAGGTGGAGTCGCGTCCCAAGCCAACCGTGTCCGACAAAGATGCCGCGATGATGAAGTCGCTGGTCCTCTACAAAGATGACCAGATCATCGCGTTGAACAAGCCGCCGGGTCTGCCGACACAGGGCGGAAGCAAGCAAACCCGCCATGTCGACGGGCTCGCCGAGGCGCTGACCTTTGGGTTTGACGAAAAGCCCCGGCTCGTGCATCGCCTTGACAAGGACACCTCGGGTGTTCTGCTGCTGGCCCGGACACGGGCCGTCGCTGGGGCGCTGACCGAGGCGTTTCGGGCGCGCGAGACCCGCAAGATCTATTGGGCTGCTGTGGCAGGTGTTCCGTTTCCGCAGATGGGCACGATCAAGTTCGGGCTGGTCAAGGCACCGGGCCATGGTGCAGGCGGTGAAAACGAGAAAATGCGGGCGGTTCATCCCAAGGATGTCGCCACCACCGAAGGCGCGAAACACGCCACAACGGATTACGCCGTGCTCAGTGCATTGGCGAAACGCGCGGCATGGGTTGCGATGGTGCCAATCACCGGGCGGACCCACCAATTGCGCGCACATATGGCCGAGCTTGGGCATCCGATCATTGGGGACGGCAAATACGGCGGTTCCGGTCAGGAAAACCTTGGCGATGGCTGGGGCGCAATGCTGGGCGGCGGGATCAGCCGAAAGCTACATCTGCACGCCCGGTCCATCACGATCAAACACCCTGTCACTGGCGCGAAACTGACGATCACCGCTCCGCTGCCCGAGCATATGGAACGCACGTGGGAATTCCTCCAATGGGATCCGCGCGATGTGCCGGCCGATCCGTTCGAGGAAATGGAATAATGCCCGAAGCCCTGCGGCTCGTGGTGTTTGATGTGGATGGGACGCTGGTGGACAGTCGGGCCCATATCGTCGAGGCGATGGAAGACGCTTTCACCGGGCTTGGCATCGCGCCACCGACACGCGCCGCGGTGCTGCACGGTGTGGGGTTGTCCTTGCCCGAACTGATGGCCCAGCTTGTGCCGGACCAGCCTTTGCACATTCAGGCGGCCCTTGCTGACGGTTACAAATCTGCGTCTTTCGCCCGGCATGTGGCGGGTGGCGACGGGGCAAAAGCGATCTTCTTTCCCGGCATCCGGGATGTTTTGGATCAGTTGCGCGCGGACGATTTCACCTTGATGGCGACGGCCACGGGCATGTCGCGACGGGGGCTTGATCGCATCATCGAACAACATGGGCTCGAGGGGTATTTCCAATCGACCCAAGTCGCGGACACACACCCGTCCAAACCGCATCCGTCCATGCTCTTTGCAGCGCTGGGCGATACGGGCGTTGTGCCGCGAAATGCGGTCATGATTGGTGACACCAGCTACGACATGATGATGGCCAAGGCGGCGGGCACCCATGCAATTGGCGTCACATGGGGCAACCATCCCCCCGAATACCTTGCGGATGCGGACGTGATCGTGGACACCACGGATGAATTGATGACAGCACTGGCAACCTGGATCGAGGACCTTGCATGAGTGAATGGGCTCCGAAACGCTTTTGGAAATCCGCGGACACGCAGGCGACCGAGAATGGCTTTGGTATCCTGCTGGATGGGCGCCCGGTGCGCACTCCGGCCAAGGCCGTTCTGACAGTACCAAGCCTTGCCATCGCCCAAAGCATTGCAGCGGAATTCGACGCTCAGGAAGACCGGATCGACCCCCGGACGATGCCCTTTACCCGAACCGCAAATGCCGCCGTCGACAAAGTGGCGATCCAGCACGCAGAAGTGGCAGACATGCTGGCCGACTACGGTGACAGCGACTTGTTGTGTTACCGAGCAGAGGCTCCCGACGACCTTGTCGCGCGTCAGTCCACCTCATGGGACCCGCTTCTGGACTGGGCCGACTCGGTGCTGGGCGCGCGATTGGAGACCCGAGTCGGTGTCATGCACGCATCTCAGGACCCCGCTGCACTGTCCAAACTTCGTCAAAACGTGCACGAGATGAATATTTTCGAACTCGCCGCGTTCCACGATCTGGTCGCGATCAGCGGATCGCTCGTCATCGGGTTTGCCGCAAAAGCCGAATTCATGCCTGCGGAACAGCTTTGGCTAACGTCCCGTGTCGACGAGATTTGGCAACAGGAACAATGGGGCGAAGACGAAGAAGCCGCCGAGATGGCCCAACATAAGAAGGCCGCGTTTCTGCACGCCAGCGAATTCCTGCGATTGTTGCATCAGCAAACGCCTCGCTGACGCTGGGTAAACTGCGGCTTTGTGATCAAAAAATAGGCTATTCGCCTTGACCTTCGCAGATGAATCCTCACAAAATCCATGCCATCGCGAGTGGGGGGTTCCCTACTTTCGTCGTATGGGCGCTAAATGCGTTCGTCAGAAACCGTGCCGATAGGCACGGGCTAACAGGAAGAGGTAAACATGAAAAAAATTGCAATTCTTGGCGCGATGACCGTTGCCGGCCTTTCAGCTGGTGTAGCGTCTGCTGCCACGCTTGACGACGTTAAGGCACGCGGCAAGCTGAACTGCGGCGTGACGACCGGTCTCGTCGGTTTTGCAGCGCCGAATGCAAATGGCGAATGGGAAGGCTTTGACGTCGGCGTCTGCCGTGCCGTCGCTGCCGCCGTTCTCGGCGATCCGACCGCGGTCGAATTCGTACCGACGACAGGCAAGACCCGCTTTACAGCGCTGGCATCCGGCGAGATTGATCTACTGGCCCGCAACACCACGTGGACTTTCTCGCGCGACGTCGACCTTGGCTTCGAATTCGTAGGCATCAACTACTACGACGGTCAGGGCTTCATGGTCCCGAAAGCGCTCGGCGTCTCGTCGGCCAAGGAACTTGATGGCGCAACCGTCTGCATCCAGACCGGCACCACAACCGAGCTGAACCTCGCGGACTTCTTCCGCGCCAACAACATCAGCTACGAGCCGGTTCCGATCGAAACCAACGCTGAAGCACAGCCGCTCTACCTCGAAGGTGCTTGCGACGTGTACACGACAGACGCGTCCGGCCTTGCTGCCACACGTGCTGCGTTCGAAAATCCGGGTGACCACGTGGTCCTGCCGGAAATCATCTCGAAAGAGCCGCTTGGCCCGCTCGTCCGTCACGGCGACAACCAGTGGGGTGACATCGCCCGCTGGACGCTGAACGCACTGATCGCGGCAGAAGAGCTCGGCATCACGTCCGCGAACGTGGCAGAACTGGCGTCGGCTCCGGGCAGCAACCCGGAAATCAACCGTCTGCTTGGCACCGAAGGCACGCTTGGCGCGATGCTGGGTCTCGAAGCTGACTGGGCTGTCAAGGCCATCATGGCAGGCGGCAACTACGGTGAACTGTTTGAAAAGAACATCGGTGAGAACACGCCGATCGGTCTGGCACGCGGCCTGAACGCGCTGTGGACCGAAGGTGGTCTGCTCTACACGCCGCCGTTCCGCTAAAGCACTGACTACGGAAAAGGGCGCGAATAACTTCGCGCCCTTTTTCAAATCAAACAAAAAAGCCTTCGGATCAGGCACCAGAGCGCGACAAGCGCCGCCAGGAAAATCCGGAAAACCAGGGATAAAAAAATGTCCACGATTTCAGACCCACCGTCGGGGTCGTTTCAGCTATCCATGCTGATCAACGACACGCGTTACCGGTCCTATACGTTTCAATTCATCGCTCTGATCCTGCTCATTCTGGCCTTTGCCTATCTGGGCTACAATCTGCTGGCCAACCTGCAATCGGCAGGTCTGAACATCTCCTACAAATTTCTAGGTGAACCGGCAGGCTATGACATCAACCAGACCCTGATCGACTATACGAGCCAGTCTACCCACTGGCGCGCTGCGGTTGTCGGCGTGCTCAACACGCTGCTGGTGGCGTTCCTCGGCTGTATCATGGCGACGGTGATCGGTGTTGCGGTCGGGGTTCTCAGGCTCAGCGACAACTGGCTCGTGCGCCAACTCATGTCGATCTATGTCGAGATTTTCCGGAACGTGCCGGTTCTGATCTGGATTCTGATCATCATGGCGGTCTTTATCGCCGTTCTCCCGCAACCGCGCGATTTCCGCGGCGAAGACGCCACCGCCTCCATGGTGTTTGGCGCATTCGCGTTTACAGGCCGTGGGTTCTACGCTCCAGCCCCCGTGTTCGGTCCCGGCTCCGGTGTTGTCGTTGCCGTCTTCCTTGCATCAATCGTCGGGATTTTTGCGTTCCGCAACTACGCCAAGAAAGCGCTCTATGACCGGGGCCAGCTGATCCCGACACTCTGGCCATCCGTGGGCATCTTCTTCGTTCCGGCCATCCTGGCGTTCTTCATCATGGGGCGCCCGATCACGCTGGATCTGCCTTCGCTGCAGGGCTTCAACTTCCAGGGCGGCATTTTCATGCGCAACTCCCTGATTGCGCTCTGGTTCGCCCTGTCGATCTACACCGCAGCCTTCATCGCGGAAAACGTCCGTGCCGGTATTCTTGCCGTCAGTAAGGGCCAGACCGAAGCAGCGGCATCGCTGGGTCTACGTCCGGGCCGGATCATGAACCTTGTGGTGCTGCCGCAAGCATTGCGCGTGATCATTCCGCCGCTGATCTCTCAGTACCTGAACCTGACCAAGAACTCGTCTCTGGCGATTGCGGTGGGATATATGGATCTGACCGGCACATTGGGGGGCATCACGCTCAACCAGACAGGCCGTGCGATCGAGGCGATCTTCCTGCTCATGCTGTTCTATCTCGCCATTTCGCTTGCGATCTCGGCGATCATGAACGTCTACAACAATGCCGTTAGGCTGAAGGAGCGCTGAGATGTCAGATACACATGCTCATTCCGTTGCCTTCGTCCGTACAACCATGCTGCCCGAACAACCGCCCCCCGTCACCGAGGCTGGGGTGGTCAAATGGGTGCGTGAAAACCTCTTCAAAGGGTGGTTCAATTCGATCCTGACGATCCTGTCGATCTACTTCATCTACGTGATCGTCTCTGGCACATGGCCGTGGTTCGCCAATGGTATCTGGAACACCAGTTCGCTCGCTGAATGCCGCGACATGCTCGACGGTATGACGGGCGCCTGTTTCTCGGTTTTGACAGAGCGCTGGAACCAGCTTCTGTTCGGGTTCACCTATCCGACCGAGGCGTATTGGCGGCCGACACTGGCGTTCTTTCTGCTGATCGTCGCAATCGCGCCGGTTCTTTATCCCAAGGCACCGCGCCAGCTCTTGGTGTTCACAGCCATCTATCCGTTCCTTGCGTTCTGGCTGATCTGGGGCGGCACCTTGCTGACGCCTTTGATGGTGATGGTCGGGCTGATTGCAGGCTATTTCGCGTTCAAGCAGTTCGAACGCCAAAGCTTTGCGATGGGCATGCTGGCGGGACTGGTCGCGACCGTGGTCGTTATCTGGGCCGGCGGCATCATCCCCGCATCCATGCCCGACGTAATGGCCCTTCAGGCGATCCCGTCGCGTGATCTGGGCGGCTTCATGCTGAACATGATCCTCGGCACGGTCTGCGTGTCGCTGTCCTTGCCGCTGGGCATCATGCTCGCATTGGGACGCCAATCCTCCATGCCGATCATCAAGTGGATCTGCGTGATCTTCATCGAGTTCATCCGGGGCGTGCCGCTCATCACCTTGCTTTTCGTGGCAAACGTTGTGCTGGCCTACTTCTTCCCGCCGGGCTCGAACATAGACCTCGTGCTGCGTGTGATCATCATGATCACCATGTTCTCGGCCGCTTATATCGCCGAGGTGATCCGGGGTGGTCTGGCAGCGCTGCCGCGCGGTCAGTACGAAGCCGCAGACAGTCTGGGACTCGACTACGCCCAGTCGATGCGCCTGATCATTCTTCCGCAAGCGCTCAAGATCTCGATCCCGGGCATCGTGAACGTGGCGGTGGGGCTGTTCAAGGACACGACGCTGGTGTCGGTGATTTCGATGTTCGATCTCGTGGGGATGATCCGCGGGCCGATCCTCGCGTCCACCGAATGGAACGGCGTCTATTGGGAACTCTGGGGCTTTGCAGTCTTCGTGTTCTTCATCGTCTGCTTCAGCATCTCGAAATATTCACAGTGGCTCGAGCGCCAACTCGCCACCGATCACCGATAAGGCCCACGACCCGCGCACGCGGCTGGGCAAAAAACAGGAGGCCAATCCATGGCTGAAACTGCAAATGCACCGATGGCTGTCTCGGACGAGGTAGCAATTCAAATCCAGAAGATGAACAAGTGGTACGGGACGTTCCACGTTCTGCGGGACATCGACCTGACCGTCTACCGTGGCGAACGGATCGTTATTGCCGGTCCGTCGGGTTCGGGCAAGTCGACGCTGATCCGGTGCATCAACGCGCTGGAAGAGCACCAGAAGGGCTCGATCACCGTGGACGGAACCCTTCTGTCCTCTGACATCAAGAACATCGACACGATCCGCTCTGAGGTCGGGATGGTGTTCCAGCACTTCAACCTGTTCCCGCATCTGACCATTCTCGAAAACTGCACTCTGGCGCCGATCTGGGTGCGCAAGATCCCCAAGCGCGAGGCCGAACAGACCGCGATGCACTTCCTTGAAAAGGTCAAGATCCCCGAGCAGGCCAACAAGTACCCCGGCCAACTGTCGGGTGGTCAGCAGCAGCGTGTGGCGATTGCCCGGTCGCTCTGCATGCGGCCGCGCATCATGCTCTTCGACGAACCCACTTCTGCGCTCGACCCAGAGATGATCAAGGAAGTGCTCGACACGATGGTAGAGCTGGCGGAAGAGGGCATGACCATGCTCTGCGTGACCCACGAGATGGGCTTTGCCCGTCAGGTCGCCAACCGCGTGATCTTCATGGACGCGGGTCAGATCGTGGAACAGAACGAACCGGAAGAGTTCTTCAACAATCCGCAGAACGAGCGGACCAAACTGTTCCTGAGCCAGATTCTGGGTCACTGACCGCCAGCATCATGGAAAACAAAAACGCCCCGGTCACGGTCCGGGGCGATTTTAATTGGGCGTTTTCAGCCGGAATGCCCGGCCGCGATCACCTCGCGTGGAATTGCAAAGTCAACGCACCCTCCGGTCCCTTCGCGGATCTCGGCCCAGTCGGCAACATCGAACTGGATAACGCTGGTGGCACAGGTAGGATAGTCGGCAAATCGCGGGTGATCCGGTGGCACGTTGACCAGCGCCTCTGCGCATTCCGCAATCCCGCAATTATGAGCCAGCAGCAGAACCGTGTCCCCGGTCGCGCTGCGCAGCGTCTCGATGATCTCGTCCGCCTCGGCAAGGTAAAGCGCGCGTTCGAACCGGGTTGGCACCTCTGGCAGGCCCAGCAATGCAAGGGTCTGGCGGGTGCGCGTCGCCGTCGAGCACAGAACCTCGTCAGGCAACCATCCGTGTTCCTTGAGCCAACGCCCCATCGCCGGAGCGCTGTCCCGACCACGCGCATTCAAGCGTCGGCTGTGATCATCGCCCGAGGCAGACCAGTCAGACTTGGCATGACGCATGAGGATAAGTCGTTTCACGAACGCCAAGCCTTTCGTTGAGTGCGCGTCACTCTCCCAAAAAGGCGCGCATGTGGAAAGCGGATTGTTCCCTCAGACGGCCAAACTGCTCAGAGACCGGGCATACCCGCCGCACAATGCATCCCTCGCGGCAGGCCACGCCATCGGGTGACCGAATATGCGCCATGCACGCCGGGACATTGTACTCCTGACCCGGCGCAAGAGCGCCCACCGGACAGGCGGTTTCGCAGGGGCGTGTGTCACACGATAGGCAGGGTTTTTGGCCACGGGCGGGCAGGGACAGACGCATCGGCAGAGCGAGGGCAGCCCGATAACTGATGAAAAGACCCGCCGAGTTATGAACAAGCAATCCAAGCGGCGACTGCCAGCTTGCTTCGCTCCGCTCAGCCCAACGCAGAAAAGGCGCATAGGGTGGCCCGTCATAGGGAAAGATCGCCGTAGCCTCGTGATCGGCTGCGATCGAAGCAGTCACCCGCTTCGACCACCGGTCAAGCGGATGCGGCAGACCGTCGTTGTACTCAGGCGACGCTGTAAAGACACTCCAGAACGCGGGTTCGTCTGGGCCTAGCAGGACAAGGGTCTGCGTGCCCGTGGGAACGTCATCTTCTGGCACTGGATGAAACGCACCGCGAAGGGTCAGACCGACCGCCCGGGCAGAGGACTCCAGCGCGTCCAGTGTCACCGCTTTGGACGGATCAGCGACCCGGCGCCATGTTCGGTAAAGAGTTCGAGAAGACAGGCATTCGGCACGCGTCCGTCAAGGATGACCACGGCGCGCACACCCTCTTCGATCGCTTTCAACGCGGTTTCCGTCTTGGGAATCATTCCGCCCGCAATCGTGCCGTCCTCGATCATCGCGCTGACCTCTTCAGGGGTCATGGCGGTGACGACGTTGCCATTGGCATCCTTCACGCCGCTCACGTCGGTCAGCAGCAACAGGCGATCCGCCTTGAGGGCACCGGCAATCGCGCCAGCCGCGGTGTCCCCGTTCACATTGAAGGTCTCGTTGGGGTTCATGCCTGTCGCGACAGGCGCAACAACGGGAATGATCCCCGCCTTGAAAAGGTCGCGCAACACCTGCGGGTTCATCTCAACCGGGCGGCCCACGAAACCAAGTTCCGGATCATCCGCTTCGCACACCATGAGGTCGTCGTCTTTGCCGGACAACCCGACAGCCCGCCCGCCTTCGTCCATGATCGCCTGAACGATGCGCTTGTTCACAAGCCCGGTCAGAACCATCTCGACCACTTCGACCGTCGCCTTGTCGGTCACGCGTTTGCCGCGCACGAATTCCGATTTGATCCCCAGCTTGTTGAGCATGTCGTTGATCATCGGCCCACCGCCATGCACGACAATCGGGTTGATCCCGACCTGTCGCATCAGAACGATGTCGCGCGCGAATTCCGCCATTGCGTCCTCGTCGCCCATCGCATTGCCGCCGAACTTGACGACAACAATGGACCCGGCATAGCGCTGCATGAAGGGCAGGGCCTCGGAAAGAGTACGGGCAGTGGCAATCCAGTCGTGGTTCATATCTCTGGGTTTCATCTTTGGTCTCGATCCATACCGGACCCATGCCCGGCGCTCATCCTGTGTGCGACATGGTTATCGCAGAGGCAAGCCGTTTTGCGGCGCTTAGCCGATCCCGGCAATGATGCTGCGCAACGTGGCAATGCCGTCGCCCTTGTCGCTGCTGGTCAGCACCAGTTCGGGATAGGCCGCAGGGTGCTTTGACAACTTGCCCCGCACCTGATCCAGAAGCCGGTCATACTCCGACGGTTTGATCTTGTCGGCTTTCGTCAGCACCACCTGGAAGGTCACCGCGCTTCTGTCCAGAAGCGTCATGATCTCTTCATCCACGGGCTTGATTCCATGGCGGCTGTCGACCAGCACGAAAGCACGCCGCAGGCTGGCGCGGCCCGACAGGTATTGCTTGAGCAAAGCTTGCCATTTTTCGACCACCGCCACCGGGGCGTTGGCATAGCCATAGCCGGGAAGGTCGACGAGGTAGCGTTCATCGCCCAACGTGAAATAGTTGATTTCCTGCGTACGGCCCGGCGTGTTAGACGCGCGCGCCAATGCCTTGCGGCCCGTGATCGCATTGATCAGAGATGATTTCCCGACATTCGACCGACCGGCAAAACAAACCTCGATCCGATCATCGGGCGGCAGGCCTGACATTGCCACGACACCCTTCAGGAACTCGACCTCGCCCGCAAACAGTTTGCGCCCGACCTCGCGGCTCAGGTCATCCGGTTCTTCAGCAAGCGGGAAGGGCAGTTTCATTTCAGACACGGGCCACCTCGTCGCCGGTCCGGATCGCGCCGCCCTGGATCACCTCGGCCCGTACTGAAAAATCCTGATGCCCCCAGCTGCCAAGCGCGCTCAGAACGTCGGCATCCCGCTTTCCCGTGTCCGGGTTGCTGTGCGTCGACTTGCAGCGATCCGTCCGTTCGCGAACCCGCAGGATCGTTTCGCCAATCCGGATGTCGCGCCCGTCCCAATCGAACTCTTCCCATGGGGCAAGACCGTCGATCCAGATGTTTCCACGCCACCGCAGATGCGACAGTGGTTTACCCACGCGCTGCTCGACCGCCCGGTGCGATGCGTGGTTGCACAAGGTGACGCTTGGAAAATCGCTGTCCGTAAATGCCTGCGCCTGCGCCTTGATAAGCCGCGCGGGGCGCAACGTGTCGTCAGGGGCCAGCGCATTGACCCAGTCCAGAAAAGCGGCGCTGTCCGTGTCCGGTTCGAACGTGATGTCGGCCACGTCTGGATGGCGGAGTGTGATCCGGCCGGTCGCTTCGTCGAATGCGGCGCTGATCGCCATCAGGCTCGGCAGCTTGGCCACCCGGCAGAAATGCCCGCAGCTCACCCATTCCGATCCGTCGGCCTGCGACCGTTCATGCGCGACCGCCCAAAGCCGGTCGAACGGGATCGTTCCTCCGGTGGCAATCGTCACCGACTCCAGCTTTTCCCGGCCATGACTCTTGATCGGGTGCCGCCAGATCTCGGTGACGGTTGCGGTCATTTCTGATCCGTTTTCGCGTTGCGCTTGACGCTGGATTTGATGTTGCCGAACACGTCCGGCTTATACCCCTGCGAGCGCATGATCAGATATTGCTGCGTGAAGGTGATCGTGTTGTTCGCGATCCAGTAGACGACCAGTCCACTTGCAAAGCCACCCAGCATGAACATGAAAACCCAAGGCATCCAGGCAAAGATCATCGCCTGTGTCGCGTCCGTGGGTGCCGGGTTCAGCTTTTGCTGCAACCACATCGAGATACCCAGAAGCAGCGGCAGGATACCGATAAAGATCAGCGCCAGCAGCGATCCGGGTGTCGGTGCGGCCCAGGGCAGCAAGCCGAACAGGTTCATGATCGAGGTGGGGTCGGGCGCCGACAGATCCTGGAACGGGCCAAGCCATGGGGCGTGACGCAGTTCCAGCGTGACAAAGATCACCTTGTAGAGCGAGAAGAAGATCGGGATCTGCAACAGGATCGGCAAACAGCCAGAGGCCGGGTTCACCTTTTCCTTCTTATAGAGCTCCATCATCTCCTGCTGAAGCTTCTGACGGTCGTCGCCAGCCCGCTCCTTGATCTTTTCCATCTCGGGCTGAAGCTCTTTCATCTTCGCCATCGAGACATAGGATTTGTACGCCAGCGGGAAGAGCGCCGCCTTGATGATCAGCGTCAGGCCGATGATCGCCCAGCCCATGTTCCCGATCAGCAGGTTCAGGTTGTGCAGCAGCCAGAAAATCGGCTTGGTGAGGAAAAAGAACCAGCCCCAGTCGATGCTGTCGATGAAACGGTCGACGCCGCGGTTCTGATACTCGCGGATGGTTTCCCATTCCTTGGCACCGGCGAACAACTGCGTCGACACTTCGCGTGTTTCGCCCGGAGCGATCGTCACGGTCGGCTGCACCGCTTCGGTCTGGTAGATGTTGCTGGCATCGCTGTATTTTGCCACCTGCCGGAACGGCGTGCCGTTCTCGGGGATGATTGTGGTCATCCAGTAGTGGTCGGTAAAGCCGATCCAGCCGTTCTCGGTGACTTGGGTAACCTCGGCGCGTGCCCCTTCGGTGGGCACGACGGGGAAATCGACCATGTCCTTGTAGTCGATTTCGGCAAGTGTGCCGTCCGCCATGGCCACCACGCCTTCGTGGAGAATGAAGAAATTCTTGAGATCTGCGGGTTCACCATGCCGGGCAATCAGGCCGTAGGGTGCCATCGTCAGCGCACTGTTGCTGGCGTTTTCGACTGACTGTGTCACGGTGAACATGAAGTCGTCATCGATTTCGATGATGCGGCGGAAAATTGAACCGTTCGGGCTGTCCCAGCGCAGTGTGATCGGGGTGTCTGGTGTCAGGGTCTCACCCTCTTCCAGAGTCCAATTGGTTGTGACGCTTGGCACATCGTCAATGGTCAGCCCACCGCCCGGTGCCCAGCCAAAGAGGGCATAATACGGGCGATCCGACCCAACCGGGTTGAGCAGGTGAACGACATCCGCGTCCTCTTCGACGGTGACGCGGTAGTTTTTGAGCGACAGGTCGTCGATCCGACCGCCAACCAGCGAGATGGAACCCATCACGCGGTCGGTTTCGATTGGCACACGCGGGGCATCTTCGACTGCGGCGGGGCCTGTCTGGTTGATCCCCGCGGTGCTTCCGGGCGCTGCGTCCGGCGTGGCGGCGATTGACGGGGTTGCGTCCTGCGCTGCCGCTGGCACTGCGCTGTCTGGATTGACAGTCGGTTCGGGTGGCGGAAACAAGACAAACCATACCAGAATAACCGCAAAGCTGAGCGCTGTTGCGATAAGAAGGTTCTTGTTCTGATCGTCCATGGGGCCGCCGCCTGTGGTTTTTGGATTACCGCTGCGTTCAACAGGCACTATGCCTGAACGTCAAGCGGATTCACAGGAATGACCCGTCCGGTGCGGCAATTGTTCAGCCCATTCGGATGCGGTGGAACCCGCGATTTTGCCTGTCACCTGATGTGCCTGATCTTCGCACCGGTGCGAGGTGTTTTCAGCGCTTGTCGACTTTCCAGCCAGATCTTGGTGTCGGCTGCGCTGGATGGGGGCGCGTACAGGAAACCTTGCGCGTGGGCGCAGCCCAGGTCGCGCAACAGGCTGTCGTCCTCGATCGTTTCGACACCGGCAGCGACAGCCGGCAGTTCGAGGCGTTCACTGATGGCAAGAACCGCATGCAGTGCGCGCGTTCTGTCCTCGGATGCCGCCGCTCCGTGAACTAGGCTCTTGTCCAGTTTAAGGCGCGTGACCGGGAGCTGTTGAACGACAGTGATGCTGCATCCACCCAAGCCGAATCCCTCAAGGTCAAGCCCGCAGCCAAGCCCTGCCAGCGACACGAGGTTGCGCCGGATCATGTCATCAGCCGCCTTGTTCAGAAGCGTTTCCGGAATGTCGAACACCAATCGGTGCGCCGGTATTCCGCATCGGTCCAAGTCGCTGGCAATGCGGCCGGGAAGTTCGGGATCGCGCAACTCTTCTTCCGACAGGTTCACGCTCACAGTACCCACATTGAACCCGGATTCGTCCCAGTGGTGCAGGGCCGTGACCGCCTGCAAAAAGATGGACCGGCCAAGCCGCACCATCTGGCGACTGTCCGTCGCGGCGGGCAAAAACTCTGCCGCTGGCAGAACGCCGCGCGTGGGGTGAAGCCACCGTGCAAAGGCTTCCATCCCGCTGACTTCGCCAGTCCTGACGCTGATCTGGGGTTGAAAATACGCCCGGATGGCACCCTCGTCCAACGCGGTTTCGATGTCCTGCCGCAGGGCATACCGCGACCGCTTCCTGCGCGCGAGCCGGTCGGACCAAAGGCGCGTCGTGCTGGCCCCGGCCATCACCGCTTCGTCCATGGCATCGGTTGCAGATTGCAGCCAGACGTTTGCGGTCACGTTCCGGCCGAAGTTCAGCGATGACGCGATCCCGATGCATGCAGTCAAGGTGTGTGTCGTGCCGTCCAGCACAAGCGATGTTTCCGCCGCCTCGCGCAAGCGTTTCCCCAAGTCGATAAGATTGTCGAGCCTCAGACGGAACCCCGGCGAGATGAGGACAGTGAACTGCGTTCCTTCCGACCGGAACACGTAATCAGATGCCCGCAGCGACGTGCGAAGCCGTGCTGCGATCAGATCCCGCGACTCGCCCGCAATGTTTGCGCCAAAGCGGTGTGCAATCTGATCAAGCTCGGGAATGGTGATCTTGAAACATGCGGTCGTCTGGCCGGTATGTTGCGCGATCTCAAGGAATTCCTGCGCCACCCTGTTCACATCTGGTGCGCGCGCTGCGTCGGTATGTGCGGCGCTGGACCATCCGCCAAACCCGCCGAACACCGCGTATACCAACGGTGTCGCCAAAGCGCACAAGACAAGGGGGACTTCGCCCCCGATCCAATAGGCAGACAGGCAAAGGGCAGGCAGGAAGGCCAGCATCTGAGGGCCGGTCAGGCCCTTGGCAAACTTCTGCCGCAGGTCGGGAAGATCCAAAAGACGTCGCATCGCGGCCTTGCCCCAAATTCTGTTTCGGGCAGTTTCGCGCAGCCAGGTTAATCGAACGCTTAACGCAGGTCAGGAATATCTCGAGAATTGTCGCTTTCGTCGCGACTTTGCGTCATCAGTCCTTTAAAATCAAAGAGTTCGCTGTCCAGCAAATGGGACGGCCGCGCATTCGTGAGCGCGCGGAAAATCACCTGTCGCCGACCGGGGCTGTTCTTTTCCCATCCGTCAAGGATGGCTTTGACTTGCTGTCGCTGCAGCCCGTCCTGGCTGCCACACAGGTCGCAGGGGATGATCGGATAGTTCATCGCCTTGGCAAATTTCTCGCAATCGGCCTCGGCCACATGCGCCAAAGGGCGGTAGACGAACAGATCGCCGTCTTCATTGACCAGTTTCGGCGGCATCGTGGCAAGGCGCCCACCGTGGAACAGGTTCATGAAAAACGTCTCAAGGATGTCATCGCGATGATGACCCAGAACAACGGCATCACATCCTTCTTCACGGGCGATGCGATAGAGGTTCCCACGCCGCAACCGCGAACAGAGCGCGCAATAAGTCCGCCCCTGCGGGACTTTGTCGACCACGATGGAATAGGTGTCCTGATATTCGATGCGGTGCGGAACCCCCATCTTTTCCAGAAATTCCGGCAGCACCGTCGCCGGAAAGCCGGGCTGCCCCTGATCAAGATTGCACGCCAGAAGATCGACCGGCAAAAGCCCACGCCATTTCAACTCATAAAGCACCGCAAGAAGCGTATAGCTGTCTTTCCCGCCGGACAGGCACACCAGCCATTTCGGTGTTTTCGCCGGGTCTCGGCCAACCATGCCATAATGCTCGATCGCCTCGCGCACGTTCTGCACGATGCGCTTGCGCAGCTTCTTGAACTCGGTGGTTTTGGGCGCACCGTAGAACAGCGGGTGTATGTCGTCGGCATCATCAAGCATGAGCGGCATGTACGGTGGATCCAGCGTTTCGGCAAGCATGGCGTTAAGCGGGCGTGCCTGACGCCGTTAGCTTTCGTGCCTGCGCTTGGCCCGCAAGGTCGGGTCGGCCTGCGTGGGGTCTTCGGGCCACGGGTGTTTCGGATAGGCCGCTCGCATGTCCTTGCGCACGTCCGCATAGGATCCGGCCCAAAACCCGGGCAGATCAAGCGTTGTCTGCACAGGTCGTTGCGCCGGGGACAGCAGCGTCACGCGCAGCGGGGTTTTCCCCACACAAGGATGGGTTTTCTGGCCGAACAATTCCTGCAGCCGCAGGGAAATTTCCGGGTGCTCACCGGAATAGTCGATCGGGATCTCACGCCCCAACGGGGTTGTGAACTTGCCGGGCACCAGCCGATCCAAATCCTGCATCTGCCCCCAATCGAGCATCGCGCGAAGTGCAGGCAGAAGATCGAACCGTTTCCAGTCATCGGAACTCCGCACACCGCCAAGATGGGGAAGCAGCCGGTCTTCAAGACTGTCCATCAGGGCGCGATCGGACATGTCTGGCAGGGTCAGTCCGGCATCGCGGGCCAAGGCAACGCGGGCTGTAAACCGGCGCGCGGCATCGCTCATGGCAGGGGTCAGACCCAAGTCGCGGACACCGTCCAGCATCGCCGTCGCAATCAACTCTGCCGTCGCGTCCTTCCAAACCCGGTCATCCAGCGCGATGGCACCCAGCTTTTCCTGCTGACGGGCCACAACGCGGCGGTCGCGCTTGGACCATTCGCACAGGTCCACCCAACGGATCTGATCCGCGAACAACGCCCGGATTGCGCTTTCACTGATCTGGATGGCCTGCCGGATGCGCGCCTCGCGCGGGTTGCCATCAAGGTCGGTGGCGACGATCAGCCGGGCTCCGGCCAAGGCGTCGCCGCTTTCCATCACCGCGCCTTTGCCGCCAGACAGCTGGTAGCGCGGGTCATCGCCCTTGCGCCGCAAGCCAATGCGGTCGGGATAGGCGAGGGCAGCCATCTCGGCGATCCCCAACGGATCACCCTTGGCCTTGGGGGCCACGCGCTCCAACCGCTTTGCCTCGATGCGGATGCGGTCCAATGCGCCCCGGTTGAGCATGGCATTGCGCCGCTCGGCAAACCGCTTTGGGTCGCGCAGCGCCTCCATCCGCAGGGCAAGATCGACACCGCCGCCCTGCACCGGATCGCGGTCCGCCAGCAGCGCCGCCAATGGGGCTGCATCCGATCCTGCAACGGCAACCATATGCGCCAATCTCGGATGCAGGGGCAGGGCGGACAATGTGCGCCCGTGGACGGTGATGCGGTTCTCTGCATCCAATGCGCCCAGCAGACGCAGAAGCGTCTGAGCTTCGGCATAGGCCCCTTCGGGAGGTGCTGTCAGGAAAGGCAATTCGCCCGGTTGGGCCCCCCACAGCGCCAATTCGAGCGCGAGGCTTGCCAGATCCGCGGCTTCGATCTCGGCCGGAGGAAAGGCCGCAAGCGCCCCGTCTTCGCCCCTGGTCCAAAGCCGATAGGCCACGCCTTTGGTCACACGCCCGGCGCGTCCGGCCCGTTGGGTCGCTTCGGCCTTGGTGACCTTCTCGGTCACCAGCCGCGACATGCCCGACCCCGGGTCGAACCGCGACCGCCGTGCAAGGCCACCATCGACCACGACGCGAATGTCCTCGATGGTCAGGGAAGTCTCTGCAATCGACGTGGCGAGCACGACCTTGCGGCCTGCTGTTTCCGGGCGGATTGCGTCCTGCTGCGCCTTGAAGGGCATCGCGCCGAACAGGGGCCGGATGGCGCAGTCCTTGGGCAACCTGCCCTCCAGCGCAGCCTGCGCCCGGCGGATTTCTCCCTCCCCCGGCAGAAAGGCAAGAATTCCCCCCGAACAGTCCTGTGCGGCGGTCTGGATCAGGTCCGCCATTGCGGTTTCGAACCGCACGGTTTTGCCAACGGGTTTGTCGAGCCAGCGGGTTTCGACGGGATAGCTGCGTCCTTCCGACGTCACGATGGGCGCGTCCATCAGACGTGCGACGGGCTCTGCGTCCAGCGTCGCCGACATCGCCACGAGGATCAGGTCGTCGCGTAAGGCGCCGGTGATTTCGAGACACAGTGCCAAGCCCAGATCGGCGTTCAGGGAGCGTTCGTGGAATTCGTCAAAGATCACCGCGCCGATCCCCGACAACTCGGGGTCGGATTGGATCATCCGGGTCAGGATGCCTTCGGTCACGACCTCGATCCGGGTCTGGCCCGACACTTTGGACTCGCCGCGCACGCGGTAGCCGACGGTCTGGCCCGCCGCTTCGTCCAGAGTTTCGGCCATCCGCTCGGCTGCGGCCCGTGCCGCCAGACGCCGGGGTTCCAGCATGACGATGCGCTGCGATGTCAACCCCGCGTCCAGCATTGCCAGAGGCACCCGCGTGGTCTTGCCCGCCCCGGGGGGCGCTTGCAGCACGGCGCGGCCCCGATCACGCAGATGCGCGATAAGCTCTGGCAAGACGTGGTCAATGGGAAGCCGGGTCATGGCGTCTTCTAAGCTGGTCCGCAGGCACGCCGCAAGCCGTGCTCAGGACGCCTGTTTCGCCCGTGTCCAAGTCCCGTGGACAAGCTGATCCGTCGGACAGGCGCGAAACTCCTCGACCGCGGGTGCCGCGCCATCCAGCGATACAGGCACTTCGAGATCGCCCAGAACCGCCACAGCGCGCTGGTTGAAGTTCAACCCGTTCAGGACATTCCCGAACCCCCGGTCACGGACCGTCAGGGTGCGTGTATCCTCTGTCTCGATCACATGCTGCGTGGTGGAAATCGTCAGCCCGCGTGGGCCTTCGAACCGCATGGAAAACACCGCCGCGTCGGGCCACCCGCCCTCACGCGACAGGTGAATGGCATATTCACCGCCATCCGGGTCGTACGTGACCATCACAGCCACTTCTGGGTCCTGATGGAACAAGGTGCAGATCGGCACGGGCGTGAACTCCCACGCCATCGCGGGGAGGGGCGCAACTAGGAGGGCAAGGGCAACAAGAACCGTACGCATGAAGCTATGGTAGCGTACGGTTCGAATTGCGCCAGTGTCTTTGGGAAGGACTGTCGCACCGGGGATGATATTCGGTACAGAGTGCTTATCTCCTGCGTGCCAAACCCAAGGAGATGGCCCAATGAAATGTCCTATCGACGGAACCGCACTGGTGATCGCCGAACGCTCTGGTGTCGAAATCGATTACTGCCCGCAATGCCGGGGTGTCTGGCTGGATCGCGGCGAGCTGGACAAAATCATCGAGCGCAGCGCGACCTATGCGGCACCACCTCCGCCGCCGCCTGCCGCACAGGAACGCATCAGCGGCCAAACCACGGGCTACGGGGACACAGGTTTCGGCAAAAAGAAGAAACGCGGCGGCTTTCTGGAAGACCTGTTCGACTTCTGATGCGTCCTCGCCTAGGTCGGAGAGGTGGTTCCGACCTATGGAGGCGTTATGCGTGTGTGGTTTGCGATTGTGAGCTTGTTGGCCCTCAGCGCCTGTGGCGTGCCCTTTGTGCCGTTTATCTGAAATCAAACGGCAACATAAGTTGTGCGGTCACCCAGCCCAAATTCGGTAGAACAGTCCGGCGACCCGCCGCGCCGCTGGCTCAATGTGCAAAAGAGCCGACCGCAAGAGGACTTTGTTCGATTCGATGACCGCAGCTATGCGCGAATAATGCGGTCTCTGCGCCTCTGTTGGTGAGCGCAAGAGAATGGTCCGCGCTTCGTCCATCGCGCCCAGCGTTTCGTTCCGAAGCAGCGGAATGGCTTCTACTTTCACCGCGTTGAACACGCGCCCACCTTGCCGGAGTGGCGGTCTGGACCGGTCTATATTGGCCGAGACGACTGACGCGATGCGATCTTCGACAAGACGCAGCGCATCTTCTGCCGGAGCATATTCCGAAAGCCCATCCAGACGGTCGGCCGCGCTACGGTAGCTTTGGCTATAACAATCATAGCGAAAGACCAGGATCAGTTCGCCGCATTCGCGGAAATCGCCCTGCAGGATGCGGATCACTGCATTTGTGGTCCTGTTGCTGAGTCCATTGCCCCATGTGTTGTATTGCGCATGAGCTGAGGAAGAAATGGCGCATGTCAGAACGACACTGGCGATGGCGCGAGACAGGTACTTTCGCATAAAATTCAGATGAATCTCTAAGTTAGACGACAGTAGTTCGCCCGCCTGTTCCGTGATCTTTCGTGGGCAGCGCGTCAGCAGAAAACTCCTAGCGTGGCACCATATGCCGCGCAATTCTTGTTTTCAAAACAAGCACGTCACAAGATTGAGATGGCGCTGCGTCGGTCACAGATCAGAAGGTTGGCCCGTCTGCCCGATCTGCCTTACCGCTTCCGCCGCTTCACATTCCCGCCGCGCTGACCTGGGCGCCCGGCTGTCGACCGTCCCGACGATTTGACCGCCGCTTCCGCTGCCGCCTCGACCGCGGACTGACGGGCAAGCGGGTCGTCTGCGATGGCGAGATCGACCGCTTCCAGCCGTTTGACCTCGTCCCGCAGGCGCGCCGCCTCTTCGAATTCGAGGTTTTCCGCCGCCTTGCGCATATCCGCGCGCAACCCATCGAGAACCGCCTGCAGATTGGCCCCGGCCAGCGGTTTGTCCACCTTGGCGGTCACGCGGTTCATGTCCACGTCGCCTTTGTAGAGCCCTTGTAGAATATCATCGACGTTCTTCTTGATCGTCGCGGGCGTGATGCCGTGCTCTTCGTTATAGGCGATCTGCTTGGCGCGGCGGCGGTCGGTTTCCGCCAGCGCCCGCTCCATCGACCCGGTGATCCGGTCGGCATACATGATCACGCGGCCTTCGGCGTTCCGTGCGGCACGGCCAATGGTCTGGATCAACGATGTTTCCGAGCGCAGGAACCCTTCCTTGTCCGCATCCAGAATGGCGACCAGACCACATTCCGGAATGTCCAACCCTTCGCGCAAGAGGTTGATCCCGATCAGCACGTCGAACGCCCCAAGGCGCAGGTCACGCAGGATTTCGATCCGTTCGATCGTGTCGATATCCGAGTGCATATAGCGCACGCGGATTCCCTGTTCGTGCAGGTACTCGGTCAGGTCCTCGGCCATGCGTTTGGTCAGCGTGGTGACCAGCGTGCGATACCCGCCCGCTGCCACTTTGCGGATCTCGTCCAGCAGATCGTCCACCTGCATCTCGACCGGGCGGATTTCGACCATCGGGTCCAACAGCCCCGTGGGGCGGATCACCTGTTCGGTAAACACACCGCCGGTTTGTTCGATCTCCCACTTGGCGGGCGTCGCGGACACGAACACGGATTGCGGGCGCATAGCGTCCCATTCCTCGAACTTGAGCGGGCGGTTGTCCATGCACGAGGGCAGGCGGAACCCGTGTTCGGCGAGCGTGAACTTGCGTCTGTAGTCGCCCTTGTACATGCCACCGATCTGCGGAACGCTCACATGGCTTTCGTCTGCAAAAACAATGGCATGGTCGGGGATGAATTCGAAAAGCGTGGGGGGCGGTTCACCCGGCGCACGACCTGTCAGATAGCGCGAATAGTTCTCGATCCCGTTGCACACGCCGGTTGCCTCCAGCATCTCCAGATCGAAATTCGTCCGCTGCTCCAGCCGCTGCGCTTCAAGCAGTTTTCCCTCGTTTACCAACTGATCAAGCCGCTGCCGCAACTCTTTCTTGATGCCCACGATGGCTTGCTGCATCGTCGGTTTCGGCGTCACATAGTGGCTGTTGGCGTAGATTCGGATACGCTCGAAACTGTCGGTCTTTTCCCCTGTCAGTGGGTCAAACTCGGTGATGCTTTCCAACTCGTCGCCGAAGAAGGACAGCTTCCAGGCCCGGTCCTCAAGGTGCGCCGGGAAAATCTCAAGGCTGTCCCCACGCACGCGGAACGACCCGCGCTGAAACGCCTGATCGTTGCGGCGGTATTGCTGCGCCACCAGATCGGCCATCACAGCGCGCTGGTCATAGCTTTTGCCGACATGCAGATCCTGCGTCATGGCGCCGTAAGTCTCGACCGAGCCGATACCGTAGATGCAGGACACCGAGGCGACGATGATCACATCATCCCGTTCCAGAAGTGCGCGAGTGGCCGAGTGGCGCATCCGGTCAATCTGTTCGTTGATCTGGGATTCCTTCTCGATATAGGTGTCCGACCGGGGCACATAGGCTTCGGGCTGGTAATAGTCGTAATAGCTGACGAAATATTCGACCGCGTTGTCCGGGAAGAACCCTTTGAATTCACCGTACAATTGCGCCGCCAGCGTCTTGTTCGGGGCCAGAATAATCGCCGGGCGCTGCGTCTCCTCGATCACTTTGGCCATGGTGAAGGTCTTGCCGGTGCCCGTTGCCCCCAAAAGCACCTGATCCCGTTCCCCCGCCAAAACGCCTGCCGACAGTTCCTTGATGGCATTGGGCTGGTCGCCCGCCGGTTCGAATTCCGTATTCATCCGAAACCGGATACCACCCTCGAGCTTTTCACGGGCGCGGACATCGGGGGCAGGGGCGTGCAGAATCTGGGTATCGGGCATGGATCACCTGATGGAATCGGTTGCTGCGACAAGACCTGCAGCCGCACTCGGGAAAGTCAAAATGGGGGGTTGGCCGTGGAAATGCAACCTTGGTCGCATAGACCCATTAGGGTGCTGTTTTTATTGCATTTGAATTCATCTGCGTGCTGATAAATCGGGTTTCCCATCGGGACGTCCGCTTTTTTCCTTTCAAAGTTGTACGAATTAAGTACCTTTTAACTGCAAGCAGTTGGCATCATTTGGTTTCGAGCGGCACACACCCACCCCTCGCTCCCCGCTTCTCGTGATCCGGTGGTTCCCTGCTTGCACTGACAGCCCTTTGTGCTGCGACAGGATCATCATCTTGCACGTCAGACTGTTTTTGCGCATACCTGCCGCAACGATCAAACAGGTGAGACCTATGCGCGCCCGGATTTATCAGCCGTCGAAAACCGCCATGTCCTCTGGCACCGCCAAAACCAACCATTGGGTGCTCGAATACGCGCCCGACAGCCCGCGCGAGATTGATCCGCTGATGGGATGGACCTCGTCCTCCGACACGCAAAGCCAGGTTCGCCTGAAGTTCGATACACTGGAGGCGGCCAAGGCCTATGCCAAGGAACATGGCATCGAGGTGATCCAACTCACCCCGAACAAGCGCAAACCCAACATCCGCCCCCGGGGCTATGCGGAAAACTTCGCGGTGGATCGCAAAGGCGCGTGGACGCATTGAACACCGCGCTCCGTATAGAGCCGGTTGTCGCGCTGACCTGGGACGTTTCGGAATTGCTCACCCGCCATTTCGAGATGATGCAGGCGCAGACACCGTCTGAAAGCTGCCATGTGATGAGCGCCGATGATCTTTTTGCGGCAGGCGCAAAAGTCTTTGCTGCTCGGGACGACATCACAACGCTTGGCATCGCGGCGATCAAGCCGCTGGACAGCACGCATGGCGAACTGAAGTCGATGCACACCCGCGCCGAAGCCCGGAGCAGGGGTGTCGGAGCGGCTCTCGTTCAAAGAATACTGAGCGAAGCGACAGACCTCGGCATGACACGCATCAGCCTCGAGACCGGATCAGAGGCTCCGTTCGCTCCGGCGCGGCGTTTGTATGAACGCTATGGTTTCGACTATTGCACGCCTTTCGGCGATTACGTCGAGGACCCACTCAGCGTTTTTATGACCAGAACCCTGTGACCTTCTCTTGCCCCGAGCGGGCAAAGTCTGCAAATAAACACCCAGCGGTCCCTTAGCTCAACTGGATAGAGCAGCTGACTTCTAATCAGCAGGTTGAGGGTTCGAGTCCTTCAGGGATCGCCATCAGACTTCATGCCGACTCGCCTCCGCACATGGTCCTGCCCGCGGCTTTTTCGACATCAATCCGCGGCGGTCACCCGCCAGATGATGTCGCCCACGTCATCCGCCATCAACAGCGACTTTCCGTCCGGCCCGATGGTCACACCAACGGGGCGGCCATATGCCAGCTTTTCGTCTTCCGACAGGAACCCGGACAGAATGTCCCGTGCGGGACCGCTTGGCGCACCGTTCTCAAATGGTACGAAGATCAGTTTGTATCCACTGAGCTTGGAGCGGTTCCATGACCCGTGTTGGCCAATCACCATGCCAGCGCCGAAGCCCGGCAGCGTGCCTTCTGGCATCCAGCACAGCCCTAGCGACGCCGTATGTCCGCCAAGTGCGAAATCCGGAGTGATCGCTTTCGCCACCATCTTGGCGTCCTGCGGTACGCGGTCATCCACCGTTCGTCCCCAATAGCAATAGGGCCATCCGTAAAAGCCACCGTCCTGAACCGAGGTCAGGTAATCCGGCGGGGTTTCATCGCCAAGGCCGTCACGTTCATTCACAACGGTCCACAGCTTGCCGGTCACCGGTTCCCACGCCATGCCAACGGCATTGCGCAGACCTGAGGCAAAGATGCGCGCTTGGCCCGTCGCCACGTCCAGTTCCCAAATCGCGGCGCGGCCTTCCTCCACCTCCATACCGGCATCGCCGATATTCGAAAGCGACCCGACACCGGCATAGATTTTCGAGCCATCCGGCGAGGCCAGCAGGCTACGGGTCCAGTGACCATGCGGTTTGAACGCCACCAGCGGTTCGCCGGGGCCTGACAGGGCCGTATCGCCAGAGGCATAGTCAAAGACGCGGATGCCGTCAGTATTGCCAAGGTAGAAGCGGTTTCCGACAAGGGCCATGCCGAACGGCTGGTTCTGGTTTTCCACAAACACTTCGCGGATTTCGGCAATGCCGTCCTTGTCTGCATCTCGCCAAAGGGTAACGCGGTTGGCGCTTTCCCCAATCGCTTTGACCCGTCGCATCGTTGCCTGTGCCGCGTGATCCATCAGAGTCTTCGGCGGGCCAGCCTGTTCTTTGGACTCCGCCACAAGAACATCGCCATTCGGCAGCACTTCGATCCAGCGTGGGTGATCCAGTCCGGATGCAAAGGCATTGACCTTGAGGCCGGGGGCGCATTTGGGCAGCCGTCCGTTCTTCCACCCTTCGGCAATCGGCATCTTGAGGGTCATGATCCCCTGTTTGCGCGCCTCGGGAATCTCGGGGTGAGCGCCAAAAGCCTGCCTGTCGGGCGCACTCAGCCGCCGCAGAAAGGCGACCGTGCCACCAACGATTGCAGTTGCTTTTGCGACAAGTTCCATATGTGCACTCCACTTAGTTACCTTGCAGCGTAACGAAGGTCAGCGCGGAGTGACAGCCTGTTTGCACTGCCTTCGGACGAGGCCGAGAGCCGCGGTTTGATGCGCTAAGCAAGCGGCAGGAAAATCCCTTCGAAGAACTTGGCCAACGCGGCCGTGGCATCCAATGGCAGGATATGGGCCACATATTGATCCGGTCGCACGACGATCATGCACCCGTTGTCCCGGTCGATCCCGCGCATGTCATATATATCCTGACCGGACTTGTGATCGACGCAGAACACCTTTTCGAAATCGCGCAGACCGTAACGCCCTTTTGCGGGGCGTAGGAGATCGGGCATGTCCTCAAATCGCAACGACATAAAGTCCTGCTGGAACACCGCGCGCAGGTCGATCCGCCTGTCCAGATCGTCACCCTTGCGCATGACCCGCGCGATAGGCGACGCCGGATCCGTCGCGAGAAAGGCGCACAGCCTGTGCATCGCGCCATCGGCTGACCCCGTGTCATCCCGACCGGCAAAGGCATAGATCCGCCACCGGCCATCGGCCTCGGCGACATGACCCAATTGCAAAGGCTTCACATCGGCCAGCCGGATCACGGGCGCTGAATGAAAGCGCTTCCCGACAATCTGTCCCGTCGCAAGATCCTGACGCGCCGCCGCTGACGTGAGCCGCGACGGCTCGTAATGCACCGCCAATCCGCCCGTGAATTCGAGGTTCTCGATGAACTGCTTCTGGAACCGTGGCATCTCATCGCCATCCAGTTCGGACTGACCCGGCGGGGCACTCATGATTCGCGCCCATGTGTGATCCGTCTCGACCAGTCTTTTTGCCTCCAGATGCCGTTCGGCGGAATAGCTGTGCAACAGACTTGGGTCCGAAAGCCCCTGAAGAACATGCGCCAGTTTCCAGCCAAGATTGAACGTATCACCCATCGACACGTTCATGCCCTGTCCAGCCTTCGGGCTGTGCGTGTGGCAGGCATCTCCGGCGGTGAACACCCGCGGGAGACGCGTGCCGATCTGGTCAGACGGCACATCGTCAAACCTGTCGGACAACCGATGGCCGATTTCGTAGACCGACCACCAGACCACCTCTTTGACGTCGATGCTGTAGGGCCGCATGATCCGGTTCGCCGCAGAGATGATGTCCTCGGCTGCGAGATTCCGGCCTGACACGCGCTCGTCCGGGTTCAGCTTGTCCAACTCCACATACATACGGAAAAGGTATCCACCCTCGCGCGGGATAATCAGAATATTACCTTCGCGGGCAGACTGGATCAGGCATTTCCGGCGCAGATCGGGGAAATCCGAGTTTGCCAGGATGTCCATCACCCCCCAGGCCTGATGTGCGGCATCCCCCTCCAAGCGACCGCCAATCGCACGGCGCACCGTGCTGCGCGCGCCGTCGCACCCAACCAGGTAATTGGCACGGACGGTTGTCGTCCGACTGACCGTCCCATCCTCCGACACATGTTCCAGAACAACGGATACAGGGTGATCGTCGGTCGCGGTGTCGATGGTCAGATCGCGCACCCGCATTCCGTAATTTGGCTCCAGTCGCGTCGGCGCGTTCTTCATCACATTGAGAAACAGCTGATGAATGCGCGCCTGATTCACGATGGTATGCGGCATCTCGGATTGATCGTCGGGAACATCCTGCGTGATCCCGATACGGAGGATGTGATCCGGTTCGTCCGGGTCGGGCCGCCAGAAGGCGGTCTGGTTCACCCAATAGCCCTCGCGTTTGACGGTCTCGGCAAAGCCGAACGCCTGAAACATCTCCATGGAGCGGACGCTGACACCATCGGCCTGTCCCTTTTCCATCGGACCGGATTTCGGCTCCACAATCATGGTCGTAATGTCGGGAAAGCCTGCCAGTTGTGCCGCAAGACACAATCCCGCCGGTCCGCACCCGGCGATCAGCACATCGACCTTTTCCGGAAGACCGGTGGGTCTGGCGCGCTCCGGGGCAGGGGGTTTGATGTCCGGATCGCCGGGTCTGAAGCCGTCGAGATAATACTGCATGGTCAGGTCTCCAGCGTGGTTGCTTGAAATTAGTAACCACACATATCAATTACACAGAGAAATAAATAAGTATACATATTTTTCTTGTCATCCACCTTCCGAGGTCGAAGACTGTCTTCTCAAGAGCCAGGAAAGGGAACGCGCCTTGGAAATTCTCACGATGCCCGGTCACGTGATCCGGCGCCTCAACCAGATGTCGACTCAGGTTTTTGCCACTCGCATGCAGGAAAAAGGTTTCGACCTGACGCCCGTGCAATTCGCAGCACTCGATGCGATTCGTGCCACGCCGGGACTTGATCAGGCCAGCATTGCGGCAAAGATTGCCTATGATCGGGCAACCATCGGCGGCGTTATCGAAAGGCTTCTCCAAAAAAACTATGTCGCCCGTGTGGTCAGCGAAAAAGACCGTCGTGCACGGGTCATTACACTGACCGAAGAAGGCGAGAAGGCCTACCGGAGCATCTTTCCCGTCGTTGCAGAGTTGCAGGACGATATATTGGCAAAACTGACAACTGAGGAACGAGAGGTGTTCCTGTCTTTGGCCTCCAAGGCCCTTGGCGCCTGACATGGGGGAAGGTGCATCTGCCCATGAAATCGGCATCAGATCAGGTTTTGAAAAAAAATCGAACGGAACCGAAAAAAGGGCTTGCGGAGTTTTGCGCTGATATCTAGATAGCGCTTCACCGGCGGCGCTGAGGCGGATGCTGGGACATCGGACGGGGCGTTGATTGCTTACGGTGGTGGATAATTCAGGGGTATATGAGGGCGGGCGCGCCGGGAAGTTAGGGCGCACTGGTCTTGTTGTTTGTCTCTGGGTTGCTCTTTGACATTGCTAATATCTGAAGAGATATGCGGGCGGTTTGGTTTGTTTCGGCAAGTCTGGGCGTCTGTATGTCGCGCTCTTAGGGTGTTTGTTTGGCGATTTGGGTTGATGGGTGTTTCGACATTCCTGGGCTCAAGTAGCGAAGCGGTAGCCCGATGATAGAGTGTCAGCTTCACTGTTTGGCGGCTTTTGTTTCCTTGTGAAACTTGAGCGCATCAAACAGAGAAAACGCCAGGTGATGTCAGTAATGTCATCTGGTGGATGTGCAGAGGTTCGACTGTCAAGAAGGCTATTATGTAGCCTTTCAACTTGAGAGTTTGATCCTGGCTCAGAACGAACGCTGGCGGCAGGCCTAACACATGCAAGTCGAGCGAGGACTTCGGTTCTAGCGGCGGACGGGTTAGTAACGCGTGGGAACGTACCCTTTTCTACGGAATAGCCTCGGGAAACTGAGAGTAATACCGTATACGCCCTTAGGGGGAAAGATTTATCGGAGAAGGATCGGCCCGCGTTAGATTAGATAGTTGGTGGGGTAATGGCCTACCAAGTCTACGATCTATAGCTGGTTTGAGAGGATGATCAGCAACACTGGGACTGAGACACGGCCCAGACTCCTACGGGAGGCAGCAGTGGGGAATCTTAGACAATGGGCGCAAGCCTGATCTAGCCATGCCGCGTGAGTGATGAAGGCCTTAGGGTCGTAAAGCTCTTTCGCCTGTGAAGATAATGACTGTAGCAGGTAAAGAAACCCCGGCTAACTCCGTGCCAGCAGCCGCGGTAATACGGAGGGGGTTAGCGTTGTTCGGAATTACTGGGCGTAAAGCGCGCGTAGGCGGACATTTAAGTCAGAGGTGAAATCCCAGGGCTCAACCCTGGAACTGCCTTTGATACTGGGTGTCTTGAGTTCGAGAGAGGTGAGTGGAATTCCGAGTGTAGAGGTGAAATTCGTAGATATTCGGAGGAACACCAGTGGCGAAGGCGGCTCACTGGCTCGATACTGACGCTGAGGTGCGAAAGTGTGGGGAGCAAACAGGATTAGATACCCTGGTAGTCCACACCGTAAACGATGAATGCCAGTCGTCGGGCAGTATACTGTTCGGTGACACACCTAACGGATTAAGCATTCCGCCTGGGGAGTACGGTCGCAAGATTAAAACTCAAAGGAATTGACGGGGGCCCGCACAAGCGGTGGAGCATGTGGTTTAATTCGAAGCAACGCGCAGAACCTTACCAACCCTTGACATCCTCAGCTACATCCAGAGATGGATGGTTCCCTTCGGGGACTGAGTGACAGGTGCTGCATGGCTGTCGTCAGCTCGTGTCGTGAGATGTTCGGTTAAGTCCGGCAACGAGCGCAACCCACATCTTCAGTTGCCATCAGGTTATGCTGGGCACTCTGGAGAAACTGCCCGTGATAAGCGGGAGGAAGGTGTGGATGACGTCAAGTCCTCATGGCCCTTACGGGTTGGGCTACACACGTGCTACAATGGTAGTGACAATGGGTTAATCCCAAAAAGCTATCTCAGTTCGGATTGGGGTCTGCAACTCGACCCCATGAAGTCGGAATCGCTAGTAATCGCGTAACAGCATGACGCGGTGAATACGTTCCCGGGCCTTGTACACACCGCCCGTCACACCATGGGAGTTGGGTTCACCCGAAGGCCGTGCGCCAACCTGCAAAGGGGGCAGCGGACCACGGTGAGCTCAGCGACTGGGGTGAAGTCGTAACAAGGTAGCCGTAGGGGAACCTGCGGCTGGATCACCTCCTTTCTAAGGATGTTTCTAGCTTTTATGCCTAACGCAATCGCGCTCAAGTAGCCGGAGGCGGTAGAGCACAAAACATGAAACACTTAGCAGATGGCTTCTCAAGGCCATCATAAACAGGTCTCGCAAGAGGCACTGTAAACCAGGCCGTCCTCATATCTCTTCAGAACGTCAGACCCTGTATGGCAGGACCTTTCGGAAAGGTTCGGTGTCAGGGTCCCAAAGCATGGGGCCTTAGCTCAGCTGGGAGAGCGCCTGATTTGCATTCAGGAGGTCAGGAGTTCGATCCTCCTAGGCTCCACCAAGTTTTACGGCCCTTGTTTTAACCACGTTGGGCTGGTCGCTCTCGTGACCTTCCTTCGGAAGGCACTGCCGCGACGACGAGTTTTTGCTTTGCAAAAATCTCTGGGTCGGTAGCTCAGGTGGTTAGAGCGCACGCCTGATAAGCGTGAGGTCGGAGGTTCAAGTCCTCCTCGACCCACCACTAACTTGCGGGAAGTGACGTGTCTGGGAACATACTTCTGAGCATTCTTAGGAATGTTGAGATGTTTGCTCCAAGCAAACTACGGTGTGCGTCGGCAGACTTTCTTCGAAAGTCGCCTATTCGCACCTGACAGACTTTCCTTCGGAAAGTCGTCAATTGACATCGTTTAGAGAGATACAAAATCAACTATGTTTGATTGCCATAAGTGTTTGGCGATCTCCATGGGTCTGACTTCGGTCAGAGGTGTTGATTGGGTCTAGCCGGCTCGATCTGCATATCCTCATGTGAAACGAACATACGTTGTCCAAGTCAAGTACACTAACCCGTCGTTCATTCCGCACGGATTGAACGACATAGTCCTCGCTAAAGCGAGGGCGGGAAAAAAGTGACTTTTGATCGGAAGGATCAACAACTGCGCTCAAGTAGCGAAGCGGTAGCGCTTCAAAACTGCTCGGTTTTGTTCTTTCTGGATCAAATCAAGCGCGAGAAGGGCGTTTGGTGAATGCCTAGGCAGTAAGAGGCGATGAAGGACGTGATACTCTGCGATAAGCCGTGAGGAGCTGAGAATAAGCTTTGATCCACGGATTTCCGAATGGGGCAACCCACTTGATTGTTTATTATTGTCGGCCGCAAGGTCGATCAATAGTAGGCAAAACCAAGTACTTATAGACTGAATACATAGGTTTATAAGAGCAAACCCGGGGAACTGAAACATCTAAGTACCCGGAGGAAAGGACAGCAATAGCGACTCCCCTAGTAGTGGCGAGCGAACGGGGACCAGCCGAGCCGAGATCGTGACCAGAATGTGCTGGAAAGCACAGCCATAGCGGGTGACAGCCCCGTATGGGAAGCGTGATCGGACGTATCAAGTAGGGCGGGACACGTGAAATCCTGTCTGAAGATCGGAGGACCACCTTCGAAGGCTAAGTACTCCTTACTGACCGATAGTGAACCAGTACCGTGAGGGAAAGGTGAAAAGCACCCCGACGAGGGGAGTGAAACAGTACCTGAAACCGAACGCCTACAATCAGTCGGAGCCCCCTTGCGGGGTGACGGCGTACCTTTTGTATAATGGGTCATCGACTTGGTCTATCTAGCAAGCTTAAGCCGTTAGGTGTAGGCGCAGCGAAAGCGAGTCTGAATAGGGCGCATGAGTTAGATGGATCAGACCCGAAACCGAGTGATCTAGGCATGGCCAGGTTGAAGGTTGGGTAACACCAACTGGAGGACCGAACCCACATCCGTTGAAAAGGATCGGGATGAGCTGTGCCTAGGGGTGAAAGGCCAATCAAACTCGGAGATAGCTGGTTCTCTGCGAAATCTATTTAGGTAGAGCGTCATCCGAATACCCCCGGGGGTAGAGCACTGGATGGGTAATGGGGCCCCACAGGCTTACTGATCCTAACCAAACTCCGAATACCGGGGAGTACTAGATGGCAGACACACGGCGGATGCTAACGTCCGTCGTGAAGAGGGAAACAACCCTGACCGACAGCTAAGGCCCCCAATTCATGGCTAAGTGGGAAAGCAGGTGGGACGACCAAAACAACCAGGAGGTTGGCTTAGAAGCAGCCATCCTTTAAAGATAGCGTAACAGCTCACTGGTCTAAACAAGTTGTCCTGCGGCGAAGATGTAACGGGGCTCAAGCCATGAGCCGAAGCTTCGGATGCACATAGTGCATGGTAGCAGAGCGTAGTGTGACATAGGACTACGTCTTACTGATCTTTTGCATGACTGACGGAAGTTACGAGGGTGTTCGCACTCAAGTAGCCGAAGGCGGTAGTGCAAATAAGAGGTCAGAAAAGACGAAGTCTTTTCTGTGAAGCGGGCGCGTGAGCGATCCCGTGGAGAGATCACTAGCGAGAATGATGACATGAGTAGCGACAAAGAGTGTGAGAGACACTCTCGCCGAAAGTCCAAGGGTTCCTGCTTAAAGCTAATCTGAGCAGGGTAAGCCGGCCCCTAAGCCGAGGCCGAAAGGCGTAGGCGATGGGAACCACGTTAATATTCGTGGGCCAGATGGAAGTGACGGATCTCGAAGATTGTTCCTCCTTATCGGATTGGAGGGGCCGTTCAGAGGTTCCTGGAAATAGCTCCATCATCAGACCGTACCCTAAACCGACACAGGTGGACTGGTAGAGCATACCAAGGCGCTTGAGAGAACGATGTTGAAGGAACTCGGCAAAATACCTCCGTAAGTTCGCGAGAAGGAGGCCCGGTTCCTAGGCAACTAGGGGCTGGGGGCACAAACCAGGGGGTGGCGACTGTTTATTAAAAACACAGGGCTCTGCGAAGTCGCAAGACGACGTATAGGGTCTGACGCCTGCCCGGTGCCTGAAGGTTAAAAGGAGGGGTGAGAGCTCTGAATTGAAGCCCAGGTAAACGGCGGCCGTAACTATAACGGTCCTAAGGTAGCGAAATTCCTTGTCGGGTAAGTTCCGACCTGCACGAATGGCGTAACGACTTCCCCGCTGTCTCCAACATCGACTCAGCGAAATTGAATTGCCTGTCAAGATGCAGGCTTCCCGCGGTTAGACGGAAAGACCCCGTGCACCTTTACTACAACTTCGCACTGGCATCAGGATTGTGATGTGCAGGATAGGTGGTAGGCTTTGAAGCAGGAACGCCAGTTTCTGTGGAGCCTCCCTTGAGATACCACCCTTCGCACTCTTGATGTCTAACCGCGGTCCGTTATCCGGATCCGGGACCCTGCGTGGTGGGTAGTTTGACTGGGGCGGTCGCCTCCTAAAGCGTAACGGAGGCGCGCGAAGGTTGGCTCAGAGCGGTCGGAAATCGCTCGTTGAGTGCAATGGCAGAAGCCAGCCTGACTGCAAGACTGACAAGTCGAGCAGAGTCGAAAGACGGCCATAGTGATCCGGTGGTCCCAAGTGGGAGGGCCATCGCTCAACGGATAAAAGGTACGCCGGGGATAACAGGCTGATACTGCCCAAGAGTCCATATCGACGGCAGTGTTTGGCACCTCGATGTCGGCTCATCTCATCCTGGGGCTGGAGCAGGTCCCAAGGGTACGGCTGTTCGCCGTTTAAAGAGGTACGTGAGCTGGGTTTAGAACGTCGTGAGACAGTTCGGTCCCTATCTGCCGTGGGTGTAGGATACTTGAGAGGAGTTGCCCCTAGTACGAGAGGACCGGGGTGAACGATCCACTGGTGGACCTGTTGTGGCGCCAGCCGCAGTGCAGGGTAGCTATGATCGGAAAGGATAACCGCTGAAGGCATCTAAGCGGGAAGCCCCCCTCAAAACAAGGTATCCCTGAGGGCCGTGGTAGACCACCACGTCGATAGGCCGGAGGTGTAAGCGCAGCAATGCGTTCAGCTGACCGGTACTAATGGCCCGATAGGCTTGATTTGATCCAGTAACAACAAAATCGTCCTCCGCAAAGCGGACACGATTGGTGGCACGCAGGGTATGACGCAGTCATGCCCGTTGCCACACCGTGGAACAGCGCACAAACGCCAACCACAACTGGAACAACGACCAAAAGCACTACACCAGCAATGTGCACATGACTTGGACAACACACTCTTTACTCGGTTTGGTGATCATAGCGTGAGCAAAACACCCGGTCCCTTTCCGAACCCGGCCGTTAAGTGCCACCGCGCCAATGGTACTGCGTCTCAAGACGTGGGAGAGTAGGTCATCGCCAAACCTAGTAAAGAGTGACAATATCTCTCTAAATCGATACCCAAACATATAGTCAGAACGATCCGCGCACACCAAACCTAGGTTTGAGTGGGCTTCCAGTCGTTTGCGCCATGGGCTATTCGGTCGCCCGACACTAAAGAGCCACGACGCGCGCGGCTCTGCGTTCTTAGGCTCGGGACAGGTACTCGGCCAGTGCCGTTCGGGTGCCGTTTTTCCAGATGACCGACAGCCAGTCTGAGAAGGCTGTGGCAAACTGCATATCCTGCGCAAGGTCGCCGTAAATCTGCGACTGCGCCAGCCAAGCGGCCGGCTCAGTCTGCGCACGCTGCGCCGCGCTTACGAGGTCTGACCAGATCGGATCGTTTGCTTCGATCACGCTGCCATCTTCGCGGGTGCCGTAGCACATGCGTGCCCAAAGGGCTTCGGTCAGGGCCAGACCCGAAATAAGTGTTCCCGCTGCCAAGGCATCGCGCAGGATCGGCAGGATGAATCCGGCGTGGCGGGATGAACCGTCAAAGGCCACACGGCGCGTGGTGTCGTGGATTTCGGGGTTGGAGAAGCGCCGCGTGACCAGGGCGAGATAGGCCTCGGGGGACGTGCCCGGCACGGACGCCACATGGGGGCTGATCTCTTTGGTTTGCACCTTCTGAAAAAACGGCGCGATCTGCGGGTCAGACATGCAGGCGGCGATCGTCGGCAGGCCGAGGATTTCGCCGGCATTCGCCAACACCTGATGCCCGGCATTCAACATGCGGATCTTCATCGCCTCGTAACTGTGTACATCCTGTGTGAACGTCGCGCCGACCTTGTCCCAGTCCGGACGGCCCTGACAGAAGGCGTCTTCGATCACCCACTGGCGGAAGTTTTCATGTGTGACGGGCACCGCATCGGCGATGCCCAGATCATGGGCGCGCTGACGCTCAGCGTCACCTGTAGCCGGCACAATGCAGTCGACCATGGAGTTGGGGAAACGGCCTGCGCTGTCGATCCAGTCTGCAAGTTCGGGGTCGCTGCCACGGGCCAGCCCGACAAGGGTCTGCCTCAGGATCGTGCCATTGCCCTGAAGGTTGTCGCAGGACTGCCCGGTGAACGGGGGGTGGTCTGCGATTTTGCGGGCCCGCAATGCCGCGACCATCGCACCAAAGGCGGTGCGCGGCGCGTCGGGATGGGCCATGTCATGCTGAATGTCCGGGTGCGCTATGTCCAACGCTCCGCCGGCATCGAGGTAATATCCGCCTTCGGTCACAGTCAGCGACACGATGCGGATGCGTGGATCGGACATCGCGGCGATCAATGCGCCATGCCCATCCTCGACCGGCACGAAATCAATCATCGACCCGATCACTTCGGCAGAGATGCCAGCGGGGTCCAGTTCGATCAGCGTGGTCAGGCAGTCCTGCGCCAGAAGATGCTCGCGCATCCGCGCATCCCCGGGGCGCACACCGGCGCCGATGATCGCCCAGTCATGGGCCAGCCCCTGCTGCATCAGCCGGTGCAGATACCACGCCTGATGGCCGCGATGGAAATTGCCAAGACCGATATGCACGATGCCGGGGGTCAGGTCGACACGCTTATAGGTCGGGCGGGCAATCCCTTCGGGCAACATGTCCAGATTGGCCAGCGACAGTGCCACGGCTTTGCTTCGGCTGTCCTGTTTCAGCTCATCCATTGGCCACCATCCACATTGTAGCATTGTGCGACGATGTATTCGGAATCGTCGCTGGCAAGGAACACCGCCATGCCTGTCAGGTCGTCTGCCGTGCCCATGCGCCCATAGGGGACAGAGGCACCGACTTCGCGTTTCTTCTGGCCCGGGGCCTTGTTTTCGTATTTGGCAAAGAACGCATCCACACCATCCCAGTGTTCGCCATCGACGACACCTGGAGAGATCGCGTTCACGTTGATCCCGTGCGCGATCAGGTTCAGTCCTGCCGATTGGGTCAGAGAAATGATCGCCGCTTTGGTCGCACAATAGACCGCCACGAGAGGTTCGCCGCGGCGTCCTGCCTGGCTCGCCATGTTGATGATGCGGCCTTTGATACCACGGTCAATCATGTGTTTCGCGACCGCCTGCAACGTGAACAGGGTGCCTGCCACGTTGATGTCAAAGGCGCGGGCGTAATCGGCGCGGGTGATCTCGGTGATCGGGGCGGCGGTGAAGATCGCGGCGTTGTTGATCAGGATGTCGATCTGGCCAAGCTGCTCCACGCTGGCGGAGACTGCCGCATCGATGCTCGCCTGATCGGTCACATCCATATGCACCGCGATCGCATGTTCGCCAATCTGCGAGGCGGTTTCCTCTGCGCGGGCAATGTCGATATCCGCAATCGCCACGCGCGCGCCCTCTGCGACATAGCGTTCGGCAAACGCGCGGCCGATGCCACGCGCTGCGCCGGTGATCAATGCCGTCTTGCCGTCCAGCCGTTTCATGCGATGCGAAGCCCCTGAGCGTCGAATTTATGCATCTGATCGAGCTGCGGCGTCAGGTAGATCGTGTCGCCATGGCGCACGGAAATATCCCCTGTGATCCGAACGGTGACCATGTCGTCTAACCCCGTGTCGTGGACGTGGATGAACGTGTCAGACCCCAGATGCTCGGCAACACCGACTTTGCCTTTCCAGGTGCCTTCGGTCATCGACACGTCGATATGTTCGGGCCGGATGCCTGCCTTCACGCCACCGTATTTCTGCGCCTCGGCGCCGCCGAAGATGTTCATCTTGGGCGACCCGATGAAGCCGGCCACAAACTCGTTGCGCGGTCTGTGATAAAGCTCCAACGGGCTACCGACCTGCTCGATATGGCCAGCACGCAGCACGACGATCTTGTCGGCCATGGTCATGGCTTCAACCTGATCGTGGGTAACGTAGATCATGGTGGTTTTCAGGCGTTCATGCAGTTCGCTGATCTCGAGCCGCATGCCGACGCGCAAGGCAGCGTCGAGGTTCGACAGCGGTTCATCGAAGAGGAACGCGGCGGGTTCGCGGACAATCGCGCGGCCAATGGCGACACGCTGGCGCTGACCGCCCGAAAGCTGGCCCGGACGACGATCCAGATAATCGGTGAGGTTCAGAACAGACGCCGCGTTGGCGATCCGTTTTTCGATCTCGGCTGGGTCCATCTTGGCCATCTTCAGCGGGAAGGCGATGTTCTTGCGCACCGACATGTGCGGATAAAGCGCGTAGGACTGGAACACCATCGCCAGACCGCGTTTGGCGGGAACGACATCGGTCGCGTCTTTGCCGTCGATCTCGATATGGCCGGTGGTGATGTCCTCAAGCCCGGCGATCAGACGCAACAGCGTGGATTTTCCGCAGCCCGAGGGGCCGACGAACACGGTGAACTCTCCGTCTTCGATGGTCAGGTCCAATGGCGGGATGACCTGCACGTCGCCAAAGCTTTTGGTGACCTGTTTGAGTGTGATTTGTCCCATGGGTCAGGTTCCTTGTGTCAGGTCGTTATTTGACGGCGCCGAAGGTCAGGCCGCGGACAAGTTGTTTCTGGCTGAACCAGCCAAGGATGAGGATCGGCGCAATGGCCATGGTCGAGGCCGCGCTGAGCTTGGCGAAGAACAGGCCTTCGGGGCTGGAATAGCTGGCAATGAACGCGGTCAGCGGGGCGGCGTTGACGGCCGTCAGGTTCAGCGTCCAGAAGGCTTCGTTCCAGGCGAGGATGAAGTTCAGGAGCATGGTAGAGGCAATACCCGGAACCGCCATCGGCGTGAGGATATACAGCACCTCTTCCTTGAGCGTGGCCCCGTCCATCCGCGCCGCTTCGAGGATCTCGACCGGGATTTCGCGGAAGTAGGTATACAGCATCCAGACAATGATCGGCAGGTTGATGAGCATCATCACGACCACCAGACCGGCCCGGCTGTCCAGAAGTCCCAACTGAATGAACAGCAGGTAGATCGGGTACAGCACACCCACGGCAGGAAGCATCTTGGTCGACAGCATCCACAAAAGGATGTCCTTGGTCCGGTGTGACGGCGCAAATGCCATCGACCAAGCCGCAGGCACCGCGATGATCAAACCGAGGATGGTCGATCCTCCGGCGATGATGATCGAGTTCATCAGGAACCGGCCATAGTCAGACCGCTCCATAACGACGCCGTAGTTTTCAGTTGTCCAGTCGAAGGCCAGAAAGATCGGCGGGCTGGCGATCGCCTGTGCCTCGGTCTTGAAGCTGGTGAGGATCGTCCAGAGGATCGGGAAGAAGATCAGCAAGCCAATCGCCCAGGCAAGGCCGGTATTGATCAGTTTGCGGCGGGAAGAAACAGAACGGGCCATGATCAGTTGTCCAGGTTCTTGCCGACGATCCGCATCAGGAAGATCGCGACGATGTTGGCGAGGATGATGGCGTAGACACCACCGGCTGAACCAAGTCCGACGTTTTGGCTTTCCAGCACGCGCTGGAAGATCAGATAGGACAGGGTGCGGGTTCCGAACGCGCCGCCCGTGGTCACGAAAATCTCGGCAAAGATCGCCAGAAGGAAGATTGTCTGGATCAGGAGAACGATGGTGATCGCGCGGCTTAGATGCGGAAGAATGATATAGAAAAACCGCTTGAGAACCGGGGCGCCGTCCATTTCGGCAGCCTCCAACTGTTCGCTGTCAAGCGACTGGATGGCGGTCAGCAGGATCAGTGTGGCGAAGGGCAGCCACTGCCAGCTGACGATCATGATGATCGATTGCAAGGACGCGTCGGACAGCCAACTGACCGGTTCGGCCCCAAAGAAGCGCCACAAATGGGCGAACAAACCGTTCACAGGATCCATGAACATGTTCTTCCAGACCAGCGCGGACACGGTCGGCATCACGAAGAAGGGGGCAATGACCAGAATACGAACAATGCCCTGTCCCCACATCGGCTGGTCCAGCAGGATCGCCAGAAGGATGCCCAGGCAGACGGTGATGACCAGCACACCCAGAACGATAATCAACGTGGTCTGTACGGCGGGCCAGAAGGCGCTGGAGCTCACGAAGCGGACATAGTTGTCGAACCCGGTCCAACCCTGATCGCCACCGCGCAGCGGCAGGTAGGTTCGGAACGAGAACCAGAGGGTCATGATCAGCGGGACCAGCATCCAGCCCAGAAGCAGGATCACCGCCGGGGCCATCATCAGTCGGGCCGCTGATCGGGATGCTTTCGTCGCCATGGGATACATCTCCTCCGTTGCCAGCCCGCGTACACTACCGCGCTGTCAGAATAGGGCCACGTTCAAAACATGTGTATTGGGGTGTGGGGGGAGAGGGCGGTGCGATGACCGCCCTCTCCAACTCGATCACAGGGATCAACGGTAGCCGGCGGCTTCCATTGCTTCGGTTGTGATCGCCTGAGCTTTCGCGAGCGCTTCTTCGACTGTCTGCTGACCAGCATAAGCGGCCGAGAACTCCTGGCTCACTTCGGATGCGATACCGGCAAATTCGGGGATCGCAGCGAACTGAATGCCAACATACGGCGACGGCTCAACGGTCGAGTTGTTCGGATCAGCCGACAGGATCGAGTCCAGCGTCATCTTGGCGAACGGAACTTTCTGGTACTCGGGGTTCGCATACAGAGATGTCCGTGCACCCGGAGGTACGTTGGCCCAGCCTTCTTTGGCGGCTACCAGCTCGATGTAGTCCTTGGATGTGGCCCACTCGATGAAGGATTTTGCAGCGGCTTCTTTCTGGGTGCCTGCCGGGATGGCAAGGGCCCATGCCCACAGCCAGTTCGAGCGCTTGCCCAAACCATTGTCAGGCGCCAAGGCAAAGCCCACGGAGTCAGCAACGGTGGAGTCTGCGCCGGTCACGAAGGATGCGGCAACAGTCGCATCGATCCACATCCCGCACTTGCCCTGGTTGAACAACGACAGGTTCTCGTTGAAACCGTTCGTTGCGTAGCCGGAAGGACCGGACTCGTCCATCATGCCCTTGAAGAAATTAAGGGTGTTTGCCCACTGTTCCGTGTCGAACTGAGCGTTCCACTCCATGTCGAACCAGCGTGCGCCGAAGGAGTTGGACATCGCCGTGATGAAGGCACCGCCTTCACCCCAACCGGCCTTGCCACGCAGACAGATGCCGTTGATGTCGTTGGCGCGGTCCGTCATTGCGGCCGCAGCTTGACGGATGAACTCCCACGTGGGGGCTTCCGGCATGTCCAGACCGGCTTTTTCCATCAGGTCCGTGCGGTACATGACCATGGAGCTTTCGCCATAGAACGGTGCCGCATAAAGCGTGCCGTCATGCGAAAGGCCACCGGCCATGGCCGGAAGGATGTCTGCGGCATCGTATTCTGCCGACAGACCGTCCAGCGGAACAAGCCAGCCGTTGGCACCCCAGATCGGGGTTTCGTACATGCCGATGGTCATGATGTCGAACTGACCACCTTTGGTGGTGATGTCCGTGGTCACACGCTGACGCAGCACGTTTTCTTCCAGCGTCACCCACTCGACTTCGTGGCCGGTCTTGGCCGTGAAGTCGTCGGTATAACCCTGCATGCGGATCATGTCGCCGTTGTTGACTGTTGCGATGGTGATGGTCTCTGCCTGTGCGGCCCCGACCATGATGAGCGACAACGCTGTCGCCGCACGAAGTGCGTTACTCAGGTGCATCCGAATCCTCCCTGGTTTTTGGATTACCTGGGGGCACTCAACACCAAATCATTTACTCGCGTCAATCAAAATTTTACTCGCGTAAATTTTACTACGCAAACTCCCGCATGATCAAACGTGCCGGAAACAGGCTTTCTGCCCTGTTTTCAAAGCGCCCGCCGCTTTCGATCAGGCGAAACAGAGTCTCAACCGAGTGGTCCGAAACCGCGTTGTAATCATGCGCTGCGGTGGTCAGGGACGGGCAGGTAAACCTCGAGAACGGGTGATCGTCATGTGACGCGACTCGCAATTCGCACCCCGGAGCACGCCCGACCCGCACCCCGCTTTCGTAACACGCCGCAAGAAACCCAATGGCCAGACGGTCGTTGCTGCACAGCACCGTATTGGTGGGCAGCGACTTTTCCGACAACACCTTCAAACCGCCCTGACGCCCAATCTCTTCGAACCCCCATCCTGTGCCGTCAATCTTGATCACGTGTGGCTCAAGCCCAAGCCGCTCCATCATCGACAGATAGGCGATCCGGCGTTTGTTGGCGTTCGGGTTGGCGGGTGTTCGCATCTCGAAGAAACAGGGCGACTCGCCGGTGCGGCTCAGATATTCCACGGTCTGCGACACGAAACTGTGGTTGTCCGAACCGACAAACGCTTCACCCATCCCTTCGATATTACTGTCAAAAAGCACAGTGGGCACGTGTTTGCAGAAGGTCTCGATGGCCGCCTTGTCCGACTGCCGTCCGAGCGGGGCAAGCAGCACGCCCGCCGGTTTCATCGACCGCAAACTGTCCAGAATGTCGTTCTCATGCGCCTGATCGCCATGCGCGCTGAACAACGACGGCGTAAACCCCGCTTCGATACAGCGGCCTTCGATCATCCGCACGATTTCGCCAAAGAACGGGTCCGCCAGATAGGGCACCACGATGCCGATATTCTTGGTCAGCTTCCGGTTCTGGTTCATCGCGTAGATGTTGGGCCGGTAATCGTACTTTTCGAGCGCCGCTTCGATCCGCATTCGTGTGGATTTGCGCACGCTGCTGGGGTCGTGGAAATACTTCGACACGGTGGGCCGGGAGATGCCGCTGATGGCGGCGAATTCTTCCATGTTCCGGATCTCGGGTTGTGACATTGTGGGGCCCTGCAGACGCGTCGGAATACTCTATCCAATTTTGACAATTTCTTATCGCGCGCAAAAAATCAACAATGCGCGTAAAGTTTCTGTCCCATGCCGCAGGCGGTGCCGCATAGTGCGTCACGCGGTGCCAAGGATCAGCGCAAAGGCTTAAGGGCTTGGTAAAGCGCACGATACCGCTGCAAGCGGCCGTCGAGGTCCGGGACCGAAGTTGGATCAAACCAATCCGCGATCTCGGGTTGGTGCCCCAGATCAGACAGGCTCATCGCACCCATGCCACAGGCCGCCAGCCGGGCAGCCCCCATGGCGGGGCCTGCATCCGATCCAACGGTCCGCCCGATCCGCTGACCCGTCGCATTGGCGATCAGTTGCAACAGGAAGGGCGATTTGCTGCCGCCGCCGATTGCGGCCAGATGCGGAAGACCGGCAACGGTGTCGCCAAAACTGTCAACGGCATCGGCAAAGGTAAAGGCCACCGCCTCAAGCACCGCCCGACAGAGCGCGGCGCGATCCGTGCTGTCCTCCAGCCCAAAGAAACCGGCACGGATATGCGGATCACCATGCGGACTGCGTTCGCCGGTCAGATAGGGCAGGAAGATCGGCACGCGGTTCGGGTCAGCACTCTCGGCCAAGTCGACAACCTCACCCGCACTGATCTGCAACTGCCCCGCTAGCCACGCAATCGGCCGCGCCCCATTCAGCATCGCCGCCATCTGATACCAGCGCTCTGGCACCGTATGGGCAAAGGCATGCACGAATTTGGCCGGGTTCGGATGATAGGCATCGCCCGCCACGAACAACTGCCCCGATGTCCCAAGCGAGATGAACCCGCGTCCCGCCTCAGTCGCGCCCAGCGACACTGCCCCGGTTGCGGCATCGCCGCCACCTGCGACGACAGGAATGCCCGCAGGCAACCCGGTCTCGGCCGCGGCCGCAGCCGTGATCTGACCCGCCACCTCATGCCCGTCAGCCAGACGCGGCAGCCAAGCCATCTCCGTGGCACTCGCCCCGGCCACAGCCGCGCTCCACTCACGCGCACCCTGATCCAGCCACAACGTCCCCGCCGCATCCGATCGGTCCGTGACAAGCTCACCATGCAGGCGCAGGCCGATGTAATCCTTGGGCAGCAGGATATGCGCGATCCGCGCATGGACCTGCGGCTCTTCCCGCGCCACCCACATCAGCTTGGGCGCGGTAAAGCCGGGCAGGGGAAGCACCCCGGCAATTGTGCCGATCTCTGGCAACGCCGCTTGCAGATGCGCGCAATCCTCGGTCGACCGGCTGTCATTCCACAGGATCGCGGGACGTAGCACGTCCCGAGCACTATCCAACAGAACCGCCCCATGCATCTGTCCCGACAGACCAATCCCGGTCACACCGGACAACGGAACCGTCCCGGCAACCTCGTTCAACGCAGCCCGAACCGCCGACCACCATGCCTGGGGGTCCTGTTCCGACCAGCCCGGATGTGGCGATTGAACTGTCAGATTGGCGGTCGCCGAAGCATGAATGACGTCACCATCGGTGCAGATTACCTTGACCGCCGATGTGCCTATGTCGATGCCCAGAAACATGCCGCAGCTTTACGTCAGCGCTAACAACGGCGCAAGCCACCTGATCGCGTTCTGGAACTGGCGCAAGCCTGCCTGCCGGGCTAGATAAGACGGAACACAAGGGAGGGACAGATGAGCAGTCTTGACGCGAAATTCGCACGGCTGGGCGCAGACAACGCGCCGGGACAAGAGGTGCGCCAGAACGCGGACGATCTGAAATCGGTGATGCGCGGCGATATCCTGCCCGGCACTCCGGTCGATTTCTCGCATGGCGATGTCGACGCGTTCGAACCCACCCCCGGCGCACGGGCCGCATGGGAAGCCGGGTTTAAGGAGGGTGGGTCACAGGCCTATACCGAATATCGCGGTGCCGCCGCGATCCGCGCAGACGTGGCCGCGAGCCTTGCCGCCTTTACAGGCGCACCGGTCGATCCGGTGGATGAGCTGATCATCACCCCCGGCACCCAAGGCGCGCTGTTTCTGGCGCTTGGTGCAGTGGTGGACCGGGGCACCAAGGTTGCCATTATGGAGCCGGACTACTTTGCCAACCGCAAACTCGTCGCCTTCTTCGGCGGTGAGATCATGCCGGTTGCCCTCCACTACCACGAAGACGCCCCGCAGCGCGGCCCGGACCTTGGCCAGTTGGAAGCGGCGTTCAACGCCGGGGCCGAGGTGCTGGTCTTCTCTACCCCCAACAACCCGACCGGCGTGGTCACATCCGAAGACGCGATCATCGAAATCGCCCGCCTCGCGGCAGAGCACAATGTGACTGTGATTGTCGATCAGCTCTATTCCCGCCTGCGCTACAGTGGCGAGACCTACACCCACATGCGCGCCTGCGCGACGCGACCCGAGAACCTGATCACCATCATGGGGCCGTCCAAAACGGAATCCCTCAGCGGCTTCCGCCTTGGCGTTGCCTTCGGCTCGGCCCCTTTGATCGACCGAATGGAAAAACTGCAGGCTATCGTGTCTCTGCGTGCTGCGGGCTATTCCCAAGCCGCGCTCAAGACATGGTTCCACGAACCCGAAGGCTGGATGGACACCCGCATTGCCCAGCACGAGGCAATCCGTGACGACCTGCTCAAGATCTTCCGCGATGCCGGTTTCCGGACCGCCTGCCCACAGGCGGGCAGCTACCTTTTCCCGGAACTGCCCAAACTGGTGGTCTCACCCGAGGATTTTGTCCGCCTCCTGCGCCTTCAGGCCGGGGTCACGGTCACACCGGGGTCGGAATTCTCACCGCACACGCATTCCAGCGTGCGTTTGAACTTCTCACAGGATCACGCGGCGTCGGTCGCTGCAGCACACAGAATTGTAGATATGGTCGAAAGGTACAGGGCATGAAAATCGGAATAGCAGGACTTGGCGCCATCGGGCTGCACGTCGCTCAGGAACTGGATCGCGGCGGCATTCCCGGCTGCGAATTGGGGGGCATCAGCGCCCGCACCGCAGACCGCGCCGCCGAGGCGAATGCGACCCTGTCGAAACCCGCCCCGGTCTATTCCCTGAGCGAGATCGCGGATCATTGCGACATCGTCGTCGAAACCCTGCCGCCGCAGTTGTTCATGGAACTGGCCGTGCCCACCGTTGAGGCAGGCAAGGAATTGATCGTCCTGTCGGCCAGCCAGTTGATGGGCCAGCAGGCGCTGTTCGACCGTGCGGCCGAAACCGGAGCGAAGATCCTCATCCCATCAGGCGCAATTCTCGGCCTCGACGCGATCAAGGGGGCTGCGGTCGGCAATCTGGAATCGGTCGTGATCGAGACCCGCAAACCCGTCGCAGGCCTCGCCAAGGCACCTTACGTGATCGACAACAACATCGATCTTAGTAACCTGACAGAACCGAAGTTGGTGATGGGCGGCGCGGTCACCGATGTGGCCAAGGTGTTCCCGGCCAACGTGAACGTCGCAGTCGCGGTCAGCCTTGCAGGCTACGGCACCGACAAAACCCGGATGGAGGTTTGGGCCGACCCGTCGCTTGAAAAGAACCAGCACACCGTCCGCGTTGTGTCGGACAGTTCAGACTTCACCATGACGATCCAGAACCGCCCGACCGCAGAAAACCCGGCCACAGGCAAGATCACAGCACTAAGTGTGATTGCGATGCTGCGGCAGAAAACGTCGGTGCTTCAGGTCGGTACCTGACCGGTCAGTTGCCCAAACGCACATTGGAAGGGGACGCGCCCTGCTCAGCGGCGCTCCACCCCATCTGATCCAGCGTATAATCCGCGCCAACGGCGATCACGGCGATGGCGACAAATCCAAGTAGCATGGCTTTCACTGCGAACTCTCCTCAGGTGCGGTTGTCTCACGCAGATAGGTCACAAGATCGGCGCGGTCCTGCGCCCCTGTGATCCGCTGCATCGGCATCTTGGTGCCGGGTATGTAATGCTCTGGTCCGATATCGAAAAGAGCATCAATCGTGTCTTCGTCCCAAATGATGTCCGACCCGTTCAACGCGTCGGAATAGGTGTAATCCTCGACAGTGCCCGCCTGCCTGCCGAACAGGTCATAGAGGCTCGGCCCGGCGCGGCGCGCGCTGCCCGGCGTCAGTGTATGACAGATCGAGCATTTGCGCATGAATTGCCGCTCGCCATTTGGCATCGTGTCGGCGGCCTGCAGGAAAGACGGCGATCCGGTTGCCATCGGATCGGCCTCGCCCATCGCGGCGATGGGCCAGGAATACATGCGCGGGTCCAGCCCGCCCGCATGGATGTTGGTCCCATCGTTGGAAAACGCCAGAGCCCAGACCGGGCCGCGTTCGGTTGCGCGGAAATCGCGGGCGATGCGCCAGTTCGGCGTGTCGACCACCATGATATACCCCTCGCCATCCCCCACGGCGAGCGTCATGCCATCCGGACTGGTGGCCATCGACAGGATCGGTCGCCGCTCCAGCGTCAGATCGGCCAGCGTGTCTCCGGTCGCAAGATCAATTGCCCGTGTCCCGCCATCGACAGCGCCATAGGCGAGCCAGCCCGCGTCTTCGTTCAGCTCAAGCTCGTTCACGCCGAACCCGTGTTCGATCACCCGCTGGCGTTCGCTGTTGATGGACAAATCCCACAACCGAATGCTGCCATCGGCCGAGGCGGAATAAAGGCCCAGACCGTCACGGGTAAACGCCACGTCATTCACCGGCCCGCTATGCCCGGTCAGAAACACCGGCGCGCCGCCGTCCACAGGCCAGAGCCCGATGCTCCCGTCCCAACTGGCCGACGCCACCATCGTCCCGTCCGGAGACAGGGCCAAAGACACAACCTTTCCCTTGTGCCCATCGCGAACCGCAACCGTCGTCCCGTCGGCAGCCCAGACCCGCAGCGTGAAATCGTCACCCGCTGAATAGATCCGGCCATCCGGCGCAAAGAGCACGGCGTTGACCGCCGCCTCGTGCCCGTCAAACCACACAGGCATCTGATCCGACCAAAGCCCCACCGCATTGTCGAAACTCACGGTGGCGATCTGGTCGGTCTCGGACACGGCGATCCCCATGATGGGGCCGCCATGACCTTGGAGTGTGAAAAAATCGCCTGCGGCCCCGGAGGTCGCCCAAAACAGGGCCGCAGAAGTGGCCAAAGCCGTGCGCATGTTACTCGGCGGGGGTGGCGCCGCTGGGCGCCTTGTTTTCCCGCTTCTTCACTTCTTCGACCCACAGGCTGTGGTGCTCTTTGGCCCACTGTTCCTCGACCATGCCGGTGCCCATCGCGTCATAGGCGCCTTCCATGCCGACCGAGCCGATATAGATATGCGCCAGAATGATCGCCATCAGCACAAAGCTGACAATCGCGTGCCAGAGCTGCGCATACTGCATCTCTTCATGCGGAGTCATGGCTTCGGGCAGGATACCAAAGCCCAGCATTTCCGGCAGGCCGGTGGTGTTCAGGATGGCAAAGGTTTTGGCAAACATCGGCAGTTCGAACGGGAACAGCAGCGACAGACCAGAGACCGAGATGGACCCGCCCAGAATGATCACCGACCAGAATATCAGTTTTTGACCCGCGTTGAACTTCTTGGCTGGGGGATGTCCGCCGCCGAAAAGACCACCGCCCTTGGCCAGCCACTTGAGGTCTGTCTTGTCGGGGAAGTTGTGCACGACCCACATCACGAAGACCATCACCAGCGCCAGCATGAAGGCCCAGGACACGTTGTTATGTATCCATTTCGACGCCCCCGCGATCAGCGCATAGCTTTCGTGTCCGATGGTCGGAATCAGGAATTTGCGTCCCATGAGGGACACCAGACCGGTGATCCCCAACAAGATGAACGACCCCGCCAAAAGCCAATGACCGAAGCGTTCGAAGTTCTTGAAGCGCTCGATGCGGCGTCCGGTCTTTTCACCGTCGATCTTGACCCGACCGCGCAGCAGGAAAAACAACACCAGCGCGCCGATGGTCCCCAAGAGCAGATAGCCGCCATAGGTCAGCAACGGGCCTTCGCGGAACAGCAGCCACCACATGCCGCGGTCCTGGATGAGCACATCGGCAGCCGGTCCGCGCGCCTGCGTGGTGACATCCGCCGCGTTGAACCGCATCCCGCGCCACAGATCGGGATCGGAGGCGCCACCAAGGGTGCCCAACTGATCGGTGATGCCAGCGGCAGCCGACGGATCGCCGATGTTTTCGGCCCGGAATGAATTGTCGACAGGCAAGCCTTGCTGGCGACGCATGATGTCTTCCAACGTCGTAGCCCCACCCGTAGCAGAGCGATCGATCTCGGTCTCGGTTGCAACGGAACCGGCCTCTTGTGCGTTTGCCATACCCGTGGTCAGCCACGATGCCAGAACCAGAACGGCCAGTGCGGCCATGATGCAACCAAGGATGTAGTGTCGAATGTCACGCATATCCCTGCGTCCTCCCTAATGGGCGCATGAAACGCCCGGCCTTGCGAAATGCAGTGTTTTTGGGTCAGGTTTGACCGTATTTTTTGACGATGTCGGACCGCAAAACATGGGCGAGCCATACACCTTTGTCAGGATACTAAAGATGATGCCAACAGCAAGCCATTCTGAAATGAAGACGGACGTAGAATTGACGGTTGATGGCTGAATTTATCACGCTCACCAACGCCGCCATCGCTGCGGCTCTTGCGGCGCTTGGGCTGTTTGCGGCCTACCGCGCGCTCCTGACCTCCCGTACGCCGCAAGGGGCGACGGCATGGATTCTGCTCATCCTGCTTTTGCCCATTTTCGGCACGTTGCTTTACCTTGTGTTCGGCCATGCCGATTACAAAAGCTTTGAACGCGACCGCCGGAAATCCGACGAAGACATCTTTGATATGGCCTCCGAGGCCAATGTCACACACGAACCGTCGCGGCTCGACACGTTTGCGCGGATTGCGCGCCTACCGGTGACCGATGGCAACGACATGTCGCTGCTCGTCGATGGGCACGCGACCTATGAGGCCGTGCAAGAGGCGATCCGATCCGCGCAGCACACGCTTTTCGTGCAGTTCTATACGATTGAGGATGACGACATCGGTCGTGTCCTGCGGGATGCCCTGATCGAGCGTGCGAAGGCTGGCGTGTCGGTCTGGTTGCTGCATGACGAACTGCCGTTCTTCGGTCTGCCGCGCGGCTTCAAGAGGTCGCTGGAACAGGCAGGCATAAGGCTGGCGCGGCCGAAGGGGCCAAGTCGCTTGCTTGGGCCGTTTCAGCTCAACTTCCGCAATCACCGCAAACTTGTTGTGATCGACAACACCGTCGCCTTTACCGGCGGTCTGAATGTGTCGAAAACCTATGTCGGGCGGAACCCATCCATTGGCCCGTGGCGCGACACCTTTGCGCGCTTTCGCGGCCCTGTCGTGGCGCAGCTTGCGCTGCATTTCTCCTCGGACTGGATGTGGGCCACCGGCGAAGACCTTGGCGACATCGCCGCATCCACGCCGGCACCCGCTGGCCCTCTGAGAGCCGTGGCACTTGCCCCGTCCCCGGCCGAGGAAATCGCTGCGGGCAATCTTTATTTCATCGCGCTGGCCCATGCCGCACAAGGGCGCCTCTGGATCTCGACGCCCTATTTCGTACCCGACCGCGACGTGCTGACCGCGCTGCGCTTTGCCGCCTTGCGGGGAGTCGACGTCAAGATCCTCGTTCCGGGCCGGGCCGATCACTACATCACCTATTTCGCGGCGATGGCCTATTTCGACGACCTGCGCTCTGTGGGCGGTGAAATCTGGACCTATGATCCGGCGTTTGTGCATCAGAAGGTCGCGCTGGTGGATGATGACCTGACATCGATCGGGTCAATCAATCTGGATGTCCGTTCGGGCCTGCTCAATTTCGAACTGACAGTGGTGATGGAGGGCAAGACCGCCGCGTCCGAGGTCGAGACGATGCTGAGCACCGATTTCGGCAATGCCACGCGGGTGGACATCGACCTTTCGGATCGCAACATGATCGTTGGCATGCTGGCGCGGATCGCCCGCCTGTTTGCCCCGGTGCTGTGATGCGGATCGCCAGCTACAACATCCGCAAGGCGGTGGGGCTGGATTGGCGGCGCGATCCGTTGCGGATCATCCGTGTGTTGGCCGAGCTTGATGCTGATGTGGTGGCGCTGCAGGAGGCGGACAAACGGCTGGGGGCGCGTCCCGCCGTGCTGCCCGAAGACGCGCTGTTCGAACACACCGGGCTGCGCGTGCTCAATGTCACCAACGGGCCAAGTTCCGGTTGGCACGGCAACGCGCTTTTGGTGCGGGACGGCTGGCGCATCGGCGCGACCGAACGTCTGAGCCTGCCGGGGATCGAACCGCGTGGCGCGCTGATCGCCGATCTTGAAGGACCACGGACACGTCTGACGCTTGTGGGCACCCATCTGGGCCTGCGCCGAGGCTGCCGTCAGTTGCAACTGGCGCATTTGCTGGATGAGTTGGCGGCGCGGACGGACAGGGCGGTGATCGCTGGTGATTTCAACGAATGGTCGCCGCGCATCGGCTTCGACATTCTGGAACATGCCTTTGACGTCATCAGTCCCGGACGCAGTTTTCATGCCTCCCGTCCCATCGCGCCGCTGGATCGCTTTGCCGTGGGGCGCGGCTTGCGAGTGGCCGGGGCAGGGGTGTTCGAGCAGGGCGAGGCGCGCCGCGCGTCCGATCATCTGCCGGTCTGGATGGATCTTGACATCTGATAGGCGTGGCACCGCACGCCCCGTTTCGAGGTCCTTAACCAACGCTCCGTCATACCCACGCCCACAAAAGCTTTTGAGCGGGAAGGGTCACTCCCATGCCGCGTAGACGACACTGACTCGCGAGGTTTGCGAAAAACAAACATTGTGTATTGCCAATGTCCCGAGAGCGCGCAGCGCGGCAGGGTATTGGCGATCCATGATTTCGCAAAACTCGCATTTCTCTCACATGCCGGAAGGCTGACCATGAGAGACCGGTCTGAACAGGCTCTGGCAACCCCGGAGTACAGGTCACGCGTTGAATCGCGGATTTGAGAGAACCGTCAGGCCCAATGGGGCGGCGCCGCTTCTTCTCTTTCGATACACCGTCATCCTCGGGCGAAGACCCGAGGACCTCATACCAGACAGATCCTCGGGTCAGGCCCGAGGATGACGATGCTGCGTGACATATAGCAACCACAAATCCGCATAGGCCGGAGCTTCAGCCCGGCATACCCCAACGAAAAAGCCCCGGAGCGAACTCCGGGGCTTTTCTTTGGTCAATCATGTAAAACGACGATCAGCCGTCTTTCTGATCGTAGGCTGTGCCCCAGCCCCAAGCACCCGAGCCGAACCCACGGGCGACGACGCGCTCGCGGTAGATCGACGCGACGATGTCGCCGTCCCCGGCAAGCAGAGCCTTCGTTGCGCACATTTCGGCGCAGATCGGCAGCTTGCCTTCGTCGATCCGGTTGCGGCCGTACTTGGCGAACTCGGCTGTGGAGTGGTTCTCTTCCGGGCCACCGGCGCAGAAGGTGCACTTGTCCATCTTGCCGCGGCTGCCGAAGTTGCCCGCTTGCGGGTACTGCGGTGCGCCGAACGGGCAGGCATAGAAGCAGTAGCCGCAGCCGATGCAGAGGTCCTTGGAGTGCAGGACCACACCTTCTTCGTTCTGGTAGAAGCAGTCCACCGGGCAGACGGCCATACAGGGCGCGTCCGAACAGTGCATGCAAGCCACCGAGATCGAGCGTTCGCCAGGCATACCGTCGTTGATCGTGACCACCTTGCGGCGGTTGATCCCCCACGGAACCTCGTGCTCGTTCTTACAGGCTGTAACGCAGGCGTTGCATTCGATGCAGCGTTCGGCGTCGACTAGAAATTTAGCGCGTGCCATGTCTCATTCTCCTCCTTACGCTGCCATGATCTTGCAAAGCGTTGCTTTGGTTTCCTGCATCTGGGTCACCGAGTCATACCCGTAGGTCTGCGCGGTGTTGGTCGATTCACCCAAGACATAGGGGTCTGCACCTTCCGGGTACTTGGACCGCTGGTCCTCGCCCTGGTAGTGCCCACCGAAGTGGAACGGCATGAACGCCACACCCGGAGCAACCCGTTCGGTCAGCATGGCCATAACCTTGACCTTGCCGCCTTCGGGGCCTTCCACCCAGACCTGTGCCCCGTCACGCACACCAAGGTTGTTGGCGTCGCGCGGGTTGATCTCGATGAACATGTCCTGCTGCAGCTCGGCCAGCCACGGGTTCGACCGTGTCTCGTCGCCGCCGCCCTCGTATTCGACCAATCGGCCAGAGGTGAGGATGATCGGGTAATCCGCCGAGAAATCCTTGGCCTGGATCGACTTGTACATCGTCGGCACACGCCAGAACTTCTTGTCCTCGTAGGTCGGGTAGTCGGCCACGAGGTCGTAGCGATTGGTGTAGAGCGGTTCGCGGTGCACCGGCACCGGATCCGGGAAGGTCCACACGACGGCACGGGCCTTGGCGTTGCCGAAGGGCGCGCATTCATGCTTGATCGCCACCCGCTGGATACCGCCCGACAGGTCGGTCTTCCAGTTGGCTTTCGGTCCGCCCACGGCGTCGATCGCCGCGCGCTCTTCCGCTGTCAGGTCGCTGTCCCAACCAAGGTCCATCAGCATCTGCATGGTAAACTCAGGATATCCGTCCTGAATTTCCGAGTTCTGCGAATAGACGCCTTCCGCGAGCAGGTTCTCGCCATCCTTTTCCACACCAAAACGGGCGCGGAAGGTCAGGCCACCTTTGGAGACGGGCAGCGACATGTCATAGAGGTTCGCTGTTCCGGGATGGTTCATCTCGGGTGTGCCCCAGCAAGGCCACGGCATGCCGTAATAGTCGCCATCAGCCGGACCGCCATTTGCCCGCAGGGTGGTGCGGTCAAAGGTGTGCTGGTTCGCCATGTGCAGCTTCATCCGCTCGGGCGACTGGCCGGTATAGCCGATTGTCCACATGCCGCGGTTGAACTCGCGGGTGATGTCTTCGATCACCGGGGTCAGGCCGTCGTCTTCCAGCGCGATATTGCGGAAGATGCGGTCGTGGAAGCCAAACTTCTGGGCGAACATCGCCATGATCTCATGGTCGGTCTTCGATTCGAACATCGGAGCCATGACCTGATCCCGCCACTGAAGCGACCGGTTCGAGGCGGTGACAGAACCACGGGTTTCGAACTGAGTCGTTGCCGGCAGAAGGTACACGCCATCGGTGCGATCATGCAGAACGGCAGAGACGGTCGGGAAGGGATCGATCACCACCAGCGTGTCGAGCTTTTCCATCGCCGTCTTCATTTCCGGCAGACGGGTCTGCGAGTTGGGCGCATGGCCCCACAGCACCATCACGCGGGTGTTGTCCGGCTGATCAAGGTTTTCCTTGTCTTCCAGAACACCGTCGATCCAGCGCGATACCGGAATCCCGGTCAGCTCCATCATCGGCGTGTCGCCCACTTTCTCTTGCGAGAAGCGCGCTTTCAGCCAGTCGAGGTCTTCCTCCCAAACGCGGGCCCAGTGCGCCCACGATCCTGCGGCAAGGCCGTAATAGCCGGGCAGGGTATCGGCGAGAACGCCAAGGTCGGTTGCGCCCTGCACGTTGTCGTGGCCGCGGAAGATGTTTGTGCCGCCACCTTCGGTACCCATGTTGCCCAGAGCCAGCTGCAGGATGCAGTAGGCGCGGGTGTTGTTGTTGCCGTTGGTGTGCTGGGTGCCACCCATGCACCAGATCACGGTGCCAGGACGGTTGTTGGCCAGCGTGCGTGCAACGCGCTCAAGCTGCGAACCGGGGGTGCCGGTGACGCGCTCGACCTCGTCAGGGTTCCACTTGGCGACTTCTTCCTTGATCTGGTCCATGCCCCAAACTCGGGTGCGGATGAACTCTTTGTCTTCCCAGCCGTTCTCGAAGATGTGCCACAGGATACCCCAGACCAGCGCCACGTCGGTGCCGGGACGGAAGCGGACATATTCGTCGGCATGGGCTGCGGTGCGGGTGAAGCGCGGGTCGCAGACGATGAGCGGCGCGTTGTTCTGCTCTTTCGCCTTGAGGATGTGGAGCAGCGACACCGGGTGCGCTTCGGCAGGGTTGCCGCCGATCAGGAAGATCGCACGCGACTTGTGGATGTCATTGTAGCTGTTGGTCATGGCGCCGTAGCCCCATGTGTTCGCCACACCGGCCACAGTCGTCGAGTGACAGATACGCGCCTGGTGGTCGATGTTGTTCGTGCCCCAATAGGCGGCGAACTTGCGCATCAGGTAGGCTTGTTCGTTGTTGTGCTTGGCGGAACCGAGCCAGTAGACCGAGTCCGGACCGCTTTCGTCGCGGACCTGAAGCATCTTGTCACCGATCTCGTTGATCGCCTGTTCCCACGAGATGCGCTTCCACTCACCACCCTCTTTTTTCATCGGGTACTTGAGGCGGCGCTCACCATGGGCGTGCTCGCGAACGGCGGCACCTTTGGCGCAGTGGGCGCCAAGGTTGAACGGGCTGTCCCAGCCGGGCTCCTGCCCGATCCAGACGCCGTTGCTGACTTCGGCAACAACGGTACAGCCGACGGAACAGTGCGTGCAGACCGACTTGACGGTCTGAACCGCGCCGTTGACGGCGGATTGTGCACTGGCTTGCGTGACGGCTCCACCTGTGGCGCTGATCGCGGCAAGGCCACCGATGGCCAGACCCGATCCGCGCAGGAACGAGCGTCTGTCGACAGATTTATTGGAAATCTCGGAAATCAGGCCTGTCCGCGCAGCGCGCCGTGTCAGCCCTCCGGTTTTCTTTCTTAGCATGTTATCCCTCTCAAGCTACCTGGGCGCGATGCGCCGTTGGCGGGGTTGCGTCCTGCGACCGGTCTCTGTCCGGTCGGATCAGGGAATGCGTGTGACCGTTTCTTCAGAAGCGGGCGCTGGCGAGATAGGCGCGGGTGTGCGCGGTATCTTGCATCCGGCCGTCTGCCTTGGGCGTTTCCGCCGCTTCGGCTTGGGTGCCGGACACGGCGACCGCCGCAACGGCAGCCGGGGCTGCGGTGCTTGCCAGCTTCAGAAAATCACGGCGACTTTTGGACGCCTCGGTTTTCTCAGTCATGGAAGGTTTCCTCCCTTCTTCCAAGATGCGCGGCAAGTGGGCCGCATTGGGGCGGTTTCCCGCCCGGTTCTTAACCGAACCCGACCGGGGTCAGGACGGCGTCAGCCTGAACGCTTCGCGCTCAATCTGCATGAATGCCTTTCCAACCGAGCCGACCGCGCTGTACAGCATCGCGGTCTTTGCGGTTTCAAGATCGGCGTAGAAATGGCTTGCCCACGGGGCGATATGGCGGTTGAAGAACAGCTTTTGATCTTCGATCGTCGACGGCGTTGAAAACCGTCCGACAATCAGCCCCCCCATCACTTCCATGAGCGTGGCAATGTTGTCTTCGGGTTCATAGACATTGGGCGCGCGTTCGATCCGGCGCGCCGACAGGTCGCTGCGCAGCACGGCCAGCGGTTTTTCGTGCAGAAACCCGGTCAGGTAGAAACTGGCATAAGGCAACAACTCGCCCCGGCCCAAACCGATAAACAGCTTATTGAATTCGCGCTCTGCCTGTTGCGGAGTTGTGGTTCGGGCGCAATCCGCAAGACGGGTGATCGCCTGACCAAGGTCCGTGTCATCGCCCGTCAGACCAGCGGTTTGCGCCAGCAAAAACTCGTCGGGCGGCGCGGACAGGATCAGGCCAAGATAGTTGTAGAGATCCGCGCGCAGGCGGTCTTCTTCTGACACCGATGGCGAGGTCTGAGCCGCGCTCATTGTCATCCTGTCTCACTTTCTATTCTGAATCGCATCCGCCGTGGACGCGCAGGTTCCTCGGATACTGTATCCAACGGTGTGCTGTTGGCATATTCATCCTGGTTCGCATCGTCTGCGACCATGGTCGTAGATGCAGGCGCGGCAATTGCATTGTCCTGCATAATTTCCGGAAATGGGCCACTATCCGGAGAATCTTCGCGGAACGTATCTGCTATAGCGATTTCCGACAGATTCTGTGGGGTATCAAGGTGTTCGCCAGATTGCGCCGCGATCTTGGCCCGCTCCTGTTCCTCCAGAGCCTGCACATGACGCAGCAATCCCTTGCCCACCTGGTAGGCCGTTTTGACCCCCGGCGCGTCGGTCGCGGCATTGGTGAAATCACCGTCGTAATCGTTCAGCCCGTCCAGATTGGCGAGCACCGGATTGAGCCGCCACAACTGCCGCATCGCGCGGCGGCGCAGACGTTCGGGCACCGCCTTGTTCATGAAGCCCGCGATGTCCTGACCGGGTTCAAGTTTTTCTGGGTCGGGCAGGCCGAACTCCTCCAGGATCTCGGCGTCAGTCTTTTCCTCAAGCTGTTTCTGCTGCGCCTCGACTTCCGCCACTTCGGCGCGGCGTGCCTCTTCGGCTTCTTCCGCTTCGACCCGCGCCTTGCGGCGGGACCAGAAATCCGACCCCCGGCTCATGACTCGCGCGCCTTTCGGGCGCTGGACGGTGCGCGATACACGTCGCTGACCTGAGCAATGCGTGGATCGCCTTTGCCGTCTTCGACCTTGTCTTCCAGATAGCGCTTACGCTTGCGTTTCACGAAAGGCTCTTCCACGAAGTGAAGGTCGGTCCATTCCTGCACCCAGGCCACAAGGGCAGGCGGCATCGGGACTTTTTCGACAACGTCCTCGCCCCCATCGGAATATTGCATCGCCTCATGCGGGTTGGCGGTGATCAGCTTGACCTTGTAGGGCCATTCATCGTCGCCGGGCTGCAGCACGACATAGGCGCAGACGACTTTTTCCGCGAGCCCGATGCGATACGCCTCGGCATCGGTGCGCCACAGGGTCAGCGCGCGGGTGCCAACATGGAATTCGGCAATATCGCCTTCCTCCCGCAGCAATTTCCAATGCGCGGGCCCGGCTCCGGGCAACAATGCTGTGGGCGCATAGGCCCATTTCTGCCAGCGGGTCACACCGGGGCGGCGCTGCATCACAACGCCCACCGGCATCTCGATGGAACGGGTCTCTGTCGTGGTCAAACGTGTGTCCTCCCAATCCGGCCTCACGGGCGCGGTTGACATCTGCCTAGCATAGCCCTTGGGTATGTCCAAATATCAACCAACGACAAGAGACCACGCGGGCAACCGCCGCGAAAGGGCCAACATGGGAACCAGACTGCTTCTTTGTGACTGCCTTGGCAGCCAGACCGTCGATGCCGCCGCCATCGGCGATGTGACATCGCTTGATCCGTCAAAGGTCTATACCAACCTGTGCGGCACACAGACCGAGGCCGCCGCGAAGGCGATCGAGGCCGGGGACGTGATGATCGCCTGTACGCAGGAAAGTGCATTTTTCGAGATGCTGGCCGAAGAGTTGGGCGTCGATGCCCCCGGATTCGTCGACATCCGCGACCGCGCGGGTTGGAGCGATCAGGGCGCCAAGGCCGGACCGAAACAGGCAGCCCTTGCCGCAGAGGCAGCACTCAGCCTGCCTGCGCCCAAAGTGGTCGATGTGGTCAGCGAAGGCACCTGCCTGATCGTCGGCAGCGGCGAAACCGTGTTCGCGGCAGCCGCCCAGCTCTGCGACACGCTGGCGGTGACGGTTCTGCAGACGGACACGTCAGATGTGCCGCTCGACCGTCGCTTTGATGTGGTACGCGGACGGGTGCGGAACCTGAACGGCGCGCTCGGCCAGTTCGAAGTGCGGATCGACGGGTTCTCGCAACTCCTGCCTGGTGGGCGCGGGGCGTTCGGCTTCAGCACCCCCAAGGATGGTGCTGTGTCGGAATGCGATCTGGTGGTCGACCTGACAGGCGATCCCGCCATGGTGCCCGCGCCGCACAAGCGCGAAGGCTACCTGCGCGCCGATCCGCGCCAGCCCGTTGCAGTGGCGACGGTTCTGGCTGAGGCGGCGCAAATGGTCGGCACTTTCGAGAAGCCGCTCTACATCGCATTGGAGCCCGCATTATGCGCGCACAGCCGTGCGGAACAGACGGGCTGCTCGAAATGTCTGAACATCTGCCCGACAGGCGCGATCACCTCGGCAGGGGATCACGTCGCCATCGACCCGATGATCTGCGCCGGATGCGGGGCCTGTGCCGCGCTCTGTCCGTCGGGCGCCATCGCCTATGACGCGCCGCCGGTATCGGCGGTGTTCCGGCGTCTGGACGCGCTGTCTTCGACCTATCGCAAGGCGGGCGGTACCGCGCCGCGTCTGCTGGTCCACGATGCAGACCACGGGACCGAGATGATCAGCCTCTCGGCCCGCTTTGGCCGGGGCCTGCCTGCGGATGTGATCCCCTTCGCGATGGACAGTCTGGCCGCCTTTGGCCATGCCGAGATGATGGCCGCGCTCAGCTGTGGATTTGCATCGGTTGATGTGCTGCTCGCCCCGCGCACCGAGCGGGACACGCCCGAACATGAGGCGATGCTGGCCAATGCGCTGTCCGGAGGTGGCCGCGTGCAGGTGATCGACATGGTCGATCCCGACGCGCTGAGCGATCACCTTTACGGCGGTGCAGCGCCGAAGCCCGTCGCATCCCCCAGCCTGCCCATCGGCACACGCCGTCAGGTGGCGCGTGTGGCCGCCAAGGCGATGATGCCCGAGGCCGAGATCCTCCCACTGCCTGAAAACGCGCCCTACGGTGCGGTTCTGGTCAACACCGATTCCTGCACATTGTGCCTGAGCTGTGTGTCGCTTTGCCCGTCCGGTGCGTTGGGCGACAACCCGGACCTGCCGCAATTGCTGTTTCAAGAGGACGCCTGCCTGCAATGCGGGATTTGCGCCACGATCTGCCCGGAGACCGCGATCACGCTCGAGCCGCGGATGAACCTCACCGATGCAGCCTTCAGCCAGGTTGTGCTGAACGAGGAGGAGCCCTTTGCCTGTATCGAATGCGGGGCGCTGTTCGGGGTGAAATCGACCATCGAAAAGATCACCGAAAAGCTGGCGGGCAAGCATTCGATGTTCGCCACCAGCGACGCTGCGAAGATGATCCAGATGTGCGACAATTGCCGGATTCAGGCGCAATACCACTCGAAGAACAACCCCTTCGCGCTGGGCGAACCCCGCATCCCGCGCACGACTGATGATTACCTGAAAGAGACGCCCTACTCGAAACGCAAGGATCATTGAACGGGCAAGCGCGTTCGAACGCGCTTGTCGCGATTTCGAAATCGCGGGGGAACGCCTTTCGAAAGGCGTTCTTCCCTCAGTCCTGCATCGACTGAACCGGCCGCCCCAGATCTGCAGGCGCAATGCCCTGCACGAAGGCCATGATGTTCTCCAGATCGTCCAGCGTCATCTCGACCGCCGCAATCGGCGACGGGCGGGTTGGGTCAAACGGCTCGGTCACGTTTTCGATCTGGGTAAAGGCCGGGTGCGGTTTCAGCACGTAAAAGGCCTGAAACCGGTCTTCCCAATCCCGCAGCGTGCGCAATACCGCGAAGGACGGGGTGGACCCAATGGAGTTCATGCGGTTCTTGTCGCTCACCACATGGCAGCGCCCGCAATGGGAGAGAGACACCTCTTCGCCGCGCAGCGCGTCCCCGTCATAGGTGATCTGGACCACGACTTTCTCGACCTTGATCTCGGACGTGAAGGGCGCAACCCCGTCGACCTGATAACTGTCCACCGTGTTGCGCCCCACATCCGAGCGAAGCCAGTCGGCAAAGCGCTGGGCGTCGGGATCGTCGCCCGCGTCGAATTTCCAAACCGTGTCGAGGCCTGCGAACGCGACAATGCCACCGTCTCCGAACCGGGCATCGGCGGGTGTGCCGGGTTCTGCAAGCGTGATGCGCGTCTGGGTCTTGAGCGAGAATCGCGGCAGTAGGAACTTGAGCAGTCCGCTGTCCACCAGCGCGTCAGGGGCTTCCAGAGTAAAGGTCTTGTCCTGCGCCAGCACAGGCTGCGTCAGCAAAACGGCGGCCAGCGCGCCGAAGCTGAAACGCCAAAGATGTCGGGTCGCGGTCATTCTACAGCGCCTCCTTGCTTGAAAGCCTACTTGCGCTGGCTTACACCCGTCAACGCTTCGCCTCGCAAAGAACGAGGGAACGCCAAGGGAGATAACCGATGAGCGATGATTTCAACATGTCGATGCGCAAGTTCCTCAAGCAGGTTGGGGTGACCTCTCAACAGGCCATCGAAGAGGCGATGCGCAACGCCGACACCAGCGGCAAGTCCTTCGAGGCAAAAGTGATTCTGACGATCGACGGTCTCGAGCTTGAGCATGTCGTAACCGGCACCATCAAGGGACAGGACTGACTGTGGCCCTGGATCGTGAGGCGGTTCTGGCCGCACTGAAAGCCGTGACCGATCCGGTCTCGGGACAGGATATCGTGGCTGCAGGTATTGTCCGCGCGCTGAACGTGGATGGCGGTGCGGTGCGGTTCGTGGTCGAAGTGACCCCGGACAAGGCCGACGTCTATGGCCCGGTGCGCCAAGCCGCCGAGGACGCGGTGAAGGCGCTGGGTGCGGCCAGCGTGTCGGCGGTGATGACCGCGCATTCCGCGCCGAAACCGCCGCCCGATCTCAAGGGCGGGGCGAAGCCAAAACCGGCAGGCCCCGAGAAGATCCCCGGTGTGGACCGGATTCTGGCGATTGCGTCCGGCAAGGGCGGCGTCGGCAAATCCACCGTGTCGGCAAACCTCGCCTGTGCGCTAGCTGCCGAAGGGCGGCGCGTTGGCTTGCTTGATGCGGATGTCTATGGCCCGAGCCAGCCGCGGATGCTGGGCGTGTCCGGTCGTCCCGCCAGCCCGGATGGAAAGACCATCCTGCCGATGCGCAATTTCGGTGTGACCATGATGTCCATCGGTCTCATGGTGAACGAAGGTCAGGCAGTTGTCTGGCGTGGTCCGATGCTCATGGGCGCGTTGCAGCAGATGATGATGCAGGTGCAATGGGGCGCTTTGGATGTGCTTCTGGTGGACCTGCCGCCGGGCACCGGTGACGTGCAGATGACCCTGTCGCAGAAGGCGCATGTCGATGGCGCGGTGGTGGTTTCGACCCCGCAGGACGTGGCGCTTCTGGATGCGCGCAAGGGGATCGACATGTTCAACCAGATGAACGTGCCGATCGTCGGGCTGATCGAGAATATGTCGACGCATATCTGCTCCAATTGCGGCCATGAAGAGCACATCTTTGGCCATGGTGGGGTGGCGGCAGAAGCGGCCAAGATCGGCGTGCCCTTGCTGGCGGAAATCCCGCTGCATCTGGACATCCGCAAGGCGGCTGACGGCGGTGCGCCCATCGTGGTGTCGAAACCCGACAGTGCTCAGGCACAGGCCTTCCGTGATCTGGCCCGCACGCTGATTGCCGCTGGCAAGGCATGACCTCTGGTCCGATGTTCCCGCCCTTGATGCAGGGCATCAACGCGGCGGGGGCCGACCCGTTCGAGGCGGCGTGCTCGGAGGCAGCGCAAGGCTGTGATGCGGGCACGATCCTCTATGATGTGACGCCCGAACGGTTGCAGGCGGCCATCGTACTGGCACCCGAAGTGCCGTTGGCGGATGCGGCGGCGATGCTGCCACTGACCGGGGTCGCGGTGCAGAATGCGCTGGGCGCGCTGGGTCCGTCGGAACTTGCGGTGCATCTGTGCTGGGACGGGCCGATCCGGGTGAACGGGGCGCGCTGTGGATATGTGCGGGGCGCGACGGATGTCTCGGACGTGGCGGAAGAGCCCGGCTGGCTGGTCGCCGGGTTCGAACTTGTCTTTGCCCGGCCGCACGTGGCGGGGGGCGAAACACCGGACGAGACCGACCTGATGAGCGAAGGCTGCGGCGACCTGACCCCGACTGATCTGCTGGAAAGCTGGTCGCGGCATCTTCTCAACTGGATCAGCCGGTGGGAGGACGAGGGCATCGGACCGCTGCACGCTGAATGGTCCGGTCTGGCGCATGGGATAGGCGCGGACGGGACATTCCTTGGCCGCTCTGGTCACTTCCTTGGGCTGGATGAAAAGCTTGGCCTCTTGCTTCGGACCGAGGGGCAGACCATGCTCCTGCCGGTGACCGACCTTTTGGAGATCCGTTGATGAAACTTGCCCGTGCCATCCATTTCGACGAAAGCGACCAGCGCGTCTTTCATTCCCCGGCACGCACGGGCGAATGGTGTATCTCGGGCGGGTTCGAGTTTTCCAACTGGTCCGAGGGCGATCTGGAGGGCCGCGCGAAACAGGCGTTCACGAACGGCTGGCTCGGGGCCGAGACCTTTGGCCGGGTGAGTTTCGTGGCGGTGACGCAGATGGAGCCGGTCGAGCATGAAGCGCTGGTGCATGGCCTCGCGCAGCATTTCGTCGACATGTATGGCGCACCGTCGGTTGAGGCCGCGCGGCCCGTGGCCGAGGCCGAAATCGCGCATATGGCGGAGCTGTGCGACGAACATGCACCCAACACGTTGCTGACGGTGAGCCGCGAGTTGACCGAAGCCGGGGTGAAGGAAGCGTTTCGGGTGATCGAACCGCAGGAGGCGGATATGGCGCTGCTGGCTGTGCACGGGTCGCTGGACGAGTAAACCTTTCGACCGTCATCCTCGGGTCGAGCCCGAGGATGACGGTGTACTCTATCGCGCCTCAGCCACGTCCTGCGTCGGCATCTCGCCCGAGATCTCCAGGATCAGCTTGCGCTTCACCGCTTCCGCGAATGAATCGCGGTTCTCGGCGGTAACCACAAACGCCCCCAGCCCGCCGATGATCTGCGCCTCGTACTGCGCCTCAAGCCCGCCTTGGGCGCGACCGGGATCGTCCGGGCGCAGGATCGGCAGGGCGTTGATCGTCACGCCAGCGGCCAGCACCGTCGCGCGGGCTTCTGCGATGGAGGGGCCGGAATAGCTGCGCACAGAGTCGCCGGAAAAGTCGATCACCCGCCGCCAGCCGTCAAACTCGTTGGTGTCCATCAGCCGCAACCCGTCGAGCAGCGCCGCGCCGATGGCGTTGCGCCCATAGGCCTGGCGCGGTTTGTTCAGCAATTCGGCGGCAAAAAGCGTTGCACTTTCCGGCCCGTCGATCTTCATCCAGTCGGCAACCACCGCCGTGTTGGCCGCCCATTCGACGTAGGTCACGGCAATCGAGCCATAGGCCGTGTTGGCAATCGCGGCGAGCACCTCCGGATCGGTGATCGCCTGCGCGTAGCCTTGGCGTTGGAAGTCGATCTCGCGCTGGTCGATGGAACCCGAGGCATCCGCCAGCAGCACCAGTTCGAGGTCGGTGTCTTGTGCCATGGCCGGGCCGGCAAGGCATAGAAGAAGGATCAGAAACAGGCGACGCATGGCAAACCCTCATGACACACTTCAACAAAGCTAGGGCATCCGCGCCAAAGCTCAAAAGGATTGATCCGGATCAACGCGGGAACGGTGCATTTCAGGCAGGCTTGCCTCAGCTTTGGTCAGATGGAGTCTCCTCATGCGACGTGTTCTTGCCGGTCTCACCCTCATTGCCCTGACCGCCGCGCCCGTGATGGCGCAGGATGTGGATCACGGGCGCGCGCTGTTCCAAACCCATTGCGCTACCTGTCATGGTGCTGATGCCAAGGGGCAGGGACCTTTGGCGGGGGCGCTGGTGTTGCAGCCTGTTGACCTCACCGCGCTGGCGTCCCGCAATGGCGGTGTCTTTCCGTTGGAGCGGGTGCTGAAACGGATTGACGGGACCGACCCGCTGGTCAGCCACGGATCGCCCATGCCGGTCTATGGCCCGTATTTCGAAGGGGTCGCCAATTCCGCGATGAAACTACCCAGCGGTCAGCCAATGCTGGTGTCCGAGCCGATTGCCGATCTGGTGGGCTATTTGCAATCGGTGCAGGCGGGCAACTAAGCCTGCTGATCACATGGTGTTTTCGCGCATCGCTGTGCGGGAGGATCGGCACAGTCCGGGTTGCATTGCCTCCCGTCCCGGCGGAAGGTGCGGCGCACCCGTAACCAGTGAGAACTCTCCATGTCGATACCCGATACCTTGGGCAAGCTGCTGATCGAGACCGTCAAGGGACATCAGCTTGGCGGGGCGTTTCTCATGCTGGGGCGGCAGGGTTTTGTTGGCAGCCGCCGGGGGCAATCGGCCAAGGATTTCGAAGTTGCGATCCAGACTCATCTGCCGGGCCTCACCGAGGACGATCTGCGCAACCCGGACAATGCCTATAGCGAGACGTTCTTTGCCAAGCTGGGGTTTGACAGCGTGGATTCGCTTGATTTTTCGGATTTCGAGAACGCGAGTGTCATCCACGACCTGACGCAGCCCGTAGGTGCAGACCTAACCGCGCGGTTCGACGTGATCTACGACGGGGGAACGTGTGAGCATGTGTTCGAACTGCCCACCGCCTATCGCAATATCGACCGGATGCTGCGTCCCGGCGGTGTGCTGATCGGGCATTCGCCTTGCAACAACTGGATCAACCACGGCTTTTATCAGATCACCCCAGAGATGGTGTACGGGTTCTGGCAAAAGGCCATGGGATACGAGGTGCTCGACCTGCTGTTGCAGCCGATCCGCCCGGCCCATGCGGCGAAGACCGCACGTACGACAAACCCCAACGAAACCGGTGTGCGCCCACGCATCAAGGGAGAGCTTCCCGCCGGATCGCCGGTGATCCTGCATTACGTCGTGCGCAAGCCGTTGACCGAACAGGCGCAGGGCGGGGTATACCAGACGGATTACATGAAGCGCTGGTCAGACGACGAAGACTAGCTGTCCTCAGCCTGGATGCGCGGCACGTTCCGCAATCCGCACGCAGAGGTCCGTTGCCTTTGTCATGTCCTGCACCGACACCCATTCCAACGGGCCGTGGACGTTCTGCATGCCGGTGAAAAGATTGGGGCAGGGCACTCCCATTTCGGTCAGGCGTGAGCCATCGGTGCCGCCACGGACGGGTGCTGAAATCTCTGGGATGTTCAGATCGGCCAGTGCCTCGCGGGCCAGTGTCACGGGGGTCATGTCATCCTCAAGCCAATAGCGCATGTTGCGATATTGTGGGGTGATGGTGCAGGTGATCTCTGCGCGGGGTTCGGTGGCGGCGATGGTGTCGCAGACCTGCCGCAGAAGCGCGCCTTTGGCCTCCAGCCCCTCGCGTTCGAAATCGCGCAAGATAAAGCGCAATTCCATCTGGTCAGCGTTGCCGCGCATGTCGACCGCGTGGATGAAGCCTTCGATGCCATCCGTGGTCTCGGGCGTCATGGTGACCTGTGGCAGGGTGTCGATGATCTTGGACGCAAGATGGATGGCATTGACCAGCTTGCCTTTCGCCCAGCCGGGATGGATCGACACGCCGGTGACGGTGACAACGGCAAAGTCGGCAGAGAAGGTCTCGTAGGTCACTTCGCCCAGATCGCCGCCGTCGAAGGTATAGGCGAAATCGACACCCAGATCTGCGGGCAATTTGGGATCGACCCCACGCCCGATTTCTTCGTCCGGGGTAAAGGCCACACGGATCGTGGGGCGTTTGATCTGCGGGTTTTCAAGCAGGTGCCGCGCGGCGGTCATCACGATGGCCACACCCGCCTTGTCGTCGGCCCCCAGCAGGGTCAGACCAGAGGCGGTCACGATGTCATCCCCCACCTTGCCCGCGAGATAGGGAAAGGCCACTGGGTCGAGCACCAGATCGGGATCGTCGGGATAGGTGATCACCCCGCCATTGTAGCCTTCGATCACACGCGGCTTCACACCCGTCGCGTTGAATTGCGGCGCCGTATCGACATGGGCCAGAAAGCCGATGGTCGGGCCGGGGGCGGTGCCGGGGATTGTGGCGATCACGGTGCCATACGGCGTCTTGGTCACATCCTGCGCACCCATCCCAGACAGTTCGGTGACCATCAGATCCAGCATGTCGTGCTGACACGCGGTCGACGGCGATCCGGGGCGGTCCATGTCCGACTGGCTGTCGATGGCGCAATAGCGGACCAGACGGGTTTTCAGCTCATCGTGGAAGGGGTGCATGGAAGGCTCCTGTGGGGTCTGCGCCGAAGGGGCCGGAGGATGCCCCAAGAGTCAAGGCACCGGGTATGGCTGAAATCGCCTGCAACATCTTGATCGCAAAAAAAACCTTAGGACTCGAGCAGCTTTTGTGGCTAGGCTTCATGATTATTGTAGTTCGAGGATTTTCGTTTTGACTCATAAAGATCACCGGGGCCACCACGGCAAACACGATGCCGCTTGGAAGACCTTCAAGAAGAAAGAGACGGGTCTTCCCTCTTACAAGCCAAAGCACTTTGCCAAGCTCGAACAGCGCGTCAGCGGTCGTGTGCAAGTTGCGGGTGCGCCGGGCTATAACGATGACCGCATGGTTTTCATGCACACCTACCAGCAATATCCGCAGGTGATCGTCTATTGCGAATGCGAGACCGATGTGGTGGCCGCGCTGAAGTTCGCACGCAAGTCGAGGCTCATGGTTACGGCGCGGTCGGGCGGGCATTGTACCGCCGGGTATTCCGTCAACGATCAGGTGGTCATCGACACGTCAGGTCTGAACCACGTGATCGTCGATGAAGACGCGCCTTCAGTGCGTTGCGGACCAGGCGTGGCCTTTCGCAAACTGAACCGGATGCTGGAGTATCACAAGCTGCACCTGCCGGGTGGCGGCTGCGAGACCGTGAACGTCGCAGGTTACATGATGGGCGGAGGATACGGGTTTACCTCGCGCCTGTTCGGTATGAATTGCGACCGGGTCACGGGCGTCAGAATGGCGCTTGCGGATGGCAGTATCGTCAATGCGAATGCGCAGGAAAACACGGATCTGTTCTGGGCCGTGCGCGGTGGTACCGGCAACCAGTTCGGCATCCTGCTTGAGATCACCTACGATCCTGTGCCGCTCGACCGCAAGTTCTTTGGCTTCGGCCTGCGCTGGGATATGCGCCATAAACACGAGGCGGACATCGCAAGGGTGTGCCGCGTGCTTGAGCTTCTGCAAGCGGAGTATTCGAATTGCGCGCCGAAAAAATCGGATTGCGAGCCGAAAAAATCGGATTGCGAGCCGGAAAAATCGGATTGCGAGCCGGAGTATTCGCATTCCCAGCCGGAGTATTCGAATTGCGAGCCGGAAAATTCGAATTGCGGGCCGGCAAAGATGGGGCATCAGGCGCTGCTGATGTACCTTCCCGACGCAAATCACCCGGACGGTCAAATCCCCTGCCTGTCATTGCGGGGTCTTTATGATGGCACGCGGGACGAGGCCAAGCCGGCGCTTGATCCTTTACTGGATACGCTTGAAGACCCGCAAAAGGACGTCGAGATCTGGACGCACAAGCATCGCTACACGCGGCTTAACGAGATATTGCTTCAAACCGTGAATCCGCCCGGCAATGACATGCCGACCGTGTCGATGAACACCAAGCCGCTGGTTGAAGGTTGGCTTATCAACGAACACCATACGGCTGACCGTTGGCGCGAGGTTGTGGAGCATTTCCTAAACGCACCGGACAAGACCTGTTTCATCGCGCTCGAATTCTACGGCGGAGCGATTGCTGATCGTGATCCCACGGAGATGGCTTTTGTTCATCGTGACCCGTCGGTCGACATGTTCAGTTGGGCGTTCTGGACCTTCGACAGCCACAAGGATGCGACCGTGAAATGGCTGGATGATCTTGGAACCATCGCCAAGGCCATGGGCAGCGGACGACGGTATCAGAATTATCCGCGGCGTGGGACCGAGGATTTCCTGACCGCCTATTTCGATGTGAACCTGACACGCCTGCAAGAGATCAAGGCCGCGTATGATCCGCATAACATGTTCTGGTTCGAGCAAAGCATCGGCCCGAAACCGGCCCCACCTGAAAAACACCCGCGCAAGCAAAGCGACATCAAAAATGGGGAGCCCTCCTGATGGACAAAGACACCCCCAACACATGCTCTCACTCCGATCATGGCAACTGTGGCCCCTGGTGCGGACGCGATCCGAAGAAAGGACGTCTGCTTGGGATCTACTTTGATCCTCCCATGGCGATCGCGCGTGTCGGAGGATCGAGGGAACCGATGCCTGCCTACCGCTGGAAGCTGGACGAGAACCCGTCGCGCGGTGTGCAGACGATGATCGAACCGGCGCCAAGCCTTATCGAGACCTCGGTCAAGGGCAATGGGCACCATCCCTATACCCTCAAGGTCGAAACCCCGAACAAGGTGGTCTTCAAGGATCGTCACGGCAGGATCAAGCCTGTTGCGCCGTTCTTCGAGCTTTGGGCGCGGGTGCAGGATTCCGATGGCAGTGTGGTCAAGGTTCCGGTCACAGCGGCCTTCCTCGAGGCACGGGGAACTTCGCTCAAACACCTGCGATTCACTGTCGTCGCCGCCAATCGCAAGGCCGAGGCGCGCACGAAACTCGCCTCTTGCGCCGCCATCGCGCGAAAGGTCTTTTCCGCCGACAATTACAAAACGCACCACCTCGACGCGATAAGCCCCCATACCGAAGGGCAGGTCCCCTTGGTGCGCGAAGATGCGCCGCTGCCTTTGGGGAAGATCCGGACCTACAAGCCCAACGGGGACAATCCCAGTTGCCAGACGCGGCTTGACCAGATCCGCCTTCGGTTCATTCCCGGCAAAGGCGACGCCTACGGCCCACCCGAAGCCTCGAAGGCACCGGCATCGCCCTTGCCACCCGGCGCTTTTGCACCCGCGGTGACGGAGTACGGGCGCATCCACAAAATGACCCGCAAGGAGAACCGCATCCTGAGTTCGGACACACCTTGGTTGGGCTACAATTTCCGCACCGACAACGCGCCGAAATGGCCGACGCCGATGGACAGCTACGACGGCGCACGGGTTGGATCGGGTAACAGCTGGGGGCTGATCGACGACACCTGCGATCTGGTCATCACGGCGGAAATGGCCGTCGATGGCGTGGCGTATAGCGCGCAAGCGCGGTCGATGGCCGGTCCGCCCGATTTCGCACCCGACAAGCGACCGATGTATTCGATCCGAGACGAGTTGGAGGATCGGGATCTGCCCCCGGCAGAACTTGACCCGGAGACCACACCGGTCGAGGTGCTCGACCTTTTCCGCCGCATCTTCGAGACCGCCAGCCTGATCAATCTGGATCAGCGCCGGTCTTGGGCGCTGGACGGAAATGCACAGCTTCTGGCGGAACCCGATGGCAATGATCCCGATTGGGACGAGGGTCTCACGCCCCGCCTTGGTCCGAAATCCATGCGTGCGGATGATGCGCCCTATGCCAGTCTCGTGCCGGAATACACACCGGGGCAGGGCGACACGATCGAGCCGCGTTCGGGCGCGCATGATCGGTTGCCCTACACTCAGGTCGTGCAGCAGGTTCACGCCCGCATGTGTGACAGCCCCATCCTGCGGGCGTTTCTGGTCCGCGATCCTGACCGCGTGCGGCGGATCATCCGGCCACCCTTTGCGCATGTCGCCGAATTGCCGAAAATTCCGGGCGTACAACCGGACCCGCAAGTGGACTTCGGCGACCGGGAAGATCTGAAAGACATCACGTTCCGCGACCCGCGCGCGACCCGGGCGCAAACCTACGATATGCGGATGCCGCCCTACATGCGTCATTCGATGGGCGTGCCGCTGTCGGTCACGCGCCGGCAATACGACCTGCTGATGAAGTATCTCGACAAGCTGGAAGGCGAATGGCGCCACACCGTTCAACCCAATCTCATAGATGATGTGACGGAGGTGTCGTCATGAAGGACGAAAAAGACGTAAGCCCGTTGCAGATGAACCTGGCGCTGACGCCCGAGAAAGTGGGCAATCCAGTCTATACCGAACCGGTGCTGGGCAATCCGGTGTCGACCCTGATGGATTCGGGGGTCGGGAATTGCTTTCCGGGACTGGAGTTCGACCTGCGCCAGCTCGACGTGCGGTTCTTCCCGGGACTGGTGTTCGAATTTCTTGGCGTCACACCTGCAGGACCTGATGGCACGCAGGGTGCACGACTGGTCTATTCTGATCCGGCGGGCGACCCGATTATCGCGGATCACTTTACCCCGGACGGCCCCGCTTGGGTCACCGACCTGAAAAAGCAATTCGCCGGACCTGCCGGGTCGGCGCTGGGCGGCGGCACGTGGTATCTGCATTTCGTCGAACAGGACGGCAAGCGGATCATGATGTACGACTACGCGCTCTATCAAAACGCGGCTGGCCTGACGCCCTACGAAGGCGAAACCGTCTGGTGGATCATTCGTCTGATCGAACCCGACAAACCCCTGACCATTGGTCTGACGCAACGCGCGGAAGACGGATCGCCTGCGGGGGTGCCGGTTGTCCTGACCGGGCAGCGGCGTCGCTTTTTGAACGACGAAGGCATGATTGACCCGGTGTATCATCCCGGCGAACTGACCTCGTCGATGTGTAGTCCGTGGACGCATGATTTCCGCGATTGCGCCTGCCACTACTGGGCCTCGAACCACCCTGACGTGGTGTTGGGAGAGGTCGATGACCCGCAGCAGATGCTGCCCAACCGCACCGACAAGGACGATGCTGCGCAGGCCGTGACGTTCATCGACTGGCTGCGTCGTCGCCATGATCCGTTGAAGGATGTCTCTGCTCAGACCACTCTGCCCAAGGCGCGGCCGGATCGGTATGACCCTTACGAGATCAACCTGCACTGGGAGCAATTGGACTTCGTTCTGCAAGGTCAGGAGGTCAAGGAGACCCCAAGTGCCGCAGAACTGTTGCGGCTCAATCAGTACGAATCCGTCGAGAAAATGGTCGAGGACCTGAGCAAGCAATTGGCTGGCATGGAGCTGACATTGGCGATGGAGTATCTTTACGCCTATTTCAGCCTGCGAACGCCGGACGAGGTGACCGCCGAACAGGAAACGGCCTGGCCCGGTCTGCGCGAGGATTTGCGGGCGGCCCGACAGTTGATCCTGTCTGTCGCGCTCAGCGAAATGACCCATTTGCGGTGGGTCAATCAGACGCTCTGGCTTGTGCATAAAGCCTTCAAAGACAAAGATCTGGGCGACTACAAGCCTTGTCTCGACGCAGCCAAAACCGTGACCTTGCCCGGAGGCAAAATTACGGAAAAGCGCTGCAAAGACAAATACAATTCTGTGGAATCGAACCTTGATGAGGCCGTCAAGGAAGCCGAAGCGAAGAGGGACGATCCCACCGAAGTGGTACGACCCCGTTCCTTGCGGCGCGCCACACAATGCGTGTTGGCCGAATTCGTGGATGTTGAACGACCGGAGGGGCATCTCGACACGGAATACAACAACCTTGTTGGTCTTCTGCGCATGTCAAAGGATCCCTACCCCGAAGGCTTGTTCCAGCTTGCCGTGCGGATCGACAGCGACGGGATGCAACACTACCAGAAGTTCCGGGATGTAAAGCGGTTCCTGGCACCCTATGCGGAACAAGAAGAGCTTTATCTGCGCCCGATCAAGGCGGGTGATCCGGAAAACCCGGAGGTGAAACCAGCGGTTGACCAGATCAAAGCGGCCTTGGCGGCCCTGCACGATGCATATCTGATCGAAGCGGAACTGGGCGACATGCCCAAGGCAAACGCCAAGATCAAAGAGGCGCGGCTGGCCATGCATAAACTGAACGACATCGCTCTTGATCTTGCGAAGAAGAACATCGGTGTGCCGTTCTTCGCGGCGTTCCCGTGACCTTGGACTTCGCTGAAACCGAAGTGCGCCCAAGCGCGCTGGCCCATGTCGCGGGTGACGTGTTGCTGATGGCAGAGACCGCCGCGATCTTCGGGCTCTCGCAGGACGACGCGCACCGCATGCAGCGGGCTTTGCTGGCTGGAGATGCGTCCACCCAAGAGGAGCTTTCGCGTCTTGGTCTTGATGCGCCGATGCAGGTTGGTCCACCAAAGGTCAATGTGCATCCGGTGCGGGCACTGGCTTTGACGGTGTCGCAAACCTGTAATCTGGCTTGCGGCTATTGCTATGCGGCGGGCGGAAGTTTCGGCGGTGCGGACACGCGTATGGGGTGGGACGTGGCAAAGCGGGCCATAGATCAGCTGATCGCGGGAACGGTTCCCGGGGGCGGGGTCAAGATCGCCTTCATGGGCGGCGAACCGATGGTGGCGCGGGATTTGATCCGCCACTCTGTGGCCTATGCTAACGAACGGGGGGCCACGCGTGCGGTCCAGGTGGGCTATTCGCTGACCACCAACGGAACGCTCATCGCGCCAGAGGATGCCGAGTTCTTCGCGCGGCACCGTTTTGCTGTCACGGTCAGCCTTGATGGCGGGCGCGAGGTCAATGACCGGCTGCGCCCCGACAAGGTGGGCAAGGGCAGCTTTGACCGGGTCGCGCAGCGGATTGCGCCCTTGCTGGAACGACGCGATCGGATCCAACTCGGCGCACGCGTCACGGTTACGCCGCTCAACCTCGATGTGCCAAAGGTGGTCGATGATATCGGCGCACTTGGGTTTGCATCGGTTGGCGTGTCTCCGATGATTTCATCCCCGACGGGCAAAGGCAGTTTGGCGGGGCAGGATTTTGCGCGGTTGCTCGATGCGATGACCTCGTGTGGCGATGCCTGGTTTGATGACGTAAGCGCAGGGCGGGATCACCCATTTGCCAATCTTGCGACGGTGCTCGGCGAATTGCATCGCGGCCAACCGCGCAGCCACGGATGTGGCGCGGCACGCGACTATCTCGCGGTTGATGCCGAGGGCGCGTATTCCGCCTGTCATCGTTTCGTCAAAGACCCGCTTGGCGCCATGGGAACCCTCGAGTCCGGAGCGGATGATGCCGCGCGTGCTGCGTTTCTGGACGAACGGACGGTGGAACGACAGACGCCCTGCCAAAGCTGTTGGGCGCGCCGCCTCTGTGGCGGTGGGTGCCACCAGGAGGTTCTGCATGCCGGACGGCCGGCCTGCGATTTCGTGAGAGGGTGGCTCGACTATGGGCTGCGGTCGTACAAGAAGATGATGGTGGCCCGACCAGATTGGTTCGATGACAAGGCATAAGGCGGACGTCGTCATACTTGGCGCAGGGCCGGCCGGTAGTATCACGGCACGGCAACTTGGCCTTGCGGGTCTGGACGTGATCCTGATCGACGCAGGGGCGGACACCAAAAGCCACCAGATCGAGAGCTTTCCCGCGTCAGGTGCGCCCTTGTTGGACGATATCGGTCTGCTGTCGTTGGTTTGCGAAGTCAGCGACGGCCCTGCTGCTGCGATGCGGCTGAACTGGCGGGATGTTCCCGAGCTGCGTGTCTTCGAAGGGGATGGCCCGCTTCTGCTGCGGCGTGAGGATTTGCACAACGCGCTGCGCGCTGAAGCAGGGCGGCACGTGCGCGTTCTGCCGACCCGGTCGCGCAAAGTTTCCGACAACGGCCAGGTCGCAGAGGTCACAACCGATGCCGGGGCGATCTCGTGCCGAATGGTGGTGGACGCCCGTGGACGGAGCGCGGTCAAGCGCCCGGCGTCGGACCTTGTGGCCCTCCCTTTCAGCGCGCGCGGCGCTGTTGCCGAACACACAATGTGGCTGGATGCTTTGCCGAATGCATGGCTATGGGCGGTCAGTCTGGCCGGTGACGAGGTGCATGGTGCGTTGTTTCAGACAGCAGCCACGCTGTCGGGATCGACGACGCAGTCGCGGTTTGCCTATGCACGCCAGCAACTTTCGGGGGCTTCGCCCTTTGCGGATGCCGCGTTGGTGTCTGTCGGACCTCCGGTCGCTGCGGGTTTGTCTTATGTGTCAGACCCGGTTGTGTCACCCCGCCATGTCCTTGTCGGGGATGCGGCGCTGGCGCGTGATCCGATCGCGTCTCACGGGTTGGTGCATGCAATCCGCAGCGGTGTTCAGGCGGCGATCGCCGTCCGCACGATCCTTGATCCCGAGGCGGACAGCAGTGCGGCATATGCGTTTCTGCGCCTCAAACACACAGAGGCCATTGCCGCAGCACAACAGGCGACCGCCAGAGCCTATGGCGATCAAATCCGCGTCTCAGGACCGTTCTGGTCAGTGGTCGAGGCCCCCGACGAACCGGCAAAAGTGCCAGACCTTGGCGGCGGTCCGCTGACTTTTGCGGCACCGCTGACGCGGGCTCCGTTGCTGGACAGCGAGCGTATTCGCTGGGCTCCGGCCATCGAGCTGCCGGCCCGGCGTGACGTCTTCATTCGGCAAGGCAGCCTGACTGCGCTGGATGTCGCGGTGGCCTGCCGTCCCCCCGCGCCATTGCAGGACATCGCAGCCCGGTTGGGGCGCGTCCATCCTGCGCGGCTGGTTCTGACTGTGCTCGATCACCTTATCGCGGGCGGTGCATTTGTTCAGGCCCCGTTGGCCCGGCCAAGCAAGGCATGGGCGCGTTTCACGTCCCATGCATCATCCAGGGATACCATTCCCGACAGCGCATCCTGAACCGCGCTCAGTGTTTCAGGGCGGAGATCGCCCTCGGCAATGTCACAGGTGATCCGCAAGGTTACCGTAGAAGCATGTGTCCGCATGGCACAATCAAGCGCCTCCTTGCGGAGTTTCTGCGCCGTTGCCCGGTCATTTCGCGCCGCCGCCACGCGGGCCTTCATCCGCAAAAGCTCGGAGGAGGTCCAGGTTTCGCCTGTCTTTGCTTCGGTTTGCGCCCCGTCGATCAAGACCGCTTCGGCCGCGTCGAGATCGCCCGCACGGACGTAGACTTCCGCCAGAACCGAAGCAAGCAAGGGTCCATAGTTAAAGGGGTTTGCGGCGCGAAATTCAACAACACGTTCGTCCAGTTCAGCCAATTCCTGTGTCGTTGGTGTCGATGCTTGAAGGCACAGCTGCGTTGCGAACGGGAACAGACGTGTGGCAGCCCGCATCACGCGGATGCCGTGTTTTTCGGCCACCGCCTGACCTTCTGCAGCAATGTCCTTCAATTCCGATCCGTGCCGCGCCATCGCGCCCCACATGACGCGGAACGACACCGCTTGCGCCAATGAATGCGCGTGGTCGATGTCGCGGGAATGGTCGATGGCAAAAGTACCGAGCTGCCGAGCGCGCTGCACATCGCCGCTGATCCAGAGCGACATCGCAAGGAGCGCCGAAGTGAGTTCGGCATGGTCATAACCATGCAAATGGCTGATAGGCAGATCAGTGTCGTGGTCATATCGATCAAGCGCCTCGGTGAGCCATTTCTGGGCAGTCACCTGATCGCCGGTGTGAAGTGCAACAGCTCCGATTGCGCGGTGTGCGATCTTTAAGAATGTATCGTTTTGGCTCAGTTCCGAGGTTTCCAGAAGCAGCTTTGCCTGATGTTTGGCCTTTGGATAATTGGCGCGCACCAACGCATGGGAATAAAAACCGTAGAGCGCCATCAATTCGGCGTTTCTGTCGCCGATGGCACGGGCGAGGTCGGCGATCTGCTGGCCCAGTTCGGCGCTTCGATCGGTGGCAATCCCGAAACGGGACCGTTCGACAGAGGCGAGCCCGGTGATTGCGCGCAATCGTTTTTCTGTAACCTCGGAACTGCCGGGCAGGCGGATCAGCGCGGCATCCGCCATTTCAAGGAAATGACCAGCCTCGACAAGAGCAGACCGCTTGAGAAAGGTCTCGCCCGCAGCCAAGGCGTGGACCGAGGTATTTTGCCAGTCCTGTGCTGCTTGGGCGTGTTTGGCAAGAATTTCGGGCCGCGCCTGGGTCAGATCCTGCAATGCATCAAATGCCGCCGCGTGCAGTTTGCGACGCACAGGCCCGTCGATCTGTTCATAGATCACATCACGATAGGTCTTGTGTCGGATACCGATCGCATCCAGCCCGTCCACACGCTGCCGTTCGATCAATCCTGCGGCTTCCAATGCGTTCAGCGTCGTGTCCCGTGTCTCGTCGACCAGCGGGAACGCGTCGTTCAGCACATTGATCGGGACATGCGTGCCGAACACCGCAAGCGCTTCGATCAGGCCGCGCCCGGCCTCGATGGAATCGAGCCGTTTGGACACGGTTTCGTAGATCGTATGGGGGACGATCACTGCATCGGTCACTTCTGGAAACTCGTGGCGCGCAAGCGCCTCTGCCAGAGTGGTCAGCATCAAGGGGTTGCCGTCGGCGTGATAGAGTATGTTCTTCCGAACAGCATCGGGAATAGGTTTTCCGGCCAGCGTGCGGAATAGCAGCGTGTTGGCGCTGGTTTTGCTCAGCGGTTGCAGTTCGAGCGTTCTGTGCGCTGGGGTGCTGTCCCAGATGTCACTTGCCTCGTCTCGGGTCACCGCAATCATCAGGATTGGAGTTCCGTTCTCGGCAGCTTTCTTCGCGGTAAAGGACAGGAGGGCGCGGGTCGTGTCGTCTGCCCATTGGGCGTTTTCGACCACCACGAGACCGGGTGTGTCTGGAGCGCCGATCAGCCAGTCGGCAAGCAGATCAAGAACAGAGTCGCGGTCTGTTGATGAAAGCGCTGCGCCATCTGTCGGATCGTCACCGAGATGCAGGAAGCTTGCTGCGCGATCCGCGAGGTCTTGGGTCGGGGCATTCAGCAGAGTCGAGACGAGCGGCCCGTCGGGCTGTGTTTCTGCAAATGCGGAAAGTGCGTCCGCAACCGGGCGCAACGGCGATTGCGCGGCCATAGCCGTGCAGCGAAGTTGCACCAAATGGGCCGGGCTGGGATTTCCCGATGCGAGGAAGCTTTGCACCAAGGTCGATTTACCAAGGCCGGCATCGCCTGAAACGGTCAACGTCACGGCTGACCCTTCTTGTGCTTGGCGCCAGGCCTCGGAGAGGATCTCAAGGTCTGCATCGCGTCCGATCATGAGCGCCGGCATGGTCGGCACGTCCTGCGAATTTCGCAGGCCGATCAGATGGTAAACGTCTACCGATTCCGACATTCCCTTGAGGGGGTGTCGTTCGGCGCTGCCATAGGCAACCGAACTTTGGGTCAGGTCACGGGTCTTGGTGTCGACCGCGCAAGACTGCGGCTGGGCGACGGTCTGAAGTCGCGCGGCGCGGTTTACCACGGGACCGACAAGGTGAATTTGCCCACCGGGCCCATCTCCGTCCTTGAGACCCACAGCGGCTTGGCCGGAGGCAATGCCGATGCGGGTCTTGATCGAGATGGGATCGTGTCCGTCTAGAAGCACCGGCGCATCCGCCAACCGCTGTTGCAGGTCTTTTGCCGCCAGCACGCAGCGTTCGGCAAAACCCTCGAGCACTTTCGGATAACCGAACAGCATCACAAGGCCATCGCCCTGCGACCCTGCAAGATATCCGTTGTGATGCTGTGCGACCTTGGATGCGATGTCGTAATAGTGCTGAAGGACGATCTGCATTTCGTCAATTTCAAGCCGTTCACCCAACTCCGTGGAGCCGACCATATCGCAAAAGAGCACGCTCAATCGGCGCAGTTGAACCGGGTTGGTTGCCTTGGCCTTCGTGGCCTCCGGTGTCGCAACTTTGTCCGCCATCGCTTTCAGACCGAGCAGCAACTTTTTGCGCTGGCCGAGGCTGAGCCCGAGTTCCTTGAGGTCTGCGTCCTCGAGCAGTGGCAGAACCGTCATGTCGATATCTTCCGAAGTCAGTTTCTCGTGCAAATCCGAGAGGTCGGTTTGCTCTAGAAACTCAGACAAGTTCATTGATATCAGAGCCATAAAGGCGTCGTCTCCGCGTCTAACTCAGGTGGCCAAGCGCGCGTCCTGACCGCGAAAATCTACACCAAAAAGGCGGGGTGTTGCAAACGCCGTAACGCCCCTTTGTAACGTTACAACCAACCCGGTCCTGTCCCCGCTCACCCGCTCGTTTACAGCGATCAATTTGAGTCAGTGTCTGTGCGGATCGACGTTTCGATTTCAAAACGACGGTCATGGGTTCCACGGACACGGCTGTGCCAATTCTGGTGGGAGGATCCGAAACACGGGGAGCATTGAGGTCATTGGTACCCTCGTAGTGCCCCGCGCGCAGCCGCAGCAACGGCAAGCCGGTGCCTCAAGTCCGTATTCAACTTACGACGTTTTGTGCGGTGGTCAGTCGACAGCACCGCTCTCAAAACTCAGGCACCAAGGTCGCGCAAAAGCTGGGTTGTTCGGCTGAGCCGCCTGGCCAAGCCACCAGCGATTGCCTTGTGAAACGCCAAGGCTGCCGCAGGATTTGTCTGTTCCAGTTTGTCAATTCTGGCCATGTTGATCCGCAGAACGACCGAAGGAACGCTTGCCACGATATCGGCAGATCTGGCCTTGCCGGAATAATAGGCCATTTCACCGATGACGGCCCTTGGCCGGACCTTGGCCACCACCCCGACCTCGCCATCGCTGTCGGGAACGAGGATCTTCAGCTCGCCTGACTGGAGGTAATAGATTTCATCTGACGTCGCACCGAGTTTGACCAGAACATCCCCTGTCGCCAGATCTATGCGATCCAGAACGCCGTCGATTGGCATTTCGGCCCCGAAGGCGTCTATCTGCGGCGATGGCTCAGCTGCAGAGGTTGTCTCCGTCTTCTGATGGTGGGTAATTACGATATCCTCGATATGCTCCAGCGCCTCGCTAAGGGTGTCGAAGAAATCGACCTCCTGTCCGATCAGGACGGACTGCATTCCGGAGAGCGTCTGCGGCGGAAGCCCTGAAAGAACGAGCTTTACCTCGTGATCCGCGCAGTCGGACGCAATGCGCGACAAAACCCGGATCGTAGAAATGTCGACACCTGATGCATGGCCAAAATCAAGAACCAGACATTCCGTTTGCGGGTCTTTCGACGCAATGACGGTCCGCATTTTTTCGCGCAAGGCGTTGGCGGATCCGAAAAAGAGAAAGCCGGAGAGTTCCGCAATTTTGACGGCGCCGCCGAAATCGGCCAAGAGCCTCAGTTCCGTGTCTGGACGCTCAACCGGCGATCTGCGAACGCGAAGGTCGCTTTCCGATCGGATGAGATCAAGCTTGGCGTAGGACACGATGAAAAGCCCGCAGGCGACCAGCAAGCCGACCGCAATGGCGGTCAGAAACCCAAAGGCGATTGCAATGACCGGGATCAGCAAGACGATCGAATAATCCAACCGACCCAGCCGCCTGCGTTCTTCCCAAACCCATGAGTAAAGCAGGTCAATGCCCAGAAAGATCAGCACCGCTGCAAAAAGCCCGACTGGAAGACCCGACACTGTGTTTGCCCCAAGCAGAAGCAGGGCAAGGCAGCCCAGACCGCTGCTGATCCCGGCCAGTCGTCCCACCAGCCCGAGCCTGTTGGCAAGGATGGTTTCCGCAACGATGTGGTAGCCGGGAATGGCCCCGGCGAACCCGCTGAGAATGTTGGCGATCCCTGCGCCTTTCACCTCGGTGCTGATGTCGAAATCCCGTTTCAGGGCCAACTCCATTCCGGAGGCGTTCAAGGTTGCGCCTAACATGCAGGTTGCAATGATCGTCACGATAACCGGCGCCTGAGCGAGGATCATTCCCCAATCCGCTTGAACAAGAAGCTGGGGTCCAAGACCGTCGAGAAGGTTACCATCGGCAAACGGTCCAAGCAGGAGGCCGATGGATCGTGCCTCGTCCAGCGAGAGGCCCAGAATCCAAAGCATGGCATAAAAGCCAACGGCCGTCAGGGTGAGGGCGATTGGCAAAGCCATCGTGGATTGTGCCATGCGGGTCAGGAGCAGGATCGCAAGTGCGGCAACAACTGCGGGCATCCATTTGAGGGCCAGATCCGGCGCCAGATAACTGGTCCATGTCGCGGCTTTCGGCGTGTCCCCCAAAGCCACGTTAAGACCGCCAATAACAAGCAGCAATCCCGTTGCAGCAAGGAAGCCTGCCAAAACGGGGTAGGGCACGAAGCGCGCCACGTAGGCGAGCCTGAGATGCCCTATCAGAACGCCGACAAGACCCGTCATGACCGAGGAAAAAGCAGCGAGACAGGCCACTGTCGCAAACAACGCCTCACCGTCCAGTTCGCCTTTTGCAACAATGGTGGCAGCAGCGCCGGCCAAAAGGATGGCCGGAACGTCTTGTGGCGCAAGAATGGTTCCCCTGTAGGACAACGTGAACGCGCCGGTGAATGCGATCACGACGGCCCCCAAAAGCACCAGACCGATCCCACGATCCAGATAGGGCGCCAGCGCACCTTGGTAGATGATCGCCGCGAATGAGATGGCGAAAACGGCGGACACCAAGGCAGTAAACACCGCCCCGAACAGACTTCTTACAAGGGGCAGCACACACTTACTTTCTACTCAGAGCGCCATCTGCTGGGCCAAGCTTGGCTTCACTCTGTCTGACGATTGGTAACGCGGGCGTCGCATTTCGACAAGAAAAAGGGCAAGCTGCTTAAAGAGCCGAGACTTCTGCTGCGTTCTCGCATTCAGGAGCGTGAGAACACTGGTGCGGCTGAGTGTGGAGACGGGTTGGACGATGTCGAGAGAACCGGCGCTCCCGCTTTGGCAACCTTTTCAGCAAGGTCGAGCGATATCATGGTGTCCATGGCCAGACCGAACCGTGGGTCGCGTTTCACGCGCTTTCTGAGCGTTTTGACATCCCATTCCAACAATTCGGCAGTGTTTGCCACAACTGTCGAAGCCGATGCAGGATTTCGCGTCAGATATCCGACTTCGCCGACGAACACGCCATTTGAAATGGCAAACCGCGCACCATCCTTTTCAACCTCAACTTTGCCGTTGATCACGTAATACAAGGTTTCGATCGGTTCGTTGGCGCGGGTCATCGGATAGCCTGCTGGCCGGGTCATGCGTTTCGCTGCCGTCACAAGCCTGGCAAAGTCGCCCGGCGGAAGCGCTTTGAAATTTTCGTACAAGTCGCGGTATTGCCGCGGAATGGCCCATGCCGATCGTCGGTAGATCAATTTGATCAGGCCGATGAGGTTCGCGCTTCCGGTTGCCAGGCTGGCCCAGATGGCTGGCCAAAGCGGCGAGCTGTCGACGATTGCGTAATACCAGATATACAGCGCGGTCCCGATCAGCAGCATGATGCGCAACAGGATCTGATCGAGGATCAGATAACCCAGCACAAACATCCCGGCGGCCGCCAGAACCAATAGGTCAGAAGGGGACAAGTTTTGCACTCAGGATGCCACGTGGGTCAGTGATCGGTTGGTTCGGGGTGTCCCCTGGCGCGAAGTTTTCCACCAACACCAGACAAGCGCAATTCAATATTTGGCGGGACGTTTTGGACGCCGTCTCACATCTAGGCGCGGGCGGAAAACCTTGCCAGGGCGAGAAACGACCTGAGTGGTTCTTGCAGATGTTCCGACGAGACCCCAAGCGCGCTTTGAGATCACGTTATGTTTTTGAAGCCGTTGAGTGGACGGCACTTCGGGTTGGCCGTTGTCCAAATGGCAGTCGATGGCGCGATAGTGGGCAGTGGGGCAGTTCTATGAAGAAGGGCGCTTTGCGGCTCTTCTTGGGTAAGCTGAATAGGGGCAGGCGGGGAGGAGGAGAAATAACACATTAGCCGGTCAGGAACTCCGCAAGCGTACGGTTGTAGCTCTCCCAGCATGGGCTGCCGTGTAGGGGCACGTGGTTGGCAGTCTCCAGCACCACCAACTCGGCCCCGGGAATGCCTGCGGCCAGCTTCTGCGCCTGCGACAAAGGATGCACGGCGTCATCGCGCGCATGCAGGATCAACACAGGGCAACGCACCTGGCCCAGGAGATTCGCCACGGACGCCGCGTTGACCGCATCGCGGTTGCGCAGCATGACCTCGGGTGAGCAGGCGGCTTGCGTCATGCGCTGGACTTCGCGCCGTTCCTCCAAAGGGCCTTCGGGAAAGTAGGCCGTCGCGAAGCCACTCGCGAAGGCGCTTTCGGGCCGCGCCCAGCCCTCGGCGATCATGGCTCTCAACGCGTCGGGCGCGGCATCCGCGTTGCGCCGCGTCCGCCCCTCGACATATCCGCCCACGATCGCCAGCCGCGTCAGCCGCTCGGGGTAGAGCGCCGCGAAGGTCAGCGCTGTGATGCATCCGCCTGAAAAGGACACCGCGGCAAAGCGGTCAAAGCCTGCCGCATCGGCGACCGCGGCCGCATCGCGCGCCTCGACCTCAAAGTCATGGTCGCGCAAGACACGTTCCGACTGGCCGCTGCCCACATTGTCAAAGCGTAGGTATCGGGTGTGGCGCGCCATCGAGGAGATCCAGGAGCGATGAAGGCCGTAGGCCCATTCCATTTCCAGGTCGTGCAGCGACAAGAGGCCGAACCGCAGCACGGGCGGCCCCTCGCCGCTGACAGCATAAGCGATTGCGCTGCCATCCTCGCTTCGGCAATAGCGGATCCGCTGGACCGCCTCGGTGGAAGCCGGCGCCGCGACCGCACGCGGGCCGGTCGCCTCGCCCGAGACCTCCGCCACCAACATCAGCCCTCGCCGCGCAACGGTTCGGATGATCGCTTGCGTCTTGCCGGTGTCGCCAACAGCCTTGCGCGCTGCCGCAATACATGCGGACATCGCGGATTCCGAGACGATCCGCCCGCCCCAGACCTCTTCCACCATCCGGTCGCGCGTCACCAAGTCCCCGGCATTGCGCACCAGCAAATGGATCAGGTCAAATACCTTGGGTTCGACGGCCACCGCGCTGCCGCCTCGCGTGAGCGTCAGGCGGGCGTCATCCAGCGTGCAGTCGGCGAAATGGTGCTCCATGTCCCTCAAGTTACGCCGCTTTTTCGGTTCTGTCCTACAAGATTAAGCAGCCCAAACGGTTTCCCAAGGCAATCCAAAGGATTTCCAAGGGTCCACCTCAAGCAGGGGCGCAAAAGATCAGACACCATCGGAGCATCAACCAAGGAGCCACGCGATGATGACCCCAATGCACACCGACCTGATGAAGTACAGCACCCCCACAGCCCCGACCGAGCATGAGCGCCAGGCACTCCGCGCCCGCGGTCAGGCCCGCCGCGCCGCGTTCTCAGGCTTCATCAAAAAGATCTTATTGCACGTCTCGCGCTTCTCGGTGGCTCTGAAGCGGCTACGCGTCAACTCGCAGTTCTAATCTCCGCTCACCGACACATTTGAGTTCAGGCTAAGCTGCGGCAAACGATTTGTGCCTACCAGTCTCGAAGACGACCATGCAACGGATCAATGCCGCGGAAGGGCTCGAAGCGGCCATGCGGCGTTACGGCGTGCTGACCGCCTAGACGGGTGGCCACCCCAACCGGCAGAGACGGCCCTTTGCGGAACTTGGTCCATCGACCATGATGCTGCGGTGCGACCCGTCGAACCTGCCGTTCGCTACGGCACAAAATCAACTACACATTGGACGACTGCACAGCGGACCAAGCGGACCTTGGTTGCCGCATTCCGGGGGTCCGTTTCTCAAAATCGCGCAATTGCTCCGAGATGAGCCGTTGTCAGCTACGAATTGAGAAAAGTCTCCAAGTCAACCTGCTCATTGAACATCGCAAGGTTGCCAGCGCTATCGTACGGCCAGGCTTCTGTTGGCCTGTCACAATACATCTCTATCAGGATATTGTCCGGATCGTGAAAATAGACGGCTTCGCTGACACCGTGGTCTCTGACTTGCGGAACTTCGTCGCTTCCAACGTCCTTCAGATGCGTGATGACGCGTTGGACCGCCGCGATCAGTGCGTCTCGATCAGGATACAGAAATGCCACGTGATGCAGGCCGGTGCAGCTTTCGGGCGGCGGAGCGCCACCTTCACTCGACAAGGTGTTCAGCCCGATATGATGATGATATCCGCCGTACCCCAAAAACGCACCGCCAGTGCCGAACCGCTGCATGAGCGTCAGGCCCATCACGTCCGTATAAAACGCTATTGCACTCTCCAGATCTGATACCTTCAGGTTCACGTGCCCGATGCGTATAGCGTGGTTTTCCTTGTTCATTGCAGCCCCCAACAAGCGCGAAAGATGAGCATCTTTTAAGCCACTAACCTTCCAAGATATAGCCATTCATGCATTGCGCAGCATCGGTCGGTCTGGGCTCACAGCCGACATTCGTCGCGCGCCCTGTGGACGTCTGCATAGCGCCTATTCTGTTGAAAAACTCGCCCTTGATCGGAGGGCCGTCGGCTGATTCAATTCCTGTAGGGGATGGGAGGATTGGCGATGATGGGACGGCGGCAGGAGGCGCAACCGGCGCTGTTCTATGAGTTCTCGCTCGAGGATCATGTCCCGCAGAACCACCTGTTGCGGTCTATCGATCGGTTCGTCGATCTGTCAGGGATCCGCAGCTACCTCGCCGATTTCTACAGCCATACCGGGCGGCCGTCGGTCGACCCTGAACTCCTTATCAGGATGCTGCTGGTGGGCTATTGCTTCGGCATCCGGTCGGAGCGCCGACTCTGCGAGGAAGTCCATCTGAACCTGGCATATCGCTGGTTTTGTCGGCTTGATCTGAGTGACCGTGTCCCTGATCATTCGACCTTTTCGAAGAACCGACATGGTCGGTTCCGTGACAGCGAACTGCTACGGCATTTGTTCGAGACGACGGTCTCCCGCTGTATCGATGAGGGCCTGGTCAGCGGCCAGCGCATGGCGGTTGATGCCAGCCTCATTGAGGCGGATGCCAACAAGCAGAACTCGACGCCGAAGGAAGAGTGGGATCCGGCGCAGGTCGATCCGGCCGACGCGCCCCGCGCTGTGCGTGAGTATCTCGCCACCCTGGATGAGGCGGCGTTCGGTGCCGCGAGCGAGGTGCAGCCCAAGTTCACGTCCCATTCCGACCCGGCCAGCCAATGGACGGCCGCCCGCAAGGGCCCGGCATTCTTCAGCTATTCCGACAACTACCTGATCGACACCGACCATGGTGTCATCGTGGACGTTGAGGCCACGCGCTCAATCCGCCAGGCCGAGGTCGGTTCGACCAAGACCATGCTGGAGCGCGTGAAGACCAAGTTCGACCTTCATCCAGAGCGGCTGATCGCGGATACCGCCTATGGTACCGCGCCGATGTTAGGATGGTTGGTTGACCGCAAAATTGCTCCGCACATCCCTGTCTTCGACAAGTCAGGGCGCAATGACGGGACATGGACCCGCGCCGACTTTGAATGGGATGCGAAGAACGACCAATACATTTGCCCTGAGGGCCACGAGCTGAAGCAGTTCCGCCGGAACTACTCCGATCCCAATCGCGGCCCGACCGGCAAGGGCGTCGCCAAATACCGGTGTTTGAAGCACACCTGCCAGGCCTGCCCATCAAAGGCGCGCTGCTGCCCGAACATGGGCTTCCGGTCTATCACCCGCGAGGAACATGAAGATGCTCGGCAGGTCGCCCGCGACATTGCAAAGACCGACCAATACGTGATCTCGATGAAGCTGCGAAAGAAGGTCGAAATGCTCTTCGCCCACCTCAAGCGGATCCTTGGCCTGAACCGACTCCGATTACGTGGACCATGCGGTGCGAATGACGAATTCCTGCTCGCCGCCACCGCCCAGAATCTCCGAAAACTGGCCAAGATCTTTCCTGCACCGCAGAAAATGCGAAAAGCCTGACCAGAAAGGCGCTCGCTCGCTGTGCAGATCACCACTTTCTGCGCCAGCAACACGTTGTTTTTCCACAGAATCGGCGGAAAGCGACACTCCGGAACCACAGGCCCAACCACAAACCTCGACAAAAAAGCGCCCAGGGAACCCCCGGGCGCTTTCTGTCTCTCGCAGGCCCGGCCATGGCCGGGAATGTCCGAACTCAGTTCGGGATGTCGCCGGTGATGCCTTCGATATAGAAGTTCATGCCGAGCAGGGTGCCGTCGTCTGCGGTCTCGCCTTCAGCCAGCCATGCGCTGCCGTCCTGCTTGTTCATCGGGCCGGTGAACGGGTGGTATTCGCCCGAGGTGATGGCGTCGATCATCGCCTGGGCTTCGGCCTTCACGTCAGCCGGGATGGCGTCGTTCATGGCGCCGATGACGACTTCGCCTTCCGGCATGCCCGCCCAGCTGTCGATCTGCTCGTAGGTGCCGTCCATAAGCTGACCGACGCGCTTGACATAGTAGGGTGACCATTCGTCGATGATCGATGCGATACGCGGCCCCGGGGTGCCGTCGTCATTGGTGGTAAAGGCCGCCATGTCGGACGCCTGACCAAAGCCCCATGCCTTGCCGCCTTCCTTGGCGATCTCGGCCAGCGGTGCTGTGGAGTTGGTGTGCGCGGTGATCACGTCGACGCCCTGATCGAGCATGGCGCGCGCCGCGTCGGCCTCTTTCGCAGGGTCGAACCATGTGTAAGCCCAGGTCACGACGAGTTCCACATCCGGGTTCGCCAGCTTGGCGTGGTGGTAGTAGCTGTTGATGCCCATGATCACTTCGGGGATCGGGAAGGAGGCGATGTATCCGATCTTGTTGGTCTGGGTCATCTTGCCCGCGATGTGGCCCACAACCGCACGGCCTTCGTAGAAGCGCGCGTTATAGGTCGACACGTTCGGATGCTCGCGCTTGTAGCCGGTGGAATGCTCGAACTTCACGTCAGGGAACTTGGCCGCGACATTGTTGGTCGGGTCCATGTAGCCAAAGGATGTGGTGAAGATGATGTTGCAGCCCGACAGCGCCATCTGGGTGATGACACGCTCGGCATCCGCACCTTCCGGCACGCTTTCCTGCCACGCGATTTCGACCTTGTCGCCATAGGCTTCCTTGACCGCCAGGGCGCCCTGATGGTGCTGGAAGGTCCAGCCACCGTCGCCGATGGGGCCGACATAGACGAAACAGGCCTTGGTCACGTCCTGCGCCATGGCAGGTGCGCTGAAGGCAAGTGTCAGGCCCGCCGCTGCGGTGGCAAGTAAGGTTCTGCGGATCATAGATAGTCTCCCGGTTGGTGGGGCGTTGTCCGCCCCGTTTGAGTGGATGCGCCCGGTTGTGTCACCGGGTCGCGTGGAAGGTCTGCCCAAGGTTCGCGGGGGCGTTGTGACTGCCCCGCGAACGGTTGGACGAGATCAAAACAAGCACAAGGATCGTTATCAGATAGGGAGACATGGACAAGTATTGCACCCCCCATGTCATCCCGGCGGCTTGCAGATTGAGTTGCAGCACGGTGATGCCGCCGAAAAGATAGGCACCGACCAGAACGCGGCCCGCGCGCCAGCTGGCAAAGACCACGATGGCCAGCGCGATCCAGCCCGCACCGGCGGTCATGCCTTCGGTCCATTGCGGCACGCGCACAAGGCTGAGATAGGCGCCGCCCAAGCCGGCACAGGCCCCGCCGAACATGATGGCGAGCATCCGCACCCGGATCACCTTGTAGCCCAAGGCATGCGCGCTCTCGTGGCTTTCGCCCACCGCGCGCAGGATCAGTCCGGCGCGGGTGTATTTGAGGAACGCCCAGACGGCGACCACCATACCGAGGCTGATATAGACCATGATGTCATGGCTGAAGACCATGCGTCCGACCATGGGCAGATCGCTCAGGATGGGGATGTCGAGTTTTGGCAGGGTGACGGTTTTCTGCCCCTCATAGGGCTTGCCCAGCAGCGAGGATAGACCTAGCCCCACCAGTGTCAGGCCCAGCCCGGTGGCGACCTGGTTGGACAGGAAGATCTGTGTCAGGACGCCGAACGCCACGGAGAGGGCGGCGCCTGCGATGGCGGCTGTGGCAAAGCCCAGAAGCGGCGATCCCGAGTTGATGGCAACGATAAAGCCGATCACCGCACCGGTGATCATCATGCCCTCGACGCCAAGGTTTAGAACGCCGGACTTTTCGACCACCATTTCCCCGATGGCTGCCAGCAGGATCGGAGTGGCCGAAATCATGATAGAGGCGACCAGAAGGATTGGGTTGATGTTGCTCAGGTCCATGCGGGGCCTCCGTGCACGAGATGCACCACCATCGCGAACAACGCAGCACTTCCCAGCATGATGGCGACATGGGACACACTTGGCCTGTGACGCGGCAGCCGTTCAAGAACGGGAAAGCGCCGATGCAGGCCTAGCGCCACAAGCAGCGCAATCAAAGCAACTGCGGCCACATGCCCCAGCACGAACAGCACCACATTGGCCGGGCCTTCTCCTATCAGCCAGCCGTGAAGCATCCAAAGCATCATCGCGCCCATCATCAGGCCTATAAGCGCGGGTTTGAGGATATGAGAGCACATCACGCCACCTCCGCCGCGCCGAACCTGACGCGATAATTGGTCAGAACATCCACGCCCAAGAGGAAGAACAGCAGCATCCCCTGAAACAGCTGGATCGATGCGCCAGGCACGCCCAGCATCAACTGCGCCAGCTCGCCGCCGATATAGGTCAGCGCCATCAGCAACCCCGCCAGAAGGATGCCCACAGGGTGCAGGCGGCCAAGGAAGGCCACGATGATCGCGGTGAAGCCATACCCCGACCCGAAGTCGATGCTGATCTGGCCTGCGGGTCCGGTGACTTCGAACAGCCCGGCCATCCCGGCCAACGCGCCCGCCAGACCAAGGCAGAACAGGATCGTGCGGGCAGGCGACACGCCCGAGAATTTCGCGGCACGCGGGGCCTCGCCGGTCAGGCGAATGTTGTAGCCTTGGATGTGCCGCGTCAGCAGAACATAGGCGAAGATCACTGCGATGAAGGCTGTCAGAACGCCCAGATGCATGCCCGTATTGGGGATCAGTTCGAGGTTCTGGGACGACGACCATTGCGACAGGTTGCGCGAACCGGGAAAGCCCATGCCTTCGGGATTGCGCAAGAGGCCGGACGAAACCGAGGCCAGCAGGTTTTCGGCCACGTAGACCAGCATCAGGGACACGAGGATTTCGTTGGTGCCAAACCTGACCTTCAGAAGCGCCGGGATCATCGCCCAGGCCCAACCGCCCAAGGCGCCAGCAACCACCATCAAGGGGAGGATCAATGCAGACTCCATCGGGTAGAGCGCCAGTCCCGCCCCAGCGCCGCAGATCGCGCCGATGATATATTGCCCCTCGGCCCCGATGTTCCAGATGCCCGCCCGGAAGCCGATGGACAGCCCGATGGCGATCAGGATCAGCGGCCCCGCTTTGACCAGCAGCTGAGGCCGCGAGAAATTGGCGAATTGCGGGTGAAACAGCGGATCCCAGAAAATCGTCCGGATTGCCTCGACTGGCGATGTGCCGATCAGGCCGAACATTATGCCGCCGAAGATCATGGTCAGGATCACGGCAAGGATCGGTGTCGCCACCGTCCACGCCTTTGAGGGCTGCGGGCGCTTTTCAAGCCGGATCATTGGTGGCCCTCCCTGTTCGCATTTTGGGCTATGCAGGACCCTGCGAACCTCGAAAATGAAGGTACAGGAAAGGGTGCACCGGGCGCAGGTATCGTCGTTTCGTGACGACCCGGTGTCGCCCTGCAGCACAGGGCTCGGTCAAAGGCGTCACTCCGCAACATGGGCCACCTCCATGTCATGCGCGCCACCCATCATCAGACCGATCTCGTCGATGCTCAGATCCGCCACCGGCCTAAGCGCCGACAACCGCCCTTCGTTCAGCGCGCCAAAGCGGTCCGCGATTTCCATCAGCTCGTCCAAATCCTGACTGACCACGAGGATCGCCGCGCCCTGCGCCGCGAGGTCCAGCAGTGCCTGCCGGATCGCCGCCGCCGCAGCGGCATCGACACCCCATGTCGGTTGGTTGACCACAAGGATGTCCGGGTTCTGCGCCACTTCGCGTCCGATGACGAATTTCTGCAGGTTCCCGCCGGACAGCGCCCGCGCGGCCACATGGGTGCCCGGAGTGCGCACGTCGAAGCGTTTGATCACGTCCTGTGCAAACCCATCGGCGCGGCTCCAGTTGATGAAGCCCCGGTTCACCAGACGTTGCCGCCGCCCCGCCGTCAGCACCGCGTTTTCCGTCAGGCTCATGTTCGGAGCCGCCGCATGGCCCAGCCGTTCCTCGGGGGCGGTCAGAAAGCCCACCGCACGGCGCTCCACCGGTCCGTCGCGGCTCACATCCGCGCCCTTGACCCAGATCGTGCCGCGCTTTGAGGTGCGTTCGCCCGACAGCGCCAGCAGCAATTCGTCCTGCCCGTTGCCCGCAACGCCGCCAAACCCAAGCACCTCACCTGCGCGCAGCTCGAAACTGATACCGCGCAGGGGCGTGCCGAAGGCTCCGGGCGCGGGCATGGTCAGGTTGTCGACCCGCAAGAGCACTTCTCCGGGCGTCTTGGCCTTGGCGGCCGGTGAGGCAAAGCTCGATCCCACCATCATTTCCGCCATCGCGCGCGCGGTGGTCTCGGACGGTGTGCAGGTCGCGACCTTCTTGCCCAGCCGCAGGATCGTCGCATGATCGCAAAGCGCGCGGATCTCTTCCAGCTTGTGGCTGATATAAAGGATCGCCGTGCCCTCGGATTTCAGCTTGCGCAGGGTCTCGAACAGGATCTCCACCTCCTGCGGCGTCAGCACCGACGTCGGCTCGTCCATGATCAGCAGCTTGGGATCCTGCAACAGGCAGCGGATGATCTCGACCCGCTGCCGTTCGCCCGCCGAAAGCGTGCCCACGGTGCGCGACGGATCGAGCGGCAGGCCATAGGTCTCGGACACCTCGCGGATTTGCCGCGCCAGATCGCGCGGCTTGGGTGGGTTCTCCATGCCCAACGCCACGTTTTCCGCCACGTCGAGCGCGTCGAAGAGCGAGAAATGCTGGAACACCATCGCCACCCCAGCCTGACGCGCGGCGCTGGGTTCGGACGGCGTGTAGGGCTTGCCGCGCAGGGTCATACTGCCGCGGTCCGGCTTCACCAGCCCATAGATCATCTTGACCAGCGTGGACTTGCCCGCGCCGTTCTCGCCCAGCAATGCGTGGATTTCGCCCTCGCGGATGTCGAAGGACACGTCGTCATTCGCGACGACACCGGGATAGGCTTTGGTCAGGCCGTCGAGGCGAAGGAGGTCGTCGGGCAAATGGCACCTGATTTGGTCGTTGCAAGGCTCAATAGCTGGGCGGAAACCCCGACGGCAATCGCCTGAGGGTGCTTTCCAAGGGATTTTTGCCCAATCGGACAGCAAATGCGAGATATTTGGGCGTCACTGTGCCCCATCTTGCGAAGGCGGGAGGTAAATCGCGCCCATTTCGTGTCGGACCCGATCAACCCGGCAAACCCGAACCCGTGGCGCAGCAGCGCATCGCACAGGCTCAGATCGAGTGCATGGGAATAGGTCAGGACCAGATGCGCGGCCTCTTGCGGTGCATGGGGGACAACACGCAGCGGGTCACTGGCGGGCAGGGCACTGACACCTTCTGGAATGGCGTCGGGAAAGCGGTTCGGCGCAGTATCGACCCATGTGATCTCGATCTCGGGGATCGGGTGCAACACGTCCACGAGCGCCCGGCCAACATGGCCCGCGCCCCAAATCCAGAGCGGTTTCGTCGGCTGTGCCACAGGTTCGACAAACCAGCCCTGCACCATACGCGGGCGAAGGTTCACGCCCTGATTGCGCGCGCATGTGGTCAGGCGTTTGACGGCCAGCGGCATATCGCCCGGCCCCCGCGCGATGACCATTTCACCGTTTAAGTCGGCAAGCCGGATGGCGTCAAAGACTTCGGTGAGCAACGTCACCGCGCCACCGCAGCACTGGCCCAGTTCCGGCCCGAGCGGATGGCGGCTGAACCCCTCTCGGGCGAAGGCCCGCTGCGCCGCCTGATATTCCAAAGCACCGCCGCCGATGGTGCCCGACTGCCCGCCGTCCCAGACCAGCATCGCTGCGCCCACCTCGCGCGGGGAGGAGCCCTGCACCTCAGCGATCACCACTCGGGCGACACGTCCGTGCTCCGCGACCGCAGCACGCAAGGGGTTGAGATCAAACGCCATCGCGCACCCTCTCGATGGCCTTGAGAACCCGTTCCGGCGTGGCGGGTGCATCCAGCGCAGGGTAGCCGTCACCGCAGGCCGACACCGCATCAGACAGGGCCAAAAACACCGACATGCCCAGCATGAAGGGCGGCTCTCCCACCGCCTTGGAGCGGTAGATCGTGTCCTCCCGGTTGCGCCCGTCCCAAAGCGCGACGTTGAACACGTCCGGCCGGTCCGAACAGGCGGGGATCTTGTAGGTTGATGGCGCATGGGTGCGAAGACGTCCCTTGTTGTCCCAGACCAGTTCCTCGGTTGTGAGCCAGCCCGCGCCCTGCACAAACGCGCCTTCCACCTGCCCGATATCCAAAGCCGGGTTCAGCGACGCGCCCGCGTCATGCAGCAGGTCGGTGCGTAGGATGCGGTACTCGCCGGTCAGCGTGTCCACCGCCACTTCGCTGAGTGCTGCGCCATAGGCGAAATAGAAGAACGGTCGTCCCTGACCCTTGATCCGGTCCCAGCTGAGCTTTGGCGTGCGGTAGAAGCCGGTCGCCGACAGACTGATCCGCGCCTCGTAGGTCATCTGCGCGACTTTGGCGAAACTGTAGGTCTCGCCTTGAACGGTGACCTGCCCACCCTCAAACACCACATCCCGCGCGTCGCATTGATGCAGGCTCGCCAGATGGTTCGCCATCCGGTCGCGGATCGTGTCGCAGGCGGCTTTGACGGCCATCCCGTTGAGGTCCGACCCCGAGGAGGCCGCCGTGGCCGAGGTGTTGGGCACTTTCCCGGTATCCGTCGCGGTGATCTTCACCATCTCCAGCGGCACGCCAAACCGGTCGGCCGCAACCTGCGCCACCTTCTGGAACAGGCCCTGTCCCATTTCGGTGCCGCCATGGTTCATGTGGATTGAGCCGTCCTGATACACATGCACCAGCGCGCCGGCCTGATTGAGATGCGTCAGCGTGAAGGAAATCCCGAACTTCACCGGCGAAAAGGCGATACCTTTCTTGATCACCGCATTGCCCGCGTTCCACTCTGCCACAGCCGCACGCCGCGCTTCGTACTCCGCGCCATCCAGCAGCCGGTCGGTCATCTCGTGCAGGATGAAATCCTCGACCACCTGCCCATAGGGCGTGGTCTGCCCCGCCTCAGCGCCCAAAGCACCCGTGTTTTCCACCAGTTCTTCCGACCCCCGAGAAGCAATATCCTGCTCCTTCATCTTGCCCGGTAAACTCCGGGGGGGCGCCGCAGGCGCGGGGGGCAGCGCCCCCTCGACCTCGGCCGCATAGTAATTCGCCTTCCGCACTGTGACCGGGTCGAGCCCCAGATCATGGGCGATGTGATCCATCACCCGCTCGACGCCCAGCATCCCCTGCGGACCGCCAAAGCCCCGGAACGCCGTGGCGCTTTGGGTGTTGGTCTTGAGCCGGTGGCTTTCGATCCGCACATTCGGCAGGTGATAAGCGTTGTCGGCATGCAGCATTGCGCGGTCGGCGACGGGCAGGGACAGGTCCTGCGCCCAGCCGCATCTTGTGTAGTGTTCGAACTCGACGCCCGAGAGGACACCCCGATCATCGAAACCCACACGGTATGCGATACGGAAATCGTGCCGCTTGCCGGTGATCATGAAATCATCGTCTCGGTCATAGCGCATCTTGGCCGGACGCCCGGTCGCCGAGGCCACCACGGCACAGGCAATCGCGAGCGCATTGCCTTGGCTCTCCTTGCCACCAAACCCACCACCCATGCGTCTTGTCTCGACCCGGACGGCATGCATCGGCAGGTGCAGGGCATGCGCCACTTTATGCTGGATCTCGGTCGGGTGCTGGGTCGAAGCGTGCACCACCATGTCGCCGCCTTCCTGTGGCAGGGCCATGGCGGATTGGCCTTCGAGGTAGAAATGCTCCTGCCCACCCATCTCGATCACGCCGCTGATCTGGCGCGGCGCGGTGTCGATGGCCTCGCCCGCATCGCCCTTTTCCCAGATACGGGGGCCTTCTTCGAACCTGCTGTCGGCGGCCATCGCCTCGTCGATGGTCAGGATCGCGTCGCGTTCGGCATAGCTGATCTGACCGAGACGCGCCGCCTTGCGGGCGGCGAGGTGGCTGGTGGCGGCGACCAGAAAGATCGGCTGGCCAAGGTAGTGGATCGTGGCGCCCGACAGCATCGGCTCGTCATGGGCCGAGGGGGAACAATCACAGTCGCTGGGCAGGTCCTTGGCTTCCCACACGCCCACTACGCCCGGCGCCGCACGAACCGCGTCGAGGTTGATCGCGGTGATGCGTCCGGCGGCGATTGTGCTCAGACCAAAGGCCAGATGCAGCGTGCCTTTCGGGGTCGGGATGTCGTCGACATAGCGCGCCTGTCCTGTGACATGCAGATGCGCCGCGTCATGGGGGAGGGGTTTGGCGATACTCATGCCGACACCTCCAGCACGTTGGAGGCGATGCCCTGATCCTCGTGCCAGTAGCGCAGCAGCATATTTTCCGCTGTGCGCAGGCGGTAACCGGCAGAGGCGCGCATGTCAGACAGGGGGGTGTAATCCTCGCCCATCTTGGTCATCGCGGCGCGGATCGTGGCCTCGGTCCACGGCTTGCCCGCCAAAGCAACTTCGGCAGCGCGGGCGCGTTTCGGGGTGCCGGCCATGCCACCGAATGCGATGCGGGCCTCTGTCACCGAGCCATCCGACACGGTGATGTTAAACGCGCCGCAGACGGCCGAGATGTCCTGATCGAAGCGTTTGGAGAGCTTGTAGACCTTCAGCCCCGGCGCGTGGCGCGGGATCGTGACGGCTTCGACAAATTCGCCCTTGGCGCGGTCCTGTTTGCCGTAGTCGATGAAGAAGTCTTCCAAAGCCATATCGCGGTGGTGGTCCCCCGCCCGCAGATGCAAAGTGGCCCCCATCGCGATCAGCGCGGGCGGGTTGTCCCCGATGGGCGAGCCATTGGCGATGTTGCCGCCGATGGTCGCCGCAGCCCGCACCTGGGCCGACCCGTAGCGGCGGATCATTTCGGCGTAGGACGGGTGCAGGTCTTTGACGGCTTTCAAGACGCGGTCCATCGTCACGCCTGCACCGATGCGCAAGTGATCGTCTGTTTCCTCGATCTGCTGCATCTCGGTGCAGCGGTTGAGGAAGATCACGTCGTCCAGATCGCGCAGGGACTTGGTTACCCAGAGCCCCACATCCGTCGCACCCGCAATCAGTGTCGCGTCAGGACGCGCGGCGTAGGCCGTGGCGAGTTCATCCAGCGTTTCCGGGGCGTTGAGGCTGGGGGGCTGTCTGCCCCCCAGACCCCCCGAAAGGTATTTTTGAACCAGAGAAGCAGGGGGCGTGTCCTTGAGCCAATCGGGCGCGGGCTTATCGGCGGCCGCTTCTGCCGCGCGGATGATCGGGGCATAGCCGGTGCAGCGGCAAAGGTTGCCCGCCAGCGCGTCGTCGTGGTTCCGGTCGCCATTCAGATGTGCGACCGCCATCGACACGACAAAGCCCGGTGTGCAGAAGCCGCATTGCGATCCGTGGTGGTCGATCATCGCCTGCTGCACCGGGTGCAGGGTGCCGTCTGGGGAGCTGATGCCTTCGACCGTGCGCACCGCGCAGCCGTCAAGCTGGGGCAAAAAGAGGATGCAGGCGTTCAGCGCACGTACGCCACGCGCATCGGTGACCATCACCGTGCAGGCGCCGCAATCGCCTTCGTTACAGCCTTCCTTGGTGCCGGTGAGGCCGCGCTCTTCGCGCAGCCAATCGAGCAGCGTTGCCGTGGGGGACACGTCTCGCAGCTCCACGCTCTCTCCGTTCAGAAGAAAGGTGATATCCATGTGAAAAACCTGCCGCCTTACCAATATGCCCCTTGGTCTGCGCGTCCTCGATGCGGCGTAGAAAACGCGCGGGGTTATCCCTGTTGTCAGCCGAGGCTAGGCAAGCAGGGCGCGGTTTGGCAAGAGATTTTGTGCCTGTTTGGTGTTCATTGCGGTGCCAGTGCCTGATTCACAGGCGTTGAACGAGAGCGGCCAACTGCTCAAACGTGGTGCCCCAGCCGTCGAAAAAGCCCATTTTTTCGTGTTCCGCGCGTTTGGCCGAATCGGAATGGATGACCTGCCGCGTGTTTTGAACCGCTTTGATTGGTAACCGATTTGAGGCTCATGCCAGGTCTCCTGAGGCAATCAGCCGTTCCAGCCGGTCGAGGCCACTGGTCCAGCCGGATTGGAAATCGGCCTGCATGTCTTCGCCGGTCATCGACGCCACGGCGACATCGACGGTGAGGGTGGTCGCAGGGCCGTCTGCATCCAGAACGTAGGTCACAAGCGACACGCCGAAACGCTGCCCGCCTGCGATGACCGTTTCGGTGAAACAGGCGCGGGTGGGGGTGTCGATGTGATACCAATGGGTGTCGACGGTAAACTCGGGATTGTCCGCAGGCCCGCAGCGGTGGCGTTCCTGTCCGCCTTCGCGCAGGTCGGTGGTGTCCAGAACCAGCACAACGTCGTCCGAGGGGCCGCCCCAGATCTCGCGTGACTTTGCGTCGGTCAGAAGGTGCCACAGGCGGTCTTGCGACGCTGCGATTTTGCGGGTCAGGCGGAACGTGGCGATGGGGGCGGTCATGTCTTGGGCCTTTCAAGAGTTTCGGCCAGCGCCTGCAAGCGGTCCAGACGACCTTCCCACAGCTTGCGCTGTCGGGAGAGCCAGTCTTCGGCGGCGGCCATGGGGGCGGCTTCGATATGCAGGGTTCGGGTGCGGCCGGTTTTCTCTGATCGGACCAGACCTGCCTGTTCGAGCTTTCCGAGATGTTTGAGGAAAGAGGGCAGCGCCATGTCATGCGGGCCGTGCAACTCGGACACGCTGGCAGGGCCGTCGAGCAGGCGTTCGATCACCGCCCGACGGGTCGGGTCGGCCATTGCTGAGAAAACGAAGTCGAGATGGTTAGCCATATGGCTAGGTAATTTAGTCGACAAGAGACTGTCAAGAAAAACCTAGCCATTTGGCTAACCAATGATGCGGGCTTCAAAAAGGCAGGAAGCCGTCGCCGAGTTCATAGTCTTTGACCGCCAGCAACGGCTGGTCGCCATCGTAGGAAAACACGAACACATGCGCGAGATCCGAAGCGAGTGTCATGCGGCAGAAATTGGCATCGGCGTCGAAATCCGCCGGACAGCCTTCGAGATCGACATGTTCAATGGTCGCTTCGAACACCGCATAGGTGAGTACGCCATTTGCGAGGTAGCTGGTTCCACCGTGATGGGTTTCGCCGGGTCCTGATGCGGCGGCGGCGCTTGCGACGGCGAGTGTTGCGAGAAGGGGTGCCACTGTCCTGTGCATAATTCTGATTCCTTTTGTCAGGTATTATGCGTCGATTGCTGACTCTTTTTATCGGGATTGTAAAGTGGATTTCATTTCAAACCTACAGCTTGGGCTTTCCCCTGGATCGCGGACTGCATATCGTAGGCGCATGGCTGATCCCCGATTCATTCATCTGCGCGTCCATTCCGAATATTCGCTGCTGGAAGGGGCGGTGCGGCTCAAGAAGCTGCCCGATCTCTGTGCAGCTAAAGGCATGCCAGCTGTTGCTTTGACCGACACCAACAACCTGTTTGCAGCGCTGGAGTTTTCGGTCGGTGCGGCGGGCGCGGGCATTCAGCCGATTATCGGCTGTCAGGTGGACCTGAGGGTCGCCGATCCCGCGCCGGGCGAACGGGCCAAGCCGCCTGCGCCCGTGGTTTTGCTGGCGCAAACCGAGACCGGGTATGAGCACCTGATGAAGCTCAATTCCTGTCTTTATCTGCGGCGGGACGGGGAGTTGCCGCATGTCACGCTCGACGAGTTGGCGCAGCATAGTGAGGGTGTTATCTGCTTGTCCGGAGGGCCGGACGGCGCGGTCGGGCGCATTCTGCAACAGGGCAATCGCGGTGCGGCCGAGGCGGTGATGCAGCGATTGGCCGAGATCTTCGGCGACAGGCTTTATGTCGAGTTGCAGCGCCATCCCGGCGACAACGGCCTGCCTGAGAATGAGCGTCTGACCGAACGACCGTTTGTCGAGATGGCCTACGCGATGAACCTGCCATTGGTGGCGACCAATGATGTATATTTCCCGAAATCCGACATGTACGAAGCGCATGACGCGCTGATCTGTATCGCCGAGGGCGCTTATGTCGACCAGCAGGAACCGCGCCGCCGTCTGACACCCCAACATTATTTCAAATCGCCGCAGGAAATGGTGACGCTGTTTGCCGACCTGCCGGAAGCGACCCAGAACACGGTGGAGATCGCCAAGCGCTGTGCGTTCATGGCCTACAGGCGCGATCCGATCCTGCCGAAATTCGCGGATGACGAGGTCGAGGAACTCAAGCGGCAGGCGCGGCAGGGGTTGAAGGACCGTCTTGCGGTGATCCCGCATGCGGCTTCGGTCGAGGAGTACGAGAAGCGGCTTGAGTTCGAGCTGGGCATCATCGAAGGCATGGGGTTTCCCGGCTACTTCCTGATCGTGGCCGACTTCATCAAATGGGCCAAGGATCACGACATTCCGGTAGGGCCTGGGCGTGGCTCGGGGGCTGGCTCGCTGGTGGCTTATGCTCTGACCATCACCGACCTTGACCCGCTGCGCTATCAGCTTCTGTTCGAACGCTTCCTCAACCCGGAACGTGTGTCGATGCCCGACTTCGACATCGACTTCTGCATGGATCGCCGCGAAGAGGTGATCCGTTACGTTCAGGACAAGTACGGTGCCGACAAGGTGGGCCAGATCATAACCTTCGGTGCGCTTCTGTCGAAGGCAGCGGTGCGCGATGTGGGACGGGTGTTGCAGATGCCCTATGGGCAGGTGGACCGTCTGTCGAAGATGATCCCGGTCGAGGGTGTGAAACCCGTCAGCATCGAAAAGGCGCTGATTGATGAACCCCGCCTGCGTGAAATGGCGCGCGAGGAAGAGGTGGTGGACCGCCTTCTGACCTATGGCCAGCAGGTTGAAGGGCTGCTCAGGAACGCGTCGACCCACGCTGCGGGTGTGGTGATTGGGGACCGGCCCTTGGATGCGCTGGTGCCGCTCTATCAGGACCCGCGCTCGGACATGCCCGCGACCCAGTTCAACATGAAATGGGTCGAACAGGCGGGTCTGGTGAAGTTCGACTTTCTTGGCCTCAAGACCCTGACGGTGATTCAGTACGCGCTGGACATGATCTTCAAATCCGGGCGGCCGTTGCACATCGCCGCGGATGGCACGGAGCTTTACCAACCCGCGCCGGGGGCCGAGAACGACATCGGGCATATCCCGCTGGATGACGAGGCGACCTACAAACTTTACGCAGCTGCGAAGACGGTTGCCGTGTTCCAGGTGGAAAGTTCGGGCATGATGGATGCGCTCAAGCGCATGAAGCCCACCTGCATCGAGGATATCGTGGCGCTTGTCGCGCTCTATCGTCCCGGCCCGATGGAGAACATCCCGACCTATTGCGAGGTCAAGAACGGGCTGCGCGAACGGGAATCCGTGCATCCGCTGATCGACCATATCCTTGAGGAAACGCAGGGCATCATCGTCTATCAGGAGCAGGTGATGCAGATCGCGCAGGTCATGGCAGGCTATAGCCTTGGCGGTGCGGACCTGCTGCGCCGCGCGATGGGTAAGAAGATCAAAGAGGCGATGGACGCCGAACGCCCGAAATTCGAGAAAGGCGCAGCAGAGAATGGCGTCGAGGCCAAGAAAGCCTCCGAGGTGTTCGACCTTCTGGAAAAGTTCGCCAATTACGGCTTCAACAAATCCCACGCCGCCGCCTATGCGGTGGTCAGTTACCAGACAGCGTGGCTGAAGGCCAACCACCCGGTCGAGTTCATGGCCGGGGTGATGAATTGCGATATTCACCTGACCGACAAGCTGGCCACCTATTTCGAAGAGGTGAAGAAGGGTCTTGGTCTGCCTTGGGTGCCGCCTTGCGTGAACCGGTCTCAGGCGATGTTCGACGTGCAGGACGGGGCGCTGGTCTATGCGCTGGGCGCGCTCAAGAATGTCGGTGTGGAGGCGATGAGGCTGATCACCGAGGCGCGGGGCGACAAGCCATTTGTCACGTTGTTCGATTTTGCCCGCCGCGTGGATCTGAAACGGGTCGGCAAACGCCCGCTGGAGATGCTGGCCCGATCCGGTGCGTTCGACCAGCTGGACCGCAATCGCCGCCGCGTGTTCGAAAGCCTTGATGCGCTGGTCGGTTATTCCGCGGCGATCCACGATCAACGTGCCTCGGCGCAGGTGTCGTTGTTTGGCGAAGCAGGCGATGACCTGCCGGAACCGCGGCTGTCGCCGGTGTCGGACTGGCTGCCTGCGGAACGTCTGTCGGAAGAGTTCAAAGCCGTCGGTTTCTACCTCTCTGGTCACCCGCTTGATGACTACATGACTGCGCTAAAACGCAAGGGCGCGATGACGCTGGATGATGTGCTTGCGAAGGCGCAGAACGGGCCTTGCGTTGTCAAGATGGCGGGCGTCGTGGCCGGTCGGCAGGAACGGAAATCCGCACGCGGCAACCGTTTTGCCTTTGCCCAGCTCAGCGATCCGACCGGGGCGTATGAGGTCACGCTGTTCTCGGATACGTTGGAGGCCGCACGCGATCATCTGGAGACCGGGTCGAAGGTGATGGTCACTTGCGAAGCGACGCTGGAATCCGATCAGCTCAAACTGCTCGGGCGATCTGTAGCTCCTGTCGATGTCGCGGTGGCCGATGCCGTGAGCATGGGGTTGCGCATTTTTGTCGATCAACCCGATGTGGTCGCGCATGTGGCCTCTGTTCTGACCCGCGCGGCGGACCAGCTGCCCAAGGCAGGCAAGGGTCCGATCCGCATCTGCTGTCTGGGTGCGCCGGGCCTGCCCGGTGAGGTCGATGTGGCGCTTGCCCGCGAATTCCCCGTGACGCCGGAAATCAAAGGCGCGATCAAGTCGCTGGGCGGCGTTCTCGACGTCGAAGAGCTTTGACCCGCCCGAAGCGGAATGTTGCCTGTGCCCTGCTGGACGGGGCGGGGCCGCCTCGCTAGGGTGCCGCATCGGAGTTTGGGGGGACTGATGATCCGACTTGTTGCGATCGTGATCGTGAGCGGCTTGCTGGCCGGATGCGCCAGTGACCCTTTGCGCGATGTGCCGCGCCTGTCCGATACCGATGTCAGTGACAGTGAAATTCAGGCCGCACTGCGCGGTGAGCCTGACATCGTGCCCGAAGAGCCTGTCGCATCTGCCGAGCCAGAACGGCGTAGTCTTTTCGGACGTCTGTTCCGGGGCACCGCCGAGGACGCGCAATCGGTGGAACTCTGGGCCGAGGACATGTCCGAAGCAGCGCCTGTAGTGTCAGAAGACGCAACCGAGCCGGAGCTCGCCGAAACGACCGAGCCTGCGAACGAACCTGCGCCAATCGCCACGGCTGCCGCGCCGCGCCGCGGGCTTCTGGGTTTTCTGAGCCGTGCAGCGCAAGAGGCGCGGACCGAGGACGGTGTTCAGCTGGCCGCTGTGCCGCCCCAAACCCAAACCGACGCGACACCCGCCGCGCCCGCGCGAGGCCCGAACCCCGGCGCACCGGATTACATGATCGTGCCGGCCGGAACCGTGCTGCCCTACGGGACGTTGGCGCGGGTCTGTGATGTCGCGACACGCGATCTGGGAACACGGGTCGAACGCTATCCGGAGTCAGGGGCGGTCTACGCGCTCTACGATTCGCAGCCGGGCACCATAACACCGCACACCTTCTACCTGACCGGGTTCGACGATGGCTGCGCGCGTCAGTTCACAGCGGCGCTTGCACTTTTCGGCAGCCCCGAAACACATGAACAGCTGCGCTATGGCTTGCCGTCCAAGGTGCAGCCCTATTCATCGACCGATGCCGCCTATGAAACCCTGAAGTCGCAGGTGTGCCGTGTCGCAAAGAACAAACCCTGCGGGTCATCCATGTCTCGCCTCGCGCGCAACACGGCCTTTGTCAGCGTTTACGAGACTTTTGGATCGAACCCGGAGTGGAAGACGATCCTACTCCATGACGGTGAAGTTGTCGAAACGGACATCCGCGGCAACTGAGCCGCGCTAGTAATGCGGCGGGCGTTCATCGCCCAACACCACGCCACCCGTACCTTCGGCTTCGCGTTCAGCCTCGCGCATCATCAGCATTTCAACCCGTGCGGTCAGGCGGTCGATCTCCTTGGCCTGTGCGGCCACGGTGTCGGACAGGTCGTCGGTGATGCGCAACAGGTGCGCAATGCGTTCTTCAAGGGTGGTGATATCCATGGGTGTGACATGCGCATGGCTTGCGACAAAGGCAAGAGGGGAGTGACGCGGATCTCGGTCGTTTTACTCATTTGTCAAAGAGGTTGGGCATACGGCACGCAGCACCTCTGCTTGCCCCCTCCGGTTCCAGCGTTTAGAGGAAGCGCGACACCCCAGCCCAGACGGGAATTGACCATGGCCAAAGAGCAAAAAGCCCCCAAGCCCAAGGCGCAGACGCCCAAGGGCTTCCGCGACTATTTCGGCACCGAGGTGACCGAACGCGCCGAGATGTTGGCGCAGATCGCCGGGGTTTACCATCGCTATGGCTTCGACGCTTTGGAAAGCTCGGCGGTCGAGACGGTCGAGGCGCTGGGCAAGTTTCTTCCCGACGTGGACCGCCCCAATGAAGGCGTGTTCGCGTGGCAGGAGGACGAGGATGGCGACAAGGGTGACTGGCTGGCGCTGCGCTATGATCTGACCGCACCTCTGGCGCGGGTCTATGCGCAGCACCGCAACGACCTGCCGCTGCCCTATCGACGCTATGCGATGGGTCCGGTCTGGCGGAATGAGAAGCCGGGGCCGGGGCGGTATCGCCAGTTTTATCAATGCGATGCGGATACGGTTGGGTCGGCGTCGGTTGCGGCGGATGCCGAGATTTGCGCTATGCTGGCGGATACGCTTGAGGTCGTTGGCATTCCGCGTGGGGACTACATTGTTCGGGTGAACAACCGGAAGGTTCTGAACGGCGTCCTGGAGGCGATGGGGCTGTCGGATGATGCCCAACGCGACGCGGTTCTTCGCACCGTCGACAAGTTCGACAAGGTGGGTGAGTCCGGTGTGCGCGAGTTGTTGGGCAAGGGCCGGCTGGATGCCTCGGGTGCCTATATCGACGGTGTGGGTCTGAGCGATACGCAGGCCGAGCCTGTTATCGCGTTCTTAACCTCCAAAGGCGAAACTGCTGCTCAGACGATTGAGAATCTGAAGGCGGCGGTTGGTGACAGCGCGATTGGGGCAGATGGTGTGGCAGAGCTTGAGCAGATCGCTGATCTGCTGGCTGCTGGCGGCTATGGGCCGGACCGGATCGTCATTGACCCGTCGGTGGTGCGCGGACTTGGATATTACACTGGCCCGGTGTTCGAGGCCGAGCTTACCTTTGAAATCCTTGATGAAAAGGGCCGCAAACGACAGTTCGGGTCGGTCGCGGGCGGCGGACGGTATGACGATCTGGTCAAGCGCTTTATCGGCCAGCCGGTCCCCGCCACGGGGGTCAGCATCGGTGTGGATCGCCTGTTGGCCGCGTTGCGCGAAAAAGGCCGGATCGGTAGCCAGAGCGTTGGACCAGTTGTGGTCACCGTCATGGATCGCGACCGGATGGGCGATTATCAGGCGATGGTGGCGGAACTGCGCAGCGCGGGTATCCGGGCCGAGGTCTATCTGGGCAATCCCAAGAATTTCGGCAACCAGCTGAAATACGCGGACAAGCGCAATTCGCCCGTGGCCGTGATCGAAGGTGGGGACGAAAAGGCCAATGGCGTGGTGCAGATCAAGGATCTGATCTTGGGTGCCAAGATAGCGGAAAGCGCGAGCCTTGAGGAATGGCAGGACCGCCCGAACCAGTTCGAAGTGCCGCGTGATCAGCTTGTGTCCAAGGTGCGCGAGATCCTCGAAAGCTATTCCTGATGGCGCAAGACATCCCCTACAAGTCTCGCGTAAGGATTGAGGCCGAGGCCATTTGCGACGACTTCGTTGCAGACGGTGCCGCGCGGTTCGAGACGGATATCCTGCTGCCCGCTGAAGTCCTGCTGGACCTTTATGGAGAGGACATCCGCGCACGGGCCTATGTGACGACCGACCCGGAACGCGGCGAGATGATGCTGCGCCCGGATTTCACCGTGCCGGTGGTCCAGTACCATATGGACGGTGACGGGTTTCCCGCGAGCTATACCTATTTCGGCGAGGTGTTCCGCAAGCAGGAAGACCACCCCGACCGGCGCAGCGAATACATGCAGGTGGGCTACGAAGAATTCGGCGGTGCCAATGCTGCTGCGGCGGATGCCAAGGTGTTCGGGAAGTTCTCAGACGCTTTGGCCCCGTTGGGCCTGCGCGCGGCGACCGGGGATATTGGCATACTGATCGCGATGGTCGAAGGTTTGGACACCACCGAAGACCGGCGCACGGCGTTGATGCGGCATATCTGGCGGCCCGCGCGGTTCACTGCTCTGGTCAAGCGCTTTGCGGGACTGACCCCGGTGCCGCCATCGCGCGCGGCCTTACTGGCAACGGATGCGGCTTTGCCCGAGGCAGAGGTCATGATCGGCCTGCGCAGCGACCGCGAGATTGCAAGCCGCATCGCTGCGCTTCGCGCGGATGCGGCAGAACCACCGATGTCAGCCGAGATCGTCGATCTTATTGCGGCCGTGCTGTCGGTGTCCGAAACCTGCCCGAACGCGTTGGAACACCTGCGCGACATCGCGGTCGACATGCCCGGATTGCTGCCCGCGCTCGACCGCTTCGAGGCACGCTGCGATGCCATGGCCAAATGCGGCATCGACGTAGATGCGCTGCCGTTCGAGGCATCTTATGGCCGTACGTCGATGGAATATTATGACGGTTTCGTCTTCGGTTTCTATTCTGAAGCGCGACCTGACCTTCCCCCTGTTGCGACCGGCGGGCGCTATGACGCGCTGACCCGAAGGCTGGGGCAGGGGCGCGAAATCCCGGCGGTGGGCGGCGTGATCCGGCCCGATCTGGTGGTCGAGCTTGGGGGGCTGCGATGACGATCAAACTGGGTGTGCCGTCCAAAGGGCGGCTTATGGAAAAGACCTTTGACTGGTTCGGCGCACGGGGCGTGACCCTGTCGCGGACCGGATCGGAGCGCGAATATGCTGGTACGGTGGGCGGGGTCGATGGTGTTGATCTGGTGCTGCTTTCGGCGGGGGAAATTCCGCGCGAACTGGCAGCGGGCCGCATTCACCTTGGGGTGACGGGGAACGATCTCATTCAGGAAAAGCTGGTGCAATGGGACCAGAAAGTCGAACCGCTGGCACCGCTGGGCTTCGGTCATGCGAACCTGATCGTGGCGGTTCCGCAATGCTGGGTCGATGTGGATACGCTCGACGATCTGGATGGCGCGGCGGCGGCGTTCCGCGCCCGACACGGATTTCGGATGCGGATCGCGACCAAGTATCACCGGTTGGTGCGCGATTACCTGCGCCGCGGCGGCGTGGCGGATTACCAGCTGGTGGACAGCCAAGGCGCGACTGAAGGCACGGTCAAGAACCTGACGGCTGAGGCGATTGCCGACATCACCACGACCGGGGAGACGTTGCGGGCGAACCACCTGAAGATCCTTGATGAACCGCCTGTTCTGGAAAGCCAGGCGACGTTGTTCCGCAGTCGTGTGGCTGAAAAAACGGATGTGGATCGGGACGTGCTTCGCGCGTTGATCGACCGATTGGGAGTGTAGCGCGGGGCAATCCGTTGACGGATTGCGCAAACGCGTCGGCGCGTTTGGGTGCTTTACGAATAGCGTTGGAAGAGGTCGCGCAAATTTACGTGTGCGCGAAGGCGGGTGGCTAGCAGGAACAGCCCCGCAGCCTTGCGCTGCAGGTAAAGCACTTCGGTTGGCGGGATGTGCTGGATCGACCGATCGCGGCCAAGCTCCATACCGCGGTCGCGCAATTCGGCCACAAGGGACGTGTCTGCAAAGTCGAACCCTTCTGGGTGCAGCATTGGGGCGTTGGCCATCTCGACCATGCTGAGGATTTCGGCGCGAGTTCTCTCGGGCAGGACGTCTGACAGCAGACCAAGGGCGCGCAAGGCATCAGCTATGCCGGACAGGTCATTCTCCAATGATGGCCGGAGAACCGCGCGAGACCGTGCCACGAGGTCTGGAGAGAGCCTCCGCGTCGCGCCGAAATCCAGCAGGACGAGCTTTCCGGTTTCGGGCTGCCAGCGGAAATTTGCGAAGTTGGGGTCGGACTGGACGAGGTGAAAGTCGAACACCTCGCGCATCATCAGGGCGATCAGCCGTTCCGCCATACGGTTGCGGGTGGCCTGATCGGCGTCTTCCAACGTGTCGATTGGGTCGGAGGGGATGAACTCCATCGCGAGGATGTCGCGGGTGGAAAGGTCATCGTGGTATGTCGGGACGATGAAATCGGGATCGTCTTTCAGCAGGTCGCCAAACTGGCGCAGGCTTCGCGCTTCAGCTTCGTAGTCGGCTTCTTCGTGCAATTGCTGGCGCGCATCCTCGAGAAAGGGCGCGAGGTCCAGACCTTTGGGCATCATACCTGACAGGCGCATCAGGCTGGCAAGGTTGCGCAGGTCGCTGTCGATGCTGTCGCGGATGCCGGGGTATTGCACCTTGATCGCCAGATCGCGCCCGTCATGGGTTTGCGCGCGATGGACCTGCCCGATGGAGGCGGCAGCGATGGGTCGGACGTCGAACTTTTTGAACCGTTTGGTAAAATCTGCGCCCCAGGCCTTGGTCAGCACCTGTTTGAGCTGAGCGGGAGGCATGAAATGGGCCTGCGCTTGCAGCGGGCGCAGCATGGCGGCCAATTCGGGGGTCAGAAGATCGCCCGCTTCGAGAGACAGGAGTTGGCCCATCTTCATCGCAGCACCGCGCATCTGCGACAGTTCCCGCGTCAGGCGCTGGGCGTTTGACGGGGTGAGGAACATGTCGCGTGGCGAGGGCTTGCGGCCCTGAAACAGCGAACGTGCCCCTGCTGCGGCGGCCGACGTCAGAAGACCCCCAGCCAACCCGCCCATGCGCGCGGCACGGGCAGCGCGTCCGGTTGGAACGGCGCGGCTGCGGGGATCGGCTTCGTCTTTCATGGGGGGGAGGTAACACCCCGGTGGTTCGGGGCAATGGGCGCCCGCGCCAAATTTGCAGTCTGGCGCGCGCGGAGCCGTCGGTTACCCGGCGGCTTCGATCTTGTCTTGCGTCTTGGTGTCGAAATCCGACGCATCATGGCGTTCGCGCAGCTGCTCGCTGGGTTCCCCGGTTGCCCGATTCACCATACGCCCGCGCTTGACGGCAGGCCGTGCGTCGATGGCTTTGGCCCAGCGGAGGACGTTCGTGTAGCTGGTGACATCCAGGAACTCGGCGGCGTTGTAGAGCCGTCCGAGAACCAGCCCGCCATACCACGGCCAGATCGCCATGTCGGCGATGGTGTAATCGGGGCCGCTGATGAAGTCGCGGTCGGCCAGTTGCCGGTCGAGCACGTCAAGCTGACGCTTGCTTTCCATCGCGAAGCGGTTGATCGGGTATTCCATCGGCTCCGGCGCGTAGGCGTAGAAATGGCCGAACCCGCCGCCCAGATAGGGCGCGCTGCCCATCTGCCAGAAGAGCCAGCTCAGCATTTCGGCGCGGTTTTCTTTTGGCCCGAGGAAGGCGTCGAATTTCTCGGCCAAGTGCATCAGGATCGCAGCTGACTCGAACACGCGCACAGGTGTGTCACCGGAGCGGTCCATAAGTGCAGGGATCTTGGAGTTGGGGTTGATGTCGACAAAGCCCGATCCGAACTGATCGCCATCACCGATCTTGATCAGCCATGCATCGTATTCGGCGTCTGCATGACCCGCGGCCAGCAGTTCTTCGAACATGATGGTGACTTTTTGGCCGTTCGGGGTTGCAAGGCTGTAGAGTTGAAACGGATGTTTGCCGACCGGCAGGTCCTTGTCATGTGTCGCGCCCGCGATGGGGCGGTTGGTGCTGGCGAATTTGCCGCCGTTTTCCTTGTCCCAAATCCAGACCTTGGGGGGCGTATAGCTGTCGGTCATGTTGGATGTCCTGATCACTGGTTGTTTGGGGCAAACCTAGGGGGTGTGCTGCGGAACTGCCAGTGCAAGTGCGCAGATCAGATGTGCACTTGGGTCAGAGCACACCGATTTCAGCTAGCGCGCCGGCGAGTTCGGGGGGCAGGGTGTCGTCGTTCAAGCGTGACTTGCCCAGATCGGGCGGCGCGTCTTCGGGTTTGAGGTAGCGCCAGCCTTGAAAGGGGCGCTTGGGGGCCGTTGCCGTGCGGATCAGTTCCGGGTCGAGGACGATGCCACAGCGGCGGATGCCGTCATCGCCGATGATCTCTTCCAGACCGATGATCCTTTGACGGGCTTGCAGCAGACCCTTGATGACCCAGTAGATCGAGCCGCCGTTGAGCAACTCGGTCTCGCGTTTGGGCCACATGCGGGTGACGTGATAATACTGGCCGTTCGCCCGCTGTTTGGAGCGGTTCTGTTGCCAATCCTCGATCTGCTCGACGCTTTCGGAGCCGACCGAGAGTTTGATGAGATGGATGGTGCCTGCCATTGTTTTCGCCCCCGTTTCACCAGATCATAGCTGCGGCGGGGGCGGGTTCAACCCGCGAGCGACACGCGGTCAGACAGGTTTTTTACGGGCGCGCGTCTTGGGCTTTGGGTCATCCGGCGTTGCCGCTTCGCGCTCAAGGCGGGTCTTGCGCAGACGCTGGGTTTTCGCCTCGCGCTGCTCGGTCTCGGTGTCCAGCATTTCGCGGACGACGCGGGTGGTCTTGTCCATCACGGTTTCCGCCCGCGTCTGTGTGGCTTTGAAGAGGGTGTCTTTGTTCAGCTTGGCCATCATTCAATCTCCTTGACGGTGGGGGCGGGGATGCGGGGTCGTCAAACGCAAAAACGGGCGCTGTCCAAGGACAACGCCCGCTTTGTAATCAATCGAACCGAGGCTTATGCCAGAGCAAGATTTGTCGCGCTTTCGCGGCCATCACGGCCACTTTCAACGTCGAAGGTCACAGCCTGACCGTCGTCAAGCTGGTGCAGACCTGCGCGCTCGAGCGCGGAGATGTGTACGAAGATGTCCTTCGAACCATGCTCGGGTGCGATAAAGCCAAAGCCTTTTTGGCCGTTGAACCATTTCACGGTGCCATTTGCCATCGTGTTGTCTCCTAGTTTTTCGTCGCCACCCGCAACATGCGGTGGCCCGGCTCAGTGTCGTCGTAGGATCGCCTGAGGCCGTTAGGAAACAGAAGGTCATCGGAAGAATCTTTGCCCGACTGATATGGGGGGCATTGGGCAAGAATACAATGTTTATTCTCGTTATTGGCGAAATGAGCCAAGTTGGGCCACCAATCGCTTAGTGATTTATCCACAGGGTTCTCCACAGTTGGCGCAGGATGTGGTAGGGTGTTGGTCCGCGCAATCTAGACGTTGTGGAATTGTCGATTTTTGCGCTATCTTGTCCGTCTGCCGCCACAGGGGAATCGCCGCCATGTCTCGCTTTACCGCACCGATTGCTGAACAGATCTGGGATATGAAGTACCGCCTGAAAGAGGCGGACGGCACGGCAATTGACGGCTCAGTCGAGGATACGTGGCGCAGGATCGCGCGGTCCTTGGCCGAGGTCGAGGCAGAGCCCGCGGTCTGGGAAGAGCGGTTCTACGGCGCGCTTGAGGATTTCAAATACCTGCCTGCAGGGCGCATCACGGCAGGCGCCGGCACCGCGCGGTCGGTGACCTTGTTCAATTGCTTTGTCATGGGCACGATCCCAGACAGCATGGGCGGCATTTTCGAGATGTTGAAAGAGGCCGCGCTGACGATGCAGCAGGGCGGCGGCATCGGGTATGATTTCAGCACGATCCGGCCCAAAGGGGCAGGGGTCAAAGGTGTGGCGGCGGATGCCTCCGGGCCATTGTCCTTCATGGATGTGTGGGACGCGATGTGCCGCACGATCATGTCCGCCGGGTCGCGTCGCGGTGCGATGATGGCGACAATGCGCTGCGACCACCCGGATATCGAGGACTTCATCGGGGCCAAGGCAGATGCGGCGCGGCTGCGCATGTTCAACCTGTCGGTGCTGGTGACGGATGACTTCATGGCGGCGGTCAAGGCCGATGGGTCGTGGGATCTGGTCTTCGACGGCAAGGTCTATCGCACGGTGCTGGCGCGGGATCTGTGGAACCGGATTATGCGCGCGACCTATGATTATGCAGAACCGGGCGTGATTTTCATCGACCGGATCAATCAGGCCAACAACCTCAGCTATGTCGAAACCATCGCAGCGACAAACCCGTGCGGCGAACAACCCCTGCCGCCTTATGGTGCCTGCCTGCTGGGGTCGATCAACATGGCGCGGCTGGTGACGGACCCGTTCGAGGATGCGGCCGCTTTGGATCTGGACGCGCTGAACGAACTGGTCGCCACAGCCGTGCGGATGATGGACAATGTGGTGGATGCCTCGCGCTTTCCATTGGAGGCACAGCGGGCCGAGGCGCAGGCCAAACGACGCATCGGGTTGGGCGTGACCGGGCTGGCAGATGCGCTGCTGATGCTTGGTCTGCGCTATGGCTCGGACGAGGCGGCGCGCCAGACCGAGCGCTGGTTGCACGCGATTGCCCGCGCCGCGTACCTGGCGTCGGTCGACTTGGCAAAGGAAAAGGGTGCGTTCCCGCTGTTTGATGCCGACAAGTACCTCGCGTCGGGAACCATGCAGATGATGGACGAGGATGTGCGCGAGGCGATCCGCGAACACGGCATCCGCAATGCGCTGCTCACGTCGATTGCGCCGACGGGGACGATCTCGCTCTATGCCGGGAACGTGTCGTCGGGGATTGAGCCGGTCTTTGCCTATGCCTACACGCGCAAGGTCTTGCAGAAGGACGGCACGCGGACCGAGGAAGAGGTGGTCGACTACGCGGTGCAAATGTGGCGCGAGAAGTTCGGCGAGCGGGAGTTGCCCGAGTATTTCGTGAACGCCCAGACGCTGGCCCCGCTGGAACATGTGAAGATGCAGGCTGCGGCGCAAAAATGGGTGGATTCGTCGATCTCGAAGACGATCAATTGCCCGGAGGACATTTCCTTCGAGGCGTTCAAGGACGTCTACATGGAGGCGTTCGAGACCGGCTGTAAGGGCTGCACGACCTACCGCCCGAACGATGTGACGGGGTCGGTTTTGTCTGTGTCGGAGGAGAAGAAGGCGGAGGCGCCGGAGGTGGTGACGTCATCGGATGAAGAACCCCGTCAACCACATGGCGACGTGATCTACATGTCCGAACCGCTTGACCGGCCCAAGGCGCTGGAGGGTGCGACCTACAAGCTGAAATGGCCGGACAGCGAACACGCGATCTACCTGACGATCAACGACATTATCGTCGGTGGGCATCGTCGCCCGTTCGAGGTGTTCATCAACTCCAAGAACATGGAGCATTTCGCCTGGACCGTTGCGCTGACACGGATGATCTCGGCGGTGTTCCGGCGTGGGGGCGATGTGTCCTTCGTGGTCGAGGAACTCAAGGCGGTGTTCGATCCGCGCGGCGGGGCGTGGGTGAACGGCAAGTACATCCCGTCGATCCTTGCCGCCATCGGCGGCGTGATCGAGCAGCACATGGTCGCCATCGGTTTCCTTGCGGGTGAAGGCATGGGGCTGAAATCCGATCCGCAAGCACAGGTCGTCAACCTGCCCGGCGGTCGTGGCAAGGCCTGCCCGAGCTGCGGGCAGTACGACATGCGGATGGTCGAGGGGTGCATGACCTGCGGGTCGTGCGGCCACAGTAAGTGCGGGTGAGGAAGTGGTGGGCCTGATTATCGTCCGACAGAGGGATTACGTCTTTTCGACATAAGACGGGTTTTTGCAGAGGGCTCTGCTGATTGCCAATCCTGAACGAAAGAGGGCGGCGCCGAATGGCACCGCCCTCTTTGTTTCGCTTCTGAGCTGGCTCACTCCGGGAGGGCCTTCTGAACATCGTTCTTCAGAAAAATATTGCCGTAATCCGTATCGCCAGGTTTGAATGGGGCAACCCCTGCATCGCGCAACTTGCTTGAGAGCGATTGCCAGCTTTCCCCTCTGATCCGAGAGAGAATGCGCAACGTGACGAAGCGATCATGGAATGCGGCTGCTTCAGCAGGACCGATATACCGCTGCAAGGCTTTTGTGCGGGGATTGCGCATCTCGATGGTGGCGACATGCCCATCTTTCACCAGCCGTGTCATGTAGGCAGGGTTTCGAAGACCCACGATCCTTGAGAACATCTCCAGCGACATTGCGGATGGCAGGTCTTGAGCCAACACCTGTGCCACTTCGACATGATAAATATGGACTGACTGGTACCCTCGGAACTGAACATTGCGTGCGACATGCTGCAATCGACCGTCCCGAATGGCCATGATGATCTCGGCCGGGCGAAGTTTGAGGCGTTGCGCCGACTTCGCAATCGTTTCCCAGCCATGTTGGGCCTGCTGAATGGAGATTGAACCAGTCAGCAACTCATTAATGAGCTCGCGCCCGTCGAGGGGGTTCCATACGTGTTTCGTGGAGACGTCTGAGATTGCTGGCCGCAGGATTCTATCTTCAACCAACAGGTCGAATTGAGAACGACAGATGTGATTTGCTGCAGCAAATTCTTTGGCTGACAAGTACGTCACCAGCGACTTCAGTATATCTGTTCCTTCACCTGCATCAAACACGGCCCAAGCATCTGGAAGGTCGGCGTCGATCATTCCAGCTGCTTCAAGCAATTTCCGCAGGCGACGGCGATCGACGCCGGTTTCTTCTGCTGCTGATTGCACCGAGTGCAGTTTTCGTTGGGTGACAGGCTCTCCAAGCAGGTCATCCCCAACAGCAAGCGGCCAAGTTTCCATCAGATGCTGTCTGAGAAGTACACGATAGGGCTCGAAGTCGGGATCATGAAGATGTTCCCGGGATAGGCGATCGTACAAGATGGGAAAGACACCCGTTGGCCCAAGCCGCGGCTCTGCAAGGCGATTCAGCTCGTGCAATACATCACGTATCGCTTCAGCACCGTCTCGCGCCACTTCGAAACCCATTTCGTAACATCCCCATTGTGAAGATGCAGGAACATGGGAAGGACTTACGCCATGCAATCTGAGCAGTGCAGTCCCAAGCAATCGACAGAAAACCGCCGCCGCGTGCAACGGATGGTCGTCCAGCCACGTGGGAGTTTGATACCTGCGAGCCAGCCGTTGATCGAACCAGATTTCGAAATCGGATGCTTCGCGCTCTTCACTTTTCAGAACACCATCCGCAACATCATTACTGATCACACGAAACTGTTCGGCAGTGTCGTATCTTTTCGCTGGTGTAACCTCTTTCCAAAGAGGCACCAATTCCAGCTCATGTTTCAGACATACTCCCATATGCTGAATCAGCCAGTGCGTGCGGTACGTCATTGCGCGATGTGGTGCGAGTTCGGAACCATTGATGTCTTCAAGAAGGCAATTTGGGCATCCCCTGACAACAGGGGTCAGCATCGGCCGTATGGGAAACAAATGACCGTTCACAGAACGCTTTGCCGTGCCAACGAGAGTTGGTGTCCACACGTGAAACGCGTCTGGCTGACATCCTGTGAGTGCGACAAGCCTTTGCAAGGCAGGGGCGCTTCCTTTCAGAACCTTGCCAAACGGAACACCGATGTCGCTACCGAAATCGACGGCTGACGTGCCTCCGATTGCTGCCAAACGGGACATCAGTGCAAATGCAGGTTCGCGATCACGCAGGTTCGTGCGCAGGGGGGAGGCGGTGCTACGCTTGGTCATTGGCATTAGGTATGAACCAAACGACGGCCTGTCAAATGAGCGTGCGTCCGACCCAAGCCAACTTTGCAGAGGGACAATCGGGTTTGCAGTTTGTTTCGAACAGCTCGATAGAACAATGGGGGCGTATTCTGTTGAAAAACTCGCCCTTGATCGGAGGGCCGTCGGCTGATTCAATTCCTGTAGGGGATGGGAGGATTGGCGATGATGGGACGGCGGCAGGAGGCGCAACCGGCGCTGTTCTATGAGTTCTCGCTCGAGGATCATGTCCCGCAGAACCACCTGTTGCGGTCTATCGATCGGTTCGTCGATCTGTCAGGGATCCGCAGCTACCTCGCCGATTTCTACAGCCATACCGGGCGGCCGTCGGTCGACCCTGAACTCCTTATCAGGATGCTGCTGGTGGGCTATTGCTTCGGCATCCGGTCGGAGCGCCAACTCTGCGAGGAAGTCCATCTGAACCTGGCATATCGCTGGTTTTGTCGGCTTGATCTGAGTGACCGTGTCCCTGATCATTCGACCTTTTCGAAGAACCGACATGGTCGGTTCCGTGACAGCGAACTGCTACGGCATTTGTTCGAGACGACGGTCTCCCGCTGTATCGATGAGGGCCTGGTCAGCGGCCAGCGCATGGCGGTTGATGCCAGCCTCATTGAGGCGGATGCCAACAAGCAGAACTCGACGCCGAAGGAAGAGTGGGATCCGGCGCAGGTCGATCCGGCCGACGCGCCCCGCGCTGTGCGTGAGTATCTCGCCACCCTGGATGAGGCGGCGTTCGGTGCCGCGAGCGAGGTGCAGCCCAAGTTCACGTCCCATTCCGACCCGGCCAGCCAATGGACGGCCGCCCGCAAGGGCCCGGCATTCTTCAGCTATTCCGACAACTACCTGATCGACACCGACCATGGTGTCATCGTGGACGTTGAGGCCACGCGCTCAATCCGCCAGGCCGAGGTCGGTTCGACCAAGACCATGCTGGAGCGCGTGAAGACCAAGTTCGACCTTCATCCAGAGCGGCTGATCGCGGATACCGCCTATGGTACCGCGCCGATGTTAGGATGGTTGGTTGACCGCAAAATTGCTCCGCACATCCCTGTCTTCGACAAGTCAGGGCGCAATGACGGGACATGGACCCGCGCCGACTTTGAATGGGATGCGAAGAACGACCAATACATTTGCCCTGAGGGCCACGAGCTGAAGCAGTTCCGCCGGAACTACTCCGATCCCAATCGCGGCCCGACCGGCAAGGGCGTCGCCAAATACCGGTGTTTGAAGCACACCTGCCAGGCCTGCCCATCAAAGGCGCGCTGCTGCCCGAACATGGGCTTCCGGTCTATCACCCGCGAGGAACATGAAGATGCTCGGCAGGTCGCCCGCGACATTGCAAAGACCGACCAATACGTGATCTCGATGAAGCTGCGAAAGAAGGTCGAAATGCTCTTCGCCCACCTCAAGCGGATCCTTGGCCTGAACCGACTCCGATTACGTGGACCATGCGGTGCGAATGACGAATTCCTGCTCGCCGCCACCGCCCAGAATCTCCGAAAACTGGCCAAGATCTTTCCTGCACCGCAGAAAATGCGAAAAGCCTGACCAGAAAGGCGCTCGCTCGCTGTGCAGATCACCACTTTCTGCGCCAGCAACACGTTGTTTTTCCACAAAATCGGCGGATTCTGTAATTTCGCCGCTCTGCAGCGAGGAATCTCTGAAGCTGCCGAAGCGGACCTTCGAAACCAACAAAAGGGGGCGCTTCATTTGCTGGACGGTTTTTCGGGCGAGTGTTCATTCGCAACATAACCTGGAAACACATTAAGCGTAAGTGATTGTAGTTCATGTGCCTTAATGGAAACGCTGCCGGTCAATCACCAACATATGCCCTATAGAGTTCCGCAATAGAGGACGTCACCGGGCCGGGATTTCCGGCTCCGACCTTGCGCCCGTCGATCATGGTTACCGGAGTGATCCCGCCCAAAGTTCCGGTTACGAAAGCCTCGTCCGCGGCATAGGACTCGGCCAGTGTGTAGTCCTTTTCGCGCACGGTCTTGCCTGTGTCCTGCCATAGCGCGATGACCTTGGCGCGGGTGATCCCGTTGAAGCAGGTGGCCCCGGTCGAGGTCCAGAGTTCCTCTCCGCGGATGATGAAGAAGTTGGTCGAGTTGCAGCTTGCGACAAAGCCGCGATCATCCAGCATCAGAGCTTCGTCCGCCCCCATGTTGATCGCCTGGATCAACGCCTGGATGAAGTTCAGTCGGGAATGCGAGTTGAGCCGCAGATCAAATACATCGGGTGTCGAGCAGCGAACGGTCGAAGTCATCAGCTTGAGCCCCCGTGCCTTGAGCACCGCGTTGGGCTGTTTGTATTCGGCCACGATTACGATGGTGGCCTTGCCGGTGATGAAGCGCGGATCCTGATTGGGCGTCGACTTGACCCCGCGCGAGATCATCAGCCGGATATGCACCCCGTCTTCCATTCCATTATGGCGCAGGGTCTTCCAGATTTCCTCGACAAGTTCTTGGCGATCCATGCCGATGTCGAGCTGAATGGAATTGGCCCCTTCGTAAAGCCGGGCCATATGTTCATCGACGGCCAGAAGGCGGCCTTTGACAAGGCGCAGCCCCTCCCATACGCCATCCCCGAGGACAAATCCGCTGTCAAAGACAGGCACCATGGCTTTGTCGCGGGGGAAGAATGCGCCGTTGACGTAAACCTCGACACAGTCATTCCGGGGATCCGGCGCGTAGCTTTGAGCGCTGGTTTGCGTGGCATCTGTCATGGCAGGGTCCTGCGTTAGAATTCGAATTGCTTGTGACGCGCGAGAAACGCCTGCGTGCTGGGGTTCTGCGGCTTTTTGAGGATCTGCTCCGGCGGTCCTTCCTCCTGAATGACGCCGTCGGCCATGAAGATCACACGATTTGCGACGTGATAGGCGAAGCCCAGTTCATGCGTCACCAAGAGCATCGTGCGCCCTTCATCCGCAATGCCGCGGATCACGTTCAGGACTTCCGCAACCAGTTCGGGGTCAAGCGCCGAAGTCGGTTCATCAAAGAGCATCACGTCCGGCGCAAGAGCAAGGGCGCGGGCGATGGCCACGCGCTGCTTTTGACCGCCGGACAGGCGCGATGGGTATTCCTGCGCCTTCTCCTCAAGGCCGACACGGGCAAGTTCATCGAGGCCCAGCTTTTCCGCGCTGGACTTGTCTTTGCCTTGAACCGTGCGCAGCCCCTCGGTCACGTTTCCCAGAACGGTCATGTGCGGGAACAGGTTGAATTGCTGGAACACCATCCCGACCTTCTGGCGAACCTTGGTCAGTTCCCCCTCAGAATAGTACCGGGGCTTGCCGGGGCGCGCCGTGCCAATGGTCTTGCCTGCATAGGTGACCTCACCCTCGCTGGGGATTTCCATGAAGTTCAGGCACCGCAGAAACGTACTTTTGCCAGACCCAGACGCGCCGAGGATCGCAATGCAATCGCCCTTGTTGACGTCAAGGTCGATGCCACGCAGCACATGGTTGCCCCCAAAGGATTTGTGCAGGCCGCGAATAGTCAGGATGGGGTCTTCAGACAAGGCTCAGTCTCCTTTCGCCATGCGCCGTTCGAGCACGTAAGTGACCCGCACGATAGGGTACAGGATGACAAAGAACGCCACCGCGACCACCGTATATGCCTCGATCGGATTGAAGTTCACCGACGCAATCAACCGCGCTTGATGCAGAAGGTCTGCGTAGGCAATGGCGGAGGCGAGGGTGGTCATCTTGAAAATCTCGATGCCGCGGTTCGTCAGGGCCGGGAGCATGCGCCTTACTGCCTGAGGCAGGATGATCCGCCGCATGGTCTCATGGTATCGCATCCCGATGGCGCGGCCCGCTTCCCATTGTCCGGGGTCGATGGATTGAATGCCGCCGCGAAAGATCTCGGCCGAAAAGGCGGCCGAATTCAAAGTGATGCCCAAAGCTGCCGCCGCAAGCGCGGAGATGTCGAACGGAGCGAGGATTGGAAAGGCGAAATAGAACCAGAAAATCTGGACAAGAACAGGCGTGTTCCGGAAGAATTCGATGAAGCATGCAGAAGGCCAGCGCAACCAACGGCGCTCGGAATATCGGGCAAGGCCGATGGCAAGTCCCAGCGATAGACCTGCAACCAAGCAGATCGAAAAAATTCGCAGGGTGTTGATCAGCCCGACATATAGAGCCGCGCGGTATTCATAGACCGATCCGAAATCCCAAACATACTCCATATCAGCGCACCGTGCTGTCGCCGCTGACGGCCAGACGGCGTTCCAGCGCTTGCACGCAGAGGCTTAAACCGAAGATGACGACGAAATAGATCAGGGCTGTCACGGTGAAGATCTCGATGGGGCGAAAGGTCTTTTGCGCCAGTTCGTTGGCCTGATAGAGCAGGTCGGCATAAGAGACGGTCGCCACGAGCGTGGTTGTCTTCATCAGTTCGATGGCGCGTTCAGTAAAGGCTGGGATCATGCGTTTCACCGCTTGCGGCAGGATGATGCGCCGCATCACCTGGGACCGCTGCATGCCGATCGCGCGTCCGGCTTCCCATTGGCCGCGCTCGATCGAGACGATTCCGGCGCGGAAGACCTCGGCAAAGAATGCCGAGGACTGGATAGAAAATGTGATGGCGGCCGCAAGGTAGGGCGTCATCTGAATGTCGATCAGGATCGGCAGGGCGAAAAAGAACCAGAACAACTGCACAAGTGGGGGCGTGGTTCGAAAGAACTCGATCACAAAGCCCGCGGGCCAAGCAAGCCAGCGATTTGGCGACAGTCGGGACAGTGCAAGGATCAAACCCAGCGGCACGCCGAAGGCAAGGGCCGTGCCCGTGATCGCCAATGTCCCGAGAAGCCCCTGCCACAGCAGATCTGCATTCGCCAGAACAGCGGTGAAGTCCCATTCGTACATCCGGTATTCGCCCTGCCGCGAGGATCAGAGGCGTTCGCGCATGATCGGCGGCACCGCTGCCGGATCGAGGCCGAAATCGCTCAGGAACTCTTCGTACCATTGCTGCGTCTGGCCGGACTGGTAATAGCCGTCGATCTGCTCGTTCACCCAATCAAGGAATGCGGTGTCATCCTCTTTACGAACCGCCACTGAAGACGGGCGAGATTCGACCGGCTTCGGTACGACGATCTGGCCGGACCCCAGCTTCTGTCTTGCTGCAATCAGGGGCGGATGGAACAGCGTCACCGCATCGACGCGACCAGCCTGAAAGGCTGCAATGGCCTCAGCATTTCCAGGGAAACGCTGAATGTCGGCATCTGGGACGTTTTCGGTGAGGAACGCATCCATGCTGGTCGCCTGCGGCACCGAAATGCTGATCTCGGCAGTATTCAGGTCGCTCCAGTCAGAGATTTCGAGATCGTCGCGGGCCAATACAGCAAGGGAATAGTACAGCAAGGGCGTTTCCGGGAAGTTCACGGCTTCCTTGCGTTCGGCTGTTGCATCAAGGACGTACATCAGATCGATCCGATCCGCCTGAAGAGCCGCAACCGCTGTGCCCCATGTAACTTCGACCGGCTCGAAGGTCACGCCAAGGGTTTCCGCCATGGCCTTGCCCATGGACACTCCCAGGCCGCCTGTCCATTCCCCGCTGACAATGTCCTTGGAATACCAGGGCGGCGCCTGAGTCACGCCGACGCGCAACACGCCGCTTTCCTTGACCTTGTCCATGGTGCCTTGAGCAAGTGCGCTAGTCCCCGCACCGATCATCGCGACCGCCAGGGTCGCTGCCAATACGTCACGTCTGTTCATCTTCCACTCCTTGTTTGACTGAGGTTATGAGTCTTCTGCCTTCGTTTGCGTTCGGGCTTCGACAAAGGCCTTGGTGGTTTCCAGCCCTCGGCGCATGTGATCGCGGAGTTCGTCCTGCATCGCCTGGAGGCTGGGACCCAAAGCATGTCGAACGTAGTCGTCGTGACTTTCACGTTTCGGGCCACGCATCCCATGAGCGCGATGATGGGAGGCCCAATACATCTGAAGGTGGCCGCGCAGGCTGATCCAGGAATTGAGCAGAATGCGATTGCCCGCCAACTCATAGGCAAGTCCATGCAGATCAAGCTCCGCCTCGATAGAGCCGACATCATCCGCTTGGTCGATCGCGGCTTTTAACGCCTCGTTCCTCAGGAGCAGCTCCGCCTTAAATGCCTCGTCGCGCTGCTCCCAGATCTGCTGGAACGCAAACTGTTCGAGACATGTACGCATGGCATAGATGTCGTTGATGTCCTGAATCGAGATATCGACCACACGGGTCCCGGTATAGGGAACGCTGACCAGCAAACCTTCGTCGACGAGCTGCCGCATTGCTTCGCGCAGCGGGCCACGGCTGGCACCAAGGCTGATCGCCAACGCACTCTCCACCAGTTGCGCCCCGGGTTCCAACTCTCCCGTCAGGATCGCGCGACGCAGCAAGGCGGCGATCTGAGCACTCATGGTTTCTCGCTTCAAGGGTGAAGAAATCACGATCCACCTGACTATGGCGTCTATTCCTGAACATCGTTGATGGCACATTGAAGATTGTCAACAATAATATATCAAGAAGATCACCGCGCTTCTGATTTCCAGATTCGGTCAGCTTCCAAAGATGCAATTGTTTTCCAGTTCATCGGTTTCCTCGCGCACGCTGATGAGAACCTAAGTTGCTTGGTAGTCAACTCCTGGCCGAAAACGGATTTGTCCGAACACCATCTTGTGCACTGCGTCGCTGGACCGACCTTGGACTTTGCACTTGCAGCGAATGACTGCTTCGACCGAAGCAGTGCAACCTTCTTGGAGCCTACCAAAGGGCAGCTCTGGGCCGTCCGTGAAGACGGCCCTATTTCTTAGATTTCAATGGCCTCTGCAATCGCAAGAGCATCCTCAAGTTCGACGCCGAGGTATCTGACCGTGCTATCCATCTTGGTGTGGCCCAATAGGAGCTGAACGGCACGCAGATTGCCTGTCTTTTTGTAGATTTGCGTCACCTTGGTCCGACGCATCGAGTGCGTGCCGTAGGCGCTTGCTTCCAATCCTATCGATGTGACCCAGTCTCGGACAATTCGTGCATATTGGCGGGTCGATATGTGTAGGCGTTCATGGAATCGGCCGGGCCAAAGGTATTCAGAACCAACCATCAGCGGTTCTTGCATCCACTTTTCCAATGAGGCCCGCGTACCTTCCGAGATTTCGAAGCGTACAGGTTTCTGCGTTTTGCTCTGCAGAACCGATGCGCGCTCCTTGATCTGGCCTGACGCCATGACATCGACGACCTTCATTTTGACCAGATCGCAGCCGCGCAGTTTGCTGTCGATGGCCAAGTTGAAGAGCGCCAAGTCTCGATAGTTCTCGGCCAGTTCAAGTCGTACCCTAATCGCCCAGACGTGTTTCGGTTTGAGGGGTCGCTTCTGACCGACGATGCGCCCCTTGTTCCAAGCGGGGCGAAGCGCGCGAATGGCAGGTAGGTTTGGTGTTTGCATGACTGGTCCTCCGATCCGCCACGCCCTCCCACAACGACAACCCGACGTTGACCAAACCAGCATATCATAAGTTTCGGCACCGCCTCCGAGGTCCGGTTTGAGCCCAGAGTGAATGATGCTGCATCCTGCGCGAATGGCCGTTAAAGCAAACGGTGTCGTTCTGGAACAGGCGCGCTGACATGCCGATGAATATATCAATACCTCAGGCCGCAGGAGTACTACGAACGGCGAAACGTGTTCTCGTCGTGGGGTGTTCGGGAGGCGGAAAGAGCACTCTTTCACTAAAGATATCGGAACAATTCGGCCTAGAATATCTCTCTTACGACCGAGACGTCCGCTGGCTGCCCGGTTGGCAGGTCCGCGACCGCGAAGAGCAGCGCCAAATTGTCACCCAGTTGGTAAGAAAAGATCGGTGGGTCATGGATGGCACGACTGTATCCACATTCGATTTGCGTCTCCCTCGCGCCGATCTTTTGATTTGGGTTCGAGTTCCTCGAAAAGTCGCATTGAGCGGCATTGCACGACGAGTTTTTGGAAACTACGGCAAGGTTCGGATCGACATGGCCGAAGGATGCCCTGAGCAGTTGCCTGACCGCGAGTTCCTGACCTTCATCTGGACATTCGAGACCCGGATGGCGCCGCGCATAATAAGTGGCATTGATCGGCATGGTCCCACTGTTCCGGTGGTGACACTCAAGTCGCATCGTGAGTTCGCGGAACTGCTTGATACCTAAGCATTACACGATCTGGCGAACCGGACGTTCGGCAAGGAACACATCGCGGCAGCTCCGTCCGCAGCTTTCCAGTTGATAGTGAACGCGGCGAAAGGCACCTGGCGCTGAATCAGCCGTTCGTAGATCACGCAGCAATGGCTCCCGAAGAGCCCACTGTGGCAATTGCTGCGCTGGTGACGAATGTCCGCAATCACTCATTCGCTCTAACACTGGCTGCACCCTCATTTTACAGCTTGCCAAACCTCTGTGACTACAGTGCGTACCATCATGACATCTTCGCGGGTGGTCTCGAACTGGCCAACTTGAACACGGATGATCTTGCGACCTTCAAACGCGCCTTGCGTCAGGTAGATGCGCCCATCATCGTTGATCGCATCCACTAGTTTTTGCTGGGCTGTGTCATCGCCGGGACAGCGGAACGAAAACAGGCTGAGCATCGGTTCCGTCACGATCTCGAACCCATCGAGCGCACGGATTTGCTCGACCAGTTCTTCGGCCCAAGTGACATGATTGCGGATACGGGCTTGCAGGCCTTCCAACCCGTAGGATCGGATCAGGAACCACAGCTTGAGCGCCCGAAAGCGTCGACCAAGCGGGATCGTCCACTCCGAATAGTTGGTCACCTCATGGCCACTGGTCTTCAGATATTCGGGTTCGATTTTCAGGGTGTTCATCTGCAACGTGTGATCGCGAAGGAACTGAACCGAACAATCGAACTGCGCACCCAACCATTTGTGTGGGTTGAAGACGATACTGTCGAACCCATCGACACCGCGCCAGAAGCGGTCCCGAAATTCCGGACAGATCATCGCGGCGCCTGCCCAAGCTGCGTCCAGGTGGGTGTAAAGATCATAAGCACGCGCAACTTCAAGGATTGGAGCGAGGTCATCAGTGCCTCCCACGCTAGTCCCACCGGTGATCGCAATAATCCCGGCAGGCGTGTGACCCGCCGCCAGGTCCTCCCTGATGGCCGCATCAAGCTGGGTTGCCTCTATACCAAACAGCGGACCGGTGCCCGGAATTTTGACAAGGTTGTCCTGACCGATCCCAGCCACCCAACAGGCGCGATCAATCGAGGTATGCACTTGATCGGAACAGTAGACACGCAGTTGTCCGCGCCCTGAAAGGCCCGTCCGGTTGCCTGTAAATCCCGTGGCCTTTTCGCGCATGGTCAGTACCGCAGAAAGCGTGGCGGATGACGCACTGTCCTGGATCACTCCGGACATGCCGTCAGGCAGGTCCAATGCTTGGCGCAACCAATCCACCATCACGGCCTCGATCTCGGTTGCCGCAGGAGATGTCTGCCAAAGCATGCATTGCGCTGCCACGGTGTTGACGAGCTGTTCTGCAAGCATCGACGGTGGCGTCGCATTAGCAGGGAAATAGGCAAAAAATCTTGGGTGCTGCCAATGCGTCATGCCTGGCATGATGATGGCGTCGAAGTCTTGTAAAATCGTCGCCATTTCCTCTGGGTGATTTGGCGGTGATTTGGGAAGCTGGACCGCGATGTCGCCCGGTTTGGTTTGCGCGCGTACAGGCCTGCTTCGTAGGGTCTTGTGATACCTCGCGCCCCAATCGGCGATTTCCTTGCTCCAGCCTGCGAACTCATCCCAGTCCATAACTCAATTCCTTTTGGATCACTTACGAGCGGGACCTTGCCGGTCGTTTGGAGGTATCGAGCTTAGATTGTCATCAATACAAGTGGCAACATAGTAAGAAATGCCGACATTCGATCCGATGCAGCGAAAGGCAGCTCCGTCCGCAGACCGACAATTAAGCCGCCAAAAATGCTGCACGATGCACCAATGGCAGCAATTCGAAAGCTGCAACGCAGCGTTGAGAACGTTGACGAAAGGCAGCAATGGGCCGTTCGCGACAAGTGTTTGCTTTGGCCTGATGAGTCCTTGAAGCAGAAACTTTTCATAGGCCCTCAAACCAAGGATACCGAGCTCCAGGCACGACCAGTTCCAGGTCATTTTGAATGTCCGCATAGAGATCGATAGTCCATTTTTTGGCTGTTTCCCACGGATGCACACCAAGCCGCCATAATGGCATCCCCCTCATGGTCGGCTTTCAGGTTGGCCGCCGCGGAGTGATAGAGTTCACGGATTGCTTTTTCGCGGGATACCTGCAGCATGAGCTTGGGGTGGCTCTCGTAGATCGGTAACCTAAGTCGCCGGGCGACGATCGCCCCAATCAAGGTCATGGAACTGTACAAGGAATTCTGAGCCACAATCGAATTGCCGCCATACATGAGCCGTAGAGCATCATCGCAGGAACGCCCGCCTTTGGTTGACTATGCCAAGAGCGTGCCTATTCCGACTGCGGCCGCCGTTCCTACATGGGCTTGAAGCCACGACATGGCCTTGGCCGAGTCGCGAACAGTTGCTGTGTCCGCAACCTTAGGCACGTTGGAAACAACCTGAATCGCCGCGACACCATTTTTTCCTTTTTCACTTGGATCGTACCCAAGAAACAGCGTCATGCCATTTGCCCTCTCGTTTCTGGAGGTCAAGCATCCTCGTTCTACTTTGGCGTCGGATGGGCTGCTGCGCCAAGCGGGAAGGCCTGATCGCCTCATGGTTCTCCTGAACCCGAGACCGATTTCGTAACGCTGGCTTTTGGTCTCTCTGTGCTTCAGAACTCGATCACGTCGAACATGACATGCTGCGACCAAGCTATCGTCGAGTTGCGTCCACCCTCACAAATACATACCAAGCCTTACCACCGTAACAGTACACTGGCGCAGGTTGACTTAAAAATGCAGTACTGGATCGATATGGAGAAGCTTCTTACGCCGGATGGAGTTGCCGCGGCTTTTCCAACGGATCTGGCATGCCGTGATCGCATGGCGTCTGTACTGTGGCCGGATGGTCCTGTCTGTGAACGCTGCGGCGAGACTTCGGTCGGATATCTCCAGTCTCGGAAAACCTACCACTGCCGGGTGTGCAGATACCAATTCACGGTCCTGACCGGGACTTTGCTGCGCTCAAGTAAATTATCTCCGCTGTTGTGGTTCCAAGTTGCCGAAGAATATGTACGCTGGCGCGCGCGGCACGGCAGCCATGATTTCGGAATTCAGGCTCTCGCGGAGTTTATGGGCGTTGCTTATCCAACGGCCTATCGAGTTCGGAAAATCCTTACCGATGATTTCTCACCCGAAGGGTCTCGTTTCCTTGCGCGGTGCATTTGCGTTGCGGATCGAAATCAGCGCTTCCCAAATGATTGAACGTACGCAGCATTCCTGAACTGGTAAGTGTCCTGCAGTCGGTTGTCCTATCCGCACAGAGCTCTACGCGACTGTTGAGTTTTCTATACAATAAATCGGTTCTCCAGCCCTATCGGGACGGATTTTTGTGCATAACCTTGAATCCGCGCACGGTGAACCATGGTGGAAGCCGGAGGCAGAAAAACGGATCTAAGGTCTGTGAAATGAGAATGTCTTGCGAAAAACGGAAAAGGAAAAATACTCGCAAGATATTGAAAAGTAATGAAAAATTGACTCCATGGGATTTTCTGACTTAGTAAGATTCGACCAAGAGTCGTCGGAGCCAGTCACGGCCCATCGTAGCTGAGTGTTTCTGTTCCGTGAAAGGTTGCCGTGTCAGTGGCGATGCCGTGAAAACTGACGACAGAAAGCAGCACGGACGCTGCTGCTGGACACTTAAAAAGTCCGGTTCGACGAACAGTAAATCAAGAGAGGGGATTTGCCCAACCACAATAAAACTATCCGCAGCTAGGGCTGGCAAATGTAGGGGCGAAGCTCGCTACCCATCGACTTGAGACCTCGAAGCGGTAATCGAACTGCCTCCAATGCTCAAGCCCTAACACGACAACTTCCTCGGCAAATCTTCCGGGCGCCTCGCTTTTCGGGCCGAAGCACGTCACCCAAACATGAAAACGTTCCGAGGAACGATCAACTGCAATTTTTCGCGCCTTGTCTTTTGGTGCGCCAGGAAAGCCATGCCATGAAACCATCCAATTATGTTAAGAAAACCCCTCTGGCTGTAGACTACAGCAAACGTCGCCGAGCGACTTTCTCGCCGCCGCCGCTTGCTGATCCCGATGATCCCCACAAAATTGTTCGTACACGGTTGGGCAAAGATGATATCGGCAAATCCAGCGGCACTTGTCGCGTCGCTTTCCTCACCCGTTTGCATCGGCGTGCGGCCATTGAGGAATTCTGGTGCGCTTCTTATGAAGAAGCACAAGTTTTTCTGCAGATTGCCGGCCATCCTGACGTCGTGAATTTTAAGGAACAATTCACCGAGGTGCCTTTTGAAGACCTTGACGGAAAGCAGACATTTACACGCCTCGATGCTCATGTGATGTTTCGCGATGGGCGCGAAGTCTTGGTTTCGATCAAGTATGACGAGAAGGCGCGGCGCAAGTCCTACTTGAAGGAAGTTGCGAATATTGCAGCGCAAACGCCAGTTGAAGTCGCAGATTTTTATGCTGTTACGTCGCGCTACATGTTTCACCCCACGTACCGTCAACGTGCTGAAGCGATTCACAAAGCACGTCGTGGCTGGGATCCTGAGGCTGACGACGTGGTTCTCAAAATCGCCAACCAGAACCGCTGCCGTTTTCGTCTCCAGGAAATTGTGGAGGCCTCTGGACTAGGGCATCGCGCGCAGCGCGCTGTCGTTCAACTCGTGGGAGATGGGGATATCCGTAAGGACCTCTTTGACCCCTTCACACCTGAAACCGAGCTTTGGAGCGCTGCTGCATGACTTACTTTCAGCATCTGACACCAAATGATCGGGTGACGTATGGCAATTGTCAGGTATCGAACATTGCGATCGATATCGACAAGAATTCTAAGGATATCAAGCACTACCGGATGTCGGTCAAGGCTGAGGATGGCGAAATCGAAATCCGGAAGTTTCGACCGGAAGAGATCCGGCATCTGGTCGATACCGAGATCCTTGTCGTGGAGCGCGGCTACTACAATGCTGCGCGAGTTCGGGATCGAGAACTCTACGCAGGACGCGAACTTAATGGTGCAAATGCCCATCAGAGAGAGCGTGTTGATCTGCTCATTCAGCAATGTCGTTTGATGGAGCGATACCATGCCATGGGCATGAAATTGACCAGAGACGGAGTAACTGAATTCCGGGCGTCTCTCATAGAAGACTACGAAACCTATCAAGCTCGAAAATTCTATGGAACAAGAAAGGCAAACGCCGCTCAACGCTTGAAAAAGCTACCAGCGGTCAGCACGCTGCTTGAAAATTATCGGAAGTATCGTCGGGCGAACGGCAACCCGAATACGTTCCTTCCAACTGTCTCTGAGCCGATCGATTTGGATCTGCAGGCGAGCTTGGACTTTTGTTTCGTCATGGAGAGGCTGGGCAAATACGCCTGTGCCACTCAAGTCTCGAAGAGCAAAGTAATCGACGACATGATTGAAGATGTTAGGGCCGAAAACGCTGCCCGCGCTTCGCTGGGGCAGCCACTGATCAAAATTCTTTCTCACCGTCAATATGAGCGATGGATTGAACTCTATCTTGATCCCTTCGACGTGATGATGCAGCGCAAAGGACTGGCAGCTGCTGTCAAGAAATACGGTTCTTTCGAGCCGGGGAGGACTGCTTCGGCGATCGGGCAAATCGTCTTGTTTGATGCCTGGCGTTCACACGTGAAAGTGCTCGATTGCACGCGCGCCGAATACAACGCGATGTTCAGATGAACAGAGAGGGAAGGTCAAATTCATCAGCCCATGGGTCACAACGGCACAGGACCTTGCCACAAGGGCGATCGTCGGGGTGTCTTTCAGTAAGACGCCAAATCAGGAAGCATCACTTGAATGTCTGCGTATGATTTACATGGACAAGACGTATTTGTTCAGAGACGTGGGCTTGAAGGGGTCGCATTGGAATTTCTGCTGTTTGATGCAAGAGGGCAGCAATGACAGTGGTTCCGAGTTTGGTAAGGAGCCATTTGGCGGCGCGCAATTTTCGATGGCGGTACAACTCTTGGGTAGTAGCCAGATGAATGGCGCTGCGGGTGTGTCACACTTGCGCGGAGCCATGGAGCGGTTTTTCTGGACGTGTGACTTGAAGTGGGCGCGGTTCCTTCCAGGCTACACGGCAAGAAATCCGCAAGCTCGAAATGACAGGAAATACTTGTCGGAAGTGTGCATCTGCTTCGATGAGTTTCAGATCCTCTATCTTTTGTTCATCGCTGAGTGGACTTGTCACGCTTTTGTGCCGCCCCCTGTGCTCGTTTAAGCTACTTTCCGTTCGAAGGCGACCGGGCTTTTCCAGCCTAATGCTGAGTGCCTGCGACGCGGATTGTAGAAGCCGTTGATGTACTGGAAGATGGCCACTTCAGCTTCCCGTCTCGTCGGCCAGGACCTGCGCCAAAGCATCTCAGCCTTGATCGTTTTGAAGAAGGTTTCGACGGCGGAGTTGTCGTAGCAATTGCCCTTGCCGCTCATCGATACCTGGAAGCCGTGCTGGCGTAGGAGCTTCTGATAATCGTGGGAGCAATATTGGCTGCCACGGTCGGTGTGGTGAATGCAGCCCCTGGGCGGCTGGCGTAGCGCCACAGCCATCTGCAAAGCCCGGATGGCCAGGTCGCGTTTCATACGATTGCTGACCGCCCAACCGATGACCCGACGGGAATGCAGATCCAGTATCACAGCAAGGTAGAGCCAGCCCTCTCGGGTCCACACATAGCTGATGTCACCGGCCCACTTCTGGTTCGGCTGATCTGCGCGGAAGTCGCGGTTCAGCAGGTTCGGCGCGATGTTGAACGCATGGTTGCTGTCGGTCGTCACCTTGTATTTCTTGGACCGTTCGACGCGTATGCCATTCTCGCGCATCAGTCGGCCAACGCGGCGATGGCCGATGTTCAGGCCAAGCTCTTTCAGCTCCTCGGTCATTCTTGGTCGACCGTAGCTGCCCAGGCTTAGACGGGATTGTTCCTTGATGTGGGCCAGCACGACCATGTCTGTCCGCTGCCTTTGACTGGCCGGACGGCTGCGATAGGCACGCAGGCCGCGTTCGCTAACATCCAGAACCTGGCAAAGGCGGTTGGTCGGGAAATCGCGGCCATGCTCCTCGATGAACCTAAACCTCATGGCTTTTGGCTCGCGAAGAAGGCCGTGGCCTTTTTTAGGATATCCCTCTCCTCCTTGAGAATGCGGTTCTCCCGTCGAAGCCGCTCGTTCTCTCGGGCCAGGTCCAGTTCCTTGTCCGACACCACATCAGTGTCACGATGCGCCATCACCCATTTGTTCAGCGTCGATAGGCCAACACCCAAATCTGACGCAACCTGCCTGCGTGTCAGCCCGCTCGTCAGCGCGATCCGCACCGCATCAGCACGGAACTCTTCCGTCCGTTTCGTTCCCATAGTTCGTCTCCTTTGCTGCAATAAATGCTATCAAAGGAGCGGCATCAAACCGCGACACGTCCAGAGTATCACAAAACGCCACACAGAGGTCTCAAATATCGAACACCTGCAGCGATGTGGGAGGAGCTCTCTCAAGGCGTGGAGTATGATCCAACACTTATGCCGTCGCCTGCTCAGTTTCGTGAGGCCTGTGGATATCATACAAAGGCTCAGGTGACAGCCGAAGGTATTCGATACGGTGGCGTCGTCTATTCCAATGCGGTGATCCGCAACGACCGCAAAGCACGCCTGGCTGATCGTATCGCAGCGCCCGGCGATAGCGTCGAAATCATGGTTGATCCGTACGATATGGGAGGCATCTCGGTTCTGACGAAAAATGGTTTGATCAGCGTTCGGTGTTTGGATCACACCATGGCCGGAAAATCGCTACGCGAATGGCGCGCTGAGCAAGAGTTGCAGCGTTATAAGGCAAAAGTGGAAGCCCAAGAGCAGGAAGGTGCTCGTCGTGAAGCACACGACAGGTGGCGGGGCCTTTCGAATGTAATCATGCGGGCGTCTGACATCGGTATTTTTGGCTATACCAAAGCGGAAATCGATCGCGCGAGGTACGAGCTAGATTTCGGGAAAGGTCAGCATGAAAAGCATTTCATCGGTCGCGACGAAGGCGCTGATCCATTATCGCATCACATGTACGAGACGGGTGGCATCGCTGCCCAGCAAGATGACGTTGATGAGTACGACCCTGACAGTCTCGAAGATGAGCCAAAGACGGGTATGGATCGACTCCGATCAAATGCAAGAGAGCGAAGGCGAGGTCAAAAGCGCAAGTGATCTAAGCCATCGCGCCTTTCATTGTAAGCGGTGCGCCGTTCACACGTGATTGACGTGGTTCCAGGGCAGCAGCAGGTTGATATCGGTCTGTTTGTGCCCGGCTGCAATGGCGGTCAGGACGCCGGATAGATAGCCGTGGGGTTCGATCCCGTTGAGTTTGCAGGTTTCGATCAGTGACGCGATGACGGCCCAGTTTTGTGCGCCGGTATCATGGCCAGCAAAGAGCGCGTTTTTGCGGTTGAGAGCGATTGGACGGATGGTGCGCTCGACGGCGTTGGAATCCAGTTCTATGCGACCGTCGTCGAGGAACAAAATAAGCCCGTCCCAGTATTTGGCGATGTATTTCAGGGCTTCTCCGGTTGGCGACTTTGCCGAGACACGGGCACGGTTCTGGGCGAGCCAGATTTCGAAGGCGTCGATGAGGGGTTTTGAGCGATCCTGTCTAGCGTCATGGCGCTGGTCTGCAGGCAGGCCGCGCAGATCTTTTTCGATGCGGTAGAGCGCCTGGATTTGGGCCAGACCTTCCTGCGCGATTGGGGCAGTGCCAGATTGGGTGACATCATGCAGTTTGCGGCGAGCGTGCGCCCAGCAATATGCCAATGTCACATCCTGGGTCGGGCGTTTAAGCAAGCGATTATAGCCAGCATAGCCGTCAACCTGCAGGATGCCGCTGAAACCCTTCAAAATATTGTCTGCATGCTGGCCAGAGCGTCCCGGTGCATAGGTGAAGGCGACACCGGGTGGATCATCGCCTTTCCATGGCCTGTCATCACGGGCCAGCGCCCAGAAGTAACCGGTTTTGGTGCTTTTGCGCCCTGGGGCCAGAACCGGAGCAGGTGTTTCGTCCATGAAGAGCTTGGTGGAGCGCTTCAGATCAGCCATCAGGGCATCATAAACAGGGGTCAATTCGAAAGCCGATTTGCCGACCCATGTGGCCAAGGTCGAACGATCCAAATCGATCCCTTGGCGGCTGTAGATTTGCGCCTGCCTATAGAGCGGCAAGTGGTCCGCATATTTTGAGACGAGCACATGGGCCAAGGTAGCCTCGGTCGGCATGCCGCCTGCGATGATGTGGGCTGGTGCCGGAGCTTGGGTGATCCCGCCTTCGCAGGATCGGCACGCGTATTTGGGGCGACGGGTGACGATCACCCGGAATTGGGCGGGAATGATATCCAGCCGTTCGCTGACATCTTCGCCGATGACATGGCGCTCGGCTCCGCAGGCGCAGGAGAACTCGGGTTCAATGACCACTTCCACCCGCTCCAGATGCTTGGGCAGTGACCCCCGGTTGGTCTGACGCGGCTTTGGTGGTCGCACGGGCGCAGTGCGCGGGTCAGCATCAATCTCAGCATCCACCTGCGCGATGGCCGTCTCGATGTCTTCGAGTTCCAGCTCGTATTGGCCTGGATCGATCTTCTCGGATTTGCTCCCGAAGAGCGCCTTCTTGAAGGCGGCAACCAGAACTTCGAGTCGGGCATTCTGATCCTGCTGCGCACGGATGATCGCCTTCAACTCGGCAATATTGTCGGGCAATTCATCAGGCGTGACCATGCCCGATGCCATAACAAAACAGAGGCAGAATGACCCCTGCAAAGGGTTCCGTGAGTCACTCCGCCGCAGACGGTGCTGCGACCTCCAAGGGCTGCACGCGCCGCCAATCCAAACCCGCGAACAGGGCTTCAAACTGGGCTGGTTCCAGACGCACCACCCCGTTCTTGATCGCGGGCCATTTGAAGCTGTTATCCTCCAGCCGCTTATACGCCATCACCAGCCCGCTGCCGTCCCAGTAAATCAGCTTCAGCCGATCCGCCCGTTTGGCGCGGAACACATAAACCGACCCATCAAACGGCTTCTGGCGCAAATGACCCTGCACCAGAGCGGCCAGCCCGTCGTGACCCTTGCGGAAGTCGACCGGATCACTGGCAACAAAAATCCGGACCTTGTGGGATGGCGTGATCACGTGGTCATGGCCCGCGCGATCTCGGCGACCCGCGCGGCTGGCGTTGCCGCGTCAAGACGAACGGTGATGTCGCCTCTGATCACATCAATCGTGCTGGCGGAAGCGGCAGGCAGAGGCTGGGCTAAAGGCGCAGGCGCCTCGATCTCAACAGGCACAAAATCCATGCCATCCAAATTCGGCAGGACCAGCTTGCCCTGTCGTGCCATCCGACGCCAATCAGACACTGTACTGGGGATCAACTCATATCGCTTCGCGACCGCGTTGACCGTCTCGCCCTCAATCAACGTCTCCGCCACAATCCGCGCCTTCAACTCGGCAGGCCAATTCCGTTTCCCATCCGTCCGGCGCGGAACCCTTGCCAGAAACTCGCTTGTAGCTCCCATCGAGAAACTCCCCACAAACCAAAGAAGCCTCTGAATCGCAGATCACACGTCAGCTCGAAAGTGTGGGCGCGGCGCACCGCTTACCTTTCATTGCGTCTCCTTCTAGGTCGGAAAAGCGCATGCCGCTGGTGAAGCGTGCAAGATACTTCCTCCGGTCAGAGGTCAATTGCCGCCAACTGTAGCTGGTGCCGCGGTCCTTCATCCGCGGCACAGAGCCTTATCTGTGTTGCAAAGTTGCTATCGGTTTGATCGGAGGTTCTTGATGGGGGTACATCACCAATGAAAACCGGAGCGTGTGGGCAGCACGGGCTGCTTCGAAGCGATCATTGTTAGTGGCATTACAGCTAGAAGTCCCAGCCTGGCAGCGGCAAAGGCTCGCGCTAATGACATGCGAAAAAGCAATAAGGCCAAAAATTCGCAATAATAGTGAATGTTTTCAATGTCTTAATGTCTTTTTGCGTTGACCGCATCACGCACATTTATTAGGGTGGTGGTGATTGGAAGCGCTGCATTCGAGCGGGCCTTGCTCCGTCTATCAGCACATTGACGCCAGCGTTGCGCGCGGCCTTGCGTAGCCGTCCGCAGTGTCTTTATCTCGGGAGTAGTCGCCAAATGGCACGGCCAACGTACCCCATTGTTTCGCCCGACCTCTATTTCCCTGGTCTGTCGGAGACAGAAAAGACCGTACAAGCGGCTCTCCTTCGCATACTCAAAGCTCGAGACCCGAGCGTGACAACACTTCCTTATGAGAAAGCGCGGATGGCTCGAAAACGTAGCCAAAGGATTTATGAGTGCCGCTTGCGCAGGTCTGGCCTGTACGGCCTCAAAGACGAGCAGCGGGAAAGGATCGTCGCCTTGGCACGTGCAGGCGGGCAGATGGCGGGTCCCCTGACCATGCATGACGTCGATGAATGGGCTGCTGAAGTGCATTACCGCTCGCCTTGGATGGGCAAGTTGACCACACACCTGATGCGCCACATGCGCTACCGCGTAGCGGCCGGGAAGTTTGGGCTTTCGTTAATGCCTTTGCTCATTGTTGGAGACACAGGGAATGGAAAGACGACATACGCGCAAATGCTCGGAGAGGTCGCCGGGGCACCGGTTCGCGAAGTTGATGTCGGAAGCGGCAGTTCCGCTTTCAGGATTGCTGGACTTGAGAAAGAGTGGGCAAGCGCAGGTGAAGGCGTTCCGATCGAAACGGTGCTCATGCACAGGATCGCGAACCCCGTGATTGTTGTGAACGAAGTCGACAAAGCCGGTGAGAAGGTCAGCTCGAGATCTGGTGGCGTGACCAGTTTGACGACGGCGCTCCTCCAAGTTCTCGAACCTGAAACCGCGGGAAGATTTGAATGCCCGGTTCACCGAGTCCGGTTTGATCTTTCGCGATTCAACTGGGTCCTGACCGCAAATCACTTGAGCGCAGTGCCTAGACCGCTCCGCGACCGGTGTCACATCTTTCATATGCCGCTTGTTACGCCAGACGTTGCGGCGCAGATGTTCGACACGCTCCTCCGCGACTTCGACGCTGACATTGACGATGATGTATGTCGCGCGGTCCGGGCTGCAGTCATCGAAGCCGCAGAACACGGGCATGTCAGCTTGCGGCAGATCCGGCGTATCTTGGAGCGGATTGCCGCGGCCGGTCCGCAAATATTGCACTGATCGAAGAGCTTGCGTTGTGGCAATTGGAGCAAGTGGGCCGTTGATGAATGTATGACCAGTGCGCGTTCTAGACAGAATTATTCCTACCAGTGTTTTCGAGAAAGGTCGTAGTTGTGAATTGGGGCTGGCGAACCACCTATCTCCTACTGGTTACAGAGCTTTTCGGTTGCATCGACAATGCTTCGGACATAGCGCAACCAATCATCAGCAAAGGTCTTGGCCAACAGCGATGGTGGACGACGCGAAGGTGTGACCAAGGCATAACCAAAAGGAACGCTTGGTTCGAATTTGACGAATTTGATCCGTTGCTGCTCCCGACCTTTTTGCAGCAAATAACTCTTGGCGCTAAGTGGATCGACAATGGCGCAGATTTGTTCCGCTTCAACAAAATTAAAAAGCGGCAGGAAATACTGAGCGTCGACCCGCACGTTGAACTGCGCCCCGGCTTTATCAAAGGCGTTTTGTGTGTCTTTGACTGTCGCGTGCCCCAACTGCAACGTACCCATCGGGTGTCCATCCAAATCGGCAGCTGTGATGCTGGTGTAGCTGGCCAACGGGCCATTTCGAGGCACGGCACACAGGCATTCGCAGGTGACGCGTACCATCTTGAACAGCTCATCTGGTAAGTTTTCCGTGATGGTGTCTGTCATCCCCAAGTCACAAAATCCGATGTCAAAGCTTTGCGCGGCAATCAGGTTCAGGATCTGCGGGGAACTTCGGGTCGACAAAGTGATGCGCACATCAGGAGCGCCGCTACTGAACCGGCTTACGAAATCGGGCATGAGATATGCCGACGGTCCGGGCATGGCGACAATCCGCAACGACCCCCGCACGCGATTGCGCATGCCCTCCATGTTTGACCGTGTGGCAGTCAACCGATCCAAGATTTCTGATGCCTCAGACAAGAGATAACGCGCTTCCGGAACTGCTATCAAGCGACGCCCCTCGCGTTGGAACAACTCCATACCCAATGACGCTTCAAGGGCTTTAAGCGACGCACTGACAGCCGGTTGGGTCCGGTTCAAGTTTCGCGCGGCCGCGCTTACCGAGCCGGTGTTCATGATTTCCCGAAAGACTGCCAGTTGCTGCAAATTCATGCAAATCAGCATATAAGATAAATTTTGGTTAATAAATAAATTTCAAATTTGATTTTATCTGAGTCGTGCGGTCAGATTGAAGTAGTCCATAACTGCGTCGTGCGGTTGAAAAGTCGTGCGGGGCTAACTTCAGGGAGAGAAAAATATGGGACTGTTTACGAAAATTACTGCAGCAGCGATTGCAACAGCGCTGACTGCAGGCGTCGCAGCGGCGCAGGATCCGACATTCTTTCGGATCGGCACCGGATCTGCTGGTGGCACTTACTTCCCAATCGGTGGAACTATCGCCAACGGTATTTCCGCGCCTCCAGGATCGCGTCCTTGCGACGAAGGTGGTCAATGCGGCGTTCCCGGCCTGATCGCGATTGCGCAATCGACGACAGCTTCGGTGTTCAACAACACGGCCGTCCAAAACGGTGAGCTTGAGGCCGGCATGGCCGCAGCCGATGTCACCCGCTCCATGTACCTTGGCGAGGACAAGTTTGAGGGCAAACCCCACGACAAGCTGCGGATCGTAGCCAACCTGTTCCCTGAAGATCTGCACCTTGTTCTGCCCAAAGGGACGTCAATCGAAAGCCTTGCCGATCTCGAAGGCAAGCGCGTAGGTATTGCGCAGGCAGGCTCCGGTACGCAGGTTGCCGTACTACAGATGCTCGAAAAATGGGGCATCACCCGCGACAATATCGACGAGGCTGAACTGAACAACAGCCAGTCGGCAGAACGTCTGGCGGACGGTCAGATCGACGCATATTTCTACGCCGCAGGATGGCCGGTATCGGCGATGGTCCAATTGGCGACCACCAAAGGTATGGAGTTGCACAGTTTCTCCGATGAAGACCTTGCCATCATCAATGAAACGATCCCGGCCTACATCCCCTCGACGATCCCTGCGGGCGTTTACGAAGGTGTGGACTATGATGTCAGAACGCCCGCCGTATCGGCGCTCTTGGTCGTTTCCTCTGATCTAAGCGAAGAGCTCGTTTACGGCATCACCAAAGCGCTCTGGAACGACAACACGCGGACGCTGCTGGACAATGGTCACGCCAAAGGCAAGCAGATTACTCCGGACACCGCGCTCGACGGGATTGCTGCGTTGGGCGTGCCACTGCACCCCGGTGCTGAACGGTTCTATAAGGAAGCCGGGTTGCTCCAGTAACCCTTTCAGTCGGGCAGGCGGATCAATCGGGTCTGCTTGCCCGCATCTCTTTTCCGATACTTTGGAGGGCGACCGTGGCTGTTGTTTCAGGCGGACAGAATATTTGCGGCGTGTCGATCGGCGTTCTGTCGCTGGAGAGCTACTTCCCCAAGCCGCCCGGACATATCAAGAACCCATCAAGTCTGCCTTTCACGACCAGTTATGAGATCATTACCGGACTGACCATACCCGTTTTGTTGAACAATCCATCGCCAGACATGATTGCGCCGTTGATCGCTGCTGCACAACGTCTGGAGAAAAGCGGCGTCAAAGCAATCACTGGGTCATGCGGATTTCTTGCGCTGTTTCAGAATGAGATCGCAGCGGCAGTCGACGTGCCGGTCTTTGTCTCGTCGCTGATCCAGGCAGAGATGATCCATCGCATGACGAACCGCCCGGTTGGCGTGCTGACGGCGTCCGCCGATCTGCTGACACCCCGTCACCTATCAGCCGTGGGTGCGGAGAACACCCCGCTTGTCGTCGAGGGCATGCAGGATGGGAGTGAATTTTCGGACGTCATCCTGCGCAATAGCCGCAACGACATGGACCTTGAGAAGATTGAAGCCGAGCTGCTTGCCGCCGGCGAGAGGCTTGTTGCGCGTGCGCCCGACGTGGGGGCCATCCTACTCGAATGCACGGACCTGCCACCTTACGCCCACACGCTGCAATCACGGCTTGATCGGCCTGTCTTCGACATCATCACCTTGGCAACGATGATTGACCATGCGGTTCTCCGGCGACCGTTTTCCGGCTTCATCAACTAAGCAACAGCGCGAGGGAATTTCGCATGACCAACCCGGCAACACCTGAAAAAGATGGCCGCGAATTGTCTGCCGAAGACCTTGCTGACATTGAGAAAAAATATGACGAAGGCGCTGCAACGCGGCAGGTCTCACCCGGCTTTGGAAAGTTCCTGCGCTACGTCGCACTCATCTTCGCAATTTACCACTATCTAACCGCCGGGTTCGCTCTGCCAACAGATTTCTGGCACATGGGCTGGCACCTGTCTGGATTGTTCATACTGACCTATGCACTCTTCCCGATGTTCAAAACCAAATCGGCGTTCGATCTTCATAACAGCCCATTCCGGATCGGAGGCGTGCCGCTGATCGACATTCTGTTGATGGTCCTCGGCACCTCGGCAGCTCTCTATCTTGGGCTCGCATGGCGCGGTATTGAATGGCTGGGGATCGAGGAACAGACGTTCCGAATGGGCAATCCCAACACTTACGATATGGTGTTCGGCTGTATTCTGATCGTGTTGGTGCTGGATATTGCGCGCCGCACACTTGGGTGGATTCTGCCGATGATTATCTGCGTATTCATCGCCTACGCGCTATTTGGCCCGGTTTTTCCGGGGCTTCTCCAGCATCCGGGTGTGAATTTCAGAACCTTCGTCAGTTCGATGTATTTCCCGGCCGAAGGCATCTTTGGCGTCACGCTTTGGGTCGTCTCTACAATCGTTTTCCACTTTGTGTTGTTCGGGGTCATCGCCCAACGTACCGGGCTGGGGCAGTTGTTCATCGACAACGCAACGATCCTTGCTGGTCGCTATACCGGAGGTCCAGCCAAGGTTTCAGTCGTGTCTTCAGCCTTTTTCGGCACGATTTCGGGATCGTCCGTTGCCAACACCGTGTCTACAGGGGCCCTGACCATCCCGAACATGAAGCGACTTGGCTATCCAGGTCATTTTGCAGGAGGCGTTGAGGCGGCGGCATCGGCAGGAGGACAAATCACGCCGCCGATCATGGGGGCTGCGGCCTTTATCATGGCCGAGTTTCTGGAACTTCCCTATACGACTATCGTGATCGCAGCGATCTTCCCGGCGTTCCTACACTATGTTGGCGTGTTCGCCGTCGTCCATTTGATGGCCCGCCGTTTGAACTTGAAAGGACTTCCTGCTGACAAGCTGCCGAAACTCAAGGCAGTCTGGAGCCACGGCTGGGCCAACATCGTCCCATTGATTGGCCTGCTCGTCGTACTTTTCTCCGGTTACACGCCCTATATGTCGGCGTTTTGCGGCATCTCACTGGCGATCGTCGCGGGGATGTCCCGGTTCAAGGAACCCATCACGCTGATCTATTCCGCGGCTTTTATTGCCTTCGTGGTTTGGAAATACCTAGGAGGAGGGTTTGACCTGACGATGTCAGCCATCCTGATTGCAGGGGCGGCGATCGCGACGTTCAACCCGCAGCAACGCACCACACTGACCGAAATGGCAGACACGTTCGAAACGGGTGTGAAATATGCGTTGGCTGTGGGGGCCGCGTCGGCGGCTGTGGGCATCGTCATTGGTGTGATCAACACCACTGGTGTGGGGTTCCGCATGGGTTTCATGGTCACACAGGCGGCATCGAACTTTGGGACTGATCTTCACTGGCTCTTTACCTTTGGGACGTGGGAGCTGTTCTCAGTGGCCGATCTGACGCTGTTCATAAGCCTCGTGTTCATCGCGCTGGCCTGTATTCTGATGGGCGCGGGCGTGCCGACAACGGCGCTTTACATCATGCTGGTCTCCGTTGCGCAGCCCGCCCTCGCACAATTGGGCATCCCGCCCATCGCCAGCCACATGTTCGTGCTCTACTACGGCGTCGTGGCCGAAATTACGCCGCCAGTCTGCACCTCGGCCTATGCTGCCGCAGCGATTGCCGGTTCCAACCCATTCCGCACGGGGATATCCGCGTTCACCCTTGGATTGGGGAAGGTCGTGGCCCCTATGGCGTTTGTCTACGCGCCAGTGCTGCTCTTCGTGTCGTCTACCGGGTTCGACCTTTGGGAATTCTCGTACACGGCGGCAAGCTGCATTGCCGGAGTGATCGCGCTCTCATCGGCGGTGGTGGGGTATTGGCTCGCGCCGATGGGTACGCTGTACCGTTGGCTCATGGCAATGGCCGGTCTGGTCTTCATTGCTCCATCGCTTCAGGCCGATCTCACCGCATTGATCATTGCCAGCCCTGCGATCATCAGCCAGCTGATCCAGCGCAAACGCCTTGCCCAGCCGGTCTGATCCAATGGCCCCGCAAGTCACTGTCTTAGGCGCTGGGATCATCGGCATTTGCACCGGTCTCTCGTTGCTTGAACGTGGTGCCGCAGTGCGCCTGATCGACCGAGGTGATCCGGGACAGGAAACCTCGTTCGGAAATGCCGGAGTGATCTCGCCGTGGTCCATCGTGCCGCAAGCCATGCCGGGCGTCTGGAAGAAAATCCCCGGCTGGTTGATTGATCCGTTGGGTCCGGTCTCTGTCCGCCCGAGTTATCTGCCTCGACTGACAAGTTGGGGACTGAAGTTTCTGGCAAATGGCACCGAAGCGCGCGTGCGCGAGATTTCGGCGGCCATGGACATCCTCAACCGGGATTGCGTCACTCTGTACCGGCATCACCTCCGCGGCACGGGACATGAGGACCTTGTTCGCGACAGTTACTATATCCATGCCTATCGCGATGCAGAGGGCGCACGCCTCGACACATTGGACAACGAATTGCGTCTGGCCGCCGGAGCCGATCTCGAACGCGCCGACGCGCGTCGTCTTCGGGAATTGGAGCCCGACCTGTCAACCGATTTCAAATCTGCGATCGTGATCAAGGGCCAGGCCCGTGCCCTATCACCGGGGCGCATCGGGCAGGTTTTGACGGACAAGTTCCAGAAGATGGGTGGCGAGATAGAGCGCGCCACGGTCCAGAGCATTGCCCCGCTGGAGGAAGGCGGCTGGCGCTATGTGACCGAGCACGGGGAATACACCACGCCAAAGCTTGTCTTGGCGATGGGCGTCTGGTCCGCCGAACTCTTGAAACCTTTGGGTGTCCGCATCCCATTGGAATCCGAGCGCGGGTATCATGTGAATTTCACCGCGCCGGGGATCACGCTCAATCACTCGATCATGGATGTGGACATGAAATTCGTGGCGTCATCGATGCAGGATGGCGTTCGTGTGGCGGGCACGGCGGAATTCGGTGGGCTGGATGCGGCAGCCTCGGAACGGCGCAGCGACGGTCTTGTCACATTGGCAGGAAGACTTTCGCCAAGGCTGAACACCGAAGCCTATACAACGTGGTCCGGTCAACGCCCAAGCCTGCCTGACAGCCTGCCGTGTATCGGCGAAATCGACGGATTTCCCGACCTGATCACCGCTTTTGGCCACAGTCACTGGGGCCTGATGATGGCCCCCAAGACAGGACAGATCGTGGCTGATCTTGCCACCGGAACCAGAACAAATCTCGACCTCTCGCCCTATAAGGCGAACCGATTTTGACCAATTAGTAAAGCCGATGAACAGACAAAGACAGTGGACCGATGCTGCTCCACACTTCAGTTGGTATGCTAGGCTTGAATACCCCCAAGGATTTGCAGCCAAAAGCCGAGAGGCTTGGGTCAGGATTTGCTGTTTGGCTGTTGCCCGGTGCAACGGAAACAACGCAAGGTGAAAGCCATCGTAAGCAGTCGGGGAGTTTAGACGCTTTTCCACTGGATTTCTCGGCGGGGCTTGCGTGACCGAGTTGCGCTGATCATCAAAAATGACAAGGAATTCAAAGCTAAACGATCCAACGGACCAATTTCAGGGAACTACTACACGTAGCTGCTGTCAGCGCCGCTACTCTCGATGGTAGGTCAATCGGTGCGCATCAAGAACATCAAAAAGAAGCTGCGTGACACCCCCAAATTGTTTCATGACCCCGAGGAGACGGTGTTAGAAAGGGTTCCGATTCCTTGAATAGTGACGCTCACGATATCCTTCGGTTTCAGGAAACGCTTTGGCGTTCGACTACCGCCGGTGCCGTCTGGCGATCCAGTTGCGATCACGTCACCGGGGCGCAAGGTGAACAGGGACGACGCGTATGCGATTTGCTGGGGGAGGGTGAAGATCATCTCGTGCCCGAAGGCGGATTGCATGAGCTCGCCGTTAAGCGAGACAGTCAGGTGCAAGTCCGTAATCGGCGGCAGCGCATCTGCAATGGTGATCCAGGGGCCCCATGACCCTGAATTGGCAAAATTCTTGCCCGCGTATATCGAATGTCTTTGCCAGTCGCGCACGGAGCCATCGTTGAACGGCGCGTACCCCAGAACATGCTCCATCGCCTGCTCGGGCGTCACGTGTCGCGCGGGCTTGCCGATGATGGCAGCGATTTCCCCTTCGTAGTCGAAACTATCTGCCGCTTGGCCCTGCGGAGTTTCTAGCGGTCTTTCATGCCCGACAAGGGCTTCGCGTTCCTTGCCGAAGAGGATAATGTTCTCCGGGTTTGGCGGGGCCACGCCGTCAACCGGGTAGGGTTTGGGATAGTTCATCCCAACGCAGATGATTTTTTGCGCGTTTGGAATTGGTGTTTGGAACACAATGTCTGCAACGGGCAGTGTGGCCGCAAGGTTTCCCGCGCCGTTCAGGGCGTCGCAGTTGTGGTCCGCCTCCAGCAGATCGCGGAGCGTCGGATAGATCGCACGCAGCGCGTCGCTGGCCGGGGTGACGGTATCATCATTGAAGACACCATATTGCGCCTGGCCATGATGCAGAAACGAGCCGATGTTCATGCGCCTTCCCTCTCGAATTCTGCTTCTCGCTGACGTAAAACGGCGGTCAGCGTGTCATTATACGGCGTAGAAATCCCCATTTCGCGACCCATGACCGGGACAATACCATTGATTGCGTCCAGTTCCGACGCGCGGCGTGCCATGTGATCCAGCAACATGGACGGGCGCGCATTCGGCATGCCCTCGCCGAACGCGGTGACATAGGCGACAGGGTCATCAAACGACAGCGGCACACCTTTAGCGCAAGCGATATTATGCGCTTCAAGCATGGCGCCAAGGGCAATCTGCCAGTGATCGGAGTGGGCCATCAACTCACCGACCGTGACGTTGAAGGTTGTGCAGGGGGCGCTGAAAGTGACGTTGCACAGGAATTTCTCCCAGATCAGCTGGGTGATGTTCTCGAACGCCCGCGCGTTGAAACCAGCTTCTTGCCAAAGCGCCTCCACGCGCTTCAAACGGTCCGTGATCCCACCGCCCAACTCTCCGATCCGGATCAGTTTCATGCTGTTGTGATGGGCGTGCCCGAGGCCTTTCATCGAAGCCCCAAAGCCATCTGCGACACCAAGAAGCACATTGCGCGAGGGCATATGCGCGGCGATCCTTTCGCCTGCGCCAAGACCGTTCTGAATGGTCAAAACCATGGCATCCGGCCCGATCACAGGCGCCGCAGCTTGCGCGGCCGGGCCCACACCAGAGGCTTTGGTGGCAAGGATACACAGATCGCACTGTCCGACATCCGCGATCCGGGTGGTGGCCCGCACTGTTCGGACTGTCCTGTCGCCGCTGGCCCCCTCGACCCGCAGACCATGTGCGTTGATCGCATCCACATGGTCGCGCCAGGTATCTACCGCCCAGACCTCGTGGCCCGCGTCTGCCATCAGCGCGGCATAGATTGATCCCATGGCACCTGCGCCGATCACCGCGATTTTCATGAGGCTGTCATCCTTTCGGCAGGCAAGCGGATATCGAAACGCGCCCGCAGGTCTTTTTCGATATCCGTGCTCAGGTGTCGTGGAAAATGGCGGGCGAGCGTGTCCGATACGGTCCTGCGTGCCGAGTTGTTGATGTTTGGCGCACCGCTAGAAAGCCAGGCTTCGGGTGCTTGCCGGTCGGCGTGGGCTGGGTAGACAAAATCGGTTTTCATGCGCGCAAATGTGTCTGCGTGGCCCAGATAGTGTCCCTCGCCACGGACGGTTTGGGCGATCACATCGACGGCGAGAGTTGCGTTGTTGACCTCGATGGGAAACGCAGATCTCAGAATTGCACCCAGCATGTCATTGTCGATGACATAGGCCTCAAGCGAGGTGGCCATCAGCCCCGCCTGGGTGCCTGCCGCCTGCGTGATGAGATTGGCCCCGGCCTGCGCCGCCAACGTCACCGAAAGCGCTTTTTCAAAGCCGGATTGTGCATCGGCAAGCTTGCTGTCTGTGGCCCCGGCTATGGTCGAATTGGGCAGATCATAGAAGCGGGCCAATTGTGTAGCAGCAGCGGTCAGCACAGCTTGTTCGCCACCGCCGCCCGCCATGCCGCCCGACCGCAGATCTGTCACCATGGGCCGCGCGCCGTAAACCGCACGCGCCTCGGGGTCCAATGTCCACGCAAACACCATCCCCGCGAGTGTTTCGGCATTGGTCTGCGCGAGACAGCCCGCAATGGTCACCGGGCTCGATGCGCCCATCTGTCCGAATGTGTTGACCATCACCGGGATGCCGGACCGCACAGCGGCGGCCATCACCTCACAGGCGTCGGCATCAAAACGCAATGGCGGCACCGCGTGATTGATGTTGAGCGACAGAAACGGTTCTGCGCGAAAGGCCGTCTCGGACCCGGCGACAGCATAGCACATCTGCGCAATGTCATAGACATGTGCCGGATTGCTGGCGCTGACCATGACGTGTTTCGAGGTCCCCGCCAAAGAGGCGAAGGCTGTATTGATATCCAGCGCATGAGCGGTAGGCATATCGCCGGCGATCATTGAGCGCGAAAAGAAGCGCACATGCTCGAGTGTATCCACAAGCCTTGCGGCATCATAGAGATCTGACAGGGTCGCGGCGCGATAGCTGCCGTCCGCAAGATCCACAATATGCGGCGACGCTCCGCCGGACCCCGCGTGGACTTTAGCGCCTGTTAGGTCCAACTCATGACCCTTAGACCGGCCAAAAAGTCGAAATCTGCGCCGGAACCCGGCAAGTGCGTCGATGACAAGGTGTTCAGGGAACACAAGCCGCCCATCATCGGAAAGCCTGCCACCCCGCGCCGTGATCGCGTTTACCACGATTGGCGGCGCATCGCTGATGCCGACCCGGTCAAGGATTTCCAAGGAAGCCGCGTGGATTTGTGCCAGCGCCTCATCGCTGAGCGGGTTGAGGCGGCCGGCAACCGGTGCGTCACGCGGGACGGCTTGTGCATCTTGCAACTCGCCGGCTTTTCGTCGCCCTCCAGAACGGCGGCGCGATGCGATATGAGCTGAATGATCCATGGATCTCCATCCACCGTTTTCGCACCAACCTCGCCTTCGCCGAGACATTGGACAAGCAACTTGTCTGCGTGGCATGAATAAAGAAAACTGTCGCTATGGGATGGGGCGAAATGGGCCGGACGCCACGCAAACTTCCACTGACCGCACTGCGCACGTTCGAGGTCGCAGCGCGCCGTCTCAGCTTCAAGGACGCTGCCGATGAGCTTTGCGTGAGCGCGACCACTGTCAGCAACCAGATCCGCGAACTTGAAAGAGACTGGCGCTGCCAGCTGTTCATCCGAAAGACCCGCGCGGTGGTTCTAACCGACGAGGGGCGATCATTGAGCCGTGTGCTGACCAAGGCGTTCGACGACATCCGCGCAGAGATCGAAATGCGTGGTCAGAGCACCCGCAAGACAGTCACCCTTGCGGTTGGGCCGATCTTTGGGACCCGCTGGATGGTGCCGCGGCTAGCCCGGTTCCGCCGCGACCTGCCCAATATCGACCTGATCCTGCAAGATAGTCCGCGGATCACGGATGCGGTCATGATGGGGGCACATCTTGCTGTGGATTGGGGCGAGGGGAACTGGGCCGGGCTGGACAGCATGCATCTGTTGGACATCACCTATGCACCCGTTGTGAGCGAAGCGCTTTTGGCCGAGAGGGGCGGGTTAAGCCGTGTCGAGGACCTTGCGAACTATCCGGTCATTCACCAACGCGATCGTTCCGAGTGGGCTGCATGGCTAGGGATGATAGGGTGTTCTGGTCTCGAGTTGAAAGAAGAAGTCATCATAACGGACACGAATACCGTGATGCAGGCAGCACTTGAGGGCCAGGGAGTCTCTCTGGGGATATTTCCCTTTTTGAACAGGGAGTTGAATTCTGGTGCGCTGATCAAGCCTTTCGATGTCGAACTAAAGCCCAAGCGGTCGTTTTACCTTCTGGCCAAGCCCGGCAGCGAGCGCACGGCAGAAGTCTCGTCCGTCATAAAGTGGCTTCTCGATCAGGCCGGTGCGTCACAAGAATAGACGGGTCTTGGTTACATCTCCCGCTTCTGTTCGCCGGACGTGAAAGGCAGATGCCTCTGGTTCGGCGCTGAAAGTTGCGACTGGGCCGGACGCGTCGAACACAACAGCCACCCCGTCATCCATGGCAATGGTGTCCGGCATGGTGCCGCGCGACACGGCGTCATGCAGCGCTGCATGGCGGACTGTTTCGGTGGAGTAATGCGGGCAGGCACCTCCCTTGATCAGTCCCAGACCCTGCAACGGACGCATCGGTCCGCTTCCCGAGTGAAACAGGAATCGGTCGAACCAACACACCGCACCGGCGCTCACTCCGGCAATCGCCAGTCCCTGTTGGGCTGCATCGCACAGAACGCGCTCCCAGCCCTTTCGACGCCACAGATCAACCATGGCTTCGGTATCGCCGCCGCCGACATAGACCATGTCGAGCACGTTGAGCTGATTTTCCAGAGTCTGCGCGTCCATTGTCATCGGCAGATGGACATGCCGGGCGGTTAGACCGTCGAAACGGGCATGAAACCGGTCGATCTTGATCGGATCATCGTTGCTTGCCGCGCCAATGAAGCCCAGCCGAACGTCTTCCTTGCCCGCCTGATTCAAGCAGAATTCGTCGAGCGCTGGAAAGGTGTCATGGGTGAATCCACCGCCACCTATGGCGGTGATGTTGATCGCGTTCATGGTGGCTTCTTACATGCTCTTTCCAAATGGACACCTCAAAGAACTGTATTTGTTCTTTGACTGTCAAAGGGAAACTATGGAGCCAGGTCCACGACCGGAAATCGATGATGGATAAGGTTTTTCATATCTATCAGTAGCAGATTTTGTGTTTGTCGATTTGCGCGTGCGGGGAGGAACATCTTGTCAAAACGAGAGCGCAATAATCGCTCCGGGACATGGGAGGAAGACACATGAAAAAACTGATCACAATGGTGTCCGCGGCGGCGCTATTGGCCGGACTGGCATCAGCCGAGCCGAGCGGTACGTTCCGTCAGGCCCACGAGCTTGGATTTGGTGCGCAATCGAGCCTCGACCCGATATCGAAAGGTCGGGTTTTCCAGATCACCGAAAAGATCATGAGCCGTCTTGTGCGTCCGGGTCTTGATGGCAAGCCAGAGGCCGATCTCGCGACAAGCTGGGAGTCCAACGAGGATGCAACAGTCTGGACTTTCAAGCTGCGTGACGGCGTGACGTTCCACGACGGCTCGACCTTTGAGGCCGCTGACGTAGTCTACTCGCTCAACCGTGTGCTTGATCCTGAAAGCGACAGCCCGGCGCGCTCGGCGGTCAAGATGATCACAGAGGTAAAGGCGCTGGACGAAATGACCGTCCAGATCACGCTGGATACACCATTTGCCGACATGCCGTTGCAATTGATGGATTACCGTCTGCGAATGCTGAACGAAGGGTCGGGCGATACGATTGCGACCACAGGCAACGGCACCGGACCTTTCAAGGTCGAAACATTCGACGCCGAAGGCACCACAGTTCTGGTCGCCAATCCCGACTACTGGGAAGGTGCGCCCGGTGTGGCCCGCATGGAAGTGATCGGCATCGCGGATGGACAGGCCCGTTTGCAGGCGCTTCTGGGCGGCCAGATCGACATGGAGCGTGGTATCACGGCACAGCAACAGGTCATGCTGCAAGGGTCTGACAAGTTCTATGTTCAAGTGATCCCAACCGGCAACTGGCGCGGTCTTGTGTTCCGCACCGACGTGGAACCGTTCAGCGATATCCGCGTGCGTCAGGCAGTTCGCATGGCTGCTGATCGCGAAGAATTGGTGGCGCTTGTGCTGGGGGGTGAAGGCATCGTGGCTTGCGACACACCTGTCGAGCCGAATGACCAGTATCGCGCCGATCTGAGCTGTCCGCAGGACATTGAAAAGGCTAAGGAATTGCTTGCCGAAGCCGGATATCCCGACGGTATCGACATCGACGTGCATGTCGCGACGCTTGAACCCACATGGCCCACGCTTGCCGTGGCCTATCAGGAACAGGCTGCCGCTGCGGGCATTCGGGTGAATGTGGTGCAGGCACCGACGGATGGATATTGGTCCGAAGTGTGGATGAAAAAGGACGTGGCAGCAACGCGCTGGAACGAACGTCCCGCTGATCAGGCGCTTCACGAGATTTACCTGTCGAACGCCAAGTGGAACGAAAGTTACTACAAGGACGAAGAGTTTGACGCCCTGCTCGCCGAAGCACGTCGCGAGCTGGATTTCGAAAAGCGCAAGGCGATCTATGTTGCGGCCCAGGAGCACTTGCTCGAGACGTCCGGTACCTTGATCCCTTATACAGTGACGAGGCTCGTGGGCGTGTCTTCGCGGGTGTCCAATCTTGACGAAGTCAAGAACGACGCGGTGCGCTGGCACAAGATCACGGTCGACTAAAACCGCGATCAGGTACGGAAAAGGAGAAGGGCGCGCGCATTGTCCCGCGCCCTTTGGTCCCTCATGAACGGGTGGTGATCCATGCTTCGTATGCTTTTGCGACGTATGTTTCTCGGTGCGACTACGGTTGTAATCGTCTCGATGATCATTTTCGCAGGCGTGGAAATGCTGCCCGGGGATGCCTGCACGGCGTTTCTAGAACGCGAAGCGCAGGGCAAGTTGCTTGAAAACTGCCGCGAGGCACAGGGTTTGAACCGTCCCGCAGTCGAACGTTACCTTGACTGGGCGACCAGTGCTATCCGCGGCGATCTGGGTGTTTCGGCCAACGGACAAAAAAGCATTGCCGAACTGGTTGGTGATCGCCTGGCCAACTCGTTGTTGCTGGCGGCGTGTTCGCTTGCATTGGGTGTGCCGTTGGCAATCTTCCTTGGAGTGGTCACCGGGTTGTGGCGTGACCGTCCGGTGGATCTGATCTTGTCCACGCTGACGATTTTCGCAATGACGATCCCCGAATTTGTGTCGGCCACGGTTCTGATCCTTGTGTTTTCGGTTTGGCTGGGTTGGTTGCCCGGGATCGTGCTGACATCCGCAAGCGCGCCCGCAGCCGAGTTTTTCCCTGAAATCATGTTGCCGGTTCTGGTCCTGACCATGGTGATGACAGCGCATATTCTGCGCATGGTCCGATCCTCGGTGATCGAGGTCATGGCGGGTGATTATATCCAGATGGCGACTCTCAAGGGCGTACCATATTGGCGGATTGTATTCCGGCACGCTTTGCCCAACGCCCTACTGCCCGCGATCAATGTCGTTGCGCTGACGATTGCATGGCTATTGGGCGGCGTCGTCGTGATCGAGGTCGTGTTCAATTATCCTGGATTGGGGCGGATGATGATCGACGCCATCTCGGATCGGGATTTGCCCGTTGTTCAGGCCATCGCTTTGATTGTCGCCACGGTGTACGTCTGTGTGAACCTGTCGGCGGATATCCTGACAATGTTCGCCAACCCTCGCCTGCGTACATTGCACATGAGGCGCGGATGACCCTGGCATCAAACCCTCCGCAGAACACTCCATGGAACCGGGCGATGTCGGTCTTAAGGGATGTGATATCGCGTCCCTCTGGTGCAATCGGACTGTTTCTTGTGGTGTTCCACGTGGTTCTGGCCATCGTCAGCCCCTGGGTTGTTCCCTATGACTACAAGGCGATGAATTCGACGTTGATGCTGACGGGGCCCGATGCGGCCCATTGGCTGGGCACCGATCACTTGGGCCGCGATGTTTTCTCACGTGTCTTGCTGGGCGGACGCGAAGCCCTTCTGGTGACTGGGATTGCCACGCCGATCGCCGTCACTTGGGGTGGGTTCGTGGGTATTTTGTTCGGACTGGTCGGCGGGCGTGTGGATGAAGTGCTGATGCGCGTGGTTGACGCCTTTCTTTCGCTGCCATGGATTCTGAAAATGCTGGTGCTGATCGTGACTTTCGGCACCGGCATCGAAGTGCTGATCCCGACGCTTGCCTTCTTCTACGGAATTCCTGTGATCCGGATTGCCCGGGCTGCCACACATGATGTGGTGGCGCGCGACTTTGTTTCAGCTGCTCGGGCACGCGGGCATAGCCGTCTGACGATCATCCGCCGTGAATTGCTGCCCAATGTTCTGGACACGCTTATGGTCGAAGGTGCGATGCGTTGGTTGTGGATGTTGCTGGCGTTTTCATCGCTGTCCTTCCTCGGATTTGGGGTCTCTCCACCGACGCCGGATTGGGGTCTGATGATCGCGGACGCGCGCGGATTTATGTCTTTTGCCCCTTGGGGTGTGCTGGGACCTGTGATCGCTCTGTCGTCGCTTATCATCGGGATCAACCTGACGGCGGATGCTCTCGCGAAAGCGCTTGGCATCGACCGTGCGCAGAAGGCTCCGGTATGAGCGCGCCGCTGATCGAGATCCGCAATATCTCCGTTGGATTCACGGGCAAGTCGGGGGCGATCCTACCGGTCCTGCGGGACATCGACCTGACCGTAAAGACAGGCGAAACCATCGGTATCGTGGGTGAGAGCGGTTCGGGGAAGTCGACGCTGGCTCTGGCGGCCATGGGTTACTTGAAACGCGGATTACGCCTGCTTGAGGGGTCCGTCGCTTTCCAGGGGCAGGACATGTTCGCCCGCTCGCGCACCGAGCTTGAGAAAATACGCGGTGGTGAACTTGCGTTGATTCCGCAGAACTCGGGCCAGTCCCTGACGCCGACCTTGCGGATCGGTGCACAGTTGATTGAAGCGCTGCGTCTGCATTCGGGTGTGCCGCAGTCCGAGTTTTCCGCAAAGGCAATCGAACTCCTGGGCCAGGTCAGGCTGCCTGATCCTGCCGCGATTATGACCCGCTTTCCGCATGAGTTGTCTGGCGGGCAACAGCAGCGCGCCGCAATCGCAATGGCCTTGGCTGGCGAGCCGACAGCGCTCTTGCTCGATGAGCCGACGACCGGTCTCGATGTGACGACGCAGGCCCATATCCTCGAGTTGCTGCGCGACATTGCGCGCGACCGGGACATGGCCATGGTTTATGTCAGCCATGATCTGGGTGCGATTGCGCGTGTCTGTGACCGTGTCGTGGTGATGTATGCCGGTGAGGTTGTGCTCGATGGCTCCACGCGTCAGGTTCTCAAGGCTCCTGTGCATCCATATGCGCGCGGCTTGCTGGCCTCGATCCCACGGCTGAGCGATCCGCGTCTTCCTGTGGCGTTGGATGGCCGTCCGCCCGCGCCGGGTGGCGCAGGTCAGGGGTGTTCTTTCGTCGACCGCTGTGCCTTGGCGCAGGATCAATGTCGCAGCCGTCGGCCTGTTCTGGAGCTCTTGCCGAGCGGTGAGTCAGTCCGGTGCTTCCGCCACGAACATGCCGAAGAACTTTCTTTGACGGGCAGCGGCGCGATGCCGGCAAAACTGGACAGCGACGCCATTCCGGCTTTGCGGCTTGATAACGTGGCGATCCGCTACAATCGGCCCCGATTGCTGGACAAACTGCTGGGACGTGACAGCGCTTCGGTTGCCACGGTCGATGGTATCGAAATCACCGTAGCCAAAGGAGAAACGCTGGGCCTTGTCGGGGAAAGCGGTTCGGGCAAATCGACCATCCTGAAGGCAGTTGCAGGCTTGCTGCCGCCGTCGGACGGCAAGATTACGTTTGCGGGCGTCGAGGCGTTGGCCCCCGAAGTGGAGCAGCGCAGCCCGGATCATCTGCGTAGGATACAGCTGATATTTCAAAACCCGGACGACAGTCTCAATCCGCGCCAGACCATCGCGCAAATTCTCGAACAACCCCTGAAGCTGTATTTCGGTCTGAGCGGCGACGCTCTATATAAACGGTCCGCCGAAATTCTGGAGCGGGTGCGACTGGGCGCGCATTATCTGGACCGCTTGCCCAGTCAACTTTCGGGCGGTGAAAAGCAGCGTGTCGCCATCGCGCGTGCGTTTGCCGCCGATCCCGATCTCGTGCTGTGTGACGAGGTCACGTCGGCTCTGGATGTCTCCGTACAAGCGGCGGTTCTTGATCTGTTGAACGATCTCAAGTCGACGCAGGGCACCACATACGTGTTCGTGAGCCATGACCTCGCCGTTGTACGGGCATTGTCAGATCGTGTTGCAGTGCTTTATCAGGGGCGTCTGTGCGAGTTGGGACCGTCAGCTGACGTCTACGCCACACCGTCGCACCCGTATACCGAAGTTCTGCTTGGCGCTGTTCTGGAACCTGACCCGGACACTGCCCCAACTCTCAGCGCGGATGACGTGGTCGAGTTGTCGCCGCCGGCAAGGGGCTGTCCGTTTCAACGCCGGTGCCCGCGCAAAATCGGGCCGATCTGCGATAGCGATGCGCCGCCCTGGCGTTACCGCGCGGACGGCCATGGAATCAGATGTCACCACACAATCGAGGACCTGGAAGCTGTGCAGCACGCAGACGTCGCGGAGCGCTACGCTTGAGCAAGCTTCGTTTGACCGAGGATCGTGTGTCTGTGCCGGTCGCTCAGGCCCGTGCCTGTGCGATCCAGATTTTGTTGTCGGGTGGCTGCGACACGGAACGTGCCGAAGCGATAGCGGATCATCTGACGGATGCAGAGCTTTGCGGTGTCGAATCCCACGGACTCATGCGGGCGCTTCAATACCGGGATGAATTCAGACGGGGGTATCTGGCCGCAAATGTCGCGCCGGAAGTGAACATGGGGCCGGGGGCAACCGTACATGTCGATGGGCGCGGCGGGATTGGCATTCTTGCTTTGGCGGTTGCGACGGAGGCCGGGATACGCGCCGCGCGCGACTTCGGAGTTGCCGCTGTGGCTGTACGCAATACCGGACACACGGGGCGATTGGGGGCTTTTGCAGAACATGCGGCGCAGGCGGGCTGTCTGTTCATCGCCTGCGGCGGAGGTGCGCGTGAGCGGTGGCGCATGGTAGCACCACATGGCGGCCGAAAGGCGGTCTTGCCGACAAATCCGTGGTGTCTGGGCATTCCGGGCGGCACGAATGGGCCGGTGGTGCTGGATTGCGCGACGGGACAGATTGCGGGCGGGTGGATTTACGCAGCACGGCGCGCCGGGGCAACCCTGCCGGAAGGTTCGGTTCTTGATCGGGACGGCAGCCCGACAACCGACCCAGCAGATTACTTTGATGGCGGTGCCATCCTGCCCAAGGGTGGCGCGCTGGGTTATGGTCTTGCCACCATGGGCGAACTTATCTGCGATGCGATGCTGGGACCGGCACGGGTTGAATGCAATACATTCATCCTTGTGGTGGACACCGCGCGATACCGGGATGCGGGGCCTATGCAGCGCGCTGCCGAAGCGATCCTCTCGGAGCTTCGAAACTGCCCGCCGGCTGAAGGCTTCGACCGTGTCGAGGTTTGCGGCGAACGCGAGGCCATGCAACGGAAGGGCCGCGTCACCGTGGAATTGCCTGCAAGAACATGGGACGCCCTTCAGGACGCAGCCAACGATCAGGCAAAGGGAAGCAGCGAAACCTCTCCCGATCGAACCATTCCATCCTGAGAGTGGACTTCGACTTCCTGTCCCGCATCCCAGTACCCACGGTCGATCAGTGATTGGCCGACATTTCGCTTGAGGCGTGGGGACCAAATGGCGGAGGTCACCTGACCGACGCGGACATCTTCCACCATGACGGCCCAGGGTTTTGAACAGGTAGGGCAGGGACCGCCGTCAAACGCCACACCGCGGATTTCACGGGTCGGCCCCGCCGTCGCGATCTGTTGAAGTGCGGCCCTACCAATATAGTCGATTGAACCGTCGACCACGCAGAACTTTCCATGCCCGATTTCGAACGGATTATTTTCTCGCGTGAATTCATTGCCGTAAGACAACAGGCCGCCTTCGATCCGTTCGATCAGGTTTGGGCAACCGGGGCTGATATCATGCGCCTGACCTGCCTCCCAAACGGCATCCCAGAGGGCTGAGCCAAGGTGGCCACCGTTCAAGTAAATCTCAAAGCCGCCCTGCCGCGAATAGCCGGAACGGGCGATCAGTTGCCGGGTGCCCTGAAAATCGACCCAGCCGAATTTGAAAAAGCCGATGTCGCGGATGTGGTCCCCGAAAAGCTCTGCCACCACGTTTTCGGCCTTGGGGCCTTGGATGGCCAGCGGCGAGACGTCAGGCTCACTGACTTCGACTTCCAAGCCCCGCCCCAAAGCCAGGCCCATCGCATAGAGCAACACATCACTGTCGGCGATGGACAGCCAGAAACGATCCTCGGCCAGCTTCAGCATGACTGGATCGTTGATCATACCCGCCTTTGCGTCGATGATCGGGATATAGAAACAATCTCCGACCTTTGCGCGTGCGATATTGCGGGGCGTCATCCATTGCAAAAGCATTGCGGCATCCGGTCCGGTGATCTGGACCTGACGCTGGCAGGAGACGTCCCAAATTTGGACGTGCTCTCGCAGGTGCCAGTAGTCTTCTTCGACTGATGGCTGAAACGCCTTGGGTAGAAGCATGTGATTGACAACGGAAAAACCGCGCACGCCCGCTTGTTCGACGCGATCGGTATATGGTGTGCGGCGGATACGCCGCGACATGTTCAGGCCATCCATCAGCGTGACGTCCACATCGAATAGGAATTGGGGTTCAGGATCACCGGCATGTGGTATTTACCCTCTGGGTCGGGCATCGCAAAGCGCAGGGCAATCTGGGTGACCGTCGCCGGGATGTTACGGGCGGCCCAGTAGGGCCCTGTGTCAAACACCAATTCATAGGTGGCATCCGGATAAATCACCTGCGCGTCGATGTCTTGCGACAGGCGGCCACCGTCATCCATCCGCGCGGTGAAAACGATTGCTCCATGTATCAGGTTCGTCAGTGTGACAGCGATCCCACCCGCGTGGGTGCCGTCGCTTCCGTTCAGCGTATGCGAGCTAAGCATTGCCATTATTCGATCGAAGCCTTGTCGCGTTTGTCAGATGTCGCCGCTACGATGGGGCTGATCACCCCGCGACATTTGACGTTGACGATGGCAACCTTGCCGCTGGCCATGGCACGTTTCAGGGCAGGGGCGAGCTGGTCGCGCGTTTCCACCAATTCACCATGTCCTCCCATGCCTTCGCACATGCTATGGAAGGGAATGTCACGGAAGTCGGTTGCGAAGTGTTTGCCGTTTGCAAACAGGCGTTCCTGCTGTTGTGAGATACAGTCCAGACCACCATTGTTGTCGATCACGATAGTGATTGGGAGGTTGTCCTGAAATGCGGATTTAATCGAAAGGCCCCCTGACAGAAACGCCCCATCCCCCGAAATGACGACCACATTGTGCTCTGGGTGCAGCGCCTTGGCCGACACGCCAAAGGACACGCCAACCCCAAGCAGTGAGTAATTGCCGGGATGCATGATCCCGCCCAGTTTCTGGCCGCGCCACCCCGCCATGTTCACCGCGATTTCGGACCAGAAATGCGTGTTGCCGCCGTCAAAGATCAGCCAGTCCTCGTCACCCATCTGTTCTTGAACATCCAGCGAGAGTTGCAGCGGGTGCATCTTGCCCGGCTTGGCGGACTCGGCCTCGATATGCGCATACCATTCATCAACCCACGCGGCGCGGCGCGTGCGCTGCAAATCAAACCAGTCAGGCCAGGTCTTGCCCACACCCTCAAGCGCTTCGAGGAACGCGGCGGGGTCGGACAGCAGCACCTCATCTGCGGCCTGATTGTATTCCAGTTCCTCGTGGCTACCGTTGATGCAAATCAGCGTCTGCTCTTTGGTGAAGAACGGCGGGTTGCCGAAATTCATCTGGTTGTCCAGGCGGCCTCCGATCATCAGCACCAGATCTGCTTCGTGGATGGCGGGTTTGGACGGGTGGTATTGGTGAAAATCTGCCAGTCCCATATAGGCCTCGCATTCCTCTCCCAGCAGCTTGGAATGGTAGGGCACATTGAAGACCGGCAGGCGCAGAGCTTTTCCGACCTGTTCCAGCTTGTCCTCGGATTTCGACCACCAGATGCCGTGGCCACCGATGATGACCGGACGCTCGGCGCGTTTCACCTTTTCCAGAACCACCTCAAGAGCCGTAGGATCAGGCCACGCACGCGCCACCGGTCGAGCGGCGCGGTAGAACGGGCGCTCGTCAAGACCCGCATCCGGCGCGAAGGACGAAAACATGATGTCCACCGGCAGCGAGATATGAACTGGGCCGGGGTACCCCGTGGTCGCGGCGATCCAGGCGCGATTGACGAATTCGCTGATCCGCTCTCCATCTGTGATCTGAACCGAATACTTCACCAGCGGAGCCGCGATGGCGACATCGTCAATCTCTTTGAACCCACCCGCGCCCTGACGCTTGAGAGTGGAGGAGCCAGTCACGAAAATGACCGGGCTGCGTTCGCCACCGGCTTCGAGCATGGCGGGCACGGCGTTGGCAAAGCCTTCGGGCCCCACTAGACAGACCACCGGCTTGCGCGTGATACGCGCATGGCCGTCTGCGAGATGCCCCGCGATCTGTTCATGGGGGGCGTTGATGACCGGCATCTGACACTCCATGAACCCTTCCAGTGCCGGATTGCAAAAGCCGCCCGCGAGGGTGAACACATGGTCGACCCCCTTTTCCTTGAGCGCGCGGGCAAGCAACGCCCCACCTCTGATCTTTTTTTGGTCCGTCATGCGATCAATCTCATTTCAGGGTTTCGCGGCAAGCCGCATGGCCGCCTGCGTTCTTGTGTCCGGTGTGTCACTGGCCCGCGCAGTGTTGTCGAAGAGCACGTCGGGCCCAAGCTGATCGATCGAGGTCACGCCAAGTTGCGCCATCACGACACGAATATCCGAGGCAAAGCTCTGAAGCAGCGCAGTCAACCCGCGTGATCCTTCTGCGCCCAAGGCAAAAAGGGCCGGGCGGCCGATCATGACAAAGTCAGCGCCAAGAGCAAGGGCCTTGACCACGTCTTCGCCATTGCGAATGCCACTATCGAAAAGCAACGGAAAATCTGGTCCAACAGCATCGCGGATCAACGGCAACAGGCGGATCGCGGGCGGGACCGAGTCAAGCTGCCGCGCCCCGTGGTTGGACACATAGACGGCATCGGCTCCAAGGCTGCGGACCCGGCGCGCATCAATCGCCGATGTCACGCCTTTGACAATCAACTTTCCAGGCCATTCCTTTCGCAGAACGTCCAGAAATGCCCAGTCGGCGCCGGACCGGCTTGCGCCCCGGTCGAAGGTGTTGCCACCGTTGGTGCCTTCAAAGTTCATCGGGCGCGGCGCGCCTGCCGCAAGCGTGCTGAGCGACCATCGCGGATGCGACGCAAAGTCGAGAAATGCACGAGGCGACATCCCGAATGGGACAGAGAAGCCATTGCGCAGGTCCCGCAGCCGTCGGGACACCTGCGGGACATCCACCGTGAGGACCAATGTTTCGTAGCCCGCGGTGCGGGCGCGGTCTACCAAGGCCAGCGAGGCTTCTTTGGACGCCCCGAAATAAAGCTGAAACCATGCATGCCCCGCAGCCAACTGCGCCATGTCTTCTATAGACGTGGATGCTGCCGACGATAGGCACACCGGGAAACCCATTGACCTTGCGGCATTGGCCAGAGATTTGTCCGCACTGGGGTGGACCAGATTACACATACCCATCGGAGCAATTCCGAAAGGCAATGCGTGGGACTGCCCCAGCAATTCGGTTGTCAGCGAACAGACCGAGACATCCGCCATCACCCGGGGTTGCAACATGATCTCATCGAATTGGGACAGATTGCGCGCGGCCCCTGTCTCTCGGCCTGCAGCCCCCTCGACAAAGTCGAAAACCAAGCGCGGCAGCCGCCGCCGTGCAAGCCGTCGCGCGTCTTCGGTCGAATATATGCGGCTGCGTTGGGGCGACATAGGTGTTACTGCTTTGGCGTTTCATACAGGCTGACTTAGGCTACAAAAAGTTAGGCGCGGCTGACCAATCGAATATCGTGGTGAACTCATACGGCAGACGTATGCCAGTGTGTCTTCGTGCAGAAATCCCATGAACCGCTCCATGAGATCGGTTGATCAAGGCACACTGGTCGAGGTCGCCATCTTCACTGCGGCAGCACTTGTTTTCGCGAGCCACGCGAAAGCCTTTTTTGAGGCCTTTGCTTGTCAGGGCAGTCGCCATTCACGGAGTGTTGATGCTTGCCGTTTCGCAAGTCGCGAATTTATTGCAAGACGCGTTCAGCTTGGGTGACTGCTCAGCTTTTCAACCTTGTCGACGCGCAGTTGCAATTGCTTTGCGAAGAGGTCGACAAATTTCAGCGCCTCGCGCGACAATTCTTCGCGACGCGCCGTCACCACGGCGACGAAATAGGTCAGTTTCTGCTTGATCGGTCGAAACACCACCCCGCCCATGCGCACCGCCTGTTCGGCGGAAAACGGGTCTGCAATGGCCAAAACCGAGACTTCGCGTACCAAAGCGCCCGCAAGCGGCATGTTGGCCACGGAGAGCCGCGAGCGCGCACGCAGCTTTTCCGACAGCTGGGGATCAATCGACATCATGGAGTCCGGATAGCTTGTTCCGAAGGTCACAAAAGTCTCTGTCATGGCAAGCTCTTCGAGATCAACGGGCCCGTATTCTGCCGCAAGCCGATGGTCCTCTGGTATCAGGCAGACATAAGCAACCGAAGTCTGGAACAGCACCTCCACGCCTGCATAGTCTGGTTCACGCCCGACAATGCCCAGATCAAGTTGGCGCATCTGAACGGCGTCCAGAATGGCGGGTGTGTTTCGGGATTGTACGATGAATTCGACATCGGGGTTATCATTGTAAAGGCGGCTGATCGCTTTGGGTAACTCGATTGTTGCAATGGACTGAATTGCCCCGATCGAGATCGTCCCCCCTTGAGAGGTGCGGATGGATTTCGCGAGGTCCTGCAACCGGTCGATACCCACGAACATGCCTTCGACACCGTTATAGAAATGCCGCCCCTCGACGGTCGGGGTCAGTCCTCTGCCAACGCGTACAAACAGCGGGAATCCTGCGGACTTTTCGAGGTCCGCGATAAGCCTGCTGACGCTGGGTTGTGAGATATGCAGCATCTCTGCAGCCCTGGTAATCGAGCCACAACGGATCGTTGCCCTGAAAGCTTCGAGTTGACGAAGGTTCACGGAGATTCCCATTCGTGAAATTATGCAATCACGGTAACAAATTACTTTGATCTATGTATACGCACTTCTGCGGGTCCTCTAACTCTGATACCTTGAAGCGTTTTCGCTCCTGTGCCCGCGAGGATAGATTTCTCGGAAAATCCAGCTTGTGGCGATCCAAGTTTAGTGAGGATTGCACCAAGCTGCAGCCTCTCATTAAGAGTGAGTGACCAACATGGGGCGGGTCATGATCACTTGCTTGTCTACCAAGCCGGCGGCCTGTTGAGTTTTCTATATAATTAATCATGCGCGAAACAGCCCCAAGCCGAATTTTTTGCATACGTAAGTTCCAGCCAAAGGAAAAACGAAGGTTTGGGACCATGATGAGCACCGAAGAAAGGCAGGCGCAGAAGCCGATTTGCGAGAAACGAAGTTTCGGAAAAATTCTTCAAGTAATTGATTTTCAATTACTATTTGACGAATCGATGTTTGCGTGGGCTACTGTTTGAGTGTTGGTAGTGGTCACTGCTCGGCGTCTCAGAATGGGGATCGCCACCAGTACGAAGAAAAGTTGGCGCATCAGTACCGGTCGTGGCCAAAACTTGGATTCCGTCGTTGTTTCAACCCGCCAAAACCACAAGTGCAGGCTTCGAGTAAGCCAGAAAGGAAATGCAGAAGACTAATGATGCGCGGTGAAATTCGCCGCATTTGAGGAAGAAAAGCGAGCTTGGTCACGGCCCATATAGACGGTGTCCGAGACTGGTTTCGCTTCGAAATCTCCAAATAGCCGTAGGCAGCTTCGCTGCGGCCTTATCCAAATCGGCCGACTGTCACACGAGGCCATCTCGCAAGCCCAACCCCCAATGCACCGCGCCTTTAAACGATGGCCGCGAACCGAAGAGTAATGCCATGTATGATGCCTACAACGCAAATAATGACAGCGATTTAGAACTGTCTGCTTTCTCATCCGATCTCTTGGAAAAATCGGACGCGAGTCTTGAAGAGTTCAACAGAATGAATGAGTTGGCCGAACAGCTCGTCCAGCTGGAGAGGCACTTCGAAAAAACGGACACTTACCACGATTTTCGGCGCAGGGTTTTCGACGTCTTGGCCGCACGTGAGGCTCGCATGCGGCAAGGCAAGACAGAGGTGAAAGGCGCAATGTTGATCGGACCTGCAGGTTCAGGAAAGTCACGTATCGTCGCAGAAATCATCCGGGAGCATGAGGCACTTACTGCATATGCTGGCAACTGGCGCTTTGGTACGAGAATTCTGAGTGTTGTAGTGCCGGGACGGTCAACTGTTAAGGAAACCTTGAAAGCGATCTTGAATGAGCTCGGATTTCCGGCTCGCGGGCGCCGCGACGAGGACTACCTGGCTCAGCTTGTTACGCAATACTTGAAGGAATGCGGTATTGCTGCCCTCCACTTGGACGAGGTCCAAGACAGCGGGCGCTACAAAACCAAGGACAGCGCGGAGGCGTTCCTCAAAGTGTTCCGCAACATGATGCAGCACAAAGAGTGGCCAGTTTGCATTATCATGACGGCCACACCCGAAGCCCGACATCTACTCGACTTGGACCCAACGCTTCTGCGTAGGTTAAAGCCGATGCAGGCGCGGCCTATCACATTTGTCGAAGATGGTCCGCTGGTTCGCGAAACCGTGAAGCAGTTGTTTGCGGATGCGGGCGTTGTCGACCCAGGCATCGTCGCCATGGATGAATTCATCAAGATATTGATGCATGCCGCTGCTGGTCGTTTTGGTGTGCTGTTGGAAATGACCATCGAGGCAATCGGAGAGTGTTTGGCGGAAAGTAACGCGGAAATAGATATCGGGCATTTCGCTGACGCCTACGAGATGCGCATGGGCTGCGATGATGAATTGAACCCTTTCTTGGCTCAATACTGGGCCAGCATTGATACATCGACCGCTTTGCAGCGGTATCATGAGCAGAGGCACGTCGAAAGGCGAGCGCCATCATAAGCTGCACCGCACAAATGAACTGAGTCATCGAAACCGCCCTTTGGGGCGGTTTTTTCATGCGTAGCGTCCAACGTGATGACCGTTGTCAAAAAAGCAGAACGGGTTTTTCGTGTCGGAAGACGTGAAAATAGTGTCGAAAGTCGGAAGGGTAAATGTCGGATTGGATGTTAAGTTATTGATATTATTTAGTTTAAATTTCAGCCAAGACGTAATTCCCGTGTCGGACGATACTGACGGCCCGCCTCAGTCGCGTGCTGCGATGCAGGTCTGGCGCTGTTCGCCCAAGCCTTCGATGCTGAGGACCATTTCGTCGCCCTCGCGCAGGTAGACCTGCGGCTTTTGCCCCATGCCCACACCCGGAGGCGTTCCGGTGGCGATCACGTCTCCCGGATAGAGCGTCATGAACTGCGAAAGATGCGAGATCACGGTGGCGACCGAGAAATGCATCGTGCGGGTCGAGCCATCCTGCATGCTCTGACCATTGACCGAAAGCGTCATGGCAAGGTTCTGCGGATCGGGCACTTCGTCTGCCGTGACGAGCCATGGGCCCATGGGCGCGAAGGTGTCGTGTGATTTGCCTTTGACCCACTGACCCGACCGGTGAAGCTGGAAGTCGCGTTCGCTCACGTCGTTGAGGATGCAATAGCCCGCGACATGCGAGAGTGCGTCCGCTTCGGACACGTATTTCGCGCGGGTGCCGATGACCACGCCCAGTTCCACTTCCCAGTCGGTCTTGGTCGATCCGCGCGGGATTTCCACCGCGTCATTCGGGCCGCAGATCGACGAGGTCGCCTTGAAGAACACGATCGGTTCCTCGGGCAGCGCCATATTCGCCTCTGCCGCGTGGTCTGCATAGTTGAGACCGATCGCGATCAGCTTGCCGACCGCGCCGACGCATGCGCCGATCCGGGGCTGACCGGCGACAACGGGAAGGTCGTTTGGATCGAGGCCGCGCATGTTTTCGAGCGCTGCCGGAGACAAGGTCGCCCCCGAGATGTCATTGATCCGGCTGGACAGGTCGCGGATCTGTCCGTCTGCATCGAGCAGTCCGGGTTTCTCTGCACCAAGCTCTCCGAAACGCAGCAACTTCATCTGATATCCTCTCCAAATTTGTCTGCCTGCACAGAGCCAGCGATGGGGGCGGAAGTCCAGAGATCTGCGCAAAAAGGTGGCGGTCCGATTCCGGCCAACGGAGCGAATCGTAATGTGACTTCAATACAGACACATGCGGGTCGAATGCCGGTTTTTTCCGATTCCACCGCGCGAGGTGGCTTTGAACCGCTTAATTTGGCTGAACTTTCTGCCAAACCCGTCAACGCCATGGTTTCCGTCTTGGCATGTCCTGCGTATACTCGCGCCAAAGAACAGCACGGAATGGGCGTGCGACCAGAGGGATGTATGACGATGATACGGTCTGAGTTGATTCAAAAGATTGCCGACGACAATCCGCATTTGTACCAGCGTGATGTCGAACGGATCGTGAATACCATTTTTGAAGAGATCATCGACGCGATGGCGCGGGGCGACCGGGTCGAACTGCGCGGCTTTGGCGCTTTCTCGGTCAAGAAACGCGATTCCCGCACTGGACGGAACCCGCGCACCGGCGAGGCGGTTGAAGTGGAAGAAAAGCACGTGCCGTTTTTCAAGACTGGCAAGTTGCTTCGGGACAGATTGAACGGAAAGTAAGGACTGATGCGATACATCCGCTATGCATTTCTCGCGGCACTGGCCATTGTGCTGGTGTCCGTCGCACTCGCCAATCGTGGCATGGTGATGCTCCAGCTTCTGCCTTCGGGACTGTCCGAAATGGCGGGGATGAACCGATCCATCGAACTGCCGATGTTCATCGTGATCTTCGGGAGCATTATTGCCGGCCTGCTGATCGGGTTCGTCTGGGAATGGCTGCGGGAGCACAAGCATCGTGCGGCAGCCTCTCAGCGCCAGACCGAGGTCAAGCGGCTAGAGCGGGAACTGCGCCGAACCAAGGCAGAACGTGACAAGGACAAGGACGAGGTTCTGGCGCTTCTCGACGAGGCGAGCTGAGCCGGTCGATGACCCCAGGCATTCGGACAAAAATCTGCGGGCTCACCCGGCCCGAGGACGTACACGCCTGTGCGACGGCAGGTGCGACTTATATCGGTCTGAACTTCTTTCCCAAAAGCCCCCGCTTCCTGTCATTCGACGCCGCGCGCGCGCTCGCGGTCGAAGCGCCGATCGGTCTGGCCAAGGTGGGTCTTGTGGTGAACGTCGACAATGGGTTTCTGGATGATCTCGTGGCGCAGGTCCCGTTGGATTTCATTCAATTGCATGGCAGCGAAAGCCCGGAGCGCGTGAGCGAGGTTCGGGCGCGCTATGGTTTGCCGATCATCAAGGCCGTGGGCGTGGCAGATGAAGAGGATGTGGCCGCATTGGACCTTTATGCCGAGGTGGCAGACCAGATCCTTGTTGATGCAAAACCACCCAAAAACGCGGTGCTGCCCGGGGGCAATGGTGTGTCCTTCGACTGGCGGCTGATCTCGGCACGCCGTTGGCCCAAACCTTGGTTGCTGGCGGGAGGTCTGACGCCGGATAACGTGGCCGAGGCGATTGCGTTGACCGGGACCAAGCAGGTGGATGTGTCGTCCGGGGTGGAATCTGCACCCGGCGTCAAGGATGCGGGTTTGATCCGGGATTTCATCGCGGCAACGCGCATGCCTGTAAGGCTCTAGCAGGTCGGGAACAGGGATTTTCCGAAAAACGGAAAATCTGGGGCGCTGCCCCAGACCCCGAAGTATTTTCAAACCAGAGAAGACGAAAGATCAGGCGCCTGTGCCGACGGCTTCGGCGACAGTTGCGTAGCCATCACGTTTGAGAAGCGCATCAAGTCCCTCGGCGATCTGCGGCACAAGACCCAAACCGTGATACACCAGTGCCGAATAAAGCTGCACGGCCGACGCCCCGGCCTTGATCTTGGCATAGGCGTCTTCTGCAGAAGCAACGCCGCCCACTCCGATGATCGGTAGCTTACCTTCGATGGCGCGGTAGAGCTGAGCGAGCACACGGGTGGATTTCTCGAACAGCGGCTGGCCGGACAATCCACCTTTTTCGTCGCGATGTGCGGAGGTCAGCCCGCGGCGGTCCAGCGTGGTATTCGTCGCGATCAGGCCGTCGATCCCCGAGATCAGAGCCACCTCAGCCACATCCGCGATTTCCGCATCCGTCAGGTCAGGCGCGATCTTGAGGAAGATCGGGATTGGGCGGTCCAGTGCCGCGTTGGTGGACATGACCCCGGCCAGAAGCGCGGACAGTGCGTCTTTGCCCTGTAGATCGCGCAGTTTTTCGGTATTGGGCGAGCTGACATTCACCGTCGCAAAGTCCAGATGCGCCGCGCAGGTGGCCAGCACGGTGGCGAAATCGGCGGCGCGGTTCTCGCTATCCTTGTTGGCGCCGAGATTGAGACCGATGATGGCGTCGCGCGGGCGTTCGCTCAGACGGGCGGCAATGGCCTGCATGCCGTCATTGTTGAACCCGAAGCGGTTGATCACCGCGCGGTCTTCGGACAGGCGGAAGAGGCGCGGTTTCGGATTGCCGGGCTGTGGGCGCGGGGTGGCGGCGCCGACCTCGATGAAGCCAAACCCGGAACGGGACAGGGGGCGCAGGGCCGTGGCGTTCTTGTCGAAGCCGGCGGCAAGTCCGACCGGGTTGGCAAGCGCCATGCCAGCGAGATTTGTGCGCAGGCGCGTGCTGGTCACTGTCCCAGCGGTTGGTGAGAGGCCGAACCGCAGCGCGGTCAACGCCATGCCGTGGGCAGTTTCAGGGTCGAACCGGTGCAGCAGGCGCAGCCCGGCTTGTTCCAGCAGGCTCATGCAAGATCGTCCGGAAATTCATGCCATTCGCCGTTGCAAGGCAGGGGCTTGGCCCAGACCACATCTGCCAATCGGAGCGGCCCGTAGAGATGCGGGAACAATGCGCCGCCTCGGGAAGGTTCCCAGCGCAGGTCGCCTGCCATCGCGGTTTCGTCGTAGGCCAGAAGCATCAACCCATCCCGACCGGCGAAATGCTTGGCCGCTGTTTCACGCACCTGTTCGGCGGTGGAGAAATGCACATAGCCGTCGGTCACGTCTATCGGCGCGCCGGAGGTTTCGCCATCGGCCTGCAGGGCGAGCCATTCGTCAGTGAGGAGGATTTTATAGATCATGCGATTGGATGTGCCGTTTGCGGGCCCTCGCGTCAAGCACTGTCATTTGCCTGTTCGCTTTGCGCGGTATCGGCAAATGCGCATGTGTCCCTAGGGTAAGTTTTGACTCCCCCCGCAAGGCGATGCACGATTGCGCCATAACAAACCGACAGAGGGGACTCACATGTCTTACCGACTTCTTTCAAGTGCCGCAGCATTGGCGTTGACTGCTGGCGTGGCACAGGCCGATTACACGCTCCACGTTATTCACATCAACGATTTGCACAGCCGTATTGAACCGATCAACCGTTTCGATTCCACCTGTTCCGCCGAGGACAATGCCGAGGGCAAATGCTTTGGTGGCGTCGCGCGGGTCAAGACGATGATCGACCAGTTGCGCGCCGAACTCGACGGGCAGAACGTGATCGTGGTGGATGCGGGCGACCAGTATCAAGGCTCGCTCATGTACACGACCTACAAGGGTGATGTCGAAGCCGAGATGATGGAGAAGATCGGGTTCGACGTGATGGCTGTCGGCAACCACGAATTCGACGATGGCGATGAAGGTCTGCTCAAGCTGATCGACAACGTGTCCTTCCCGGTCATTTCCGGCAACCTCGATGTGAGCCGGTCGAACATTCTGGCCGAGAAGGTTCAGAACCACGTGGTGCTCGAAGTGGGCGGCCAGAAAATTGGGATCGTGTCTGCGCTGGCGACCGACACCGTGGAAACCTCGTCGCCTTCGGAAGCCGTGATCTTTCAGGACGAGATCGACAGCATTGCGGCGGATGTGTCGACCTTGACCGCCGAGGGGGTCAACAAGATCATCGCGCTGAACCATGTGGGTCTTCCGCGTGACCTCGAAATCGCAGCAGCGGTGCCGGGGCTGGACGCGGTTGTGGGCGGTCACAGCCACACTTATCTGTCTGCAACCGACCCTGACCGTCAGGGTGCCTACCCGACCTTTGCCAGCCAGGAAGACGGAACATTGGTGCCCGTGGTGCAGGCCTATGCCTACTCCAAGTATGTCGGCCATCTGGTTCTGAACTTCGACGATGAAGGCAACCTGACCTATGCGTCGGGCGACACGATCCTGCTGGACGCGTCGGTTGAGGAAGACCCGGAGATCGTCGCGCGGGTGGCAGAACTCGCCGGTCCCATCGAAGAGATGAAGACCCGCGTTGTCGCCGAGGCGGCAGAGGCCATTGAAGGCAGCCGTGATGTCTGCCGCGCGATGGAATGCCCGATGGGCAACCTTGTGGCCGACGCGATGCTCGACCGTGTGAAGGATCAGGGCGTCCAGATCGCCATTCAGAACGGGGGTGGTCTGCGTGCCTCCATTGACGCGGGCGAGGTCACCATGGGTGAGGTTCTCACTGTGCTGCCGTTCCAGAACACGCTGTCGACCTTCGAGGTGACGGGTGCGCAGATCCTTGCAGCGCTTGAGAACGGAGTAAGCCAGGTCGAAGAGGGCGCAGGCCGTTTCCCACAGGTGGCGGGCATGAGCTTTACCGTCGATCTGACGCAGGCTCCGGGCAGCCGCATCTCCAACGTCATGGTGGGCGATGCTCCGCTTGACCCAGAGGCCACCTATGGTGCGGTGTCCAACAACTATGTTCGCAACGGTGGTGATGGCTACCGGATGTTCCGGGACGCGATGAACGCCTATGATTACGGCCCCGATCTGGCGGATGTGACAGCCGAGTATCTGGCCAAGGTTGGTCCGTATCAGCCCTTCACGGACGGCCGGATCACCGTTAACAAGTAACCTTTTCAGCGTGGGGCAAACCTGCCCATCGCAATGTCACCTTTTCGAACCGCGCGCCAAACCGGCGCGCGGTTTCTTTGTCGTGATCATCGATAAGGATTGATTTGTTTCTTGAAGAGGTGGCGATCAATCCCAACCACCCGCCGTCTCGGTTGATTCCGGGGTTGCTCATGTCCACCGGCGCGCCGATTTCTGTCTGGCCGACCCAGATCATCCCCATTTGTGCTGCGTAGATCGCCATGCGTGTCAAGGAAGAGAGCTTGTCACCAGAACCATAGGTTCCGACCGTGAATCCTCCGGCCAGTTTGTCTTGCCAGTCCTGTGTCTCCCACCGCGAAGCGGCCTCTTCTAGGAACGCACCAAACTCCGCTGCGGTGGAGCCCATATAAGTCGGTGCGCCGAAAAGGATCGCGTCTGCCGCATCTAATGCGTCCCAATCCGTGTCGGTGATCTTGGTCACGTCAATCAGCCGCGAACAGCCGTCGGATATTCCAGTAGCAATGTTTTCTGCCAGCCGCGCCGTGTGCCCGGCGCCGCTATAGTATGGGATACAAACCGAAATGCTCATGCGAAACAGATTATTGCAGACGCCGCGTTTGGCAAGCTGCTTGCCCTCGTGCTGTTGCGGGGTCATCCTCGGCCCATGTGTGGACGTTTCGCCCTGACCCTGCCGCATGATGCGATGGCGCAGCTGTTTGATGCGGTGCCGTCGAACGCGTTGCCCGACCTTCCCAATTACAACATCTGTCCGACGAACCACATCCATGCCGTTCATGTGCTGGAAGGGCAAAGGCGGCTCGTTGCGATGCGCTGGGGGTTTTTGCCGCATTGGTACAAGACGGAAAACGGCGGACCGCTGCTGATCAATGCGCGGGCCGAGACAATCGCGGAAAAGCCCGCCTTCAAAGCGGCCTGTCGCGAGCGGCGCTGTCTGATCCCGGCGACCGGGTTTTACGAATGGACCAAGGATGACGAGGACAACCGCCTGCCGTGGTACATTCATCCGGCCGATGCCGAACTTTTGGTCTTTGCCGGGGTCTGGCAGGATTGGGAGCGCGATGGCGTCGCACATCGCACCTGCGCCATCGTCACGACCGGCGCAAATGAGCGGATGTCGGCCATTCATCATCGCCAGCCCGTGACGCTGCGCCCCGAGGACTGGGCGCTTTGGCTGGGCGAGTCGGGGCATGGGGCTGCGACCTTGATGCAGGCGGCCCCCGAGGATGCGATGGACTTCTACCGTGTTGATCGGCGCGTGAATTCGAACCGTGCGTCGGGACCTGAATTGATTGAACCGATAGACGGTTGAACAGGGTTTTCCCCACCGCGAGGACGCAGTAGCGTGGCGCCGATCTGGGAGGTCCACATGTCCAACGCCAATATCGAAGCAACCCTTGCAGCTTTGCGCGAACTCTTGGGAGACCGCCTGTCCACGGGGCCGTCCATCCTCGATCAGCACAGCCGTGACGAGGCCTATACGCGACCTGTTTTGCCTGACGCGGTTGCGTTCCCCGAGACCACGGATGAGGTGTCCCAGATCCTCAAGACCTGTTCGCAGTACGGCTGTCCGGTGGTCCCGTATGGAATCGGATCGTCGCTGGAAGGACATATCGTGCCCATTCATGGCGGGATCACTGTCGATACGAGCCGGATGAACAAGGTGCTTCAGATCAATGAAAGCGATCTGGACGCGGTGGTGGAACCGGGTGTGACGCGGGTGCAATTGAACGAGGCGCTGCGCGCGACCGGGCTCATGTTCACCGTGGACCCCGGCGCTGATGCCACCCTGGGCGGTATGGCGGCGACGCGGGCGTCCGGCACCAACACGGTGCGCTATGGCACGATGGCGGACAATGTGCTGGCGTTGGAAGTGGTCTTGCCGGATGGGCAGATTATCGAAACTGGCAGCCGGGCGCGGAAATCCTCGACGGGATATGATCTGACGCATCTTTTTGTCGGGTCGGAAGGCACGCTGGGCATCATCACCAAGCTGACGGTCAAGTTGCGCGGTCAGCCCGAACATGTCGCGGCGGCGACCTGCGCCTTTCCGGATATTGCAAGTGCTGTAGACACGGTGATCCTCGCGATCCAGATGGGGATCCCGATGGCCCGGATCGAATTGCTGGACGAGGTGCAGATGAAGGGTATGAACATCTACAACCCCGACATGGGGCTGCCGGAAGTGCCGCATCTCTTCCTCGAATTCCACGGATCGGAGGCAGGGGTGGCCGAGCAGGTGGCGAGTTTTTCCGCGCTCGTGGACGACCATGGCGGGTCGGATTTCCAATGGGCCACCAAGACCGAAGATCGCAACCGGCTTTGGCAGGCGCGGCACAACGCATATTATGCGGGCCGGTCGCTGCGACCGGGGGCAAACGGAGTGATCACCGATTGCTGTGTGCCGATCTCAGCCTTGTCCGAATGTCTGATGCGGGCCAAGGATTTGGCGGCCAAGTCGGGTTTTCTTGCGCCGATCGTCGGGCATGTGGGGGACGGCAACTTTCACCTGCTGATCCTTGTCGATCCCGAAAGCGAGGACGAACTGACGCGGGCGAAGGCTCTTGTCGAAGCGGTCAATATCCTTGCGCTGGAATTCGGCGGCACCGTGAGCGGTGAACATGGCATTGGTGCGGGCAAGCGCAAATATCTGGTGCAGGAACATGGCGCGGCTTATGCGCTGATGGCAACGCTGAAGAAGGCGATTGATCCGGGCAATATCATGAACCCCGGCAAGCTCGTGACGTTGAACTGAGCGCGGGCGAGGATGCGTCGACGCATCCTTGCTTTCCGTTGACGGAAAGCGGGGGCTCTGCCCCAGTCGCCCATTGGGCGACTTCCCCGAAGTATTTCTGAACCAGAGAAGCCTAGGAGGGTCAGCCCTTCACCGCGCCCGCTGTAAGGCCCGACACGATCTGGCGTTGGAAGAACATGATCAGCAGAAACAGCGGCGCGGTTGTCGAGACGACGGCGGCGACGGCGAACATCACGTTGCCCTTGGTCTGAGTTGTGCCAAGGAAAGACGCGATCTTGGGCACCATGGTCTGGTTCTGTTTGTCGAGGATCATCGCGGTCACGGCGAAGTCGTTATAGGCCAGCAGGAAGCTGAACAGCCCAGTGGTGATCACGCCGGGCCACATGACCGGGATGATCACATGGCGGAAGGCCTGAAAGCGGGTGCAGCCGTCGACCATCGCGGACTCATCAAGGTCTTGGGGTATGTTCTTGAAGAAGGAATGCAGCATCCAGAGAGTGAAGGGTTGGTTGATCGCCACCAGCACGATGATCGCGGTGGGCAGGTAGCCCCAGATGTTCCACTGGAAGAACACGGGCAGGTAGCCCGAGACCAGCGTGATCGGTGGCATGGCGCGGAAGATGAGCGCGATCAGCAGGAACCAGAACGCGTAGCGATAGGTGGACCGAGCGAGCGCATAGCCCCCCAGCGTTCCCAGTGTCAGCGAGATGGTCACGACGAAGAGACAGACCAGCGTGGAATTCCACGCGGCTTTCCAGAACTCTTCCTGCACCCAAGCGCCGGAATAGCCTTGCGTGGTGAAGGCATCGCCGGTTTCACGGGTGGTCATCTCGCCGGTCAGCACATTGGTCCAGTCGGCCAGCGAGAAGAAATCGCCTTCGACCTTGAACGACCCCCAGAGTGTCCAGAAGAACGGGAAAGCGGCCGCGATCATCCATGTGATGAGGATGATCACGAGGATCGCCTGAAGGGCGGCGGGGCGTTTCTGCGCCTGGTTCGCCATGGTCGTCCTCCTCAGGCCGCTTTGCCGTAGTCGCGATAGGTGCGGATCAACACCGGTGACAGCAGGATGGCCACGCCGATGATGGTCAGCACCGAGGTTGCGGCGGCGGAACTGAGCTGCTGTGTCTCGCCCCCAAGATCGTTGTAGATCGCCCAACTGAGCGAGGTCGCATGGGCGCTCGCGTTGAAGCTGACGATGGGCTCGAACACCCGGAAATTGTCCATCAACTGCATCAGCGCGATGAAGGTGGTCAGCGGCAGAAGATGCGGGATTACCACATGGCGGATCTGCTGCCAGCGGCTGGCACCGTCGATGCGGGCGGCTTCAAGCGTGTCGGTGTTCACGGTTTGCAGGCCGGCGTAGTAGACGATGAAGGCGAAGGGTGCGGAGTGCCAGACACCATAGACCATCAGCATCGCCCACATCAGTCCGGTGTCGGCTTTGACGGATAGGCTCGGGTCATCGGCAAGCCAGCGGAGTGCTGTGCCAAGGATGCCGCGCGCATCGACCATCCAGAACAGGATGAGCGATCCGATCAGCGGAGTGACCATCATTGGCAGCAGCGAGAAAAAGATCAGCGGGCCACGAATGGCGCGGGCGGCGCTGTTGACGGCAACCGCGATGATGAAGCCAAAGATGATCGTCAGCGGCGTGACCACAAAGGTAAAGGTCAGGGTAAAGCCGAGGGCCTTGTAGAAGGGCAGGTTCATCAGCTTGCCAATGAAATCGCCAATACTTGTGCTTTGCTCCCAAAGCGGGCCGATCTGGGCGGTCGCCAGGTGGTTGCGGTCCTTGTAGATTTCCAGACCGGCGAAGCGACCCAGCGGCTGTTCTTCGCGCAGTGCAGCTGTGGCCTCCTGGTCGATGGCGGTGGCCTTTGTGCAGCCGAAGGGGCCGCAGTTTTCCACCTCGATGATGACCTGCTCATGCGCCGCGTGCAGCGACTGGACCACCACGGACACGATCGGGAAGAAGATGAACAGCAGCATGGCGACTGCCGAGGGCAGAACAAACCAGAAAAACGCGCTGTGTTTCATCGGAGCTTTCCCTGAGCTTGGGGCAAACAGGAGAGGTCGGGGGCGGACAAAGCCGCCCCCGTTTGATCAGGCTTGCGTCAGTTGACGAAGCCCTTTTCGCGCGCGGCGGTCATATAGGCGTCTTCGATGTCCGACAGCGCCTGCTCTGCGCTTTCCTTGCCTTGCAGGAAGTCAGCAATGTTGTCGCCAAGGGCTGTGTGCAACAGTCCGTGATGCGGCAACATCGGGTAGGGGGTGGTCTGCATCGAGATGGCCGAGAACACGCCTTCGTTGACGGGTGCGGGCTGGTAGCCTTCGATCATCCAGACCGCCTGACCCATGGTCTCGTCGTTCAGGATCGCCGGGCTGATGCCGTGCTTCATCGCCTTGAAGGTGGCTTCGGCGTCAGCATCGCTGATGTTCTTGGCGACGGTCCAGCCGTCCCACCAGAGGGTCGAGGCGGGTGAATTTCCACCTGCAACAGTCATCGGGCCGCCAACGGTGGTGTTCTCGTACACCTCTGGTGTGGAGCCTTCGGCATCCATCAACACGCCGGTCCGTGACCCCCACATGTTCATCAAAGCGACGTTGCCTGCTTCCCATTCCGCGCTGGTGGCGTTGGAATCGTGGGTCAGGTAGTCGGGGTTCATGTAGGCGCTGAGCGATTTCAGCATCTCAAGCGTGGCGACACCGGCCGGGTTGTTGATCGAGACCTGTGCGGTGCCCGGTTTGTAGAATTCGCCGCCATGGCCGATATACATGTTCACGAATTCCTGCGCGAGGTTCCAGCCTGCCATATACGCGCCGCCCAGCGGGTATTCGAGGATGCCTTCGGCACGAATTTTCTCGGCTGCGGCCAACATATCTTCATAGGTCTTTGGCGGCTCCATCCCGATCTGTTCGAGGATGTCCTTGCGGTAGACGAGGTGCTGTGCGTTCGCCATGAAGGCCACGGCCATCACCTGACCGTTGATGGTAATCAACTGGTTCTTCGGGATGTCCTGACCAAAAGCGGCGACAAGATCGTCCAGTGGGCGGATCACGTCTTCATTGACCAGCGCGACAATCGACGAGTTGGCCACGATGGCGGTGGTGTATTCTGCCGGGTTGCCCTGCATGCCGGCAAGGTTGATCTTCTGGTGGTCGGCTGTGAGGTTGGCCTTTGCCTCGCTCAGACCGGCGCAGTCCTGCGCGTTCCGCGCAACGGTCTGGATCGCCGGGAATTCGTTGCCGATGATGCTCAGACGGCCTTCGGTGATGCCGCAATCGGCAGCCATGCTCGCGGTCGCGCTGGCAGCGACAAGGAACGAGCCTGTCATCAGGATGTGTCTAAGGTTCATTTTGGTCTCCCTGTGTGTCTGGATGCGCGGTTCTGGTCGCATCTCTGTTTCCCGGATGAGCCGGGACTCTCTGGTCGGTCAGCCGTCGATGCGTTGGCCTGTCTCGGTCGAAAACAGGTGGCAGATCTCGGGCGGGACATGGATCGAAACCGGTTCCCCGATTTCGGCCCGAAAGGTCTTGTCGGCCTTGACGGCGACAAGGGCAGAGCCGATGCGCACCGATATCATCGTGGCATCGCCTAATAGTTCGAGTGTGTAGATCGGCGCGGTGATCTGACCGTCGCCCGCGGGCGCGAGCGAGGCATCCTCGGCGCGAAAGCCCAGCGTGGTCTTGCCATTGGCGGCGGACAATCCGGAAATGCGGGTGTCGCGGGCGGTGAAGACGCCGTCATGGCTGTCCCCCTCGATCAGGTTCATGGCGGGGCTGCCGATGAAGCTGGCGACGAAGATATTGGCGGGGCGGTCATAAATCTCGGTCGGGCTGCCAACCTGTTGAACGATGCCCTTTTCCATGACGACCACGCGGTCGGCCAAGGTCATCGCTTCGATCTGGTCATGGGTCACGTAGATCGTCGTGACGGCGAGTTCATGGCTCAGGTTCTTGATCTGGGCGCGGGTGCTGACCCGCAACTTGGCGTCGAGGTTCGACAGCGGCTCGTCCATCAGGAACACGTTGGGTTCGCGCACGATGGCGCGGGCCAGCGCCACGCGCTGGCGCTGACCTCCCGACAGTTCTGCAGGCTTGCGGTGCAGGAAATCGTCAAGCTCCACCATTGCGCTGGCACGGCGCACCTTGGCGTCATGTGTGGACGGGTCAATGCCGCGCACCTTGAGGGGAAAGCGGATGTTCTCGTAGACGTTCATGTTCGGGTAGAGCGCGTAGGACTGAAAGACCATCGCCACATCCCGGTCCTTGGGGTCGAGATTGTTCACCACCTTGCCGTCGATGGCGATCTCGCCTTCGGTGATGTCTTCGAGTCCCGCAATCATCCGCATGGTCGTGGTCTTGCCGCAGCCCGAAGGGCCGAGCAGGACAAGGAACTCCTTGTCGGCAATGGTCAGGTTGAAATTGTCGACGGCGACGAAGCTGCCCCAGCGTTTGTTGACGTTCCTGAGCTGGATTTCCGCCATGGCTTCCCCCTGCGCAAAGATAGAATTTGCGGTCGACCACCCCACCAAGCCATAGGGTTCGCGGTTTGGCAAGACTTCTTTGCAAACGTGTGCAAAAAATCAAAACAGGGTCGGCACGCATCCAAAATCACGAGGGATCCACGGGACATGCTGCACAGGATCAGCTAAGAACGCAGCGTCACGACCGCTTTGTCGTAGCGTCGGACTGTCTTGTTTTGTCCAAATATCCGCTAAACAACAGGGCCTGACGCGCCTGAGCGCAGGTGGACTGACACGAGGGAGGGGACACCATGACGTTTGCGAGTTTCGAGGACCGCGACGCGATCGAGAATGAGATGCCATGGGCAGACCGGGATGTGCCGGCGACGCTTTATGGCCAGTTGAGCAAGACGGCGGCTGCGTTCCCAAATCGCCCGGCTGCCAGTTTCCAGTTGCTTTCAGGGCCGAAGGACAAGGCAGAAACGCTGACATGGTCCGAACTGCGGTCGCGCACTGTTCAGGCAGCGAACCTGTTCCGCAAGCTGGGCGTCGGCGAAACCGACGTGGTCGCCTATGTGCTTCCCAACAGCACCGAAACCATCGTCACCCTTTTGGGCGGTGCGATTGCCGGGATCGCCAATCCCATCAACCCGCTTCTGGAACCGGAACAGATTGCGGCCATTCTGCGCGAAACGAACGCCAAGGTGGTTGTCACGCTCAAGGCGTTTCCCAAGACCGATGTTCCCCAAAAGGTGGCCGAAGCCTGCCGCCATGCCCCCAATGTGCACACGGTGCTCGAGGTTGATCTGAACCGCTACCTGACGCCGCCCAAGTCATGGATCGTTCCCTTGGTGCGGCCCAAGAACCCCGGCGGGCATCATGCCGATGTGCTGAGTTTCACCGCTGAGCTGAAAAAGCAGAATACGACGCTCGATTTCGCTGACAGCGCTGGCGACCGTGTGGCGGCGTATTTCCATACTGGTGGCACCACGGGTATGCCCAAGGTGGCGCAGCACAAGTATTCCGGAATGATCTACAACGGGTGGCTGGGCAACAAGCTTCTGTTTACGGAGCAGGACAGCATCATGTGCCCGCTGCCGCTGTTCCATGTTTTTGCCTGCCATGTGATCCTGATGGCCTCGGTCGTGTCAGGGGCGCATACAGTGTTCCCGACGCCGCAGGGCTATCGCGGAGAAGGTGTGTTCGACAATTTCTGGAAGCTTTGCGAGAGGTGGAAAACCACCTTCGTGATCACCGTGCCCACTGCAATGTCCGCGATGATGCAGCGTCCGGTCGATGCCGATATCTCGACCATCAAAACGGCGTTTTCCGGCTCGTCTCCGCTGCCGCTTGAACTTTTCCACCGGTTCGAGAAAGCCTGCGGCGTGCGCGTGGTCGAAGGCTATGGCCTGACCGAGGCGACCTGTCTTGTGTCCTGCAACCCGCCGGATGGGGAAAAGAAAGTCGGATCGGTCGGGATTCCATTCCCCTACACGGATGTGAAGATCCTGACCCAGAAGAACGGATCGGTCGTTGCGTGCGGCGCGGATGAGATCGGAGAGATTTGTGTTTCGAATCCCGGCGTCTTTGCCGGCCACACCTATACAGAAGAGGCCAAGAACGCGGATCTGTTCCACTTCGGCACCCATCTGCGCACCGGCGATCTGGGGCGCATCGACGCGGATGGCTATCTCTGGATCACGGGACGGGCGAAAGACCTGATCATTCGGGGCGGGCACAATATCGACCCCGCCGAGATCGAAGAAGCCCTTTTGGCGCATCCCGCCGTGGCCTTTGCCGGTGCCATCGGTCAGCCTGACGCGCATGCGGGTGAACTGCCCTGTGCCTTTGTCGAACTGGTGGATGGTGCCAGTGTCACAGAGCAGGAACTTATGGAGCATTGTTCGGTGCATGTCCATGAACGCGCGGCCATCCCGAAGCACATGACGATCCTTGACGAGTTGCCCAAGACGGCGGTGGGAAAGGTGTTCAAGCCTGATCTGCGCAAGCATGCCATCACGCGGGTGTTCAATGCGGCATTGGACGAGGCCGGTTGCCCGGCGCGTGTGGTCTCGGTGGTGGACGACAAGACCCTTGGGCTGGTGGCGCAGGTGGATTTGCACGGGGCGGCGTCCGAGGATGTGGGCCACGTGCTGGGCAACTTTGCCAACCGGTGGGAGGCTGCGGCCTGAGGCACTTTCGGATCGGCTTTGCCGATCCGAAAGGCGCGCGCCTTCGGCGCGTGTTTTGCGTATTTGGAAAGAGAAGAAGACGGCAGCTGGATTGGGGTGTTTAGCGGCTTGACGACAGTGGATGTCGGCATGCGATGCTTGCCGAATGAGACCCGCACCTCCAATCCCGGACGACATCCAAGCTGCGTTGAATGTTCTGCCGGACGCTGCGCGCCCTGTGCTGTTTCGCCTGCGGGAGGCGATCTTTGAGGTGGCAAGCACCATACAGAACGTTGGCCAAGTGACGGAAACGCTCAAATGGGGACAGCCGTCCTATGCGGTTGCGACAGGCACGCCGCTGCGTTTGGGCATCACCAAAACGGGCGTTCCGGCCATATTCGTGCATTGCCAGACGACAATCGTGGCAGATGCGCGACTGGCGCTTGAGCCTGACCTGAGTTTCGAGGGCAACCGCGCCGTCCTGGTCCCGCAGGACAGGGCATTTCCCGACGCAGCGCTGCGTCAGGTCATCCATTCTGCGCTGACCTATCGTTCAAGGCGTTAGCGGACGATCGGGTCGATCAGGGTCACGGGCAAGTTCAGCGCTTGTTCCAGCGTATGCGCCACCTGCAAGAGCCGAGCTTCGCCGCGCGGTGGACCGATCAACTGCAGTCCGACGGGCATGCCTGAGGGCGTGAAGCCAACAGGTAGGGATAGCGCGGGAAGGCCTGCCACCGTGGCAAGAAACGCGAATTGCAGCCAGTCGATATAGTCGCGCATCGGGCGGCCCGCGACCTCTGTCGGGTATTCGATCTCGACCGGCAGAGGGGCAAGGCCATTGACCGGGCAGGCCAGCACGTCATGCGTTTTGAAGAAGCCGGCCATCGTGTTGTAGATTGCGGCGCGGTCGCGTTCAGCCTGGACATAATCGTCAAACGTCATCGCGCGGGCGTCTTTCAGGTTGCCCTTGATGGTATCCTTGTAGTGCATGGTGACGCTTTCCGGCGTCACCTGATAGCTGCCGAGGAAGGACAGGCAGCGCAGGGCGCGGAATGTTTCGTCCAGTCGGGGCACGTCGGGGCAGGTTTCTTCGAGCGTGATCGAGGGCAGTTTCAGGTTTTCCAGAGCGCCCCGCAGAACCCTGTCAATTTCTGAGGTGACGGCGGCAAAGCCATTCAGGTCGGGCGTGTAGGCGATGCGGATCTTGCCAGCGTCGCGGCGCGCAGTCTCAAGGTACGAGGTTTCGGGAGCCGGGAAGGAAATCGGCCAGACAGGATCGTAGCCCGCCATCGCATCGAGAAAGAGCGCACAGTCGAGAACGTCCCGCGCCATCGGGCCATCGACACCGCCATTGGTGAAGCCCAGATGTGCCGAGCTGCCGCCAGCGATACCGGGCGAGGGGCGCAGGCCCACGATGCCGCAGTAATTCGCGGGGCTGCGCAGGCTGCCGCCGAAATCCGATCCGTGGCTGAGCCAGAGCTCTCCGGTTGCCAGCGAGACAGCCGCACCACCCGATGACCCGGCGGCATTCATCCGCGTGTCCCACGGGTTGCGGGTGGCCCCGAAGACCGCGTTGAAGGTGTTGGCACCAGCGCCCAATTCGGGCGTGTTGGTCTTGCCCAGTACGACGCCGCCGCGCTGTTCCAGTCGCAGGACAAGCGGGTCGGATGCGCCGGGCACGTGATCGGCCATGCCTTTTGTGCCAAAGGTGGTGCGGACGCCTTCGACTGGGTTGAGATCCTTGATCCCGATAGGAAGCCCAGCCAAAGCGCTGTCCCTGGCGACAGTCGCCGCGCGTGCCCGGTCAGGGCAGCGGGTGACCACAGCGTTCACCGCAGGTTCCACCTGATCCATGCGTGACAGGCTGGCGGTGATCAGATCCTCTGTCGTCACCTCTCCCTTGCGGAGAAGAGTGATGACATCACGCGCGGATTTCGCGCACAGCTCGGGGCCGGAAAAGGCGGTGTCAGGGCGCGTCACGATCCGCAGAACATCCCATGCAGATGCGCGATCAGACGCGCGGTGTTGTCGTCGTTCAGGCTGTAGTAGATGGTCTTGCCATCGCGTCGGGTCTTGACCAGCTTTTCGTCACGCAGACGCGCGAGCATCTGGCTGACCGCAGCTTGCCGGATATTGAGCAGGGCTTCCAATTCGCCGACGGACTTCTCGCCCACGCCGAGGTGGCAGAGGATCATCAGCCGGCCTTCATGCGCAAGCGTCTTGAGATAGGCGGCTGCCTTTTCGGCACTTTCGGCCATGTCCTGCGCGGCATTGGGCGCGACACTCGTCTCGTTCATCGGATAACCCCCAGCAATCCCCGCGCTTTTAACACCGAAGGGAGGCAGGTTTCAAAGATTTATCGCGGCCTTTACGCCTCGGATTTTGTCGGAGCGCCGCCGGTGAAGGCGTTGCCATTCTTGTACTCACACGGCGCCTCTTGCATTTGCAGGTGCAGGCCGGTTCCGGTGAAAGGATGCGCGCGGGCGAGATCTTCGTCCACGTCGATGCCCAGACCGGGTGTGTCAGGAGCCGTGATGAACCCGTCCTCGACCCTTATCGTATTGCGGATCAGGGCAGCGTGGAACGGGGTTTCGATGCTTTCTGCCAAAAGGACATTGGGAATGGAGGTGCACAGATGCACGTTCGCCGCCCATTCGACGGGGCCTGCGTAGAGATGCGGTGCCATTTCCGCGTTGAACGCTTCCGCCATGCCAGACAGCTTTTTCATCTCCCAAATGCCGCCTGCGCGACCCAGGGCGGGTTGCAGGATCTTGGCCCCCCCCGTGCGCAGAAGTGTTGCGAACTCGGCCTTTGTGGTCAGGCGTTCGCCGGTCGCGATGGGGATGCGCACGGCGCGGGCCACTTCAGCGAATTCGAGCAGGTTGTCGGGCGGGATCGGCTCTTCGTACCAAAGCGGCAGATACGGTTCGATTGCCTGTCCCAGACGGATCGCGCCGGAGGTGGTGAACTGGCCGTGGGTGCCGAACAGAAGATCGGCCTTGTCACCGACGGCGGAGCGGATCGCCTTGCACATCTCGACGGACAGCGAGATGTCCGTCAGTGCAGGTTGGTGGCCGCCCCGGATCGTGTAGGGACCGGCGGGGTCGAATTTCAGCGCGGTAAAGCCAAGTTTCAGATAATGCGCGGCAGCCTCGGCCTGTGCGTCAGGGTTGGTCCAGAACCCATCGATGTCGTGATGGGGCAGGGGGTAGAGATAGGTGTAGGCGCGGACCTTTGGCGTCATCTGTCCCCCCAGAAGCGCCCAGACGGGACGTCCGCGCGCCTTGCCGAGGATGTCCCAGCAGGCGATCTCCAGACCCGAGAACGCGCCCATGACGGTCAGGTCGGGGCGCTGGGTAAAGCCCGAGGAATAGGCGCGACGGAACATCAGTTCGATGTTCTCGGGGACTCGCCGCGCATGTGCCGGTCGAACACGTCCTCGATCACAGCTTTCATCGCGCCAGGGCCGACGCTGGAGGCGTAGCATTCGCCCCAACCGGTGATGCCGGTGTCGGTGGTCACCTTGACGAGCGTCCAGTACCGCCCGCCCCAGCCCGGAGCAGGGGGTGCGGTGGTGATCACATCAAGCGCGTGCAGTTTCATGTGCGGTCCCTTTCCTGTGGGCTGAGGATGCGTCGACGCATCCTCGCGTTTCCGTCGACGGAAACGCGTGTTTGGCGGAGGTCGGTCAAAATAGGATCACGTTGCGCTTGGCCCCGCCGGCCTTGGTGTCGGCGATGGCTTCGTTGATCTGGTCAAGGGACCAGCGGCCGGACACCAGCTCGTCCAGCTTCAGACGGCCCTGACGGTAAAGGTCCGCCAGCCACGGGATGTCGCGGCGGATCACCACGTCGCCCATCTTGGAGCCGATCATGCCCTGCGCCATGTAGGCCAGCACAACCGGTTCGTATTCCGCCATGGCACCGGAATGGGGCATCCCGATCATCACCATGCGGCCGCCCCAGCCCAGATAGCGCGGCGCGTCGTTGTAAGCCGGGATCGCGCCCACTGTGACTGCGACCAGATCTGCGCCGCGTCCGAGGATTCTCTGAACCGCTTTCCACGGGGCCTTGTGTGTGGCAAGGACGCCGTCGGTTGCGCCAAAGGCTTTTGCTGTTTCCAGCTTGTCCTCGGTCATGTCCACGGCGACGATGCGCCGTGCCCCGGCGATCCGTGCGCCCTGAATGGCGTTGAGACCCACGCCGCCCGCACCAATCACCACCACGTCTTCACCCGCGCGCAGTTTGCCCGCGTTCACGATGGCACCAACGCCAGTGATGACGCCGCAGGCCATCAGCGCGACGGCTTCGGGTGGTATGTCGTCGGGCAGGGGGACAACCTGGCTATGATGTACGACGACCCGCTCGGCAAAGGCGCCGCAATCCATTGCTTTCTTGACCGGTGTGCCATCAGGGCGGGTGATCGGGGACGGGCCGGTATCCGGGGCCTCGCAGATCGTAGGCTTCCCGCTGGCGCAATTCGCGCAACTGCCGCAGGAGCGGATCAAAGTGACCACAACGCGCTGCCCGACCGTCAGGTCACTGACGGATGCACCCACGGCTGAAATCCGCCCTGCCGCTTCGTGACCGTACACCGCAGGCAGGTCTCCGCCCCATGCGCCTTCGGCATAGTGGATGTCGGAATGGCAGATCGCCACCGCTTCGAGTGTGACTTCGATCTCGCCTGCCTCGGGCGCGCGCAGTTCCAGCTCTTCCAACTGGAGCGGTTTGCCGAATTCGGTGCAGACGGCGGCTTTGATGCGGGTCATGCGGTCTCCCTTGTGTTGGGGCCAACCTGAGGGTCGTACGGGACAAGCGCAAGCGGGAAGTCGACCTCTGCAGGTCAGGCCGCGACAGGGCTGCGGCGCGGGGCGAGGAACACGACGAGGGCCACAAAGATCAACGCCAGCGACAACAGGAACGGCGCGCCGGGGAAGAAGATGTCAGCTTCCGCGCGGGTGTATTGCGCAAAGACGCCGGTCATCACCACCGGTGAGACAATCATCGCAATTGCCCCGATCGAGGTGAGGGCGCCTTGCAATTCGCCTTGCCGCTTCGCGCCAACCGCCTTGGACATGATGCCTTGCAAGGCGGGTGTTATGACCGCGCCAAGGGCAGCCAGCGGTGTCAGGATCAGTGCCACGGTGCCCGATGTGACAAAGGCCAGTGCGCCGAAGGCGAAGACATCGAAGACAAGACCGTAGATCACCGTGCCGCGTTCGCCCAAGCGGGCGAGGATCAGGCGGATCAGCCCGCCTTGCACCACCGCCATCATGATCCCGAAAAGACCCAGAGACAGGCCGATCATGCCCGCGTTCCAGCCAAAGCGCGCCTGTCCGTAATAGGCCCAGACCGCCGGATAGACGAAGAACGCCACTTGGTAGAGGAAGAACACCGCGAAGAGCCGACCAAGGCCGGGCAACTCGCCCAGCGATTTGAAGGCCCCGAACGGATTGGCGCGGCGGCAGTCAAAGGGGCGTCGGATCGCGTCGGTCACGGTTTCGCGCAGGACGAAGTAGCCCAGAACGGCGTTTGCGCCCGCGAGCGCCGCTGCCGCCCAGAAGGGCGCGCGGGTGCCCCATTCGCCCAGCAGACCGCCCAAGAGCGGGCCAATCACAAATCCCAATCCGAACGCTGCGCCCACGAGACCAAAGTTCTGCGCCTTTTTGTCGGGGTCCGAAATGTCGGCCATATAGGCCGAGGCCGTGGCTTGTGTGGCCGAGGTGATACCCCCGACGATCCGACCCAGCAGCAAGAGCCACATGCTGCCCGCCACGGCCATGACCACGTAATCCGCCGCCATCACCACAAGCGAGATGAGCAGCACTGGCCGCCTGCCGAAACGATCCGACAGGTTGCCGATCACCGGACCAAAGAGGAACTGCATCACGGCGAACACGGTTGTCAGCACACCGCCCCAAAGCGCCGCATTGGCCAGATCGCCGCCTGTGACCTCGCGGATCAGGTCGGGCATCACCGGGATGATCAGTCCAACCCCCATCGCGTCGATCATCACGGTCAGCAGGATAAAGACGACGGGCAGGCGCATGCGCAGAGCTTTCGGGATCAGGCAGATGCGCCCTCAATGTGTAAACTACACTTGACAGTTCGCCAGTCAATGCGCCTGTGCGGCAATAAACGCGCTCAGCACGCGGGCGTATTCGTCAGGCGCTTCAACGCAGGGCAAATGGCCTGCCTTACGGATAAGATGGAACTGCGATCCCGGCACCAGAGCGGTGGTTTCGCGCACCAGATCGGCGGGTGTTGATCCGTCCTCGCTGCCTGCGATCCCCAGTGTCGGCAGGCGCAGCGACGCGGTGGTCGTGTAGAAGTCGGTGCCTGCGATGGCATGGGAGCAGCCGATATATCCATCCGCCGGAGTGCGCACCATCATGTTGCGCCAAAAGCGAAATTCATCGGTGGCGCGGAAGGCGGGTGTGAACCAGCGGATCATGGTGGCATTCGCCAGCGCCTCGACCCCACCCTTTTCGACATCGGCGATACGCTGGGCCCAGATCTCGCGCGTGGCAATACGCGCGGCGGTGTTCGAAAGCACAAGCGCGCGGACAAGGTCCAGGCGCTTGGCCGCCAGCCCTTGCGCGGTCATCCCACCTATGGATAAGCCAACGAAGACTGCGTCCTTGATGCCGAGATGGTCCATCAATCGCTCGACATCGCGCACCAATGTGCCCATCCCGTAGGGCGGTGGCGTACTATCCGACAGCCCATGCCCGCGCGTGTCGTAGCGGATGTATTTCAACCCGGTTTGCGGCAGGCGCGCGATCACTTTGTCCCAAAGGCGCAAATCGGTGCCAAGGGAGTTGGAGAAGACAACCGGCGCGCCGTCGGGGTCGCCGTCGATGCGGTAGTGCAGGCGGATATCGTCAAGATCAGCAATCAGCATGGCCCGGGGTTTATCCTTCGCCGAACTGTTCAAGCGCATGCAGGAACACCGCGCGGTCCACATTGCCACCGGAGATGGTGCAGATCACCGTGTCGCCTTCGATCTGGTCACCGTGATAGAGCGCCGCCGCAAGAGCCACCGCGCCACCGGGTTCGGCGACAAGCTTCAACCGCGCAAAAGCCTGCGCCATGGCACGCTGTGCCTCGTCATCGGATACGACGATACCCTGACCGCAAAGCCGGTGCATGATCGGGAAGGTGAGGTTCCCCGGTTGCGGTGTGACGATCGCATCGCAGAGGCCACTCGCGCTGCCGGTGTTGCGTTCGATCTGGCCTGACGCCAAAGAGCGGCTCACATCGTCAAAGCCTTCTGGCTCCGCTGGGCGGACCCGCATGCCCGGAGCACGGGCCTCCAGCGCCAAAGCGATGCCGGATGTCAGACCACCGCCGCCGCAGCAGACAATCACATCGGCCTCGGTCACGCCCAGTTCCGCCGCTTGTGCTGCGATTTCGAGCCCACACGTGCCCTGTCCTGCGATCACTTCGGGTTCGTCGAAGGGGCGGATCAGGGTCAGGCCGCGCTCGTCTGACAGTTTGGTTCCAATGGCGTCCCGGTCTTCTGTTGCACGGTCGTACAGCACCACTTCGGCCCCAAGGGCGCGGGTGTTGTCGATCTTCATCTTGGGCGCATCCGCGGGCATGATGATCACAGCGCTGGCCCCGAATTGCCTAGCGGCCAAAGCCACACCCTGTGCGTGGTTGCCCGAGGAATAGGCGATCACGCCGTTCTTGCGCTGCCCGTCCGAGAGGGCGGATACCGCCGACCGCGCGCCGCGGTATTTGAAGCTGCCGGTATGTTGCAGGCATTCCGCCTTGACCAAGACGCGCCGCCCGGCGATCTCGTCCAGAAACGGTGACGACAAAAGCGGTGTGACCCGCGCGTGACCTTTCAGGCGGCTTGCTGCCGCTTCGATGCGTTGAATGTCCATGGGTTACCTCAGCATATCCAGCCAGCGCCGCAGCGCGTTCAGGCTTTCGGGTTCATCAAGAAAGGGAATGTGTCCCCGGTCCGGGACTTCGACCGCGATCATGTCTGGGCGACGGCGTTTCATCTCGGCAAAGGTTTCGGGTAACAGCAGATCAGAATTTGCAGCCCGAATGCTCGCGAGCGGCAGGCCGGAAAGGGCATCGAACAATGGCCAGAGATCGGGCATGGGCTGGGCACCGCCCTCCAGCACCGCGTCACGCAGTCGGGGGTCGTAGGTCAGTTCAAGCCCGTCGTCGGTTTCGTTGAACAGGATCTGTGCCTCACGCAGCCAGCGCTCGGGCGGCACATTCTGGAAGGCGGTCATCACCCGCGCGCGGGCCTCTGCCATCTCGGAATGCGTTTTCAGCACAGGCGGTCGGCCAATATAGTCCTTGATCACCTGAAGTCCTTCGGGCGCAATGTCAGGTCCGATGTCGTTGATCGCCACGCCAAGCAGCCGATCCTTGACCGTCGCTGCGAGAACCATGGCAATGAGACCACCGCGGGACGTTCCCAAAACGGCCGCCTTGTTGATCCCAAGGTGATCGAGCAACTCCACCGCGTCCCGGCCTTCAACCGGGATCTGATAGGTGGCCGGGTCACCCCAATCGGATTGGCCGCGCCCGCGATAATCCAGCCGGATCAGGCGCACCCCTTCAAGATGTGGTGCCACGAATTCGAAGTCGCGCCCGTCGCGGGTGAGACCGGCAAGGCAGAGCAGGGGCAGGCCTTCGCCTTCATCGGTATAGTGCAGGGACAGGCCATCTGACGTGGTAAACTTGGGCATCACGCCAACTCCGGGATCGTGGTCAGGTCTTTGAGCACATGTGCAGGGCGATGCGGCAGGCGGTCCACCGGATCGCCCGCGCGATTGACCCAAACCGTCTCAAAGCCATAGCCTGCGGCGCCAGCAATATCCCAGCCGTTCGAGGACACGAAAAGCACATCCTCCTTGGTGCAGCCGAACCGCGCGCCGACCATGTCATAGACGCGGGATGAGGGTTTGAAGATGCCCACGTCTTCAACCGACAGAACGGCATCGAGGAATTCTCCGATCCCGGCGCTGTCGACCGCACCTTCGAGCATGTCGACACTGCCATTCGACAGGATCGCGCAGGTCTTTCCCGCTGCCTTGAGCCGCGCCAGCATCATCGGCACCTCGCGGTATGCCGCCAGTTCCCAATAGAGCGCCAAAAGACGTTCGCGCAGTTCCGGATCGTCGGTCAGCCCGACCTTCTCAATCGCCCAGTCTAAACCGTCTTTGGTGACCTCCCAAAAGGGCGTGTAGTCATCGGTGATTGTGCGCAGCCACGTGTATTGGAGTTGCTTCAGCCGCCAGTGTTCTGCCAGTTGTGGCCACACAGCCTTGAGCGCATCACGCCCCGGTTCTTCTGCCGCGTTGCGTGCGGCCGCCGCCACGTCGAACAGCGTGCCATACGCGTCGAATACACAGATCTGTACCATCAGCGCCGCCTTCCTTCCGATCATTCAGCCGCAACGTGTCAGATCACGCGGGGGGAGGGAAGCGCTGTTTCATCCCGTCAGGGATCTGTCGTGGTCCAGGCGACCCGGTCGCCATTAGGGCGTAGCGGGAGAATTGGTCGGTACAGCCGTTGATAGGAGCGCGGGTGATAATCGCAGATCAATGTGTCGCTCGCGTCCTTGATGAAGAGGTAGGCGCCGTTTCGGTGTTGCCACGCGACACCGCCATAGCTTGCGATGGTCATTGCAGTGATGTGGTTGTTGGCAGACCAGAACCCATAGTCGTCTGTGCCGTATATGCCACCCCTGATAGCCTCGGGTTCATCCGCCTTGGCTTCGGCGACCAGCCCTCCGACATAATCATCGACCGCCGCCTTGATAATCCCCGTGATCGTCGCCGGAACGACCAGAATCCAGCCTGCGGCTGCACCAGCTGCGCCGACGCCATAAATGAATGCGTCACCAGCATCCGGTCCGGTTCCAGTTACTGCCCAGACCACAGGCTGCACGACCAAACCCGCAACACTGCCGCGTACGCCACCAACGGCGCGCTCGACGGCAAAGGCCGCAACGGTGACGGCGGCGTTGGTGGCAGAGTTCTGTCCAGTCATAATTTCCCCCCTTTAAAGGCAGGCCACGCTGGGATCGTGAAACGCAAAGGCCGTCCATGCGGGCCGAGAATAAACAAAGCTTCGGCGGAAATACTGTGCCGGGCTGGTATAAAGCTGGCACGGACGGGGCGAGTCGTGCAAGTGGGGACCGCGGAAAGCGCCGTATACTTGCCCGTCGAAAGGATGATCCCATGACAAGACGCGCACGGGTGCCTGAGAATCTTCGTACGAAGATTTTTGGCCGGCTTGGTTTCAAAAGAGTTAACCGGGCAAAAAACAAACCCCCGGAAGCGCGGGGCTCCGGGGGCTGTCAAAATCAAAGCGTGTTGGAAAGAACTGCTTAGACCATACCTTCGCGCTGTGCCTTTTTACGCGCCAGTTTGCGCGCACGGCGGATCGCTTCGGCTTTCTCGCGTGCTTTTTTCTCAGACGGCTTTTCGAAATGCTGCTTGAGCTTCATTTCACGAAAAACGCCTTCACGCTGCAGTTTTTTCTTCAGAGCGCGGAGCGCCTGATCGACGTTGTTGTCACGAACACTTACCTGCATGTGGTTTTCACCACCTTTCTAAGTTGGATTTGCAAGGATTTGCAGGAGCGCGCCGTATAGCAAGGCTTGGATGCTTTGTCCAGCGCAATGCTTTACCAAACCTGCCTTGGCTCGGCTGATGCAACTGACCGATAAACCACTGTGCCGCGTGGTCTTGGGCGGGTCCGTGCGCTACTATTGCACATGAACCTGCAACACAGGAGGCGTGTGATGCCTGAACCCATGCAAGACCCGGCAGACCTGGTGCTCAACGCGGCGCTTTTGCATGTGCCCTTCGATGGGTGGTCCGAGGCTGCGTTCAAGGCCGCGATCGCGGATGCCGATGTGTCGCCTGTGGTGGCGCGAGGCCTGTTCCCGCGCGGGGCCATCGATCTTGCTGCAGCCTATCACCGGCGCGGCGACGACGCGATGATCGCGGCGCTCGAGGCGCGGGATCTGACTGACATGCGGTTCCGGGATCGGGTCGCCTTGGCGGTCCGTCTGCGGCTCGAACTGGTTGAAGACAAAGAGGCGGTGCGCCGGGGCGCAACCCTGTTCGCGCTGCCGATGCACGCTGCTGAAGGGGCCAAGCTGATCTGGGGCACGGCGGACCGAATCTGGACCGCGCTGGGTGACGGGTCACGGGACATCAACTGGTACACCAAACGCGCGACGCTGTCGGGGGTCTATTCGTCGACCGTGCTTTATTGGCTGGGGGACGATTCGCTCGACAATCAGGCGACATGGGCATTTCTGGATCGTCGGATCGACGACGTGATGCAGATTGAAAAGGTCAAGGCGCAGGTGCGCAAAGCGCCGGGGATCAGTCGGCTGATGAAGGGCGCGGAATCCGTTCTGTCGCGGATCAAGCCGCCCAAGGCGCGGCGTGATGACCTGCCCGGTGGTTGGACGGCCCCGCGCTGACCTTACCGTATCGGATCGAACAACGCATCTGTCGCGGTGCAATCACGCACCACGTCCCGACCGCAGGGCACAGGGTCGAGTGTCTTTGACAGGCAGATGCGCGCCTCCTGAATGCGACCGTCCTTGCAGGTGATGGTGATCATATCAGGCTCAAGCTGCGGATTTGCCTTGAGAAACGCCTCTTCGACCACCGAAGCGGGCAGTTTGACCGACTTCTCCAGCCGTCTGAAAACCTCGGGCCGCACCACTGTGCCATAGGCTTTGCGCGAGAGGTCATAGTAGTTCTGCGCTGACAAACCGCTGCACACACCGTGCTTGTTCCACTGGTGCCAGGCCAGACCGGAGGTCCCCATGATATCCGCCATGTCGTTGGTCATCGACCGCGATGGATTGCGTTCGACCGTCGGACAATAGGACGGCCAACCGCGGTGATATTGCGGCCAAAGACCGTGCAAGACCCAACCGAAATCGGCATCTGAATCGCATTGCGGCGACTGCCGTGCGTCCCCTTCGAGGGCGCACCATGTGGGCGACCAGCTGAGCGACATGACGTAATAGTCGAACTCACCAGAGCGTTCGCCTTTCGCCCAGGCCATCGACGACGCAATCAGCCCCGCCACGGCCAGCACCAAAAACCGCATTGCCTCTTCCCTCTTTGCCTCTGCGCGACTATAAGGCCGCCAAGTTCCCTGACAATGGAAACCGTCCCGGAAGACCGGGACCTCTTGGACCCGCTCCGAGAGACTGAAAAAGCTATGCGTAAGGAGACGCGAGATGGGTAAACCGATTATGGCAAAAGCCACCGCAGTCTGGCTGGTGGACAACACGACACTGACCTTCAAGCAGATCGCGGATTTCACCGGAATGCACGAGCTTGAGGTACAGGGCATTGCCGATGGCGACGTGGCTGTTGGGGTCAAGGGGTTCGATCCCATTGCCAACAATCAGCTTGAGGCTGACGAGATCCAGAAGGGCGAAAAAGACCCGGCGCATAAGCTCAAGCTCAAGGTATACGCCGCGGCTCAGGGCGAGGAAAAGCGCCGTGGCCCCCGCTATACGCCGCTGTCCAAGCGTCAGGACCGCCCGGCATCGATCCTGTGGCTGGTCAAGTTCCATCCGGAACTCAGCGATGGCCAGATTTCCAAACTGGTTGGCACAACAAAGCCGACCATTCAGGCGATCCGCGAACGCACCCACTGGAACATCAACAACATCCAGCCGATTGATCCGGTCGCACTCGGCCTCTGCAAGCAGTCCGAACTGGACGCAGCCGTTGCCAAAGCTGCGAAAAAGCAGGAAGCGGTAATGACAGATGATGAGCGCCGCAAGCTCGTGTCCACCGAACAGAGCCTTGAGATGGACGCCGAACCGCGTCTGCCGAGTGCCATCGAAGGTCTTGAGACCTTCAGCCTGTCTGGTTCGTCCTACGAGAGCAGTGACTCCGGCAGCAAGGATGACTACTCTGACGCGGACAGTTTCTTCAACCTGCCCGACGGCACACATGACGACGACGATGATGAGGATGACGACGACGATCCCCGTCGCTGATCAAAGGCAGCAGTCCTTGAAAAGCCCGGCCCGCGCAGCGGTGCCGGGTTTTTTCTTGCGCTGTCAGGTCTTGCGCATCTCTTTGGGTGCCCCGGTCGCCATGTCGGTTCCGATGTAAGCCTGCCCGTCTTCTTTCCACGCGGCAAAACCCCCATCCATGTGGGCGATCCGGTCTTCGCCTGCCGCGAGGCAAAGCTTGGCGACACGGGCAGAGCGCACACCTGATCCACAGTGAAACACGATCTGTTTCTTCGACTGGTCCGGCATGTGGTTCGGCTGGAACGACTGCATCGGGGCAAGCAACGCACCATTGATCCGCTCCAGTGCAAATTCCTGCGGGGTGCGCACGTCGATCAGCACGATCCTGTCCTCGTTGAACGCCGCCGCAACATCCGCCGGGGTCCAATGTTCAAGCGTGCCTTGGTCTGTCTGTTCGATATCCATGACGATCTCCTCAAGCCGTGTCGGCCCTGTCCGAGTCATGCCCGATCTGGGGCGTTGGAACGAGCCTTTTCTTGCGGTCCACTTGGACGCAAGGATCCGTGTTTGCCCTAAATCGGCTTGCGCGCGTTCATCGCCGCCGTGATCGTGCCTTCGTCGAGGTAGTCCAGTTCCCCGCCGATGGGCACGCCTTGCGCAAGGGAGGTCATCGTCACCCGGCCTTCGAGTTGGTCGGCGATGTAATGCGCGGTCGTTTGCCCGTCGATGGTGGCGTTGAGGGCGAGGATGACCTCGGTGATCTCTTCGCTTTCCACCCGCGCCGAAAGTTTCGGAATGCGCAATTCTTCGGGGCCGACCTGATCCAGTGCCGACAGGGTACCGCCCAGAACGTGATAGCGCCCCTTAAACACACCCGACCGCTCCATCGCCCAAAGGTCGGATACGTCTTCAACCACACAGAGCAAACCATTGTTGCGCTGGTTGTCCTGGCAGATATCGCAGATGTCTTGCGTGCCGATATTGCCGCAGTTCAGGCACTCGCGGGCGTCCCGCGCCACGCGCGTCATCAATTCGGCCAATGGCCCCAGCAACAGCCCGCGTTTGCGGATCATGTGCAGCACGGCGCGGCGGGCGGACCGGGGACCAAGCCCCGGCAGCCGCGCCATCATCGCAATGAGCGCCTCGATATCGCCGCCGTCACGCATCATGCGCCTGCCGTCATCTTCGGGCTTGACCCGAAGATCGTCTGAAAAAGGGTCCTCGGGTCAGGCCCGAGGAAGACGGCAGTGCACTGCATGATCAGAACGGCAGCTTCATGCCTGCTGGCAGGCCCAAACCTTCGGTAAGCTTGCCCATCTCTTCCTGCGCCTTGTCCTGCGCCTTTTGCTGCGCGTCCTTGATCGCGGCAAGGATCAGGTCTTCGACCACTTCCTTGTCATCGCTGTTGAAGATCGACGGATCGATATCGAGTGCCGTGAGTTCGCCCTTGGCCGTTGCGGTGGCCTTCACCAGACCTGCGCCGCTTTCGCCGATCACGGTCATCGTGGCAAGGTCTTCCTGCATCTGGGCCATCTTGCCCTGCATTTCCTGCGCGGCCTTCATCATCTTGGCCATGTCGCCCATCTGGCCCAAACCCTTGAACATCTGTCTCTCCGTAGCTCAGCGCCCCTTGATCGGTGGCGCGGTGTAAAAGATCGTCCCGACACATATTGCAGCGATGACCCCGAGGAACAAGGCGGGCGAGCCGACACAGCCTTCCGCCATCGCCAGTTTCCGCGAAGCGGGTGCCAGCATGGTCAGGAAGGTGACAAAGGCCGTCCAGCCCAGAACCACGGCGAGCGACCCCCATTGGCTCTTGAAGCGAATGGCGACGGCGGTGCCGAGCAACAGAACCAATGCAGCGGGCGAGGATGCGAGAAACACCGCTTCCTGCACTACGCTGACCGGCGCCCCATCCCATCCCGGTCGCTGCACCGCGCAATCCTGCGCCCATGCCACACCGGGTAGAAGCGACAGGATCACTCCTCTTCGAACGGGTCCCATTCGTCTTCCACTTCGGGCAGTGCCTCGGCTTCGGCCACGGCGGCCAGTTGGTCGGGCGTCCGCACTTCTTCGATCACGGAGCCGGGAAAGGCGTCCAGCACCGCCTTGACCAAGGGGTGTGCCGCCGCCTGCGCCTTGATTGCCATCTCGGCAGCATCGCGGGTCTCAACGATGGTTGGCGCATCGGAACCGTTGACCAAAGTCACCGCCCAGCGGTTGCCGGTCCAGCGCTGCAAGGCACCACCAAGGCGCTGCGCCAGATCGCCAGGGGCGTTGTCGGTCGGTGTGAACTCGATCCGTCCGGGCTGATAGGCCGCCAGACGCACGCAGCCTTCCACCTCGACCAGCAGTTTCACATCGCGGTTCGACCGGATCAGTTCGATCACATGCTCGAACGTGGGATACCGCGCCAATGCCTGATCGGCGGCAACCGCCAGAACCGCGCCTCCGTACGAGGCGTGGGGCCCCGATGACGACGCATGCGTCGGGGCAGGGCCTCCCATTGCTTGCATCCGCGTAGCGCCGCCCGCAGACATCCCGCCGCCCGAAGGAGGGGGCGGTGGAGGCGCATCCTGCAGCCGTTTCACGAGGTCTTCGGGGCTGGGCAATTCCGAAACATGCGTCATGCGAATGATTGCCATTTCGGCGGCCATCATCGCATTGGGGGCCTGCGCCACCTCGTCCAGCGCCTTGAGCAACATCTGCCACAGCCGCGTCAGCGGCCGCATGCCAAGCGCATTTGCGAAATCCTGGCCGCGCTGGCGCTCATCAGGGCTGATGGTGGGGTCTTCGGCAGCTTCGGGTGTGATCTTGACCACGGAAATCCAATGCGTGATTTCCGCCAAATCGCGCAGCACAGCCATTGGGTCGGCCCCGTCGGCATATTGCGCACTCAGCTCCGTCAAAGCGCCCGCCGCATCGCCCTTCATCACCAGATCGAAGAGGTCGAGCACGCGGCCACGGTCGGCGAGACCCAACATCGCGCGCACCTGTTCGGCGGTGGTTTCGCCTGCACCGTGGCTAATCGCCTGATCCAGAAGCGAGGTCGCGTCTCGCGCAGACCCTTCCGCCGCCCGTGTGATCAAAGCCAGCGCATCATCCGTGATCTCTGCATTTTCGCGCGTGGCGATCTTGCGCAGCAGCGCGATCATCATTTCGGGTTCGATCCGCCGCAGGTCGAACCGCTGACAGCGCGACAGAACGGTGACCGGAACCTTGCGGATTTCGGTGGTGGCAAAGATGAATTTCACATGTGCTGGAGGTTCTTCCAGCGTCTTCAAAAGCGCGTTGAACGCACTGGTCGACAGCATGTGAACTTCGTCGATGATGTAGATTTTGTAGCGGGCTGATGCCGCGCGGTAATGCACGGAGTCGATGATCTCGCGAATGTCTCCCACGCCGGTGCGCGAGGCCGCGTCCATCTCCATCACGTCAACATGCCGACCTTCCATGATCGCCACGCAATGTTCGCACTGGCCACATGGGTCGGTCGTCGGCCCACCAGTACCATCCGGCCCGATACAGTTCAGACCCTTTGCAATGATCCGCGCGGTGGTGGTTTTGCCGATGCCGCGAATCCCGGTCATCACGAAAGCCTGGGCGATGCGGTCGGCGGCAAACGCATTCTTGAGCGTGCGCACCATCGCCTCTTGCCCGACAAGGTCGGCAAAGGTTTCGGGGCGATACTTGCGGGCAAGCACCTGATACGGGGTTGCGTCGGTCATTCAGGCATCCTTGGTTGCGGGCAAACCTAAGCTGCGCGTGCGCCAGCGTCCACCATTTGTCGGACGGTTTTCCGCGTCATCCGTTCCAACGGACCGTTCCGGCCTCGGAAAGGTCATAGCCTTTCATTGCGGCCGCGTATTCGATGAACTCGGCCGAATGCAGGAACGCCAGAAACCGTTGCATCGGCGGCTCGAAATAGGCGTGGCGGGCGACCAGCAGATCAAAGTTTTCCTCGATCAACGGGACAAAGGCCAAATGATGCTGGGCGGCCAGCGCTTCAAGCCCGAAAGTCACGTCGGAAGGACCCGTTGCCACATCCAGCACCGCATCCGCCTCACTTCGGGCGACAGGCCGCATGCGCAGGGTCTCAGGCAGAATATCGGCGTCGCGCAGCAGAGTGTCGAACAGCGTGCGGCTGCCAGCACCGATTTGCCTCGGTGTCACAGACCGACCCACCAGATCAGCAAGACCGCCGATGTCTGCCGCCAGATCGGGTTTCATCACCAGCCCACGCCGCCGTTTTGCGAAGCCCAGCAGAACTGCGGGGGATCCGGACAGGGTGGCATTGACCGAAGCCACGTTCCACGTGCCCGACGCGGCGTGGAACATGTGCAATCCGGCTGCCACACCTTCGCGGGCGGCAAACCGGTCAAGCCCGTCCTGCGATCCGTCAAAAAACGTGGCGATGCCGCATTCGGATTGGCGCAATGCCCAGTCGAGCAGAGGGTCGTGGCTGCCGAGAAACACCGCCGGTCGCGCCGCCTGATCCTGTCCCGATCCGGTCTGGCCACGCTCAAGCCAACGGCGCACGGCTTGTTCAGGAAACAGCAGTTTGCCAGTGACCTTGGAACAAGGCACGGCTCCGGTGGCCGCGAGATCGTAGACCTTGCGTTCCTTGATCCGCAAAAGCGCCGCCAATTCCGGCACTGTCAGGTAGCTTTCCGCAGGGGATGTGTCTGTATTCGCCATAGCGACGCGACTATGGAGGACACGCCGAGGCGCGGCAAGATGGGCAACGCATGCTTTCTTGCTTAGCGTGATCGCCACTGGCCATCGCGACCAAACTTTGCATTCTGTCACGGTACCCGTCGCGGAGGCGAGAGATGACCGATTCCAACCCGACCGATCTGCGTGAAGGCGAAATCGCCATTGATCCAATCCTGCCCGATGGCGACACCGTTTATTTCATCGGAACGATCCGCACACCTTTCACCACGCGCGATCTGTGCCCGCGGCAAGGCAAGCTGACTGGCCCGGAGTGCCGGATCGAACTGCATCCTGATTGGGCGCCCGCTTTAAAGGGCATCACCAGCTTTGAATTTCTCGATGTGCTCTACTGGTTGCATCGATCCCGGCGGGATCTGGTCCTGCAAAGCCCGCGCGGCGATGGTGTTACCACAGGTACATTCGCGCTGCGGTCTCCGGTGCGACCAAACCCCATTGGCCTGTCGCGCGTTCGCCTGATCCGGCAAGAAGGCCCAGCCCTGATCGTCAAGGGTTTGGATTGCCTCGACAAAACACCGCTGATCGACATCAAGCCAGAGCGGTGCGCCTACACGCCTCAAGCTCCGCACAAGGATGCCGACCACAACTGACAGTGGCAAAATGCCTCAAATCTTCGATTGAACACGAAAGAGAAGTAGGCGGATCGCGTTGGATCGGGTAAAACGCCGCAACAGTGACAAAAAAAGCAGGCTTATGTCCGAGCAGTTTACAATTTCCGGGCAAACGCCCGTGCAAACATCCGCCAAAGACTGGGTAAAAGTTCTCGCCAAATATCGTGAACCGAACGCAATGCGCAGTTCTTTCGAACTCGCCGTGACGCTTGGCCCGTTCGTCGCCCTTTGGGTCGCCGCTTGGTGGGCCTTGGGGATCAGTTATTGGCTGACCTTCATCATCTCTTGTGTAAACGCAGCCTTTCTTCTGCGTTTGTTCATTATCCAGCATGATTGCGGGCATGGATCGTTCTACAACAACCGGACGCTCAGCGATTGGCTGGGCCGCATTTTGGGGGTTCTCACGCTCACCCCGTATGATGTGTGGCGGCGTACCCATTCGATCCATCACAGCGCACACGGCAATCTGGAACGCCGGGGGATCGGTGATGTCCACACGATGACCGTTGCAGAGTACAAGGCGCTTTCTGGCTGGAACAAGCTGATGTACCGGCTGTACCGCCACCCGATCATTCTGTTCGGTTTGGGGCCGGGATACCTGTTCCTTGTTCAAAACCGCATCCCGCTTGGCCTGATGTCCAGCGTCCGCTACTGGGCCAGCGCCATGGGCACAAACGCGGCGATCCTGACCGGTCTGCTGATCATGCTCTACTTCGGCGGGCTGATGCCGATCCTGTTGATTTTCCTGCCATCCACGCTGCTTGCAGCGACGGCAGGTGTGTGGCTCTTCTATGTGCAACACCAGTTCGAGACCACGTTCTGGGAAGGCGAGGAGCAGTGGCAATTGCACGATGCTGCGCTGCATGGCAGTTCGCATTACGTGATGCCAGCCGTGCTTCAATGGCTGAGCGGAAACATCGGCATCCACCATGTGCATCATCTATACAGTCGCATCCCGTTCTATCGACTGCCCGAAGTGGTGCGCGATCATGCGAGCCTTGCCGAGCACAATCGCATGACAATCCGCGAAAGCTTTGCCAATGCACGTCTGCATCTGTGGGACGAAGGCTCCCGTCGGTTGCTGTCGTTCCGCCAGGCGCGGTCACTCTGATCCAGTCTCAAGCGTAGGCCGGGCGTCAGCCCGGCACGTCCAGGACGTGATGCCAGAAACAAAAAGGCCGCCCCGAAAGGCGGCCTTTTCGATATTCTGAAAGCGCGGATTAACGCTTGGAGAACTGGAAGCTCCGACGCGCCTTGCGCTTACCGAACTTCTTACGTTCCACAACGCGGCTGTCGCGTGTCAGGAAGCCAGCAGCCTTGAGCGCCGAACGCAGGTTCGGATCATAAAGCTGCAGCGCCTTGGAGATGCCGTGCTTGACCGCACCGGCCTGACCGGACAGTCCGCCGCCCTTGACGGTGGCCATCACGTCGAACTGGTCGGCAACGCCGGCCACGTCGAACGGCTGGCGCAGGATCATCTGCAGAACCGGACGTGCGAAGTAGGCGTTCATTTCCTTGCCGTTCACATTGACCTTGCCGGAACCCGGCTTGATCCAGACGCGGGCAACCGCGTCTTTCCGCTTGCCGGTGGCATAGGCGCGGCCCAGCGCATCACGCTGCGGCTCACGCGGGATTTCAACCACTTCCGGCGCAGCATCGAGGCCTGCGGCGGTGTTCAGCTGTTCGAGAGAATTGAGTTGCTCAGCCATTATTTCGCCGTCCGGGTGTTTTTGGAGTTCATGGATTTGACGTCCAGCACTTCGGGGCTCTGGGCCTCGTGCGGGTGCTCGGCGCCAGCATAGACGCGCAGGTTGGTCATCACCTTGCGGGACAGGCGGTTGCCCGGAAGCATGCGCTGAACCGCTTTCTGGACGACGCGCTCGGGGTGTGCACCCTCGAGGATCTGCTGCTTGGTGCGGGATTTGATGCCGCCCGGGTGGCCGGTGTGCCAGTAGAAGTTTTCCTGACGCTTGTTGCCGGTCATCTGGATCTTGTCCGCGTTGATCACGATGACATTGTCACCCATGTCCATATGCGGAGTGAAGGACGGCTTGTGTTTGCCGCGCAGGCGGGTGGCGACGATCGCGGCAAGACGGCCCAGAACGACGCCCTCGGCGTCGATCAGGATCCATTTCTTGTCGATGTCTGCCGGTGTTGCAGAAAAGGTTTTCATCGTGGGATGTCCCTGACGTTTGATTGGTAAGGCAGGGTGCAGGCACCCCGTATATTCCGATGGGCGGGTTATAAGGATTGCCAAATCGCAGTCAAGCGGCGTTTATCTGAATAAATGTTTTGAAATCAGTGACTTAAAAATAAGGTATTATTATACCCCATCTATTTCGACTGTTTCAGGCGTCCGCCAGTTCGAGCTTTCGATAGACGAGATACTTCTCGAAGGCCGCCGGATTCGCATTCCCATCATAGCGGGGGGTTTCGCTGAACCCCAATCGGTCATAAAGCGCCAGCATGGAGCTGTTGCCGCGCACGGTGTCGGCAAGGATTGTCGTGGCCCCAAGTTCCTTGGCTTTTTCGATCCGCATCTCGATCATCCGGCGACCAAGTCCATAGCCTCGGGCAAGGTCGCGCACGAAAAGACGCTTCAGTTCGGCCCGGTGGTCGTCGATCATCCGGACAAAGCCGCACCCCAGAAGGTATCCGGAACTGTCCCGCGCCAAAAGAATACCGCCATTCGGCGGCATGAAGTCATCAATCACATCAAGGCTGGACTTTACATGATCTTCGACAGACAGGCTTGGACCGCCAACCGCCATCAATCGCTCGAGAATCTGGGCGTAATATTCGGTCAGAATGTCGGACAATTCGTCGAGATCAGGCCGCGTTTCGACGAAGGCCACGCTGATGTCTAAACCCATTGATGTCTCTTGGTAGGTGAGTTGCGAAATGCAGCCTAGCCTCCGAATTGGTGGCAGGCGACCGTTTTTTAATCATTCCAGCGGGAAATCAGACACTTATCTGCTCGGGCGGGTGTCCAAGAAGATCACGCAACTGCAACATGGCGTTTTCGAACTCCTGCAGGGGAACCTGCGCGTTCACGGCGATTCGGACTGCATGAGGCGCGCGACCGTCGCGCAGAGCGAATTCATCGGCGGATCTGATCTGCACGCCACGCGCTTCGGCGGCCCGGCAAAACGCGGCGGCGCGCCACCCTTGGGGCAGGGGCAACCACAGGAACGGGACGTCCTCGTGCCAGGTCAGCCGATACGTTCCGAGCGCATTTACCGCGACGCGCACGTATTCGGCCATGCGTTCGCGGATTGCGACAACGATCTCATCGGTTTCGGGCAGGGTGAGGATGCGTTCGGCCACTTCGGCCAACGGTTGGGCTATGCCGAAAAAGCCATGTTCGGCCACCTGACGTAGATCGGGGCCGCGGCCTCGGGGTGCTACGGCAAAGCCGATCCGCAAGGCGGGGGTCAGTATCTTGGAGATCGACGACAAGTGCCAGGTCCGCTCTGGCGCAAGAATACGGTAGCTTGGCGCATTGGTGTTGGCGCGCCGATAACAATTGTCCTCGATGATCTGGATATCCTGCGCGCGGCAGACCGCAGCGATTTCGTTGCGCCGCTCGGCGGGGGTGCAGTTCAGCGTCGGATTGTGCACATCCGGTGACGTGCACAGCACTTGCGCCCCCGTGCTGCGGGCAATGTCGGCTAGTGCATCGGGCAACAGGCCTTTCTCGTCGCTTGGCAACCCGACAACATCGGCACGCAAGAGATCTGCGGTACGGCGAAACCCCGGATAGGCCAGATCCTCGACCAATACGGTGGGGCGGGAGCCGCGCAAGATAGCCTGCAGGATCACGGTCAGACCGTTCTGTGCACCGTGCACGATCACCACATCGGACTCATCGATGCTGCCCAATGGTATGCTGCGCAACCAATGGACAGCCGCCTCGCGCAGGGGGCGGTACGCGTCACGCGTGGGGTAGTGCAGGAGGCGCTCTGGTGCGGTTTCTCCAATCCGGGCAAAGGCGTCCTGAATAAGAGCGACCTGACCAAGATCGGGCAGTTGCGGGCTGAACAACGACAATTTCCCGTCCTGCGTCGGAACCGACACGTATTCGCGGGCGGGGGGCTGAGGGCGCGTTCTGCGCTCTGCCACAAATGTTCCGCGCCCAACCTCGGCATTGACGTGGCCGGCATTCGTCAGCAGCGTATAGGCGCGCGCCACGGTTCCAGGTGTGATGCCCAGCGACCATGCCAGTTCGCGGACCGGCGGCAGTTTGTCTCCGGCGCGCAAGTCACCTGAACGGATCGCGGATTGTATCGTGTCGGCGACCCTTTTGTACTTTGGTCCGACAGCGGGTTGTGGCAGCGACACGATCTTGTCTGGGGAAATTGTATCCGACACAATCTTTCTCTGGAGCGTTTTCTGAGTCGAATGTATCCATTTTTGTATCGCAAAGGCAATACACTTGCTGCGATAAGTAAAATTGTGTCGATACATTTGAGGAGTACACCCATGGCACACGCAACCCACGCCCCGCAGATCGCCTATCTTGGCGGACAGTCGAACCTGTCCCCGCTGGCTGTCGTCGCGCTGCGCGTTGCGGTGACGGTCACGGTGTGGTCCGAACGCCGCCGCACGCGGCAGCATCTCAAACATCTCGATGAACACCTGCTGCGTGACATCGGTCTGGATCGGTTGACCGCCCAAAAGGAGGCCAACCGCAAGTTCTGGCTGCCGTAAATCCCTGCGTCAGTCAGACCTCTGGGGGCGCAAAGACCGGCTTTGCGCCCCTTTTTTGTCCCAAGGGATCAGCCGTTGTACAGGATGCCCCAGCGCGCCAAAAGCCGTTGCTGCAATTTGCGCGACGCGACTGCATAGGATTGTCCGCCGGGCGGGTCCTCGCGTTGTTCGCGGGTCAGCGAATCCCGGCGGGGCAGATCCGCCGAGAAATAGGCGAAAGCGAGTTCCGTGCCATCGGGAAGGTCAATGAATCCGCCCAGTCCGCTGACGAAATTCAAGGTGCCCGTCTTGGCGTGAACTTTCACAGGGTGGTCTTCGAGGATCTTGCGATCCTCGTCCCGAAGGGGGTGCTCCTTGAGCAAGGGTTTGATCCCCATGGTTTTTCGCGCAGCGATCAGCGCCACCACCATGTCTCGCGCGGACAGGCGGCTGTCATCGCCCAGACCGGAATGGTCCTCAAGCGCGACAGAGCTCATGCCTAGCGTGTCCTTCGCCCATGCATTCATCGCGTCAGCCGACGCCTTCAGCGATGAGACTGCGCCGACCCGCTTCGCCGTCGCGGTCATGCCCACACATTCCGCCGTGATGTTGGTCGAAAATTTCAACATGTCGCGGAGGATGATGCGCAAGGGCGCGCTCTCATGGGTGAGGACGGTCACGGCGCCGGATGGCACGCTGTCGATCAGTTCCGGCGATTTGAGAACGATACCGTTCGACCGCGCGAGGATCTGGAACACTTCGGCGGCGTAGCGGGCGGGTTTGCGCACCGGCAACCAACGCGCCCCGTTGCGCCCCAAGGCCCCACGCGCCACGGTCCAGTCGTCAAAGTCTCCGCCGTCCTTGTAGGTGTAGATTGGGTGATTGCGCACTTCGACCCGCATGCGCGCAGAACGAACATCCGGCCGCAATGTCGAAGAGCGGGCGTCCATCGTCACATTGTACCGATCACCCGCGCGCTGCCATTCGAAATGGACCCGGTTGAAATTCAGGTTCAGCCCGGAAATCCCCGGATTGTACCCCACCTGGTCTGGCTGTTCGCTGTCGATGCCGTTCAAAGCGGGCAAGGCGCCGCCCCAGACAAGGAACCGGCCTGTGACCTCTGTCACGCCGGCCTCTTCGCGCAGCCGCTTGGCGATCGCGGCGATGGCATCCGTATCAAGGGTCGGATCGCCACCACCGGCAAGGATCAGGTCGCCGTTGATCCGACCATTCGTAACCGGGGCTGTCGCCAAGATGCGGGTTTCGAAATGGTAACCCGGTCCCAGCACATCAAGCGCGTAGCACGCGGTCAGCGCCTTTGCGACGCTGGCTGGGGGCAGGGCGCGCAAAGGGTTGTGGGATTCCAGCACCAGCCCGGTTTTGACATCGGCCACCTGAACGCTGACATTGCCCGCGAGTCCGGCATCTTCGATCAACGCGCTCAAAGGCGGCTGATAGGTTTTGAGGATATCCTCAGCCCGCGCTGCAGGCCTTAGGGATGTGGTCGGGGCCAAGGCGGATTGAGCAAATGCAGTCGGTGCGACCATGGCCGAAGCCAGACCGCCCAAGACCGCGCGACGTGTCACTTCCCGTGTCATGTGGCGGATGTAACCTCACTGGTCGCCGACTGACAAGGACACGCTTTGGTGAGGGGTGGGCTATTCTTTGGCAGCAACATGATCGTGTTTCGCGGGCTCAGTTTTCGGACTGCCATATGCCTTTTGCCCGCAGCTCTGTGGAGCTGACCTGCATCATCGGCATGTTCACAAAACACCACGCTGGCGCCGCTTGATCCGCCAGCATGAACGAGGAGCGACCCGGCAGGCGCATATGGTGATATTTGCGCGCGGTGCGGGAATTCAGCCCGGCTTGCCGCCAGCCCGGTCGCGCCAGAACGCCAACAGGCACCGACTGCATGATGTCTTCCCAGCGTTGCCAGCGGTGGAGCTGATGAAGGTTGTCCGCCCCCATGAGCCAGACAAAGTGTACACCGGGATAAGCCGCTTTCAGGACATCGACCGTTTCGGCGGTATAGGCCGTGCCGATCTGCGCCTCGAAATCGCTGATGATGACCCGAGGATCGCGCATGATCGCCTCGGCGCGTGCAATTCGCGCCTCAAGTGCCGCCGGACCTCGCGCCTTCAGCGGATTGCCCGGAGACACCAGCCAGACCACCTTGTGGAGCGCGAATCGGCGCAGAGCGACCTTGGTCAGATGCACATGCCCTTCGTGCGCCGGATCAAACGACCCGCCAAGAAGGCCCACGCGCATGCCGGGCCGAAGATGGAGCCTGTGGTGTGTCAAATTTACTGCGACCAGTCGGGGGGTCGTTTTTCCAGAAACGCCGCGATTCCTTCCTCAGTATCGCGGTAGAGCATGTTCTCGACCATAACCTGACCAGTATAGGCATAGGCGTCGTCGAGCCCCATCTGGACCTGTTCGTAAAACGCCTGCTTGCCGATCTTCACCGCCGCGCCCAGCTTGCTGGCGACCAATTGCGCCATCTCATGCGTGGCATCGGCCAGATCCTCGGCGGGAACCACCTTGTTCACCAATCCAAGCGCCTCGGCGCGGTGGGCGTCGATGAACTGGCCGGTGACCAGCATTTCAAATGCCTGCTTGCGCGGGATGTTGCGTGATAAGGCGACCATCGGCGTCGAGCAGAACAGCCCGATATTCACACCATTGACCCCGAACCGCGTGCCTTCGGCAGCGACGGCCATGTCGCAGGACGCCACCAACTGGCATCCAGCGGCGGTTGCAATGCCATGAACCTGCGCGATCACAGGTTGGGGCAGGCGTTGAACGCCCGTCATCACCCGTGCGCAGCGGTCAAACAGGTCTTTGAAATACGCCTTGCCGCCATCCTCGGCCTGCCGCCCCGCTGTCATCTGCTTGAGGTCATGCCCCGCGCAGAATGCTTTGCCCGCACCCGAGATGACGACAACCCGCACTGTGCGGTCATCGTGCAGCGCGTCGATCTGCTCTTGCAACGCGGCCAGCATTTCATCCGACAGCGCGTTCAGGCGCTCAGGCGCGTTCAGGTGCAAATGGCAAACCGCGTCGGTGTCGCGACGTTCCAGGATTTTCATCTTGTCCTCCCAGTGACTTGGCGCAACTCTATCGGTTCAGGGCAGCGGAGGAAAGCATGGCGCTCAAAGTTCCGGCAGATGAAATGGAAGCGTTCTTGGACGAGGTGTTTCCACAGGTCAAAGGCATGTTCGGCATCGACCATCTGGATGAAGACCTGCTGGTGATGCGCCTTCATGCGGGGGAACAGCACCTGCGCCCCGGCGGCACAGTGTCCGGCCCGGCGATGTTCAGCCTTGCCGATGTGGCGGCCTATGTCGCCACAATGGCCCGCATCGGGAAAGAGGCACTGGCGGTCACCACCAATTGCTCCATCGACTTCATGCGCAAACCGGTGGCAGGAGCGGACGTGATCGCCCATGCCAAGGTGCTCAAGCTGGGACGCGCGCTGAGCGTGACGGACGTGCTGCTCTATTCTGAAGGTCAGAGCGACCCTGTTGCGCGCGCCACTCTGACCTATTCGATCCCGCCAAAGCGCGATTGATCCGTTTACATACTCAGATGTCGCGCCCGTGCTCCGCGTTCGATGGCAGCGGCGTGCAGCCGGTCCAGATCAAGCTCATAGCGGATCTCTTCCAGCAGGCGCAATTCGCCCTCGCGCAGCGTGCCGTCTGCGGCTGCAACATCACAGGCCAGCGCGTACGCGGTTTCGAACAGCCGTTCCGGCAGGTTGTCGCGGATCAGACCGAACAGCGCATCCAACCCGTCTTCTTGTTCAAACAGGTCGAACACCAGTGCCGACATATCGGGGATGCGCGCTTCGTCGTATTCGCCAAAGATCGGGAGGTTGTTGACCGCTGACTGGATCTTCACCAGTTCGGCCGTGCGGATGCTTTCATCCGACGCAGAGACCGCGATCATGAGCGCGACAAGACAATCCTGCGGGCTGAGGGGGTGGGGATCAATATCTGGCACAGGCTATCGCTTTCTGGAACGTGTGTTTGATGTCCAACTTATTGACCCGCCTGCGCCCCCGCAATAGGGAGTGCCGGTCGAACGTCCGCACAAGACCGTGCGGCGACCATCCGGAGTGAATGAGCAATGTCCGATCTGCGCGAAGCTGCAATGACCTCAAAGGCCTGGCCCTTTGAAGAGGCGCGCCGGCTGCTCAAACGGTATGAGAAAAAGCCGCCGGAAAAGGGCTTTGTCCTGTTCGAAACCGGCTATGGCCCGTCTGGTCTGCCGCATATCGGCACTTTTGGAGAGGTCGCGCGCACCACGATGATCCGCCGCGCGTTCGAGGTGATCTCTGACATCCCGACCAAGCTGATCTGCTTTTCGGATGACCTTGATGGGATGCGCAAGGTGCCGGGCAACGTGCCCAATCCCGAGATGCTGCGCGAACATCTGCAGCGTCCGCTGACCGATGTGCCTGACCCGTTCGGGACACATGACAGCTTTGGCGCACACAACAACGCGATGCTGAACCGCTTTCTCGACACCTTCGGGTTTGAGTATGAATTCATCTCGTCGACCGAGTTCTACCGCTCGGGCCGCTTTGACGAAGTGCTTCTGCGCGCTGCCGAGCGGTACGACGCGGTGATGGAGGTCATGCTCAAGTCGCTACGTGACGAACGGCGCGAGACCTATTCGATCTTCCTGCCCATCCACCCCGACACAGGCCGTGTGCTTTATGTGCCGATGAAGAACGTCGATGCGGTGAAGGGCGAGATCACCTTTGACGACGAAACCGGGCGCGAGATCACGCTGCCGGTCACCGGCGGCAACGTCAAACTTCAGTGGAAACCCGATTTCGGTGCCCGCTGGGCCGCGCTCGACGTCGATTTCGAGATGTACGGCAAGGATCACAGCACCAACACGCCGATCTACGACAGCATCTGCGAAATCCTCGGCGGCAAAAAGCCCGAGCACTTCACCTATGAACTGTTCCTTGATGCGAATGGTCAGAAGATCTCCAAAACCACCGGCAATGGCGTTTCCATTGACGAATGGCTGACCTATGCCAGCACGGAATCGCTGTCTTACTTCATGTATCTCAAGCCCAAGACGGCCAAGCGGATGCATTTTGACGTGATCCCCAAGGCGGTCGACGAATACCACCAGCAGCTTCGCGCCTATCCGACGCAGGACGCTGCCGGTCAGGCCAACAACCCGGTCTGGCACATCCACTCCGGCAACGTGCCTGAATCGCACATGGTCGTGCCGTTCTCGATGCTGCTGAACCTCGCCTCTGCCGCCGGGGCCGAGGACAAGGACACCATGTGGGCTTTCATCAAGCGTTATGCGCCTGACGCCTCGCCCGAGACCCATGCCGATCTGGATCAGGCCGCAGGCTTTGCCGTGCGCTATTACGAAGATTTCGTAAAGCCCACCAAGACGTTCCGCGCACCGGACGCAAAGGAACGTGCCGCGATGGAGGACCTCGCGTCCCGGCTCGAGGCGCATGACGGCCCGACCGACGACGAAACGCTGCAGACCATCGTTTTCGCCGTCGGCAAGGACCACGGTTTCGATCCGCTGCGCGACTGGTTCAAGGCGCTTTACGAGGTGCTGCTTGGGCAGTCCCAAGGCCCGCGTTTTGGTGGTTTCGTCGCGCTCTACGGGGTCGACGAAAGCGTGGCTTTGATTCGCAAAGGTCTGGCGGGCGAACTTTCATAGACCGGGCATTTTGCCGGGCGCATGAATCGCGCTACCTTTCGTACAGCAACGAGAGGTGACCCCATGCGCAAACTCATCACCGGGCTGGCCCTTGCCCTTTCGATGACAGGCTCGCTTTGGGCGCAGGAGGTTCTTGCGCCCGAACCCGGTATCGAAACGACGATCCAAAGTCAGATCGACGCTTTCCTGCAGGACGATTTCGGCACTGCCTTTACCTTTGCCGCCCCGAACATCCGCAACATCTTCCGCACGCCTGAAAATTTCGGCGCGATGGTGCAGCAGGGCTATCCGATGGTCTGGCGCCCGGAAAGCGTGACTTTCGGTGATCTGCGCGCCATCGCGGGTGGGATTTACCAGACGGTGATCCTCACCGATGCGGCGGGCAATCTGCACTACCTTGATTACCGGATGCAGATGATCGACGGTCAATGGCGCATCGCCGGGGTGCAAATCCTGCAAGCGCCAGAGCTTGCGGCGTAGGGTGCGTGATCTCACGCACCGTCACGACAAATCATCCGCGTTCAGCACATACGCCTTGCCGAATCCGCCATTCAGATGCGCGCCCAGCGGCGTGAATCGCACCAACGCGAAATCCGCGAACCCGATGTAAAGCTTGGCTTTCGGTTGTTTTGACAGGAATGCCTTGGCCAAAGCGGTGTGTTCAGGCTCGCCATGTCGGATGAATTGGGCCTCCGCCCTCAGGCTCAACCGAGGATGCATAAGAGGGTCCCCCTTGCCTTTCGGTTCGCCGATCAACAGCGAACACACGGGATTATGCTGCAATGCAGCGCTGTGATGGCTGAGATCCGACATCAAGCTGAGAGGCATGCCATCCGGCCCCGAAACCAGTGCCACACGGCTCACCATTGGGCTGCTATCCGCCATATCCATATAGGCCAAAGCCGCAAAGCGCGCGCCTGCCATCAGGTCGCGTGCCAAGCTGAGCGCATCGTCATCGGTGGGGCGAATGGGTGATTTCATGTGACTCATCCTATCATCTGCCGGGGGTGTGGCAATTTTTATGCTGCACCTGCACAATAACCCTGTACCCTCGGCACGAATTGAAGGAACAGACCATGTCCGGCCACGTCATTACAGTTGCTCAGCAAAAAGGCGGCTCTGGCAAGACCACCGTTTCCGCCAACCTCGCCATTGGCTTTCTGCGTCAAGGCAAGCGTGTGGCGCTTGTCGACATCGACCCGCAGGGCAGCCTAGGGCGCTGGTTCATGACCCGGCTGGAAACAGAATCCGGGCCGGTGGATGGGCTGGAATTCGCCACGTCTTCGGCATGGGGCATCACCTACGAGGTGCGCAAGCTGTCCGAGAAGAACGACATTGTCATCATCGACACGCCGCCCAAGGCTGATAGCGATCTGCGCCCCGCCTTGCGTGTGGCTGATCTTGTGGTTGTGCCGGTCAGCGTCAGCCATGTGGACCTTTGGGCCACCGAGGGTGTACTGGATCTTGCGCGGCGCGAAGACAAAGAAGCGATCATCGTTCTCAATCGCGCACGGCAGAACACCCGTCTCGGAGTCGAAGTGGCCGTGGCTGCGGAAAAGCTGATGGCCCGCATCGCGGAAGCGACGCTCGCCAACCGGGTGATCTATGCCGAGGCGCTGGGTCAGGGCCGGGGCGCCGCCGAAGGCCGCAAGACACCCGCACAGGCCGAGGTGGATGCGCTCACCTCAGAGGTGGCACAGGTGCTGGCAAACGGGTAAGGCAGGGCACCCGACCAAGGAGCCTGCGCCATGACCGACCTCGACGCCCTGAAAGCCGTGATCCGCGCCGACGGTGCCGCGCGGGGCCAGACCGTGTCCAAACTTGGCTATTTCTGCGCGCCATTCCGGCCGGCATCCGGCCCGTTCTCGGACAAGGTGATCAAGGTCTATCGCGGGTTGCGGGATCAGGCCGCGCTCGACCGGCTTGCGCAATGCCATGACGATTACGTCGCCGCTTTGAACCAAGCCGGGGTCGCCCTGCCACAAACCGAATTCCATCTGCTCGACATGGACGGCACCCGCATTCCCGTGATCGTGCAGGAGGCGCTGCCCTCGGACAGCATGATGCGCCCGCAGATGCAGACTGCCAGCGCCGACGAAACGCTCCAGATGATGGAGGCTGCAGGCGACGTGATCGCGACCTTCTGGAACAACGCCGACCAGTTCGACACCCGCATCGGCTTTCATCCGTCGATCCGAAATTTCGCCTATCTGGATGGCAAGGCGCTTTTCTTCGACACCTTCCCGCCGCTGATCCACTACAGCCGTGAAGAGATGGGCAAGATGCTGCTGCTGTTCTCGGACAAGGCGCTGATGCGTTGGGTCGGGCCGTTCTTGCAAGCCAAGGTCACCGGCATTCAGGACGAATGGTACTCGGCCCCGGAAACGCTGGTGGGTCTGGTCGGGTCCGCCTGCCGTCTGCGCCCGAACGACGCTCAAGCCTATCTTGACTGGGGCCGCGACTTCACCCAGCGCCGCATGTCCCGCTGGGCGGATGAGGCGCTGCCGCAGCTTCAGGAACCGCCCCGTCTTCCGGGGTATTGGACGGGCTTCCGCAAACTGTTGGGATTGCAGGGCGAACCCAACGTGTCCTGAGTTTGCAAATGTCCCGACCGGGTTTGCAAACCTGGTGGGGACATGATGCGGATCAAAGTGCAGCACTCCCAACACGGCTATCCTTGTCCCATCCTGAGGAAAGGGAGGGGACCCATGTATTCGAACATTCTCGTACCCATTGCGCTTGATAATGAAGACGACCGCACTGCGCAGGCGCTCGACATTGCCAAGTCGCTGTCTGCCGAAGGCGCCACGATCACGCTGCTGCATGTCGTGGAGGCCATGCCCAGCTATGCGATCAGCTACATTTCTGCTGATATCCTGAGCGCCACGCGTAAAGGGATCGAAACCGAACTGGCGCGGCTGGCGGCAGAGATCGGGGCCAATTCGGTGGTGATTTCTGGCCATTCCGGGCGCTCCATTCTCGACTACGCCGAGGAGCAGGGCAGCGACCTGATCGTCATCGCCTCGCACCGCCCCGGAATGCAGACACTGCTGCTTGGATCAACGGCGACCCATGTGGTGCGCCATGCAAATTGCTCGGTTCATGTCTTGCGTTGATTGACATTCCGGGCGCGCACTGCACCTCCTGCCCGACAGGAGGTGCCCATGGACCAGACGCTCAAACTCGACACTCGCGATCAGTTACCAGACGCGCTGCGCGTTTTGTTGCAGGATTTCCCTCGCGAGACATGGCCTGAGCACAACAATTTCGCAGGGCTGGTGGCGTTCTGGCTGGATCGGCACCTGATGTTCCGTCGGCTGATGGCAGCCCTTATTGATGACGCGGAACAAGCCGTGGACCGCAAAATTGACGCGCAGACCCATGCCGCGAAGCTCTCGCGCTATGGGTCGATGCTCCTGCAGAACCTGCACGGGCATCATCAGATCGAAGACCACCATTATTTTCCAGTACTGGCCACGCGGGAACCGATCCTGAACAAGGGGTTTGAGCTGCTCGATTCCGATCACCACGCGATGGACGGTCTGCTCAACCGCTTTGCCGATGGGGCCAATGCGGTGATCCAGGGGAAAACGGAACCCGGTAAGTTTCGCGAAGACCTGCTCAGCTTTCGGGCGATACTCAACCGCCATCTGATCGACGAAGAGGAACTGGTGGTGCCGGTGATCCTCAAACACGGACCCGGCGGACTGGGCTGACGGGTTTACTTGGCCGGTCGGCCCATGGCACATGTGCCGCCAGACCAAGACGGAGCCCCGCGCATGGACATCGACGATCTGGCCACCCGCATCCTTGCCGGGGAACGTCGCGCACTGGCGCGGGCGATCACACTGGTGGAAAGCGGACGTGCCGATCATCGGGCTGATGCGCTGGTGCTGTTCGACCGGCTCAAAGGTCACGGCCGTGAAGCGCTGCGTATCGGGCTTTCCGGCACGCCCGGCGTGGGTAAATCCACCTTCATCGAAACCTTTGGCATGATGCTGACAGCGCAGGGGCTCAAGGTGGCGGTGCTGGCCGTGGATCCCAGCTCTGCGCGCTCCGGTGGGTCGATTCTTGGCGACAAGACCCGGATGGAGCGCCTGTCGCGCGACCCCAACGCGTTTATCCGCCCATCGCCGTCGCAATCCCATCTGGGTGGCGTGGCGCGGCGCACACGTGAGGCGATCGACCTCTGCGAGGCTGCTGGCTTTGACCTGGTGCTGATCGAAACCGTAGGCGTGGGGCAGTCTGAAACCGTGGTGGCGGAAATGTCCGACCTCTTCCTTCTGTTGCTGGCACCTGCAGGGGGCGACGAATTGCAGGGCGTCAAGCGCGGCATCATGGAGATGGCGGACATCATCCTTGTGAACAAGGCCGATGGCGATCTGAAGGCCACCGCAACCCGCACCTGTGCGGATTACGCGGGTGCCTTGCGCCTCTTGCGCAAGCGGCCGCAGGACCCTGAAGGATTTCCCAAGGCGATGACGGTTTCTGCGCTGGAAGACACCGGTTTGGCGAAAGCATGGGAAGAGATGCGGAGCCTAGCAGACTGGCGCCGCGAACACGGTCATTTCGCCGCCCGCCGTGCTGAACAGGCGCGATTCTGGTTCGAAGCGGAACTGAAGCAATCCTTGCTGGCGCGGCTGGATCGGGAACCTTTGAAAGGGCTCGTCCGGTCGCTGGGACGCGCTGTGGAAGACGGGGCAAAGACCCCAAGTCAGGCGGCGGATGAAGTGTTGGCACAGCTCGAGGGGAGAACCCCACCTGCCGCATGAACCAAAAGCGCGCCTGCGGTGCAACGGTTTGAGCTTGCATGGCCTTTGGCCATCCAAGCCGTTTTGGGGGCGCTGCCCCCGTCGCCCGTTGGGCGACTCCCCCGAGGTATTTGTAAAACAGAGAAGAAACCGGGGCGGTCCACCCCCTGCGCAATGCAACAGGGGGCTTCTCTGTTTACGGTCATCGGCGCCTCCGCCTGTACCGCCACTCAAGTCAACGCGAGTCGGGTTAAGATTTCCTTTATTCTCTGTTTCAAAAATACCTTGGGGGGAATGCCGCGCTTGCGCGGCAGGGGGGCAAGGCCCCCAACCTGTCGGACCGCGGCACGCGGTTCGACATAAAGTTCCCGAACCTGGGGCGGACTCCCGGTTTTCCCGCAAGGCCCCACTTGACGCCTTTCCCGCATCCCTCTAAGGACAGCCAACGAGATTCCGGGCGCTGCCAGTCGGCGCCCTTTGATATTGGCGGAAGAGCCGTCTTCTGCCTCTGATAGAACGAGGATGAACCCATGTCGCGTGTTTGCGAACTGACCGGTAAAGGCCCGATGACTGGCAACAATGTCAGCCATGCCAACAACAAGACACGTCGGCGTTTCCTGCCGAACCTGAATGACGTGACCCTGCAGTCTGAGACTCTGGGCCGTGGCATCAAGATGCGCATCTCTGCGCACGCGCTGCGCAGCGTCGATCACCGTGGTGGTCTCGACAAGTTCCTTGCGAAAGCCAAGGACACCGAACTGTCGGCCAATGCGCTGAAGGTCAAGAAAGAGATCGCAAAGGCACAAGCCGCTCAGGCCTGATCCTTTTCGCTTTAAAAGTCAGACAGCCTCGCACGGGTTCCCGCGCGGGGCTGTTTCCTTTTGTCGCCTTGTGAGGTCGGACAGGGTCGTTACCTAGGCGTTATGGCTTTGTGGCTTCGGCATATCACCGTTCTTGGACTGGCGCTGCTGATCGGGTTCACCAGCGTGCAGTTTGCGGCTGCCCGTGGGCAACCGCCTGCCGTCGGCACGATGGAGATCTGTACCGGCACCGGCCCGATCCACATCCTCGTGGACGAAAACGGAGAGCCAACGGGCGGGGTGATGATCTGCCCCGACTACGCTCTGGCCTTCTTTGCCGATGTTTGGGCAGAGGGTGCGCAGGCGCTCTGGGTTGCGCAGTGGCAGGGTGTGTCGCTGCCACAGACCACGCATCGCAGAGTCTCTGCCGAGGTCCAGTCAGCGCAGGCACGAGGGCCACCGTCTTTGGTTTGAACGTCCCAATATCCTGACTTCAAACAAAAGAGATCACGTCTATGTTCAAAACAACCCTTATCGCAGGGGCCGTTGCCCTTGCCTCTGTCCTGCCTGCCTTTGCAGAAATCACCATCGAAGACGCCTATGCGCGCTCTGCCTCACCCATGGCGAAATCCGGGGCGGCATTCATGATGATCAAGAACTCCGGCGAGGCAGATCGCCTGATCGCTGCCTCCTCCGACGCCGCGGCCCGCACCGAATTGCACACCCACCTTGAAGGCGAAAACGGCGTCATGCGCATGGTGCATGTCGAGGAAGGCTTCGAGTTGCCGGCAGACGGCATGATCGCCATGCAGCGCGGAGGCAAGCACGTCATGCTCATGGGGTTGAACGCCCCTATGGAGCAGGGCGCCACGGTCACCGTCACCCTGACCTTTGAAAAAGCAGGCGACGTTGTGGTCGAGGTTCCGGTCGATCTGGAACGGCAGGACCATGGCGGCATGAACCACGGTCACGGCGGCATGAACCACGGCTCCGGCAGCTGATCTGTTCAGGCCAGCAGGCGGTCCACCCATGCGGGGACCGTCTTGCTGGCCGGTCCCACGATATGCTCTTCAAAGGCGTACGACATGTCGCTGTCCCGCAGGTTCAACTCGACCGTGGCCGCCCCTGCCATGCGCGCCTCTTCGACGAAACCGGCTGCCGGATAGACCTGGCCTGAGGTGCCAATGGCGGCAAACAGATCGCAGGTCTGAAGGGCTTCGATGATCTGTTCCATGTGATAGGGGATTTCGCCAAACCAGACGATGTCCGGACGCGCCGTTGGTTTGTCGCAGACAGGGCAGGGCTCTCCGACGGACATCTCGGCTGGCGCATCCCAGCGATGCTCACAGGCGGCGCAGAGGGCTCGGGACAATTCGCCATGCATGTGGATCGCGCGCGCGCCGGCCTTTTCGTGAAGGCCGTCTACGTTCTGGGTGACCAGCAGGACGTCGCCGGGAAAATCGGCTTGCAGCCGCGCCAGCGCGTGATGCGCCGGGTTCGGCTGAGCCGCTGCCGCCTGAACCCGACGCGCGTTATAGAAGCGGTGTACGAGGTCGGGATTGCGCACAAAAGCCTCTGGTGTGGCAACATCCTCAATCCGGTGCTGCGCCCACAGACCTCCCTCGTCGCGGAACGTGCCCAGCCCGCTTTCCGCAGATATCCCGGCCCCGGTCAGAATGACGATCCTGTCGATCCGTCGCATCGCTTCCCCTTTTCGAGCAGTCCGCAACCGACTAAGTCACGGGCATGACCCACCGTATCCTCTTTGTCTGTCTGGGCAATATCTGCCGTTCGCCCACCGCCGAAGCGGTGACTCGCGCCAAGGCTGCGGCCCGGGGACTGGAGCTCACACTGGACAGCGCGGGCACAGGGACCTGGCATTTGGGCAAACCGCCCTATGGTCCGATGCAGACCGCCGCCCACGCCAAGGGCTATGACCTGTCGACGCTCAGGGCGCGGCAGGTGTCCCCCGCAGATTTTGGCGCATTTGACCTGATCATTGCGATGGATGCCGAAAACATGGCCGATCTTACGGCCTTTGGCCCTGCGGACCGCGTGTCTCTGTTCACCGATTTTGCACCAGACACGACCGCCACCCATGTGCCTGACCCTTACTTCACACGGGATTTCGATGGGGCCTTGGCCTTGATCGAACGCTATGCCGACGGGTTGCTCGACGCAGTGGCGGCGCGGTCACATCAGGAGTTGTAAAGCTCTCGCGCGACCAGATAGCTGATCGGCAAAGCCGCCGCCGCGCCAATGACAGCTGCGATCAGGATCGGCACAAGGGTGTCGTATCCGATGGTAAGAACCGCAATCACGGCGGTTCCGGCTAACGTGGTTGCAATGAGCGAATAGAGAATACTGGCAAGGCGGAACATAAGACCCTCCATAATATGCGTCTTGCCAACACATGCCACTTTTAGAATTCTTTGTCCTTGATCGCGATCAAGTCATAGTTATCGTTCCGGGCTATTTGGTTGAAAGGTCGCGGGCTAAAAGCCATGCGAGCGGCAGCGACAGGAGCGCACCAGCGAATACCGCCAAGGTCAGATAAAAAGTAGAGCCAAGTCCGATCGCGACAAACAGAATGATTAAGTTTCCGGACAGGGCGATGGTAATCAACGGATACAAGATACTGGCAAGTCTCAACATACAGGCCTCCAGTTCCATAGGAATCACCGCTAATCTCAGCATATGAGATTTGTTTTGCCTAGTAGGAACATTCACCCTAAGAAAATAATTTCATCATAGTGGTCGGTTGTGAAAACTCATTTTCTCAGCGAGCAGTGCAGCGCAGGCTGCACGCAGTTTCAGGAATGTCCCGCGTTTGTGGCACCAAGGGGGAGGGCCGTCATCAGATCCGCCTTGCCATTCAAGACAGGTCTTTGGGCAATGGCAGGCGCCGCAAGCGCCGAATGTTGCCTTCAGTTCCGAAATTACCAGTGGCGCGTCCTCGTCGCTCAGGTTCAAACCGAGATGCGCCAACATCCCTTCATGGGCGCTCATGCGGGCATCAAAATCCCGCCGCATAGAGTCTAGAAATTCTGACACATCCCCCTCCTAAAGTGTAAAAATTTTCTGACACTTTTGTGTACGGCTGTATGCAGGAACCGGATCACGTTCATCGAGAAAAAAGTGTTAACGTGCTGGTAAGAAACAAAAAGAAATCCGGCCCCCCCGTTCTTATGAATTGACATGGAAGTTTGACGCGACCTGAGATGCTGCGGCGGGTCGGCCGCGATGCGGCGAACCGAGTGTTTTGCTTCGCGCCGCCCCAATGCTGAAGCGGTCTGTGTGCCGTGCCCTATGCACATTCTCGGCAAAGCGCGGCTGTCGGTACCACCGTCAACCGTTCGTCGGAAATCGGGTCGCCGCATTTTGCGCAAATCCCATAGGTGCCGTCTTCGATCCGGGCAAGCGCCGCATCAATTCGGCGAAGCTCCTCCAAATCCGCATTGCCAAGCGCTTCTAGAACCTCGTCGCCCTGCCGTTCCGAGGCGCGGTCTTCCCAATCACTGGGCATCGGGTCGTCGAGCTTGTCTTCGATCTCAAGCAGCGCACCGGACAGTTCGGCGCGACGTTCAAGAAGCAGGGTTTTCTGTGCAGTCAGGTCCATATCGGGTCTCCCTTGATACCCTGAGTCTGACAGACGGCGCATGACGGTGCGTTGATATCGGTCAAACGCAATCTGGGTTCGTCATCGTCTTGCTGACAAATCTGTTGCCCAACTCTCTGCCATGAGCGTAAGCTTTTCCGTATTGAGAAGAGTATTTTTATGACGGAGTTTTCCAATGAGCTACACGATCAATGTCGTGCGCAAGAACGGCACAGGCACCCTTACTTTCAAAAGCGGATCGGTGAATATCTCCGAAACCTGCTGGTGGGACGAGAAAGTCGTGATCGACGCCGGGTCATACACCGGCTACGCGACACGCATGGCGAACAAGACTGACGGAACCGATGGCGGCAAACGTGAGGCGATCTGGCTTGGCCTCAAGGTGCCCTATAATGGCGATGGCAGTACGGCCAACGGGTTCTTCATTCACAAGGGAACCAACGCGTCTTGGTCAGACGGCTGTATCGTCTTGCCGGGGGCCAAGGTCTACCAGATGTGGTCCGAGATCACGCCCAAGGAAACCGGCAACATCACCGTCACGATCAAGGACGAGACGGTCGAGCGTGGACGCCCGCTGGATTGGGATTGCACGCGCCACATGCACTCGTTCTGGGGTGGGATGCCCGCGTTCGAATGACGTCAAAGCGCATCATCCCAGGGGTGCTTGCCCTTGGTCTTTTGATGTCGCCCACGTCGGCACAAGAGGCGCCGCTGCAGCCCGATCCAGCAGATGCGGTCGAGATGATCGAACTCATGCTGGGGCGGGTTCCGTCCCGGCATGACACACCATTGGCCGCCATGCACGGGCTGGCCGATCTTTACGGACGCAGTTTGGATCAGGCGAAAACAGGTGTTCCGGGGGCCTTGGGACTGTGGATTCTTCTGGGAGACGTGACGTGGCGCACCGCAGATGCGGGACTGATGCAATCCTATGCCGCTGATATGCTGCCGCTCTATCGTCTGCAGCCAGAGGCGTTTCTGGCGGCCTTGTCTGACGCACCTTGGCTTGCCGCGTCAGCCTGTCATCATCTGTCGGCGTATTTCGGGTCCGAGGACCGCGCAGAAGAAGGCCGCGCCCCGTTTCTGGAGAATGAGTCCGCGCGGATCAGCAATGTCCTGCCAAAGCCGGTCGCCGAAGCATGCCTCGAAACACTCGCTTCGGCGCAATAACCGGCGGCACTGTCACTTCTGAACCCCGACCACCTGCAGCGCCACGTTGCCGATCACCGTGTTTCGCCCGGCGTCGCGGTGCATCAGTACGCCGTCAGTGATGTAGAGGTTCTTCACATCAAAGATGAACGGTCCAACCCCTGTCGCAGCGATGCGCACCTTGTCGTCCCCGGCAATGGCGTTGCGACCCTTGAGTGTCACGTAGTCGGTGCCCTCCGGGATCAGCCGAAACATCGTGGGGTCCGAATTGGCTGACAGGTTCGACACGATATACAGGATCTCGTCGTAATCGGTGATCCGTTCCTGACGGAAGTAGCAGACGCCTTCGTAGCTGCCCAAGGCGACGGCGGTCAGCCCGGCGACTGCGATGGTGACAGGCGCAGTGGCAAGCGCGCTCGCGGTGGTCAACGCGCCACCCGCTCCGGCGGCCACACTGCTGCCAGCGGCGGCGGCGCTGCTGACACCTGTGCTGATCATGCTGATGCCAGAGACTGGGTTTTCGAGCGTGTAAACGCCGACCGCCCTGACGCCTTCGGTGGCAACAGACGCGACTGCACCGGCCGTGGCTTTGGCAGCCTGACCGGCCTTGCTTGCAAGGAGGCTTGGGCGGAAATCGCAGAGGTCGGCTTGGACAGACATTGGGGCCGCCAGAAAGGCAGCAACGAGAATCGGGCGCATTTTTTAACCTGCTCGGAGTTTTTCCGGCAGTCTACACGCTCTTGCAGGCGCTGTGCAGAGGGGCTTTGGCGACGATGCGGGGATCGGCGAAACGATGCCCGCACCGAGCCGGGCGTTAAGGCTTCACGTAGGCGTAGCCCTGTTCCTGCAATTCGATCAGGCGCACCACGCCCGACGGGGTGACCGTGGCTTCGGACATCAGCACGATGTCATGCCCGGCCTTCTTCTGCATGGCGGCCAAGGTGTTGCCACAGGCCGAAAAGCTCAGGTTCTCAAGCTCAAGCGACATGGCGGAGATGCGATCCTCGACCGGGCTCTTGCCGGGGATGAACATGTTGAGACCGGGCCCATAGGCCACCATCTCGATCACCACCTCATCGCCTTTCGACGCATAGTAATTCGCGACGTTCTGCGCGTTGTTAAGCGCGATATTCATGACCTGAGGATCGTTTTCGTTGACATGGATCGCCACGTGATGCGTCAGCCCTTCGGCAAGCGCTCCCGAGGCCAGCGCCAGCGACAGCGCGGCGGCGGTGATCAGATGTTTCATAGTGGTTCCTCCCTTATGTCGGAGGAGCGTAGCACGGGTGCAAAGTTTTGCATGTGTTTTTTGCGCGGTAGGGTGCGTGCTCGCACGCACCTTTCGCGCCAAGGCACGTAGGCAACCGGCAGGGGATGGCCGCGGCCTGCCGCTGCCCGAGGGCGCTTCGCGCCATTCCTCGGGCGGGGCGTAGGGTGCGTGTTTACACGCACCAATGTATCGGTTGCGGTGGAATGGTGCGTGAGATCACGCACCCTACGCGGCGTTCTCGTTCGCGCCGCGGCCTTCAAGAAGGCCCGGAACGGAGATGTCTTCGTCTATTGCGGACCAGTGCAATCCGAAGGCGGAGAACTGCACATCAGCGCGCTCTTCTTCCGTTGCTGCCATCAGCCGGGGAAACCATGACATCGGCACGCCAATTACGCGCCCGTCTTCAAGTGTGACCCACATCTTATCCGCATCAAAGCGGACATCAGTTGCCGAAATGATCATGCCACGCCTCCTCGATCCGATTTTTCACGTTTCACTCGCTTGTTGAAAACGTCAGACCTTGTCATATTAGTAGTTTCGATACAGCCGCAATGCTGGCTAGGTTAGACTTTCACTTCACCATGCTACCGGCTTGGTTTTGTGAGGAAATTCAATTGCAAAGCTCTTCTGCGCTGTCTTGGGGAGAGCGAAGACGTGCCGCTTCAAGGCAGGAGTATGAATACGGTTGGATCTGTCTGCTAGAAGCGTTAGGCGTTTGTTCGATCGTTGGGAAATTGGCACTGTTTCGTAACTTTTTCTGGTCAGTGTTTTTTACGGTTTGGTACGAGTTCTGTCGTGTTAGAGTGCAGAAACGGGAGATAAAAGAATGACACATGAGCAGCAGCAGGAACTGGCGTACCTCATTGAAGAAGCGCGCAAGGTGAGTATGACTGACGTTGAGATTTCAGAGCAGCGTATGAGCTTTGCTTATGGCAACTCAGCTTTTGAGAACCCAATGATCACAAAAGAAATGGTTGAAAACGAAGCAAGGAAACTTGCAACTAATGAATGATGAGCTGAGAGTTCGACACAGCGAAGCTAAATCTGCTTCTTTGATCAGTGATCCTGTCGCGAAAGCGGAGAAAGAAGCAGCAAACGCCTTGCGGCAGGCTGATCGTGTCAAGGACCTGATTATTCAGAGCATAGATCGAGGAGGTCTTTTCAAACTAAGGCCTTCAACCCTCCTCGATTTAAACAGATGCGCGATCGAGGGGTTGGATGCTTACGCAGGCAGCTGGCGTCCTGGGGGAGTGAAAATCAACAAAAGCAAACACGTTCCACCGGATGGCCATCTTGTAGCCGAGTTGGTTGAAGATCTTTGTGATTACGTGAACGGTCAATGGAACCGATGTTCAGCAATCCACTTAGCCTCAATTGTGATGTGGCGCTTGAATTGGATACATCCGTTTACGGAAGGCAATGGCCGAACGTCCAGAGCAGCATCATATTTGGTGCTGTGTGCAAAAGAACAGATTCTTCTACCAGGTGGCTACTCCATACCTGAACAAATTGTTGAGAACCGAACCCCTTACTATGAGGCGCTGGAAGATGGGGACAAAAATTATGAGAATAATGGGCGCACACTAAACGCGGAGGTTGTCCCCGCCATGGAAAGACTACTCGCTGGTATGTTGGCGAGACAGCTTACCGCTCGCCACAAGAATGCGACTGAGTAGATAAAGGCTTCACGCGTATTGACGCCCTAAATGGGACGATGGACGTCTCTAAAGGTATTTGAGCGAGAATAGCAGATTTGTAAGCTTGTCTTCTCACCCATCCATCTTCAACGCCGAGATGAACGCTTCCTGCGGGATCTCGACCTTGCCGAACTGGCGCATCTTCTTCTTGCCCGCCTTCTGCTTTTCCAGAAGCTTCTTCTTCCGGGTCGCGTCGCCGCCATAACACTTGGCGGTCACGTCCTTGCGCAGGGCAGACAGGGTTTCGCGGGCGATCACCTTGCCGCCGATGGCGGCCTGGATCGGGATCTTGAACATGTGGCGCGGGATCAGGTCCTTGAGCTTTTCGCACATGGCGCGGCCCCGCGTTTCAGCGCGGTCGCGGTGCACCATCATCGACAAGGCATCCACAGGTTCGTCATTCACGAGGATCTGCATCTTCACGAGGTTGTCCTCGCGGTAGCCGATCAACTGGTAGTCAAAGCTGGCATAGCCCTTGGTCACTGATTTCAGGCGGTCGTAGAAGTCGAATACCACCTCGTTCAGCGGCAGGTCATAGACCACCATCGCACGGCTGCCGACATAGGTGAGGTCAAGCTGCAGGCCGCGACGGTCCTGGCAGAGCTTGAGAACATCGCCCAGATACTCATCCGGCACAAGGATCGACGCCTTGATGCGCGGCTCTTCGATATGGTCGATTGTGGACGGGTCGGGCATGTCGGCGGGGTTGTGCAACTCCTGCATCCCGCCGTCCTTGGTGTAGACGTGATAGATCACCGACGGGGCCGTGGTGATCAGGTCGATGTCGTACTCACGCTCCAGACGGTCGCGCACCACTTCGAGGTGCAGCAGACCAAGGAACCCACAGCGGAAGCCAAAGCCAAGTGCGGCCGAGGTTTCCATTTCGAAGGTGAAGGACGCGTCGTTCAGCGCCAGCTTCTCCATCGCGTCGCGCATGTCTTCGAAATCGTTGGCGTCCACCGGGAACAGGCCACAGAAGACCACCGGGATCGACGGTTTGAAGCCCGGCAGGGGGGTCTCGCACCCCTTTTTCTCGGTGGTGATCGTGTCGCCCACACGGGTGTCGCTGACCTGTTTGATCTGTGCGGTGATGTAGCCGATCTCGCCGGGGCCAAGCTCTTTGACCTCCTGCATCGCGGGGCGGTAGACGCCGATCCGGTCGATATCATAAGTGCCGCCGGTTTTCATCATCCGGATGCTCTGGCCCTTTTTCAGGACCCCGTCGATGACCCGCACGATGACCACAACGCCGAGATAGGGGTCGTATTTGCTGTCCACCAGCATCGCCTTGAGCGGCTTGGTCGCATCGCCTTCGTGGGGCGGGGGCAGGCGTTTGACGATGGCTTCCAGAACAGCAGGAATGCCCACGCCGGTCTTGGCGGAAATCTCCAACGCCTCGGAGGCGTCGATGCCGATCACATCCTCGATCTGTTCCTTCACGCGCGCGGGTTCCGACGCGGGCAGGTCGATCTTGTTCAGCACCGGCACGATCTCATGATCGGCGTCAATCGCGGTGTAAACATTGGCCAGCGTCTGCGCTTCCACGCCCTGCGTGGCGTCGACCACCAGCAGCGATCCTTCGACCGCGCGCATGGAGCGGCTGACCTCGTAGGCAAAGTCCACGTGGCCGGGCGTGTCGATCAGGTTGAGGATATAGACCTCGCCATCCTCGGCCTTGTATTCGATCCGAACCGTGTTGGCCTTGATCGTGATGCCGCGTTCCCGCTCGATATCCATCGAGTCAAGAAGCTGTTCCTTCATGTCCCGTTCCGACACCGTATTGGTGGATTGGATCAGCCGGTCGGCCAGGGTGGATTTCCCGTGGTCGATATGGGCAACAATTGAGAAATTGCGGATGTGCGAAAGCTCTGTCATGCGCGGGATATGATGCGGTTTTGGGGTCTGGTCAAGGTGGCGTGACAGTGGCGCATCGCTTGACAAAAGGTGATTTGAAAACAGGTCACATTTCAGGCATGTTTCCCGCAGGCAGACGGTCAGCATACTGGGCAGAAGACCCAAGGCATGGCCGTAGACATAAAGAGAACAGGCGCAATGAGAGTCTTGGCAGCGATAATGGTTACGGCGTTGGTCGCCGGATGCGGTGGTAACCGGTATGACCGCAACGACAGCGGCATGGTCACACGGTTCTCGAGCGGTCCGATCAGCCGTGCCTGCCTCTCCTCTGATCGCCGGGCGCGCAACCCGCAACTTTGCGGCTGCATCCAGACCGTCGCCAACCAATCGCTGTCCGGGGCCGACCAGCGCAAGGCGTCGCGGTTCTTTGCAGATCCGCAGAGGGCGCATGACACCTGGATGTCGCAATCGCCATCGGATGACGCGTTCTGGGAACGGTACAAAGCCTTCGCCGCCCGCTCCGAACAATCCTGCCGCGGTTACTGATCCCGGTCGAGAAATGCTCTGACCGACGCTTCGAATTCGCGCGGTTTCTCGGCGTGCAGCCAATGCCCTGCACCGGGGATCTTGGCAAAGCGTGCTATCGGAAACAGGCGCTTGATCGTGGGCCGTGCCTCGGCTGTCACGTAGTTCGAGAGCGCGCCGGACATGAACAGCGTCGGTTTGTCGAACGCGCCGTCTATTTCGGGAAAGCCAAGGATCTTCGGCATTTCCGCCGCCAGAGCATCAAGGTTCAGTTTCCAGCGTTTGGCCTTCACGTCGAGCGATTGGGTAAAGAACGCCTGAAGCGTCGGGTCGTCGACATGGGCGGCCAGTTGCTCGGACGCGTCCGACCTCTTTTCGACCTTCGACAAGTCCACGGCCCGCATTGCTTCGATGAACTGGATTTGGGAGTGGGAGTAGCCCACCGGCGCGATATCGGCCACGATCAGCTGCTCCACCAGCTCGGGCCGTGTCAGCGCCAGAACCATCGCCGCCTTGCCGCCCATCGAGTGCCCGACCACATCCACAGGGCCACCCAGACTGGCGATCACCTCTGCCAGATCGGCGGCCATATCGGGATAGGAGTGACTGTCAGACCAAAAGCTGTCGCCATGATTGCGCTGGTCCACGGCGATGACCGGACCCCGGTCAGACAGGCGTTTGGCGATCACACCCCAGTTGCGTCCCGACCCATAAAGCCCGTGAACGATGACAATCGGGCGTGCGTGGCCGGTCGATTCTGTAAACAGTGTGTTCAGCATTTGGGCCGCATATAGCGCCATATTCGTATTGAGAAAAAGGGGCTGGAGGCGTATGTTTTTTTGATGGAACACGCAGAGATGATCAAATCCAACGCCGACGCATTGCGCTCTCTTTTGGCGAAGCGTCTTGGCTTGAAACGGGGCTCGCTGGCCAAACGCGCGGCAAAGGCTGGTCGGATGCTGCCCTCCGGGGTGTGCCACGACATCAAGATCGTGGCCGAGGCGGAACAGATGGCGCGCAATCCGAAACTCGCGATCCGCCTTGACCCCAATGCGACCAAAAGCGCCTATGACCGCGCTGCCACACATCTCAAGGCGATTGATGTTGCGGACCGTCGCAAAGGCATCGCACTGTCCGTGATGGGCAGCATGGCATTCAACTTTCTCGCCGCCATCACGCTTTTCATCGTCGTCCTGCGCTGGCGCGGCCTGATCTGACACGGTTGACCGACTGATCCGTCACCCTAGGTGGCGGGGTCATGGAAACAGCACTCATCATCGGATCAAGCGGCGGCATTGGCACGGCGCTGTCAAACGCGCTGACCGCGCGGGGCATTGCAGTCACCGGCCTGTCGCGCAGCCGCGATGGGCTGGACGTCACCGACGAAACCAGCGTTGCGGCGGCGCTCGGAGCGCTGACGGGACCCTTCGACCTCGTCTTTGTCGCCACGGGCGCGTTGGAGATCGGGGGGGCAGAGCCGGAAAAAACACTGCGACATGTGACGGCTGATGCGATGATCGACCAGTTCAAGCTGAACACGGTCGGACCGTCGCTTGTTCTGAAACATGCGATGCGGCTGTTGCCCCGGAAGGGGCGGTCGGTCTTCGCGGCACTCTCGGCGCGCGTTGGCTCAATCGGGGACAACCGATTGGGCGGCTGGTACAGCTACCGCACCGCCAAGGCAGCCCTGAACCAGATGATCCACAGCGGCGCCATAGAGCTGGCCCGCACCCATAAGGACCTGATCTGCGTCGCGCTGCACCCCGGTACGGTCGAGACGAAATTCACCGAGAAATACGTTGGGCAAAACCCATCCGTACCCGCGTACCAAGCGGCGGCGAACCTGCTGTCTGTGCTGGAGGGGCTGACACCCCAGGATACCGGCAAGTTCTTCGACTGGCAGGGCAAAGAGGTGCCGTGGTGACGTGCCTTGTTCTGGTCCTTGGGGATCAACTGACTGACACGCTCTCTGCTCTCGAAGCGGCTGACAAGGCGTCAGACGTGGTGGTGATGGCCGAGGTCGCCGAAGAGGCCACCTATGTGCAGCATCACCCCAAGAAGATCGCCTTCATCTTCGCCGCCATGCGCAAATTCGCCGCTCGCCTGCGCGATGATGGCTGGGATGTGCGATACACGCAGCTTGACGACACCGAAAACGCGGGCAGCATCCCCGGCGAATTGCTCCGCCGTGCCGAAGATACCGGCGCATCCGAGGTGATCGCCACTCAACCCGGCGAATGGCGTCTGATCGAGGCGCTTGAGGACATGCCTCTCAAGCTGACGATGAAACCCGACACGCGGTTCGTCAGCACGCAGGAGGAGTTCGACACATGGGCCGAGGGTCGCAAAGCCCTGCGGATGGAGTATTTCTACCGCGACATGCGCCGCAAGACCGGCCTCTTGATGGATGGCGACGACCCTGAGGGCGGCAAGTGGAACTACGATTCCGAGAACCGCAAACCGGCACCAGACGACATCGCGTTTTCTGGCCCTATGCAGTTCACTCCGGATGAAACAGTAGAAGAGGTGCTCGATCTCGTCGAGTCGCGCTTCGGCAACTCTTTTGGCACGCTACGCCCCTTCTGGTTCGCCACTGATCAGGGACAGGCCCGCCGCGCGCTGGCGCATTTCATCACGTACGCCCTGCCGCGCTTTGGCGATTTTCAGGACGCGATGATGAACGACAATCGCTTCCTCTACCACGCGACGATCTCGCCCTATCTGAATGTCGGGCTGCTTGACCCAATGGAGGTCTGCAAGGCGGCTGAAGACGCGTACAAGGACGGTCACGCGCCGCTGAATGCCGTGGAAGGGTTCATCCGCCAGATCATTGGCTGGCGCGAATATGTGCGTGGCATCTATTTCCGCGAAGGCCCCGACTACACCCGCCGCAATGCCTTGAACCACCAGCGCAAACTGCCGGACTTCTTCTGGACCGGCGACACCAAGATGAACTGCCTGTCAAAGGCAATCACCCAGACGGCGGACGAGGCTTATGCCCACCACATCCAGCGCCTGATGGTCACGGGCAACTTCGCGCTGCTGGCGGGCATCAATCCTCACGAGGTGCATGAGTGGTATCTGCGCGTCTATATCGACGCGTTCGAATGGGTCGAAGCGCCCAACGTGATTGGCATGAGTCAGTTCGCCGATGACGGGATCATCGCGTCCAAACCCTATGTGTCGTCAGGGGCTTACATCAACCGGATGTCGGATTATTGCAAATCCTGCCGCTACAAGGTGAACGACAAAACCGGGAAAGACGCTTGTCCGTTTAACTTGCTTTACTGGGCGTTTCTTGACCGCCACTCTGAAAAGTTCAGCAAGAACCAAAGGATGAGCACGATCTACGCCAACTGGAAACGGATGGATGAGGACCGCAAACGGACGATCCTCTCAGAAGCTGAGGCGTTTCTCGACGGGTTGACCTAGGGGTTTAAGTCAACCCAAACCCGCGATGCGCGGTCGCATGGTCACCCGTACCGAGCTACCGGCGTGCCCGCGATCGCGGCCATGTTCAACAAACCGCGTGCCGTGATCCCCGGTGTGACCACATGCGCGCGGTTGCCCATGCCCATCAGGATCGGCCCAACTTCCAGCCCGCCTGCGCGCATCTTGAGGATGTTGCGCACCGCAGACGCCGCGTCGGCATGACCGAAGATCAGAACGTTGGCGACCCCCTGCATCCGGTTGCCCGGCAACAGACGCTCGCGCAATTCGGGGTCAAGCGCCGCATCCACGTTCATCTCGCCCTCGTAGCAGAAGTCCCTCGGCTGGGAATCAAGAAGCGCGATTGCCTCGCGCAGCCGCTGACCAGAGCCTTCCTCCTGATTGCCGAACTGGGACTGCGAGCAGAACGCGATGTTCGGCGTCAGCCCGAACCGCCGCACATGCCGCGCGGCGCCGATGGCAGTCTGGGCCAACTCTGCCGGAGTGGGTCGCGACCGCACATGGGTGTCCGCGATGAAGAGCGGCCCGTCTTCAAGGATCATCATGCTCAGCGCGCCATGCGGTGACAGCGTTTCCGACCCAAGCACCTGCGTGACATAGTTCAAATGCCAGCGGAATTCGCCGAACGTGCCGCAGATCAGACTGTCGGCCTCATCGCGATGCACCATGACTGCGCCGATCGCGGTCGTGTTGGTGCGCATGATCGCGCGGGCCAGATCCGGCGTCACACCGCGCCGCGCCATGATCTTGTGATAGGTTTCCCAGTAATCGCGGTAGCGCGGGTCGTTCTCCGGGTTCACCAGCGTGAAATCCCGCTCCGGCCTGATCTCCAGCCCCAACCGTTCGCAGCGCGACGCGATAACGTCGGGACGTCCGATCAGAATCGGCGTTTCCGTCGTTTCCTCGAGTATGGCCTGCGCCGCCCGCAATACCCGCTCATCCTCGCCCTCGGCAAAGACGATCCTGCGCGCACCCGTGGCCGCCGCCTCGAACACCGGGCGCATGAGCATCGCGGATTTATAGACGCTGGCATCCAGCTTGGCTTTGTAAGCCTTGAGGTCCTCGACCGGGCGCAGGGCCACACCCGACTCCATCGCCGCCTGCGCCACGGCGGTCGACACCACGCCGGAGAGGCGCGGGTCAAAAGGTTTCGGGATCAGGTAATCCGCACCAAAAGTCAGTTGCTCGCCGCGATAGGCCGCTGCCGCCTCGGCGCTTGTGGTCGCCCGCGCCAGCTTGGCGATCCCTTCGACACAGGCGATCTGCATCGCGTCGTTGATCTCGGTCGCGCCGACATCCAATGCGCCGCGGAAGATGAACGGGAAGCAGAGCACGTTATTGACCTGGTTGGGAAAATCGCTGCGCCCGGTCGCCATGATGGCACCCGGTGCAACCTCGCGCACCTCGTCGGGCAGGATCTCAGGCGTTGGATTGGCCAGCGCAAAGATGATCGGGCGCTCGGCCATGCGGGCCACCATTTCAGGCTTCAGAACTTTCGGTCCGCTCAGCCCGAGGAACAAATCCGCCCCGTCGACCACGTCATCCAGCGTGCGCAGGTCGCTCTTCTGGGCAAACGCCGCTTTTTGAGGGTTCATATCCTCGGCCCGGCCTTCAAAGACCAATCCATGAATATCGCAGAGCCAGATGTTCTCGCGCTTCACCCCCAGCTTCACCAGCATGTTGAGACAGGCAATGCCCGCAGCCCCACCGCCGGTAGAGACGATCTTGATGTCCTCGAACGCCTTGCCAGCCACGTGCAATGCGTTTGTGGCAGCAGCGCCCACCACAATCGCCGTTCCGTGCTGGTCGTCGTGGAAAACGGGGATATTCATCCGCTCGCGACACAGCTTTTCGACGATGAAACAATCCGGCGCCTTGATGTCTTCTAGGTTGATCGCACCGAAGGTCGGCTCCAGCGCACAGACAATATCGGCCAGCTTTTCAGGATCGCTCTCGTTTACTTCGATGTCGAAGCAGTCGATATTGGCGAATTTCTTGAACAGAACCGCCTTTCCTTCCATCACCGGCTTGGACGCCAAAGCGCCGATATTGCCCAGACCAAGCACCGCCGTACCGTTCGACACGACCGCCACAAGATTGCCCCTCGCGGTATAACGCGCAGCATTGGTCGGGTCGGCCTTGATCTCAAGACAGGCTTCGGCCACGCCGGGACTATAGGCGCGGGCCAGATCACGGCCATTCGCCAATGGCTTGGTGGCGCGGATTTCAAGCTTACCGGGCTTGGGATGTTCGTGGTAAAAAAGGGCCGCCTGACGCAGCGTTTCGTTGGTGTTGTCCGACATGAATCCCGTCCCGCTCAAATTTGGTTTAGGGTTAAACCTTTTGCGAGCGGAGGGAAAGAGCGCCAGTTACCCATGCGGCAAGAAACTCATTTCAAGTATTCTTCAAGATGCGCGATGCGCCGCTCTGCCTGTCTCCGGGTCAGGCTGCCATCGAACGGTTCATCTGCTGCGCTGGCCAGTTCACGCAGCTTGATCGCCTGCTGTTCGGTCATTTCCTCTTCGGAGTCGGGGCCAAGTCCGACTGCCGGATCAAGGCTCACACTGTTCTGAATGGGCATGGTCACCTACTGTGTCGAAGAGAAAACGCGAACGCTGCGTTTCCGGTTCCCACGAGCCCTTGCAATCAGGCGCGTGCCCCCGCAATCATGTGGGTCTGAAATCGGGAGCGGGGTCACGATGGAACTGAAAGAGGCGGCGCGGGCAGTTCGGGAAAACGCATACGCGCCCTATTCGAATTTCAAGGTTGGTGCAGCGCTCCTGGCCGATGATGGCCGCGTCTATGTCGGCTGCAATGTCGAGAATGTGGCCTATCCCGAAGGCACCTGTGCCGAGGCCGGAGCCATTGCCGCGATGATCGCCTCGGGGGCGCACAGGATCGTCGAGGCGTATGTGATCGCCGACAGTCCAGAGCCAGTACCTCCATGTGGCGGGTGCCGCCAAAAACTGTCCGAATTCGCAGCACGCGATGTGGCAGTGACGCTGGCCACCACCGATGGTTCCGAATTCAAGACCACAGTCGGAGACCTGCTGCCGGGCGCGTTCGACGCAGGGCACATGGACCGCACCTGATGGATGCAAGGGCCATCATCGCCACCCTGCGCAAAGGGGGGACACCTGACGCCGCTGCGCTGGCTTGGTTCGCGCAAGGGCTGGCAGATGGATCAGTCAGCGATGCGCAGGCTGGGGCATTTGCCATGGGCGTGTGCCTGAACGGATTGGGGGATACGGGCCGCGCAGCCCTGACCGCCGCCATGCGCGACAGTGGTAAGGTGTTGCGGTGGGATCTCGACGCGCCCGTGCTCGATAAACACTCGACCGGTGGGGTGGGCGATTGCGTCAGCCTGATCCTGGCACCTGCGCTGGCAGCCTGCGGCGTCTACGTCCCGATGATTTCAGGCCGGGGCCTTGGTCATACGGGCGGCACGCTCGACAAACTCGAATCGATCCCCGGCTTCCGAACCACCCTGACCGAGGACCAGTTCCGCCAGGTCGTGTCCAAAGTCGGCTGCGCCATTGTCAGCGCCAGCGCAGACATCGCCCCTGCGGACAAGCGGCTTTATGCGATCCGCGATGTGACCGCGACTGTGGAAAGCCTCGATCTGATCACCGCGTCGATCCTGTCCAAGAAACTCGCTGCAGGTCTCGAAGGCTTGGTGCTCGACGTGAAATGCGGCTCGGGCGCGTTCATGAAATCGCAGGACGACGCCCGCGCTTTGGCCCGTGCCTTGGTCGATACGGCCAACGCCACCGGCTGCCCGACCTCGGCCCTCATCACCGACATGTCGCAACCCTTGGCCTCCAGCCTTGGCAACGCGCTCGAAGTGATCGACGTGATGCGCGTTCTGACCGGGGCGGCTTCTGGCCGATTGCTGGACCTGACCGTCGCTTTGGGCGGCGCGTTGCTCGAACAAGCCGGGATCGGCGATGGCACCAAAAAGATCGCTCAAGCCATCGCCAGTGGCGCCGCCGCCGAGAAATTTGGAGCCATGGTCTACGCGATGGGTGGCCCGGTGCATTTTGTCCAAGACTGGGTCCGTTTCCTTCCTGAAGCCCCCGTGATCCGTGAAGTCACTGCCACCACATCCGGCACCGTCACCACCATCGACGGCGAAGCCTTGGGCCTGACCGTTGTTGCGCTGGGCGGGGGACGCCAAGTGGAAACGGATGTGGTCAATCCCTCTGTTGGGCTCAGCGATGTGGTCTCTATCGGGGACCGGGTGACGAAAGGCCATCCGCTTGTCCGCATCCACGCCGCACGGGAAAGCCAGGCAGATGAGGCCGAACTGGCCGTTCGCGCCGCAATTACCTTGGGTGACGGTACGGCCTCACCGCCCAAGTTGGTGCTGGAGCACATCACATGAGCCGTGCGTTCCTTGTGGTGATGGATTCCGTCGGAATCGGCGGTGCGCCGGACGCCGACCAGTTCTTCAACGGCACTGTCCCTGACACCGGGGCAAACACGCTTCTCCATATCGCCCAAGCCTGCGCGGCGGGACAGGCAGAACAAGGTCGCACAGGCCCGTTGCACCTGCCGACGCTCGACGCTCTGGGTCTTGGCCGCGCTGTCGAACTGGCCAGCGGAGAGGCCGCTCCGAACCTCACCGAAAGACCCACAGGCCGCTGGGGCGCTGCAACCGAGCTGTCCAAGGGCAAGGATACCCCCTCGGGTCACTGGGAACTCGCGGGCCTGCCTGTGCCGTGGGATTGGACCTATCTCCCAGACACCATCCCGTCCTTTCCAGACGACATCACCCAACGCATCTGCGACCTCGCTGGCACCGACGGCATCCTCGGCAATTGCCACAGCAATGGTGTGAGGGTGATCGAAACCTTCGGCGCAGAGCACCTCAGAACAGGCAAGCCGATCTGCTATACCTCTGCCGACAGCGTGCTCCAGATCGCCGCGCATGAAGAGGCGTTTGGCCTCGATCGACTGTTGAAGCTTTGCCACGACCTCGCGCCGATGTGCCATGAGCGCCGCATCGGTCGCGTGATCGCACGGCCCTTTGTTGGGCAAGAGGGCAGCTTTGAACGCACCACCAACCGGCGCGACTATGCGATCGCACCGCCCGAACCCGTGCTCACAAACTGGGTGCAGGACGCCGGGCAAGCGGTCATCGGCATTGGAAAAATCGGCGACATCTTCTCGATGGCGGGCATCGACACGGTACACAAAGGATCGGATGCGCAACTGATGCAGCACCTCGCGCAACAGATCGACACCGCCCCCGAAGGTGCACTGATCTTTGCAAACTTCGTCGAATTCGACAGCAAATATGGCCACCGCCGCGACGTGTCCGGTTATGCCCGCGCGTTGGAATGGTTTGATGCCGAGCTGGCCAAACTGCTGCCAAAGCTGAAACCCGATGACCTGTTGCTCATCACGGCGGATCATGGCAACGACCCCACATGGACCGGCACGGACCACACCCGCGAACGGGTACCAGTTCTCGTCGCCGGGACAGGCGAGGGCGAGATTGGGCATGTCGGGTTCGTCGACGTGGCGGCCAGCATCGCCCAACATCTGGGTGTCGCGGCAAAAGGATCGGGGCGGAGTTTCCTGTGATGGATGAAGAAGAACGCGAGCGTCTGAGCCGTCCGATGGACGAAGAACAGCTTGATCGCATCATGCGCCTGCCCAAGGTCGAACTGCATCTGCACCACGAAGGCGCGGCCCCACCTGCGTTCATCAAAGGGTTGGCGAAAGAAAAATCCGTCAATCTCGACGGCGTGTTCAAACCCGATGGCAGTTACGCCTTCCGGGATTTCGTCCATTTCCTCAGCGTGTATGAAGCCGCCACAAGCGTGCTCAAATCGCCCGAGGATTACGCCCGCCTGACCAAAGCCGTGCTTGAAGAAAGCGCCGCAAACGACGTGGTCTATTCCGAAACCTTCCTGTCACCAGATTTCTGTGGCGGCAGCGACGTGGGCGCATGGCGCGAATACCTGCACGCGATCAAGGACGCCGCCGACGAGGCCGAACGCGACCATGGCATCATCCTGCGCGGCATCATCACCTGCATCCGCCATTTTGGCCCGGAAAAGGCCAAGGCCTCGGCGCTGTGTGCGGCAGAAACAGCAGGCGACTGGATTGTCGGCTTCGGCATCGCCGGTGATGAAATGAAGGGTAAACCCAGGGACTTCGCCTACAGCTTTGATATGGCACGCGAAGCCGGGTTGCGCCTGACGGCCCATGCCGGGGAATGGGGCGGCGCGCAATCGGTGCGCGACGCGGTGGACGATCTCAAGGTCGAACGCATCGGCCACGGTGTTCACGCGATCAACGATCTGGCGCTTGTGGACAAACTTGTGGAGAACGAGATTACCCTCGAAGTTTGCCCGGGTTCCAACGTGAACCTCGAAGTTTACCCGAGCCTTGCTGCACACCCGATTGAAAAACTGCGCAAACGTGGGGTGAAGGTCACGGTCTCCACCGACGATCCGCCGTTCTTCCACACCACGATGCGTGACGAATATGTCAATCTTGCCCGCACCTTCCGCTGGGACGAAGATGTATTTTCCGAACTGAACGACACCGCCGCCCGCGCGGCCTTCTGCGACGAGGACACGCGCACCCGTGTCCTGAAACGACTGGAGCGCACATGACCCAACATCTGACCATCGTTGACCACCCGCTTGTTCAGCACAAACTGAGCCTGATGCGCGAAAAGGACACTTCGACCAAATCGTTCCGTCAATTGCTGCGTGAAATCAGCCACTTGCTGGCCTACGAGGTCACGCGAAACCTGCCGCTCACCACCAAGAAAATCGAAACCCCGCTCTGCGAAATGGACGCCCCGGTGATAGACGGCAAGAAGCTCGCGCTGATCTCGATCCTGCGGGCGGGCAACGGGTTGCTGGACGGTATTCTTGAACTGATCCCCGCCGCGCGGGTCGGCTTTGTCGGTCTCTACCGTGACGAGGAAACGCTCAAACCGGTGCAGTATTACTTCAAGGTCCCCGCGCAACTCGAAGACCGGATTACGATTGTCGTCGATCCCATGCTCGCCACCGGCAACAGCTCTGCCGCCGCTATCGACCTCGTCAAGAATGCCGGTGCCAAGAACATCATCTTCCTCTGCCTGCTCGCCGCGCCCGAAGGTGTGGCCCGCATGAAAGAGGCGCACCCTGACGTGCCGATCGTCACCGCCGCGCTGGATTCGCACCTCAACGAACTGGGCTACATCGTGCCGGGTCTGGGCGATGCGGGCGACCGGATGTTCGGGACGAAATAGCCCTTTACACCCAATCACCTGACGGGCAGTCTTCCTGCACATCTGTGGGGACAGACAAATGATTGTGTACCGTATCAAAGCTGCGGCCACCCTGGCCGCGCTTCTCGTTTCAACGATTTCCGTATCGGCTCAGGGCTTGCAGGTCACGCCACCTGCCGAAGTGCCTCCCGCCAGCTATGACGCCCGGCAATATGTCGACAGCCGGGGCTGCGTCTATGTCCGCGCAGGCGTCGATGGCGCGGTCAACTGGGTGCCCCGCGTAAGTCAAAACCGGCAACCGATCTGCGGTCAGACCCCGAGCCTCGTCCGTTCAGCGCCCGCGCCGGTTGTCGTGGCTGAAGCACAGCCGGTCATCATCACCCCGCAGCGCATCATCACCCCACAACGAGCCGTGCCGATGGTTTCAAACCGGACTGTCCAAGCGCAGAAATACAGCCAGCCCCAACCCCGCGTCTATGAAGAGCGGATCGTGCCCAAGCATGTCTACGACGCTCAGGGTCACACGTTGCCCAAAGTGCCCAAGGGCTACAAACCGGCGTGGGAGGATGACCGCCTCAATCCGCATCGCGCGCACATGACCCGGCAGGGCTATCGCGCGACGCAAGAGGTCTGGAGCAACACCGTGCCACGGCAGCTGTTGACCAAGGACCAGAAGATCAAGGAACCGGTCATCGTCGGGCGCGGCAAGGGGCTTGGCCACTGATCATTCGCCGCAGATCCCTTGCAGGCGCAACCAATCCGCATCGCTAAGGACGGGGCGCGTCTCTTTGCCTGACATCGGATCGGCCTCGATCAATTGAAGGGTCGTTTCTCCCGTGATATCAACGGCATAGGCATATGGTGTCGTGCGCAGGTTCGCCATTTCGAAACCAGCGATGATCACATCGTTCGACAGTTTGGCGGGCGTTCGCGCCAAGAGGTATTCGCTGTATCGGTCGAGATCCGCATCTGCCATCTCGCCTGTCGTCAACAAACGCAGGCTCGACCAGAGACCCGTCTCGATCAGCATTTCCTCCAGCGGGTCTTGCGTCAGCGCGCGCAGCCGTTCGGTCAGGACATAGCCCGCCGTCACATCCGGTTCTTCCGGGTCTTCGATCAGAGCCCGGTTCAGCAGGATGCGTCCGCCCGGAAGATGTGCCGTCTCGGCCACGCCACCGGGCAGCACCACCAAGGCACCTCGCTGTGCCGGTCCCAACACGCGTGAGGCCAGCCGCCGCAACGGTTCGCGGGCATCCCGCGTCATGCAGGCCTGCCCGGAAATCCGCATGATCCGGGCCAAAAGGGCATCCCCGATCTCGACCCGCTTAACCGCAGGCACCACTTGAACGGTATGCCGCAATAGAGCATCGGGCAGCCAGAAGACGATCCCTGCGATCACCGATGCCGCGATCAGCCCCGTCATCCAGAACCGAAGCTTTCCCGGTTTTGGGCGCGTCCGGTCGATGGCGGTTCGGATGCGCTCTATCGCTTCGATCATTTGCGCACTGTTCTCGCCGAATTCGAGCGTTTCGCCCGGATCGCCGTCAGGATGATAGATCGCGGGCATCTGCCCCTTGTTTGCCCTCGCCACGGCAGCAACTGACCAATGCGCCAGCACGTTTTCCCGCAAATCAAGGATCGTCAGTGAGGCATCGCCCAAGGACACGATCACATCCTTGCGCTGGTCGGCCGGCGTTGCACGCCAGACACCTTCGGCCTCCAGCCGTTGAAATTCCTTCAGCGCGGTCATGCGGGCTGCTCTGCCTCGTTGATTATGGGTTAGGGTACACCCGTGTGGCCTTTCGCGCAATGCGGCAGGGGCTTCCCCCGCGCTTGCACGAGGTATGCCATCTTGGACAGTGGTTGGTTGCAATGCCTTGGCCCGCCATCGCCGCAGATGCAGGCTTGAGCAGAGTTATTGCTTTCGGGAAAAGTTACACGGTTTTATGGTGTCGATAGACGAGATTGGTTCCGTCGATCCAGCATGACCGGAGGTTCTGCCATGAAGCCATTCACATTCGTCGCGTGCCTTGTGCTCTGGAGCGCGGGATCTGCCCTCGCGGACCCGGCCACCGAATGCGGCGGCAGCAGCCAGGTCGAGATCGGCAATTGCGTGGCCGACACGCTTGCGCGGGTGGACGCAACCATCGAGATTTATCTGGGGTTTGCAAAGTCCTCCGCGGCAGAACTGGACGGGATCACTGGCCGTGTGGTCACGGTGCCCGCGCTCGACGCCGCGCAGGCCGCGTGGCTGGCGTATCGCGATGCTCAATGCGATTATGTGGGTGCAACCTTTGGCGGCGGCTCGGGCACGGGGATCGCGATCAATGCCTGCAAGGTGGAACTGGGCCGCGCGCGGGCGGCCGAGCTTATGCGCTATATCCAGTAAGCGAAGACCGCTGACTCAAAGCGCCTTGGCCCGCTCCCGCAACTGGAACTTCTGGATCTTGCCGGTCGACGTTTTCGGCAACTCCTCGAACACCACCTTCTTGGGTGTCTTGAACCCGGCCAATTTGGTGCGCGCAAAGGCGATCAGTTCTTCCTCGGTGGCGCTGTGGTTGCCTTTCAGCTCCACAAAGGCGCAAGGCACTTCGCCCCATTTCTCGTCCGGCTTGGCGACCACGGCACAGAGCAGCACCGCATCATGCGCCATCAGGCAGCCTTCGACCTCGACCGAAGAGATGTTCTCGCCGCCCGAGATGATGATGTCCTTCGCGCGATCCGCAATCTGGCAGTAATTGTCCGGGTGCATCACGGCGATGTCGCCGGAATGGAAATGCCCGCCTTCAAAGGCCTCGTCCGTGGCCTTGGGATTCTTCAGGTATCCCTTCATCACCGCATTGCCGCGAATGACGATTTCGCCCTGGGTCTTGCCATCGCGCGGCACAGGGGTTCCGGTGTCATCCAGCACGTCGATCTTCTCCATCATCGGGAAGGCCACACCCTGACGCGCCTTGATGGCCGACTTTGCGTCCTGTTCCAACCCATCCCACGCATCGCCATTCCAGACGCATTCGGTGACATGGCCATAAGTTTCGGTCAGCCCGTAGACCTGCATCACGTGAAAGCCCAGATCACCGATCTTGGCCAGAGTTGCCGGGGCAGGGGGCGCGCCGGCGGTGTAAACTTTGACCAGATGGTCAAATTCCCGACGATCCGCAGGGTCCGAGTTGACGATCATGTTCAGAACGATGGGCGCACCGCCGAAATGGGTCACGCCTTCATCGGCAATCGCATTGTAGATCGCCTTGGCGCTGATATCGCGACAGCAGACAACCGTCCCGCCCAGCATCGGCATCATCCATGTGTGGTTCCAGCCGTTGCAGTGGAATAAAGGCACGATGGTCAGATACTTGGGCCGCAGCGCCATTTCCCAACTGACCGCCGTGCCCATCGTCATCAGATACGCGCCACGATGGTGGTAGACCACGCCCTTGGGCCGCCCCGTGGTGCCAGAGGTGTAGTTGAGCGCGAGGCTCTCCCATTCGTCTTCTGGCATGATCCATTTGAAATCCGGGTCTCCCCCAGCCAGCACGTCTTCGTACTCGGGATAATCGCTCGCCGCGCTCACGCCTTCATGCGGATCGGCCACTTCGATCACGTTGGGTGCGGGACCCTCCATCTGTTCTATGGCGTTGGCCAGCACGGGCATGAACTGCGGGTCACACAGGACAACCTTCGCCTCGCCATGGTCGAGGATGTAGGAAATCGTGTCCACATCCAGACGCGTGTTGATGGTATTGAGAACAGCACCACAGGCGGGCACGCCAAAATGCGCCTCGGCCTGTGCGGGGATGTTGGGCAGGATCGTCGCCACCACGTCACCCGGTTTCACCCCCATGGAAACAAGCGCCGAGGCCAGCCGGGTCACACGCTCATGATATTCGCGGTAGGTCTTGCGATGCGCGCCATGCACGACGGCAATCGTGTCGGGGAAGACCTCTGCGGCGCGCTGTAGATGCGACAGGGGCGTCAGTGGCACATAATTCGCGGTGCGCTTTTCAAGGCCCGTTTCATCCCGCATCCAACCCATCTCGTGCCCTCCCTGCGACAATCTGTACAGGGTGACATAGCGCAGGGATCGAACAAGGGAAAAGCCCAAACTTGCGTGACCTCCGCCAAACTGGCACCTCTGGCGTATGATCATCTCGCCCGCCCGGAAATTCATCTTCGTGCATATCCCCAAAACGGGGGGCACCTCTCTGGCCTTGGCGCTGGAGGCGCGTGCGCATCGGGATGACATCCTGATCGGGGATACCCCCAAAGCGATCAGGCGCAAGGCGCGGGTCAAGACGCTTGCCGCAAAGGGCCGGCTTTGGAAGCACAGCACTTTGGCCGATCTCGATGGGGCGCTGTCGCCGTCCGATCTCGACGGGATGTTTATCTTCACGCTGGTGCGCAACCCGTGGGACCGGATGGTCAGCTACTACCATTGGCTGCGCGACCAGAGTTTCGATCACCCTGCCGTCACGCTGGCCAAGGCTACCAGCTTTGAGGCATTCCTGTTGCACCCCGACACAGAAGCCAGCCTGCGCGCGCATCCAGCGGCGCGATATGTCACTGACGCGGCAGGTGTCGAGCGGTGTTCGGCCTATGTACGGCTGGAGCATCTGGAAGAAGACCTCGCCCCGGTTGAAGCGCATGTCGGGTTCCGGTTGGACGTCCCTCATGCCAACGCTTCGGATCGGCCTCGGGACTATCGCGGCGCGTATTCAGACCAGACCGCCGCCGCCGTTGCCGAGATGTGCGCCGACGATATTGCCCGGTTCGCGTATCGTTTTGGCGCCTGAATTCTGTGCGGTTTGATAGGTTTTGCACAGTATGCGCGCACTTTCACCGCAAAATGCTGCGGCGCAGCATGGGGTTTCAATCAAAAGTAAGGCTTTTGCGTTAGATTGACATCACCACCCGCGAGAGGTGGACATCGCCAATGGGAGGACACTTGAAAAAGGAGTTTTCCCATGTGTCTGACTGCCGAAGCTTTCGCCCTCTTCCTCAATATGATTGTGGTGCCTGAGATCACGTCTGAATCCGGTCGTATCATCGTCCACGCCGAAACCCGCGATGCTCACTGGGTCACGGTCGAGGATGAGTGGTGCACAATGGCCCCCCAGATCGACCGGATGGAGCGGTTCGCAGCACTACAGTCGGAGTAAGAGGTAGGCCGGGCTTCTGCCCGGCTCTCACATAAAAGGAAGCCGGGCAATTGCCCGGCCTACGCAAGTTCCAAACGCTCAAGCGGTGGCCGGGCATGTGCCCGGCACTGACATCACGCCGCCGACTTCTCGGGCGCAAAGCGCCCGTAGAAGCTCTGACCTTTGGTCGCCATGTCGCGCAGCAGGGCAGGGCAGGCAAAGCGGTCGCCATACGCCTCGACCAGTTGGTCACAGCGTTCTGCCGCATATTCCGCACCCAGCATGTCGAACCAGGACAGCGGACCACCCGACCACGGCGCAAAGCCCCAGCCAAGGATTGCGCCCACATCACCTTCGCGGATGTCCATGAGCACTCCATCTTCCAGCGCACGCACTGCTTCGAGCGATTGCACGAACAGCAGACGGTGCTGCACGTCAATCAGATCAGGTTGGTCGTCAGCCTGCGGGTACTGCGCCTTGACCACCTCGGACAGGCCTTGGCGCTTGCCAGCGGCGTCGTAATCGTAGAACCCGGCCTTCGATTTACGACCCAGACGGCCTTGCGCTTCCATCCAGAAGATCACCTCGTCCACAGCACCATCGGGATAGGCATCGCCCATCGCCGCGCGGGTTGCGCGGGCGATCTTGGCCCCCAGGTCAATCGAGGTTTCGTCGACCAGCTGCAGCGGGCCGAGCGGCATACCGACCATCTTGGCGGCGTTCTCGATCAAAACCGGGGACACGCCTTCCTTCACCATCCGGATACCTTCATTGATATACGGAATGATGCAGCGGTTGGCGTAGAAGAACCGCGCGTCGTTGACCACGATCGGGGTCTTCTTGATCTGACGCACAAAGTCGAGAGCCTTGGCCACGGCACGGTCGCCGGTTTCCTTGCCCTTGATGATCTCGACCAGCATCATCTTCTCGACCGGCGAGAAGAAGTGGATGCCGATGAACTGCTCGGGCCGCTTGCTGGCCTTCGCCAGATCGCTGATCGGCAGGGTCGAGGTGTTGGTCGCAAAGATGCAGTCCTCACCAATCACCGCTTCGACCTGTGCGGTCACTTCGGCCTTGATCTTGGGGTCTTCGAACACCGCCTCAACGATGAGGTCACAGCCCGCCAGATCGTTGTAATCCGTAGTGGCCGTGATCCGCGCCAGCATCGCATCGGCCTTGTCCTGGGTGATCTTCCTGCGCGACACGCCCTTGGCCGCATAGTCGGCGGAATAGGCTTTGCCCTTGTCCGCCGCCGCCTGATCGCGGTCCAGCAGCACAACCTCGATGCCCGCCTGAGCCGACACCAGCGCGATGCCCGCACCCATCATGCCAGCACCAAGCACGCCGACCTTCTTGACTCGCTGGTCAGCAACGTCGGCGGGACGGACGGCGCCTTTTTCCAGCGCGCCTTTGTTGATGAAGAGCGACCGGATCATCGCCGATGAGGACGGGTTCATGATGATCGATGTGAACCACCGCGCCTCGATCCTGAGAGCGGTGTCGAAATCCACCATCGCCCCTTCATAAACCGCCGAGAGCAGCGCCTTGGCTGCCGGGTAGACGCCCTTGGTCTTGCCGTTGACCATGGCGGACGCACCCACGAAGGTCATGAAGCCCGCCGGATGATACGGCGCGCCGCCCGGCATCTTGTAGCCCTTCGCATCCCACGGCTTGAGCAGATCCGCATCGCCTGCGCTCAGCACCCAAGCGCGGGCATCGGCCATCGGGTCTGCGGACACTTCGTCAATCAAACCAGCCGCCTTGGCTTTGACGGGATCAGACAGCTTGCCCTCCAGCAGGAAGGGCGAGGCCGCCATCGCGCCCATCTTGCGCGCCACACGCGTTGTGCCACCGGCGCCAGGGAAAAGCCCGACCATGATTTCCGGCAGGCCGATCTTGGCCTTGGCATTGTCGGCTGCAAACACGCGGTGACAGGCGAGGGGGATTTCCAGCCCGATCCCCAAAGCCGTGCCGGGCAGAACCGCCGCCACCGGCTTGCCGCCTTTGTTGGTCTTCGCGTCCATGCCGGCACGTTCGATCTTGCGCAGCACGCCGTGCATTTTCATGATCCCGTCGAACACCGCCTCGGCCCCGGCCTCGCGCAGCGTCGCCAGTACGTTCAGGTCCATGCCCGCCGCGAAATCGGGTTTGCCAGAGGTGATGATGATGCCTTTGACGGCTTCATCCGACAGCGCGTCATCCACCAGCTCGTTGAGCGTCTGCAACCCGTCGAAGCTCAGCACGTTCATCGACTTTTCCGGAACGTCCCAGGTGATCGTGGCGATGCCCTCGGCATCCTTTGTCATTGTGAAATCGGTCATCTTGTCTTCCCTTTCGTGGGTCTTTTTCTGCGCCGCATCAGCGGCGAATTGTATCAAGAAGGCGGCGGGCTTCAGCCTGTGCCGCCGCAATATCGGGGCTGAGGATTTCCAGCTCGGTGTTGGCGAGGATGGCCTGGATCCAGATGCCCATCCACGAGCCATCAATCCGCATCAATACCATGTGGTTGAGGTACGGACTGACCGCGACGCCGTTGGTGCCCTTGGTTTCCGTGCGGTGACGCCCCGCGATCATGTCGTCTCGCCCGGCGACGAAATCAGCCTCAAGGCAGGTTCGGGTGTAAGTCTCGACCCCGCGCCCCGTCAGCTGTGTGCGGAAATCCGACATCACCATGTCCAGCTCCTCGGGCGAGGACATGACGATCTCGGTATCATGCGTCGACATCATGTTGGGGATTGCGATGTGGCGCATCATTTCGCGCAGATCGCCCTCCATCAACGCCTTCGAGACGGCATCAAGGTTGTCCTGGTAGATGCGGACTGCGGGGGACAGGGACATCACATGAACTCCCTAGGCCAAGTTTCGCAGGAAACGCACCGCGGCAGCGGATCAAGAGCGATGACTGGCATCGTCGCCTCCCTGCGATGGCAAACGGGTCTCGGACGGAAATGCTGGTGGCATCAACGCCGCTGGCAATCCACGTGTCGAAAGCGGGACACAGTAATTGGCCGTGGCGATGCGCCATTCGTTGCCGCATCTCATTAGGGTCGATTGCACCGCATAGGGTTCAGCCACCCGTTTCCCCCGCGAGTAGATATGCGACTCCGCCGTTGCCAGAATATTGAACGGTGTCACGAATTCGGCAGACACGAGTGGACGCACGATGTCGTCCACCTCGAGCCGTTGGAACTCGGCCTTCATCCGTTCAAACAGCATCCGCAGATCCTCTTCGGTTTCCAGAACCGCCCAACCCTGCAGCGTCACATGTTCGTGCGGCAGCAGGAACGCACTTGCGAAGAGCGTGAAATCGTCCTCGAAATAGGCACGCTTCGTCTTGTTCAGAAGCGCGTAGCCGATCTCGTAGGCCGTTTCATGCGCTCCATGCGACATGGCTCAGACCCGCTCGATGATCGTGGCGGCCCCCATGCCGGACGCGATGCAGAGCGTGGCAAGGCCCGTGCCTTTGCCGGTGCGCTCCAACTCGTCCAGCAGCGTGCCAATGATGATCGCGCCGGTCGCGCCCAGCGGGTGGCCCATCGCGATGGAGCCGCCGTTCACGTTGACCACACTGTCGTCCACATCGAAGGCCTGCATGAACCGCAGCACCACCGAGGCAAACGCCTCGTTCACCTCAAAGAGGTCGATATCGCTGATGGACATGCCACTGTCGGCGAGGATCTTTTCCGTCACCGGAACCGGGCCTGTGAGCATGATGGTCGGATCGGTGCCGATCTTGGCAGTCGCCTTGATCCGGGCGCGGGCTTTGAGACCCCATTTCTCGCCGAATTCCTTGTTGCCGATCAGCACGCCTGCCGCGCCATCGACGATGCCGGACGAGTTACCTGCGTGGTGGATGTGGTTGATCCGCTCCAGATGCGGGTACTTCATCAGCGCAATCGCATCGAAACCCGGCATCACTTCGCCCATTTGCTGGAAGGCAGGATTCAAACCCCCAAGGCTCTGCATGTCAGTGCCAGGACGCATGTACTCGTCGTGATCCAGAATGCTCAAACCGTTCTGATCGCGCACGGTAATGATCGACTTGGCGAAGCGGTTTTCATCCCAGGCGGCTTTCGCCCGGCGCTGGCTTTCCATGGCCAGCATATCGGCATCATCGCGGCTGAACCCGTATTCGGTTGCGATGATGTCGGCCGAAATGCCCTGCGGCACGAAATAGGTCTCCATTGCTACCGACGGGTCCACGGCAATCGCCGCACCATCGCTGCCCATGGCAACACGGCCCATCATCTCGACACCGCCTGCGATATAGGCGTCGCCTGCACCGCCCTTGACCTGGTTGGCGGCAAGGTTCACCGCTTCCATGCCCGACGCACAGAACCGGTTGATGGCGAGACCGGGGATCGACTGATCCAGACCCGACGCCAGCACGGCTGTGCGCGCAAGGCAGCCACCCTGTTCGCCGACCTGGGTGACATTGCCCCAGATCACGTCTTCGACCGCATGACCCTCAAGCCCGTTGCGATCCTTCACCGCATCCAACACCTGCGCGCTCAGGCGCACCGAGGTCACCTCGTGCAGGCTGCCGTCTTTCCGGCCCTTGCCGCGCGGTGTGCGCACGGCGTCATAGATATATGCTTCAGTCATTCTGCTCTCCGTCTCAGGCCCGATCCGCAGGGGATCCGGGCATCAAATCGTAAGGATGTTTCCAGCCTGGCAGTCCCTGGATATTGGACAGCCAGCGGTCGATATTCGGCCAATCCGCCCGGTCAAAACCGAACGGTTCGGGGTAAAACAGGTAGCCACAACAGGTGAGGTCCGCATTGGTGACAGCGTCGCCCACAATCCAGTCGCGGCCCTCCAGATGCGCATCAAGCACCGCGTAGGCGGCTTTCATCCGCCCTTGCATGAAGGTGATCACCTCGGCGGGGCGTTTGTCTTCGGGCAGGAAATTCATCAGGAACCGCAAAGGCCCGGAGGTGCCGCTGAATTTCTGGTTGTCCCAGATGATCCAACGCAGGATTTCCAGCTTCTCCATCGCGTCGGTGCCGCCGAAGGTGCCATATTTGTCCGACAGGTAGGTCTGGATGACACCTGACTGCGTCAGTTTCACATCGCCGTCCACCAGCACAGGCGCTTCGCCCATCTCGTTTACGTTGGCGCGGTACTCTGGCGTGCGGGTCTCGCCATTGAAGAAATCAACTTTCACCGGCTGCCAGTCCAGTCCCGCCAGTTCAAGCGCCAGCGCCGCCTTGTAGGAATGCCCGCTTTCGCCAAAGCAATAGAGTTGAATGGTCATCTGGTCTGATCCTCGATTGTCAGGGGTGTGCGGAGAGGCCGGGAGCCTCCGGCGGGAGTTTATTTGGCAAGATGAAGCAGGGGACGCGCTCTTCTTTACGGCCCGTTAAGGTTAACCGCCCCATACTGGGCAGGCATGGCAGACTGGAGAGTTGAGCCATGTGCAAGGTAAAGCCCCGCCGACTGTGCCTGACACCGCGTGGTAAAGAGGCCGACCGGCGGGGTGGAGCTTGCCGCGCTCCTTCATCTTGCCAGATAAACTCCCGCCGGAGGCATCCCGAACTCTCCGTTTGCGCAAAGGCTGGCCGCATCAAAGCGCCCTCGCAATCAGCTCTTTCATGATCTCGTTGGTGCCGCCGTAGATGCGCTGCACGCGGGCGTCGGCCCACATCTCTGCCACGGCATATTCCTGCATGTAGCCATAGCCGCCATGCAGCTGCACACATTCGTCGAGCACTTCGCCTTGGGTGTCCGACAGCCAGTATTTCGCCATCGCGGCCTTCTCGACGGTTAACGCGCCGCGCAGATGCTCTTCCATGCAATTATCCAGAAACGCCCGCGCGACGGTGGTCTTGGTCTGGCATTCCGCCAGCTTGAAACGGGTGTTCTGGAACTGCGTGAGCGGCGCGCCAAAGGCTTCGCGTTCCTTGCAATAGGCGATGGTGCGCGCAATCGCGCCTTCCATCGCACCAACGGCCCCGCAACCGATGATGAGCCGTTCCTGCGGCAGTTGTTTCATCATCTGGTAGAAGCCCTGGCCTTCCTCGCCACCCAGCAGGTTTTCCGGTGCGATCTCGACATTGTCGAAGAAAAGCTCTGACGTGTCCGCCGCGTGGCAGCCGATCTTTTCCAGATTGCGCCCGCGCTGAAAACCCTCGGCGCTATCGGTTTCCACGACGACCAAAGACGTTCCTTTTGATCCTTGGGTCGGGTCGGTCTTGGCCGCCACGATGATCAGGTTCGCGTGCTGACCGTTGGTGATGAACGTCTTTTGCCCCGACAAACGGTATGCGTTGCCGTCCTTGACCGCGCGGGTCTTGATGCCCTGTACGTCCGATCCGCCCGAAGGTTCGGTCATCGCCAAAGCACCGACCAGCTCGCCGGTGACCATCTTGGGCAGCCAGCGTTTCTTTTGCTCTTCAGTGCCATAGGCGAGGATGTAATGCGCGACGATGCCGGAATGGATGCCGTGGCCCCAGCTTGCCAGATTGGCACGACCGGCTTCCATCAGGATCACCGCCTCATGGCCGAAATCGCCACCAGCACCGCCGTATTCTTCGGGCACGGAAGGGCAGAGCAGACCCAGTTCGCCGGCCTGCATCCAAGTCTCGCGATCCATCTGGCCCTGCTTGCGCCATTTGTCATAGAGCGGCTGCCATTCGGTCTCGATGAACTTGGCCGTCATCTCGGCAAGCATCTCGTGCTCGTCGGTCATCCAGGTCGATCGCATCCGGCTCCCCTCCCTTTTGCGTGCAAGCTGTTCTTTCGCGGTAGGGTGCGTGCGAGCACGCACCGCCACCTCAGAAATTCGCCGCCTCCAGCGCCATCACCGGCTCGGCCCCGGTCTCGATGCGCGCGAGGTGCATCTTGGTCGCGGGCAGCTGGCGTGCCATGTAGTAGCGCCCGGTGGCCAGCTTTGTCTCGTAGAACGCCACGTCGGACGCACCGTCTTTCAAAGCCTTGGAGGCTGCAAGCCCCATCCGCGCCCACATATAGCCAAGGCAGACATGTCCGAACATGTGCATGAAGTCATAGGACCCGGCCAAAGCGTTGTTCGGGTTCTTCATGCCGTTCTGCATGAAATACATCGCCGCCGCCTGCAAATCCTTGGACGCCGATTTCAGCGGGTCGAGAAAGTCGCGGTCGAAGGCTTCGTCCTGACCTTTGTTTTCCGCTGCAAACGTCTTGATCATCTCGAAGAACGCCATCACGTGCTTGCCGCCGTCCTGCGCGAGCTTGCGGCCCACAAGGTCAAGCGCCTGAATGCCATTGGCGCCTTCGTAGATCATGGCGATCCGGGCGTCGCGGGCAAACTGGGACATGCCCCATTCTTCGATATACCCGTGACCGCCATAGACCTGCTGTGCGTTCACCGCCATCTCGAAGCCCTTGTCGGTCTGGAACCCCTTGATGATCGGCGTCAGCAGGGAAATCAGGCCGTCGGCGTCCTTGTCGGAATTCTTGTGTGCCCGGTCGATCAGATAGGCACCCCAATAGGTGAAGGCGCGGGCGCCTTCGGTGAAGGACTTCTGATCCATCAGGTTGCGGCGAATGTCGGGGTGCACGATGATCGGGTCGGCCGATTTCTCGGGCGCTTTGGCCCCAGTCACGTCCCGGCCCTGAAGCCGGTCATTGGCGTAAGCCACCGCGTTCTGATAGGCGACTTCGGCCTGCGCATAGCCCTGAAGGCCCACACCCAGACGCGCTTCGTTCATCATGGTGAACATGGCGCGCATGCCCTTGTGCATCTCACCGATCAGGTAACCGGTCGCCTCGTCATAGTTCATGACGCAGGTGGCGTTGCCGTGGATGCCCATCTTCTCTTCGATCTTGCCCACGGACACGCCATTGCGCTCGCCCAGGCTGCCGTCTTCGTTCACGATGAACTTGGGCACAATGAAGAGCGATACGCCCTTGATGCCCTCGGGGCCGCCGGGGATTTTCGCCAGAACAAGGTGAATGATGTTCTCGGCCATGTCGTGATCGCCGGCCGAGATGAAGATCTTCTGACCGGTGATCTTGTAGCTGCCATCGTCCTGCGGAACCGCCTTGGTGCGCATCAGGCCCAGATCGGTGCCGCAATGCGGTTCGGTCAGGTTCATGGTGCCTGTCCATTCGCAGGTCGTCATCTTGGGCAGATAGGTCTGCTTCTGTTCGTCCGAACCGTGGAAGTAGATCGCCGAATACGCTCCGTGCGTCAGACCCTGATACATGTTGAAGGCCATGTTCGACGACACGAAAGGTTCCTGTGCCGCCGTGTGCATCAGGTAGGGAAGACCCTGACCGCCATATTCCGGATCGCAGTCCAGCGCGGTCCAGCCGCCATCGCGCATCATGTCAAAGGCTTCCTTGAAGCCCTTCGGTGTGCGCACGACGCCATTTTCCAGCACACAGCCTTCGGTGTCGCCGACCGCATTCAGCGGCATGAGCACGTCAGATGCCAGTTTGCCCGCTTCCTCGATCACCGCGCCGGTGAAATCGCGGTCGAGTTCCGCGTAACCGGGAATGTCCTGTTCCGAGGCGTTCAGAACGTCGTGCAGGATGAACTGCATGTCTTTCAGAGGTGCGGTATAGCTTGGCATTGCGGGTCTCCCTAAAAAGCGGTGCGGCTTACTCGGCCGCGCGTTTGCTTTGATCCATCGAGGCAAGCATCTTCTCGCCCCAACGCATCTGTTCCTTGAGTTCGTCGATGGCCTGATTAAGCTCGTCACGTTGCGCTTCCATGTCAGACAGGCGCTGTTGTGCGATTTCGTAAGTGCGGGCCAATTGTGTCTGCTGCTGGTCGCCCATGTGATAGAGGTCCAGGAGCTGACGGATTTCTTCGAGGCTGAAACCAAAGCGCTTGCCGCGCAGGATCAGCTTGAGCCGTGCGCGGTCGCGCTTGGTGAACAGTCGTTTCTGCCCTTCGCGGATCGGGAACAGCAGTTCCTTGGCTTCGTAGAAACGCAGAGTGCGCGGCGTGACGTCGTAGGCGTCACACATTTCTCTGATCGTCATGATACGGTCGTCGGTCATGTCTCATCATCCTTTTCGGTGCCGGTCATGGCAGCGAAATGCGAGGGCTGGCGCCTTCTTACAATGGGAATTTACGTTGACGTAACTCAGACGCCACGTCACTTTTTCGTTGACGTAAGATCAGGCAACGTCACCCTCATGTGACGGAAATATTATTTCAAAGCGCTTTGGATGGCATGTGCGGGCAGGTCAGGAATTCCTGACCCAAAGTCAGCCGTTCCGGGCCAGGGCCCGTGTGCAAAAGGCCCAAGCGCAACTGAGTCGTTTGGGTGGCTGTCGGTCAGCTGTTCAGGCTGGCGGCTGTGTCGTCGCGCAATTTCTGCAACTCGTCGATGGCCTGATCAAGCTGTTTGCGCTGTTCGGCGAGTTCGCCAAGTTGCCGGTCGGCCAAGGCGATCCATGCGCGCATCTGCGCTTCGGTGCCGTCCTTTTCATAGATCAGCAGCCATTGCCGGATGTCTTCAAGCTGAAACCCGAATTTGCGCCCACGCAGGATGAGCGTCATCCGGGCAACCTCTTTCGGACCATACCACCGCGACCGCCCCTCGCGTTCAGGCTGCAGCAGTTCGATATATTCGTAATACCTGAGCGTGCGTGGCGTCACATCAAACCTGGCGCACATCTCTTTGAAACTCAGACGCTGATCGTTCATGCCGAAACCCTCTCCCTGAGCGACCATAAAAGCGTGCAGCCGCCAGAGCAACAGCGTCATCACACGGCTGGCCTCTGGTGGCGAAGCGGCGTAAACCGGGCGCACAAGTGAAGGACAGACCATGACCGTCGACAAAGCGAAAATCGCAAGGCAGTTCATCCAGACCATTCCTCATTCGAAAGCGCTTGGCATGGAAGTCACCGCGCTGGGCGATGGCATGGCCGAGATCACGATGCCCTATGACGAACGCTTCATTGGTGATCCCAAGACCGGGGTCATTCATGGCGGCGCGGTGTCGGCCCTGATGGACACCTGCGGCGGTGCGGCCGTGATGAGCCACCCGGACGCGCCTGCGGGCACTGCCACCATCGACCTGCGCATCGACTACATGCGCGCCGCTACCCCCGGACAGGCGATTACCGCACGGGCCGAGGTCTATCACATCACCCGCTCTGTCGCCTTTGTCCGCGCGACGGCGTGCGACGAAGACACCGACCGCCCCGTGGCCACCGCCACTGGCGCCTTCACCGTGGAGGGCCGCTGACATGGCACGCAAAACACCCGAGCCGGTTCAAGTCGTCAAACAACGCCGCGATGCCGCGCTGAAGGCGCTCGTGGGCGGGGTGCCTTACATCACGTTCATGGGCATCAGCTTTGACAGGCGCGGCGACGAACTGACCGGCGTCTTGTCTTTTGACGAAAAGCTGATCGGCAACCCGATGCTGCCTGCCATTCATGGTGGCGTCACTGCGGCGTTTCTTGAGGTCACGGCGATGATCTCCCTCAGCTGGGCGTACATCTGGGAAGACTTTGAAAGCGGCGCTCTCGACGCCGAGGCCTTGGCCGCAGGCAATCTGCCGCGCCTGCCCAAGACCATCGACTTCACCGTGGACTACCTGCGCTCTGGTCTGCCGCGTGACGCCTATGCCCGCGCCACGATCACTCGCGCGGGACGTCGCTATGCCTCGGTGCAGGCCGAAGCGTGGCAAGACAACAAGGACCGGCCTTTCGCACAGGCGACCGCACATTTTCTGATGCCGAGGCCTGACCAATCCAATGACTGACACGGCGGTTGCGCCGCAGGATATCACCAACCGGCGCGTTCTCAAGATTGCGCTGCCGATCGTGCTGTCCAATGTCACCATCCCCATACTGGGGGCCGTAGACACTGGCGTGGTGGGACAGATGGGCGAGGCGGCACCCATTGGTGCCGTCGGCATCGGCGCGATTGTGCTGTCGGCGATTTACTGGATCTTCGGCTTCCTTCGGATGGGGACAACCGGGCTTGCAGCACAAGCGCTGGGGCAGGGCAACCGCGCCGAGGTGGCAGCGCTTCTGACGCGCGTGCTTATCATCGCCTTTGCCGGCGGCGCACTGATCATCCTGCTGCAAATTCCGATTCTCTGGGCCGCGTTTCGTCTGTCCCCGGCCAGTGCCGAGGTCGAGGCGCTGGCCCGCGGGTACATGCAAATCCGCATCTGGTCCGCCCCCGCCGCTATTGCCGTCTTCGGCATCACAGGGTGGCTCATCGCGCAGGAACGCACCCGTGGGGTTCTGGTGCTGCAACTCTGGATGAACGGCATCAACGTGGTGCTGAACGTCTGGTTCGTGCTGGGTCTGGGTTGGGGCGTGAACGGTGTGGCCTTCGCCACCTTCCTCGCGGAATGGAGCGGTCTGGCGATGGGGCTCTACCTGTGCCGCGCCGCGTTCCGCGTCCCCGCGTGGCGCGACTGGGCGCGGGTGTTCGACAGGGTGAAGCTGGTGCGGATGGCGCAGGTCAATTCGGACATCCTGATCCGGTCGCTGCTATTGCAGCTGATCTTTCTGTCCTTCCTGTTCCTCGCGGCGGATTTCGGGGACGTGACGCTCGCGGCCAATCAGGTTCTGCTGCAATTCCTGAGCATCACCTCCTACGCGCTGGACGGCTTTGCCTTTTCCGCCGAGGCTTTGGTGGGGCAGGCGGTCGGCGCGCGGGCCGTGCCGGTCCTGCGCCGCGCTGTATGGGTGGCAAGCCTTTGGGGGCTGGGCGCTGCGGTAGCGCTCACGCTGGGGTTCGGAATCTTCGGCAACGACATCGTGGCTGTGATGGCCAGGAACGCCGAAGTGCAGGCGGCGGCAGCGGTCTATCTGCCGTGGATGGTCTGCGCGCCGGTTTTGGCGCTCGCGTCCTTCATGCTGGACGGCGTGTTCATCGGTGCCACCCGCACCGCCGACATGCGCAACATGATGGCGCTTTCGGCACTGGTCTATGCCGGAGCCGCGTATTCGCTTGTGCCATATTTTGCCAATCACGGGCTGTGGATCGCGCTGCTGATTTCCTTCGTGGCGCGGGGCGCGACACTTGCGGCGCGCTATCCGGCGTTGGAGCGGTCGGTGGCGGATTAACCTTCGGTTTACCTTGATCGGGCAAAAACAGGCGCATGACACATCTTCCCGATCACCTCACACCTGAAATCTGGCTGACCCAGATGTTGTCTTCGGCAGAGGCGCAGAAAGGAGGTGTGGTGAAACGCCAAATCCGCGATGTTGAACGTCTTGTCGGATATGACGCCTTCATCGCCGAAGTGCACAGACGCGGGTTTCAGGCGGTCCGCAACGGTCGGCACTATGTCGTGTTCTGCAACGATCTTCCAATCCGGCGGGTCCGGTGAAAGCGATTTCGAAATCGCTTGACCCAAGCCAATTCGAATTGGCTTAAAAACCGCGTTTCGAAACGCGGTCCCAAGCGCCTTCGAAGGCGCTTGCCCTTGCTCATCCCGCTGCACCCCGCTACCTGTGTCCCGTTCGACAAAAGAGGCGCGCGATGAACGATCTATTCAACAGCTTCATGACCGGTCCCGACGAAAAGGGCCGGTTCGGTATCTTCGGTGGTCGGTTCGTGTCCGAGACGCTGATGCCGCTCATCCTCGAATTGGAAGAGCAGTACGAGCGCGCCAAGACCGACGACAGCTTCTGGGCCGAAATGGACTTCCTCTGGAAGCATTATGTCGGCCGTCCGTCGCCGCTTTATCACGCCGAACGCCTGACCGAGCATCTGGGCGGTGCCAAGGTCTACATGAAGCGTGACGAGCTGAACCACACCGGCGCGCACAAGATCAACAACGTGCTGGGCCAGATCATCCTCGCCCGACGCATGGGCAAAACCCGCATCATCGCCGAAACCGGCGCGGGTCAGCACGGCGTCGCCACCGCCACTGTCTGCGCCAAGTTCGGTCTGAAATGCGTCGTCTACATGGGCGCCCATGATGTGGAGCGTCAGGCCCCCAACGTTTTCCGCATGAGACTGCTGGGCGCCGAGGTGGTGCCGGTGACCTCGGGTCGCGGCACGCTCAAGGATGCTATGAACGACGCGTTGCGCGACTGGGTGACCAATGTGCGCGACACGTTCTACTGCATCGGGACAGTGGCCGGGCCACACCCGTATCCGGCAATGGTTCGCGACTTTCAGGCGATCATCGGCAAGGAAGCCAAGGAGCAGATGATGGAGGCCGAGGGCCGTCTGCCCGACACCCTGATCGCCGCCATTGGCGGTGGGTCAAACGCGATGGGCCTCTTCTACCCGTTCCTTGACGATACCGATGTCACCATCATCGGCGTCGAAGCGGGCGGCAAGGGCGTGAACGAAAAGATGGAGCATTGTGCCTCCCTCACGGGGGGGCGTCCCGGCGTGCTGCATGGCAACCGCACCTATCTGTTGCAGGACGAAGACGGGCAGATCCTCGAAGGGTTCAGCATCTCCGCTGGTCTCGACTATCCCGGCATCGGACCGGAACACGCCTGGCTGCACGACATTGGCCGCGCGCAATACGTGTCGATCACCGACAAGGAAGCGCTGGCTGCGTTCCAGCTGTGCTGCGAACTTGAAGGGATCATTCCGGCGCTGGAGCCGAGCCACGCGCTGGCCCATGTCATGAAAATCGCGCCCGATCTGCCGAAGGATCACATCATCTGCATGAACATGTGCGGACGCGGTGACAAAGACATCTTTACGGTGGCCAAACACCTCGGATTCGAGATGGGCTGAGCCCTGCCGCATAAACCTTCGGTCTAGTCCGACCTCCAGACCCCTCGCGCCCCAAGCGCGGGGGGTTTTTCTTTGCCACAATACCCCCAAGGGTCCTCATAAACCTGGGTTTAGGCGCGTTGGGCGTGGGTTTATGGACCCGGGTTTAAACCATCTGCAAATATCTCACTGCGACGGAAGCGGTCAGGTTCGGCTCATCTGCATTTCCGCAGGCCACCGGACATGAAAGGACTTAACCAGTGAAAAAGACATTGATTTCCGCAGTCGTCGCGACCTTCGCCAGCACTATGGCCATGGCGCAATCCGCAACCGATCAGATCATCAACGACCTGACCAACCAGGGTTTCCAGCGTATTGAGATCGACAATGGCATCGGCCAGATCAAGGTCGAGGCGATCCGCGGCACACAAAAGCTCGAAGTGGTCTATGACCGCGCCACCGGCAACATCCTCAAGCAGGAGGTCGAACGTGTACGTGCTGGCGAAGACACGCGCCCGGGTGTCGAAATCCGCAATCGTGATCGCAATTTTGTCGATGTCGGACGTGTCTCGGATGACAGTCGCACAACGACTGCGACGTCGACCATCACGTCAACCTCTTCCGTCGGGACAGGCAGTACGTCGACGGATCAGCTTGTGAGCGATCTTCAGGCGCAGGGGTTCACCCGGATCGAAGTCAAGAACGGGGTGACCCAGACCAAGGTCGAAGCGATCCGGGGCACCGAAAAGGTCGAAACCGTTTTTGACCGCGCCACAGGCGAGGTCATCAAGCAAGAGGTTGAAACCGTCCGATCCGGGGAAGACACCCGTCCCGGCGTGGAAATCGACAACCGGAACCGCGACTTTGTCGACAGCGCAAGGTCCGATGACAGTCGCGACGACGATCGCCGCAGCGGCAGGGGTGATGACGACGATGACGACGATGACCGCCGCAGCGGCCGCGACGATGACGATCGCGATGATGACCGCGACGACGATCGGGGTGGCCGCGACGATGACGACGGCGATGATGATCGTGGGCGTGATGACGATTCCCGCGACGACGATGACGATGATCGCGACGACGGCCGGGATGATGATCGCGGCGATGACGACGACGACAATGATGACGATGATTGATCGATCTGATAGCTGAAGACCAGAGGTTCTCGCCCCAACCGGCGGGAACCTCTTGGAGGTTGGGAATGAAACGAAGACAGCTCATGGCAAGCCTGCTCGCAGGCGTCACCTTCCCCGGCGCGCTTTTTGCGCAGACGGCCGAGGAACAGGTGGTCAATCAGCTGAAGCGTCAGGGCTACCAGAGAATACGGGTTGCGCGGACGCTGCTTGGACGGACACGGATCGTTGCTACCGGGCCGCGTGGAAGCCGCGAGATCGTCCTAAACCCCGCCACGGGTGCGATCTTGCGTGATTACGAAGACCGGTCCGACGATGACGACAGACGCGGCAGCGACGACAATGACGTCGATGACGATCGCGACAATGACAGCGACAACAGCGGTAGTGGCAGCAGCAACAGCGGTCGTGACGATGACCGTGACGATCGTGATGACGATGACGATCGCGACGATGACCGGGACGATGATCCCGATGACGACCGGGACGACAACAGTGGTCGCGGTGGTGGAGGCAATGACGACGATGACGATTGATCCGTCCTATCTCGGAGCCTCGATGGACCAGTGAAAGTTTGGGTTGCCCTGTTTCCTTTGTTGACGCTGCAGTTGGCCAGCGGTGTTTTTCTATTGTGGGATATCCTCGGGAGCATTCTTGGGATCAAGTCGTCGCCCATTGCATGGGTCTACTACGAATTGGCGCAGATCGGCGCGGTGGTCGGTCTGATCCTGGGAATGGTGGTCAGCGCGACACTTCTGCTTCGGTCGATCCGCAAACAGCGCGCGGCCGAAGAAAGCCTTCGTCTGGCCTCCGGGGCATTCATGGAGGTTTTGCACGAACGCTTCGACGAATGGGAACTGACCCCGGCTGAACGGGACGTGGCGCTGTTTTCCATCAAGGGGCTCAGCACCGCCGATATCGCCGGGCTGCGCAGCACGTCCGAAGGCACAGTGAAGGCGCAGACCAATGCGATCTATCGCAAAGCCGGGGTGTCGGGCCGCCCGCAACTGCTGAGCCTCTTCATCGAAGAACTGATGGGGGATCCCCTTGCCATCGCCGCACGGAACGACACGCCGCACCCGATTGAAAAGGCGTCCTGATCCGGCTCAGGCGTCGATGTCGTATTGTTCGAGAACCCGCATCGGCACGATGTCCAGCGCGCGTTTGTGGGTCGCGGCGAGGTTGACCATCGGCGCACACCCCTCGTCATGGGCCTGCAGGAACCGCGAGGCGCAAAGGCACCAGTGATCGCCCGGCTTGAGCCCCGGAAAGCGGTACTGCGGCACGGGTGTGCTCAGATCATTGCCCACATATTTCGAGTAGGCGAGGAACTCCGCCGTCATGACCGCGCAGACGGTGTGGCTGCCCTGATCGGCGGCGCAGGTGTTGCAATGGCCATCCCGGAAGAATCCGGTCAGCGGATCAGTCGAGCACCCTTCGAGCGGGCCACCCAGCACGTTGATTGCGTCTTCCGGTTCCATCGAGGCCTCCTGCGATGCGCTGCCTGTAGCAGATCCTAATGAGGATCGCCCGTCCATTCCACCCAGCGCCCGTGAAAATCTGCACGCCCCAAGACGATGTGACGATCACCCGGCCAAAGACGGGCGGTCACGGCAGCCCCTCGGGCCTGACCATCCGCTTCCATCCGCAGCCAGGCCAGCGGAGTCTCGGGTGTTGCCCGCGCGCCTGCTGCTTCGATGAGGGCCGTCCCGGTGGCTTGCCGTTCGGCAGGGAAATATTGCCACGCGACGGTGTGGTAGATCAGGTGCATCCGCCCCTGTGGCGCGTCCGCCAACCGTCCCTCAAGCCAGTCGACGGCATCGCTGCGATCCACCTCCGCGCGGTTCACCCGGATCGCGGCATCGGTCAAGGCAACGCGATGTGCCTGATCCGCCCAGAGATAGGCGCGCAACCGCAGTGCGTGGTCGGGGTTGTGCGGATCAAGCGGGTTAAGGTCGACCCCTCGTCGGTCGGTCACGGTAAAAGGCGCATTGACCGGGGCAGGACCAGACCAGTCGGGTGCCAGCGTCAGCGCGGCGTCGTCCGGGCCAAGGCGCGTTCCATCAGCCTCCAGCGCGTAGTGATCAAACATCAGGTTCAACCCGGCGCTCGCGCCCAATTCGGACAGGTGAACCTGTGTGACACCGGTCCGTTTTGCCAAGGCATGTGTCCCAGCGATCAGCACCGCAGAGCGGCGCACTTCGTTGGTTTGTGGCGGCGAGGTGATCCACTGGATCAGGAACATTTCGTGTCGGGACAGCGCGGATGTCAGAACGGTTTTCAGCATCTCGTCGGACACGTCGTTCGGCGGATAGGCCGCGATCAGGTCCGCATCCTGCCCAGTCAGCACCAGCGCATGAAGAGCCGAGGCCAGTCGCAAGGGCAGGGAATGCCCGCTGGGGCCGATATCACCCTCAAAGGCCTGTACCGCCCTATCGAGTGCCGATCCCTCAGGCCAGACCTCGGTCAGCAGCGGCAACATCCGCCCCATGAACGGCGAACCCAACGAAGCGCAGGCTTCGGCCTGACGCGCCAAGGCGTCGGACAGGCTCATCGGAACCGGTCCACAAGCTTTTGCACCGGGTTGCGCGTATCGGGTTCCGGCGCGGCTTCGGGTTTCGGCGCAGGCTTGGGCCCATCCGCCTTTTCGGTCTTGGCCGGCGAAGTCGACGACCGGGGTGGCGCCACGCGCAAGGCAACGGCATTCATGAACTTGCTCGTATCCCCATCGGCCAGATGCGCCGCGCCATCCGAAATCCCGCGCATCAGATCATCCAGCCAGTCGTCGTCGGCCTTGGGGAAATCGTGCAGCACATAACCTGCCACGGCGTCCTTGTGCCCCGGATGCCCGATGCCCAGACGCACCCGCCCATAGGCTTCGCCGATATGCCCATGGATCGACCGCAGGCCATTATGTCCGGCATGCCCGCCCCCCTGTTTGACGCGGCACTTGCCGGGGGCAAGGTCCAGCTCGTCATGGAAGACCACCACGTCCGCAGGCTCCAGCTTATAGAACTGCATCGCTGCTTGCACCGACTGACCGGATCGGTTCATGAAGGTGCCGGGTTTCAGAAGCAGTACCTTGTCGCTGCCCAGTCGCCCCTCGGTCACTTCGCCCTGAAACTTCGATTTCCATGGCCCGAAACCATGATCCTCTGCGATCCGGTCCATCGCCATGAAGCCGATATTGTGCCGGTTCCTGGCATAGCCCGACCCCGGATTACCCAGTCCCACAAAGAGTTTCATCGCTGCCCGTGCCTCCATGCGCAATGTGCTTGCCCCTCTCTAGGCGAAACCGGGGCCAAGGGCAAAAGCCCAAGCGTCAGATCTGCGCCAGCACCAGTGCAGCCGCGGCGGAAATGCCCAAGACCCAGCCAATCGCCAGATGCACGCGCAACAGCAACACTGCCGACAGCGCAATCAGTGCGATGGCCTGCCAGTTGAGCGTTGTGCCATCCGGCACCCAAAGCCGCAACACACCGCCCTCGGTCTTTGTCACGGTTCCGAACAGCACATGCAGCGCGAACCAGAGCGACAGGTTCAGGATGACCCCAACCACTGCCGCTGTGATGGCACGCAAGGCACCGTTCAGGCGCGGCTGCGCGGAAATCCAGTCGATGTAAGGCGCACCGACGAAGATCCACAGAAAACAGGGCACGAAGGTCACCCAAAGCGTCATGGCCCCGCCTGCTACAGCCAGCGCATAGCCGCCCTCACGGAACGCGGCCAAGGTGCCGACGAATTGCGTGACAAGGATCAACGGGCCGGGGGTGGTTTCCGCCAGCCCCAGACCGTCCATCATTTCGGTCGGGGTCAGCCAGCCGTACTGCACCACCACGTCCTGCGCCATATAGGCCAGAACCGCGTAGGCCCCGCCAAATGTGACAACCGCAAGCTTGGAGAAGAAAAGAGCGATGTCTGTCAGGATGGTTCCGTTGAATAACAGGTCCACCGCCAGCACGGGGAGTCCCCAGACCGCAAGTCCGATCACGATCGTGCTCAGGCTTCTGCCAGCAGACACGGTGACGGGAAGGGCCGGGGTCGCATCCGCGTTTGAAACCATCAACGCGCCGTACAGCCCGGCCGTGAGAACGATCACCGGAAACGGCACCGCGAAAAAGAAGATCGCAACAAACGCAAGGCCTGCCAGCACCCAATGCGCGACCCCGTGCAGCGCCCGCTTCGACACTTTCAGCAGCGCCTCGACCACGATCACCACCGCCACCGCCTGCACGCCAAGGAACAAAGTGCCCACCAGCGGCAGGTCGCCATAGGTCACGTAAAGCAGCGCCAGCGCAAAGATCACCGCCGCCCCCGGCAACACGAACAGCAACCCCGCGATCAGCCCACCCAAGACGCCGTGCAACCGCCAGCCCGCATAGGTGGCCAACTGCATCGCCTCCGGCCCGGGCAAGAGCATGCAAAAGCTCAGCGCGTTGAGGAACTGCTTTTCCGTCAGCCAGTCCCGCTCATCCACCAGCATCCGGTGCATCAGCGCAATCTGCGCCGCCGGCCCGCCAAAGGACAGCAGGCCGATTTTCAGGAACACGGCAAAGATCTGGGCAAGCGATGGTGACATTAGGGGCGGTGTCTCTGATCTGCATGTCAGTTCAATGACATTTGACCCTTGAATGCCAGATCAGTCGCAGGATGTCGCGTTGCGCCGGGCGGTTTCGAAAATCCAGTCGGGTTTGTAGCCGAAATGCGCCGTCAGGTTGCTGTGATGGGTCCAGCCGTCAAACTCGCCGTCATCATCCACATCGACCTCGATCAGCGTATCTGTGGCGTCACCCACACGCGCGGCGTTGGCGAAGTCGATCTTGGGGGGAAGCGTGTTGGCCTTGCCTGCCTTGCATTCGGTCACGCGGGCCACATCCGACGACGAAGATCCCTTGTCTCGCCGTACCACCGCATCGCCATCGCAGGCAAAGCGCCGGGTGGCGAAGATGTCAAACGTGCGGCCTTCATCGACAATGTAGCTTTCGCCCTGCCGCCAAAGCCCCACATCCGCATCCTGAAACATGTTCTGCACATTGGTATCCAGCGGCAATCCCCGCGTGCAGCCTGATCCGGTGCTCCCGAACCATTCCCGGTCCACCTGGTTTTGGAAGAGGTGCCACTCGCCCGAGCGATGAAACTCGCTGGTGCGGGAAAAGGCGCGCGAGGCCGAGATCCACGACAATTCGATCAGCCCGGCGTTTTTGAGAATCTGATGCGCATGCCCGCTGCCATAGGCGCCCGTCCTGTAACCCGCCGCTTCCATCCGCGCCTTGATCACGCGGAAATAGCGCGTCATCAGGTCAATGGTCCCGCGGTCCTGATCGGTGAAGTTGAAATCCACGCCAAAGTAAATCGCCGTACCGCGCGGCTGTCCCAAGGCCTGCGCCTGAGAGATCGCCGCCTGAACATCCAGTTCCGCCTCTTCCTCCACGCTGCGGTTAACGCCGGTCCAGTTGCAATTGGCATCGGGCAGAGCTTTGCCGTCGCGGTTCTGGCCACGAAACTTGTTCGGGGTGTTGCTGTAATACTGGTAGACAGACAACACCGCGAAGCCCTTGGCGAACATCTGTGCGATCTCGCTGTTGGGGTCGCTGGGCCGCCCTTGGTTGATCAGCCGCTTTTCGGTCAGCCCGTATTCCGGCTGATCACAGCGCGCATAATACCGCCCGATCACGGTCACCCCGCGCTCTTTCAGCCGATCGAGATAGGGGCGTGTGTCATAGGCCGTGTCGATGATCGCCACGCGGGTTTCGGCTCGGGCATCGGATGTCGGAACGCCAAGCGCAGCGGCCGCCAGCAGACAAGCCGCGACGACTGACCTGAACAGCGCGCCGCGCCGCGCCTGTGACATGAGTTGTCCGGCATCCTGTCCCATCGCCGCCCCCGAATTATGTCACATCGATTTCCAGATTGATGCGGATCTTCGTCCGGCCCTGAATGATATAGCTGGTTTTGTCCTGACCTGTCTTGCGCCCGGCCACATAGTAGACAAGCAGAACGCTGAACCGCTTGCCCTTGCAGGGTCCGTTCTGTGGCGTGAATTTCTGCTGTCGTGTCCGGAACTTGCCAAGCGAAGGCGCGCGCTCGACGATGAGCTTGGGATAACCGTTGTCCTTGCAGGTGCGCTCATCGTAATTGAGCCACTGGAATTCGATCTGCTTGCCCGCTTCTACCGTACGGTTGAGATACCGCAGACTTTGCGCCTGAGCGGCGTGGGTTTCGGTCAGAAAGAACGCGGTTGCGACCAGCAGCGTGAGGATGGCTCTGAATGGATGGAGCTTTCGTTTCACAATCTGTCCCCTTTTGAAATTGGTCTTTGAATAAAATGCGCAGAGTGATGGCAGTCGACTCCGCTGTGCTATTTTTGTTAGGCTCCGTACATGTTGGCGACCTGTCAACGCATTTTTAGGCTGGGGCCATGATCGGTTCTGTTGTTTTGAGGGCTGCGATTTTTGCGGTCGCCTTTGTATGTGCTTTTGCAGTTTTCACCGCCCCTGCCGTTGCCGGGCGTGTGGCGCTTGTCCTCGGCAATGCCAATTACGAACACACCGTCCCGCTTGCCAATCCGCGCAATGACGCCGAAGCCATTTCCGACGCTTTGACGGGTCTGGGTTTCGAGGTCTTCGACGGTTTCGACTTGGGACGCGCCGCCACAGAAGACCTGATCCGGGATTTCGCCCGCGCGGCCGGTGATGCCACAACAGCTGTGCTGTTTTATGCGGGACACGGGCTCGAAGTGGGTGGGGTCAATTATCTGGTGCCAGTCGATGCGCAGATCCGCGATGAGGCCGACCTCAAATTCGAAACGATCAACCTTACCGACATCCTTCAACTGATGGAGCGCGAGAACCGCACCAATCTGATCTTTCTCGATGCGTGCCGCGACAACCCTATGGCGGGGAATCTGGCGCGCAGCATGGGAACGCGGTCGGCTTTCGTCGGGCGCGGTTTGGCGCGGGTGGACACCGGTGTGGGCACCATGATCGCCTATGCCACCCAACCGGGGAACGTGGCGCTTGATGGGGTGGGGCGGCACAGTCCCTTCACCGCTGCGCTGCTCAGCCATATCGCAACTCCTGCGCTGGATGTCGAAATCATGATGCGACGTGTGCGGCGCGATGTGATGGACCAGACGGCTGGCCAACAGGTGCCGTGGAGCAGCTCGTCCCTGACCGGCAGCTTTGCGTTCAAACTGCAAGAAGACCCGCCGGTGGTGTCTGACACACCCCAGATCGCTGCCTTGGTTAACCCCGACCTGTCAGACGCACCGCGCCAAGAGACTGCTGCAACATCACTTGACGTCCGGCCTCCCGAACCCGCGCCAGCGCCGCTTGCAGAACCAGCCCCTGTTACGGATGATCTGCCGGACGTCGCGGTACAGGTCTCTGCCAAAGAGATCGCACAACGCACGCAGGCCGAGTTGAACCGCTTGGGCTGCGATGCCGGGGTCGAGGATGGGATTTGGGGCCGCAAGAGCCGAAGCGCCCTTGAACGCCTGTCGGAGCGCGCGCCTGACATCGTCTTGGCTACATTGGACCCGAGCGAAGATTTGTTGCGGCAGATGCAGCAGTTGGAGGGACGCATCTGTCCGCTGGTCTGCGCCGCGACCGAAGAGCTCGTGGGGGACAGCTGTGTTCAGAAAACCTGTCCCGCGGGCCAGAGACTGTCGTCTAAAGGGGCCTGTTATACACCGCAAACCACCACCAGTCGCAGCAATTCGCGTCCCACGCGCAGCCAGTCGAGCTGTTTTCAGTTCAATGGCCAGACCTTCTGCAATTGAAAGGTGGCGCTGAAAGCAATCGGGCCGAGCTGGCCTTGATGCGGTCAAGAGCAGCCAAAACGAAAACGGCCCCGCCCGGTTGGGGCGAGGCCGTTCGAAGCCAAAAGCTGTGCCGGATTTATTCTTCGGCGTCGTCTTCTGCATCGTCGCCGCCTTCATTGTCTGCAGAGCGCAGACCCGACGGAGCCGAGATGTTTGCGATCACGAAATCGCGGTCGATGGTCGGCTTGGTGCCTTCAGGCAGTGTGACGTCAGAAATGGTCACGGTGTCGCCGATGTTCAGGCCGGCGAGATCGACGGTCACCTTCTCGGGGATGTCACCCGCTGTTACAACAAGTTCAACCTCGGGACGCACAACGGTCAGAACGCCGCCGCGCTTGAGGCCCGGTGCGGACCCTTCGTTGATGAATTCAACCGGGATGAACAGGTTGATCTTGGTGGTGCGGCGCAGGCGCATCAGGTCAACGTGAGTCGGCAGGTCCTTGACGACATCGCGCTGCACATCGCGGCAGATCACGCGCACGTCTTCGTGGCCTTCCACCTTGAGGTTGAACAGCGTCGACTTGAAGCGGCCTTTTTTCAGGCGCTGCAACAGCTTGTTGAACGGAAGGTTGATCGGAAGCGGGTCTTTCTCGCCACCAAAAACAATCCCCGGAACCATGCCGTCGCGGCGTGCCTGACGAGCGGCGCCCTTGCCTGTCCCCGTCCGTTCCAGAGCTACGAGATCAGGAATCTCTCCAGCCATGATAATTCTCCAAATTGTAAGGGCAGGGTGCCTCCAAGGCTGTCACCCCGCATGAAGCCCGCGCGATAGACCGGATTCCCGTGCAGAGCAAGAGCCAAGGTTGCAGATTCCGCCTGAAATGTGCCGTTTGTGGGCTGGACCGCCGCTCAGCGCCGTGGCACGGAGCGCGACATGAGCCTTTTGCGTGATCTCTATATCAGTCGCGGCCCCGCCGCCGGATTCGCTGCCGTGGGCGTGTTCTGGGGCAGTTTTGCCGCGCTTGTGCCGGTGCTCAAGCCGCAGGTCGGGCTGTCGGACGGGCAGTTCGGGCTGGCGCTTTTGATCACGTCGATCGGGGCCGTCATGGCGATGTGGCTGGCCCCTCTGGCCGAGCGCGGACTGGGGGCGCGGGCGCTGGGCGTCCTGACCGCGCTGCTGGCAGTGGCCACGTTGCTTCCGGGGCACACGACCTCTGGGGTGACCTTCACATTGGCGATGCTGGGGGTGACGATGACCTCGGGCACGCTTGATGTGGCAATGAACGCCCGGGTCAGCGCGCTAGAGGCACAGTTGGGGCGCAGCCTGATGAACCTGAACCACGCTGTGTTTTCCGTGGCCTACGCGATCTGTGCCCTTGCCACCGGGTTTGCGCGGGAAGCGGGCTTGGGACCGGCGGCGATCCTCACCGGGGGTGGTCTGGTGATCGGTGTGCTGATGCTGCAAGCGTTTGCTGCTCCGGTAGGCGATGCCGACCACGAAGCGGACGGGGTTGAGGTCGCCCCGCTGCCCTGGACACTGCTTTTGCCCGGCGGGATGATCATCCTGATCGCCTTCATGTCGGAACAGGCGACCGAAGGCTGGTCTGCGCTGCATCTCGAACGCAATCTGGGGGCCGGTGCGGCGCAGGGCGCGCTTGGACCGGCGCTGCTGGGGATCACCATGGCCGTCGGTCGGTTGGCGGGTCAGGTTGTGGCAAACCGGGTGTCGGAGCGGATGGTGATCCGCTGGGCGGCGGTCACGGCGGGAATCGGTGCCTGCATCGCGGCCACTGCGCCGTCCTTGGGTGTGGCCTATGTCGGGTTCTCGATCCTAGGTCTTGGCGTGTCTGTTATGGCACCCATGGCCTATGCATGGATCGGTCGGATGGTGCCAAACCGATACCGCAGCCACGCGATTTCGCGAATCTCGGTTGTTGGCTATGCCGGGTTCTTCATTGGCCCGCCGATGATGGGCTTCCTGTCGGAAGGTTTTGGCTTGTCGACCTCGTTCCTGACCATCGGCGGCATTCTGTTCGCTGTGCCATTGCTGCTGGTTCCCGTGCTGTCGCGCCGGTCTGCAGCCTAGCGCCGCGCAAAAAACAGCGCGATCTGACGGGCTTGCCGTTGAAACAGACGCGGTCCTTTGGGTGTCTCGCCTTGCGCCTCGACCGCATCGATTGTGCGGCGCACAAGGATGACGGAAAGCACCCCGAACAGGACCCCTCCCGCGGCCTGTCCGATCAATACGCCGGGTGCGCCGAACAGGATCGACCCCAACCAGACCAGCGGGATGGTCCCCAAAGTATGACGTCCCCAGTTGAGCCATGTCGAATAGAACGGGCGCCCCAAATTGTTGAAACAGGCGTTCGACACGAAGAGCATTCCGTTGAAGAAAAACGCCAGCGCCAGTGGTCCGCAGAACAGGAAAATCAGCGAAAGTGACACGCCTTCGGCATTGAACAACGCCGCGATATGACCGCGCAGGAAGAACAGGATCACCGTTGCAACAACCACCACGATCCCGGTGAACAGCAGCGCATCGTAAAGCGCCCGTCGAACACGGGTGAAATCCCGTGCGCCGTAATTCTGTCCAATGATCGGGCCGACGGCCCCAGACAGCGCAAAGATGGTGCCGAAGGCAATCGGTGTGAGGCGGCCAATGATCGCCATCCCCGCGACGGCCTCTTCGCCGTACTCCGCCATGGATCGCGTCACCCAGGCCTGTCCAACCGGAGTGGCCAGCTGGGTCAGGATCGCGGGCAGCGAAATGGCAAGAATTGGGGTCAAATCTTTGAAAAACCCATCCAGACGCGGCCTACTGAGCCCGCCGTGATGCTGAAAGATCGGCACGAGGGCCAATCCGGCAATCGTGATCCGGGCCAGCACGGACCCAAGTGCAGCGCCGGTCAGTTCCAACTCGAAAGTGAAAATCAGGATTGGCGCGACGGCTGCATTCACCAAACCACCGGCCACTGTGGCGGTCATCGCCCGGCGTGCGTCTCCATGGGCCCGCAGAATGGCGCCACCGGCCATGCCGATCAGAAGAATGGGCAGGGACGGGACAATGATTTGCAGGTAGTGAACCGCAAGGTCCGCCGTCTCTCCCGTAGCCCCCAGCAGTCCAACCAGCACACCAAGGTTCTGCCAGACCAGCACGGCAAAGAGCGCGGCAAAGACCACGCCGGCCACAAGCGCGTTTGACGCCCGTTGTCGCGCCAGCTCTTCGTCACCTGCGCCCAAGGCCTGCGCCACCAACGCACCGGCTGCGATGGCGATGCCAATGTTGAAGGATGTGGTGAAGAACAGGATTGCGCCTGCGTAGCCGACTGCGGCGGCCAATTCCTCTTTGCCCAGCATGGAGATGAAGATCATGTCGACGAAATCGACCGCGAACACCGCCATCAGGCCGACAGAGGCGGTCAGCGACATTACCGAGATATGGCGAAAGAGATTGCCTTTGAGGAATACGGCCTGATCGGACATGATCCAACCCTGTCATGGAACGCTGGCCACGGGAAGTCAGAACACCGTGTGGCTGGTCTTTCGCAAAACCGTTCACCGTACGGGTGGTTTTCGATCCCTTAACCAGCCTTCGGCCATACCCCCGCCCACGATGCGCATCGAGCGGGTAGGGTCACTCCCAGGCCGCGACATTTGAACTGATCTTCTCTCAGATGCCCATATGGGCCGACCCTGAGAAACCGGTTTCAGAAGGCCCCAAAGGGGTACAGGTCACGGGGGAAGCCCCGGTGGAATGAGAGTACGGTCAGGCCAAAGGGCGGCGCCGCTTCTTCTCCGAGACACACGTCATCCTCGGCTTGACCCGAGGACCTCCACTCACAGAGATCCTCGGGACACACCCGAGGATGACGATACCGCGTGTCTTACGCGTCCCAATCGCCAGAAAAACCCTTGGGAACCATCAGGATGTCGCGGTCCAGCGTTTTGACATCCGTCCGCCCGCACAGCCCCATCGACATCTCAAGCTCTTTGTGGATGACGTTCAGGGCGTCGGTCACACCCTGTTGCCCCTTGGCCCCCAGACCATAGACATAGGCGCGGCCGATATAGGTGCCCTTGGCCCCCATCGCGAGCGCCTTGAGCACGTCCTGGCCAGAGCGGATGCCACTGTCGAGATGCACTTCGATCTTGTCGCCCACCGCATCTAGGATCGGCTCCAGTGCCCGGATCGACGAGAGCGCGCCATCAAGCTGTCGGCCGCCGTGGTTTGACACGACGATGGCATCGGCCCCGACATTCAGCGCCTCCAACGCATCGCGCGGGTCCATGATGCCCTTGATGATGAGCGGGCCGTCCCACATCTTGCGGAATTCGCGAATACGGTCCCAGTTCAGCGACTGGTCGAACGCCTGCGCCGTCCATGAGGTCAGCGAGGACGGGTCTTTGACGCCCTTCGCATGGCCCACGATATTGCCGAAGAACCGCCGTTTGGTCTGAAGCATGCCCAGACCCCACTGCACCTTGGTCATCATGTTGGCGACCGAGGCAGGGGTCAGTTTGGGTGGGGCGCTGAGGCCGTTTTTCAAATCCTTGTGCCGCTGCCCCAGCAGTTGCAGATCAACCGTGATGATGGCCGCCGAACATTTGGCGGCCTTTGCCCGGTCGAACAGGCGCTGCATGAAATCGTCGTCTTTGAGCGTGTAAACCTGCATCCAGAACGGCTTTGATGTGTTCTCGGCCACGTCCTCGATCGAACAGATGGACATCGTGCTGAGCGAGTAGGGCACGCCGAACTTTTCCGCTGCCTTGGCCGCTTTGATCTCACCGTCGAAATGCTGCATGCCGGTCAGCCCCACCGGGGCAAGCGCCACGGGCATCGCCACATCCTGACCGATCATTTTCGACGCGGTCTTGCGCCCCTCCATGTCGATGGCCACGCGCTGACGCAGATAGATCTTGTCGAAATCAGACGAGTTCTCGCGGAAGGTCTGTTCGGTCCAGCTGCCCGATTCCGTGTAATCAAAGAACATCTTGGGCACCCTGCGTTTGTAGATGCGGCGGAGGTCTTCGATTTCGGTAATCACGGGCATGGCGCGGCCTTTCGGATATATTGGTTAGTTTTCTTTACCAATGCCGCTCAATTCACGCAACGCGGCATTTTTGTTCTGACGAAGTTTCCACTTTTCGGTTGATTTGTTCGACATCGTACTAAATAGTACGATATCGAACTAAAGGAGATTCCAATGACCTATTCCCGTCGAAAAACGCTTGCTCTGATCGGAGGTGGCACTGTCGTTGCCGCCGCCGCTGGGGTTGGCCTCTTTGCATCCACGCGTACACCGACGGCAGCCCTGGCCCCTTGGGACAGAGCCGGCCAGTATGCCGATCCTCGACTGCGTGCGATGTCCTACGCGCTCTTGGCCCCAAATCCACATAACCGTCAGCCGTGGGAGGCCGAGCTGGTGGGTGACGATACAGTCCGCATCTGGCGCGACTCCGCCCGCGATTTGCCCGTGACCGACCCGTTAGCGCGGCAATTGACCATTGGCATGGGGTGTTTTCTGGACCTGATGCGCATGGCTGCGGCTGAAGAAGGCTACGGCATCGACCAGACCCTTTTCCCGGATGGCGAAATCGGCCCAGTGGCTGTGTGCCGCTTTGTGGCAGGCGCTGTGCAACCTGATCCGCTCTTCGCACATGTGCTTGAGCGGCGTTCGCATAAAGAGGTGTTCGCGGACCGTCCGCTCGACGCTGCGTCAGTCGATATAATCACACCCCGAGTCGATCTGTTGGCGCAGGGGGATGAGGCTCAGGCTCTACGTGACCTAGCGACCGAAGCATGGCTGATCGAGGCCGCAACCCATGATGCGTGGAAGGAAAGCATCGACCTCTTGCGGATCGGCAAGGCAGAGATTGATGCGCAACCCGACGGGATCGACTTGGGTGGGCCGATGTTCGAAGCCCTGAGCCGAATGGGTCTGTTGACCCGTGAGGCGTCGCTTGATCCAACGACGATGGCGGCGCAGGGCGCTATTCAGGGCACGGTTGACGCCATCGCGTCGGCGGCGGGGCTGGTACTGCTGACCAGTTCGGGTAACACCCGCGCCGACCAGATCGCCACAGGGGCGCGCTGGTTGCAACTCAACCTTGCCGCCACCGGGGCTGGTCTGGGCGTGCGGCCCGTCAGTCAGGCGTTGCAGGAATACCCTGAAATGGCAGCGCCCTATACTGCGATCCATCAAGCTTATGCGCCTGACCGCGGCACGGTTCAAATGCTCGGACTTCTGGGCTACGCTTCCGCGACGCCGCGCACGCCGCGCTGGCCACTGGAAACCCGGATGAGGCCAATACCAAGTAATGCCTGACACCAACACCGTACCGAACCTGACTGGTCTCTATTTCGAGTTGTTCAACGAAATCGGCATCATAAATCAATTGAGCCGTGCGTCCTTCGAGGCGCGGTTGCCTGATGGGATGGTGTTGCCACATTTCACCGTGATCAACCACTTGATCCGGGTGCAGGACGGTCAGACGCCATTACAACTTGCCCGCGCGTTTCAGGTGCCAAAGACCAGCATGACCCATACGCTGGCTGGGCTTGAAAAGCGCGGGTTGGTAGACATGCGTGCAAATCCCGATGACGCGCGCAGCAAACAGGTCTGGCTGACTGCAGCCGGGCGCAAGTTCCGGCAAGAGGCCATCGCCAGCCTGTCGCCGGACGTAGCAGAGATTTCCGACACGCTGAGCGTGGAAGAAGTCACCGCGGCGATTTCCTTATTGGCGCGGCTGCGCAAGAGGATGGATTCGGCGCGGGACTGAAGTCAGGCGAACCGGATCGACAATCCTGGCAGCAGCGGCGTGTCGAACATGGTACTCCAGCTTTGGCCCGCCGCGACCGGACGTGCGTCCGTGAGTGTTCCGGTTGTGACAACCTCGCCGGGCTGGATCGGGCCAGCGTCGGGCATGCGCGCGATTTCGCCAACCAAATGGTGCAGCGCCATGAGCGGTCCGCCCAACACGTCTACGCCATGACCGATCAGCGTTTCATCCGGGCCGGTCAGGGTCACACCGCAGGTGGTCAGCGCCTCGAACCGTTCCGGTGATGGCTCCAGACGCGGCCCAACCCAAAGCGCACCATGCATGGCCATCGCCGCCACCGCGTCGGGTGCGGTAAAGCGCCAGCCGGGGTAGAGCGAGGTCACGATCTCGAACCCATGCGCCACCCAGTCGATACACGCGGCCAGTGCCGTCAGGTCCATGTCGGGGTGAGGGGAGGCTTTGAACCCGAACACGATCTCCGGTTCGATCCGTGGTTCCGGCAGGGCGGGCAGGGGGATCGCGCCATCTGCAGGGATGTCCTGCACGCCGCTGGCATACATCCACCCCCAGACAGGCGCGTCGACATTGTAGATTGGCCAGATGGTCTTATTGGTGAACCCGATCTTGCGACCCGCAACTGTTGCGCCATTCGCCAGCCGCCGGGCATGGATTTCGGAGGCGATCCGGTAGCCCTGATCCAGTGTCAGGTCAGGCAGGGAGTCGGTCAGCGGCGGCACCTGCATGTTGCCGTGAAACGCCGCATGAAGCGCATCTGCTGCCCAGAACTCCGGCATGGGTCAGGCGCGGTGTGCGCCGTCGGCCAACGTTTTGACGAAGGCCAGAACGTCGCTCACCGGTTTGCCGCTGGCCAGTTCCGCCACGATGGCCGAGCCGACAACACAACCATCGGCAACGCTCGCAATCGCTTGCGAGGCGTCGGGTGTCTTGATCCCGAAACCCACAATGACGGGCAGATCGGTCTGCGATTTGATCCGCGCCACTTCGGGGCCGACATCGGTGGCCTGGGCCTCGGCTGCGCCTGTGATGCCGGTGATCGACACGTAATAGACAAAACCCGAGGTGTTCTCGAGCACCTTGGGCAGGCGTTTGTCATCGGTGGTGGGGGTGGCCAGACGGATGAAGTTCAACCCAGCCGCCTGCGCCGGGATACACAGCTCGTCGTCTTCCTCGGGCGGGAGGTCGACGATGATCAGACCGTCGATGCCCGCCTCTTTCGCTTGGGTCAGGAACAGGTCGACGCCGCGCGAATAGATCGGGTTGTAGTAGCCCATCATCACGATAGGTGTGGTGTTGTCGCCTTCGCGGAAGGTGCGCGCCAGTTCCAGCGTCCGGTCCAGCGTCATGCCACCTTCGAGCGCGCGCTGGCCAGCCAGCTGGATGGTGCTGCCATCCGCCATCGGATCGGTAAAGGGCAGACCCAGTTCAATGATGTCCACACCCGCGCCCGGCAAGCCCTTGACCAGCTCGAGCGAGGTGTCGAAATCGGGATCGCCTGCCATCACGTAGGACACAAAAGCCTTATTGCCGGCTGTGCGCAGCTCTGCGAATTTGGCGTCGATACGGGTCATGGCGGTCTCCTGAACTGGTCGGACCCGATTGCCGGAGTTGCGCGGGAAAATCAATGGGGCAAGGCGGTCTGATTTTGATGCGTGTCAAAGAGATCTTTTTACAATCCTGTTACGATGCGTCTCAAGACCACATTCAGGACCAGGAGATTTGCATGCCGTCACCCACCGCCATCGCCGCCGAAACACCGACCCCCGCACAACTGACCGGCGCTCTCCAGGAGGTTCCGGTCTCACCGCAAAAGGCGGTCACGGCCGATGATGTGCGACGTGCCTTCGAGTCGGGCAAATACCCCTATCGCTCACGCCTGTCACGCCGCACCTATGAAGCCGAGAAAGCCGCGCTGCAGGCCGAACTGCTGAAGGTGCAGCTTTGGGCACAGGATACGGGCCAGAAATTCGTGATGATCTTCGAAGGTCGCGATGCGGCGGGCAAGGGCGGCACGATCAAGCGGTTCACCGAACATCTCAACCCGCGTACCGCGCGCGTGGTCGCCCTGAACAAACCCACCGACGTGGAGCGCGGGCAATGGTACTACCAGCGCTATATCGAACATCTGCCAACGGCGGGGGAAATCGTGCTTTATGACCGGTCGTGGTACAACCGCGCCGGGGTCGAGCGGGTGATGGGGTTCTGCGAGCCCAGCGAGTATCTCGAGTTCATGCGCCAGACCCCGGATTTTGAACGCATGCTGACACGGTCTGGCATTCGGCTTTACAAATACTGGTTCTCGGTCACGCAGGCGGAACAGAAACGCCGCTTTGCCAGCCGCGAGACCGATCCGCTTAAACAGTGGAAGCTGTCGCCCATCGACAAGGCGAGCCTTGATAAGTGGGACGACTATACCGAGGCGAAAGAGGCGATGTTCTTTTACACCGACACCGCCGACGCGCCGTGGACCATTGTCAAATCCGACGACAAGAAACGCGCCCGGCTTGACTGTATGCGGCATTTTCTGTCGACGCTGGATTACCCCGGCAAGGATCTCGCTGTTGCGACAGCGCCCGATCCGTTGATCGTTGGCGGCGCAAGACATGTCATCCACCGCTCGGACCACATTCTGGGTACGTCGCTGCACCCGGATACTCGCCGGGTCCAAGTCTGAGACCTGCGCAATTCTCTGCCGCCGCGCAGTGGATGACCTTGCTTTAGTAGGCCGGGGGGCTTACCTCCCGGTTCTATGAAAAAAGCACTCTGCGCCCTTGCACTTGGTCTGGTCGCCGCGCCGCTTGGCGCGCATCCGCATATCTTTGTCGAAACCGCCCTGCGGTTCGAAATCAACGATCAGCGTGAGGTAACGGGGGTCACGGTGACGTGGACCTATGACGATTTCTTCACGCTGCTGATCCTTGAAGACATGGGCCTTGATACCGACGGCGACGGGGAACTGACCGCGGCAGAACTGGACACGCTGTTCGGGTTCGACCTGATCGAGTGGCCCGAAGGGTTCGAGGGCGATCTTTACGTGTATTCCAACGGCGAAAAGATCGAGATGCCGCGCCCGCGTCCCATTGGTATCGCGGTCGAGAAAGGGTTCATCACCGCGACCCATTTCCGCGAGATCCCACCCGTTCCGATCGAAGCCATCGAAGTGTTGCAATACGATCCGACCTACTACGTGTCTTATGATGTATCGCAGGGTGTCACTCTGACCGACCCCGGTTGCACTGCAACCGTGTCAGACCCCGATCAGGCCGCAGCACAGGCTGCCGTGGAAAAGGAACTGAACGGCGGGTCGATGGAGGACATCTTCAACGAGATGCGCGTCGGCATTCATTTCGCTGATACGGTCACGATGTCATGCGCACCGCCCTCCAACTAGCCGCTGTTGCTGTTATTGCGCTTGCCGTCTGGCTTTGGGGCTTTAACGGGGCGCAGATACTGGAACGCTGGGCCGCCGAGGGCCAGCGCGCGGCACAAAGCGGGATGGCGCAGGGACTTCGGGCACTACGGGCCAACGAACCGGGCGCGCTCCTGACATTGATGGCGGTCTGTTTCGGATACGGGTTCTTTCACGCGGTCGGCCCCGGCCATGGCAAGATCCTGATTGCAGGCTACGGCGTGGCGGAACGGGTTGCGCTGACGCGGCTGTCGGTTCTGGCGGTCCTTTCGAGCCTCGCGCAGGCAGGCACAGCAATTGTCGTGGTTTACGCCGGGGTCTGGCTGTTGGGACTTGGTCGCGAAGAGATGGTGGGCGCGGCTGAGGATTGGTTCGCCCCCTTCAGCTATGCTGCGATCTGCGGCATCGGAGCTTGGCTGGCGGTCCGGGGCGCATCGCGGCTCTGGTCCAACTGGCGTGCTCAAAAGCCGGACCACCACGACCACCACGACCACCACGACCACCATCATCACCATCACAGCCATGATGACGGCGTGTGCAGCACGTGCGGTCATGCCCATGCGCCGACGCCGGAACAGGTGCAAAACGTTCACTCTCTGCGCGATACGCTGGTGCTGATCGGGGCGATTGCGATCCGCCCCTGTACAGGCGCCCTTTTCCTGCTGATCCTGTCGGTCAGCATGGGAATCCAACTCGCGGGCATCCTCGGCACCTTCGCCATGGGGCTGGGCACCGCCAGCGTGACACTTGCCGCTGCCATCGGCGCGGTGACCTTCCGCGAAGGCGCGCTGGCGCGGTTCGCCAATGGCCCGAACACCGCGCGGATTGCCGGAATGATCGAAACCGGGGCCGGTCTGATCATTGCCATTTTGGCCGCACAATTCCTGATCCGCGCGCTTTGACCTGACAAAACCCTTGCCCCGTGCTGAGCGCGGGTCTAACCGACCGGCATGCGCACAGAACAGATGTCATATCCGGCCCACATCAGGGCCATCCTCGTTTTGGGGTTGCCTTTGGTGGGCGGGCATATGGCACAGATGGCCATCGGCCTGACCGACACCATCATGGTGGGCTGGTACGGGGCCGAGGCGCTGGCCACGGTCACTCTGGCCAACACGCTGTTCTTCACGCTGTTCCTGTTCGGCTGCGGCTTTGCGTGGGCGGTGATGCCAATGGTCGCCTCCTATGCGGCCGAAGGTGACGATCAGAAAGTGCGCCGCGCGACCCGTATGGGGCTGTGGCTGTCAGCGCTGTTCTGCGTGGTGATGTTCCCGCTTCTGTGGTGGTCGGACGCGCTTTTGCGGGCTTTGGGCCAAACGCCGGAGATCGCGTCAGAGGCGCAAGTCTACCTGCGCGTGCTGGCGTTCGGTCTGCTGCCTGCGCTGGTGACGATGGTGCTGAAAAGCTACCTGGCCGCACTTGAGAAAACCAAGGTCGTGTTCTGGGTCACGGCAGTCGCGGTGCCGTATAACGCACTGGCGAACTACGCTTTGATCTTCGGCAATTTCGGATTTCCCGAACTGGGGCTTGAGGGGGCTGCCATCGCCTCGCTCAGCACGCATGTGTTCTCGATGATCGTGATCGTTGTCTATATCATTGTCTTCGTGCCCGAACACAGCCTGTTCCAGCGACTCTGGAAGCCCGACAATGAAATGTTCGCCCAGGTTTTCATGCTGGGTGTGCCCATCGGCCTAACGTCTCTGTCCGAGACGGGCCTGTTTGCAGCATCGGCCATCATGATGGGCTGGTTGGGAACCATCCCGCTGGCCGCACATGGCATCGCGCTGCAACTGGCGTCCATGACCTTCATGCTGCATCTGGGCCTGTCCAACGCCGCAACGGTGCGCGCGGGCAATGCCTTCGGGCGCAAGGACTGGCCGCACATGGCGCGGGGCGGTATCGTCGCGCTGGCGCTGTCGGCCTTCATCGCGGCTTTGACCATCGTTCTGTTTGTGGCCCTTCCCGAACCGCTGATCGCAGCCTTCCTCGACCCCGACGATCCGGCACGTGACGAGATCATCGCCATGGGCACCACCCTGCTGATCCTTGCCGCGATCTTCCAACTTGTGGACGGCGCACAGGTGGTGGCGCTGGGCCTCTTGCGCGGGGTGCAGGATGCCGGCTTGCCGATGCTCCTTGCTGCCGTGTCCTATTTCGGGGTTGGCCTGCCCGCCGCCGTGGTTCTGGGCTTTGTCGTGGACTGGGGGGCGACGGGCATCTGGCTTGGTCTGGTGCTGGGGTTGGCCGTTGCTGCGGTGCTTTTGAACAACCGCTTCTGGTTCCAGATGATCCCCAATCTCAGCCGCCTTGCAGCGCCGACGGTCAACGCATAGAAGCGGCGCAACTTCGCAGGATCAGGAGAGACCGAGATGGGCTTCAAGGTGGGAATCGTGGGTTTGCCGAACGTGGGCAAGTCGACCCTTTTCAACGCGCTCACCAAGACCGCAGCGGCGCAGGCGGCGAACTTTCCGTTCTGTACGATCGAGCCCAATGTCGGTGACGTCGCCGTGCCCGATGCGCGGCTCGACACGCTGGCGGGGATCGCCAAGTCCAAGCAGATCATCCCGACGCGGATCACCTTCGTCGACATCGCGGGCCTCGTGAAGGGGGCCTCCAAGGGCGAAGGTCTGGGCAACCAGTTCCTTGCCAACATCCGCGAGGTGGACGCCATCGCCCATGTGCTGCGCTGTTTCGAAGATGGCGATGTGGTGCATGTGGACGGCCGGGTCGACCCTGTCGCTGATGCCGAGACAATTGAGACCGAGCTGATGCTCGCCGACATCGAGAGCCTCGAAAAGCGGCTTCAGAACATCGTCCGCAAGGTGCGCGGCGGTGACAAGGACGCGGTGCAGCAGGAACGCCTGATGCGCGCCGCCCTGGCCGCGCTGGAAGAGGGCAAACCCGCCCGCACCGTGTCGGTCGACGATGAGGACCGCAAGGCGTGGGACATGCTGCAACTGCTGACGACAAAGCCCGTGCTCTACGTCTGCAACGTGTCCGAAGCGGATGCCGCAAACGGCAACGCGATGTCCAAGGCCGTGGGCGAGATGGCCGCTGCACAAGGCAATAGCCACGTGGTGATCTCGGCCCAGATCGAGGAAGAGATCAGCCAGTTGGACGCCGAAGAGGCGCAGGAATTCCTGTCAGCGATGGGCCTCGAAGAACCCGGCCTCGACCGGGTGATCCGCGCGGGCTACCAGCTTTTGCAGCTTGAGACCTATTTCACCGTCGGCCCGAAAGAGGCCCGCGCCTGGACCATCACCAAGGGCACCGCCGCCCCGCAGGCCGCCGGTGTGATCCACGGCGACTTCGAAAAAGGCTTCATCCGCGCCGAAACCATTGCCTATGACGATTACGTCACGCTGGGTGGTGAAAACCCCGCCAAAGAAGCGGGCAAGATGCGGGCAGAAGGCAAGAGCTACATCGTCAAGGATGGCGACGTTCTGCACTTCCTCTTCAACACGTAAGCCAAATCCGCGCTGCGCTAGAACCCCAACACCATTATGGCAATCGGCACCGGGGAGACCGCGATGGCGATGGCGATGAAGGTCTGAACCGGGGCGAAGATGCCGCTCATCCCGGCCATCATCATGATGCCGCCGCCACCTCCGATCACGGCATTGCCGGGGGTGTTCACCAGCAAGGCGAGCGCAATATAGCGATGCCGCAGGGCAAGGCTGACGGTCCTGGGCGGTGATCCGTCCAGCAAGAGGGTCAAGCGGTCTGTCGGGGGCAGGGCGGCGGCGCGCCCGATCAGGTCAGCCGCCTTGCGCATTCGAAAAAGCGACAGGATCCACACCAGTGTCGTGCCCGGCAAAACGCGCCCCAGAAGGTAGGCCAGAATCATCGCCAGCACCGTCGCCGCATAGACCAGCGGCGCAATCGCCGCCCCGAAGATGGTCAGCATCGCGAGCCCGATTTCGGCTCCCGGCACAAAGGGCATCGCGAGCAGGCCGATATAGGCAAGAGAGCCCAGCATCAGCAGACGGTGCATCTGTTCTTCATTATTGGGCATGATGGTGAGGTTCAGCGCATCTTTCAGAAGATGCGAGCCCCATGTGGCGAGAATGACAATGATCAACAGTCCTGCCAAACGCAGGATGGTCCCACTGGTGGTCAGCCCAACCGGCGTCGGTTCAGGAGGCGTCACCCGGAGACAGAGCCTTCGGTGGCTGGCAGGCGCGATCCTTGAGCCGTGCCGGTGATCTGATGCGTCCAGTACCAGCGGCGGGTCGTCCAGCTCATCTGGACTGTGATCTCACCATCCGTGATCTGCCCATGCCACACCACCCGGTGCGGTGCTGTTGGGCAGGTGGCAATGGTGGTGAAATGGATCACATCTCCGTCGACCCATGTCTGGTAATCGGAAAAGCCGAAGTTGCAGTATGTTTCGCAATCCATCGACATGAACGCGCCGTCCTTGAAGGCGAGCGTATCGGTCTCCCCCTCGGCGCCGTTGTCGAGCACCAACTGAATATAAAAGGACGCGCCATCCAGCTCGTGCCCCGGTGTCCAAGCCAGCTCCGGCACGGTCATGTCCGGGATATCTTCGTTCATGACGGACACCGCTGCGGCCCCGGTACCGAGGGTAATGCAGGCAATGGCGGCGGCCTGGGTGAGGGGTGTCACACCGAACTCTCCAATAATGGCAGGATTAGACTTGACCCGAACGTAACCCGGTTCTGGTGCCATGCAAAGAAAAGACGCGCCTCACATGTCGAATGTGTCAGGGCAGGCCTGCATTTTGCGCAGAATTTGTCATGCCCCACGTGTGATTTGGCCTTGTCCCCGCCTGCACGCTTGCTTAAACGGGTCGGCGGAGACGTGGCCGAGTGGTCGAAGGCGCTCCCCTGCTAAGGGAGTAGGCGGGAAACCGTCTCGAGGGTTCGAATCCCTTCGTCTCCGCCATTTTCCTCAGAATCGATTTCTCACAACATACTGATAGTAGAATGGAATTCGGCATTTTCGTGCCGACGGCGGTGTTTGGCCCGCTTGATTTGCTGCACATTTTGCTACACAATTTGCTGCACAAATGGGGGACTTCTCCGCCATGAGCATTGCCAAACGAGGCCGTCTCTACCACCTTCGCCGCCGCGTCCCGCACCGGTATCGGGGGATCGAGCCGCGCGAAACCGTCTGGATCAGCCTGCACACCGACCCGGAAATGATCGCCCGCAGCAAAGCGGATCGTGCCTGGAGCCAGATGATCGAGGCCTGGGAGGCGCGGCTGGCCGGGAACAGTGCCGATGCCGAGGCGCGCTACGAAGCCGCGCGCGACCTGGCCCGAGCGCGCGGCTTTCGGTACCTAGACGCAGGTTCTGTCGGCAAGCTGCCGGTCGAGGATGTGGTCGAACGCGGCGAGGCGATACCTGCGCCTGCAAACCAGCCCGACCCCGTCGAGGCCGCCGCCCTTCTCGGTACGGTCCCCGAAACCCGCATCACGGTCACCAAGGCGCTGCAACACTATTGGACGCTCGCGAGAGAGAAGACCTTCGGCAAGAGTGAGGACCAGCTGCGCCGCTGGGAAGCGCCCCGCAAAAAGGCAATCCGTAATTTCGTCGCGGTCGTCGGTGACAAGGAGATCGCGAACATCACCCGCGACGACATGCTGGATTTTCGCCAGCAATGGCTCGACCGGATCGAGGCGGGTGAAGTGACGGCAAACTCCGCGAACAAGGACCTGATCCATCTCGGCGACTTGCTCAAGACGGTGAACACGATGAAGCGGTTGGGGCTTTCGCTGCCTTTGGGTGAATTGTCCTTCAAGGAAGGCGAAGCGCGGACCCGTCCGCCCTTCAGCGAAGACTGGATCAAGACGCGGCTGCTCGCGCCGGGCGCGCTGGAAGGGTTGAACGACGAAGCGCGCTGCCTGCTGTTGGGCATGGTGAACACCGGATATCGCCCGTCCGAGGGGACAGCGCTTACTGCAGACACAATCCGGCTCAATCATAACGTGCCGCACATCTCAATCGAACCGATAGGCCGTCAGTTGAAGAGCCAATACGCCCGCCGGGTGATTCCGCTGACAGGCGTCTCGTTGGAAGCCTTCAAGGAATTCCCCGAGGGGTTTCCGCGCTATCGGGACAGCGCCACGTTCAGCGCGATTGTGAACAAGTTCCTCAGAGGCAAAGGGATGTTGGAGACGCCGCGCCACTCCTTCTACTCGTTGCGACATTCCTTTGAAGACCGCATGCTGGCCGCCGGGATCGATGATCGCATTCGCCGCGACCTTTTCGGTCACCGATTGGACCGGGAACGATATGGCAAGGGCGCGTCACTGGAACATGTCGCCGAGCTCGTCGCCCGCATCGCCTTCTGACCCAGCAAGGCCTGTGCCCGGTGCTGCGCTTCTGACAGCCGCTTCTCTTTCTTGACGGCCGCTGCCAGCTCCGCCTCCAACCGCTCGAAGACTGGCGCGAAGGCTGGGTCTTCCGCGACCAGCGTCGCCGCCTTCATGAGTGCAGCCTCGATCCGCGCGGCATCGACCGGTTGCGTCCGGCCGTAACAATTTTTCGGAGGGCGTGCTGATAGCGTCATGCCAATCAGCATGGGGCCGTGCGTTCGGCTTTGGCAGATCACACATCCCGTCCGCGCAAAACGGCTTGCCACAGCGTACAAATCGGAAAGTTGGATTGTCCAACACATCGGCGCTTCAGTATGAATTCGAGTGGCGACACCCGCGCCTCAGAGCGATATTGCAGAGCTTCGAATCATACCGGTCCAGTTGGCTGCGCGGGCACGGTGGTGGCATGATGAGCATGACGCATTGGGCTGTTTGGGCGGGCCGACGGGAGCAACGGAAGGGGATGGCAAGATAAAGCGAGTTCCTCGCTGGCCGGGCCGTTGGCTCTAAGTTGTTGTCTGCACATTGGTTTTTGGGTCTTGGCGTGACCGGTACGCGGATGTCGTGCGGCAGGCTTCGACCCTTCCTTCAATGAATTCAAAGCTCTTTCCTGCAACGCGGCGCCGCAACCGGGACGCACCCTACGCCAGGGCCTGTCTTTGCGCGCCACGCCGCGACGGCCCTCGGACGGCCCTTGATCCGCCCCCACGCACCTCCAATCGTCAGCCCATGACCCGCGACGAGACCGAGTTCCGCATCCGCCCCGGCAAGCTCCGGGTCCACCAACCGAGGTCCCCGCGCGTGCGCCGCAAGCCGCAGGGCTTCCTTGCCCAAGTGCACCAGGCCGTGCGCCGCGCGGGTGGCGATCCGAACAAGTTGGCCGGGAAGGGAAAGGCAAGCGGACGGTACACCGCGCGCGGCCGGGGTGCGAAGGTGGCCGCCGAACTGAAAGGCCGGAACCCGTGGTCGCGCGGTCCCAACGGCAGCCGGACGCGCGCTCGGCGGGTGACGGTGAAGGCACGGATCGTGAAGCTGAACCCGCAGCGGGGCGCGGCGCGCGGGCGATCCTTCGTCAGCGCCAGGGCTGTGGACGCGCATCTGCGCTACCTTGAGCGCGATGGCGTCACGTGCGACGGCGAACGGGGCCAGGTCTATTCCGCGAGTGAAGATGCCGCCGACGGTCGGGACTTCCTCGACCGCAGCCGCGATGACTGGCACCACTTCCGCTTCATCGTCTCCGCCGAGGACAGCGTCGATCTCTCTGACCTGCGCCAAACCACGCGCGATCTGATGGCGCAGATGGAGGCCGATCTGCAGACCAGCCTCGATTGGATCGCAGTCGATCACTACAACACAGGCCATCCGCACAGCCATATCCTCGTCCGTGGCGTGACCGACCAGGGGAAGATCCTGAACATCGCGGGCGACTATGTCGCGCACGGCGTCCGTGAACGGGCAAGCGAGATCGTGACGCTGGAACTGGGCCGCCAAACCGAGCTGGAGGTGACCGATCAACTGCTTCGGGAAGTCGAAGCCGATCGCTTCACGCGGCTCGACCGGATGCTGATTGCCGAACAGGAGGCCGCTAACGAGTTTGCCGACCTGCGCTCGGATCACGACACGCTGCAAGCCATGAAGCGCAACCGCGCGCTGCTGATCGCCCGTGCAAGAAGGCTCGAGAAGATGGGCCTGGTGACGGAAGTGCGGCCCGGCGAATGGCACATCTCCGACCGTGCCGAAGGTGCTTTGCGCGCATTGGGCGAGCGCGAGGACATCATCAAGTCGATGCACCGGGCGCTGAAGGGCAACGACCTCAACGAGGCGCGCGGCATATCCCAACTGGCGGTTCATCGGGACAAGCTGCGCGATCGGATCACCGGCCGGGTGCTGGCGCGCGACCTCGCGGGCGACGGCAATGGCGACCGGGTGCAGCTGGTCATCGACGGCACGGACGGGCGGGTGCACCAGATCGAGCTGCGCGCCGACCGCTGCGACGGCATCGGCCGTGGCGTGATCGTGACTGCCGTGCCGCCACCGACCGAACCGCTCGCCGCCGACCGGAACATCCTCGCCGCAACTGACAGTGGCGGTACCTATCACCCGTCCAGGCACATCGAGATCGCCCGGGCCGAGAAGATCACGCCCGACCCTGAGCGCTTCGTCGCTGCCCATGTGCGCCGCCTCGAGGCCCTGCGTCGCGCCGGGATATTGGAGTGCTGGAGCGAGGATCACTGGAAGGTGCCGCAGGACCTGCCCGAGCGCGGGCTGGCCTATGATCGAAAAGCACACGGCTCTGGCGCCCGTCTGGAGCTGCTTTCCCCCATCGGACTGGACAGGCAGGTCACCCACGACGGTGGAACCTGGCTCGACAAGGAGTTGATGCGAAAGGGCGGCTCCGATCTGCGAGAGGCAGGCTTCGGCCTAGAGATGAAACGCGCCATGGAACGCCGCAAGTCGATCCTCGTCCAACGCGGCGACGCGCAAGACCTCGGCCAGGGCCGCATCCGCGCCCCGCGCGACCTGGTCCATCGGCTGGAGGCCCGCGAAATCGATCGCGTTGGCCGCACCATGGCCGCCGAACGCGGCCGCGACTGGACCCCATCAAACCCGGGAGCCGCTTCGGCGGGGAACTGGTCGGCAACACCCAGCTCCCCAGCGGCCGCTTCGCCATGATCGACAATGGCATGGGCTTCAGCCTCGTCCCTTGGAACGCCGCCTTGGAGCGAAGGATAGGGCAGCAGATCGGCGGCGTCGGGCTGCCGGGCGGAGGCGTGGATTGGGCCTTCGGGCGGAAGCGGGGGTTGGGGCTGTGACCATAGTTCGGATCACCGGTACTCGAAGTGTGAGAATGCTTGCCACTATGGTGCTAAGACTTAAACTTCTTTAGCCATGCCGGCTTGCAGGATTAAATTGATTGATCTTGGCGGTGGCCGTGACGCATGAAATTAGATAACTCCCTTTATTCGTTTGCTAGTCGAAATGCAAAGAGAGCTAGAGATAAGAAGCAGCCGTCATGGATCGCCATACTTCTTTCGAATTGACGACTTCGTCAACGGCGCCATTTCCGATATCTCCGACCACCGGTCCATCAAATTTGGCAACTCGTTCAGGTTATCGCCTTCGCTAATCGCTCCAGATACCCTGAATTCCAGCTCTCGAAGCAACGTACCGTACGCCACTGCCGCGCCTTGATGTTCGGACGCTCGTCCCGAGAAATTGGAGAATGTTTGTATCCCTGCCAATATGCCAACTGCAACGGAAGTTCCGCCGAGAAAGTAGCTCTCAAACTCGCCGAGCATCTCTCCACCGCCAAAAGCAAACCCCAGCGAGATCGTGGAAAGCGCGACAACGACGACACCCAGCCAAGTATGGGTTCTTTGGAGCGACTCGCACGCAGCATAATGGCTATCCCGGTTCACCTTGAGCGGTTCGATTTTGCTAGCTAAGAAAGCTGTTGCCCATTGATTTCCGGCGATCTCTGTATCGCGAATATCGCTCGAAAGCTGAGATTTAGTCTGCTGACCTTTGTTCATCCAAGAGCACCTTCTAACTCAGCGCGCAATCCAATCAGTCTTTTGTCAGACACTTTGAGGGTCCGAGTCTCCGCAATCATGTCCCGAAGACACTCGCTCTGCTCGCCCGAGAGCTGCCCGCCTATTTCAAGGAACTTAAGCACACCTCCAAACGCAATTATGAACAGTGTTGCCCCGCGGTTTGTCCATTGAGATTCGCGAGTATTGGCCTCAACAACATTCTGCCACGCCTCGGTAAAATATTGGTCACGGTTTCTTGAGGATTTCTCCATTGCTTGGAACAAAACCTTGGCCAGTGTAGCCAAAGAGAAAGGATGCACTTCAGCCGAAATAGCTGAGCGAGCATGTTGTATGCTCTCCTCGAGTAGGAGGTTATCGTCCGGTGAACTATAAAAGCGATCTAACTTCAGGAGAGCCAGCTGTTCCCAATATCGAGAGTTCCAATCACACAGAGATTTCAAACCGGCATAATACTCCTCCGCGTAGTCATCAATGTAGTCCTTTACGTTATTATCATAGTCCATCAACCTTCCGAGAAGCTGTGCCTCTGGGGTCTTGTGCTTGATTGTCGTAATATTTACTCTCGGTGCCACGCTCTTTGCCAACTCCAAGAAAGCTTCAAATAGTTTCCGATTTCTATCGCGTCTTGCTAGACCTAGAAAACGATCCCCAACTATAGCCTGCTTGGGAACAACAAAGGAACTACCAATATCCGAGTAAGAAACAGGCAAAGAAGATTGATCTGAAAGCAAGTGCTCCAATGCATCTGGAACGGATACTGTCGAGAGTACACTGCGTCTGACGCCATTTGAATAGCAGAACCTCGCAAGAGCCACGAGCAAGTAGGCAAACTTCTCATCCTCATCACACTCATTGCTTAGGTCTTGCACAATGCGATCAAGCGTCTTGAAGTTGTTCTGAATTCTGCAATTTGCTTCCGCCATTGTGCGACCAACAACTTGCCCAAGGTAAAGGTTCTCCGATATTTCACCAATTGTAGATAGACCATACTCTTCGTTGGCGGCCTTCAGTGCCTTAGCTTCATCTCTAGTAAGCTTAAGTCTATCTTCAATCGTTGGATAATCAAATCCGGTGAAAGCATTCTGGATGTATCTTAATCGGTAGTTTCGCTCAGAGCACACGAAGAGAATATCTGGCTTCTCTATTCTCCCAAGGATTAGTGAAATTGAATTTAGGCAATCCGCGAAATTATCAACGAAAACAAAAACGCGACCAGTAATTTTATTAAATATTTCCGAGGCCTCTCTCGGTTCAAGTTCGAGACCCAAGCCATCCTACCAAAAGACCTCATCTGAACCTCTAGAAAGGTCAAAAGCGAGGCGTTTCAGGAATGCCGTCTTTCCACTTCCAGGTTCATCGACAAGCAATATGAGCTTGAACTGTGGGCTGTCGGCCGCAGTCACTACATCCCGTCTAACGTCAGAAAATGCCTCTCGAGCAATATCCGAGTTGGCGGCGAGCATCGACCAATCCAACTCTGCGCCGAGAAGGAACCGCCCAGGGTTCGGGATTTTTTGAGGATCGTCAGGCGGTCGATGGAAATTAGAAGAGAATCTCAGTCGTTCGGATTCCGGTAAGTCAAGCCCCGACAACCCATCGCTTTCGTTATTGCGCCACGGCATACGAAGGCGGTCATCTATGGCCTCTAGTCTAGAGAAGAAGTCCAGAACTGTTCCCTCAAAAAGGCAGAACTGGTGATTTTCACATAGCATTTCAGTAAGCTTGTTTGGATAAGGCTCAATCAAGACAGATGGCGGGACGTCACCGCGAACAGTCTTTTGACTTCTCTGTTCGAGGTAATACTCAACGTCAATCTCATCAAAAGAAGTACCGGCAACGATGAATGTTTCCGTTCGGATTAATTGGCTAAGCGTCAGCATCCAAGAATTTGGACGAGTCATCGCCTTGGCATACTCGTTTTGACTAAAAACATAACCACTTTGTGTCTGCTCGACCCATCCATGAAGGTGAATTATTGAGGCGCGTTTGTCTGCAAGCAACTCAACAAAGCTATCGTCGAAGTTAAGTGTTTCAATCGATGTAGGAGAAAACTCGTTTGCTTCGATGACAGAGCCAAACGCACTCTCGAAACAGTTGTCAACGTTCAGTGAGTATACTCGCCGCCATGGTTGATTTGCCAAGCGCGTTATTGTTGGACCATTCTCCGTACATGTGTAGTGGTGCGTTATATGTTTCTCAACTTGCTCATCACTCAAAGCGGAGTATGCTTTTTGAAGCGTGGCATTTGAAGGAAGGCTGTTTAACGCGACAAGCTCTTCGCGTAATTTACCTGCGGAGAACATTTCTCCATCAGGGCCTATGGAATCAAGGCTAACTCCGGAACCGACGAACAAGTATACGCGTTGCGCAAGCATGAAGTCGCACAGACGACGTTTTTCAGCTTCATCAATTTCTTCAAATCTAACGACCAACTCTCTGCCTTTCGGAACTAGAATTTGCCACATCAAACCACTCTTGCATGTCAATGCGCAACAGCTTTCAGTCGATGTACGTCCATGGGTGGGCCATAGATGAGCTCGGTCGATCTTGGGTTGGGTCCCTTATCTGCCACCATGTGTTCGACGAAGGAACGATGCAGGTGGTATAGGCCTCGATCTGCTGCACACTTTGCTGCACAATCTGCCACACCCAGCAGTCTTGTATCCAACAAAAACAGCCACTTAAAGTTCTGATATAAAACAACTTTCGGACTTCGTCTTCGCCACTTGACCTGTAACCCACTGGTCAATCTACAGTTTTCCAAGAGCGAAACTGGCAAATCCGGCTCCTGCAACAGAACACTGCTACAGTGGGAGCGCCAAGGATGGGCATTACTCCGTATCTCGTGCTTCGCGGCACGACATATTATTTTCGCATGGCTTTGCTGCGCCACCTCGTCAAAAAGGTTGGTCGGGCAGAGGTCTCGACCTCTCTGAGAACTGTTCATCGCAAGGAGGCGACGCTAAGATGTCGCTATCTAAGCAATTTGTGTTTCGGCGTGCAATTTTGACCCCCCTGATATTCTGTCAAACCGTTCGTTGCGAGGCCGCGAGCGGAGGGAGGTATGATGCGGGTGGATACGATTGCACGGGTCCGGCGGGCCTACTACGTCCAGAAATGGTCTGTGAAGAAGATCGTGCGTGAACTGCACGTGTCGCGGAATACTGTGGGCAAAATTCTGCGAACGGACGAGACCGACTTCAGCTACGAGCGCGAGCGGCAACCGATGCTGCGGTTCGGGCTCTGGCAGGGGCAGCTCGAGCGATTTCTGTCGGCCAATGCAAACAAGCCGTTGCGTGAACGGCTGACCCTGATCCGGATCTTCGAGGAGTTGCGCGGGTTCGGATATGAGGGTGGGTATGATGCCGTTCGCCGGTTTGCGAAGAGCTGGTCGCAGAACCGGGGAGCGGTGACGGCGGAAGCCTATGTGCCGCTCTACTATGCGCCCGGCGAGGCTTAGCAGTTCGACTGGAGCCACGAGATCGTCGTGATCTTGGGTGTTACGGTGACGGTGAAGGTGGCGCATGTCCGGCTTTGCCACAGCCGGATGATGTTTGCCCGGGCCTATATGCGCCAGAGCCAGGAGATGGTGTTCGATGCGCATGACCGGACCTTCGCCTTCTTCAAGGGCACCTGCACGCGGGGTATTTACGATAACATGAAGACGGCGGTGGAGGCTGTCTTCACCGGCAAAGAGCGGCATTACGATCGCAGTTTCTTGCAGATGTGCAGCCATTATCTTGTTCAACCTGTCGCCTGCACACCCGCATCGGGCTGGGAGAAGAGTCAAGTTGAGAACCAGGTCGGGCTGGTGCGGGAACGCTTCTTCACGCCGCGACTGAGGGTCAAAAGTCTGGACGAACTGAACGCCTGGCTATTGGACAAATGCGTGACCTACGCCGAGGCGCACCGCCATCCCGAAGATGCCGGCAAGATGATTTGGGAGATGTTCGAGGTCGAGCGGCCGCAACTCGTGCCCTACGTGGGCCCCTTCGATGGCTTCCACAGCGTGCCTGCTTCGGTATCCAAAACCTGCACGGTGCGCATCGACAACAACAAGTATTCCGTCTTGGCTACGGCAGTCGGACGTCCAGTCGATTTGCATGCCTAAGCTGAGCGCATCGTCACCCGGCAGAATGGCGTGGTGGTCGGAGAGCACGCTCGCGCCTTCGGATGGGGCCAGACGGTCTACGATCCATGGCACTATGTGCCTGTTCTGGCGCGCAAACCGGTGGCTCTACGCAATGGCGCCCCGTTCAAAGATTGGGTGCTTCCGCCTGCAATGGCCACGATCCGGCGCAAGCTGAAGGGCAGCGATGATGGTGATCGGCAGATGGTCCAAATCCTCAGCCGCGTGCCAGATGACGGGCTGCAAGCCGTTGAAGCCGCCTGCCGCGAAGCCGTGGATCAGGGCGTCCATTCCGCGCCGGTCGTCATCCACATCCTTGCGCGACGACGTGACCCGACCCCGCCACCACTTCTACTGACCTCTACCGCGCTGCGCCTGACCCACGAACCCGTGGCCGACTGCGCACGCTACGAGAGCCTCAGGAGGACAAGCCAACATGGAACGCACCCAAATCTTAGACCTGATGGGCAACCTCAAGCTCTACGGGATACGAAGCGCCTATGACGAGGTCATGGCCGCAGGCATCAAACGCCAGCATGAACCGCCCCAGATCGTTGGGGACCTCTTACAGTCCGAGATTGCCGAGAAGCAGGCGCGGTCTATCCGTAACCGGATGATTGTCGCCAAGCTGCCACTGGCCAAGGACATCGAAGAGTTCGACTTTACCGGCACGCCAATCAACGAGGGGCTGGTTCGGGAACTGGCCGTTGGCAGCTTTGTTGCTGACCAGCGCAACGTGGTCCTGATTGACGGCACCGGCACCGGCAAGACCCACCTTGCCATTGCAATTGCCCGTGCGCTCATCCGAAATGGCACCCGAGGTCGGTTCTAAAACGTCGTCGATCTGGTGAACCGGCTGGAGATCTTGACCCATGGCGGCAAGCAAGGACGGCTGGCGGATTACATGACCCGCCTTGACTTCGTCATCCTCGACGAACTCGGCTATCTGCCCTTCGCGCTATCCGGCGGCCAATTGCTGTTCCACCTGATCAGCCGTCTCTACGAACGCACCTCGATCATCGTCACCACCAACCTCGCCTTCGGCGAATGGCCAACCGTGTTCGGTGACGCAAAGATGACCACGGCCCTCCTCGACCGCCTGACCCATCACTGTGAGATCATCGAAACCGGCAACGAGTCCTGGCGCTTCAAAAACCGCGCCTGAACCGCCTCCACTCTGTGATCAGTTCCGTCGGCTCAGACCCTGATCTGGACGGTGCAAACGGGGGTCAATTTTGGACGCCGATAGGGGGTTAGTTTCGCAAGCCGATTGACACTTCTGCAATGCTGTGCGGCATAGTGGCTTTCTGAAATAAACCTGGTCCATGTTAGACGGTCACTGGAGACGTCATGCCGTCTGCACTCTTTGCTGAGGGACCGCCCATGCAAGCCATACTCATGCGCAGATTTCTCGAAGTCTTCCGCCCACTCTACAGGTCCGATCTCCCCCATTCTCGGCCATTTGTCCGGCAGCATTGCACCCGCCGCCTGGCATTCCATGCATGCTACCGGTGCGCCCCAGATGATGATCATGGGAAACGAACCAGTGACCGAAACACAATGGAGCAATGCAGGTGTGCAGTCCCGACATTTTCAACGCAATTCGATCACCAACAAGGACCTGACCGGGTTCCTCATCCTGTTCGAGGGCTTCAACGGAGACCGTGCCTAGGGCGTCATCTGCCCCGAAACTGAAGACGCGATAAACCTAGGGTTCCCGCATTCGCTACAGACCGGCCGCGCCGCCCTGCAGCGAGGGGGCTGATCTCCTGAGGTGCTGAGACTTGGAATGGCACTGGCGCTCGCTGCAAGAACCGACGTTGACAAACCCAAGAGCCGTCTCAGCCGGGTAGACCGACAGCGCCGAAAGAGCTGCGCCGCGACCGCCCCTCGCATCGTTTGGCCGCGCCGGGCAAGGGTCCTTGGTTGCGGATCGTTCGCACGCGTCAAGGGGGGCGATTTCGGTGACAGAGGACGTTTCGGTGCCGCCTGTACGGAGTGCGTTATTTCCCTTCTGCGATCATTCCTCATAAATAGTTAGACTCAGAAAGATCTTTGGTCCAAACTTCAGAGAACAGTGCAAATCCCGCAGCTTATGTGCTGCGAATGCGTATCTGAGGGTCTCGATACGCATTTTTTTGTCCGATGACCTCCCTTTTGCTGCCTGAGGAGTGGGTCATGCCGGACGTACAAATCACCGCCCTAAGTTACCTGTTTTGAACAATGCTCCCGGCATGACATTGGGCGCAATGGCAGCGAGTGCAGGCACTGTTTCGATGATTTCAGCGGGCCTTTGGCCTTATGGGCGTAGCGCCGCAAACTAGCAGCTTTGAATAAATTGGCCGCCACAGACTTATTTGTGTCCGCGGCTTTCTTGAAGGAAATTATAGATGCCAGTGCCATTTTATGTTTGGGGTACCGATTCCGGCGATACAGGTTCGTTCACAAGCAATGCGAACATTGATGGTGGACGCAGGGACGGCATTGCCACAAGCGGTGATGGTGATATTGACGATAACCCGGCTGGGTTGAGTGCCGAGTTGGGGTACACCGGTGTCCCATCCGCAACCGGCATTAACGGGCTGCGTACCCTGACCTTCAGCGATGGGGGCACGGCGGTCTGGGGCGCTGGCAGCGGTGGTGGCTTCGTCATCCCGACAAATGAAATAGCCTACGATGCACTGAACAACTCGACTGCATTTACGGTTACTGGCCAAACCCCAATCAGCTCCGCCGCATACTCCACCTTTTTCGTCCCGACAGCGCCACCGCCACCTCTGCCGCCCGCGAATACCGCTCCCGAGGCGGCGGACGACGTCTTCACGACGACGGAAGACGCGCGGGTGGCCGGCAACCTCCTCGCCCCCAACAGCGATACGGCGGATACGGATGCGGACGGAAACCCGCTCACCGTCGTCTCCATCACCTCCTCCACCGGCGTCGAGCGGGCGGTGAACGAGGCTACCGGCACCGGCCTCTTCATCCTCGCCTCCGGCGCGCATCTGCGTGTCAACGCGGACGGGAGCTTCACCTACGATCCGTTCGGCTTCGGTTTCGGCGGCGCGTCGTCGCTCACGGATTTCGACCGTCTCGATACCGGGGAGATCGGCTTCGAGGCCTTCACCTATGTCGTGTCCGACGGCAATGGCGGCTTCGACGAGGCGACAGTCACGATTACGGTAAACGGCGTCAATGACGCGCCCATTGCCGTCATCGACAGCATCAAAGTGACGGAGGACGACGCGCAAGGCTCGATCAACCTTCTCAACGGCAATATCGGCCCGGATGTGGACCCGGAGGGCGGCCCGCTCGCAATCACGCAGATCAGAGTCGACGGCCAGAGCGTCACGGTCGACCCGCTGACCGGCGGCACGCTCACGCTCGGCTCCGGCGCCTCGATCACAGTGCTGGCGGACGGGACGGCGACCTTCTTCACCAACGGCGCCTTCGAGGATCTCGGCAATCAGCCGGGCCAGCTCGTGCAGCGCAACATCAACTTCACCTACACGGTGGCGGACGAGAACGGCCTTACCGACACAGCGCTCCTCCAGGTCTTTGTCGCCGGCGTCAACGACGCGCCGACCATCACGGCTGGCACCACAACCCTTACAACGACCAACGAGGATACAGCCTCCTCGGCGACGCTTGTCTCTACCTTGCTGACCGACCGCAGTTTTGATGATGTGGATACCGGTAACGCACAAGGCATTGCTGTCATTGGAGTGACTGGCAGCGGCACTTGGCAATCCTCTCCTGATGCGGGTGCGTCAGGATGGACTTCTTTTGGTCCTGGAATTGTTTTCGATATCTTTTCAGCGTATCTGTTTGGACCGACGACATCAATTCAGTACATTCCAAATGGGGTTGACGGAGAGACGGCAACCTTCACTTGGCGCGGTTGGGATCAAACGGAATCCAGCTCTACCATTGATTCCAGAAACACCGGCGGAACTTTTTCGTTGTCGAGCAATACCGCCACGGCGTCCCTCACCGTATCCTCCATTGACGACGAACCGACCCTGACAGCCACAGGCGCAGACCCTGACCATCAGCCGGGTACCGGCTCGGCCCTGTTCAGCGCAGCCATGGCGGACACCATCGAGACTGGGCAAACCTTTGCCTCCCTCACGCTCACAGTGTCCGGTCTGGCCGATGGCGCAGACGAAACTCTTCGCATCGACGGCAGCACAGTGGCTCTGACCGATGGCAGCTTCATCGTCTCACAAACGAACAATCTGGCTGTTTTCGTGTCCGTCAACTTGACAACGGCCACCGTCTTTGCCGCCGGCGGCACGCTGGACATAGCCCAGCTTCAGACGCTGGTGGACGAGATGACCTACAATAACACCTCGGCCACACCGACGCCGGGCAACCGGGTTGTCACGATCACCGAACTTGTCGACAGCGGCTCCAACACCGCGCCGAATGACAACACGGCGACATTGAGCCTTGTCTCCACCGTTTCGGTGGTCGAAGCACCCAGCCTTGTCGTGACCACAACGGCAGATGTGGCCGATCCGTTTGACGGTGAAACATCCCTGCGCGAGGCGGTGGCCTTTGCCAATTCCGACTCCGATGCCAGCGTCATCACCTTCGCCTCCGACGTGGGTGATGCTTTCGAGACAGGGAGAACGATTACACTGTTAAGCCAATTGGAGGCCTTAACGACCGAGCTGACGATTGACGGCGATGTCAACGGCGACGGCATTGCCGATGTCACAATCGACGCAGACGGTACGGGACGCATCTTCGAGATTAATGCAGCCACATCCGATGTCACGCTAGATAGCCTGAACCTGACCGGTGGCGTCGCCAACGAGGGTGGGGCCATCCGTGTCATCACCTCGGGCGCGCAGCTTTTGCTGCGAGACAGCAGTGTCTATGGAAACTCCGCCAGCAACGTGGGAGGGGCCATCAATCTGCAGTCGGGGACAAGCCTGACCGTTGAGCGCAGCACCTTTTCTGACAACGTTGCGGGCACCAGCATCACGAGCGGCGGCGGTGGCGCGATCAATGCCGGAAACGCGACCCTGACCGTCTCCGATAGCACGTTCAACGGAAACTCGGTTGTGGCGGCAGGCTTTTCAGGGGGAGCGCTTCAGATCTCCGGCGGTTCGGGCACATTTTCGATCAGCAACAGCACGTTCTTTGCAAATGAGGCGGATAATGTCGGTGGCGCGATAATTGCGGCAGGCTCTGGAAGCCTGACCAACGTCACAATCACGAACAACACCGCGCCTGGAGGCGGGAGTGTATCAGTTCAGGGAGCAACAATAGACATCGCCAACTCGATCATTGTTGGCAACAATACGGCTGGAACCAGCGACGCCGATTTTCTGACTTTCGTCGCAACGGTCAATGAAACCGGTCCCAACCTGATCGGATCGGATGCGACATACGCCGAGGTTTTTGGAAGCAACACACTCGCCGACAATGGCGGGCCGGTGCAGACAATGGCGCTTCTGGCGGATGCGCGGAACCCGGCGCTCGATGCGGGCGACGATGCGCTGGACGCCGCGGCCGATGCGCGGGGCGAGGCGCGGTTCGATCAGGAAATTGTCTCCAACAACGGTGCAGACGTCTCTGACCTTGGCGCGTACGAGTTACAGGGCGGCATTGTCAACGATCCGCCGAGCCTCGATCTGACACCGGTTCTGTCCGAACTGGCCGAGAACACCGGCGTGCCCGCCCGCCTGAAGGTGGCGGATTTGGCGATCATCGAGGATGACGTACCGGGCACGAACGTTCTGAGCCTGACTGGCGCGGACGCGGATTTGTTTGAATTAGATGGGACGGAGCTTTTCTTGAAGGCCGGTGCCGTGCTGGACTTCGAGACCAACTCTGTTCTGGACGTGGTCGTTTCCGTCAGTGACAGCACTTTGGGCTCGAGCTCCGGCGCGGCTTTGAGCGTCGCAGTGACGGATGTCAATGAGGCACCTGAGTTGTTGTTGGATCAGCTGGTCGACACTGTTCCTTCAGGCGTGTCGGGTCCCGAACGCAACGAAGTTGCCACTGTTGGCGTTCAGGACGATGGTACGGGCTCCAATCTGCTAAGTCTTGCCGGTGCGGACGCAGCGGCCTTCGAACTCGAAGATGGGGTGCTCTATCTCAAGCCCGGGTTTGTGCTGTCCTCGACGCGGTCTGCTATCGATGTTCAGGTCAATGTGGATGATCCGGATCTCGGGTCAGGTCCGGAAGACAGCGTGATGCTGTCCTTTGACGTGATCGACACCACAAGAATAGGGAGTGACACCGATGATCTCCTGATTGGCACCCCGATCTCGGACACGCTCTCCGGTCTTGGCGGCAACGACACCATGGTTGGCCTTCAGAGTGACGACATCCTCGATGGGGGCAGGGGATCGGACGTCGCGGTGTTCACCGGCCCGGCCGGAAACTACACCATCGCCTTGACCCCAGACGGTGTGATCGTCACAGACAGGCGTGAGGGCGGCGACGGGTCGGACCTTTTGATCGACGTGGAAGCGATCCGGTTCGGACCTGATCCGGCAGGGGTGTCCGATGACGGGGCCGAATTCGACCTCGACAGCTATTCTGGTGTCGTAGGTCTGACTGCAGATCAGTTGGAGACGATCACGCAGTTCTATGTGGGCTTGTTCGATCGCAACCCAGATGCGTTCGGCCTGTTCTTCTGGTCCACGCAACTGGCCAATGGTGTCGCCGAGGCAGCGATCGCACTGGCCTTTATCGACAGCCCGGAGGCGATCGCTCTCTACGGTTCGGCGCCGGGCAACTCCGAGATCGTGGAGACGGCCTATCAGAACTTCTTCGAACGGGAAATCGATTTAGCCGGTCAGGTCTTTTGGACGAACCTGCTAAACCTCGGAGTCATTACAGTTCCGGAGTTCTTTACCCTACTGGACGACGGTGCTTCGGCCCTGACTGGCTCTGTAACAGATGCTCAGACCTTGCAGGACCAGGTGGACGTCGGTCTCTACTTTGCGGCGATCAACGGCCTGTCCGACGTGTCCGATGCCACAACCACACTCGCGCTCTACGACACTGCGAACCGGGAAGCGAGCTTGCAAGAGGCACAAGACGAGATCGACGTTTTGGCCTCTGCCGCTGGCGCGTCGGGAAGCGGAGAGTTCCTCATCCAGCTTACGGGGGTTATCGACGATCCGTTTGTCTGATATGCTGTTGGATACCACTTTCAGCGCATTGACACCAGTTGCTAAGGGTCAGGATCCATTGATTTTCAAGGAGCTGCGTGATTCACGGCTCGAAAACGGAGCGGTGACATGAGCGATGTTGACGATATCCTGAGCAAGATCATCTTTCCACGTGCCCAAGGCCACCGATCTTCCATGCTGCAGGACTTGAATGCGGGCAGAAAGACAGAGATCGATTTCCTTAATGGAGCCATCACTCGACTCGCCGAGGAGGCTGGGCTTCCTTCGGCAAGACACGAGAGTATCCGCCAACTCATCAAGGCCTGCGAAGCCTCCGGGGCGTTTCGCCAATGAAGGCAAGGGTCAACCACACGGAGCGCGGCGGCGGCTTTGGTCCGCTCAGGTTGCCTTGGCGCGCATGTTCTGAACCAGCATGCCGCGACGGGAAGGTCGCAGCGGTGTTCCCAGTTCGAACACCCGCTCAATAAGGGCCTTATGCGTTGGCGGAACCGCGTCCAGGACATGACCATCCGCAGCGGCAATCTTGATCTGGTGAACCTGGAACGCGTCGGTGACGATCGTTCCCGACCGGAGGTAGGCCGGATCATCCAAAGCCTCGGACAGCGGCACAAACGTGACGCCTTCGGCGAACAGCTGGCGGAAGAACCCATCGGCAACCTCGGTGAAAAAGGCAACCGGGTGGATAAGGCCAATGCCGATCACCTCATTCCCGAAAACTGTTCTGCAAGTCTCGGCATCATGAGCGACCTGCGCCGCCGCATAGTCGATGAACTCGGCCTTCAGGCGCTCGGCTTCTTCCGTGCGTCCGGTTTGGATCAAATGTCGACAAGCACGGTCCCATTCCCATTCGTAGAACCAACTCGTTATGCCAACACTTTGATAGGCCAGCCGGTCAATATGAGCGTTCACGGCGACCCGCTTTTCTTCCGTGTTGCCCCATTGTTCGAGCGGATGTCGAAAGGCGCGAAGCGGGGCCTTGCTGATCCATGGTGCAAGCAAGTCATCGGCAACGGATATATCGTGATTAAAGTCCTCGGCAGATGTCTCGTTCAGCAAGGGATGGGTATGCGTGTGGTTGCCGATGTGGTGCCCCGCCGCGATCCAGTCGTCCAGAATAAGCGCATATTTGGGATCAACGTCGAGCGGCCAGGAATTGGCCAATGCAAACACGCCGGACACCCCGTTCCGATCAAAGGCGTCGATGATCCGGGCGGCAACGAACTGCGGCGTGTCGCCGTCCGGCAACGGCATATGGGGGAAGACCGGCAGGTCATCCAAGGTAAAGGCCATGCGCACGAAAATACTCCTTGAAAACTAGCAGAAGGTTTCACGCGCCTGGAGGGCTTGCAAGGCTTATTGGAGTACAACGATCTTCAGTCCGAAGAGTGAAACAGCAAACGACCAATATCTCCCGCTGACCGGCCTTTGACGGGCGCGACGATGTTGCATAGCGCATGAAGGGCCTTTCGGCGAAGCCGCACCGCAGCGACCAGCTCGGGTGTGATAGGCAGCTAAGGGCCGTGAGCGTCGATCACCTCTTCCCTTGTAGCCCGAATGCCGCCGCAACGCCGCAGGACCGCTGTGACCCCAAGGCGGGTCTTCCGCGCGGCTGCGCTCAGGCGCCTTCCGCAAATGTAAAAAAGCAGTCCGCACTTTCATGGCGGTGGTGGACGACGGACTGGTATGCGTCGGAATGGAAAGCGGACCGTGCGGCCTCAAAGCTGGGGAACTCGACGACAACGTGGCGGTCAAGGGACGCATCGCCCTCGGCGATTTCAGACCGTCCTGCATCCACGGTATACGTCCCGCCCAATTGCGTGACGATGGCGGGTGCCACGTCAGCGTAGCGGCGGTAGGTGTCGGGATCGGTGACCTTGAGATGAACGATCCAATATCCTTTAGGCATGACACCCTCCTGGGTTTGAACTGCTGTGATTAGATCTCATGGTCCAACCGGCCAACGTCTTTTGAAAATCATAACCAACGGCATGTCCAACCTTCAAGCGAAACACTGTCTTGGCATGCTACGGTCGCGCGGTCCGCCATCCTGACCTTCGTCCGTCCCCCGGACGCCGCACGATGCCCGCATCTCCGGTCTCGTGAAGCTGTGCCTCGGCGCTGGCACGCGCCCCTGAAGGCCCACCAAGTGCCGGGACCGCCGGTTGATGGTAATTGGCGCTCGTCCGGTAACTGCACGGATCAACCCGGCTGACGCGCCCCGTGCGGTGCGCGAGTATTTGGGGAACAGGGCGCATGAACGGCAGCTTTGGTGCAGCCGCACTGCGGCGCAAACTTTGATCGGCAATGACTGGTCTGGGCCGCAGAAAGTCTTTCGTTATGGCCGGTCAACGCCGCGTAGGCGCGCTGCATGGACCGGGCTTTTGATCAGAAGAGCTGCCGCAACGCCCGCGAGCGCGCCGAACAGGTGGGCTTCCCAAGACACGCCGGGTTGCCCGGGCAGCACGCCCCACAGGAGGGAGCCATAGAGCCCCCCGATGACGACTGCGGCGCCCAGTGTAACGGGTGAACGATCAACTAAGCCCCGTGCAATCAGGAAGCCGAACCAGCCGAAGATCAACCCGGATGCGCCGACGTGAATTGCCGGGCTACCGAGTATCCAGACGAGGCCGCCGCCGAGCGCGACTACCATCATGTTCACAGCCAGCAAGGCCCGTGTTGCGGTCGCCATAAGCAGCCCCCCCATGACAAGCAAGGGCGGCGTGTTCGCGATGAGGTGGGCGAAACTGCCGTGCAGCAGGGGCATCGCGACAATGCCGTCCATTCCGCCGACGTGACGCGGGACCAGGCCGAAGGCTGAGTTCAAGCTATAGCCACTGATCCAATTGACGATCTGAATCGCCCACAGCAGCGCGACAAAGACGGCAAGCGCCGCTGCTCTGCGCAAGAAGGCGTGCATTCGGTTCTGAGTGCTCATGACTTCGATGGTAATCTCCGGCCCGGCGGGTTCAACTGTTATCCGAGACGCCCGGCAGGACAGCCGTAAACCATCTCAGTGCTTTACCAGTGGCAGCAGAGGCGTTTACTGCTTTACGAGCCGGATGGTCAAAGGCGCACCACCGCCTTGTATCTCAAGCAGGCGGTCGATGTTCGGATGCGCACCGGGTTGGTTTCGCGCGTCCTCGGTATGTTCCGCAAAGACTGCCAGTCCGTGTGTCGCAGCTTCGGCATTCAGAACCCCATACGTCGCGAACAGATATTGGTAGACCGCCAAGGACCCTTGCTTGCCCGGTTGATTCTCAATGGATGCGACCACATCGCCGGCAGCATCCATCATCTCCAGTCTCTCGATCCCGTCAATAGATGGCAGGTTCTGAAGGTTCTCCTTAAACGAAGATAAGGGCTGTTTCATCCGGCTGTCCTTTCAAATGCCATTCGGAATCGCCATACCAAACCACGGACTGCCAAGCCAAGGTCACGAAGGCGCCGCAACAAAAATGGGGCAGCACATCGGCCCGTCAATTCTGCAGCTGCAATGAATGTCAAGTTTGGGGAAACTGAGCCGCAGCGATGGCCAAACCGGTGAAGGGCAGCTCCGGGCCGTCCTTGCGTGACCGCTGGTCTGGCCCCGAGCTGATGCCCCGCCAAATCCGAGGTCGGCTCCGAGCCCTTTGCACTCTTGTCCAGTGCGCACGAATCTTGCTGACCAAAGCGATCTAGCTTCGTCGCAGCCTGCCTGGCGAAATGCCGAATTGCCGGTTGAAGGCGCGCATGAAGGCAGCCTCGGATTTGTACCCGACATCCCCGGCTATTTGGGCGACCGGATCATCGGTTACGGCTATGCGATTGCGGGCGACACTCAGCCGCCAGTGGGTGATGTAGGTCATTGGAGCCGAACCAACGATCGCCGAAAAACGTGCCGCAAACGCCGAACGCGACATTCCGGTCGCGCGTGCCAAGAGATCGACCGACCAGTCTTCCCCAGGCTTTGCATGGACCTTTGCGAGCGCCCGGCCGATCTGCGGGTCGCGAAGGGCAGCAAGCCAGCCCCGATTGGCTTCTGGTGCGGTGTCCAGCCAAGATCGGAGCGCTTGAATCACCATCACGTCGGCCAACCGGGTGATGACGGTCTCGCCGCCTGCACGCATTTGGGCGGCTTCCCGAGCGACAAGGCGCAAGGTGCTTTGCAGCCAGTCTCCTGTGTCTTCCTCCCAGCGGCTGATATAGATGACATCGGGTAAGTGGCTGATAAGGTGATGTGCGGCGACGTGGTCAAATCGGACGCATCCATACATCGTGCGTGTTGGCTCCCCATCGCCGCCGTACCGCATGATCTCAAGCCGCTCGGAGACTTTCTTGACAGGAATTTCGAACAAGGGCACGGGGGGCAGATCCAGGTCGCTGCAAACCCGATGCGGCGTGGCATGCGGGATAAGGGCCAGGCAGCCTTGCTCCATTCGAATGGGTTCATGGCCATCCAGAACCAGCCAGCATCGCCCTGCCGTGACCACGAGAAAGTTTAGAAGACCTTCCAGCCGGGGAACCGCAATGCTCCAGGGCGCCGTCAATGCGCCCTGATTGTACAGTGTACCCTCCAGCCTCAAAAGATGTAGGCTCTCTCCGAGTGGGTCGGCGTGAACGGGCGGGTGCGACGTGGGGTGGGTCATGCGTTTTGTTACATTGAGGCTTTTCTAATGTCCAATATTTTGGACGATCTGCAAATAAATTAAGATTTTGGATCATAGATTATCCGAATTCTGCTTATTATTTTTCGCATACAGCAAAAATGACTAAGGAACGAATAAAATGCAATCTTCACCAATCCTCGTCATCGGCGCGACCGGCAAGACCGGCCGCCGTGTGGCCGATCTACTTGCAGCGGGCGGTCACACCGTGCGCCGTGCGTCGCGCAACGCACAAACCAGATTCGACTGGGAAGACCCCGCCACCTGGACACAAGCTCTCTCTGGCGTCTCGGCAGCGTACATCACCTACGCGCCCGACCTCGCGTTTCCAGGCGCGCCAGAGAAATTTCTGATGTTGACCGAAATGGCCCGAAATGCCGGGGTTCGGCGGCTGGTTATGCTCGCAGGTCGCGGCGAACCTCGCGCGGAGATTTGCGAGGAGATCATTCGAAAGTCCGGAATGGAATATACGCTGGTGCGAGCAGCGTGGTTTGCACAGAATTTCTCCGAAGGATTTCTCCAGGAAGCGGTCATGGACGGAACGCTCGCCCTGCCGGCTGGCGATGTCGCCGAGCCTTTCGTTGATATAGATGACCTTGCCGAGGTCGTGGTCGCCGCTCTTACCGAACCTCACCACGTCGGACAGGAATACGAGGTCACAGGCCCGCAGCTCCTGACTTTCGAAGAAGCGACGGCGGAACTGAGCCTTTGGACGGGGCAGAGCCTGAGTTACCAGGCGATCACCTCTGAACAGTTCCACGACGCACTCACAGAACTTGGTGGACCCCTGCTTGCAGATGTTTTCACTGAGGTCTGCCGACAGATATTTGATGGCCGTAACGCCAAGCTGGGAAATGGCGTGGAACGGGCTTTGGGTCGCCCGCCGCGCGCCTTCTCAGACTTCTGCGCTCGGGCTGCTGCCCGAGGTGCATGGGCTAAGGCGGCATAATGCAAAGTGTTCGGAGCCTGCCGGATCGGCGGGTTCCGGACGGTTGGGCCCGGTCATCCGAACGTCCAAAGCCTTCGCCCCCCTCCAACGCTTAGATTCTGAGACATGAAATCATGCGCCCGCAGCGAACGGTAGCAATGTCGCGCAATCTGTGAGTTCCGCTACTTCGAGATTTTGCACTTGCAGCGAATGGTGGCTCTGACGGGCCGCGCCGCAGCATTTTGCTCCATTGGCCAAAGGCCTGCTCTGGGCCGGGTGCTGGAGTTTCGATAGCCTGCCGGAATATTTTGGTTCGCCATACGTGCGATCGCCAGCACCTGCGCAACTTTCGCAGAAACTTTGCGAGGGTCGGTAGCTCACGCTCATCGACCCGAGATTCGAACTTCTTATTCTCTTTGAGCCGCATCCGCTGTCAATGCAGTTAATCTGTAGAATCCATGTGCCATCTTGGTGAAGGGCATGAGGAGGAAAAACGCAAGTACTGCACCTAGGTGGATTGCGAGGAGAGCGGGCATGATTGCCGACTGCCCCAGAACAAACAGCGTCAGACCGCTGAAGCCGACAAAACCCAGTAATCCTACAAACGCCACTTCGCCGCCAAACGCGGCATTGGCTCCCAAGTTTCGGTCAGAGCGGAGTTTCAGGCGGATCATCTCGATACAGCCTGCCACCATCAAAACGCCGCCTGAAATTCCCAAGAGTTTCGGCAACGAGATAAGCCCATAGGGTGCCGGCATTGCGAACATGTAATGCATCACGGTTGCAACGGAGGTAGATGCGAAACACAGCAAGAACCCGTACATCACCGCGTGATGCGCCATCCGCCGAGCGTGGGAAAACCTGTCCTCGTCCTCAAAGTTGCAACCGTCACCATGCCCACCCTTGAGGTTCTTGAGCATGGCTGCCTCTTGCAGGGCCTTTATCACATGCGCGGCCTTCAAGGGTTTGGCACCGACCCGCTTCCAGTAGCGCCGCAAACTCACGCCAATGCTGATCAGCGGAAACACAAATGCTGGCAGGAAGATCGCAACCATCGCGTTGTGCGACAGTACTGTGTAAAAGCCTTCGCCACCGTTCGAGCCTAACGCGCGTGCCGCCCAGAACATGAGCGCAAATCCTAACACAGTTGCGACAGCGATCAGAGCGCCGTTCTTGTGAAAGGCTTGGCCCGCCGCGCGCGGAAAGGCCAGATCCTCCCAGCTGTCTTGCCGGACATTCGCGAGTGCCTGCGGTAGGTTCAGGTCGAATTCGTGCGGTGCCGTGTATTGGCAGGCGTAATAGCAGCCGCGGCAGTTGTGACACAGGTTTGCCAATTGCGTTAGAGCGCCATCACTGAATGCGCGCTCGGCGTGCAGGGCGGGAAAGACAGAGCAATAGCCTTCGCAATAGCGGCAGGCATTGCAGATTTCGGCCTGACGGCGGGCCTCTTGCAGCAGATCAGTTTGCATGGGCCGCGGCCTCCTTGCCTGCAATGCGTCCAAAGACGGTGCCGATGGTCATCCCGAAACCAGCCAGGTAGCCTTGGCCAAGGATCGAGCCGGCCATGGTTTCCCCTGCAGCCCAGAGGTTGCTGATGGGGCGATTGCCGATGGCGCATTGCGCGCGTTCGTCGACCTTGAGTCCCAGATAGGTGAAGGTGACCCCGGTCCTAAGCGAATAGCCATAGAACGGGGGTTCGGAGATGGGTCGTGCCCAATTGGTCTTTGGTGGCGTCAGACCGTTGGTTGCGACACCGTCCAGCTCTGTCGGGTGGAAATTCGATGTGTCGCCACAGGCTGCGTTGAACTTGGCGACGGTTTGGGAAAGCGCTTCAGTCGGCAAACCCAGCTTTTCGGCCAATTCCTCGAGCGTGTCTGCCTTGATCGGCGGAAAGACGGACGGCATGAACAGGTTCAGAGACTTTGCGTCGATGATGACATAGCCGACCTGATCAGGCTGCGCGGCCACCAACCTTCCCCAGATCGCGTATCTCTTGGGCCAGACGTCTTCACCCTCGTCGTAAAAGCGCTGTGCGTCCTTGTTGAGCACGATGGAGAACGGCACGCAGTCGAGCCGGGTGACGATGCCACCGTCGAATTTCGGCGCGCGCCCGTCGATCGCCACAGCATGGCATTGGGTCGGGTCGCCGACCTGCGCGACGCCCTGATCCAGCAGGTCGGCCAACACCACGCCGCGATTATAGGGCGTCCCGCGGATCAGGAAATTCTTGGCCGCAGGTCCCCAGGCGCGCGCCAGCCAATCGGTGTCGGCCTGGAACCCGCCCGAGGCGACGATGATGGCTTTCGGCGAAATCCGGTGTGTCTGACCATCCTGCGTGTAGTCGACGAAATCGATGCGGTCGTCATTCAATTCCAGATGTGTGACCGATGCCTCGTAGGCGACCTGCACGCCAAGGCGTTCAGCGGTGCGATAGTAGGCATTCACAAGCCCCTTGCCACCACCAAGGAAAAAGGCGTTGGTCCGCGCCAGCGACAAGGTGCCTGACAGGGACGGCTGGAACCGCACTCCATGTGCCTCCATCCAGGGCAAGCATTCCTCGGAGCTTCGGATGGCGAGGCGAGCAAGCCCTTCATGGGTCTTGCCGCCCGTCACCTTCAGAAGATCGGCGAGGTATTCGTCTTCGGAATAACTGTCGACCAGCGGTCCAAGGGGGCCATGATGCATGCAGCGAAAGTTGCGGGTGTGGCGGGAATTGCCGCCGCGATAGGGCTTTGGTGCGGCCTCAAGGATCGTCACGCGCGCCCCTGCCTCTGCCGCAGTGATGGCGGCACAGAGCGCTGCATTGCCGCCGCCGATGACGACAATGTCAGCGGTGTCGGAAGAAATCACAGCAAGTCTCCGTCATATCCGGGTATGCGATCAGGCAAGGTACGCAGCGCACGCACACGCACCCGTTGAGCGGCTTCGATATGGGCCCGCATCTTGATCTCGGCCAACGCGCCATCCCGTGCCTTGATCGCGTCAAGGACCCCGACATGTTCCTCAACCGCTTTTGCGGCACGATCTGGATCGGTGAGCGTGGTAGGGCCAAGGATCAAGAGCGCCATCTGAAGCGCACGGATGGATCGCGCGAGAAAGCGGTTTTTGGCGGCGTCAAAGAGTGCCCCATGGAATTGGCGATTGAGGATGAAGGCTTCGGGTGCATTGCCGAGGGTCGCCATCTGCTGGTTCATGTCGATCAACTCTTCAATCTCGATCTCTGAAGCCGCCCGTGCCGCAAGTCGCGCGGCTGTCCCCTCAAGAACCGCGCGCATTTCGTACAGCTCCATCACTTCGGCGTAATCAAGTGTACGGATCGCTGCGCCTTGCCTTGGGATATGAGTGACGATGCCATCCGCTTCGAGCTGTCTGATGGCTTCGCGCACGGGCGTGCGCGAGACGCCCAGCCGGTCTGCCAGCTCGGTTTCCCGTAACCGGTCGCCCGGGTTCAGACGTCCTTCGCGCAGTTCGTTGAGCAGGCGCGAGTAGGCAGCGTTGCCTTGCGGTGTGCTGTCGTCATCGGTCATGGTGCGGTCTCTGTATCAAAATTGTATCCAATTGGATACATGAGTATACAGTTTCATGTCAAGACATTCAGGACGTCTGGTCGTAGCATTCTGCCTTGCCACTTGCGCCGGTGTTGTGCCGTCACCCAAATGCCGCCTTGCCGAGAAGGGTCGATCCTTGAAGCGGGGCAGTTGGAAGATTCAGATCGCTGCTAAAGGCCGTGCGGTCGCCATGCGCCCTGTCTGGTGCAGCATGCATGACGAGATGTGTGCCAAGTGGCGGCGACTATTGGTGGTGGACGACCGCGTTGACCATGTGGATCGGGTGGCCTTCGGCAAAAGCATTGACCTGGTCGAAGATGTCCGCGAACTGCTTGTCGAACTCGTCTTCGGTTACAAAGCCGATATGCGGGGTGGCGAACAGGTTTGGATGCGTCAGCAGTGGGTCTTTCGGATCGATCATCGGCTCTTTGTCGAAGACGTCGATTGCAGCCATTCCCGGACGACCCGCGTTCAAAGCATTAAGCAGAGCACCGGGAGCGATAAGGCCGGCGCGTGAGGTGTTCACCAGCACGGCGCGCGGCGACATCACTGCGAGGTCATCCGACGTCACGATCCCCCGTGTTTCGGATGTCAGACGTAAGTGCAGGGACACCACGTCGCTGTTTGCAAAGAAGGCTTCGCGGCTTTCGGCCACGTGCTCGCCTGCGGCGCGTGCGCTTTCCCGGCCCGCTTCCGAGGCCCACCACACCACGTTCATTCCAAAGGCGCGTGCATAATCCGCCACCACGCGCCCAATGCGTCCGTAGCCATAAAGTCCAACTGTTCGGCCCCGCAACGTGCGGCCCACGCCCATCTGCCACCGTCCCGCCTTGGCGCTGGCCATCTGCTGCGGCAACTGACGCATGGCGGCAAGGATAAGCGCAAAAGTCAGCTCGGCCGCGGCGTAATTCGCCCCGTCCGCGCCGGTGTTTGAGCACAGTAGAACGCCATGATCTGTACAAGCCTCCACATCCACATGTGGCCAGACTCCGCGCTGCGAGATCAGCCGCAGGTTTGGCAGCCGCTCTAGTAGACCTCGCGTAACATTGGTCCGTTCGCGGAACAGAACGAGGGCGTCGGCATCCTGCAAGCGTGCCGCCAGGGCTGCTTCGTCGGCTTCGTGATCGGTCCAGACAGTGACCTCATGCCCGTCAAGCAAACGGAAGCACGGCAAGCCTTGCAGCGTGTCGAACCAGTCATCCAGAATATGGACCTTCATCTGAGGCACCTTTCAGCCTTGGGGAGACAGCGCCTTGATCGCCCGGCTGACCCGTTCGTGCAAGATCACCAAATCAGGTTTACCTGGGGCACCTTGTGCGATCCGCTGTGACAGGTCTTGGCGCATCGCTTCAAGCTCCCGGCGCAGACGGGTCAGTTTTTCGTAATCGGACATGAGTGTATCTCAGTGGGACAAGAGGACGGGGATGTCGATGTGTGCAAGAACCTCGGAGGTGACACCACCCAGCAAGTCCTCGCGGAATTTGGAATGCTCATACGCTCCGAGAACCAGCAGCGAGGGCCGGTTTCGACGGCACCACGCGATCAGGGTGGCTGCCACCGGATGCGACGGCGGCCATTCCTCGTGAATGGCCTCGACTCCGTGTCGCGAGAGGTGAGTCATCAGGTCTTCGACGGGCCAGCTTGTGCGCAAGCCAACGGTGAGAACGCTCACGCGGCCATCTTCTTCCAACAGGCGCAGGCTGTCGGAAAGCGCTCGCGCTGCCGCGCGGCCTCCGTCCCAAGCCAGAGCCGAATGGCTCAGTGTACCGCCGCCCTCATAGCCCGCAGGCACGACGACAACCGGGCGACCCGACATCAAGGCAATGCGATCCGGGTGCAGGGTCACATGCTCGTCGTCGGTCTCGGAATGACGTCCGACAATCAGGATGTCGTAGTGCCGTGCAGCTTCAGACAAGACTGTATCGACGCGGCCAGACACCTCTTTGAGTTGCAGCGCGTTGGCCAGACCCAGTGCGGTCCGCTCGACCTCGAACTTCTCCTCGATCTCGCGCAGGATGCTGGTGTTGGCAGCGTCCAGCAAGGCGCGCGCCTCCTTGGGAATCCAGCGCGAGCGTTTGTCGATAACCTCGTGCGTGCTGTGAGCCAAAATAGCCGTGACATGGGCCCCCAGCCGCTTTGCCAAGGCGGCCGCATAACGCAGGGCCGCGACCGATCCCTCCGATCCGTTGAAGGCCACGAGCAGGTTCATCATCGGCATGTCAGCGGCCTTTCCAGACAGAGGACGGAACGTAGATATGGCCGTCTGCCAGCTTGCGAGCGGTGCGCAGCAGTCCGGCGGAATTGAGCGTGAAGTGATTGTTCATCTCGAAATCGACCAGAACTTCGATTGTGCCGGACGCATGTTCCAGCACCACATTGGCCGGGCTTTGAGTGGGACGGACCAAGAGACCATCGGCGACGGTTCCGGGCGTAAGTGCGCAAGATGCAAGACACTGTGATCCCGTCACAGCCATCGACGGATGCGTGGTCCAAGGCATGAAATAGCGCGTGCAGATCGTGCCGCCGTCGCGGGCCGGGGCGAACAGGCCGAATTTCGGCGTAACGGATTGCGTGACATCGCCCAAGCCCATGGCTTTGCCCGCCTTGAGGCGGACGGCCTCCATCCGGGCAAAAAACTCCCGGTTCGTGTCCAGTTCCTCGACCGTTTCGTACCCGGTCAGACCGAAGTCTTCGGCGCGGGCGATGGCCATGGGCATGGCCACGTCCATGCACGTGACCTCGATCCCGTCGAACGTGTCGCGCAGGTTGCCAGTCGGCAGAAAGGCCCCGGTGGATGATCCGACGACACCCATGAAGTTTAGCGCGATGGGGGCTGCGGTTCCCGGCACACCGGCGATCTCCGTCTCGCCATCATAACGCATCGTGCCACCTGGTGTCTGGAGCCGAGCCAGAACCCGCGCTCCGGTGTTGACGGCGCGGATCTTGACTTCGGTCTCGTCGCCGGTCGGCGTGACCAGACCCATCTCAACCGCCGCCGGGCCGACACCAGACAGGATGTTGCCGCATGTGGGCTTGAAATCCACCAGCCGATCCTCGACCGAGACCTGCGCAAAGAAGTAGTCGACGTCAGCCCAATCATCTTCCGACGGCGAGAGCATCGCGACCTTCGTTGTCACCGCAACGCCGCCGCCTATCCCGTCAATATTGATCGGATGACCCGATCCCAGGGCAGCCAACAGCACCTCGGCCAGCGTCCCGCGATCCTCGGGCAAGTCGGCGCGTTTAAAGTACGGCCCGCGAGAGGTGCCGCCGCGCATGAAGACAAAAGGAATGCCTGTCTGTGTCATGTCAGGGTCTCCGGAAAATCACTTCAGCGGCCAAGGCAGATCGACAGCGTCTTGCAGCAGCCCGGGCGGGAAATCGCGGTTCAGCGCACCGCCCATGACGCACATGAGCGCGATGCCTGAAGCGGTCAGGATCAGGGTCTTGGGCCACGGCGCCTGGGCGCGGACCCGCAGGAAAGTCACAAGGAATCCTGCCAGAGCGAGGATGAAACCAAGGAAATACGTCATGACGATCAGACCCAGGAACCACGCCAACGTGCCCCAGAGGCCATAGGGCGCATCCGCGTCCTCACCCGCCATCTCCTTGTCTGCAAAGATGGTGTCGCCTTCGGGACGCAGGATCATTTGCACGAGCAGGATCATCAGCGCGGCCAACGTGATGCCACCAATGACCAGCGGCACGATCTTGTCCGTCATGTTGTAGTCGGGGATCGCGTTTGCGTTCAGCAGCGCGGTAACGACGTAGGCAAGGATCACCAGCAGGAAGATGATGGGTGCGCGCTTGGACCCGGACTGCACCTCGCCCTCGGCCATGATGGATTTCGCTTGCCGCAGACCCAGCACCACCGAGATGACCGTGACGATCAGCAAAACGATGACGATCGGGGAAAAGATGTACTCCATCCCCTCTTCGAAGGATTTGCGAAAGCGGAACGACGCGATCTGAAACGCTTGGTTCGAAAACTTCTCGACAGGGTTCGAGAGCACAAATCCGATCAGAAACGCCGGACGCGACCAGTCAAAGCGGCGCAGGAAGATGCCGATCAGCCCAATGGCAAACAGTGCCAGGATGTCTTCGAAGTTTTGCCCGGACTGGAACGCGGCAAAGGCGATCAGCATGAAGAGAAACGGCGCGAGGTAGGTAAACCGGATCGTCGTCAGCTTGGCGATGCCGCCCGAGACGCCAATGCAGAGAAGTGTGCCCACCACGTTCGCCAGCGCCAACAGCCAGACAATCGAATAAGTGATGTCCAGGTTGTCGCGCAGCATCGCGGGGCCAACCTCGATATCGCCCGATCCCAAGAGGGCAATGGCGCCGATGAAGATCGCCATTGAGCCCGAGCCGGGAATGCCGAACAGCAGGGTCGGCACAAGACCTCCGCCCTCCTTGGCGTTGTTCGAGCTTTCCGGTCCGATCACGCCACGGATCTCGCCCTTGCCGAACTGCGATTTGTCCTTGGTGGTCTGTACCGCGTGGCCATAGGCGATCCAGTCGACCACCGAGCCGCCAAGGCCGGGGATCACACCGACGAGCACGCCGATCAGTGAACAGCGCACCGACAGCCACTTGTTGTCGAACCAGTCACGCACGCCGTCCATCCAGCCCGCGCCAAGGGTCGCGTCCTTGGCGATGGACCGGTCCTGCCGGAGCAGAGAAACGATCTCTGGAACGGCGAAGATGCCAAGGCCTACGATGACCAGTTGCAGCCCGTCCGTCAGATAGGGGAAGTCGTAGCTTGCCATGCGCAGCGAGCCGCCGGCATCCGCGACGCCGATGGTTCCGATCAGCATACCCAGACCTGCCGCCGCCAGTCCCTTGAGCGCCACACGCCCCGCGAGGACTGCCACCATCGACAGGCCAAGAATCGAAATCATCAGCATTTCCGGCAAGCCGAAAGCGAGCACCAGCGGCCGTGCCACAACAATGAACAGTGTCAGAAACACCGCGCCGACCAGTCCGCCAAACAAAGACGCGGTAAAGGCCGCAGACAAAGCCCGTGCAGCCTGTCCCTTGCGGGCCAGGGGAAAGCCATCGAGAACCGTTGCCTGCGACGCAGACGAGCCGGGGATGCCCATCAGCACCGATGAAAACGTGTCCGACGTCGGCACCACGGCAACCATGCCGATCATCAACGCGAGACCCAGAACAGGCTCCATGCCGAACATGAACGGCAGGAGAAGAGAGAGGCCAGCGATGCCGCCAAGGCCGGGGAACACGCCGACGGCAAGGCCCATGACCACGCCAAGGACGAGATATCCAAGGACGACAGGTTGCAGGATAAGAGCCCATGCGTCGGCAAGCGCCGGCAGGGCGGTCGCGAAGAGATCCATCGCACCGTTCTTTCGGTTGAATGTTCAGAAGTCAGGAAGGTGGCGGGTCCCGGACTGTGTCGGGACCCGTGAGCGCGTCGATTACTCGATCGTCACGCCATACGCTTCCTTGAGCCAATCGATGACATAGGCCTTGGCCTCTGGTGACACGGTGGTCGCTTCATCGGTGGCTTTCTCGGCACCAGCGCCGACGAACATCGGATATTGCCCAACCTCGTTCGACGAGATCTCGGCAAAGTCTGGACGTGCGCGGACAGCCTCGAAGGCAGCGACATAGGTGTCGATGACGTCCTGAGGCGTGCCCTTTGGCAGGAAGGCGATCTTTTGCGACGGATAGCCAGAGATGAAGAAGGCCTTCCACGCATCCCATGCTACGCCTTCGGTTTCGCAGCCATCTGTGGCAGCACAGACCTCTTTGAAAGACGGCATGTCCGGGAAGGTCGGATCGCGTACGATCATGCCGTTCTCGTCAAGTGCGCCCCACGCCATCATCGGTACGGCAGTTCCGGCAGCGACCAGGTCCGCAGCACCCGAGAGGTAGCCCGAGGACGTCTGGTAATCGATGGTGGCTTCACCACGCTCGAACATCAGGCGACCGTCACCACGGCCCTTGATACCGAAGACCGGCTCCACGTTCATGCCCAGCATCTTCCATGCCAGAAGCGGAACCAGATCGAGCCCGGTCGCGCCCTGCGAGCCAAAGATCAGGTCCACGTCCTTGAGGCCGTTGGCCGAGCCGTCGAATTTTGCTCCGTCGTCGGGGTTCAGATAAGCAACACCACCGGTCCCGGTCGCCATGACCGGGATCCAGTCATTGTATTCGTAGCGCACGCGCGGATCGTTCAGCAGGTATGGAAACTGCGTCGACCCGGACGAACCGAAAAGCAGTGTGCCGTCCTTGTGTTCCTGTTCCTGAAACCAGTTTGCACCTTTGGTCGAGCCTGCCCCCGGCATGAACTTGACCACAACCGTCGGGTTGCCTGGCAGTTCTTCCGAGAGCAGCGGTGCAAAGAAGTTGGCCCATTTCGCTGACCCGCCGGTTTCCGAGAACGGGATCACCCATTCGATCGTCTTGCCGGAAAAGTCGACTTCTGCCAGCGCCGGGCCAGCCATGAGGGCGATTGCTGCAACCGATGTTGCAAGTGTCTTGATGGTCATTGGTGTCCTCCCGTAGACCTTGCCGCGCCGAACACCCGCCCGACACGCCAATTGTTATCTCCTAAAGGGAATGATTCCCTCCTCCAACAGCGGCACCATGCCGTTCCAAGCTTGCGCGAAACTTGCGCAACGTGACAAAGGTGTAATCATGAGGATCGCCGTCATAGAAGACAACGAAGCCCTTGCGCACGGAATTGCCTTCCGTTTGCGGGACCGCGGGCATTCCGTCGACCTGCTTCACGACGGAGCCGAGGCCGACGCGTTCCTTGCGCAAGAGGGGGCTGATCTGATTGTGCTCGATCTGAACCTCCCTGGCCTTGACGGTATCGAGGTCCTGCGTGCCTTGCGTCGGCGTGGTGACGGAACGCCTGTCATCCTATTGACCGCCCGCTCGGAAACGGCTGAGCGGGTGGTTGGACTGGATGCCGGGGCGGATGATTATTTGACAAAGCCCTTCGAAATGGACGAGCTGGAGGCTCGCCTTCGCGCAATGGCAAGGCGCAAGAACCTTCAATTCTCGGTCCGCGATGAATTGGGTCCGCTGGTCTTTGACCGCGTTGGCCGGCAGCTTTTGCAGAACAACCAGGTGATTGATGTCCCACGGAAAGAAATTGCGACGCTGGAATGTCTGCTGGAGCGTCGCGGTCGGCTTGTGTCCAAGGCGCAACTGATCACGCATGTTTATGGCGTCGGTTCGGATTCTGATGACAGTGCAATTGAGCCGCATGTGTCGCGCCTTAGAAAGCGATTGGAGCCATTCGGAATCCGGATCAAAACCGCCCGAGGGCTGGGCTACATGCTGGAAATCGATGGTGGTTAAGTCGCAGCGAACGGCGATGTCGCTGCGCCTGCGCCTGTTCCTTGTGATCCTGCCGCCGCTCTTGGTGGTGTCCGTACTGCTTGGCCTCTGGCGGTTTGAGGAAGCACAGCGCACATCAGAGGAGCTGTTTGATCGTAGTCTCTTGGCCGCCGCGCTGGCGATTTCGCGCGACGTCGCAATTTCCGGTGGGGATGCGTTGTCACCCAGCACCCGTAGTTTCATTTCGGACGCAGGCGGTGGAGAGGTCTTTTATCACGTCACCGGTCCCGCCGGGATTTACGTGACCGGCTACGCTTACCCGCCGCGCGCGTTGGAAAACAATGCGCAGGATCAGCCGAACTACTACATCGCCACGTATCGGGGCGAAGAGATGCGCGTCTTGCGCATGATCGAGGATCGAACCATCGGCAACCTTTCGGGCGAGACCGTCGTGACCGTCTGGCAAAGGATGAGCGACCGTCAGGCCTTTGCCCGTGAATTGGCGTTGCGGGCGTTTGCGCTTATGGCTGGACTTATGGTCACTCTGGCACTGGTGATCTGGTTTGGTGTACAGATCGGTTTGCGCCCGCTCAACGACCTTCAGCAGGCAATCCAGCAGCGATCCCCGGATGACCTTGGTGGGATAAGGCGATCCGTTCCGAAAGAAGTTTCAGGGATCGTATCGACCCTGAATCGGCTTTTTGGGCAAGTCCGCGACAATATCGAGGCGCATCAAACCTTTATCTCGGACGCCGCGCATCAACTGCGCAATCCTGTGTCGGCCCTGTTGGCGGTTGCAGAAACCCTTCCAAATGTCACCGACGAGTCAGAACGTGCAGCGCGTCAGTCCGAGTTGATCACGGCGGCGCGGAACTCGGCCCGGCTCACTGATCAACTGCTGTCATTGGAACGGTTGCGCTATGACGCCCGGCTTCAGGTCAGCCGGGTCGACCTCAGCGACATCACCCAAGAGGTCTGTCTCGGCCTCGCGCCGACAATTCTGTCACGCAACCTCGACTTTGCTTTCGAGCCCGGTCCCGAAACGCTGCCGGTAGACGTGGACAAGGTTCTGGTCGGCGAAGCCTTGACGAACCTCGTTGAGAACGCGTTGCGCCATGGCGGCAGCGAGATGACCCGCATTACGGTCCGCACGGACCTGCTTGGTGAGGAAGCCGCGATCGAAGTGCAGGACGACGGTGAAGGTATTCCTCTAGATCAGGCCGAAGCCGCTTTTCGACGCTTTTCGCAGTTGCACAGTGGCGAAGGCACAGGTTTGGGTTTGGCGATTGTAGAGCAGGTCATGCAAAGGCACACCGGTACGGTTCGCCTGTGCCCAGTTCATAAAGGCACATTGATCCGCTTGACCTTTCCGCTTGCATCTTTCGAGAGGTGAAGCGTGCTCTGGATTGTTCATCACGGCAGCCCATGGCCGGGACAGCGCGGGGAGCTGGGACGCGCAGATCGGTAGCACTGAGTCCAACTTGACGCGTCTTCACGGTGCGGCGAATGTTCGGGTATAGCAAACAAGGCTGATCGCGTTTCCGGCAAGATGACATGCGATGTGTCAGACTGAGCTCGGTCGTCCAAATCGTGGGAGATAAAATTTGTCTGACACATATTTCCAGCCAGTGTCTGGGTTCGATCTGCCGCGCTTTGCAGGCGTAGCGACTTTTATGCGGTTGCCCCATGTGGCCCTGACAGAGGACAGGATCAATGAGGTGGACATTGGTCTGATTGGAGTGCCTTGGGACAGCGGCACGACCAATCGCTCAGGTCCCCGCCACGGCCCGCGGCAATTGCGTGACATGTCGACAATGATAAGAGCACAGAACGGCGCATCGGGCGTGCGGCCTTTTGAGCTGGTCAATTGTGCGGACCTTGGAGACGTCCCGCCGAACCCGGCTGACATCATTGAGACAATGGAGCGAATAACGTCCTTCTACAGCATCGTGAAATCCGCCGGTATTCGTCCTCTTACCGCCGGTGGTGATCATCTGACCTCGCTGCCCGTCTTGCGGGCTTTGGCCAAAGATGGCCCACTTTCGATGATCCATTTTGATAGCCACACCGACCTGTTTGATAGCTACTTCGGTGGGACAAGGTATACGCACGGTACGCCTTTCCGGCGCGCCGTAGAGGAGGGCCTTCTCGATCCCAAGAAGATAGTGCAGATCGGCATTCGAGGGACAACATATGACAACGAAGATCGGGACTTCGCAAATGCGGTCGGAATCCGGGTTATCGCGATTGAAGAATTTCATGCACGCGGTGTGTCCGATGTGCTTGAAGAAGCACGCGAAATTGTTGGGCAGACCAACACCTATGTGTCCTATGACATTGATTTCGTTGATCCGACATTCGCACCGGGAACCGGAACGCCCGAAATCGGCGGTCCAAATTCGTATCAGGCCATTCAAGTTGTTCGCGAATTGACCGGTGTCCAAATCGTGGGCGCAGATCTCGTCGAGGTTTCTCCTCCTTTTGATCAAAGTGGCGGCACTGCCTATTTGGGTGCCTCGATAATGTTTGAGCTTTTGTGTGTTATGGCGGCAGAGACGTTGAAATGAGAGCAAAACGAACTCTGATTGCCATATAGCACCTGATAGCGGATGCGCTGCGTACCTTTGTGAAGAGCAGTTTTGTCCCGCTGAACGACGTTCAAGCCGACAAAATGCTACGCGATTTACGTATGGCTGGTTTGGTGAAGCTGCATTGCAGTATCGCCCGACCTGATGAATGTCGCGTGTGGGCCGTGAACGACGGCGAGTCGCTGCGTTGTGCGTGGAGATCCGCGCCGCATCCGAGGTCGGCTCAAAGCCCAAGTGCACGATTGCCCTAGAGCATTTCCCAAAGGCACTTGCCGTAAAGTTTTGTTAAGTGCAGGCTTACATCAGACCAAAATTGGTGGGCCTGTTGGTATGTCGCAATACGATCTTGATGGCCGTGTGATCTTCATAACGGGCGGCGCAACAGGCATTGGAAAGGCGACCGCGGAGGAGTGCGCAGCGAACGGAGCGCACGTTGTAATTTCCGGTAGTCGTATAGCTCGGCTCGATCCTGTCGTGGAAGAAATCTCCGCAAATGGCGGCACCATTCGGGGCGGTTCAATCTGATGTCACAAGCTCAGACGATATCGCCAAGGCCATAGCTTTTACAGTTGAGGAATTCGGTCGGCTTGATGGCGCATTCAATTCTGCCGGCGTCGCGCAGAACTTTTCCAACCTCGCAGGGGAATTGACCGAGGAAGAGTGGGATCGCGTGATCTCGATAAATCTCAAAGGCCTTTGGCTGTCTATGAAATATCAGATCGCCCAGATGCTCGCGCAGGGAGATGGTGGTTCGATCGTGAATGCTTCGTCCGTAGCGGGATTGGTCGGTAGCCGTGTTGGGCTGGCATATTCAGCCAGCAAGCATGGCGTTATCGGACTGACCAAGTCGGCAGCACTTGAGCAGGCTCAGACCGGCATTCGTGTGAACGCTATTTGTCCCAGGTGGGTCGAAACGCCTATGACCAAGCCGATCACGGAAGCAAACCCGGAGTTTCTAGAGATGTTGATCTCGCGTCACCCCATCGGGCGGGTAGGACGAAGCCCCGAAATCAGCGGTCTTGTGGCTTGGTTATTGTCGGACGCATCGAGTTTCATGACCGGCGCCGCAATACCGATCGACGGGGGGCTTACAGCTCAATAGCAAAAAAGCTGTTCTACCCGCGCAACCGCAGAGAAAGTTCACTTCGCGCCGCACACCTGACTTTCATTGTCCCAAAATGCTGCACGGTTGACGAATGGCAGCTCTTGTAAAGCTGCTACCGCATCACTTGGAAATCCTGCGCTCAGCAAAAACAGTCACTTAAGTATTTAATTTAAAAAAACTTTCGAGCTTAGTCCCCGCTATTTTCCTACGGTTGTTTGCCCTGACCTTTGATTAAAAACGAATTAAAGATCGTTCGATTCCGCTTGGTTCGTGGTGGGACGGATGTCGAGGCATGCCGGTCTTCATCGCACGGCAAAGCTGCAGGAAATGATGGGCAGCATGACGCTGGTCTTGCCTGTCCCGGACCGCAAGCCACACCGCTGTCGACGACGCGTTGACATCGAACTGTCGCGCGACCGGACAAGCGGCCAGGCAAAGCTTTGCCACAAGGCCAGGCCCTTCGCCGTTTCCCGTGGCACCTTGATCCGGGGATAATGCAGAGGTAGCCATGGGCTGTCGCAGCGACGCGGTTCGAGAGGGTGTTCGCTTTCGGTCCGGACGGTGTGCTGTCGCCCTGGGGATCACTGATGTTCGATATCCTTGCCGATCGCACCTACAGGCACCTGTTTCTGGCTCAGATCGTGGCGCTCTTGGGCACTGGCCTCGCGACTGTGGCGCTTGGGCTTCTGGCCTTTGATCTGGCGGGTGACGGTGCCGCGATGGTGCTGGGCACGGTGTTCACCATAAAGATGGTCGCCTATGTCGGCATCGCGCCGATTGCGGGTGCGTTCGCGGACAGGGTGAACCGCCGTGCCCTTCTGGTGGCGCTGGATGTGGTGCGGGCGGCGGCGGCCCTGTGCCTGCCATTCGTGACCGAGATCTGGCAGGTCTTCGTACTGATCTTCGTGCTGCAATCCGCCTCGGCTGCGTTCACACCGACCTTTCAGGCGACGATCCCGGACGTTCTGCCGAATGAGGCCCGATACACGCGTGCGTTGTCGTTGTCGCGTCTCGCCTATGATCTGGAAAACATCGTATCGCCGACCCTCGCGGCCCTGCTTTTGCTCGTTATGGGCTATAACTTGCTGTTTCTGGGCACAGTGGTCGGCTTCATAGGGTCGGCGTTGCTTGTGGTCTCCGTGCTCTTGCCAAGCCCGACAGCGTCAGAGCCGCGCGGCATCTATGACCGCACCACGCGCGGCATCCGCATTTATCTTGCCACGCCGCGCCTGCGCGGGATGTTGGGTCTGAATCTGGCCGTGGCCTCGGCTGGTGCAATGGTGCTGGTGAATTCGGTGGTTCTGGTGCGTGGCGTGCTTGGGTTGAGCGAAACCGCGCTGGCCTGGACGATGTTTGCCTTTGGAGCAGGATCGATGATCGCCGCGCTGATCCTGCCGCGCCTGTTGGATCGGTTGCCGGATCGTCCGGTCATGATGGCGGGCGGCTGGCTGATGGTGGTGGCGCAGCTTTGTCTTGCGGTGGCAACAGTGGCGGGTGGGTTCAGTTGGGGACTGCTGCTTGTAGTCTGGCTGGTCACCGGGCTTGGTTACGCAGCGGTGCAGACACCGTCGGGCCGTCTTTTGAAGCGGTCGGCCCATCCCGAGGATCGACCGGCGGTGTTTGCTGCGCAATTCGCGTTAAGTCATGCCTGCTGGCTGGTGAGCTATCCGCTGTCCGGGTGGCTGATGACGGCGTTTGGCACGGTTCCGGCCTTGTTGGTGCTGGCCGCATTGGCGACGCTGGGCATCCTTGCGGCGCTGCGGGTCTGGCCTTCGGGCGATCCGGACCAAGTGGAACATACCCATGAGAACCTGCCGCTCGATCATCCGCATCTGAGGGGGCATCGGCGGCACAGTCATGCTTTGGTCATCGACGATGCACATCCGCGGTGGGATTCGCAGTTCTGATCCAGGCGTCCGCAATTACCCCAGTGCCGTGTCAGAGGCTTTGGGTCTTGGGTCCGGGATCAACTGGAATGTGGCAATGGCGGCGCAGAGGCACAGCGCCATGACGAGGAACGACCACCAGCCGCCATAGGTCTGGGTGAGCCACGCAAAGGCGAAGGGTGCAGAGGCGTTGATCCCCATCTGCACAAAGGAAATCCAGCCCAGCCGCGCGCCATATCCCTTGGCTCCGAACAGGGCGAGGGGCAGGGTGCCGCGTGCGATGGTCTTGATCCCGTCCCCCATGCCGTAAAGCGCCGCAGCCAGCATGAGACCGGGCAGGGTGAAGCCGACGACCAGCAGCACGGAAAACCCTGCGAACATCAGGCCAAGGCTCAGCGCATAGGTGACACGCGGATAGAGGTTGCGGCTGACCACCATCTCGAAAAACCGGCCCACGGTCTTGAACGGGCCGATCACCGCACCAGCAAGTGCTGCCAGCGTGGCCGAATGACCGAGGTCCTGCACATTGGTGACCCAGAGTGTCATCACCGCGCCCATGATGTAACCCGAACAGACGAACGAAATCACCATCCAGAGCATCCCCTGCTTGCGCAGCGGTCCTGTCAGTTCGGGCCAATTCGGACGTGGACTTCTCGGGGGGCTGTCCGGGGTGATTTCGGTTCCGCGCAGGACAAGAAAATGGATCGGCACGCAGGTCAGGAGAAGTGCGATCCCCAGAACGACCCATGTGCTTTGCCAGCCTAGCGCTGTGTAAAGCGCCAGCGTCAATGGCCAGAAGATGGTCGATGCGACCCCGCCAAACAGGGTGATGATCGAGATCGACTTTTGTGGAGGAATGGACAGGTCCAGCCGTGCCACCGACGCAAACGCTACGTTGTAGAGCACGAACATGCCCGCGCTTTCGGCAAGCAGGATCGCCACGAAAAGCTGTGGAGTGCTGTCCACGCGGCTGAGCGACAGAACGGCCCCCGCTGCCACCACGGACCCGATCGTCATGACCCAGCGCCCGCCATATCGGTCCACCAGCTTGCCTGCCACGGGGGACATGAGACCCCCGAAGAACAATCCCAGCGACAGTATGCCGAAGACGTCAGACAGGCTCAGCCCCAGATCCTCGGCCATGTGCGGCAGCAGGATCGCATAGGCGTACATCAGCGTGCCGTAGCCGATGATCTGGCTGATCCCAAGGCCGATGGCAGGCAGGTGGTCGCGCGTGATCATACGGCGGCGCCAAAGCGCCGTTCGACCATGTCGCGGCTCGGCTGTTTCAACATGTCAGGGCGCAGGACGGCCATGGGCGGCTTTCAGTCAAATTGAGTTCTGGCTGTGCAGGTTTGTCCGGCATGCGGCGCCGCGATGCAATATGCGGCGGGAAAGCCGATCCTGCTGCGCTCACAATCGTGGCCGCTGCCGGGTCAGGCGACGCGCTCACCCCGGCTCCAGACGCCGCGCAGCAAGGGTGTGGTGCCCACCGTGCGCACTCGGATCACATCGCCGCGCAGCCCGGTCTCCAGCCGCCCGCGATCCGACAGTCCTGCTGCCTTGGCAGGGTTGGCGCTGACACAGGCCACAGCCGCGGGCAGGTTGTCCCAGATATCCGCCAACAGGAACGCCGAAAGCAGCAGCGCGGAGGGTACGTAGTCGGACGAGATGATGTTGAGCATCTCGGCCTCGGCCAGTTCGCGTGCTGCCACATTGCCGGAATGCGATCCGCCGCGCACAAGGTTGGGGGCGCCCATCATCACCGCGATCCCGTGCGACCGGCATGCGGCAGCGGCTTCGCGGGTGGTGGGAAACTCGGCAAAGCCCACGCCATTGGCGGCCGAAACATCGACCTGATCGGCGGTGGTGTCGTTGTGGCTGGCCAGCACAGCGCCATAGCGGCGGGCTTCGGCAACCGCCCCCTTTTCATGTAGCTCGCCATACTTTTCCTGCAGTTGCCTGAGATTGGCGACGTGCTCGGCAAATTCCGCGTCATTCATCCCACGCTTCTTGGTGACGTAATTCTTGAGCGCGGTCAGGTCACGGAACTGCCGCTGGCCGGGGGTGTGGTCCATCATGCTGACAATGCCGACCCGGTCTTCGGGACCGAACGCGGCCATTTCCTCGAGCAGGGTCTCTGAGCAGATCTCGGCGCGCAGGTGCAGGAAGTGGCTGATCTTGAAATGTCCGGCCGCCCGTGCCTCGAGAAGTTCATCCGCCAGCTTGCGGGCATATTCACCATAGCCCGACTTCGAATTGTGGATGGACCCGACGCGCAGCGCATCGAACACGGTTGTGATCCCGGTCGACGCCAGTTCGGCATCATGGGCCAGCAGCGCGGACAGGTGGGGCCAATCCACCTTGGGACGCGGTTCGATATGCCGTTCGAGGTTGTCGGTGTGCAGTTCGACCAACCCCGGCATGACATAGTCGCCGTCGCAATTGATTGCGCCGCGCGGCACGCTGTCGCCTTCTTCGATCCTCGCGATCTGTCCGTCCACGATCACGATCTGTCCGACGATCACTTCTTTGGGCAAAACGAGGCGAGCATTGGCAAGATGCAGGACCTCTGACATGGAACCGTCATGAGCCTCTGCCACATGGGTCGAAATGAAAGGAGAGTTCATGTCATACACTCGCTTTGCGATTTATTATCTGCCGCCCGAAGGCGCATTGGCCGATTTTGGTGCGGCCTGGTTGGGTTGGGATTGCGTTTCTGCTCGCGACTCGATTCCGCACGATGTGCCCGGTCTTCATGACGTGACAATGACACCGCGAAAATATGGTTTCCACGGAACGCTGAAACCGCCCTTCCGGCTGGCCGAAGGGACGGATGTTTCGGGGTTGCAGGATGCGGTGTCGCAGATGGCCAAGGCGTGTGCCCCTGCTCAGAGCGGTGGTCTCGCGTTGACCGCATTGGGTCGCTTCCTTGCGCTCACTCCGGTTGGTGACACCTCTGGCATCGCGCGCGTTGCTGCGACGTGTGTCGAGGCACTGGATGCGTTCCGCGCACCGCCCCCCGAGGCAGAGCTGGAGCGGCGTCGCAAGGCACGGCTGTCGGAGCGGCAGGAGGCGCTTTTGCAACGCTGGGGATACCCCTACGTGATGGAGGAATTCCGCTTTCACCTGACCCTGACCGGGCGTCTGAATGTGGGCGACATCGCGCCCTGGACCGAAACCGCCCGCGCGCACTTGCCGCCTTTGCCCGCGCCCTTTGTGATGGACGACGTGGCACTGGTCGGAGAGCGCGAGGATGGGCGGTTCGAGTTGATCCAACGCTACACCCTTGCCGGTTGAAGCGCGGCCAGCGCCTTTGCCACGGTGTCGTCCAGCGCGCCGTCATTGGTGATCGTCACCACGTCCAACCCGGCAGGCAGGCACTTGTCGGCCTGCGCCAGACGGGCTGCGATCTCGGCCTCGGTTTCCCGCGCGCGCCCAGCCAGACGGCGGGCCAATGTGGCGGGGGAGGCGGTGATGTTGAGAACCGTCAGGTTCGGGAAAATCGCATGGGCTTGCTCCAACGCACTGCGCGAGAAATTCGCAAGGCAGTCTTTGCCGTCTCGTACGTCGGAGAGAACATCCGCCGGGATGCCGTAGGACAGACCATGCGCTGTCCAATGCACGCAGAACGCGCCGTCCTGAGCAGCCGCGTCAAATGCCTCGGGCGTCACCGCGTCATAGTCTTCGCCCCCCAAACCCGGTGCGCGGGTGATGGTGCGTCGGACAAGGCGCATGTCGGGGCGTGCCGCGATCATGCCCGCCATGACGCTGTCCTTGCCAACGCCAGACGGGCCGACCACGGCGATGAGGCGACCGGAACTCATGCAGCAGACTCGTTGTATTGTCCTATCGCTTCGCTGCTTGAGGACATCCTGGGGGTAAAGCGGCTCACGTCGATTTCGCGGTCGCAGACACGGGCACGTGCCGCCTCGTCGTGGAAGATGCCGATGATCGCCGCGCCACGTGCCTTGGCCGCTTCGATCAGCGACAGGACCACTTCGCGGTTGGCGGCATCGAGGCTGGCGGTTGGTTCATCCAGAAGCATCGCCGGATAGGGATGGGCAAAGCCACGTGCGATGTTCACGCGCTGTTGTTCGCCGCCCGAGAACGTGGTGGGCGACAGTGACCACAACCGTTCGGGGATGTTGAGCTGGGTCAGAAGCTCTTTAGCGCGTGTGCGGGCCTCATCGCTGCCCACACCGACGGCACGGAGCGGCTCGGCCACAACGTCAAGCGTTGGCACGCGTGGGACGACACGCAGGAACTGGCTGACATAGCCCAACACTTCGCGCCGGATCTGGATAATCTCGCGTGGTTCGGCTTGGACAAGGTCCACACCGCCGACCCGGATCGCGCCCGATTGGGCGCGGTAATTGCCGTAGATCATCCGCATCAGGGTGGATTTGCCCGCGCCTGATGCGCCTGTGAGGGCGACACATTCGCTGGGGGCAACAGTCAGGCTGACATCGCTCAGCACCTCGATCACCGCACTGCCCTGATTGTGGAGGGTGAAGGTCTTGGACACGTTGGAAAGGTCGATCATGGTCTCACACCTGCAAAACAGAGCTGACAAGGAGTTGCGTGTAGGCGTGCTGCGGATCGTCGAGCACCTGATCGGTCAGGCCGTTTTCGACGACATGCCCGTCCTTCATCACCATCAGCCGGTCTGCCAGAAGGCGTACCACGGCAAGGTCATGGGTGACGATGATCGCTGACAGACCCATATCGCGCACCAAACCGCGCAGGAGGTCGAGCAGACGCGCCTGAACGCTGACATCGAGCCCGCCCGTGGGTTCGTCCATGAACACAAGGCGGGGTCCCGTGACAAGGTTGCGGGCGATCTGAAGGCGCTGCTGCATCCCTCCGGAAAAGGTCGTGGGGCGGTCATCGACCCGGCCCGCGTCGATCTCTACCCGTTCGAGCCAGTCGACCGCCTTGTCGCGAATGTCGCCATAATGCCGGGCACCCACAGCCATCAGCCGTTCACCGACATTGCCGCCCGCGCTCACGCCCATGCGCAACCCGTCGCGGGCATGCTGGTGGACAAAGGCCCAATCGGTGCGGCCCAGCATCCGGCGCTCGGGTTCCGACATGGTGACGGTGTCGCGGGGGCCGTGGCCGCGTGTGTCGAACACAACCGATCCCGCATCGGGGCGCAGATGGCCTGCCATGCAGTTGAGAAGTGTAGATTTGCCGGACCCGGATTCACCCACGATGCCCATGACTTCGCCGGGATAAAGGTCAAAGGAGACATCAGCACAGCCGATATGCGCGCCGTAGCGTTTGGTGATGCCTTGAACTGACAGAAGGGGGGTCATGCCGCGTCCTTTCCGCGATGACCGGTCGCTTGCCGCCCTTCGCAATAATCGGTGTCGGAGCAGACGAACATCCGGCCGCCCGCATCGTCGACGATCACCTCGTCGAGGTAGCTGTCCTCGGCCCCGCAGAGACCGCAGGGATGGTCGGCTTTGGAGGCCTCGAACGGGTGGTCCTCGAAATCGAGGCTGACCACCTTGGTGTAGGGCGGCAGCACGTAGATGCGCTGTTCGCGGCCTGCACCGAACAACTGGATCGCAGGACAATCCCCCAGTTTGGGGTTGTCGAATTTTGGAATGGGAGAGGGGTCCATCACATAGCGCGCCTCGACCTTGACCGGGTAGGCATAGGAGGTGGCGATGTGGCCGTGACGGCTGATGTCCTCATACAGCTTCACATGCATGAGGCCATATTCCTCAAGACTGTGCATCTTGCGGGTCTCGCTTTCGCGCGGTTCGAGAAAGCGCAGCGGTTCCGGGATCGGCACCTGATAGACAAGGATCTGGCCTTCGGTGAGCGGCACTTCGGGGATGCGGTGGCGGGTCTGGATCACCGTTGCCTCGGTCGTGGCGGTGGTGGTGGCGACGCCTGCGGTACGTTCAAAGAAGGTGCGGATGGACACGGCGTTTGTGGTGTCGTCAGCGCCCTGATCGATCACCTTGAACCGGTCATCCGGCGTCAGCACGGCAGCAGAGACCTGAACGCCGCCGGTGCCCCACCCATACGGCATCGGCATCTCGCGGCTGGCGAAGGGCACCTGATAGCCGGGGATCGCCAGACCCTTGAGGATCGCGCGGCGGATCATGCGCTTTGTTTGCTCGTCCAGATAGGCAAAATTATATTCTGAGGAGGGTGTCACAAGACTGTCTCACTGCTGTGGTTAATGCGACGCAACGAGTTGCTGTCCGAAAACCCGGGGGTCTTATGGTCGCGTTGCTGATGACTTTTCTTTGGTGGGCAGGCGGGTCCCTTGTGGCGTGGCTGGCCTTGGAGCCTGTCCTGTTCCGTGTCCTCCCGCGTCTGGAACGGCTGTTGCCGAGCGACGTGATTGGGCCGGATGGCTGGCTTGCCGACACGTCCAATCAAGGCGGCATTTTCGACTTGCCCCTGAAGCGTCGTCGCGGCTGAAAGGGTCATAGAACCCCCCGTTCGATCAGCGCGGTTTCCAACCCCTCGGGCGAGGTGAAATGGATGCCGTCCATCCCGACGGCGCGCGCACCTTCGACATTGTGCAGTCCATCGTCGATGAAAATGCAGGCCTCGGGCGCGACGCCCGCGCGGTCGCACAGCAGGTGGAAAATCCGTGCATCGGGTTTGATGATGCCTTCCTGACCGGACACGACCAGCGCGTCGAACACCTCACCGAGACGCGGATGCATCTTGAGCCCTTCGGGCCAGGTTTCCGCTGACCAATTGGTGATGGCATGCACCGAGGTTCCCTGCGCCTTGAGCCGGTCGAGAATGGCCCATGTGCCGTGGATCGGATCGACGACGGTTTTCGTGTAGAGGGACACGTAATCGGCAAAATGTGCGCGGTCGTCGGGGTCTTTCACCTCAAGCGCCAGATCGGCAAAGCGTTCGCCGGCATCCCCGCGCGCGTTGAGAGCGCGGAAATTGGTGCGCTCGACAAAGGCATGGGCAGCCTCGGCAGACCCAAACCGGTCGAGCCATGCCAGATGCGGTTGCCAGTCCACCAGCACACCGCCGATGTCGAAAACGACGTGCTTCCTGGTCATGTGCAGCCCTCCGGACGGAGTGCCTCAAGAGGGCCGTATTCTTGCGCTACGCGTTTCGCTCGGAAAGTGCGCGAGGTATTATGGACTGGACCGTGATCCTGATTGTGCTGGGCTTTGTCGCCCTGCTGGCTGGTCGAACCGTTATCGGCATCTGCTTTGAGGGCAGTTGGCTGAATTCGGCGCTCGAAGGGTCGTCGGATGGTGATGGCGACAGCGGGTGTGACAGTGGAGATGGCGGGGGCGACTGAGGTCATTCTGCCGCTTCCTGATGCTGGTTCTGCGATGCCTCGACTTCGCGGCGCAGTTTGCGCACAAGCTCGAGTTCGGACTGGAAATCCACGTAATGCGGCAGCTTGATATGTTCGAGGAACCCTGTCGCCTGAATATTATCCGCGTGGTAGAGGACGAATTCCGCGTCCTGCGCCGGGGCGCCGACATAGTCTTCGCCTAGTTCCTCCCACCGCAACGCCCGGTCGACCAGCGCCATTGAGATCGCCTTGCGTTCAGTCTGGCCGAAGACCAGACCGTAGCCGCGCGTGAATTGCGGCGGCTCGGTTTTGGAGCCTTTGAACTGGTTTACGCTTTCGCATTCGGTCAGGGTCACTTCGCCGATTTCGATGGCGAAGCCCAATTCGGGGATCTCCATCTCGACCGGTACGGTGCCGATGCGCAATTCGCCCACGAAAGCGTGGTTGCGGGCATAGCCGCGCTGGGTGGAATAGGCCATCGACAGGGTAAAGCCTTCGTCCGCGCGGGTCAGCGCTTGCAGGCGCAGCGCGCGGTCTGCTGGCATTTCCAAAGGCTCGCGTGTCAGGTCGGGCGGCGTTGTGTCGTCCTGTGGGGCCTCTTCGATCAGCCCCTCTTTGTTCAGGAACTCGGTGACATGTGGAACCGGGCCGGGTTCGACCGCGCGCATCGGCGCTTCCAGAGTTTCGCCGTCGGCGGCGAGTTTGAAATCCAGCAGGCGGTGCGTGTAGTCAAAGGTCGGGCCAAGCACCTGTCCACCCGGCAGATCCTTGAACGTGGCTGAGATGCGCCGGTCGCAAGCCATATTGCCGGTGTCTACCGGGGCGGAGGCGCCAAAGCGTGGCAGAGTGGTGCGGTATGCGCGGATGAGAAAGATCGCCTCGATCAGATCACCGCGCGCCTGCTTGATGGCCAAAGCGGCCAGATCGGGATCGTAAAGCGACCCTTCTGCCATCACGCGGTTTACGGCAAGGGAAAGCTGCTCACGGATTTGGGCGACCGAGAGTTCGGCCACAGATGTGTCGCCGCGCCGTTCCTCGGCCAGCCACGCATGGGCGTTCTGGATGGCGCGTTCGCCGCCTTTGACTGCCACGTACATATCAAAGAACCTTCGTACTGCGCAGCAGCCCCGCGATGCGGTCGCCGCTTGTGAAGATAAAATCCAGACCCAGCGGGAAGAGACTTGCATTGCGCTGGAAGGCTGCGGTTTCCGGCAAGGACAGGCTGGCGCTGTCACGAATGCCGGGGCCGGTCAGGGTTGCGCCCTCCGCGACAAGGTCTGCACATTCCACGATCAGTGTCGCCGACCGATCCGGGTATTCGGACGTTCCGATTGGATAGGCGGACAAGGGACCAAGTGCGTCCCAAGTGCCCAAGGCGAACATGCAATGCGATGGCCCCACGATGGGCGCACCGGTGTGGAACGCCACCCATGTGCGGACCGCGTCGCAATCAGCCTCGCCCGCCAGATAGAGCGGAGTTTCCGTATCGCAGAGCGTCAACAGTGCGACCCCGGCCGCCACCGACAATGGCGCAGGAGGCGTTGCCCCTGCCAATGTCTGGATCGTGCCGGGACGGGCCATCGCCTCCATCACGCCGCGAAAGGCATGGGCGGCGTCGGTGGCCGGGTGCGCAAAACCGCCTTCAAGTGTCTGGGCCTGCATCAGTCTTCCCCTCGGACCATCGTGAAAAAATCGACCTTGGTGGCGGCAGCTTTTTCGGCACGCGTGGTACGTCGCGCGGACTGTTCGCTCTCCAACGGCTCAAGAACCTTCGTGCGCATGACATTGGCAGCACCGGTCTGCATGAGCGCATCCACCAAGGCGGCGGCTTCGGCATCCGCTTTGTTCCGGCCTTGAATATAGGCGTGTCCAACCTCACCGCCGGGCAGCTTGAGCGCACAGCGGGTGACCGTCATTTCACCAAGATTGAAGGGCGCGCCTGTCCCACCTGCGCGGCCGCGCACCATGACGCTGCCAATTTCAGGCGCACGCAGCCATGTGTGGGCCGGACGGGGCAGGGCGGCATCCAGAAGGGCCGACACGCGACCCTCGGGGGCCTTGGCCATCAGGCTCATCCAGGCCTTGCGGTCAGCGTTTGGATCGAACGTGTCTTTCATCTCGACAACTTTGCAAGTTTCTATACAACTAGACATATCATAACAGATTCCCCCATGCGGGACAGTGGAGTTTTGTGAAATTTGCGTAACACCCGATCCTCGACCCCCGTCTGGCAAGCCATCGCCGGGGCGCTGCGGGCGGATATTTCCGAAGGCCGTTACCTGCCGGGAGACAAGCTGCCGACCGAAGCGCAGTTGTCTGCCCGGTTTGGCGTGAACCGGCACACAGTGCGCCACGCGCTGTCACAGTTGGTCGATGACGGCCTCGTCCGCACGCGGCGCGGGGCGGGGGCGTTTGTGGCTTCCACGCCCACCGACTACCCGATCGGTGCGCGGGTGCGGTTCCACGAGAACCTGCTGGCGGCAGGTCGCAGGCCCGAGAAGCGCGTGCTTGATGTTGAATGCCGCGCCGCGACGGCTGGCGAAGCGCGGGCGCTTGACGTGGACGACGGTGCGCCTGTCTGTGCCTATCGCGGGTTATCGCTTGCGGATGGAGCGCCAATTGCGGTGTTCGAAAGCGTGTTTCCTCTGGAGCGCACGCCGGATATCGACCGCTATCTTGGCGACACCAGCAGCGTGACCGACGCCCTAAACCGGGCCGGGGTTGCGGATTACACCCGCGCATCCACACGGCTGACAGCGGTTTTGGCGGATGTCACACAGGCGTTGCACCTACATCTGCGTGAGGGGGACCCGCTTTTGCGGTCAACCAGCGTCAATGTCGATGCTGCAGGGCATCCGGTGGAATATGGCCGGACGTGGTTCGCTGGCGACAGGGTGACCCTGACGCTGGAGACCTGAGTCCCGAACCCGGCATGCGCTCACGCAGGGCGAATGCGGCTGTGTTTCAGCCGAGTTTACGCGGTCCCGGCGAACGCGCCCGCCTTGAGGTCTTCGAGGATCATGTCGGAGGCTTTCTCTCCGATCATGATGGCGGGGGCGTTGGTGTTGCCCGAGACGATCTCGGGCATGATCGAACAATCCACCACCCGCAGACCGCCGATGCCATGCACCCGCAGGCGGGCATCGACCACGGCATCGCCGCCTTGTCCCATTTTGCAGGTGCCGGTGGGATGATAGATCGTCGTCGAATTGTTGCGCGCCCAGTTCAGCGTGCCGTCGTAATCGTCAATGTCGAGCGCCGCATCGGGGCGGAACTCTTCGGAGATCTTGTCGGTCAGCGGAGCGTGCCGCGCGATGCGGCGGGCGATCTTGATGCCTTCGACAATCGTACGGCAGTCAGTTTCGGTGGACAGGTAATTGGGGTGGATCTTGGGGTAAACCGCAGCATCGGATGACGCGAGGCGTATCATGCCCCGGCTTTCCGGGCGCAACTGGCAGACCGACATGGTGAAGGCCGAGAACGGGTGGACCCCCGCGCCGGGGCTGTCGGCGGACCACGGTTGCACATGGAACTGGATGTCCGGCGTGTCGACATGGTCGCCGGTACGCATGAAGCCTGTGGCAAGGCTCGCCGCCATCGCCATCGGCCCGCGGCGGTGCAGGGCGTATTTCATGGCGATCCGCGCCTGATCCAGCAGGCTGCGCACCTCGTCGTTCAGGGTGGGTTCCTTGCATTTGAACACGAGGCGGGCCTGCAGGTGGTCCTGCATGTTACTGCCGACGCCCTTGAGGTCATGGCGGACGGTGATGCCGTGCTCGCGCAGGTGATCCGCCTCGCCGATGCCCGAGACCATCAGCAGTTGCGGGGAACCAATGGCGCCCGACGAAAGGATCACCTCGGCGCGGGCTTTGACGCTGTGTTCGATGCCGCCTGCATCGCGATAGGCGACCCCGGTGGCGCGTTTGCCGTCGAACAGGATGCGGCTGGCGGCGGCGCGGGTGACGATTTTGAGGTTGGGGCGCGACCGGGCCGGGTTGAGGAAGGCTACGGCGCTGGAGCAGCGCCGACCGTTGCGGGTGGTCAGCTGGAAATATCCGACGCCTTCCTGTGATGCGCCGTTGTAATCGGGGTTGAAGGGGTATCCCGCCGCTTGGGCAGCCTCGACCCAGGCGTCGCAGATGGGACGGCTGAGTCGCATGTCGGACACAGAAAGTGGACCTTCGGTGCCGTGAAAATCATCCGCGCCGCGTTCCTGATTCTCCGAGCGTTTGAAAAGCGGCAGCACATCGTCCCACGCCCAGCCGGGATTGCCCATCTGAGCCCAGCGGTCGTAGTCCTGCGGCTGTCCGCGCACGTAGAGTAATCCGTTGAGCGAGGACGATCCGCCAAGCACCTTGCCGCGCGGCCAGTCAAGTTGCCGCCCGTTCAGACCGGGATCGGGTTCGGTGCGATAACACCAGTCAACCGCCGGATTGTGCATCGTTTTGAAGTAGCCGACGGGGATGTGAATCCATGGGTTCAGATCACGGCCCCCTGCTTCAAGGAGAACGACTTTGACAGCCGGATTCGCGCTGAGACGGTTGGCAAGAACGCAGCCGGCAGAGCCTGCTCCGACGATCACATAGTCTGCTTCCACTGACGAAATCCTCCCGTTGGTGCAAAAAACTCTATGCAGAACGGAAAAGCCATTCTAGTCTTTTTTGAAAAGATAAGTCTCAATAATTGCTAAAACGGGAGGAGAAGCAATGAAAATCGGAGATCGTATCAAGGGAGTCTCGCGCCGAGATTTCTTCCGCATCGCAGGTACTTACGGGATGAGTTCGACGCTTTTGGCGGCGGGTACATTCGGTGGTGTCATGACTGCGGCAAACCTCGCGAAAGCGGCGGAATCGACCTATAACAAGCGCTTTGCGAAGGAAGCCAAGCACACGCTGAAGTTCGGTGCGGCAGGCTTTAACCCGCAGAACCTGCTGATCGAACGCGCAGGCTGCCTTGAGTTCGCACGCGATCTGGAAGAGCGCACGGACGGCGAGATTCGCATCGAATTCATCGGCAACAACCAGATCTGCGGTCAGCTGTCCTGCGTAGAGAAAGCGCAGCAGGGCATCATCGACATCTACGCGGCATCGACCCAGAACTCGGCCGGTGGCGCGCCGTTCCTGAACGTTCTGGACTACGCGTACATGTTCCGCAGCCGTGCGGACCAGTACTACTTCATGTATTCGCCGGAGTCGCAGCGTATCCTGCGTGATCCGTTCGAAAAGCGTCATGGGCTGAAGTTCCTCTTCACCCATGCCGAACTGCGCGGCATCCAGATGGGCCAGAGCTTTGCCGACAAGCCGACGGTCACCAGGATCGAAGACATCATGGGTACCAAGAACCGCGTGACCGGCACGCAGCTTGGCCGCATCGCGATGGAAGCTCTGAACCTGAACCCGGTTCCGATCGCATGGGAAGAAACGCTTGACGGTCTGAAGCAGGGCCTCATCGATGGCGCGGAAACATGGGCATCGGCTGTGGCCTACGCGAACATGTCACCGGTGGTCAGCCAGAGCGTCGATCTGCGCTTCTTCTGCGGCACCGAGCACACCGCGATGCGCTCCGAGACCTTCGACGGCCTGTCGGGCGACCTGCAGGACGCGGTCATGGAAGCCTCATACCTCACACAGGTGCATGTGCAGGCAGCAAACGAAGCGGCGCTGGTCAACACCGTCGGCTTTACCGATCCGCCCATGCCCGGCACGATCTTTGCGCAGAACAATGTGCGCGTTGCCAAGCTGTCGGACGCAGAAGTCCGCAAGGCCGAAGAGATGTGTTCGCCCGAATTCCAGCCGCAGCTCTGGGAGCAGTGGCGCGAGCGGATCAACGGCTGGGCCGATGGCATCGACACCTATCAGGACATCTACAACGAAGTCCGCAACAACCCGCACACGCTGGCCGAAAACGTCGAGCCGCGTCGCTGGTGGAAAGGCTGATCTGCCTTTAGGATACGACACGACGCAGCCCCGCTTTGTCGGGGCTGTTTCACCTAAAGACGCATAGACCGGATCAATCCGGCACAGTCTTCACATGGGAGGAGGGAACAGATGGAGCTCTGGTCCGATTTCGGCGCGTTAGTGAGTGCGCTTGCCAGTCAGGATTCATGGACGATCCGACAGGCTTTGGCACCAAATTCGGTGTATGTGTTTGGCGCTGTTTTCCTGCTTCTGGCAGGTTTGGCCATGTCATGGGTGTATCATCACGTGCCTATCATCGAGCGGTACTTCGAGCGCACGGTGATGATCGTTTGTTACCTAGGCACTGCCGGCATCATCTTCTGGGGCGTGATCGACCGCTTTGTTTTTTCCAACCAGCAACCCTGGTCGACGACCATTCCTCCATTCCTGTTCATGGTCATGGCATGGTTCGGCGCGGCTTATAACATCCGCGTCCGTACCCATCTGAGCTTTTCCGAGTTCCGAAGCCGGATGCCACGGGGCGGACAAATGGTGTGCCTCTGGCTTGATTTCGTATTGTGGTTCGGTTTCGCGCTGATCTTTATGGTCACGACACTGCGCGTGGTCGCGTTGTCCGCGTCGAACTTCCAGATCGTTCTTGGCACCGACAACACGATGCAGTGGTGGTTCCTTCTCTCTGCCCCCGTCGCGGCAACATTGATGGCGGCACGCGCTGTCGAGAACATTCAGGATGATATGAAGAATTATCGGAGCGGTGAGCCGCTGATCCAGCAATCTGTGATCGGGGGGGATACGTAATGACCGACGGAACCATCATCACACTGATCTCGGTTGGTGTCACCTTTCTGTTCATGCTTGGCGTGCCGGTGCTTCTGGTCATCGCCTATTGGGTGATCGGCTGTTCTTTCGTGCTGGGGCTGACGCTCGACAACATGGGGGCAGAGCTGCTCAACGTGTTCAACAAGGGCTTCGCGCTGCTTGCGATGCCGCTGTTCATCCTGACGGGTGACCTGATCAACAAGTCCGGCATCGCACGACGATTGTCGGATTTCGCCTATGCCTGTCTGGGCTGGATGCGGGGTGGTCTGGCGATGGCCTCGCTTGGCGCCTGCGGTCTGTTCGCGGCGATCTCGGGGTCCAACTCGGCCACGACAGCAACCATCGGGTCGATGCTGCATCCCGAAATGGTCAAAGGCGGGTATGACGAACGCTTTTCAGCGGCGACAGCGGCGGCAGGGGGTACGGTAGGGATCATCATTCCGCCGTCGATCATCTTTATCGTCTACGGCTTCCTGATGAACCTCCCGATTTCTGACCTTTTCGTCGCCGGGATCATCCCCGGTGCGCTGATGGTGATCGGCATGCAGGTGGCCTGCTGGATCGTGTGCCGGATCAACGGTTGGGGCTATCTGATCCCGCTGCAACTGAACCGGGTGCTGAAGACAGCCTTCGGCGCGTGGCTTGGTTTCTTCGCCATCGGCCTTGTGCTCTGGGGCATTTATACCGGCAAGTTCTCTCCGACCGAGGCGGCTGGCGTCACGGTGGGTTTCTGTATCATCGCAGGGCTTGTGTCCTGGGTGCTGAGCCGCGTCATGCGTCAGGATCCGAACAAGACGTGGGAAGACAAGAGCTATGCCGAAATGCTGTTGGTCGAGGGCTTCACCCTCAAGCAGATCCCCGGCATCACCATGCGGTCAGCTGAGATCACAGGCATCCTCGCGCCGCTGATCGCCATTTCGGTGGTGATGCAGCAGATCCTGTCTTTGCTGGGTGCGCAGCAGGTGATCGGCGATTTCGTGACGGCCATGGGGGGCTACTATGCGGTGCTCTTTACCGCGATGATCATCGTGTTCGTCTCGGGCATGGTGCTCGAGTCGTTGCCAGTGACGATCATTCTTGCGCCCATTCTTGCGCCAATCGCTGCAAGTGTCGGCGTCGATCCGATCCACTTCTCGGTGATCTTCCTTGTTGGCGCGTCCATCGGTTTCATTACGCCGCCCTACGGGCTTAACCTTTACGTGGCGTCCGGGGTGACGGGTGTTCCGTATTTCCGGCTGCTCAAGTACACGGTGCCGTATCTGATCGCGTTGATTAGTGTTTGGGTTCTGGTTGCTTTGACGCCTGAGCTGGCGTTGTCTCTGTTGCCAAATAGGTGAGACCGATTGCATGCCCGACGCTTCTGCCACTGAGTCCAAAGGGCAGATCCCCACGAACTTGCGGCTTCTTCTGCTCTTGGAAGAAGTCGCCAAGGCGGGGGTGCCGGTTGCCCCATCTGCCTTGTCCGATGCTCTGAGATTGCCGAAGCCGACCGTTCATCGGCTTCTGTTGACGGCTGAGGAAGAAGGGTTCCTGCAACGCGACATCGACGGGCGTTCTTACGGGCCGGGTCGCCGGCTGCGCAAGCTGGCGGGGAACACGCTGTCCTCGCAGCGGTTGCGGACAGAACGCCTTGCGATCATGCAAGCCTTGGAAAGCGAAGTGGGCGAGACCTGCAATCTGGCGGCACCGGGGCGGTATGGGATGGTTTATCTGGACCGTGTCGAAACCCATTGGCCGTTACGGATGCAACTGCCTGTGGGCACGCAGGTGCCGTTTCATTGCACGGCAAGCGGCAAGATGTACCTCTCCTCGCTTCGGATCGACAAGCTCAAGCGGGTGTTGTCATGGCTCGAACTGGAGCCATCGACAGCGCAATCAATTACGACAGCCGACCAGCTTCTGGATGAGTTGGCTGTTACACGGTCGCGCGGGTTCTCAACCGACAATCAGGAATTCATGGACAACATGGTGGCTATCGCGGTGCCCATCCGGGACACCGAGGGCCGTTTGATGACCACGCTGTCCATTCACGCACCACGACAGCGGCACGATATCGAGAGCCTGACCAAGGTGGTTCCGCAGGTTCAAGAAGCAGCAAAGCGGTTGGAAATGCTCAACCGGAGCTAACAGCACTCCAAGCTTATTCGCATCCTCCCATCGCCCATTGGCGCAGATTCCGCTTGAGAATGCCGCCGAACGGATGGGGTTTTTCCATGGATTTCTGACCGCTCAGGTTCACGTAGACATTGGCCTGATCGCAAAGCCGTTCCTGTGTCCATTCGTGGCAGTTGGCGCAGGACTGTTCTTTCCAGAACTCGTCCGGCAAACCTTCAACCGGCGGGAACATCGGCGACATTTTGGTGATTTCCGAAAGGATGATCCCGTCGATCACCGAGCCGGGCGCCACCAGCGGCAGGTTGAACTTGACCACATTCGGCACGCTCGAGCGTTCCTGTTCGGTTGTTGCCATCGCCAGTTCAGTTGATTCAACAGCAGGTGTCACACCTTCACCAACGGGGTCGACGCTGGCTTGTGTTTCGAGCGCTTCAATCTCGCCACGGGCGAATTCCGCGAAAGTGCCATTGGGAAAGGCGTCAAGATACTGGCGATAGGCGTCAACGGTCGGATTGGCTTGCGCCGCTTCGAACAGCGCCTGCTCATCCGCCGGCGGGGCGGCAGGGGCGGGGCGTTCTACGGCAGCTGTGTCATTCGTCAATTCGGATTCGATGGCTTCGGCCAGCAGGGCGCGTGCATCATCTGCATAGGCGCTGTCCGGATAACCCCGCAGGAACAGCATGATCTGCACAGGGTCTTTCGTGGCCTGAACGGATTCCCACAATGACCGTGCCGCAAGGTCTTCGGGGTCTTCGACCGGGGCATTCACGAAGGTGAAGTCATTGGTCAGCGAGGACGTATCCCACGGTGTCTGCATGCCGTTTGTCTGTTCGAGCACCGAAACGCGGACCTGCTTGAACATCTGCTCTACAGCCACACCCGGTTTCGTCATTTCCCGTGCCAAAGCAGTGGTGAACGGGCTGTTCTGCCCCAGACCGTCAAGGGCGACCGCGCCTGGCGATGTGGCATAGGACAGGAATGTGCCGGTCGGCGCTTTCATTTCGGCCAGACCGGGAGAATCGAATTCGGCCATGTTTTCGAAGGGGTTATTGCGACAGGCGTCAAGAATGACAAAATTCGTCCGATTTCGCGCGGACGCCATCTGGCGGAGCACGGATTGCGCCTCAACACCTTCAAGGTCCAGATCCGCGGCGTCGCTCAGTGCGACATCCACGGGCAAGAGGTAGTTGTTGCCAAAGCTTTGCACGCCGTGGCCCGCATAGTAGAACAGGCCTGTCGTGTCGGCCCCACCGTTGCGCAGGCTGCGACCGAAATCGGACAGCGCCTGCTTCATCTCGATCTGGGTCGCGTCGATCAGAAGTGTGACCTGAAAGTCGATTTCCTGAAGCGTCTGGGCGATCAGTTGGGCGTCGCGCGTCGGATTGTCGAGCGGCGATACGGTTTCATAGTTCGAGTTTCCGATCACGAGGGCAATGCGCTGCTGTGCCCATAGAGGCGTCGATCCGGCCCCCAGAAAGAGTGCCGTGACAGCCGTGAATGCAATGTTTTTTCCCAGTTTTTGAAGCCAGTGGGTCAAAGCTTCCTCCTGCCGTAGCCGGTTGGTTCAAACAAAAAAATGGTGTAATATTTCACAATGTCCACATTGTATCGCGTGTCCTAGGCAAGCATGCAAGGTCTATGCTAAACTTCGTTTTTGACAAGGTTGTATGCCTTCACCTGTTTCACGCAATTCATCTGAGAGGTCATTATGAGAATAGCTCTCCATCGTTTTTTCTGTGCCGTTGCCGTCATGGTCGTTTTGCCATTCGGGATGGCATCCGCCCAAAGTGCTGATCCGTTCGAGTATGGTTGGAATTTGGATGGCGAGGCGTCCGAATTGCGGTTTTTGTCGGTCAAGAAGTCAAAAATCGCTGAGACAAGCTCTTTTGCAACACTTTCGGGTCTGATTACCGAAGACGGCCAAGCGCAGGTGCGTGTGCTGCTGGACTCGGTCGACACCAAGGTTGACCTGCGGAACGTGCGGATGCGCTTCTTGTTTTTCGAAACCTTCCGCTTTCCCGAAGCGGTGATCACCACGCAGTTGTCGCCGGAGTTGCTGACGGATCTTCACTTGACCCGTCGCAAGGAAATCGAACTTCCCTACACGTTCACTCTGCGTGGCGTGACCTTGGAGCGGACAACAGATGTGGCGGTCACTCTGATTGACAATGACCGTGTGGTGGTGTCGTCGATCACGCCGATCGCCTTCACCCTTGAGGAACTGGATCTTGAGGAAGGCCGTAGGAAGCTGGAAGAAGCCGCGAATGTGGATATCACGCCGATTGGCGTTGTCAGCTTCAACTTCGTGTTCGATCGCGCGCAGCCGGGGACACCTCCGGACCTGCCGGAAGCGACCTTTACCCCGGCTGCCGTTGCGCTTGAGGACAAGGGCAACATGACCGAGGAAGCCTGCTTGGGCCGTTTCGAGATCCTGTCCAAGACCGGCAATATCTTTTTTGCCTCGGGCAGCACACGGCTTGACGACAAGAGCCTCCCCCTTTTGGAGAACCTCTATGACATCGTGAACCGCTGTCCGACGTTCCGGCTTGAAATCGCCGGGCACACGGACTCGGTCGGGAGCGATCAGCAGAACCAAGCCATCAGTGAGCGTCGCGCCGCATCGGTTGTCAGCTGGCTGACCGACAAGGGCATCCCGCGCGACCGCCTGACTGCTGTTGGATATGGCGAAGCGCGTCCCCTGGTGGACAATGACACACCCGAAAACCGGGCGCGGAACCGCCGCATCGAGTTCACGGCGCTGGTCGAATAGACCCGCACTTCAACGGTTTTGAAAACCACAAAGGGCACCTGTTTCGCAGGTGCCCTTTTTCGTGGGAGTGGATTTTCCGGTTCAGGTTCAGGCGAACGGATCGTCCAGCACGCCGATGATCGGCATCAGGAATTCGCCTGATGTCGGGTTGAGCGCCGCATTGTGGAAAGTGTCGATCTGCGCCACGGCGGCTGAAACGCTGCCTTCCGATCCATCGAAGATCGCCATCGCCGCTGATGCATTATCGACGTCGGACATGCCTTTATGCACCGCGAAGTAGGCTCCGATATCTGTCTTGTTGGCCAGATAGGCACGGTCGGCCAATTGCTGGTTGATGAAGTCCTGGCTTGCGCCATCGGGGGGCGCGGCCTTGGCGCCGCCCAGGATCGCGAGGATGAACTGGTCACGGCTGACACCACCGCTGTCGAGCGCATTGACCCAGAAGTCGAACCCGGCCTGATCGGGAATGCGACCCAGCACGTTGTTGTAGACGGCTGTCGCCACATCAGTGTTGCTGAGGCTGGACGGATAGGTTTCGCGCGTTTCCGGTTGATCGATGAAGAAGCTGGCCGATTGTTCAAGGCTCACCCCGTTTGCAAATGCGGTGCCCCAGAAGTTGAGGCCCACTGCATCAGGCGCACGGTTGAAATAGGCAATATAGAGTTCGATGAAACTTTCGAAATCGGGTGCTGACAGGCTTGTCGGTCCGCCGAATTGCTGCAGGTCGAAGGGCGTGCCATCAAAGAAGTCGGTGTCGAAATCAAGCAGCTCGATGCCAATCAGGTCATCGCGCCCGTTGCCATCGCCACGACGGTCTTCAATGACCGCCGACCCTGCGCTGAGCGTCAGGGTGTAAGCGCTTTGTGCGCCAGAGAAGGCGGCGGTGTCGATGCCGGCGCCACCATTCACCAGATCATTTCCGCGCCCGCCTTCAAGCCGGTCGTTGCCACCTTCGCCGACAAGCGAGTCATTGCCGCCTTCACCTTCGAGGGTGTCATTGTCCGCGCCGCCATTGATGAGTTCCGCGAGTGCGCCACCGCGCACGAAATCATCGCTCGCGCCGGTAAAGATGCGGCTGGTATTTTCGCCGCCGCCGTTCGGGTTCACCCGTGCGAGTGTACCGGGCAGCGTGTCGATGATGATGATGTTTTCGCCATCCATCGAATAGTTTGGCCACTGAGCGGCCACTTCAGCGACGGTGCTGGGTTCCTGCGTGTAGTCTACACTGAAGAGCAATTCTCCGTCGAGCGACCGCACCTCCATGGAGTCGACCGTTCCCGACAATTGGGACAACTCGGTTGGCGCGTTCTTGTCGAACGTGCCTGTCAGTTCGATGTTCAGGCTTTGACCCGTCACGGCTTCGATGAATACGGCATTTGTTCCGCTGGCGAACACAAGCTCTGTATTTGCGTCGTCCAGCGCAAAACTGGCCGGATTCTCGGACAAAACATTCGGTCGGGCATAGATATAGGCTGCTCCATTTGGAATGCTGTCCGCATCTGGAAGCTCTGCCAGCAGGCGTTTCTGCGCCGTGCTTTGCATCAGGCCTGAGACGGGTGTCAGGTTTGGTTCTGAGCTTACGTGGCGCGAGAGTGCGCCCGGGCTCAGGCGGTAGAAATCCGCCTCGCCATAATCGACCTGATAGCCCAAATCCTGCATCGCCGCGATGGTCAACGCGCTGATCGGGTTGTCCGGGATTCCGGGATTACCTGGACCGACCTCGGGCCGGCGCGTTTCGACGCGCGACGTCATCAGTTCGGAGTTGAAAATCGCCTCGCTCCAGTACTGAGCAGCGAGACCGCCATCGGCTCCGTCCTCAAGCGCGTTGACCCCGTTGAGATTGTCGCTCAGTTCTTCCAACTCGCGCAATCCGTTGGAACCGACATAGGTTGCAACGCCGTCGATCAGGCGGACGATACCGAACTCTTCCCACAGCGCGCCGAAACCCAAGGCGCGACCGATGGTGTTGGCGACGAATTCATCGAGGTTAAGAAGCGTCCCAACCTCTTCCGAGTTGATCACGATGCGGGAATAGGTCGGCAATGCGCCGGCCCCGGATGGACCATCTCGCTGGTCCAGAACGCTCGAGATCGCGAGGATCGTTTGCTCGACCCCTGCAAAGCTGAGTTCGATGTCTTCGACCGCCACTTCGATCAGAATGTCGTCGACATAGCCGTAGCCTTCAACGAAGGCATAGGGCAGATCGCCGGTGATGATGTCTTCCCAACGGTCTACAGCATCCTCGAAAGCCGAAATATAGGCGTTGGACACATCTTCTGAGGCGAACTCGATGGTGATGTTGAACTGACCGTCATCCAACGGTCCCAGATCGTTCAACTCCAGCCGATACTGGCCTGTCGTATTGCCGAAGCCTCCGGCGGACAGATAAAACGTACCGCTCTGATCCGTGACGAATTGAAGAGAACTGCTCGTTCCGACGCCACCGTCATCGTTCGCGGTGTTCTGGATCAGGACACCGTTGCTGTCGTAGATCCCCTTGAAGAAGGGGTCGGCCAAAGCGTTGCCGCCACTGAGCGGCACGAGATTGATTTCGTAAAGCCTGTTTGCTGCGAGGCTAACCTCAAACCAGTCTTCGTCCTGAGCAAAGTCGATCCGGCCTGAAGCTGTCGCGCCGGGTGCGATCGCTCCTGTTGTTTGGATGTCTGACGCAAAGTCGTCCCGTATCCCGATGTCGATGACTTCGACCGTATATGTCCCGAGACCGTCAAACGCGTCCTGAACCGCGATGAAATAGTCTCCGGCCGTTTGGGGCGTGAAGTACGAGATGCTGTCGTCTTCGATCAGTTGACTGTTCAGCGTTTGCACTGAACTGATCGGCGCACCGCTGAGCGAACCGTTCGAAAAAATCCCGAGCAAATCAGGGTCGAGCAAAGTGCCGTTGTTGGAGTCCTGACCACGAATGTTGATCTGGTACGTGGTGTTCGACTGAAGGGTGGTGCGGAAGGCGTCAATATCGCCAATGGTTTCAATCTCGCCGGTGGCGCGTCCGCCAACCGCGACACTGCCCAGCTCGGACGCGAGACCTGGCAGGAAATCATCGATGAACCCGGCGAATTCCACGGTCAGTGTATAGTCGCCGGTGCTGGTCCCCTGCGCGCCTGCCACTTCGATCTGGTACAGGCCATCTGTCGGTACGGTCAGCCCGCTGACCAGCGCATTGGTACCAACCCCGCTGTCGTTATCCGCGCTGCCGGGGATCAGTGCGCCCAGGGATGAGAACACTCCGGTGATTTCAGGGTTTGAAAGCGATCCGCCGCCCGTGGCGATCCCTTCGAGCGAGATGTTGTATTCCACACCTGCAAGAAGCGTTATGTCGAACCGGTCCCGGTCGCCCAGACTTTCGATGGTTCCAAGCGCGGGCACGTCGACAACCGCTGAACCGAAGGTATTTGCAAACAGGCCCGGCAGGTAATCGTCGGCTGCGCCAAGGGATATGATGCTCAGCTGATAGCCGCCAAGCCCGAACGGAGTGTGGCTGCCCACTTCGATTTCATAGAAACCGTCTGTGTCGACGACAAAGCCATCGACCAAAGCGTTCAGACCCTGACCGCTGTCATTGTCGCTTGATTCAGGAACAAGCACGTTGAGGCTGTCGTAAACGCCAAAAATCTCTGGGTCGGCCAGTGTGCGGATGCCGTCGGAGGCAGAGACCAGACTAATCGAGTACAGCTGGCCTGCATCCAGCGACACAACAAACCGATCCCGGTCTCCCAGCTGTTCGACGCTGCCCAGTTCCGGTATGCCAAGGTCGATGCTGCCAAAAACCAGCGCGTCATCGCCGGGCAGGTAATCGTCGAGCGTCCCGAATTCGATGATTTGCTCGGAATTGGTGCGCGCCCCCCGATCATCGATTGCGGTGAAACGGAGGACGAGGCTTTCACCGTCCACACCGGTTGCGTTGGTGATCTGGATATCCCCATTGGCCAACAGTTCGCCTGTCGCGGTCGGTGTGTCAAAGGTGAAGGGGATCACCGAGAAAAGTTCACCGCTGCCATCCTCGAAATTCGTCAGGACATTGCCGATGATTTCGGGTTCGGTGAACGAGTAGTTTGTGATCGGATCAGGCACGCCATAGGGGGCCGAGTTGATTGCGAAACTACGCGTGTAATCGATCTGGGTTGTGATCAGAGTGCCTTGTACTGAGCCGCCCAGAAGGTTGGTGTGGAAAAAATTTGAGGAGGCGTTTGGAATAATCCATTCCACTGTTCCGACGACACGAACGGAAACGCCTTCATCGTCTTCAACCAACTCGTCGATCAATGCGGCGAAGTTCAGGGATTGATTGACCCCGAAGCTGTATGTGACCGTGAAGTCTTCTCCGTTGATCGCATTCGTCGAGGTGATGATGACCGAAATCTGCCTGTCGGAGATCACTTCATCGGGTGACCCCGTTCCAGGAAAGGGCGGAGACAGGCCGAGAGGAAGCGCAGTCGGGATTATGAAGGTGAAATCGTCGCCTTCGTTGACGATTTGCGGGATTGTTAGGTCGAAAAATTCAATCGTGTAGGTCCCGCCGTTGGAGATAGTACCACCAGCGTCGCCAACCGAAAAATAATGTATCCCGGTGTAGCTTGGAATAAAGAATTCGGTACTGTTCAACCCTACGCCGCTGTCATCGTCGTTCGTGTTGGGGATCAGAATTCCAAGATCGTCATAGACCCCCACAAACAGCGGGTCGAGCAAAGTGCCGTCGCTGGTTGACGCGCCTCTGACCTGAATCTCGTACGGGGTGCCTGCTATAAGTGAGACTTCGAACCAGTCGCGGTCACCGAAACCGCTGATCCCACCGGTCGATGGAAGCCCTGCAGTTGCACTCCCATAGTTTGCGCCGAAACTTAGAAAATCGTCAAAATCCGGGAATTCTTCCATGTGGCACTTCCGTCTTGCAATACATGGGCTTCGTTTGAAGCCGACTGAAATTTTGGGCGCGAGACGGCGTTCATGGTGACTGACGTTTTAAAGACTTAACAATTCGAATTTTCGGCATCGCCGACTTGGAGCAATGCCCGGAGTTTCCCGGCCCAGACACCCCAATCAGACGGTTAATCTGTCCTTAAGTCAAGGATCGCGTCAGCACGATAGCAAGAGTCTTGCCGCTTGGTGGATTTCGCAAAGAAGTGAGTGAATTCGAGGCGATCCCGCCGTATGGTAGGGGCGTGTATTGCCAAACATGTGATAGGATCCAAGTCATGAGCCGCATCATCCGACTGTTCGTCCTTCCCGCCGTTTTGCTATGGTCTTCGGTGACCCTTGCGTGGGCCAGCCCGGACCGTGTGGCGCTGGTGATCGGCATGGCGGATTACGAGGCGATCTCGCCTTTGACCAATACACGCAACGACGCGGAAGCGCTTGCAGACACATTGACCGAGATCGGATTCGACGTAACCCGCGTCGTGGATGCGAGCCTTTCGGAACTGCGTACGATCATGAAGGATTTTTCCTTCCGGTCCGAAACGGCTGACCTTGCACTGATCTATTTTGCCGGACACGGAATCGAGGTGCAGGGCGAGAACTTCCTGATCCCGATCGACGCGAGACCGCAATCCAACATCGATGTTCAGAACCAGTCGGTTTCTCTCAAAGAGATGCTGGCCGTGGTGGAAAAGGCCCGTGTCATGAGAATCGTCATTCTCGACAGTTGTCGGGACAACCCGCTGGGGGGAAGCATCGACACCAATGCAGTTGTGCAATCGGCGCTTCAATCGACGGATCAGGCAACACGCGGCGTCGGCGGTCTTGCACCTGCGAACCCGGATCGCGGCACTCTGGTGGCATTTGCCGCAAAGGATGGGCAGGTGGCTTTGGATGGAACCCAAGGCAACAGCCCCTATGCGCGGGCGTTGATGGAAAAGATGTCGAAGCCCGGTCTGGAGATCAGCCTGATGTTCCGGCAGGTGCGTGATGCGGTGCTGGCGGAAACCCAAAACCTGCAGGAGCCGTACACCTACGGATCTCTGACCGGCCAGCCGTTCTATCTTACCGGCGGGCCTGAAGGCACGGCAGAGGTCGCCGAAGCCGAACCCGCGAAATCATGGTCGAAGCTGCGTCCGGATCAGGAATCCCAGCTGCTGGCCTTGGCCAATTTGGGCGACACCCGGTCGATGCTTGGTCTGGCCTATATTCGCCTGAATCCCGAGGACAGCCGGTTTGACCCGGCAGAGGCGGTCAGCTTTCTTGAGCGCGCCGTGGAACGCGGTTCCCCCGAGGCGCAGATGGAATTGGCCAAGCTTTATGAGCAGGGCATCGGCGTTGACGTCGACGAAGCACGGGCGCTCGAACTCTATCAGGCTGCCGCCGATCAGGGGTTTGCCGATGCGATCAACGACCTAGGCTTCCTGCATTATCAGGGTGGGCTGGGACTGCGGCCCAACCCGGCGAAAGCACTGGAGCTGTTCGAGCGTGCTGCCGATCTGCGTCATCCCGAAGCGCAGTTCAATTTTGCCGCGCTGATCGACGACGGGCTTATCCCGGACAAGGGTCCGAAGGATGCTGCGCAGTATCTCTATGCGGCGTTGCGGAGCGGCAGCCAGGACGTGCTGAACCTTCTGCTTGAGCGCCCCACCATGTTCGCCGAGGAAACGCGCCGCGAATTGCAGGCACAGTTGCAGGCGTTCAACTTCTACGATGGGACCATCGACGGAGATATCGGACCCGGAACCAAGCGGGGAATCCGGGCCGCGTATGGTCTGGAATAGAGGTTAGCTCGACCGCAGAAGAACCTTGTTTGAACCAACAGCCGCCGCGATGCGCTGGTAGTGAATCGCCCGCGTTGCATCGGAGCTTGCAGACCGCAGCAGAACGGTCTCTGCCTCTTCGAGGATGTTGGCCGCCTGACGGGTCACTTCTGCGACGCGGGACTCTTGAACGGCACGCATCGGGGGTGTTGGCACAGAGGCACCTCCCTCGCGCCGTACCCGTGCTGAAAGTGCCGGTTTCTGGCGGTCGACATTGGCTCGGACAAGATTGTCGAGCTTGCGTGCCGTATCCAGCAGCACTTCGCGCGCTTCCTCGTAATCACCGTTCGCCGGAATCTCCTCGGCCAGTTGCCTGTAGGTTGCGGCAAAACAGGCCGGACGGTATTCGTCGCCCATGAATTCACAGATCTGCTCGGCTTCATCCATTCGAGCGAGAATGATATTCGTCTGCGCCGTTGTGGCCTCTACAGCCGGGCCAGTCGGGGTCACCCGCACTCTGTCGTTGGTGGATAACTCGTTCTCCGAACTGCCGCCAATGTTATCGCCGCCGACCTGAGCGTACTGCGGAAAAAGCAGCTCCACGCTGCGCAGGACGATGCCCGTGTCTGGCGTGGCGCGAAGCGGATCGGGCGTGGAGGCCTGCATCGGGCTCGCCAGCATCCCGATAAGCGCGGGAAGTCCGAAAATCCGCGTGGTGGATGTCTTTGAAATCATGGTTTTGGCTTTCCGGCTGAAACATGTGAATTAAAGAAAAAAGGTCAGGCTCGCCACCAATGGCTCTTGGCTGTTTCGCCCGGCACAGTACTTGACCCAAGGGTAAGACGGGAGCGATCGCAAAGCAAGTTTGGCGTCAAAGCCCGTGCAGGATGCGCGATCATTCCGCGGCCGTGGTCACGAAGAAATAAACCCATTCCCCTTTGAAATTCGGGTCGCGTGCGCGCGCCTCGCTCACCTTTGTACGGAGCCATTCCAGGTAGGGGGCCGCGGGTTCTACAAGGGGGCGAACATCATCGTAGAGCGGAACTGACGATGCAAAGGCCACCGCAATTTCCTGACCGAACGGAGGTCCGATTTCGATATAGAGACCCGGTTCTCCGGCAGCGAGAGGGCCATCAGCGCCGATCTGCAGTGCGGCTTCAGCGGGTGTCTGCACAAGAGGGGTGAATTGGTTGGGCATCAGGTGCAACACGTTGCCGTCGGCGTCGAAGTAATCGACATACACAAATGCGTCGTAATCCGCGCCTTGCAGGGTCATCACAAGCGGATTTCCCGCTGCGTATCGGAATTCCCGCGCGTGCGTACTTTCGCCAACAAGAAGCGGGTTGGTGATCTGGTCTGTCGATTGCGGCAGACCCACGCTGGCGATTCCGGACAGTGCCCCGCATTGCGGGCGGGGCAGGATCAGCAGGTTATCGCGGACAGGGATATCCGTCCCCATTTGCGCCTGCATCGCGGCCACGACGCTCGACCGAAGCTCGGGTTCGGGCACATGGCCCGCCACCACAAGTGTGTTGTCCGTTGGATCGAATTCGACCTGAAGGCGCGAGCAGGGAACGGCGCTCAGGATTCCGGAAATGCCGTCACGCACCTCTGCCGCCGCACCGCTCAGGTCGCCGGGTTCCATGAAGCTCTGAAAAGCCGAGAGCGACACCGGATCAACCGTTCCGTCGCCAGTTCCCGCGAACGCAAGCGCCGCCTTGGCCCGATCTGCCTTGGGCGCAACGGGCGCTGCCGTTTCCCGGTCCATCGGTCTCTGCGCCACGGTTATGAGTTTCGGCGCTGCCTCTTGGGCGGTTTCGTTCTGCGCGCTCAACGATTGCGCCACGGGTGCGGTAAGCGCCGTTTGTTCAGGGCGGAACACAGCAGGTTCAGCCAATACTGCCGCGGTGGTCGACAGGGGCAGGGCGGCGGGAGTTGCTGGGGTAACTGAAACCACTTGGGCGCTGTCGAGATCCGTGACTGGAAGCACTGCTGCGGTCGAAGTCGCGTCAGCAGGGAGAGAAACCGCCTCGAGGTTTTGCGCCGCAAGGGTCGCGGGAGTGGCGACCTCCGTTGTGGGGACTGCCGGGGCGGCATTGGTTTGCGGCGCGGCTACGGGGGAAATACTTTGCGCGGTATTGTCCACGATTGCGGCCTGCGATCCCTCGGGTGCTTCTGCCGCAAGCCTGTCACCCTGCGTGGCCAGCGCTGCGGTCTCGGTCGCGTCCGCCTCGATCGCCGTGGCGCGGGAGGTGGCGATCTGCCCCTGACCCAGTGCTGCGCCGCTTGTGTCACCCGCAAGCGCCTGATCCGAGTCCGGCGTGGTTTCCCGGGCGGTGCTGCGCTGGACCTGATAGGCCGCCAGTTCAAGCTGTGTTTCGGGAATGGGCTGTTCCGGAATGTCGCCGGGACGGGTGGCGAGGTAGACCGCATATGCCCCCGCGCCATGTGCGGCGACCGATACGCCAAGTGCCAGTGTCCAGATCAGCGCTGTCCGCATCATCGGACCGGCGGCGCGGATTCTGGTGTTACGACCAGCACCACATCCCGCGCACCAAGGGCCTCGAGTCGTGTCACGAGGGGCAGAACATGGCGCAGTTCGGTGTCCCGGTGGGCATTGATCCGCACGAGCGTTTCGGATGTTCCCGCCAGACGCTCTTCAACGCGGCTGTCCAGTGCGATGTCATCGACAGCGATCCCGTCAACGGCCAGATCTCCCTCTGCCGAAACTGAGACCGTGATCCCGCCCGACGGCATGTCGGCCCCGGTCGCAGCCGTGGGTGGGCTGACATCGAAGGGAGCGGTCGCATCCATCCGCCCGATCAGCATGAAGAAGACGAGCAGGAAAAAGACCACGTCGATCAGGGCAACTATGGTCTCGGGCGGTTGCTTGGTGACCGGGCGCGACAGTTTCATTCCGCCACCTCAAGCCGGACCACCCGAAGATTGGTTACGCCTGCACGTGTGGCCGCGTCCAATACAGACACGAGCGCCTGCATGTTGGCAGCGCCCGAGGGCAGGACCAGAACGCGCAGCGCGGATGAGGACTGAAGACGGTCGATGAACAACGCCTCAAGCGCGGGTGTTTCCATGCCGACACCGCGCAGGGTGGGAATTCCGTCCGCGCCGATGCGGATCATCAACGTCGTGCCCGCCCCTTCCGTCGACTGTGGGGCCGCTTGGCTTGGATCGTCGGCACGCTTCACGGCTGGGATCATGTCAAGGTTGAGATAGGTCGAGGTGACCATGAAGAAGACCAGCAGGATCAGCATCACGTCGATCATCGGCACAAGCGAGATTAATGCCTTGGGCGGTCTGTGCCGGGCGAGACTGAATGTGCCGGGGTCTTGCATGGCCGCCCCTATTTGGTGGGCTGATCCGCGATCAGCATGAGTTGCGAAATGGCCCCTTCGATGAGCTGCGCGCCGCGTTCCGCGCGACCTGACAAAAGCGATGCGCCCACCGCTGCGGGGATCGCCACCAGAAGGCCGGCGGCCGTTGTCAACAAAGCCTGCCAGATCCCGCCGGCAAGGACCGACGCATTGGCGGCACCTTCGGCCATTTCAAGTTCCTGGAAAGACTGGATCATCCCGAGCACGGTGCCCAGCAAGCCCAGCAGGGGCGAAATCATCGCGATCAGTTCCAACAGCCGGATGTGGCTGGTCATGCGGGTGAGCTCCTCGTTTCCGCGCCGCACGAGTTCCGTCATCAGGGGGCTGCCGGACCGTCCGTCGCCGAGCGCCTTGATGGCAAAGGCCAGTACGCGGTCTGCAGGGGCAGAGCCGCCTTCCGCCTTGCGCCGTGCATCCTCGCTGTTGCCCGCTTCAAAGCTGGCAAGCGCTGCGTCGCGGTTGGCCGCGCCCTTGGTGACCGGCAAGAGCTGCACGATCTTGAAGACGATCAGGGCCAGCGAAAAGACCGACATGACGGCCAGCAACAGAATGATCGGCCCGCCGGTTCCGATATTCGCAAATGCGTCCAACACGTCACTTCACCAGAGCGGCGTCGGTCTTGCTGCCCAGTTCGAGGAATTCAAAACAATCCGTGTTCTCCTCGTTCTGCGGCTTGCAGACCGGCATATCGTGCAGAACGATCTCCGAGATGTCGCCGCAGCCGATCTCGGGGATGGCAAAAAGCTTGAGCGTGGTGCGCTGCACGGGCAGGGGGGCGGCATCAATCGACAACAGGCGGTCGATCACCCCATTGCTGTCAAGGATGGCGAGGCTCATCTCGAACCCCTCGAAGCTTTTTCCGGTGTCATTGCGAAACAGGAAATAGGCTTGGCAGCCGCTTGGGTCTCCCGGTTCGAATTTGTTCAGTTCGACCGACAGCGCCCCCGATTGCGCCGAAGCGACCGAGGCCGTCAGGCTCAGAGCCAAGGCAGATAACCAGGTTGGAGTTTTGTTCACAGTGACCTCCCGAGATGTGACCTGTTCATTCCAGGTGTCTCTTGCTGTTTGTTTTTTGTCAGTGATCTGACTTAAAACATTGATTTAAAATTTGTTTTTCGTCGTTTGGTGCGCGTGTCACCTGCCCGACGTCTTGGTTCTGTAATCGCAAGCAAACGCCAAGTCGGTGTTTCGGTCAAGCCTGCGCTTTGGGGGTGTCACCGTCTTTGGAACATGTCTCGACCGCTTCTGCGAAGGGACAGTCGGAAAAACATTTGTCAGACTCGCTTTGAGCAAGGATGATGGATCCGTGACACGTCGGGGTCGGCCCTCAGCCGGTCTTTTTGCAAAGTCCAATTTTTTTAGACGAATACATTTTATGGGGAACAGAATGCTCGACACAGTCAAGAACCCTCAGGACGTGAATGCGGAACTGCAGAGATTCCGTGAATCCTTACGACAGAACGTTGTGGCACTGGCTGCTGAAATGACCCTTCGCAACAAGATGAATGCCAGAAAGGTCGAGGCGCTTTGCGCCCAGATCGACATGTCCGTCAGGGAGTATTCAACCATCCTGTTGCGAAACAACACCGCACGGGTTGCCGAAGAAGCTGCCGCTGCGACTCAGTCGGACGTGCTTGATATTCGGCGCGCTTGGGGTGTGGTCAGCGCAAGGACCAACCTGTTCCGGGTGGAATTGAATCAATGGAACATGATGCGAGACCTCGTTCGCACCCAGGTCACGCAAAGCCGGAAACGGGTTCCGCTTTATGATAACCGTCAGTCCGAGACCACCCGGTCGCAGATTTCGGCAAGCGATGATGTCTTCGATTGGGTCCACGCCATTCTCAATACCGTCAAACAGACAGAGGAAGCCCGCGAGCAGGGGGGGTTCCCGGATATTGCCCTGCCCAACAGCGAGTTCCATCGGCATCTTCACGCGGCGTATCGCCTGTTGTTGGCGAAAGGGCAGACCGCGAGTATGCGATTTCTCGACGTTGGCTGCGGTGGCGGGCTGAAGGTGCTGTCGGCGCTCCGCTATTTCAAAGAAGCGGACGGGCTGGATTTTCAGCAGTCCTATGTCGATATCGCGCAGGCGCTTCTCGAAAGCGCGGGCGCATCGGCGTCCAACGCGTTTCACGCAGATGCCCTGACCTTTGATGGCTACGGCGACTATGACGTCATCTATTTCTACAGACCGATCCGCGATCAGGAGAAAATCATCGAAATGGAGCGGCAGATCGTGGATCAGGTGTCTGAGGGGACGATCCTGGTCGCGCCATATGTCGGGTTCGGGGCGCGCCACGCGGATTTAGGCTGTGGGCGGGTTGCAGGACACGTGTACATGGCCAAGACCCCCCAGAAAGAGGCGGACCGGTGGCGGCGCATGGCTGAACAGACGGGCGTTGCCGTGGTTCATTCTGAGGAAGAGCGCGTGCCGACGATCTGGACACCCTTGCTCGAGGCATCGCGCCAATCAGGATATGACGTGAAAAGGTATGTTCAGCCTGTCTGACACAATCAGGGCTTGCCGCGGGTGTCTTGTGCTGCGGTTTGTGGCGCGCCGTTCAACCGACCCCACGGACATAGAGCCGATCTTGTCGATGACAAAGAAATTTACCTTGGGTCACTACTTATGCTGGATTTTTCACAGAGACTTGATAACCTTTAGTCAGTTTAGATGCACGTAACGTCTTTTTATTGTTTTTTTAATTGCACTTGGTGAAGGCTGCTCAGTTGTCCGATATGCTCAAATCACATGGTGAAGATGCGCCCAGTGGCGAGAATTTGGAGTACGATCCGGATTTCATCGCAATGGAACTTGCGGCCCAGCCAGAAGAAGAAAGGCAGGCCGGTTCCGAGATCGTAGAGGGTAGCGACCCCGACTACAAAGACCTCGCAAGCAAGGCGCGCGTGATCCTTGAGCGGAGCCACGATATCCGCGCCGCCGTCTACCTTGCGGACAGCGAGCTAAGGCTCAAAGGTCTGACCGGATTTGCCGAGATCACAACGTATATCCGTGGATGTCTCGAAGAATATTGGGACACCTGTCATCCGCAGCTTGACGAAGAAGACGACAACGATCCGATGATGCGGATCAACGCGGTCACAGGGCTTGCCGGGCGGACAACAGTCCTTCGGGGGCTGCGGACGGCAGCGTATATGACCAACAGCCGTGTGATGGGCCGCGTCACGCTGCGGGATTTCGAAATTCTGAATGGCGATGTCACGCCTTCGGATGACGAAACTCCGAAATCGTCCAGCGAGATCGAAGCCGCCTTTACGGACACCGCTGATGAAGAGATCGAGGCTTTTTACAACGCGGCCAAAACGGCGTTGGATGACGTGAACGCCATTGACGCGGTGTTCTTGGCGAAAACGCCCGGCTATGGCCCGTCGCTGGAAGAGCTCCAGAAGCTGCTGAACAAGATTATCAAGCTGTTGTCGAAATATGTGAAATCCGCCGAACCCATCCCGGATGCGGTTGATGAACCTGCGGATACCGGTGGCGCGGCGCGTCCGGTGGCCCGTGGTGGCGGGGTGCCCGGGTCGATCGAGTCGCGCTCGGATGTCACGGCCGCCCTTGATCGGATTATGGATTATTATTCCCGGCACGAGCCTTCGAGCCCGTTGCCCATTCTTTTGAAGCGCGCAAAACGATTGGTTGGCGCGGAATTCATGGAAATCATTAACGATTTGGCGCCGGAAGGTGCTGCAAATGTTCGGCTTATTGGAGGAGTTGCCGACTCAGAAAACACTGTCACGGAAGCGGCGGAAAGCGGTTCCAGCGCCTGGTAAAATCGCTGCGTGGAACGGACCGGGCGCATTTGTGGCCTGAAGATCAAAAAACGCAAACAACAGATGGGGAAAATTATGTCCAGTTCACAGAAGTTCATTGCGCGTAATCGCGCGCCGAGGGTTCAGATCGAATACGATGTCGAACTCTACGGCTCGCAGAAAAAAGTGCAGTTGCCGTTTGTCATGGGGGTCATGTCTGATCTTGCGGGCAAGTCCGAGGTTGAACAGCCCAATATTGCCGATCGCAAGTTCCTTGAAATCGACGTCGACAATTTCGACGACCGCATGAAGGCGATGAAACCCCGCGTCGCGTTCTCGGTGCCGAACACTCTGACCGGTGAGGGCAATCTTTCCGTGGATGTGACCTTCGAAAGCATGGACGATTTTTCTCCGGGCGCGATTGCCAAGCAGGTCGAACCGCTGCGCAAGCTGATGGAGGCGCGCAACGAGCTCTCCAACCTGATGACCTACATGGATGGCAAGCCTGGCGCTGAAGAACTGATCGCCAAGACAATGAATGATCCGGCACTTCTCAAGTCGCTTGCGGCGCAGGCCGCACCCAGTGACGGGGACGATGCTGCCAAGGACGAGGGATAAAAGATGGCTGAACAAGCAACCGAAGCACAGGTCAGCGGCGGCGCAACCGAGACCGCTGAATCCGACTTTGCAAGTCTTCTGCAAAAGGAATTCAAACCGCGCACCGACTCGGCCAAGACCGCAGTCGAAACAGCGGTACAGACACTGGCGCAACAGGCGCTGGCGAATTCGAACCTGATTTCCGAAGACGTTCTGCTGTCTCTGGAAGCAATGGTCGCTGAAATCGACCGCAAGCTGAGTGAGCAGATCAACCAGATCATCCACCACGAGGAATATCAGCAACTCGAAAGCGCGTGGCGTGGTCTGCATTTCCTGGTGAACAACACCGAAACCGACGAGATGCTCAAGATCCGCGTTCTGAACATCTCCAAGAAGGACCTGCACAAGACGGTGCGCAAGTTCAAAGGCACCGCCTGGGACCAGTCGCCGATCTTCAAGAAGCTCTACGGCGAAGAATACGACCAGATCGGTGGCGAACCTTATGGCTGCCTCGTCGGCGACTACTACTTCGACCACACCCCGCCAGATGTCGAACTGCTGGGTGAAATGGCGAAGATCGGTGCCGCCGCACACGCGCCTTTCCTTGCAGCGGCGGCTCCCTCGCTGATGAACTTCGAAAGCTGGAGCGAACTGGCAAACCCGCGCGATCTGACCAAGATCTTCCAGACGCCGGAATATGCCGGATGGCGCAGCCTGCGGGACAGCGAGGACAGCAAGTATATCGGCCTTGCCATGCCGAAATTCCTGGGGCGCCAGCCCTATGGTGCAAAGTCAAACCCGGTCGAGGAATTCGCCTTTGAGGAAGACACCGGCGACGGCGACTCCAGCAAGTTCGCCTGGGTGAACGCAGCCTACGGGATGGCGTTCAACATCAACCGCTCGTTCAAGGAATACGGTTGGTGCAGCCGGATCCGTGGCGTTGAATCCGGTGGCACGATTGAGGGTTTGCCGACGCACACCTTCCCGACCGATGATGGTGGCGTTGACATGAAGTGTCCCACCGAAGTGACCATCGGCGATCGCCGCGAGGCGGAACTGGCAAAGGCCGGACTGATGCCTCTCTTGCATCGCAAGAACACCGATCAGGCGTCGTTCATCGGTGCGCAATCGCTGCATAAACCGGCGGTGTACGAGGACCCCGATGCGACAGCCAACGCCAATCTTGGTGCGCGTCTGCCATATCTGTTCGCCACCTGCCGGTTTGCCCACTACCTCAAGTGCATGGTGCGGGACAAGATCGGGTCGTTCAAGGAACGGTCCGACATGGAGCGCTGGCTGAACGACTGGATCAAGCAATACGTCGACGGCTCTCCAGAAACGTCCAGCGAACGGACCAAGGCGGAAAAGCCGCTGGCTGCGGCCGAGGTTCAGGTTCAGGCCGATCCGGAAAACCCCGGCTACTACAAGTCCCAATTTTTCCTGCGGCCGCATTACCAGCTTGAAGGCCTGTCTGTTTCGCTGCGGCTTGTTTCGAAACTGCCTTCAGAAAAGCAATAAATCCATTGGCCGCAGCGGGCGATCGCTGCGGCACAAACTTAGTAAAAACGCGGGTGATCCGCATATCTTAAGAAAGGAGATATACGATGGCTGTTGATATGTTCCTCTTGCTCAAGGGCGGTGGCGGCGCCAAGGGTGAGACAAAGGATGCCGTTTATGCTTCGCAAGGCGGTATCGACGTGCTGGCTTGGTCGTGGGGCATGAGCCAGTCGGGCTCGTTCCATGTTGGTGGCGGTGGTGGCTCTGGCAAGGCATCGTTCCAGGACGCGAGCATCACCAAATGGGTGGATGAATCGTCCCCAACCCTGATGCTGATGTGCGCGAATGGCGATCACTTTGATTCCGCACACCTTTATGTTCGCAAGGCGGGCAAGAAGCCTCTGGAATACATCAAGTTCGACATGAAGAAGGTGCTGGTCACATCTGTAAGCACCGGCGGGTCTGGAGGCGAGGACCGACTGACCGAGAACATCTCTTTGAACTTTGAAGAGGTGAAGTGGACCTACACCAAGCAGAAAGACGATGGTTCCGGCGATACTCCAAAAGAGTTCAAGTGGAACATCGGCAAGAACGAACAGGGGTGATCTCATTCTGTCACGCTTGACGCGTGACACTGATGTCGCGTCTAAATCTTGGGGGCTCGCTGGTGCAGAACACAGCTACAGAACTTTTGAAGGCCGGCGATCTGTCCGGTGCACTGGCGAGCTTGCAAGATGCCGTTCGGGCAAAACCGGACGATGCAAAACTGAGGATTTTTCTGTTTCAATTGCTATGCGTGATCGGCGACTGGAAACGCGCCGTGGCGCAACTGAAACTGTCGGCGCAGCTTGATGCATCGGCCTTGCCGATGGCGCAGACCTACCGTGAAGCGATCATCTGCGAAGTGTTCCGCGAAAAGGTCTTTACGGGGACCAAGGACCCGTTGATCTTTGGCGAACCTCAGGATTGGGTCGCGCTTCTGGCGCAAGGGCTCAAGGCGCTGGCGCAAGGCAAGCCCGAGCGCGCAGCCGATTTGCGTGAACAGGCGTTCGATAAGGCTCCAACCACTTCGGGCAGTCTGGACGAACAGGATTTCGAATGGATCGCCGATGCCGATATGCGGCTTGGTCCGGTTCTCGAAATCATCATCAATGGCAAATATTTCTGGATGCCGTTCAACGTGTTGTCGAGCCTCCGGATCGACCCGCCGCAGGATTTGCGGGACACGGTCTGGACAGCCGCCAGCCTGACACTGAAGAACGGTGGCGAACTCGTCGGGTTGATCCCGACGCGCTACGCGGGCACCGCAGAACGGGGCAATGACAGCATGAAACTGTCACGCGTCACCGAATGGGAAGACCTTGGCAGCGACACCTTTGCCGGATTGGGGCAACGTCTGCTGGCAACGGATGCGAGCGAAGTGTCTTTGATGGACACGCGCAATTTCCAGTTTGCCCCGGTGTCGGCCGATACCGAAGGCGAGGTCGGGGTTGATGGCTGACCGCACACTGACAGAACGGCTGCAGCCGTCCATCCTTGACCGCCTCACCGATGAAAACCCGGAAAAGACATCGGAAACCTCAGCTGATCGTGTGATCGACATTCGCAAACTGCGCGAGATCATCCAACGCGATCTTGCCTGGCTTCTGAACACCGGCAATTTGGATACTGAGCTGGACGCAGAGCGCTATCCGAATGTCGTGCGCTCCGTGGTCAATTACGGCGTGCCGGATTCCACAGGGGATTTCGCCAACAAGAAACGCGCCGTCGCGGTGCGGGATTCGATCCGCAAGGCCGTCGAATTGTTCGAGCCGCGTCTGATAGATGGCACGCTGAGCGTGGTCAGCCGCGCGCAGGATGACAACCGCGAGTCGGTGATCGTGTTCGACATCATCGCCGATATGTGGGCCGAGCCGGTTCCCGCCGAGCTGTATCTGCGCAGTCAATTCGACACCACAACCGGGCATATCACGCTCGAGCACGGGGGTTGATCGACTGTGGATACGCGGCTGCTCAGACATTATGAAACCGAGCTTGCGTTCCTGCGTGAGATGGGTGCCGAGTTTGCAAAGAGCTATCCCAAGATCGCATCGCGGCTCGGGATGGACGGGCTGGAAATCCTTGATCCCTATGTCGAGCGGTTGCTTGAGGGAACGGCGTTCCTGACGGCACGTGTCCAGCTTGAGTTGGAGCTGCAATACCCGGCTTTCACCAATCACCTTCTGGACGTGGTGTTTCCGCATTTCCTTGCGCCGACGCCCTCGATGATGATCGCCGAATTGACGCCGGACATGGAAAACGCCGATCTGGCTGCTGGGTACACCTTGCCGCGACATTCGGTTCTAAGGTCGAAACCGGTGCCCGGCGCGCAAAAGTCCTGCCAGTTCCTGACCGCCAACGAACTTGACCTGTGGCCGCTGCAGGTGAGTGAGGCCGAGTATATCGACGGCAGGGGTGCGTTGGTTGCGGCAGGTGTGGCCAGAGACCCCAAGGCACGCGCGGCAGTCCGGCTGCGGTTGACCCGCCACAACGGCCTGCCGATCAGGGAACTGCCGCTGGATAACCTGACCTTCTTCCTTGGGGGGCAAGTCAGCACAAGCTGGACCATGTTCGAAATGCTGTGCGCCAAGCCCGCCATGGTCGTAGCCCGGTCCATCGACCGACGCGACGACTGGGTTGTCCCGCTGAAGAAACCTGTCATGCCGCGTGGGCTTGATCCCGACGAAGCCCTGCTACCGACGCCGCGCCCGTCGTTTGATGGCTATCGCCTGCTGCAGGAATATTTCGCGATGCCCGAGCGGAACCTCTTTGTCGAGGTGTCCGGTCTGGCCGATCCGTTGCAGCGCACGACGGGCGACAGCATGGATATTTATCTGCTGCTGCGGGACAACAAGGCTGAGATCGCGCCTAACGTCACTCCGGAAGCGTTCAAGCTGCATTGCGTGTCCGCCATCAACCTGTTCCACAAACGCTGCGACCGGGTGCCCGTCACGCACCGGGTCACGGAACATCATGTCGTGCCCGACCGCACCGCGCCCAAGGATTTCGAGGTCTTCGCAATCACCAAGGTTACGGGCATCCGCAAAGAGGGTAAGGACGACCTGCCTCTGAAGGCGTTTTATTCCTCGGATGAATTCACTGCCGCCGGCGGCGGTGGATCGGCCTATTACACCCACACCCGACACCTGCGACAGCGCAGCGAAAGCGAAACACTCCGCGGTGTCCGGACCAACTACCTTGGGTCGGAAAGCTACCTGTCAATCGTCGACGCGAATGAAGCGCCCTATCCCGGCGACCTTGGACAGTTGGCGGTCGAGGCGATGGTGACCAATCGGGACCTGCCAATGCTGTTGCCGACGGGCGTGGACAACGTGTTCCACCTTCCCGAAGGCGGCCCGGTGGCCACGACCCGAACCCTGATCGGGCCGACCAAGCCGCGCACCTGCATCGCGCAGGGCGATGCCGCATGGCGGGCGGTCAGCCATCTGAGCCTGAACTATCTTTCCATTTCCGATGAAACCAACACACCTGGTGGCGGTGCTGCAGCCCTCCGCGAGCTTGTGGGCCTTTATACCCCCATTGGCGATGCCGCGATGGAGCGTCAGCTGGAAGGCATCATCTCTGTCACCACGCGCCCGATCGTGCGCCGCATTCACGACGGTGTCCTGTCGACGGCAGTGCGGGGACTCGAGATCACGATGCTCTTGGACGAGAGCCTTTTCGAAGGCAGTTCGATCTATACGATGGGGGCGGTTCTTGAACGTTTTTTCCGCAAATATTCGACAATCAACAGCTTCACTGAAACGGTTCTGAAAACGCAACAAAGAGGAGAGATCGCGCGATGGTCACCAAAGATGGGGCTGAATCGCGTGATCTGACTCATTACGAGCGTCTGGTCCGCGATCCCCAATCCTACCATATCTTTTTCGCAATGCGCGTGCTCGAAGCGCATTTTGCCGAAGAACCCCGCTTGGGCACGGCGCGCCGTCCCCGGCAGGAAAAAGTGCGGTTCGGGCAGGAACCTGAACTGGCCTTCCCGAAATCGACCATTCACGCTTTTGATGCGCAAACGGCGGATGCGCCAGCCAAGCTGAAGAACCTGTTTTTTGGCTTTTATGGTCCACACGGCCCGCTGCCGCTGCACCTGACCGAATATGCCCGGGGCCGTAAGTCGAACCACCGCGACGGAACCCTGATCGCCTTTACCGACATGCTGATGCACCGGCTGATGGAGTTGCTCTATCGCGCCTGGGTCCGTGGTCAGCCCGCGCCCGCATTCGACCGGGGCGAAAACACCGAGACCGAGAACAAGATCGGCGCTCTGGCAGGCTTCATGGGCGACCATATGCGCGACCGTGATGCGATGCCCGATCTGTCCAAGAGGCATTTCGCAGGACTTTTGTCTGCGGCGCCCAAGAATGCCGAAGGTCTGGTGTCGATCCTAAACGGCTTTTTCGATGCGCCCGTGGTACTGGAGGAATTCATCGGCGATTGGCTCATGCTTGAGCCGGATGACCGCTGGCAATTGGGTGGGCAGGTCGGATTGGGCTACACGACCTGTATCGGTGAACGGGTTTGGTCGCATTCGGCCAAGTTCCGTTTGCGCGTCGGTCCCCTCAGCCTTGAGGAATACATGAGATTTCTGCCCGGCACACCCGCTTTGGCGCGGTTGCGGGCCATTGTACGCAATTATGTTGGCGATCAGCTGGACTGGGATGTGAACCTCGTCCTGCTCGGGCAAGAGGTGCCGCAAGCCCAGTTGGGTGCCAACACGCAGCTTGGCCTGACCAGTTGGATCGGCTCGGAAGATCACCCCGACGAAGTCGCCGATTTGTTCATGGCCCCTTTGACAGACGTTCCATTGAAAGAAGCCCTCGCGGCTTAGAAGAAACCATTTCGCCATAGAGCGGAGGAGAATGAATATGACCGAGATCAGCCGCGTTGCCCTTTTCGGCAAACTCAACAAAGTCGGGTACCAGGCCGTCGAAGGGGCCACGGTGTTCTGCAAGATGCGGGGCAACCCGTATGTCGAGATCATCCACTGGCTGGCGCAACTGGTGCAGGTTGACAATTCCGATGTGCAGAAGATCATCCAGCATTATGACATCGACCCCGGCAAGCTGGCCGCTGACATGACCCGCGCGCTGGATGCGCTGCCGCGCGGCGCAAGCTCGATTTCCGATCTCAGTTCGCATCTACAGGACGCGATGGAGCGCGCCTGGGTCTACGGGTCGCTGCTTTACAATTCCAACCAGGTGCGGACCGGCCACCTGATCCTCGGCATGCTCAAGACGCCCGAACTGCGGTCGATCCTGATGAACATCTCAAGGGAGTTCTCCAAGATCGGTGCGGATGATCTGTCGGATAACTTCCACAAGGTCACGGATGGATCTGTCGAGGATCATCTTCGTCCGCAGGATGGGTCGCAAACCGGCGGTGGCGCTGTTCCGGGTGAAGCGTCCGGCGCGATGTCTCCCGGCGCAATGGGCAAGCAGGAGGCGCTGTCGCAGTATTGCACCGACCTTACCGAACAGGCCCGCAACGGAGAGATCGACCCCATTGTCGGGCGCGACGAGGAAATCCGTCAGATCGTCGACGTGCTGATGCGCCGACGTCAGAACAACCCCATCCTGACTGGTGAGGCGGGTGTCGGTAAGACCGCTGTTGTCGAGGGCTTTGCCCTGCGGATCGCACGCGGGGATGTGCCGCCCGCGTTGCGCGAGGCGCGGTTGCTGGCGCTTGATGTGGGGCTGTTGCAGGCTGGTGCGTCGATGAAGGGCGAATTCGAGAACCGTCTGCGTCAGGTGATCGACGAGGTGCAGGCCTCGACTGTGCCGATCATCATGTTCGTGGACGAAACGCACACGCTTGTTGGGGCAGGGGGTGCTGCCGGGACTGGTGACGCGGCCAACCTGCTGAAGCCCGCACTGGCGCGTGGTACGCTGCGCACCATCGGTGCGACGACATGGGCTGAGTACAAAAAGCACATCGAAAAAGACCCCGCCCTGACCCGGCGTTTCCAGGTGGTGCAGGTTGAAGAACCCAGCATTCCGAAAGCCATCATGATGATGCGTGGCATCGCGTCGATGCTGGAAAACCATCACAAGGTGCAGGTGCTGGACGAAGGCATCGAAGCTGCCGTGTCGCTGTCGGCCCGCTACATCCCCGCGCGCCAATTGCCGGACAAATCGGTCAGCGTTCTGGATACGGCTTGCGCCCGCGTGGCGGTCAGCCAGCATGCCGTTCCTGCCGAAGTGGATGACAGCCGCAAGCGCATTGATGCGCTGACCACCGAGCTTGAAATCATCGGTCGGGACGAAACTGCAGGTATGGATGTGGGCGCACGCCGCGAGACCATTCAGGCGCTGAAGGAAGAAGAAGAAGCGCGGCTTGCGGAACTGGACAAGCGTTGGGAAGCGGAAAAGGCTGTGGTTGCGGAAATCCTCGACCTGCGGGCAAAGCTGCGCGAAGGGGGTGCCCCGGTCGATACGCCCGATGCCGCAGGCGAAGCGGCAGCCGAGAAAAGCCCGATGACCGCCGAAGAACGGGCCGAGCTGTTGACTCAACTTCGCGCCAAAAACGCGGAACTGACGACGTTGCAAGGTGAGAATCCCTTGATCCTGCCCATCGTCGATGAACAAGCCGTGGCCAGCGTTGTCGGTGACTGGACGGGTATTCCGGTCGGTCGGATGGTCAGCGATGAATTGCAGACGGTCCTCAACCTCAAGGATCACCTCGCCAAGCGTGTGATCGGTCAGGATCACGCGATGGAGATGATCGCCAAGCGTATCCAGACCAGCCGCGCAGGGCTCGACAATCCGAGCAAGCCGATTGGTGTGTTCCTGCTGGCGGGCACCAGCGGCGTCGGCAAAACCGAAACCGCCTTGGCCTTAGCCGAAGTCCTGTATGGCGGCGAACAGAACGTCATCACAATCAACATGTCCGAATACCAAGAGGCGCACACCGTCAGCAGCCTGAAAGGCGCGCCTCCGGGCTATGTCGGCTATGGTGAAGGCGGTGTTCTGACCGAAGCGGTTCGGCGCAAGCCATACTCCGTCGTTCTGCTGGACGAAGTTGAAAAGGCCCACCCCGATGTGCATGAAGTCTTCTTCCAGGTGTTCGACAAGGGGATCATGGAAGATGGCGAAGGCCGTCTGATCGACTTCAAGAACACGCTGATACTTCTGACCTCCAACGCCGGGTCCGATCTGATCATGGATATGTGTTCTGACCCTGACCTGATGCCGGAACCCGAAGGCATCGCAAAGGCGCTGCGCGATCCGCTGCTCAAGATCTTCCCGGCAGCGCTCTTGGGCCGCCTTGTGACGATCCCATACTATCCGTTGAACCCGGACATGATCGGCAAGATCACGCGTTTGCAGTTGAACCGCATCAAGAAGCGCGTAAGCGAAGCTCATGGCGTGCCGTTCGAATACAGCGATGCTGTGGTCGATACGATCGTGTCGCGCTGCCAGGAACTGGAATCCGGCGGACGCATGATCGACGCGATTGTGACGAACTCCATGCTGCCCGACATTTCGGGCGAATTCCTGCGCCGGATGATGGAGGGCAAGAGCGTCAGCAAGGTGGCCATCGACGTAAAGGATGGTGAATTCATCTATGCGTTCGATTGAGTGAGCCAGGGGCACAAATCGCCCGAAGCTGCGCCATAGCCCAATGGCCAACTTCGGGTTTGTGCAGTAGGCTCGGTCCGAACTGAAGGAGCGACCAAGATGTATGCGAAACCCGATCCTTCGAAATTTCCTTTGCGTCTCGAGGGAGATTGCACAGGCCTGAAACTCTTGCCGATTTCCGCTTCAGTGTCGGAACGTATCAGCCACGTTTCCGAGCTGGAGGTGTATTTTTATTGTGAGAACGAGGATTTGCCGCTCGAAGACGTCGTGGGCAAAACCATGCACCTTCTTGCCGAAAGCGAGGACAAATCCAGCAAACGGTGGTTCCGCGGCACCTGCGTGTCGGCCGAATTCTTGGCGTTGGGAGATGTCGGTGGGCTGTTCAAGGCCGAGGTGCGGACATGGCTTTGGTTCCTGACCAGACGTACAGATGTGCGGATCTACCAAGGCATGACTGCCGTCCAGATCATTCAGTCGGTGCTTGAAGAATACGGCTTCTCAGGCCATCTCGAACTGAAACTGTCTCATACCTACGAGACACGTGAGTATTGCGTGCAATACCGCGAGACCGACCTCGATTTCATTGATCGTCTCATGCAGGAAGAAGGCATTTACTACTATTTCGATCACGAGCCATCGACCGAGGTCATGGTCCTGATCGACGATATGGGCCGGCACAGCAGCATTCCCGCACCGTCCGATCTGAAGTTCCGCGACTTCAGCATGCGATCCACGCACGAGACCGTTGATCCCTATGTGTTTGAATGGAGCGGTCGCCAGAAGGTGCGCAGCGCGAAGGTCGTTCTGAACGACTACAATTTCGCGACATCTACGGTCAGCCTGGGTTCCGAAAACAAGACCGCGCGCAAGAAACACTATCTCGACGACAAGAACGAACGCTACGATTATCCCGGCCATTTCCGGTCCGCTGGCTTGGGCGAGCATCGTGCGCGCGTGCGGATGGAGGCCGAGGCTGTGGCGCAGCACATCGTGACGGGCGTGTCAGATGCGGTCAACATGGCCGTCGGCCGCCTGTTCAAGATCTCGGATTTGCCGAGAACCCAAGGTGAACCGCAAGAGGTGCTGCTGCTCGACTGTGCGCATTCGTTCGTCCAAATCGAGGCGATGTATGATGAGGCTCTCAAATGGACCTCTGATCATTTGAAAAAGATGGGGCTGATCTCCGACTCGAAGGAACCGCATATGGTTCGGTTTTCGGTCATGGAAGTGTTGGGCTTGCAATTCCGGGCACCGTTCCTGACGCCGTGGCCCTCGGTCGGCGGAATTCACACAGCGACGGTCACAGGACCGGGTGGCGAGGAGATACACACAGACGAATACGGTCGCATCAAGGTACAGTTTCACTGGGACCGTGATGGTCAAAAAGACGAGAACACGACCTGTTGGGTGCGGACGATGATGCCGTGGACCGGCAAGAACTGGGGTGCCATCGCGATCCCGCGGATCGGGCAGGAAGTCGTGATCAGCTTTGAAGAAGGCGATCCCGACAGGCCGCTTTGCATCGGGATGCTCTATAACGACAAGACCATGCCACCTTACCCGCTCCCCGCCAACAAGACGCAATCGGGGGTCAAGACCAACAGCACCAAGGGCGGCGGAGGTTTTAACGAACTGATGTTCGAGGACAAGAAGGGCGAAGAGCTTGTCCGTTTCCAGTCCGAGAAGGATTACGAACAGATCGTCAAGAACGATGCGACGATTACTGTCGGTCTTGAAAAGAAGCAGCCTGGCAGCCTGAGCACGACTGTCCACAAGGACCTTTCGGAAACTGTGAACACGGGCGATCACAGCACCTTGGTCAAACAGGGCGATCTGAGCATTGACGTGAAGCTGGGAAAAATCACGATTACAGCGATGCAATCCATCGAGCTCAAATGCGGCGGATCGACGATCAAGATGGATCCGCAGTCGATCAAGATAAAGAGCCCGATGATCACCGTTCAGGCAGACATGAAAGCCGATGTGAAAAGCCCGATGACCACGGTCGAAGGCAATGCGATGCTGACGCTCAAGGGCGGCGTCGTGATGATCAACTAAGGGGCAAATCATGTCAGGCCGTTTCAGCAAATTGACGAAGATACCCACCGATCCGGCGGCAAAACTGCTGGCACAGACCAATGTGAAGCTCGAAACGCCTCTGGATGCGCCAGCAAGCGCGTCCGTCGAGGAGGTGCTGACTGAACTGGATGGCAAAGGCGCGAATGTCGATCTGTTGCGCCTTCTGTCTATCGCCCTACCGCCTCGCGAGAGGGTCTGGTGGGCCTGTCTGGCCGCCCGTGATATCGTGGGGCCGGGCGTCGAAAACGAAACTGCGTCGTTGCAGGCGGCCGAAGCTTGGGTGTTCCGACCGGGAGATGACACGCGCGGTGTGGCGATTGACAGCATGGAGCACGCAGATAAGGACGATGTGACGGTTCATTGCGCGATGTCGGTCATGTACAGCGATGGTACACTTGGTACGGGCGATATGGCGCAGGTACCGGCGCCGCCGGGCGGGTCTTCCATTGCGGCATTTGCCATGAATATCGAAGCAATTGCGACGCGAACCGATGATTTCGACGCGTATATTCAAGAGCTTATTGACCGTGCCGTTGATATCGGGCGAGGTGGAAACGGAAAACGCAAGGAAAAGGGAGAGGGCGTCTAGATGCCGGGACCGCCGCAGGCCAGAATATTTGATTTCCATGCGTGCTTTACGCCTGGCCCGCCTCCGGCTCCGCCTGTGCCGATTCCGGTTCCGGGCATCCCGATCTTTACGCCATGCTGCCCCACCGTCCTGGTCGGCGGGCTTCCAGCGGCGCGGATAACCGACATGACCAACCCGGCCTTTCCGCACCCGATCTTAAAAGGTTCCGCGACCGTGCTTATCGGGAAATTGCCTTCGGCACGAATTGGCGACAACGTCCTATGTGGCGGCGTGATTGTGAAGGGTGAATTTACTGTGCTTGTAGGAGGCTGACCGCCAGTGATGACGGTAACTCTGAAATTTCAATCCTCCGGCATGGTGCCGGGTGATGGACGTCCGGTCCAGATGAGGGGCGGCAGCCTGACGGTCGGTCGCGGGCCGGGCAATGATCTTGTCTTGCCGGATCCCGACCGCATGCTGTCGAAAAGCCATTTCGTGATCGAAGATCACAACGGCAAGATCGTGATTGTTGATTTCTCGACCAATGGCACGTTTCTCAATTACTCCAAAGCCCCTCTGGGACGCACACCGACCACGCTGAACAACGGGGATGTCCTGTCTGCTGGTGGCTATGAACTGGTGGTCGAGATCGGTCAGGACCTTCCGGATCTGGACGATCTCATTCCACGAAAGCCCGAACAAACCGGCCTGTCCTACGGCAACGCAGCCAATGCGCCCGATCCTCTTGCGATGCTGGATGATCCCGGACCCGGTGGTGATTTTCTGGATGATCTTCTGGGATCCGAAGGGGGGCCGACGGGACCAAAAGGCATCAGCGCAACCGATCCTATCGACGAACTCCTGCCGCCGCTGGGCGAAGAGGAAGATCCGTTCTTCCAGAAACCCAAAGATGGCCGCGAGGGCGAAGGCGCGTCGTTCCCGATGCACAACCCATCGGTCACGGACAGTTTCTCTCCGGCAGGGAAAAGCAGCCCCGGCCTGATCCCGGATGACTGGGACGATTTCCTTGGCCCCGCGGATGATGAGATCCCCGCCAAGCCTGAAACGCCAGCACCTCCTCCGCCAATTCCGGAGCCGGAAACCATTGTGCCAGAGCGCATGCCCGAGCCGGAGCCGCCTGCGCCCGAACCGGTTGCTGCGGAACACGCGCCACCGCCCGTCAGCGTGCCGACAACGCCTGCACCTGCACCCGTCGGAACTGGCGATCAATCCGCGGCACGTGCCTTTATCACGGCCTTGGATGTGGAAGACCTTGTGATCGATGATGCCGATCTCGAACGCACTATGACCCGAATGGGGCGCGTCATGCGCACCATGATCGTCGGGCTGCGCGAGATCCTGATGACCCGCACGTCGATCAAATCAGAGTTCCGTATCGATCAGACCATGATCGCGTCGGGCGGAAACAACCCGCTCAAATTCTCGCTCAGCGAAGACGACGCGGTGACGGCCTTGGTCAAACCAAAGGCCAAAGGGTATCTGAGCTCGGAAACCGCGACCGAACAGGCGCTTGATGACATCAAGGCGCACGAGATCGCGATGGTCACCGGGATGGAGGCCGCGATCAAGGGTGTGCTTGCCAAGCTTGATCCGGACGTGCTTGCAGGTCAGATTGAGACATCAACTGCAATCGGAAGTATGTTTAAAGGTAAGAAGGCCAGGTACTGGGAAGTATACGAAAAGATGTACGCCCAGATTTCCGACCAAGCCGAAAATGATTTTCATGAGTTGTTCAGCCGCGAATTTGCGCGGGCCTACAAGGAACAGCTCGAAAAGTTAAAATAAGCGCGAAGATGCGCGACGATGACGGGGGATTTTGAACGTGTCCTGGGACAACAAGGTGCTGTGGACGGAGGGGCTGTTTCTGCAGCCTCACCACTTCCAGCAAGCTGATCGTTACACTGAAGCGCTGGTTGCAGGGCTGGCGCGCCGTGTGACGCCCTATGCCTGGGGGTTCAGTGAACTCGAAATCGACGACGAGGCGCTCAAGATCGGGAAGTTTGCGGTCAAGTCCTGTGCCGGGCTTACGCAGGATGGCACGATCTTTCGCGTGCCGCAGGCGGAAGACCATCCGCCCTCGCTTGAAGTGCCGGAGAACATCAAGGATTGCGTTGTCGTTCTGACGATCCCGCAGCGGCGGCAGGGCGCAACCGAGGTGGACCTGACCGACAGCGGCAATTCGGCCAGTCGCCTGAAGCCCGCCGAGATCGAGATCACCGATGTGATGGGCGCGGTCAAGAAAGGCGTCACCATCGGGGTTGGCAAGCTGCGCCTGCAATTCGCGCTCGAGGTGGATGATCTGGCCGACATGCTGGTGATCCCGATTGCCCGTATCATCGAAGTGCGCCCTGACAAGGAAATCCTGCTCGATCGGTCCTTCATTCCCAGTTGCGTGGATATTCGCGCGGCACCCACATTGGCCGGGTTCGTGAGCGAACTTGAAGGGCTGCTGTCACACCGCATGACCGCTCTGGCAGGACGACTGTCCGAAAGTGGCCCCGCACGGGGGACTGCGGAAATCTCGGACTTTCTGTTGCTGATGACGGTCAACAAGGCGTTGCCGCTGTTCCGCCATTTCACCAATATCGAAAACGTTCACCCCGAAAACGTTTACCGCGCCTGCGTCGTGTTAGCCGGAGAGCTTGCGTCCTTCATGGCCGAAAACAAGGAAGCGCCCAAGCTGCCGCCCTACAAACACGACAACCAGCCGGCCACTTTCATGCCGGTGTTCCGCATCCTGCGGCAATATCTCAGCGCCGTGCTTGAACAATCGGCGGTGCTCATCGCTCTGGAAGAGCGGAAATACGGCATCAGCGTCGGCCTTATTGCCGACCGCAAGCTGCTGTCGACGGCAGGGTTCGTGCTTGCCGTCAAAGCCGAGGTCCCGGCCGAGGACATTCGGCGCCATTTCGCAGGCCAGTCCAAGATCGGGCCTGTCGAAGAAATCCGGCAATTGGTCAATTCTGCCTTGCCGGGCATCACATTGAGACCGCTGCCGGTGGCACCAAGACAGGTGCCCTATCAGGCAGGAAAAGTGTATTTTGAACTCGACGCCGACAGTCCGTACTGGGGCAAGATGACCACATCGGGCGGCATCGCCGTGCATGTGTCAGGCCAGTACCCGGGACTTGATATGGAGCTGTGGGCGATCAGAAATAGTTAAGAAGAGGCTGCTGCGATGTCTGACGAAGACCCGTTTGCCGAACCGGATGACACCGATAGAACGGTCATCAAGCCCAATCCGGGAGGTCGCCGCTCGGTCACCCCTCAAGCGCCGGCTCAGCCGACCTATGGACAGCCGGTGCCGCAGTATCAGCCAGCACCGCAAGCGCCGCCTGACCCTCAGGCCGCTCCGGTAGACACGTTCGGCATTCCAGCCGCAGCGGGGGCACAGGGGGCCAGCGCGCCGCGTCCCCAGCAGCAGGAGGTCGAACAGGTTCTTACTGGCATGAACCGGCTCAACGCCTGTGCTGCGCCTCTGTTTTCGCTGATCAGCCGTATTCGCAACCGCGCCCAGCATATGGATGCCGACAAGTTGCGCCAATCCGTTGTGTCCGAGGTGCGCGCCTTCGAGAACCGTGCCCTTCAGGCAGGCATTGAGGCGCAGACCGTGAAGGCCGCGCGCTACGCCTTGTGCGCCACGCTTGACGATGTCGTGCTGAACACCCCATGGGGCGGGCAATCCAGCTGGGGTCTGCAATCCATGGTTGGCACATTCCACCGCGAAACGGTGGGCGGCGACCGCTTTTATGATCTTCTGGCGCGGCTGGAAAAAGAACCTGCCAACAATATCGACCTGCTCGAATTCATCTACATGTGCCTCTCGCTTGGGTTCGAGGGGCGTTTGCGGGTCGAACAGGGCGGACCGGACAAACACATGCGCATCCGCGCCGGTCTGGCGAATGTCATCCGTGCGCAGCGTGGCGCTATGGAGCGGGATCTGTCGCCGAACTGGAAAGGCGTGGAGAAACCGTACCGCGCCTTGTCAGCGTGGAAACCGGTCTGGATCGCATTGGGCGTAACCGGACTTTTGCTGATCACTGAATTCGCCAGCCTCAGTTATGTGCTGTCCAACCGGACCGAGAACCTGATCGGTCAGTTGTCGATCATCGAAGCGGGCCCAGTGGCCGAGTTGGAGCGTCGCGCCCCGCCGCCACCCCCGCCACCGCCGGTCGACACGCAGGCGGTACAGCTTGAAAAGTTCGTCACCTTCCTGAAGCCGGAAATCGACGAAGGCTTGGTCAAGGTCTTTGGCCAAGGCAACACGCTGGTGATCCGGATCGCCGGATCGGGCATGTTCGGATCGGGGTCTGATGTTCTCGTGGACAAATTCAACGGCATCATCGACCGGATTGCGACCGCTCTCAACGACGAACCCGGTAAGGTGATCGTGGTTGGTCATTCCGACAACGTGCCCATCCGATCATCCCGGTTCCCGTCGAACATGCACCTGTCGCTGGCCCGTGCAAAATCGGTGATGACGAAGATGTCCGACAAGATCGACGACGATTCACGTCTGAGTGCAGAGGGACGGGCCGACTCCGAACCGATTGCGGATAACGGGACACGCGAAGGTCGGGCCACCAACCGTCGGATCGAAGTGGTTCTGGTGCGGGAGAACGAGGCATGAAGGTGTTGAGGTTCTTTACATCCATTTATTTTGGTCTGTTTTTCGCGGCTTTCGTGCTGTCCTTGCTGGTCTGGTATCTCGGGCCGCTGATCGGTACCGATCAGTCGCGTCCTTTTGAATCCCTGATGGTCCGACTTCTGGTGGTCGGGCTGTTTACGCTGATCTTCGGCGGCATCGGGCTTGGGATATTCCTGTCGCGGCGCAAGCGCGAAACGCAGATGACCGAAGAGATCGCCGCGACCGCTGACGCGGGTGACGATGCCGTCAGCGGAGAGATTTCAGAACTGCGGGACAAGCTCAAAACGGCGATGTCCGAACTGCGCAAGTCCAAGAATGGGCGCAAGCATCTGAACGAATTGCCGTGGTACATCATGATCGGTCCGCCGGGTGCGGGCAAAACCACGGCCATTGTGAACTCCGGGCTTCAGTTTCCACTGGCCGATGAGATGGGCAAAAAGGCCATCGGCGGCGTCGGCGGCACGCGCAACTGTGACTGGTGGTTCACCAACAATGCCGTTCTGATCGATACGGCGGGCCGCTACACCACGCAGGAAAGCGACGCGCAGGTCGACAATGCGGGCTGGCTTGGCTTTCTGAGCCTGCTCAAGAAGTTCCGCAAACGGCAACCGATCAACGGCGCGATCATTGCGATCAGCCTCAGCGATCTGGCCTTGCAGGACGAGATCACGCAGAAAGGCCATGCCGCTGCCGTACGCGCGCGCCTGACCGAACTGCGCGAAAAACTGGGCGTCCGCTTCCCGGTTTACGTGCTGTTCACCAAGGCTGATCTGATCGCCGGATTTACCGAATTCCACGACAATCTGGGCAAGGAAGACCGCGAACAGGTCTGGGGTTTCACCCTGCCGCTGGAGCAGGGCAAAGCCGAGGCGTCGCCTGTCGCTGCATTCGACGAACAATACGCGGCGCTTCTGGAACGGCTCAACATGCAGTCGCTGGAGCGCATGCAGGCGGAAAGCGATCCGCAGCGCCGGACACTTGTGGCGGGTTTCCCGGCGCAGGTGGCCTCCATGCGCAGCGTGGCCAAGGCCTTTCTGACCGAGGTGTTTCAGGAAAACCGCTACCAGCACCGCCAAATGCTGCGTGGCGTCTATTTCACCTCCGGTACACAGGAGGGCACGCCCATCGACCGGCTCATGCTCAGCATGGCGCGGACCTTTGGGATTGGCCGCCAGGCCATCGGTACGGGGCAGGGATCGGGTCGGTCCTACTTCCTCACACGCCTTTTCGAGGGCGTGATCTTTCGGGAGGCGGGGCTGGTCTCTGCCGATGACAAGGTGGAGCGGCGCTACAAGATCACCAAATGGGCCGCTATTATCGCGACCATCATGGTAGCGGCAGGCGCCGGGGCACTGTTGGTGCGGTCGTTCCAGGGAAACAGCGCATTGATCGCGCAGGCGAACACCTTCGTCGGTGAGTATTCGCAGTCAGCGTCCCTGCTGCCGGGCAGTCCGATTGGCGACACGGATCTGGTGCCGGTTGTCGAAGCGCTCAACGTATTGCGCGACATGCCGACCAATCCGACCATCTCTGATCCCGAACCGGATGGCAGCCTGACCTATGGTCTTTATCAGGGCGAGGTGATCGGGTCACAAGCCGCGCAAACCTATCGCAGGGCACTGAACCAGCGTTTGCTGCCCCGGTTGCTGCTTCGTCTGGAAGAACAGATCAGCGGCAACATGAACAACCCCGATCTGCTGTATGAGGCACTCAAGATCTATCTGATGTTGGGCCTTCAAGGGCCAATGAACCACGACCTTGTTGCGGAATGGATGCTTCTGGATTGGGAACTGTCCTATCCCGGCCCCGCCCGCGAGGAGTTCCGTCAGGATTTGGAAATCCACCTGACCGCCCTGTTGGATCAGCCGATGCAGCAGATCGAACTGAACGGTCCGCTGATCGAACAGGTACAAACGCTTCTGTCCGAAATGCCGCTGGCGCAACGGGTTTACAACGGCATCATCAACAGCCCTGCGGCGGTGTCGCTGCCGACATGGCGGATCACCGATGCCGGCGGACCTGCTGTCTCGCGGGTGTTGGTGCGCTCGTCGGGCAAACCGCTGACCGATGGTGTGGACGGTATCTTCACCTATGACGGGTTCAACACGGTCTTTCTTGGCGAAGCCCTGAGCGTGGCCGCACGGATCCAACGGGAAAGCTGGGTCCTCGGTCCACGTGGCGAAGCAGAGCAGACCGAACAGGCGCTTGCAGCACTCAGCCGGGATGTTCTCGATCTCTACTATAACGACTTCATTGCGCGGTATGATGCGATCCTCGGGGATATCGACATCATCCCGCTGGAATCGCTGAGCCATGCTGTCGAGGTGACCAACGTCCTTTCAGGGCCGACGTCGCCCATCGTCAACATTCTCGAAGCGATAGCGGATGAGACCAAGCTGACCGAGGATCGGGGCGGCAACGGTGCGGCCGGGCTTGCGGGTGACGTCGGCGCGATTGCGCAAGGCGACGTGGAACGAGCCACCAGCACCCGCACGCGCCTGTTGCTTGAAGCGTTGTCGAAATCTGCGGCGGCTTCGGGCGAGGCGGCGCCACAGCCGCCCGGCGCTTACGTTGTGGACCGGTTCATCTGGCTGCACCAACTCACCACGCCACCCGAACCGGGCTTGCCGTCACAGCTGGACGAGTTGATCGGTTTGCTGACCGAGCTCTATCAGGAACTCAACAAGATGAGTTTCTCCGGCTCGTCGACAAGCAGCGAAGGCGGTGCCGCGATCCAGCGGTTCCAGGAAGCTGCAGCGCGGGCGGACGGTCCGCTGGAACGTTGGGCCACACAGATCGCGTCAGGGTCATCCGGCATCACGTCCGACAACACCCGAACCGGGATCAATGCCCGCTGGCAATCGACCATCCTTCCGTTCTGTGAACAGGCCTTGACGGATCGGTACCCGTTCAACCGGCGGGCGCAAGCCGATGTCGCGGTTGCGGATTTCCAGAAACTTTTTGGGCCTTCTGGTCTGATCGACAGTTTCGTCAACGAGAACCTGATCCAGTATATCGACACGCGCACGCGCCCGTGGTCGTGGAAACAGGTGAACGATGTCGATCTCGGGATCAGCCCTGCGGTCTTGCAGCAATTGCAATACGCCGCCGAGATCCGAGAGGCCTTCTTTGCCGGCGGCGCACCGAACATCCAGTTCCAGTTGATGCCGCAGGCGCTTGATCCAAAGGCTGAATCCGTCCTTCTTGAAGCGCATGGCAGTCAGGTGCCCTTTGCCCATCGCGGCGGCGCACCAACTCCGGTGGCGCTGAACTGGCCGGGTGGCGTTGGTCTTGCCCGGATCACCTTCTCGCCGCCAACGCAGAATACCGAAAGTGTTCTGCAAAAGGACGGGCCTTGGGCGTGGTTCCGGTTGCTGGATGCTGCAGAAGTGCGGCGGACCAATGTGTCTGACCGCAAGCGTGTGATCTTCAATGTGGGTGGCCGAATCTCGATCTTCCAGCTGCAGGCCGGATCAGTCCTGAACCCGTTTGCATTGCCCGCGCTCGCGGAATTCAGCTGCCCGAAAACGTTCTGATGACGACTGCGACGTTCGGAGCCTTTGGAAAGATCCCGTCGGTTGGGGATTTCTTTCGGATCAACGCACCTTCGGGTTTCGCGTCGATCTGGGACGAATGGCTCCAGCGTTGTCTGGTTTCGGGGGCGCACGCCTATGGGTCACGTTGGGACGAACTTTACATGTCGGTCCCGATCTGGCGGTTTTCTCTGTCACCGGGTGTTGCCGGACCTGCCGCGATCATGGGAATTCTCATGCCCTCGGTCGACCGGGTGGGCCGCCGCTTTCCGCTCACGCTGATGGGAGCGCTTGCCGAAGGTTCTCCGGTCATCCAGGCCCATTTCGCAGATGACGTAACGTACGACATGCTGGAAACCATCGCGCTTTCGGTACTGGACGACGACATCAGCAAAGATGCGCTTGAGGACAAGCTGTCATCCGTTGCACGCGCCGGGCATGAACAAACCGCACTCTGTCGTGTGACCCACGGCGGTGCGGTTGTCTGCAAGAGCACGTTGCAGCAAGATTTGCTGCCCTCCGTGACCGCAGGGCTTCTGGCGCGGACGTTTCAGGCACCCACTGTCTGGAGTACCTTGATCGAGGGTGACAGCCGTCTGATGGTGTGTGACGGTTTACCGGACGGGTCGAACATGCAAGGTTTGTTCGATCTGGACGCTGATCTTTGGAGAGAAGGCATTTTATGAATGTTGTTACCCCACGGGTCCGTTTCAACGCGCGCAGCCATGTGGGGCTCAAGCGCAAAGTGAATGAAGACTCTGTACTGGCGCTGCCAGAGCAGAACATCTGGGTCGTGTCGGACGGCATGGGGGGGCACGAAGCCGGTGACTTTGCCAGCCGCCTGATCACCGATATGATCGCGACCATCGAACCCGGTTTGCCTGCAACCGAGCGGATGCACGCTCTGCGTCATGCCATCCAGAAAGCCCATAGCGTCATCCGCGCCGAGGCTGACGCGCGCGGTGTTGCGACCATTGGTGCAACTGTGGCAAGCCTGATGCTGGCCAATGGGCATTTTGTCGGCATCTGGGCCGGGGACAGCCGGATCTACCGGTTGCACGGTGGAAACATCCAGATGCTGACCGTCGACCATTCGCTGGTGGCGACATTGGTCGAGTCCGGCCAGATGACATGGGACGAGGCGGAACATCATCCGCAATCCAACGCCATCACCCGTGCCGTGGGGGTGGGCGAAGAATTGGAGCTGGACAAGGTGCGCGGCACGGTCGATCCGGGTGATCGGTTTCTGCTCTGTTCTGACGGGCTGACCAAATACGCCACGTTCAAGATGATCGAGGATGTCATGCGTGCGGAACCACTTGAAACGGTGGTCGACCGCCTGATCCAGATCGCACTGGATGGTGGTGGGGGCGACAACATCAGCGTGATCGTCGTCGATGTGACCTGACTGCCAAAGCGATGCCTTCAGCGCGGCAGGGTCTCAAGAATCCGGCTGTCGAGCGAGAAGATCCGCGCTGCCATGTTCCGATCATCCCCCAGCAAAGCCTCTGAATAGCTTGTGGCAAATTCACTGGTCGGACGCATTTCGTTGAACAGCGGCGCACTGGAATGGATCACAAGGATTTTGCTCTTGCCCAGCGTTGAATCGTCCACCCGGAAGGCAAGCCCGCCATTCTGCTGCGATTCCTGGATGGAATACGCCACGCGGATCGACACCGGACCGGTTTGACCCTCGCGCAGCGCTTCGACGGAATTGTCCGGGCGATTGATGTTCGGCAACAAGTGGAACACGTTGCCCGACACATCCAGCACCGACACGGTCAAAAAGCCGTCCGTCACATCGGCAGGGATTTCGACATCAATCACCGGGTTTTCGCCGACGAGGAATTCGCCTGTCGGGTTCGGGTTGTTGTCCTGATCGCCTTGGTAAAACGCCACATCATTGGGGCTGGACGGGGCTTTGGGCAAAACGCTTTCGATCAGGCAAAGAGTCGAATTGAGGATATCGACATCGATGTCGAGCGGTCGAGATCCGATGATGGCAGACAGCGCATTCGCCAGCGCCGAGCGACTTTCCTCGCTCGACATGACACCCCCGACGATCACCGGACTTTCCGGGCCGTATCCCGCAATCGGGCGATTGACGAGCGTCAGCGGACCGCAATCCGCAAAGGTGTTGAGGATCGGATCAAGCTTTTCCGGGGCGAGGATGATTGCTTCCAGCGTCAGATCGGGCTCACCGCTCAACGCACCCATGGCACCTGCATCAAAGGCCGCCATGACCGCGTCAAAGACAGGCCGACTTGTCGTCGAACCTTCGATTTCGGCGACATTGCCCGACAGGGATACGCGCCATGCGTCCATTTCGTCGATGGCATCGACCACCGTCAGCATGTCCTGCCCCCAACTTTCCGCAATCGCGCCACTGGCAAGGGTCAGGTCGAAGGTGCCGTTCTGTTGCTGCATCTGTTCGCGCAGGGCAGATGCCACCTCTTCGCCGGGTACAAATCCGACGGCGCGCGGCGGTGCGTCTTTCGCTTTGGCAATCGACAAACGATAGGGATCGGCGACCGGCAGGCTGGGTGCGGACGAAAAGAGTCCCATGGCAAAGGCGCCCGCGATCCCGGCAACCACCACGACACCACCGATGGCAGCAGGCAGAGCCATGCCGCTTTTCTTGGTGTCCTGCTTGGCGGGTTTCGGTGGTGCTTTTTGTGCTGTGGTCTTCGGTGGCGCGGTGACAGGTTCAGCCTGAGCTGCGGCTTTGACGGCCGCGTTCAGGGGCGCGATGACTGTCGCATCCGACAGGGGTTCGTTCTCTGCTGTGTCGAAGGGATTGCCCGCCAGCGCATTCAGAACCGCAGCAGCGCTTTGAAATCTGTCGTCCGGATTGGGCTGGGTCATCTTGTCGAGGATCGACTTCAATGGCTCCGGGACACCCGTCGTATCAAGCGGCTCCGCCTTTTTCTGCACCACCTCCATCGGGTTGCGCCCGATATCCGGTGACTTGCCCCGGAAATTCGCCAGAAGCGACGCCCCGAGCGAATAAATATCCGTGCGCGCGTCGGTCTTCCCGGCGAGCTGTTCGGGCGCGGCATACGCATATTTTCCGGCAAATTCATTGCCGACGATTGTTTCGGCTCCGGGATTTGTGTCCTTCGCGATGCCGAAGTCGATGATGACGGCCTGTGCGGGATCATCATCCCGCAGAAGAATATTGTCCGGCGACAGATCGCGGTGAAAGATGTTGCGCTCATGCGCGGCCTGCAACCCCTCGCAGACCCGTTTGCAGATCACCAGAAGGTCATCCGCAGACATCGGGCCCTGCTTAAGCTTCTTGTCCATGCCGGGACCATCGATGTAGTCGATCAGCAAATAGACATGGCCATCCGCCGTGCGGTGGTTCTCGGAATATCGCACAATGGCGTCATGCCGGATATCGCGCATCGCTTCTTCGCGGGTCAGAAGCAGCAGATAGTCTTCATTGGTCGAGAATTCGGACTTCAGGACTTTCAGGGCAACAAGCCGCCCCGAGATTTCAGATCGCGCTCGGTAAACGTCGGATGTTCCGCCGCGTCCGAGAATGGCTTCGACGCGGTAGGTGTTATTCACCAGATCGCCAGGTTTGAACAGGTCTCCTGGACGGCTATCTGTCATAATGTCTCCGGTTTCAGAAGGTGACCGAAGTCATTAGCCAAGTGCTTGGAACTCGACACGCCGGTTTTCGTCGCTGCGCGGGTCCGCAGCGTTGAAGGGTGCGCTTTCCCCCATGCCGATGGCCTCCAACCGGTTTTCCGGAATGCCACATTCGGTCACGAGATGACGCTTCACCTCTTTCGCACGCAGAAGCGACAGGTTTTCGTTGTAGGACGCGGAGCCCGAGCTGTCGGTGTGGCCGACGATCTGGAACAACTGCACATCAACCGCCTTCATCACTTCGCACAGAGTTGCAAGCTGTGGCTTCTGATCGTCGCGGAGCGTGGCGCTGTCGAAGTCGAACTTGATCTTGATATTGACCTGATCGGCCTTGTCCACTTCCGTGTAGGTGGTCGCAGCGGTGGTGGTGACCGTCGTGGTCGGCTGGCTGGCAGCAGGTGCGGTTGACTCTGACGGGACAAGAACAAGGCCCCGTGTCTTTTGTTTTTCAAAGGCTTGCATGATCTGTTCGGCTGTCATTCCGCCATTGTCGGAGGATTGAGCCGCCGCGCGATCACCAACTCCTGCAGAGAGAAGGATCGCGAGTGACAGCGCGGATAGGGTTCTAATGGTCGACATAGCAATACATGTCCTCAAGTGAAAAAAGCTTGGCCTTGAAAGTTTAGCTTAGCTGTCCCCCCCCGGCAATGGGTTTGACAGCCCCGGGACCGCAAAGAAGACAGGCAGGTTTGGCGCCGGGCCAATGCGCGCGCGGCCGATTATCCTTGTCTGTTGCTAAGGAAGTGTTGCCGTCGTTGACCAAGGGTCAGGTTTGGCTTGGATTGACAGGGAGAATCCGATTTAAATGCCTAAAGCTTATTACATTCGGAATTTTCCTTCATGCGTCTGATCCCGGCGATTATCCTGAGCATCGCCATCATCCTTGCACCGATCATCTGGATTTTCGTGCCCCGGCTGATGTCCGGCGGCATGGAGGAAGGGTTCGCCGGAACAGCCATCGACTCTGGCGCACGGATCGAGATCGAGATGCTCAGCCAGCAGGTCGAGGATCTGCAAATCCGGCTGGACGACATGACACAGGAAATGGCCAAGTTGGCGGCCGCCGCGCGCGCTCCGATTGCCCCGATGCCCGGTCAGACGCTCGCACCAGCGCCCGGCGACAATGGCGCGACTGTGTTCCAGCAAAATGGCCAGAATGACATCATCGACGCCTATGCGCAGGTCGTTCTGATCGCGAACCGTCGCGATGTGAACGAAGGTCTGACCATCGCCGGACCGTCCTACCTGACCCGCGTCTTCGGACCGCCCCGCGAGGTCATGTCAGATGATTGCGAGGAAATGACCAACCCAAGACTGGCGGACAAGCTGGTTCTTGAGGACGTTGGTCCGATCCGGGTGCGCATGCTGAAACCTGCCGCGGATTCCCTGCGCCGCGTGTTCGAAGAGGTCCGCGTCACCGACCCCGATCTCTATGCGCGGATCAATACTGCAGGATCGCTGTGCGTGCGCCAGATCCGTGGCACGCGGGGCCGCGCCTCGACCCATGCGTTCGGCCTTGCCGTTGATCTGAACATCGACGGTGTTCTGGACACGCTTGGCGACGGCAAGACACAACTGGGTCTCACCATCCTTGCCGATTTCTTCAAGGATGAAGGCTGGGTCTGGGGGGCGTCGTGGGGCCGCGAAGACAGCATGCATTTCGAAGTCAGCCGCCAGAAACTGGACGAATGGATCAACGCCGGGGCGCTTTGACACGCGCCTCGGTGCGACCCGCGCCAAAGCATCTTTCAAGTGGCAAAGCACCCTCGGGCTGTGCAATCTGCGCGCAAGTTGGTCCATGGGAGGGGTCGGAATGAGTGACAAGAAAACCGCGCTGGTGATTTCCGCGCATGCCGCCGATTTCGTCTGGCGTTGCGGTGGGGCCATCGCGCTGCATCAGAAGCTGGGCTACGATGTGACGGTGGCCTGCCTGTCTTTCGGCGAACGGGGCGAAAGCGCGAAGCTCTGGAAAGAGGGCAAAACCCTGGACGAGGTGAAGTCCATTCGCCGCAAAGAGGCCGAGAACGCGGCCAAAGCCTTGAATGTCCACGATATCCAGTTCTTCGATCTGGGCGATTACCCGCTGGTCGTCGACCACGACAACAAGATGAAATTGGTGGATCTGGTCCGCGCTGTGCAGCCGAAATTCATGCTCAGCCATTCGAAATACGACCCCTACAACACCGACCATATGTACACGAGCAGCCTGTCTCTCGAGGTGCGGATGATCGCGCAGGCGTGGGGGCATAATCCGGGCGAAAAGGTCTTGGGCGCGCCGCAGCTTTACCTGTTCGAGCCGCACCAGACCGAACAGATGGGGTGGAAACCGGACGTGTTCCTCGACATCACCGAAGTCTGGGATCAAAAACGCGCCGCCATCGAATGTATGGAAGGCCAGCACCACCTTTGGGATTTCTACACCAATGTGGCCGAGAACCGGGGCAACCACTTCCGCCGCAACTCGGGTGGGCAGTCGGGCGGGCGTCCTGCGAAATACGCCGAAGGCTTCCAGTCCGTTTTCCCGCGCACGGTGGACGAACTGTGATGGGTATTGTTGTTCAGAACATCGACCGGGCCGATCCAGAGGTGATCGACGGTCTGGCCGCCTGTGGTGTTGCCACAGTCCACGAGGCGCAAGGCCGCATCGGCCTTTTGGCCTCCTACATGCGCCCGATCTATCGCGGTGCATCCATTGGCGGCTCGGCGGTGACGATCCTCGCTCCGCCCGCTGACAACTGGATGTTGCATGTCGCCATCGAACAGATCAAACCCGGTGACGTGCTGGTTCTGGCAACCACGTCTCCTTCCGATGCAGGGTATTTCGGGGATCTCCTCGCAACTTCGGCACAAGCGCGGGGGTGTCGCGGGTTGATCATCGACGCGGGCGTTCGCGATGTGGTCGACCTCGAAAAGATGGGCTTTCCTGTCTGGTCCAAGGCTATCTGCGCGCAAGGCACGATCAAGGAAACGCTGGGGTCCGTGAACATCCCGGTGGTGTGTGCGGGTGCGGCGGTTGAGGCAGGGGACGTGATTGTCGCAGACGATGACGGGGTCTGTGTTGTCAAACGGGCCGATGCCGCTGACGTGCTGGAAAAGGCGAAGGCACGCGTCGCCAATGAAGAGGCGAAACGCAAGCGGCTGGCCTCGGGCGAGTTGGGCCTCGACATGTACCAGATGCGCGAACGACTGGCCGAAAAGGGTCTGCGCTATGTCTGATGGCATCCGCTGCATGTGGATGCGCGGCGGCACGTCAAAAGGTGGCTACTTTCTGGCCGAAGACCTGCCCGCAGACCGCGACGCGTTTCTGATGCGGGTCATGGGCAGCCCTGATGCCCGTCAGATCGACGGGATGGGGGGCGCTGATCCTCTGACCTCAAAGGTTGCGGTGGTGAAACGGTCGGATCGTCCCGGCGTGGACGTGGATTACCTGTTCCTGCAAGTCGCCGTGGATCAGCCTCAGGTCTCTGACGGTCAGAATTGCGGCAACATCCTTGCCGGGGTCGCGCCCTTTGCCATCGAACGCGGGCTGGTGCCCGGACAAGACGGCCAGACCCGCGTGGCGATCTACATGGAGAACACCGGCCAGACTGCGATTGCAACGGTCCAAACCCCTGGTGGTGTTCCAACCTATGAAGGGGATGCTTCCATCGACGGTGTGCCGGGAACGGCTGCAGCCATCCCGCTTGAATTTGTCGGAACGGCGGGCTCCACCTGCGGTGCGCTTTTGCCCTCGGGCAACACACGCGACCAAGTCGAAGGCGTCGATGTGACCATGATCGACAACGGGATGCCGGTCGTCCTGTTGCGCGCGACGGATCTTGGGATCACCGGCACCGAAACCCGCGTCGAACTAGAGGCAAACGACAGCCTCAAGGCGCGGCTCGAGGCGATCCGTCTGGCCTGTGGGCCATTGATGAACCTAGGAGATGTGGCGCAGAAAACGGTGCCCAAGATGACACTGGTCAGCGCCCCGCAACAGGGCGGCGTGATTGCCACCCGCACCTTCATTCCCCATCGCTGTCATGCCTCTATCGGGGTTCTGGGCGCGGTAAGCGTCGCCACGGCCTGCCTGTTGCCGGAATCGGTGACCGAAGGTCTGGCGCAGGTGCCCGAGGGGTCTGAAAAGCGCATGCCCATCGAACACCCAAGCGGCGAAACGAGCATCATCGCGCAGGTCTCGGATGCAGGCGATGTGACATCTGCCGCTGTCCTGCGCACCGCACGCAAGCTGATGGATGGTGTGGTTTTCGGCTGACCCTAGCGTTCACCACGCCGGTAGGGCGCCATCAGCGCCTCCGGCACCTCGGCCCGGCGTGCGACAAGGATCAGCGCGACGATGGACAGCACATAGGGCGCCATCAGGAACAACTGGTAGGGCACCCCTTCGACCACCGTTTGAAGGCGCAACTGGTAGGCGTCGAAGAACGCGAATAGCAGCGCGCCTATCAATGCCTTGCCCGGACGCCATGACGCGAACACCACCAGCGCGATGCAAATCCAGCCGCGCCCCTGCACCATTTCGGGGAAGAAGGAATTGAACGCCGCCGTGGTCAAGAAGGCGCCCCCAAGTCCCATCAGCGCAGAACCCGCGACAATCGCCCCGATGCGCAGCGCGTTCGGGTTCAAGCCCTGCGCCTCGACTGCATGAGGGTTTTCTCCGGTCATGCGGATCGCCAAGCCCAAAGGTGTGCGCGTCAGAACATAGGCCAGCACCGCGACCGAGATCAGGGCAAGGTAGGTCGGTGCAGTTTGGGTGAACAGGATCGGGCCAAGAACAGGAATGTCTGACAGGACCGGAATATCCAAGGGCCTGAACGGTTCGATGGTGGGCGGTGTCTCTCCGACCTGAACGATCAGGCGATAGAGGTAATAGGCGAGTGCCGAAGCAAACAACGTGATGCCCAATCCGGACACGTGCTGCGACAGGCCCAAAGGCACCGTCAGCCCGGCATGCAAGAGCCCCATCAAGCCCCCGCTTGCCGCTGCGATCACCAACCCCATCCAGAGGTCGCCGCCCATATACACGGTCAGCCACCCGGCCATCGCGCCCATCGTCATGATCCCCTCGATCCCGAGGTTCAGCACACCCGCACGTTCACACAAGAGCGCGCCCAACACGCCAAAGATCAACGGAGTCGCGATCCGCAGGACGGCCGCCCAGAGGCTGGTATTGGTGAGGATCTCCAGTGCTTCGATCATGGGCGCAGCCTGTAGGTTGTGAACAATAGCGCGACCAACATGGTCAGCAGCGACAAGGCGACGATCACGTCCGCGATAAAGCTGGGAACGCCTGTCGCACGGCTCATGGCATCGGCACCGACAAACACGGTCGCCACAAAGATCGCCGCCGCCACCACGCCCGCAGGATGAAGTGCCGCCAGCATGGCAACCACGATCCCGGCGTATCCAAAGCCGGGTGACATGGTGGTGGTCACGCCGCCCGTAACACCCATCACCTCGACCGCCCCTGCAAGCCCGGCCAGTGCGCCCGACACAAGTGCAACGCCCATGATCGTGCGGGGAAGGGAGATACCGGCAAACGCTGCTGCCCGGGCATTCAGACCTGCCGCACGGGTTTCAACCCCGAACACGGTGCGGGTCAGGACCAGCCAGATCACCCCGGCGGCGGCGATCGCGATCAGCAGGCCGATATGCAACCGCGTGCGGGGGACCAGATCGGGCAAACGGTAGTCGCCATCCACAGGCACCGATTGCGGCCAGCCAAAGGCTAGCGGGTCGCGCAGTGGGCCTTCGATCATCAGCCCGACAAACAGGATCACGATGAAGTTGAGCAACAGCGTCGTGACCACCTCATCGACCCCGAACCGCAATCGCAGGAAGGCTGGTCCGGCGAGCAAGAGTGCTCCGGCAGCCATGCCGCAGACCATCAACACGGCAATCCCAATCGGGCCGGGCAAGCCAAGCGAATGGCCAATCCACGCGGTGGTCAGTGCCCCGACATAGAACTGCCCCTCACCGCCAATGTTCCAAAGTCGTGCGCGAAACGCGACCGCAGCGGCAAGCCCGGTCAGGATCAAGGGTGTGGCACGGGTCAGCATCTCGGTGATCGACAGGCGCGATCCCAAGGCACCGCGCAGCATCTCGGCATAGGCGGTCAGCGGGTTGACGCCCGCCGCACCGATCAGGCCCGCCGCCAGCACCAGCGCCGCAAAAATCGCGACCAAAGGCGCAGTGGCGACCAGCGCCAAGGGCACGCTTTCACGTCGCTCAATCCGCATTGCTGTCCTCCCAAACCCCGGCCATCATTAGGCCCAGCTTCTGGGACTCCACGTCAGCTGCCATGACAGGTTGGGACAACCGCCCTTTGACAATGGCCTGAATGCGGTCAGAGAGTTGCACCGCCTCTTCCAATTCTTCCGAGATCAGCAGGATCGCCGCCCCTTCGGCCCGTGCCGCCAGCAATTCCGCATGCACGGCGGCAATGGCACCTTCGTCCAATCCGCGTGTCGGTTGATTGGCCAGCAGGAATTTCGGCCCGATGGCAAGGCAGCGTCCAAGGATCAGCTTTTGCATGTTCCCGCCTGACAGCAGTCGGATGCGCGTGTCCGGGCGCGCCCCTCGCACGTCGAACCGCTTGATCAGGTCGGCAGCGTGCGCGCGCGCGGCGGATTGGCGAACAAAACCGGATTTGGAGAATTCCGGAGCGCGCAACCGCTCCAACACCGCGTTTTCCCAAACCGTCATTTCACCGACCGCGCCCTCGGCATGGCGATCCTCTGGCACCCGTGCCGCGCCGGCCTCGATAAGTCCGCGCGGACCAAGATGTCCGGCATCGACACCGTTCAGGGTCAGACTGCCCTGGCTCGGATGCATCAAACCGGACAGCAGCGACCCCAGTGCGCCTTGCCCGTTGCCCGACACGCCAACGATGCCAAGAATCTCGCCCGCATGTACGGTGAAGGACACGTCGTCCAGCTTGGTCTCATCGTCGTCGGTCACGGTGATCCGATCGGCGACCAGCACAGGCGCACCGATCTTCTGATCCTCTCGAACCGGGCGTTCGACTTTGCGGCCCACCATGAGTTCCGCCAGTTCAGCCGGCGACGTTTCAGCCGTTTTGCGTTCTGCGACCATCTTGCCGCCACGCAACACCGCCACGCGATCCGATGCGGCCATCACCTCGTGCAGTTTGTGGCTGATGAAGATCAGCGACAGCCCGTCCTTTGTCATGCCGCGCAAGGTCTCGAACAACCGTTCCGCCTCGGGCCGCGCCAGAACGGCGGTGGGTTCATCGAGGATCAGGATACGCGCATCGCGGTAGAGTGCCTTGAGGATCTCGATCCGCTGCCGTTCGCCAACCGACAGGCGCGACACCTTGCTGTCAGGATCGACAGGCAGGCCGAACCGCTCTGAAATCGCCATGAGTTTCCTGCGTGCGGACGCCCGGTCAGACCGCAGACGACCCAACGGTTCCGACCCAAGCATCACGTTTTCCAGAACGGTCAGGTTGCCTGCCAAGGTGAAGTGCTGGTGCACCATCCCGACGCCCGCGGCAATCGCCGCGCGCGGTTTGCCGGGGGGCAGGGTTTCACCGAAGACCCGCACTTCGCCCTCGTCGGCGTTGTAATGCCCGAAAAGGATATTCATCAGCGTCGTCTTGCCCGCACCGTTCTCGCCCAGAAGGGCCAGGATTTCTCCTTGGGCCAGTGACAGCGATACGTTCTCATTCGCCGTCAACGCGCCAAACCGCTTGGTGATGTTCGAAAGTTCAAGAACGGCTGTCATTTCGGTAGTCCGGCGATGGGGTGCGGGAAGGGAATGTCGATTATGTGCGCCAAAGGCTGCGCGAATTCCAAAAGGGCGGTGTCGCTGTTGGGGCGTCCGATAAGCTGCGCGCCAACGGGCAGACCGTTCTCAAACCCGGCAGGAAAGGCCAGCGCGGGCAGGCCAGCAACATTGGCCCAAGCCGCATTGGGCGCCATCGCCTCCATCTTCAGAAAATGCGCATCTAGATCAGCATGATCCATTGGAAACGCCCCCAGCTTGGGCGGGGGGCCGGACAAGACAGGCATCAGGATCGCGTCGGCGTCATCGAAAAATTCGAGAATGATGTCGCTCATCTGCATGATGTCCCGCGAAGCGGCGAACAGATCGGTCCCTGTCAAAGCGGCGCCCTCGGCGCGTGCGGCACGCAACAGCGGTGGGAGTTCTTCGTCTGGCACACCCGTGGCGGTCAAGCCTTCGTGCAAGGCAGCGGCCAGGATCATACGGATCAGCGACATGGGCCGGGACAGGTATTTGTCAGACGACGATGGTGGACCATCTTGAATAATGTAACCCGCTGCCTCCAACACCTTAGCCGCTGCTAGAGTCGCGTTGATCTGCGTCTCGTCGCACGTGTCCGGAAGGACCACGGCAAAAAGTGGTGTCATGCGCCCATGGGTCGTGGCGACGCGATTCAATGCGGTTTTCACATCCCGCAGCGACCGCGCCAGTACCAGTTCTGACGCGATGCCCATCAGCCAGTTGTTGTAGTCTGGCCCCATGGGCGAAACGCCGCGCGATGGCTTCAGCCCCCACAACCCGCAACAGGCGGCAGGCACGCGGATCGACCCCGCCGCATCGGTTGCATGCGCGATGGCGACGATCCCGCTGGCAACGGCAGCCGCCGCGCCGCCGGAGGATCCCCCCGGCGTTCGGGTTGCGTCGAACGGATTTGTCGCGGGTGGACGTCCCTCGGGTTCGGTGGACAAGGCCAGCCCGACCTCGGGCACGGCCGTCAGGCCAAACGGCACCAAGCCTGCCTCGCGGAACAGGGCGAACAAGGCGCTGTCTCGCAAGGGCGCTTCGACGCGGCTGGCAATGGCGGCGCTGCCCGCGCTTTGCTTCAAACCGCGCACAACAGCGCCCAAATCCTTGCCAAGGAACGGCACACCGCAAAAGGGGCCTGGCGCGGCAGAGTCGGCCAATGCCAGAGCCTCGTCATCCGAAAGCATGAGAGAAATCGCGCCCGGGACGTCCCGGGCGCGGGCGAGGCTCGCCGCCATCGCGTCACGGGCGGTGATCCGCCCGGCTGCAATGGCGGCGGCGAGGGCCGTCGCGTCCGTCACGGACGATCAGGCAGGCTCGTTCGCGTCGATTGGCACCTCGAACTCGCCCGCCTGGATGGCAGCGCGTTTCGCTTCCATCGCGGGGATCGCATCGGCGGGCACCATGCTGTCCACATAGATCAACTCGTTGCCGCCATAGGACATGAACGAGTATTCGGTGTAGTCGCGACCCACCGGGCTGCCCGCTGTGATGTCGGCCACAATCGCCTCAATCGTCGGGCCATAGTTCCAGATCGCGTTGGCGAACACGGTTTCCGGGTAGCGCGGGGTGTAGTCGATAAGAGATCCGATCGCCTTGACGCCTTTGGCCTGTGCCGCATCCGCAGTGCCGATGCGTTCACCAAAGAGAATGTCGGCCCCGGAGTCGATCTGCGCAATCGCCGCTTCCTGAGCGCGCGCGGGATCAAACCATGCGCCGATGAACCCGTTGAGGAAGGTGGCGTCGGCGTTGACCTCTTTCACGCCCATCCGGAACGCATTGATCAGCAGGTTGACCTCGGGGATCGGGTAGCCGCCGACGGAACCGAAGACATTGCTTTCCGACATCTTGCCCGCAAGCATCCCGGCCAGATACGCCGCTTCGTGGTTGCGTGTCCCGAAGACGCCAAAGTTGTCGCCCTCGGGTCCACCGGATGACCCCATCAGGAACGCCGTGTCGGCATAGTCTGCTGCCACCTCACGCGCTTCCCGTTCCACGGCATAGGATTCACCCCAGACCAGTTGCACACCGCTTTCCGCGTATTCCCGCATCGCGCGGGGATAGTCTGTGGCTGCAACGCCTTCAGAAAATTCGTACTCGATCAGCCCGGCTTCGGCAGCCTGCTGCATCGCTAGGTGTATGCGGCTGTTCCACGCGTTCTCAACCGGCGAGGCATGGACGCCCGCCACCTTGATGACCGTTTGCGCATTCACGCGACGGATGTAGGCGGGCAGGGCCAATGTGGCGGCAGCGCCGACAAGCAGGCTTCGACGGGTCGTGTTCAGGGTCATGGCAGCATCCTCTGTGTTGGGTTTGGTTTATGTGTTTTGCGGCGGGGCATACTCCGCCGGGTTCACGCTGGCGGGACGGCCCGCCAGTGAAAGCTGTGCAATGCGTGGTGCGGTGCGCGACAGAACCTTGCCGCCACGGATCACCGCCAGACGCGTCGCCTTGAGGCGCACCGCCTCGATCGGGTCGCGGGCCTGCAGAAGGACCATATTCGCGGGACCGCCTTCGCGCAGGGTGGGGTCGGGCAGGCCCATCGCCGCCGCACCGCCCATCGTGACCGAATGGAACGCCCAGGCCATCGCCTCGCGCGAGGTCATGGGCACGGCATGCACCCCCATGTGTGCGACTTCCAGCATGTCGGCAGAGCCCAGCGGATACCACGGGTCCATCGTGCAATCCTGCCCGAAGGCCACGTTCACCCCGGCCGCGCGCAGTTCCTGAACTCGAGTCAGACCCCGGCGGCGCGGATAGGTGTCGGACCGCCCCTGTAGGGTGATGTTGATCAGCGGATTGGGCACCACATGCATGCCCGATTCCGCGATCAGCGGGATCAGCTTGGACGCGTAGTAGTTGTCATAGGAATGCATCGCGGTCACGTGGCTCGCGACAACGCGCCCACCCAGACCCAGACGCGTGGTTTCCGCCGCCAGCGTCTCCACATGGCGCGACATCGGATCATCGCTTTCGTCGCAATGCAGGTCTACGGGCAGCCCGCGATCTGCTGCGATCTCGCACAGGCGCTTCACCGACCGCGCGCCATCTTCCATTGTGCGCTCGAAATGCGGAATGCCGCCCACCACATCAACACCCATGTCGAGCGCGCGCAGCAGGTTTTCCTCGGCCCCTTCGGCGCGGAACAATCCGTCCTGCGGAAAGGCCACGAGTTGCAGGTCGATATAGGGGGCCACGGTCTTGCGGACCTCAAGCAGCGCTTCGACCCCCGTCAGCGGAGCCGTACTTACATCGACATGGGTTCTGATCGACAAAAGCCCCTGTGCAACGGCCAGATCGCAGTATCGCAACGCCCGCTCGACCACCGCCTCGACCGTCAGCATCGGTTTCAATTCGCCCCAAAGCGCGATGCCTTCCAGCAGGGTGCCCGACTGGTTCAATCGCGGCAGGCCAAGGCTCAGTGTGGCGTCCATGTGGAAATGCGGATCGACGAATGGCGGCGAGACAAGCTGGCCACCAGCGTCGATCACCTCGGCCGCATCGCCCTGCACGTTCTGACCAATCGCGGCAATGCGGCCGTCCTTGATCGCAATGTTCACCGGGCTTCGCCCGTCAGGCAAAACTGCCTCTTTGATCAGCAGATCAAACATAATCCCCACCAGGTCGTTCCCGCACACGATACGCGCGGTGCGGCATTTTCCAAAGCGTTTATAAAAACTTGGCGGACGGAAAGCGGGATCGACCAAATTCCCGCATAGCGCGTGCGATCATCGCAAAAAGTGATGATAACTTAGGCATCTATGTTCAGGTCACTCGCCTTGGCGATGAAACGGCAGGACAAGCGAACGCAATTTTCGTCTATGACGGCCAGTCCAGATGCCAAGTTTTTGCTGCAAGAGGCGTCGTTCAACGCGGATCACGGACAGGGAAGACTCAGGGGGATCAGTCGCACTCGATCTCTTGTTCCAGACTTGCCATGTCCGGTGCAGGCAGCCGGGACAACAGGTCCAGAAACAAGGTCCGGCAGGCCGCGCCGTGCCATGCGTCGGAAAAAAGGTGCTCGGGCAAGTCGGGCACCCGCAGGATCAATCGCCGCCATTCGTGGACGACGACCACACGCAAGGCTGTGCGCTGCAATAGGGTCATCTGATCAAGTTCACCACTTTCGGACAGGTGCGTTAAGCGGAGCGCCAAGTCTCTTGACGCGGTTTGCACCTCGGTTGGGCAGAGCTTGTCAGACATCCATTGCGGCACATGGTCTGTCGCCCCAATTGCCAGAGCCAGTTGATGCTCCGAACGCGGTGTGTCGACCGTGACCATCGCTTTCGGGCCTATCTGTACCGAGGCTCCGGTGCTTCGGTCGGACAGCACGTCACTTTGCGAGGTGGGGTCGTTCAAAACCAGATAGGCGGTCACGTCTGATGGCGCAGGTCCATACACCCGTGGCCAGGCCGCTTTGGTTTCGGCCCGTCCCATCTTGGTCAGCTCATAGCGGCTTTGCCGCCCGCTGCGATGGCTTTCGATCCAGTCTTCTTTCCGCAGACGGTGCAGAGCAACCCGCGTCGCTTCGGGCTTGATTCCGATCGCAGCCGTAATCGCGTTTACTGTCGCACCACTCAGCCGCGCTTGCGGGGCCAGCGCCAAATCGCCGAACATGGTTACCAGAAGCGACCACACCCGTGGGGTGCAGGATCCCAGTGCGCGGGTCACGAGTTGGGCGAAATCGGCGTCTGTCATTGCCAACCGATACGCCGCGCGCGGCCTCAGGCCAAGCTGTCAGGCGTAGAAGAATATGCGTTCATCGTGAGCAGTTCATATTCTGCAACAACTGCGTCGTCCTGATTGCGCAGAATGACATGCCACCGCACCTCGCCGTAATCATCTGTACGCTTTGTCTTCTTCTTGACCGTCAGTTGCACCTTGATCCGGTCCCCGGCGCTCACCGGTTTCTGAAAGCGTAGATTGTCGAGACCGGTATTGGCCAGCACCGGGCCTTCGTCCGGATCGACGAAAAGACCAGCGGCAAAGCTCAGAAGCAGATAACCATGTGCCACCCGACCGGGGAAGAACGGGTTTCGCTTGGCTGCGTCCTCGTCCATGTGGGCATAGAACGTGTCACCGGTGAAGGTGGCGAAGTGTTCGATGTCCTCCATCGTCACTTCGCGCTCGCCCGTGTGCAGCGTTTCCCCGATCTGCACCTCGTCAAAGCTGCGTCGGAACGGATGCGCCGGACCCTGCGGGGTGGTGGCCCCCGGCACCCATTCGCCCGTTACGGCTTTGAGGATGTCCGGGCTGCCCTGCACGGCGGTCCGTTGCATATAGTGCAGCACCCCGCGCACACCGCCCAGTTCCTCGCCACCACCCGCACGGCCCGGCCCGCCGTGGACCATATGGGGCAGGGGCGATCCATGCCCGGTCGCCTCGGCCATGCTGTCGCGGTTGTTGAAATAGAGCCGCCCGTGATACGCGCCCGCACCCATCACCACCTCGCGGGCGACCTCGGGGTCATGGGTGATGACCGAAGCCACAAGGCTGCCTTGCCCCCGGTTCGCAAGCGCAATCGCATGGGACAGATCGCGATAACCCATGACGGTCGCCACCGGGCCGAAGGCTTCGGTGTCATGTACATGACTTGCCGCATCGGGGTCCGCGCAATGATAAAGCATTGGCGGCAGGAACGCGCCTTTCTGGGCATCTGCCCCGAGCACCTCCAACGCATCGGGATCGCCGAACACCCGTTCCGCCTCTGTCGCAAGCGTTGCACATTTCTCCAGCACGTCGCGCCGCTGACCGTCTGACACCAGCGCGCCCATGCGGGTGGCCGGATCGCGCGGGTCTCCGATCACCGTGCCCCGCAGACGTTCGGATACAGCGGCAATCACCGCATCGACCTGCGCCTTGGGCGCGATGATCCGGCGGATGGCGGTGCATTTCTGCCCCGCCTTGGTGGTCATCTCGCGGTGGACTTCCTTGACGAAAAGATCGAACTCCGGCGTGCCGGGCAGAGCATCCGGCCCAAGGATCGAGGCATTCAGGCTGTCCTGTTCCGCCACAAACCGCACCGAGTTGCGCAGCAGGTTCGGCGCGCTGCGCAGGGTGTATGCTGTGTCGGCGGAGCCGGTGAAGCTGACCACATCTTGCGGGCCGAGGTTATCCAGAAGATCGCCCAAACCGCCGGTCACAAGCTGAAGTGTACCATTTGGTAAAATTCCGCTTTCCAGCATCAACCGCACGCAGGCTTCGGTCACGTAACAGGTTGTCGTCGCCGGTTTCACGATCGCCGGGACACCGGCCAAGAGGGTCGGGGCCAGCTTTTCCAGCATGCCCCAGACCGGGAAGTTGAACGCGTTGATATGCACCGCAACACCCTGCAACGGGGTGCAGACATGCTGCCCGACAAAGCTGCCCTTGCGCGACAATTGCTCGATCCCGCCGTCCAGATAGACATGCCCATCCGGCATCTCGCGCCGTCCCTTTGAGGCAATGACAAGCATTGTCCCGATCCCGCCATCCACGTCGATCAGGTTGTCCTTCTGCGTGGCCCCGGTCGAAAAGCTGAGATCATAGAGAACCTGCCTGTGCTCTTGCAGATAAAGCGCCAGCGCCTTGAGCATCCGGGCGCGATCATGGAACGTCATGGCCCGTAGAGCGGGTGCGCCGACGGTCAGAGCATGGCCGATCATCGCCCCAGCATCGACCTGCGCACGGCCCGCACGCGCGATCACGTCGCCGGTCACGGCATCGCGGATGTCCCGCGCGCTGCTATCGGGGTCCAGCCAAGCGCCCGCAACGAAACTCTTCACTTCCTGAACTGTCATCGCGATCCCCTTTTCCCTGTCTAACTATTTGACCGTGCGCGAACTTCATGCAAGCGTCGCGTCCATGACACCAGACGAACGCGCCCAAAAATCGGCACAGAAAATGTGGCTTCAGGACCATGCCTCGCAATGGGTGGGGATGGAATTGGTCCAGATCGCAGAAGGCGAAGCGGTCATGGAACTGACCGTCAAGAAACACCATTGCAATGGGCACGGCATGTGCCATGGCGGGGTGATCTTCACTCTGGCCGACAGCGCCTTTGCCTTTGCCTGCAACAGCCGCAATCAGGTCACCGTCGCGCAGCACAATTCGATCACCTACATCGCCTCGGGCCGGTTGGGGGATCGCCTGCGCGCCACAGCAACCGAGATTTCACTGACCGGGCGCAGCGGCATCACCGATGTGCAGGTGACCAATCAGGCCGGGGTGCTGATTGCCGAGTTCCGCGGACTGTCGCGGTCGATCAAGGGCACGGTGTTCGACGAAGCGTAGGGGAGGCGCTGGGCACATGAAAGATTTGTCACCAAAACCGGGTGATCTCGACCCGATCGAAACCGCATCCATTGACGAGATCCGTGCGCTTCAACTGGACCGTCTGCGTTGGTCGCTGCGGCATGCCTATGACAATGTGCCGATGTACCGCGCCAAGTTCGATGCGGCGGGGGTCCATCCTGATGATCTGTTGGACTTGTCCGATCTGGCGAAGTTTCCGTTCACTTTGAAATCCGACCTGCGGGACAACTATCCGTTTGGTCTTTTCGCCGTACCGCGCGAACAGATCGCACGGATTCATGCGTCCTCTGGCACCACCGGCAAGCCGACGGTTGTCGGCTACACGAAGAACGACATCGACATGTGGGCCAGCGTGGTTGCGCGGTCACTGCGGGCCTCTGGTCTGCGGGCGGGTGACATGGTGCATGTGGCCTATGGTTATGGCCTCTTCACCGGCGGGCTTGGCGCGCATTACGGGGTGGAAAAGTTGGGCGGGACGGTGGTGCCGATGGGTGGAGGGCAGACCGAAAAGCAGGTCGGCCTGATCACCGATTTTCAGCCCAAGGGCATAATGGTCACACCGTCCTACATCCTCAACATTCTTGAGGCGTTCCACAAGGCGGGGCTTGATCCGCGCAAGACGTCGTTAGAGGTTGGTGTCTTCGGTGCCGAACCCTGGACCAACGCCATGCGGCAAGAGATCGAACAGGCCTTCGACATGCACGCGGTCGACATTTACGGCCTGTCCGAGGTGATCGGGCCGGGGGTTGCCAACGAATGTGTGGAAACCAAGGACGGGTTGCACATCTGGGAAGATCACTTCTACCCCGAGATCATCAACCCCGAGACCGGTGAGGTGTTGCCCGATGGTGAAAAGGGTGAGTTGGTGTTCACCACGATCACCAAGGAAGGCATGCCCGTCATCCGCTACCGCACCCGCGATCTGACGCGGCTTTTACCGGGCACCGCGCGGTCGATGCGGCGGATGGAAAAGGTGACGGGCCGCAGCGACGACATGATGATCCTCCGTGGCGTGAACGTGTTTCCAACCCAGATCGAGGAAGAGGTCATGGCGACCGGCGGGCTGGCCCCGTATTTCCAGATCGAGCTTTACACCGCAGGCCGGATGGACGCGATGCGGGTTCTGGTGGAGGCCACGCCGGACGCCGCGGACGAGTTGTCACGTACTGCCGCGGCGCGAATGCTGGTCAAGCGGATCAAGGATCACATCGGCATCTCGACCGAGGTCGAAGTGGGTGATCCGGGATCGGTGGCGCGGTCTCAGGGCAAGGCCGTGCGCGTCGTGGACAAGCGCAACCCGGTATGACGGTTACTGGTCGTAGTCGACCACAACGCGCTTGGTGATCGGGTAGGACTGACAGGACAGTACGTAGCCCGCAGCAACCTCGTAATCCTCGAGCGCATGGTTGGCGACCATGTCCACTTCGCCTTCGAGCACCTTGCACTTGCAGGTCGAACACACTCCAGCGCGGCAGGCATGGGGCGCGTCCAGCGCATTGTCGAGCGCCGCTTCGAGGATCGTCATGTCGCGGCCCATCTCGAAACTGCGCGTCATGCCATCCAGCGTGATACTGGCCGCAATCGCGTCCGTGGCCGCTCCATCGGCGGCTTTGGTACGCCGTTCCAGCCGCCCGGTCTGGGCGCTGGCAAAAAGCTCGAACTTGATCTGATCCTTGCTCAACCCGTGGTCGCCAAGCGCCTGTGCAATGGCTTTCATCATCGGCTCCGGTCCGCAAATGAACGCGGTATCGACGCTTTTGATGTCGATCCAATGCTCGAACAGTGCCGCGCATTTTTCGCCATCGACACGACCCTGGAACAGGTCAATATCCTGCGCGTCGGTTTCAAGAATGTGGATGATGTTCAAGCGCCTCATATTTGGATTCTTGAGGTCTTCCAGCTCTTCCCGGAACATGATCGTGCTGACGCTGCGGTTGGCATAGACCAGCGTCACCTGCGATTTTGGCTCTGCCGCCAGTACGGTTTTCAGGATTGATAGAACGGGGGTGATCCCAGAACCGCCCGCAAACGCGAGGTAGGTTTTGGACTTGTCAGGCTCGATAGGGGTGTGGAATTTGCCCATCGGTTCCATCGCGTCGATGGTCATGCCGGGTTTCAGGTCTTCGTTGACCCAGCGCGAGAAAGCACCGTCGGTGACTTTCTTGATGCCCACCCGCAGCACACCTTCATTGACGCCAGAACAGATGGAGTAGGAGCGCCGCAGCTCGGTGCCGTCGAAGTCGCGTTTGAAGGTCAGATATTGGCCTTGCGTGAACGAGAAATCCCCACCGTCGCGGGCCTCAAGGGTTACGGCGACGGCCTCGCGGGTGGTGCGGTCGACATTGGTGACGGTCAGGGGGAAGAAGCGCGCCATATCAGGGCCTTACGGTCAGATACATTTGAAATAGTCGAACGGTTCAAGACAGTCGTCACACCGCCAATGCGCCTTGCACGGGGTGGAGCCGAACTGGCTGATCCGGGTGAGATGGGTGCCGCCGCAGCGCGGGCAGGTGTCGGGGCCACCGGCGGGCGAGGGGGGCGCAATCCCGTAGTCAGCAAGCTTGGCGCGGCCCTTGTCCGACAGCCAGTCGGTCGTCCAGGGTGGGGCGATCTGGGTCTTGATCCGTACGTTTCGGATACCCCGATCGTACAGAGCGGTTTCGATATCCATCGCGATCACCGATGTGGCAGGGCAGCCTGAATAGGTCGGGGTCACAGCCACTTCGAGCGTGTCGCCCTGCCATGCCACGTCCCGCACGATACCGAGATCGACAACCGAGATCACCGGGATTTCGGGGTCCGGCACCTGATCGAGCCAGTCCCAGATGGTGGGCAGGTCGGGTGTCATGTCACCAGGTCGCACCGGGATAGGCGCGTTGGAGCCACTGCATCTGGGTCAGCATGTGGCCCAGATGTTCTGTATGGCGGAACCCGGTCTTGCCGCCCGACTGGGCAAAGGCGCTGTCGGGTTTGGTCAGTGTCGCTTCGGTGAGAATGGCGTTGATCCGCGTGTCGAAGCGGCTGCGCAGCGCGGTCAGGTCGGGGCCGATCCCGGCGGTGTGCATGGCATCGTCAACGGTGTCGGCTGTGAACATCTCACCGACATAGGGCCAGAGCAGGTCGAGCGCTGTCTGCATGCGGCGATGGCTTTCCTCGGTCCCGTCGCCAAGGCCGATCACGGTCTCGGATGAGCGGTCAAGGTGATAAGTCACCTCCTTCAGCGCTTTGGCGGCAATGGCCGCGATGCGGTCGTCAGAGGTGTGGGTCAGATCGGTGAGCAGTTCGACATGGAACGCGTCAAAAAGGCATTGCCGCATCAGGGTCTGACCGAAGTCGCCATTGGGCTGTTCGACCAGCAGCAGGTTGCGGAAATCCCAGACATCGCGGAGCATCGCGAGATCATCGGCAGAGCGCCCGGCGCCTTCGACCTCTCCAGCAAGGCCCAGCCACATCTGCGTCTGGCCGATCAGGTCCAGCGCGATATTGGCGAGCGCGATGTCTTCCTCCAGCACCGGCGCGTGGCCGCACCATTCGCTGACCCGGTGGCCGAGCACCAGCGTGTTGTCCCCCAGCCGCAGGAGGAATTCGAACAGGGCGGTCTGGTCGGTCATCACATGTGACCCGCTTCGTCGGGAATGTCGAAGAAGGTCGGATGGCGGTAGACCTTGCTCTCTGACGGCTCGTAAAGCGGCCCTTTGTCCGAGGGAGAGGAGGCGGTGATATGTGCCGCTTCGACAACCCAGATGCTCACACCTTCATTGCGGCGGGTGTAGACATCCCGCGCGTTCTTGAGCGCCATTTCGGCATCAGGCGCATGCAGGCTGCCGACATGACGGTGGTTGAGTCCATGTTGCCCGCGGATGAAAACTTCCCAGAGGGGCCATTCGTGTTTCATGTCTGTCCTCCGACTGCTCATCGAGCCTTCTGGCTCGCCTCGCGAAGATGCCCGTCAGGGCCGATGAGCTATTCCGCGGCCAGCTTTGCCGCGCGTTTCTTGGCCGCATGCGCCATCAACCCTTCGCGCACCCAGGCGCCGTCGTCCCACGCCTTATTCCGCGCCGCGAGGCGTTCTGTGTTGCAAGGCCCATTGCCCTGGATCACGTCGAAGAACTCGGACCAGTCCGGTTCGGCGAAATCATATCCGCCCTTTTCGTCGTTCCAGCACAGGGTGTTGTCCGGCACGGTCAGACCAAGGTGTTTGGCCTGCGGCACGGTCTGATCGACGAACTTCTGACGCAGCTCGTCGTTGGTGTTCATCTTGATCTTCCACGCCATCGACTGTGCGGAATGTACGGAGTCCTTGTCGGACGGGCCGAACATCATCAGCGATGGATACCAGAAGCGATTGAGCGCATCCTGCGCCATCTTTTTCTGCGCAGGCGTGCCTTGGGCCATCTTCATCATGATGTGATAGCCCTGCCGCTGGTGGAACGACTCTTCCTTGCAGATGCGGATCATCGCGCGGGAGTAGGGGCCGTAGGATGTGCGCTGGAGCGGCACCTGGTTCATGATCGCCGCCCCATCAACCAGCCAGCCGACCGCGCCCATGTCCGCCCATGTGAGCGTCGGGTAGTTGAAGATGGAGCTGTATTTCATGCGGCCATCGAGCAGCATCTCGGTCAGTTCGTCCCGGCTGACCCCCAGCGTTTCGGCAGCGCAGTAGAGGTAGAGGCCATGCCCCGCTTCGTCCTGCACCTTGGCCAGAAGGATCGCCTTGCGTTCCAGCGTCGGCGCACGGGTGATCCAGTTGCCCTCGGGCAATTGGCCGACGATCTCGGAATGGGCGTGCTGGCCGATCTGGCGGATCAGGGTCTTGCGATACCCTTCGGGCATCCAATCCTTCGGCTCGATCTTGTCGCCGGCGTCGATGCGTGCCTGAAACGCAGCGAGCTTTTCGGGGTCATCCTGCGTTGCTTCGGATTTGACCATCTGTGCGTACATGCTGCGGACCTTCTTGAAAGAGCCAACGCCTGAATCAGTTGATCAGGTTGCGAGCGATCATACGTCGCAAGCGACGGTTCCGCAAATGAAATGTTACGTGTATCTCTATTTGCGCGCTATTCGGTAACGCATTGGGTTTCAGATCGGTGGCGCCGCGCGCTCGGTGACCAACTGTCGCGCCGTGACGCGTTCGCGGTGGATCATGTAGAGCCCTGCGCCAATGATGATGGCGATGCCTGTCAGGGTCAGCGTGTTCGGGAAATCCCCGAAGACCAGGTATCCGAGCAATGTCGCCACCGGAAGTTCCAGATATTGCAGCGGGGCAAGGGTCGCAGAAGGTGCCAGCGACAAGGCATAGGTCATCATCATGTGGCTGACCGTGGCAAAGAAGCCGACACCGAAGAGCCAGGTCCAGGCGATCCCCTCCGGCCAGACCGGGTCAAGAAGGACAGAGCCGCTGCCTTGGGCCATGATCAGGATGGGCAGGCACAGCACACTTGCAATCAGGCCAGTGTAGAATTGCAGGCTTACCGGGTGCACCTGCCGTGACAAACCGCGGGTCACAAGGATGTAGAAGGCAAACCCAACGGCTGTCCCCAGCGGGAACAGGGCCACCGCGCCAAAAGCCGAAAAGCTGGGCTGGATGACGAACAGCACACCCACAAAGCCGACCAATGCGGCACCGACGCGGCGCGGGCCGACATCTTCGCCAAAGTAGAACTTGCCCACGAGCAAGACGATGAACGGGGCGACAAAGACGATCGCCAGCGCGTCGGCCAAGGGCATCACGCGGATCGCCGCTATGAAACAGAATGTTGAGATGAATAACAGGCCCGAGCGGATCACCAATGCCAGCCACAGCCCGCGCGCAACGCGCAAGGACAGTCCCATAAGCCAGACCACAGGGGCCATCAGCACACATTGGATGACAAACCGTGCCGTCGTGATTTGACCAACGGGAACGCTGCTGGAGGCCAATTTGGCGGCCACGTCCAGAAGGGGGGCTGTGATGCAAAAGCCGAGCATCAGGGCAACCCCTGCAAGGATGCGGTCAGTGGACACTGTTATGGGAGATATCTGGGTCATGCGTCTGGACTAAACGGGCACGACAGGGATCGTCTGTTCTTTTTCCGACGCTTGTTCGTGCAGAAAGGCCAACATGCGCAAGGTGCCGTCCGCAGGTTCAGATCAAAGTCTCTGAGAGGGAAATGGTGGCGTGGGGGGGACTCGAACCCCCGACCTAACGATTATGAGTCGTTCGCTCTAACCAACTGAGCTACCGCGCCGGACCGCCGCGTGAGTACGAGCGGTGCGGCGTGGCGTCAAGGGCTAATCTTGCGTTTTTTGCGTGGCGTCACCTGTGGCTGATCCGGGATGCGGACGCGTGGACGGGTCCGCGATTTCCAGTCGACTGGAAATCGGACCGTTGCGCTTATTTGACGATCTTTTCGTCTTTCACGAACATGTTGGCCCATGCACGATCAATCAGTTCCGGTGTCATCTTGTACGGCCAGCCTTCGAAATCGCAGACCGCGATCATCTGGTCGATCAGGAAGACCGGCTGATAGTTCGCGTAGACGTTCTTGATCGTCGGGTACTTGTTCTTGAGAAGATGGATCAGTGACTTTTCACACAGTGCCATCTTCTTTTTCTTCGCCACCATTGAGAAGATCTTGAGGAAGTTCTGCTGGTCCGGCCCGTCGATCTTGATCTTGAAGAAGATCCGGCGCAGGGCGGCCTGATCGAAGATTTCGTTCGGATGGAAGTTGGTCGAGAAGATCACCAGCGTGTCGAACGGGACTTCGAATTTTTCACCGGACTGGAGGGCAAGGATGTCGCGCGCTTCTTCCAGCGGAACGATCCAGCGGTTCACCAGTTTCTGTGGCGGTTCTGCCTGACGGCCAAGGTCATCGACGATGAAGATGCCGCCGGTGGATTTGAGCTGCAGCGGCGCCTGATAGGTGCGCGCGGTCGGGTTGTAGACGAGGTCGAGCATGTCGAGCGACAGTTCACCCCCGGTGATCACCGTGGGACGCGCGCAGAGCACGTAGCGTGTGTCGAAGCGATTGGTCAGGCGAAGCCCGGTGGACGCGCCCGCGTTTTCCGCCGCGCTGTGGACGATCGGGTCATAGACCGTGATCACCTGACCGGCATATTCGATCGCGTGGGGGACATAAATCTTGTCACCCATCGCGTCGCGGATGCCGTTCGAGATCGAGGATTTCCCGTTCCCCGGCGGTCCATACATCAGGATCGACCGGCCTGCGCCGACGGCAGGGCCAAGATTGCCAAGCAGGTCCGGCGGCAGGATCAGATGTCCCATCGCGTCGGTCAATTGCTGGCGCGAGATATGGATGTTGCGGATCGACTGGCGCTTGACCTGTTCGGAATAAACCGCCAGCGGCACCGGCATCGCGCCGTAATATTCGGACTGTGCCAAGGCGTCCAACGCGCGGGCTTTGCCCGCGTCGGTGAGCTGATACCCCATTTCAGAGCCGTTGTTCGCGTTCAGCGTGCCGGTGGCCTCAAGAAGCAACTGGCCGCGTGCCAGATCAATAAGCTCCTGCGTGATCGGCACCGGAAGACAGACGCTTTGCGCCACAGCGGTCGCCGTCGACACGTTCTTGCGGAACATCGTTTTCAGCAGGATGTCACGCATCATGACAGGCTGCAGCTTCATGTCTTCCATGCGCTTGGGCGGAGGAGGCGCCATGACGGCGCTGGTCTGCATGTTCATTGATAGCCCCGGATCGATTCAGCCAGAATTGTCTCTGGCTGACCGTGGCAGGCCAATGTGGCAACAGAAGGGCTGGGGCTGGACAGGTTCTTGGCAGGTTACCTGCCGAACCACGCTCCGAAACCCAGATAGAGCGCCAGCGTTCCTCCAAGGGCCATGCCCATGGGGAACTTGGGGTTCGTCCAGCTTTTCCAATGGGGCGCAAAGTTCCGTAGGGCGGTGTACTTGGCGATGCGGTGGGCCAGAAAGGCGGCAAGGATGTTCGCCGCGAAAAGCGCCATGAGCAGCCGCAGATCACCAACATGAATGAAGGGGGCGGCGGCGGCGGCGAATTTGGCGTCGCCAGCCCCCATCGCACCGCCCGCATTCAGGGCGATTCCCGCTACGAGCACGACAATCAGATGCACGTAGCGCCATAGATACGCGTCGAAGGGCAGGGCGATCAGGCCGACCACCGCGTAGACCACGAACAGCATCACGACAATCACGTTCGGAATTCGCATGTCGCGCATGTCCGAGAAGGTCACATAGACACACAAAGGCAGCACAAGAGGCAAAAACACCAGAGCCGAGAACGCCGAGATATCCATGCGGATTAGTTCACGACATTGGATTCAAGCGCTTTCAGGCTGCGGGCTGCCGCTTCGAAATGCTGCGGATGGGTGTCGATCGCTTCGCGCATCAGACCCTGTCCGGTCACCACGTCGCCCCGCTTTACGGCAGCAAGGCCCATCGTGTGCAACAGTTCGGCCCGTTCGATCTGGGTCATGGGAACCACCGGCAGCACGTAGTTGCCCTGTGCGCCCCGCGCCAGAACGAGATTGTTCTTTGCGGTAAAGAGCGAGTCGTCGTTGCGGATCGCTTCTGTGAAAAGCCGCTCCGCGCCCGAGTAATCTCCGCGGGTCAGCTTGGAGAACCCCCAATTGTTCATCACGGTGGCCGGTGTGGTGGTCAGGCCTACGGCGATTTCGTAGAAACTGTCGGCCTTGTCCCACTGTTGTTTGCTGTCGGCGATCATCGCCTCGAGCCGGTACCGTTTGAAGGTTTCGTGGGTCGGGGGAATGGCATTCAGCACTGTTTCAGCGCGATCCCATTCGTTGTTGCGGATCAGGGCGTCGGCCAGTTCGACCCGGTCATCATTGGTTGATGCGTCGTTGTCCACAACCCGTGCCCATGCGGCAACACCTTCGGTATGCCGTTTGGCGCGGATCAGGGAGAGGGCCAGACCCCGCGCAAGGTCGATGCGGTCCGGCTCGGCGCTGCTGGCGCGTTGGAAATAGGCCACCGCTTCGTTCGGATCGGACACCGACAGCATGACTTCGTTCAGGTTGGTGCCGTCAATGACGTTCACGCCCTGAAATTCACGGTCGACCGCTTCGGTATCAATGCCTTGCTCGCACCCGGAAAGCGCGAATGCCCCTGTTACACATAGGGTCACGATAAAGGGATGGCGCATTTTTGCGTCCTTTACTGCTCTGCCTCATTACTGTGTCGGGCGGATTAGAAAGTCACTGCTGCCGCGCCGCACAAGTTTGTATTCTTGTTCTATTTCCGCATCATACTGCGAATTTTCCAATTTTGCGAGAGCCAAGCGCAGATTATCCCGAATTGCAACACTTTCGCCATTATCGAGCGCAAATGCCCTGCGAAACACCTGTGCGGCCTCGGCTGTTTCGTTCTTTTCGATCAGGACAACACCCAGATTGTTCCAGGTATCGGGGCTTTCGGGGGCATCTTTCGTTGCCCGCCTGAGCAGATCTTCCGCCTGGTTGAGCCGGCCCAGAGCAAGGTTGGCCGATCCCAGTGACAAAAGCACTTCGGGGGTCAGGCCCTGTTCGGCTGCCGCAAGGCTGAACGAGCTCAGCGCAAGCTCGTATTCCCCCGCCGCCATAAGCCGGTGCCCTACAGTCAGCTGATCAACGACCGCGCCTCTTGGATCGACACTGGGCGCAAAGACCGCATCGTCAGACGTGGAAAAGCCGCCCGGTGTACAGGCGGCCAATCCGATCAGAAAGAGTGCGGGCCAAACCCGCGCTAAAGTCATTGCCCCATCGAGCTCCCGAGACTTCCGAGCTGCTGAATGCCGACGACCGAAGGACCCACGAGGATGATCAACAGCGGCGGCACCGTCAGCATCATTGTGGTCAATGTCATTTTGGTTGGCAACTTGTTAGCCTTTTCTTCGGCACGCATGACGCGTTTGTCGCGCATTTCTGCCGCATAGACCCGGAGAGCATCGGAAATCGGAGTACCGAAGCTTTGGCTTTGGTTGAGAACGGTCACGAAGGACATCACGTCCTGCACGCCGCAGCGCTCGCCCATGTCATTGAGAACGGTCGTTTTGTCCTTGCCCGCCTTCATCTCGTGGCTGACCAGTTCGAATTCATCGGCAAGGCTGGGATAGGAGGCGCGCAACTCCTTGCTGACGCGCACGATGGCCTGATCCATCGATTGACCCGCTTCGACGCAGACCAGCATCATGTCGAGACTGTCGGGAAAACCGCTTTCAATCTCTTCCTGACGCTTCTGAACCCGGCTGGTGATCCAGTATTTCGGGAACATGTATCCGGCGGCACCCGGCCCGAGCGTATACATCACCGTCTGCTGCGTGGTCGCGTTGGACGGATCAAGGATCAGGTAGAAATACGCGACGCCAACGATCAGGCCACCGATCCCCAGCACAAACTGCGAGAAATAGTAAAGCTGAACGGCGTCCTTGGTCCGGTAGCCCGCCTGCAACAGCTTCATCCGAACGTCGGACAGCTCTTTCGCGTCCTGCGGTTCGAGGAACTGGGCGTATTTGTTGAGCTTCTGGTTCTTCTGCTTGTCCCGCAGAACGGCGCGTGTGGCCGCGTCGACCTGTTGACGGCCCGACGATTGGTTGTTCAGGCGGTCCATCGGGTTGGAGCGCGACATGAAGAACATCGGAATCGCGAGGATCAACAGCAGTATACCCAGACCGGCGATGAGGATCATCGGACCGGCGGGCCCAAACATGTTGACGGCGAATTGGTTGAAGGCTTGCATGTTCCGGTCCTCAGACTTTGATATTCACGAGCGCACGCATGACGATCAGGTTGGCCACAAGGAAGGCGCCGACAACGAAACATGCCGGGATGAACCACGGGTGGTCGATCACCTCGTCGTAGTAGTTGGGGTCGGTCAACTGAATGACGATCAGTGCGCCGACAGGGAAACCGGACAGGAACTTGCCGGACCATTGCGCCTCGGCGGTGATGGCTTTCACCCGGCGGAAAAGGCGGAAACGGGCGCGGATCACCTTGGCCAGACCTTCGAGGATCTCGGCCAGGTTACCGCCTGACTGCTGCTGGATCGAAACGGCAACCGCAAGGAAGCGCAAATCCTGCATATCAAGACGTTCCGCCATGGCTTTCAACGCTTCGCCGATGTCACGGCCGTAGCTCGACTCGTCTGCAATCAGACCGAACTCGGTTGCCAGCGGGTCCTTGATTTCCTTGGACACGATCGAAATCGCCGAAGAAAACGGGTGACCCACCCGCAGAGAGCGCACCATCAGTTCTACCGCGTCGGGCAACTGTTCTTCGATCAGGCTGATGCGTTTCTTGGCTTTGCTGTTGATCCAGAAGAACACACCGCCGACACCCATCGCCAATCCCATGACGACACGTACCGCAAGACCGGCCTCTGTGCCCACGGTCAAACCGGCGAAAGCGACAATGCTGACGCCGATCATCACCATGATCAACTGCTTGGGCGTGAAGGCAATGGCGGCCTTCTGCGCCCGGTCCGCAAGGATCGAATACAGCGGAAGCCCGCGTGACTGCATGTGCTGGTCCATCTCCTTGCGGAGCTTTGCCAGCACTTCGTCACGCTTGGTGCCCTTGTCGAGCATCTCAAGACGTCGGTTGACCCGTTTGTTGAGACTGATCGATTTGCCGAAAGCGACAAGATAGACGCCCTCCACAAGAACGAGGACGGCAATGAAGATCAGGCCGTAGACGATCGGTTCTGCGCTAAGTGTCATGGTCAGTGGTTCCCGTTGAAGGGTTCATAGATCGACGGGGGCAGGTCGTAGCCCCACATCTTGAAGCGTTCGGCATAGTTGGACCGCACGCCTGTCGCCGTGAAATGGCCGATGATCTTGTTTTCCGGGGTCAGGCCGACCCGCTGGAAACGGAAGATTTCCTGCATGGAAATCACTTCGCCTTCCATCCCGGTGATCTCTGTGATCGAGGTCATGCGACGCGAGCCGTCCTGCAGACGCGAGGCCTGTACAATCAGGTTCACAGCCGAAGAGATCTGCGAACGCATCGCTTTCAGCGGCATCTCGATCCCGGCCATGGCAATCATGTTCTCCAGACGGCTGACACCGTCGCGGGCAGAGTTGGCGTGGATCGTCGTCATCGATCCGTCGTGGCCGGTGTTCATGGCCTGCAACATGTCGATCACTTCCTCGCCGCGCGTTTCGCCGACGATGATCCGGTCGGGGCGCATACGCAGTGCGTTCTTGAGACAGTCGCGCGGGGTGACCGCACCTTTGCCTTCAACGTTGGGTGGACGGCTTTCCATCCGGCCCACATGGGTCTGCTGCAGCTGAAGTTCCGCCGTATCCTCGATCGTCAGGATGCGTTCGCTGTCGTCAATGAAGGAAGACAGCGCGTTGAGCGTCGTCGTCTTACCGGAACCCGTACCGCCCGACACGATGATGTTCAGACGTGTCGCCACGGCGGCCTGAAGGTAGACGGCCATTTCTTCGGTGAAGGCCCCGAAGGCGACCAGATCGTCGATGCTCAGCTTGTCGGTTTTGAACTTACGGATCGAGACCAGCGATCCGTCGACTGCAATCGGTGGCACCATTGCGTTGAAACGCGATCCGTCCTGCAAACGGGCGTCCACGTAAGGGTTCGATTCATCGACGCGGCGACCAACGGCGGACACGATCTTGTCGATGATCCGCATCAGGTGCTTTTCATCTTTGAACGTCACATCGCTGAGTTGCAGTTTACCGCTGCGTTCGACGAAGATCTGGTGTGGACCATTGACGAGAATATCGCTGACGGTCTCGTCCTTGAGAAGCGTTTCAAGGGGCCCAAGCCCCTTCACTTCGTCATAAAGCTCCTGGTTGAGGGCGATCCGCTCTTCGCGGTTGAGCACCATGCCCTTTTCCTGAAGGCTTTCGTTGGTGATCGCGCCAATTTCTTCCTTGAGCTGGCTTTCCGTCGCCTGATCCAGAGCGGCAAGGTTCAGGTTGTCGAGAAGGGCGCGGTGCAGTTCAAGCTTGATTTCGCCAAGACGTTCCTTGCGTTTCTTGTCCCGGTCCGCCGATTCAGAAACGGCAGCCTTTTTCGGCAGCACCTTGCGCAACGACTTGGTCGCACTCGGGGCATTCGCAGGAGTTTCGGCCGTGTTGGCAGCGACTTTGGCTGCGGGGGCGACCTCGACAGCCGACTTTTTGTAACGCGAAAACATCCGTGTTCTCCTCAGGCAGCTTCAGCATCGGTGCGGCCGACTTCGTAGAGAGACCGCGCCAGCTTGGCGATTTCCTTGCGCAACGCGTTTTTCGGCTGCTGCAGGGCAAGGGGTTGACCGTGATCCCCGGATTCCGCGACGGCGCGGCCACCGTCCGGCAGATGGAGATCAACAGAAATATCAAGGCTTTCCTGCATCCGCTTAAGGCGGCTCTTGCCCTGAAGATCCGTGAATTTCGGAGCCCGGTTGAGCACGAAACGAATCTTGTCAAAGGGCAGATCTTCGGCCTGTAGCGCACGCTTGAGGCGGTAGGTGTTCTGTGCCGACCGCATGTCGAGTTCGATCACACCGAAATAGACCTGCGCCGCGCACAGCACGGTTTCCGACCATTGGACAAGGCTCGGAGGCATGTCGATCACGACAAAGTCGAAATGCCGCGCGGCGGTATCCAAAAGCGCCTGCACCTGGCTTTGACCGATGATGTCAAGCGGCGGAAGGTCGGCTGGCGACGTGAACACGTGAAGCTTTTCCTCGAATGTCACGAGGGCTTGTCCGAAGCTGTCTTCATCCATCGCTTCGATGTCGGACAGAAGTTCAAGCACCGCCTCGCGGCGCTGAACGTCAAGATAGGTGGAGACCGCGCCGAATTGCAGGCCAAGGTCCATGATGCAGACACGCGGCGCTTTTTCCTTGGTCACTGTCGCCAGTTCCCAGGCAAGGTTTGTGGCAAAGGTGCTGGCACCGCATCCGCCGGCCATGCCCTGAACCGCGATGATGACCCCGTCACCGTCATCCGACAGCTTTACGCCAGCTTCACCGCGCCGCCCGGCCTGCGGTACTTCGGGCGCTCGCATGCGCTCGATCGCCGCTTCCAGCTCACCCTCGGGAAGAGGGTAGGGGACGAATTCGTCAGCGCCCTGACGCAAAAGATGATGCAGCGCGGAGGGCGTTACATCATGTGCAATCAGAACGACCTTGATCTTGCGGGCTTTGGCCGCGGCAATGATCGTCGACAGGTGTTCGACATTGGCTTCGTCTTCTTCGTCGATGGCGAGAGCAACGAACTCGAGATGCTCGCCCTCTTCCTGCGTGAAGAAATGCAGGGCTTCATCGAAGCCAAGATCGCCCCAGGCTTCACCCAGAACGGCTTCCATGTCTTCAATCAGGAGATCGAATTCCTGAACATCCCGGCTGATCGTGCACGCAACAAGGGGCGCCGGCTGCGGGGTGCTTGGAAGGATACTCGTCATTTGCCTCGTTTCCTCTAACTTCGCGGCGTCCGTGACCGGCATTTTGCACGTATCAAGAACGCCAATCCCGAGTCGCTCGGGAAGGACTGCTACGGTCCGAAAGTCGTTTGGAAACTTGGCAACATTGGGGCCGAATTACCGAAATTGTACGGTATTTCAGGCCGATGGCATGGCCCCTTTCGGGGCCTTGCCTTTATTGAGAGGACTGGAAGTCGGTGCCCTGGATACCGGTCAGGCCGGTCCGAGGTGCTGCACTGTTGATATACTCGCGATAGATGATCTCGGCATATCTGCCTTCAAGAACAGTGGGATGCGAGCCGACGAAGCCCGAAACCTCGGTCACGGTGCGGCGGTTGCGGCGCTCGCGCCCTTCGGTCACGATCAGCGGCTGTGTTTCCCCGAAGGAGACAACAGCTTCGAGGCGATCCTTGCTGATGCCCTGCGAGGCCAGGAAATTGACAACCGCATGGGCACGGTTCAGGCCCAGACGCTTGTTATACGCTTCGCTTCCCACAGCATCGGTGTGGCCATAGACGCGGAAGCGCACTTCCGGGAACTGGCGGATCCACTGTGCCTGTTCACGAAGTGTGTCCTGTGCGCCGCTGTCCAGAACCGCGCTGTTGAAGGCGAAGTTGACCGTGGTCATCACCTCGCTCGCAAAACGCTGTGACAGATCGTAGGTATACCGCTTTTCGCCATTCATGATCTGAATGTTGTTCATGGTGGCGGTGCCGAAATTGCCCGTATCCAAGAGCGCGCCGGCTTCACGGTTGAAGGCGCTGTAGACCGGATCGCTGCTGGCACAGGCGGCCAGAAGCGCGAGCCCGGTCAGAGCCATCGGAATGCGGAGGTTCTTTTGAACTGCCATCGCCTCAATCCATCACATAACCATAGGAACCCGAAAAATCCTGCTTGGCAACTTCACCAGCGGCACCGCGCAGATTGCGTGTGTCGTTGGCGACGCGTCCGAAAAGGAACAGGTCTTTTTCACTCGGCGGGCGCACCCGGTCGGTCGGCAGGGCAAGAGCTTCGCCCCGCGTCGGCGTGACCAGATGCGGCGTGATGATGATCACAAGTTCCGACTGTTCGCGCTGATATTCGGCGCTGCGGAAAAGGGCACCCAGAACGGGGATGTCCCCGAGCCACGGAACCTGGCTGTTCAGGTCGCGGAAGTCGTCCTGCAACAGACCTGCGATGGCGAAGCTTTCACCGTCGCGCAGTTCCACGGTTGTCGTTGTTTCCCGGCGGCTGAAGCCGTCGATCCGGATCGCGCCGATGTCGACACCGCTGCTTGGGTCGATGGACGAAACTGCCGCCTCAAGTTCGAGGTTGATGACGTTGTCATCAAGAACCCGCGGGATGAAGTTGAGTTCGACACCGAAGGGTTTGAATTCAACGGCGATCGTTCCGCTTTCCTGAGAAACCGGCACCGGGTATTCGCCACCGGCAAGGAAGGTTGCTTCCTGACCGGACAGAGAGGTGAGGTTCGGCTCTGCCAGTGTCCGCACAACGCCTTTGGCTTCGAGCGCTTCAAGCAGAATGCCCACTTCAAGCCCGCCAGCGTTAAACCCGAACAGGATCGCGCCTTGTGAACCCGCACCCGGCCCAAGCTTGTCGGCAACGGAGTCGACATTTGCCAGAGGGGCGGCGTTGCCGGTACCCAGTTCAAGGCCAAGATCGCCGTCCAGCACCGATCCGCCTGTCGCAAGCGAGGCTTGCAGCGATTTCGACACGGAGCGCTGCATTTCAGCGAACCGCACCTTGAGCATGACCTGCTGGACACCGCCGACGGTCATCAGGTTCGAGACCCGTTCCGGTGCGTAGCGTGTAGCCAGATCAAGCGCCCGCTGCATGCGGATCGTGCTCGACACGGTGCCTGACAGGACGATGCCATCGTTTGCTGTCCGGACTTCGATCTTTTCGTCCGGCAGAATTTGGCGAAGCCGCTCTTTGAATTCGCTCAGGTCCGGGGCGACCCGGACATCGACATTGGTGATCAACTGACCGTTGCCGTCCAGAATGGTCAATGTCGTTGTGCCGGGCGTCTTGCCCAGCACGTAGATGGTTCGGTCCGATAGGGACGAGATATCTGCAATCGACGGGTTGGCGATGCTTAGTTCTGCAAAGGGAACTTCGCTTTCGACAACCACCGCACGGTTCATGGGAACGTTCAGTGTCGATTCAGTATTGGTCCGGATGACACGCAGAGTTTCAGCGAAAGCTGTTTGCGCCATCGGAGAAATAGCAAGGGCCGCGCCCAACAGGACGGCCTTGAAGGAACTGCTCGTATACATGTGACCTGCCTTTCCGATCACGCCTCAAAAGTGGGTCTTGATGCCCGATATTGCGACCAAGCTGCGCTAAGTCGGCTTTTATTGCAAGAATCAATGATTTCAGAGGGGTGCTTCATGTGGATAAGGCGCAACATAATGCTGCGCCTTGTTGACTGCGAATTTAGTAGTTTCACCAGATGCGGTGCGGGAAACGTCAATTTGTACAAGGGATGGGCATATCCACCACTTCGCCACCGCGGCGGGTTCGGATCGTACAAATTTGAATCGAATGCTGTTTTTCCTCTTCCACACGTTCTCCGAGGCCCAGAAGAGACCGTTGGTCTACTTCGATCACCTCGGCAACGGTGTCATCGTTACGGCCCATCAGCGACAGAGATAGACGTCCAGTCGATTGAGCTTGGGCCAAAGATGCTACCTGTTGCGGGCTGGCGGCAACAGTCACGGTGCGGGCAATCGTGGTTTGGGTTGTGTCGGTCTCGGAGGTCTGGTCGATGGCAATCAGCTTGACCCCTGTTTCGATCAGCTTGGTGACTTCACCATTGGGCATGTTGGGATCGTTACTTCTGACGCGGCCGGTCCAGTACACATCGACCCGGTCGGTTGGACGCAGAAAGCCGGACACACCGGTCGCCACATCGACCTTGATCGCAAACGCGCGCTGACCGCGTTCAAGCCGCGATGTCAGGCCTGCATCTGCACCTGGTTCGCTGACCTTGCTGGCCATGATCGCTTCGTTCTTTTCGATCGGGCGCAACGCAACGCGCAGATCGGCGCCATCTGCGTTCACCGGGGTCGCTGCGTCGAAGAAATTATCTGGCAGGCTTTGCTTGGGCCACGGCATCAAGGCAATGTCTTCCGGGGCGATGATCTCACCGTAATCCAGTGCGCGTGTCGCAACATAGATTTCCTGAACCGGAATGCTGGCCGTTGCTTTGCTGCGTTCCTGTTCAAGCGCGGTTTGATAGGCGCCGATATAATTCTGCGCCATGTATACGGCGAAACCGGCCAGTGCCAGACCCGCGATAAGGACAAGTCCAAAGACGATGCGCATATAGCCTCCTTACATGCTTCCGATGGGCACGGGCGCCGTGCTGGAAGATGGTTCAGTGTTCGGATTAACGGACCATTATGTCTGCCTCTGGGGCAGATTGTGGCGAAATTGAGAAGTTGCGCTACCGGAGGACGGCCTCACGCGGGAGTGATCGGGCAGTTCAGTTTTGGTACGAAAAGTTATCTTCGAAGGCGTGACGCGACCAAGATCGGCCGCATCGGCCGGTCAGGGAGAGCCGAACTCCGAAGGGTGCGACTGTGCATCGCCGGATGCGTCCGAAACGTCCGCAGCGTTGCTTTGCATCATGGTCAGGCCACCGATGGCAAGTCCAATTGCTGTGGCTGTCAAGAGAAGCCAGTCCAGAGCGACCGCGCCGCTTTCGGTTCTAGCGAATGCCGTGATGACCGCGCGCATAGCGCAGACTCCTAACTATTTGGGCAGGAAAAAAGGCGCGCAAATTGCGCGCCTTTTCCCGTTTGCGGATATCACTAGATTAGTCAGCAGCTGCCGGCAGCCAGTCTTGTGCGCCGAGAACCGCGCCACCAGTTGCGGTCAGAACCTGATCGGTGTTTTCCTGGATCGCGGTGTAAGCCGCAATTGCGAGGCCAACAACAGCAGCGGTCAGAACGACCCAGTCAACTGTTACGGCGCCGTCTTCGTCTTTGCTGAAGTTTTTGATGAATTTGATCATTTTGATCTCCATAGTCCTAGTTTGCTTGTGTTGGCCAAGTTCAGGACTGAATGCTGAACGCTCTCAAATCCCTGTCGTCCCTTGTTCGATGAAGAACGACAATCGCGAGATTGGGTTAGCATTTTGACAGCATGGTTGGGTTTTCTGCATGCTTCAAACGTAAGTGAAAACCGTCAATGAATTGAAAACACTCATAAAGAAGAATCGTGAATGTCGTCAGGCTGTCAGTTCTGAAGTCAGAAAGAAAAAGGCGCGCAGAGCGCGCGCCTTTTCCCGTTGATAGATATCAACAGATTAGTCAGCAGCTGCCGGCAGCCAGTCTTGTGCGCCGAGAACCGCGCCACCAGTTGCGGTCAGAACCTGATCGGTGTTTTCCTGGATTGCGCCATAAGCAGCAATTGCGAGGCCAACAACAGCAGCGGTCAGAACGACCCAGTCAACTGTCACGGCACCGTCTTCGTCTTTACGGAAGTTTTTGATGAATTTGATCATTTTGATCTCCATAGTCCTAGTTTGCTCACGTTGGCCAAGCTCAGGACTTTGTGTTGAGCGCTCTCTCATTCGCTCCATCCCGTCTTGGATGAGCACTTATACCCGCCGGATTGGGGCAGCAGTTTGACCGCATTGGTCCGATTTTGCAGCTTGGTGCGAAAGTTAATGAAATCACGTTAAGCTATTGATAAATAACGAAATAAAAAATGAAAAAAAATTAATGTTGTTTGAATTGGTCATTGTGGTGTGGGCTGATCCCAAGGGATTGGTTTCACTTGAGAAACGAAATGGCCTCGACAGCCGGATTGTGTAATACTTTGTTTCAACAATAACGGGCATCGAGCAGGAGCCTGCATATGAAACGCTATTTTGTGCTGGCGCTTGTCGCCATCTGTCTTGGCGCGGGTGGCGCCATGGCAGAACCGCCGCCGTTTCCTGAATTCTCGGCAAAGCGGGTCAAGCCGCCATCTTCGGGGGCGAAGAAACGCATTACTGTCCAGATCGCACCACAAGCGCCGAGCCTGCCAACGGCGGCACCAGCGGCTTCTGCGCCCAAGCCACGTGCACCTGGCGGCGAAACGCTCGCGTGGTTCTGGAACGAGATCTCTCCATCAATCGACGCACAAGGACCCGGCCGGCTTGAACCGGCATTGGTGCGGCTCATGAATCCACCTTCGGGGCAGGGGATCGCCGGCCCTCGTTTGCAGGACCTGCAAGGGATCGCGGAACGACATGGCAAGGATATTCTGCTTCATACCGTGGGCACCCGTGTGTCGCCCGCGTTGGTTTTGGCCGTCATCTCGGTGGAATCAGCAGGACGCGTCGATGCGGAAAGCTCGGTTGGGGCACAAGGGTTGATGCAACTGATGCCCGCAACCGCCGAGCGGTTTGGTGTCGCTGACAGGCTTTCGCCCACGCAGAACATCAAGGGCGGCGTCGCGTTCCTCGATTTCCTCATGGAAAAGTTCGACAACGACGTGATTCTCGCACTGGCAGGGTACAATGCCGGGGAGAACGCTGTTGTTCGTGCGAGCGGTGTGCCCGACTACGCTGAAACCCGCGCTTACGTGCCTAAGGTGCTTCAGGCCTTCCAGACGGCGAAAGGCCTATGCCTCACGCCGCCCCAGCTTGTCACGGATGGATGCGTCTTCCGCGTGGCGTCAAGATAGAACGGCACCGGGGTTCATGATCCCCTTGGGGTCAAGCGCATCCTTGATTGCCCGCATTGCGGCCAGCTTGGCCGGATCACCATAACGCGCCAGATCCGCCTTCTTTGCGCGACCGACGCCATGTTCGGCGCTGAACGTGCCGCCCAGTTCATTGGCGATGTCATGCACCATCCGCTTGATCTGCTTGGTCTCCTCAAGGAACAGGTCGCGGGATTTGCCCGCTGGCGGGAACACGTTGCAATGCAGATTGCCGTCGCCGACATGGCCAAAACAGTTGATCCGGAACTCGCCCACCTGGGCAATGCTTTGCCAGACGCGCGCGATGAACTGTGGGATCTCGCTCAGAGGCACGGAGACATCATGGCTTGATACGGCACCGATTTGCCGATTCGCGATGGGGATCAGTTCGCGAACGGCCCAGAAGTCGTTCCGCTGGGTCTCGGATTGCGCAATCACCGCGTCAGACACGATGCCTTCCGCCTCGGCGGCCATGAACAGGTTTTCCAGCGCCTCTTGTGGGTCCAGCCCTTTGGGCAGGCCGATATCCATCAGGATCATCCACTCCGGGTGACAATCTCCGAACGGTTTACGTACGTCTGGCATGGTTTGCTGGAGGAAGTCCAATCCGTTTCCATGCATCAGTTCGAACGCGCTGATGCTCTCGCCTAATTGCGACTTCGCCAGCGAAAGCAGATCCAGCGCCGCCTCGGCATCGCGGATGACAAAGACGGCGGTCCCGATGCTCGCCGGACGCGGGAAAAGCTTGAGCGAGGCGCCAGTGATCACGCCAAGCGTGCCCTCGGACCCGATCATCAGGTTGCGAAGATCGTACCCGGTGTTGTCTTTGCGCAGGCGCTTCAGGCCGTTCCAGACAGAACCGTCGGGCATCACCACCTCTAGCCCAAGACACAGATCACGTGTGTTGCCATATCGCAGGACATTGACGCCGCCCGCATTGGTGCCCAGCAACCCGCCAATCCGCGCCGATCCTTCCGAGGCCAGCGACAGGGGGAACAAGCGGTCCACCTCTTCCGCCGCCTTCTGGATGTTGGCCAGAATCACGCCGGCATCCGCAATCAGCACGTTTTCCTGCGGGTAGACCGCGCGGATCGTGTTCATCCGCTCCAGCGAGAGGATCAGGGGCATGTCCGGTTCACCCTCAGGCGCGATCTGCCCGGCCACCAGACCGGTGCCCCCGCCATAGGGAACAATCCCGACGCCTGCCTCACCGCAGGCTTTCACCAGCGCCGACACTTCCTCGGTCGAGCGGGGGCGGGCGACAAAGCCGCGCGCGCCCTGATAACGGCCGCGGGGTTCCTCAAGATAGGACTGCTCGGCGCGGGAAAACATATCCGCAGGGAATTGGTGCGACAGGGCATCAATGAAGCCGCTATCGGCAGAGTTGCGTGGCATCAACGGGTCTCCGAATGAGTTAATTCTGGGCGTCGCGAAGCCATTCGGGACGCAGGACTATGACCGTAGGACGGGACGGCAGATCACGCAATGATACTTCGAGGTAAGAACTGTCGCGGCGGTCGATCACGAAGCTGTCCTGCACCTCTTCAAGGAACGCCTCGAGCGCAAAGCCCGAAAACCAGTGCATCGGGATCACGATGCTGGACCGCAAGCGATCCACGATCCGCACCATCATCTCGCGCGGCAGCGTATAGCCGCCATCCACGGGCACCATCACCACATCCAGCCGTCCGATGGCCGCATATTGCTCTTCGTTGGGTTCGTGATGCAGGTGGCCCAAATGGCCGATACAAAGGCCTTCGACCTCGAAGATGAAGATGGAATTGCCATTGTCTTCGCGCCCGCCGAATTGGGAACGGATGTCTGTTGACACGTTGCGCACCAGCATTTCGCCCAGATCGAGGTAATGGTCGATGCCTTCACCAAACGGCCCCCATCCGGGCAGGACATGCGGGATCGCCGGGTCGGGGTTCGCAGTCCAATGGGTGTCATGGGCGTGATTTATGGTGACCACATCCGGGATCAGGGTGGTGTTGCCCAGAAATCCGGTGAAGTCGGTCGCAACGTCGAGCCCGCCTTGGGTCTGCAACAGGAAGGTGGCGTGCGCGACATAGTTGATTCGGACCGAGTATTGCGGAATCGGCGCAGTCCACGAGGCTTTCTGGATATAGGCCGCACCGGGTGTCGCATCGGCGATGGCAAGACAATGGCTGGGACGACGGGCGTCTTGCGCAAAGGCGGCGCTACCCATGATGGTGATGGCGATCGCCATCCAGAGTGGTTTGAAACACATACCGGCACCTCCTGCAGCGAAGATAGCGCAGACGTTGCGGCGGTCTAGAAAAACTGCTGTGAGGGGCAAGCCGCTTCGAAGCGGCTTGGATCAAGCGCGTTCGAACGCGCTTTTCCCGCGGTCTGCAAACCGCGGCTCCAAGACCTTTCGAAAGGTCTTGGCCCTAGCCGACATCGGTGCGTCCCCGCCGATCCAGCCGCAGCGACGCATAAAGAACATGGGTTCGCCAGCGACCGTCGATCTGCAGGTAGCTTTGTGCCACCCCTTCATATTTGAAGCCCGACTTCTCGAGCAGCCCGCGCGAAGCCTTGTTCTCCGGCAGACACGCCGCCTCGATGCGACTGAGGTCCAGACGGTCGAAGGCGTAATGCACCAAGGCGTCTATCGCCTCGCGCATATATCCCTGCCGCGCGAAGGGCTCCCCGATCCAGTACCCCAGCGTCCCGGCCTGCGCCGGACCACGCCGGATATTGTCGAGCGTGATTGCCCCGAGCAGCATGTCATCCTGACGCCGCAGCAGGAAGAGCGGAACCGCCGACCCGTTGCTGATGGCACGATTGGCCCAATAGACGCGATTGGTGAAGGCACGGCGGCTCAGATGGTCCTCGGCCCAGCTGGGTTCCCATTTGGCAAGGAAGCCTTCGCTATCGCGGCGCAGGGCGGTCCAGGGGCTGAAATCGCTGTGCACGGGCGGACGCAGGACCATCCGCTCGGTGTCGAGCCGAAGCTTGCGCCGCAGGCCGAGCATCAGGCCACGCGGCGTTGGGACAGGGTGGTCAGGTCCGGGGCGTCGCCGACCGGTCCATAAAGCGCCATCGCCACCGGGGCTTTTCGGACGAGCTGTTCGCCGAAGGCCCGCACGTCGCCTGTTGTCACGCTGTCGATGCGGGACACCGTGTCTTCGAGCGACGGCACTTCCCCCCAGATCTGGATCATCCGCGCCAGCCGTTCGGTGCGCGACGACGGGCTTTCCAGCCCCATCAGCAACCCGGCTTTCATCTGCGCGCGGGCGCGGGCAACCTCTGCAGGCGACATCTCGTCAGCGGCGCGCTTCATTTCGTCGATTGTGAGGTTGGTCAGGTCCTTGATCTCTTCACCGCTGGTGCCAGCATAGATCGTGGTCATGCCCGTATCGGAATAGGCCCCGGTCTGGGCAAAGATCGTATAGCACAGCCCGCGCTTTTCGCGGATTTCCTGGAACAGGCGGCTCGACATGCCGCCACCCAAGGCCACGGAATAGACCTGTGCGGCATAAAAGTTCGGGTCGCGGTAGCCCGGCGATTCAAAAGCCAGAGCCAGATGGGCCTGCTCCAGATCCTTGACCTTGCGGCTTTCCCCGCCGTGGAACCGTGCGGCATCGGCGATCAGCGCCGGACGGGCGATCATGTCCCCGAACAAGGCTTCGGCCTGCGCGACGATGGCCTCGTGGTCCACTGCACCTGCCGCCGACAGGATCATCTGGTCTGGGCCGTAATGTTCGGACACGAAGGTCGCCAGATCGTCTTTCGAAAACCCCGACACGCGGTCGGTCTCGCCAAGGATCGTGCGCCCGATGGGTTGATCGGGATAGGCCTTTTCCTGCAACCAATCGAAAATGATGTCGTCCGGTGTATCGGCGGCTTGTCCGATTTCCTGCAGGATCACATGGCGTTCGACCTCGATCTCTTTTGGATCGAAGACCGGATTGCGCAGGATGTCCGCTACCACGTCCAAAGCAAGGCCCACATCATTGCGCAGCACGCGCGCATAATAGGCGGTCACCTCGCGCGAGGTGTAGGCGTTGATATACCCGCCCACGTCTTCGATGGCCTCGGCGATCTGCAATGCGGACCGCGTCTCGGTGCCCTTGAATGCCATATGTTCGAGGAAATGCGCGATGCCGTTCTGTTCGGGCCGTTCGTGGCGCCCACCTGCGGTGACCCAGATGCCGATGGCCGCACTTTCCAGACCGGGCATATACTCGGTCACGATGCGGAAGCCGTTGGGAAGTGTGGCGGTCTGGACGGTCAAGAGGCGATCCGATCTTTGATGAGGGTTTCAAGCTGGTCGAGGTCGTTGGGCACGCGTGTCACGCGTTCCTCGCGGTCGAAGAGGTCGGCCATACGCTCGGGCAGGGGCGGTCGGATGCCGCTGGCTTTTTCCACCGCGTCAGGGAATTTCGCTGGATGCGCTGTGGCAAGCGTGATCATCGGCACATTCGGATCGCGCTGGGCTTCGGCCACCTGCACACCGATAGCCGAATGCGGGCAGAGCAGTTCGCCCATATGGGCATGGGCGTGGGCAATCATCGCCAGCGTCTCATCCTCGGACACGCGACCGCTGTCGTAATGTTCGCGCAGCACCTGCATTGCGCCTTGGCTGACATGGAAACCGCCGGCCTTCAGTTCGTCCATCAGTTGTGCCACGGCATTGCCATCACGGTTGTAGGCATCAAACAGCGCACGTTCGAAGTTCGATGACACCTGAATGTCCATCGACGGGCTGATCGACGGGGTCACGCTGTCGGTCACATAGCCACCTGTGGTCAGGCAGCGATGGAGGATGTCGTTTTGGTTCGTCGCGACAATAAGACGGTCAATCGGCAGGCCCATGCGCTTGGCAATATAGCCTGCGAAGATGTCGCCATAGTTGCCCGTGGGCACAGTAAAGCTGACCTTGCGGTCCGGTGCGCCCAAGCTGACAGCGGACGAGAAGTAATACACCACCTGTGCCAGCACACGGCCCCAGTTGATCGAATTCACGCCAGCCAGCTTCACCGCATCGCGGAATTCGAAATGGTTGAACATGTCCTTGAGCCGCGCCTGACAATCGTCAAACGTGCCATCCAGCGCAAGCGCGTGGACATTCGATTCCACCGGTGTGGTCATCTGGCGGCGCTGCACCTCGGACACACGTCCGTGCGGGTAGAGGATGAACACATCCACCGCATCCAGCCCCCGGAACGCCTCGATCGCGGCAGAGCCGGTGTCGCCCGACGTTGCGCCGACGATGGTCACGCGCTTGCCGCTGCGGGACAGTGCCTCCTGGAACATCTGCCCGATGAGCTGCATCGCGAAGTCCTTGAACGCCAGCGTGGGCCCATGGAACAGTTCGAGAAGGAAATGCCCATTGCCCAACTGCACCAGCGGCGCGCGGGCATCGTGGCCAAACCCGGCATAGGCCTTGGCGATCAGGTCAGCGAAGACCTCGTCTGTAAACGCATCGCCCACAAAGGGCCGCATCACGCGGAACGCGATCTCTTCATAGGACAGCCCGTGCATCGCGCGGATGTCATCTGCGGAAAGTGTCGGGATGGTTTCTGGCACATAGAGACCACCGTCGCGGGCAAGCCCGGACAGCATCGTGTCTTCAAATCCAAGCGCCGGAGCTTTGCCGCGCGTTGATATATATTGCATCAGGCTTCAGCCTTCCTTCGTCTGTCGCAAGCGCCATACCAGCGCGATGGTTCCGACCAGCCACACGACGGCGAGCGAGAACCAGGTGATCGCGTATTGCAGGTGATCGTTCGGAATGCCGCTCGTGTCCACTGGCAGGGGCGTCACACCGGGATCGGCGGGCGACATGTTGCGGGCAATCACCAGAAGCGGCTCTGTGTTCAGCACGTCGGACATCGCGTCAATGTCACGGGCGAACCATGTGTTCCCCGTGATGTCATTCTCCGGGGTCGAAGATGTCCGGTCGTCGGGCCAGTGCAGATTACCCGTGATATCTTTTGCGCCACCATCACGCGCGATACTGCGGTTTTCTACGGGAATGAAGCCACGGTCCACGAGAATACGACGGCCATCCTCTGTCACGAACGGGGATATCACCAGGTACCCGGCACCGACGCGTTTCTGCGAGACCAGAACAAATAGCTCTTGCGGTTCAATCGTGCCGGTCAATTGCACCGGTTGATAACGGTCTGCCTTCGGATCGCCGATGGCGGGCAGGGGGGCGGGATCGCCACCGATGCGGCTTTCGATCTGCGAAAGGATGCCTTGCTTCCACTCCAACCGCTGCAATTGCCATGTGCCCAGCCACACAAGGAGCGCCGTGCCGATCAGACCGGTCAACAAAGGCAGGGTGATGCGGGACAAAAGAGGGCTCCTGAGAGTGGCAAAGGCGCGCCGTTCGGGCGCGCCTTGCTTTATCCTTGTTGGTAGGTCCCGTTCAAGCCGGAACGTCCCTGTCTGGTGAGGTTACTGACCCCAGACGTAGATCGCGGCAAACAGGAAGAGCCAGACCACGTCCACGAAGTGCCAGTACCATGCTGCCGCTTCGAATCCGACATGCTTTTGCGGGGTAAAGTGACCGCGGGTCAGACGCATCAGGCAGACGAACAGGAAGATCGTTCCGATGATCACGTGCGCGCCATGGAAGCCGGTCGCCATGAAGAAGTTGGCACCGTAGATGTTGCCGGCAAAGCCGAAGCCCGCGTGGCTGTACTCATAAGCCTGCAACAGCGTGAAGATGAAGCCGAGCGCGATGGCGATGATCAGGCCCCACTTCATGTCTTCGCGGTTGTCTTCGTGCACCAACGCGTGGTGGGCCCATGTGGCAGCCGCCCCCGAGCAGAGCAGGATCAGCGTGTTGATCAGCGGCAGATGCCACGGATCAAACGTTTCGATCCCGACCGGCGGCCAAACGCCGTCGATGGCCGGGCTGTCCGGTCCCATCGGGTAAAGCGCGTGCTTGAAGAAGCTCCAGAACCAAGCCGCGAAGAACATCACTTCGGACATGATGAACAGGATGAAGCCGTATTTCAGGCCGATCCGCACAACCGGAGTGTGGTCACCCACCTGGCTTTCGGCGATGACATCCGACCACCATGCGAACATGGTGTAAAGGACACCGACCAGCCCGATCAGAAACAGCCAGGGGCCACTGTCGTGCATCCACAGCACCGCCCCGAAGAGCATCGCAAACCCGGACACCGCGCCGATGAACGGCCAGACGGAGGGGTTGAGGATGTGATAGTCATGATCTTTTGCGTGCGCCATTTTGGTCCCTCGTGGCTAGGCGTTAGTTCAGAGAACCGCTGTCGGTCCGCTCCGCGTCAAGCATCGCCTGCGTTTCTTCGGGCAGATCGATCTCGTGGAACGTATAGGACAGGGTGATGTGTTTCGCGAATTTCGCGTCGGCGTCGTTCATGATGTCGGGATCGACGAAGAAGCTGACGGGCATTTCGACCCGCTCTCCGGGCATCAGGATCTGCTCTTCAAAGCAGAAACACGCGATCTTCGAGAAATAGAGGCCAGCGCCGTAAGGCGCGACATTGTAGCTTGCAGTGCCCGCAATCGGGCGGTCGGTGGGATTGTAGGCCTCGTAGAAGGCAAGACCCTCTTCTCCCAGACGCAGTTCCACCTCGAGCTGCATCGGTTTGAATTCCCAAGGCATGCCGCGCTCCAGCGACGCATCAAATCGGACCTTGATGGTGCGGTCCACGATCTCCACGCTTCCTGCGTCGGCGACGTTGGGCGTGCCGCCAAAGCCGGTCACCCGGCAGAACCAGTCGTAGAAGGGTACCGAGGCCCATGCCAGTCCGCCCATGAAGACGACGACGGCAAGGCCTTGAAGGGCGGTCTTTTTCTTCGGATCAAGCGGTTTCATTGGCTCACCGATGTTGTTGCCGGGGTCTCATAGTCCCCGCGGGTGACTTTGACGACCGTCAGACCGAACACGATGGCGATCAGCCCGACAAGGACCAGACCGACACCCACGTTGCGGCCGAAACGGCGCTCGTGAAGTTCATGTTGCTTGGACAGGCTCATCCCCAAACCCCAATCTTGTCGAGACCCGCTTCGATCAGGATCGCGCCGAAATGGGCGAAGAGATACAGCAGGGAGAGTTTGAAGAACTTGCGCTCGACAAGGAAGTTGTCTTCCTCGGACATGTCCTCGTCCCGGCGCCAGATCTGGACAGCACCGCGCAGGAACATCGCATTCAGCAGAACGGATGTGACGATGTAGACAGGGCCACCAATCGAGGTGAAACCAGCCGCAACCGCAAGGATCGCCAGCAGAACAGTATACGCCAGAATATGGACACGCGTCGCGCGGCGACCATGGGTCACGGTCAGCATCGGCACGTCGGCATTGTCGTAATCCTTGCGCATGAACAGCGCCAGCGCCCAGAAGTGCGGCGGCGTCCACATGAAGGTCAGGCAGAACATCAGCACGGATTTAACGCTCACGCCGCCGGTGGCCGCAGCCCAGCCGATCATCGGAGGGAACGCTCCTGCAGCGCCGCCAATGACGATGTTCTGCGGGGTCCAGCGCTTGAGCCACATCGTGTAGATCACGACGTAAAAGAAGATGGTGAAGGCCAGAAGACCTGCTGCAACCCAGTTGGTCGCAAGGCCAAGGAACACAACCGAAAAGGCCGAAAGCGCCATGCCGATGGCAAGGGCTTCGTCACCGGTGACCTTGCCCGCAGGGATCGGGCGGCGCTGAGTGCGCTTCATCACAGCGTCGATATCGGCATCCCACCACATGTTCAGAGCACCGGATGCACCGCCGCCAATGGCGATGAACAGGATCGCGCAAAACGCGATGAACGGATGCACCGGGTTCGGCGCGGCCAGCAAGCCGACGAAGGCGGTGAACACGACAAGCGTCATCACGCGCGGCTTCAGGAGCGCGAAATAATCGCTGAACTGCGCCTCGTTCTGGGCGACATGCGACTGGGTGTTGATGCTTGTATCGGTCACGTGTGTCTCAACTGCGTTGGGTCAGTAGGGGCCGGTCGGTGTGGCGCACGCGAGGGCCGCGTGCGCCGGATGGTCTTAGTTGGTCAGAACCGTGCGGACATCGACATAGCCGCCTTCGTTCTTGGACGCTTCGAGCCATGCGTCATAGGTCGCTTGGCTGACCACTTTGACAGTGATCGGCATATAGGCATGGGCAAGGCCGCAGAGTTCGGAACACTGGCCGAAGTAGACGCCTTCCTTCTCGGCTGAGAACCACAGTTCTGCCAGACGGCCAGGAACCGCGTCCTGCTTCACGCCGAAGGCCGGGATGGTCCACGAGTGGATCACGTCGGCGCCGGTCACCTGCATCACGACCGTCTTGCCAACCGGCACGACCACGGCGGTGTCTGTTGCCAGCAGGAAGTCTTCCTTGCGGTAGCCCGCTTCGACCAACTGCGCCTCAACCTCGGGTGTCATGCGGTTGTCGCCACCAGTGAAGGGGGAGCCGATCATGTAGCCGTCATAGGCCAGGTCTTCGCCGATATATTCATAACCCCAGTACCACTGGTAGCCAGTGACCTTGATGGTCAGGTCGCCTTCGGGGATTTCCTGCTGTTTGAAGAGCACCGGGAGCGAAAACGCGCCAATGAACACAAGGATCAGGATCGGACCAACGGTCCATGCGATCTCGATCGGGGTGTTGTGGGTAAAGCTGGAGGGCGTAGGGTTGGCACGGCGGTTGTAGCGCACAACGCAGTACGCCATCAGCGCCGTGACGAAAAGGACGATGGCGGTGATGATGATGAGGATCATCCCGTCCAGCCACTGGAGATCGCGCGCCAGTTCGGTTGCCGCGGGTTGAAAGCCTGTGCCGCGGTCCACCGGAGCGCCGATTGTTTCGAGCGTTTGCTGGGCAAACGCCGGTGCGGCGGCGAAGGTGGTGGCCAGACCCAAGAGCAAAGATTTGAGTTGCATGTCTTACCCTGATCGGTTGCGTGTTCTGTCAAAATGCAAAGGCAGGCGAAGTCCGGCTGATACCGACACAATCCTCCCGTTGTCTTGGGAGCGGTTAAAACCATATTCTGGTCATCAGTTAAAGAAGCTTGCTTGCGGCAAAAACGCGCTTTCTTTGATCTGGATCAAATTCACCCTGGGGGTTTCATGGCCGACACGTCTTTCCAACCATTCGACACGCATCTTGATCAGGACAGGGCTCTGGCGCTGTTAAAAGAGGCTGTGGCGGGTGCGGACGATGGGGAACTTTTCCTCGAACGGCGCCGGTCCGAAGTGCTGGTCTTTGACGATGGTCGTGTGAAAACCGCCAGCTACGATGCGTCCGAGGGATTCGGCTTGCGCGCCGTCCGGGGCGAAGTGGCAGGATATGCCCATTCCACCGACATATCCGAATCGGCGATCAAGCGGGCAGTTGAAACCGCACGGCTGGCCGTGGGCGAGGGGGGTGGCACGCTGGCCGACAAACCTGCGGGCACGAATACCAAGCTTTACACCGATGCGGACCCGATTGCCGGGCACAGCTTTCCGGTCAAAGTGGACACCCTGCGTGAGATTGATGCCTATGCCCGCGGGTTGGACCCGCGCGTGGTGCAAGTCAGTGCAACAATCGCCGCATCCCTGCAGGAAGTGGCAATCCTGCGGCCCGAAGGCACGCTGGTGTCCGACACCCGCCCCATGACTCGCGTGAATGTCAGTGTGATCGTCGAAGAGAACGGGCGCCGCGAATCGGGGACGGCAGGGGGCGGCGGGCGCGTATTGCTGGACGGTTTGCTCGATCCGGCGGACTGGCAGGACAAGGCCCGCGAAGCGCTGCGCATCGCGCTGGTCAATCTTGACGCGGTGCCCGCACCTGCAGGCGTGATGGATATCGTGCTTGGACCGGGCTGGCCCGGTATTCTTTTGCACGAGGCCGTGGGCCACGGGCTTGAAGGCGATTTCAACCGCAAGGGCAGTTCCGCCTTTGCCGGGCTGATGGGGCAGCAGGTTGCGGCAAAAGGCGTGACGGTTCTGGACGACGGGACCATTCCCGACAGCCGTGGGTCGATCACCGTGGATGATGAAGGCACGCCATCTGGCAAGAACGTGCTGATCGACGATGGGGTGCTGGTGGGCTTCATGCAGGACCGCCAGAACGCCCGCCTTATGGGAGTCGCGCCCACAGGCAATGGTCGCCGCGAAAGCTATGCGCATATCCCGATGCCACGCATGACCAATACCTATATGCTGGGAGGCGATGTCGCGCCCGGGGATATCGTTGCCGATCTCAAGGATGGGATCTGGGCGATCGGCTTTGGCGGCGGTCAGGTGGATATCACCAATGGCAAGTTCGTCTTCTCCTGCACCGAGGCCTATCGCGTGAAGGATGGCAAGGTCGGAGCACCTGTCAAAGGGGCAACCCTGATTGGTGATGGCGCAACGGCGCTGCAACAGATTTCGGGCTTTGGGCAATGACATGGCGCTCGATCCCGGCATGGGCAATTGCGGCAAACAGGGTCAATGGGTGCCCGTCGGCGTGGGTCAGCCCACAGTGATGATCGGTGGCTTGACCGTCGGCGGCGCGCAGACCTGAAAAAGAACCAATCTAAATCAAAGCCTTGAGGGGGTGGCGGAGGAATTCTTCTCTGTCACCCTTTTGCGTTCACCACTGGTTAACCAGTGAAAGACTATTCCTGTTCCTGCAAGCGGACGGAGGCAGGATGGCCTTGGAACAGAACTCTTCCACTCACCCCCTACTCCCACCCACCACGGAAGACCAAAGGTTTGACTGGCTCCGTCTCTTGCGCTCGCGTCGGGTGGGGATCAGCACGTTTTACAGGCTGATGCACGATCACGGCAGCGCCGCTGCGGCATTGGCGCGATTGCCCGACATCGCCCGCGCCGCCGGGGTCGAGAACTATCAGATCTGCCCTGAGGGCGTGATCCAGGCGGAACTCAAGGCGGCACGCGCGATGAATGCGACGCTGATCTGTCGGGGTGATCCGGCCTATCCCACAGCTCTGTCTGATCTGGACGATGCCCCACCGATGCTCTGGTCCATCAGTGCCAGCGACGTTCTGACAAAGCCCCAGATCGCGCTGGTCGGGGCGCGCAACGCGTCTTCCCTCGGTGGTCGCATGGCGCGTGCCTTGGCCTCGGGTCTCGGAGAGGCGGGATTTATTGTCACCTCCGGCATGGCGCGTGGGATCGACACAGCGGCGCATCTCGCCGCACTCAAAACCGGAACGATTGCGGTTCTGGGGGGCGGTGTGGATGTGCTTTACCCCTCCGAAAACACCAAACTGGCCGAAGATATCGTGGCGCAGGGTGGGGCGCGGATCAGCGAACAGCCCATGGGTCTGCAACCGCAGGCGCGCCATTTCCCGGCACGCAATCGTATCATTTCGGGCATGGCCCAAGCGGTCATCGTGGTCGAGGCGGCCGCGCGCTCCGGTTCATTGATCACCGCTCGCACCGCTCTCGATCAAGGTCGTGAGGTGATGGCGGTGCCTGGTCATCCGTTCGATGCCCGCGCCAGCGGGTGCAACATGCTGCTGCGCGATGGGGCCCGTCTCGTGCGCAATGTCGATGACGTGATCGAAGTGCTCACCCCGATGACAAAAGCGCCACAGGATGCGCCTCGTGAATTGCCGCTGGAGGAAACTATAGCGCCGCGTTCATTGGCCGAGGTCGCTAGGCTGCACCAAAGCATCCTTGACCGGTTGGGCCCGTCGCCCATCGGCGAAGACCAGCTGATCCGCGATCTCGGTGCGACCTCGAAGATCGTGTCTCCCGCGCTCACGGATCTTGAACTGGATGGCCGCATCAACCGCCAACCCGGTGGCCTGATTTCCCGCATCAGTTGACCCGCAGCCCCAAAAATTCCCGAATTTTTGGGGCCGTCCCACTCGGGAAATGCCGATCGCACAACCAGTGGCTTACGACCCCAAGGACATCCCCCGATACCGGGACAGCGCCAAGCCCGGATTGACAATTCCCGCTTGCGCCCCACCTCTAGCGCCGCCATATGCGGTACACCCAAGATGATCTTGGAACGGTAGGAGAGGTGTTCATTACATGCCAGTTGTCGTTGTCGAATCCCCGGCAAAAGCCAAAACGATCAACAAGTATCTGGGGTCTGACTACACCGTTCTGGCATCGTATGGCCACGTGCGCGACCTGCCACCCAAAGACGGATCGGTCGATACCGAAAACGGGTTCGACATGACGTGGGAAATCGCAGCCGAGTTGCGCAAACACGTCGCCGCCATCGCCGAAGCGCTCAAATCCGACGACGCGCTGATCCTCGCCACCGACCCTGATCGCGAAGGCGAAGCGATCTCGTGGCACCTGAAAGAGGCGCTGACCAAACGCCGGTCGATCAAGGCCAGCACTGACGTCAAACGCGTCACCTTCAACGCCATCACCAAGGCTGCCGTGACCGAAGCCATGGCCAACCCGCGTGATATCGATATTCCGTTGGTGGATGCATACCTGGCGCGCCGCGCGCTCGATTACCTTGTTGGCTTCAACCTGTCGCCGGTGCTCTGGCGCAAACTGCCCGGTGCCCGCAGCGCCGGGCGCGTGCAGTCGGTCTGCCTGCGGCTCATCGTCGAACGCGAGATGGAAATCGAGGCATTCCGTGCCCGTGAATACTGGTCGGTCAAAGCGCTGCTTTCGACCCCGCGCGGTCAGGAATACGAGGCACGGCTGACGGTTCTGGCTGGCAAGAAGCTGGATCGCTACGACCTTGAAAACGAAACTCAGGCTGAGCTGGCAGTTCAGGCGATCACCAGCCGCGATCTGACGGTTCAGTCGGTCGAGGCGAAACCCGCCTCCCGCAATCCGTCCGCACCCTTCATGACCTCCACACTGCAGCAAGAGGCCAGCCGCAAATTCGGCATGGGTGCGCGCCAGTGCATGAACGCGGCGCAACGGCTCTACGAGGCGGGTCACATCACCTATATGCGGACCGACGGCATCGACATGGCACCGGAAGCTGTCGATCAGGCGCGCGCGGCGATCAAGGATCGCTATGGTGCCGAGTATGTCCCCGCACAGGCCCGTATCTACAAGAACAAGGCCAAGAACGCGCAAGAGGCGCATGAATGCATCCGTCCAACAGACATGACCAAGGACGCCGCCAGCCTCAAGATCAGCGAAGCAGATCAGCGCAAGCTCTATGACCTGATCTGGAAACGCACCCTGGCCTGCCAGATGGAATCGGCGCGGCTCGAACGCACCACGGTCGATGTGGGCAGCGCAGACGGTCAGGTCGTGTTGCGCGCCACCGGACAGGTCGTTCTGTTCGATGGCTTCCTGCGAGTCTACGAAGAAGGCCGCGACGATGCCGTGGTCGATGACGAAGACAAGCGCCTGCCGCAGATCATGCAGGGCGAAAAGGCCGAAAAGCGCAGCATCACCCCGGATCAGCACTTTACACAGCCGCCGCCCCGCTACACCGAGGCGACGCTGGTCAAGCGGATGGAAGAGCTTGGGATAGGACGCCCGTCGACCTATGCCAGCATTATCACGACGATCCAGGACCGCGAATATGTCCGCAAGGAACAGAACCGCCTGATCCCCGAGGACAAGGGCCGGATCGTGACGATCTTCCTGCTCAATTTCTTCAAGCGCTACGTGGAATACGATTTCACGGCCGCGCTGGAAAACGAACTGGATGATGTGAGCGCGGGAGAGAAGGACTACAAGGAACTGCTCAAGCGGTTCTGGCGTGACTTTTCGGCAGCCATTTCCGAAACGTCCGATCTGCGCATCACCGAAGTGCTGGATGTTCTGGACAAGGCGCTTGCGCCGCAACTCTACCCGCCCCGCGACGATGGCAGCGATCCGCGCGTTTGCCCGAAATGCGGGCTGGGTCAGTTGCACCTCAAGACGTCGCGCACGGGCGGCTTTGTCGGCTGCGGCAATTATCCTGAATGTACCTATACCCGCCCGATCGCCGGTGAAGGCGCCGAAGGGGACGAGCGTATGCTCGGCGAACATCAGGGCGAAGAGGTCTGGCTGAAATCCGGCCGGTTCGGCCCTTACGTCCAGCAAGGCGAAGCGACGCCGGAAAACAAGAAACCGCCGCGAGCCAGCCTGCCAAAGGCCAAGGGCGATTTCCTGCCCGGCTGGTCGCCCGATGACGTGACCCTGGAAAAGGCGGTGACGCTGCTGACCCTGCCGCGCGTGGTCGGCATGCATCCCGATGGCGGAGAGGTGAAATCCAACCTCGGACGGTTCGGACCGTTCATCATGCACCAGCTGCCTGATGAGACGAAACCGATCTACGTGAACCTCAAGGACTTTCAGGACGTTTTCGAGATCGGCATGAACCGCGCTGTCGAGCTACTGGCTGAGAAACGCACAAATCCCGGCCGCGGCCGCGGATCGGCGGCAAAGCCGCTCAAGGAACTAGGCGAACATCCGCAGGAGGGCGGTCAGATCGCGGTTATGGAAGGCCGCTATGGCCCCTATGTGAAATGGGAAAAGGTCAATGCAACCCTGCCCAAGGATGTCGAACCCGATGCCGTCACCATGGAGATGGCTCTTGCGCTGATCGCGGAGAAATCCTCGAAGACAGGCAGCAAGAAAAAGGCACCGGCAAAGAAACCGGCGGCCAAGAAAAAGGCGGCAGCCAAGAAATCCTGAGACATGTGGGTCGCGTCGTCGTGCGGAGCCAGTGTCGCGTTGAAACACAGCAATTTTGCACATGATGCGCGCAGTTGACACAGGCCGTCGGCTGCCCGGACATCGTTGACTCGGGTGCGCTGACGCGCCAAAACAGCGGTGCGTTGAACAATAGGGGATTTTCGCGATGCAAAAGGTCTATGGATCAGCAACCGAGGCGCTTGCGGGCGTTTTGAAGGACGGCATGCTGATCGCGGCTGGCGGCTTTGGTCTGAGCGGCATTCCCGAATTGTTGCTCAGTGCGATCCGCGACAGCGGTGTCAAGGACCTGACCTTCGCGTCCAACAATGCAGGCGTTGATGATTTTGGCATCGGCATTCTGCTTCAGACCCGTCAGGTGAGGAAGATGATCAGTTCCTATGTCGGCGAGAACGCGGAATTCATGCGCCAGTATCTGTCCGGTGAACTGGAACTGGAATTCAATCCGCAAGGCACGCTGGCAGAACGGATGCGCGCCGGCGGTGCCGGCATTCCCGGATTCTACACCAAGACCGGCGTCGGAACGGTGATCGCGGAAGGCAAGGAACACAAGGAATTCAACGGTCAGACCTATATCCTCGAAGAGGGGATCTTTGCTGACCTGTCGATCGTCAAAGCCTGGAAAGCCGACACCACCGGGAACGCGATTTTCCGCAAGACGGGCCGTAACTTCAACCCGCCTGCTGCGATGTGCGGCAAGGTCTGCATCATGGAAGTCGAAGAAATCGTCCAGCCGGGCGAGCTTGACCCCGATCACATCCATCTGCCGGGTATCTATGTGCATCGCATCATTCAAGGCGAGCATGAAAAGCGCATCGAACAGCGCACAACCCGTCCAAGACCCGCAGCCTAAGACAGGAAACGATACGAAACGCCGTGGAACGATCTGTTGAGAAACCAAAACTGACCTCTGTCCTGGACGACAGCCAGGCTCTGGCTGGCTTTTCCCGGCTGAGCGTCGCAATGGTGATCACCAATCCGAATTCCGACGACAATCCGATCGTTTACATCAACGATGCGTTCGAACGGACCACAGGCTATCAGCGGTCGCGCGTGATTGGCCGCAACTGCCGTTTCTTGCAGGGGCCGGACACCGACCCGAAAGCGGTGCAGATGATCCGCAACGCCATCGAGGCCGGTGAGGATGTCAGCGTCGACATCCTGAATTACCGCGCCACGGGTGAAGCGTTCATGAACCGCTTGTTGATTGCACCGATCAGTGATGGTTTGGGCAAACCGGTCTATTTCCTTGGTATTCAGAAGGAACTGCGCGACGACGAAAAGGACCGTGCGTCCGAAGCGACGCGCCTGCACCTCGACACCGTGTGTTCGCGGGTCGGTCAGGACCTTGGATTGATCGTCAATTCGCTGGTGGACAATGCGGAAGCAGACGGTGCTCTCTCGCCAGAGGCTCGAAAACGCCAATTGCGGATGTTGGACGTGCTGCCGCGACGGCTGGAATGCCTGCAATTCGTCTATGAAGAGATGAAGCTCGCTGATGAGCAATGGAACCGCGACGGGATCGACCTTGGGTCGCTGTTGTCCCGCATTTCGCACACCATCGCCCATAACGAAGGCCGCCCCGGCGTGCGCTTTGTGTCTCTGGTCGAACCGTTGGAGGTGAACCTCGACGCCGCGATTCGCATGGCGCTGATCACCTTCGAACTTGTGTCGAACGCGTTTCAACACGCCTTTGACGGTTTGGATCAGGGCTATCTGGAATTGCGCGTCAACCGCCTTGCTGCTGGCGGGTTGCGCATGACCATCTCGGATGACGGGGTGGGCATCCCGCGCAAGATGTCCTTTCCGTCAATCAATTCCGTCGGTGGGCGACTGGTGTCCTCCCTGCTGGAAGGATTGGATGGCACGCTCAATGTCGTGCGCGGCGCGGCAGGTACAGTGATCATGATCGACGTCCCCGTCGGTTTCACGGATTTCAAGGGATAAGGCCGCAGCACGCGGCGTTCACGGCAAACAAAGGAAAGACCACTATGGCATGGGATCGCAACCAGATGGCTGCTCGCGCGGCGCAGGAATTGCAGGACGGCATGTATGTCAATCTGGGCATCGGCATCCCGACGCTCGTGTCGAACTACATCCCCGAGGGCATGACAGTGACGCTTCAGTCCGAGAACGGAATGCTGGGCATGGGCCCGTTTCCCTATGAGGGTGAGGAAGACCCTGACCTGATCAACGCGGGCAAGCAGACGATCACCGAACTGCCCCATACCAGCTATTTCGACAGCGCCACCTCTTTCGGCATGATCCGCGGCGGCAAGATCGCCATGGCGATCCTGGGCGCGATGGAAGTGGACGAAAAAGGCGATCTGGCGAACTGGATGATCCCGGGCAAGCTTGTGAAGGGCATGGGCGGCGCGATGGACCTCGTTGCAGGTGTTGGCCGTGTCGTGGTGGTGATGGATCACACCAACAAACACGGCGACAGCAAGGTGCTCAAGGAATGCACTCTGCCGCTGACCGGTGCTGGCGTGGTGGACCGGATCATCACCAATCTGGGTGTGTTTGACGTGGTCGAGGGCGGTCTGAAAATCGTCGAAACCGCGGATGGCGTGACCGAGGATGAACTGCGGGCCGCAACCGAGGCCACCATCGTCTGAGGCAGGACCGAATTTTCAAAAATTCGGGCGCAATCCTTCGAAGGATTGCGCCCTTTTTCGTCAAAGGCAGCGCTGGTTTTGACCGGCGGCCTTGGGGGTTTCACCCCCAAACCCCCAGCATATTTGGAAAAAGAAGAAGCAGGGGTGGTTCAGAGCCCCTCGAAGGCGCAGAGTGCGTGTACGTCCATGCCCATCGCCTCAAGCTTTTTGCGGCCGCCAAGATCAGGCAGGTCGATGATGAAGGCGCAGCCGATCACCTCGCCGCCCAGCCGTTCGATCAGTTTCAGCCCGGCCTCTGCCGTGCCGCCCGTGGCCAGCAGATCATCGACCAGCAGGATCTTTTCGCCCGGTTGGATGGCGTCGTCGTGGATCTCGACCACCGCCTCGCCATATTCAAGCGTGTATTCTTCCGAGATCACGGCTCCCGGCAGCTTGCCCTTTTTGCGCACTGGCACGAATCCTACGGATAATTGGTGCGCAATCGCGCCACCGAGGATGAAGCCGCGTGCTTCCAGCCCCACCACCTTGTCGAAGCGGACCCCGGCATAAGGGTGAAGCAACTGGTCGATGGCCATGCGGAACCCACGCGCATCGGCGAAAAGCGTGGTGACATCGCGGAACATGATCCCTTCATGCGGGAAGTCGACGATGGTGCGGATGTAGTCTTTGACGGTTTTCGTGGTCTTGGTCATGTCAGTCTCAGTTTGTGCGACGGGCAAGGGCGGTCAGCGCCCCCATGGCGATCAGGGTGGCCCCTCCGGCACGGGTCAGCCAGCCGATGACGCTCTCGCGCCCGATCCAGCCGCGCAGACGGTCGGCGGCCAGAGCATAGGCGAAGGCGTTTAATGCGGCCAGCGTGACGAAGGTGGTGATGAGGATGGCGAATTGCGGCAGGAGCGGGGCGCTGGGCGTGATGAACTGTGGCACAAAGGCGATGAAGAAGGCGATGGATTTCGGGTTCAACGCTGTGACGAAGGCGGCATGGGCGAAGACCGAGCGCGCCTCGACGGTCTGTGCAGTGATTGGAAGGGCGGCGCTGGGCGCAGAGCGCAGTAGTTTGATACCCAGCCAGACGAGGTAGATGGCGCCGACCCATTTCAGCACGGTGAAAAGCGTGGCCGAGGCCAGCACCAGCGCACCCAGACCGGCGAGCGAGAGGCTCATGGCGATGAAATCACCCAAGGCGACGCCGCTGGCCGAGGCGATGGCGACGCGCTTGCCCTGGCTGAGGGCGTATGACAGCACCAGCAGAACGGTCGGTCCGGGGATCAGCAGAAGGGCGGTGGAGGCGGCGACGAAGGTCAGCCAGAGGTCTATGCTCATATCGGGTCAGCCTTGGATCATGTGCGCCCAGAAAGCACGCGGCCTGCAACCGCGTCCAGCTTTTTGATCATCTCCGCGTCGCGGGCTTCGGGCGCGGTGATCAGCGCGTGTTCCAGCGCCGTGTCGCAGCCTTGGGGGCAGGGCGGGCGATCGGTGCCCAACAGTGCTGGCAGCGCTTTGATCATCCGTCGCGCGGCGTCAGCGTTGCCGGTCAGAACGCGGATGATGTCTGTCACCTCGACCGCGTCATGGCCGGGGTGCCAGCAATCGTAATCGGTGACCATCGCCACGCTGGCATAGCACAGCTCTGCCTCCCGGGCGAGTTTCGCCTCGGGCATGTTGGTCATGCCGATCACCGAACAGCCCCATTGATCACGGTAGAGGTTGGACTCCGCCAGAGTGGAGAATTGCGGGCCTTCCATCGCAAGATAGGTGCCGCCTTTATGTACCGTGACGCCGGCTTGACGCGCGGCCTCGGCACAGGTCTTGCCGAGGCTCCCGCAGACCGGGTGGGCCACCGACACATGCGCCACGCAGCCGGTGCCGAAGAAGCTTTTGGCGCGGGCAAAGGTGCGGTCGATGAACTGGTCTACGATGACGAAATCGCCCGGCGCCATCTCTTCACGGAACGACCCGCAGGCGCTGACGCTGATCACGTCCGTCACCCCAAGCCGTTTGAGCGCGTCGATATTGGCGCGGTAGGGCACGTCCGACGGGCTGTGCACATGGCCGCGCCCGTGACGGGGCAGGAACACGATGTCCAGCCCATCCAGAGTGCCGCAATAGAGCTGGTCCGACGGCGCGCCCCAAGGGGTGTCCACGGTGTGCCATGCGGCGTCTTGCAGCCCGTCCACGGCGTAAAGCCCCGATCCGCCGATCACACCCAGTTTGCGGCTTGCCATATGCGCCTCCGATCCGGTTCAGCGCAGTCTTGCAGCACGGACCGCCTGCATCAAGCGGGGTCAGCCTTGACGCGGCAAAAAGGCTTCGACCGCGGCGGTTGCGATCACCAGCGTGGCGCCACTATCGGGGTTGGTGACGTTCAGCCCGCCTTCGACCGCTGTTACCGTGGCGCGACCACGGGGCAGGCCTTTTGCGAGTTCCGTGCAATCCACCTTGTCGGGTTCCGCCACGCCCACCGTCACCTGAACGCGCATCTGGTCGTGCGGCAGGCCGGTGGCGTCGAACAGCGGGATGGAGGAATGGCGGATCGCGTCCTCGATCGCGCGGGCGGCGGCCTTGGTGTAGTCCATGCCGTATTGATCATTGCCCATGCCCATTTCGATGATGAAGCGCTGGTCGCTCATGCCACGCCCTCCAGATCGAGTGCCACCGAGATGGCGACATTGGCGATCACTGTCGGCTTACCGCCATCGCTGCGCGGCACATCGAGGCCGCCTTTACGTGCAATTACAGTGACTTGGCCATAAGGGAAGATCGCTGCGATTGTATCGGTGTCGAGCGCGTCGGGGTTTTGGACGCCGACCTCGACAGTGATCCGCATGTCGGATTTGTCTTTGCCGTAAAGCTCCGCGAGGTTGATCGAATTGTGCCAGAGTGCGTCACGCACAGCGCGGGACGCGGCTTCTGTGTAATCCTGTCGGCGCAGGGACGAGCCCATGCCGAATTCGGTCAGCAGACGTTTGACGGGCATATCGAGTTAACCTTTTGCTAAAGGACCGGATCGGACCCAATGTTTCGCGCGCGAAACAATAGGGTGCAAGACGTGACCTATTCTCCCGGGCGCTTCAGGCTGAACTTTTCGCGGATCACCGAATAGTCGCGGTAGCCCATGCGGGTGAGCGGGTTGAAGCTGAGCACATCGAATTCACCGTCCACGACGCAGTCGTCGCGCATGTGAATGCCTGTGACCTCGCCGAAGACCGCGAAATTGGCCTCTCCGGGCAGTTTGACGATCTGGGTCAGCTTGCATTCCAGCGTGGCGGGCGCACCCGCCACGCGGGGGCAATTGATCGTGTCGCACTCGGCCTTGTCGATGCCCGCATGGGCGAATTCGTCCACGTCGCGATCCCATGCGCCAGAGGTCAGGTTCATCGCGTCGCGCATGGCGTATTCGACGATGTTGACGGCGAACACGCCCGTCTCGCGAAGCTGCGCCACGCTGTCCTTTGTGTCGCCGCGATCTTCCTTGGCAGAGGTGGAGGCGAACATCACCTGCGGCGGGACGTAGGCCACGGCGTTGAAGAACGAATAGGGCGCAAGATTGTCCTGCCCGTCGCTGCCTCGGGTCGAGATCCAGCCGATGGGGCGGGGGGTCACGATGGCGTTGAACGGGTTGTGCGGCAGACCGTGGCCGTCTTCGGGGCGATAGAACATCTGGGCAAGCTCCCTGTTTGCCGATTGTTTCCCTGCGTGATAGGCGGTTTCGCAGCGGAATGCACGGGGGTGTGCAGCACGTCAACGAAGAGCGGTTCTATGTTCACCCTGAGACCGGAAACCAAAGACGACTGGTGGGAGGTCGAAGCCCTCTACGACCTGTGTTTCGCACCGGGTCGCGAGGCGCTTTCGTCGTACCGTCTTCGGGACGACATCCCGCCTGTGGCCAGCCTGAGTCGGGTGGCGCGGGACGATCAGGGGATGCTGGGCGGTGCGATCCGTTATTGGCCGGTGCGGGTGGCGGGGCAGAGGGTTCTGTTGCTTGGCCCGGTTGCCGTACACCCTACGGCACAGGGCGAAGGGTTGGGCGGTGCGCTGATCCGGGACAGTCTTTCACAGGCGCAGGCCGAGGGCTGGGCGCGGGTGTTGCTGGTGGGGGATGCGCCCTATTACCAGCGGTTTGGCTTCTGGAAGATCGACGGGGTCGAGATGCCGCCACCGACCAACCCCGACCGCGTTCTGGCGCTGGAACTGGAGCCGGGTGCCTGGGACGGTGTGACGGGTATCGTGCAGCGCGACGCTTGAACCGTACGGAAAACGTCCCCACTTGTACGGTATGACAGGAACCGATCTCGTGCCGCTTGATACTCAGACTGCGATCATCCAGCTTGCCCGCCGCCACAAGGCAGCGGGAGGGGTGGGCCTGCAGGTGCTCAACATGATTGGGGGCGGGGCCGAGAACCTGCTCGAACGGTTGCCGCAACCGGTGAAGCTTGGTCTTGAAAACGCGACCGAGCGCGCGCTGAAGGTGGCGATGCAAGCGGCGAAACAGTCGCGCGGGGTGGTGCCGGACCAGAAGGGCTGGCTGAACACAGCTTTGACAACCGCCATGGGGGCTGTTGGCGGGGCAGGTGGGCTGCCGACGGCGCTGGCGGAACTGCCGGTGACGACGACTGTTTTGCTCCGCGCCATTCAGGGCATCGCGGCGGAGTATGAGTTTGATCCCAACGATCCTGACGTTTTGGCAGACTGCCTGACCGTGTTCGCAAGCGCCGGACCTTTGGCCGATGACGACGGGGCGAACATGGCGTTCCTGACCACACGGGTGACACTGACCGGGACGGCGGTGCACGGGATCATGAAATCGGTGGCCCCCAAACTGGCGACGGTGCTGGGGCAGAAGCTGGCCGCGCAGACCGTGCCGATCCTTGGGGCGGCCGCCGGGGCGGCGACGAACTATGCCTATACCAGCTACTATCAGGAAATGGCCCACGTGCATTTCGGGCTGCGGCGGCTGGCGATTGACACCGGCATGTCCGAGACCCTGCTGGTCGAGGAATTGCGCCGCGCGGTGAAAACCGTCTGAATTTGGCGTAAATCGTCCGAGCGGTTCACCCTATCTTAACGTTAATGGCGGATTCTGCATTTGTTCCCGGTTGAACTCGGGGGCATGAGCGGACGGGGCGTCGTGATCCAATCATGATCCGGCACCGGACCATTGCGCACCCGTTCGCCTCACAGGCTCTGACAGCACGCGGGTCGGAAAACCCGGCTTTGGTCAGCCAGAATGGCTGGGGCGTGCTGTTGGGGTGTGGTGGCAAAAAGTACTGGTTGAAGACCTAATGCTGCCTGCAAGATACTATAAGGCGTACATTTTTTCACCAAAGACTTATTGATCCGGCGCGTTGCGTGCAAAGGGTTGGATGGTAACCACAAATTCTGTTGACACAAGAGCTTTTGTCAAATCCCCATTGTGTGGTGAAGTGTGTTTGAAGTGCAATTATGGGTAGTGCTGCCATGCGTGATATTTCTGATTTTTGGCTTTATCTCTCAGTAAAAGATCCTCGCGGTTTGTACCGCGACATCAGGGATTCTGGAATTGACCTGGTTATTCTCGAGTCCGGAAATACATCCAGAACTGAGGGTGTCAATCCGTCCCTGACAATGGAAGAATTGCAAGCGCTTAAACAAGCCGGTCAGACCGTCATCGGTTATGTGAACGTAGCTGTCCCCGACTTCAATCGCACGTATTGGCAGGACGACTGGGTTACGCCATCGGAAGACGATCAAAATGATCTCGATTTCGGCACAATAAACCCATCTGCTCCAGCTTGGTTAGACGATAACTTTGGTACTGCAGAAGGTCCTGAAGTGAATGGAGACGGGACGTATGGATTCATCGTCGACTACAGCGACATGGATTGGCAGTCTATTGTGATTGATCAGGCGGTCACCTTGATCGAGGCCGGGTACGGTGGCATCTTCCTTGACGATGTTGGGCGCTATTACGAGGCGGCGCTGCAAAATCGAACAACGAGCGAAGGCGATTTGACCCAGCAAGAAGCTGAGCCGTTTGCAAGGGATATGATCGACCTTGTTAACACAGTAACTTCGGAGATTCGGGCAATCGATCCCAATGCCTATATTGTTGTCAATGGAGGTGCATACCTCAAATTCGACTCAGATTCATCTGGAAGCTATCCGGGTTTCGTCACGTTGAGAAATGCCCTCGATGGCCTGATGATAGAAAACACGTATATAGCTTCTACAGTTCCATTGCCTGATGCAACTGTCAATCCATGGCCTGATGCAGCTGACAACTATTCCCGACAAGGGGAGTATGAACCAGTCGAATTTTTTGCAGTCGAGTGGGCAACCAGTTTGAGTGCTCTGCAAGAGCAAGACTTCCTAACGAGTTATGCCCCGCGGTACGGTTTGATACCCATGTTGTCGCCGACATCTGCCTATGACACCCCGCCTCCGATCAACGGGTCAGGTGTTGAAATGTCGATCAGCGACGGAGCAGTCTTTCGGCTTTATGACGCGATCTTCGACCGTGCGCCTGATCCTGCGGGGTTCCATTTCTGGTCCGGGCTTCTGGAACGAAATGTGCTGGATCTGTTCGAAATGGCGGACCAGTTCATCCTGTCCCCCGAATTTCAGCAGACGTTCGGTCTGTTGGAAGACGCGGCTTTCCTGACAGCTATTTATCAGAATGTCCTTGATAGGACCCCGGACAATGATGGGTATGCGTTCTGGCTAAATGCGTTGGACGTGGGCGTGACCCGCGCCGAGCTTGTCATCGGTTTTTCAGAGAGCACAGAATTCAAAATGACAACTGAAGCCGAACTTGGCACGTGGTTCGATGTCTGGGGCTAAGTCGCATCGGTTTTGCAGCGTTTTCAATTCAACCCGCGCAGATACTCCATCACCGCAGGCCGTACCGATTGCTCCCCGGCATCGCGTGCGTCGTGGATCACCTTGCGCACGTCGTCGAGGTTGCAGCGCCGCAGCAGGTGCTTGACGGGGCCGACAGAGGCGGGGCGCATGGACAGGGAATGCAGACCGATGGCGGCGAGGCAGAGGGCTTCGACCGGGCGGCCCGCGTCTTCGCCGCAGAAGGACAGGCGGGTGTTGGTGTCGGCGCAGCGTTTGATGATGTCCTCGATGAAAGTCAGGAAGCTGACATTCAGCGTGTCATAGCGGCGTCGGACGCGTTCATTCTCGCGGTCGGCGGCAAAGAAGAACTGTTTGAGGTCATTGCCGCCAATCGACAGGAACTCGACCTCTTCGTAGAATTTCTTGCATGCAAAGGCGAGCGACGGGGTTTCCAGCATCGCGCCGATTTCCAGCTTTTCGGGAAGGCGGTGCCCCAGCTTTTTCTCACGTGCGATGGCCTTGTCCACCTCGGCGCGGGCAGCGGTGTATTCTTCGTACTGCGCCACGAAGGGGAACATGATGGACAGCGGTCGGCCATTGGCAGCGCGCAAGAGCGCCTGCAACTGCATCCGCATCACGCCCGGTTTGTCGAGCCCGACGCGGATCGCGCGCCAGCCAAGGGCCGGGTTCGGTTCGTCCTGCGCCTGCATGTAGGGCAGCACCTTGTCCGATCCGATGTCGAGCGTGCGGAAGACTACGCGTTTGCCCTTGGCGGCGTCGAGCACGCGTGCATAGAGCGCTGCCAGTTCGTTGCGCTTGGGCATCTGGCTGCGGACGAGGAATTGCAGTTCGGTGCGGAAGAGACCCACGCCTTCTGCACCCGAGCTTTCCAGTGACGGCAGATCGGCCATCAGCCCGGCGTTCATGTCGAGGCGAATGGTCTTGCCGCAGAGCGTCGTCGCAGGTTTGTCCCGGATCGACGCGTAGCGTTCCTGCGCCTTGGCCTGCATCGCCATCTTGTCGCGGAAGGCGTTGACGACGGTATCATCGGGGCGCAAGTGCACAACGCCCTGATCGCCGTCGACCATGACGTGATCGCCGTTCAGCGCCTCGTTCTGGATGCGTTTTGCGCCGATCACCAGCGGGATCGCCAGCGCACGGGCGACGATGGCGGCGTGGCTGCCAACAGAGCCTTCCTCAAGGATGATCCCACGCAATTGGCGGCCGTATTCGAGCAGTTCGCCGGGGCCGATGTTGCGCGCGACGAGGATCGGGTTCTCGGGCAGCTCCGCGCCGGTTTGCGTGCCCTGTCCGGTCAGGATGCGGAGCAGGCGGTTGGACAGATCGTCCAGATCCTGCAGGCGTTCGCGCAAATACGCATCATTGGCCTGCAACATGCGGGCGCGCACGTCCGATTGTTCTTTTTCGACAGCAGCTTCGGCGCTCAGGCCACGGTCGATGTTTTCCTCCATCCGGCGCAGCCAGCCTTTGGAATTGGCGAACATGCGATAGGCCTCGAGAACCTGCACCTGTTCAGTGTCACCAGAGGCGACCGCCATCAACTGATCGACGCTTACGCGCAGATGTTCCACGGCTTCTGTCAGGCGGGTCCGTTCCTTTTCGGGGTCATCGCCGACAAGGTTCGTGACCACGACGCGCGGTTCGTGCAGCCAGATATGGCCTTCGGCGGTGCCTTCCTGTGCAGTGACGCCGCGGATCAGGACGGCTTGGGTGTGGCGGGCGCGCAGGGCGGCCCCTTCCCCGACAAAGGCACCGAGTTCGGTCATCTCGGCCAGTACCATGGCGACGACTTCAAGCGCATAGATCTCGTCAGCGCTGAATTCGCGGGCTTCCTTGGACTGGACGACGAGAACGCCGAGCTTTTCGCCGAGCCGTTGGATCGGCACGCCAAGGAAGCTCGAGTAAATCTCTTCCCCGGTTTCCGGCATGTAGCGGAAACCTTTGGCCGAGGGTGCATTGGCGGTGTTGATGATCTTGCCGGTGCGGGCAACACGACCCACAAGGCCTTCGCCCAGTTTCATCCGGGTCTGGTGGACGGATTCGGGGTTGAGGCCCTGCGTCGCGCAAAGCTCGAGCGTTTCTTCGTCGCGGAACAGATAGATGGAACACACTTCCGTGCCCATGGAATCGGCAGTGAGGTGGGTGATCTTGTCGAGCCGCTCCTGACCGGCAGCCTTGTCAGCCATCGTGTCACGCAGCCGTCCGAGCAGCTTGCGGCTTTCGCTTTCGAATGTGTTTGGCATCCGCTCAACTGCCTTATGGTTCCGGCACATTTATAGGCACAGAGGGGTAGCGGGGAAAGCGGCTATTCTTATGTCGCCGCAGGGTCATGCGATGGGCGCCTCGGGTGGAATCCTGTTTGAGGCCAAAATCATAGCGGATCCCGTGCGAAAACTCGGAACATCGTGCACCAAATGGTGAATCAAACGTGATTTGCCGGTTTTGCCGTTTGCACGGACAGTTGGCGCAGAGACCTGTTTTTGCGCCGCTTCCATGAGGGCTGACGATGAAGATACCGACATTCCCGATCCCGCGTTCTTCGATTCTCTGTGCTGCTCTGGCCGCGGTTCTTGTTGCCACGTCATCCCCCGCACGGGCAGAGGAGCCGGCTGGATTGCCCGACTACGTGATCGCCGCCTTCGGGACACCGCCGGAGGTGGCGGATGTGCCGCTGACGGATGCTCTCAAGGCGGCGATCCAGACGGCCTTTGTGGACAGCATCGCCTCGTCCTCCTGGGGGCCGGAGCAGCAGGCGGCATTGGAGGTGGTCACAGCATCCGGCGATCCGCGCCTTGCATGGATCATCAGTGATCTGATGCGTTTTGTGACTGGTGGGAACCTCGCCAATACACTTGGAACTGCAGCCGCCCACCTTTTGGAGATAGATGCGCCGACGTCAAATCACTGGGGGATCATCACGGATCATCTGATCGCCTGGGACATCCCCGCGCCGCCCGATTACCTGAGCGTGAAACGCGCCATTTTCACAGGCGTCGTCCCACAGTGGCGCGCTTTGTTTGTCGAGGGCGACATCGACTGGCGGCATGTCTCGTGGGGCGGTGTCCTGATTGACGACCGGGCATACGGCCAGGCAAATGCACCCTGCAACTGCATCCCTGCGGCGGACAATCCCGCCGTTTCGTCTGCCGAGGACGCCACATGGCTTGAGGATAGCGACATTGTCTTCGGGATCGAAGTGAACGGCGAGTATCGCGCCTATCCCCGGCAGATCATGGAAGTAAGGGAAATGGTGAACGATACGCTGGGCGGGCGGGACCTGGGAATTCCGTATTGTACGCTGTGTGGTGCGGCTCAGGCGTATTTCACCGACCGCATGCCGGACGGGGTCGAGCGTCCTGTTCTGCGCACGTCTGGCCTTTTGATCCGGTCCAACAAGGTCATGTACGACGTGGTGACGTCGTCGGTGTTTGACACCTTTCTTGGCAAGGCCGTGACCGGGCCGTTGGCCGAGCGGGGCCTCAGACTGGAGCAAGCCACGGTGGTCACGACCGATTGGGGATCGTGGAAGGCGGAGCATCCCGAAACCACGGTGCTGATCGAAGCGCTGGCGCTGGGACGGGACTTTGATTTCCGCAACGGGCGCGATGCCAATGGCCCGATTTTCCCGGTCGGGGATGTCGATCCGCGACTGCCCGTACATGAGGATGTGATCGGCGCAATCACCGCGTCAGGCAAACCCATCGCATTTCAGCGCAGCGCGGCGTTGATTGCCCTGCGGAACGGAGAGTCCATCACATTCGAGAACATCCGTTTGGAGCTTGATGCGGGGGGCATTCGGGCCGTTGGTGCCGATGGGGCGGATATCGGCAGCCATCAGGCCTTTTGGTTTGCGTGGTCGCAATTTCACCCGGACACGGAGCTTTGGTCCGGGTGAAGACCTCGGGCAGGTTGAGCGGAGGCAGCCCCGCTTAACGCGCTTTTTCCAGTTCGAACGCGTCGTGCAACGCCTGCACGGACAATTCCATGTATTTCCGGTCGATCAGCACGGAGATCTTGATCTCGGACGTGGTGATTACCTTGATGTTGACGCCTTCTTTGGCCAGCACCTGGAACATCTTGGCGGCAACGCCGGTGTGGCTGCGCATCCCGATGCCGACAACCGACACCTTGGCCACGCCCGTATCAGCCACGATGTCGTGGTAGTTGATCTTGCCTGCGGCCTTGGCATCGCTCATCGCCTTTTCCGCGCGCTTCACCTGATCGGTGGGGCAGGAGAAGGTCATGTCGGTGCGACCGTCTTCGGAAATGTTCTGCACGATCATGTCGACATTCACGCCCGCCTCAGACAGCGGGGTGAAGATGGCCGCGGCGATGCCGGGGCGGTCGGCGACGGAGACGAGGGTCATCTTGGCCTCGTCGCGGGAATAGGCCACTCCGGCCACAACATTGCTTTCCATGATGTCCTCCTCGTCGCAGACCAATGTTCCTGCGTCGTCAGATTGTTCCTCGAAACTGCTGAGCACCCGCAGTTTCACCTTATACCGCATCGCAAGTTCGACCGAGCGGGTTTGCAGCACTTTGGCCCCCAGCGAGGCGAGTTCCAGCATTTCCTCGAACGCGATGCGATCCAGCTTGCGGGCCTTGTCGCAGATGCGCGGATCGGTGGTGTAGACGCCGTCCACGTCCGTATAGATGTCGCAGCGTTCCGCGCCGAAAGCGGCGGCGAAGGCGACAGCGGTCGTGTCAGAGCCGCCCCGACCCAGCGTCGTGATACGGCCTTCGGGACTGATGCCCTGAAAGCCTGCGACCACGGCGACTTTCATGCCTTCGCCGAATTTGCGATTGATGTTGTCGGTGGGGATCTCTTCGATCCGGGCCGAGGAATGGGCGGACGTGGTTTTCACCGGCACCTGCCAGCCCTGCCAGCTGCGCGCTGGGATGTCCATTTCCTGCAGCGTCAGCGCCATGAGGCCGGCAGTGACGTTTTCGCCCGAGGACACAACGGCATCATATTCGCGCGCATCAAAGAGCGGCGAGGTTTCGTTGACGAAGCCCACCAGCTTGTTCGTCTCGCCGGACATGGCCGAGACGATGACGATCACGTCGTAGCCTTTGGCGACTTCGACGCCGACGCGTTTGGCCGCACGACGGATGCGGTCGAGCGTGGCGACGGAGGTTCCGCCGAATTTCATCACGAGAACGGGCATATTGGCCTCCCGGGTCAGACTCAGCGGGTGCTTTACGTCGGGTGGCGGTGCCGCGCAAGAGTGCGGCGTGATGTGGGCCGATTACGTGTCCCGATAGTCAACAGCGGTGAGGCTGCCGGTGTTGACATGGGTCTCCTTGCCGGGGACCACATCGGTGTTCTGTGCCGCAACCGCCTGCCAGCCGTTTTCCGTGCGGTGCAGGACGAATGTCAGGATGGTCTGGCGGTCGTTCGCGGTTGTTCCATCGGGCGCTTTCTGGCCGGACAGAGTGAACCGGCAATGTACGATGGCGTGGTCCGGTCCGAGCTGGCGTGTGGTGGTCACGCCGGGTTTCAGCGTCGTCTCGCGGAAGAAGGACTTGAGCGCGTAGTCATGCGCCTTTGAGATTGCCGCCCGGTTGCGCCACCAGAGGCCGGTCACGTTCACGAAATCCGCGTCTTCTGCAAACAGCGCGCCGATGCGATTGCCATCGCGGCTGTGCCAGGCTTCGGCAAAGGCTTTGGGGAAATCGGCGGGATCCGCGACCGTCACAACGGCATCGCGTCGCCGTTCCACATCTCGAAACAGCCGGTTGTCTCGAGCGACAGCGCGTCGAAGCGTTGCAGAAGGCCGCGTGCCGAGTCTTCGGTGCCGATGTCTGCTGCATCGGTTCCCATGTCGGTTCGAACCCAGCCGGGGTGGTAGATGCCCACGGGAATGCCCTGCGGTTTCAGGTCAACGGCGAGGTTGCGTCCAAGGTTCAGCGCTGCGGATTTGGACGCCCGGTAGATATAGCTCTGGCCCTTGGCGCGGGTGTTCGACCCCATCTGTGACGAGATGATCGCCAGCTTCGGGGTTGTCGACTGTTTCAAGTGCGGCAGGAACGCCATTGCGGTCAGGTAAACGCCGGTGACATTGGTGGCAAAGGTATCCGCCCAAAGCCGGGTATCGGTGAGGCTGTCGGCGGGCATACCCTTTTCCAGGTAAACACCCGCATTGCAGACCAGCAGGTCAATGGGCGTGTCCTTGAGCCGGTCCGCAAGGGCGGCGCAGCTTGCCGGATCACGCACGTCGAGCGGCAAGAGCGTGTCGTGCCCCGCGCTGCGGGTGGTGCCAAAGGCAGTGTCGCCCCGACTTTGGGCAGCAGCAAGCAAGGCGGCGCCAATGCCACGATTGGCACCGGTGATCAGGATGTTCATCAGTTGGACTTTCGTGTCGGAGTAAAGGGCAGGGGCGCGATTGGCACTCCGTCTTCGATCAGTTTCTTGGCTTCATCGCCACGGGTTTCGCCCCAGATCGGGCGCTGTGGCGCGTCGCCTGTGTGAATCGCGCGCGCCTCTTTGGCGAAGTCTCCGCCCACGTAGTCCGAGTTCTTTTCGACATATTTCTTCAGCTCGGCCAAGGCCTGCTCTGCCGGGCTTGCCGGTTCGGTCAATGTCGGTTTGGCCGGTGGCATCCCAGCTTTTTCGGCAGTGCTGACGCGCGGAGCCATCATCGCCTTGTTCACCTGCGTGGTGCCACAGACCGAACAGCTGACCATGCCCGAGGCGTGCAGCTTGTCGAAGGCGGTTCCGGATTGGAACCAGCTGTCGAACTGATGGTCATTGGCGCATTTAAGGGTGAACTGGATCATTGAGATGCCTGCGACGGGTCTTTTCTGTTTTGTTGTCAGTCCGTTAAAAATAAGCTTTTGCCGGGGGACATCAAGCGTCAAGCGCGCGTGCGATGTCGTGCATCAAACCGGTCAGGTCGGTGTCCTGATGTAGCACGTTTCGTGCCGCCTGTCCCCATGCCGCCTGTTTTTCAGCGGACTCCATAGCGATCAGCGCTTCGCTGAGGCTGGTGGCGTCGGGCGTGCAGATGGCGGCTTTTGCATCGGCAAGGCGGTCATAGGCCGCGCGGAAATTGCCGGTGTCGGGACCGTGCAGAATGGCCGATTGGAACGCGGCAGGTTCATAGGGTGTGTGTCCACCCCGATCCGTGAGAGATCCGGCGACAAAGGTTACTCCTGCCAGCGCGTACCAAAGGTGCATCTCGCCCAGCGTGTCGGCAAGATAGACCTGTGCCATCGCCGGATTGTCGCCCGCGCTGCGCCGGGCAAAGGTCAGGCCCTGTGCGTCGATCAACTGCGCGATCTCCTCGGCGCGTTTTGGATGCCGGGGCGCAAGGATCAGCTTGAGATTTGGGCGTTTGGGAAGGGTGGCCTTGTGCGCGCTGAGGATCGTTTCTTCCTCACCTTCATGGGTCGAGGCGGCAAGCCACGTGTTTGTGCGGTCGAAGGCTTGGCTCAGTGCGCGGTCGGGCGCATCACGTGGCGGTGTGTAAAGCGCCTTGAGATCGAACACCGGGCCAAGCGCTGTTTTTGGCAGTCCGGCGGTGACAAACCTGTCGGCCGAAGCGCTGTCCTGCGCGGAGAGATAGGTTACACGCGTTATCACCCGTCGCACCAGCGCATCAAACCTCGCCCAACCCTTGGCAGATCGCGCCGTGAGGCGTCCGCCCAGCACCACCACCGGACCGGGCGTGTTGAGAATGCGGATCGGCCAGAGATCGGATTCGAGCGTGATATGCGCCGTGATGCGCCAGTTCCGCAGGACGCGGCGGGTCGGGCCGGGCAGGTCCACCGGCGCAAGGGTGACAGAGGTATGTTCAAGGGCCCATCCGTTGCCAAGCGCAAGCGCGCTGTCGGTGTTCACGGTGATCAGCAGATGCCGTCCCTGCGTCAGCAGCGCGTCGATGACAGGACGGGCCGAAGCAAGCTCCCCGTTCGACGCGGCATGCAGCCAGATGCGATCAACCTGCCGTGCTGGGGTAACTCGGCCCAACCGCGCCCGGATCGCAGTCCAGTCCCGGGCCCAAAATCGCGCGACCAGTTCCCGTCCCGCAAGGAGCGACATGAGAAGGCGATATGACAACATGGCCAGTCCCGACCCGGACCCGCGTCGCACCTAGGCGGACGCTTTGTTGGGCACGCCGCCGGTGCCGCGCGGTGCAGTCACCAGCGCATCCTGAATGTGCCGCTCAAGAAGCTTGAGCAATACGTGATTGTCGAAACGCTGTTCCGCCACCTGACGCGCGCGCGCGGACATCGCCGGCAAATCGGGCACATTGATCGCGGCAGAGATCGCTTTGGCAAATCCCGCCTCGTCGAATTCGTCGACCAGAAACCCGGTTTCACCCTCGTCAATCGCCTCGGGAATACCGGCATGGCGCGTCGAGACGGTGATGCACCCGCAGGCCATCGCTTCCTGGATGGCGGTGGGCAGGCCTTCGGTATTGCCGTCGCGGGCAGTGACGGAGTGTTGCAGGAAGAACTGGGTGCTCATCAACCGGTCGCGCACGGTATTGTGTGGTTGTGCGCCGTGAAAGCGTATTTTTGACGACACGCCCAGTTCTTCGGCCAGCGCGCGTGTGGGTTCCAGCAAGGGACCATCGCCGATGAAGTCGAGGCGTGCATTGGGCAGTTTGGTTGTCGCTTCGGCAAACGCGCGAAGGGTGGTCATGGGCGCCTTTTTCTCCACAAAGCGCCCAACCGCGAGAAAACTCAACGGCACCTTGGCCTGCGGTGCAAAGCGCCGGATGTCGACGCCCGAGGGGATCACCATGCTGTCGGGGTGCGAGATGCCGTGCTTGGCCAGATTGTCGAGAAGAAATTGCGAAACCGAGAACACCCCGGCCAACCGCGGCATCATCTTGCGGTAGGCCGAGCGCATCCGTTCCGTGCGGATCGCCTTGGAGGCATCGGTGCCACGAAAATAGGTGAAGATCGGGATGCCAAGCGTATTGGCCAGCGGTGCAAGCGCCAAGGCCTGCGTGCCGAATTCGGCCAGGATCACATCGACCCGTTCATCGCGCAAAAAACGGATCAGAGCCTCTTTGGCTTCGCCGAATGGCAAACGGGACGTGCCGTGGCGCACCCGATTGCGCAAAAGCCACCAGGGCGCGACCATGATGTCACGGCCCGACAGGCCATCGCGGCGCACGAAATACGGCTTGCCATAGGGGTTATCACCACGGAACCGGCCACAGACCACAACTGTATTGCCACCGAACAGATGTTCGATGTGGCGGTTGATAAACGTCTCTCCGCCAAGGTGGTATTCGCCAGTTGCGATGGCTACGCGCATGTAACTTGGTCCGATAAAAACCGATGTCCTAGGTAGCAGCGCATGAAGTCACCAGCAAGGCTGGACGTACCGGCACGTCGTCCAATTGATCTTGCGGCACCAGGCCGTGAACAAAATCTTTCAGACGAAAGACAGTGCCGGTTTCTGCACCGCGACCAGCGTGCCGAAGATCGGCGCGCCCAGTTCATTGCGCAATCGCGCGTGCTTGAGCATTTTGGGTTTCGGGAATCCGGCTTCGGCCAGCGTCTTTTGCAGGTAGTCATTGGTGTGCTTGTGGCGGCCTGACGGGTACAGTTTGAATCCGGTGGTGACGGCCGGGTTGTTTTCGAACTCGACTGTCAGCAACAGCCAGCCGCCGGGTTTGAGAATGCTTGAGAAATTGCGCAGCACCGTGGTCAAGGGGCCGAAATAGACCAGCACATCGGCGCAGACGATCATGTCGAACTTGCCCTCTGGGTAGGTGACAATCTCGGACAGGTCGGTTCTTGCCAGAAAATCGTAGCCGCCTTTCTTCCGTGAAATCTCGAGCATCTTCACCGACAGGTCGATCCCGTGAAGCTCTTTGGCGTAGGGCCGCAGGAAGCCCGCGCACAGACCCGTGCCGCAACCGGCATCCAGAATGCGACGGCTACGGGTTTTCGGCAGGTTCAGGTCTTCGAGCGCGGTGAGCACCATGCTGGGGCCATTGTTTTCAAGCTTTTCGAGCTGCGTGTCGTAATTCTCGGCAAAGCCGTCGAACAGCTCGACCGCCATGCCATGCTGGTCCTCGGCGGTTTTCTTCATGCCTTTGGAGGCCAGAAAGAAATCCAGCTTTGCGCGCTGCGTCTTGGACTTGCAGTGCTTTTTTGCCCGTTCCAGGCAGGCCCGTGCCGCCTCGTCGCAATTGAGGTGATCGAAAATCATCGCGAAATGGATCGCGCCGTTGAACTTGCTGTCGGTCAGGTCGCAATAGCGTTCCGTGATCGCCAGCGCCTCCTCCAGCCGGTCGCGGTGGACGAGAAACGCCGCATAGCCAACAGCGACTGTCAGGTTGTTGGGCGCGGCGTCGATGGCTTTGCGGCACAGGACTTCGGCCTCGTCGTACCGTCCAAGATCGGCAAGCGCCTCTGCGGCAGGCAGCAGCGCCCGCTCCGGATCGTCCAGCCGGTCCATCACCGACCTGATCTTCTCGTATGCATTGACAAAGACCAACTCGGCGATCTCGGCTTGGCCCAGATCCCGGATCAGCAGCCCTACCTTGACCGCGGTGTTCAAGGGGACACCCGGTGTTTTCAAAATGTCTTTGCACAGGGCCATGGCTGCATCGGTCTCGCCTGCGTCGATCAGAGCGCGGGCCTCTTCGATGCGCCCGATGACTTTCGCAACTTTGGCATCGTCGATTTCAAGAACGACATTTGTCGCCTGTTCTGCATGCAGGTCCGACACCTTGGGCCTCCCGATGTGACTCTGCGGTCAAGTGTGCTGCGGGCTGGCCAACAAATCCAGACCTCTTTGCGCGCACAGAGCACGCGGGCTCACAATTCGTCGGAAGTGGCTTGTTTGAGGCTGTGAAATGGTGCTGTGAGAGAGGATTGAACTCTCGACCTCACCCTTACCAAGGGTGTGCTCTACCACTGAGCTACCACAGCGCCGGGGTGTCGAACTCGACGTGGCGGGTGATTAGACTCAAACGGAAAACGGTGCAAGCGCAATCTGGACCCTTTTTTGCCTCTGGGATAGGAAGTGGTCATGACACAGAAACCCTCATCCGGGAAATCGACCCAACAGGCGCGGGAAGACAGGCTGAAGGCCGCGCTCAAGGCAAATATGGCCAAGCGCAAGGCGCAGGCACGTGCGCGGTCGGCCGGGGCAACGGATGAAGGCAAGGATAACAAGACCACGAGCGAGGGCAGTTAGAACCGATGGACCAGATTATCGTAACCGGGAACGGCCCGCTCAGCGGCCAGATTCCCATTGCGGGCGCGAAAAACGCCTGCCTCACCCTGATGCCGGCAACGCTTCTGAGCGAGGAGCCGCTGACGCTGACCAACGCGCCGCGTCTGAGCGACATTCGCACGATGACGACGCTGTTGCAGTCTTTGGGGGCTGAGGTGCAGGCGCTGCAGGACGGGCAGGTTCTGGCCATGTCGAGCCACGACCTGACCTCTACGCGGGCCGATTATGACATCGTTCGCAAGATGCGCGCGTCGATCCTTGTACTGGGGCCGCTGCTTGCTCGGTTCGGACATGCCGAGGTGTCGCTGCCCGGTGGGTGTGCGATTGGCGCGCGTCCCGTCGATCTGCACCTCAAGGCGTTCGAGGCGATGGGGGCCGAGCTGGACCTGCGCGACGGCTATGTGCATGCCAAGGCGCCGGCGGGGGGGCTCAAAGGGGGCATTGTCGAATTCCCGTTTGTGTCGGTAGGGGCGACAGAAAACGCGCTCATGGCGGCGACATTAGCGAAAGGGACGACCGTTCTTAAAAATGCGGCACGCGAACCCGAGATTGTCGATCTGGCGCAATGCCTGCGCAAGATGGGTGCGCAGATTGACGGTGAAGGCACGTCCGAGATCACCATTCAGGGTGTCGACCGTCTTGGCGGAGCAACGCACCGGGTTGTCACCGACCGCATCGAGTTGGGCACATACATGCTGGCCCCGGCGATCTGCGGTGGCGAGGTGGAGTGCCTTGGCGGCCGCATCGACCTGGTGGCGGCGTTCTGCGAAAAGCTGGACGCGGCGGGCATATCGGTCGAGGAAACGCCAAGCGGGCTGAAAGTCGCGCGCAAGAACGGGCGGGTGTCTGCGGTGGATGTCACGACAGAACCGTTCCCAGGCTTCCCGACCGACCTGCAGGCGCAGATGATGGCGCTGCTCTGCACAGCCGAGGGCACCAGCGTTCTGGAAGAGAAGATCTTCGAGAATCGTTTCATGCACGCACCTGAACTGGCGCGGATGGGCGCGAAGATCGAGGTGCATGGCGGCACAGCGAGAGTCACAGGTGTGGAGAAACTGCGCGGCGCGCCGGTGATGGCAACGGATCTGCGGGCCTCGGTGTCGTTGATCCTTGCCGGTTTGGCCGCAGAAGGTGAAACCATTGTCAGCCGCGTCTATCATCTGGATCGCGGCTACGAGCATGTGGTGCGCAAGCTGTCGAGCGTGGGGGCCAAAATCGAACGGGTGAAAGAACAGTGAGCGCTGACGCCACATTCGAAGACGGTGCAGCCAAACCGCTGCGGCTGGTCGCGATGGATGAGGATGACCTGAAGGTGCTGTCGGCGCTCTGTCAGGATGCAGTTTTTCCGTCCACCGAAATGCAATGGCAGCGCGGTAAAAAACGCTTTGGCATCCTGCTCAATCGCTTCCGCTGGGAGGATATTCCCTTTGCGGAACGGGGCGGACGCAAACCCGAGCGGGTGCAATCCGTTTTGGCTGTCGAGACTGTCGAGCGTGTCGCCAGCCAAGGGGTGCCACGAGGCGATGCGGATACGATCCTTTCGGTCCTGTCAGTCACCTTTGAGGCGGATGAAACCAGCGGCGGGGCCTTGATCCTGACGCTCGCAGGCGATGGCGCAATCCGTTTGCAGGTATCCGAACTCGAAGTTGCGCTGCGGGATGTGACCAAACCCTATGCCGCCGTGTCGGGCAAGGTGCCGGATCACCCTGTATGATGGTTCGGCGGCTGACGCCGAAAGAAATGTCCGCTTTCCGGGCGCTTTGGGCCGACGGGCTGATGCGGGTGCCCTCGGCGTTTCTGTTCAGCGCCGAAGAGGTCCGCGCGATCCCCAACAAGGATGTGGAGCGTGGGCTCGACGTCAATCTGACCCTTGGCGTATTCGACGATGCCAAGCGGTTGGTCGGGTTTGTGTCGGCGCGGCGCGGTGGGCCGAAACGGATGCAGCACATGGCCGACATCGGCCCGCTTTATGTACGGGCTGATGCGCAGCGGCAGGGCTGTGGCCGGGCGCTGATGGAGGCTGTGTTGCAGCATTTGACCGATGCGGGTGTGCAGCAGGCTGAGCTTTGTGTCGATGTAGAAAACACGGGCGCGCAGGCGCTCTATCTTGCGCTGGGCTTTCACATCTTCGGACGGCGCCCCAGATCGGTGCTGATCGACGGGGTCGGGCGCGACGACTACCTGATGATTAAGGCGCTGGATGGGGCTGACCTGACGCGCGGCGCTTGAGGGTTCGTGCCGCGCGGTCTAAGTACCCGGAAAAGCTGACCCGGAGGGCGTGATGCCGCAATTTCTGTCCACAAAAGATGCCGATTTCGACGCGCGCTTCACGGCGATCCTCAATGCCAAGCGCGAGGACAGCCCGGATGTGGATGACGTCGTGGCGGGTATCATCTCTGATGTGCGCAAGCGTGGCGATGCGGCGGTGCTCGAACTGACGGCCAAGTTCGACCGGCTTGAGCTGACCGCCGCTCAGTTGCGTGTGTCCGAGGCCGAGATCGACGCCGAGATCGCCAAGGTGCCGGAGGCAGAACGCATTGCCTTGGAAACCGCGGCGGAACGCATTCGCGCCTATCACGCGCGGCAGATTCCGCAGGACGAGATGTGGACCGACGAACAGGGGGCCATTTTGGGCTGGCGGTGGACGGCTGTGTCCGCAGCAGGGCTTTACGTGCCGGGCGGATTGGCCAGCTACCCGTCTTCGGTTCTCATGAACGCGGTTCCGGCCAAGGTGGCGGGGGTCAAGCGGCTTGCGGTGACGGTGCCGACGCCGGACGGGGTGATCAATCCGCTGGTGATGATGGCGTGTCGCATCGCCGGTGTGGACGAGGTCTACCGCATCGGCGGCGCACAGGCGATCGCAGCATTGGCCTATGGGACAGAGACCATAGCTCCGGTGGACAAGATCACCGGACCGGGCAACGCCTTTGTTGCCGCCGCGAAACGCCGGGTGTTCGGCAAGGTGGGCATCGACATGATCGCGGGACCGTCCGAAATTCTGGTTATTGCGGATGGTGAAAATGATCCCGACTGGATCGCCTTGGACCTGATGTCTCAGGCTGAACACGACGAGAGCGCGCAGTCTCTGCTGATCACGACCGACGCCGCCTTCGGTCAGGCCGTCGCGGACGCGGTCGAGACCCGTCTGGAAACGCTGGAGCGGCGCGCAATTGCCAGGGCAAGCTGGCGCGATTTCGGCGCGGTCATCACGGTACGCGACCTCAACGAGGCAGCGGAACTGTGTGACCAGATCGCGCCGGAGCATCTTGAGCTTTGCGTCGATGATCCCGATGCGCTGTCGGCGAAAATCACCCATGCGGGCGCGATCTTCCTTGGCCAGTGGACGCCCGAGGCCATTGGCGATTATGTCGGTGGTCCAAACCACGTTCTGCCCACAGCCCGGTCGGCGCGCTTCTCGTCGGGGCTGTCGGTGCTGGATTTCGTAAAGCGCACGACCTTGGCGAAAATGTCACCCGAGGCGTTGCGGGCGATTGGTCCTGCCGCCGAAACGCTGGCGCGTTCGGAATCGCTCGAGGCGCATGGGTTGTCCGTGACGGCACGTCTGCGCAAGCTCAACAGCTGATCTTTCGCGCAGCACTCAGATGCGGTAGCGGTGGTCGCATGACAGCAGCAGAGGTGCGCGATGATCCCCGTTCAGGGTTTTGAAGGCCATCAGGTGGCCGTGTTGGGTTTGGGCCGGTCTGGCCTTTCGGCAGCGCGCGCCCTGCGCGAGGGCGGGGCGACGGCGATCTGCTGGGACGACAATCCCAAGGCCCGCGATACTGCCGAAACCGAAGGGTTCGAGATCCGCGACCTGTCCCGTGACGGAGCGTTCGAGGCAGTGGCAAGCCTGATCGTCAGCCCCGGCATCCCGCATCTCTACCCTGCACCGAACCCGGTGATCGCCAAGGCCTGGGCGGCGGGGGTTCCGGTCGACAACGATATCGGCCTGTTCTTCCGGTCGCTGGCAACGCATGAATGGGACGATTTCGATACGGCCCCACGCGTGATCGCCGTAACCGGATCGAACGGCAAATCCACCACCTCGGCATTGATCCACCATATCCTGTCCACAACCGACCGGCACAGCCAGTTGGCGGGCAATATCGGTCGCGGTGTTTTGGATATCGACCCACCGGGGGATGGTGATGTGGTCGTGCTGGAACTGTCCAGCTACCAGACCGACCTTGCCCGTGCGCTAACGCCGGATGTGGCGGTCTTCACCAACCTGTCGCCGGATCACCTTGACCGGCACGCCGGGCTGGGCGGGTATTTCGCTGCGAAACGCAGGCTCTTTGCCGAAGGTGGGCCGGATCGCGCGGTGATCGGGGTGGACGAGAACGAAGGCCTCTACATCGCCAATCAACTGTCCGAAGGGCCAGGGGATGACCGGGTGATCCGCATTTCCTCGGGTCAGAAACTGACCGGTCCCGGCTGGCATGTCTATGCCCGCAAGGGGTTCCTGACCGAATGGCGCAAGGGCAAACAAGTTGGCTCCATTGACCTGCGCGAGATCAAGGGACTGCCCGGTGCGCATAACCATCAGAACGCCTGTGCGGCCTATGCGGCGACCCGTGCGCTGGGCGTGGCCCCGCGCCAGATCGAAGCAGCGATGAAGACCTTTGCAGGCTTGCCGCATCGCAGCCAGATCATCGCTGAAAAGAACGGCGTTACCTTTGTGAATGACAGCAAGGCGACCAATGTGGATTCCGCGCTCAAGGCGCTGCAGGCGTTCCAGAACATCCGCTGGATCTGCGGTGGCTTGCAGAAGGAAGGCGGTCTTGACGGTCTGATCCCCGGTTTCGAACACGTGCGCAAAGCCTATGTCATCGGACGCGAGGCGGACGGATTTGCGGTGCAGCTGAACGGGCTTGAAACCGAGGCTTGTGGCACGATGGAAGCCGCTGTCGCGCGGGCCGCTGCCGAAGCGGAACCGGGGGATGTGGTGCTGCTGGCCCCGGCGGCGGCGAGTTTCGATCAGTATGACAGTTTCGAAAAACGTGGCGAGGATTTCGCGGCACGGGTCAAGGCGCTGATTGGGGGGTGACCCGCAGGCAGTGCGCCCTCGGGCCTCTTCGTTGTCTTACTTCAGCTTCTGCGCGACATTGTCGGCAAAGGCGTCGATCATCGCGCGGTACACTTCGGCACTGGCGATTGTCATGCTGTCCAGATCGACACCGGGCGATGCCGCGGACATGGCTTGCCCGGCCGTAACGGACAGCTCATATTCCTCATTGTTCAGAAGGCCGGGCACGCGGATTTCGACCATGCCAGTCAGGGTGGAATCTTCCAGCGCATAGGCGTTCTCGAACGCCGTGGCCAAGGCGACTTCATTGATGTCGATCACCACTTCGGAACTGTCCTCGCCCAATTGCGGCGCGATGCGTTCAGCGATTGCGGTTTCGAGGTCGGTGCCCAGCGACGTCCAGACCTGCGCAGCTTCGCTGTTTTCGATGGCGGGCAGGTCAACCGAGACATCAATCTCGCTGACGGTTTGGGCGGCAAAGGCTCCGGTTGCAAAGGCAGAGAGGGCGAGGCTTGTTGCGATAGATTTGAACATGTTGGTCTCCAGTGTTGCTCTGGCCGGTCAACCCCGGAGACCTGCAAACCGTTCCCAATCACCGTTTTCGCACAGGCGGCTTATTGCCGATCCGGACCTTTCCGAAGCTCGTTCATCACTCCGGCTTTGACCGCGTCGGTATGGATCACGCCAAGCTGCGCCGGGATTTTTTCGAGCCCAAGGATATAGGCAATCGCGAACCGATGCATGCCGCCGCCGTCACGCAGGGGGGTGCCGTCGCGCGCGATGTGCACGAGAATGCCGCCATGTTCGCGGCGTGTCATGTTCACGCTGCCATGCGGACGCAGCGTACCGGAGCGTTTGGCCTCGTCATAGATACGGTCAAGCCCGTCATAGCGTGCGATCAACTCTTCGCGGCTGGTGAAACCGTCAACGCTGCCTTCTTTTTCAAGCCGCATGAGCATCCACGAAAAGATGTCCGTTTGCTGCCAGGGAACGCCGCGTTCGAAATGATCACGGATGCTGTCCAGTTTGATCTCGCTGCCGAAGGGTTTGCGCGACAGGTCCCAGTCGCCACCCTTTACAAGCGCCGAATGCCGTCTGCGAAACCGGGGCGCGCCTTTTTGAGGGTCCGCACGGTAAAAGTCGGTCACGCTATGGGGGCGGATCCAGATCAGTTCGTCGCTTTGGGGGGCGTCTGGGCCGAACCGCCAGCGGTTGACCACGTCGCGCACCACCTTGCCGGGAACTCCGGCTGCGATGGCCGCACGAAGATTGCTCATGCCGGAACGCTGCGCAGTTTGGCCAAAGCGTTCCGCTCGAGCGCATCGGGATGAACGACCCCAAGCTGTGCCGGGATTCGCGTCAGGCCCAGGGCGCGTGCGATGCCGACACGATGGTTGCCGATCGCCCCGAAAATCGGGTCGCCATGGCGGTCGATATGGACATAGACACCTTCGGGCAGACGCGGGGTGCCGAAGCGGTGGATCGTTTCGTCCCGGAAGCCATTTTCGCGTATTGTCGAAAAAAGCGCATCTATCTTTTCGTAACGCGCGATAACGTCATCCATGTTTGCGCAACTGTCGAACTGGCCACGCTCAGCGATCATCGCTTGCATCCGGTCGTAGATACCAGTGTCTGCCCAAGGCATGCCCTCGCGGAAATGTGCAAGGCAGGCGGCAATCTTCCACGAGCTGTCCAAAGGTTCGGTGTGGTGGTCCCAGTCCCCGGCAAGCACCATTCCAGAGTGCCGCCGCTTGTAGTCGGGCGTTTGGGCCGGGTTGCGCGTATAGATGCGTGTCAGACGCATCGGGTTGATCCAGATCCGCTCTTGCGCGCGAGGAAAGTCGTCGCCGCCAGACAGCAGGTTCCACAGATCGCGCAGTGGCCCGCGCAGAATCGCAAAGGGAGAGGGGGAAAGAGCAGGACTAGAGGGCATAACCCTCTAATTGTAAAAGTTTTGTAAAACTTCAAGTCCGTTTTGTAACAGCTCGTCCGGCGGCTACCGCCGAACTCCACGCCCATTGGAAGTTGTAACCGCCCAGCCAGCCCGTCACATCAACTGCTTCGCCGATCATGAACAGGCCCGGCACATCGCGCGACATCATCGTCTTGCTGTCGATTCCGTCGGTGCTGATCCCGCCCAGCGTGACCTCTGCAGTGCGGTAGCCCTCGCTGCCGGTGGGCGTCAGCGTCCAGTGCCGCAACCGGTCGGTGATTTCGTCGATCCGCTTGTCCGAGAGGTCACCAACATTGCCGGAAAGAGGCAGGTCGGCGGCAAGATGCTCGACCAGTCGTTCAGGCAGGATTTCGGCCAAGGCGGTGGTCACGTTTCGTTTTCCATGAGTCTGGCGGGTTGTCTTGAGCCGGGCGGGGAGGTCGTGGCCCGGCAGCAGGTCAAGCGAGATCGAGTCACCTTCCGCCCAGTAGCTTGAGATTTGCAGCACCGCAGGCCCGCTCAGGCCGCGATGGGTGAACAGCAGCGCCTCTTCAAAGGCGGTGCCATTTGCCTCTGCGACCACGGGGGTTGCCACGCCGGAGATCGGGGCAAAGCGCTGGTCGGAAAAGGTCAGGGGCACAAGGGCAGGGCGGGTGTCGGTGATCTGATGGCCGAACTGCCGGGCGATGTCATAGGCCAGACCCGTCGCGCCCATCTTGGGGATCGACTTGCCGCCGGTTGCCAACACGAGATTGCGGGCGGTCACGCTGTGGCGTTTGCCATCGCGCTCCAACTGCGCTGTGAACAGCACGCCATCATGGCTTAATTCGACAAGCGATGTCTGTAACCAAAGCTGCGCGCCGGCCTGCGCCATCTCGGTACGCAGCATGTCGACGATCTGGGTCGCCTTGTCGTCGCAAAAAAGCTGTCCCAGCGTTTTTTCGTGCCAAGCGATCTTGTGGCGGTCCACTAGGTCGAGGAAATCCCACTGGGTGTACCGGCTGAGTGCCGATTTGTGGAAATGCGGGTTTTGCCCGAGGAACCGCGTGGGATCGGTGTGCATGTTGGTGAAGTTGCAGCGTCCGCCGCCCGAGATGCGGATTTTTTCGCCCGGTGCCTTGGCGTGGTCGATGACCAGAACCGACGGCCCGGCATGCGCCGCGCACATCATACCGGCTGCCCCGGCGCCTAGGATCAGAGTGTTCACCTGCATGCCGGGCATCCATCACGGAACCGGAGAACACGCAAGAGGCGCGGGACGAATCATTCCTCTGGATCGCTCGAATCATATCGGTTAGAGTGCTTGCACAGACCCGGAAAACCGGGCGTTCGAGGCAGAAGAAGCGGTGAAACCATGACAGAGATGGTCTATGGCGCGGTTCCTACCCGCGCGGGCGAACCTGTGTTGCCGAAATGGTGGCGCACGGTCGACAGGTGGTCCTTGTCCTGCATTCTGATCCTGTTCGGCATCGGCATCCTATTGGGACTGGCGGCTTCTCCGCCGCTGGCGGAGCGCAACGGGTTTGCGCCGTTCCACTATGTGCAGCGACAGGCGGTGTTCGGCGGTCTTGCCCTGTGCGTGATGATCTTTGTGTCCATGCTGGGGCCTATCGTCGTGCGCCGCCTGGCGGTGCTGGGCTTTGCCGCTGCCTTTATCGCGTTGTCGCTGCTGCCGTTTTTCGGCACCGATTTCGGCAAGGGCGCGGTGCGCTGGTATTCGCTGGGCTTTGCGTCGATCCAGCCTTCGGAATTTCTGAAACCCACCTTCGTGATCGTGACCGCATGGTTTTTGGCGGCCAGTCAGGATCTGGGCGGCCCGCCGGGCAAGACGCTGTCCTTTGCCATCACCATCAGCATCGTCCTGATGCTCGCCCTGCAACCCGATTTCGGGCAGGCGTGTCTGGTGCTGTTCGGGTGGGGTGTGATGTATTTCGTGGCTGGTGCGCCGATGCTGTTGCTGATGGTCCTTGCAGGACTGGTGGTGCTGGGGGGCACCGTCGCCTACCAGAGCTCGGAACATTTTGCCCGCCGCATCGACGGCTTTCTCAGCCCCGAGGTCGATCCGACCACGCAGTTGGGCTACGCCACCAACGCGATCCGCGAGGGCGGATTCTTTGGCGTAGGTGTGGGTGAAGGTCAGGTGAAATGGTCTCTGCCGGATGCGCATACCGATTTCATCATCGCCGTCGCGGCCGAGGAATACGGGCTTGTCCTTGTCCTCATCGTTATCGCGCTTTACGCGACCATCGTGGTGCGGTCGCTTGTGCGGCTGATGCGGGAACGTGATCCCTTCATCCGTCTGGCGGGCACCGGTCTGGCCTGCATGTTCGGTGTTCAGGCCATGATCAACATGGGTGTCGCAGTACGCCTGCTGCCCGCCAAGGGTATGACGCTGCCTTTTGTCAGCTACGGGGGCTCGTCCCTGATCGCAGGGGGCATCGCCGTGGGTATGCTGTTGGCCTTCACGCGCAGCCGTCCGCAGGGCGAAATCGGCGATATCTTGCGAGGGCGGCTGCGTTAAGGGCTTTATATAGGGTAAATCGCCCCTTGGTTTGTTGACAAACGCCTCTGGGGCAGGTCTCTGTCCTTCAATCCTTGGGCGGGGGACTTATGCGCAAACCTTATCTTGTCATTGCAGCCGGAGGGACCGGCGGTCACATGTTTCCGGCGCAGGCGCTGGCAGAGGTCATGCTGCGTCGCGGCTGGCGGGTGAAGCTGTCCACCGATGCGCGCGGGGCGCGTTACACAGGTGGCTTTCCGCATTCGACCGAGATCGAACAGGTGGCCAGCGCGACCTTTGCGCGGGGTGGGATTATTGCCAAAGCGATGGTGCCTCTGCGCGTGCTGGGCGGCGTGGTGTCCATGTCGTGGCGGATGCTGCGCGACCGGCCAGATGTCGTGGTGGGTTTCGGCGGTTATCCATCCATCCCTGCGCTGGGCGCTGCATGGCTTTTGAGGCGACCGCGGATGATCCATGAACAGAACGGCGTTCTGGGCCGGGTGAACACGCTTTTCGCCAAACACGTGCAAACCGTGGCCTGCGGGACATGGCCCACCGAATTGCCAGAGGGTGTCGAGGGCGTGCATGTCGGCAACCCGGTCCGGCTCGCCGTAAAGGACCGCGCAGGGGCCGCGTACATTCCGCCCGGCGATTACCCGATGTCCATCCTCGTGATCGGTGGGAGCCAAGGCGCGCGCATCCTTTCGGACGTGGTGCCGCCTGCGATCGCGTCGCTTCCGCTCGAGACCCTGCAACACCTGCGGGTCAGCCATCAGGCGCGCGACGAAGACGGAGAACGCGTGGCCGCCTATTACGCCGAACAGGGGGTCGATGCGGATGTGCAACCCTTCTTCAACGATGTGCCCAAGCGGATGACCGAGGCACAGCTTGTGATCTCGCGCTCTGGCGCGTCGAGTGTCGCGGACATCTCGGTGATCGGGCGGCCGTCGATCCTTGTGCCCTTTGCCGCGGCCACCGCCGATCACCAGACCGCCAATGCGCGTGGATTGGTCGAGGCAGGAGCCGCAATCCGCATCCCCGAAAGCAAGCTGACCGTCGACAGCCTGGCCGAGCAGATCACTGCAGTTTTGCAAAACCCCAAAGGCGCTTTGCAGATGTCGCAAGCCGCCTTGTCACAAGCCAAGCCCGATGCAGCGCAGGACCTTGCCGCGCTGGTCGAGATGCTGGCTGGACAGAATGCCCCTCAAGACCCGGAAGGACAGACCGAATGAACGCCGCCACCAAGCTTCCCGTCGATATCGGGGCCATCCATTTCGTCGGCATCGGCGGTATCGGCATGTCCGGCATTGCCGAGGTGCTGGTAAATCTGGGCTACACGGTGCAGGGATCGGACCTGAAGGCCAGCAAGATCACCAACCGTCTGGCCGATCTGGGTGCGCGCATCTTCGAAGGTCAGCGGGCCGAGAACCTGGATGGGGCCGAGGTGGTTGTGGTCTCGACTGCGATCAAGCCGGGAAATCCCGAGTTGGACGAGGCGCGCAAGCGCGGGCTTCCGGTGGTTCGCCGCGCCGACATGCTGGCGGAATTGATGCGGCTCAAGTCGAACATCGCGATTGCGGGCACACATGGCAAGACAACGACCACCACGATGATGGCCGAGCTTATGGTTGCCGGCGGGTTCGATCCGACCGTCATCAATGGAGGCATCATCCACGCCTATGGCTCGAACGCGCGGATGGGGCAGGGCGAATGGATGGTGGTCGAGGCCGACGAGAGCGATGGCTCGTTCAACCGCCTGCCCGCAACCATCGGCATCGTGACCAATATCGACCCCGAACACATGGAACACTGGGGCGACTTCGAGCGCCTGCGGCAAGGGTTTCAGGACTTCGTGTCGAACATCCCGTTCTACGGGATCGCCGTGTGCTGCACCGACCATGAAGAGGTGCAACGTCTGGTGGGCAAGGTCACCGACCGCCGTGTGGTGACCTATGGCTTTAACGCGCAGGCCGATGTGCGGGCAGTGAACCTCCGCTACGAAAAAGGCGTCGCGCATTTCGACATCGCGTTGCAGGCCGAGGGCGAAAGCATCGAGGGCTGCACCCTGCCGATGCCCGGAGACCATAACGTGTCAAACGCGCTGTCCGCCGTGGCAGTGGCCCGGCATCTGGGGATGAAGAAAGACGAAATCCGGTCGGCGCTGGCGGCCTTTGGCGGCGTGAACCGCCGCTTTACCAAGGTAGGCGAGTGGAACGGAGTCACGATCATCGACGATTACGGCCACCACCCGGTCGAGATTGCCGCCGTGCTCAAGGCCGCGCGGCAGGCTTCCGAAGGTAGGGTGATCGCGATCCATCAGCCGCACCGTTACACCCGCCTGTCACATCTGTTCGAGGATTTCTGCGCCTGCTTCAACGAGGCGGATGTGGTCGCCATTGCCGAGGTGTTCGCTGCCGGGGAAGACCCGATCGAAGGAGCATCGCGCGATGATCTGGTGGCGGGGCTGATCCGCCATGGCCACCGCCACGCGCGGGCGATCCTGAACGAGGATGATCTGGAGCGGCTGGTGCGCGAACAGGCGCGGCCCGGGGATATGGTGGTCTGCCTCGGGGCCGGGACGATCAGCGCCTGGGCCAACGGGCTGCCGGAGCGGTTGGGGAAGTAGGCTGGGGGCGAGAAGAGGATGCGTCGACGCATCGTCGTTTTCGGTTGACCGAAAGCCGGGACGCTGCTCTTGGGCCTGTGACCTCACCCCAAGGTATCTAAAAAGCAGAGAAGAACAGGGGGCGGCTTTGCATCGCGATGCGGTGCGGCTACCTTTCGGGCGATATTTGACGGGCAGGAGTGATGTGATGGACCTGAATGCGGATTTCACCAAGCGCGTGGTGGTGCACGCGGGCGATGCGCCGTGGATCGCCTCACCCATGCCGGGGGTCGATCGGCGCATGCTGGACCGGATCGGCGACGAGGTAGCGCGGGCGACCTCGATTGTGCGCTACGCGCCGGGCAGCGCGTTTTCCGCGCATACCCACACAGGGGGTGAGGAATTTCTGGTGCTTGAGGGCGTGTTTCAGGACGAACATGGCGACTACCCGGCGGGCACTTATGTGCGCAATCCGCCGACCACGTCGCACACGCCCGGTGCCGCAGAGGGCTGCACGATTTTCGTCAAGCTCTGGCAGTTCGATCTGGAGGACCGCACCCAGTTTCGGTTGGATGTGGAGGCGCAGCTTGGGCCGGTGCAGGACGGGATCGCGCGGGCCGAGTTGCACCGCGATGCCCGCGAGGTGGTGTCTTTCGTGGTGCTTGAACCGGGGGCTGTGCTGACCGAGGTTGCGCCCGGCGGCATAGAAGTACTGGTTCTGGAGGGAACGCTGAGCGAGGGCGTGGATGATCTGGTGCGATGGTCCTGGCTGCGGCTGCCGGAGGGCATGCCCTTGCAGGCGACGGCTGGGTCTGAGGGGGCCCGGCTCTGGATGAAGACGGGGCATCTGCCGTTTGCCCAAGCGCCGCTGGTCTGATTTTGTCCGGGACCGTTGCGATTGTTGGCGGTGGGCTGACTGGGCTGGCGCTTGCATCCCGACTGCACGAAGCCGGGCGCGCGTTTCGCCTGTTCGAAGGGCGGGACCGGCTGGGCGGACGGATCAACACGGCGCAGGTTGGGTCGCAGTGGTTTGATCTGGGCCCGTCGTGGTTCTGGCCGGGGCAGCCGCGTATGGCTGCGCTGGTGCAGCATTTGGGGCTGGAGGTCTTTCCGCAATACGCGGAGGGTGCTCAGATTTACGAGACCGCCCAAGGCGCGGTGATCCGGGATCGTGGCTTTGCCTCCATGCAGGGATCATTGCGGGTGCGCGGTGGGATGGGGGCTATTGTTCAACGCCTGTCTGAGCTGTTGCCTGAGTCTCGTGTCAAGACGGGCCGCGTGGTGCGTTCGGTGTCTGGCGATGGCACGCTGGGATTTGCGGACGGTGACCAGCAGGGTTTTGACCAGGTCGTGTTGGCGGTGCCGCCGCGGGTGGCGGCTGAATTGGACTTCACGCCGGACTTGTCGGCCTCCAAGCTGTCGGCGTTGCGGGGTATCCCGACCTGGATGGCGGGTCACGCCAAGTTCGTGGCGGTCTATGACACTGCCTTCTGGCGTGAGGACGGGCTATCCGGGGATGCGTCGAGCCAGCGTGGTCCTTTGGCAGAAATCCACGACGCCAGTGCCGACACCGGAGGCGCCCTGTTCGGCTTTCTAGGGGTGCCTGCAACAGCCCGTGCCGGTCAACGGGAGAAGGTGATTGCGGCGTCCGTGGCGCAATTGGAGCGGTTGTTCGGGCCGCGTGCGGCGTCGCCGGTCGAGGTGTTTTACACCGATTGGTCTGAGGAGCCGCTCACGGCGGTTTCTTCAGATCAGGCCTCGTTGACCCATCATCCTGCCTATGGCCGCCCTCAGGCGCTGGTGCCCGCGCCTGACAGCCGGATCCTTTTTGCCGCTACGGAGCTGGCGTCAGAAATGGGTGGGTATCTTGAGGGCGCATTGGCGGCTGCTGACGAGGCGGCGGCGTGGGTTTTGGCGGGATCTGCACCCTGAGGGCGAGGCGGATGCGTCAACGCATCCGTGGTTTCGGTCGACCGAAACCTGACGCACCTCAGACGTGAATTCCTTGGCTTCACCCTTTTGGGGACGTGATTTGGCCCAAAACCGTTTGTACTCGCTGAGCAAGAAACAACAAACGGACCTTGCGCCTCCATGCTTCTTTGGCTCTCGATCGGGTGGGTTTTCGCCTCTGCACTTGTTGCGATGCTGCCGATGCGGCGGCAGTACCTCCCCGGTGTGATCTTGTTACTGGCAGCACCCGTCTTGATCGCCCTTATTGCACATGAGGTTGGTCTTTGGGCTGCAGTCGCGGCGGTTCTGGCGTTCGTGTCGATGTTTCGCAACCCATTGCGGTATTTATGGAAGCGCCTGACAGGGCATATGGTGGAGCGTCCCCAATGATGAGCTATTCCCTCAGCGCAGCCTGTTGCTGGATCATTCTTGCGGCGATCCTCGCGGCAATCCCGTCGCAGGACAATCATTGGCGACGGGCCTATTTCCTGATGGCGCTGGGCGCGCCGATCCTGGTCTGGGTCTACATGTCCGACGGTCTTTACTGGGGCCTCGCCTTCACGATTGCTGTGATAAGCGTCTTCCGTTGGCCGTTGCGCTATTTCATCGCCTGGGTCTTGCGGATGGTGTCGCGTCCCGCCGAATGAGGCTTTACGCGCCGCGGCCCTTTGGGCAAAACGCGGGGCATGAGCACACTTCCTGACGTTCGGGGCACGTTGACCCCAAATCGCGTTTTGTCCGATCTCACCTGGCTGCGTGTGGGCGGGCCGGCCGATTGGCTGTTTCAGCCTGCGGATCTGGAGGATCTGTCTGATTTCCTGCGGGATCTTCCGGCCGATGTGCCGGTGTTTCCCATGGGGGTCGGGTCCAACCTGATCGTGCGGGATGGTGGTCTGCGGGCGGTTGTGATCCGCTTGGGGCGGGGCTTCAACGGGATTTCCATTGACGGCACGCGCGTGACGGCAGGCGCTGCGGCGCTCGATGCGCATGTGGCGCGCAAAGCCGCAGATGCGGGCGTCGACCTTACCTTTCTGCGCACCATTCCCGGAGCCATTGGCGGCGCTGTGTGCATGAACGCGGGCTGTTATGGGTCATATGTCGCCGATCATCTCATCGAAGTGCGCGCCGTGTTGCGCACGGGTGAGGTGGTGACTTTGCCCGCTTCCGGCCTGAACCTTGCCTACCGGTCCAGCGACTTGCCCGAAGGTGCGGTTGTGATCGACGCGGTGTTCGAGGGGCAACCGGGTGATCCGGCACAGCTGCATTCGCGGATGGAAGAGCAACTGACCAAACGCGATGCGACCCAACCCACCAAGGATCGCACCGCAGGCAGCACGTTCCGCAATCCGGCGGGGTTCTCGTCGACCGGGCAGGCGGACGATGTGCATGATCTGAAGGCATGGAAGGTCATCGACGATGCCGGGATGCGGGGCGCTACGCGGGGCGGGGCGCAGATGTCGCCCAAGCATTCCAACTTTCTGGTCAATACCGGGGCAGCGACGGCGGCGGACCTTGAAGGATTGGGCGAAGAGGTGAGAAAAAAGGTTTTCTTGCACTCTGGAATAGAGTTAGAATGGGAAATCAAACGGGTCGGCGAACCGTAGGTTTGCAAGGCTCGACCGGACGAGGGATCAACTCTCGCAGGTGTAGGCGGTGCGCCGGGCAGGTTGCACAATAAAACAAGGGGCTCAGCCCCGGGCAGAAATGGGGGCAAACCCCCATGATTTGAGGCGGTTTTGGGTATGTCGAGCAGGGCAAACCCGAAAGTGGCAGTTCTGATGGGTGGCCCCTCGGCCGAACGCGAGGTGTCCCTGTCGACAGGGCGTGAATGCGCCGCCGCTTTGCGGGACGAAGGATTCGAGGTTCACGAGGTCGATGCGGGCCGTGATCTCGCATCCGTATTGACTGCCCTTTCCCCGGATGTCTGTTTCAACGCGCTGCATGGCCGGTGGGGCGAAGACGGCTGTGTGCAAGGCCTGCTCGAATGGCTGGGTATTCCCTACACACATTCCGGCGTTCTCGCCTCGGCCCTCGCGATGGACAAGGAACGGACCAAAGACGTCTATCGCCGCCACGGATTGCCCGTGGTTGACAGCGTTTTGGCCGCCCGCGACGAGGTCCGGCAGCGCCATGTCATGGCACCGCCCTATGTGGTCAAACCGTACAACGAAGGCTCGTCGGTTGGGGTGTACCTCGTGCACGAGGGCGCAAACGAGCCACCACAGCTTTCCGAAGATATGCCCGAGACCGTGATGGTCGAAGCCTTTGCGCCGGGGCGGGAATTGACGACGACCGTTGTGGGGGGGCGGGCGCTCTGCGTGACCGACATCCTGACCGACGGCTGGTACGATTACGATGCCAAGTACAAACCGGGCGGATCGCGGCATGTGTTGCCTGCCGCTGTCCCGGACGAGATCACGGCGGCCTGTTTGGACTACGCGGTGCGTGCGCACAATGCGCTGGGCTGCAAGGGTGTCAGTCGTACCGATTTCCGCTGGGATGAAAGCAAAGGGCTCGCCGGGCTGATCCTGCTTGAAACCAACACCCAGCCCGGCATGACGCCGACATCACTTACGCCGGAGCAGGCCGCGCATACCGGAATGAGCTTTGGTCAGCTCTGCCGCTGGATGGTGGAGGATGCGTCATGTCACAGATGACCGCGCGCCCTGATCCAGCGCCATCGCGCCTGAAGTACCGGATGGAGCGGCTCATGCTGACGCCGCTCTTCCGCGTTTTGCTGCGGTTTGGGTTGCCGTGCCTTCTGACGTTCGGGATCGCGAGCTGGTGGCTGTCCTACGATAACAACCGCATGAAGATCATCGACACCTATGCCGATCTGCGGTCGCAGGTGGAAAGCCGGCCCGAGTTCATGGTCAACATGATGGTTGTGGATGGCGCAAGCGACATCGTTGCCGATGGCATCCGCCAGATGCTGCCATTGGACTTTCCGATCAGTTCCTTCGACCTCGATCTTGAAGCGATGCGGGCCACGGTTGTCGCGCTTGATCCGGTCAAATCTGCGCGGCTTTACGTGCGGCAGGGAAATGTTCTGCAGGTGGACGTGGTGGAGCGCATCCCCGTGGTGCTCTGGCGCAACGAGCGGGGGCTGCAGCTTTTGGACAATGAGGGCGTTCTGGTCGGCCCTGCCTTTGTCCGGGCGGACTGGCCGGAATTGCCATTGATCGTTGGCGACGGTGCGGACAAGTACGTCACCGAAGCACTGGATCTTGTGGCGGCTGCTGAGCCGCTTTCAACACGTTTGCGCGGATTGGTGCGGATGGGAGAGCGCCGCTGGGATGTGGTGCTGGACCGCGACCAGCGCATCCTGCTGCCGGAAACCGAGGCGGTGCAAGCCTTGGAACGGGTGATCGCCATGGATCAGGCGGTCGACATGCTGGAACGGGACCTTGTGGCAGTCGATCTGCGGCTGCCGAACAGGCCAACTCTTAGAATGACAGACGGAGCGGTGCAGGAATTGCTGCGAATCCGTGCGATTGAGGCAGGGGAACAATAAGAATGATCGAGCTTTACGAGTCACAGCGGGCAATGCGCAACATGCGCAAGGCGGCGATGCAGAGAGGGGTGATTGCCATTCTCGATATCGGCAGCTCCAAGATCGCGTGTCTTGTGTTGCGGTTCGACGGGACAGATCGGGCGATCGAGAGTGACAGCATCGGATCTTTGGCCGGCCAGTCGGGATTCCGCGTGATCGGTGCCGCAACCACCCGGTCCCGTGGGGTGCGCTTTGGCGAGATTGATTCGATGGGCGAGACAGAGCGTGCCATTCGCACCGCCGTGCAGGCCGCCCAGAAGATGGCACAGATTCGCGTCGATCACGTGATTGCCTGTTTCGGCGGCGCCGATCCGCGCAGCTATGGTCTGGCGGGCCGGGTCGAGGTGGCTGGAACCACTGTTGATGAGCAGGATGTGGCGCGGGTGCTGTCCGCCTGCGACGTGCCGGATTTCGGGCATGGGCGCGAAGTGCTGCACGCGCAGCCGGTGAACTTTGCCCTCGACCACCGCAGCGGTCTGATCGACCCGCGCGGTCAGATCGGGCAGGACCTTGCTGTCGACATGCACATGCTCACGGTCGATGCGATGGCGATCCAGAACCTTGCGCATTGCATGAAGCGTTGTGACCTCGAACTCGCCGGTATCGCAAGCTCGGCTTACGTCTCGGGTGTGTCCGCGCTGGTCGAGGATGAACAGGAGCTGGGGGCCGCTTGCATCGACATGGGCGGTGGATCAACTGGTCTGTCTATCTTTATGAAAAAGCACATGATTTATGCCGATGCAGTGCGCATGGGCGGCGATCACGTGACCAGTGACATCTCGATGGGATTGCAGGTTCCGATGGCTGTGGCCGAGCGGATCAAGACGTTCCATGGCGGTGTTGTCGCCACCGGAATGGATGACCGCGACATGATCGAAATCGGGGGTGATACCGGCGATTGGCACCATGACCGACGGTCGGTCAGCCGGGCGGAACTGATCGGCATCATGCGTCCACGGGTCGAAGAGATATTGGAAGAGGTGCGCGGTCGGCTGGACGCAGCCGGGTTCGAGCATCTTCCCAGCCAGCAAATTGTGCTGACGGGTGGGGCCAGCCAGATCCCCGGTCTTGACGGTCTGGCGACCAAGATTCTGGGGCAGCAGGTACGTCTGGGACGGCCCATGCGGGTGCATGGTTTGCCACAGGCTGCGACGGGTCCGGGATTCGCCAGCGCAGTCGGTTTGTGCCTGTTTGCAGCCAATCCACAGGACGAATGGTGGGACTTTGAGATCCCCGTGGACCGCTATCCGGCACGATCCTTGCAGCGTGCAGTAAAATGGTTCCGCGATAACTGGTGACCGCAAGATGTTGAGCTTTCGGCAAAATCCCGCGTAGGGGGGTGGCAGGTAGCGGCACATTTGGTGCTAAAGTACGGTTTTTACGTGACGTTTGGGCGATTGCCCGGTAATAATTGACGAAACAGGTGCAGAAAACGTCCCGAAATGGGGCTGAGACAGCAGGCGGACAAGCAAATGACATTGAACCTTTCGGTGCCCGGACAGGAAGAATTGAAACCCCGCATCACCGTGTTCGGTGTGGGTGGAGCAGGCGGTAACGCGGTCAACAACATGATCGACAAGTCCCTTGAGGGCGTCGATTTCGTGGTTGCCAACACCGACGCGCAGGCGTTGCAGCAAAGTCGGTCCACCAGCCGCATCCAGCTGGGCGTGAAGGTGACCGAGGGTCTGGGCGCGGGTGCGCGGGCAGCCGTGGGTGCTGCCGCTGCGGAAGAAAGCATCGAACAGATCGTCGATCACCTCGCCGGGGCGCATATGTGCTTCATCACGGCGGGCATGGGCGGCGGCACCGGGACAGGTGCTGCGCCGATCATCGCACAGGCCGCGCGCGAACTGGGCGTTCTGACGGTAGGTGTCGTCACCAAGCCGTTCCAGTTCGAAGGCAACAAGCGGATGAAGCAGGCCGAGGAGGGCGTCGAAGCGCTCCAGAAGGTCGTGGATACGCTGATCATCATTCCGAACCAGAACCTGTTCCGTCTCGCCAACGAAAAGACAACCTTCACCGAAGCCTTCTCCATGGCGGACGACGTGCTCTATCAGGGCGTCAAAGGTGTGACCGACCTGATGGTCCGTCCGGGTCTCATCAACCTCGACTTTGCGGATGTTCGCGCCGTGATGGACGAGATGGGCAAGGCCATGATGGGTACGGGCGAGGCCGAGGGCGAAGATCGCGCCATCCAGGCTGCCGAAAAGGCCATCGCGAACCCGCTCCTGGACGAAATCAGCCTGCGTGGCGCGAAGGGTGTTCTCATCAACATCACCGGCGGTCACGACCTCACGCTATTCGAGCTGGACGAAGCGGCGAACCGCATCCGCGAGGAAGTGGATCAGGACGCAAATATCATCGTTGGCTCCACGCTCGATGACAGCATGCAGGGCATGATGCGCGTCAGCGTTGTGGCAACCGGCATCGACGCTGTGGATGTGCACACCGAAGTTCCCGTTCCGCGCCGGTCTCTGGCAACACCGTTGACCCAGACCACACGCGTCGAAGATGCTCAGCAAGCTGAAAAGGCCGCGTCGCATCCCGAACAGGTTGCCGCACGCAAGGCGCAGGAACCGTCGCTGTTCGACAGCCAGCGCGAGGCCGAGGACGAGCGGATGGAGCCTGTCTTCGAGCGCCGCGCAGAGCAGCAAGAAGCCATCGACGAGGATGGTCTTCCGGCACCCGCCTATCGTCCGCAGGTGGCCGAGTTCAACCCGCGTGAAGACAGCATCGAAGCCGATCCCGAGCAGTTCGTGGCGCCGCGTGCGCCTGCTCCGGGTACGCCGAGCGCAGAAGCGCTGGCCCGTTTGCAGGCTGCCGCATCGCGTGCGCGTCCGGCACCGGGGGCCCGCCCGAATATGCAGGTCGAGCAAGAGCCTGCAGACAGCGAACGCCCGCGTTTTGGCATCAATTCCCTGATCAACCGCATGACCGGCCACGGCCAGCAATCCGAGGCTCCGGTTCGTCGGACGACCCCTCCGCCGGTCCAGTCCAGCGGTGCCGCACCGGCCCGCGCGCCGTCTCCGGAAGCGGATGAAGATCAGGAACGGATCGAGATTCCGGCCTTCCTGCGGCGTCAAGCAAACTGAAATAGCGGTTAACCGCTGGTAAAACGCCTCCTTTTTAGGAGGCGTTTTTCGTTTGAAAGCATGGGGTTGTGGGGTCTGGCAAGATTCCGCCGATATCTTTCGAGAGCTTGTTTCAGGCCGTTACAATCTTTGATTTGAGGCCAGATAGGTCAGAGAGTATCACCCATCTCGAAACGCCGCATGGGGGTGCCGGCGTATTTGATCGAGGGTCTTTTGCAAACAACGGTTCACTCTATCGTCCGTTTCTCGGGAATCGGCCTTCACACTGGTCTGACAGTGAACATGGCCATCTGCCCGGCTCCGGCCGATCATGGTATCGTGTTCGAGCGGACGGATATCCGGCTCGGCAATGCCCAAATCCCTGCGCTGTTCGACTTTGCCGACCAGTCGCCGCTTTGCACAAAGATCGTGAATCAGTCCGGTGTCTCGGTGTCGACCATCGAACATGTGATGGCGGCTCTTGCAGGATGCGGCGTTCACAACGCGCTGGTTCGTATCGATGCCCCCGAAGCCCCCGTTCTGGATGGCAGCGCAGCCCCCTTCGTGCGCGGCATCCTTGCGGCCGGCGTCAAGCAACTCCGCACACCGATCCGCGTGATCGAAGTTCTGAGCACTGTCGAAGTTCATACGGCACAGGGTTGGGCGCGGCTTGGTCCGGGCGCCGGTCTGACGATGGATTTTCATATCGACTTTGCCGACAAGGCCATTGGCCAGCAAAGCAAGTCGCTGAACCTGGCTAATGGCACATTCGTGCGTGAACTCTGTGACAGCCGGACATTCTGCCGTGCCGCCGATGTCGAAGCCATGCGCGCCGCAGGCAAGGCGTTGGGTGGAACGATGGAGAACGCTGTTGTCGTGGATGGCGACACGGTTCTGACCCCCGGTGGTTTGCGTCATAGCGATGAAGCCGTGCGTCACAAGATGCTCGATGCGCTGGGCGATCTCGCCTTGGCAGGTGCGCCTTTGCTTGGGCATTACGAAGGCCACAAGGCAGGCCACACTTTGACAAACATGCTCCTGCGCGAACTGTTCGCAACGCCCGACGGCTACCGCGTGCGCGACTGTGACTCGGTGCTTGCGGCACGGCTTCCGGGCGCGGGTGTCGAAGCGCACGAGATTCCCGCGGTTGCCTGACCGCTGCGTCTGGCGTGCGGATCACACAGCACACACCCCTTGTGCAAAACCTCAATCGCTTGTGTGCCTAAAGGCGTTTTGCCTTCCGATTTAATGTGCTAGGACCGATGGCAGACAAGTGGCACATATAGCCACGGCGGCTTAACGAAGGTGACGGGCATGGCAGCGGGCAGAAGCGCAAGAGCTGTGATCGGGGCGGGGCTCTTGGTGTTGACGCTGACGGCGTGCAGCAATGGCGAACGTCCGGGCTTTGGCCCCGGCGGCGTTCCGATCGAGAATTACACCGCCGAGCAGATCTTTGAACGGGGCGAGTTCGAACTGAACAGCAACGACCCCGAGGATGCCGCGTTCTATTTCTCGGAAGTGGAACGGCTCTATCCGTATTCGGAACTCGCCAAGCGGGCTGTCATCATGCAGGCCTTTGCGCATCACAAGAACAAGGACTACGAAAACAGCCGCTCTGCCGCGCAGCGTTATGTCGACTTCTACCCGACTGACGAAGATGCTGCCTATGCGCAATATCTCCTCGCGCTCAGCTATTACGACCAGATCGAAGAAGTGGGCCGCGATCAGGGCCTTACCTTCCAGGCGCTGCAGGCATTGCGTACGGTCATCGAACTCTACCCGGACAGCGAATATGCGCGGTCGGCAGTGCTCAAGTTCGATCTCGCATTCGACCATCTTGCCGGCAAGGAAATGGAAATCGGGCGCTACTATCTACGTCGCGATCATCACGCTGCCGCGATCAACCGCTTCCGCGTTGTGGTCGAAGACTTCCAGACCACAACCCACACCGCAGAGGCGCTGCACCGTCTGGTCGAAGCGTATCTGTCGCTGGGTTTGACCGACGAGGCGCAAACGGCTGGCGCGATCCTGGGTTACAACTACCAGTCGACCGACTGGTATGAGGACAGTTTCAAACTGCTCACCGGGCGTGGTTTGGAATTGAAAGCGACCGGAGACAACTGGCTGCGGCAGATCTATCGCCAGATGGTCAAGGGTCAGTGGCTTTGATCGGGGGGCGGTGCGTCTGACAACGCACCCTGTTGCACAGAATGCTGCGCGCGCTTGAAATACGGGACATGTTGATCATCGACCGGCTGGAGCTTGAGTTCCAGCCGGGTCTCAACGTGTTGACCGGCGAAACCGGCGCGGGCAAGTCGATCTTGCTCGACTCGCTGGGTTTTGTGCTGGGCTGGCGGGGCCGCGCCGAACTGGTCCGCAGCGGGGCTGATCAGGGCGAGGTGACCGCAGTATTCGATCTACCCAAAGGTCATCCGGCGCACGATGTCTTGGCCGAAGCCGGATTCGAGGATGCGGATGAATTGATCCTGCGCCGCGTGAACACCGCCGATGGCCGCAAGACGGGGTGGGTCAATGACCGCCGCGTCACCGGAGAGATGCTCCGCGCCCTGTCCGACACGCTGGTCGAACTGCACGGGCAGCATGACGACCGGGGATTGCTGGACTCAAAGGGGCACCGGGCGCTTCTGGATCAGTTCGCGGGCCATGATGACCTGCTGGCTGCGGTGAGAACCGCGTGGAGTGCCATGTCCAAGGCCCGCAAAGCGCTGACTGAGGCCGAAGCGGCGTACAAGGCCGCACAGGCCGAAGAAGAATTCCTGCGCCATTCGGTGGGGGAGTTGGACAAGCTGTCCCCCGAACCGGGCGAGGACGCAGACCTCGACGCGCGTCGACGTATGATGCAAGCCTCGGAACGTATCCGCGACGACATCGCCCGCGCCGCACAGGTGATGGGGCAGGACGGTGCAGAGGGCGCGTTGTCGGATGCGCTGCGCTGGCTCGAAGGGGTCAGTGATGCTGCTGAGGGGCGTCTGGACGATCCGCTTGCGGCGCTGGCGCGGGCCATGGCCGAACTGGACGAGGCGGCGCGCGGCGTGTCTGCCTGTCTCGATGCTCTGGAGTTTGATCCGCACGAGCTTGAAGCCACCGAAGAACGGCTGTTTGCCCTGCGGGCGCAGGCGCGCAAACATGGGATTGCGCCGGATGATCTGTCCGGTTTGGCCGACACCCTGCGCGATCGTTTGGCCGCATTGGATCAGGGTGCAGACCGCATGACGCGGTTGCAATCCGAGTTGCGCAGCGCTGAAAAAGCCTATGACAGCTCGGCGATGACTCTGCGCGACAGCCGCGCGGCAGCGGCCAAACGGCTGGACGCGGCGGTCTGTGCTGAATTGGCTCCGCTCAAGATGGAACGCGCGGTGTTTGTGACCGATGTCGCGGCCGCGCCCGCTGGACCCGAGGGCAGCGATGCTGTGGCCTTCACCGTTGCCACCAATCCCGGCGCACCGGCTGGCCCCATCGGCAAGATCGCATCGGGCGGTGAACTCAGCCGGTTCCTGCTGGCGCTCAAAGTGTGCCTGTCGGAACAGCGCGATGCCGGACTGACGATGATCTTCGATGAAATCGACCGCGGTGTCGGTGGGGCGACCGCCGACGCCGTCGGTCGTCGTTTGGCGGCTTTGGCCGAAGGCGGGCAGGTGCTTGTTGTCACCCATTCCCCTCAGGTGGCGGCCCTTGGGGCGCATCACTGGCGGGTGGAAAAGCGGGTTGCGGACGAGCAGACCACCTCGACCGTGGTGCCACTTGATCCGCTTGCACGGGAAGGCGAAATCGCCCGCATGTTGTCGGGCGATACCATCACGGATGAGGCCCGCGCGGCGGCGCGGGCGCTCTTGGCGGGTTAGAGGCGCATCATCCCGTATCCGGAGTCCGGCTTCATAGCCGGGCATTTTTTCCGTTCGTTTGCGCCTTGCTTAATGTTCGTGAAGCGCTTGCAAGTGTGTCCTGATACCGACGGTTTCGGACTGTGATCCCATCAGGGGTGGACAGTCCCGACGCATTGAATAAGCCTTGGTAATCAGAAGCTTTTTGGCGTTGTTCGCCTTCCCCGAAAGGACCGCTTGGCATGGCGCCAGCTTTGCGTGGTCAATTGCAGGCAACGAAAAGACAGTTCGCGCGCGGCTGGGATTTGCTGCGCCATAAAGGACCGTCGCAATTCCAGTTCTGGTTGATCGCGCTTTTGATCGGGATTGCTGCCGGTCTGGCCGCCACGTGTTTCAGGCTGGCGATCACGTTCCTGCAAACCTCGGTCTACGGCACGCCCAGCGTCACGACGATCCACAGCTATGCCGAAACCCTGCCATGGTGGATGCTCTTGTTGATCCCGACGGTCGGTGGCCTCGTGGTGGGGGTGATCGTGCATTACTTCACCCCGGACGGTCGGGTGCGGTCAGTCGCCGACGTCATCGAGGGCGCGGCGCTGAACGATGGCCGCGTGGAAAAGAAGGCAGGCATCGCCTCGGCCATTTGTTCGTGGATCACGTTGTCGACGGGTGGAAGCACCGGGCGGGAAGGGCCGGTGGTTCATATCGCCGCGATGATTTCGTCCTGGGTGTCGAACACGATCCGCGCCGATGGGATCACGGGACGCGATCTTTTGGGCTGCGCCGTGGCGGCTGCAGTATCGGCGAGCTTCAATGCACCGATCGCGGGGGCCTTGTTCGCGCTTGAAGTCATCCTGCGCCATTTTGCAGTGCACGCCTTTGCCCCCATCGTTGTCGCCAGTGCGGCGGGAACGGTGATCAACCGCCTCGTGTTCGGAGATGTGACGGAATTCAAACTCCCCGGCACCACGACAGTGGAGTTCTACCTGGAACTGCCGGCTTTCTTCATCCTGGGTCTCGTCTGTGGCCTAGTCGCGGTTGTGATGATGCGTGCCGTCTTCCTTGCAGATGACGTGGGATCGCGGTTTCAGAACAGGATGGGTTTGCCGCATCTGCTGCGTCCGGCCATTGCTGGAGTGATGCTTGGGGCGCTGGCAATCTGGTTCCCGCACATCATCGGTGTCGGCTACGAGACCACGTCCCGCGCTCTGACCGGCGCGCTGCTCTGGCACGAGGCCGTGGTCTTTGCGATGCTCAAGGTGATTGCCGTTGCCATCACCATGGGCGGGCGCATGGGCGGCGGGGTGTTTTCCCCTTCGCTGATGCTGGGCGCACTGACCGGGCTGGCCTTCGGCCTGATCGCCACAGGGCTTTTCCCCGAACAATCGGGCACCGCCACACTCTACGCTTTGGCAGGAATGGGGGCCGTTGCCGCCGCCGTGCTTGGCGCACCCATCTCGACCACGCTGATCGTGTTCGAACTGACGGGTGACTGGCAGACCGGGCTTGCGGTGATGGTCTCTGTCTCAATGTCGACGGCTGTGTCCGCACGCCTTGTCGACCGGTCGTTCTTCCTCACTCAGCTGGAGCGACGCAACGTCCACCTTGCCGCCGGACCGCAGGCCTACCTGCTGGCGATGTTCCGGGTGCAGGGCGTGATGCGCAAACCTACTGACAGCAACGCGGCCGATGAAGAGGCGTGCCTGACCATGATCGAACAGGGACTGTTCGTGCAGGCGCAAGCCACCTTGGAAACAGCGCTGCCACTCTTCGACAAATCAGGCGTGGCCTTCCTGCCGGTGGTGAAACTCGAAGGACCCGAGGACACGCCCGTCTTGCAGGGTGCGCTGTTCCATGTGGACGCTCTCAAGGCCTACAACCGCGCGCTGGCAGCGACGGCTGAAGAAGAACACAGCTGACACCGCGGATCAGATCCGTTCGACCTGCACTCCATCCTGAACCCAGAACGCAAGATGGTCCTTGATCTCGGCCACGTCCTCGTTCGGGTTTTCATAGGACCAAACTGCATTGGAATAGGTCATGCTTTTCGAGACGATGTCGAAATAGCTGGCCTCGCCCTTATGCGGGCAGGTTGTCTTGTGATCAGACACATCCAGAAACGCCATCGCCACATCGGACCGCGGGAAATAGATGACAAACGGCATATCGCCTTCCGTCAATTCCAGAGCATTGGTGCTTTCCGCGATCACGGCGCCACCGGCGCGCACCACCCAAGTGCCTTCAGCGGGTCTGACTGTAATGTGTTTCTGCATGATCCATCCCTTTTGACTGCGATGTACCGGGGTTAACGGGGGAATGTAAATGTTTATGGTCAGATTGGCGCGCAGGCACGCGTCAGCCAAGTTGACACATCGCCCTCGACCAAGGGTCCGATCCGCTCCAAAACCTCCGTATGATAGGCATTGAGCCAATTGCGTTCCGCTTCGGTCAGAAGCCCCGTGTCGATCAGCCGCGTGTCGATGGGCACATAGGTCAGCGTCTCGAACCGGTACATGTCCGGCACTGTCTGACCGGGCAGGGCCGGGGCCTCTTCGACGACGATGAGGTTCTCGATGCGAATACCGAATGCGCCTTCGCGGTAGAACCCTGGCTCGTTCGACAGGATCATCCCCGGCATGAACGGCACTGTCCCCGTGCGCGCCAGCCGTTGCGGCCCTTCGTGTACGCTGAGATACGACCCGACACCGTGCCCGGTGCCATGACCGTAATCAAGTCCATGCTCCCACAGCGCCACACGTGCCAAAGCATCCATGTCGCGCCCAGCCAGCCCCTTGGGCCAGCGCAGACGGGAAATCGCGATCATGCCCTTGAGCACGAGTGTAAAGGCGCGTTTTTCGTCTGCGCCAACCGTTCCAATGGCAACGGTGCGTGTGACATCCGTCGTGCCATCCACATATTGCCCGCCACTGTCCACCAGAAGCAGACCCGGCTCGACCTGACGGTTGGTCTTTTCCGTCACCCGATAATGCACAATGGCCCCGTTTGGACCGGCACCGCAGATCGTGTCAAAGCTGATGTCGCGCAGCGCGTTGGTCGCCGCGCGCTCACTTTCCAGCCGGGTGACCACATCGATCTCGGTGAGGCTGCCCGGCGGTTGATGGTCCAGCCAGCACAGGAACCGCGCCATCGCTGCCCCGTCCCGAAGATGCGCCGCGCGCGCGCCGTCCAGTTCAGCAGACGACTTGCAGGCCTTTGGCAAGGCGCAAGGGTCCTGCGCCTCGATCATCTTGATGCGCGCCTCAGCAAGCGTGTCCGCCACGATCACCGGGCAACTGCCCGGGTCGATCTGCACCGGGCCCTCGAGACCCGTCAAGGCCGGCAAGAATTCCTCAACAGGGGCAACGCGCACTTTGGGCCCAAGGTGATCCCCGAGATTGACCAGCTTTTCAGGGTTTACATACAGTGTGACACTGCCCTCCGCATGCAACAGAGCAAATCCAAGCATAAACGGCGTGCGGGGCAGATCATCTCCACGGATGTTCAAGAGCCAGCAAATACTGTCGGGCAGGGTCAACACGGCTGTTGTTGCAGAACCCAAACCCGCTGAAAGTCGTGCGATCTTGGCCTCATGCGTTTCGCCAGTCAGCTCGACAGGCTGCGCAAAAGCGAGAGTCGCGGGAGGGGCGGGTTGGTCTTCCCAGATTCGATCCACAAGGTTTTCGACCCGCTGCAGGGTCACTGACCCTGCGCTAGTCTCCAATTCCCGGACCTGTGACACGGTGTGCAACCATGGATCGAACCCGACAACCCCACCTGCCGCGACATTTTCAGACAACCAGTCGCCCAGCGACACTTCCGGCCAAGGCACCGGCGTGAACACATCCGCCACCTGCGCCCGCACCTGAACCCGATAGCGGCCATCAATGAACACGCCAGCCTTGTCCTGCAACGCAACGCAGAAGCCCGCCGAACCGGTGAACCCGGTAAGCCAAGCCAGTCGGCTGTCGCGCTCAGCCACATATTCGCCCTGATGGGCATCTGCGCGCGGAACAATGAATCCGTCCACACCCGCAGCCGACATCTCGGCGCGCAGCGCAGCCAGTCGCGGCGGGCCCTGTTCGGGCGAAGATGTCTCGGAAAAGCTTTGGAACATGATGCGGTCTCTCTTCGATATGGCGCGAGCGAACCCGGAATGACACGCAATGGCAAGCCCTGCTGCACCTGTTCAGGGGTTTGAAAAGCCCCCTGCTTCTTCTCTTTATAAATACGCAAACCGCGGCCCGCAGGGCCGCGCTGGTCGGACCGGCAAAGCCGGTCCGAAACCCTGATCAGCTCGCGCGCTTGATGCCCATGAGCCGTGCCCGTGCCCGCGGATCGCTGTCGAAGAGCGATGCCAACTGCTCGGTCATGGCCCCCGCCAGCTGCTCCACATCGGTGATCGTCACGGCGCGCTCGTAATAGCGGGTCACGTTGTGGCCGATGCCAATAGCCAGCAATTCCACCTGCTTGCGCCGCTGAACCATGGCGATCACGTCGCGCAAGTGTTTTTCAAGGTAATTCGCCGGGTTTACTGACAACGTACTGTCATCAACCGGGGCGCCGTCTGAGATCACCATCAGGATCTTGCGCGCCTCAGAGCGGTGCAGCATCCGCCGATGTGCCCATTCCAGCGCCTCACCGTCGATATTTTCCTTAAGCAGGCCTTCCTTCATCATCAGGCCTAGGTTCGGGCGGGTCCGCCGCCAAGGCGCATCGGCGCTCTTGTAGATGATGTGGCGCAGGTCGTTCAGGCGACCGGGCTGCTGTTCGCGCCCCTCATTGAGCCATTTCTCTCGCGCCTGACCACCTTTCCAGGCCCGCGTGGTAAAGCCGAGGATCTCGACCTTGACCGAACACCGCTCCAGTGTCCGGGCCAGAACATCCGCACAGATCGCCGCTATGGAGATCGGGCGTCCGCGCATGGAACCGGAATTGTCCAGAAGCAGCGTCACCACCGTGTCGCGGAACTCGGTGTCCTTCTCGACCTTAAAAGACAACGGCGTCGTCGGGTTGGCAACAACCCGCGCCAGACGGCCGGCATCCAGAATGCCTTCCTCCAGATCGAATTCCCATGAGCGGTTCTGCTGCGCCTGCAGGCGGCGCTGCAGCTTGTTCGCCAAACGGCTTACCGCGCCCTTCAACGGTTCAAGCTGCTGATCCAGATAGGCGCGCAGGCGCTCCAGTTCGACCGGTTCGGCCAGGTCTTCGGCCAGGATTTCCTCGTCATAGGTCGAATCGAACACCTTGTAGTCGGGATCGGCCTCGGAGATCGGGGCAGGGGGCGGCGGCTCCAAGGGCGCTTCGCCGTCGGGAATTTCGGTCTCGTCGCTCAGTTCCTGATCGGCCATTTCGTCCATGGACACCTGCGCCTGGCTGGGGTCCTGGGTTTCGTCCTGGCTCGATTCAGGGTTGGCGTCTGCGTCTTCGCTCTCGTCCTCGTCCTGACCGGTGCTGTCGGGTTCCTGCTCGTCGTCGCTGCCTTCTTCGGCCTGATCCTGCGCGTCCTCGTCCAATTCGTCGGGATCGTCACCCAACTGGTCACCATAACCCAGATCGGTGATCACCGCGCGGGTGAAGCGGGCAAAGGCCGCCTGATCGCTCAGAACATCCTGAAGGTTCTCAAGCGTGCCACCCGCCTGATTTTCGATAAAGCCGCGCCACAGGTCCATGACGTTCTGCGCGCCCGCAGGCAGGTCACGCCCGGTCGCCAGATGACGCACGAGGTATCCCGCTGCTTCGGCGAGAGGCGCGTCCGAGGCTTCCTTCACCTGATCATACCCGCGGCGCATTGCGTCATGCCCGATCTTGGCGTCGATATTACCAGCGGTGCCCGGCATATCGCGCGCACCCATCGCTTCGCAGCGGGCGGTTTCCATGGATTCGTAAAGCTCGCGCGCCAGCTCTCCCTGCGGGGCATAACGCGCGTGGGTGCCGGCATCATGATACCGGCGATACATCGCCATGGCGTCGGCGGTGCCGCGTGCCAGCATCACCTCGTCGCGGGTCAGACGGCGGCTGATCTGCGGCAGGCGCATCGCATCGCCCGAAATGCCCGAAGGGTCGACCGAATAGCTGACCGTCAGGTCAGGGTCGCGCGCCATGACCTTGGTCGCTTCGGCAAGCGCCTTCTTGAACGGATCGGCGGGGTTGTCACTGGGTTTGCTCATGACCTGACCTTTCCACGCAGTTCAGTCGCGCACAATGCAATCTGGTGAAAGACGCAACGCCGCTTGCCGGCTTCTTTGGGCCGAAGATACCTCGGGGGTCTGGGGGACGAACCCCAGACTGTCGGATCGGCTCTGCCGATCCGAAACCCATCACCCCAGGCTCAGAGATGCCGCACTCTCGGGCAGCTCTTCGTCAAAGCAGCGCTGGTAGAACTCGGCCACCGTCTGGCGCTCCAACTCGTCGCACTTGTTGAGGAACGACACGCGGAACGCGTAACCCACATCGCGGAAAATCTCGGCGTTCTGCGCCCAGGCGATCACGGTCCGCGGGCTCATCACGGTGGACAGATCCCCCGACATGAACGCGGTGCGCGACAGGTCCGCCACGGTCACCATCTGGCGAACGATCTTGCGGCCCTTCTCGGTATTGTAATGCGGCGCTTTCGACAGAACGATCGAGGTCTCGGCGTCGATTGACAGATAGTTCAAAGTGGCCACCAGCGACCAGCGGTCCATCTGGCCCTGGTTGATCTGCTGCGTGCCGTGATAGAGGCCCGTGGTGTCGCCCAGACCCACCGTGTTGGCGGTGGCGAAGATGCGGAAATACTTGTGCGGGGTGATCACCTGGTTCTGGTCGAGCAGCGTCAGCTTGCCGTCGGTTTCCAGGACCCGCTGGATCACGAACATCACGTCCGCCCGGCCCGCGTCGTATTCGTCAAACACGATGGCGGTCGGGTTGCGCAGCGCCCAGGGCAGGATGCCTTCCTGGAACTGGGTGACCTGCTTGCCGTCCACCAGCTTGATCGCGTCCTTGCCGATCAGGTCGATCCGGCTGATATGGCTGTCGAGGTTGACGCGCACGCAGGGCCAGTTCAGCCGCGACGCGATCTGTTCGATATGGGTCGATTTCCCGGTGCCGTGATAGCCCTGGATCATCACGCGGCGGTTGTTGCGGAACCCGGCAAGAATCGCCAGCGATGTGTCCGGGTCGAACTTGTAGGTGCTGTCGATGTCCGGCACGCGCTCCGTGCGCTCGGGAAAACCGTGGACAACCATGTCCGTATCAATGCCAAACACCTCGCGTACGGAAATTTCTTCTGTCGGTTTGGCGTTGATGTCGATCGTCCCGTCGGCCATGTTGCGGACATCCTTCTCAGCTGGGGTTTGCGTGTGTGTGGTGCAACATAATGGCGGGAGGAGCAAGGGAAAGGGCATGGGAATTCGTTCATGACGCCGCAAGAAGAGGTGGAAAACCTCATTGTCCGTGTGGCGATGGGCGACCGTGCCGCGTTCAATCGCCTGTATGACAGGACATCTGCGAAACTTTTTGGCGTTTGCCTGCGTGTGTTGAATGATCGCGTGGAAGCCGAGGAGGTGTTGCAGGACGTGTTCGTGACGGTGTGGAACAAGGCGGACAGTTACAAGATCAACGGGTATTCCCCGATGACCTGGCTCATCACGATCACCCGCAACCGCGCGGTGGACCGTCGGCGTGCCATGAAGCTGCCCCCCGTTCCGATCGAGACAGCCGACCTGATGCCTGATAGCAAACCCGGACCCGAAGCCAGTGCCGTCGCCGCGTCCGAGGCGCGTCAGATCAAGGCCTGTCTGGATGAACTGCCGCGCGCGCGAGCGCATCTGGTGCGCCGGGCCTATCTCGAAGGTGACAGCTATGCCGATCTCGCGCAGGCGACGGGCGTGAACCTGAATACCATCCGGACATGGCTGCGCCGCAGCCTGATGGCCCTGCGGGAGTGTTTGAGCAGATGAGCGATCAGACCCTCCCCCCCGATGGCCCAGAAGAGGACGAAGACCGCGTTCTGGCTGCGGAATACGCGCTGGGACTTCTGACCGAAGAAGAACGCGCGCGGTTCGAAGAACGGCTCGACACTGACGCCGCGCTGCGTGCCGAAGTCGTAGCTTGGGACGAACATTTCGCAGCTGTCATCCTTGACGACGTCGAAGAGGTGGCCCCGTCGCCGCAGCTTGCCAAACGCCTGCAGACGATCCTTTTCAAACCGGAGAAACAGTCTTTCTGGCAGCAGATTTGGCCTTATGGCCTGGGCGGTCTTGCCGCCGCGCTGGTACTTTGGCTGTCGATCAGCACGGGTATCCTCGTGCCCGAAGACAGCCGCCTGCAACCCGATCTCGTGGCCGAACTGGCTCCGACGCCAGATGGCGAAGGGCTGGTGATCCGCGCGACTGTCGACACAACGCTTGCCGCGGTCGAAGTGGTCCGAGCGGCAGGCACCCCGCCGGACGGTCGGGTGTTCGAGCTTTGGCTGATTGCCGGCGATGCTGCACCGGTTTCGCTGGGTCTGCTCGAGGACGGCAACAGTACCCTGATCGACCTGCCGCAAGACCTCTTGGCTGTGCTGCCGGGTGCGCTGCTGGCGATTTCCGATGAACCCCCCGGGGGATCGCCGACAGGTGCGCCAACAGGTGCCGTGCGCGCCGCAGGTCCGCTCACGTCCTCGTGATCTAACTGTGATGCGCTTTTTTGAAACACACCTGACCTGAGCTTCGTGTCTTCGTGCGACCCGCAGGACATTCCGGCGGGAAACCCTGGAGGACAATATGACACTGAAGACTTTCATCACAGCCGCTCTGGCAGCCACTGCACTCACAGGCGCCGCATTTGCTCAAAGCAATTCCGGATCCGACAACCCGATGGTAGGGGGCGCCGCAATGTTCCCGGATAAAAACATCGTCGAGAATGCCCTGAACTCTGCAGACCACACAACACTGGTGGCGGCGGTCAAGGCCGCCGGGCTTGTCGATACCCTGATGAGCGAAGGGCCGTTTACCGTTTTTGCGCCCACCAATGCCGCGTTCGACCGCATTTCAGATGAATTGCTGAACGCGCTCTTGCAGCCGTCGGCCAAGGCGCAACTGACGCAAATCCTGACCTGCCATGTGGTGGCGGCAAATGCGATGTCCGATGCTATCGCGGGCATGATTGCGGATGATGGCGGGATGCACCCCGTTCAGACCGTGGGTGGCTGCACCCTGCAGGCCAAGATGGACGGATCCAAGATCACCCTCACAGACGAAAACGGTCGCGAAGCCGCTGTCACGATTGCCGATGTGCGGCAGTCGAACGGCGTCATTCATGTGATCGACCGCGTGCTTTTGCCGGCTCAGTAACCCTTTGAACCCCATCCTAGGGGTGTCTGAGATCGCGCAAAAGTGTGTGCCCCGGTCTTGCGTGTTGGCGGGCCGGGGCACCATGTTCAATCAAGTGAAGGAGGACACGATGTTGAGACGACATTTCCTGCAAACCGCCGCTGCCGCTCTGGGCCTTGGGGCCTTGACCAAAGGCGCAGGTGCAGCCGAAGGCACTTTCGAAATCACGCGATCCAAGGCCGAATGGAAAGCAATGCTGACCTCTTTGGAATATCGTGTGATGCGAGAAGAAGGCACAGAACGGGCGTTCTCCTCGCCGCTCAACGACGAAAAACGCGCAGGTATGTTCCACTGTAAGGGATGTGACCTCGCACTCTATTCATCCGAGCACAAATTCGACAGCGGCACAGGATGGCCCAGCTTCTGGCAGGCACAGGCAAGCGCCATCGAAACCAAGCCTGACAGGTCGCTGTTCATCACTCGCACCGAATGCCACTGCCGCCGCTGTGGCAGCCATCTGGGTCATATCTTCGATGATGGCCCGAAGCCGACAGGCAAACGTCACTGTATCAACGGCGTCAGCCTGACGTTCAGCGCCGCTTAACCGAATTTCGGGTTAGGCGCCTTTGGCGCCCAGCCCAAGTTGCATCAGCGTCTTGCGCACCGGTGTAAGGGTGTAAAGCGCGTCCAATCCCTTGGCTCGTATGTCGCGAAGGGGTTGCGCGCTGAGCATCGAGGTCCGGTTGAGCAGCGTGATCCCGGCAACGCGCGCCCGAATATCTGCAATCCGCTTTTGGTGGTAGGCATCCAGCATCTTGCGATTGCCGATGTCATCTGAATGGCGGGCCAGATCGCGCAGGACGCTCAAATCCTTGAGGCTCATATTGAGCCCCTGCGCGCCGATAGGGGGCACGACATGAGCCGCCTCTGCCACAAGTGCAATCCGTTCGCCGCTCAGGCGATCCGCATGTTGGCTGATGATCGGCCAGATCGTGCGTCGTGACGCTAGTTCCAGCGGCCCGAACAGGCTACAGGACCGCGTTGTCATCGCGTGTTCAAACGCCTCCGGCTCAAGCGCCATCAGCGCTTCTGCCTTTGGGCCTTCCTCCATCCAGACAATCGCCGACGACGGCCGTCCATCAAGATCGGGCAGGGGAACAAAGGTGAATGGTCCCCCCGTTCGGTGAATCTCGGTCGAGACATTGCCATGGGGGATCGGATGCGTGACAGCAAAGGCCAGCGCTTTCTGGCCAAAGCGCGTGGTTTGCACGTCGATCCCCGCCGCCTTGCGCATGGGGGAATTGCGCCCGTCAGCGGCAATGACCAGCTTGCAGCGCACCTTGGTGTCATCGCTAAGCTCGACGCGGGCTTCGGCTTCGCGGGTGAAGAGGGACGTCGTCCGAATGCCCGCGCGGAAGGTGACAGTGTCGAGCCCTTCAAGATGCGCCACGAATTCGCGCCGCAACAGCCAGTTTGGCAGGTTCCATCCAAACGGCTGATCTGAAATGTCGGAGGCGTTGAATTCCTTGGTGACGCGTGCTTTGGGTTCTTCGCCTCCTGCATCGACGATCCGCATCACCTGCAACGGCATCGCATGCGCGGCAAGGCGCGGCCAAAGTCCGATCTCGTCCAGAAAGGCCTGCGCGGGCTGCAGGAACGCCGTGGTGCGCAGGTCCGCACCTTCTGCATTGCGGTCCGTGACGGGCGGTGCCGGATCAAGGCAAAGCACCGAATACCCGTCGGCCCCAAACGCCGCCGCTGCGGCCAGTCCGGCGATCCCGCCCCCGGATACGACGATGTCATAGGTCATGGCGTGGCCTTTCGGTTCGGGTGACACACCCTGCTTATAGGCAGGGTGGTCGCAAAGCGCGATGCGTCAGGGCGCGCTATTTTCCGACCGTGATCAGGATCAGCACAACCATGATGACGGGAACCATGGCCAAAGCCGCCATGGTTAGCGCAACAACACCCCATGTTTTCACGGCCAGCACCAGAAGGGTCAGCAGCGCGACCAGCAAGTAGTAGATCGTGTCCGGCCCACCTTCGTTCAGATCGCGAGCAATCCAGCCGAAAACCGGCACGGAATAGAATGGATTGCGGCGGTAGGCGACGGCTGGTTCGGAAATGGACATGTAAGACCCCTCTTTTTGTCTGCTTGAGAGATAGGCAGCAAAATCGGGGCGGAAACTGCCAAATTGCCGCAACGCAGCAATGAACCGTCAGGTCAGCCGGGCAAGGAACTCGGTCAGGTCTGATGTGTGGTGATGGATGTGATCCGCCGCAACCGCGTTCGGCGCCACATGGACCGTGCGCATCCCCATCGCGTGCGGGGCGGCCAAGTTGCGGGGGTCGTCTTCGAACATCGCAGCACTCCGCGTGTCGGTGCCATCTCGGCCAAACACTTTTTCGAACGCGCTGCGCTCGGGCTTGGGATGGTAATCGGCATGTTCCACGCCATAGACCGCGTCGAATATCCCGTCGAGCCCGCGCGCCTTGAGCACGTTGCGGGCATAGGGCTCAGACCCGTTGGTATAGACAATCTTGCGGCCCGGCAGGTCCTTGATCAGGGATGCCAGATAGGGGTCTTCCGACAAAACCGAAAAGTCGATGTCATGCACATCGTGCAGGTATGGCGCCGGGTCCACATCATGTTCGCGCATCAACCCGGCCAGTGTGGTTCCATAGGTTTTCCAATACTCTACGCGCAGCATGTTCGCCCGGTCCCGATCGACGCCCAGCGAGTCCATGACAAACTTCGTCATGCGCACTTCGATCTGATCGAACAGGCGCACCGCCGGTGAATACAGAGTGTTGTCGAGATCGAACACCCAGTGGCGGACATGTTTGAAAGCGGACTTGACCATGACGGGCAACCTAGGCGGTGTGTGCCGGCGCGGCAATGGCTCAACTTGCGTCTTTTGATAAACCAGCGCTATCGTGAGGAAACTGGATAGGGATCACACGGTATGAAAGATGTGAAGCCTCCTCAGAAAGACGCGTATGCGTCGATCCTCGAGGCGATTGATGTGGGAATCTACCGGCCGGGCGACCGGTTGGTGGAAAGTGATCTGGCTGAACGGTTCGGCATGTCACGGACACCGATCCGCGAAGCGCTGCAACGGCTCGAGACGCAATCGCTGCTGACGCGGGACGGGCGGTCGCTGATCGTGGCGTCGCTCGACCACAACCAGATGGCCGAGCTTTATGTGGTCCGCACCGAACTGGAAGGACTGGCTGCCCGCCTTGCCGCACGACATGCCACCGATGAAGAGGTGCAGGTGTTGCAGGATATGGTGCATGACGACCGGGCCTTGCTGGACGATCCGTCCGCTTTGGCCCGGGCGAACCGCCGGTTCCACAAGCAGATCCATCTTGCCTCGCACAACCGCTTCCTTGTTCAGCAGCTTGATCTGGTGCACCGGTCCATGGCGCTGATGGCGACCACATCGCTGGCGGCGCAGGGCCGGGGTGAAATCGCGCTGGCCGAACATCAGGCGATTGTCGATGCGGTCAAACAGCGTAACGAGGATGCGGCCTATAAGGCGTTGCGAGACCACATTTCGGTTGCCTTTGTCACCCGCTTGAAGCTCGACTCAATGGCCAAGGATCAGGCCTAGTCAGCGGATCGTGGCGTGGATGTCCCCGCCGGGGACATCCGGTTCGGACCGGCCATGTTCGGTCTTGTCCCAATAGAACGGCTTGAACACCAGTTCCGACCACGCCTTGTAGACCGCGAAGACGCCAAGCGGAAAGTAGAAGAACATCATCGGCACCCACTGCATCAAGCCTTTGTGCTGCGTGCGTCCGACCGCAAAGAATCCGGTGAGCAGGGATACCAGCTCGGCACAAAGAAAAAGGGCCAGAAGGCCCTTTGCCCAGTCCGACGGGATCACGTCGAACAGTGGGGTCGAGATCCCGAAGCAGACCAGCCAGAATGACCAAAGTGCCGGGGCCAGCGTGAATTGCACAATGGTGGTCAGGAAGAAGATCTGAAATCCAAGAAATTTCCGCGCACCGATCTGTTTCAGCAGGCGGAAAGGACGGCGCATGTGGACGAGGTAGGTGACGATATACCCCTTGAGCCAACGGGATCGTTGCCGGATCCAGGGCACGATCCGGTTGTTCGCTTCCTCCCGTGTGACGGTCGGGATCAGGATCGTGCGGTAGCCGAACCGGTAGAGCCGGATGCCCAGATCCGCATCCTCGGTCACGTTATGTGCGTCCCAGCCGCCGACATGCTTGAGCGCCGCACGCTTCAGGTAGACGGTTGTGCCCCCAAGCGGGATTGGCAGACCAAGACGCGCTGCACCAGCCAGCACGACCCGGAACCAGATCGCGTATTCGATGGTGAAGCATCGCGCGAGCGCGTTCGACTTGGTGTTGTAGAAATCGAGTATGCCCTGAACACAGGCGACATTCGACGGCGCATGGTGAAACGCCTCGACCACCCGTTCGATCTGGTCGGTGGCAGGCGCATCCTCTGCATCCAGCACGCCGATGATGTCACCGCGCGTGTGCGCCAAGGCGTAGTTGAGGGCGCGGGGTTTAGTCTTGAGTTCACCATCGGGCACCCGAACCACCCGCATCCAGCCGGGCAGAGAGACCGCGTCGATCATTTGGCGGGTCTGAATGTCCTTTTCTTCCAGCACGAGCACCACATCGAGCAGTGCCTTCGGATAGGTGAGTCGAGACAGGCGGAGCACCAATTCATTCGCAATCGCCGCCTCGCGGAACAGCGGCACTATCAGACTGACCACGGGCTTCTCAGAGAGCGGCAGATCAACCGGTCGATCTGGTGGTTTTCTGTACCCGGCCACAAGTACAACGACCTTGAACATCACCGTCGCAATCAGGTTCACCACCGCAACGGCGGTGATCCCTGCAAAGAACGCATTTGGAAACAGATAAATCAACGCAAGGCTGACGCCGAAAAACAAGGACGCCACGATGCCGCGCGACAGGGTGAGTTTGTTGATGTCCCGGCAGGAATAGTCGTCCGGTACAAGCCGTTCGGCCCGGTCGGCGAGGTAGTCGCCGTGTCGGTCCGTCACGATGCGCACCAGATCTTCCTCGGCCACCTCGGCAAACAGGACCGGCCCAAGCGACTGTTCAAGGATATCGCGCAGACGGGTGCGGTCGCGGCCCGGAACGGTTGCCACAAGGATCGCGTCCCCGATCCTGCCCCAAGGCAGGATGCGGTACTCCAGACACATCTCGGGCGCGAGCAACATGTCCAGATCGGGGTCCGGTGGATAGATATCCGGGTCCAGACGCCGCTGCCGCGCGACCAGTTGCCGGGCGCTGTGCATAAGGCGCGCGGCATCGTCATGTGGTCGAGATGCAAAAAGCGGCCTGTCGCGCCGAAGCCCCGGTTCGAGCACCAAAGGCGATGTGCCGCGTGTTTCCGACCTGCCGAACATATGCCCCCCGGACCAATCCGGGGGTCAGTTAAGCCTCAAACGGTTAAGCGGCAGTTAATGCCCGTTCAGGCAGAAACGGTTTTCCGCGCGGCCATCGAGTCGGCAAAGCGTTCGAACAGGTAAAAACTGTCCTGCGGGCCTGGGCTGGCCTCGGGGTGCTGCTGCACCGAAAACACCGGGCGGTCCGCCATGCGAATGCCGCAGTTGGACCCGTCGAACAGCGACACATGTGTTTCCAGCACGCCCTTGGGAAGCGTCTGGCTGTCCACAGCAAACCCGTGGTTCATCGACGTGATCTCGACCTTGCCGGTCTCGGTATCCTTGACTGGGTGGTTTGCGCCGTGATGGCCGTGGTTCATCTTGACCGTCTTCGCCCCCAACGCCAGCGCCAGCATCTGGTGGCCAAGGCAGATGCCGAACATCGGCAGGTCAGTCTCGTTCAGGATCGTCTGGATCATCGGAACAGCATATTTGCCCGTCGCCGCCGGATCGCCGGGGCCGTTGGACAGGAATACCCCGTCGGGATTGTGCGCCAGCACCTCTTCCGCAGTGGCGGATGCGGGCAGAACCGTCACATCACAGCCCGCACTGGCGAGGCAGCGCAGGATGTTGCGCTTCGCACCATAGTCGATGGCCACCACCTTGTGCTTGGGGTCGGTCTGCCGCGCAAAACCATCCGGCCAGGCCCAGCGCATTTCGTCCCAGCGATAGGACTGCGCACAGGTGACGTCTTTGGCCAGATCCAGCCCTTCGAGACCGGGAAAAGCGCGGGCCTTTTCCACCAGCGCGCCAATGTCGAATTTGCCTTCGGGGTTGTGTTCAAGTGCCACATGCGGCGCGCCAAGCTGCCGGATCGCACGGGTCAGGCGGCGGGTGTCGATGCCACCGATGGCAATGCGTCCCCGCGCGGTCAGCCACTCGCTCAGTTCCTGAACCGCGCGCCAGTTCGAGCTTTGCGTCGGCATCCACTTGACCACCATACCCTCGGCCACGGGATCGCCGGTTTCGTCATCGTCCGGGTTCACACCCACGTTGCCGATATGGGGAAAGGTGAATGTCACGATCTGGCCCGCGTAGGACGGGTCGGTCATGATCTCCTGATAGCCGGTCATCGCGGTGTTGAAGCAGAGTTCCGCCACCGATGTGCCAGTTGCCCCAAAGCCCTGACCATAGAAAATCGTGCCATCCGCAAGGGCGAGGCAGGCGGTCGGTGTGTCGTTGGAAAGCTGGGACATGGCGCGACTCCGCAGGGATAAAATCTCGCGGAACCTAAGGCTGTGCCGCCTTGTGGTCAAGTGAAGTCGGAAAATGTGATAGTGTTGTTTATCAATGGCTTAGCGTAAATGCTGGGTGCTTGCTTCTGAAAGGGTCCTCGCTTAATGTGCGCGCTCGTTCAACCTTGGGATAGGAACTCATGGACCTTCGCACCCGGCTCAACACGTCTGTCAAACAGGCGATGCGCGACAAGGACAGTGCACGGCTCTCGACTCTCAGGCTGATCAATGCCGCGATCAAGGATCGTGACATCGCAGCCCGTGGGGAAGGCAACGAAGACGGGGTGGGGGACGACGAAGTCCTTGGCATCCTTGGGAAAATGGTCAAGCAGCGCAAGGATACCGCCAAGACCTACGAAGAAGGCGGGCGGCTTGATCTGGCCGAGCGGGAATTGTCCGAGATTGGCGTGATCGAGGAGTTTCTGCCGCGAAAGCTTACGGATGATGAGGTGACTGCAGCCGTGGATGCTGCGGTGGCCGAAACAGGTGCATCGTCGATCCGGGACATGGGCCGCGTCATGGGTGCGCTCAAATCCAAATACACCGGGCAGATGGATTTCGGTGCGGTGGGCGGCATGGTGAAGGACCGGCTCGCAGCCCTGTGAACATAAGCGTTTCCGTCAACGGAAACGCGGCCCTGCGTCGACGCAGGGCCCTCCGGTGTCACAGACCGAACTCACTTTTGAGGGTGTCCAGCACGTCGGGGTCGTCGATCCGGTAGCGCTGTACAAACCGCGTCTTGTATCCCACGCGTCCCCGCCGCGCGCCGAAATTCTCGCCATGGTTCAGCATGTAGAGCACCGATGGCCGCAACAGCGGGCTTAATGTCTGCCCCGCAAGCGCTGCGAGATAGGGAAACATCCGGTGTTCATGCTGCGTCATCTCGGCCAGGAAGGCGGTCGAGGTTGGCTCTGACGGCGTGTGATAGACGGCTGCACAACTGCCGCAGAGCTTCCAGAAGGGTTTGCGCATCGGGGCGGACAGACTGCGCCTGTCGGCAAGTCCGATGTCGCCGGTCGCGACATCCATGACATAGCCCGATTGCACAAGATACCCGCCGCGCTTCTGCCGTGTCAGCATCTCGGTCACAGTGCCCTGTCGCAACAGGTCATCCGCGTCGAAGGACATCACATAGCCCGGTCGCGTGACCAGATCGGGAAGCGCTTCGCAAAGCACCCGCAGCTTGCGCCACTTGTCGTTGCCCGGCGTGGGGTCGGTGAAGGGTAGGTAGGTGATGCGGGGATCATCCGGCAGGTCAGGCCGTGACTGGCAACAGACCGCTGCACACCAGTCAGGGGCATCTTGTGCCACGAACCCTTCCAGGGTGGTCCGCAGCCGCGCCACAACAGCTTCCCAGTCGCCGACGTGATCGGGGCCGACCATGGGCAGCAGGAACGTCACCTGCCGTGCCGTCTCGTGTGGAATGTCCCGCTCCCGAACCGCCAGAGCCGCGCGTTCCGATGCGACCATCTGTGCAGTCGGATCAGTCCGACCCAACAGCGTCGTGCGCAGCAAATGCCGCGCGCGGGTGAGTTTCGGGACGGCGGGAACCTGTGCCATGCAGCCTCGGGTCAGGGGGTGGCGATGCGCCGAACCTTCTCACTCAGCTCTGCGTACAGCTCTTTGCGTTCGTCTTCGCTCAGAAACGCGCCGATCTCAACCTCTCTTCCGGCACCGGACAACGTGACGTAATGCGGCACCGGCCCGCCTTTCTGGTGCAGATTGACCTGCGTCCAGTACGGGTTGCAGTGCCATTCCTGCGGTGCGCCTTTCGGCGTTTGCCGGGTCAGGTGCAGATCGTCAGGTGTCAGCGTCAGCACTTCCATGATCTGCAAATCCCGCTCGTTCCGCCGCAGCGCGTACCACATGGCACCCAGCGCCATCAGCATGAAGGGCAGGATACCCCACAGCAGAACCGTGCCGATCAGCCCATAAAGCGGGATCGTGGAAAGGGTGAAGATGCCAAGGATAGTCGCCGCAAACCCATGGGCAGGCAGCGATTGGTGCGGCCACAGGCGCAGTTCCTGGTTGTCCTGAGAGGTGTCGGTCCAAGTATATGGCATGGTGGTTCAATACCCGGTCAATAGAAGATCGCAAGCGCGGATAATCTCGTCGCGCTGATGTGCGGCAGAGCCTATGTAGGTCACAAGTGAAGACGTCATGACAGTTGCCATCTGCTGAGGAAAAAGATGCATCTTGCTGTCACCCTCAAGAATGACCGGCATGAGGGTCTTAAAACCGGTGTTCATATCTTTGTTCGACACAAGTGGAACTACGACCCGCGTGGGAAGGTGCATCAGGATGTCTGCTTGAACCACCAAGACTAGAACGCCGTCATCGCTACGGTAAATGTCGAACTGACGGGCCATGCGTCAGAACATACGGTGTTTGGACAACAGAATGCCGTGTTCTTCCACAAACTTGTCATAAGCCTCAAACGCAGCTTTGTTTTCGTCTTTCCATAATTCCGCCTCGGCACGGCGGACATCCTGTTCGATCCCCGCTTCGGCAGCGCGGGACAGGTTCACTCCGGCGTTTTTGGCCCGAGCGATGAGGTCGGCGTCAAGGCTGAGACTGGTGGACTTGCGTGGCATAAGTATACTCCTGTGGAAGAAGTGTACTATCAAACCTACCCGCAAACAACGGTGGGTTTGATAGCAAAAGGCCCCGGCGTTTCCACCGGGGCCTTTCTTTTCAAATTACTCTCAGCTCAGTGTGCGTGCGACTTTTCCCAGTCTTCCCGCTTCGGCAGCTGCTCGAACGTGTGCTCGGGCGGCGGGGAGGGCAGGGTCCATTCCAGCGTGTCCGCGTATTCGTTCCACGGGTTCTTCGCTGTTTCCGCGCGTCCACGGGCAAGGCTCCAAGCCATCACGCCGATGAAGAACAGGAACGAGGCGAAGGACAGGAACGCGCCCCAGCTCGAGATGTAGTTCCAGAAGGCAAAGGCTTCCGGATAGTCGATGTAGCGACGCGGCATACCCTGACGACCCAGGAAGTGCTGCGGGAAGAACGTCAGGTTTGCACCAATGAAGAACGTCCAGAAGTGCAGCCTGCCGGCCCATTCCGGGTACATCTTGCCGGTCATCTTGGGGAAGTAGAAGTAAATGCCCGCGAAGATGCCGAACACCGCACCAAGGCTCATCACGTAGTGGAAGTGCGCAACCACGTAGTAGGTGTCATGGTAGGCCCGGTCCACAGCGGCCTGAGACAGAACGATCCCGGTCACACCACCCACGGTGAAGAGGAACAGGAAGCCGAACGCCCAGAGCATCGGTGTCTTGAACTCGATGGAGCCGCCCCACATCGTCGCGATCCAAGAAAAGATCTTAACGCCTGTCGGCACCGCGATGACCATCGTGGCCAGCATGAAGTAGGACTGCTGGGTCAGCGACATGCCCACGGTGTACATGTGGTGCGCCCACACGACAAAGCCCAGTGCACCGATTGCGATGATCGCCCAGACCATCGGCAGGTAACCGAAGACCGGCTTGCGGCTGAAGGTGGCAATGACGTGGCTGATGATGCCGAATGCCGGCAGGATCACGATGTACACTTCCGGGTGGCCAAAGAACCACAGAATGTGCTGGTAGAGAATCGGGTCACCACCGCCTGCGGGATCAAAGAAGGTCGTGCCGAAGTTACGGTCGGTGAGCAGCATGGTGATCGCGCCTGCCAGAACCGGCAGCGCAAGAAGGATGAGCCAGGCTGTGACAAAGATCGACCAAGCAAACAACGGCACTTTGAAGAGCGTCATGCCCGGTGCGCGCATGTTCAGGAAGGTGGTGATCACGTTGATCGCACCAAGGATGGACGACGCACCCGACACGTGGACCGCGAAGATTGCGAGGTCCATGGACATACCGCCTTCAGTGGTCGACAGCGGCGGGTAGAGAACCCAACCCACACCCGAGCCAAGCTGGCCGTTGCCGCCCGGTGCGAAGACCGAGCAGATCGCCAGCGTCGTACCGGCCACGAAGAGCCAGAAGGACAGGTTGTTCAGACGTGGGAACGCCATGTCCGGCGCGCCAATCTGCAACGGCATGAAATAGTTGCCAAACCCGCCGAAAAGCGCCGGGATCACCACGAAGAACATCATCAGGATGCCGTGACCGGTGATCAAAACGTTCCAAAGATGGCCGTTCGGGGTACATTCGCCAACCGCTGCTGCGGTCAGGCGGGCGCCTTCCATACACATGTACTGAACACCGGGGTTCATAAGCTCCATGCGCATGTAAACGGTAAAGGCCACCGAAATGAAGCCCGCGAGACCTGCGACGATCAGGTAGAGAATCCCGATGTCCTTGTGGTTCGTGGACATGAACCAGCGGGTGAAAAAGCCGCGCTGGTCTTCATGTTCGTGGCCGTGAATGGCGGCGTCTGCCATATCTGCCTCCTGCTGGTTCCCAATAAAAAGGCGCAGGGATTCTCCGAGCGCCATTTGTTCCATCGCCGTTTTAGAATGTGAGACCGGCGGCGGCAACGGACGTATTTGACGCAGATCAAACTTTATTGTCGCACTTTGGTCGGAGCGTTGGCGCAACCGCGCGCTGACCGCAATGGGCCAAGCCGCTGATATCAATGTGTTGTTTCTCAAAATGAAAAGCCCCGGACGCAACTTCGCGTCCGGGGTGTCATGTGCGCGTGAAAACGGTTTAGCCGATCAGGCCACCATCGTCGCGGGTGACGGCAACGACTGCAGACCGCGGCAGGCTGCCTTCGCCATCCGGCCAGTTGCCGCCGTTGTCGCCCGGGTGCTGGATACCGATGAACATCGTCCGGCGATCTGTCGACCAGCACAGGCCGGTGACTTCACAGCCGTTCGGGCCGGTCAGGAAGCGTTCAATGCGGCCTGTCACAGGGTCGCCCGCCAGCATCTGGTTGTTGCCCATGCCGGCAAAATCGCCCTCGTTGCTGTCGTCGCCGTCGGTCTGGATCCAGATCAGACCGGTGTTATCGATGACCATGCCGTCGGGCGAGTTGAAGAGGTTGCCTGCGTTGATGTTTGCCGAACCCGCTTGCGCGCCTTCTGCAACCGTCGGGTTGCCCGCCATCACGTAGAGATCCCACGAGAACCCGTCCGCGCCGTGGTCACCGCCCTCGGGGCGCCAACGCACGATCTGACCGTAACGGTTCGTGTCTCGCGGGTTGACAGCGTTGACCGTCATCGGGTCGCCACCGGCATTGGTGCGCACGGTGCCATCGTCGTTCAACACACCGCGGCGCGAGTTGTTGGTCAGGCAGCAATAGGCTTCGGATGCGTTCGGGTGAACGGCGATCCATTCGGGACGGTCCATCGTGGTCGCGCCGACCTTGGAGGCCGCCATGCGGGTGAAGATCGAGATCATCGCCTGGTCCATACCGGTTGTCGCCGGTGTCAGCGGAACCCAGCGGCCGCTCATGTCGTCCCCAAAAACGGCGACAGACAGCGTGCCGTCCACCAACAGGGTCGAGGTATCTTCGCCCGGCACATAGACGTCATTGCTGACCCAGCGATACATGAACTCGCCACGCTCGTCGTCACCCATGTAGACCACAACGCGGCCATCTGCAGCGATGCCATAGGCGGCGTTCTCATGCTTGAACCGGCCCAGAGCGGTGTGCTTGATCGGGGTCGAGTTCGGATTCGCCGGGTCGATTTCCACGATATAGCCCGCGCGATGTGGCTCGTTCGGGTTGGTTGCTATGTCAAAGCGCGCATCGAAACCGTGGTAGTTGTAGCGGCCCGCATCCACCTTGGTGGATACGCCGTAGCGCCGGAACCCGTCCATCACCATCGAGTTCGCGGACACTTCGGACACAGCACCGAAATAGCCGTTGAAGTTTTCTTCGCAGGTCAGGTACGTGCCCCACGGTGTCCGGCCGGACCCGCAATTGTTGAACGTGCCCAGCGACGCCATGCCGGTCGGATCGGCTTCGGTCTTGAGCAGGTCGTGACCGGCCGCAGGACCAGAGAATGTCATCGGCGTGTTGTGGTGGATGCGGCGGTTGTAGGGGCTGTCGATCACGACCGACCAGCCATCATCGCCCTGTGCCAGTTCCATGACGGTCACGCCCTGAAAGCTTTGCAGGATGCGCACATCGTCCAGCGATTTTGGCATGCCGTCTTCGGTGTGCGGCAGGTTGACCTTGGGGTTCACGTATTCGCTGTTGACGACGAAAATCTCGCGGCCGTCGACATTGAACAATTCCATGCCGTCGGTGTTTTCGCCCATCACGCGGTCTGCATGCTCGAGCGCCACGCCGTTGGCGGGGTCAAACGCGCCTTCAGCATCCGAGAAAAGCGCATCGCCCCAGCGGACGACGGTCTTCCAACTGTAGCCTTCGGGCACGTGGATCGTGCCGTCGGTCTGGGCCGCGATCGGTGTGAACGGGAAGCGCGACGCAGGCTGCGCCATCGCCGTGGTGCCTTTGAGCATGCCTGCGCCCATGACAGCGGCACCAGAACCGAATGCCAGAACACCGCCAAGGAAGCCACGACGCGAGATCGCGCGCTCGACCACCTTGTCGAAATCATTGCCTTCGGGGCGTGGGAAATTCAGCTCGTCCCATTCGTCTGCAGAAAGGTCGTGAATGTCTTTGGGTGTCATGATCCATGTCCGATGTTGATTGACGAAAGCCGGTCGGCGGCGTCCTGCGCCGCGCCGGTCGCGGGCAATTCACCGGATTCGCGTATCAGTTCCGTGACAGGTTTGTGTCAGTTTTGCTGCATCGCCGAAAACGCCGTCAAAGCTCTGCCGCAGCGCGACATCCACATCGTCCATCGTCACCGGCAGCCCCAGATCGACCAGCGATGTCACCCCATATTGCGTGATCCCACAGGGCACGATGCCGTCGAAATGCGAGAGGTCGGGTTCGACATTGATCGAGATTCCGTGAAAGCTCACCCATTTGCGCAGGCGAATTCCGATTGCCGCGATTTTGTCCTCGGCGATTTTACCATCAGGTAAACTTTTCTTCTCAGGCCTCTCGATCCAGACCCCCACACGCCCGTCGCGGATATGGCCGGTCAGGCCAAACTCGCCCAAGGTCGCAATCACCCAGCGTTCAAGATCCTGTACGAAACACCGTACATCCCGCCCGCGCTTGCCCACATCGAGCATGACATAGACCACCCGCTGACCGGGGCCGTGATAGGTATACTGACCACCCCGTTTGGTCTGGAAGACGGGAAAGCGGTCGGGGTCTTTCAGGTCTTCAACCTTGGCGCTGGTTCCAGCGGTGTAAAGCGGTGGATGTTCCACCAGCCAAACCAATTCCTCGGCAGTGCCTTCCGCAATCGCCGCCGCCCGCGCCTCCATAAAAGCCACGGCCTCGTCATAATCCGTCAACCCGTCGGTGATGCGCCATTCGACCTGTGGTGTCGCCATTGTTTTCTTGACTCGCGGTTCATTCGATCCAGAATGGTGGCAATTTTTCGCCGATTTCCTCTGCAATGAACATGTTTTGAAAGGCTTCGCAATGTTCCGTCGGATTTCTCTTAATACCGTATTGGCGGTCAGCCTTATGGCGGCGCCTATTCCCGCAATGGCCAACGATGCTTTGATCGGTGGTATTATCGGTGGGGTGATTGGCGGTGCAATCAGCAACAGCAACAAACAGCGCAGTTCTGCGCCCAAGCGCACATACACAGCCGCCGCGAAACCGAGCATCAGCAGCGCGCAGCGCGAGTTGAATCGTCAGGCGCAGGTCGCACTCAATTATTTCGGGTTTAATGCAGGCACGCCGGACGGTGTAATGGGCCGCAATTCCCGCGCCGCGATTTCCTCGTATCAGGCGCATTTGGGGTATTCTCCGACGGGCCAACTCACGTCTTTCGAGCAGGATTTCCTGATTTCCTCTTATTACCGTGCTCAAGCTGGCGGACCAAACACGGCACAACTGATTGCAAGCAACCCGCAGGGCGTGCGCGGCCTGCTGATCATCTATCGCGATGAACAAATGAACGGCTCGGGCAACAGCGCCACTGCTGCGATCGGCGGGCATTACGGCTTGCCTTCGATCGTTGCCGCGGCGGTCAATGAAGTGGCCAAAAGCTCGGACCCGTCAGCGGAACAACTGGTTCAGCGCCATGGCTTTATCCAGCTCGCGGATATCAACGGCGATGGGCAGACGGATTATATCATCGACACGTCGGTGACCGGCTCGGCCTTCTGGTGTAACGCGCAAGCCTGTACGGTTCGGGTCTTCGCATCGACCCCTGAGGGGTATGAGCGCAATGACTTCCAGGCGTTCAATGTGACCCCGGCGATGTTCTCCTGTGTGCGCGGAACATGCACAAAGACCGACAATGCACCGCAAATGGCGGCTGCGAATCTTGCACCGCAAGCTGCACAACCAACTCTGCCTCAAACCCAGCTGGCCGGTGCACCTGCAGCAGCTATGCCTGCTTTGCCTGTGCCCAGCGCACAAGCCGTGGTGAGTGGTCAGGTGCCAGCCGCCGCGGCCGCGCCCGCAGCGCAATTGCCTTCGTTCATGGTGGGCGGGCAAGCCCCGGCGCAGCAATCTCTCGCGTCTTTCTGCAACAAGGTCAGCTTGCTCACCAGTTCCAATGGCGGCTTCGTCACCGAAGCAACGCTCAGCGATCCGGATTTCGCACTGGCTGAACAGATGTGCCTCACACGCACTTATGCGATGGCACAGGGTGAAGACCTGATGGCCAAGGTGCAAGGTGCAACGCCCGAGCAGATCACCGCGCAGTGCAAGGGTTTCGGGCCGGTGCTCAAAGACCATGTTCTGGCCGTTTCGCTGAAATCACGCGAAGAGGTTTTGCAAGGCGTCTCGTCCTTCATTCTGTCGAGTGGCATGTCGCCCCAACAGCTTGCAGGCACAGCGCGCGTCTGTCTGTCGGTCGGCTACCGGGTCGATGATATGGACGTTGCGATGGGATCGGCGCTGCTGCTCACCGCGCTCGGCGAAGCAGGGTATGCTGAATTGACGGGACACCATCTGAGCCAGGGGATCGGCGCGTCGAAGCGTAGCGAGATTGCGGCGTCATGGTACGATGCGGCTCTCAGTTCCTTTGGTGCAAATGGCGTTTCGGTGTTCGCACCGGGTCAGCCAGAGCGTATGACCCTTGTCCAGAAGGCAGCGATGATGATGTCCGGTCAGCCCAGCGCAGCGGCAGCACCGGTCACGCAGCCTCAGCAGGCGGCCTTGCCCTTGCTGGTTCTGGAATAAGTCTAGGGTCATGAACTTATTTGCATCCCGGCACTGCGTCGGGATGCATTACCGGGGCAACAGCCCCGCCTCCTTGATCGTCGGGATATGGCGTCGGCTGACCGGGATGTCACCCCCAATGGTCATTTGCAACACCGCCCGGTCGCCATCGCGGGTGACTGCGGCGACCTGATCGAAGGCCGCCCAATGCGAACGGTGCACCTGAGCGCCGGGTGTGGCACCCACTTCGCGGATCGCATCTGCAAGGCGCATCAGGATCATCTCTTCTCCCTTGGTGGTACGCACGCGGACATAATGATCCTCGACCGAGATCGCGACCAAAGCCCCGCGTTTGTCGAAGGGAAGGCGGTCGAGCAACGGCACCGTCTCTGGAGCATCTGCGGGCGCGGGGGACAGGTGCCGCGAGAAGAGGTCGATAACGGCCATCACGATCACCGAGATCACCAGCGTCGTGCCCGCGAGCGTCAGACTGCCGGGGCCAAAGGGCACAACGCCAAAGACCGGCCAGTTCAGCGCACTGACAAGCGCAGTCATCGCGAACCCGGTCAGGCATCCCGCCAAGAGAATGCGGGCCAGATGCGCCCTGCCAGAGAGCGAAGGCCGCAAGACCGCGTAGGCGATGAGATAGCCGATGACGTAGCCGAGAACTGTCAGCACAGTCCAATACACCGCACGCGGCAGCAGCGACAGCGAAGACAACGTCCCGAACGGCCCGATCAGCCACAGCACCACGCTCACCGCCGCCAACGCTGTCAGGGTCAGCGGATGCAGCAAATGCGCCCGCCATTCACGAAGCGCGGGATGCGGGCGCGGGTCACTCACGAAGCTGGGCCGTCATTGGCGTATCCTTTCTGGCGGCATGCGGTGCCGCGTCGTTTTGGTGCCTCATCGACACCCTGACGACAAGAGGACGCCATGACGCTTTTGCCTTTTCTGACTGCCCCGATGCCCATTCAGGTACATATCATTGCCGCTGTGCTGGCTCTCATCCTTGGGCCAGTCGCCCTTTATCGACGCAGGCGGGACCGGACACACAAGGTGGTTGGCTATGTCTGGGTGACAGCGATGACGGTGTTGGCCGTCGGGGCGTTCCTGATCCCGTCGCATTTCACACCCATCGGCATCGGCCCGTTGCACGGGTTCGCGATTCTGACGCTCTGGTCGCTTTGGACCGGGATCAAGGCCGCCATCGCCCGCGACATCGAGCGGCACGAGGCGATCCTGCGCAGCCTCTATTCGAACGGTCTCATCATCGCCGGTGCCTTCACTTTTCTGCCGGGCCGCACGATGAATCGGATGCTGTTCGGGGCGCCATCACAGCTGGGTTGGCTGGTGATCGCGGTCCTTCTCGGACTGGTTGCGCTGCGCGTCATTCGGCAGCACAGGGCGCGATGGGGCTGGGCATGAGAGTTTGTCAAAATTTGCCCTTGCCCCCGATTGCGACCTTCGCTAATGAGCCGCCTACCAAGTCAAGACAGTGCGGTCGTGGCGGAATTGGTAGACGCGCAGCGTTGAGGTCGCTGTGGGGTAACTCCCGTGGAAGTTCGAGTTTTCTCGACCGCACCATTTTTCAGAACTACGCCAGATTAGCCGGTCGATTGGCCAAGGAAAGCCTAGCAGAATTTCTTTTGCTCCAGATGGCAGATAGCGCGCGTCACCCAGTAACGCCCACGTTGTTTCGACCAGATTTCCGCATCATATTGCGCTCGTGTGCTGCCTGAGAAAATCGCTCGGTCGATGAGGCTTTCATCGTCGTCATGGAACAAGCCGTGTTGTGTGTTGTGCTCTGTCTTCAGAAGCTCATCAAGCGGACCGTTCGGTTGGTTTGCTCGATGATGTAGCTGAATCTTCGCGCCATCTTTGCCATAGGGTGGTTGGCCGTTCAGCATAATTTCGATGTTCTTGCCGTCCCAGGTCCAGAGTTGCCCCCTTAGCAAGCCGACCCACGGGTCCTTGTATGGATCGGTTCCCCGCATTGCGAGGCCTCCATCGTAGATCTTGCCGTATCTGGTTTCGAGTATTTGTGGGATGCGAACTCTCTCAAGGCCGCACGGGTTCTTTTTCAGGCTGGAATTGCCTTTTTGCTGAAAAGTCAGGGACATGGCGTCCGTCCATCAAATGTTTCCTGATCAATGTGAAATTCAGAATACACTATTTTCGCTAGTTTGTCTCATCAGCAAGCGCTTGTCTTGGTGGTGCTACTTTGCAAGCCGTTTTCGGAACACTCGCGCTGCCAAGGGCGCGCCCATGATGACGACGAAAATCCGCAATACATGGTGCGCCACGACAAAGGCGACGTCTGCCCCCACGATCAGCGCAAGTACAGTCAGTTCCGCCTGACCTCCGGGGGCGAAGGCCAGCAATGCCTCCCTGCCGGGGGCCAAGTCGAGTCCGTAGATCGCCTCCACAAAGATCAGCGTCAGCACGATCAGGATGCCGCAAAAGCCCAGACCGGCGGCGAGGTCCTTGCGAATCTCGGCCATCGTGATCCCGGCGTATTTGGTGCCGATGGTCATGCCGATGAAGAACTGCGCGGCCCAGATCGCTTCGGCAGGGGGGCGGTTGTGCAGCCCGCCTGCGAGCGTCAGCGCGGCGGTGACGATTAAGGGCCCAAGGATTGACGCGCCGAAAAGGCCCACCCGTTTCGCCAGTCGCCAGCCGGTGATCGCGCAGACGGCCATCAGCAGCAGCTCCAGTGGCGGGATACTAGTCGCGGGCGCACCGGGCGGGTTCGACAGGTCCGCCTCCCAGATGCCGATCAGCAGGAAGGGCAGGGCGACCACGATCACCATCACCCGTGTCGCGTGGATCAGGCTGAGCGCGCGGACATTGGCACCGGCTTCTTCGCCGAAGACAATCATATCCTGCAAGCCACCCGGCATGGTCGCGTAATAGGCGGTGGCGAAATCGTAGCCGCAGAAGCGCTGGAAATAGGGCACGCCGGTCACCCCGATCACCGCGACCATCACGGGGACCAGCAGCAACGTGGGCCACATCGCCGGGAAGGTTGCCAGCACGGCGGGGGTCAGCGTTGCGCCAACGGCGACGCCCAGAATGGTGCGCATCGTGTCGTTGAGCGGTTTGACCCCGCGCATGGGCACACCGGCAAGGGCTGCGGCAAGGCAGGCAAAGATCGGTCCCATCAGCCACGGCAGCGGCAGATGTAACAGCTTGAACAGGGCCACACCCACACCTGCGATCGCAAAGGTGCGCAGGACGACTATCATGCGGACATGCCTTTGAGTCGGTAGCGCAGCGAAGTTTGCAGATGTGCCTCCGCAGCGTCGGCGGCGCGGTCTCCATCTCGCTGGCGCAGCGCGGTGGTTACGTCGCCATGCTGCGACACGACGATGCGGATGCGGTCGGGGTCTAAGTACGTCGTCGGGCCAAGCAGGATCAGCGCGTTGTTGATCGCCTCGGCCGAGGCCAGCAGAAACCGGTTGCGGGCGGCGCGGTAAAGCGCCTCGTGAAAGTCCTGATTGATCGCCGCGCCCAAAGTTGGCGTGTCCTGTGCATCGAGGATCCGGGCGTTCATGTCGTCCAGCGCGTCGAACTCAGCCTCGGACCCATGCTGTGCCGCCATACGGGCGGCGGTCCGTTCGAGCACGATGCGCATCTCGTAAAGCTCGACCACCTCGGTCTGCGAAAGCTTGCGGATCACCGCGCCGATGCGGGGGCGGTGTTCGACAATGCCGTTGTTTTCCAGCCGCCTGATCGCCTCGCGCACAGGGGTGCGGGAGAGGTTAAGCCGTTGGGCCACATCTTCCTCTCGCAACCGGTCACCGGGCGCAAAGTCACCGCTGCGCAGGGCGTCGATCAGGCTGGCATAGGCTGCCTCGCCGCTGGAGAAGGAGGATTTATTGGGGTCGGACATTTTGTATCCCTTCGGATACAAAATGAGTACGATATCAATTGGAGCGAGTCAAACATCCGCGGACGTAAAAAAACGCGCCAGGAGTGGCGCGTTCTCGTTCGGCTAAATCAGGGATCAATCCGCCTGCGACAGTTGGAACGGCTCAGGCACCATGCCATGTACGTTTGCGTGTTCCAAGGCACCTGCGTCCAAAAGCTCTTCGTGGACCATCAACACCTTCATGCCATGCGACAGGTCTGTGCGGTCGTGAATGGCGCGAATTTCGGTCTGGTCCTCGGCGTCGAGTTTCGCAATGTCGAAGTCGGTCACATAGGCGCTGATGACCTCGGGCAGCGTTTCGGCCGAAAGGCTCAGGGGCATCAGTGTCATCAGTGCAGCAATCAGTCGGGTCATGGTCTGGTATCCGTGTGGCAGCGGTTCACCAGATCAACGCGGATTTGCGGCGCAAAGTTCCGAAGTCGCGCCACAGGGTGTCGCGGTACGGCTTTGTAACGCCGCCAAATGTAGGGAAAATCCTAAGGCAGCGTGCCTAGCCAGAACCATGCTGTGATGACGGACAATGCGCTTGCCATCAGCACCGAAGAGGCCACGACCCGACGCGCGCGACCATAGATGTTGGCAAACACATAGCAGTTCACACCCGGCGCCATCGCGGCGGTCAGCACGGCGCTGCGGAACGCGCTGTCGTCGAGATCGAAGGCGGTGCCGAGGGTCCATGTGATCGACGGATGCAGCAGAAGGCTGATCGAACATATGAACAGAATGATCCGCATGTCGCCTTCTGGCCGGTAGCGGAACAGCACACCCCCCATGGCGAACAAAGCCGCTGGCAGGGCGGTGCGCACCATCATGTCCAGCGCATCGGTGAAAGGTGCGGGCAGGGACACGTTCAGGACATTGAACACCGCACCGAGCGCGATGCCGATCACCAGCGCGTTTCGGAACATCGCCTTGGCCACAAGCACCGGCAGTTCGCGGTTTGGCTGGCCTGCGGCGCGGGCGCGGACGAACTCCATCGTCGTGATGCCCAGTCCGTAGCAGAGGGGCGAATGCAGCGCGATAATCGCGTAATTGGCAGCGAGCGCATCCGGCCCGAAGGCGCGTTCGGTGATCGCTAGGCCCAGAAGGACCGAATTGGCGAAGAGGCAGGTGAAGCCGATGGCCACGGCGTCTTCCCAGTCGCGGTTGAAGAGGTAGCGCGCGCCGAAAAGGCCCGCGAAAAAGCAGGTGAGCGATCCGGAATAGAAGCTGATCAACAGGGGCAGCGAGAAGCTGTCACCAAGGTCGAGTGTCCAGATGGCGCGGAAGAGAAGGCAGGGGATGGCGACGTTCTGGGTAAAGGACATCAGCCCGTCGATGGAGGCCGCCGACAGCAGCCCGCGCCAAGCCACAAGATAGCCGAAGCCGACAACCAGAAAGACCGGCAGGATGATGTCGAGAAGCGCCTGCATCAGTCGCGTGTCCGTACGGTTCGCCCGCCGTATTGTACGGTCGGCGTCACGCCAGCGGCTGCGTGATCACCATGCCGTCATAGGCCGGTGTGATGTGGTCGGGGGTTTCAGCGTCGACTGTCGCGTAGTCGAGATCAATATGCATATTGGTCAGAACGCCTTGGCGCGGTTTGGCGCGCTCCATCCATTCGAGCGATTGCGCCAGATGCGCATGGGTCGGGTGCGGATCGCGGCGCAGGGCATCGAGGATCCAGACATCGAGGTTTTGCAGATGGTCGTTCCAGACATCCTCGGGGATCTTGGCGACATCCGGCAGGTACGCCAGATCGCCAATGCGGAACCCCAGCGCGTCGATGCTGCCGTGGTTGACCTTGAACGGGGTCAGGGTGACGGTGCCCCCCGCGCCGTCGATATGAACCGGGCCATTAATCGTGTTCATGTCCAGGATCGGCGGGTAGGGGCTGTCCGCCGGTTGCACAAAGGCATAGCCGAACCGCGAGAAGAGATCATTCTGCGTGTCGCCATCGGCCCAGACCTGCAGCCGCTTCCGCATGTTGAAAACGATCATGCGCAGGTCATCCAGCCCATGAACATGGTCAGCATGGCTGTGGGTGTAGACGACTGCGTCCAACTCTCCGATCCCGGCACTTAGCAATTGCGCGCGCATATCGGGACTGGTGTCGATCAGAACACGTGTGATGCCCGCGTCGGTGACGCGCTCGACCAGCATGGAGCAGCGGCGGCGGGTGTTCTTGGGGTTGTCGGGATCACAGGCACCCCATTGTCCGCCAAGGCGCGGTACACCGCCAGACGACCCGCAGCCAAGGATGGTGAAACGCATTTCGCCCATTATGCGGCGGCCTCGTATTGCGCGGCTTTCCAGAACAGGCGCTCGAAATTGGCCTCGGTCTGGGCGGCGAACTCTGCGTAGTCCATTTCGTAGATCTCGGCGCCGACGCGGGCGGTATGGGCTGTGTACGCCGGTTCATTGCGTCTGCCGCGATGGGGTGGCGGCGCAAGGTAGGGGCTGTCGGTTTCAACCAGAACGCGGTCCACCGGGGCGACGGCGAAGATGTCCCGCAACTCCTGACTTTTGGGGAAGGCGGCGATGCCGGACATGGACAGGTAGAAGCCAAGGTCCAATGCGGCGCGTGCAAGCTCTGCTGACGAGGAAAAGCAATGCATCACACAGGTATAGGGCTTGGTCTTGAACCCATCTGTGAGGATTTGCGCCATGTCGTCATCGGCTGCGCGGGCGTGGATGATCAGCGGCAGGCCAGTTTCCTGCGCGGCCTCGATATGCACCTTCAGAGAGGTTTTCTGAATCCCAGCACTTTCGGCGGTGTAATGGTAATCGAGCCCGGTTTCCCCGATGCCGACGAATTTCGGATGCTGCGCCAGTTTGACCAGTTCATCGACCGTCGTCAGGGGTTCATCCGCAGCACTCATCGGGTGGGTGCCTGCGGCGTAAAACACCGGGTCAAATTCCTCGGCGATGGCGCGCACCTGCGGCTCAAGGCGCAGTCGGGTGCAGATCGTGACCATGCGGCGCACACCGGCGTCCAGCGCCCGGGCGATCACCTCGGGGCGTTCTTCGTTGAAATCCGGGAAGTCCAGATGGCAATGGCTGTCGGTGATCTGCGGTATAGACATGAGGCTGGTATCAGGGATGCAGGCAGGAGCGTCAAGACGTGGCTTACGACCTGGGGCAGCCCTCCTGAAGGGCAAGGAAGCTGGAGAGCAGAAGCGACCCGGCCTCCACATTCACCGCCCGACCGTGGCGCAGGCGTTCGCCCTGATCCTGTGCCAGTTGCGCCCAGTGCCGGGCGGCTGTGGGTGAGGGGCAGAGGCGTTGGAAGGTCTGCGCCTCTTGCGGTGCCGCTTCGGGGTCTGGGGGCTGACCCGTGGCACCCGTACGGGCAAGCCGGGTCAGGGCGCGGTCGAACAGACCCAAGAGCAGATCAAGCCGCTCTTCCTTACCACGGCCTGCCGCGCTTTCGGCCAAGGCGATGGCGTGCTGGCGGCTGAGGTCGGGCAGGGTAGAGAGCAGTTTGACGAGGTCTGCATAGAGTTTGAGCCCGTCCTGCTGCATCAGGCGCACCGCTTCGCCCACAGAGCCGCCAGAAAGCGCGGCCAGTGCTGCGGGGTCGGATACGGTCTGGTCGATCTCGGTTGCTGCAAGCGCCTGCGCCATGTCGGCGGCATCGAGTGGGGCCAGCCGCAATTCGCGGCAGCGCGACCGGATGGTGGGCAACAGGCGTGAGGGCTGGTGGCTGACCAAGAGCAGCGTTGTGCGGTCTGGTGGTTCTTCCAGCAGTTTGAGGATCGCATTGGCGGCGCTGACGTTCATGTCGTCGGCGGCGTCGACGATCACCACGCGCCGCCCGCCATCGGCAGAGGACAGCGCGAAAAATCCCTTGAGGCGGCGCACCTCGTCGACGGTGATCTGGGCCTTCAGGCGTTTGGCCTTGTCGTCATAGGGCCGACGCAAAGCAAAGAGGCCCGGCTCTGATCCCGCCTTCATGCGGCGGGACACGGGATGCTCTGGATCGATATGCAAATCGGTCGGGGGCGGTGGCGCACCGAAGAGGCCATCCTCCTGAGTGATGGGTGTGGCCAGCAGGAACCGCGCGATCTGCCATGCCAATGTGGCTTTGCCCACGCCACGCGGCCCGGTGATCAGCCAGCCGTGGTGCAGCCTGTCGGAACTGAAAGCTTGCAGGAAATCCGCCTGCGCCGCGTCCTGACCGTAAAGCTTGAGCGTCTCGCGCGGATGCGGAGCGCCGTCGATGCGGTCTGGTTCTGGCTGTGTCGCGTCACTCATGTCAGATGCGGGCTTACCGCAGCCCAGACATCCTCTGCAACGCTGTCTGCGTCCCGCGCGCCGTCGATCACGCGGAAGCGGCCGGCATATTCCTTGGCCAAGGCGAGAAACCCAGCGCGCATCGCCTCTTGCAGGGACGCGCCGAAATCCTCGAACCGTTCTTCGACGGTGTTGCGCGCCTTGGCGCGGCTGAGGCCGGTTTCCGGGTCCATGTCGATCAGCAGGGTCAGGTCAGGTTCCACCCCGATCATCAGATCGTGCAGAGCATCCACCTTGGCCCGTAGATTGCCGCGCGATAGGCCCTGATACATGCGGGTGCTGTCGGCAAAGCGGTCGCAGATCACGACTTTGCCTGCCTTAAGCGCGGGCTGGATCGTGCGTTCCAGATGGTCGCGGCGGGCGGCGGTGAAAAGCAGGATCTCAGTCTCGGCAGACCAGCGATCGGGATCGCCCTGCAACACCAGCGCGCGGATTTCCTCGGCCCCCGGGCTGCCACCCGGTTCGCGGGTGTGGATCACATCCACCCCTTCCGCGCGGAGCCGGTCCGCCAGCATCCGCGATTGCGTGGATTTTCCCGAGCCATCAATCCCTTCGAAGCTGACGAACAGCCCGGATCGGCTCACATCGTATCCTCGGCGGGGGTCTGCATGCGGCCCAACAGAACCTGCGACACGCTCATCATCCGCGCGACGAAGCCGCTCGCCGGCACCGCGCTGGCTGCGAAAAGTGGGATGCGGTGTTCGGGCAGGCCCTCGGGGCTGATGATCAGCTCGGCCAGCTGCCGCCCTTCGACGATCGGTGCTTCGATCGGTCCGGTGTAGACCACCTCGGCAGTCACGCCCTGGCCGGGGGTGTTCGGCAAGAGCAGCGTCACGTCTTCCTTGGCCATAAGGCCAACGGTCTCGCTCGCCCCCATCCAGACATCGGCTTCAGCGATCACGGCACCCGCGCGGGTGACGGTCTTTTCCGCGAATTGGCGGAAGGCCCAGTTGACGATGGATTCCGATTCCTGTGCGCGGGCCTCAGCCGTGTCCAACCCGGTGATGGTAAAGATCACCCGGCGGTCGCCCTGCTTGGCCGATCCGACAAGCCCGTAGCCCGCTTCCTGCGTATGCCCGGTTTTGAGCCCGTCCGCACCGATCCCCAGTGCCAGAAGCGGGTTGCGGTTGAACCGGTTGGAGGACTCGGCCTCGTCGAACAGAAACTCTTTTTCCGCAAACATCGGGTAGAATTCAGGGAAGTCTTCGATGATATGGCGGGCCAGCAGGGTCAGGTCGCGCATCGACATCACATGCCCCGCAGCCGGCCAGCCGCTGGAATTCTTGAACACGGAATTGGTCATGCCCAATTGCTGCGCGCGTTGCGTCATCATGCGGGCGAACCCGGCCTCGGATCCGTCGGGAGACAGGGCTTCGGCCAACACCACACAAGCGTCATTGCCCGAGAGCACGATGATACCTCGGATCAGGTCTTCGACCGAAACGCGTTCACCCTGACGCAGGAACAGTGTCGAGCCGCCAAAGGAATTGGCATGGGCCGACACCGGCAGTTCCTCGTCCATGCGCAAACGACCGTCTCGCACCGCTTCGAACGCGATGTAGAGTGTCATCAGCTTGGACATGGACGCAGGCGGCAGAGCCTCGTCTGCATTTTTTGCCAGAAGCACCGTGCCGGTCTTCTCATCCAGCACGAACGCGGCAGTGGCCCGCGTGTCGAACGCCGCTGCAGAAGTTGTGGACAGCAGCAGCGCGGCAAGCCCGGCGGAAACAAGACTGCGGTATTTGCGGATCATGGCAGCTCTCCTGTCATACCTGCGGGGTCGGGTCAGTTGGTGACGGCATAGGCGTCGGTAAAGCCTGTATCCTTGATCTTGGCAAGCAAGGTGCTGCGCTCTGCGCGGGTCTGTGCCGGTCCGACCAGAACGCGCCAGAAGGTCTTGCCGCTGGAGGTCTGTTCCAGAACCGTGGGCACCATGCCCGCCTGTCGCATCGCGGTTGCGGTGTTGTTGGCGTTCTGTTCGATGCTGAAGATGCCGATCTGGATGAAGGGCTTGTCCAATGTGGACGTGGCGGCGGGCGCGGCCGCCGGGGCAGGTGCGGTATCGAGGGCTGCAGCTGCGGATTCCGCAATCGGATCAAGCGTAGACTCCGCGACATCGGTCGGCGCGTCAAAGCTGCCATCGCCGATGGGCGCATCCTGCAGCGGCGCTGACGCGGCGTCGTCCGGGACTTCCTCGCGGCGCAGGGCAACAACGTTCAGTTGCGTGGGCGCGCCAGCCAGAACCCCGAGGGCCGCGGCGGCATCGGAGGAGATCTGCAGTCGCGGTCCGGGCGTTTCACGCTCCTTGCGGAACAGCGCACCGATCACGAAGTTGCCGTTGGTCTCGTTGCGGATGATCACCCGTTCGGGCTCGGACACATCCGGGTGTGCCGCCCAGACGCCCCCCAACGAGGGGCGACCGTCCCAGAGGCCGTTTTCGCTGACCTGGAACACCTCTGGCGCTTCGACATCGCGCTCAACCAGCCGCGTGGACCGGGTGCCAGCCGCAGGTGATGCGTCTTGCGCCGCTGCATTAGAGCCGCCCTGCAGAAATGCGGGAAGGTTTGCCCCCTCGCATCCGGCCAGCGCAATCAGCGCCGCGCTGCACATCGCGGTTGTCCGCGCGCTGCGCCATAGCGGAGAGTTGGTGATCCTGAAGTCCATTGCCTGCTCGCCTTCTGCTATGCCCATTCGGGCGCATGTCAGGGCTGATCGCCCCGCGCCGCTCGTTGTTTTGCGCAAAGCTTACAGTCTTCGGTGCGTCAAGAAAAGTCTGACGGCATCGATGCGCAGATTTTCCCCGCTGCCGCTTTCAGAATCGGATTTCAGAGGCTATGTGACCTGCCACCGGAGGTTTGGCAGAGTGGTCGAATGCGGCGGTCTTGAAAACCGTTGGGCGTGAGAGCGTCCCCAGGGTTCGAATCCCTGAGCCTCCGCCACCAAGCATTTTGAAATAGTTTCGTTGGGTCGCCTGTGGCGGCCTTTTTCTTTTGTTTGTATGAGCTTGACGTTTGCCTTGGTTTGTCTTGAGTTTCTTTCGATGGGGCCTATATTCGCTCCTTGAGTGGTATGGAATGTGGTATTTCTGGAATGGCCCTATCTGGGAAGCTGACCAAGAAGTTGGTGGAGAATCTGGGCGCTGGGCGTCACGGCGATGGCAACGGGCTTTACTTGGTTGTTGACCCGTCCGGTGCGCGGCGTTGGATCGTGCGGGTGGTAGTCAAGGGTCAGAAGAACAAGAAGGGCGCGCCGTTGCGCACGGACTTTGGTTTGGGTGGCGCGGACGTTGTGACGATCAACCAAGCGCGCGAACGGGCTTTGGAATACCGACGTATGGCCAAGCAGGGGCTGAACCCCCGTTTTAATGCGAGGCAGGAAATCCCAATATTCGAAGAAGTGGCGCAGCAGGTGCACATTGACCGAATGCCGACATGGAAAAACGCCAAGCATGGTCAGCAATGGATCAACACCTTGCGGGACTACGCTTTCCCCAAGATTGGTAAGATGCCGATCGACAGCGTTGGTCAGCCGGAAGTCATGATGTGCCTTGCGCCAATCTGGACGGAAAAGCACGAAACCGCGAAACGTTTGGCGCAAAGGATCAAGACGGTTTTGGATGTGGCGCGATCCAAAGGCTTTCGATCCGGCGAAAACCCGGTCACTGCGATCAAGGAGGCCGGTGTGCTTCCCAAAGTCAAAACCAAGCCGAAGCATCACAAGGCCATGCAATGGAAGGAAGTTCCTGCGTTCTATGCTGACCTGAAATCACGTAACGCGATGGCGGCAAAGGCGCTGATGTTCACCTGCCTGACAGGATCAAGAACGGGCGAGGTTCTGGGATTGCGTTGGGAAGAGATCGACTTTGAAGAGCGGCTTTGGACCTGTCCGGCCGAGCGGATGAAAACAGGTGAGGATCACCGAGTTCCACTGACAGATGAAATGCTGGCGATCATTGAACCGTTGAAGGCGCTGCGGTCGGAGTATGTGTTTGAAGGGCAGAAGCGGCATAAGCCTTTGTCCAACATGTCGATGCTGATGTTGTTGCGCCGGATGCAAGTCGAAGGCGTCACAGTGCATGGGTTCCGCTCAACCTTCCGAGATTGGGCGTCCGAAGTAGCCAACGTGCCCCGAGAGGTTGCCGAAAAAAGCTTGGCGCATTCGGTCGGGTCAGACGTAGAGCGGGCTTATGCACGGTCTGATCTTCTGGAAAAGCGTCGTGTGTTGATGGAAAGGTGGAGCCAGTTCGTGTCTGGTGGCGTTGGCGAAGTGATTAGTCTCCGGATTTCCGAAAAAAGTTAGGCAAAAAGGTCGACCCATCGACACCTTTTAACAAACTCACATCAATTGAAACAAACCGAGAACAGTTCTTGCCGTGTAAAAAGGTCTAAGCGATAGTACCTTTATGCGGAACTATTTGAACAGTGATGGTGACTCGGATTTAGCGGAGAAGCTGCACCGGATCATTGACGAACTCTTGCGGCCATTCGGTAGGGGAAGTCCGCGAAACGGCTTCTTTGGTACGGGCTTGCCTTTTGATGTCACGAAGCCCAACCAGCATGACTCGAAAGCGGACTTCACGCGTGAGTACGAAATCGTAAAAAACAGCCTTGCGCATGTTAATAGTATTTTGTTCACGATGATCGACGACAAAGATCCTGAAAAAAAGAAGACTCTAGATCAGTTGCAGCGAGAGATTGATCGAAAACTGCGTCTTGCCACGTCCCAAGCAACGATTGAGACCACAACTGATTTGATCCGTCGAAACGTTGCCGACACCGGCGGTTTTGTTGTAACCCTTTGGCTTTTTGTAGATTTTCAGAAGGTGTTGCGTGCTCGTTTAAAGGAGTTAGATGAGCAGCGTGATAAGTTCTGGAATGTGCCTCACCGTGCTCCCGACTACTATGCGCGGGCAATCGCAAACCGTCTGGCGAAGCTCTATGCAAGAGAGACAGGTCAACGACCAACCTCTGGAAGTTCGCCTGTTTCTGGCGCGTCTTCGACAAGCTTTACGAAGGCATTGGAGCAAATATTCGAAGTGCTTGGTATCCAAAGTGGTACCCGATCCCCGGCTGATTGGGCGATTGAGCATCTAACCGAAGAAGATTTTATGCCACATCAGAACGCTCTGGCAAATTTGGGTTTTCCAATAGATGACAACCCGCCCCAGATGGGCTCACTGCTTGGAACGCTGCTTGAAGGTGACGACACTTAAGACCTTTTGGCCGACGTGATCTCGCTTTTTACGAACAGAATCAATCATGCCTGAATGTCTCCGAAGAAAACCAATGGAGACTAAAAAATGGCAAACCTATTTGAGCAAAACCGGAACTACGTTCTTGGCGATCCTGAACTTCAGCTGATTGGTGATCGAGACAAGTTGGCCCAATGGCGTCATAAAGGCATGGGCCCTGCCTTCTACAAGCTGGGCCGCAAAATCATCTATCGCGGCGCTGATCTTAATGCTTGGGCCGAAGCCAACCGCGTAGACCCTGCGCAAGGGGCTGAGTGATGGCGCGGCGTTTCCCGACACGGGGCCTCTGCAAAGATCGGGTCTATGCGATCAAAAATGCAGCACGCATCATTGGTGTGTCAGAGGCAACCTTCCGCAAGTGGCCCAAGGATGGTCTGCGCCTGATAACGGATCAACGCCCGTATCTTGTCAGAGGCGCTGACCTTATCGAGTTCATGCAAAAACGGGCAGCCGCCAACAAGGCCCCGACCGAGAAGGGACAGTTTTATTGCATGACATGCAAAGTACCGCGCAATCCTCGCGATGGAACTTTGACCTACAAGGCCACCACTGCTCTGACGGGACGGATAAGCGGCATTTGTGACGCTTGTGGTGGCAAGGTTGGGCAGTTCTGCAGCGCAAACGAGGCCGGTGATTTCATCGACCTGACAGCCGTGCCGCCCAAGGCTGGGTCACACGCCTAGTTTGACCCAGCAATCTGCACTCAAACGCACACTTCGGACCTGCCGAAGACACCCGCCTTTTTGCAACGTCCAAGCATTTCAATTCCAACCGCCAACACAAAGGATACTGGCATGAAAAAGATCGACCCAAAAAACGAACGTCTGAAACTCGAATATCAGGAATACCTTCGACACGCTGAAGGTTTGGATCACAAGACCATCGACAAGGTGATGGCCGCGATCCGGCAGTTCGAGATGTGCACCAATTGCAAGCCGTTCCTGCGCTTCAACAAGGATCAGGCTATGGCATTTAAGGACTGGCTGGACACCGCCCGCAACAGCCGCACGGGCAAGCCGCTATCCAAAGCAACGATAGCATCAACGCTTCGAGCGGTGCGCGAGTTCTTCCGATGGACTGCTGGCCAGAAAGGATACAAGGCTGCAATTGGCCGGAATGATTGGGTCTACTTCAAACAGGCGCGCAAGGATGCCCGCGCGGCCCAAGCCTCCGCACGGCGCGCGGTGCCCAGCGTGGCACAGGTCGAAAGAGCATTCGAAGCAATGCCTGATGCGACAAGTCTTCAGAAGCGCGACCGAGCCCTTTTAGCCCTTCTGATGTTAACGGGCGCGCGGATCGGCGCGGTGGCGTCTCTGCGCCTCAAGCACGTCGATCTGGAGCGGCGGCACGTCTTTCAAGATGCCCGCGAAGTGAACACCAAGGCGGCTAAGACAATGAACACCACATTCTTCCCGATGGGTGATCAATACATCGCTGCCTTGGCTGACTATATTTTTCATTTGACCCAAGACCTGATGTTCGCCCCCGAAGACGCACTTTTCCCCAAGACTGAAATCATACGCGGCCCTAACGGTTTTGAGGTGGCAGGCCTCTCGCGGCATCCCTTCGCTAGCACCGGGCCATTGAACGAGATCGTCAAGGAAGCCTTTGCCGCTGTTCAACTGCCCCGCTACACGCCCCATAGCTTCCGACACATGCTGGCTCTGCATGGCGACAAGCTGTGTTCAACGCGCGAGACGTTCAAGGCATGGTCGCAGAACATGGGGCACACTAACCCGCTGACCACTGTGTCAAGCTATATGCCCGTATCTGCTGATGCCCAGCGCGAGATCATCTTGGGATTGGGTGGTCCGAAAGAAACTTGATATGCGGGCAGCCCGTCGAAACGGAACGCCAGATGGAATTGATCCTTAACATGGCGCGGTCCGAATAAGTCGATCGTTGAGCAATCACAAGTTGACTAAAGCCGCGCAGAATGGAACGTCTCTAGGAAAAACCTGAGGGGTTCTATGCAGGGATCATTGACTGCCGCGCTTGAAGAAATGCGCCTTCGCTCATTGTCTGAGTTTGAAAAAGGCGAGTATTTCGAAAGGCTTGTGAAGGTTTTCCTCCAAGAGGATACCTTGCAGAGCCAGTCATATGACAAAGTTTGGCTTTTCAAGGACTGGGCGGTCGAACGGGGTCTTCCTGCGAATGATACCGGGATCGACTTGGTTGCGCGACATTCTGACGGTTCTGGTTTTTGCGCAATCCAGTGCAAGTTCTACGCCGCTGACAGCAGCATCAGCAAAGCACAGATGAACTCGTTCGTAGCAGCCGCCTCGACGAGAGAATTTATTAGCCTGATTATCGTCGACACGACATTGCGTGACTTCAGCCCAAATCTCACGGCAATTCTTGACCGTTCGGAAAAGGACTGGCACCGCATTTCGCTGGCTGACCTTGAGAAGAGCCGCATAGATTGGTCGGCATACCTCAGAGATAAAACGGTCAGGCTTGCCGAACCGAAAACGCTTCGTGATCACCAGAAAGAGGCGCTGGAGGCGGTTCGCGCGGGCTTGCATGACGCTGATCGCGGCAAGCTGATCATGGCGTGTGGTACGGGCAAGACCTTCACTGGCCTCAAGATCGCGGAAGAGCTTGGCGGCAAAGGCAAGTTGATCCTTTACATGGTGCCTTCGCTTGCGTTGATGTCCCAAACGGTCCGGGAATGGAAAAACGACTGCGCTGACGATTTCTTGGCCTTCTCTGTCTGCTCAGATGTGAAAGTTGGCAAACGTCAGAGCGATGGCGACGTGATCCAGTTCACGGTTCACGATCTTGCATTCCCTGCGACGACTGATGCCGCCAAGATCGCGCAACAAGTTGAGGACAGTGACCGCGAAAAGATGATCGTGGTCTTCTCGACCTACCAATCCATCCAAGTACTGACCGCCGCCCAGAAAACCCACGGCTTGCCGGATTTCGACTGGATCATTTGCGACGAGGCGCACCGCACCACAGGTGCGACCATCGGAGACGATGAAAGCAACTTTGTCCGTATCCATTCAGACGAACACGTCGCAGGCAAGAAACGCCTCTACATGACTGCGACCCCCAAAATCTTTGGGGAAAACGCAAAGTCGAAGGCCCAGCAAAATGATGTGGCGCTGGCGTCAATGGACGATGAGGCGATGTTCGGCAAAGTCCTGTATCATCGTGGCTTTGCATGGGCGGTCGAGAATAACCTGCTGTCCGACTACAAGGTCATCGTGCTGGCTGTTGATGAAGGTCTAATCAGCGCGGGCGTTCAAAACCGTCTGGCCGAATCCAGCGAAATGAAACTGGACGACGCGACCAAGATCATTGGCTGTTACAAGGCGCTGACCAAACACGAGCTGATTGGCGAAATCGCGGAAAACCCCAAGCCGATGAAGCGGGCGCTGGCGTTCTGCAAAAACATCGCAGTCTCCAAAATGATCACCGAAGAGTTTGCTGCAGTCGTTGAGGAATACCGCAACAATGATGAAATCGGGGATACCAGCGGGCCAGCACTCGACGTTCAAACCCGCCATGTGGACGGCACCTTCAATGCCAAGCAACGCGAAGACTGTCTGGATTGGCTCAAGGCCGAAACGGATGATGACACCTGCCGCGTTCTGACCAATGCGCGATGCTTGTCTGAGGGGGTAGATGTGCCTGCGTTGGATGGCATCATTTTCATGCACCCGCGTAACAGCCAGATTGACGTTGTTCAGTCCGTGGGCCGCGTGATGCGCCGTGCCGAAGGCAAGGACATGGGGTACGTCATTTTGCCCGTCGCGGTGCCTGCTGGCGTGGCACCAGAAGACGCGCTGAATGACAACGAACGCTATAAGGTCGTCTGGCAAATCCTGAACGCGCTACGCGCCCATGACGAGCGGTTTGATGGCACCATCAACCGGATTGGCATCGAAGGTGAAGATGTCTCTGACAAGCTGCAAATCATTGGCGTATCGCAAGAACTGATGGCGACCACTGCCGTAGTCGAAGACATCGACCTCAACAAAACGAAAGCCACGGCACGAAGCGACGTTGGCGGGCAGGCTGGGGATCGCGGCGATGATGAACTTGTCATCGAAGGGCCGGAAAATACCCAAGGCGCATTTGTGTTCGATGAACTGACTAAAGCCATCCGCGCCAAGATCGTCGAGAAATGCGGAACCCGCGAGTATTGGGACAAATGGGCCAAGGACATCGCCAAGATCGCGGAAACCCACATTACGCGGATCAGAACCATCACCGCCAAAGAAGGTCACGAACGTGATGCCTTCTTGGCGTTCTTGGATGAAATCCGGGACGATCTGAACCCGGAAATCTCAGAATCAGACGCCATCGAAATGCTGGCTCAACACCTGATCACCAAACCCGTCTTCGACACGCTGTTCCGGGACAACAAGTTCACCAAGAACAACCCCGTGTCCAAGGCGATGGAAACTGTGCTGGATCAGCTCCACCATCACAACATCGGAAAAGAGGCTGAGACGCTTCAGGGATTCTATGACAGCGTTCGCAGGCAGTCAGAGGGCATCACCACCGCAACGGGGCGACAGGCGCTTGTGGTGCGCCTCTATGACCAGTTCTTCCGCTCTGCCTTCCCCGCGATGACGCAAAAGCTGGGGATCGTGTATACCCCCGTCGAGGTGGTGGATTTCATCATCCATTCCGTCAACGACGTGCTGAAATCAGAGTTCGGGCAAACGCTGGGCAGTAAGGGCGTTCATATCCTTGACCCATTTACCGGAACGGGAACGTTCGTCACGCGCCTGCTGCAATCGGGGCTGATCAAACCCGAAGAGTTGGAGCATAAATACAAACACGAAATCCACGCGAACGAGATTGTCTTGCTGGCCTACTACATCGCCGCGATCAATATCGAGGCGGTCTATCACGACATGGCCAAGGAACACGCGATTGCACAGGGTAAGAGCGGCGAAGACATGCCTTATGCACCCTTCGATGGGATCGTGCTGACGGATACGTTTCAACTGTACGAGCAAGACAAGGACATGATCGCGGACCTATTGCCGGATAACTCAGAGCGGCGAACGGCCCAAAAAGAGCGCGATATTCGGGTGATTGTTGGTAACCCACCGTATTCCTCTGGCCAGCGGAGTGCCAACGACAACGCCGCAAATATTGAGTATAAGAACTTGGATGCAGCAATCGCAGGTACTTATGCAGCCCACTCGCACTCATCCAATCTGCAAAACCTTTACGATAGCTACATTAGGGCATTTAGGTGGGCCAGTGAACGAATTGAAGACTCTGGCGTTGTGGCTTTTGTTTCTGGAAGCGCGTGGATTGAGCGGTCGTTTGCGGATGGGATGCGAAAGTGCTTGGCTGAGGAGTTTAGCGATCTTTATATATTTCATCTGCGCGGTGACATTCGAAAGAACATGCTCTCGAAGGGGGTAGCTAAAGAAGGTCAGAACATTTTTGGTTCGGGGAGTATGACAGGAATTTCAATTGCGATCATGGTTAAATGCGCTTCGAAAACGGCGCGAGGAAGAATACACTTTCATGATGTTGGTCTTGACCTAACAACTATTGAAAAATTGGATGCGCTTCGGACCCTTAAGTCAATAGAAGGAATTTCTGAGAAGGGTGGCTGGAAAATTATTATACCAGATGAGCGCAATGATTGGCTCGATCAAGTAGACACTAGTTTTGAGAACTTCATTGTGACTTTTGACAAATTGAGAAAAGAAGCTTCGATTTTTGCTACTGCGACTATGGGTATGACCTCAAGCCGAGACGCTTGGTGTGTCAACGCTAGTAAGGTCAACCTCGAACAAAATATAAGGCGAACAGCAAGCTATTATAATCGAAAGCTAGAGTTTGGGGCAGACTTAGGCGCGGACCCAAAAGAAATCAGTCTAAGTCGCAGCCTCAAAGGTCGATTTGCGAAGAGAAAGCCCATAAGCGTTGATGTCGAAACGATCTATTGTACTCTCTATCGCCCCTTTCAAAAGCAAATGACCTATTTCTCTCCACAGTTGAATGAGTATATATATAAACTGCCTCAACTTTTTCCGACGAAAGTCGTTAAGAATTTGGTGTTACAGGTGTCTGGCGTTGGCGCGCGGGCCGGATTTTCCGCCTTAATTATGGACGCACTACCCAACTATCATACGATTGATTCGGGAATGTGTTTTCCTCTCAAGCTTTACGAACCCGCCAGCGCCGAGGACGGCCTCTTTGCTACGGGCGAAACCGGCTACACCGAACGCGACGGGATCAGCGATGCGGGACTAAAGCACTTCAAAGACGCCTATCCGGGCGAGCAGATCAATAAGGAAGACTTGTTCTATTACATCTACGGCCTTCTGCATTCTCCCGACTATCGTGAGCGATTCAAGAACAACCTGTCCAAAGAACTTCCCCGCATCCCCGCCGTCAAAACCGCCGCCGATTTCTGGGCATTTTCCAAGGCGGGCAGGGCGCTGGGCGATCTGCATGTGAACTACGAAACCGTTGATCCATACCCCGTGGTGATCGCGGAAGGCGACCTGCGCTTGGCCCATATCGAAGACCCTAAAGCCTTCTACCGCGTCGAAAAGATGAAGTGGGGCGGCAAGGGCAAGGTGAAAGACAAAACCGTCGTCCACTACAACCCGCGCATCACCATGACAGGCATCCCGCTTGAGGCTTATGACTACGTCGTCAACGGCAAACCCGCGCTGGATTGGGTGATGGAGCGCCAATGCGTGAAGAAAGACAAAGCCAGCGGCATCGTCAACGACGCCAACGACTACGCAAACGAAACAGTCGGCAACCCTGCCTATCCGCTGGAGTTGTTCCAGCGGGTGATCACGGTAAGCTTGGAGACGATGAAGATCGTGAATGGGTTGCCTGAGTTGGATATTGATTGATGTCGGTTGATCAGTGTGTCGCATTGGTGCGTAGAGCGGTTGCGCGAGTTACAGAGCAAGTGAATGCAGGCAATTTCTCGGACTTCAACGAGGCGACAATCCAGCATCATTTGGCGTTTCAACTGCATCTAGATGCTGTTTTTCAACGTGGCCACGACTTGGACATTACACTGGAGAAGAAGATCAGGCGTGCTGCTGGCAACTTTCCCAAAAAGAACCGCGCCACCGCAAACATCGACATTTTTTTTCAATTGCCTGATGATGGTACGCGGTGCGCAGTTGAGTTGAAGTGTTTTCATTACGCCAATCACCGAGAGCCGAACAATCGCTATGACGTCTATGCTGATCTAGCAAATTTAGAAATCTATCTGGAAGAACATGCCGATGTAGGTGTGTTTGTCTTGTTCACCGACCATCGTCATTATTTTGACAACACGTATCGCGCCATGAGACCTGCAACCAGTGGTTTCAATACGCGCGAAGGCCATCAGTATCATGTGGGTACTGAACTAGTATATGACACAGTTGATCCTTACGGCCCCCCCCCTCACCCTAAATAGGAATTTTCGATTTTTGTGGGGAAACGCGGGACATCCAGCTCGTTTGCTAATTTTGGAAGTCAGATGACAGAAGTAATCCGAGGCTAAAATGGAACTAACGACATTCACCACGAACCCGCGCTCATTGGAAGACTTGCTTAAGGAAGCAAAGAACGGGAAGATACAGCTCCCCGATTTTCAGCGGTCATGGGTTTGGGACGAAGACCGTATAATTGATCTTCTCGCGTCCATCTCCCGCGCCTTTCCCATTGGCGCAATCATGACATTGAAGACGGGTGGTGACGTGAATTTTCACCCTCGACCCATCCAAGGCGTGGATGAGAAAACTCAATACCCGCCAGAAGAGCTTTTGCTCGATGGGCAGCAACGGTTGACGTCAATATATCAGGTTGCCATGCGTGGTGAAGTTGTTGAGACGACGACAATCAAGCATAAGAAGATTAAAAGATGGTTTTACATCGACATTCGAGCAGCAATTGATCCATCTATTGACAAAGTAGACGCCATTTTTTCAGTGCCGGAAGACAAGAAGCTCAAGTCGAGTGATCGATGGCCATCCGGCCTGAATCTTCAAACCCAAACTGATGAGTTCGAGAACCTTATCTTTCCGATATGTGAGACATTCAATTGGAACAACTGGCAGCGGGATTTAATCACATTTCTAAATGAGAATGGCACGTTTGGTGAACTTTGGAGTGACGTGATCGTTCCTTTTGAGCAGCAGTTTATAAGTGTCTTTAGGGGGTATGATGTACCCGTTATTTCTTTAGGAAAGTCGACAAGCAAAGAGGCTGTTTGTACCGTTTTCGAAAAGGTCAACACCGGTGGTAAAGCTCTCGATGCTTTTGAGTTGGTTACAGCCATGTATGCCGCCGAGGGTCACAAGTTGCGCGATGACTGGTATGGAGATGGGAAAAGCAAAGTCGGTTACGCTGCCCAAATTGCAGCGTTCAACTCCATTGGGGAAAAGAAGGAAGGCGTGCTTAGCAAGGTGGACAACACCGATTTCCTTCAGGTTATCTCCTTGTTCCACACGCGTGATTTGCGACTGGCGGCAGTTGGCGAAGGCAAGCAGGGTAAAGATCTTCCACAGGTTACAGGAAAGCGCGCGGCCTTGTTGAATTTGCCGCTCTCCGCATACCTTACTTATCGGGAGAAAGCTTTGCTCGGTTTTGAGAGGGCTGCGAAGCTCTTGCATATGTTCAGTATCTTCTATGTCCGTGACCTGCCGTATCAAACGCAGGTCATACCTCTAGCCGCGATACTTGCTGATATTGGCCAGAGTTGGGAGAGCGCGGCGGTTCGAGAAAAACTAGCGCAATGGTATTGGTGCGGCGTCTTTGGGGAACTGTACGGCTCGGCTGTTGATACGCGCATAGGATCAGATTTTATGGAAGTTCCAGCATGGTTTGAAGGCGGCCCAATGCCCAAGACAGTCTTGGAAGCCAATTTTCATCGAGACCGACTGCTTTCCATGAGAATGCGCCTCTCGGCTGCATATAAAGGCGTAAACGCGCTTCTTATGAAGAGCGGGGCAAAGGACTTTCGGTCTGGTCAAAAATTTGAACACACAAGTTTCTTTGATGAAGCGGTGGATATTCATCACATTTTTCCGCAAAAATGGTGTTTGGCCAACGGCAAAGGGCGAGAGTTCGACTCCATCATCAATAAGACGCCATTGTCAGCACGTACAAACCGCATAATTGGCGGTGACGCCCCGTCAAAGTATCTTGAGAAGTTGGAAGCTGGTTCTTCTGACGCTGAAAATGTTGATCCTAAGGAGCTAGACAGGTACCTGGAGTCACATCTCATCGATCCAATACTGCTTCGCGAAGACAAGTACGAAACGTTCATGTCTGTCAGACAGCAGAAGCTCCTTGACTTGATCGAGAGCGCCATGAAGAAGCAGGCTGGCTCGGATCAAGATGACGAAGGCTCTTGGGGGGAGCAGGTAGCTTAAGCGTGAAATTGTTTGCTTTTGTATCAATGAGTGGTATTTTGTGTGGTATAATTATTTAGTAACCAAGAAAAGTCAATATATTTCAATGTCTTGGTGGATTAAGTAGGCGGACTGAGCCTCCGCCAGATTTCACAACCCAGGTCCAACGCTCTTCATTTTTTTTGGGCTTTTGTCGAAATCACGTTTCCTCAGGTGTCATCCGATCAGAAGACGCCATTCCGGCGGCTTCCAGACCTGACAGGAGACAGCCAATGACCGCACTTTTCCTCAAACCCGCCCGCAATCTCACGCCCCTCTGGTTCACAGTCGCCGCGCTTGGCGGAGTCGCTTGGAACCTTTTCGGCGCCGTCCAGTTCGCGGGTTCCGTCACCGCAACCGAAGCGAGCCTGATCGCGTCCGGCATGACGCCGGAACAGGCCGCCGTAATGACGGGCTATCCGTTCTGGATGACGCTCGCCTTTGCCGTGGGTGTGTCCGGAGGACTGGTAGGCAGCATCTTTCTGCTGCTGCGCAAATCCGCAGCGATGTCGGTGCTGCTGACCTCGCTGATCGGCTATGTCGCGCTGTGGATCGGCGACATGGTTCACGGCGTCTTTGCGGCCCTCGGCGCGCCGCAGGTCATCATTCTGACCACAGTCGTCGCGATTGCCGCGTTGCTTTTCGCACTGAGCCGTCATCCCGCCGCGAAAGACTGATCGCCAATTCAAGAACGATGCTATCAAACACCGAGGAGAATCCGACATGCAATTCATGCTCATTCTGAACGAAACCGAGGAAGACTTCGCCCAGCGAAATGACCCCGAGCACGCGCAGACATACTGGGGCGGGTGGACAGCCTTCATCGGCGCCATGGCGCAGGCCGGGATCATCGTGAAGGGCGATGGCCTCCAGGGGCCGCACGCTGCGACAACCTTACGCTTGAAGGACGGCAAACGCGTGGTCGAGGACGGCCCCTACGCGGACACGAAGGAGCAGCTTGGTGGCTATTTCGTGATCGAGGTGCCCGATCTGGATACAGCGCTCGACTGGGCCGAGAAGGCGCCCTCGGCCCGGACCGCTTCGGTCGAGGTGCGTCCCATCCTGCCGATGCCGACCCTGCCGGCGTGACCAGGGCGGACGGCTCATCCGGTGCAGCCCGGGCGGCCGAACGCGCCGCCCGGGAAAGTTACGGCAAGCTCGTCGCCATCCTTGCAGCGCAGGACAGGGACATCGCCGCCGCGGAGGACGCTTTGTCGGATGCTCTCGTCGCGGCTCTTCGGGTTTGGCCGGAACAGGGTTTGCCCGCAAACCCAGAAGGCTGGCTTGTCACCGCCGCTCGCAATCGGATGAGGAACGCCGTCAGGGCCGCGACGGTACGACGACGAGCCGAGCCGGAAATTCTCCTCCGAATCGAGGAAATCGAAAACAATGGGCTTACGAAGGTACTGGAATCAGACGACCGGCCAAGACTGATGTTTGTTTGCGCGCATCCCGCCATCGACGCGGCCACGCGCGCACCCTTAATCCTGCAGACCGTGCTCGGGATAGATGCCGCGCGGATCGCCCTCGCCTTCATACTCCCGACAGCCACGATGTCCCAGCGGCTCGTTCGTGCCAAGGCGCGCATCCGCGACGTGGGCATCGCCTTCGCCGTTCCCGAACCGGAGGACATGGCCCCAAGGCTCGACGCCGTGCTCGAGGCGATCTACGCCGCGTTTGGCTCAGGCTGGGACGCATTGGACATGACCGACGACCCGGATGCTCTGACGGGCGAAGCGATCTGGCTTGCCCGACTGATTGTTGCGCAAATGCCGGGCGAGCCTGAGCCGATGGGCCTTCTCGCCCTGATGCTCTATTGCGCGGCACGCCGTCCGGCGCGGCGGGATGCGGACGGCCACTTCGTGCCGCTCGACCGGCAGGATGCGCGTCTGTGGAACCGCGACATGGTCATCGAAGCCGAGGGCCTTCTAGCGCGCGCGTCACAGGCGGGGCGCTTCGGCCGCTTCCAGTGCGAGGCCGCAATACAGTCGGTCCATATCCAGCGCCCTGTGACGGGACGGCTTAACCTCGCCGCGCTCCGGACACTCTACGATCTTCTCGTCGACCGGACCGGCAGCCTGGGGTCAAGGATCGGCCGCGCCGTCGTTATTGCGGAGGCGGGGGATCCGATTCAGGCATGGGCCGAGCTAGAGGCGTTGCCCAGGGATCGTGTCGCGGTGCACCAACCTTGGTGGGTGGCGCGGGCACGGGTCGCGGAACTCGCAGGTGATGCAGTCGGCCGTGCCGAAAGCCTCCGTCGTGCCATCGAGTTGACACAAGACCCAGCCGTCAGAAAGTTTTTGCTAAAGCAATAATGTACGTTCTCTCAGGGATGGAGAACGTCGGATCTCCGTCCCGTCCCCTCCGTTATCATCCACCAAAGAACGGCCATCGACTTCGGCGAAGTTCGAACTGGCGTATTTTGATCCGCTTCAGGTTGACCGCGCTGCTCGCTGTCGACGCTACGCGGTCAATCGACGTGGTTGCGCACTTTCGGAAGGGGCATCTCCTCCCAGCGCCAAGCTTGTAGGCAACCAAGCGGATCGGATGAACTGGAGGCAAGGAATTCATGACTTCCGACCCCGACTCGATTGACTTGCTCAGGCAAACACGGATTGTGTGACGCATCGTAACTCTTTGGGGAAATTGCAGAGTTTATGGAAAACGAATTTGAAGAAAGCCTTGCCGCAACGCTGGCATCCTTGGGTCCGATTGCCGGTTTTGGTGGGCTTGCGGCGCCGACAACAGAAGACGAATTGCTGGCGCTGACGGTTGGGCAGTATCTTGATCTGCTTGATCTGGCGGAAACAACGCTCCGGGATTTTCAGCCGATCATTGCGGCACAGCTGAGCATCATCACATCGCAGCCCGGTATCGAACCGGAGGCCCTGTCCTTCCTTCAGGCTTGGGCGGCGGGTGATTACAGCCTGCTGACGGCCGCCTTCGACGAAGCCCGTTCCCTGTTGTTCGGTGTGCCGCGCGAAACGCTTTTGATCAACGTGCAGGGTCTGGACGGCAATGGAGGCACGCTCGAAGACGATTTTCGTCTGGCTTTTGACGAGGCAGAAGCCAGTCTTGCAAACCTGCTCTGGACCGATTTCAACGGCCTCTTCACATCTCCCACCTTCACCATCGACCCTGATACGGGAAGCTGGTTCGCGCCCGGCAATGCCTTTACGGGCGGATCGCTGGTCGAGCTTTGGACGCTTGTCGGCGAAGCGGCGAGCCAGGCGTTCCTGACCTATTTCAACTCGCAAACCTCTTTGATCAATGATCTTTTCGGTGCCGGCATCACCGCTGTGCAACTGGCACAGGCCGAGGCTGCGGCACAAACCGCGTCGGCGATTGCGTTTGAGGCGCTGCAAGGCTTTGGTGCAACGCTGACGACTTCGGACGATGTCGACCTTGGTGCGTTCGAGTCGCTGGCTCTGGCGCAGTTCCAGGCGGTTGTCGGTGCGATCACCGGCGTCCTGCCGGGAGTGGCTGGCGCACTGAACCAGCTGATCCTCGGCTCGCGCAATTCGGACCCGACCTTTGTCGTCAATCTTGAAGGCAATGTGGACGGATCGGACGAAGGCGACTGGTTCTATCTCAATGACCTTGCCAATATTTTCAACGGCGGGCTTGGGCAGGACATCCTGTTCGGCTTCGGCGGGGACGACCGTTTCACCGGCGGTGCGGATGATGATGCGCTCTTTGGCGGTGACGGTACAGGCGACACGGCGGTTTATTCCGGCCCGCAGGCGCGCTTCACGATCCAGATCGAACGAGACGGCGTGACAGTGATCGACCGCTCCGGCGCTGAAGGCACCGACGCGCTGAGCGAGATCGAATTCCTGTCCTTCGGCGATGCGGCCGATTTCAATCTGGCAACCCAGGTCGGTATCGCGTCATTGAGTGCAGAGGAGATCGCCACCTTTGTCGAACTCTACATCGCCTATTTCAACCGTGCTCCCGATGCCGAAGGCCTCAACTTCTGGGGGTCGGCCTTTGCCAACGGGTTCTCGCTTAAATCGATCGCGACCTTGTTCCTCGATCAGGCGGAAACCCGTGCTGCCTATCCTGACAGTCTGAGCAATCTGGATTTCGCAACACAGGTCTACAACAACGTGCTGGGTCGGACGCCGGATCAGGACGGTCTCGACTTCTGGGCGGGCGCACTCGACAGCGGGGGTGTGACCCGCGATCAGTTCATTCTCGAAGTGCTGCGCGGTGCCAAAGCCGATCCCGATAGCAGCGCCTCGCAGGAGTTCATCGACCTGCAACTGGGCGACCGGGCCTACCTCTCGGACAAGACCGATATCGGCACGTATTTCGCCGTGATCCGGGGACTTTCCGACGTGACCGAAGCGGATTCGGTGATGGATCTTTTCATCCGGGGCGACCAAAGCTCGATCAACGCCGCGTTCGAAGCGACAAACGCGATCTACAATGCAGCGCTTGCGGCGGATGGCGGAGATTTCCTGATCCAGCTCGTTGGTATCGTCGACGATCCCTTCGCGATCTGATCCGTAGAGACCAAACACTGCGACAGCGCGCCCCTCGACGGGCGCGCTGTTCGTTTTAGCTACCGCCCCATGACAGAGACCACCAAAACACAGGGCGGGGCAGCATGAAGATTGCGATCATCGGGTCGGGCATGTCCGGTTTGGCCTGCGCAAACCGATTGGCACGGGCCGGGATGGCGCCGACGGTCTTCGACAAGGGGCGCGGCATTGGTGGGCGTATGGCGACCCGTCGCGCGGATGGTGGATTTCAGTTCGACCACGGCGCACAGATGATCCCCTGCGACAGCGCCGGGTTTCAGGCGTTGCTTGATGAAGCCAGGGCATCTGGCCACGTCGCGGATTGGAACACTGGCGATGGGGTGTCGCACGCGGTCGGCACCCCCGGGATGACGGCGCTTGCCAAATCTTTGGCTACGGACCTTGACCTGCGTCAGGCGACCGAGATCACATCGGTGACACGCAGCGCTGCGGGCTGGGACCTGACCGCAGATCAACCGCTTGGCACGTTCGACCGGGTCGTTTGCACCGCCCCTGTTCCGCAAACGATAAAGTTGGTGGGGCGCGCGCTGACCGAACCGTTGGACCATGTGACCTACGCCCCAAGTCTCACATTGATGGTCGCCCTGAACCGACGCATCGACGCGCCAGCCACTCAGACCAACCCGACGGACGCGCTTGTGTGGATCGCCCATGACAGCACCAAACCGGGTCGGAAAACGCAGAACTGCTGGGTCGCGCAGGCCAGTGCCGAATGGAGCGTCGCCCATCTGGAACTCAGCAAGGACGAGATCGCCGCGCTGATGCTCGACATCTTTCTGGCCCATCACGGTCTTGCCGCGACCGACGTCGCCTATGACACCGCGCACCGCTGGCGCTATGCTCTGGTCACCCAGCCGCTTGGCCAAGCCTTTGTCAAATCTCCGGATGGAACGCTCTACGCAGGTGGCGACTGGTGCCTTGGACCCCACATCGAACACGCATGGCAAAGTGGGACTGCCATTGCAGACGATATCCTGCGCGCCGCATGACCCTGAACGATCCGCGCATCCAACGGCTGATCACCCTGATCCGCGCCGCACTCATCCCGCCTCCGGGAAAGGGCCGCATTGCGCTTGCCGTGACCATGGGCGCACTCTGCCACGTGATCTTCGCCATCGCCGTTCTGTCGATGATGGCCGCCATGTTTTTCGGTATGAGCGAAAGCTTTGGCACCGTTCCGTGGCCGTGGGCCATCCTCGCCAATGCGGCGCTGATCCTGCAATTCCCGCTGGTCCACTCTTTCCTGCTGTCCAAACGCGGCACAAAGATCGTGTCCCGCCTGATCCCCGGTCCGCATGGTGGCACGCTGGCCACCACCACCTACGCAATCATCGCCTCGATCCAACTGGCCGCCCTTTTCCTGCTCTGGACCCCCAGCGGCATCATCTGGTATCGCGCCGAAGGCACCGCCTTTGCCCTGATCTGCACGGCATACGCCGCCACATGGCTCCTGTTGCTCAAGGCCAGCTTTGACGCCGGGGCCGAGGTGCAATCGGGCGCGCTGGGCTGGATGTCGCTTATGGGAAAGATCAAACCGGTCTTCCCAGACATGCCGACCCAAGGCCTTTTCCGCCTGATCCGACAGCCGATCTATGTGGCCTTTGCGCTGACGCTCTGGGCGGTGCCGGTCTGGACGCCAGATCAACTGGCGCTCGCAATCAGCTACACCGCCTACTGTCTGTTTGCTCCGCGCCTCAAGGAAAAACGTTTCGAACAGCGCTATGCTGCCGCATTCCATCGCTATCGGGCCAACGTGCCCTACGTCCTGCCGAAACTTACGACCAAGGAGCCGAAAGATGGCGCAAACCCGGCGCAACAACCTTGAGATTTACGATGATGTGGCCGACCGCTGGTGGTCCGACGACATCCGCTGGGTCCGCACGCTCAAGAACATGGTGCCGGGGCGGCTCAGCTGGTTTGACCGCAAGTTCGACTGGCAGGGCAAGGACGTGCTCGACCTTGGTTGTGCCGGGGGCTTCATGGCCGAAGCCATTGACGACCGCGGCGCCCGCGTCACCGGAATCGACCCCGCGAAAGAGGCCATCGCTGCTGCAAGCGCTCATGCCAAGAGCGAAGGCAAGACGATCCGCTACGACGTTGGAGTGGGTGAGGCGCTGCCCTATCCAGATGCAAGCTTTGACGCGGTGGTCTGCGTCGACGTTCTCGAACATGTACAGAGCCTGCCCATGGTCATCTCCGAAGTGCGCCGCGTCCTGCGCCCCGGTGGCATGTTCCTGTTCGACACCATCAACCGCAATCCCATCGCGCGGCTGGCGACCATCACCATGGCCGAGGATGTGCTGAAACTGCTGCCCAAGGGCACCCATGACCCCGACATGTTCATCAAGCCATCAGAACTCCGCGCCGAATTGGAAACCGCCGGGTTTGCCGTGGGTCAAATGGTCGGCCTCGGCCCGCGCGGGATCAACTGCAAGGGCGATTTCACCTTCGGTCGCGTTCCGGGAACGATGATCATCTACATGGGCACCGCCCGCAGAACCGACCAGACAGGAGCCTGACATGACAACCCTTGCCTTGCTCTCGACCGCACTCCTTTTCGGCGGAATGGTGCTCTACTCCTTCGGCTTTGCGGCCTTCCTCTTCACCGCCCTTCCAGCCGAAACCGCAGGCCCCACCATCCGCCGCGCCTTTCCACATTTCTATCTCTTCGTCATCGCCGGGGCAGGGCTGTCAGCTGTGTTCCTCGCGATGACCGACCCGCTAGGTGCCGCGATCATGGCCGCCATCGCGCTGACGACGATCCCAACCCGCCAAATCCTGATGCCCGCGATCAATGCCGCCACCGATGTCGGCAACAAACGCCGCTTCGGCTTATTGCACGGCCTCTCAGTTGTGATCACTTTGATCCACATTGTTGCCGCAGCCTATGTGCTGCACCGCTTTATCGGTTGACTTCGCGGGGCTAAGGCCCCATGTGCACCTCATCGCCGCGCAGCCGCGTGAGCTTGCCGCGCCCGTCATCTTGGGCGCACCGGCGATACAAGAATTCAGTTCCCCATCACGCAGGGTCCCTGACGCAGTACCAGACGGTACGGGACGGTCCCGTGATGTCTTAAGGTCCTGCGACGCCCTCGTTTGCCGCGATGATGCGGCACCATACCCTCCGTGTGCGCAACCGCATGCGGTCGCAAAGGATACCTTTTGTCTGATTTTGACACTCTGGGCCTCAAGCCCATTCTCCTCGCCGCTCTCAAAGACGCTGGCCTCACCACACCCACCCCGATCCAGGACAAGGCGATTCCGCTTGCCATGGCGGGCAACGATGTTCTGGGCCTTGCCCAGACCGGCACCGGCAAGACAATGGCCTTCGGCATCCCGCTGGTCAGCCACCTGATGGACATGCCCGAACGCCCTGCCGCGAAAACCGCGAAATCGCTGATCCTCGCACCGACCCGCGAACTGGTGAACCAGATCGCCGAAGCGCTGCGCACCCTGACCAAGAAAACCCACCTCAAGGTGAATGTCGTGGTCGGTGGCCAGTCCATCAACAAGCAGATCCATCACCTGCTCAAAGGCACGGACATTCTGGTCGCCACACCGGGTCGTCTAATTGACCTGATGGACCGCAAGGCGGTTGATCTGCGCACCGTCAAGCACCTCGTGCTGGACGAGGCCGACCAGATGCTCGACATGGGCTTCATCCATGCCCTGCGCCGCATCGCGCCCAAGCTCGGCACACCGCGTCAGACCATGCTGTTCTCGGCCACCATGCCAAAACAGATGGAAGACCTGAGCGCGGCGTACCTCACCAATCCACAGCGTGTGCAGGTCGCCCCTCCGGGCAAGGCTGCCGACAAGGTCACCCAATCGGTGCATCACCTGTCCAAGGCCGACAAACCCGCCAAGCTGCGTGAAATCCTGTCGCGCGACCTCGATGCGCTCACTCTCGTCTTCTCCCGCACCAAACACGGCGCGGAAAAGCTGATGAAGGGTCTTGTGGCCGACGGTTACAATGCCGCATCCATCCACGGCAACAAAAGCCAGGGCCAACGCGATCGCGCCATCAAGGCGTTCCGCGATGGCGAGATCAAGGTGCTGGTCGCCACGGATGTGGCTGCGCGCGGCATCGACATTCCCGGTGTGGCCTATGTCATCAACTACGATCTGCCCGATGTGCCCGACAACTACGTCCACCGCATCGGCCGCACCGCCCGTGCAGGCCGTGAAGGCGAGGCGATTGCCTTCTGCGCGCCGGATGAGGCGGATCTGCTGCGCCAGATCGAAAAGCTGATGAAAATCGACGTTCCTGTGGCAAGCGGTTCGGCTCCGAAAGACCCGGTCGCCCGCAAGCCGCAGACCCGTGGTCAGGGGCGTGGTGGCAAAGGTGGGCAAAGCCGCCCCGCCGGTGCGGCGGCCAAGCCGAACGGCAACCGCCGCCGCCGCAACCGGGCGCGCAAAGCCGCTTAAGAGACCTTCGCGTCCCTTCTTCGGTTTTCAAATACTTCAGGGGGGTATGGGGGGGGACAGCGTCCCCCCACCTGTCGGAGCGGCCCCGCCGCTTCGATCTCAAGTCGCGCAGCGCCCCGCAATTTCCCCAAGGTCACCCCTCCCACACGGCCAGACCGGTCCTATGTTGAGGTCAAAGCCAGTGACAGAGGGAGCACGCCGCGATGCAACTCAGGATCAATGGAACGCTTCACGAGGTCGATGTCGAAGACGACATGCCGCTCCTGTGGGTCCTGCGCGATGAGCTTGGTCTGACCGGCACCAAATTCGGCTGCGGCATCGCGCAATGCGGAGCCTGTACGGTGCATCTGGATGGCGTTGCCGTCCGCTCCTGCCAGACTTGGGCCATCGACGCAGAAGGTGCGGACATCCGCACCATCGAAGGTCTTGGCACTCCCGACGCGCTGCACGCGGTGCAGGCGGCATGGCTCACCGAACAGGTGGCCCAATGCGGGTACTGCCAGTCCGGACAGATCATGCAGGCCGCCTCTCTTCTCGCCGAAAATCCGCAACCCACCGATCAAGAGATCGACGACGCCATGTCCGGCAATCTTTGCCGCTGCGGAACCTATCCCCGCATCCGCGCCGCTGTGAAGCGCGCCGCAAGCCAGATGCAGGAGGGCTGATCATGGGACGCCTCAAAACCATCGCCCGCCGCACGTTTCTTATTGGCTCTGCCGCAGTTGCCGGTGGTGTGGCCTTTGGCGTCTACACCGTGCGCAAACCGCATGAGAACCCGCTGACGGCTGCCGTGGGCGAGGCGGTGCTGACGCCTTATGTCAAGATCACCCCTGACGGTATCACCCTCATCACCCCCCGCGCGGATTCGGGGCAGGGGGTCTACCACGTTCAGGCCGCGCTCATTGCCGAGGAACTGGATGTCGATCTCGACCAGATCAAGGCCGATCCCGGCCCGCCCAGCCCTGCCTATTGGAACACCGCACTTGCGGCCGAGGCCGCAGAATTCCTGGTGCCTGCCGCTGGCATGATGCAGGACATGGCCGAAGGGGCGGTGAACTCTGTGATGAAGGTCATGGGTCTGCAGATCACCGGCGGCTCGACCAGCGTGCCCGATCAGTTCGAAAAACTGCGTCTGGCAGGCGCGTCTGCGCGCGAGACGATAAAGGCCGTGGTTGCGGAACGTGAAGGTGTGGCGGTCGCGGACCTCACCACCGCGTCCGGCAACGTGATTTTACCAGATGGTCAAAAAATCCCCTACATCAGCCTCGCCGCCGATCTGGCCGGGGCCAAGGTGGTGCAGGACGTTCCCCTCCGCGATCCATCGCAATGGCGCTATATCGGCAAACCGATGCAGCGGATCGACATGCTGGCGAAAAGCACGGGGACGCAAGACTACGGCATCGACGCTTCGGTCGAGGGCATGGTCCACGCCACCGTCCTGATGAACCCCGCGCAGGGTGGCGGGATGACGGACTATGACGCCTCCGAAGCGCTGGCCATGCGAGGCGTTAAAGCCGTAGTCCCGATCTCCGGTGGGCTTGGGATTGTCGCCGACAACACATGGCGCGCGTTCCGCGCCGCTCAGGCGATCAACGTCACCTGGGAAGACCCAAGCTTTCCGCTTGAGCAAGCCGAGCATTGGGCCGCACTTGAGGCGGCGTTCACGCCTGACGCGCAGGACAGTCAGAAACGCAACGACGGTGATGTGGACACCGCACTCAGCGATGGCGAGGTCCTCACCGCCGAGTACCGCGCGCCGTATCTGGCCCACGCGCCATTGGAGCCGGTCAACGCTATTGTCCGCGTCGACGACGACCGTGCCGAGGTTTGGACCGGCACACAAATCCCGCGCTTCATTCAGGCCAATGTCAGCCGCATTACCGGCATCCCGGCCAACAATGTGACCGTACATGTTCTGATGATGGGCGGCAGTTTCGGGCACCGGCTGGAAGACGAGGTGGTCAAACAGGCGACCGAAATCGCGATGCAGATGAAAGGCACGCCGGTCAAGCTGACCCTCTCGCGCGAAGAGGACATGATCCACGACTTCCCACGCCAGATCGCAATGGCGCGGATGCGGGGCAAGGTGGCGAACGGGCAGGTCGAGGCGCTGGATCTGGGCATCGCCATGCCCTCGGTCATGGCCTCGCAACTCAGCCGCCAAAACCAACCCGCCCCCGGACCGGACAGCCAGATCGTGGCGGGCGCGTGGGAACAGCCCTTTGCTATCCCGCACCAGCGCGTGACGGGCTATCGCGCCCAGCAGCTTGCGCCGATCAGTTCATGGCGCTCGGTCGGCGCATCCTCCAACGGGTTTTTCTACAACGCTGCCCTCGACGAGTTGATCGAAGCTGCGGGCGCCGACCCTTTGGACGAACGTCTGCGCCTCTGCAGCGATCCGCTGGCGCGGCAGGCACTGGAGGCGGTGGCCGAGATGTCGGACTGGTCCGGCATTGGTGGGCTTGCGAATGGGTCAAAGACCGGACGCGGTGTGGCGCTGACCAAGTCGTTTGGCGTGCATTGTGCGCAGGTGATCGAGGTTACCGACACGGACGCGGGCCTTCGCATCGACAATGTTTGGGTTGCTGCCGAAGTGGGCCGGGTTGTCGATCCGGTCAATTTCGAGAACCTTGTGCAGGGTGGGGTGATCTATGCGCTGGGTCACGCCATGAATTCCGAAATCACCTATGCGGGTGGCATCGCCGAACAGTCGAATTTCGACCTGAACCCCGGCATGCGCCTGCATCAATGTCCCAACATCTTTGTGCGCGGGCTGGAAAACGGCGACCGCGTGCTTGGCATCGGCGAACCGCCTGTGCCGCCTGCCGCACCGGCCTTGGCGGGGGCGATCTGGGCGGTGACGGGCACGCGGTTGCGGGAGATGCCGTTCAGCAAGTCGGTGGATTTTGTGTGAGGCAAAGAGATTTTTACCAGATGGTAAAAGATTGTGCGCTTACGTCTTGAAAGCATCACTTACAAATACGGTTAAATTATTTGCCTTTTCGTTACCGTAGCTGACCGTTATCCTAGAGGTCATCATTGGGAATGACGAAAGGCGGGCTCTCAGGTGCCAGAGCGAGACCACTTGACTGTGACGGTGCAACGCGGAGGCCCCGACGCGCCCATGCGGCCCCAGACATTCGAGGTTCCGGCCTATGACAACCAGACCGTTCTGGATGTGGTGTCGTGGATTCAGCAGAACGCCGATCCAACCCTGACCTACCGCTTCGCCTGCCGGGTCGGCATGTGCGGAAGCTGTGCAATGATGGTCAACGGCGTGCCGCGCTGGACCTGCCGCACCCATGTGAGCAAGGTTCTGGATGGCAATGCCATCGAAGTCGGCCCGCTGCGTAATCTGCCGGTGATCAAGGATCTCGCCGCCGACATGGACCCGTTCTTTGACAAATGGGTATCTGCCGAAGGCATGCACCACCCGACGCGGACGCGGGATGATGCCATCGAAGCGATTGATCCGGTGGCGATGGACCGGCAAGAGGCGAACGCCGGGATCGAGTGCATCAACTGCTCGGTCTGTTATTCGGCCTGCGATACGGTTGCGGGCAATCCCGATTACCTTGGTCCCGCCGCGCTGCAACGGGCGTGGACTCTCTATAATGACGCCAAGGATGCGGACCGCGACGCAATCCTTGATGCGGTCTCGGGCAAGGGGGGATGCCATTCCTGCCATTCGATGGGGTCCTGTACGGCCTATTGTCCGAACGAGCTGGACCCGCTGTCGGCCATTGCGGGGCTGAAGCGCGCAACGGCCAAGCGGTTTTTCGGAGGGCGCAAGGGATGAGCGAATTCCACCTCTACATGGCGCAACGTCTGTCGGCCTTGGTGATGGCCCCGTTCGTGATCGTGCATATCGGCGTGATGATCTACGCCATCCAAGGCGGGCTGTCGGCGGCGGAAATATTGGGCCGGACGCAGGGATCGGCCTTCTGGTTTGCCTTCTACGGCCTGTTCGTGGTGGCGGTGTCGATCCATGCCGCCATCGGGTTGCGCACCATCCTTGGCGAGTGGGCGGGCTTGCGAGGGGGCGCGCGCGATGGGGTCGCAGCGGTGATCGGGCTGGGCCTTCTGGCGCTGGGCGCACAGGCGGTCTGGGCGGTGACGGCATGAAGATCGCGCGCGCTCATCCGCTCTGGCTGGCCTATCTGCTGCACAGGCTCTCGGGTCTGGGCCTTGCGCTTTTCCTGCCGCTGCATTTCTGGGTGCTGTCCTATGCGCTGAACGATGCGGCCAAGCTGGACGCCTTTCTGACGCTGACCGAGATGCCGTTGGTCAAGCTGGCCGAGTTCGGTCTGGTCTTCCTTCTGGCGGTGCATTTCTTTGGCGGGCTGCGCCTGATCGCGCTGGAATGGCTGCCGTGGTCCGCGCCGCAAAAGACATGGGCGGCAGCGGCGGTGGCCGGGTCGTTCCTTGTTTCGACAACCTTCCTCTTGCAGGCGATCTGACATGTTCACGACAAAAGACATCGACCGGCACGACACCGACATCCTGATCCTGGGCACGGGCGGCGCTGGCATGTTTGCAGCACTTCACGCGATGCAGAGCGCGCCCGAGGGCACCAAGGTGACCATCGCGGTCAAGGGTCTGATCGGCAAATGCGGCTGCACGCGGATGGTGCAGGGCGGCTACAATGTGGCTTTGGGCGGCGGCGACAGCGTCGAGCGGCATTTCATGGACACGATCGAGGGCGGCAAATGGCTGCCCAATCAGGACATGGCGTGGCGTCTGTGCGAACAGGCGGTGGTGCGTATTCGCGAGCTTGAGAACGAGATCGGCTGTTTCTTTGATCGAAACCCCGATGGGTCGCTGCACCAAAAGGCCTTTGCCGGTCAGACCGCGGACCGCACCGTTCACAAAGGCGACCTGACGGGGATCGAGATCATCAACCGTCTGATGGAACAGGTTCTGTCGCGCCCGGTGGAGAAGTTGCAGGAACACCGCGCGATTGGTCTGATCCCGACGAAGGACGGATCGGCACTGGCGGGTGTGCTGATGATCGACATGCGCACCGGGCGGTTCCGCTTCGTGCGCGCCAAGACGGTGCTGATGGCGACGGGTGGTGGCCCGACCATGTACAAGTACCATACGCCGTCTGGTGACAAGACGATGGACGGGCTTGCCATGGCGCTGCGCGTGGGTCTGCCGCTGCGCGATATGGAGATGGTGCAGTTCCATCCGACCGGCTTGCTTGCGGGTGATCACACGCGCATGACCGGGACGGTGTTGGAGGAAGGTCTGCGCGGGGCAGGTGGGCAGTTGGTGAACCACGCGGGCCAGCGCTTTATGTTCGACTATGACGCCAAAGGCGAACGCGCGACCCGTGATGTGGTCAGCCGGGGCATCTATGCCGAGATGCGCAAGAACAACAATCCGGACCAAGAGGGTGTGTTCATCTCCATGTCCCATCTCGGGCCGGATTTCGTACGCGAGAAATTCAAAGGTATGGTCAAACGCTGTGCCGATAGTGGCTTTGATCTGGCTGCGGGCAAGGTCGAGGTGGTGCCTACCGCGCATTACTTCATGGGTGGTGTGGTGGTCGATGTGGACACGCGCACGGCGATGGAAGGGCTCTACGTGGCTGGGGAGGACGCAGGCGGCGCGCATGGGTCGAACCGGCTGGGCGGCAATGGCGTGGCCAATTCCACCGTTTATGGTGGTATCGCGGGCGACGTGATGGGGGCCGACATTCGTGGCATGGACGCGCTGCGCGATCCGGATGAGAGCGTGATGGAAGCGGAGTTGATGCGCGCCTGTCATCCGCTGACGCGCAAGCCCGAGCTGGTGCTGCCGCTGCGCAAGCAGTTACAGGAGGCGATGTGGGACGAGGTGGGTGTCATGCGCACCGAAGCCGGGCTGAAGCGCGGACTTGGGCGGATTGCTGAGATCTCGGACGCGCTGGGCGATGTGGGGGTTGCCGCCGACAATCTGGCGTTCAACCTCACCTGGCACGATTGGCTGAACCTGCGGTCGCTCTGCGATATTTCCGAGGTCATCACCAAGGCGGCACTGGCGCGGGAGAACTCGCGCGGGGCGCATTACCGCGAAGATTTCCCCGACGCGGGCGCGATGGAGGACAGTTATTTCACCATCGCGCGGCAGGTGGATGGCGCGGTCGAGGTGGGGCGCGAGGATGTGCAGTTCACCATCGTGCGCCCGGGCGAAACCGTGCTGCCTGAGGGGGAGCCGGAGACATTGGTGGCGGCGCAGTGATGGCTGGTTGGTATTCGTCATCCTCGGGCTCGACCAGAGGATCTGTATGGCCAGAGATCCTCGGGTTACGCCTGAGGATGACGCTCCTAAAGACATTCGGAGGCACAGCATGATCCCGATCGATCTGATCCAGAAAACCGCCGAAGCTCTGATGGACAAAGCCGCCATCGAGATCCCCGAGGATTACCTCGACGGTCTGAAAAAGGCGGCCGAAACCGAGGACGGCGACCTGTCGTCCTTTGTCCTCAAGGCGATGCTCGACAATTACGAGGCGGCGAAGGAAGACCGCCGCGCGATGTGCGGTGACACCGGCGTGCCGCGCTGGTTCGTCAAGCTGGGCAATGACGCCAAGGTCGAGGGCGGCATGTGCGCGCTGGAAACCGCGCTGCGACGGGCGACGGCCATCTCGACCAACAGTGTGCCGCTGCGCCCGAACCGGGTGCATCCGCTTTGGCGGACCGATCACAACAACAACGTGGGTATCGGCGCGCCCGAGATCGAATACGGGTTCGAGCCGGAAGGGGAGTGGATCGACTTGATCACCGTCCACAAGGGCGGACTTTTCGGCACGGATTACCGGATGCTTTTCCCGAGCGACGGCATCCAGGGGATCAAACGCTTCTACCTCGACAGCCTCATGGCTTTCGGCAAACGCGGTCTGGCCTGTCAGCCGGCGATCATCGGGATCGGTCTTGGTGGGTCGAAAGACATCTGCATGACGTTGGGCAAGCGCGCCTCGGTCTTGCGCACCGTGGGCAGCCGCAATTCCGATCCGCGCATTGCCGCGATGGAGGACGAGTTCAAGGAACTGGGCAACTCCATCGGCATGGGCGCGATGGGCTTTGTCGGCAAGAACATGGTGATCGATTGCAATATCGAGGTGGGCTACTGCCACACCGGGGGGATGCCCATGTCGGTGCATGCCTTCTGCCTGTCCTCGCGTCGGGCCGTGGCGCGAATTTATCCCGATGGCCGGGTCGAGCACCGCACCGATCCCGATTGGTTCACGCCCTACCAGCGGCGCGAAACGGTCGAGTGGGAACCGATGCGCGAGGCGGCGGAATGAGGCGGGAAGGCTTTTCGAAAAGCCTTTCCGCCGCGATTTCGAAATCGCAGGCGAAGCCGCTTCGAAGCGGCTTGCTCCAAGCGCTTTCACGGAAGGATGGCCAATGAAGCCGCGCGAGATACGTCTATCCACCACGCCGACACCCGATGCGATTGCAGAGCTTCGGTTGGGTGATATCGTTTACCTGGACGGGCTGATGTACACGGCCCGCGAAGGTGTCTACATGCGCGCGCTGGAGGAAAAAGCAAACATTCCCATGGAGTTGCCGTCCGAAAGTGCGGCGAACTTCCATTGTTCCCCGGCGGCGCGGATCAACGCCGACGGGTCCTTCGACATGGGGGCTGTCACGGCTACAGCGTCGTTCCGCTTTGCCAAATGGTTGCCGGAATGGATGGAAAAGACCGGCGCGAAGCTGATCATTGGCAAGGGTGGCATGACCTCCAAGGATTACAAATCCTACTTCGTGCCGAATGGCGCGGTCTACCTTTCGACCGTGGGCTATGGCACCGGGGCGCTTCTGGGGCGCGGGGTGGAGAGTGTCGAAGCGGTGCATTGGAACGAAGAACTTGGTCTTGCACAGGCCATGTGGGTCATCAAATGCAACAAGATGGGGCCGTTTATCGTTGCCTCTGACATGAATGGCGATTGTCTGTTCGAACGGGAGAATGCCAAGATCGCGCAGAATATCGAGCGGGTGTATGAAGGCACGAAACCCGCCGTGCTCAAGCGCTACGGCGAAAGCGACGACAGGTCGGACGAGGTGATATGATCCAGAACCCATTTGCACCCGGGGCCAAGCGCCCGGAGGTGACCGAAGGCCTGTTCTCGCCCGAGGAAGTGGCACTAGCGAACCGCAACTCAGGCGCGTTGCTGGAAACGCTGGGGTTGGAGATCACACCCACAGGCACGCATTACCTGCTCAACCACTTCGATGTGCCGGTGCTTTCAGAGGCCGCGCATGTGCTGACCTTTGAAGGCGCGTTCGATGCGCCCTATGCGCTGACGATGGACGAGATCCGCGCGCTGCCGCAGGTGACACGTCCCGTCACGCTGGAATGTGCGGGGAACGGTCGCGCCGGGGTCAGCCCGCGCTGTTTCTCGATGCCGTGGATGTACGAGGCGGTGGGCACGTCGGAATGGACAGGAACTCCGCTTGCGCCGCTGCTGGAACGGGCAAAGCCGCAGAGCGGCGTGCAGGATTTCGCCTTTCTCGGCGCGGATTTCGGCTTCGACAAAGGCCAGCCGCACTATTTCGGGCGCAGCCTGACGCCCGAGCAGGTCGCGGAGCTAGACGTAATGTTGGTCTGGGGCATGAACGGTCAGCCTTTGCTGCCGCAGCACGGCGCGCCTTTGCGCATCATCGTTCCGGGCTGGTACGGCATGGCGTCGGTCAAATGGCTGACGACGATTGAGGCGCTGACAGAGCGATATCAGGGCTTTCAGCAGGTGCAGACCTACCGCCTGCGCAAGGACGAGAATGACCCCGGCACGCCGGTCACCACGATCCGGGTCAAATCGCTGATGAAACCACCGGGCGTGCCAGATTGGGTGACGCGGCAGCGCTGGTTGCAGGCGGGGCCTGTAACGCTCGAAGGGCGGGCATGGTCCGGAGGTGGGGTTCCGATCATGCGGGTCGAGGTGTTGTTGGGCGACACATGGCAGGACGCTGAACTGACGGGCCGTCCCGACACTTACGCCTGGACCGGCTGGCGCATCGACTGGGATGCGACGCCGGGCGTTTATGACCTCGCGTGCCGAGCCACCGATGCCAATGGCAACACGCAACCTTTGGAAGCCCCGTTCGACATGGCAGGCTTTGCCAACAATTCCGTTCACCGCGTGCGGGTCCACGTGGCAGAGGCCAGCACGTGACGCGCGGAGCCGACGTGGTGATGCAGACCCTTGCGGCGCATGGGGTCAAGGACATCTTCGCGCTCTCGGGCAACCAGATCATGCCGCTTTTCGATGCCAGCCTCGAGGCAGGCATCCGGCTCTATCATACGCGGCACGAGGCGGCGGCGGTCTACATGGCCGAAGGCTATGCGCAACTGTCGCGTGGGGTGGGCGTGGCGCTGGTCACCGCAGGGGCGGGACTCGGGAACGCTCTTGGCCCGCTCCTGACCGCGCGGGCGTCTGACACGCCGGTGCTGCTGCTGAGCGGGGACAGCCCCGTGGGCAAGGACGGGCAGGGCGCGTTTCAGGAGATGGATCAGGTCGCGCTGACCCGGTCGCTGACCAAATGGTCGGTGCGGGTGACGCGGGCTGCCGATCTGGCCGAGGTGATCGACAAAGCGGTGCGCGTGTCCCTGCAGGGGCGGCCCGGTCCGGTGCATGTGTCCCTGCCGGCGGATATCGTTCTGGCCGAGGCCGAGACGGCCACGACACTCTCGATCTCACCGCCGGAGCCGACAAATGTCTCTGCCTTGCGCGACTGGCTGCACTCAGCACAGCGCCCGATGATCGTCTTCGGCCCGTCACTCAACGCGACGCGGCAACCGGGTCTGGCGGCGCGGGTAGAACAGGCGACGGGCGCGCCGGTGGTGGTGATGGAAAGCCCGCGCGGCTTGAAGGACCCGTCGCTGGGCGCCGTGGCGCAGGTCTTTGCCGAGGCGGATCGTGTGCTCTTGCTGGGCAAACCGATGGATTTCACGCTGCAGTTTGGGGCGGCAGCCCCAAAGGCCGGTTGGGCGGTGGTGCATGCCGATCCCGAAGAACTGTCCCGTGCGCGGCGCAATTGTGCCGAACGCCTGACCCGCAGTATCGAAGCCGATCCGGTGGATGTGGCGCGGGGGTTGGCTTTTGGGTCGGGCACAGATCGTGATGGTGACTGGTTGGGCACCGTGCGTGCGGCCTGTGCGCGGCGGAGCAATGTCGGGGCAGGTGATGGCCTCAATTCCAACACCTTATGCGCGGCTGTTCATGCGGTGATGCAAGAGGTGCCAAACCCGGTTCTGGTCTGCGATGGAGGTGAATTCGGCCAATGGGCGCAGGCCAGCGTGTCTTCCCCGCGCCGGATCATCAACGGCGTGTCGGGGGCCATTGGGGGTGGCATCTGCTACGCGATGGCTGCACGCGCCGCGGACCCGGAGGCGACGGTGGTGGCGCTCATGGGGGATGGCACGGCCGGGTTCCACTTGCCCGAGTTCGAAACGGCGGTGCGGGAAAACCTGCCCTTCGTCGCGGTGATCGGCAATGACTTGCGGTGGAACGCCGAACACCAGATCCAGATGCGTGAATTCGGCAGCGACCGTCTGCACGGCTGTGATCTGAGCGAGGCTCGCTACGACGAGGTGGTCACCGCCTTGGGCGGCTTCGGCGCCTACGTGACCGATCTGTCTGATCTGCGCGCCGCCCTGCGCCGGGCCATCGCATCGGGCAAGCCGGCCTGCGTCAATGTAAGGATCGACGGCTTGCCGGCCCCGGTTGTGACCTGATGTTGTGACCTGATTTTGTGACCTGATCTAGATCCCGTGGATCGCCATCACCGCCAGCGTTGCCGGGCGGTGCAGCATCGCGTCGTGATGCGCAGCGAGTTTCGGGTAGTCCGACAGGTCCACACCGGCCTTCTCCATCCAGCGCGGCATCAGGAACAGGTAGGCATCGCAAAACGTATAGCGGTCGCCCATCGCCCATGGCCCCTTGAGGTGGTGGTTTTCCACGACCTTGGCGCAGTCGCGCATGTTGCTGGCCACCTTGGCCTTCATGGCCTCGTGCGCCTCAGGGCTGTCGGCCCAGCGGGCACCGCGCAACAGGTGGGCAAAGGCCACGTGCACCGTCGCGCAGAGATAGGCGCAAAGCGCGTCCGCTTCGGCCCGTTCAAACGGCGTGTCGGGCAGCATGTGGGCCTGCGGATGGATCGCCGCGATGTAGGTCAGGATCGCGGGGTTCTCGGTGATCACGCCATTGGGCGTCATCAGCGCGGGCACGCGGGCCTTGGGGTTGATCTCAAGATAGGCGGGTTCGTTATGAGCCCCTTTGGCGATTGGCACCTCGTGAACCGCGTATTGCGCGCCGACCTCTTCCAGCAGGATATGCGGGGCGAGGGCGGATGATCCCTTGGCATAGTAGAGTGTCAGCACGTGTCGATCTCCGGGTCAGGTTATGGTCAAGCAAGCGCCCGGATCAGGATGCCCAGCCCCAAAAGAAGGGACAGCCCGATCAGCAGCCGCCTGAAGATGTTGTCCGAGATGCGCCGGAAAACCGCAATGCCGATCTGTGCGGCAATCAGAGATGTGGGCAGGGCGATCAGAAAGGCGGTCATTGCAGGTGCGGTGTAGGCCCCGCGCCACCACAGCATGACCGTGGTGGTGAACAGCACGCTGACGTTGAAAGGTTGCAGCACGGCGCGGGTTTCGGCCTTGGGCCACGGGCGCATCGAACACCAGATCACCGGCAGCGCGCCTGACAGCGAGGCCATGCCGCCCAACACACCGCCGGTCAACCCGATCAGGGAATCAAGCACCGGCGTGCGGCGTTCGAACTTGGGCAGGTTTGCGCGGAAGCTGAAGAAGCCGCCGTAAACGATCAGAAGCACACCAATAATCAACTTGAGCGTATCTGCGTCGACAAAGCTGAGCAGCGAGATGCCGACGGGCACTCCCACCAGGCCGGGTATGATGAACCGCAGAAGTCGCGGCACGTTGCGGGTCAACGCCTCGCGGACCACCCACAGACCTTGCAGCCCGGTGACCACAGACATGAGTGCGACGATGGCCACTGCGCTGACGGGGTCGAGCGCAACGAGGAAGAATCCAAGCGCAAAAAGCGCCGTGCCCGTACCAGCCAGTCCGTTGACGAAGCCTCCGGCAATAGCGCCAAGGGTGATGAACAGGATCGCCTCTGACGTCATTGCGCTTCGGACTTTTCTGCTGCTGATCCGGCTGCATGGTCATTGACCGCGCGCAAGAGAGCGGCATGGATTTCTTCGATCACGCGCAACTTTGGGTGCTCTTTTCGATAGGCCAGCCCAAGGACGCGCATCGGTGCTTTTGGTCCAAGTGTCAGTCGATTGAGCGGAATCGCATAGGGACGTGACACGCAGGGGCGCGGAACGATGGACACGCCGAGGTTCGCATGCACCATGCTCGAAATCGCTTCGAGGTTTTCCAGCTCCATCGCCTCGCTGACGCGGATGCCGTTTTCCTGCAGCCAGGTCTCAATCAGCGTGCCCACAACGGCATCGCGGTTGAAGCGGATAAAGGGCTGTGTTTCCAGGATTTTGACAGGGTCAGTTTCGGTGACTTCAGAACCTGTGATAAGGTGCAGCGGCTCTTCCGCGATCTCGAGAAAGACAAGGCCCAGCGGCATCAGAACCGGCTTGGTGACAATGGCGACATCGTAATGCCCACGGTCCAGCCCCGACAGCAAAGCCGAGGTGAGGGCCGGAGTGATCCGAACCCGCAGGTCGGGAAACTGCGCACGCAGGATCGACATCGACAGTGGTGCGAGGCCAATCAGCGTGGTCGGCACCGCACCAAGGACGACTTCACCCGTCAGCCCGTCATCGCCCAGTACCGATGGCACAAGGTTGTCGTACTCTGCGACCAGCTTGCGCGCCCGCGCGACGACAGCACGTCCCAGAGGCGTCAGTTCGGGTGTCCGGTGGCTGCGGTCGAACAGCTGGATGCCGAGTTCGGTTTCCAGCGTCCGCATCTGTTGGCTGACGGCGGCATGGGTGATGAACACCGCATCCGCGGCGGCGCTGAATGTCTTGTGGTCGGCAACTGCGACCAGCGTTTTGAGCAATCGGATCGACATATCGGCATTTCTGTTCGTTTTGCTTACAGAACTTGTAATTTTTTATTACTTCGTCAAAGCTCTACTTAAGGTTAACGTAAGTCAAGAGCCCGCAATAGGGTCGAAGTTCATTTTGGGAGGAGGAAACTATGAAACTACGGACACTTGGTTCTGTATTGGCGGTCGGGGTGGGCCTGATGGCAGGTGCGGCTATGGCCGAATACCCGGAACGCCCGATCAACATGATCATCCCCTACGGTGCAGGTGGGGCAACGGATATTTCCGCGCGCACCATTGCGGAAGCGCTCGGCACGGCGGCTGGTACACCTCTCATCATGGCAAACGTCACCGGTGCGGGTGGGGCAACTGGTTCGGTTGCGGTGCAGAACGCAAAGCCCGATGGCTACACCATGCTGTTTGCGCGCGTTGGCTCGCATTCAGTGAACCCGGCGATGAAGGCAACTTTGCCTTACACGCTTGACGACTTCCGCTTTGTCACCGTCTACGAAATCAACCCGGTCGCCTGCGCTGTGAACCCGAACAGCGGTATCGAATCGATGGATGACCTGATCGCCAAGGTTGCCGAGGGCGGTGTCACCTACAGCTCATCCGGTGTGGGATCGCTGCTGCATCTGGCGGGTGCCATGGTGCTCAAGGAATTCGGTGTCGAGAACCCGCTGACCGAAGCCACGCATATTCCTCTGCAGGGTGGGGGCGCTGCGGCAACGGCTGTTCTGAACGGCACCGCGACATTCATCTGCACGAACACATCGGCGCTGGCGAATTTTGTGGCAAACAACCAGCTTAAGGCGCTGATGGTGACCACGGCAGAGCCGGTGGTGGGCTTTGACGCGCCAACAGCCAACGATCTGGGCAAGCCGCGCCTGAATGCTCTGGTCGGCTGGACAGGGATTGCCGGACCGGCTGGTCTGCCGGATGATGTGAGCGCCAAATGGGGTGACTGGATCACCGAAGCAGCGCAGGATGCCAAGTTCGCGGAAACGATGGGCTCTATGGGCTCGGTCATCGACGTGATGAGCCCTGACGAGGCGATCGAGTTCATCAACAACCAGTACACGGTGTTCCGCGAGCTGGTGGATGAGTTGGGGATGCGGATCGAGGGGTAACGCCTGATCCCCTGAGCCAAGATTGACCCGCGCCGGGGCCGACAGGCCCCGGCGTTTCCACCTGCGGAGCGCCCAGCATCATGTCCGAGAAAACCCTGCATCTGCGGCTTGGGATATTCACCTGTCTCGTCGCCTTGTTCCTGATCTTCTACGCCATCCCCAGTTTCGTGTTCTCGCCTTCGAACGTGGGCAACATCATCCTGTCGCCGCTGTTCTGGCCCTATGTGCTGGCGGGTCTGACGGTGATCGTCGGTCTGGGGCTGCTGGCAAATGCAGTGACCTCGGCCAAGGACACGCCGTTCGAGGATGAAGAGACCGTCCATCCCGAAGGGTCTGCCCCATGGATGCGGCTTGGGGCATTGGCGGTGATCATGGTGCTTGTGATGGTTGGCCTACCGACTTTAGGCATGGTCTGGACCGCGATGCTGGCCTTTGCCGCCTGCGCGTTCCTGTTCCGCACGCGCCATCCCGTTGCGGCCGTGGTTTGCGCGGTCATCGTGCCGCTCTTGCTCTACGCATTCTTCGCGCATGTCGCAGGCGTTGCGATCCCGCAGGGCAATTTCGTGAGGCTGCCATGAGCCTGATGGACAGCCTTGCCGCTGGCTTTTCGCTGGTCGGAAATTTCGAAGCGTTCTTCATGCTGTTTGTCGGCCTCGTGGTCGGCGTCGTGGCCGGGGCCATTCCGGGCCTGTCTGCGACAATGGCTGTCGCGCTGACATTGCCCTTCACCTTTGCGATGACGCCGATCAATGCGATCCTGCTGCTTCTCGGGGTCTACAAGGGCGGCATCTTTGGCGGGTCGATCCCGGCGATCCTGATCAAGACGCCGGGCACGCCTGCATCTTCGGCCACGATCCTGGACGGTCATCCGATGGCCGAACGGGGCGAGGCGGGCAGGGCGCTGGGCATGGCGCTTTATGCCTCCTGCACGGCGGACGCGGTGTCGAACCTTGCCCTGATCCTCTTTGCCGGGTGGCTTGCGTCCTTTGCTCTCAACTTCGGACCGCCTGAGTTCTTTGCGCTCATCCTCTTTTCGCTGACCATCATCGCCGGAGTGTCGGGCGAAAGCCTGCTGCGTGGGGCCTTGTCGGCCTTGGCCGGATTGCTGCTGGCGACCATCGGACTGGACCTTGTCTACGGCACCAATCGCTTCACCTTTGGCAACCCGAACATGATGGGCGGTCTGAACTTTATTGCGGTTCTGATCGGCCTGTTCGCCATTCCCGAGATCATCAACATGGCGTGGAACCCGGTGGCACATCTGGGGCGCACGCGGGCGTTGGGCAAATCGCGATGCAGCTGGGCCGATTACAAGAACAGCTTCAAGACCATCATCCGGGGCAGCATGATTGGCGTGTTCCTTGGCTCCATTCCCGGCATCGGGGCGGCACCTTCAGCCTTCCTCAGCTATTCCGAGGCGCGGCGCACCTCCAAGAACAAGGACAATTTCGGCAAGGGCGAGATCGAAGGCGTGGCGGCATCAGAAGCGGGCAACAACGGAGTGGCCGGGGCGACGTTGATCCCGCTGCTGGCATTGGGTGTTCCCGGTGACGTCATTACCGCCATCATCATCGGCGCGTTCATGGTGCACGGGCTTCAGCCGGGACCGATGATGTTCATTCTGAATGTCGACATCATCTATGGCCTCTTCATCGGCCTGATCGTCAGTTCCGTGTTCCTGCTGATCGTTGGATCGGTGGCGATCCGGGGGTTCCGGTTTGTCGCGGATGTGCCCAAGCGCATCCTGATGCCGGGGGTACTGATCCTGTGCATCTACGGGGTGTTTGCCGTGAACAACAACATCTTCGACGTGGGCGTGATGTTCGTCATGGGCTGGGTCGGCTACATCATGATGCGCAACCGAATCCCGGCTGCACCGTTCCTGATCGCGTTCATCCTTGGCCCGCTGCTTGAGGACAATTTCCGTCAGGCGATGCTCATGTCCGGCAGCGACCCGAGCATCCTGTTCCGGGGGCCGATCACGTGGTTCTTCTGGTTCCTGACCTTCGTGACGGTGTTCGCCATCACCCGCAGCACCCTGCGCAAGAAGGTGCCGCTCAGTTGAGATCTTCGAGGAGGCGGCCATGCCGGCGCGTCTCCTCGATCACCTGACCAAAGGTGGTCAGACCCCGTGCCTCAAGCATCGGAAGCATCTTAACGAGCACCTCTGCCGTAGCGCGCGCATCGCCAAGCGCTGTGTGCCGCAACGCGACCGGGATGGTGACGTTGAGCCGTTCGCACAGCGCGTCGAGCGTATGGCGTTCACTTGCCCCAAACAGCACTGCGGAGAGCAGCACTGTGTCGAGGATCGGATGGTCCCAAGTGACGCCCGTGGCCTTGGCCTGACGGTGCAGGAACGCCATGTCGAAGGGCGCATTATGTGCCACGATCACCGCGTCGCGAGAGAAGTCGTGGAACCGTTTTGACACCGCGCGAATGTCCGGCTGCCCGCGCACCATCGCGTCGGTGACCTTGTGCACCTTGGTCGAGGCGGGCGGGATCGGGCGACCCGGATCGACCAGTTGGTTGATCTGTTCGCCGTCAATGATCCGCCCGTTCAGCACCCGCACCGCGCCCAGCTGCACCACGTCGTCTTTGTGAGGCAAAAGCCCTGTGGTCTCGGTATCGAAGACCGAAAAACACAAGCTGCGGAGGGGGCGGTCAAGGATGTCCATCTCGGCGGCACCACGACGCTGGTCCAGCAGGTCGAAATCATAGATCAGCGGGCGGGGCGCGTCTGGCGAAAGGTCGAGGGTCTGGCTGTCGATCACCATGAGGTAGCCGCCGCCCTCCATCGGTTTCAGTTTGGTGTCAAAGCTTTGCGTGCCGTCCTGTGACTGTGCGGTGAACTGCACATCCATGCCCGTCCGGCCAAGCTTTCCAACCGCGGCCCCAAGGCTTTTGGGGTCAAAATATTCGGTGATCTGCGCGTTCAGGCGCGGCACGCCAAGCTGCGCCAGCACCTCGGCGGCTTGCCCGTCATAAAGCACGATCTGGCCGCTTGACCCGACAAGGATCGTCGCCACGGGGATTTCGGTCAGCAGCGCCGTCAGGCGGGCTTTCTCAGCCGTCAGCCGGGCGGTTTCAGTGGCGATTGCCTGTGCCGTGGTCAACGCCGTTTCATTCAGTTGCTGCGCAACTGCCGAGGCCGCCGGTGCGAGATCGCCAAGATACCGCGCCGCTTTCATGTCCAATGCGCCGTCGACCCCGGCATGGGCGCGGGTCCGCATCTGTGACGCCAGCCGTTCGATGGGTTTGGCGACGTTTTCGTCGAACAGAAGCCAGATGCCGACGGTCAGCCCAAGGATCAGAAACGCGGCAAGGATGGCGGCAAAGGTAAATCCGTTGGCCAATGTGGTTTCCAGAGCGCGGACATAGCCGAACCACAAGGCGGCACCTACGGACGCAAGCCCGCCAAGACCGAGAAGACAGAAGAACAGAAAGATGCGCAAACGCAGGCTGAGTTTCGACAACATCGCGTCACCCCTTGCGACACACGCCGGTGACGATTGGATCGTCCTGAGGCGTGTCGCGCCAGACCGGATCGCCACCATCGCCAAGCGCAGGATCAGCGCGCTGTCCGGTCGCGCAGTTCACCATCAACTCGACCGACCGCACCGTGCTCCATCTCTGAAAGAAATAGACATCCGCCATAAAGAGCGCCGCATTGTCTGAGTTCGCGCGGACATTCCCGGTGTCGAGCGCGATAAAGCGTTCGGTATAGGGCACCAGATAGGTCCAGGGCCGATAGAATGCCGTGCCTTCGACGGTCTGAACGACCTCCACGCCGTCCGGTAGCGCGTCGGAGGTGCGGCTGTACCAGCTGTATTCGCTGCTGATCGTGGTGGCGAGCATCGCCGCCCCGGCGGCAAGCGGCACAAGCCATTTCGGCACGCGCCCACCGGTCATGCGGGCGATCAGCATCATGACACCCGCACCGGCGATGCCTGCGATGATGACCGCGATCAGTTCCAGAAACATCTATCGTCCTCCCAAACGACGCGCGTCAACTCAGCATGCCGCGTCCGTGTCCCACTGCTGATTGCAGCGACTTTATCACCACGAAGGCATCCCGAAGATGACTTCGCTCAAAATCCGACAGGTCCGTCGGGCTTAGGAAATTGTCCGGCATGATACCAGCCCGAACCTGCGCTGCCTGATGTTCGAGCCGAGTTTCCGCGATCAGGTCATAGGCGTCCCGCAGGTCCTGCCCGCCAGATGTGCTGAGCACACCTGCCGCGATCGCCGCGTCAAGCCGTGCTGCAGTGTTGACGGCGGTCAGCTTGCCTTGCAGCGCATAGATGCGGCCCAAATCCACCACCGGCACCACGCCATTGTGCTTGAGATCGATCTGGTTCTTGTGCTCGCCCGACCGGATCGTCGCAAACCCGCGCAACAGGCCCAGGGGCGGTGTGTGTTTGAGCGAGTTCGACACCATATGCGCCACAAAGATCGAGTTGGCGGCGGCCTTGCGCAATGTCTCGGCCTGCAAATCCTCGAACAAGGCCTTGGTGCCGCCAATGGGCCGTAGGTCGAACATCACGCTTGCCAGCATCTGCGCTTCCGGGTTCGGCGTCTTGATCCAGCCCGCGAAATAGTCGCGCCAGACGCGCACCGGCTGGCGCCAGCGCGGGTTCGTCGCCATCATGTCGCCGGGACAATAGACATAGCCGCAGGTGTCCAGCCCGTCGCAGACGAACCGCGCCAGCGCTTCGAAATAGGGCATGTCGGTATCGGTCACGCTGTCATCCAGAAACAGGCAATTGTCCTGATCGCTGACGCCGGTCTGTTCCTGCCGCCCTTGCGATCCGCAGGCCAGCCAGAGATAGGGCACAGGCGCCGGTCCAAGCTTGGTTTCGGCCAGAGCGAGCAAACGGCGCGTCGCGGTGTCGGCCACATCGGTGATCAGCCGGGTGATGACCTCGTGCCGGTTGCCGCCCGCCACAAGTTGCGCCAGCAGTTGCGGAATGCGCTTGGTGACCTGTGCCATCTCTTCGGCGCTGTCCGAATGGGCGATCTCGGACACCAGCTCGGCCGAGCTGACCGCCTGAAACCGCGTGAGGTCGGTCTGGGTGACGATGCCCACCAGTTTGCCTGCATGGCAGACGGGGATATGCCCGATGCGCCGCTCCATCATCATGTGCAGAACGTCCGATCCGATGGCGGATGGCGGCAGGGTGACGGGATCGGGGGTCATCACCTTGGTGATCTGTGTGTCAAAAGGCAGGGCATCGCCGACAACCTTGCCCGACAGGTCGCGGATCGTGGCGATCCCCTGCAAGACATCGCCTTCAGCCACGCAAATCGACGACACACGCGCATCGCGCATCAGGCGGGCAGCGGTCTGGACATCAGTAGCGGGCGGGCAGGTGAGCGGCTTGGTCGCCATAAGCGCCTCGACCGGGGTGGTGGCCAGATTGGCCTTGTTCGGTTTCTCGGTCCGGCTGCGGTCAAAAAACCGGCGGAAGGCCGGGTCGTCGCGCATCGCCTTATGGAACCGATGTGCGGGCAGCATCAGGAGGGTTGTCTCGGTCACTGCCCGTGCCGAGGTCACGCTGGCCCCGTCGCGCAAAAGCCCGCGTTCGCCAAAGGAATTTCGCGGACCCAGCAGCGAGATCGGAACATCATGTTCGTCGCGGATTTCCACGTCGCCGCGATAGACGACGAACAATCCCTCCAAGGCTGCGTTCAGCGCATAGATCTCCTCACCCGGCTCAAAGGTCTTGACGGTGAAGGCCTCGATCAGGGTCTGAAGGGCTGCTGGCTCCATCGCGTCATAGGGATGGATCGCGGACAGGAACTGGGCCATCGAAAGGGAGTCACGTGTCATGAAAAGACCTGTCTTCCTATGTAAAAAGTCCCGCCCCGGACGACCGGCGCGGGACCGCGTTTTCAGGGGGCGCCACCCCGAAGGGTGACGCGTCCTGTTGGCTTAGTGGTCCTGAGCCGCGCCGGCACCGCGGGGGATGCGGACGCTTTCAACCAACTCTTCGATCTCGCGCGGGATTGGTGCTGTCATCTTCGACACGGTGAAGGCCACCGCGAAGTTGATCATCGCACCCACCGCCCCGAAGGAGGTCGACTTGATGCTGCCCAGAAGCGGGTCTGCGTCGGTGAAGCTGTTGGTGTCCGGAATGAACAGCCAGCCCTTGTGCAGGAAGATGTAGACCAGCGTGGTGATCAGACCGGCCAGCATGCCCGCAACCGCACCCTTGTTGTTCACCTTGGTGAAGATGCCCATCATGAGTGCCGGGAAGATCGACGCCGCAGCCAGACCGAAGGCGAGGGCCACCGTCTGCGCCGCAAAGCCCGGAGGGTTGAGGCCCAGATAGGTTGCGACCGCAATCGACACCGCCATGGCAATCCGTGCCGACAGAAGCTCGTTCTTTTCGGACATGTTCGGGGTCAACTGACCTTTCAGAAGGTCGTGGCTCACCGCCGAAGAGATGGCCAGAAGCAGACCGGCAGCGGTGGACAGCGCGGCGGCAAGACCACCGGCAGCCACCAGACCGATCACCCAGCCGGGAAGGTTGGCGATTTCCGGGTTGGCCAGAACAAGGATGTCGTTGTTGAACTTGGTCAGTTCGTTCGCGTCACCCCAGCCAGCCGCCTGTGCCTTGGCAACGGCCTCCGGGTTCTTGTCGTTGAAATAGGCGATCCGCCCATCCCCGTTCTTGTCTTCCCAGCCCAGAAGGCCGGTCTTCTGCCATGTGGCCATCCAGTCGTAACGCGGATCTGTCTCGATCTGCTCGAGGCTCACCGGTTCGCTGTTGGCACCATTCGGCCAGAACATGTCGGTGATGTTGAGGCGCGCCATCGCACCCACGGCAGGCGCCGTCAGGTAGAGCAGGGCGATGAAGACAAGCGCCCAGCCTGCGGACCAGCGTGCGTCGGACACTTTCGGCACGGTGAAGAACCGCATGATCACGTGCGGCAGACCTGCCGTCCCGATCATCAGCGACAGGGTGAAGAGCACCATGTTGAACGTGTCGCCGTTATGGGTGGTGTACTCATTGAAGCCCAGATCACGCAACAGCGCATCCAGCGTGACAAGCAGCGGCTCGCCGCTCGTGGTGTGATCGCCAAAGAGACCAAGACCCGGGATCGGGTTGCCGGTCAGCTGCAGCGAGATGAAGACCGCCGGGATGGTGTAGGCGGTGATCAGCACGACGTACTGTGCCACCTGCGTGTAGGTCACGCCCTTCATGCCGCCGAACACGGCATAGGCGAACACGATCACCGCACCGATCAGAAGACCCGTGGTCGAGCTCACTTCGAGGAAGCGTCCAAAGGCCACGCCAACACCCGTCATCTGGCCGATCACGTAGGTCACGGATGCGATGATGAGGCAGATCACGGCCACAAGGCGCGCGGTCGGGCTGTAGAAGCGGTCCCCGATGAATTCGGACACGGTGTATTTGCCGAACTTCCGCAGGTAGGGGGCCAGCAGCAGCGCCAGAAGCACGTAACCGCCTGTCCAGCCCATCAGGAAGGTCGAGTTGTCATAGCCGGTGAAGGCGATAAGGCCCGCCATCGAGATGAACGAGGCCGCAGACATCCAGTCGGCTGCGGTTGCCATCCCGTTGGTGACCGGGTGCACACCGCGACCGGCGGCATAGAATTCCGATGTGGAACCCGCGCGGGCCCAGATCGCGATGCCGATGTAAAGCGCGAAGGACGCGCCCACAAAGAGCAGGTTGATGGTAAACTGATCCATGGCCCTTATTCCTCGTCCACGCCGTATTCTTTATCGAGCTTGTTCATCCGCCAGGCGTAGAAGAAGATCAGCGCCAGAAAGACGAGGATCGACCCCTGCTGGGCGAACCAGAAGCCCAGATCGGTGCCCCCGACCGAAATGCCCGAAAGCATCGGGCGCAGCAGGATGCCGAACCCGAACGAACAGATGGCCCAGATCACCAGGCTCACCAGGATGATGCGCACGTTTGCTGCCCAATAGCCCGCGTCGGACTTTCCAGCAGCCTGCGCTGATTGTGATGTGTGGTCCGCCATTGCGGCTCCTCCTCTTCCCTCGTTGCACGTGCCCCGTCCGAACGGGAACCGTATCCTGTGTGACGCGGCGTGAAGGCCGCGGTTGGCTACCGCTCAGGCGGTGGCGCGTCGAACGATGTCGCCAAGCGTTGTGGCGATCTCGTCAATGGCTCCCATCGCATCCACACGGGCGAGCGCACCCTGTGCGTCGTAGAATGCGATAAGTGGGGCGGTTTGGGCATGATATGCATCAAGCCGGGCCGCGACGGTTTTAGCGTTGTCGTCGGCGCGGCGTTTGAAATCGGTGCCTTGGCACTTGTCACATTGGCCCGCGACTTTCGGGGCCTTGTACGTGTCGTGATAGCCTTCGCCGCAGCCGCCGCAGGTGAACCGCCCGGAAATCCGGTCGACCATCGCGGCATCATCCACATCAAGGCTGACCGCCGCGTCGATCTTCTGGCCGCTTTCGGCCAGTAGCATGTCCAGAGCCTTGGCCTGCACCGTGGTGCGCGGGAAGCCGTCAAGGATCACGCCCTTGGCACAGTCGGCATCCGCCAACCGGTCGCGCAGGATGGCGATGACGATATCGTCGCTCACCAAGTCTCCCGCTTCCATCACGGCCTTGGCCTGTTCGCCTGCGTCCGTGCCCGCGGCCACAGCCGCGCGCAGCAGGTCACCCGTGCTCAGTTGGACAAGGCCGAACTGTTCTTCCAGCATGCGGGCCTGCGTGCCTTTGCCTGCGCCCGGAGGGCCAAGCAGGATCAGAACCGGCGCGGTTGTGGGTGTTGTGCTTCCGTCCATCGCCATCACCCCCGGTTCATCCGGTTTTCGATGAGGTCATCGACGACGGAGGGGTCTGCGAGAGTGGATGTGTCGCCGAGGGCGCCGTAGTCGTTTTCGGCGATTTTGCGCAGAATGCGGCGCATGATCTTGCCGGAGCGGGTTTTCGGCAGGCCGGGGGCCCATTGGATGAGGTCGGGCGAGGCGATGGGGCCGATCTCGGTGCGGACCCAGGCGCGGAGCTCCTTCATCAGCTCATCGCTCGGCTCGATCCCGTTCATCAGGGTGACATAGCAGTAGATGCCCTGGCCCTTGATGGCATGCGGGTAGCCGACCACGGCAGCCTCGGCCACCTTGGCATGCGCCACCAGCGCCGATTCCACCTCGGCCGTGCCCATCCGGTGGCCCGACACGTTGATCACATCGTCCACCCGGCCGGTGATCCAGTAATCCCCGTCGGCGTCGCGCTTGCAGCCGTCGCCCGAGAAGTAATAGCCCTTGTAGTCCGAGAAATAGGTCTTCTCGAACCGCTCGTGATCGCCCCAGACGGTGCGCATCTGCCCCGGCCAGCTGTCCTTGATCGCCAGCACGCCTTCGGTCGGGCTGGCATGGATTTCCTCGCCCGATTGCGGGTCGAGCACCACCGGCACCACGCCGAAGAACGGCTTCATCGCCGCCCCCGGTTTGGTCGCATGGGCGCCCGGCAGCGGGGTGAGCAGGTGCCCGCCGGTTTCCGTTTGCCACCATGTGTCGACGATCGGGCAGCGGCCCCCGCCCACCACGTCATTGTACCAGTTCCACGCCTCGGGGTTGATCGGTTCGCCCACCGTGCCCAGAAGCTTGAGCGAGGATAGATCGCATTTCGTTACGAATTCGTTGCCCTGACCCATCAGGGCGCGGATTGCGGTCGGCGCCGTGTAGAACTGGTTAACGGAATGCTTCTCGCAGACCTGCCAGAAGCGCGACGCGTCCGGATAGGTCGGCACACCTTCGAACATCAGCGTCGTCGCGCCGTTCGCCAAAGGCCCGTAAACAATGTAGGAATGCCCGGTGACCCAGCCCACATCGGCGGTACACCAGTAAACGTCGCCTTCATGATAATCGAAGGTAATTTCATGGGTCAGGGCGGCGTAAACCAAATATCCACCAGTTGAGTGCACAACCCCCTTGGGCTGCCCGGTCGAGCCCGATGTGTAGAGAATGAAAAGGGGGTCTTCGGCATTCATTTCGGCAGGCTGGCTGACGTCTGACGCCTCCAGCGCCATTTCATTGTAGTCGTAATCGCGCCCGTCGACCCATGTGGTCTGGCCGCCGGTGCGCTTGACGACAAGGCACTTCACGCTGTCCTTGCAGTGCAGGAGGGCTGCATCGGCATTGGATTTGAGCGGGGTCTTGCGGCCGCCGCGCGGCGCTTCGTCGGCGGTGATGACGACCTTGGCGTCCGAGCCGTTCACCCGCGCGGCCAGTGCGTCGGGCGAGAAGCCGGCAAAGACGATGGAGTGGATGGCACCAATCCGCGCGCAGGCCAGCATGGCATAGGCCGCTTCGGGGATCATCGGCAGGTAGATCACCACGCGGTCACCCTTGCGCACGCCCATTGTCTCGAGGATGTTGGCCATCCTGCAGACGCTGCCATGCAGGTCGCGATAGGTGATGTGCTTGGCCGGCTCGTTGGGATCATCCGGCTCGAAGATGATCGCGGTCTGATCGCCACGGGTCGCCAGATGCCGGTCGACACAGTTCGCGGCCACGTTCAGCGTGCCATCAGCAAACCAGTTGATCTTGACCTGACCCAGCGTGAAATCAACGTTCTTCACCTGCGTCGGCACCTTCATCCAGTCCAGACGCTGCGCCTGCTCCGCCCAGAACCCATCAGGATCAGACACAGACCGCGCATACATCTCCTCATACCGCGCCGCATTTATGTGGGCGCGGGCGACGGTTTCAGCGGATGGCGGATACACGGCCGTACCATCTGTGGTGGTGGTTTGATCGTTCATGGTTTTGGTCTCCCTCGCGCCGCCTGATCCCCCTCAGGCGCTTCAGACTGCGATCACAGACGTGTTATCGCGGCTTGTTTCGATCATAGGCGAAGGTGAAAACAATAAAATAAGTAAAATAAAAACAGGTATTTGGATGTAAATATTTTTCAGATAGTAAGGAAAATGCGTAAACAAATTTACTTTCCGCAGGGTAAAGCCCTAAGAAACAAGGTAAGTTCTTGGCATGGGTTTTTGGGCTGTTTGCGGTAACCGTGACACGCGGTAGCAGGCTTGGAATTCGCGCCATGGGTGTGACATATTGATCCGGTATGCCGTTGCATGCAGAATTTTCGCTGCCCGCTTTTTGACCAACTCGCAAAAACTGCCCGAAAACCGGGCGCTGAGTCGGAGGCCAACTCAACACCAGACTTGGTGCCTGTGCCGCGCTTGGCCTAGACTGAACGCATCACGCACAGGAGCGCCGAACCAGATGACAGACATGACCCCTTTGGAACGCCGGATCGCCGTGGGCCGTGGCGATGCACCCGCAGACCTGGTGTTGCGCGGTGCCAAGACGCTTGATCTGATCACCGGTGACCTCATGGATGGAGATATTGCCATTTGCGATGGCATGATCGCCGGCACCTGCGGCAACTATGACGGGGCCGAAATCCGGGACATGACGGGTCTGATCCTCGTTCCGGGGTTCATCGACACCCATCTTCACATCGAAAGCTCGCTGGTCACGCCGTATGAATTCGACCGCTGTGTCGCCCCGCATGGCGTGACCACGGCAATCTGTGATCCGCACGAGATCGCCAATGTCATTGGTGCCGCGGGCATCCGCTATTTCCAGGAGGCCAGCCGCCACACGCTGATGGACATCCGCGTGCAACTGTCGTCCTGCGTGCCGTCGACTCATATGGAAACCGCGGGCGCCGAATTGCTGGCCGCTGATCTGGCGCCGCTCATGGGGCATCCGTCGGGCATCGGTCTTGCCGAATTCATGAATTATCCCGGCGTTATCTATCGGGATGCTCAGGTGATGGAGAAGCTGCATCTGTTTGAGGGCGGTCATATTGACGGCCATTGCCCGCAATTGCGCGGGATGGACCTCAACGCCTATATCTCGGCGGGGATTTCCACGGAACACGAGGCGACGACTGCGGACGAGGCGCGCGAGAAACTGCAAAAGGGCATGCGCGTTTTGATCCGCGAGGGGTCGGTGTCAAAGGATTTACACGCGCTGCAGCCGCTGCTGACCGAACGCACCGCGCCTTACATGTGCCTCTGCACCGATGACCGGAACCCGCTCGACATCGCGGAAGAGGGGCATCTTGATTACATGATCCGCACCCTGATCGCATTGGGCACGCCACCTCTGGCGGCCTATCGCGCGGCGTCGCTGTCGGGGGCCGAGGCCTTCGGGCTCAAGGATCGCGGATTGATCGCACCGGGCAAGCGGGCGGATATTGTGGCGGTTCGGTCGCTTGAGGCCTGCGACGTGCAAAAAGTATTCTGCGCCGGGGTAGAGGCGACAGCCGAGAATTTTACCAAGCGGTCAAAAATAGAACCGGTGGGCACAGGTTCCGTCCACGCGCCGCATCTGACCCCTGAGGATTTCCGCGCAAAGGCGAACCGGTCCGAGACTGATGTGATCGGCATCGTCGAAGGCAAGATCATCACCGAACATCTGCACGAGACCATTGCGGTCGAGGACGGCGATAAACATCCCGACCCGTCGCGCGACCTCATTCGCATCGCGGTGGTGGAACGGCATGGCAAGAACGGGAATATCGCCACCGGCTTCGTGCGCGGTTTTGGCTTGCAGCGGGGGGCAATTGCCTCGACCGTCTGCCACGACCACCACAACATCGCCTGCGTTGGTGTGGATTACGCCGATATGGCGCTGGCGGCGAACCGGCTGTCCGAGATCGAAGGCGGGTTTGTTGTGGCTTCCGGGGGTGAGGTGCTGGCCGAACTGGCGCTGCCGGTGGCCGGGCTGATGAGCCTTGAGCCGTTTGAAGAGGTACATGACCGGCTGGTGGACCTGCGTGCGGCGGCCAAGAGCCTGGGCGTGACGCTCAATGAGCCATTCCTGCAACTGGCGTTTCTGGCGCTGCCGGTCATTCCCGCGCTCAAGATCACCGACCGGGGAATGGTCGATGTGACAAAATTCGAGATCATTCCTTAACGGACGGCGACCGCAAGCAATTCGGTCAGAAGCGGGTTGGGATAGCGACGGTCCAGCGTGACCGCGTAGAAGAGTTCATGCAGGTCCAGCATCGCCGCCTGTACCAGATCCCCGCGCGCGAGCTCGTCTTGCACGACGATCGGCGGAACCACGGCCAAGCCTGTGCCGCGCAGGGCGAGAAGGCGGATCATGGCCATGTCGTCAACCTCGGCGGCGATGATGGGCTTGGCGCGAACGCGGGCCAGCAGCGTGTCGAAGGCGTTGCGGATCTGCGTGTCGCGGGTGGGAAGGATCAGGGGATGATCGGCCACCAGCTCTTCGAGCGGGCGATTGCCGCGCACCCGGTCGGGCGTGCCGAAGAGACCCACGGTTTGATCCGCCAGCTTTTGCGTCAGGTACGGGCTGATCGCATCGCGGGCAGGGGGCGTGTTGGTCAGCACAACGTCGAGGTTGAGCGCATCCAGAGCGGCGTAAAGCTCGGCTGCGCTTCCGGAGCGGAGGATCACTTCGACATCGGGGCGGCCAAGGACCGGTTCCAGAAAGGTGATCTGGAAGTTGCGCGACAGAGTCGACAAAGCGCCAACTCGCAACGCGCGGGCCGGACGGGCTGTTTCGCGCAGCGTGTCGAGCAGTTCTTCGCCGGCCGAAAAGATCGTGTCGGCATGGTCGAGCGCGATGCGTCCGGCTTCGGTCAGATGCAGGGCGCGGCCCCGGCGCTCAAAAAGTGTTTGGCCGAGACGATCCTCCAACTGTTTGATTTGCGATGATAAAGCCGATTGCGACAGGTTCAGCCGCTCGGCTGTGCGGGTAAGATTTCCGTCATGGGCCACGGCCCAGAAGTAGCGCAGGTGATGGTAATTGAGATCCGACATTCGTTCTATTTAAGTGAACGATTGATCCTAAACAATGTATTTTTCTTCACCAAAGCGGCAGGCTACGTCCCGGTCAAGATCACGCCCTCAAAGGAGACCGTATCATGATCACCGCCGTGCCGCTTCTTGCGCCTGCGTTTTTCGCCATCGTCGGGTTTGTCTACATGCGCAGTGACATGCCGCGCGGATCGGCCCAGTTGCGTCTGGGTGAATATGCCGGTCTGGCCGCGATGGTGGTGTCCTTGGGCGCTTTGGCGCTGCTGATCGCCAATGGTTCGGCAACCAGCCCGTTGATCGGCGCGGCCGAGATGGGCTTTGCCGCCCGGATCGACGCGGTGAGCGTGACCATGCTGATGCTGGTGAGCTTCATCGGCTGGGTCGTGATGCGGTTTGCGGTGACCTACACGGATGGAGAACAGAACCAGACGCGGTTTCTCGGCTGGTTGAGCCTTGGCCTTGCGTCGGTGCTTCTGCTGGTGACAGCAGGCAACCTGATCCAGTTGATCATCGGCTGGGGCGCGGTGGGTCTTTGCGTCAACCGGCTGCTGCTAACCTACCCCGAGCGGGCGGCGGCACAGCGGGCGGCGCGGAAGAAGGCGCTGTGTTCGATGGCGTCGGATGGAGGCTTGATCCTTGGCGCGTTTGCGCTGGCGGCAGCCTATGGCACGGCGGACATTCACTCGATCATCGAGGCTGCGCGGGCGGGCGAAGGCGGCGGTGCCGCGGTCCTTGCGGCTGGTCTGCTGGCGATTTCGGCGCTGTTCAAATCGGCGCAGGTGCCGACCCATGGTTGGTTGACCGAGGTGATGGAAGCGCCGACGCCGGTTTCTGCCCTGCTGCACGCGGGTGTGGTGAATGCGGGTGGCTTCCTCTTGATCCGGTTTGCGGATGTCATGCTGCTGGCCCCCGGTGTGTTGAGTGTGCTGGTGATCCTTGGTGGCTTCTCGGCCTTGTTCGGTGGTCTGGTGATGCTGACCCAGCCATCGGTCAAAACCTCGCTCGCATGGTCTACGGTTGCGCAGATGGGCTTCATGATCCTGCAATGTGGTCTGGCACTCTTCCCGTTGGCGCTGCTGCATATCGTGGCGCACTCGCTTTACAAGGCGCATGCCTTCCTTGCCTCGGGTGGTGCCGTGGCGCAGGTGGCGTCGATCCGGCGGCCCGGCCCGGTGGCGATCCCGAATGGCAAGGCGGTGCTCAAGGCCTTCGCCATCGCGCTGGCGATCTACGGCACACTTGGCCTGCTGCTGGGCATCGACGGCAAGTCGGCACAGGCCATCGCGCTGGGGGCTGTGCTGGTGATGGGTGTGGCGTACCTGCTGGCGCAGGGTTTGGCGGATCACGCGCCCGAACTGCTGACCCGGCGTATGGCGGTCTATTCCTTGGCGACCACAGTGAGCTACTTCGCGCTGCAATCCATCGCGATCTGGTTGACCACGGGTGCGTTGCCCGCAACCCCGGCTCCCGGCCCGCTGCAATGGGCGCTGATGGTGCTGACCATCCTCAGCTTCGGCACCGTGGCGCTTGCGCAGGCCACCTTCCCGAACTGGGCCAGCCACCCTGCCGCCCAAGGCCTTCGGGTGCATCTTTCGAACGGATTTTACCTCAACGCGGTATTTGACCGGCTGACAGGCGGCTGGGCCGCACGGTCACGGTAATGGACAGGACAGGAGATCAAGACATGCTGACAATGGTTGAACGGTTCTCGGGTCCGGCCCTTGAGATCATGGCTGGTGCCAAGAATGCCGCCGCCCATATCCCGCCGCTTTGGTCGCTTGAGGCAACGGTCGCGGTGAACCCCTATGTTGGACAGGCTGGCGAGCCGTTGCAGATGGCCGCCGCCCGGCTGGCGCGGGTCGCGGGTGTGCGGACGGTGCCGGAGCGGGCACATTTCAAGGCGAAGTTCGCGGCACATGAGCTGAGCGTTGCCGACCTTGAGGCGGGTCTGGCCGAAGTGCCGGAGCTGACGGCGACGGTTGAGGAGCTGATCGCGGCGATGGACAAGACGGTTGCAGCGCCCGAAACCCTGCCGACACTGGCCGATTTGGCCGAAGAGGTGTCAGACATCAACTGGCCCGACTTTGTGGCCGAGCGGATCGGGCATTGGGCAGGCGGTCATTACGACACCGGTCAGGCGCTCTGGCCTGCGCCCAAGACACGGGCGTGGCTGTCGTGGCGGTCCTTTGCGCAGCGGGACCTGACGCCCGAGATTTTCGGTCTGACCGGGTTTGCGTCGCGGGTGGCGTCGATGTCGATGTCCGCACGGGGCGCGCTGACGAAGTGTGCCGAGGATATGGGGATCACGGCGGGTGCCTGCGAAAGCTATTTCCACACGCTCCTGATGCGGCTCGGTGGCTGGGCGCAGCTTGCTTCGGGCGAGGCGTTCCGCGCGAACCTGAAAGGTGGTGCCAACAACGACATCACCGACCTTCTGACCGCCAAGCTGGTCTTCGAAGCGGCGCTGCTGGCGCGGTACAAGGACAAGATTGGCGATAAATGGGCCAAGGTGCTTGAGGCGCACGCCCAGCCTATCGTGCCGAGCGAGGACGATCTGATCGACGCAGCGCTTCAGGCGGCGGCGGATCACGCGGCGGCGCGGGCGCTGGACGAAACGTTGGCGCAGTCGGTGGCGGCCAAGCAAGTTGTGCCAAACGTACAGGCGGCATTCTGCATCGACGTGCGGTCCGAAGTGTTCCGGCGGGCGCTGGAGGCCACGGGTGACGGGATCGAGACCATTGGTTTCGCGGGCTTCTTTGGCATCGCTGCGGCGCATCACGGGTTTGCGTCGGATGTGCTGGAAACACGGGGTCCGGTGCTGATCAACCCCGGTGCAACCTCGGCTGCGACCGATCCGCAGGACAGCGACGTGCTGACCCGCGTGGCGAAACGGGTGACGCGGGCCTGGGGCCGGTTCCGGCTGGCGGCTGTGTCCAGCTTTGCCTTCGTTGAGGCGACGGGGCCCTTGTATCTTGGCAAGCTGGTGCGGGATTTGCTGGCGCAGAAGCATCCGAGCCTTGGCAATGATCCGGCACCTGCCTTGTCCGATAACCTGACGCTTGAGGACCGGATCGGCATGGCGGCGACGATCCTGTCGGCGATGTCGATGAAATCAGGCTTTGCCAAGGTCATTCTGCTGGCGGGTCATGGCGCTGGGGTGGTCAACAACCCCCATGCGAGCGCGCTGCAATGTGGTGCCTGTGGGGGCCATGCCGGGGACGTGAACGCGCGGCTGGTTGCCCTGTTGCTGAACGATGCAGAGGTGCGGGTGGGATTGGTCAAGAAAGGCATCGACGTGCCTGCCGAGACCGTGTTCGTGGCTGGTCTGCATGACACGGTGACAGACGAGGTGCGGCTTTACGAAGATGATCTGCCTGCGGGACACACGCAGGGTGCAACGATTGCCGCGTTGAAACAGGCTTTGTCGATGGCGGCCAAGGTGACACGCGCGGAGCGGTCCGCGCGGTTGCCGCGGGCGACGGATCAGGCGGCGGTGATGGAGAGGGCGAAGAACTGGTCGGAAACCCGGCCGGAATGGGGGCTTGCAGGTTGTTCCGCGTTCATTGCAGCCCCCCGGTCGCGGACCATGGGGCGGAGCCTTGAGGGACGGTCGTTCCTGCACAGCTATGACTGGCGGCAGGACAAGAATTTCCAGGTGTTGGAATTGATCCTGACCGCGCCTGTGGTCGTGGCAAGCTGGATCAGCCTGCAATACTACGGTTCCTCCGTCGCACCGGATGCGTTTGGGGCTGGGAACAAGCTGCTCCACAACGTGACCGGTGGCATCGGTGTGGTCGAAGGCAATGGCGGCGTGCTGCGTGGTGGTCTGCCGTGGCAGTCGGTGCATGACGGCGAGAAATTCATGCATGATCCCCTGCGGTTGTCGGTGGCCGTTGAAGCGCCGCGCGAGGCGATCAGCGAGATCCTCAACCGTCACGCTGGTGTTGCAGCGTTGTTCGATAACGGCTGGCTCAAGCTTTTCGCGATGGACGACGAGGGCCGGTTGGGCTGGCGGTATACTGGCGGTGGCAATTGGATGTCGCTGCGGGGCGACAAGGCTGCGACGCAGATCGCGGCGGAGTAAGGCTTGAATTGAGGCCTCGCCCGGCGGCATGCCGGGCAGCCCCCGACCGCCCCCACGGGCGGGGGCTTCACCCCCACCCGCGGTCGGAGGCTACTCTTCTCAAAAGGTTCACGCCTCGGTGATAAAAACCTCAACCCCAAGCCCGCGCAGCACGTCCCAGTAGGTCGGGAAGGTCTTGGACACACAGTAGGGATCTTCGATCCGCACGCCTTTGACCATTATCGCGGCCAAAGCAAAGCACATGGCGATGCGGTGGTCGGCATGGCTGTCGATAAGCCCGTCGCTCACATGGCTGGCCAACGCCGGATCGCCATGCACGATCAGGTCGTCACCTTCGACCGAGGCCAAACCTTCACGTACTTGCAACAGGCCCTTGTGCACTGCGTCGATCCGGTCGCATTCCTTGACCCGCAGGTTCTCGATCCCGGTAAAGCGCACGGGCGTTTCATTGAACGCCGCCAGAACGGCAAGGGTCGGGATGGCGTCCTGCATCTGTGAACCGTCTATTTCCGCAGGCATATGCGGAAAGGCGGCGATCATGTCATAAGCTTTGGCGTCGGGCTGGTTCATGTCTCCGGGGGCCGTACCGATGTCGATGCTTCCACCGGTCAGCTTCTCTGCAGCCCATAGGTAGGTCGCGGCACTTGCGTCGGGTTCGACATGGTAATCGGCAGCGCAGTAGCCACCGGGTTCGACGATGATCTGGTTTTCGGACGGGAACTCCACCGTCGCCCCAAAGGCGCGCATGACGGCGGCGGTGATGTGCAGATAGCCAACGGCGCCGATCTTGCCACCGCCGATGGTGATGCGGGTCTCAGCGTCGCCCATCGCGGCGAGCATCATAATGGCCGAGATATATTGGCTGGAGAGCTTGCCGCTGACTTCGATCTCACCGCTCTGGAAACTGCCGGTGCCTTTGACTGTGACAGGCGGGCAACCGGTCTCGGAGGTGGCGTCAACGCCCATCGCCTGCAACGTGTCGAGCAGGGGCGCGATGGGGCGTTTCTGCATGTGCTCGTCGCCGGTGACGATGGTGGTGCCGTTCACCAGTGCCACAGCGGCAGTCAGGAAACGGGTCGCAGTGCCTGCATTGCCAAGGAATAGAGGTTCGGACGCTGGGTGAAGGGTGCCAGAGCCTGTGACTTCGACCGTGGTCTCGTCGATCTCGGTGATGCCCACACCCATCTGCCGGAGAGCGGTCATCATGTAATGCGTGTCGTCGCTGCGCAGGATGCCGGTCAAGCGGCTGGTGCCGCGTGCCAAAGCCGCCACCAGAAGCGCGCGGTTGGTCACGGATTTGGAGCCGGGCAGGGTAACGCGGCCCACCAGCGGCTGGGTCACAGGGGTGATCTGGGCGATGGGCAAGGGCATCAAGGATCTCCGGTCGGAATGTCAGATGCGGGTTTACGGGTTTTGCCGCGCGTCGCAATGCGAAAGTCGCGGCTCCGGGGTGGTGTTGGCGAGGTCAACGACTCATTGACTGATCCAGTATTTCGATTATTCGTGAAATATGGAAATAAGAATCGCAACACAACTGTCCACGCTCGGCCACCCCCAACGGCTCGCCATCTTTCGCATGCTCATGCGCCGGATGCCGGACCGGGTTCCAGCGGGCGAAATCGCGGACGCGCTGGACGTCAAGCCGTCCACACTGTCGGCCTATCTGTCGAACCTGCTGGACGCCGGATTGCTGATCCAGACGCGGGTCGGGACATCGCTTCGTTACAGTGTGAACGTAACAAACGTGCAGGGGATGCTGGATTTCCTGCTGCTCGATTGTTGTCGGGGCAGACCCGATATGTGCAGCCCTCTGGCGGCCAGTTTTGGACAAGGAGCAATCGATATGTCTCTGAAAAAGTTCAATGTTCTCTTCATCTGCACCGGTAATTCCGCGCGGTCGATCTTTGCGGAAACGATCCTGCGGGACATGGCCGGGGATCGGTTCGAGGTCTATTCCGCAGGCACGAAACCCTATTCGGAATTGAACGCGATGGCATTGGATGTGCTGCGCAAGAAGGGCCATGAGATCTCGGGCTTGCGCGCCAAGAACGTGCAGGAGTTCATGGCCGAGGGCGCGCCGAGGTTCGATTTCGTCTTCACGGTCTGCGATCAGGCCGCGAACGAAGATTGCCCGGCATGGTCGGGCCAGCCGATCAGCGCTCATTGGGGCATGGTCGATCCGGTCAAGGCAACCGGGTCAGACGCCGAGCGCAGCCTCGCGTTTCAGGCGGCATATGGCGCGCTGCGCAACCGGATCAGCGCCTTTACCGCGTTGCCCATGAACACGCTTGACCGGATTTCGCTGCAGAAAGCGGTCGATGACATTGGACAGATGACCGAAGAGGACACCTCCGCATGACCACCTACGCGCTGAACGGGCTTGGCCGCATTGGCAAGCTTGCCCTGAAACCCTTGTTGGAGCAGGGGGCGAAGATCGCGTGGATCAATGACGCGGTGGGCGATCCCGAGATGCATGCGCATCTCTTCGAGTTCGACACGGTGCATGGGCGTTGGCAGGCAGAGTTTGCACATGACGCGGACAGCATCACCATCGACGGTGTGCGTCTGCCGTTTGTCGGGACAAAGGACCTGTCTGCGCTGCCGATGGACGGTGTGGATGTGGTGATCGACTGCACCGGCGTTTTCAAAACCGAGGCGAAGATCGCGCCCTATTTTCAAATGGGCGCGAAGAAAGTCGTGGTCTCGGCTCCGGTCAAGGACGGGCCGACAGCGAACATCGTCTATGGTGTGAACGACGACATCTATGATGCTGAAACACATGATATTGTCACCGCGGCCAGTTGTACAACCAACTGCTTGGCCCCGGTTGTGAAGGTGTTGCATGAGAGCATTGGGATAAGCCATGGAACAATCACGACAATCCACGATGTGACAAATACGCAAACCATCGTGGATCGCCCCGCCAAAGACCTGCGCCGCGCGCGGTCGGCTTTGAATTCGCTGATCCCGACAACCACCGGCAGTGCGACGGCGATCACGCTGATCTATCCGGAACTCAAGGGGCGGTTGAACGGCCACGCGGTGCGCGTTCCGTTGCTCAATGCGTCGCTGACCGATTGCGTGTTCGAGATGGAGCGCGCGACCACCGTGGAAGAGGTGAACGCGCTGTTCAAGGCGGCGGCCGAGGGGCCGCTCAAGGGTATTCTGGGCTACGAGGAACGCCCGCTTGTGTCGACCGACTATACCAATGACACGCGGTCGAGCATCGTTGATGCGCTGTCGACGATGGTCGTGAATGGCACGCAGGTGAAGGTCTACGCGTGGTACGACAACGAGATGGGCTATGCGCACCGGCTGGTGGATGTGGCGCTGATGGTGGGTGGTCGGTTGTGAGCAAACCCGAAGGCCTTTCCGCCTATATCGCCGTGACGGCGGCCTATTGGGCCTTCATGCTGACCGATGGCGCCTTGCGGATGCTGGTGTTGTTGCACTTTCACACGCTGGGCTTTTCGCCGATCCAGCTGGCCTATCTGTTCGTGCTCTACGAGATTGCAGGCATGGTCACCAACCTGAGCGCCGGGTGGATCGCGGCGCGGTTTGGATTGACCTCGACGCTGTATGCAGGGCTTGGATTGCAGGTGGTGGCGTTGCTGGCGCTGGCGCAGCTGGACCCGACATGGGCCATCACCGCCTCGGTCGCGTTTGTCATGTTCGTGCAGGGCGCGTCGGGTGTGGCCAAGGATCTGGCCAAGATGTCGTCCAAATCCGCGGTCAAACTGCTTGCGCCTAAGGAAGACGGCGGGCTGTTCCGCTGGGTCGCCATCCTGACCGGATCGAAGAATGCCGTTAAGGGTGTTGGGTTCCTGCTTGGGGCCGCGCTTTTGGCGACACTGGGCTTTGTCGCGGCGATCTATGCGATGGCGGCGGTGCTGGCGGTGATCCTGTTGGCGATCATCATCTTCATGCCGTCGGGCCTGCCGAAAGGGCGCAAAGGCGCGAAGTTCTCAGAGGTCTTTTCGAAATCCGCCAATGTGAACTGGTTGTCGGCGGCACGGGTGTTCCTGTTTGGGGCGCGGGACGTGTGGTTCGTGGTGGGCATCCCGATCTACTTCTACGCGGTGTTGTCGGATGGCACGACAGAGGGCAATCGGGCGGCCTTTTTCTTGATCGGGACGTTCATGGCCGTCTGGATCATCCTGTATGGTTTCGTGCAGGCGAACACGCCGAAGCTCTTGAAGGCCAAAGAGCGGAGTGAGGGCGCGCTGATCGCGGATGCGCGGAAATGGGCGTTCCTGCTGCTAACGGTGCCGGTTGCGCTGACAGCGGCGGCGGTTCTGGCACCCGAGCCGCAGACCTGGCTGACGGTGACCTTGGTGGTCGGGCTGCTCGTGTTCGGGGCACTGTTCGCCATCAATTCAGCGCTGCATTCCTACCTGATCCTTGCCTTCACGCAGAGTGAACGCGTCACGATGGATGTGGGCTTTTATTACATGGCCAATGCGGGCGGACGGTTGTTGGGCACGGTGCTGTCGGGTCTCAGCTATCAGGTCGGAGGACTGCCCTTGGTGCTGGGCACAGCGTCGGTGATGGTGGCCTTGGCCGCGTTGATTTCAGGACGGTTGCGCAGTGAAGCTGTGGCGCAGACCGCGTAGGCAGGAGCCCTCGACACGGGGCACAAAGACAGGCACTTCTTTGGGGACGTTCTGACCATAGGAGTGCCCATGACCGCCTTTGCCTTTGCCACAGCAGGAATGATCCGGTTCGGACGGGGGGAGGCGGTGACCGCGGTGCCGTCCTTGGTGGCGCTGGGCGCGCGGGTGCTTCTCGTGACGGGCGCGACGCCCCAGCGGGCGGCATGGCTCAAGAATACACTCGAGGCGGAAGGCGTTGCGGTGACGGTGTTCCCCGTCGCGAAAGAACCGGATGTGGCCCTGATCGAAAACGGCGTTGCTGCCGCGCGCGAGGCGCAGGTCGCGGCAGTGATCGCGATTGGCGGCGGCTCGGTTGTTGATGCGGGCAAGGCGATTGCAGCGCTGGCACCGGCCACGCGGCCAATGCTGGACCATCTGGAAGTGGTGGGCAAAGGTCTGCCGCTGGACGCCGCGCCATTGCCTTTTGCAGCCTTGCCAACAACCGCCGGGACCGGGGCCGAGGTGACCAGGAATGCGGTGATCGCCGTCCCCGAAGCACAGCGCAAGGTGAGCCTGCGCGACCCGCGCATGTTGCCGACACTGGCCATTGTCGATCCGGCGCTATCGGACAACTGCCCGCGCGGTGTGACCTTGGCATCAGGGCTGGACGCGGTCACGCAGGTGATCGAGCCCTATCTGTCCTCCAAAGCCAATCCGCTGACGGATGCGATCTGTCGGGATGCGATCCCCAAGGGCTTGGTGGCGATTAGGCAGATCATGGCGGGTGAAGACCCCGAGGCGCGGGATGCGCTGGCCTGGGTGAGCCTATGCGGTGGTCTGGCTTTGGCCAATGCGGGTTTGGGCGTTGTGCATGGTCTGGCTGGGCCGCTGGGCGGCCTGTCCAATGCGGCGCATGGAGCGATTTGCGGTGCGCTTCTGCCGCATGGGATACGGGCCAATGCCAAGGCAGGCGATACTCCGGTGCTGGCGGCACGGATCGCCGAGGTGCAAGGCTGGATCGCACAGGCTTTGGGCGGTGCGCCAGACGACGCGTTTGACACGCTGCATGATTGGTCGCGCGAAGCCGGGTTGCCGGGGCTGAATGCGCAGGGGATCACCGATGCGGCGCGGGCAAAGGCGGCCAAGGACGCGGTCAGCTCATCCTCGATGAAGGCGAACCCTGTGGCATTGAGCGAGGCGCAGCTTTTGGATCTGATGGAACGCGCCAGATAAGGCTTCGTCAGGTCAGGCGATGGCGTAAAGCTCGACCTGAACGCTGCTTTGGTTGCGTGCGCCGACGCCGACAAAGAGCGTGCGATTGACCCAGGCATAGCGTTCGTCGCCGGTTTCCAACCGTGCATGGGTGCGCATGTAATAAGATGCCGGGTCAACGGTTTCGCCTCGGGCGACGGCCTCCAACACCTTTTTCGGACCATGGCGGTAGCCATAGTTGAGGATCTCGATGGTCGCGCCATCGTCTGTTTCCATTGCGTAGCGCGTGTCCAACTCGGCCAGTCCGTCGGCGAATATGGTTTGCCAATCCGCCCCCACATTCAGGATGCGACCGGACAGGCGCGGGCCTGTAACGGTGCCACCCACAATCGGAATGATCCGACGCGCCCCTGCGCGGCCAGCCCCCATTTCGCGGATCGGGTCAAGGGTCACCTGCAAGGTGCAGACGTGATCAAGTTTGGGCTGTGGCAGTATCATGGATACCCTTTCGCAACTAAACTGTTTACTAGATTAACAATATGCGATACGCATCGCTTGGACAACAGGAGATGACAGATGGCATCGCTGCGCAAGACTGACCGTCACGCCGAGGACGAAACCCTTGGCGAAACACCCGATCTTGAAGAGTTCATCGGCTACAACCTCAAACGCGCCTACGTGATCGTGCAGGCGGATTTCCGTCGCGCGCTGGGCGAGGACGGGTTTGCGCCGCGTGTGTTCTCGGCGCTGTCTCTGGTGGTGCAATACCCGAACGTCACCCAAAGCGGGCTGGCGCGGATGCTCGGGATCGAAAGGTCGGGGCTTGTCGCCATCGTAGACGAATTGGAAGGGCGCGGTTTGCTCAAGCGGACCAACGTGCCGGGGGACCGACGGGTTCAGGCTTTGGTGCCGACGCAGAAGGGCAAGACTGTGTATGCCGAAGCGCGGGCCACTGTGCGGGCGCACGAGGAACAGTTGCTGTCGAACCTGAGCACCGACGAAAAAGCGACGCTGATGGCGTTATTGGCCAAGATCAGGGCAAACGGGGAATGAGCATGCAGGATTGGGCAGGTTGCGGAGCCATCGTCACAGGTGGGGCGTCCGGTCTTGGCGCGGCCACAGCGCGACGCTTGGCCGAAGACGGGTTGAAGGTCGTGTTGTTCGACATGAACGCGGATTTGGCGGCAGAGCACGCCGCCGCCATTGGTGGCACATTTGCCCATGTCGATGTCAGCGATCCGGCCTCTGTGGTTGCGGGGCTCGACATTGCGGTTGCCGCATTTGGCGTGCCGCGGGTTCTGGTCAATTGCGCGGGGATCGGCGGGGCCGCAAAGACCGTGTCGCGCGGGCAGGCCCATGATCCGGCGCTGTTCGAACGCACCATTCGCGTGAACCTGATGGGCAGTTTCAATTGCGCCAGCCAGGTCGCCGCACAGATGGTTGCGGCAGCACCCATGGGCGCGGACGGCGCGCGGGGGGTGATCGTGAACACCGCCTCGGTCGCGGCGTTTGACGGGCAGGTGGGGCAATTGGCCTATGCGGCCTCCAAGGGGGGGATAGTGTCGATGACCCTGCCGATGGCGCGGGATCTGGCGGACAAGGGTGTTCGTGTCTGCACCGTGGCACCGGGCCTGTTCCTGACGCCGCTGCTGCACGAATTGCCGGACGAGGTTCAGGCGTCGCTGGGCGCGCAGGTGCCGTTCCCGTCAAGGCTGGGCGATCCAACGGAATACGCCGCGCTGGTGTCGCACATCACGCAAAACCCGATGCTCAATGGCGAAGTGATCCGCCTCGATGGCGCGATCCGGATGGCGCCTCGGTAACGGTTTCCAAGGGGAGGGGACCATGAATATCAAAGCAGACCTGATTGACAGCGATTTCTGGCAACCGGAATTCGAGGTCGAAACCCGCAACGATGGCACGATCCTGATGCGCCAGAAGGGCGACCTGACCGGATATCTGCCGACCTTGGCGGATTATCTCGACAAATGGGCCGACCAGACGCCGGATCAGACATGGATCGCGCGGCGTGGTGCGGACGGCGCATGGGTGCGGATCACTTATGGTGATGCCCGTCAGCAGGCCCGCCACATCGGGGGCGCTTTGCTTGCGTTGGGGCTTGGGCCGGATCGGCCCCTGTTGATCCTGTCCGAGAACAGCCTTGAACATGCGCTTTTGGGTGCGGCCTGTTTCTATGTCGGCATTCCCTATGCGCCCGTGTCCCCGGCCTATTCGCTTGTATCCAAAGACCACGGGAAATTGCGCGATATCGCAGCGGTGCTGAACCCAGGGGCTGTCTTTGCCGACAAGGCCAGCGCCTTTGCACCGGCATTGGACGCCATCGCCGCCGACGGCCGTCACGTTTTGGCGGTTCAGGATGCGGTCGAGGGCGCGGTGTTGTTCGAGGACTTGCTGAACGGTGATGCGGCCTTGGCCGACACAGCCCGGCTTGAGGTCAACGAAGACAATGTGGTGAAGTACCTGTTCACCTCGGGATCAACCGGATCGCCCAAGGCGGTGATCAACACCAACGGGATGATCTGCGCGATGGAGGCGATGGTGCGGGATTGCTATCGCTTCCTGACCAAGACGCCTCCCGTGGTGCTGGATTGGGCTCCGTGGAACCATACGGCGGCCGGCAACAAGGTGTCGTATCTCGTGCTGACCAATGGCGGCACCTATTACATCGACGATGGCAAACCCGCGCCCGGCAAGTTCGACGAGACGCTGCGCAATCTGCGGGACGTGTCCTGCACGTGGTATTTCAACGTCCCTATCGGCTGGGAAATGCTGGTTGATCAGCTTGAACAGGATGCAGAGCTGGCCCAGACTTTCTTCAAGGATCTCAAGATGATGTTCTATGCCGGGGCAGGCATGGCGCAGCATACCTGGGACCGGTTGCGCGCCATCGGACGCAAGACAACCGGACGCGAGGTCCTGCTGTCCACCAGCCTTGGCGCGACCGAGACCGCGCCTTTTGCGCTGTCCTGCACCGAGGTTCAGGAGAAGTCTGGCAATGTCGGCGTTCCCTCGCGCGGGCTGCTGATGAAGCTGGTGCCGAATGGTGGCAAGTTGGAGCTGCGCCTGAAAGGGCCAACCATCACGCCGGGCTATTATGGTGACCCCGAAAAGACCCGGTCGGCTTTTGACGAGGAAGGGTATTACTGCATGGGTGACGCGCTGCGTCCGGCTGATCCTGACGATCTGAGCAAAGGCTTTTTCTTCGACGGGCGCGTGGCCGAGAATTTCAAGCTGAACACCGGCACATGGGTTGCCGTAGGCTCGGTGCGCGCGTCGTTGGTGGATGCGATGGACGGGTTGATCCGGGACGCGGTGATCACTGGCGAAAACGAAGCCGAACTGGGCGCTTTGGTGCTGCTGTCAGAGCAAGCGGCCAAGATGGACAAGGCAGGTTTGACGGCAGCCTTGACCGAGAAGCTGACGCAGGCCGCCAAGGCCGCAACCGGATCGGCCAGCCGGGTGCAGCGCATCCTTGTGCTCAACGAGACACCGAGTTTCGACCGGGGGGAAATCACCGAAAAAGGGTCTTTGAACCAGCGGGCGATGCGCACGAATTTCGCGGACGCTGTGCGCGAGCTGCATTCGGGTGGCCCCGGAGTGATCTCGGTCTAGACGCGCCTTTCAGTCGGGGCGACCCACGGGTGTAAGGCTGGTGAAGGCCTTACCCGTGACCGCCTCGTACTCCGTTTCGTCCCAGAACCCGATGAGAATGCCGGATTCCGCCGCGATCTTCTGGCGGGCCAGCACTTGCGGTGTTGCGGTGATCCTTGTGTGATGCCGCGTGGCCCAGTCGAGAAGGGCAGCCTCCATCCGGCGGCGCACTTCTTGGTGTTCCGGTAGGTCTGACGCGCCAAGGTCCGTCAGTTCCTTGGGGTCAGTTTCCAGATCGAACAGCACGGGTCGGAAGGTTTCGCAGCGGATGTATTTCCAGCGACCGTCAAAGATCATTGTTGTGTGGGCATCCTCCTGCGGCACATCCAGCGCCTTTGCCATTTCGGACCAGTGGTAATCATGTTCGCTGATCACGTAGCGGCGTGAAAAGCCGTCTGTTCCGTGCAGGATCGGCGTCAGGTCGCGGCCTTCGAGGATGTGGGGTTTGGGCGGTGCACCAAGGGCTGACAGGAAGGTCGGCGCAAGGTCGATCATCTCGACCAACGCATCCGACACGAGGCCGCGCGTGGCGTCCGCTTCGGGGCGCGGGTCATGCAGGATGAGCGGCACCTTGACTGCCACCTCGTGGTAGAAATCCTTGTCGCCCATCCAGTGGTCACCCATGTAATCGCCGTGATCCGACGTGACCGCGATGATGGTGTTCTGGCTCAGGCCGGTGTCGTCCATCCACTTGAACAGACGACCCAGATTGTCGTCCAACTGCTTGATAAGCCCCATATACGCCGGGATCACATGTTCACGCACGTGATCGCGGGCAAAGCTGCGGCAAACGCGGGCGTCTAGATAGGCGCGCATCAGCGGGTGGTCCGTCTGCTTTTCGCCCTCGGCGCGGATCGGGTCAACGATGTGCCGTTCGTCATACATGTCGTGGTAGGGGGCGGGCACGATATAGGGCCAATGCGGTTTGATATAGCTGAGGTGGCAGACCCACGGGCGGCCATCGGCCTGCGCCTCTTGCATGAAATCCATGGCCCGGTTGGTCATGTAGGCGGTTTCAGAGTGTTCTTCGGGGATATTGGCCGCAAGCCGCGAGTTCTTGAGCAACCACGCGGAAAGCAGTTCACCGTCGGGGTCCAGACCGGAATTGGCAAAATCCTCCCATGGGTTGTCCGAGGAGTAGCCAAGCGCCACGAGGTAATCGTCATAGGCCGACCAGTTCTGGCGCGCGCTGTCCGGGTGCAAACCGTCATCGCGCTCGAACGGTTCAAAGCCACATTCCGACCGGCGCACCCCGATTTCGCTTTTGGGATCGATGCCCAACCACGCCATGCCTTCGGCATCCGCGACCATGTGGGTCTTGCCCACGAGAACCGCACGCGCACCGATATCGCGCAGATGGTCGCCGAGCGTTGGTTCCCCTACGCGCAGGGGCATGCCGTTCCAGGTGGACCCATGGCTGCGCACGTAGCGGCCGGTATAGGCCGACATGCGCGAGGGGCCACAGACCGGAGATTGCACATAGGCGTTGGTGAAGCGCACGCCGCGCTGGGCGAGGGCGTCGATATGCGGGGTGTGCAGATGCGGGTGGCCGTAGCAGCTCAGGTAATCGAACCGCAGTTGGTCTGCCATGATCCACAGGACATTGGGACGGTCGGTCATTCTGCGCGGTCCTTGTGTAGCAGGTCTTCGATGGGTGTGTGCAGGAAGGCCTCCAACCTGTCCAGAAATCCGACGAAGGTCAGAATCTCGTCCTCGCTAAACACCTCGCGCAGAGCTTCGCGCCGCCGACGCATCACAGGCGCTGCGGTCTGATAGGCAGCTTGGCCTTTTTCCGTAAGTTCAACAATGGTTTGCCGCCCGTCGCGGCTGTCGCGGTGCATCACGACATAGCCCTTTTTGCGCATCTCTGGCAGCGCGCGGCTGAGCAAGGAATGGTCAGCCCTCTGAACCGTGGCAAGATCGCGGATCGTCATCGGGCCAGCTTCGGTCAGGTCCCACAGGGTGCGCCATTCGACAATCGAAAGACCACCGCCATGCTGCAGGCACCGCTGCCCTTGAGTGCGGGACGCGGAATAGACGGCGGGCAGACGCGAGAACAGGTTTGTGTCTTCGCGGGATTGGCGGGCGCGAATGCGGTCCTCGCTGATGCGTTCGGCAACATCTGACATGATCGTCCTCCCAATTCCCTGATAAAGACCGAAAAAAATATACGTGACAAGTCATATATTTTCTGCAAGCCTAATCCCAAGCCTTCGAGACTGGGGGCGCATGCCCGGGAGGTGGGCGTGATTCATTGGGAGGACATGACATGCTCAGGACGACGCTTTTGGGTGCGGCGATTGCGCTTGCGCCCTTGGCTGTTTCGGCACAGGCCACACTGACCGCTGAAACAACCACACCGGGATCGACCCCGCATTACATCGACACGACATTCGCCGCGATCCTCGAAAGCGCAGGGGTCGCGACGCTGCAGATCACCGAAGGCGCCACGCTGACGAACTCTGTGCAGGCTGTGGCAGAAGGGCAGTTGGACATGGCTCCGGCCCCGCTCATTCTGCCGTTCCTCCTGTCCCGTGGCATTGGCCCCTATAGCGGCGTCGGACCAGAGAAGGGTGCCGAACTGGCGGGCAACATTCGCGCGCTGTTCTTCAATGCCGGGTCTGCGCAGGTCCTCGGACATTACAACAGTGCCCCCATCGACGACATTCGCAATCTCGAAGGCAAGCGGATCTGGAACGGTCCGCCGCGCGGCGCGGCTCTGACCTCGGGGCGGGCCATGATCCAGTTGCTGTCTGGCCTGAAGGACGGTGAGGGCTACGAGGGTGTTCAGAACCAATGGCCGGACGCTGTTTCGACCATCACGGGCGGTGGCGCGGATGCGTGGACCATTCCCGAAGGTTTGCCATCGGGCCGCCAGATCGCCCTTGCTGCTGCAGGGGGCATCACAATCTATGACGTGCCGTCTGACCTGCTCAACAGCGAGTTGGGCCAGCAGATCGTCGCGGCACCGGGTCATGCCCCCTATTCCGTGCCGGTCGAAGAGTTCCGAAAAGCCTATGCGGGCAACGACATCACCGTTGTCACCGATGACGACACATTCGACAGCTTTGCGACCGCCTTTGCGCAGATCGTTTCGGCTGACATGGACGAAGAGCTGGCCTACCAACTGACAAAGGCGTTCCTTGAAGGCGAGGAGCGCTTTGTCACCAGTTCGCCGCGTGGGCCATATCTGGCGATGTCGTTCGGGGATGTTGACGGTGTCAGACAGGGGGCCTGCGGTGCTGTTCAGATGAAGATGCACCCCGGTGCGATCCGTGCCTTCGAAGACGCAGGTCACATGGTCGCGGATTGCCTGCGTCCCTGATCGCAGTCCGTCATATTCAAAAGTGCTGGCAAGCGGCTGCCGCTGGCCAAAGCTGACACCCAAGGACCTTTTCCATGCGCTCTGACAGCCAAGTGGGCCGCGCATCGCGGGCCCAGACCCTTGCGACCATTCTGGCGTTGGTCCTTGTGACCGTGGGCATGCTGAACACGCTGCCCGAGATACCGGGGTTGCAGGATTGGGCGCGCGAGGTCACTGGCCGGCCGTTCTTTCGCGTTTCGGGTTTCCCGTCCGAGTATTTCTACCCGCCGGTCTTTTTCCTGATGATGCTGATCGTGGCGCTTGATGCGAGCGTCTACCGGGCGTGGCGCGGCACCCGGCCCGAGAGGGCATGGTTGGGACTGATGATGGATGCCGGGTTGGTCCTTGCCGCATTCCTCGCCGCCTTTGGCTTTCTGGTCGAGATCGACAGCGTGTGCCTGATTGACCAGATCACCGGCGAACGTGCCCGGCTGATTCAGGACGCGGCCGAGAGGTCAGCGGGTGTGATCCCGGGCTTGTCCTTCGAGGCGGAAGTGCCCGCCTGTCAGGCCCGCTTCGGCGTCTGGATCCTGCCGCTTCTCTTCACCATCATCACGCTGTTTTTTCTCTACAATATTCGCGTTTGGGGCTTTCCGCTCGTCGCCGTAGCCACCATCGTCGTGCTCTATACGGTGGGCACGGCGATCATCTGGGCGCTCGATCTGAGCGACAACAATTTCCTGCTGACCAAGCTGGGCGCGGATGGTGGCGATGCCTTGTCAGCCGCTGTCCAGAAGGCGACCAACGTCTTCATCACGCCGGATGGGTTCATGGGACGGTTCATGGACATCGTGGTCAATCAGGTCTTTCCTTACGTGATCCTTGGTGCGCTGTTCGGCACGTCGGCGGGCGGGACGTCCCTGATCAAGCTGGCGGTGCGGGCGACCCGGCGGCTGCGCGGCGGGCCAGCTCACGCGGCGATTGTGTCTTCGGCGATGTTCGGCACCATCACCGGTGGTCCGGTGACCAATGTGCTGTCCACGGGGCGGTTGACCATCCCGATGATGCAGCGGAACGGCTTCAATCCCTATTTCGCAGGGGGGGTCGAAGCGGCGGCGTCCTCGGGCGGGCAGATCATGCCACCGGTCATGGGAGTGGCGGCTTTCGTCCTCGTGGCATTGACAGCGGTGCCCTATACCAAGGTCATCGTGGCGGCGTTTCTGCCCGCGATGTGCTTTTTCTTTTCGATCTTCCTTGCGGTGATGTTCCAGGCGCGTCGGGAAAAGGTCGAAGCGATGCGCGACATTCCTGAAGACCTGATCATGGACCGCCAGGACTGGCTGAACCTTGTCATCATCATTGTTCCGATCCTCACCATCCTGTTTCTGCTGCTCGGCAACAAGGATGTGGTGCAGGCCGGTGCCATGGGGCAAATCCTGCCTGCGGGACTGGTGCAGACCATCGTCAACTCAACCGGGGACGCGGTCTCTGCCGGCTGGTGGGCAGTGGCGGTCCTGATCCCGTTGCTGTTTCTCGATCCCGAAACGCGGGCGAAGCCATCGAAGATCCTGATGTCGCTTGCGGATGGCGGTATTCTCATTTCGCGCCTGTTCCTGCTGCTGTTTGCGGTGTCGATCATTTCCGCTTTCCTGAATGAAAGCGGCCTGACCGGAGAATTGACCCGCGCGGTGACATCCTGGCTGGAGACAGCCAACAGCCTCACGCTGTTCGGAGTGACGATCCCGATTGTCGGCGGCGTTTACCTGATGCTGGCGCTGTTCTGCGCCATGGTCTGCGCGATCATCCTTGGCATGGGGATGCCAACGGTTCCGGCTTATGTGAATGTCGCACTGCTCTTGGGACCTCTGCTGGCCAATCTGGGTGTCAGCTTTTTCACCGCGCATATGTTCGTGTTCTATTTCGCCGTTGCGTCGGCCATCACGCCGCCAGTGGCTGTCGCCGCCTTTGCCGCCGCGTCGATCACACGGGCAGAGCCGATGCGGACAGGCGTTGCTGCCGTGCGGGTGGGAATCGTGATGTTCGTCATCCCCTTTGTCTTTGCGTGGTATCCCGAACTGTTGCTGATCGAAGAGGCTGTGACCATCACCAATGAAAACGGTCAGCGCGTTTTGATCGAGGGCTATAGCGGGCAGGTGGACACGGCGCACCTTCTGTGGCTGGGCGCAAAGCTGGTTCTGGCGCTTTACCTGATCGCGTCTGCCTTGGCCAAGTTTGACAGCTGCCGGATGACCCGTGTCGAAGTGGCTGCCCGGCTTGTCCTTGCGGTTCTGGTTTTGTGGAAAACCGACACGCTGATGTGGGTGGGCCTAGTGGGAGCGGTGCTTGTTCTGTGCTGGCATCACCTGATCGCAGCACGGCGGGTGGTCCAGCCTGTCACGTAGGTGAAGCGAAGGTCGGAGCGCGGCACCGCAATGGATGCCGCGACCGGATCACATGGCGTCAATCACCCAGACCAGCCAGAGCGTGATCGGTGGGAACGCTGCAAGGATAACCACCCGCACCATGTCGGTCAGAACGAAGGGCAGGGCGCCCTTGTAGGTCTGGCCGATGGGCGTTTCCTTGGCCATCGAGTTGATGATGAACAAATTCATCCCGACAGGGGGCGTGATCAGCCCGACCTCGACGACGATCAGGACAAGGATTCCGAACCAGAGGCCGAAGTCATTGGCGCTCATCCCGAAGTCGAGAGCGGACATGATCGGGAAGATGATCGGCACGGTCAGCAGGACCATCGACAGGCTGTCCATGACGCAGCCAAAGACGAGGTACATGATCAGCACGATGGTCAGCACGAACCAAGGCGAGAAGCCCTGATCTCCAACCCAGACCGACGCGGTTTGCGGCAATTGGGTGAGCGACAGGAAGTTGTTGTAGATGCCCGCGCCAAGGATGATGAGGAAGATCATCGCAGAGGAGGCGGCGGTCGATAGGATCGCCTGATTGAGCTTTCCCCATGTCATCTGGCCCGATGCCAGTGCGACCAGCCCCGTGCCCGCTGCACCTACGGCAGCGGCCTCGGTCGGGGTGAAGATACCTGCGTAGATGCCACCGACGACGGCAACGAAGATCAGGATCACGGGCCAGACCTGACCCAACGCCTTCATTCGCTGGCCCCACGGCACGCGGTCTTTGACGGCGGCGCTGTTGGGCGACCAGTGGACCCAGACCGAGATGGCGATCATGTAGCCAATGGCGGCGAGGATGCCGGGGATAAGGGCCGCGACAAACAGCTTTTCGATATTCTGCTCGGCCAAGATCGCGTAGATCACGAGGATCACCGAAGGCGGGATCAGGATGCCCAAGGTGCCGCCTGCCGCAAGTGCGCCCGTGGCCAGCGATCCGGGATAGCCGTAGCGGCGCAACTCGGGCAGGGCGACCTGTCCCATCGTGGCAGCGGTGGCGAGCGACGATCCGCAGATGGCGCCAAAGCCTGCACAGGCCCCGACGGCGGACATGGCAACGCCCCCTTTGCGATGCCCCAGAAAGCTTTCAGCGGCGCGGAAGAGGGCCGCGGACATGCCGGACAGGGTCGCGAACTGACCCATCAGCAGGAACAGCGGGATGATCGAGAACGAGTAGTTGGAAAACGTGCCGTAGGTCAGCGTCTTGAGCTGGTTCAGCGTCATCATGGATGACCCGATCACCAGATAGGTGCCACCGACGCCGACCCCGATCATCGCCAAGGCGATCGGTGCGCGCAGAAAGACCAGTGCAAGCAGGATCGGGAACGACCAGAGGGCCAGTTCGATATTGGTCATGACATGCGGCTCCTAGTCCGAAAATCCGGCAATCCGACGACCGGACCGCACCACGCAGAACGCCGCGACGATGATGAAGCCGACCGCCCCCGCGAGGCTGGCGGCATAGCCCTGCCACACCGGGATTTGCGCGATCAGAGTGGTTTCGCCAAAAGACAGCTTGTCTTGCATGCCCAGATACAGCCGCCATGTTCCAACCGCGGCGACCACCAGCATCGCCACGTTGAACAGAAGGTCCAGAAAGCGGTCCATCGTCTTGGGCATAACGGGCTGGAACAGGTCCACCCGCGCATGCGCTTCATTGAATTGGGCCCAGGGAAGAAAAGCAAAGATCGCCGCCGCCATGCCGATTTCGGTCAGGTCATAGATGCCGCGTATGGGGCCAAGGCCAATGTCCAATGGCACGAGCGCACGACCGATGATGGACACGCAGGTCAGGACAACAATGCATAAAAGCACCGCGCCACCGCCGATGGCCAGCAGACGTGCAATGAGTTCGACAATGATCTGAAGCCGTCGGTACATGCCACCCTCCCCAAGGTACGGTGGGCCATTGCGCACGGCCCACCGCGTTTACTGCTCGGATTGATCAGCCGCCGTGCTTCGCAATCAGCGACTTGGCCTGTTCGATCAGCGCCGCGCCGTCGATACCCTTGGCATCCATGTCGGCAATCCAGCGGTCGATCACCGGCTGTGACGCTTCTTTCCAACGGGCGACTTCGGCTTCGTCCAACTGAACGATGGTGTTGCCTGCGTTGACCGCGATCTCACGCGCCGGGGCGTCCATGTCCCACATCACCTGCGTGGCGAAGGCCGACAGCTTGGCACCCGACTCTGCGTCGATGATCGCGCGCAGATCGTCGGGCAGGGCTTCGTACTTGGCCTTGTTCATCACGAGAACGATGGCTGCGGTATAGAGCGACTCGTTTCCTGCGAATTCGGTGTGGTTGCTCACCAGTTCCGACAGGCGGATAGCCGTGGTCACTTCCCACGGGATCACGGTTGCCTTCACGACGCCTTTGGACAGCGCTTCGGGAATGGCAGGCAGGGGCATACCCACGGGTTCTGCACCCAGTTCTGCCATCAGGTCGTTGATGATCCGGGTCGGACCGCGCAGGGTGAGGCCCTGCATGTCTTCAAGGCTGGTCACGCCATCGGTCGAGTGGATGAGACCGGGGCCGTGAACCCAGGCACCCAGAACCTTCACATCGCTGTATTCGTTGTTCTGGAAATCGGTTTCCACCATTTCCCAATAAGCTTTGGCTGTGGCAACCGGGTTGGTCATCATGAACGGCAGCTCGAACACTTCGGTGCGCGGGAAGCGACCGGGGGTGTAGCCGACAACGGTCATGGAGAGATCGACCACGCCATCGCGCGCCTGATCCATCAGTTCGGGCGGACGGCCACCCAGAGACATGGCGTCGAAATGTTCGATCTTGATGCGACCGCCGGACGCTTCCTCGACGCCCTGAGCCCAAGGCTTCAGGATCTGTGCCGGAACCGGTGCGGGCGGCGGCAGGAACTGGTGCAGGCGCAGGGTTACTTCCTGTGCATAAGCGGCGCTGGACACGCCAAGCGCTGCAACGGCGCCAAGCATGGCAGTTTTGACGAAACTTCTTCTTTTCATGGAAAATCCTCCCAGATTTTTCGGACTTGATGGTGTTTCTTGAGGAACACTCCGCGCCATTACATGTTTTCCGATGCGGAACGGAATGTCTCCACTGGTCAGGTGGTGGTAAGAAACGTGCATTTCGAACGAACCGTCATGCACATCCCGTGGTTCGACCAACGGCCTCCGCTTTACTTTCTGAAGTTTGGCTCCCTCTTCTCCAGAAAGGCCCGCAGGCCTTCTTTTGCGCCATCGGATGTTTGACACATCGCGGCGGCCAGGCTTTCGGTGAACAGGCCATCCGACCGGGACATGTCGCCGATCCGCGATAGCGCGTTGATCATCAGGTAATTCGAGAACGGCGCGTTGTCCGCGATTTTGCGTGCCAGCTTGTGGGCAAGATCCAGACCTTCGCCTTCGCCTACGGAATAATGCGCAAGACCCAGAGATACCGCGTCCTCTGCACCGTAATTGCGCCCGGTCAGCATCATCTCGCGCATGCGATCCGGTCCGATGATGCGACCCACGCGAACTGTAGCGCCACCACCCACGAAGATGCCGCGACGGCCCTCGGGAAGCTGGAAACGCGCCGTCGGTTCGGCGATCCGCACATGGGTCGACGCCGCGATCTCGAGCCCGCCGCCGATCACGGCACCGGTCAGAACTGAAATCACCGGCAGGCCGCCGAATTCGATCAATTCGGAGACGCGATGCCAGTTGCGGGAATGGTAGACGCCGTCGATTGGGGGGCGATGTTCATGCTCGGCCAGATCAAGGCCCGAGCAGAAATGCCCGCCTTCGCCACGCAGGATCACCGCGTTCACGCCTTCGGGCGGATGTGAAAAGAAATGGTCCAGATCGTCGATCAACGCATCATTCATGGCGTTGCGCTTTTCCGGGCGGTCGAAAATCAGCGTGGCGATATCACCGTCGATTTCAACGCGTGTCACGGCACCCGTACGTGTTGAGCCATCGTGCATGTCATCCTCCCGGTTCTTCAATTAGTTTTGTTGTATATGTAAACGGTTTTGCTGTATAGCGTTTTTTGAAGGCACTGATTTCTTGCCGCGGGAGGGCAGACATGGTCGATTTCTCAAAGGTCCAAGCCATTGATTTTCATACACATGCAGAGGAGCCCTGCAATCAGTGCCGCGATGATGGGTACAATGAATTCCAGGCGGGCATGGCGGCTTATTTCAAGAATCCCGCTGGGGCCGAGGGCATGTTGCCGACAGTTCAGGACACCGCGACCTACTATCGCGAGCGCAATATCGCGGCGGTGATCTTTCCGGTCGATGCAGAACGCGAAACCGGGTTCAGACGCTATTCGAACGAAGAGGTCGCACAGCTTTGCGCCGACAATGACGACATCCTGATCCCGTTTGCCTCCATCGACCCGCACAAGGGCAAGGCAGGTGCCCGAGAGGTGCGGCGGTTGGTGCGCGAGTTCGGCGTGCGCGGCTTCAAGTTCCACCCGACCATGCAGGGGTTTTTCCCCAATGACCGCGAGGCCTGTTACACCGTGCTTGAAGCCTGCGCCGAAGAGGGTGCCATCACATTGTTCCATACCGGGCAAACGGGCGTTGGCTCCGGCATGCGCGGTGGGATGGGCATGCGGCTCAAATATTCGAACCCGATGCATCTGGACGACGTCGCGGTGGATTTCCCGGACATGCCGATTGTTCTGGCGCATCCCAGCTTCCCGTGGACCGAAGAGGGCCTCGCGGTCGCGCAGCACAAGCCGAATGTCTATTTCGACATGTCGGGATGGTCGCCAAAGTATTTTCCCGAGATCTTTATCAAATACGCCAACTCGATCCTGAAAAAGAAGATGCTCTTCGGGTCGGACTGGCCTGCGATCACGCCCGATCGCTGGCTCAAGGATTTTGCCGATGCGCCCTTCAAGGACGAGGTGCGGCCACTGATCCTCAAGGAAAACGCGATGCGTCTTCTTGGTGTGACTGACACGGGCGCCTGATCCATGACCGACTTCACCGCACCAACCGATGATATCCTGTTTTCCCTGCGACATGTGGCGGGGGCGCAGCGCGCGGCGGATTGGGACGACGCGCTGGCGTCGGACATCCTGGGACATTTCGCACAATTCGCCGAAGGTGTGCTGGCACCGTTGAATGCCATCGGCGATGCGCAAGGTGCCCGGCTTGTCGAGGGGCGCGTCATCATGCCTGACGGGTTTCGCGAGGCGTATGCCCAATTGGCCGAGGGGGGCTGGCAGGGGTTGCGCGCGCCAGAACGGTTTGGCGGCATGGAACAGTCGGCGCTTGTTGCGGCGGGTGTTTCAGAAGTCTTCAGCGGGGCCAATCACGCCATGCAGATGGTGTGCACACTTGTGCCTGGCGCCATCGAAACGCTGCTGCATTTCGGAACGCCCGACCAGCAAGAGACGTGGATTCCGCGCTTGGCCTCGGGTGAGGTGTTGTCGACCATGTGCCTGACCGAAGCCGGGGCCGGCTCGGACCTGTCTGGCATCCGGTGCAAAGCCGTGCGCGATGGCGAAGGCTGGCGGCTGGACGGAGAAAAGATTTTCATCTCCGGTGGCGATCAGGACATGTCTAGGGGAATCCTGCATCTGGTGCTTGCCCGCAGTGGATCGGTCGAGGATGGGCTGAAAGGTCTGTCACTGTTCCTGTGTTCAGGGGATGACGGTGTGACCGTCACGCGGATCGAGGAAAAGCTGGGGCTGCATGCCTCACCCACCTGTCAGCTGGCGTTTCAAGACACGCACGCCGAACTTGTCGGTGCAGAAGGCGATGGGCTGCGGGCGATGTTCACGGTGATGAACCACGCGCGGCTTGACGTGGCTTTGCAGGGCGTCGCCCATGCCGCTCGTGCGTCGCAGATTGCGACCGACTACGCCAATGACCGTGTGCAGGGGCGGCGCAAAGACGGCAGTCCCGCCCGGTTGTCCGATCATGCGGATGTGCAGCGGATGTTGGCAGAGCAGGCATCGCTTGCGATTGGCGCACGGGCGATGTGCCATGTGGCTTTCGTCGAGATGGCGTGCGGCAAACGCCCCGATCTCGTCGCCTTCCTCACACCCTTGTGCAAGGTGTTCGGCTCGGACGCCGGGATTAAGGCGGCCGATCTCGGAATACAGATCCTTGGCGGCTATGGGTATCTGAACGAGTACCAAATAGGGCAGGTCTGGCGCGACGCGCGGATCACGTCGATCTATGAAGGGGCGAACGGAATCCACGAACGCAGCATCGCGACGCGCGGGCTCAAGGGGCCAGGGGCAGACCAGTTCGCAGACCTGATCCGCGAACTGGGTGGTGCGTCGGACAGAGTGTCGGCAGATCTGGCCGATTGGATCACATGGCGCGACCGGATGCGCGCAGAGGCCGAGGCCGAGCATGAGGCGCACGCCTTCGCGCAGGCAACCGCGCGGCTGTATTTCCGGGCATGTTGGGCCAAATGCGCGTCGGTTGCGGACATGCACCCCGAGCCATCGCGCATCTCAGGACTTGCGGAACGCGTGCTCAGTTCGTGAACAGAGCGCGGTAGTCTGTCGGGGTCTGCCCCCGCGCCGCGCGAAACCGTTTCGAGAAATAGGACGGGTCAATGAAGCCCAAACGGTAACCGACTTCGGACACCGGCAATTGCGTGAAGGCCAGAAGACGACAGGCCTCCTGCATCTGATGCTGTTCGATATAGGCGGCAGCCCCCAGCCCGGTTGCTGCGCGGCACAGGCGGCTCAGATGACCGGTGCTGATCGACAATGCCTTGGCAAAGTCCGAAGCCGACCAACCGTCGGCCATGTGTTTCGAGATCAGCTCATCCAGCGCAAAGAGCCGCGCGTGTTTCGCTTTCTGATCCGACGCGTTCCCGGAAAGACGCGTTTCGGCAAGATTGGCGAGCACGGAATGTGCCAATCCGACAACTTGCTGTGCGCGAAACAGGCTGACCGCCCCAATCGTGTCCCGCAGCAATCGGGTGACCTGTTCCAGCAGAGGGTGGATGTCCCCGACACAGGGTTCCGACAGCGCGGTCAGGATCTGATCCGTCGCCGGAGAGATTGTGCGCACGATGTTCACGGGGAACGAGAAAATCTTGCCTTCGGAACCCGGCTCGAAAACGAATTCATGGACACAATGTTCTGGGATATATAGAAATTTTCCACTCAATACATGGTATTTCCCACCATCGACCGTGGCGTCGATCCAGCCGTGATCAACCATGAAAAGCTGCGACATCTGGCTGTGGCGATGCGGCAGGATGCGCCAGTCATTGATCGGCGCGCGGACCGAGAAATCCTCGAAATGGATCACGTCCGGGAACGGGCCCTGTTCGCCGTACAAGCCGAAAGCGGGAATGGTGTTTTGTGCGCTCATGTTCGATTCTTACCATAGCTCGCTCTTTGATGCCATTACCTGAAGCTGCCCAAGAGCCTACCAAGGTCGCCAGCTTTTGGAGGAATGCTGCCATGAAAACCGAAGTCGCCATCATCGGCGGGGGACCGTCCGGCCTGTTGCTGTCGCAATTGCTCAACAAGGCGGGCGTGGCGACGGTGGTGCTTGAGCGCGCGACGCGCGAGCATGTGCTGTCGCGTATCCGGGCCGGTGTGCTTGAGGCCGGGACAGTCGCGATGCTGCGCGAGGCGGGTGTCGGAGATCGGATGGCGCGTGAGGGTATTCCGCACCATGGCTGTTACCTCACCGACGATGATCTGATGGTGCGGATCAATTTCGAAGAGCTGACGGGAACCTCTGTCATGGTCTATGGCCAGACCGAGGTGACGACTGACCTCTACGCGGCGCAGGATGCGATGGGCGCGACGATCATCCATGGTGTCGAAGACGTGGTGATTCAGGATGCCGACAGCAGCGCGCCCTATGTCGAATACACTGTGAGCGGAGAGCGGAAGCGGCTGGATTGTGCTTATGTCGCGGGCTGTGATGGTTTCCACGGAGTCAGCCGCAAAACCATCCCCGAGGACAAGCGTCGCGAGTTCGAGCGGGTCTATCCGTTTGGCTGGCTTGGGGTTCTTTCGCGAACCCGTCCCGCTCATGAGGAGCTGATCTATGCAAATTCCGCGAACGGGTTTGCTCTGGCATCCATGCGCAATGAAAACCTGAGCCGCTATTACGTGCAGGTTCCTCTGACGGACAAGGTCGAGGAATGGAGTGACGAGCGCTTCTGGACCACGCTGAAAAGCTGTCTGCCGACCGAGGTGGCCGCCAGCATGGAAACCGGCCCATCCATCGAAAAATCCATCGCGCCACTGCGGTCTTTCGTCAGTGAACCACTGCGCTGGGGGCGGTTGTTCTTGGTGGGTGATGCCGCGCATATCGTCCCGCCGACCGGGGCCAAGGGGCTGAATCTGGCGGTGTCCGATGTGCATTACCTCTATCAAGCGCTCATCGACGCATTGAAGAAGGGCGATACAGCAGGGATCGACGCCTATTCCGAACGGGCGCTTTTGCGGATCTGGAAGGCGATGCGCTTCAGTTGGCAGATGACAACGATGCTGCACCAGTTCGACGGGGAAGACAGCTTTGCCGCGCAGATGCGCAAGGCGACGCTGCGCCATCTGTCGCAATCGGAAACCGCGCGGCGTGACCTGGCCGAGAACTATATCGGCTTGCCATTCTAGGCAGGGTTTTGGCCCAAAGGGCGCAATTCGGTCCGGGCGGTTTCCAGTGCCCGGATCAGCCCCGTCTGTTCCTCGGTCAGAACGCCATCTGCCCGCATGGAAATACCGATGGGTCCGCCGCGCACATCATTGCCAAGGGGCAGGGCGATCAGGGTGCCGGCGTCCAACTCGTCTTCCACAACCCCGCGCGAGATGAACCAGACCGCATCCGAGGATTGCACGACACGCCGCCCAAAGGCGAGCGAGACGGATTCGAACGCAGCACTTTGCGCGGCAATGCCGTGCCGGGACAGAAACGCCCGAACCAGTGGCGCAATCACCGCGCCCGGTGGCGGCAAAAGCAGCGGGTATCCGTCAAGCGCGTCCAATGGTTCTGCCGCCTGCGTCAGCGGATGGTTTGGGCGCACGACCGCCGCGATGTCTTCGGAATAGAGATGGTGAAACGACAGGTGCTGCATCACCTCGGTCGTGCCCATGCGTCCCACCACCAAATCAAGGCTGCTTTCCCGAAGCTGCGACATCAACAGCCAATTCGGCCCGGTGCTGACCCTTAGCAGGCAGTTGGGATGCGTTTCCCGAAACGCCAAGGCCGCGCGTGGCATCAGCGAAGTCGCGGCGGTGGGCAGAACCCCGACCGAAAGGCGCGTGATTCTGGATGGTGTATCCTTGACCAGCGATTGGGCCCGCGACAGTTCGGCCATCGCCGCGCCCGCATGTTGCTGGAACACCCGGCCAACCGCCGTCATCGTCAATCTGCGGTGTGACCGGTCGAACAGCGGTTTGCCCAACACCTCCTCGAGTTCGCGGATCGTTTTGGAGACAGCAGGTTGCGAGACGTTCAACACATCAGCAGCTGCCGAAAGCGACCCAAGGCGTGCGGTTTCCAGAAAGCAGCGAAGATGGCGGAGGCGGATGCGCGGATCGAGCATATATAACTCATGGGTTAAGCGAATGGTCCAAGATTATAATTTTCAGTCGTGGAAAGAAATGTCAAAGAGAGGGGGAGGAGATAGCAGATATGAAAACAGTCACGTCGAACGGAGCGGTGCTGCATGTGCAGGTCGACGGCCCCGACACTGGCCCCATGGTGATGTTCGCCAATTCGCTGGGCACCGATCTGCGGGTTTGGGACCCCTTGCTGCCCCACATGCCGAAAGGACTGCGGATTGTGCGGTTTGACAACCGTGGGCACGGGTTGTCGGATTGTCCTGCTGCACCCTATGACATGGACACGCTCGTGTTTGACGCCGAAGCGGTGGTCGAAGCGCTGGGATTGACGAACGTCGCCTTTGTCGGCCTGTCCATCGGCGGTTTGATCGGGCAGGGACTTGCCGCGCGGCGACCTGATGTCATGCGCGCACTGGTTCTGATGGACACCGCGGCCAAGATCGGATCGCCCGAGATGTGGGGCGAACGGATCGCGGCGGTTCAATCCGGCGGGCTGGAACCGATGGGCGACGCCATTCTGGACCGCTGGTTTGCACCCGAGATGCGCAATGATGCAACGCGCCTTGCGCCATGGCGCAACATGCTGATCCGAACGCCGGTTGACGGGTATGTCGGCTGCTGTGCCGCGATTGCGGGTGCTGACTTCACCGCATCCACCGCGGCCCTCACGCTGCCCGTCATGGCGATGGCCGGGTCCGAGGACGGCGCAACCACGCCGGAACTGGTCGAGGCCACAGCAAAGCTGTGCAACGCCGCTTTCCATGTGATCGCGAACGCGGGACATCTGCCCTGTGTCGAAGCGCCAGAAACGGTGGGTGCGCTGATCTCTGATTTCCTGAAGGAGGTGGGCCATGTCTGACCGGTTCGACCAAGGCATGAAAACCCGGCGCGAGGTCTTGGGCGATGCCCATGTCGACCGTGCCGAGGCGAACAAGACCGAATTCGATCTGCCGTTCCAGACGCTTATCACCGAAGGCGCGTGGGGCACGGTGTGGTCCTCTGACGGGATCAGCCGGCGCGAACGGTCGATGCTGACCCTGGCGCTTTTGGCCGCCACCGGAAACTTCGAAGAAATCCCGATGCACATTCGCGCCACCGCCCGCACCGGTGCCAGCAAGCAGGACGTGATGGAAGCGTTCCAGCATGTCGCGATCTATGCGGGTGTGCCGAAGGCGAACCATGCCATCAAACTGGCGAAACAGACTTACGCAGAAATGGAGAAATCCGATGACTGACACCGCTGCCCTTATGCCGCGCCGCCGCGAGAAGCATCCCGATCCGTACTACCCAGATTACAAGACATCGGTCCCGCGGTCCCCGTCATTGCCACTCTTGTCGATGGAGTCGACCCCAAGCGAAGAAACCGGGCCGCGCTTTGGTCATAACAAGCTCGGCGCGCTCGACAACAACCTGATCAGCAACTTCACGCAAGGCAAGGCGCTGGCCGTCGGCGAACGCATCCGCGTGCATGGTCGGGTGCTCGACGAAACGGGCCGCCCGGTGCCGCACACCTTGGTCGAGGTTTGGCAGGCCAATGCCGGTGGGCGGTATCGCCACATCAAGGACACGTATTTCGCGCCGCTTGATCCGAATTTCGGCGGCTGCGGGCGGACGATTACGGATGAGAACGGCTACTACGAATTCATGACCATCCGTCCGGGGGCATACCCGTGGCCGAACCGCGCCAACGACTGGCGGCCGATGCACATTCACTTCTCGATCTTCGGCCATGCTTTTGGTCAGCGTCTCATCAGCCAGATGTATTTCCAGGGTGATCCGCTGATCGACCTCTGCCCGATTGCCGCCACTGTGCGGGATCGCAGTCAGCTCGACCGTCTGGTCGCGCCGCTCGACATGCAGAATTCGCGGGGCATGGATTATCTTGCCTACAAGTTCGACATCGTGCTGCGCGGTCGCCGTCAGACCATGTTCGAAAACAAGCCGGAAGGGATGTAAGTCATGACACAACCGCTTGATATTCTGGTGGAAACACCCAGCCAGACCGCTGGTCCCTATGTCCATATCGGCTGTATCCCGACCTTTACCGGGATCGAGGGCGTGTACCCCGAAGACCTGGGCCTGAGCCCGATCGAAGACGGCGCAAAGGGCGAGGTCATCACCATCGTCGGGTCGGTCTATGACGGCACCGGCTGGGCGATGCGCGATGCCATGATCGAAAGCTGGCAACCCGATGCCGCTGGCCGGTTCGCCGGGCAGGATGGTGCAGACCCCAAGGTGACGGGCTTCTGCCGCTTTGCTGCTGACAAGGACAGCGGTGAATTCACCCTGCGCACCATCAAGCCGGGATCGGTGAAGGGTCGGAACGGTCAGGTGTTCGCGCCGCATATCTCGATCTGGATCGTCGCGCGGGGGATCAATATCGGCCTCAACACGCGCATCTATTTCGAGGATGAGGACAACAGCGCTGACCCGTTGCTGGCCCGCATCGAACAGCGTCCGCGTGTCGATACGATGATTGCCAAGAAAACCGGCGACGGCACGTATCGGTTCGATATCCGGCTGCAGGGCGAGGGCGAAACGGTGTTTCTTGACCTGTGATGACAGGCGTCTTTGACCATCCCTGGTTGTCGGGCCTCTTTGCCGATGACGAAATTGCTGCGCTTTGGTCCGCCGAGGCGCAGCTTTCGCATATGATCGCTTTCGAGGCGGAGTGGTCGCGGCACGGTCACCTCGCCGGATTGTGGTCCGAGGCGGAAGGTGCCTCTGCGGCGACCGCCATCGAAGGTGTCAGCCTTGCCCCGGAAGAACTGCGCGACGGCACCGCTCGGGACGGGGTCTGTGTGCCTGCCTTGGTGCGCCTGCTGAAAGCGCGGACAGGGGCAAATGCGATCCACAAGGGCGCGACATCTCAGGATGTGATCGACACCGCGACGGCGCTGTCGCTGGTCCGCAGTCTCGACCTGATCGACCATCGCCTGGATCGTTTGGCGTCGGACCTTATGGCATTGGAAGACCGGTTCGGGCCGATCCCGCTGATGGGTCGGACCCGGATGCAGGCGGCGGTGCCCATCACCGTGGCCGACCGGGTGCAGACGTGGCGTCTGCCGCTAGCCGCACATCGCGAACGTTTGGCACAATTGCGGCCCCGCGTGGCATTGGTGCAGATCGGCGGTGCCGCCGGGGATCGCGCCGCGCTGGGGGATGGGGTTGACGCAGTTTGCCACGCGGTTGCAAAGGAATTGGGACTGTCGGCACCACCGCACAGCTGGCACGCCATGCGCGACGGGATGGCCGAGGCCGCGTCGCTGATGTCGCTCATCACCGGAACGCTGGGCAAGATGGGGCAGGACATCTGCCTGATGGCACAGCAGGGGATTGACGAGATTGCGCTGGCGGGCGGTGGCGGATCGTCTGCCATGCCGCACAAGCAGAACCCGGTGCTGGCCGAAGTGCTGGTCACATTGGCCCGGTACAATGCGGTGCAGCTCTCAGGGCTGCATCACGCGATGCTCCATGAACAGGAAAGATCGGGTGCCGCATGGGCGCTCGAGTGGATGCTTCTGCCGCAGATGGTGCAGGCCACCGGGCGCGCTTTGGTCGTGGCGACAGATGTGGCGTCGCAAATCACGTCGATTGGCACACCCGACCTGTTGTCCTGAGCAACGCCACACCGTAAACCCGCCAAAACGACAAGGAAGACCACTATGTCCGACAACAGGGTCATCATTGCTGGTGGCGGTATCGCGGGGTTGGCGCTTGGGCTGACGCTGCACCAGATCGGTGTGCCGTTCACAGTGTACGAATCCGCGCGCGAGATGAAGCCGCTGGGCGTTGGTATCAATCTGCAGCCCAACGCCGTGCGCGAACTGTTCGATCTTGGCATCACGGCCGAAGACCTGGACAAGGTCGGTCTTCCCGCCGAGGAATGGGCGCTGGTTGGTCTGAACGGGCGCGAAGTGTATTCCGAACCGCGCGGGCTGGGCGCTGGCTACAACTGGCCGCAATATGCCGTACATCGCGGGCAGCTTCATATGCTGCTCTACGACACGCTGGTGGACCGGGCAGGTGCCGACGCTGTGCAGCTTGGGGCGAAAGTCACGGGCTATGCAAAGCACGATGCCGGGGTCAAGGCGACGGTGCAGATCGCCGGGGCCACGCACACCGAGACCGGTACTTTGCTGGTCGCCGCAGATGGCATCCATTCCGCAATCCGCGCGCAGATGTATCCCGACCAACCACCGATCCATTGGGGCGGCGCAGTCATGTGGCGCGGTACGGTTCAGGCCAAGCCATTGCGCACCAACTCGTCTTTTGTAGGCTTGGGCACGCATCGTCACCGGATGGTGATCTATCCGATCGCCAAATCCGACGAGACCGGGACCGCGCTCATCAACTGGATCGCAGAAGTCACGATGGACGATGCAGGGGCATGGCAGCAGGACGGCTGGTTCAAACCGGTCGCGATTGACGAGTTCATTCATCACTTCGAAGAGTTCCGCTACGACTGGCTGGATGTGCCAGCCATGCTGCGCGACGCCGATTGCGCCTATGTGAACCCGATGATCGACCGCGATCCCATACCAAGCTGGGTTGACGGCCCAGTGGCCCTTATGGGGGATGCGGCGCATGCGATGTACCCGACCGGATCAAACGGGGCCAGTCAGGCAATTGTCGATGCGCGGCTGATCGGGGCCAAGATGCTGGAGCATGGTGTAACCGCAGCTGCGCTTGCGGCCTATGATGCGCAATTGTGCGGTCCTGTATCGGAACTGGTGTTGCGCAATCGCGGAGCCGGGCCGTTTGGATTGCTCAACTTGCTCGATGAACGCTGCGGCGGCGTGTTTGACGATATCGAGGACGTTATTCCCGCCGCAGAGCGCACGGATTTCATGGCGAAATACAAGGCCGCAGCCGGGTTCGCGATTGAAACCCTGAACGCTGCCGATCCGACGATCCCGAACGGGGCGAGGGTCACCGGCTGAGGTTCCACGAGGTATAGATGCCGGTGAACGCGGTGTACTGCCCGGCCATCACTGACCGGGCAGAAAATCCTGTCTTACCAGGAATTATAGGCCAGATACTTGCCTGACATCTCGAGCTTGACGCGATCGCCCTTTTCATGCGGCACGCGCGTCAGTGTCATGTCGAAGTCGATCGCCGACATGATGCCGGTTCCGAACTTTTCCTCGATCAGCGCCTTGATGGTCGGGCCGTAGACGCCAACGATCTCGTAAAGGCGATAGATGCACGGATCGGTGGGCACAGCCTGCGACCAAACCTTGGTGGGCGGCTCTTCCAGCACGCTGGCTGCTTCCTGTGGCAGACCCATGACGGACACCAGCGCCTCGGCCTTGTCCTTGGGAAATGCGTTCATGCCCATGCAGGCCGAATGCGTCCAGACCGGAGACATGTCGATCTTCTCGGCGATGCCCTCCCATGTCATGCCCGCCTGCTTCTTGGCGGACAGGATCATCATCGTCACGTCTTCCTTGGTCATCATGACTGGCACCTCGTAATTGTCTTTCATTGGGTTTCCTCCTAGGTCGTATGATAAATTCGGTGGGTTACAGCCCAAGCGCGCTCAGGCCGGGATGGTCGTCAGGACGTCGGCCCTGCGGCCAGTGAAACAGGCGGTCCGACTCCGCGATGGGGACATCGTTGATCGAGGCATGACGCACAGCCATGTAGCCGTTCGCATCGAACTCCCAGTTTTCGTTGCCGTAAGCGCGGAACCATTGGCCGTTCTCGTCGTGCCACTCGTAGCAAAACCGCACGGCAATCCGGTTGCCTTCATGCGCCCAGATCTCCTTGATCAGTCGATAGCCGTTCTCCTTGGCCCACTTGGCGGTCAGGAACGCTTCAACCTCAGCCCGACCATTGAGAAAAATGTCCCGGTTCCGCCACGTCGTGTCCCGTGTGTAGGCCAGCGCGACCTTTGCGGGATCACGGCTGTTCCAAGCATCCTCGGCCATCCGCACCTTCTGCACCGCGTCTTCATAGGAAAACGGAGGCAAGGGTGCGCGCGGGGTGTCCTGATGTGTCATGACCGTTTCGCTCGGGGTTCAGATGTTCACCGCCCGCAAGGGCGGAGGTGCACTGGGTTCGTCTTCGGCGGGCGCAGTCTTGTCGATCCTGACGGTTTCGGGACGCTGATCTGCATCGCCGCTTTGCTTGCCCGCCAGTTCCTTGGAGCGCTGTCCGAGGAAGTGCACGAGATGGTTGCGGATCGCATAATAGTTCGGATGCTCGACAATCTCGGTCCGGCTACGCGGGCGTGGGATTGTGATCTCGACCAACTCGGCCACGCGGGCAAACGGACCGTTGGTCATCAAGAGGATGCGGTCCGCAAGGAGGATCGCCTCGTCGATATCGTGGGTGATCATGAACACTGTCTGTTCCGTACCCGCCCAGACCTTGATCAGCTCTTCCTGAATGGTGCCCCGTGTCAGCGCATCCAAAGCGCCGAACGGTTCGTCCAGAAGCAGCAGCTTGGGCTGGTTGGCAAAGGCGCGGGCAATCGACACGCGCTGCCGCATCCCGCCTGACAATTGGCTGGGCTTGCGATAGACCACATCGCCCTCCAACCCGACCTTGGCGAGATAGTCACGGGCATGCGCCTCGACCTTGTCTGCCGACCAGTTAGGGTATCGCGCCTTGACGCCGAAGGTCACGTTCTTCAGCGCTGACAGCCACGGCAAGAGCGAATAGTTCTGGAACACCACGCCCCGGTCCAGCGATGGGCCCGAGACTTCGAACCCGTCCATCTTGACCACGCCTGACGTCGGCTCGGCCAGACCGGCAAGGATGTTCATGATCGTCGACTTTCCGCAGCCCGAATGGCCGAGGATGCAGACGAATTCGCCTTTTTCGATCCCGAAGCTGGCGTTCTCGAACACGGTCATCGTGCCGCCCTGACCATCCGGGTATTGCTGGGTCAATCGCTCGATACTGAGAAAAGGTTTCGACATGAGGTGTCTCCCTTATTCGGCGTAGGCGACGGCGCGCTGCAGGACGCCAAAGGCCGAGTCCAGCAACATGCCGACAACGCCGATCATGAGGATTGAAAAGATGACGGAGGTCAGGTCGAGGTTGTTCCACTCGTTCCAGACATAGTAGCCAATGCCTGTCCCACCGACGAGCATCTCTGCCGCGACAATGACCAGCCATGCGATGCCGATGGAAATCCGCATGCCGGTCACGATGGTGGGGGCTGCGGCGGGCAGGATCACGGTGAATGCCGTCTTGAGCGGGCTCAGTTCGTGCGTCCGGGCGACGTTCACCCAATCCTTGCGTACTCCGGCCACGCCAAACGCGGTGTTCAGCAGCATGGGCCAGATCGAACAGACGAAGATCACGAAGATCGCCGACGCCTCTGAATCCTGAATGATGAACAGCGCCAAAGGCATCCATGCCAGCGGCGAGATGGGTCGCAGCACCTGGATGAACGGGTTGAACGCCTTGTAGGCGATCTGGCTCATCCCGATGAGGAAGCCCAAGGGAATGGCGACCAACGCGGCCAGGAAATAGCCGGTCAGAACACGGTAGATCGAATACCCGATCTGAATGCCGATCCCCTTGTCATTGGGGCCTGCGTCGTAGAACGGGTTGGACAACTCCGCCCACGCTTTGGCGATCACCTGGCTGGGCGGGGGAACACCCGCTTTTTGAGCGCCCCCACCGGTGAGGCGCTCGTATTCTGTCAGCTCGCCAGCTGCCTTCTGTGCCGGAATGGCGGCCTCCCAAATCAGGAGGCCCACCACCAGCATGGCAATCGACAAGATCGCGGCGCGTTTGTTGACCGAAAGACCGTCCAACATGGATCAGCCCTTTCCGATCGGGAAACTTGCAACATAGGCTTCGGGCTCTGCCGGATCGAAGGTCTTGCCCATGATGGTGTGCGATTTGTAGGTGATGTCCGGTGCCTCGTAGCCCAGATCCTCCATCACCTTCTTCGCGTCGGCAGCAAGATAAACCTGCTCGGCCACGGCTTTGTAGTCGATGTCGCCCTCGATATAGCCCCAACGCTTCATCTGGGTGAGGATCCACACGCCCATCGAATGCCATGGGAACGGGTCGAAATCGATCCGGTCGGGCACCTGCTGGACGTTGCCCAAACCGTCGGCAAACGTTCCGGTCAGAACCTGTTCGATCACGGGCACCGGCTGGTTGAGGTAGTTGGTCGGCGCAATCGCCGCCGAGATTTCCTTGCGGTTGTCCGGGTTCGAAGCGTACTGCGTCGCGTCGATGATCGACTTGAGCAGCGCGCCGTAGGTGTTCGGCAACTCGGTTGCAAAGGACAGCGGTGCGGCGAAGGCACAGCACGGGTGGCCTTCCCAGATCTCCTTGGTCAGGAGGTGGATAAAGCCGATGCCTTCCCAGACCGCGCGCTGGTTGAACGGGTCGGGCGACAGGTAGCCGTCAAGGTTACCGGCGCGCAGGTTCGCAACCATCTCGGGCGGTGGCACGACGCGGATCTGGATGTCCACATCCGGGTCCAGACCGAATTCGGCCACGTAGTAGCGCAGCAGGAAGTTGTGCATCGAATATTCGAACGGCACACCGAAGGTAAAGCCCTTCCACTGGGTCGGGTCGCGCTTATCAAGGTGTTCGTTCGACAGAACAATGGCCTGACCGTTGATGTTCTCGACCGCTGGCATGATGTAAGGCGTTGCGACAGATCCCGCGCCCAGCGTCATCGCCAGAGGCATGGGCGTCAGCATGTGCGAAGCGTCGTATTCACCCGAAAGCGACTTGTCGCGGGCCACGGCCCAACCGGCTGTCTTGATGACCTGCGCATTCAGGCCATAGCGTTCGTAAAAGCCCAGGGGCTGCGCCATGATGATCGGCGTGGCGCAGGTGATCGGCACGAAGCCGATGTTCAGGTCGGTCTTTTCCGGTGTCCCTAGGTTGTCCAAGATCGCCGCCTTGGCTTCGTTCATCGGGAAGACCGAGGCGAGTGCTGCCGCAACGGTGCTTCCGCCCAGCATCCCCATGAAGGACCGGCGGCCAATGTCGCTTTGCCCAAAGACCGAGCGCACAATCGCGCTTTCGACCGCGCGCTCGAGCATCTGTTCGGATGACATGCGCGTCGGGTCGAGGTCTTTGGAGATGTGGGTGTGGCTGTGACCGGATGCGCAGCTGTCGCAGCCGCAATCGGCGCCATGGCGCAGGTCGGTGTCTGCGGAAAACGGATTTCCAAGGCTCTTGATCGTCATATGCAGTCCCCTGTGTGGTGGATGTTCCTAGTGGTTGGGGACATCCTGCCAGCGGGGCTCGGCGATCAAAACCAAGTGCCTTTTATTTGTTCAAAGTGGAAATTTGGATTAATTTCATAATGTTAAATCATTTTAGCGATAACGGTATTTTACGATAAATCGTAAATTACGAAATTTCGTTAGACTGTTCTGCATCGCAGCGGCAATGATGCCCGCATGCTGGACGAACGACACCAATCTGATTCCCTGCTGGCCGCATTTCCCGAGGCCGCGCTTGTTCTCGACACCACTCAGGACAAGGTGGTGGCCCTCAACGCCGCAGCGGCGGCGCTGTTCGCTGTTGACCCAGACACAGACAAAACCCTGCGGTTCTCGACCTTTCTGGGCAGAGCACTGGCGAAATTCGTGGTCTTTGTCGAAGAGGTCGATCACCGGGGCGAATGCTGGACGCGGGATGTGCCGCTCACCACACGGGACGGGGCACCGCTGCGCTGCGAAATCCGGGCGCGCGGCGTGCCGGATCAACCGGGTTTTCTGTTGCTCAGCTTCACCGATCTTGATGCCTTCGACAAGCGCACCCAGATCGCAGAGGCGGCTGAACTCCACCGCGCTGGGCTTTTGGAATGGAAACGGGCCGAGACCTTTTTCGCCGAGCTTGAACGCCAGAACCAGTTGATCCTGAACGCGGCGGGCGAGGGGATCTACGGCGTCAACGCCGATGGCAAGACAACATTCGTCAATCGCGCGGCGCAGGAGATGCTGGGTTGGACCACGCAGGATCTGTTGGGCAAGGACATCCATTCGATGATCCACCACCACCACCTGAACGGAGAGGTGTACCCATCGAACCAATGCCCGATCTACCGCTCATTTCGGTTTGAACAGGTCCACCGGATCGAGGACGAGGTGTTCTGGCGCAAGGATGGCAAGCCCATCCGCGTCGAATATGTCTCGACCCCGATCTATGATCAAAAGGTGCTGGCGGGTGCTGTGGTGATCTTCCGCGACATCACGGAGCGCAAGGAAGGCGAACGCAAACTGCGCGAGGCTTTGGACGAGGTGGCAGCATTGCGGGACCGGCTTGAGCAGGAAAACGAGTACCTGCAAGAGGCGATCAGTTCGGAACGCGCGCATCACGACATCATCGGCAGTTCGCCCGCGATCCGTCAGGTCGTGACACGCATCGATCTTGTGGCTGGCACCGATGCGACCGTTCTGATCACGGGCGAAGCGGGCACCGGCAAGGCGCTTGTGGCCACTGAAATCCACAAAGCCAGCCCGCGTTCCAGGCGTCCGCTCATCCATTTCAAATGCGGCTCGGTCGCGCCCGAGGATGTGGAGGCCGAATTGTTCGGTCATGTGCGCGGGGCAGGGCCCAATGCGACGCGCGACAAGCCAGGCAAGCTCGAACTGGCACATGGCGGATCGCTGTTTCTCGATGATGTCGAGGAACTGCCGTTCGAGATCCAGGGCAAGCTGCTCCATGCGTTGCAGAAAAGCACGGTCACACGGGTTGGGGACACACGGGAAAAGCCGCTCGACATTCGCGTGATTGCAGCGACGACCCATGCGCCGACCGACACGCGGTCGGGAAACCGCATTCGTGAAGACCTCTATCTCTTCCTCAACGTCTTTCCGATTTCCTGCATGCCGCTGCGTGACCGGTTGGAGGACATTCCACTTTTGGCAGCGCACCTCCTGAAACTTGCCTGTCGCCGCCATGGCCGCCCCGTGCCGGTGTTGACGGAGCGGGTCGTCAAGCAGATGCAGGCCTATCACTGGCCAGGCAACGTGCGCGAATTGCACAACGTCATCGAACGCGCCGCAATCGTGTCGCGGGATCGCAAACTGGTTTTGGAACTGGGCGGCGGCGGGCAGGTTGCGTCCCCATCAAATGCATCCGTCCGAACCGAGGCCGAGATGCAGGAGATGATGCGCCGCAACATCATCGCCGCCCTGCGCGAAACCGGCGGGCGCGTGTCCGGCCCGACGGGGGCCGCCGCGATGCTGGATGTGCAGCCGACCACGCTCTATTCGCGGATCAAGGCGCTCAAGATCGACCGGACCGCGATCTGACCCTGACAGAAAGCTGCGATCCCAAGATCGGCTTGCGGTTCACTGCGCCTTGCGGCCTTACTGGCCTCACGGGCCGGAGCACGACTCCGGCGCAGGAAAAGGTCGCAGGATGCCCCATGTTGAAACCCAGATGCGACGCGAGGTGCTGGAAATCCCGGTCGCCGTACAGCGGCTTCTGGATCATGGCGGCGATGACATCCGCCGGGCGGCAGACGCGATCCGCGAGCGACACCCAGCCTTCATGATCAGTGTCGCGCGCGGGTCATCCGATCACGTGGCCACTTATCTGAAATACGCGGCAGAACTTCTGACTGGTACACCCATAGCCTCGGTCGGGCCGTCAATCGCATCGATTTACAAGCGGCAATTGGCGCTCTCCGGCAGCGTGTGCCTGTCTGTGTCGCAATCCGGCAAGAGCCCCGACATCGTTGACATGACACACATGGCGCGGGCGGGTGGCGCGTTGACCGTGGCGATGACGAATGACCCCAATAGCCCTTTGGCAGCGGCGGCTGACCATACCCTTAACCTCCATGCTGGACCGGAGTTGAGCGTTGCGGCTACCAAAACCTTCGTCAATTCGGCCGTGGCCGGCATCTGGCTACTGTCCGAATGGGCCGCAGATACAGCACTTTGCGCCGCGATCTGCGATTTGCCGGACCGATTGGAACGGGCCATCGCGATGGACTGGTCGATGGTCCAAACAGCCTTGCGACACCGCAACTCGATCTACTGCCTTGGCCGGGGGCCAGCCTACGCGATCTCGAACGAGGCGGCGCTCAAGTTCAAGGAAACCTGCCAAATCCACGCGGAATCCTATTCCTCGGCAGAGGTGCTGCACGGTCCGGTCTCCATCGTTGATAGCGGTTTTCCGGTGATCGCCTTCGCCGCCGCGGACGAGGCGGAAACCGCACTGGCCGATGTGGCGGACGCGATTGCGCAGAAGGGGGCGACCGTGTTCGCCACCACGCCGCAGGTTCGCCATGCCACGTCGCTGCCCACGGAGCGCACGGGCCATTCCCTGACCGATCCGATTGCCCTGATCGCCAGTTTCTATGCAATGGTTGAACAGGTCGCCACATCGCGCGGGATCGACCCGGACACACCGCGCCACCTGAAGAAAGTGACGGAAACCAGATGACCTCTCGCGGCAAGGCCTATAGCGGTGCGCAGATTCATGACGGACGAAGGCTTGTCATTGGCCACAGCCTGTTGATGTCGAAAGACGAGGGCTGTCGGATTGTTCCCGATGCCCAAGTGCCGCCGGCTTACGAGCGAGTGACATTGCAGGGGGGTGTGATCACCCCCGGTTTTGTCGACTTGCAGGTCAATGGCGGTGGAGGTGTTTTGTTCAACGATGCGCCGTCGGTGGACGGTTTGCGGGCCATCGCGGACGCACATCAAGGACTTGGCACAGCGGCGTTTTTGCCAACCCTTATCACCGATAGACCCACTGCAACCCGCGCGGCGATCGACGCGGTTGCAGCGGCTGTCGCAGAGCGTGTGCCGGGGATCATCGGTCTCCATCTCGAAGGCCCGCATCTGTCGGTGGCGCGAAAGGGGGCCCATGACGGGGCGCTGATCCGTCCGATGACCGACGACGACATGGCGCTGCTGATCGACGCGACAGAGCGATTGCCGAACCTGATGGTGACAGTGGCGCCCGAGAGCGTGACGCTTGATCAGATGCGGCGGTTGTCCGACGCGGGGGTGATCCTGTCTCTGGGGCACACGGATGCCGACCGCGCCACCTGCCACGCTGCGTTCGATGCGGGCGTGCGCTGCGTCACACATCTGTTCAATGCGATGAGCCAATTGGGCAGCCGGGAACCCGGTCTTGTCGGCGCGACCTTGGAACGCGAGGATGTTTTCGCCGGCCTGATCGCGGATGCGGTGCATGTGCACCCGGCCAGCATCCGCATCGCGCTGGCCGCCAAACCCCGGTCCGACCGGGTGTTCCTCGTCACGGATGCGATGGCACCTGCCGGGTCCGAGATCGACCGTTTCGTTCTGAGCGGGCGTGAGGTGTTCCGCAAAGACGGGCGGTTGACGCTGGCCGATGGCACACTGGCCGGGGCCGATCTTGATATGGCCACGGCGCTGGATGTCATGGTGGGGCAGGTGGGCGACAGCCTGGAACGGGCGGTGACCCGTGCCACCGCAACCCCAACTGCGCTGCTGCGCGAGAAGGGGGGGCTGGGTGTGATCGAGGCGTCAACGCAGTGGGTGAATTACCTTCCACCCACCGTCCCGACAGGTGCCGCTACGACACGGCTCTCAGTGGCGTGACAGCCGTCGCTTGGGTTGGAAAGGCCCCACCGGGCACGAACCGCTGACGATTGCGCGACTTGAGCGCCTTGAGGTGGTCAGGCAGATGCGAGAACCGCGCAACGTTGCGGGCCTTATGCCCATAGCCCAATTCTGCATCCTTGTTCTGCAGCTCCGGGAAGAGCTCGAAAATCTCGGTCCGCGCCTCATTCCGCAGGGCTGACATTGCGAGACTGCCCGGAAAGAAGCTTTCCGACGGCGCGCCATTGGCGAACACGATCTGGTGGTCTTCGAACAGGATGTGGAAATACGTCACCTCGCGGCGGCCTTTCATCACACGCGCCGCTCCACCTTCCATCTTGGCCAGATGTGTCGCCCGGACCAGTGTCTCCTCTCCGTCAAGATTGAACAGCACCCCATGTTGAGGGGATACGATCAACGGCGCATCACCTCCGGTCAGGTCGGGTGACAACAGGATCGGGCGCAGCTTGGGCGTGCGGGCCAGATCAGTCGCGTCAAGGTGACGGTGCCCAATCCAGCGCAGGGTCTGGATGCCGTTGTCGCGGGTGACGATCCGGTCGCCGACGCGCAGCGTTTCGATCTGGCGTTCGCCATCGGCTGTCAGGATCCGGGTGCCAGAGGCGAAACACACCACGCCCGTGTTCTCGGTCGTGAACGAGCTCTTGTCACCGGTCGCGCCCGCGAAAACCAGCCCGCCGCTGCCAAAGCTGGCATTGTTGGAGTAATCGACGGTTCCGCCTAGGAGGGTGCTGTTCGACTGGTTCAGGATACCGTCATCGTTGAAGTCAGCGGTCAGTTCCCAGATGTCGTCATAGAAGGACGACAGGTCGATCCGGTCGTTGTTGGTGATGTCACCGTCGTTCAGCGTGCCGGTGTTGCCGAAGTTGAAATCGGTGATCGTGTCGGTGCCATCGCCGGCCCCGTAAACAAACGTGTCATTGCCGTCGCTGCCGATGAGAAGGTCATTGCCAAGCCCGCCGGTGAGCGTGTCATTACCGGTCCAACCGTCCAGCGTGTCGTCATCGGACCCACCGTCAAGCTGGTCGTTGTCGCCGCCACCGAAGAGGGTATCGCTGCCATCCCCGCCGAGAAGGGTGTCATTGCCATCTCCGGCGCTCAGGTCGTCATTGCCCGTGCCACCATCCAGGCTGTCTGCCGAGAGGTCGTTGCCTCCCGAAAGAGTGTCATTCCCGGCTCCGCCAATCAGCGTATCCGCGCCCTCGGCCCCGTCGAGATAGTCGTTGTCATTGCCGCCATCGAGATAGTCGTCGCCCAGACCACCTTCGAGCGTATCATTGTCGTCCTGACCGTAGATCGTGTCGTTGCCGTCGTCGCCGACAAGACTGTCTGCATTGTTGTTGGGCGCAAGATCGGTGCCGTCATTGGGCAGATCATAAAACGCGAATACTGGGTAATCCGGGTTGGTCGGCGCCACATCCCCATAGATCAGGTCGCCGTCGGCGCCACCTTCGATGGTGTCGTTGCCTTCATTGCCTTCAAGTACGTCTGCGCCCGCGCCGCCCGAGACGAAGTCATCGTCAAAGCCCGCATCCACAGAGTCATTGCCGTCATCGCCGAAGATGAGATCGTTGTCGTCGCCCGTCAGGATGCTGTCATTGCCGAACCCGCCATACACCGTGTCGCGGTCGTTGAACGCATCCGCATCGCCGGGGTAGTAAAGCGGGTTGCCTGACGCACCATAGCCTTCATCCGGCAGGCCCGTGCCCGGTGAGGTGCGGGTGTTGATGACATCATCACCTGCGCCACCTTCGACGCTGTCGTTGCCTTCAAAGCCAATGATCGTGTCATTGCCATCGCCGCCAAGGATCGTGTCGTTGCCTGCGCCTGCGTCAATGCTGTCATCGCCACCTTCGCCGAAAAGCTGGTCGTTGCCGTCGCCGCCTGTAACGCTGTCGTTGTCCGCGCCCGCGAAGATTTGGTCATTGCCGGTGCCACCTGACAGCGTGTCATTGCCACCGTCGCCGATGATCGTGTCATCGCCGTCTTCGCCAAAGATGGAATCCGCGCCCGCCAGACCATCGTCACCGTCGAGGGAGTCATTTCCTGCGCCGCCGAAGAGGGTGTCGTCGCCATCCTGACCGAAGACCGTATCGTTGCCCGCGCCACCAAGTACGCTGTCATCGCCAGTCCAGGCGAAGACCAGGTCGTTGCCGTCACCGGCGTCGACGGTATCATTGCCGGTGCCCGCGTCGATCAAGTCCGATCCGCCGTCGCCCGAGATCGAGTCGGCTCCGTCACCGGCCACGAGGCTGTCATCGCCCACGCCGCCGATCAGTGTGTCATTGCCAATCCCACCGACCAGCGTGTCATTCGAGGGCAGGAACTGACCATCGGCCTGCACGAGGTCGATATACTCGAGACCCGTTGTGTTGGCGTAGATTTGATCCTGAACACCCGGAGTGTTGGACGAGGTCCAGGTGATCTGATCCCCGTTGTTCACAGCGATGTCGAAGGACCAGTAGACGTTGCCCGCCTGAGTTGGTCCCAGCTGGACAAGCCAGGCATTGCCCGTTTCGCCCGTCGTTTCGTTCACGATGTCGGACTGGGCAATCGCGTGGATCGAGGTGCCCGCGAGATAAGTGGTCGACCCGATGGTGATGTCTGCGGTCAGGACCTGCGGTGACCCTGCATCCAGAGTGCTGCCTGCACTTGAGTTGAGGTCCTCGAAGGCAGTCTCATCATCCGTGACCTGCACATTCGTGCTTGCGGCACTGCTGTCAAAGACAAAGGTGCCATTGTTGAGAATGCCTGTGGTCCCGGCGCTTGCCAAGGCAAAGATGCCGAACTGGCCGCCGGTTGTGCTGGCTGGACCATCGCCGATCAGCAGGTCATCGCCATCCTGACCTTCCAGTGAATCCGCGCCTTCATTGCCGGTGAGGGTGTCATTTCCGGCTCCACCCAGAATGGTATCGTTGCCCTGTTGGCCGGTCAGAATGTCGGTGCCGCCGCCGCCCTCGAGGCTGTCCGCACCCATTCCGCCGTAGATCGTGTCCGCTCCACTGCCGCCGATGACGGTGTCATCGCCCAAGTTGGCGTAAACCTCGACACCGCTGGTGGTGACGCTCGCGTTGATCAGATCGGCTTCGTTTGTGCCGTCCATCACCTCGATTTCGGAGAAGGTGCTGACGACGCCGGGGGTGCCATCGAATTCGACGGTCCCGGCCTCGTTGCCGGTATAGAGCACCGTCGCGCCCTGGCCTGTGCCGTTCTCGTAGAGATCGAGCCAATCGCGGTCGGTCCCGTCCGGATCTTCGCCACCCACGATCGTGTCCGCACCGTGGTTGTCGCCAAGACCGATAGTGTCGGACCCTTCGCCAGCATTGATCTGATCGTCGCCCGTTCCACCCGAGATGGAGTCGTCGCCATAGGCGGCAAGAATGGTGTCGTTGCCCGCGCCGCCGTCCAGCGTGTCATTGCCCGCATAGGTGAACATCACCAACGTGGGGTCAAAATCGGTTCCGTTGTCGTGGAAGACGTCAAAGGTCTGGGTATTGCCGTTCTCGTAAGTGACGGTGACCTGATGATGGCCCGATGCAATCTCCGAGGACGCGAGGCCCGTCCAGGGTTCGGACACCTGAATTCGGTCGGTGCCATAGCTGAACCCTTCGAGGGTCAGGCTCGCCGCGTCGCCGGTAGAGGTGACAAAGACGGTGTCGTATTCGACGTCGGCGTCATTTGCCGTCCCCGAGCCATCGTCGAGGATGATCGTCGCAGAGGTGCCCGCAGCTCCGGCAAAGACAAACGCGTCGTTGCTGTTTGTGCCTGTCGCCGTGGCGCCGTCTGCAACCACGGTTCCGCCAAAACTGTATTCCGTGATCAGGTCGGCGCCGTCGCCGCCTGTGACACTGTCGTCACCGATGCCACCTTCGAGAACGTCATCGCCCGCGCCGCCATGCAGCGTGTCATCGCCGGACTGCCCATAAAGGCTGTCATTGCCAAGACCACCGACAAGGCTGTCCTGGTCTGTTCCGCCCCAGAGTTGATCCGCGCCATCGCCACCGATGAACGTATCGTTCCCCGCGCCGTTGGGGCCAAAGATCTCGTCGTCGTAGACGTCATTGCCCGGGCTGCCCTGGATGAAGTCGTTGCCGGCGAGGGTCTGGATATAGGTATAGCCGTCATCGAGCGTTGCATCGACCGTATCATCGCCATCGGTCAGGATCAGCTGTTCGATCCCCGAGAAGGTGATCACGTCGCCGGTGACACTGTCGGTGATCGTGCCCGCGCCTTGGCCCGTGAAAACCACACTGACAGCGTTCGACAGGGTCGTCAGATCAATCGTGTCGTAGTTGGCTCCGGTCGTGAACGTATCGCCGCCGACGATGACATCGTTTCCAAAACTGTCCGTCAAACGGAACGTGTCGGAATCTGCCCCACCAGACAGAAAGTCCGCGCCCAGACCACCATCCAGTGTATCGTTGCCGTCACCGCCACTAAGAGTGTCGGCCTGTGTCGCGCCGAACAGGGAGTCGTCCCCGCTGCCACCGATGAGCGTGTCATTGCCGGCACCGCCGGTTATCGTATCGTTGCCGTCCCCGCCGTCGAGGCTGTCGTCGCCCGCGGCACCCGTTCCACTGTCATCGCCGCTGCCAAAGTTGATGGTGTCGTTGCCGTCGCCACCAAAGACCGTGTCCGCACCGGCGCCACCGTCGATGAAGTCGGCTCCGGCACCGCCGGTGATCGTGTCGTCGCCTCCAAAGCCGAACAGTCCGACGCCGGTGGTGTCCAGTGCCGCGTTCAGGGTGTCGTCGCCGCTGCCCGCGAAGACGTTTTCGATTTCCGAGAAAGAGATCGTATCAGCGCCTGCGATGATCGTCCCGAACTCGTTCCCGTCGAACTGGACAACCATGTTCGAGGTGACGGCCGAGCCATCGATCGTATCCGAGTCGCTTCCCGTGGATACGGTTTCACCGCCTTGGATTGAATCATTGCCGGAGCCGTCAGTCAGAACGAATGTGTCTGCATCCCCACCGCCGATCAGCGTGTCGACGCCAGTGCCGCCGATGAGCGTGTCGTTGCCGTCGTCGCCAAAGATCAGGTCGGTGCCGTCGCCGCCATCCAGCAGGTCGTCGCCCTGTGCGCCGACGATGGTGTCGTTCCCAAGCCCGCCCTCGACAGTATCCGCGTCGCCGCCACTCTGGATTAAATCGTTGCCTGCACCGCCGAAGATCTGGTCATTGCCGGATCCGCCGCCGATGAACTCGTTGCCGCTGCCGCCAAAGATCGTGTCGTTGCCAGCCTGTCCTTCGAGCGTGTTGTCGCCCGTGGTTGCCGAGGCATTGAACAGATCGTCACCTTCGCGGCCGTCGATATAGAGTGTGGCGCTCTCGGTTCCTGCGTTGATCGTGTCAGCACCTGACCCGAGATAGACCTGTTCGATCTCGGTATAGGTGATGGTGCTTCCTGCACCCGTGATCGTTCCGTTTTCTGCGCCGCCGACGGTCAGGGTCACCGGCGTTGAGCCACCGACTTCCAGCCGGTCCAGATCCTGCCCGCTTGTGGTTGTCTCGCCACCTGTGACCGTGACATCGCTGAGCGTCTGGATCGAGATCAGGTCGGCATCGGCCCCGCCATCCAGCGTGTCATTGCCGCCGCCCACCGAGAAGATCGTATCGTTGCCATCGCCACCAAGCAGCAGATCGTTTCCGGTAAAGGCCGCGACATAGTCGTCGCCCGCGTCGCCATCGACGGTGTCATTGCCGTCGCCGCCGATCAGGCTGTCATTGCCCGCACCGCCAAGAATGCTGTCATCACCGATTCCGGTTGCAACGGTATCGTCGCCGCCACCTGCTTCGATGTTCTCGTTCCCAGCGCCGCCGTTCACGATATCGGCCTGATCGGTCAGGATCAGCCGTTCGATTTCCGTAAAGGTGATCGTGTCAGTGCTGGCGTTATCATCGATGCTACCGAATTCGGCCCCTGCGAAATCAACGGTAACCGATGTGGTGACCGCGCTCAGGTCGATGGTGTCGAAATCATTGCCAGAGGTCGTGGCCTCGCCGCCAGCTATGGTATCCTGGCCGAAGCCATCGTTGACAATGAACGTATCGGCATCCGCGCCACCGAACATGCTGTCATTGTCAATGCCGCCGTCCAGCGTGTCGTTGCCGTCGCCGCCTTCCAGCGTGTCGTTGCCGGCACTCGCGATGATCAGGTCGTCTCCGGTGCCACCAACAAGGCTGTCATCGCCTTCGCCGTTGCGAATTGTGTCGTTGCCCGCGCCGCCAAAGACCGTGTCAGTCCCTGAACCGGTGGTCAGGCTGTCGTTGCCATCGCCGCCGTCGATGAAGTCGTCGCCCGCACCGCCCGCGATGGTGTCGTTGCCTGCGCCACCGTCCAGTGTGTCGTTGCCGTCATTGCCCGACAGGACGTCGGCGCCCGCGTTGCCGATCAGCACGTTTGCGTCGGCATTTCCGACCACGGTGTCGTTGCCGCTGCCGCCGGTGACGTTCTCGATGCCGGTCCAGCTGACACCAAGCGTGCCCGTGCCGTCGAGCACGACATTGAAGTCCACACCAGAGACGCTCGAATTGCCGATATCGTAGGTGTCGATACCGGTGCCGCCGATATTGACCTCGTTCGCGCCCGTGCTGGCCAGAATGGTGTCGTCGCCCGCGCCGCCGTCGACGGTGTCGGTATTCTCGCCGCCATCAAGGGTGTCACTGCCGTCGCCACCAAAGACCGAGTCCGCGCCACCACCGCCAGTGATCAGGTCGTTGCCGGAATTCCCGTAAATCGTGTCGTTGCCAGACCCGCCATCTAGCGTGTCGTTGTCGGCTGCGGTTAGAAACTGGACATTGTCCAGCAGGCCGCCAGACCCGTCAGAGCCGCCGAATTCGGTGAACCGCAGCGTGTAGGTGCCGGCGTCCTGAAAGAGCGCGTCGAGCGTGTAGTTTTGCCATGTTGTGTCCGGAACCACGGACCTCGCCGCGACGACGGAGCCAAGGGAGTTGAGGATTTCGACACGGTACCCATCAATCCCGAGTTCGCCTGTGTTCCGAAGGACCCCATCGAAAGACAGTGTCGCCGAGCCAGGTGCGGACACGGCAAAGTCTTGCGAGAGCGTGGTGATCTCGGCGGGCGAGACATTGATCTCGGCCACGATATTGGTCGAACCATTGCCGAGATACACGCTTTCCGGGCCGGTTTCGATGCCTTGCGCACCCCCGGTCCAGTTTGCGGCTCCGGCGGAAAAATCGCCGTTCAGGATGACTGCGCTAACTTGGCCACCCGAGATCAGATCGTTGCCATTGCCACCCTGAACCGAATCGTTGCCTGCGCCGCCAAAGATGGAGTCATTGCCGACACCCCCCGCGAGCGTGTCGTTGCCTTCTCCGCCTTCGGCGATCCCGCCAATCACGTTGTTCAACGTGATGCTGTCATCGCCGCCCCAACCCTTGATCTGCACGACCCCAGCGTCGCCAATGATTGTGTCATTGCCGGTGTTCGAGCCGTCGATCTGCTCGATCCCGGTGAGCACATCGCCCGCTGCATCGCCCGCCGCCTCAACAGATGCATCGGTCAGGTCAATATTCACCGCGCCTGTGGAATTGTAGTAACTCGCAATGTCGTAAGTTCCCGCGGTGCCGTCGATTGTGTCCGCTCCGGCACCACCTTCCATCTGGGTGAAACTGCTCAAATCCGTTGCATTGCCGACAAGGCTGTCATTGCCATCGCCGCCGGTCAGATAGTTGATACCGTCACCGCCGGTCAGCGTGTCACTGCCAAGGCCACCGATCACCGTGTCATTGCCCGCTCCAGCGGTGACAGTGATGCTTGATGTGGCGGTGCCCCCGTCAAGAAAGTCGTTGCGGGACGACAGCTCAAAGCTCTCGATGCCTGTGAAGGTGCCGCTGTCTCCATCGGAGTCGTTGTAGAAACCGGCCTCGTTGGCGTTGAGGATGACGGTCGCTGCGTCGTTTGCGTCGGCAAATGACAGGGTGTCATTGTCGCCGCCTTCGTCGCCGCCTGTAACCGTGGCCGCGCCAAAGCCGACATGGAACAGGTCAGAGCCGTCGCCACCGTCCAGCGTGGCATTCCAGAAACTGTCGTAAAGAACGTCGTCGCCGGTTCCACCGATCAGCGTGTCGCCCACACCTGTGTTGTTGCCCGCGATCAGGGTGTCATTGCCCGTGCCACCGACAAGACTGTCATCGCCTGCGCCGCCATCAATCGAGTCATTGCCGAACTGGCCAAAGATCGTGTCGTTGCCGGCATCGCCTCTGAGACTGTCGTTCAGCCCCTCCGCCCCGTAGGTCACAACCGTGTTGGTGCCCGCCGAGAACAACTCGAGATAGTTGCCCTGTTCGTCCCGCAGAACCCAGTTGTGGCCTTCGGTGGTGAAGATGAAGGCGGAGTCGCCCGGCTGGATCGTCACGTAGAAGATCTCTGCCCCGGAAAAGTCGATCCACCACAGCTGGATCGGGCCGTCGGCCGAGTTCGCGACCTCCAGTGTCGTGCTGGTGCTTCCCGAGGAGGCATAGAGCGTCGTGTCATACCACTGCCCGTCGCCAAGGATGCTGTCCCCGTCGTTGCCACCCGCAAGAGTGTCGTTCCCCTGGCCGCCCTGTAGACTGTCCGCCCCATCGCCGCCGTAGATCTCGTCAGCGCCTTCATTGCCGCTCAGCGTGTCGATGCCGGCATCGCCATAAATGACGTCGTTGCCCGCTTCGCCGTAGACAAAGTCATTGTCCCAGCCGGCATAAATGGTGTCCCGACCGGTCGGATCATCGGCGGTCAGAAGATTGCCGTCACCGCCATAGATGACATCGTTCTCGCCACCACCGTAAATCAGGTCGTTGCCGTCATCGCCGCGGATGGTGTCGTTGCCTTCATTGGCCCAAACCGTGTCATTGCCTGCACCGGCCCGGATACTGTCGGCTTCTCCACCTGCAAGAGCATCGTCGTTGTCAACCCAGTCGCCATCGGCGTCGAAATAGAACTGGCCAATCTCGTCAGCGCCGGCGGTGCCTTCGACGATGTAGTTGTTCGACAGGATGTTGACGGTTTCGATACCCGTAAAGCTGAGCGATCCGCCGCCGTTGAAAAAGACGGTCCCGGATTCCGCAGTCGTGTAGTTGATCGAGGACACGTTCGAGACATTCAGGACGTCGCTGTCGATCCCGGTTTCCCCACCGTCGACAAAGTCTCCGACTGCGCCCCAGATGGAGTCGTTGTCGGCACCCCCCTGAAGTGAATCGCTGCCAGCACCACCGGTCAGAATATCGGCTCCGCTGCCGCCCAAGATGGTGTCATTGTCCTTGTCGCCCACGATCCGGTCGTCGTCAGCACCGCCATCCACGAAGTCCGCGCCGTAGCCGCCGTCGATCCAGTCCAACCCTTCTTCGCCATAGAGCTGGTCATTGCCGCCGCCGCCGAACACGAGGTCGTTGCCCAACCCGGCAAAGATCGTATCGGCGCTGCTGTCCTCCCAGCCGCCTTCAAGGTGGTCTGCATCTGCGCCGCCAAAGATCAGGTCCGCTCCGGCTCCGCCGTCGACAAAGTCCTGACCTGACCCTGCGTCGACCGTATCGTTGCCGGACTCGCCGAAGACCTGATCTGCCCCGGCGCCGCCGTAAAGCTCGTCGCCATCCGCGCCGCCATAGATGACATCGGCTCCGTCACCGCCGTCGAGCTGATCCGCCCCTGCATTGCCATACAGCGTATCGTTGCCGCCAAGACCTTCCATGCGGTCATCGCCGGAATTGCCATCAAGAACTTCATTCAGGGCCGTTCCGGTAACACGGTCGCCACTTTGGGCACCGGATATGGTGGTGAAATAGTCAAGCAGCGTGGTGCCGCCAAAATTGACGCTCACCCCCGTGACGCCAGCTTCACCGATCGTAAATGTGGTTGCGCCATTGACAATGGTAACGACGCCGGTCGACTGGTCTACGGTGACCGAATATGTCGCATCCAACCCCGAAAAATCGAGCGTGTGACCGGAGGAGGTTTGCGTGATGCCTGACCAGAACGCGATCGAGTTCCAGTTGCCTGTCGTTACAAAATACGTGGCCATCGTTAAATTTCCTCAGGCATGCAAGCGTGTACAGCAGTTAACGACGGAAACGAGGCCACTCTTAACAACGACTGCGAAACGTATCGCGTCGCTTTGCAGCAAGACTTCGTACCACTCATTAATCGACTGTGCTCCCGGTCAGGTCTTTTAGACGGGGTGCAGCCGTGATCGTCATCCAACCGGACAATCATGGATTTTCCCCAAACTCCTGATTATCCGGGAATTGCGGCCACATTTCTGAATGACTTTGGCGGACCTGTGGTCTTACAGGGTATGATTTGGAAACAATGCTCGAAAATCGAAGAATTGATTGTTCTCTGGAAACAATCAGCCAAACAAGCTTACCTCATCAACGTTTTGGGGGCAGTCAAACAGAGTCAGGCAGATAGATCAGCGGTTCGAAAAACAGCCGTTCTCTGCTGAACTCCGGGCCTTTTCCAACGCGGTCGACCATGTGTCTGACAAGGGCGCGGCAGAGCGTTTGAAGCGGCGTTGCAATGACCATTGTCACATATCGATCCGCAAGCGCTTCGCGGCTGTCCTCGGTCAGCTCATTGACGATCAGTGACACTTTCCCCGGCGGTCGGGCTTCGCGAAGTGCGGCGATCGCACCTTCCATGCCGCCCCCGGCCACGTAAATCCCGGCAAGATCCGCATGGCGCTGCAGCAGGTCGAGCGTCGCCTCGTAGGTGACCTGCCGTGTCTCAAGGTTCACACTGGTATCCGCCACGGTGATCTGCGGCGCGTGTTCGCGCAAAGCGCTGCGAAATCCCGTTTCGCGCAGGCCTTGCCCGTGCCATCGCGCCCCGCCGACCATGACGGCAACCCGGCAGGGCCGTTGCAACTGCGTCGCCATCATCCAGCCGGCCAGTCGCCCCACCTTCATGTTGTCGAGCCCGAAATAACCCGCACCGGACCGGCCTGCGAAATCGTTCAGCAAGGGGAAAAGGGGAATGCCGTCCTCTGTCAATCTGTCCACCAGCCGTGACAGGGTCGGATGATTGATCGCGGTTGCCGCCACAGCCTGACTTTTGCTGGCCGAGTCCGTTATCGCCTTGGCGAAATCATCCGGTGCCTGCGAAGGCGAAAAGCTCAGATGCGGAGTGATCTGCGCCTCGGTCCTTTCGGCACAGGCCCGCGTGATCTCGTGGGCAAAACGCTGGTAGAAGGATTGCGACGGCTTGTGCAGCACAAATCCCAAATCGAACCTTGGTTTTGCATTGGGGGCGTTGACAGGTGCAGAGGCGGGCAGGGGGTAGCCGATCCGTTTCGCCGCCTCGACAATTGCGGCGATGCTGCGCGCCGACACATTGCCACGCCCGTTCAAGGCCCGGTCCACAGTCGCGGTGCCGACACCTGCCGCGCGGGCAAGGTCTTGAAGGGTCGGTCTTCGGGCCATCACTCACCAGAACTGATGTGATTTGATCATTTCCGATCTGCAAGCTGATGTAAACTGATGTGATATTTCCGGCAATCTCTTTGTCCGGGAAACGGCATCCGGTAGCCTGCCTGTGAACGGATGTTCTGAAGGGCTCAGGATCATGGCAAAACGCGATTATTCCCTGCTGGGGCCGAATGCCCGTCAGGCCGTCGAAACCGGACTTGCGGCGGCGGAGTGGTATCACACCGACATCCCGCGCAAGCAGATGAAAGAGCTGATGCAGCGGTCGGATCAGCCGGCGATCCGCGATACGTTCATCCTGTTCGCCGGCATGATCGTCTTCGCCGCCATCGGCATCGCCCTGTGGCCCTCGTGGTGGAGCGCACCGTTCTGGCTGGCTTACGGGTTGCTCTACGGGTCGGCGATGGACTCGCGCTGGCACGAATGTTCCCACGGCACGGCGTTCAAGACGCGCCACTACAACGACTGGCTCTACCAGATCGCCAGCTTCTGCATGGTGCGCAATCCGGTCTCATGGCGCTGGAGCCATGCGCGCCACCACACCGACACGATCATCGTCGGGCGCGACCCCGAGATCGTCGCCATGCGCCCGCCTGCACTCTTCCGCATCGTGATGAATTTCTTTGGGATTTTCGACGCGTATGACGGCTGGAAACGCATGCTCCTGAACGCGTCCGGTCGCATTCACCCGGAAGAGGCCAGCTATATCCCAGAGCAGGAACAGCCCAAGTTGATCCGCATCGCCCGTGTCTGGGTGGCAATCTATGCCGCGACCATCGCGCTGGCGCTGGCAATGGGGTCGATCCTGCCGCTGATGGTGATCGGTCTGCCCCGGCTTTACGGCGCATGGCATCATGTGCTGACAGGTGTGATGCAGCACGCAGGGCTGGCCGACAATGTCACCGACCACCGGCTGAATTCGCGCACCGTCTATATCAATCCGGTGTCGCGCTTCATCTACTGGAACATGAACTTCCACGTCGAACACCACATGTTCCCGATGGTACCCTATCACCGGCTCCCCGACCTGCATGCGGCGATCAAGCACGATCTGCCAGCCGCCAACACCTCCATGTGGCAGGCCTACAGGGAAATCCTGCCCGTGCTGCGCCGCCAACTGGCCTATGAGGACGTGTTCCTGAAACGCGATCTGCCGCCCACCGCGAAACCCTACCGCGAGGATCTCCACGCAGCCGCGCTCGGCGCTGCCGCCGAATAACCTGATAACAAATCAAGGACATGATATGCTCTGGATCGACGCCTGTGCGACCGATGACATCGACGAAGAAGACCTGATCCGCTTCGATCACGAGGATCGCACCTTTGCCATCTACCACAGCCCGGACGGTGACTACTTCTGCACCGACGGCCTCTGCACGCACGAGCAGGTGCATCTCGAAGACGGGCTGGTGATGGAATATGAGATCGAGTGCCCAAAGCACAACGCCACCTTCGATTACCGCACCGGAGAGGCCAAACGCGCCCCCGCTTGCGTGAACCTTAAGACCTACAAAACCAAGGTCGAAGGCGGCCGCGTCTTGATCGAGGTGTGACCGTGGGCCTTTATCACAACCGCCCCACGGTCGCTGACCTGCGTGCGCGCAAGGCGCGGGGCGAAAAGCTGACGATGCTCTTTGTCGAAACGCCGGATGAAGCCCGCGCCGCGGCCGCTGCCGGGATCGATATGCTGTCGATCATCGCGCCACTCTGGACGCCCGACATGCGCGCGGCGGCGGGGGACTGCTTTGTGCAGGTCGGCTTGCTCTACGGTGCGCTTTGCACTGGCGAAGACTACCTGCGCGCTGCCCACGCCGCGATGCAGACCGGAGGCGATTGCGTCTATTGCTCGGCCTCTCTCGATATCCAGAAACTGCTTTGTGACAACGGCATTCCCGTCGTCGCGCATGTTGGGCTGATCCCGTCGCAATGCACCTGGACTGGCGGGTTCAAGGCGGTGGGCAAGACGGCGGACAGCGCCAAGGCGGTCTGGGATCATGTCAAACGGCTGGAAGAGATCGGCTGTTTCGGCGCCGAGCTTGAAGTGGTGCCGTATCGCGTGGCCGAAATGATCGCACGCAATTCGCCGCTTTTGATGCTGGGTATGGGCGCCGGCGTACATGCCGATGCGCAATACCTTTTTGCCGAGGATGTGCTGGGCCATGGGACCAACAAACAGCCCCGCCATGCCAAACGCTACCGCGATTTTGCGGCAGAATTCGCGCGTTTGCAAAAAGAACGCATCGCGGCCTTTGGAGAGTTTGTCGAAGATGTAAAAACCGGCGCATATCCCGCGCCCGAGCATTGCGTACCGATCTCCGACAGCGAATTCGATGCCTTCTGTGCGGCGGTTAAGGGCTGACGCCGATTTCGTCCGGTCTCAGTCGTCTCGGCTGGGATCGTTCGGATTGCTCGAAAACAGCGCGATCTTGTTGCCCTGCGGGTCGCGGAGGTAGCTCACGTAAAAGCGCGGACCGTAAGAGGCGCGAAACCCCGGTTGGCCTTCATTCGACCCACCTGCCGCCAGAGCGGCGGCGTGCAGTGCGCGGACCTGCACCTGATCGGCGGCCTCGAACGCCACCATCGTCCCGTTCCCGGCCGAGGCGGGCTGCCCATTGAACGTCGGTTTGACATAAAAATCCGGGTGAACAGGGGCCTCTCCCGGCGGCACCGGCAGAGCAAAGCTCAGCCCCTCGGAGCCTTGGGTCATGCTATAGCCAAGGGCAGGGAGGAACGCCGAATAGAACCGCTTGGCCTGGTCGATGTCATCTGCACCAACGGTGACATAGGCGATCATAGGGGTGGTCCTTTGGTGGGTCGAGTGCTGCCAGCATGACAGTTTTTCGAAAGGATTGAAGGACTGTTCTCTAAATCCAGTGCGCCATGCCTGTGCTATGCACAGGCAGCGCCCGAACCGCCCCCACGGGGCGGGCGCTTCTCGCCCACCCCTCGGTTCGGGCGCGACGCTGGTTCGAAGCTGAACAGACAGGAAGGTCGGAGGATCAGCGCAACCCCCGGATCACCTCACGCGCTTTCTCTGTCAACGGTTCCTCCACCGCCGACAAAATTGCAATCCGATCAAACACATCAGGTCGCGTTGCCAAGTTCGCTCGCAGTGCCCCGCCGAAGGTCATCCGCAACTCCGTGCCGATGTTGAACTTGCAGATCGCACTGGTCCGCGCGAGGTCTTGGCGGAGGTCATGCGGCAAGCCGGACCCCCCGTGGATCACCAACGGCACGTCCGTCACAGCTTCGATCCGGGCCAGCCTGTCGCGGTCGATCTGCGCCACCTGATCCGTTTGCAGGTGCACATTGCCGATGGACACCGCCATCGCGTCAACGCCGGTCTCCGCCGCAAAACGAGCTGCCTCGTCCGAGTCGGTTCCGTGCAACTCCGCACCGTCCGCGTAGCCCACAAACCCGATCTCGCCTTCGCATGACACACCGGCCTGGTGTGCCATCTCCACAATGGCCTTCGTCTGCGCGATGTTTTCCTCCAAGGGCAGGCGCGAGCCGTCGAACATCACCGATGTGAACCCCAACGCAATCGCCTCTGCGCATTCTGCAACGCGGGTCCCGTGGTCCAGATGGGACACCACCGGTACCGAAGCGCCATCCGCCAAGGCGTGAAACATCGAAGCCCAGACGGGCAGGGGCATATGCGCGCGCGCGCCCGGTCCGGCCTGAAGGATCACCGGCGCACCTTCGGCTTCGGCGGCAGCGACATAGGCGCGGGCGTCCTCCCAGCCAAGGCAGACCAACCCCGCCACCGCGTATCCATCCCGAAGCGCGGGCTGCAACACCTCGGCCAGCGTCGCACGGGTCATTTGAACTTGGCCACCATGTCCATGATGCCGGGGACCGTGTGTAACTGCTCGGCGTGGGTCGGCTGAAAATACTGCTTGAGCGACCGCTGCGACAGCCCGCCAAGGATGGTGAAGTAATACATTTCGTATCCCGGCAGCGCGCAGCAGGGGTGATACCCTTTGTCGATCAGCACGGTGGAGCGATCCATGATGTGATACGCGTCCCCCGGTTCGTTATCGACGCGCTGGAGCATTTGCAGGCCCGAGCCGTAATTCGGCTTGAACCGGAAATTGTAGGTCTCGTCGTGCCGGGTCTCGTCCGGAAGGCGGTCGGTGTCATGCTTGTGCGACGGGAAGCCAGACCAGCCGCCCGCGCCCACGGTGAACAGTTCCGACACCAACAACCGCCCAACGCGGTCATGGTGATTCGCGCCAAGGATGTGCTTGATCTTGCGATGGGTCTTGGTGTCGTCGCTGCCGTATTGCACGAGGTCCAAGTCATCCTTGCGGATTGCAAAGGGTTGCAACGTCGTTGCAAATTTTGCACCGGCGATGAACACCTCGGTCTCTGTCCGCGCGGTGATCCGGGCCCCTGATCCGGTCGGCACATAGACGCCTTCGGGATCACCATCCCACACGTCCTCGCCGCGATGACCGATATCGGCAAAGGTCTCACCCGCCGTTTCGACCGTGACCGTCCCGGTAGCAGGCACAATGCAGGTTTCGTACGCTTCAAGACGGTAATCGTACGTTTCACCCGGCTTCAGCTTCACGATGTTGAAGTAGTTGAGCGGCACCAGCGGGTGATCGACATCGACGATCGGTTTGTTGCCGTTGTCATGGGGGGGGATGTGCATAAAGCCTCCTCTCAGGCAGAGCGCATGACGGCACGCGCCATGAAGTCGGTGAGTTCGTCCGGGGTCGGCATGGCAGGCGCGCAGCCCACCCGCGACACGACGATGGCGGCGGCCGCAGAGCCTTGGCGCACCGCTTCGGCAATTGGCTGACCGTCGGACAGAGCAGCCAGAAAACCAGCCATGAAACTGTCGCCCGCGCCGGTTGGTTTTAGAGCCTCGGTCTCATAAATGCCGGTGCGCGTCTCGCCCTCTGGTGTGATGGTGATCGCCCCCAATTCGCCCATCTTGTAGACGACAATCTGCGCGCCGTCGCCGATCAAAGACCGTGCTTTCTCAAGCCCTTGGCCTTCGGCTCCGGCCATGAAGTCGAACTCTACATCATTGCCGATGACGATGTCGCACAGCGTTGCCGCACGGGAATAGACGTCAGACGCCTCTTGCGCCGAAGCCCAGGAATAGGGCCGGTAATCCACGTCGAAAATCACTGGCACCCCGGCAGCATTGGCGCGCTCGAACGCGTGGAACGTGGCGCTGCGCGAGGGCTCTGCGGCGAGCACCGTGCCCGTGGTGATCAACGCCGAGAACCCGGCATAGGGCAGGGCCTCGACATCCTGCATCGTCATTGCGAAATCGGCGGCGTTGTTGCGGTAGATCACCGATTGCGTGTTCTCAATCCGTGTTTCCACCACCGCAAGCGAATTGCGCGCCTCACCCCCGACCGACCGGACAAAGCGGCGGTCGATCCCGTAATTGTCCAGTTGTTTCAGACAGTAACGCCCAATGGCATCGTCCGACACGCAAGTGACCAGCGCCGCATCGCACCCCAGCCGACACAGCCCAGCGGCGATATTGGCCGATGATCCCCCCAAGGCTGCGGTGAACTGCACCGCGTCCTCCAGCCGGGTCCCCGGCGGGTCGGCATAGAAATCCATCCCCGCGCGTCCGATGACGAGGAAGCCTTTGCCGTGCAGTCGGGCCAGATCTTTCATGGTCTCACGCAATTTGAGTTGCACCGGTTTCGCGCTGACGATACAGATTTTGCAACCGGTTGCAAGATGCGGGAGGAATGGCATGTCCGAGATCGGAATCGGCATTGTCGGCGGGGGCTACATGGGCAAGGCGCATGCCGTGGCCATGGCGTCCGTCGGTGCGGTTTTCGACACGGCCTTGCGCCCCCGGCTGGAGATGGTCGCGGCGTCGACACCCGAAAGCGCGGAACGCTACCGCGCCGCCTTTGGCTTCAACCGCGCCGCCGCCGACTGGCAGGCGCTGGTCTCTGATCCCAAGGTGGACGCCGTGGTAATCGCCTCCCCGCAGGACACGCACCGCGCCATTGCCGAAGCCGCCATCGCGCTGGGCAAGCCGGTGCTCTGCGAAAAACCCTTGGCCGAGACTTTGGAGGACTCCCGCGCGATGGTCCGCGCGGCCGAGGCGGCTGGTGTTCCGAACATGATTGGCTTCAACTACATCCGAACCCCCGCCAGCCAGTTCGTGCGCCAGCTTCTGGCCGAAGGCACCATCGGCGATGTCACATGGTTCCGCTGCGAACATACCGAGGATTTTCTGTCTGACCCGACAACCCCGTTCAACTGGCGCTGCACGGGGCTGGCCAATGGCAATATGGGGGACCTCGCCCCGCATCCGATCAACGCCGCATTGGCGCTGATGGGGCCGGTGGCCAAGGTCTGCGCCGATCTGGAAACCGTGCACAGCACCCGCCCGGGCGGTGCCGTCGACAATGACGATCATGCGCAGATCATGGTGCGGTTCGCGTCGGGCGTGATGGGTCACATCTATTCCAGCCGCATCGCGACGGGCCGGAAGATGGGCTATGCCTACGAAATCATGGGCACGAAGGGCGCGATCCGATTTGATCAGGAAGACCAGAACGCGGTCTGGCTCTATCTGGCCGAAGGGCCGGAGGCGACGCGCGGGTTCCGCAAAATCCTGACCGGGCCTGCCCATCCCGACTATCTGCCGTTCTGCCTCGGGCCGGGCCATGGCACCGGCTATCAGGATCAGATCATCATCGAAGCCCGCGATTTCCTCGCCGCTATCCACACCGGAGAAGCCGTCTGGCCCACCTTCCGCGATGGGCTTGCGGTGGCCGAGGTGATCGAAGCCATTCACGCCTCTGCCAAGGGTGGTGGGTGGACCAACGTCAGCGATTTTCAGGAGACCACAGAATGACCATCCGCATCGGCAATGCTCCCTGTTCCTGGGGTGTCGAATTCGCAGGTGACCCGCGCAACCCGCCCTGGCGGCAGGTTCTGAGCGACTGCGCCGAGGCGGGATATACCGGTATCGAACTGGGGCCGGTGGGTTTCATGCCCGAAGACCCGGTGGAGCTGGGCGAAGCGCTGTCGGAATTCGGGATGGAGCTGATCGGCGGCGTGGTGTTCCGCCCGTTCCACGACGCGGACAAGTGGGACGATGTGCTGGACGGTGTGAACCGAACGGCCAAGGCGCTCGCCGCGCATGGGGCGCAGCATTTCGTCTTGATCGACTCGATCTCGCCCCGCCGTGCGCCCACCGCTGGCCGGGCCGATGAGGCCGAGCAGATGGGCGCGGATGAATGGCGCGCCTTTATGCAGCGCATTGAAACCGCCGCGAAAATCGGGGCCGAGGAGTACGGTCTGATCCCGTCGATCCACGCCCATGCCGGGGGCTTTATCGACTTCGAGCCGGAACTCGAACGGCTCTTGAACGAGGTCGATGAGAGCCTGCTCAAGATCTGCTTCGACACCGGGCACCACTCTTATGCCGGGTTCGATCCGGTGGCGTTCATGCAGCGCCATATCGGCCGGATTTCCTACATGCATTTCAAGGATATTGATCCGGTGGTGAAGGCGGATGTCGTCGCCAACCGCACGGATTTCTACAAGGCCTGCGGGCAGGGTATCTTCTGCAACCTCGGGCAAGGCGATGTCGATTTTCCAGCGGTGCGCCGCGTGCTGCTGGATGCGGCTTTCGATGGCTGGTGTACGGTCGAACAGGACTGCGATCCGACGCTCGACGTGCGGCCCATCGACGATGCGCGGGCGAACCGCGAGTACCTCACCTCTATCGGCTTCTGATCCGGGCACAGGCTCAGGGCGTTTCACGAAAGGACGAACAGAATGGCAAAGCTTCGGTGGGGCATGATCGGTGGCGGCGAAGGCAGCCAGATCGGCCCGGCGCATCGCTTGGGCGCGGGGCTTGATGGGCATTTCGAATTCATGGCGGGTGCGCTGGATCACCGGCCCGATGCCGGGCGCGACTACGGCAAGCGGCTGGGCCTGGCCGAGGACCGCGCCTATGGCGATTGGCGCGAGATGCTGGCGGGCGAAAAAGGCCGTGATGACCGCGTTGATCTGGTGACGGTCGCCACCCCCAACGCCACCCATTTCGAGATCACAAAGGCCTTTCTTGAAGCCGGGTTTCATGTGCTCTGCGAAAAGCCCATGACCATGACGGTGGAAGAGGGCGAAGAGATCGTGCGTCTGTCGAAATCCACCGGGCGCATCTGTGCGGTGAATTATGGCTACACGGGCTACAGCCTTGTCCGCCACATGCGCGCGATGGTGGCGCGGGGCGATCTGGGACGCATCCGGCTGGTGAAGGCCGAGTTTGCCCACGGCCATCACGCCGATGCCGCCGATGCCGACAATCCGCGTGTGCGGTGGCGGTATGATCCGGCACAGGCCGGGGTCAGCGCGCAGTTTGCCGATTGCGGCATCCACGCGCTGCATATGGCGTCCTTCGTCATCGGGCAGGAGGTCGACCGCCTGAGTGCCGACACGGTAAGCTGCATTGAAAGCCGGGTGCTCGAAGACGACGCGATGCTGAACCTGCGTTTCGATGGCGGCACGGTGGGGCGGCTCTGGACCTCGTCCATCGCGCTGGGCAACCAGCACGGTCTTTCGATCCAGGTCTTCGGCGAAAAGGGTGGGCTGCGCTGGGCGCAGGAACAGCCGAACCAGCTTTACTACATGCCGCTTGGCCAACGCTTGCAAGTGATCGAACGGGGTGAGGCGAACCTGTCGCCCGAGGCCGACCGCACCAGCCGTGTCACCATTGGACACGCAGAAGGCATGCCGCTCGCCTTTGCCAATATCTATGCTGATTTGGCCGAAGCGATCCGGGCGGAAAAAGAGGGTCGACCGATGGACCCGGCGGCGAACCTCTATCCGCGCGCGGAAGACGGCTTGCGGTCCATGGCGGCGGTCTTTGCGGTAGCAGAAAGCGGCAAGGCACAGGGGGCTTGGGTCGACGCCCGCCCACCGATGTTCCGCGGTTAGGGTTTGGCGCGAAGGGTTCTGCGCTCGACCAGCGTGCAGGGCAGCAGAACCCTCTGCGGCAAGGTCGCAGGATCCGCAATCCCCTTGCGGATCAGATCGACCGAGGCCGCCACGATCTGAGGCGCGGGCTGGCGAATGGTTGTCAGCCCGACGCGATCCCAACCTGCCATCCGCATGTCGTTGAGTCCGATCAGCCCAAGGTCATCCGGGATGCGCCGGCCCTGCGCCACTGCGGCATCCATCGCACCGATGGCGATCACGTCATCGCCACAAAACCACGCCTCGACCTGCGGTGCCGCGTCCAGCGCTCGGGTCATGGCGACGCGTCCGGCGTCATAGGAATAAGCGGTGGCAAACTGGATTTCGGGCGAGAGGCCATGCGCCTTCAGTCCCGCGCAGAACCCGTCCAGCCGGTCGGATGTTGTCGCGGCACTTTGTGGACCGCCCAGAAAGCCCACCCTCCGGTAGCCGCGGTCGATCAGGGTGACGGCGGCCAGATGCCCGGCCTCGGTGTTGTCGATGCTCACACGCCCCGTTCCGGGTGTGTCCGACGACCACCCAAAAGCATGGACAACGGGGATGCCCGCATCGTGGAACACCTTTGCAAAGTCGGGCGGCAGGGTTGATGAGGCGACGATCACGCCGTCCACATTGTACTGACGGAGCATCGAGAGTGACCGACTGGCGTCCTCTTCGGCGCTGAGGTTGATCAGCAGCGGACGCAGGTCCTCTTTTTGCAGAGCGCGCGTGAAAAGATCGAAGATTTCAAGGAAATAGGGGTTCGTAAAGTTGTTCGAAATCAACCCCACCAGTGCCGTGCGCCCCGTCGTCAGGCTGGAGGCGAGCACGTTGGGCATATAGCCCAGATCGTTCGCCGCCGCCTCCACCTTGGCGCGGGTCTTGGCGGACACGGAGGCACCCGGTGTGAAGGTGCGGGAAACTGCCGATTTCGAAACGCCCGCCCGAAGTGCAACGTCCTGTAGGGTGATGGGCATCGGTGCGGGCTCCTTTTTCCTGGGTCAGTTTGAAACGCCGTTGCAGCATTTTGCAACAGGTTGCAAAACGTGCGGCCGAAAAATGCGCTCTTGCCGAAAAGACATCATTTGTGATGAAGTGATGTCTTCCACCGTTGGGAGGCATGGCATGGCACGCAGAGCAACCATCAAGGATGTCGCCCGTGTGTCCGGGTTGAGCACGGCAACCATCGACCGGGCGCTGAATGGCCGCGTCAAGGTGCGCGAAGAGACCTTGCGCCGGATCGCCGATGCCGCCCGAGAGGTCGGGTATCATGCGCGAGGGCTCTTGGATCACCGGCTGAATGCGACGGTGCCAGAGCTGCATCTCGGCGTTGTGCTCTTGAAGGAAAAGCAGGCTTTCTATCAGGCCTTCCGGTCCGAGATCGAACGCGCCATCGCGGCGCGTACGGATATTCGGGGCAGGGTTTCCATCCGGTTCTCGAATTCGCAATCCCCGGACGAATTTGCCGATCTGTTGAAGAAGCTTGGCAGCGAATGCGATGCCGTGGGAGCGGTCGCGGTCAATCACCAAAGCCTCGACAAAGTGGTGTCCGACCTCAAGGCAAGGGACGTACCGGTGTTTTCCCTTCTTAACGACTTCGCGCAAGGAATTCGCCGCAGTTACATAGGGTTGAACAACATGAAGGTGGGCCGACAGGCGGCCTGGATGTTGACCCAGACGGCAACGCCGGGGCGTGTGGCGATCTTTGTCGGTGGCAACAGGTGGCATGGCCACGATCTGCGCGAAGTGGGGTTCCGCGCCTTCATGCGCGAGAACGCTCCAAGCTTTGAGACGCTCGAAACGTTGGTCAATCTTGAGACCCGGCAGGTGACCTACGAGGCAACCCTGAACTTGTTGGAGCGTTATCCGGACCTGCGCGGCATCTACGTGGCAGGGGGCGGAATGGAAGGCGCAATTGCGGCCCTGCGCGAGGCGCGTCCGCCGGGTAAGGTGCGCCTTGTGGTGAACGAAGTGACCCCCGAAAGCCGAGCGGGTTTGCTGGACGGGTATGTTCAGATGGCGATCACGACGCCCCTCGCCGAGGTCTGCCAAAGCATGATCGATTTGGCCATCAAGGCCTGTTCGGACCCGGACTCGAGTTCTGTCGAACAGCATTTTCTAGACCCGAGGATCATCCTGCCGGAAATCCTGTGATGATGTAAAAGCATCATTTTGCATGCGCAGAAAACCATCATGATTGATGTAAAGCGACCGCCGCGCCGTTGACGGAATCGGTTCGTCGCCGCACTGCTTCCCCTGCGTTAGTCAGGCTGTAGCATTTGGGAGGATGTGATCGTCATGAAGCGTGCGCTCAATCACATGACCGTTCCAAATCTCGGCTACGCGTCGTTCCTTGACCTTGCGGCTTCGCTGGAGTGCGTCGGGGTTGAAGTCCGGAACGATCTGGGCCGCCCGCTTTTTGATGGAATGGATCCCGTCGCGGCGGGCCAGATGGCGCAAGACAAAGGCCTGCGGCTTGTTGGGCTAAGCCAGGTTTACCCCTTCAACAGCTGGTCAGATGCCATTGCCGCGGAAGTGCGCGACCTGATCGCGATTGCCAAAGCCTGCGGCGCAGAGACCATCAGCCTTATCCCGCGCAACGATGGCACGGAAACCGGCAATGGCGAACGCCATGCCAATCTCCGCATCGCGCTGAAAAACATCAAACCCATGATCGAGGATGCAGGGCTGGTTGCCTTGATCGAACCTCTTGGGTTCCCACGCTCTTCGCTGAGATCGAAACAAGATGCGGTCGAGACGATCAACGCGCTGGATGCTGCGCATGTCTTCAAGATCGTTCACGACACGTTTCACCATACCTTGGCTGAAGGCGGCCCGATCTTTGTCGGTCAGACAGGGATCGTCCACATTTCGGGTGTTGTCGATCCGGCGCTGGGTATTGATCAGATGGAAGACGAACACCGGGTTCTGGTCGATGCGCAAGACCGCCTGGGCAATGTCGCACAAATCCGTGCCCTGCTGAGCGCAGGCTATGACGGCCCGATTTCCTACGAGTGTTTTTCGCCCCAGACGCATGCGTTGGCCGATCCGGCAAGCGCACTTCGTCAATCGTTCGAGTTCATTTCTTCGCAGCTGGCAGCAGAGGCCGCCTGAGTGAAGGGAAACCGCCCCAGAAGGGGCTCCGGTGTGTAAATCGGTGTGCCGGCACCACTTTGGGAGGACCAAACAGATGAAAAAAACCCTTATTGCCGCGGGCCTTGCCGCCCTCATGTCGACGACTGCCATGGCCGAAACCATCGGTGCGTCGATTGCGCGGTTCGATGACAACTTCCTGACCGTGATGCGCAACGGCATGGTGGACTATGCGGCTGGCATCGACGGTGTCGAACTGCAGGTCGAGGACGCACAGGACGATGTGGCCAAGCAGCTTGACCAGATCAACAACTTCATCGCGTCCGGCGTCGATGCAATCATCGTGAACGCGGTCGACACATCTGCAACCGAGGCGATGTCGCAGGCGGCCGCGAGTGCCGGAATTCCGCTGGTTTATGTCAACCGCCAGCCGATCAACGTGGACAGCCTGCCGGACAATCAGGCTTTCGTGGCATCGAACGAAATCGAATCCGGCACTCTGGCCGCGTTCGAGGCCTGCAAACTGCTGCGCGCCATGGGCTATGCCGGCGGCGCCAAGGGATACCTGATGATGGGTCAGCTGTCGAACCAGGCCGCCGTTCAGCGGACCAAGGACGTGGACGATATCATCGGCATCGACATGTGCAATTTCATCTCGATCATCGACCGTCAGACCGCCAACTGGTCGCGCGACGAAGCACAGGACCTCATGACCAACTGGCTGTCCGCTGGTGAGGCGTTCCAGGTCGTCTTCGCCAACAATGACGAAATGGCCATCGGTGCGATCCAGGCGATGAAAGCCGCCGGCATCTCGATGGAAGACGTTGTTGTGGTCGGTGTCGACGCAACGCAGGACGCGCTTGTTGCGATGCAGGCAGGTGATCTCGATGCAACCGTGTTCCAGGACGCGTTTGGTCAGGGTGAAGGATCGGTTGATGCAGCACTCGCGCTGGCCCGTGGCGAGGCCGTGGACCAGAAGGTCTACATCCCGTTCAAGCTGGTGACACCGGCGAATGTCGACGAGTTCCTCAGCAAGAACTGATGGGCTGACTTGACGATACGACAGGGCGCATCCGGCGCCCTGTCCACCTAACTCGAAAAGCCCGTTTTGGGCGCAGAGAAAATCCATCAGGAGTGCCATCCATGGCGGAGACCACGCAAGGGACAGGCGGGCTGAAATACGACAGTTCCAAGCGCAGCTGGCCCAACGAATTCAACATTTTCATCGCGCTTGTGATCATCGTCGCGATCTTTGAAGTGTTGGGGCAGGTATTGCCCTACATGAACGGCCAGAGTTTCCTGTTCGACACGAACGACCGCTTTGATTCCATATTCAACGAAGCGCGTTTGCAGATCATTATCCTGCAGGTTGCCATCATCGGGATCATCTCGCTGGGTGTGACGCAGGTCATCATCTCGGGCGGGATCGACCTGTCCTCGGGTCCATTGGTGGCCGCAACAGCGATGATCGTGATGTCCTTTGCCCAGACCGAACTGGTGAATGGCAATCCCAACCCCAAGGCGGTGTTCGGCCCATGGGCATTCGATCTGCCGGTTCTCATTCCGATCATGGTCGGCCTCGCGTTTGGTGCTTTTATCGGCGCGATCAACGGCAGTCTGATTGCCTTCACCCGCATCCCACCCTTCATCGCGACGCTTGGCATGTTCCTGATCTGCCGCGGCATTGCGCAGTGGTGGACACGGGGCCAGCCGGTCTCCTTCCCGACCGAAAGCTATGCCGCTTTGGGCGCGGGCATGATGCCGGTGGTGTGGTTCGTTCTGCTGGCGATCCTGTGCCACGTGCTGCTGCGCTACACGGTCTACGGCAAGCACACCTATGCCATCGGCTCCAACGAAGACGCGGCGCGCATGTCTGGGATCAATGTCAAGCGGCACAAGGTCATGGTCTACATGATTGCGTCGATGCTCGCAGCCTTTGCGGCCATCGTTCTCAGCTCCAAGAACCTGACGGCGCAATCCGGCATGGGTCTGTTCTACGAACTCTACGCCATCGCCATGGCGGTCATCGGCGGGGTAAGCTTGACCGGCGGACGCGGGTCCATCATCGGGACGGTTCTGGGCGCGATGGTGTTCGGCGTGATCCAGTCCGGGTTCACCTATGTGAAGCTTGACGCGTATTTTCAGATCATGGCCATGGGCGCGATCATCATCGGCGCTGTGGTGCTCGATAAATGGCGGCAACAACGTGCCAGCACGCGGGTATAGGGAGACGACCCATGTCAGATATCATCCTTGAGACCCGCAACCTGACCAAGCATTACGGCGGTGTGCACGCTCTGCAGGACGCGAATTTCACCCTGCGCAAGGGCGAACACGTGGCCATCATGGGCGACAACGGGGCTGGTAAATCGACCTTCGTGCGCCAGATCACCGGGGTCGAACAGCCCACGCGCGGCGAGATCCATTTCGACGGCAAACCGGTGCAATTCGCCGGGCCGCTGGATGCCCGCGAGGCCGGGATCGAAGCGGTGTTTCAGAACCTTGCTCTGGCCGATGATTTGGACGTGTCGGACAACCTGTTTCTGGGGCGCGAAAAGACCAAGTTCGATTGGCTGGGTCCGTTCCGGTTTCTTGACTACAAGGCGATGCGCAATGACACGATCGCGGCGCTGGAGAAGACGGCGGTAAAAATCCCCAACATCCGCAACACGATCCAGAACATGTCGGGCGGTCAGCGTCAGTGCGTGGCCATTGCGCGAACGGCGACCTTCCATTCCAAGCTGACCATCATGGACGAGCCGACGGCGGCCTTGGGGGTACAGGAAACAGCGCAGGTGGAAAACATCATCCGCACCCTGAAAGAGCAGGGTGAGCCGCTCATCCTCATCAGCCACAACATGCGGCAGGTGATGGATCTGGTGGATCGCATCGTCGTGTTCCGCAGGGGCCGGATCTGCGCAAACCTCCGCAAGGAAGAGACCGACGGGCAGGATGTTGTGGCCTATATCACCGGTGCCAAGACGCAGCCGGAATACGAGGTGGCCGAGGCGCTTTGACCGCGCGGCCACGCCGAAGGGGCTTTGATGTGCGGGCGTGCCGCGCGTAAGTCTGGCACGCCCAAGACGCCGGATGCCGCCTCAAGGCATGTGGTCGAAGTGCTGGTGCAATGAGAACAAGAACGTCCCGAGCGAAAGGCTTTGGGAGGATAAAGGAAGACCCATGACTGTCAGATTTGCGATCCTTGGTGCAGGCCGTATCGGCCAGGTCCATGCCAAGGCGGTCACCGCCACCCCCGGTGCCACACTGGTTGCCATTGCCGATCCCATGGCCGCGGCGGCCACTTCGGTGGCCGACCGCTACGGTTGCGACATCCGCACCATCGACGAGATCGCGGCGTCCGATGACGTGGACGCGGTCTTGATCTGCACCCCGACCAACACCCATGCGGACCTGATCGAGCAGTTCGCCAAGGTGGGCAAGGCGATGTTCTGCGAAAAACCCGTCGATCTGAGTTTGAAGCGGGTGCAGGACTGCCTTGCCACCGTCGCGGCGGAAGACGCTACGCTGATGGTCGGTTTCAACCGCCGGTTCGATCCTGACTTCATGGCGGTCAAGGCAGCCATCGACGCAGGCCGCGTCGGCGAAGTCGAGATGGTCACCATCACCTCGCGCGATCCGGGCGCACCTCCGGTCGAGTATATCAAGGTCTCGGGTGGCATCTTCCGCGATATGACGATCCACGACTTCGACATGGCCCGCTGGCTCTTGGGGGAAGAGGTCGAAACCGTGATGGCACAGGCGTCGGTCCTGACCGATCCCAAGATCGGTGACGCGGGCGATTTTGACAGCGTCAACGTGATGCTGCGCACAGCATCCGGCAAACAGGCCATCATCACCAATTCCCGCCGCGCCACCTATGGCTACGACCAGCGGATCGAAGTGCTGGGTTCCGAAGGTATGGTCTCGGCCCGGAACATGGCCGAGGCCAATATCGAACTGGCGAACAAGGATGGCTTCGGCACGCCGCCGCTGCTCAACTTCTTCATGACGCGGTACGTGGCCGCCTATGAAAACGAGATCGCGGCCTTTGTCGCCTCGGTCGCAGACGGCGCTCCGACGCCCACCACCGGGCAGGACGGGCTGATGGCGCTCGCACTGGCCGATGCGGCGGTTCTGTCGGTCAAGGAAGGCCGCGCGGTCAAAGTTTCCGAGATCACGGGCTGAGCCATGACCAAGACACTGGACCTCATCACCATTGGCCGATCATCTGTGGACCTTTACGGGGCACAGGTGGGCGGCCGGCTCGAGGATATGGGGTCATTCGACAAGTATATCGGTGGCTCTCCAACCAACATCGCCTGCGGAACGGCGCGGCTTGGGCTGCGCTCTGCGGTGATCACGGGGGTGGGCGATGAGCATATGGGCCGCTTCATCCGCGAGCAGTTGCAGAAAGAGGGCGTGGAAACGACCGGGGTCAAGACTGACCCCGACCGCCTGACTGCTCTGGTCTTGCTGGGCATCCGCGATCAGGAGCAGTTTCCGCTGATCTTCTACCGCGAGAATTGCGCCGATATGGGGCTGACGGTTGATGACATCGATCCGGAGTTCATCCGCCGGGCGCGGGCCGTGGTCGCCACGGGCACCCATCTCAGCCATCACCGGGTTGAGGCCGCCACGCTCAAGGCGCTCCAGATCGCGCGGGATGCGGGCATGACGACCGCGCTCGACATCGACTACCGCCCGAACCTCTGGGGTGTGGCGGGCCATGGCGATGGCGAAAGCCGGTTTGTCGAAAGCGCTGCTGTGACGGCCAAGCTGCAGTCGACGCTGCATTTCTTCGATCTGATCGTCGGAACGGAGGAAGAGTTCCACATCGCGGGTGGCAGCACGGATACGATTGCCGCGCTGCGCGCTGTGCGGGCGGTGACCGGAGCGACTTTGGTCTGCAAACGCGGGGCCGCAGGTGCGGTGGCGTTTGAGGGCGACATTCCAGACTCCTTGGACGACGGTCAGACCGGACCGGGCTTTCCCATCGAAGTGTTCAACGTCTTGGGCGCAGGCGACGGATTCATGTCTGGCCTTCTGAAAGGCTGGCTGGACGGCGAGGATTGGCCCACCGCTCTTAAATACGCCAATGCCTGCGGGGCGTTTGCTGTCAGCCGCCATGGCTGCACTCCGGCTTACCCAAGCTGGGACGAGCTGCAATTCTTCTTCAAGCGAGGCATCAAACGGCCTGACCTGCGAAACGATGCGGAGCTTGAACAGGTCCATTGGGCCACGAACCGCAAAGGCGATTGGTCCACCCTGCGCACCTTCGCCTTCGACCACCGCTCGCAACTGGAAGAGATGTCGGGCTACACACCCGAGAAGGGCGCGGCGTTCAAGGAACTTTGCCTTGACGCGGCGCTCAAGGTGGCAAACGGGCGGGGGGGCTATGGCATCCTTTGCGACAACCGGATCGGGCGCAGCGCGTTGCACCGGGCCAGCGGCACTGGCCTCTGGATCGGACGGCCCACCGAACTGCCCGGATCGCGGCCCATCGAATTTGAGCCGGACTTGGGCGACGACCTCGGCGGTTTGCGTGAATGGGCACGCGAGAACGTGGTCAAGCTGTTGGTCTTCTGCCATCCGGACGACGATGACAAGACCGCCAAGATGCAGGTCGCGCGGGTCAAACGCCTGTTTGCCGCCGCAAGGCGCAACGGGCTGGAATTCCTGCTAGAAGTGATCCCCTCCAAGGTCGGTGCGGTAGATGACATGACAACCGCCACGCTGATCCAGACCTTCTACGATGCGGGCGTCTATCCCGACTGGTGGAAGCTAGAGCCGTTCAAGACGGACGCGGCTTGGACCAATGCCGTCAATGTAATCACTCGCAACGACCCTCGCACGCGCGGGATCGTGGTGCTGGGCCTTGACGCGCCCGAAGACGAATTGGCGGCCAGCTTTGCACTGGCGGCGAAACAACCGCTGGTCAAAGGCTTTGCTGTCGGACGCACGATCTTCGGCGATGCCGCGCGAGGATGGATGCAAGGCCAGATGAGCGACACCGAAGCCGTAACACAGATGGCCGAGCGCTACACCCGGCTCTGCCGGATATGGGACGACGCCCGCAGAGGCGCACAGGAGGACGCAGCATGAGCAAGACCATCAGACTGACCGCCGCACAGGCGCTTGTGCGCTACCTGACCGCACAGCTCAATGAGGACGGCGACACTTTCATCGCGGGCTGCTGGGCGATCTTCGGCCACGGCAATGTCGCCGGTTTGGGAGAGGCGCTCTACACCGTGCGCGACACGATCCCGACCTATCGCGGGCACAATGAGCAGACGATGGCGCACACGGCAATTGCCTACGCCAAACAACTGCGCCGAACCCGTGCGATGGCGGTCACGTCCTCCATCGGGCCGGGGGCGACGAATATGGTCACTGCCGCCGCGCTTGCCCATGTGAACCGCCTGCCGGTTCTGTTCCTGCCCGGTGATGTCTTCGCCAATCGCGGCCCCGATCCGGTGCTGCAGCAGCCCGAAGTCTTCAGCGATGGCACGGTCAGCGCGAACGACTGCTTCCGCCCGGTGAGCCGCTATTTCGACCGCATCACCCGGCCCGAGCACATCCTCACCGCCCTGCCGCGCGCCTTCCGCACCATGACCGATCCGGCAGAGTGTGGTCCCGTCACGTTGGCCTTCTGTCAGGACGTGCAGGCCGAGGCTTATGACTATCCCGAAAGCTTCTTTGAACCGCGTATTTGGCACCGCCGCCGCATCCACCCTGACCCGCACGAATTGCACCGTGCAGTCGAGGTGATCCGCAAGGCCAAGCGCCCGGTGATCGTTGCCGGGGGAGGGGTGCATTACTCGGACGCGACCGCCGACCTGAAAACCTTTGTCGAGGCGCACAACATCCCCGTTGTGGAAACACAAGCCGGCAAATCCGCTCTGCCTTGGGATCACCCACTGAACCTCGGCCCCATTGGTGTGACAGGCGGCGAGCCTGCCAACACCACCTCCGCTGAGGCGGATGTGGTGATCGGCATCGGCACACGGTTTCAGGACTTCACCACCGGGTCTTGGGGGCTGTTTGCGAACCCGAACCGCACGCTGATCAGCCTCAACGTGCAGGCCTATGACGCGATGAAACATTGCGCGATGCCGATTTAGGCGGATGCCAAGGCAGGCCTGACCGAGCTTGCCATTGAACTGGCAGGATATGCGCCGGACGCGCCTGCCGCTTCGCTGAAGGAGGGCTGGTTCGCCAAGGTTGACCCATTGACCGACGCACCAGAGGGCAATCAACTGCCGACCGATATGCAAGTCGTCGGCGCAGTCCAACGCGCCGCCGCTGACAACACCGTCGTGATGTGCGCCGCAGGTACGATGCCCGGGGAGTTGCACAAGCTCTGGAAGGCGGGCAAGCCGGGCAGCTACCACATGGAATACGGCTTTTCCTGCATGGGCTACGAGATCGCAGGGGCGATGGGTATCAAGATGGCCCAACCCGAGGCAGACGTGATCTGCTTTACCGGCGACGGCACCTACATGATGGCCAATTCGGAAATGGCGACGGCCGCGATGATGGGAATCCCGTTCACCGTCGTGGTCACCGACAACCGGGGCTTCGGTTGCATCAACCGGCTGCAGATGGGCACCGGTGGAGCCGAGTTCAATAACCTGCTGGACCACGCCGTCCACGCCAACCCCAGCGCTATCGACTTTGCCAAACATGCCGAGGCGATGGGCGCGGTCAGCGTCAAGGTCGGCTCGATTGCCGAACTGGAAGAGGCACTGTCCAAGCGGCACGACCAGACCGTGCCCTATGTCGTCGTGATCGACACCGACCCGTACCCATCGACCGAACATGGCGGCACATGGTGGGAAGTCGGCATTCCCGAAGTGTCCGACCGCGCCGAAGTGCGCGCGGCGCATGAAAAATACGTGAGCAACAAGAAACTGCAAAGGGCCGATTGATGGCTGTGAAACTGGGGGTCTCCCTCATCGCGTGGCAGAATGACGACCTGCCGGATCTCACCGCTGCTTTCACCACCGAAGGCGCGATGGAGGATGCGGGTCGCATCGGCTATCAGGGCGTCGAGCGTGGACGGCGTATGCCCGCCGACACCGAAGGGCTGCGCGCCTATCTTGATCGCTACGGCGTTGTGCTCTGCGGCGGCTGGTGTTCCGGCAACCTGATGGTCAACGATCTGGCCACCGAACAGGCCGCGATCCGCCAGCAGGTCGACCAATTTGCCGCTCTGAACGCGCCGTGCATCGTCTATGCCGAGTGCTCCAACACCATTCAGGGCGACATTCACCGCCCGGTCAGCCAGCGCCCCAAGCTCAGCCGTGACGAGGTTAAGGGCTATGGCGCAAAGCTGTCTGAACTGGCCAAGTGGTCCGCCAATCAGGGCTGTGTCCTGTCATACCATCATCACATGGGGGCGATGGTGCAGGATGCCGAAGACATCGACTGGCTGATGGAGGGATCGACCGACGACCTCACGCTGCTCTATGACACCGGCCACCTGCACTTTGCAGGAGCTGATCCGCTCGCAGTGCTGGACAAATGGGGCCACCGTGTCCACCACGTCCACTTCAAGGACGTGCGCCAGCCGGTTCTCGACTGGGTGCGCGCCGAGGATCGCAGCTTTCTCGATGGCGTTGCGGCAGGGGTCTATTCTGTCCCGGGTGATCCCGAAGGCTGCATCGACTTTCAGGCCATCACCGACCGGCTCAAGGCGATGAACTATGACGGCTGGATCGTGGTCGAGGCTGAACAGGACCCTGCCAAAGCGCCGCCCTATGAGTATTCGAAAATGGGCTACGACCACATCCGCGCGATTGCCGCCGCCTCCGGTCTGGAGATCACGCCCTAAGGTTTCACCGGTCCCGGTTCGGGGCCAGCACCGCACGCCATGCAACAGGAGGACGACATGGTACATCAGACATTCGGATATATCGGCTATTTCGACCGGGAATCCTGCGATCTGGATGAATTCAAGGTGCTGACCTCGCAACAGCTTGAAGCCGCGGATGTGCCCCATGCCGCCGCCATCGAGAAGAATGTGCCGCTCTATGACATGGCGGCGCTGCGGCCTGCGCTGGACGACGCTGGGAAACGCCGTGCGCTGATGGCGGAATGGGCGCAGGTGTTGCGCTGCTCTGCCGGGGTGATTGCGCTCAAACACGCCTATTCCGACACATCGGTGATCGACCGCGCGTCTGACGTGTTCAACGCCATCATCGCGGATGAAAAGGCCGGGGCTGCGGGCAAGGGCGATCACTTTGCCGCCTCAGGCGCAAATGACCGGGTCTGGAATTCCCTGCAAAAGCAATGCCTGCGCGACCCTGAAGGCTTTTCGCTCTACTACGGCAATACGTCCATCGCGGCGGCCTGTGAGGCGTGGCTGGGACCGAACTACCAAATGACTGCGCAGGTCAATCAGGTCCGGCCCGGCGGCAAGGCGCAATCGGCGCATCGGGATTACCATCTGGGCTTTCAGTCGGCGGATCAGTCGGCGCGCTATCCGGCGCACGCACATGAGGTGACCGCAACGCTGACTTTGCAAGGCGCTGTAGCCCATTGTGACATGCCACTCGAAAGCGGGCCGACCAAGCTCTTGCCGTTCTCGCAACTCTATCCGGCGGGGTATCTCGGGTTCCACGAGGCAGACCACCGCGCCCATTTCGAAGAGGCGCATGTTCAGGTGGCACTCGAAAAAGGCGATGCGGTGTTCTTCAATCCCGCACTTTTCCACGCGGCGGGTGAAAACCGAAGTGCCGACATCAACCGCATGGTCAACCTGCTTCAGGTGTCCTCGGCCTTTGGTCGGGCCATGGAGGCGATTGACCGTCGGGCAATGACAGCGGCCCTGTTCCCGGCGCTGGTGGCCTTGAAACAGGGCGGGCGGTTGACCGGACCGGAACTCGATGCGGCGATTGCCGCCTGTGCCGAGGGCTACAGCTTCCCGACCAACCTCGACACCGACCCGCCGGTGGGTGGCCTTGCTCCCGAAAGCCAGGCCGATCTCATGCGTCGCGCGGTGTCCGAGGGCTGGACGACCGACCAGCTTGCTGATGCCTTGTGCCAGATGGCCACACGGCAAGCGGCCTGATCACAGGCGGCGCCCATGTTCAACCTGCGTGTTCCCTTTTTCCTGCCGCTGCATCGGCGGGCATGGACAACCGGACTCGTCTTTGCTTGGGCGCTGTTCGAATTGTGGACCGGCAATCCGGGATGGGCGCTGCTGTTCGGCGCAGCGGGAGCGTATTGCGCCTATGAATTCTTCGTGGTCTTCGACCCGAAAAACTACAAGGACAAGAAAGATGGCTGATCTTCTGCGCAAACCCTTCGGCACACACGGAAAGGTCCACGAGATCACGCCTGCCTCTGCCGGGTGGCGCTATGTGGGCTTTTCGCTCTATCGCCTGCGCGAAGGGGAGAGTGTGAGCGAGGCCACGGGTGACCGCGAGGTGATCCTTGTCATGGTTGAGGGCAAGGCCGCGATTACGGGGGCAGGGCAGGACTGGGGTGTGCTGGGCGACCGCATGGATGTGTTCGAGAAAACCCCGCCGCATTGCCTCTATCTGCCCAACGGATCGGACTGGATGGCGACTGCCGTAACTGCGTGTACGGTTGCGGTCTGCTCGGCCCCGGGCAAAGGTGGGCACGCGGCGCGGCGGATCGGGCCGGACGGCATCACGCTCACCGAACGCGGCAAGGGGGTGAACACCCGCTACATCAACAACATCGCGATGGAGAACGAAGACTACGCGGACAGTTTGCTTGTCACCGAAGTCTTCACGCCGAACGGCCACTGGTCGAGCTACCCAAGCCACCGGCATGACGAGGACGATTTCCCGCGTATCACTTATCTGGAAGAGACCTATTATCACCGCCTCAACCCCGGCAACGGGTTTGGCATACAACGGGTCTATACCGATGATGGGCAGCTTGATGAGACGATGGCAGTGAGCGATGGCGATGTGGTGCTGGTTCCACGCGGGCACCATCCTTGCGGTGCGCCTTACGGATTCGAGATGTATTACCTCAATGTCATGGCTGGCCCCTTGCGCAAATGGCGGTTCGTGCCCGCGCCCGAGGTGGAATGGATCATGAAACGGGATGCGTAAGGCCGGGCGTCAGCCTGCCAGTTCGTGTCCCAGCACAGCCTCTTCAACCAATGCGCCGCGATATGTCACGACACGCGCCGCCAATCTTGCCCCTGCCGCGATGGCCTGATCCAATGGCCCTCCGGCGATATAGCTGGCCAGAAACCCGGCGTTGAAGGAATCCCCGGCGGCGGTGGTGTCGATCACTGCGCTCACCTTCTCGGGTTGGTGGCGCGAGAGGCCAGCGTCGCTATGCACGATCATTTCACCCGGTCCGTTTTTGACCACGACGATCCCCGCGCCGTGCTGAGCGTAGCGTCGGGCGGTGTCTTCGGGGGATTGGTCCCCGAACCATGTGGCTTCGTCTTCATATGAGGGCAGGACGATGTCGCTCAGCCGGGCGGCGTCCATGATGGCTTGGGTCATATCCTGGGGGGTGGTCCAAAGCTTGGGGCGCAGGTTCGGGTCGAACACGATCTCCCCGCCGCTGGTGCTGAACTCTTCGAGCGCGGTCATCAGTGTCTCGCGGTCGTGCTGCGAGAGGATGGCAATCGTGATACCCGAGAAATATGCGATGTCCGCACCGCGCAGGGCCGTGGCAATGTCCTGTCCGGACTGCGCCAGCGTGCGCGCGGCGCTTTGGCCGCGCCAATAGCTGAAGCTGCGTTCGCCGTTCTGCAACTGGATCATGTAAAGGCCAAGCGTCCGGTCCGAGCGGCGCAGGATATTGGCGGTTCCGATGGCCTCCTGTGTCAGGAAGTCGAGCATCTGGTCTGACACCGGGTCAGTGCCGACAGCCGTGAAATAGTCCACGCGCGCCCGGTCCCCGAGCAGTTTGGCAAGATACCATGCCGTGTTCAGCGTGTCCCCCGCGAACCCCATGCGATAGGTGCCAGGGGTCTCAAGCGGGGCCATCTCGACCATGCTTTCCCCGATGCAGACGATCCGGGTCACGGGCGGAGATCCGTGAACCAGTTGTGGTTCTCGGCCTTTATCTTTTCGATCTGGATCAAGATGCGCGACAGATGCTTGTCGATCGCATCCGCCGCCGCGTCCGGGGCGCGGGCGGTTATTGCGTCCAGAATGGCGATATGCTCGTTGAGCGCAAACTTCTGCGACGACGTGTCCAGTGTCAGCATGCGCACGCGATCCATGTGGCCCTTGTTTTCGCTGATCACGTCCCAGGCGTATTCCACGCCGGATTGGACGCAGATCTCGCGGTGAAACGCATCATCCAACGCGTGAAACCGGTTTCGGTTGTTTTCGGCAATGGCCTCTTTCTGTTGCTCAATCAGGGACGACAGGGCGCGCAGACCGTCCTCGGAGATTGCGCTGCAGGCGGTTCGGCAGGTTTGCAACTCGAGCGCAAGTCGAATGAACCGCGCGCGCAGCACCGCCTCTTCAGAGATCAGACTGACAGTGGTGCCGCTTTGAGGGCGGATTTGCAGAAAGCCAAGGTTCGCCAGACGGCGGAACGCCTCGCGCACCGGTTGGCGGGACACGCCCATCTTCGCCGACACCTCGGCCTCTGAGATCTTGGTTTCCGGCGGCAGTTCAAGCGACAGGATTCGGTCGTGGAGGACCTTGAACACCTGATCCGCAATTGACGGCTGAACCTGCTGGCGGAGCTGGGGCAGGGGCAGCGGTGCGGAATTTTTCTGAGCGGTTGTGCCCACAGGTCAAGCCCTCCTGATGCGATTGGCCATGTCCCTTACATAGCACAGGGCCCCCATAGCTTTGCAACTAGGATATTAGTTGACGAGTAAAAATTGCCAAACTAGGATATTAGTCATCAGCGGACGCCGAGAAGCCATGCGCCGTTCGAGAAAAAACGGGAGGAATCATGGCGCTACTGGATGAGAATCGGCTGTTTTCGCCCGACCCGGTTTTGCGTCGTCTGTCGTTGGCGCTGTATGACACGGTCCGCGATCTGCCGATCATCAGCCCGCACGGCCATACTGACCCGCAATGGTACGCCGAGAATGCCGCCTTTCCCGATCCGGCCCGGCTGTTCGTGACGCCCGATCACTACGTGTTCCGCATGCTGCATTCGCAGGGCGTTCCGCTTGAAGCGATGGGCGTGCCCCGCGTGGATGGCGGAGAGACCGAACAGGACCCTCGCAAGATCTGGCGGCTCTTTGCGTCGCATTATCACCTGTTCCGGGGAACGCCGACGCGGCTGTGGGTCGACCACGCGCTGCAAGAGGTGTTCGGGGTGGATCAGCGCCTGTCGTCCGAGACCGCCGACGCGATCTATGACCAGATCGACGACTGCCTGAAGCAGGAGGCGTTCCGCCCCCGCGCCTTGTTCGAGCGGTTCAACATCGAAGCGATCTCGACCACCGAGAGCGCCATCGACGATCTGAAATGGCACCGCATGATCCGCGACAGCGGGTGGAGCGGGAAGGTCATCACCGCATATCGCCCGGACGCGGTGGTGGACCCGGAGTTTCAGGGGTTTGCCGCGAATGTCGCGCAGATGGGTGAGATGGCGGGCGAAGACGCGACCACGTGGAAGGGCTACCTTGCTGCCCATCGCAACCGCCGCGCCTATTTCAAGGAGTTCGGCGCGACATCGTCGGATCACGGCCATCCAACTGCGCGCACCGAAGACCTGCCGCAGGATATTGCTGCGGCGCTGTTCGACAAGGCGCTGCGCGGCGTCTGCACCGCAGATGAGGCGGATGCCTTCCGGGGTCACATGCTGACCGAGATGGCGCGGATGAGCCTTGACGACGGTCTGGTGCTGCAAATCCATCCGGGATCGGCGCGCAATCATTCCGATCCGATCATGGCGCGGTTTGGCCGTGACAAGGGCTATGACATTCCGACACGCACCGACTACGTGCACGCGCTGCGCCCTCTTCTCAACGCCGTGGGCGAACGATCCGATCTGACGATCATCCTCTTCACGCTGGACGAGACTTCCTATGCCCGCGAATTGGCGCCTTTGGCAGGGGTTTACCCGGCACTGAAACTGGGGCCGCCCTGGTGGTTTCACGACAGCTTCGAAGGGATGATGCGGTTCCGCGAAATGGCGACGGAAACCGCCGGCTTCTACAACACGGTCGGGTTCAACGACGACACCCGTGCCTTCTGTTCCATCCCCGCGCGTCATGACGTGGCGCGGCGGGTCGATTGCGCGTTCCTTGCCAACTTGATCGCCACGGGGCGGCTGGCAGAGGACGAAGCATTCGAGGTCGTACATGACCTCGCATACCGGCTTGCAAAGCAGGCTTACCGGCTCTGAGAGCCATTTTCTGGGAGGAAACCATGAATTACGTCAAAACACTCGGGGCGGCCTTGTTGGCAAGCGTTGCCTTTGTCTCTGCGGCCGCGGCCTGCGAAGTCACGCTTCGGTCGTCGGACACCCACCCCGAAGGCTACCCGACCGTTGTCGCGGTACAGAAGATGGGCGAGATGCTTGAAGAGCGCACCGGCGGCAAAATCTGCATCGAAGTGTTCCATTCAGCCCAGCTGGGGCAGGAAAAGGACACCATCGAACAGACGCAGTTCGGTGTGATCGACATGAACCGTGTCTCGCTTGGGCCGTTCAACAACATCATCGAAGAAACCCAAATCCCGTCACTGCCGTTCATCTTCCGCTCGACCGATCACATGCACCGCGTGATGGATGGCCCTGTCGGTCAGCAGATCCTTGACGCGTTCAGCGACCATGACCTTGTCGGTCTGGCGTTCTACGATGGCGGGTCGCGCAGCTTTTACAACTCGCAAAAGCCGATCCGGTCGATCGAAGACCTGGCCGGTCTCAAGTTCCGCGTGATGCAGTCGGACATCTTTGTCGACATGGTTGCCGCCCTTGGCGCCAACGCGACCCCGATGCCCTATGGCGAGGTCTATTCCTCGATCCAGACAGGCGTGATCGACGGGGCCGAGAACAATTGGCCATCCTACGACAGCTCGGGCCATTTCGAGGTGGCCAAGTATTACACGCTGAACCAGCACCTGATCGTGCCGGAAGTTCTGGTGATGTCGAAGACCAGCTTCGACAAGCTGTCCGCCGAAGAGCAGGAGATCGTCCGTCAGGCAGCCCGCGATTCCGTTCCGCTGATGCGTGAGCTGTGGCAGGAGCGCGAAAAGGTGTCCGAGCAACGCGTAAGAGATGCGGGTGTCGAGATCATCACCGATATCGACAAGACGCCCTTTATCGAAGCGATGGTGCCGGTCTACCAGAAATATGTGACCTCGCCCAAGCTTCAGCAGATGGTCGCTGACATTCAGGCCACCGAATAATCCAAGGCCCGCCCCAAGGCATCGGTTTTGGGGCGGGCACTCTGAGCAGGGTGGGCAGGCCTGACATGATGAAAACGATTGCGCTTTTGACCGGGCGATTGGCGCGCCTTGCCTTGTGGGTCGCCGGGATCGGGCTTGTCCTGATGACCGTGCTGATCGCGGCGCAGGTGTTCTGGCGCTATGTGCTGAACGACAGCATCATCTGGACCGAACCCGCGTCCGTCATGATCATGGGCTGGTTTATCTTTCTGGGTGCTGCCGTTGGCATCCGCGAAGGCTACCATCTGTCTTTCGACGTTCTGCTGTATGTGGTGCCGCACCGGATCAAGATGGTGCTGCATTCGATCTCTGATCTGGCCGTCGCGTCCTTTGGTGTCGGGATGATCTGGTACGGCTGGCAGCTTGCCGAAAAGACGGCTGGCAACAAATTGCCGGGTCTCGGAATTTCCGGCGCCTTCGACTTCGCACCCATCGTCGCGGGCGGAGTTCTGATCGTGCTGTTCTCGACCGAACGGATCGCCCGCCGCGCTGCTGGGCTGCCGACCGCACGCTTTGGCGAAGAGGCGGAGATCGACTGATGGAACTCTATGTCCTCTTCGGAACCTTCACGTTTCTGCTGCTGATTGGCACGCCTGTCGCGTTCTGTCTGGGTGTGTCCAGCTTTGCCACTATTGCCTATCTGGGCCTGCCGCCCGTCGTCGTTTTCCAACGTCTGAATTCCGGTGTGTCGGTGTTCGCGCTCATGGCGATCCCGTTTTTCATCTACGCGGGCGATCTGATGGTGCGGGGCGACATCGCCCGTCGTCTGGTGGCGCTGGCCGGAGGGTTTGTCGGCCATCTGCGCGGCGGGTTGGGGCAGGTGAACGTGCTGTCCTCGGTCATGTTCGGCGGTGTGTCCGGATCGGCGGCTGCCGATGCCAGTGCGGTTGGTGGCCTGATGGTCCCGCAGATGAAAGAGCGCGGCTATGACACCGATTACGCAGTCAACATCACCGTGGTGAGTTCGATCATCGCGCTGCTGCTGCCGCCGTCCCACAACATGATCATCTATTCCATTGCCGCCGGGGGAAAGATCTCGATTGCCGATCTCTTCACCGCGGGGATTATTCCGGGGTTCCTGCTGGCTGGTCTGCTGATGGTGGCCGCGTGGTGGATGGCGGTGCGGAAAGGCTATCCGACCCAACCGTTCCAAGGCTTCCGCATTCTCGGCACCTTGTTCGTGTCCGCCGCACCGGGTCTGATCCTTGTGGCCATCATCTTCGGCGGCGTGCGGTCGGGCATTTTCACCGCGTCCGAGTCCTCGAACATCGCGGTTGTCTATGCGCTTCTGGTGACGTTTTTCGTCTATCGCAGCCTGAGCTGGCACGACTTCATCGAAGCCACATTTGCCGCGGTGCGCACCACCGCGATGGTGCTGATGGTTATCGGCTGCGCTGCGGCGTTTGGCTGGCTTCTGGCCTACACGCGGGTGCCCGCGTCGATGGTGGCGCTGTTGCAGGGGGTTTCGGACAACCCGATCATCATTCTGCTGCTTTTGAACCTCGTGCTGCTGATCCTTGGCACCTTCATGGACATGTCGCCGCTTATCGTCATCACCACGCCGATCTTCCTGCCGGTGGCGACCGCCTTTGGCGTAGATCCGGTACATTTCGGGGTCATCCTGATCCTCAACCTTGGCATCGGGCTCTGCACGCCACCTGTGGGCGCGGTGCTGTTTGTCGGCTGTGCGGTGGGTCGTATCCCGGTCTGGGACGCGGTGCGCACGATCTGGCCGTTCTATGGCGCGGCCTTCGCGACGCTGATGCTTGTCACCTACATTCCGGCGCTGTCGCTCTGGCTGCCGTCGCTTTTCAGATGAGGCTGAAATGACCTATCCCGTTGTTCCGACCGATCCGGGTGTGACCCGGCAAGTGCTGGCAGAAAACCCCGATCTGATGGTGGTGGTGTTTCGGTTCCAAGACGGGGCCGAGGGCAAGCTGCACGACCATCCCCATGTGCAATCCACCTATGTCGAGTCCGGGCGGTTCACCTTTGTCGTCGGCGACACTGAACATGACCTCGGCCCCGGCGACAGTGTCGTGATCCCGTCCGGCGTCCGTCATGGCTGCACATGCCGCGAGGCGGGCACGCTGATCGACACCTTCACCCCGCGCCGTGACGATTTTCTTTGACCCGAAAGGCCTGACACCATGCTCAAGACCCAAACCCGCCACGCGATTGATCCGGCCACGGCAAAGACGCTGGACACCGATCAGCTGCGCGCGCACTTCCATGTCGGTGGCCTGTTCGCAGAGGGCGAGATCAACCTTGTCTATTCCCACTATGACCGCCTGATCCTTGGCTCTGCGGTGCCTGCCGGGGGCAGTCTCACGCTGGATCATGTGAAGGAAGCGGGTACGCCGTCGATCCTTGACCGTCGTGAAATGGGGGTGCTGAACATTGGCGAGGCGGGCTCCGTGACCGTTGGTGGCGCAGATTACGAGATCGGTACGGGCGAAGTGCTTTATATCGGGATGGGGTCCGGGCCGGTGACATTCAGCGGGAACGGTCGGTTCTACGTGTTGTCCGCCCCGGCGCATCACAGCTATCCGACGCGGCTGATCACTTTGGCTGACGCCCGACGCGTCGAGATGGGCGCGAGAGAAACGGCGAATGAACGGGTGATTATCCAGTTCCTGCACCCCGAGGTGTGCAAAAGCTGCCAGCTTTTGATGGGCTACACGCAATTCGCCGAAGGGTCGGTCTGGAACACCATGCCTGCCCATCTCCATGATCGCAGGATGGAGGCGTATCTTTATTTCAAGCTGCCCGAAAACCAGCGCGTGTTTCATCTGATGGGTGAGCCGTCGCAGACCCGGCACATCGTCATGGCCAATGAAGAGGCGGTGATTTCGCCGCCCTGGTCGATCCATGCGGGCGCTGGCACGTCATCCTACACCTTCTGCTGGGCGATGGCGGGGGATAATGTCGATTTCACCGATATGGACATGGTGGCGATGGGGGATTTGCGGTGAAGGCCTTTTCGCTGGAAGGACGCCGCGCGCTTGTGACCGGGGCCAATACCGGCATCGGGCAGGCGATTGCAGTGGGTCTGGCCGAGGCCGGGGCTGAAGTGATCTGTGCCGGACGCCGGGCGTGTGACGAGACCGTTGCTGCGATCACGGCAGAAGGTGGGACTGCGTCGTCGGTGCTTGTTGATTTCTCTGATCCGATGGCCGGGCAGGGGTTGTTCGACGACCAGCCCATCGATCTGCTCATCAACAACGCAGGGATCATCCGTCGCGCCGATGCGGTGGAGTTTTCCGAGGCCGATTGGGACGACGTGATGGACGTCAATCTCAAGGCGCTGTTCTTCACCACGCAGGCCTTTGCAAAAGCGTTACTCGCCCGGGGCGGCACCGGGGCGGTGGTCAACATCGCTTCATTGCTGTCCTTTCAGGGGGGCATCCGCGTGCCGTCCTATACCGCGTCAAAACATGGTGTCGCTGGGCTGACCAAGCTCTTGGCGAACGAATGGGCGGCTAAGGGCATCAACGTCAATGCGGTCGCCCCCGGTTATATCGAGACCAACAACACCGAAGCGCTGCGCAACGATCCCGACCGCAATCAAGCGATCCTTGACCGCATCCCGGCGGGTCGCTGGGGGCAGGCCGAGGACATCGCCGGAGCCGCTGTCTACCTATGTACGCCCGCGGCGCGCTACGTGCATGGCGCGGTTCTGAACGTGGATGGAGGCTGGCTTGCACGCTGACCTGACAGATCGACCACAGACAGGCATCGTGCATCTGGGCCTTGGTGCGTTCTTTCGTGCGTTTGGATGTGTTTTCATCGAAGACGCCATGGCTGCTTCAGGGGGGGATTGGGGCATTGTGGGGGTATCCCTGCGCAGCCCCGATACGCGTGATGCGCTGCGCGGACAGGATTGGGGATACACCTCGGTCACACTGGCATCTGAGGGCGAGCAGACGCGCTGGATCACCGTTCTGAATGACGTGCTTGTCGCGCCCGAAGACCCCGAAGCGGTGCTGTCGGCGATGGCGAACCCGGAGGTCCGGATCGTGACGCTGACGGTCACCGAAAAGGGCTATTGCCACAACCCCGCGACTGGTGCGCTGAACGTCGATCACCCGGATATTCAGCACGATCTGTCCCATGATGCGCCGGTCTCTGCGATTGGCTTTCTGGTTCGCGCGTTGCAGCGTCGACGGGCGGCGGGTGCGGCCCCCTTTACCGTTCTGACCTGTGACAACCTTCCCGAGAACGGACGGCTTGTGCGCGGTCTTGTGCTGGATTTCGCACGGCGGCTGGACCCGGCACTGGCGGACTGGATCGAGGCCGAGGGCAAGTTCCCCTGCACCATGGTGGACCGGATCACACCCGCCACCACTGAGGCCGACATCGCGCGGGTGGCCGAGTTGACCGGGCGTCCCGACGCGGCACCGGTGATGCATGAACCCTTTGCCCAATGGGTGATCGAAGATGACTTCGTCGGTGACGCGCGCCCGGATTTCGTCGCTGCGGGTGTCGAAATGGTGCGGAATGTCACGGCACATGAACATATGAAGCTGCGCATGCTCAACGGCACCCATTCCGCGCTGGCCTATACCGGCTATCTGGCCGGGCACGAGACCATTGCCGACACCATCGCCGATCCCGTCTTTGCCGCCTATGTGCGGCGGCTCTGGTCCGAGATCATGCCGGCGGTGCAGGCCCCCGAGGGGGTGAGCCTGACGGAGTATGCTGATGCGCTGTTCGACCGCTATGCCAATCCCGGCATCCGCCATCGGACATGGCAGATCGCGATGGATGGCAGCCAGAAACTGCCGCAGCGTCTCTTGGGCAGTCTTGCGGCCAACCTGTCTGCCGGGCGTAGCTGCCCGGCGTTGTGCCTCGCCGTGGCGGCGTGGATGCGATATGTTGGTGGCATGGATGAGCAGGGGCAGGAGATTGACGTGCGCGATCCGTTGGCGGCGCGGCTACGGGATGCATCCCACAGTGCCGATACGCCCGAGGGTAAGGTTGCAGCTTTGCTTGGAATGCGAGAAGTTTTCCCAGAGGAACTGGCGGAACAGTTGGCGCAGCCCGTGACCGAGGCGGCGATCCATCTTTGGGCCAAAGGTGCCCGCGCTGCGATCCAAGAGGGGACGCTATGATCGAAACCTGGCGCTGGTACGGTGAATTCGATCCGATCACGTTGCCTGAGGTGTTGCAGACGGGGGCTACCGGTATCGTCAGCGCCCTGCATGCCATCCCCTATGGTGAGGTCTGGCCGCGTGTGGCCATCGCGGACCGCAAGCGCGCGATCGAAGAGGCGGGGTTCGTCTGGTCCGTCGTGGAAAGCCTGCCGGTGCACGAGCGGATCAAGAAAGGCGAGGGCGACTTGTCCGCGCTTTTCGCGAATTACCGCCAGTCGATGGCCCATCTGGCGGAAGAAGGCGTGCGCACGATCTGCTACAACTTCATGCCGCTCTTGGACTGGACTCGCACCGATCTGGCGGCCCCGGTTGCCGGAGGTGCCACCTGTCTCCGGTTCGAGGCGACCCATATGGCGGCATTCGAGATCCACATGCTCGGGCGGCAGGCCGCCGAGGACGATTACAGTGACGAAGTGCGCGTGCGGGCCGCTGCGTGGTATCAGCAGGCCAGCGAGGCGGAGCGGGACAAACTGCTCAGGTCGATCATGGCAGGAATGCCGGGGGCGTTCGACCGCTACGACATTCCGGGACTGCGCATAGCGCTGGCCACTTATGACGGGATCGACCGGGACGCTTTGCGCGCGAACTACGCTCGGTTCCTGGCTGAGGTTGTCCCGACCGCCGAAGACCTTGGCATCCGGCTTTGTGTCCATCCCGACGATCCGCCGCGTGATATTCTTGGCCTGCCGCGCATCGTGTCGACGGGCGACGATCTGGAATGGGTGCTGGCGACGCAGGACAGCCCGGCCAGTGGCGTGACGCTCTGTTCCGGCTCGCTTGGCGCGCATCCGGGGAATGATGTGCCCGCAATTGCCGCGCGAGTGGCCGACCGCATCCATTTTGCGCATCTGCGCAACGTGCGCAAAGAGGCGGATGGGTCTTTCGAGGAAGCGGCGCATCTGGACGGCGATACGGATATGGTGATGTTGCTTCGGGTGCTGCTGCGCGAAGAGGCGCGGCGGAGGGCCGAGGGGCGCGCGGATCACGTCATCCCGTTCCGACCTGACCATGGCCATCATATGTTGAGCGACCATGACCGGGATTTTGTGCCCGGCTATCCGCTGATCGGGCGTTTGCGCGGGCTTGCGGAATTGCGCGGTGTGATCCGGGGGATTGGTCATGTCTGAACCGCTGGTGCTTCATCCTTCTGACAATGTGGCGGTCCTGACGGCACGGGCGCAGGCGGGCGAGGACCCTCTGGGGCTTGGTACGCCTTTGGAAAAACCGCTGTCCGCCGGGCACAAGATTGCTCGCATGGCCATCCCAGCAGGTGCGCCGATCCTCAAGTTCGGCCAGTTCATCGGCAAGGCGACCCGCGCCATTGCCGCCGGGGATCACGTTCATACGTCCAACTGCATCTTCGAAAACCCCGAGCAATCTTACGCCATCGGGGCCGATCTGGCGGCGGCACAGGCGGCAATTCCTCAAAGCGAGCCTCTGACGTTCCAAGGCTTTTTGCGCCCTGACGGACGGGTGGGCACACGCAATTACATCGCGCTTCTCGCGACGGTGAACTGTTCCGCCACGGTGATCCGCCGCGCCGCGACCGAGATCGAGGCGAGCGGTGTGCTCGACGCCTATCCCGATATCGACGGCATTGTCGCGCTGGCGCATGGCACGGGCTGCGGCATGGCAGGCAGCGGACCGGGATTCGAGATTCTTGACCGCGTGCTCTGGGGCCATGCCACCCATCCGAATGTGGGTGCAGCGGTGTTTGTGGGCTTGGGCTGCGAAGTGATGCAGATCGCGCGGATGCAATCGCATTTCGGGGCCGAGAGCACGGCGCATTTCCACGGGCTGACCATTCAGGACACCGGCGGCACGCGCGCCACGATTGATGCGATCAAGGATCATGTGGTTGGGCTGCTGCCTGAAGTGGACCGCATATCGCGCAGCCCGCAGCCGATGTCGGCGCTTCGGGTGGCGTTGCAATGCGGTGGGTCGGACGGGTTTTCCGGAATCACCGCAAACCCGGCGCTTGGGGTGGCGAGTGACTTGCTGGTTGGGCAGGGTGGCACTGCGATCCTGTCGGAAACGCCCGAGATTTATGGCGCCGAGCAACTGCTGCTGCGCCGCGCCGCTTCTGACGCGGTGGTGCAAAAGCTGATCGGTCAGATCAAATGGTGGGAACAGTACACAGCGCTGAATGGCGGATCGCTCGACAACAACCCGAGCCCCGGCAACAAGCAGGGCGGGATCACCACCATCCTCGAAAAATCGCTGGGCGCTGCGGCCAAGGGCGGGTCCACCCCTTTGACCGCAGTCTACGACTATGCCGAACACGTCGATGTGCCGGGTCTCGTGTTCATGGATACACCCGGCTATGATCCGGTGTCGGTCACCGGCCAGATCGCAGGTGGCGCGCAGATCGTGGTCTTTACCACTGGGCGCGGATCGGCCTTTGGGTCGAAGCCCGCACCGACAATAAAGCTGGCCACATCGGACCAGCTTTTCGCACAGATGCCCGACGACATGGACCTCAACACCGGCGATATCCTGTCCCAAGGTGTGACCATCGCCGAGAAGGGGCACGAGATTTTCGACCTAATCCGCGCCACGGCATCGGGTCAGGCCACGAAATCCGAAACCCTTGGCCTTGGCGATCACGAATTTGTCCCGTGGCAAATCGGGGCGGTGATGTAGACCAGCGCGCCGCTGGGCCTACCGGACCGCGCGAGCGGCTTGTCTCGGCCTGCAAATGGACGCATCTTCGCGCCATGACGCGTTCTGCAGACATCAAACACCGTGGCAGCACACGGCACTGGGCGCTTGGCCTGATCCTGGGCGGGCTGGCTGTGCTTTTGGCGACGCTTGTTCTGTTGTTGCCTGGGCTGGAACGCATCTATCTAGGCCAATTGGGCAAGCGCGAGGCATCGACCCTGACGCTTGCGGTCGAGGGCCTGACCGGATCCCTGCGCCGTTTCGAGGCATTGCCGGGTCTGATCGCAGAGCGCCCTGACCTTGCGCGCGCGCTGCGCGATCCTTCGGACACCGCCTTGATTGATCGGGTGAACGACGAACTTCACCTGACTGCAGAAGAGGTGGGTCTGTCCGACATTTTCCTGATCGACCCGACCGGTCTGACCATTGCCGCCAGCAACCACTGGAAAGCGCTGTCCTTCGTTGGCCGGAACTTTGCCTACCGTCCCTATTTCACAGGGGCGCTTGCTGGCGAGCGGGGGCGGTTCTTCGCTCTTGGAACCACGTCAGGCGAGCGTGGCTATTTCTTTGCAGATGCAGTCCGCGACGGATCCGAAATCATTGGCGTGCTGGCTGTGAAATTTACCGTTGATGCGTTCGAGGATGCTTGGCGCGACGGGGCAAACGAGATTGTTGTGCTGGACGATGCCGGGGTGATCTTCATGGCCAGCCGTCCGGAATGGCATTTTCGGTCGCTGGGACCGCTCAGCCCCGAAGCCCGTGCGGCGATCGAAGACACCAAGAAATACCCGATGGATCGGCTTGTGCCGTTGCAGACCGAGCAAGAGCCGTTCGACGACACGTTCCGTCAGGTCACCATTACCAATGACACGGGTCCGGTCGAGCGGTTCATCGTGCAAAGCCAGATGATCCCCGAAGCCGGCTGGGAGGTGTCGCTTCTCACACCGAGCGAGCAGGCGTGGACCCGCGCCATCGGGACAGCTGCGGTCTCTGCGTTGCTGCTCTTGCTGGTCGGACTGATCGCCACTGTGGTCATCCAGCGCCGCATCCAGATGCAGGAACGCATCGCGGCTGCGCTGTCGATGCAGGAAGAACTGGAACTTCGGGTGACGCAGCGCACGGCAGAGCTTGAAACGGCGAACCGCCTAATCACACAGGAGGTCGAAGAACGCCGCGCGGCAGAGACCCTGCTGCGCCAGACCCAGACCGAATTGATCCAGGCGGGCAAGCTCGCCGCGCTGGGCCAGATGGCCGCCGCGCTCAGCCACGAATTCAACCAACCGCTTGCGGCAGTGAAATCCTTTGCCCGCAACGCTGGGGCTTATCTGGATCGGGGTGAACCGGACAAGGTGCGCCAGAACGTCGGCTTGATCGACGACATGGTCGACCGACTGGCCGCAATCTCGACCCATCTTCGGAATTTTGCCCGACGCCCCGGCGAAAAGACCGAACCGGTGCTGCTCAATCGTGCGCTGGACACAGCGCTTGTCATTGTTGAACCCAAGATGCGCGCCTCGGGCTGCCGGGTGAGCCGTGATGAGATCGACGGCGAAATATGGGTTCAGGGTGGACAGGTGCGGTTGCAACAGGTCTTCGTCAACCTGCTCAGCAATGCGGTCGATGCGATGAGCGATGTGCCTGATCCCGTCGTCGATCTGGTGTTGGACCGCGACGGTGGTCATGTCCATGTGCGCGTTCGGGATCGGGGGACCGGCATGACCGACGCTGAGATCGCACAGCTGTTCGATCCGTTCTTCACCACCAAGGAGCCGGGCAAGGGCATGGGGCTGGGCCTTTCGATTTCCTACAACATCGTGCGCGATTTCGGCGGCACGCTTGAGGGTCGCAATCATCCTGAGGGGGGTGCGGTGTTCAGTGTGACACTGAAACTGGCCGAAGCCCCGTCATTGGCGGCTGCTGAATGACTGGACCTGCGCCAGTTCTGTTCGTCGATGATGAGGAACCGCTGCGGATTGCAGCGCAGCAGACACTTGAGCTGGCTGATCTGGAGTGCCGGTGCTTTGACCGTGCGGCTTCGGCGCTGCCGGTGATCGGTCCCGACTTTCCGGGCATCCTTGTCACCGACATCCGTATGCCCGGAATGGACGGAACCGAGCTTTTGCGCGCCGCCTTGCAAATAGACCCGGAGTTCCCGGTGATCCTCGTCACCGGACATGGTGATCTTGATCTCGCCGTGGCCATGATGCGCGAGGGGGCATATGACTTTATCGAAAAGCCCTATGCGCCCGAACGGCTGGTCGAGGCGGTGCGGCGCGCTTTGGACATGCGCCGACTGACCATTGAAAACCGCAGGCTGCGCACGGACATGGCCCCTCTGATCGGGATCAAGGACGGTCTGCGCGGTTTCAGCCCCGAAATGGAGACCGTCCGTCGCCAGATCCGCACAGTTGCCGTGAGCGATGCCGATGTCCTGATCGTTGGCGGGACGGGCACCGGGAAAGGGCTTGCCGCTCAGGCCCTTCACGCGGCCAGCAAACGGGCGGACCGCCCTTTTGTGGCGATCAACTGTGCCGCGCTCCCCGCTGACATGATCGAAAGCGAATTGTTCGGCCATGAGGCGGGGGCTTTTGCGGGGGCAACGCGGGCGCGGTCCGGAAAATTCGAACATGCACGGCGCGGCACGGTGTTTCTTGACGAAATCGACAGCCTGCCTCTGGCGTTGCAGGCCAAGCTTTTGCATGCCGTCGAAACGCGGTCGATCAGCCGTCTGGGATCACATGACCGGATTGATCTGGATGTCCGCTTCATCGCGGCGTCGAAATCCGATCTTGAAGCAGCTGCGGCCCAAGGCACATTTCGCAGCGATTTGCTGTATCGACTGAATGTCGTGACCATCCGGATGCCGACTTTGGCGGCGCGTCGACAAGACATCCCCATGCTCTTTCTGACCTTCGTGGCGCAAATGGCCGACCGCTATGAGCAGCCCGTACCGCAGGTGCCGGGTGCGGTTCTGGATGCGATTGCCGCGCGGGACTGGCCGGGCAATGCACGTGAGCTGCGCAATGCGGCAGAACGCTATGTCCTCGGCCTGCCGGACGGTGCGGATCAGACTCCACCGGTCGCGGGAACATTGATCGAGCGTGTTGCAGAACATGAGCGGGCACTGATCGCCGCCAGTCTTGCGGCCAATGCGGGCAGGCTGAAAGAGACCTACGAAGCCTTGGGAATCTCGCGCAAGACGCTCTACGAGAAGATGCAGCGATACGGCTTGGAGCGTGAGTCGTTCATCGAGCCAGAGAGCTGATCGTCGGCCGTGCTGCCACGCAACCTTGGCGATGTGTCGAAGGCGACCCACGAAAATGGCGGTTTGTACCCCTTTCCACCCATTGGCGGGAAAAAACCGCGTTCTTTAAAAAATGTTCGCGGTAACGGCGCTATGCGACGTGCAGGGTGACATGGTTCCTGAGCGGCAACCCGGCGAGGAGACACAGGCCGGGTGTTACATTCATTGTATGCGTTTGGGAGGAACCAATGCAGAAGATCACAGCACTCACCTTTGCCGTCACCTGTGCCATCACGGGTCAGGCATTCGCCGAAAGCCATGTCGACCGCACCGGCTGGCCGGAAAGCTTTACCGTGGGCACAGCATCGCAGGGCGGCACCTTCTTTGCCTATGGCTCGGGCTGGGCAAACCTTGTTGCAGAAGAGCTGGGCGTGTCCGGCGGTGCCGAAGTCACCGGTGGACCGATGCAGAACATGGCGCTGGTTCACACAGGTGACGCGCAGTTCGGCATGACCACAATGGGCCCGGCAGCGGAATCGCTGGCAGGAACAAACCCGATCGCACCGGGTCTGCAGATGACTAATGCCTGCGCCATGTTCCCGATGTATGAGACACCGTTCTCGGTGACCGCGCTGTCCTCGTCCGGCATCACGTCGATCTCCGAGATCCCGGCAGGTGCCCGGATCGGTTTTGGTCCGGCTGGCTCGACATCCGACACGTACTTCCCGCGGATGATGGAAGAGCTGGGCGTCAACTTCGAGCGTCGCAACGGCGGCTGGTCCGATCTTGGTGGTCAGCTTCAGGACGGTCTGCTGGACGTGATCGCGTTTGCCGCAGGCGTTCCGGTTCCTGCCGTGTCGCAGCTTGAAGTGCAGACCGACGTGAACATCATCGAGTTCACCGAAGAAGAGCAGGCCAAGATCGTCGCCGCCTTCCCGGTCTCCGCGTTCGAGATCTCGGCCGATGCCTATACGACGCTGACCGCACCTGCGCGGTCGGTGTCTATGTGGAACTTTGCAATTGCGAATTGCGACCTGCCGGCAAGCTTTGTCAACGCGGCTGTTGACGTTGTCATGTCCGACAACGCGCGGATGGTGAACATTCACCGCGCGGCCACCGCCACGCTGCCCGAGCATTGGGACAAGAACACTGTCATGAAGTGGCATCCCGGTGCAGCCCAGTGGTTCAAGGACAACGCGGGCGCTGACATTCCCGACAGCATGATCCACGGCATGTAATCTGACTTCCGGCGGCGCGACAGACGTCGCGCCGCCGCTTTTTTGCATCCCGCGCGCCAGAGGCTGCGCCAAGATGGATGCCTTTTCTCACACATGACACGAAGCGCCGACGCAAGCAGCCAAGGCGGCTTTGCCAGGGAGGTGGCAATGGTTCAGGAATCCACACAGGCCGACGCGCCGGTGATCGCGGAAGGCGTCGACGAAGAGCCGGTCGAAGCCAACCGGAGATTGTTTACGGGCTGGCGGATGCAGATTGTGGCAGCGGTTGCCGCTGTCTATGCGCTGTTCCATATGGCGGCGCTCAACGGGGTCTCGATTTCGGCCTATACCGGGATCACAGTGCCGCTCTTGCCGCAATTCCCGATGGAAACCTGGAATTTCCGGATCGTGCATATCGCGGGTGCCTTGGCCTTGGGCTTTGTCGTCTACAACGCCATGTTGTTCTCGGACAAGGACGAGAACACGCAGGGCGGCATTTGGGGCAAGCTTGCCTATGTGCTGTTTATTCCGGCTCTCTTTGCTCTGGGCACCAGCCTTTGGTTCGCACAGACAATCGCCTCTGGCACGCTGCCCGAGATGGGTGGGCTGACCACATGGCCCGCATTCGCCGGAACCCCGATTTACAATCAGGAGGTCTGGTATTTCGGATTTCCTTTGCTGATCGCAACCGGGGGCGGCATTGTCCTTGGCTGGCTCGAGACAGCGCCAAGGGATCGCTTTCGGGTGTCCGACATCCTGCTTGGCGTCTGCGGGATCGCGGTGGCGGCCTATCTCGTGGCCATCTACGGGACCGCAGCCCGCAACGCCGTGGGAACACCGTTTGTGCCGATTGGTGTGGCATTCGCCGCAACTGCCGGGTCCGCGATGATCCTCGAACTGACACGTCGCGTTGCCGGTCTGGCGCTGGTCATCATCACCGGCGTGTTCCTTCTTTACACTTTCGTCGCGCACCTGCTGCCCGGCATCCTCGCGGTGCAAAGCGCCTATAGCTGGCAGCGGTTCTTCGGCCATGTCTACTCGGACGCCGGTATCCTCGGCCCGACTACGGCCGTGTCGTCGACTTATATCATCCTCTTCATCATCTTCGCGGCCTTCCTTCAGGCGTCGAAAGTGGGCGACTACTTTGTCAACTTCGCCTTCGCCGCAGCCGGTCGCGCACGGGGTGGTCCGGCAAAGGTTGCGATCTTCGCCTCGGGCCTGATGGGTATGATCAACGGCACGTCTGCCGGTAACGTGGTGGCGACCGGATCGCTGACCATCCCGCTGATGAAGAAGGTCGGTTACCGTCCGACGACTGCTGGTGCTGTCGAAGCCGCCGCCTCGACCGGTGGGCAGATCATGCCGCCGATCATGGGGGCAGGGGCCTTCATCATGGCCGAGATTACCGGCATTCCGTATCAGGAGATCGCCATCGCGGCCATCATCCCGGCGATCCTTTACTTCGTGTCGGTCTACTTTATGGTCGATTTTGAGGCGGCCAAGCTGGGCATGCGGGGCATGCGCGAGGATGAACTGCCGAAACTCGCCAAGATGGTGCGTCAGGTCTACCTGTTCATCCCGATCATCATTCTGATTGCTGCGCTGTTCATGGGGTATTCGGTGATCCGTGCGGGTACGCTCGCGACGATGGCCGCTGCCGTGGTCAGCTGGCTGACCCCGTTCCCGATGACCCTGCGGGGCATTGCCAAGGCGTTTGAACTGGCGGGCATCATGTCGATCCAGATCATCGCAGTCTGTGCCTGTGCGGGTATCATCGTCGGTGTGATCTCACTGACCGGAGTCGGTGCACGCTTCTCGGCTGTGCTTCTGGACCTTGCAGGTGTAAGCCAGCTTCTGGCGCTGTTCTTTGCCATGTGTATCGCGATCCTGCTGGGGATGGGGATGCCGACAACGGCGGCCTATGCGGTGGCTGCGTCGGTTGTGGCACCGGGGCTTGTGCAGCTTGGCATTCCGCAACTGACCGCGCATTTCTTCGTGTTTTACTTCGCGGTTCTGTCAGCCATCACGCCCCCCGTGGCTCTGGCCAGCTACGCGGCGGCGGGTATTTCGGGTGCGAACCCGATGCAGACCTCGGTTGCCTCGTTCAAGATCGGCATCGCGGCCTTCATCGTGCCCTTCATGTTCTTCTACAACAGCGCCCTCCTGATGGACGGCACGTGGTTCGAGGTGATCCGCGCCGGGATCACGGCGACCTTCGGCGTGTTCCTGTTGTCAGGTAGCGTTCAAGGCTGGTTCATGGGTCAACGATCGGCGTGGTTCATCCGCGTGGGTCTGCTTGCTGCAGCGCTTCTGATGATCGAAGGCGGTCTGGTGACAGACCTGATCGGCATTGCTGTGACCGCAGGTGCATGGCTGATCCAGCGCTTCCTGCACCCTGATCCCAATGCCAGCATCGCGGTACGTGGCGCGGACTGAGACACATCGAGCAGCAACAAACCAAGGGTCGGCCTGAAAGGGCCGACCCTTTCTTTGTGCGGATCACTGGTCTTCCAGAACCTTGCGCGCCACGCGGAAACACTCCAACGCCTGCGGCACACCGCAATAGATGCCCACCACGTGGATGATCGCGCGGATCTCTTCTTTGCTAACGCCGTTCTTGATTGCGCCGCGACAGTGGATTTCCCATTCGTGCATCTTGCCCAAAGCACCGATCATGGCGAGGTTCATCATCGACCGTGTCTTGGGATCGATCACATCATCGCCCCATCCAAAGCCCCAGCACCACGCGGTCATTGCTTCCTGAAACGGGCGGGTGAAATCATCGGCGCTGGCAAGGTTCTTTTCGACATAGTCTGAGCCCAGCGTCGCCTTGCGCTGTTCCAGCCCTTTCAGGAAAAGGTCTTCGTCGAATGTGCTCATGGCGGGTCTCCCTGTTGTGCCGTGTCACGCAAGAGTTTGGACGGGTTTTCAGGCAAGGCCAACCAGCGTGATGCGGAGCATGACATATCGCTGTGACACGCGAACGCTACTGCACGCTGGGACAGAGGCATCCGATCAAACGGGCGGATCTGCATCGACAAATCCGTCGAAGACGATTGCAGTCCCGCACCGGTCCCGCGATACATACACATGGTCCTCTTGGACATACGGACACATCTCGACGATGCCCTCATTGAAGAACATTGCGGCTGACCCGCCGCCCGAGACGAAATCCCGAAAGGTGTTCGATGGCAGTTTCCTCGTGCTCCTTGCCCTGACACTTGCGGGCGGGGTCGCAGTGGGGGTCGTGTCAGGTTGGGGTCGCGTGGGCGACATTCTGCTTGAAACCTTCGGTTTTCTGGCCGTGCTCGCGCCCAAGATCGGTGCGGGGATCTTCATCGCGGCGACCCTGCCGATCCTGTTGCCCCGCGACCGGGTCGGGCGGTTGATCGGTCGGGAAAGCGGTGTCCGCGGATTGGTGGTGGCAACCGCCTGCGGGGCAGCCATTCCAGGTGGGCCGATGATGACTTTCCCGCTTGCTGCAGGGTTGGGTGTGGCTGGGGCGGATTTGGGCGCAGTGATCGCTTTCATCTCGGGATGGAGCCTGTTGGGACTGAACCGCACCCTGATCTGGGAGTTCTCTTTTCTGCCCACAGACCTTGTCTGGACCCGCTACTTGCTGAGCCTGCCGATGCCCGTCCTGTTGGGGATGGCGGCGCGGTCCTTGATGCAAAGGCGCGCCGCGTGAACATTCTCATCGGAACAGTGCTCATCGGGGCGGGTGCGATCTGGCTTTGGTTGCAATTGCCGAACGAGGAGTGGCGCAGGGCATCTTACCGAGCGTCACTGGACACGTTCCTCTTTACCGCGCCACGGGTGATCGTCGCCCTGCTGGGCGCAGGGTTCTTTGCCGAATTGCTACCCGAGGACCAGGTGCGGCAGCTCTTGGGAACCGAGGCCGGGATCACTGGCATTCTCTTGGCCATTGCGCTTGGACCACTCACACCGGGGGGAGCGTTCGTCAGTTTCGCCATTGGCGCCGCCGCACTCAAGGCTGGGGCCTCGCCGGTCGCGGCAATTGCCTATGTCACGTCCTGGTCGCTGTTTTCGACAACCAAGATCTTTGCCTACGAGTTGTCTTTCATGGGGCGTCAGGCGACATTGACCCGTATCCTTGTGAGCCTTCCGGTACCCTTTGTGATCGCGGCAGTTGTTTCGGTGCTGATGTGAGCCTCGCACGGCTTGAGCGTTCACGACTTCGGCAACAACCGCTTGATCCGGCGGCAATCAAATGCCGCAGCATTGTGCCTGCAACAGATGGGCGTTACCTGCTCCAAGCCAATTGACCCATAATACCCAGCCCGAGGGTAACGGGTCTTTTGCCTCTCGTTGGTCTTCTGCAAGGCTTGCTACCGCGTTAGAGTGAAGAAATGGACATCGTCCTCGTCACCACGATCATCGCTTCGCTGTTTCTCGTCATCGGCGCGGCAGAGCCGCTCGCGGCGCGACTTCGGCTGCCCTACAGCGTGATCCTTGCCACGCTGGGCATTCTGATCGGTGCCAGCGCGACCTTCTTCCTGCAGACGGAATTGACGGACGCGCTCAACCCCGTGGCCGAGGCGATCCTTGCCCTGCCGATCCGGTCCAATGTCTTCCTCTATGTGTTCCTGCCGACCCTGCTGTTCCAGGCGACGTTGGGGATGAACTTGCGAAGAATGCTGGATGACTGGGTTCCGATCCTTGTCCTGGCCATCGTCGCGGTCGTCGTTGCCACCCTCAGCGTCGGATACGCTCTTGCCTGGGCAAGTGCGCTGCCGCTGGCGGCGTGTCTGCTGATCGGCGCGATTGTGTCGACAACCGATCCCTCGGCGGTGGTGTCGATCTTTCGCTCAATCTCGGCGCCGCAGCGGCTGACACGGATCATCGAAGGCGAAAGCCTGTTGAATGACGCGGCAGCGATTGCGCTTTTCGGCCTTTTCATGGGGTTCGTGATGCTGGGTGTCCCCGACCCGGAACTGTCGGACGCGGTCGCGCAGTTTCCGGTGCTGATCGCAGGCGGGGCTCTGACCGGATGGCTGGCGGCGCGGCTCGCGGTCTGGATCATGGCGATCGTGAACCAGCACGAACTGGCGCAATTGTCGATCTCGGTCGCGCTGCCCTATCTGGCCTATATCGGCGCGGAGCAAATGATCGGAGCGTCCGGCGTGATTGCCGTGGTGGCCGCAGGCATCACGATGAACCTGACCGCTCCGGGTCGCTTGCCGCCCCAGACATGGACAAACCTGCGTGAACTCTGGGGTGTGCTGGCGCATTGGGCGGGCGCGCTGATCTTTATTCTGGCGGCCTTGTTGATCCCGCGCTTGCTGGAAGAGGTGCGTCTGGGAGATTTCGCCCTTGTCGCGGTGGTTGTCTTGGCCGCCATTGCCGCGCGGGCGGTGATCCTCTTTGGCCTTTTGCCGATCCTGAGCTTTTTCGGCACATCGCCCCCCGTCGAACGCCCATACCGCGTGGTGATCCTGTGGGGCGGGCTGCGGGGCGCTTTGACCCTCGCGCTGGCGCTTGCTGTGACGGAAAGTTTCCGCATTCCGGTCGAGACAAAACGGCTTGTCGGGATATTGGCCACGGGTTTCACGCTGTTTACGCTGATCGTGCAGGGCACGACGCTGCGCTGGGTGATCCGGAGGCTGGGTCTGGATCGGCTGTCCCCCATCGACGAGGCACTGTCGCGCCAGGTGATCGCCGTGGCCTTGCAGACGGTGCGCGAGTATGTGGCGACGACCACCGAAAACTATGATCTGAGCCGCGACATTGTCCGGTCCGAGGCCAAACGGTTCAGCACACGTCTGGATGATGCGGTGAAATCTGCGGAAGACAGCGCGGATATTCTGGACCGGGACCGCATCACGCTGGGGCTGATCGCGCTGGCGGGTCAGGAACGCGACACCATCCTGCTGCGTGTCCGCGATCGCACCATTTCCGCGCGGATCGCGGAACAGGTCCTTTCCGATGCGGAGCGTCTTATCGAAGGCGCACGGACGCAGGGACGTAGCGGATATCAGCGCGCGGCCCGGCGCAGCATCTCCTACGGCCGGACTTTCCGGATGGCCGTGTTTCTTCACAACCGGGTGCGCCTCTCCCGTCCGCTGGCGCTGATGACCGCCGATCGCTTTGAATTGCTGCTGTCGCAGCGCTTGATCCTGCGTGATCTGGGTGACTTCATTCAGGCGCGCATCCGGCGTATTCATGGGCGTCGCGTTGCCGACCTCCTGCAGGATTTGCTCTCGCGTCGGAACGATGCCATCGAAACCGCGTTGGAAGGATTGCGGCTGCAATATCCCGGCTATGCCGAAGAGCTGGAGCAGCGCTTTATCCGCCGCACGGCGCTGCGGATCGAAGAACGCGAATATACCGCGATGCGCGATGACGGTCTGATCGGAGCCGAGGTCTTTACAACTCTGATGCAGGATATTGCCGGCCGTCGCATCTTGGAAGAGGTGCGGCCCAATCTTGATATCGCGTTGCAGCGCGCTGAATTGATCCGCCAGTTGCCACTTTTTGCCGATCTCGATGAGGCGGCACAAAAACGGCTGGGGCGGGCTCTCAAGACCCGCTACGTGAATGCCGACGATATTGTCGTGCGCAAGGACAGCCCGGCTCGAAACGTCTTCTTCATCGCCTCTGGCGCTGTTGAACTTGTCACCGCGCGGCAAACTCTGCTTTTGGGGCGGGGCGAGATGTTCGGACAGATGGCGGTTCTGTCCAAGAAAAACCCACGCGCCATGGTACGTGCGATTGCTCCCTCGACCTTTCTTGTTCTGGACGAAACGCGTTTCCGGCGGCTTCTTGAAAGGAGCAATTCGCTTCGGAACGCGGTGCGCGCCAGCGCGGAGAAGCGCGGAATTCCTCCTTCGCAAATCATGCCCGGGGCCGCTGAATAGGCGCGCTGGGATCGGTACTGCAGGCGCTAGAAGGTTTAGTACACGACACCCTTGCGCAGGATGAAACAGCCGAACGGGCGGTCTTCGGTGCATTGCACCACGGCAAAGCAGGTGGCCGCGTGTTTGTAAAACGCCTGCCGTTCGATGCTGGACAGTACGCCGCCTTCGGGCAGGCGCGGTTGCAGGACATCCCAAACGGCCTGATGCGCCTCCGAAATTGTGTCGGGTGCGTTGTCGATCTCCATCCGAAGCGCAGAATAGGTATGGAAGCTGTCAAGCGGCATCACCTGAGTGATCAGGTCGGCCAGTGTCGGCGCATCATGGCCGGGATAATGGATCACCTCTTTGACGATGCACCCCGCGGCAGAAGCGGCTGACGGGTAGTTGCGGTCGGTCAACACGATCTCATCGCCATGCCCCATCCGGGCTAGTGTGTAGAGCAGGTCAGGTGTCAGGCGCGGGTCCAGTCCGATCAACATGGCAGGGCTCCATTGGCAGAAGGCAAGGCCCGACCTCGCACGTGGCTGGGTCGGGCCTGATGGTCTTAGCGTGGCGGCAGAGGCATCCAGTCGGCCATGGCCACATCCGCGTGCTGGAATTGGGGCATCTTCGCGCCGAGGTCTTCCATGTTGCGGATATCGTTGTCGTTCAGGAAGGCCTGCGTGATGAGGGTCGGCGGCACGATCACCGATGCGCCCGGGTTCTCGCCTGCCAGCATCAGCGCCAGTGCGCGAACGGACACTTCCCCAACAACCGCCGGGTTGGTCGCCACGGTTGCTTTCCATCCGCTGCCCGCCTCGCGCATGAGTGCGATGTCGGCGGTCGAGATGTCGGCGGAGTAGATGCTCAGATCACCGCCGATGCCCAGCTCGTCTGCGGCGATCTTCACACCTTTGGCAAACTCGTTATAGGGCGCGAAGAAGACCGAGATGTTCGGGTTCGCCTGCAGGGCCGCGCGCGCCTGGTTGGCGTTCGCGTTGGCAATCGGGTTGTCGAGCGTGCCGATGCGCGCCGCTTCGGTGATGCCGGAATTGGCGGCCTTAACCTCTTCCCACGCGACATGGCGACGGTCCAGCGGGGCGATGCCTGGCACGTAGACGTAGCCGGCGGCAAAGCTGTTGCCGTTGTCTTCGATGGCCTGTTCGAGTGCCAGCTTGCCCAGCAGGTAATCCGACTGTTCGATCTGCGGGATCGCCTCGTTCTCGACGTTCACATCAAAGGCCACCACCTTGATCCCCGCATCGACAGCGCGCTGTGCGGCGTCGCGCATGGACTCGGTCAGACCGTGCTGGATGATGATCCCATCGACGCCAAGCGCGATGGCCTGATCCACCATGTCGGCCTGTAGCGCTGCGTCCTGACGGCTGTCGAGCACCCGCAGGTTTACACCAAGTGCTGCGGCCTGCGCCTCGACGCCCGACAGATACGCCTGGAAAAAGTCACCGGTGGACAGGTAGCGCACCAGCGCGATGGTCACGTCGCCGGGATTGTCCAGCGGGGCGGGGGCGCTCTGCGCCGTGGCGGCACCCGCACCGAGGGCGAGGCTGGCGGCGCTCGTAAGGGCCATGAAGTGACGTCTCAGCATGATGATATCCTCCCTATCGCTGATTGTCAGTGTCCTGCGCCGCTGCGACGCGACGACAGGTAGAACGTGAATACAAGGGCTGCGACCAGAACCGCACCCTTGACGAAATCCTGTGTGTAGTAGGGCGCGTTCATCATGGTCATGCCTTGCAGCAGGATGCCGACGAACAGCGCACCGATGGCGGTGCCGAATGCGTTGGGCCGGGCTGCGCCCAGTACAGCAAAGCCGATGAGGGCCGCAGCGACCGAGTCCAGAAGTAGGTTGTTGCCGCTGGCGATGTCGCCGCGCCCCAGACGGGCGGCCAACAGAATGCCGCCGATGGACGCGGTCACACCCGAAATCATGTAGGCCGCGATCTTGTAGCGGTTGACCGGTGTCCCCACCAGCGCCGCTGCGCGTTCGTTCGATCCGATGGCATACATCAATCGCCCGTGCCGGGTGAAGCCAAGGAACAGCCAGATCAGCACGGCGATGCCGATGAAGATGACCACCGGCATGGGCAGAAGTCGGTCAATGACCAGATCAAAGCGGTGCCGACCGAGCCAAAGGAAGGCGGCGGAAAAGGTGCCTTCGGCCACTGTGCCATCGGTCAGCGTCATGCCCGTGGCAATGGAATTGCCCTGCGTCGGGATGCGCTGCAGGCCGATCAGCAGGAACATCATGCCAAGCGTCGCCAACAAGTCGGGCACACGGAATTTGACGATCAACAGCCCGTTGATCAACCCCACCAGCGCCCCCATCGCCAGACACAGAAACACCGCCACGAGAGTCGGGTGTTCGAGGATCACCATCGAATAGGCCGACAGCATCAGCGCCGATGTGGCCACTGCGCCGATGGACAGATCGAAACCGCCCACAACCAGCGTGCAGGTCACGCCGAGTGCCAGAATGCCGGTGATCGCCACGGATTGCAGCACGAACGCCGCAGAAAGCGGGCCGAAAAAGCCCGGGGCCGCAATGCTGAAATAGACAACCATCCCGAAGAGCAGGATCAGGAATCCGTAGCGGATGGCAATGTCGAGTAGTCGGTCGTTCATGGATGTGTGCCTGTTGCGGTCAATTGGGCCCCCGAGATGTCCGCGACCAACGCGGCGAGGTCGACATTCTGGTTCTTGTGTTCTCCGACGATGGCGCCTTCGTTCATCACGACGATGCGGTCCGCGATCTCCAGCGCCTCGTCGATTTCCGCAAGGAACACGAGTGTTGCCCGACCTTTGGCCGTGGCACGGATGTGCCGCCCGATGTCGCGCCGCGCGCCGATGTCGACGCCTTGGAACGGCTCGTCAAGCAGGAGCACCTTTGCCGGTTCCAGAAGCCAACGGGCGATCATCACCTTCTGCTGGTTGCCACCCGACAGCGTGCTGATGCCGTCGCCCACCGATTGACAGACGATGCCAAGTTGGCTGACCATCTCCTGCGCGCGGGTTTTCTGGCGGCTGGCCTTGAGGAACGACCCGACGCTCAGACCTTTGAGAAAGGGCAGGGTCATGTTGTCTGCTATGTCGAAGGCGGGGATCACAGCGTTGGTGCCTCGGTCCTTGGGCGACATGAACACGCCCTGTGCCACGGCATCTTCGACCGAGCGTGGCGTGTAGTCCGTGCCGTTGATGCGGATCGCGCCGCTGGCTGGGCGGGCTATCCCGTAGAGGACTTCGGCCAGACGGCTTTTCCCGCTGCCCAGAAGGCCGACCAGCGCCACAACCTCACCATCGCGGGCGTGCAGGTTGATCGGGGCGGCGTCTTCGAAGAGCCTCAAATCCGTGAGTTCCAGAACCGGCGCGGTGCCGCTTTGCACGGCGACATCCACCTCGGTCATGCGGTGGCCCAGCATGGCCGTCACGGCGGCTTCGTAGTCGAGCGGTTCGGTGTCGAAGGTGCCGGAAATCGCCCCGTCGCGCATGACGATGATCCGATCCGCGATGCGGCGGATGTCGGACATGCGATGCGAGATGTAAAGGATCGCAACCCCCTGCGCGCGCAGCCGGTCGATCAGCGCGAACAACCGGTCCGCCTCGGTTGCAGAGAGTGACGATGTCGGCTCATCAAGGATCAGCACCTTCGGCGCGCGGGCCATGGCGCGGGCGATGGCGATCATCTGGCGATCCGCAACCGACAGATCGGACACGCGGGCGCGCAGGTTCACATCGATCCCCATGGCGGCGGCGACCTTGGCCGCCTCGGTGCGAAGGTGGCGTTCGCGCACGAAAAGTCCGTGGCTGCGTTCCACCAGACGGTCCAGCATCAGGTTGTTGGCGACGTCCAGATCGGGAATCACACCGTCATCGATGGATTGGTGAACCGTGACGACACCTTGCCGGATCGCGTCTGCGGCATCCACGGGGTCAAACGCCTGACCGGCCAGCAGCATACTGCCGCCGTCGGCGCGGTGATGTCCGCAGATCACCTTGACCAATGTGGATTTGCCCGCGCCGTTCGCCCCCATGAGCACGGTCACGGACCCCGGTTCCAAGGTCACATCAATCCCGCGCAATACATGGTTTTTACCGAACGATTTTTGCAAACCGTTCACTCTGAGCGCATCGACAGCCACTCGGTTCCTCCCCTGATGTGCTGACGGTAGGCGGGGCGGAATACATTTGTCAAATGATTTGACATAAGTGTAAATTGAAGGCTACGCACAAAGGGAGTGTGCATTGGAGGAAGCGGGGAGGCCACTGATGAGCGCAAGCGCCAGCTATGAAGCCCTGAGTGTAGAGACATTGCCTGAGCGTCTGAAAGGCGTCGCCGCATTGGCGTCACAGGTGGGCGCGGACCATGCGACGTGGCAGGTGCAAGAGGTCGGGGATGGCAACCTGAACCTCGTCTTCATCGTGACCGGCCCCGAAGGCAAAGCGGTGGTAAAACAGGCGCTGCCCTACGTCCGACTGGTCGGGGACAGCTGGCCGCTGCCACTTTACCGCGCGTTCTATGAATACCACGCGCTGACCCGTCAGGTTGGGCGCGACCCCGGATCGGTGCCCGGGATTTACCATTTCGACGAGGCACAGGCACTGATCGTGATGGAGTTCCTGTCGCCGCATGTGATCCTGCGCCGCAAGTTGATCGCGGGGGAACGGGTCGACGGGCTTGCAGAGTTCTTGGGCAAGTTCTGCGCCCGCACCGCGTTCCGTGGGTCCGAGCTGTCGATGAAAAGCGGTGACAAGAAAGCGGATGTGGCTCTGTTCGCGGGCAATGTGGATATTCCGGCCATCACCGAGGCGCTGGTCTTTACCGATCCCTATTTCAGCGCCGAAATGAACCACCACACCGAGGGTCTGGACCCGGTCGTCAAACGCCTCCGGTCTGATGTTGCGCTCAAGGTGAAGGTGCAGCAGGCGTTGCAGCGGTTTGTGTCCAACACCGAAACCATGGTGCATGGCGATCTGCATTCGGGGTCGATCATGTCGACGGGCCGCGAAAGCCGGGTGATCGACCCGGAATTCGCCCAATACGGGCCGATGGGGTTCGATATTGGCATGCTCTGCGCGAATTTCCTGATGGCCTATTTCAGTCAGCCCGCCCACCGGGGTGAGGATCTGGCCGACTATCAAGAGTGGATTCTGGGCGTGATCGAAGAGGTCTGCACGACCTTCGAGACCGAGTTCCGCCATCTCTGGAAAACCGAGCGGACGGGCATTCTCTACCCAGCCTGCTTGTTCGAAGATCAAGGTCACGACAGCACCCCCGCCTGTGATGCGGTTCTCGCGGGCATCTGGCGCGACGCATGGGCGGTCTGCGGGATCGAAATGCACCGCCGCTGCCTGTCTCTGGCGCATAATGCCGATTTCGAAGACATCGCCGACCCGGCGGTTCGGGCACCCTTGGAAGCGCGCAATCTGCTCATGGGCGCGGAACTGATCCACGAGGCCGACAGGCTGACCGATGCCAGCGCAGTCTGCGCCATCGCGCGGGACTTCAACGGAAAGGACGTCCTATGAAGATCGACGGAACCCATTACCGCTCGCTGTGGTGGAACCACGAGAAGTCCGTTCTCGAGATCATTGACCAACGCTGGTTGCCGCATGACTTCCGGGTGATCCCGGTGGCGACGATGCAGGACTACGCCGATGCCATCTACGAGATGCGCGTGCGCGGCGCGCCGTTGATCGGGGCCACGGCAGCTTACGGTATGGCGCTTGCGATGGCGGAAGACCCGTCAGATGCAAACATGGATGCGGCGTGGACGTTCCTTGAGAAAACACGCCCGACGGCAATCAACCTGCGCTGGGCGCTTGACCGCTGCCGCGCCGCGTTGCGACCTTTGGCAAAGGGCGACCGTGCTGCTGCGGCCTTGGCGCTGGCGCATGAGATTGCGGACGAGGACGTTGAGATCAACCGCCGGATCGGGGAAAATGGTCTGGCGATCATCCGTGAAATCGCCGCGAAGAAACCGGCAGGGGAACCCGTGCGCCTGCTAACCCATTGCAACGCGGGGTGGTTGGCGACGGTGGATTGGGGCACAGCCACAAGCCCGATGTATCAGGCGCATGATGCGGGCATTGCCCTGCATGTGTGGGTTGACGAAACCCGCCCCCGCAATCAGGGCACGCTGACCTCGTGGGAGTTGGGCAAACATGGCGTGCCGCACACCTACATCACCGACAATGCGGGCGGGCATCTCATGCAGCACGGGATGGTGGACATGGTCATCACCGGCACTGACCGGACGACGCGGCAAGGGGATGTGTGCAACAAGATCGGGACCTATCTCAAGGCGCTCGCGGCAAAGGACAACAATGTGCCGTTCTATGTGGCGCTGCCATCACCGACCATCGACTGGACCGTGTCGGATGGTGTGGCCGAAATCCCCATTGAAGAGCGCAACGCGCGGGAAGTCACCCATGTTCAGGGCGTTCTTGACGCCGGTGGCATCGGTACGGTGCAGGTCACTCCTGAAGGCACCCCGGGTGGCAACCCGGCCTTTGACGTGACGCCGAACCGTCTGGTCACTGGCTTGATCACCGAACGCGGTGTCTGCGATGCGTCCGAAGAAGGGCTGGCCGGCTTGTTTCCCGAATTCGCCCGCGCGACAGAGTAGGGCACCCCGATGCCTGCCACCCCGCTTGGCAAAATGCGCACGGCTTCGGTGGATGCAGCACGGCTGCCCGCACGGGACGACGCGCCTTTTATCGAGGCGGCGTGGCTCTATTACCACGACGGGCTGAACCAGAACGACATCGCCGAACGCATGCGGATCAGCCGGGCGTCGGTGGTCAATTACCTCAATGAGGCGCGCAATCGGGGTTGGGTGCGGGTGCATATGGACAGCGACGTGTTCAAGGGGCACCGGCTGGCCGAGGAGCTGTGCGCCGCCTACGGTTTGACCGAGGCGATGGTGGTGCCGGACGATCCTGTCGATCCGCATGGCGTTGCGGCAAGCGTCGCGCGGGTGACACGGGCGGCGGCGGACTGGCTGCCGCGTTTGCTCGAACCCGGCGACCGGCTGGGCGTCTCCTGGGGCGCAACGGTCTACCAGATGGCGCAGCAGGTGCCCAACACGCCCGTGCCGGACCTGTCGGTCATCCAGCTCTTGGGATCGCGGCCTGCCGCTTTGGGATTTGCCGCCGAAGCCTGTACGGCAATTCTGGCGCAACGGTTGGGGGCCGAATGCATCAACTTCCATGCCCCTCTGGTTTTGTCGAACAAGGCGCTGCGGGATGCGCTGTGTGACGAGCCCGTAGTACGCGATCAATTGGACGCGCTGGCCACGTGCAACAAGACGGTTCTGGCATGTGGCACCTGCGATGCAGACGCCCATGTGGTGCGCAGCGGTATCCTGACGCCCGACGAAATCGCGTCCCAACGATTAAAGGGGGCCGTCGGCGTGATCTGTGGGCGCCTGATTGATGGAGAGGGACATCCCGTGGTGTCTGCCGTCGAGGATCGGATGATCGGTGTCTCACTGGATCAGATGAGGGGCAAGGAGATGGCGCTTCTTGTTGCGGCGGGACCGGGGCGGGCGCGTCCTGCGCGCGCTGCGATGAAGGGTGGCTTTGTGACTCATCTGGCGACCAGCGCGCAGGTCGCCGAAGACCTGATGGAGATGATCTGATGACCCCAGCCGCACCACTGCAAGACACCAAAGAGACCCGGCAGGCGCTGATTGCCGCCTGTCTCTGGATGAACGAACGCCATCTCAATCAGGGCACGTCCGGCAACATTTCTGCGCGGACCGAAGCGGGCATTCTGATCACACCGTCGGGTGTGCCTTATGAAGACCTCACGCCTGATCTGATGGTGACCATCCCGCTTGATGGTCAGCCGGATGGAGCGGGATTGAAACCGTCGTCCGAATGGCCGTTTCATCAAGGGCTGCATCAGGCACGACCCGATATGCCCGTGGTTCTGCACGCCCACCCGCCCTATTGCAGTATCCTCGCGGTGCAGCGCAGACCGATCCCGGCCTGTCATTACATGGTGGCGGCTTTTGGCGGCAACGATGTGCCTTTGGCCGATTATGCGCTGTTCGGCAGTCCCGAGCTTTGCGCCAACATGGCCGAGATCATGGCAGACCGTCATGCATGTCTTATGGCCAATCATGGGGCCACGGTTCTGGGTGAGACGATCGCCAAGGCGCGGTGGCGGTTGGAGGAATTGGAAACGCTCGCGCGCACCTATCTGTTCAGCAGAATTGGTGGAGAACCTCATATCCTGTCGGAGGCCGAAATCGCTGAGGTCCTTGTTGCTTTTCAAAATTATGGGCCGCGACCAGCGGCGACAGAAGAAGCCTGAAAACGCGGGTTTGAACACCTCTTCGGCAGACACGAATGCCGTGACCGTGGTGTCGTGAATTTGGCAGACCCGTCTGTTGCGCTCTTTGTGTCGCTTCGAAACCGTGGCGCGTGCTTTTGAACAATGGCACGCGCGAGATTTTCGGGCTAACTTCCCCCAAGAAGGAAGGTGACCATGAAAATTCTAGCCGCACAATCAAGAGCTGGGGAGACGTCCAGCGGTTTGGCCGAGATCGCTTCTCGGCTCGAGATGGACCGTAATGGCACGCCGGACTTTCTCGCGCTTCATTTCGGCGTTGGACTTGATGCAGCGGATCTTCATCAAGGTGCGCAGACCGCTTTCGGGGCCACAGCGTTGCACGGTGGGTCGTCCTGTCTGGGGATCATGGGATCGTCAGGTGTCGATATCGGCGGGTCCGGTCTGGGGGTGTTTGCGATCTGGGACGCCGATGGCAGTTATGGCACCAGTTCCGTCGATTTGGGCGATGACGCTGAAGCTGCGGCGCGCGAGGCGGCCACCGAAGCACTGTCCCGTGCAGGACGTCCCGGTGAAATCCCCGAGATGGTCTGGCTGAGCGTCGCGCCCGGACGCGAGGAAGATGTGATCGCCGGATTGTGTGCCGTTGTTGGCGAAGACACATTGATCGTCGGAGGCAGTACAGCCGACAATGATGTCTCAGGCAAGTGGTCGCTGTTCGGGCCGGACGCAGTTCATTCAGACGGGCTGGTCGTGTCGGTCTTGTTCCCATCCACACCTGTCGCTTCAGTTTACAAGAGCGGGTACGCGCCAACAGGATCGAACGGAACAGTGACCCGGGTCGAGGAACGCCGCCTTTACGAGATCGACGGACGCCCAGCGGCCGAAATTCTGAATGAGTGGTCCGCCGGTGCTGTTCCGGTTGCAGAAGAAGAGCCGCGATCCATCCTTGCGGACTCCACGTTCTGGCCCCTGGGTCGTGAGATGCGACGGGTCGCGGGCGTTCCGTTTCACCTGTTGGCGCATCCTGCCGTTGCCCATCCTGGCGGTGCGGTGGACCTGTTTGCAGCGGTGTCCGAAGGGGATCAGCTTTGGCAGATGCAGGGATCGGTGGAAAGTCTGGTCGAGCGGGCCGGCCTTGTCGCGGAGCAGGCCAGCCAGAACGCCGGAGGCGAGGTGACAGGGGCACTGGTGGTCTATTGTGGTGGGTGCATGTTGGCGGTGAAGGACCGGATGGACGACGTGTCGGCCGGGATCAACGACGTCCTTGGAGACAAGCCATGGCTTGGCATCTTCACATTCGGCGAGCAGGGCGTGCCAGCCGGAGAATATGCAAAGCACGGAAATCTGATGATTTCCTGTACGATGTTCAGTGCGCCTGAACTGTGATAAGCCGGATTGTGCGAAGGATCGTGCTGTGGTTGCACATGCACGATCGCGGCTTTTCGGATCGTCCCTTTTCGAAAGGGGTGATCCTGTGGGTTCGAGTATTGTGGGGCGGTTTGACAAAAGAACAGATGGTTTGACACGCGGACCCGAAACATGACCAGTGAAACCCGAGAACCAATGATCTCGCAAAGCCTCTACGAGCGCGAAAAACAGGCGCGTCTTGAGGCGGAAGCGCTTCTTGAGGCGAAGAACAACGAAATCGTCGAGATCAATTATCGGCTTATGGCCGAGGCCGAAGCCGTGCGCACTGCGCTGGCAAATAACGAAGCGGTTCGTCTGCGGGAAGCGGTGGCGCTCAAGGAACGGTCGATCCTTTCGGAGGCGCTCAAGGCACTGACCGGAAAGTCCGGCGCAGATGAAGCCATGCAATCCCTGTTGGACGTGTTGAAGCGCGAAATCGGTGGTCGTGACTGCTTTTTCATTCAGGCCGACGGCGACCATACGATCATTTCGACCTGTGCGGACAAGGTCAACCAAGGGCATGCCTTGCCTTTGCCCGCAACGATGATCGACCGGTCGCGTCGCCTGACAAAGATGACAAACCTCATCGAAGGCTATTCCTGGCCCGGTGGTGCGGAAGAATTGGCGTCGACCATGATTGTCCCGTTGGAGATGCCCGACGAAAAAGCCGGGGCGTTTCTCTTGGGATGCAAGGTGGCAGGACGGTATTCGTCTGGCGACCTCCGAACTCTTGAGCAAGTCTCGAAACTGGCTGCTCAGGCGTTGCTGGCGCTGCGCGAGGCCCGGCGGAATGCGCTCTTGCTCGGGCTGATCGAAGGCAAACCCCTGGAAAGGTCGGATGCTGTTCTTGATGCCCCGTTCGAAGCAGTCCACAACGCGTTTTCACGTCTGACCGAGATGCAGGGTCAGGTTGTTGGCATTCTTGATGCGCTGCTTGGGGCACCGCTCAAGGACATTGACGCGGCAATTGATGCGGCCCTCGACCAAATGGGCAGGCTGACTGACACCGACCGGGTGTATGTGTTCCGCCTTCGCAAGGACGAGGCGTTCATCGACAACACGCACGAATGGTGCGGCCCCGGGATTGAGCCCGCGCTGGAGATGCTTCAAGGTCTTCCCATCGGGATGATCGACCATTGGCGCACGCTTTTCGATGCGGGATCAGAAGTCGTGATCCCGGATGTGGCTGCAATGCCGGATGACGCTCCGGAAAAAGACCTGTTGGTGGAACAGGGCATACGTTCGCTTCTTGCTGTGCCGATGGTCGAGGATGGTGCCTTCAGAGGCTTTGTCGGCTTTGACGCGGTCCGTGACCAGCGCACCTTCCTGCCGGGTGAGGTGCATCTGATCCGGTCGGTGGCAAAGGTCATCGTGTCCGTTCTGGCGCGCCGGGATGCCGAGGAGCGTTTGGTTTCGGCTCATGCCGAAACGCTGACGCAACGCAACAGACTTGAAGCCGTCTTGTCTGCCTTGCCCGACCTGATTGTCGAACTTGACCGCGAAGGCCGGTTTGTCTCGTGGCATTCCGGGGCACTTTCGCTGCCTGAAACAATTGACGCAACTTACGTCAATCGAACACCCGAAGAAAAACTGCCTGCCCACCTTGCCAAGGTCTTGCGCCAGAAACTGAGCGAACTGGACGCAGGTGCAGATGTGGTCAACCACACTTTCCAAATGGCATTGGGCAAGTCTGTCACGGGCTGGTGGCAACTGACGGCGTCGACGATCCGCGATCAGGGCTATGTGCTGGCTTTGCGCGACATCACCGAGGCACGCGAAAAGGCGGCAGAAGTTGAACGCCTGTCCGAAATCGCGCGACGCACCACCAACCTTGTTGTGGTGACCGATGCACGGCGGCGCATTGAATGGGTGAACGAAGCGTTTGAACGGACAACCGGTTGGACACTGAACGACGTCAGAGGCAAGAACCCCGGGCGCATTTTGCAGGGACCTAACACCGATCCTGCAACCGTCGAAAAGATGCGAAAGGCTCTGGACCGCGGGGAAGCCGTTCAGGTCGAAGTGCTGAATCAATCGCGTGACGGTCAGGAATACTGGCTGTCGATTGATATTCAGCCCTTACAGGACGAGGCTGGAGGTATACAAGGGTTCCTCGCGGTCGAGGTCGACATCACTGAACAACGCGAGCAGGCTGAGTCGCTGCGAAAGGCTGCCCGAGATGCCGCACTGGCGCGGGCAAACCTCGAAAAAGCCGTGGAAGCTTTGCAGGACGGGTTCGTTCTCTACGATGCCGATGATCGGCTTGTGATCTGCAACAGCCGCTACCGCCAGATCTATGAATTGTCGGCACCGGCGATTGTCCCGGGCGCGAGCTTTGCCAGCATCATCCGTTACGGTCTTGAGGTTGGCCAGTACCCCGAGGCGATTGGGCGCGAAGAGGAATGGCTGGCAGAAAGGTTCGTTCTGCACTCGCAGCCTGACCGTGAGTTCGAACAGCAATTGCCGGACGGCTCATGGCTGCGCGTGTTCGAAAGAGCCATGCCCGACGGCGGTCGCGTCGAATTGCGCGTGGACATTACCGACCTCAAGCTGGCCGAACAGCGGGCACTTGCAGATCGTGCCGCAGCAATGGAAGCCAGCCTTGACGGGATCGCCATCACTGATGCCGAGGGTCGCTTCGTTTACACCAACCGCGCACATCTCGATATGTTCGGTTATGCGGATGAACGCGATCTTCTTGGTGAACCGTGGTCCATGCTTTTTGCACCGGACGAAGTACGCTGGATGGAAATTAATGCCGTGCCTGCGCTGATGCAGGACGGAGGCTGGTCCGGAGAGGTTGTCGGCCTTGCCAAAGACGGTAGCCCGGTCGATCAGGACGTGTCTCTGACGGTGAACGCGGACGGCGGCGTGCTGATCATAACGCGGGACATTTCTGCGCGCAGACGGGAACGGGCAGAGCGCGAGCGGCTGATGAATGAACTCCAACTCGCACAACGCCGCGAGATGATCGGGCAAATGGCAGCTGGACTGGCGCATGATTTCAACAATCTTCTGGCCATCATCTCGGGTGGGGCGTCGCTGATCGCCGAAGAGGGCGGCTCCGCAGCTGCCGGCGCAATGCGGATATTGACGGCGTCGGATCAGGCTGCAGGCCTGGTAAAGCGCCTGTTGACCTTGGGTGCGCGCCAATCGGCGCGGATCAATCTGGACCTGCGCCGACCCGTCCAGGAAGCGGCTGATCTCGTCCGGTCCAGCCTGCATCCTTCGGCCCGGCTTACGGTGACTGTGCCCGAGACGCCAGTCGAAGCTTTGGCAGACCCGACGGATGTGCTCCAGCTCCTGCTCAACCTCGCGATCAATGCGCGCGACGCGATCGCTGACAGTCCCGGTGCGATTTCGATCCGGCTTTCGTCTGCAAGCTGTCATGTCCCGACCGGGGCAATGGCTGTCGGGCGCGTTGATCCTGCCCGTTGCTACGCCTGTCTTACGGTCGAAGATACCGGCCCCGGCATGCCGCCGGATGTCGCCTCGCGGATCCTGACCCCTTATTTCAGCACAAAGGGAGATTTGGGCACCGGATTGGGGCTGGCGGTCGTGTCTTCGGTCATCGAAGACAATGGAGGGGCTTTGAGGCTGACCACGGAACTTGGAAAAGGCACAAAATTCGAAGTGTTCTGGCCAATCGATATGGTCGAGCAACCGGTCGCGCCGGATGATCCGGATTTTGAAGGGACTGGTCGTCTTGATGGCCGCATGATCCTTGTTGTGGATGATCAGCCGGAAGTGCTTGACGTTATCACAGCCTATCTCGAAGCGGCCGGTGCCGAGGTCGCGGCGACCACCAATCCTGAGGACGTTCTCGATGCGTTGCGCGATGATCCTGACACGTGGGACTTGCTGGTCACAGATTACGACATGTCGGGAATGACGGGGGCCGAACTGACCGAAGCCGCCAAGGCAATCGTACCGAACCTGCCATCCATTCTTGTCACCGCACTGGCTGGCGAGGCGGGTCGGTCCGGTGCGTTGTTCACCGCGGTGCTGTCAAAGCCGATTGACCGCCAATCGCTTGTATTGAAGTCGGAATTGGCCTTAATGTCTTCCGTCGAACAGCACGGGTAAGGCATGCGCGTATTAATCGCCGACGATCAGGAAATGTTGCGCGAAGTGCTGGAGGCCATCCTGACTCGGGCCGAGATGACAGTCACGCTGGCGCATGATCTTGACCATGCACTGGCCGAAATTGCGAACTGTGATCCGTTCGACTTGATCCTCCTCGACTACCACATGCCGGGGATGGACGGTCTGGACGGCGTGCGCCGTACCATGGCCAACGGAAAGGGTGCACGCGTGGCCCTGATGTCCGGCAATCTTCCGCATCACGTGGTTCGGGATGCGCTGAGCTTCGGCGCAGCCGGGTTCCTTCCCAAAAAGCTTGCTGCGAAAAGCTACATCGAGGCTGTGCGTGCCATGGTGTCTGGCCAACAGGTCAACCTTCTGGACTCTGATCCCGATCAGCCGAGGAAGGCATCCGCATCCATGTCGGAACAGCGTCTGACAACGCGCGAACTTCTGGTTCTCAAGCAACTCGACAGCGGCAAATCCGTTGAACAGATCGCCAGCGATTTGGGGTTGAAGGAGCTAACGGTGAATTTCATCGTCAAGACATTGTGCCGGAAGTTCGAGGCTCAGGACCATGCGGAAACCGTGGCGATCGCCAGGAAAGAGGGCGTCCTCTGATCTTTGGCCGGTTCTGACGTCGCGCGCGTCTCTTGCCCAGCGGATTTGCTGTCGCGTGCTCAACTGGAACGACGGTTGGATCAGGCTTCGGGCCGGCGTGAAGACGACACACAGACCGTCTAAGGAATCGCATTGGCGTTGGTGTTAAGATCCATCACCGTTCTTGGTTTGGCTTCCGGATCGGCGTCCAGAACGGCATGCATGCGCTCCATCACGTGGAAGAACGTGTCGAGGTCTTCGGAGCTGACGGCATCGGTCAGATGCCGTTCAATCCGGGTGGCCGCCGGGATAATGTCCGCCAAGGCGGTACGTCCTGCATCTGTCAGCGAAATTGCGACGAGACGCCCATCGCCATCGCCTTGAGTCTTCTGCACCAGCCCCTCTGCCTCAAGCCGCGACACCGCACGGCTGACCCTTGGCTTTTCCAGATTGACGCAATTGTGGATGTCACGGATCGACACCGCTCCGCAGCGCAAGAGATGCACCAGAACCCGCCATTCCGCGACGGCCAGCCCATGGGTCCGTCCGTATTCCACCGACAGCCGTCTGCTGACCCGTTCCGACAGAACCGCCAGCCGGTAGGGCAGGAACGAAGACAGGTGAAAATCGTCGGGTGTCATGGAGTGATCCAAAATCGTTGCATTTGAAATGATATTGACTTTCGTTGCTTTTGCAACGACGAATGATCTGCCCCGGGATAACATGGGCTGGGGCACGATAGGGAGACGCGTACACATGGCTTTTGCATCGCAGGGCGACACCGCAGAAAAGCAGATTTCCTTTACCGAGATCGGCGAGGGCCTTTACGCCTTCACCGCCGAAGGAGATCCGAACTCGGGCGTCATCATTGGCGATGACAGCGTGATGATCGTCGAAGCACAGGCGACGCCGCGCCTTGCACAGAAGGTGATGGACTGCGTTCGCACCGTCACTGACAAACCGATTTCACACGTGGTACTGACCCATTATCACGCGGTGCGGGTGCTGGGGGCCAGCGCATTTGGCGCTGAACAGGTCATCATGTCCGACGCGGCGCGCGGGATGGTTATGGAACGCGGGCAAGAAGACTGGGACAGCGAGTTCCAACGCTTTCCGCGCCTCTTCGAAGGCCATGAAAGCATCCCCGGCCTGACATGGCCCACCACCACCTTCAGCGACAGCATGACCGTTTATCTGGGCAAGCGGAAGGTCGAGATCAAACAGATCGGTCGTGCGCATACGGCCGGTGACAGTGTGATCTGGGTGCCGGACAGTCAGACCATGTTCACCGGTGACATCGTGGAATACCACTCGGCCTGCTATTGCGGTGATGGCCATTTCGAAGAGTGGGGTGCAACGCTGGACGCGGTCAAAGCCTATGATCCGCAAAGCATTGCGCCGGGCCGTGGCGACGCTCTGGTCGGGCGCGAGATGGTGGATGCAGCCCTCGCCAACACGCGGGATTTCGTCGACAGCACCTATAACGCGGTCAAACCGATTGCCGCGAAGGGCGGAAGCCTCAAGGATGCATGGGACGCGGTGCGAGATGCCTGCGACCCGAAATTCAAGGATTACGCGATCTACGAACACTGCCTGCCGTTCAACGTCGCCCGCGCCTATGACGAAGCGCGCGGGATCGTGCATCCGCGCATCTGGACGGCGGAACGCGACCTCGAAATGTGGGCGCAACTGCAAGGCTAAAGGCTGACTGAAGGGGGAGGAGACCCATCATGCCGCTCGATGACCGTTACCAACTGGCGTTCAAACTCTATCCCTACGCGCGCAGCACGGATCAGGACGCGTCTGCTGCGGTCCGTCATCCGGTTGTCGTGATGGGCGGCGGCCCGATTGGCGTCGCCACCGCTTTGGACCTTGGCCTTCAGGGCATTCCGGTTGTGCTCTTGGACGACCACGAAGGCGTCGGGCAGGGGTCGCGCGCCATCTGCTTTGCGAAACGTACGCTTGAGATCGCTCATCGGTACGGATGCGGACAACCGATGCTGGACAAAGGTGTGGTCTGGAACCTTGGCAAGGTGTTCCATGATGACCGGCAGGTCTACGAGTTCAACCTGCTGCCCGAAACCGGCCATCGCTACCCCGCCTTTATCAATCTCCAACAGCCCTATTTCGAACGCTTCCTTGTGGAACGCGTCCGCGAGGCGCAGGCGGCAGGTGCGCCGATTGATCTGCGCGGTAAAAACCGGGTGGATGCGGTTGAGGTCAAGGACGATCACGTTGTCCTCGACATCGCCACGCCGGATGGCCCGTATCGGATCGAAGCGGACTGGCTAATCGGTTGCGACGGTGCCTCCAGCCCGCTCCGCAAGATGATGGGGCTCGATTTCGAAGGCCGGGTGTTCGAGGACAATTTCCTGATCGCTGACATCACCATGAAAGCGGATTTCCCGACCGAACGCTGGTTCTGGTTCGAGCCGCATTTCAAATCCGGCGACTCTGCGCTTCTGCACAAGCAGCCCGATGGTGTCTGGCGGATCGACTTCCAACTAGGCTGGGACATCGATCGCAAGGAAGAACTGAAGGAAGAGAACATCCGCCGCCGTCTGGATGCGATGTTGGGGCCAGATGTGGAGTATGAGCTGGTCTGGACCTCAATCTACACCTTCCAATGTCGCCGTATGAAAAAGTTCCGCCACGGTAGGGTGATCTTTGCCGGGGATGCCGCGCATCAGGTGTCACCCTTCGGCGCGCGCGGCGCCAATTCCGGCATTCAGGATGTGGACAATCTGGGGTGGAAGCTCGGGCTTGTTCTGAACGAAAAAGCGCCTGAAAGCCTGCTGGACAGCTATGATGTCGAGCGGCGGTACGGCGCGGACGAGAACATCCTGAATTCGTCCCGCTCAACCGATTTCATCACGCCGAAATCGAAGATCAGCCATGTGTTCCGCAATGCGGTACTGGATCTGGCCGAGCACCACGCCTTTGCCCGTCCATTGGTCAATTCCGGTCGGCTCTCCGTGCCTTGCGTCTATGATGGTTTGCCGCTCAACACACCCGATGCTCTGCCCGCTGGACCCGCCCGCACACGGCCCGGTGCGCCGTGCGCGGATGCGCCATTGGGGCAGGGGTTCCTGCTGGATCACCTTGGCGGAGACTTCGTATTGCTCGGCGTCGGGGGTGATGTCCCCGACACGCTGGAGGTCGAAGGGCTTACCGTCCGCTGTCTGTCCGTGCCTGCCGACGGGGAGATCAAAGACCGGTATCTGGGCGATGCGCCCGCTGCCGTTTACCTGATCCGCCCCGACCAGCATGTCGCCGCGCGCTGGCCTGCCTATGACACTGATATGGTTCGTGCGGCCCTGCGGCGCGCCATCGGAAAGGACTGACGCGATGGCTTTGAACACCACTCCCAATATACCCGATCCCGATGGGTTCTACGCGGAATTGCTCAATGCCCATGAGGGGCTGAGCGACGATGACAGCATCGCGCTGAACGCCCGTCTGATCCTGATCCTCGCCAACCATATCGGCGACCGCGCGGTGCTGACCGAAGCGCTGGCCGCCGCCTCGAAAGGAGACAAGTCATGAATGCTCCGTACACATCCGGCCTCGTTCAGGCCAAAGGCACCCTGACAGAGCCGGGATATATGCCCGGCTGGGGCAATGATTTCGAGACGGAGGCTTTGCCCGACGCCCTGCCGCGCGGCATGAACAGCCCGCAGAAATGCAATTACGGGCTTTATGGCGAACAGCTTTCCGGCACGGCCTTTACTGCAGAGCGCCCTGAACGCACATGGTGCTACCGCATTCGGCCTTCGGTCAAACATTCCGCTCGTTACACGCGGATTGATCTGCCCTATTGGAAAAGCGCGCCGCACATTCCCGAAGACGTGACCAGCCTTGGTCAATACCGCTGGGACCCTGTGCCGCATACGGGTGAGGCGCTGACCTGGCTCACGGGCATGCGCACCATGACCACGGCGGGGGATGTGAACACGCAAGCGGGCATGGCGAGTCACATCTACCTTGTGACCGAGAGCATGAAGGACGGCTATTTCTTCAGTGCCGACAGCGAGTTGCTGGTCGTTCCTCAGGAGGGGCGGCTGCGCTTTGCGACCGAGCTTGGCCTCATTGACATCGAACCCAAGGAAATCGCGATCCTCCCGCGCGGTCTGGTCTACCGGGTCGAAGTACTGGATGGCCCGTGCCGGGGCTTTGTCTGCGAAAACTACGGCCAGAAATTCGACCTCCCGGGGCGTGGACCAATCGGGGCCAACTGCATGGCCAATCCGCGTGACTTCAAAGCGCCGGTTGCTGCGTTCGAGGACCGCGAGGTTCCATCGACCCTGACCGTCAAATGGGCCGGGCAGTTTCATGAGACCAAGATCGGTCAAAGCCCGCTCGACGTGGTCGCGTGGCATGGAAACTACGCGCCCTACAAGTATGATTTACGGAACTATTGTCCCGTCGGCGCGATCCTCTTCGACCATCCCGACCCGTCGATTTTCACCGTTCTGACCGCCCCTTCAGGGGTTCCGGGTACGGCGAATATCGACTTCGTTCTGTTCCGCGAACGCTGGATGGTGGCGGAAAACACCTTCCGTCCGCCGTGGTATCACAAGAACATCATGTCCGAGCTCATGGGCAACATCTACGGACAGTATGACGCCAAGCCGCAGGGCTTTGTCCCCGGCGGCATGAGTTTGCACAACATGATGCTGCCCCATGGCCCGGATCGCGAGGCGTTTGAAAAGGCGTCGAATGCCAACCTCGGTCCCGACAAATTGGACCGCACCATGTCCTTCATGTTCGAAACGAGGTTCCCGCAGCATCTTACTGAATTTGCGGGGAAAGAAGCGCCTTTGCAGGACGACTATATCGACTGCTGGGACAGCTTGGAAAAGAAGTTCGACGGCACGCCGGGGAAGAAATAATCGATGGGTCTGCGTCGGTCCTGGCTGGAAAGCGCCAATGCGCCGGAGTGTGATTTCCCGCTGAACAATTTGCCCTATGGCGTGTTTTCGGTGGGCGACGGCGATCTGCGCTGCGGTGTGGCGATTGGCGACCGCATCGTTGATTCCACCGGGCTAGAGGCGGCGGGTATTCTGCGCGCCGATCCTGATGCGGATGTGCTGGACGCGCCTTATTGGAACGATTTCATGGAGTTGGGGCGTGAGGCGTGGTCCCGTTACCGCGCGGCGCTGACTGCCATGTTGGCCGACGGCGCGGACGAGGCGGTGCAGGACGCGATCATCACCCATTCCGTCCCGATGGCCCAGGCGGTGCTGCATATGCCGTTCCGTGTGAGCGAGTTCACCGATTTCTATTCCAGCCGCCATCACGCCACCAATGTCGGCACGATGTTCCGGGGGGCCGAAAACGCCTTGCCGCCGAACTGGCTGCATATCCCGATTGGCTACAATGGCCGTGCGTCCTCGGTTGTGGTCTCCGGCACGCCCGTCACGCGCCCGCATGGTCAGATCAAGGGACCGGACGATGCCACACCGCGCTTTGCGCCGTCGGCCCGGTTCGACATCGAACTCGAAATGGGCGCGATTGTGGGGCAGGCGTCCGACGGGCCAATCAGCGTGGCCGAGGCGTTCGACAACATCTTTGGCTACGTGATCCTGAACGACTGGTCGGCGCGGGACATTCAGGCGTGGGAATACCAGCCGCTCGGCCCTTTCCAGTCCAAGGCCACAGCGACGACCATCAGCCCGTGGATCGTGAGCGCCGCCGCACTTGAACCGTTCCGCACCAACACACCTGCACGGGACAAGCCGCTGCTGGATTATCTGTTGGAACCCGGTCCGATGCTCTACGACATCGCATTAGAGGTTGGGCTGACGCCAGACGGCAGCACCGAGACCGTTATCGCCCGGACCAACTATCGCGAAATGTATTACTCGGCTGCGCAACAATTGGCGCATCACACCAGCTCTGGCTGTCCAATGCGGGTGGGCGATCTGCTTGGGTCTGGCACAATATCAGGGCCGGAACGGCACAATTGTGGGGCCTTGCTGGAATTGAGTTGGGGTGGAAAAGAACCGATCACGCTGGAGACCGGCGAAATGCGGACTTTTGTTGAAGACGGCGACACTCTGAACCTGCGCGGTCATGCGCAAGGGGACGGCTACCGCGTTGGCTTCGGTGCATGTGTCGGAAAGGTTCTGCCCGCGCGACGGTGAGACCTTTCACCCCAGATGCGCGGTGGCCTCGATTTCGACCTTGGCCTCGTCTTCGATCAACGCGCTGACCACCACCATGGACATCGCGGGGAAGTGCTTGCCGAACACGTCGCGATAGGCTGCGCCGACTTCGGCCTGATGCGCCAGATACTCGGCCTTGTCGGTCACAAACCATGTCAGCCGGGTGACATCTTCGACTGTGCCGCCTGCTGCTTCGACGATGGCGCGGATGTTGGATAGAGCCTGCCGCATCTGGCCGATGAAATCCGAAGCCACAAAGACCTTGTTGGCATCCCAGCCGATCTGCCCGCCGATATGCAGCACGCCGTCCTTGGTCAGCATCCCGTTGGCATAGCCCTTGGCGGGCAACCAGCCCTCGGGCTGGATCGTTTTATGTGTCATCTCGGGCCTCATGGGTCTTGACTGTGTTGCGCAGTTGTTCGGGCCATGGTTCGGGGCGGCCCATGCTATTGACATGCACCAAGGTGGCGCGGGTCTCAAAACGCAGCTCGTCGCCGCATGTGGCGGTCATCTTGTAGGTCATAGACGTCGTACCAAGCCGTGTCACCCACAGCCTCAGCTGCAACAGATCACCGTGGTAGCTTGGCAAGACGAACCGGGTTTCGATCTGGGCAGTGGGGACGCCTTCGGTCTTGAGGATTTCTTCAAACGGATAGCCGAGAGCTTCGTCAAAGAACTCTTCGACAAGATCGTTCATCATCTCGAAATAGCGGGGAAAAAAGACGATCCCCGCCGGGTCGCAATGACGAAAGAGGACCTTTTGGTCTTTGGCAAAGGCGGGTTCTGTCATTGTTCTTTCAACCTGAAACGCTGGATCTTTCCGGTCGCGGTCTTGGGCAAGCTGTCCGTGAACACGACCGACCGAGGGTATTTGTAGGGCGCGATGGTCGCCTTCACATGCTCCTGCAAGGCTTTGACCATATCGGCAGTCCCGAGATGTCCTTCGGACAGCACCACATGGGCCTGAACGACATGTCCGCGTTCCTCGTCACGCGCGCCAATCACCGCGCATTCGGCCACGGCTGGATGGGCCAACAAGGCCGCTTCCACCTCGGGACCGGCGATGTTGTAGCCGGAGCTGACGATCATGTCGTCATTGCGCGCGGCGAAGTGAAAATAGCCATCTTCGTCCCGCCAGAAACTGTCGCCGGTGATGTTCCAGCCATCCTGCACATAGGCGCTCTGGCGATCGCCCTTGAGATAGCGACACCCGGTCGGGCCGCGCACCGCCAGCCGCCCGACCTCACCGTCTGGCACCACTTCTCCTGCATCATTGAGGACCTTGGCCTCGTACCCGGTCACAGGTTTGCCGGTGCAGGCAGGCTTGTGGTCGTCAAACCGGTTGGAGATGAAGATATGCAGCAGCTCCGTCGCACCGATCCCGTCGAGCATGGGTTTGCCCGTCTTGGCGATCCACTCGTCATAGACAGGTCCGGGTAGGGTTTCCCCAGCCGAAACCGCCGCCCGCAGGGACGACAGGTCGGCCCCATCCTCCATCGCGCGCAGCATCACGCGATAGGCGGTGGGGGCGGTGAAACAGACCGTGGCTTTGTATTTCTCGATGATCTCGATCATGTTCGGCGGCGTCGCCTGTTCCAGCAGCGTGGCTGCCGCGCCGAACCGTAAAGGAAAGATCGCGAGCCCTCCCAGCCCAAATGTAAACGCCAGCGGCGGAGAGCCGACAAACACGTCGTCCGGTGTCACGCCCAACACCTCGCGCGCATAACCGTCGGCGATGATCATCAGATCCCGGTGGAAATGCATCGTCGCCTTGGGCACCCCGGTAGACCCCGACGTGAACCCCAGCAGCGCCACATCGTCCCGCCCCGTGGGGACGCAGGTGAACCGCACGGGCTTTTCCAACGCCAGTCGGTCCAATTCTGCATCGTGGTTAGAGGTGCCATCGAACCCGACCACGGATGTCAACGTCGCGCTGTCCTTGGCGCAGGCCACCATCTCGTCCATCAGTCGTGTGTCGCAGAGCGCATGCGTGATTTCGGCCAGTTCTACATAGGTCCGCAACTCCGCCGCGCGCAGCATCGGCATGGTGTTGACCACCACCGCACCCACCTTGGTTGCAGCCAGCCAGCAAGCCACCATCGCCGGGTTGTTGGCCGACCGGATCAGCACGCGATTGCCCGGTTTCACGCCCAAATCCTCGACCAGCACATGGGCCAGCCGGTTGGTCCAGTCGCTGAGTTCCTTGTAGGTGCGCAACCGCCCGTTGCCGATCAGCGCGGTGTGGTCGCCAAAACCCTTCTCGACCATGCCATCGGTCAGTTCCCATCCGGCGTTCAGCCGTTCGGGATAATCGAACCCCGCCAGATGGAACTCGGGCCAGAGGTCAGGCGGCGGAAGGTTGTCGCGGGCGAATGTGTCGACATGGGCAGAGGGTCCGAGCATCACGTTCCTCCTTCGAAGGCAGCAAGGGTCTGACGGGCAATGATGACTTTCTGAACATCCGACGCGCCTTCGTAGATGCGCAGCGCGCGGATCTCGCGGTAGAGCGTTTCGACAGCCGTGCCCGACCGCACGCCGTCGCCGCCGAAAAGCTGAACCGCCTTGTCGATGACCTGTTGCGCCTGATCGGTGGCAAAGAGCTTGGCCATCGCCGCTTCGCGGGTGATGCGCGGCGCCCCGCTGTCGCGTGTCCACGCGGCGCGGTAGACGAGCAGGGCGCTTGCATCGACATCGACGGCCATGTCCGCGATATGGCCTTGGACCATTTGCAAATCGGCCAGCGGCGACCCGGCGATCTGCCGCGTTGTCACCCGCGCCAAAGCCTCGTCCAGTGCGCGGCGTGCAAAGCCAAGCGCAGCGGCCGCTACAGTGGTGCGGAAGACGTCGAGCACCGACATTGCAACCTTGAACCCCTGACCGGGCGCGCCCAGCAGCGCACTCGCGGGGACACGACAATCGGTGAAGCGCAACGTGGCGAGCGGATGTGGCGCGATGGTGTCTAGCCGTTCTGCAATCTCGAAGCCCGGAAGGTCGGGGGTGACGATGAAGGCCGACAGGCCCTTGGCCGCCGGAGCCTCTCCGGTGCGGGCAAAGAGCGTGTAGACATCGGCGATGCCGCCATTTGAAATCCACGTCTTTTCGCCGTTCAGCACGTAGCTGTCGCCATCGTGCGTGGCGGTCATGGCGGAGTTGGCCACATCCGATCCCGACCCCGGTTCGGTCAGCGCAAAGGCGGCAATCGCCTCACCCACGCGGGTTTTCGGGAGCCAGGTGGCTTTCTGCGTCTCGGTTCCAAACAGCGTTATTGCCCCGGTGCCCAGCCCCTGCATGGCAAAGGCAAAATCGGCCAGCCCGTCGTGCCGCGCCAGCGTTTCCCGCGCAAGGCATAGCGCGCGCAGATCAAACTTTCCGTCGTCGCTTGAGGTAGGTTGCAAAAGACCCGCCGCACCCAATTGAGCGACAAGCGCCCGGCACGCTGCATCCGTGTCGCGGTGGTCAATCTCCAAACCCAGCGCCACCTCTTCGACACGCGCCGCCCAGTCCCGATGGGCGGGGTCGAAAAACGGCCAGTGGAGGTAGCTTTGATCTGCCATCAATCGCCCTCGAACACAGGTTTTTCCTTGGCCACGAACGCGTCATAGGCGCGGCGGAAGTCGTTGCCCTGCATGCAGATCGCCTGCGCCTGCGCCTCGGCCTCGATCGCTTGCTCAAGACTCATCGACCATTCCTGCGCCAGCATTGTCTTGGTCATGGAATTGGCGAAGGTCGGACCTGCCACGATGCGTTCGGCAAGCTTGATCGCCTCGGCCTCCAGCGCGTCCGCTTCCACAACGCGGTTGAAAAACCCCCACGCCTCGCCCTCAGCCGCACTCATGGCGCGTCCGGTGTAAAGCAGGTCTGCGGCACGCCCCTGTCCGATGATCCGGGGCAGGATTGCGCACGCGCCCATGTCGCAGCCCGCAAGTCCGACGCGGTTGAACAGGAACGCAGTCTTGGCCTCGGGCGTGGCCAAGCGCAGGTCCGAAGCCATCGCCATGATCGCGCCAGCCCCCGCGCAGACGCCATCGACAGCCGCAATCACTGGCTTTCCACAGCCGATCATCGCCTTGACCAGATCGCCGGTCATGCGGGTGAAGGTCAGCAGTTCCTTCATGCTCATCCGCGTCAGCGGGCCGATGATGTCATGTACATCGCCGCCCGAGGAAAAGTTGCCGCCATTGGGCAGGATCACGACGGCATGGATGTCGTCTGAATAGACCAGCGCCCGGAACCAGTCGCGCAGTTCGGCGTAACTGTCGAAGGTAAAGGGGTTTTTCCGTTCGGGCCGGTCATGCGCAATGCGCGCGATGCCGCCTGCGATCTCGCAACGGAAATGCTGTGGCTTACTCAGATCCATGTCTGGCCTCCTGCGTCATGGCCTTTTTCAGCAGGCCCATCAGTGTCTGGGTATCGCTGTCCGAGAGTGGCGCGAGCAGTTCGTCAATCCACGCCTCGTGCTGAGCAGCGAGGTCTGCAAACGCGGCCTCTCCCTTGGGGGTCAGTCGCGCCAGATTGGCACGGCGGTCGCCGGGCACGGCCACGCGCAGCGCCAGCCCTTCTTCGACCAGCCGGTCAACGATCCCGGTCACATTGCCGTTCGACACTTTGAGGTAGCGGGACAGATCGCTCATCTTCAGCCCGTCTTTGTGGCGGGCAAGGGCGGCCATCACGTCGAACCGGGGCAGGGTGGTGTCATGCCGGTCGCGCAACCGGCGGCGCAATTCGCCTTCGATCCCCGAAGACAGTTTCAGAAGCTGCAGCCAGAGGCGCAGGCGAGCCTTAGACATCGGTTCGGTCTGAACGCTGTGTTCGGGTTTCATACCTCGCCCCCCGAGACTGACAGAGCATGTCCGTTGATGCCAGCCGCGGTTGGCGAGGCAAGGAAAAGCGCGGTTCCGGCAATCTCGGACGGGGTGATCAGCCGCCCTTGCGGGTTGCCTGCGGCGACCTTCGCGGTCGCAGCCTCGCGGTCCAGATCGAAGCGTTGCATCAACCCGGTGATGGCGCCTTCCGCCAGATCGGTATCGGTGAAGCCCGGACAAATCGCGTTGCAGGTGCCGCCAGTTTTGGCCACGTCCAGCGCGATGGAGCGCACAAGCCCCAGCACACCGTGCTTGGCCGCGGTATAGGCGGGAACAGAGGCGTTGCCCTGCAAGGACGCGGTCGAGGCGATGGCGATCAGCCGTGCCTCCGCTGGCCCCGTCCGCAATGCTTCGCGGAAGGTGAGGAACGTGCCGGTGAGGTTGACGGCAAGCGTCGCGTTCCAATCGTCAAGCGACAGCTTCGCCACCTTGCCGGATGCGCCCCAGCCTGCGTTGGCGATCACCACGTCGAACGGGGCGTCGAACAGGGCCGCGATGTCTGCTTCCGAGGTCACATCGGCCTGACGGCAGGTGATATCGCGCCCCTCGGCGGCATTATGCAATGGCTCGATCCGGCGGCCTGCGATGGTCACCGCATCGCCGTGGTCGGCAAAGGCATGGGCAATCGCCCGACCTATGCCCGTTCCGCCGCCGGTGACCAGAACCCGCCTCATGCCCGCACCGCCTCGGCCTCGCGCTCGGCCAGCCGCCACGCCTGATCGCGCCCGGCGAGATAGGGCAAAGGCCAGTCCTGTGCCGCGCGGTCGCCAAGCTTGGTCGCTTCGTGCAGGGTCCAGTAGGGATCGGCCAGATGCGGTCGCCCCACGGCTACCAGATCGGCACGCCCGGCCATCAGGATCGAGTTGGCGTGATCGGCTTCGTAAATATTCCCGACTGCCATCGTACAGAGCCCCGCCTCGTTGCGGATGCGGTCCGAGAATGGGGTCTGGAACATCCTTCCATAGACGGGTTTGGCCTTGGTCGAGGTTTGTCCTGCGGACACGTCGATCAGGTCGGCTCCGGCATCGGCAAAGGCTTTGGCGATCAGCACCGCTTCGTCCGGTGTCACACCGTCCTCGTCCAGCCAGTCGGTGGCCGAAATACGCACCGACATTGGTTTCCCCTCAGGCCAGATCGCCCGCATCGCAGAGAACACCTCACGCGGGTAGCGCAGACGGTTCTCAAGACTGCCGCCGTACTCATCTGTACGGATATTCGAGGCGGGCGAGATGAACGACGACAGAAGATACCCGTGTGCCGCGTGCAGTTCGATCATGTCGAATCCGGCCCGATCTGCCATTTCGGCAGAGGCCACGAATTGCGCTGTGATCTCATCCATCTCTGCCCGTGTGATTTCGCGCGGGGTGGCGTTGTCGTCCGACCACGGCACGGCCGAGGCGCTGACCAAGTCCCAGTTGTCCGTGGGCAAGGGCGCGTCCATTCGTTCCCATCCCAATTGGGTCGAGCCTTTGCGCCCGGAATGGCCGATCTGGCAGCAGATTTTCGTATCCGTAACGCCGTGTACGAATTTTGTCAGCCGCGCCCAGGCCGCTTCGTGTTCGGGCGCGTAAAGCCCCGGACAGCCCGGTGTGATCCGCCCCTCGGGCGACACACAGGTCATTTCGGTAAAGACCAGCCCCGCGCCCCCCTTGGCACGTTCGCCGTAGTGAACAAGGTGCCAGTCGGTGGGGCAGCCATCCTCTGCCATGTATTGCGCCATGGGTGAGACCACGACGCGGTTCTTCAGCGTCATGTCCCGCAGACGGAATGGAGTGAACATTGGCGCCCGCAGAGGCGCGTCCTCCGGCACACCCGCCTGCGTCATGAACCAGCGTTCCGCGCCTTCGAGCCACGCCTTGTCGCGCGCCCTCAGGTTCTCGTGGCTGATCCGTTGGCTGCGGGTGAGCATCGAGTAATTGAGCTGCACAGGATCTAGGCCCAGATACCGCTCCACCGTTTCGAACCACTCCATCGAATTGCGCGCCGCCGATTGCAGGCGCAGCACTTCGAGACGGCGTTCGTCTTCGTAGCGCTGGAACGCGCGGGTCATGTCAGGCTCTGTGTGCAGGTACTCGGCCAACGCAATCGCGGATTCCAGCGCCAGCTTGGTGCCCGACCCGATGGAGAAATGCGCGGTCGCGGCGGCATCGCCCAGCAGCACGACGTTCTCGTGGCTCCATGTCTCGCACAGCACGCGAGGAAACCGGATCCAGGCCGATCCCCGGATATGCCGCGCGTTGGTCATCAGGGCGTGGTCGCCAAGGTGGTTTTTGAAGATTTCCTCGCAGGTGGCGATGCTTTCGTCCTGCGTCATGTCGGCAAAGCCGAAGGCGTCAAACGTCTCTTGCGTGCATTCCACGATGAAGGTCGCGGTGTTGTCGTCGAACTGGTAGGCGTGCGCCCAGACCCAGCCCTTGTCGGTTTCCTCGAAAATGAAGGTGAACGCGTCATCAAAGCGCTGATGGGTGCCCAACCAGACAAACTGACAATGGCGCAGATCGATGTCGGGTTTGAAGCTCTCGGCATAAAGCGTGCGGGTCTTGGAATTGAGACCGTCGCTGGCAACCACAAGGTCGTATTCCTGACGGTAATCGTCAGCGCTGCCGATTTCGGTCTCGAACCGCAGTTCGACGCCCAATTCCCGTGCCCGTGCCTGCAGCAGGATCAACAGCTGTTTGCGCCCGATCCCGCAGAACCCGTGCCCAGAGGACACAAGTCGTTCGCCGCGATAGTGCAGGGCAATGTCGTCCCAATAGGCGAAATGGGCGCGGATCGCCTCGGCACTTTGTCGGTCATTGGCGGCCAGATTGTCGAGCGTTTCGTCCGACAGCACCACGCCCCAGCCGAATGTGTCGTCTGGTTTGTTGCGTTCGATCACCGTGATCTCATGCGAAGGATCGCGCAGCTTCATCGAGATCGCGAAGTAAAGCCCCGCCGGACCGCCCCCCAGACATGCAACACGCATTTCGACCTCTTTCTTTGGCAGCTTGAAGGGAAGGCTGCACGAGTCGCAAATTTATTTCAAGTTTGAAATTTTAAATTTGAAATAAATTCATCGCCGCGCCTCCGATGGAGGGAGGCACTTGCCATTCTTCACCCGCGCCCCGACAAATACGCCAACACTTCAGGACAAAGGCGACCCAGAGCGATGACCGTTTCGATAGCCAAACAAGGCCGCGTTGCGGTCGTCACCATCGACAATCCTCCGGTCAACGCATCGTCGCAAGCCGTGCGCGCGGGGCTTTTGGAGGCAGTTGCGGCGACTGAGGTTGCCCCTGATATCGACGCGGTTGTTCTCGCCTGCGCCGGGCGCACCTTTGTCGCCGGGGCCGATGTGCGCGAATTCGACCTGCCGCCTGTGGAGCCGCATCTGCCGGACGTCATCGCCGCCATCGAGGCAGCATCGAAACCGTGGGTCGCGGCGATCCACGGCACCGCTTTGGGCGGCGGGTTGGAACTGGCGATGGGGTGCCACGTGCGCATTGCCGACCCCAAGGCGCGCATGGGGTTGCCCGAAGTGACCCTTGGACTGGTGCCGGGGGCAGGGGGAACGGTTCGTTTGCCGCGATTGGTCGAGGCGGAACTGGCTCTGACGATGATCGCGGGGGGTAAACCAATCTCGGCCAAAGCCGCGCTGGAGGCCGGTCTGATCGACGCGATTGCAACGGGCAATCTGTTGGGCGAGGCCGTGGCCTTGGCAAACACGCTGGATGCTCCACGGCGCACGCTTGAGAATGCAGTTGTCGGCGCAACCAATCCTGACGCATTCGACAAGACGGCATCGGGCTTGCGTCGCAAAGCACGCGGACAGGTGTCGATTGGGGCGGCCATCGACGCGGTTGAGCGTGGCTTGCGCTTGCCCGCGCAAAAGGCTTTGGCCGAAGAACGCGCGACCTTCCTTGCCTTGAAATCCAGCGATCAGGCCCGCGCCTTGCGGCACATCTTCTTTGCCGAACGCGCCACCTTGGCTGACCCGAGTTTCAAACAGACCCCGCGCCCGGTCACCCGGATCGGCGTGATCGGTGGCGGCACAATGGGGGCGGGAATCGCATCGGCCTGCCTGATGCGCGGGTTCCATGTGACGTTGATCGAACGCGATGACACAAGCCTTGCGGCCGGAACCAACCGCGTGTGTGGGACGCTCGACAGCAGCGCCAAGCGCGGCCTTCTGCCTGACCTGGATGCGGTCATCGCGCGGTTCGAAACCGCTACGGATTACGCCGCTCTGGCGGATGCGGATTTGGTGATCGAGGCGGTCTTCGAAGACTTGGAGGTCAAGAAACAGGTCTTCGCACAACTGGATGCGGTCACCAGACCGGATGCGATTTTGGCGACCAATACCTCCTATCTCGACGTGAACGCCATCGCGGGTGTTCTGTCCGACCCCTCGCGCGCCATTGGTCTGCATTTCTTTTCCCCGGCCCATATCATGAAGCTCTTGGAGATCGTCCTGCCCGACGCGGTGGCCGAGGATGTGATTGCCACGGCAGCGAAGTTGTCGAAATCGCTGGGAAAGATCGGGGTCCTGTCCGGTGTCTGCGACGGGTTCATCGGCAACCGCATCATGTCGGCCTACCGCGCCGAGGCGGATCGGTTGTTGATCGACGGGGCCACCCCTGAACAGGTGGATGCCGCAATGCGGGACTATGGCTTTCCGATGGGCGTGTTTGAAATGCAGGATCTAGCAGGGCTGGATATCGCCTGGGCGATGCGCAAACGGCGGCTGGCCGAGGGCAAGATCAGTGGCCCTTATATCCGGATCGCAGATCGGCTCTGCGAGATGGGTCGGTTCGGGCAAAAGACAGGCGCGGGATGGTATGACCATTCCGACAAAGGCGCGCAGCCGTCCGAGCTGGTGATGTCGATCATCGCTGAAGAGCGTCAGGTGATGGGCAAAGCTGACCCAAGCTTTCCCACTGAACATGTCATGCCGCGCATACTGGGCGCGATGACCCGCGAGGCGGAGGCGGTGCTCGCCGAAGGCATCGCCCGGTCTGCCAATGATATCGACGTGGTCATGGTCAATGGATATGGGTTTCCCCGTTGGAAGGGTGGGCCGATGTTAGCGTCGCGTGCCGCCGCGGACTGACGCCCCTCGCGCGCGGCAGGATCGACGCGCGGAACATCCTGCCCTAGATGCCAAGTTACGATCTTTTTGAAAGGCCAACCATGCACCCGCAGACTGTTCCCGACGCCTTGTTCCACACCCGCGTTCGCAACGATGCCCTGGGCGGACCCAACCCGTTTGAATGGAAGCAGTTGACCTCGGATGATGTCTTCTCCGGCAAGCGGATCGTTCTGTTTGGCGTGCCGGGTGCGTTTACGCCTGCCTGTTCGGACAGCCACCTGCCGGGATACGAGGCGCATGCCGACAGGTTTCGTGCGTTGGGTGTCGATCAGGTGATCTGCGTATCCGTCAATGATGCCTTCGTGATGCATCAGTGGGCCCTGTCTCGGAACATCGAAAACGTTATGATGCTGCCTGACGGAAACGGCGAATTCACCCGCAAGATGGGGATGCTCGTCGAACGCACCAGCAATGGCATGGGTCTGCGAAGCTGGCGGTATTCGATGTATGTGAACGACGGACAGATCGAAAAACTGTTCAGCGAGCCGGGGTTCAAGGACAACCCACCGGGTGTGCCGCTGGATGTGTCTGCCGCCGAGGTCATGTTCGCCTATCTTCGGGGGCTTTGACGCCTTCGAATACCTGTAAATGGTCTCGCAGGTGGCAAGCCGCACGTCTGACTGGGGCTGTTCAACTTGTTCGGCTTGCGCCTATCCTTTGCGGACAGCCGGTTTTAGAAGGTAGATCATGTCCAAAATCGAAGATGTCCCCAAGGCACAGCCGGTGCGCAGCCGGAACCCCGAGCGGACACGGGCTGAGATTTGTCGGTGGCGGTCACCGAGTTTGCCGAACACGGATTTCACGGCGCGCGGGTGGAGCGCATCACCAAGGCTGCCAAGTGTAATGCGCGCATGATTTACCACTACTTTGGCGGCAAGGAGCAATTGTACCTCGCGGTTCTGGACAGTGTTTACGCCCAGATCCGAAACCGCGAAGCGCAGTTGCGGTTCGGGACAGCCGATCCCGTTCTCGAAGCGCGCCGTCTGGTGGAATTCACCTATGATTACTTTGCCCAGAACGGCGATTTCCTGAAGCTGATCCGTAATGAGAACCTGTTGAACGGCAAGTATATCAAGAGATCACAGATGATCCGCGACATGTCGCAGCCTTTTATCACGGCGATTGGTGAATTGATGGAACGGGGTCATGCAGCAGGCTCGTTTTCCCGCAAACCCGACCCGGTTCAGCTTTATGTGACTGTTGTCGCGCTGTCTGCGCACCACCTCAACAACGCCGCTACGCTGGGCACCGTTGTCGGGCAGGATCTGACAGATCCTGAATGGCAAGACGCGCGGCGCGGCCATGCCGTTGACGTTGTTCTGTCCTATCTTGGGGCTGGAACATAGGTCTGACGTTCGCGCTGTGGGTGAAACGTTCACTTACTTACGATTTCACGAAAGCAGAGATTGAAGCGCCGGTTGGCCCGTTCGGCTGATTTCCACTTCGTCGCGTTTTGCCAGACGGGTGTGGCAGGGTGACGATTCTTGCCGCCATCCGTCGTCGTAATCGACGGAAGCATGTGACATTTTTTCGTGTCGGTATACTTCCGCATATGCAAGTTTTACGGGCAAACAGCGTGCAAATCGGTTGCGATTTGATCGCGGGCGAAAATTAGTCAAAAATAATTTACTTAGAATTTTGGCCTGGAAATACTCTGCGATTTACCAGCAGGCATGAACATTTCAGCACACCCCGCAGACCCTGTAGAGACCGTAAGCCTGACCGCGGTGCCAAGTGCTGCCGCGACGCGGATCAAAGCCGTGGAATTGCAGCAGGCCTCAGTTGTTTTTGGCACTGGCGACAAGGCTGTGACGGCCTTGTCCCCCACGAAACTGACCCTGGAGCAGGGCGACTTCGTTGCTCTTGTCGGGCCCTCGGGCTGTGGAAAGTCGACCATCCTGCGACTGGTCACCAGCCTGATCACTCCGTCCTCGGGCGCGGTACTGGTCGGTGGGCGGGATGCTGCGATCCGGCACCTGCGTATGGGGATGGCGTTTCAGAACCCCACCATGCTGCCGTGGCTGACGATCGAGCAGAACGTGATGATGCCGCTCAAGATCGTCAAACCGTTCAAGAACACCTTTCGGCAGGACCGCAAGGGCGCGTTCCGCGACAGGGTGCACACGCTCTTGGGGCAGGTCGGGCTCAAGGATTTTGCAGGCCATTTTCCGTGGCAATTGTCCGGTGGGATGTTGCAGCGCGCCAATCTGTGCCGGGCGCTGGTGCATGATCCCGATCTTCTGCTGTTGGATGAACCCTTCGGCGCATTGGATCAGTTCACCCGGGAAGAGCTGTGGCAGATCCTGCAGGACCTCTACCTTGACCGCAAACCCACTGTCCTTCTGGTCACCCACGACCTGCGCGAAGCCGGCTTTTTGGCCAAGCGGATTTGCGTGATGAGCGCGCGTCCGGGGCGGATCATTTCCGATGAGGTGGTGCCGTTGCCGCAGCCGCGCGCCATCGAAACGATTTACTCGCCCGAATTCGTCGAAATGACCCAGACCCTCCGGGCGCTGATCGCCCAGGTCCGGACCTAGGAGCGCGCCATGACCGAAAAGCAACGCATCCGGATGTGGTCGTTTTCCCTGATCGCAGGTTTCTTCCTCATGTGGGAACTGCTCTGCATCGTGCTGGGCGTCTCCGATCTTGTATTGCCGCGCCCGTCCGAGATCCTTGTGACGCTCTGGACCAAATTCCCGATCCTTTGGCCGCATATCCTGCAGACCCTCTATTCGACGCTGATCGGATTTTCGCTTGGGGTTTGTATTGGCGTGTCTCTGGGTGTTCTGGTCGGGACCTCCAAAGTGGCGTATTCCGTCGCCTATCCCTTGCTGGTCGGGTTCTCGTCGATCCCCAAGGTCGCAGTCGTGCCGATCTTTGTGCTCTGGTTCGGCTCTGGCACCACACCTGCGATCCTGACCGCGATGGTGATCTGCGTGTTCCCCATCGTGGTGAACATCGCAACTGGCCTTGCCACGACCGAGCCCGATCTTGAGGACGTGCTCAAGACGCTGGGTGCGTCAAAGTCCGAAATCCTCTGGAATGTCGGTCTGCCGCGCACCATGCCGTATTTCTTCGCCTCGCTGAAAGTGGCCATCACCCTGTCTTTCGTGGGCGCGGTTTTGTCCGAGACGGTGGCCTCCAACCGGGGCATCGGCAACGTGATGATGACCGCATCATCGAACTTTCAGGTGTCGCTGGTGTTCGCCGGTCTGATCATCCTCGCCATGCTTGGGGTCGTTCTTTACGCGCTCTTCTCCTGGCTGGAGCGCCGGGTGACCGGATGGGCCACCCGTGACACCGAAATCGCCATCACCTGACCTGTATTCCCTTAGATCGAAAGGACAAAGACGATGAAGCATACCCTGTTTGCCGCCGCAGTCGCCGTGATGGCCGGGATCACCCCGGCGATGGCCGAGATGACGGACATCAAGTTTACCCTTGGCTGGAAGACCCAAGGGTCCGACGCGCCCTTTCTGGTGGCGCTGAACAAAGGCTACTTTGAAGAAGAAGGTCTCAACGTCACCATCGATCAGGGGGAAGGCTCTGCCGCCACCGTGACCCGCATCATGAGCGGTGCCTACGACGCCGGGTTCGGTGACATCAATGCCATCATCCAGAACGCCGCTGCGCGTCCGGGCGAAGCACCGGTGATGGTGTTCCAGATGTGGAACCGCCCGCCGTTCGCGATCGCGGTGCCCAAGGAACTGGGGCTGACGTCGCCCAAGCAACTCGAAGGCAAGACACTGGGCGGCGCTCAGGGCACACCGACAACGCGCCTGTTTCCGGTCTTTGCCCGCCTGAACGACATCGACATCGACACGGTGAAGTATGAAAGCCTTGCGCCGAACCTTCAGGAACCCATGCTGATCCGCGGGGAAATCGACGGGGCGTACACCTTTACGGTTTCGAGCTGGTTCAACCTCATTGCCAACCGCAAGGATCCGGCAGCTGATTTCGACTGGTTCAACTACGAAGACTACGGCATGGACCTTTATTCCAACGGCATGATGGTCTCGCGCACATTGCTGGCGGAAAATCCCGAAGCCGTCGCGGGGCTTGTGCGCGCGGTCACAAAGGCGACGCTGGAAGTCATGAAGGATCAGGATGTCGCGGTCGAAGCCATCATGGCTTTTGACAACCTCGTCGACCCAGAACTGGAGCGGGCGCGGTTGGAATTTGCACTGACCAAGCTGATGAACGCGCCCGAGACGGCCGAGACGGGCATTGGCGATCTTGTGGATGAGCGTCTGACCCGGTCCATCGCCCTCATTGCCGAGGGTTACGGCCTCGACACTATCCCCGAAGCGTCGGAAATCTTTGACCGCTCCTTCCTCAGCCCCGCATCCGAGCGGATGCTGGACGTGTCGATCAACTGATCCAAATTAATTGCCAGATGCGCCGGGGCTATCGCCCGGCGCATCGCTTGAGACAGCTTACCAATTCAAGGGAGATCCGAATGGACATGAAGACCGATCCCGTCGTCGAGGCCAAGGCAATCGTGGAAGCCTACCTCGAACGCTCCATGGTTCCGGATCCCGAAGGCGCATCGGCCTATGTCTCGCAGGATTTTCAGTTGGTCTTTACCGGGGGTCGCCGGTTTTCAGGCCCGGCGGACGCCTCGGCCTTCAATGCCAAACGGTACGCCTGGGTGAAGAAACGGTTCTTGCGCACTGACGCCGCACTCGATGCCGAGACCGGCGACGTGCATGTCTACAACACCGGCTATCTTTACGGCGAATGGAAAGACGGCACTACGTTCGAGACCAACCGGTACATGGACAAGTTCATCGTGCGCGGGGGAAAGATCGTGGCGACGGATGTCTGGAATGACAGTGCGGAAATCCTGCTTCACAAGGCCGGATTGGCGGAGGCGGATCTCTAGATGCTGCACGACCATGGGCGCTACGCCTACAGCCCGATCACCGGGCGACCGGATTACACCTGGCCGAATGGGACGCGGCTGGCGGTCTATATCGGACTGAACCTCGAACACTTTGCCTTTGGAAAAGGATTGGGTGCGGAAATCGCGCCCGGCGGGCCGCAGCCCGATGTGTTGAACTATGCGTGGCGCGACTATGGCAACCGTGTCGGCGCGTGGCGGATGAGGGATATGTTCGACGCGCTGGGCATGCCGGTCAGCGTTCTTGCCAACAGCGCGATGTACGATTACGCGCCCGACCTGATCGCGGCCTTTCGTGAGCGCGGCGACGAAATCGTTGGACATGGGCGCACGAATTCCGAACGGCAAAGCGTGCTTGACCGGGCAGGTGAGGCGGCACTGATCGCAGAGGCGACGCAGGTCCTGACAGAGGCCGAAGGTATGGCTCCGCAGGGATGGCTGTCACCTTGGATTGCTGAAAGTGTCGATACGCCCGACCTTCTGGCCGAGGCGGGCTACGGCTATACCCTCAACTGGTGTATGGACGATCAGCCGGTCTGGATGCAGACCAGCGCGGGGCGGCTTCTGTCCATTCCATACCCACAAGAGGCCAACGACATTCCCTCCATCGTGGCGCGCAAGGACGGCGCGGCGCAGTTTGCGGACATGATCATCGACAATTTTGACGAAATGCTGGAGCAGTCCAGAACGCAGCCTTTGGTCATGGGCATTGCACTGCATCCCTATCTTGTGGGGCAACCGTACCGGCTGCGCCATCTTCGTCGGGCCCTGGCGCATATCTGCGCACATCGGGACGATATCTGGCTGACCCGAAGCGGGGAGATCCATGAGTATTGCCGGAACAGCATTCCTGATTTGATCGTGTAACCGGGACCTAACGCGCTGGCAAAAAGCGGGACGGGTGAAAATCGGCGTGCCCGATGCAATATTTTACCACTTGGCAAAAATCGGGGGCACCGTGGATCATCCATGGCGGGATCGGGGTGCTAAACCGTTTATCCTGAAACTTCGGCTCGACGCTCCGCGCCTCCTGCGCGATGATGGACGCGGTACAAAGGGTTCAAGAGTCGGACGGCATCGTTCCGGCGACCCTTCTCCACATGCCCCGGCGAAAGGAAGCGACGCCGCATGGAACCGTCCGGCACCGACCGTTTGAAGACCGTCATATTGCTGCTTGCGGCGACGGGCCTCGCTTTGGGGCTGGTCCTCTGGTTTGCCGACAGGCCGGATCTCGCGGACCTTGTCTGGATTGCCGGGGTTGTTCCCGCGCTTGTGGCACTGGTGATCGAGATCCTCCGCAGCCTGCGATCTGGCGAAATCGGTCTGGACATCGTGGCGGCGCTTTCGATGTCGGCGGCATTGGTCTTTGGCGAAACACTGGCCGCTGCGGTGGTTGCGGTCATGTATTCCGGCGGTACCTTCCTTGAGTCTTTTGCGGAAGGCCGCGCGCGTCGCGAAATGCACGACCTGTTGTCCCGCGTGCCACGAACCGCGACGCGACACCGCGATGGTGGGTTGGAAGAAGTCCCGCTGGACGAGATCGCCATGGGCGACCGGCTTTTGATCCGGCAGGGCGATGTGGTGCCCGTAGACGGGACAGTGGCGTCTGACACGGCCTTCGTGGACATGTCCGCGTTGACGGGTGAATCCTTGCCAGTCCGCTTGGCGCGTGGAGCTGAGGCGATGAGCGGCTCGACCAATGCGGGTGAAGCGTTTGACCTGACCGCGATGCGCGAAGCCAAGGACAGCACCTATGCGGGTATAGTCCGGCTGGTCGAGGAGGCGCAGGCCTCCAAAGCTCCGATGTCCCGGCTGGCGGACCGCTGGTCACTGGGGTTTCTTGTCGTGACGGTCTCGATCGCTTTGGCGGCGTGGTGGTTTACAGGCGACCCGATCCGGGCGGTGGCGGTGTTGGTTGTGGCAACGCCTTGTCCACTGATCCTTGCCGTACCAGTGGCCCTTGTGGCGGGGCTGTCGCGGGCCGCGCATTTCGGCGTCCTGATCAAGGGTGCTGGTCCGCTCGAAACGATGGCAAGGATCCGCACGCTGATCCTCGACAAAACCGGCACGCTGACGGATGGCCGACCCCAGATCGTGTCGATCAACAGCGCAAACGGCATGCCTGCGGACGACATCCTGCGCTTTGCCGCATCCCTGGATCAGGCCTCGAAACACCCCGTGGCGCAGGCCGTTGTGGCTGCGGCCAAGCTGCGCGGGCAAGCATTGCCGATACCGACCGATGTGATGGAGATGCCGGGCGAAGGTGTCAAAGGGCGTGTCGAGGGCCGCGAGGTGATTGTCGGTGGCGATGATTTTGTAGCGTCATTGGTTGGTCGAGGGGACAGGGGGCTGCCCGGCAAGGACGTGGGGTCTGTGTTGGTTGCTGTTGCAATCGACGGGCAGATGGCAGGGCATCTGGTCATGTCGGACCCGCTGCGCGAAGGAACAAGCGCCATGCTGGCGGGGCTGCGTCGCCAAGGGATCAGTCGGATTCTGTTGGCCACAGGTGACCGCGCTGAGGTCGCCGAACGCGTGACCGAAGGTCTTGGTCTGGATGGGCTGCGGGCCGGGCTGACACCGGACCAGAAAGTTCTGCTGGTTCTCACAGAGCGCAAACATGGACCGGTGATGATGGTAGGCGATGGGGTAAACGACGCCCCAGCGCTGGCAGCGGCCGATGTGGGTGTCGCCATGGGCGCAAGGGGCGCTGCCGCGTCGGCCGAGGCCGCTGACGTGGTGCTACTGGTGGATCGGATCGACCGGTTGGGGCCGGGGATCGAGATCGCGCGCGCGTCCCGTCGGATCGCCATGGAAAGCGTGGTTGTGGGGATCGGACTTTCTGTTCTGGGCATGATTGCTGCGGCCTACGGATATCTCAGTCCGGTTCAGGGCGCGCTGTTGCAAGAGGTGATCGACGTGGCTGTCATCCTCAATGCCCTGCGGGCGCTGCGCATCGCACCGCAGGATGTTATGTCGGCGAACCCGGCGTCGAGACCAGCCGCCGGCCAGGACACAGCACAGGGGGCGACCCCATAGGCCGATAGAAGCTGACCGTCGCACACTGCAAACCCTTGCATCGACGCGTTTCTTGCCCACCCAATGCAAGACCACTTTCAAAACAGGACTGCGCCATGAACGACGCCACCCAAGCCAGCGCCCAAAGCTACGCTCCAGACTCCCGGAACGACGAAGTCGAAGTTTATGTGAACGGAGCGTTTTTCCCTCGTGACGCGGCCAGTGTGTCAGTCTTCGACAGTGGCTTCGTTCTGGGGGACGGAGTGTGGGAGGGGCTGCGGCTTGTGAAGGGGCGGCTTCTTGCGGTCGACGACCACATGGCGCGGCTTTATGAGGGCGCCAATTCCATCCAACTGGATATCGGGATGGATCGGGACGCATTGGTTGGCGAAATCTGGAAGACCCTCCGTCATAACAAGATGGAAGACGGCGCGCATATTCGTTTGATGATTTCGCGCGGCGTGAAATCCACTCCGAACCAGGACCCGCGATTTATCGTTGGCGGCGCAACCATCGTCATCGTTGCGGAATACAAGCAACCCAATGCGGCGCTCAAGGCGCGTGGATTGAAATTGCTGACCTCGACCATCCGCTGTTCGACGCCGGATGTGTTCGATCTGCGGTTGAATTCCCATTCGCGGCTGAATTTCATTCAAGCGCTGATCCAGGCGATCAATATGGGCGCGGACGAGGCTTTGATGCTGGATGACCGCGGCTTTGTGGCAAGCTGCAATTCGACGAATTTCTTTATTGTCCGGGGCGAGGAGTTGTGGACGTCTACCGGAAGCACCTGTTTCAACGGGATCACGCGGTCCAAAGTCATCACGCTGTGGAACAATGCAGGCAAACCGGTTTTCGAAAAGGATTACACGCTTGCCGAAACTTATGCGGCGGATGAAGCCTTTGTGACCGGAACGTTAGGTGGGATCACTCCAGTGACGATGATCGATGGGCGCAACGTGGGTAGCGGCACACCGGGGCCTGTCACTGCAGGTATTTCGGAACTCTACAAGGCATTTATCGGGGAGTGATTGTTTCTGCGCGGCAGTTGCCAAGCTTTTTCATGGCAACAACTTTTTCAGTCTTTTGGTGCTGAGGCGAGGGGTAGGATCGTCTAAACCCCGCTCGAATAGTGAAAAGCTATATGATTAGATTTTTAACTTGTATCGCATGGCTTGCTGTCTGAAATGGCGCGGTATTCAGCAAGAACACCCCATACAGGAAGCCCTCAATGATCCTTGAAACGCTTCAAGTCGCCGTTGCCGACTACGTCGCCACGGTGACCATCAGCCGCCCGCCCGTGAATGCGCAGAACAATAGGCTGCGCGAGGAGATGCAGGTGGTCATGGACAGCTTGGGGGACAGGGTCGATGTCCGTGCGATCATCCTGACAGGTGAGGGGAAGGCGTTTTCTGCCGGGGCGGATCTGTCCGAGCGGCCTACACAAGAACCCGGAAATTACACGGCGCACAATCGCCGCGTTCGGGCCAGCTTTGATTGTATCATGGAGTGCCCCAAGCCGGTCATCGCCGCAGTCAATGGCCCGGCCATCGGAGCAGGCTGTGTGACAGCATTGTGCTGCGACATCTTGGTGTTCTCGGAAAAGGGATACCTCCAGATGACCGAGGTGACTGTCGGCCTCGCTGGCGGTGTATCGCATGTGCGCCGTCATTTGGGTGAATCCGATGCGCGCATGATGCTGTTCACCGCGCGCCGACTGTACGGACTTGACTTGCTGCGCATGGGCGTGGCGTCGGCCTGTACCGCGCCAGAGGATTTGATGGAAACTGCGATGGGCATTGCCCGAGACATCGCGAAGGCCAGTCCATCGGCGGTGAGGGCGGCAAGGGCGTCTTTCCAGGTGACAGAGGGACAGTCGATCTACGAGGGTTACCGCGTTGAACAAGGGCAAACCAAGGCACTCTCGACCTCCGAGGACAGCGCCGAAGCGATGGCGGCGTTCCGGGAAAAACGCGTGCCCGTGTTCAAACCGTGAATGCAACATCGCGCAGTTTCGGTGCGAACAGCAGGGGCGCAGGCATGGCGATCACTGACGAGATGATCCACACGGCGACGCGCGAGCTGTATTCCCGCGCATTGCGCAAAGTGCCCGAGGACGCAAAGGCGGCCCTTGCAGGCGCGATGAAGACGGAAACCAACGAGACCGCGCGTCATACGCTTGAGCTGCAACTGCGCAGCGCGGAACTGGCGGAAAAGAAGGATCGGTTCGTCTGCTCGGACAGCGGAGTGCCTGTATACTTTGTCAAGATCGGTGCGAAGGCCCCGTTGGCGTGTGATTTCAAAGCAGCGATCCGCGCGGGTTATGAAGAGTTGGTTGAGACGATTGATCCGCCAATGCTCAAGCACGTGACCAATCCTTTGACATTGGAGAGGGGCCATCACGGCAAGGACATGCCCATCGTCAGCTATGACTTCGAAAGTGGCCTCGATTATGTCGAGATGATCTGCTCGCCCAAGGCGCTTGGATCGGGGCGCTGGGCGGCGATGTAGTTGTTTACCTTCCCGTCGCTTGAAGAGATCGAGACATATATCCTCGACGTGGCGATCAAGGCAGGCGCGCAGCACTGCCCGCCGGTGGTGATGGGGGTCGGGATCGGTGGGACCTTTGACCATTGTGCGGGTCTGGCCAAAAAGCAGACCTTGCGCCCAATCGGTCAGACCAACCCCGAGCCAACGCTGGCATCCATTGAAGAGCGCTTGTTCAAGGCCGTCAATGCGCTGGGTTTTGGGCCAATGGGCACTGGTGGCGACACAACCGTGCTCGGGGTGCATGTGGATTATTCAAGTGGCCATGGCTTCACACCCGTTGCCGTGGCGTTCAACTGCTGGATCAACCGCCGCACCAGCGTGAAGATCTGGGGGGACGGTCGGATGGAGTGGGGCGAATAATGACTCTGCGGGAACACGACTTGACCCTGCCGCTGACCGAAGACGCGGTGCGCGCGCTCAAGATCGGCGATCTTGTGTATCTGACCGGTGAAGTGTTCGCGACGGCCGGAATGCCGACCCATGACCGTTTGCTGGGATGCCTGGATGGGGTGGAGCCTCTGCCTTTTGATATGCGAGGCGCTGCGCTGTTTCATTTGGGTAGCCTGAATGAAGAAGCCGAGGATGGATCGCTGAGGATCGTCTATATGAACCCCACGACCAGCACGCGGTTCAACGGCCACATGCCGCGTCTCATTCCGGGGCTCGGCCTGCGGGCTACGGGCGGCAAAGGGGGACTGAGTGCTGAAAGCGCGCAGGCCATGGCCGAGACGGGCTGCGTGTATCTTTCCTTCCTTGGCGGCGGTGCGGAAATCATCACCGCGGGCATCAAGCGGGTCACCGGGATCGGCTGGCCTGAAATGATTTCGCACTACCGTATTGCGCGGATCGAGGTTGATCGGCTAGGCCCCCTGACGGTCGGCATCGATGCTCATGGCAACAGCATCTATGATCAGACAACAGCGGCCGCTCTGGACAAACGCGCCGCCATTCTGGCCGAGATGCGCGCTTCAAGGCAGAGCTGAGAAAAACAAAGCCCGGGTCTGATCTATCGGAGATACTATGGTGGTCCAGACGGCCCCAAGTTTTTGACCGGACAGGTAAATTCTATGCAGACTCTCACGACGGCACCCACTTTGATGACCGAGCGGTTGATATTACGCGGACCAGAAAGGAATGACCTGCCGACGTTCACCCGTTTCATGACAAGTGCTCCATCGCTGCAGGCGCAGGGGGAAACGGTGACCTCTCAACAGGCGTGGTTCGGTTTTCTGACAGGCATCGGTCACTGGCAATGGCACGGCTTCGGTTTCTTTACTCTGGTCGAACGGAGCACGGGGCAGCCGATTGGCCGCGACGGTTTGATCCAGCATTCCGATTGGCCCGATATCGAACTGGCTTGGCATTTGTTCGAAGGGGCAGAGGGGAAAGGATTTGCCACAGAAGCCGCGCGGGAAGTCAAGACCTGGGCCATTGAGGCACTCGGGCTGGGCCGGCTTTACAGCTATATCAATGTTGCAAATACCCGGTCGCAGGCGGTGGCAAAACGGCTTGGCGCTGTCAGCGATGGAACCCGCGCACCCCATGAGCCAGAGGCGGAGGTGTGGGTACATCCGTTGAACAGCGATTGACCCAACACCTTACGACTTCGGACCGAGCGACACGACCGGGAGCGGGTTCTCGTCAGAGGATGACGTCGACTGTCGCCTGCTCGCCCTCGGCGCTTGGGGTAAAGACCATGGATACGGCTTTGGCCTCGGCGTCCGACAGTCGATTGAAAATGCGGTCCCGACCATTGGCCGGATGGCCGTCAATGTAGAATTGCGTCGTCAAACGTTCACGACTGTCGTCAAAGACTTTGACGTGAATGTGGGGCGTGCGGCCCGGATAGGTCACGGGCTTGATGGTGCGAAAGCTGTAGCTGCCATCGGCGCCTGTGATGTCGTGACCAAAGCCCTGAAAGCCGGCATCGAACGCGATGCTCTGGCGATCGCCACTGTGCAGGTATTTGCCGTTCATGTCACATTGCCAGATCTCAATGCGGTAACCGGCCAGAGGGGTGCCATCTTTGTCGGTGAGGCACCCCTTGAGCGTGAAGACTTCGCCGCCCGCTTCGCGGACTGCGCCGATGATCTTGACCAGATCGTTGTCAACATCTGCGCTGCGCATGGAGGGAGTAGGATAGAATGGGCCCTCGGTCGCCGGAGGTGTCGCGGTCGCAGCCAGAAGCGGTTGCGCGGCGGCTGCGCCAAGAGCACCAATCCCGGTTGCGAGGAGATGCCGGCGTGTCTGATTTTTCGAGGTCATATTTGTATGGCTCCGTTTCCAAGTCTCTAAAGTTAAACGCAGCGACCTGGTTGTTCCGTCGCCAAAAGATGTTTTATTTGCCGCTTTTCAGCGCAAATTTCCTCTGGTCTCGATAAACGCTCTCAAAAGACTATAAAAGTAGCTTTTTAGTGATGCCAAGTGAACAGCACGTCATCACATGAAATCCGGATGGTCTTGGAGTGTGGCTTTAAAAAGCGACTATAACTGTTTGGAATCTTTTGGACTTGCCGTTTGTTTTAAGGGTTTCGAAGCGAAATGCTTGACTTGGTCGAGTTGGATCACCGGCGTCGCTTCGTGCCTCGCGGAGGGCCGAAAGCAGCGTCACGTCAGCTTGATCTCAACACGAACCATGTCGCCACGGTAGATGCCGTTCGCGACAAGCGCGATTGTCCCGTCCTCTGCCACCGCAACGCGTTGAACATAGGCAATTGGGTCTCCGAGTGGCACGCCAAGAAGTCCGCTGACTTCCGGATCGGCCGAACCGATGGTCAGAACCTGGCGGGCATCCACGATCTTCAGGCCTGGGATATCCGCGATCAACCGCATCGACGTCTTTGACGTAAAATCCGCCGCGTCGATTTTGTGAGCCAACCGTTCGTCGATAAAGACATCTGCCAGCAGGAAACACTCGCCTTCACGGCTGTGTCGTCTGCGCAGGTGCAGGTAGGAGGGGGCGAGCGTGCTGTATCCGCTCGGATAATCCGTTGGTTTTGCGCCGGTTTCTTTGCTGAGAAGCTCAATATGAGCGTTGTCGCGCGACATCAAAAGGCCGTTCCAGTCTGTCTGGACCTCACACCACAAATCGCGGCGGTTGCTTTTGCGAACAAAGGTCCCCTTGGCGCGGAATCGCTCGATCAGGCCTTCCTGCTCCAGCAAGCCAAGTGCCTGTCGGATCGTCATGTTTGCGACGCCACATTCCTTTGCCAGTTCCTCGACCGTTGGAATGCGGGAGTCGATGGGCCATTCGTTGGTCTCGATCCGACGCCGAAAAAGCGCAGCCAGTTGCAGGTAACGGGCGACGGCGCTTTTGCGCAGCGCTGTAGCTGTCTGTGAGGGTTTGCCTGTATCAGCCATGTCTGTCTCCGAACGGTTCCGGGCCGGTTTTGGGGCCTCTTGTTACCATAAAGGTTCACTTGTGCTAGCTTATTACTCTTTCTCTGTTTGCAGCAAGAGCGCTGACCTCTGAACCGGTCAGCGTGTCGTTGGACCCAAGACACACACCTGTTCAAAGAAAACTGCGGCTGTTGGCTGATCCGTCGGACGTGGAGAGAGGTTTGGCGAAACGCACGCAACGCGCGCAACGGCTCGGAAAGAACGCATCTGCAAGCGGTCCGGTGGCAGCCTGTCAGGTGCGTTACGTCGATTACTCGGCCGCAGCGCGTCTGGGCAGCGACGGCAGCTCTGTCACAGAGGGCGGGTCGCTTTTCAATTCCGGAGCGATATGGTCGGGCAGGGGAATGCCGTGGGCATTCAACGTCATCGCCACCATAGAGTAGTAACCGACGAGCGCGGTCAGCTCCACCGTGCCAGAGGGGCCCCAGCGATCCAGAACAGAACTATATGCAAGGTCTGTAACTTTGCCGTTTTCCAGAAGCTCGCGGCTGAATTCGTAGATCTCCCGCTCTTCTTCGCGGGTGAAATTCGGCGGCTCACACACTCGGATTGCTTCGATGATGGTCTCTCGCAGCCCGGCATTGCGGGCGTCCCTTGCGTGGATCGTCCACTCGAGTTCGCTGTTCCAATGCCGTGCGGTCACAAGAATGGCCAGTTCGTTCAGATCGAGAGGCAGGCTTGTCTCAAAGCGCAATACCTGACCAAGAGCTTGCCAGCGGTCTGCCAAAGCCGGGTTGTGCAGGGCGGCGCGCAACGGGCCGACAATCGTGCCGCGTGGGCCACTTACGATCTTGTCGTGGACGGCTTTCTGAGCCTCGTTCATCTCTTCAGGGCTTGGCAGAGGAATACGGGGTGCCATCAATCTGTGGTCTTCTTTATCAGTCCATGCGTTGCGAGGATTTCGTTGGTGTGTTGGCCCAAAAGCGGTGGAGGTGTCTCGAAACGCAAGGCAGCGCGTTCAAATCGCATGGGACTGACCACAGACGGAACAGTGCCCGACAGAGGATGGGGCAGATCGCGCAGTATCTGTCTGTGGCGCACCTGCGCGTCGGCGAAGACCATCGGCACAGTGTTGATCGGCCCGCAGGGGACTTTCTGCGCGCCAAAGATCGCGATCCAATCAGCCAAGTTCTTGGCGCCAAGAGCCTCACAGATCAGCGGGTGTAATGTGCCAAGGTTCCTGACCCGTTCGCGGTTGGTCGAATAGCGTGCATCCTCAGACAACTCTGGCCTGCCAATCGCCGTTGCAAAGCGCTGGAACTGTTCGTCGTTGCCCACGGCAAGCACGATGTGCCCGTCGCGCACCGGGAACACGTCTTGCGGTTGAATGTTCGGGTGCTTGTTGCCGCGCCTGACGGGTGTTTCGCCGGAGACCAGATGGTTCATCGCCTGATTGGCCAACATGGCGGTAGCCACATCGAGCATGGCGATATCAACGGTTTCGCCCTTGCCACTCTGACTGCGCTCGGCCAAGGCGGCAAGCACGGCGATCGCTGCATACATCCCGGTCATGATGTCGACGATCGGTACTCCGACTTTCTGCGGCCCGCCTTCGGGCGCGTCATCTGGGGCGCCGGTTACGCTCATGAGACCGCCCATGGCCTGGATCATGAAATCATAAGCCACGTCCTTGGCGCGCGGCCCGTCCTGCCCAAATCCGGTGATTGAACAGAAGATCAGCTCGGGATTGACGGCCTTCAGGTCATTGGGGCCTAGCCCATAGCGGTCGAGTGTACCGACCTTGAAGTTTTCCAGAACGACATCGGATGTCGCCGCAAGCGCCTTGATCGTCGCCTGTCCCTCGGTCGAGGCAATGTCGACTTCGATGGATTTCTTGCCACGGTTGACCGAAAGGTAATATGCCGACTCTGCGGTGTCATTGCCATCGGTATCCTTGAGATAGGGCGGCCCCCATTTGCGCGTGTCGTCGCCAGCACCAGCCCGTTCGACCTTGATGACCTCGGCACCAAGATTGGCCAGTATCTGCCCGGCCCAAGGCCCGGCCATGATACGGGATAGGTCCAGCACGCGGATATGGTTCAGCGGCCCAGTCATCCAGTTGTCCTGTAAGTAAAGGAAGGGAAGGCGTCGACAGAACCCGCAGGCCCTTCGCCATCGTCAACAATGGCCGTCACTGCGACAGAGGGACGGGTCGAAACCGTGGCATACCAGGCCGCAAGTCCCGGCAAGGCTGCCTTCCAGCCGCAATCGCCATAACGGAACTCCAACTGCCCGAGTGCGCAGACCGTTGCGATATGACCCAATCCGAAGTCGGTTTGCTTTAGCTCGGCGCTTTCGTTTTCGAGCACGGCAAGGGCGGCGCGGGTCTTTGTCTCAAACGAATTCAGGATCACGGGGTCGGCATGAGCACCACGTCCGCGTTCGGTGCGCCAGAGCAGCAGTATGTCCGTCAGCCCGTCCGCCAAAGCCTGCCAGCGCAGATGTTTGATCCGAGAGGTTGGCTCAGTCGGCAGGAGATCCGTGTGTCCCGACAAACCGATCAGGTATTCACAGATCACGCGGGAGTCGAACAGCGTTTGGCCGTCGTCGGTGATCAGAACCGGGATCTTGCCAAGCGGATTGTCCGTGAGGATCTCGGGGTTCGGAGGCGCGGCGAAAACGGCGACAGAGTGGAGTCGCTCAACCTGATCCATCATGCCGCATTCTTCGAGCACGATGCTCACCTTGCGCACAAAAGGAGATCGAGGGGACCAATGCAATTTCATGCCGCGACACCTTTCAGGGTCGTTTCCAGAAAGTCGGATAGCATCGCGGTGAACGCATCTGGCTGCTCATAGCAGGGGACGTGGCCTGCGCGTTCGATGATCTGCATCTTGGCCTGCGCGATCGCAGGTTTGAGCTTGGTGGCCATCCCTTCGGGTATCGCGCCATCTTCGGCGCCTGCGATCAAAAGCGTCGGGCACGTGATGCGGGCAAGTTCGTCGGCGTAGTCATAGTCCATCAACGCAGTTGTGCAGGCGCGGAACCCGTCGAGTGGCGTTGCCGCAATCATTTTTGCAAGTTCTTGGCGACGCTCCGCACCGGTACCACTTGTCAGCCAGCGGTCCACTGTCGCAGCCGCGAATGCCTCCATCCCGGACGCTTCCGCCATCGCGATGCGGTCAACCCAGCCAGCGGCACCACCGGGTGCCGTCCTTGCCTGACCGTCGCACAAGACCAGCGCGGCGAACCGATCCGCAGCCATCTTGTGGGCAGCTAAGCCGGTGGGCACCCCCATCGACAAGCCAACATAGGACGCACGCGCGACGCCAGCCGCATCCATCACCGCCAGAAGGTCGGAGCCGAGATCGTCAAAGTCGATCGGTTGCATGGGCACAGTTGATTTGCCGTGCCCGGCCTGATCGTAGCGCAAAATTCCATAGCGGTCTGCCAGTGCAGCGGCCTGCGCATCCCAAAGCGTGATGTCCGTGACGAGCGAGTTTCCGAAGATGATCCACGGCGCAGTGTCCGACTGCGGGGCAATTGCCTCGGCATATAGGTGATATCCGCCGCGGTCGATTTTGAGGATTTGAGCTTTGGAAACTTCCGATGTCATCCCTGTGCCCGTCCCCTGGATTGACGTGTCGCGCCCTGCGTCGTGGTTCGGTTTGGCCCGGGCTTTCGCGGTCCAGGCAATCTATGATCGAACTAAAAGCTATTTATATAGTTTTTTATGGGTGCGCAATCGCGAATTCGCAAAATAGCAAGTTGGAATACATGGATAAGACATGCACCTCCGGTCCAAGATCGTTCCGGAACATGGTTAGAGGTGTCAGAATTGAACACCGTTTCCAGACTTGAACTCGGTGATTTTGAAGATCGACCCAAGTTCGAAAAGTATAGATGCGGTCCTGTCTCGGGCAAAAACGTGACCCTTGCTTTCATGGATGATATTGGTGAAAGACCCCCCAAAAAAAGTCATCATTTTTCTCGTTGCTTCTCATTGGTTGCAGCGCTCTGAAGGCGTGTTGTGCCCTCAGACGATGTTGACATCGATCTAAAAGCTATGTTTATGACTGAATTGGCGGCGGGAAAGGGAAGGCCATGCAAATTGCCAGGCACTGGGTCAAAAATGCATGCGTGGTTGTTGAGGCTGCAACAGCATTTTTTGCGCTGCCTAAAGCGTTTTTACCGCACTTACGGCGGTTTTGGTCGACGGGTTGACTTTCATCATGTGCATTGTGATGGCCCTAACCAGCCCGATCTTCTCCTGATGAAAGTACGAAGATGATCTGCGACGAAAGCGTTGTTCGCACAGAGATACTGAATGGTTTTGGTATAGTGACGATAGACAACCCACCGGTTAACGCCGGCTCAACTGCGGTGCGGCAGGGTTTGCTGGCATGTCTGGCCGAAGCGTCGAAAATGGACCTCCAGGGTGTCATCATCATTGGGGCAGGTCGCAGTTTCATGGCCGGATCGGACATCAAGGAATTTGGCGCTCCGCTGGTGCCCCCGGAACTGCCGCAGGTGATCGAGGCGATTGAGGATTGCCCACATCCGGTATGCGCTGCGATCCATGGTGCCGCTCTTGGTGGTGGGTTCGAACTGGCCTTGGGTTGCGATCTGCGCGTTGCTGCGCCGAATGCGGTTCTGGGTCTGCCCGAGGTAACGCTGGGCATGGTGCCGGGGGCAGGCGGTACGCAGCGTCTGCCGCGCCTTGTCGGGGTGGCAGATGCTATCGATTTGGTGTGTTCGGGGCGGCATGTTCCGGCGCCAGAAGCTTTAGACTTGGGGATGGTGGATGCGCTGTCGGCAAGCAGTGAGGCCGAAGACCTGATCGCCGCCGCGCAAGACGCGATCCGGGCAGCTTCGGGTAAACGAAGGCTGCGCTATTTGCCTGTGCCTGCTGTCGACCCTGAGGCTTGCAAGGCGGCTGAACGCACCGCCTTGCGACGCGGAAAAGGACGCCCAAACGTTGTCGAGGCGGTCGCTCTCGTCAAATTATCCGCGGAACTTCCGGCCGACCATGCACTGCTGATTGAGCGCGCCGCGTTCCAGACTTTCCGATTTGAGGAAGAGGCCTTTGCGCTGCGCCATCTGTTCTTTGCCGAACGCGCCGCCATGCGGGTCGACGGGTTGCAGGCCAAGCCAGCAGAGATCACGCAGGTCGGTCTGGTCGGCGGCGGCACAATGGGGCAGGGCATCTGCCGGGCGATGCTGGCGGCGGGACTGCGGGTCACTTTGGTTGAACGGGACTCGCGGGCGCGTGACAAAGCGGCCCATGCCATCGTGAAAGCGCTGGATGATGGCGTTGCCAAGGGCCGCATAAGCGTTGATGTCGCCGAACAGCGAAAAGCGCTTTTCACGCCAAGCGCGGATCTGGCTGATTTGGCGGAATGCGATCTGGTGCTTGAAGCCGTTTTTGAAGACATGGCCGTGAAGAAAGAGCTCTTCGGCGCGTTGGATGCCATCCTGAAACCCGGCGCGATCCTCGCGACCAATACGTCTTACCTCTACATCGACGAGATGGCTGCCGTCACATCGCGCGCCGAGAATGTGGTCGGGCTGCATTTCTTCAGCCCTGCCGATATCATGAAGCTTCTTGAAGTTGTGCGCACCAAGGACACGTCCGCTGACACATTGGCGACGGCACTGAATTTGGCAAAGAAGCTAGGAAAGCAGCCCGTGGTGGCGCGGGTGGCCGAGGGCTTCATCGGCAACCGCATCTACGCCGCGTATCGGCGGCATGCCGAATTCCTGATCGAAGAGGGCGCAACCCCCCAAGACGTTGACACTGCCGCGACGGAGTTTGGTTTTGCCATGGGCCCGTTTGCAGTGGGGGATATGTCTGGTCTCGACATTGCCTGGAACATGCGCAAACGGCAGGCGGCAACCCGCGATCCCGCCACGCGCTATGTCGAGATACCGGACAGGCTCTGCGAGGCGGGCCGGTTCGGCCGCAAGACGAACGGCGGCTGGTACGATTACGATACCGGCGAAGCGCATCCGTCAGACGCAGTCGCAGCGATCATCGACGAGGCCCGCGCCGCCAAGGGCATCACGCGCCATGTGTTCTCAGTTGAAGACATTCAGGACCGACTGCTGGGTGCGATCCTCAATGAAGCCGCTTTGGTTCTTGAGGAGGGCGTGGCGCAGCGCTCTGGCGATATCGACGTGACACTTGTTCACGGTTATGGCTTTCCTCGTTGGACCGGGGGGCCGATTTGGTGGGCTTCCGGCCAACCAATGAAGCGGATCAAAGCTATGATGGCTGCCGTATCCACCGCTGCAGGTCCAAAAGCCCCGAGCGGCTCGGTCCAGGATATGCTGGCGCCGTTGAGGGCCGAGCGGAAAGAAATTGATAGAAGGAAGTCCGGCGATGCGTGACGTTTACATCTGCGATTACATCCGAACCCCCATAGGGCGTTACGGTGGTGCATTGTCATCAGTCCGGCCGGATGATCTGGGGGCGGTGCCCATGCGCGCCTTGATGGCACGCAACCAGCGTGTTGATTGGGCGTCGGTGGACGAGGTGATCTATGGCTGCGCCAATCAGGCAGGTGAAGACAACCGCAATGTCGCGCGCATGTCGCTTTTGCTGGCGGGTCTGCCTGAGACGGTACCTGGAACGACGATGAACCGGCTTTGCGGGTCGGGCATGGATGCGGTGATCACGGCGGCGCGGGCCATCCGCGCAGGGGAGACCGAGCTGATGATTGCGGGTGGCGTCGAAAGCATGTCGCGCGCGCCCTTCGTGATGCCCAAGGCCGACAGTGCCTTTTCCCGCAGCGCGTCAATCGAAGACACCACGATTGGCTGGCGCTTCGTCAATCCTTTGATCAAAGCGCAATACGGGATCGATTCGATGCCCGAGACAGCTGAGAACGTGGCTGAAGATTTCTCCGTAAGCCGCGAGGATCAGGACGCTTTTGCGCTTAGGTCCCAGCACAAGGCTGGGATCGCAATGCAAAACGGTCGGCTGGCGCGGGAGATCACGCCGGTCAGCATCCCACAGCGGAAGGGAGAGCCCCGGATCGTCGACACCGACGAACACCCGCGTCCCGAAACGACGCTTGAGGATCTGGCCAAGTTACGTGCGCCATTTCGTGAAGGCGGGTCGGTCACGGCGGGAAATGCCTCGGGTGTCAATGATGGTGCGGCGGCGCTCATCCTTGCGTCTGAGGCGGCGGCCAACGCAAACGGTTTGACCCCGATTGCGCGGGTTCTCGGCGGGGCGACCGCTGGTGTGCCGCCACGGATTATGGGGTTTGGGCCGGCGCCTGCCTCGAAAAAGCTGATGGCACGCTTGGGGCTGTCGCAATCCGACTTTGACGTGATCGAGCTGAACGAGGCCTTTGCCAGCCAAGGCCTTGCCACCTTGCGAGATCTTGGCGTTGCGGATGACGATCCCCGAGTGAACCCCAATGGTGGTGCAATCGCGCTTGGTCATCCGCTGGGCATGTCAGGCGCGCGGATTGTCGGCTCTGCGGTGTTGGAGTTGCAGGTCACAGGCGGCAAACGCGCGCTGTCGACCATGTGCATCGGTGTAGGACAGGGGATCGCAGTGGCCATTGAAGCCGTGTGACGTTGTCGGCCTTGACGCGGTAGTGCGCGGGTGAGGGCACTTGGCGAAATGCAATGGTTTACGACAAGTGGCAGCGAGACATCGCTAGTATTTCTATTCTTCGCAAAGCGTGGCCTTCACGCAAATCGGCGCCCTTACAGTGGCGTTCGCCGGGCGACTTTGATCAGACCGGGCAACTGCAAGCACGTTTGCAAGACCTGTGTCGCGACGTGGAACCCTAAAGCGCATTCCAGAATGCTTCGGCTGCGGGGCCCAAATGGCGGTCATCGGACCGAATTTTGCGTAATTGTCGACGGGTCTCTGGGTCTCGCGGCATGAGAAAGGCCAGCTCTTCGGGTTGATGTTGCAAGGCACCGCGCGGCAGGATCGTGGCCCCGAGACCCGCGCGTACAAAGGAGAGCAGAGCGGTCGTGTTGCGGGCCACCAGATTGCAGGCCTCCAATAGCTCTGTCACGCGTGGATGGTCGACAAGGTGGCAAAGCGGGTTTGCGATGAGAGGTTCCCGCTCGAGCAGGCCCCAGGAAAGTGCGCAGCCGTCCGCAATCGCCCGCGAGATCTGGCCATCCTTCCGACAGACAATACCAAGGTCGTCTTCGAGGATCAGATTGCCGTTTGCCGGATCGTCCGGTGTCGCTGACAGGATACCGATATCGGCGGCGTCGAGTTTGACCCGTTGGCGCACCGCCGCGCTGTCCAGGTCGCTGATTTCGAGCCTCACGTCCGGGCGGATGCGGCGGAACGCGGCGATCACCTCGGGCAAGACGGCAATCGTCGCCGAGGGCACAGCTGCAATTCGGACGGTCCCCGCGGTAGAGATTGCGTGTCTTCCTAGGCCTCGATGCTGCGAGAAAATGCATCCGTGGCACGGCTGCTTTCCTCCAATACGAGCTGACCGAGCGGCGTCAGCCGGTTCTTGCGGTCGGTCTCAAAGAGGGGCGCGCCTATGTCGGCCTCCAATTGCGCGAGCGTCATCGACACGGCTGAGGGCGTTCGGGCGAGCAGCGAGGAGGCCGCGATCAGGGATCCCTGCTCGGCGACGATCCGGAAAGTGCGCAGCATTTCAAGCTTGATTGCCATTTCAGGTTTCCTGAAGTTGTGTTCAGATCTTCAAGATAGCCTGAAATACCTCTCCTCGTTTAGGACTGATGTCAAGCAGGACGAGGAAGAGCGATGCAGACCGGACTCTATATTGATGGCCGCTGGGTCTCCGGCGTAAGCCAGCTTGAAAATCGAAACCCGTCGGATGTGTCGGATTTGATCGGGCTCTATGCTCAGGCCGGAGCTGATCAGCTGGATGAGGCGTTGCACGCTGCCAAACGTGCGCAGGTGGCTTGGTGGGCTGCGGGCATCCAGAAACGCCATGACGTGCTGATGGCGATCGGGACCGAGTTGATGGCCCGCGCCGCGGAGATTGGCCGCATTATTGCCCGCGAGGAAGGCAAGCCGCTGGCCGAAGGCAAAGGCGAAGTCTATCGCGCCGGGCAGTTCTTTACCTATTTCGCGGGTGAGTGTCTGCGAAATCAAGGCGATCTGGCCGAAAGTGTCCGACCCGGGGTCGAGATCGACGTGCGCCGCGAGCCGGTGGGTGTGGTGGCGATCATCTCGCCCTGGAATTTCCCGGTGGCTACGCCTGCCTGGAAGATCGCCCCAGCACTTGCCTTCGGCAATTCGGTGGTCTGGAAACCCGCGAACCTGACCCCGGCCAGCGCGGTGGCCCTGACCGAGATCATTGCCAAGCAGGATATTCCGACAGGGCTTTTCAATCTTGTCGCGGGTCCGGGCCGCGATGTTGGCCAGCGACTTGTGGAGAGCCGCGACGTGGCGGCGATCAGCTTTACCGGTTCTGTCCCCGTTGGGCGCGGTATCGCCGCTTCGGCCATCCAGAACATGACGAAGGTGCAGATGGAGATGGGGTCGAAAAACCCCATGGTCATCATGGACGACGCCGATCTTGACCTCGCGGTCGCAAATGCTTGCGGAGCGGCCTTCGGCGGGACAGGCCAGAAGTGCACCGCCGCCTCGCGCCTGATCGTCCATGCATCGATCCATGATGCCTTCGTCGAAAAGCTGGTGACGGCGGCCGAGGCGCTGAAGGTCGGTCATGCTCTGGAAGACGGTACACAGTTGGGTCCCGTGGTCAGTGAAGATCAACTGAAGCAAAACCTCGACTATATCGATATCGGCAAGAGCGCAGGCGCGGAATTGCTGACTGGCGGAGAGCGCCTGGAGTGCGGGACCGAGGGCTACTACATGGCCCCCGCCATTTTCGCGGGCACAACCAACGACATGCGGATCAACCGCGAGGAAATGTTTGCACCGATCACATGTGTGATGAAGGCCGATAGCTATGACGAGGCGCTGGCCATTGCCAACGACAGCGCGTTCGGCCTGACTGCCGGGATCATGACCCGCAGTCTTGCGCGTGCGAGCCACTTCCGCGCCAACATGCGTGCCGGCTGTGTGATGGTGAACCTCCCGACGGCGGGTACCGATTATCATGTCCCCTTCGGAGGGCGCGGTGCGTCGTCTTACGGCCCGCGCGAGCAGGGCACCTATGCCGCAGAGTTCTACACATCCGTGAAGACCGCCTATGTCGCGGCGGGCGAGCCGACATGAGCGTGCTGATCGACGGCCTGCAATACGCCAACTGGTCCGAAGAAATCTTCCGACAGATGCGCGCGGGCGGTGTGGACGCGGTGCATGTCACCATCACCTACCACGAAACGTTCCGCGAGACGGTGCTGCAGATCGAACGCTGGAACCGCTGGTTTGAACAGTTCCCAGACCTGATCTTTCAGGGCCGCACAGCCGAGGACGTCAAACTGGCGCAAGAAACCGGTCGTACGGCGATCTTCTTTGGCTCGCAGAACCCGTCCTGTATCGAGGACGATATCGGATTGGTCGAGATCCTGCACACTCTGGGTCTGCGTTTCATGCAGTTGACCTACAACAACCAGTCGCTGCTGGCGACGGGCTGCTACGAGGATGACGACGCAGGGCTGACGCGCATGGGCCGCGAGGTCGTGGCCGAAATGAACCGGGTCGGCATGGTCGTGGACATGAGCCATTCCGGCGAACGCTCGACTCTGGAGGCGATCGAACACTCGACCCGCCCGATCGCCATCACCCATGCAAATCCCACCAACTGGCACGCGGCCTTGCGCAACAAGTCCGACACCGTGCTGAAGGCCTTGGGGGAAACCGGCGGGATGCTGGGTTTCTCGGTCTATCCGCATCACCTGAAGGGGGGCAGCGATTGCACGCTGCAGGACTTCTGCGAGATGATCGCGCGGACTGCCGACCTGATGGGCATCAACCAGATCGGGATTGGCACTGATCTTTGCCAGGATCAACCTGACAGCATTGTCGAATGGATGCGCGTCGGTCGCTGGACCAAGCGGATCGACTATGGCGAGGGCAGCGCTGCGGCGCCGGGTTTTCCTGACATGCCCAAGTGGTTCGCCGACAACCGGGATTTCGGGAACATCCGCGCCGGCTTGCGTGCCGTTGGTATGAGCGATGCAGATGTGGACGCGGTCATGGGCGAAAACTGGCTGCGCTTCTTCGAGACAAGTTTCAGCGCCGTCCCTGCAACGGGCGACGCGACCGCGCGCGGCGCGGAATGACCACCCGCACGGGAGGCGGGAAGATCTTTTTTGGGGAGGACCAAAATGACCGAAACGACTGAAACCAGAGCGCCTACAGCCGATTTTGGACGGGTGGATAAACCCCTGTTCGCGGTAACCGGTGGCTTTATCGCGCTGTTCTGTGCGCTGGCTCTCTACGATATCGACCTGCTGTCGCGCATGGTTGATTGGGGCTTTAACGTCTCGGCCAAGTATTTCGGCCTCTATTGGCAGGTGCTGCTGCTGGCCACGTTCCTGATCGGGCTTGTGCTATGCGTTCTGCCCGGTGCGAAGACCCGCATGGGCAATCTGGCCACACCAGAATTCACGGTGTTCCAATGGGGCTCCATGATCATGTGCACGCTTCTGGCAGGCGGCGGCGTCTTCTGGGCTGCGGGCGAGCCAATTGCGCATTATCTTTCCACCCCGCCGCTCTTTGGTGATCTGAGCGGTGACCTTCAGGCGCAGACATACGCGGCGCTGGCGCAAAGCTTTTTGCATTGGGGCTTTCTGGCCTGGGCGATCCTCGGCTCGCTGACCACGGTGATGTTGATGCATTACCACTACGACAAGGGTCTGCCCCTGGCGCCGCGCACACTTCTCTATCCGGTGTTCGGAGACAAGGCGATCAACGGTCCGATTGGCCTGATCGCGGATGCCTCATGCATCATTGCTGTGGTCGCGGGCACCGTCGGTCCGATCGGCTTTTTGGGATTGCAGATGTCCTATGGACTGAACGCGCTCTTCGGCATACCGGACACCTTCGCCACCCAAACTGTCGTGATCCTGGCGCTGGCCAGCCTTTACACAGTTTCGGCGATTTCCGGTCTGTCGAAAGGCATCCAGCTTTTGTCAAAGATCAATGTGATCCTGGCTTTCGTCCTGCTGGCTTTCATGCTTATCGCCGGTCCGACTTTCTTTATCTTTGACGGCTTTGCCGGGGGCATGGGCGTTTACCTGTCGAACTTCTTTGACATGGCGATGTATCGCGGCGAAGCGGGCCTGTTCGGCGAACCGGGCTGGCTGGGCTGGTGGACAGTGTTTTTCTGGGGCTGGTTCATGGGCTACGGTCCGCTGATGGCGATCTTCATCGCTCGTGTCAGCCGGGGCAGGTCGATCCGGTCCATCATCCTGATGCTGTCCATCGTTGCGCCTATCGTCACCAATTTCTGGTTCACCATCATTGGTGGTACTGGAATTGGACTCGAGCAGGCAACCGCAGGCGTCATTTCAGGACCGTTCGAAGGCTTCAACCTGCCGGCTGGACTTTTGGCCATCACTCAGGCCATGCCGCTGGGCTTTTTGCTGTCGCTGCTGTTTCTTGTGCTGACGATGATCTTCGTCGCCACCACAAGCGACTCGATGAGTTACGTGATCGCAACGTCCATGTCTGACGACAATCCTTCGACTGCGCTGCGTGCCTTCTGGGGGCTTGCAATGGCGGTGATGGCACTGATCCTGATCTCGACCGGGTCGGGCGGCATCGGCAAGTTGCAAAGCTTTATCGTGGTGACGGCGGTTCCCGTGTCGCTGGTGCTGCTGCCGTCGCTTTGGGATGCATTGCGCATCACGTTGATGCTGGGCAAGAAAGCCTGATCATAGTTCAATAGGCGCGGGCGGACCAAAACCGGCCGCGCCATGGACCGATGACCCGCGAGGACACCATGGATTGCGCTTCCCTGAACCCGATGCCCGAGGCCGCAGCGTTCCGCCGTCCGCCGTCGGAAGTGATGCGGTTGGCACGGATGGGCAGCGCACACCCGACGCGCCTGTCGTTCCTTCGAAACCTCCTGCGTCGGGTGATCGAGGAAGGGTGGACGTTCGACCGGCCGGTCTGGGAGATCGACGCAACAGGCGTCGGACGCGCCGTCTATCGCGCCACTGGGCCGGATCGAACATACTCGTTGGTGGCATTCGCGCATGATCTGCCTGACGAGATGCGCTCGGACCGTGTGATCGCCACAGCCTGGGATGCAACCTTCACGCTCTTCGACGGGGAACCCACATCTGCTGATCTGGATCGTTTGCAGGCCAACGTTCCACTCCAGGAAGCCGGTCGCGTCAGCCCTCGGGAACTGACGCTGAGCCGTGCAAACCGCTCGGTGCGGCTGTTCGGCCATGTCATCGAACGGCTTGCCAAAGGGTTGCAGCCCGACATGGCCGAGGTCGAGGCGGTCGGATACCTGATGCGGACCACCGCCGTTTACGGCTCTGGCAAGTTCGGTGCCGCCGACCGCGGCGCCATTGCGGATAGACCTGAACTCAGCGCACCCTTTCAGGCCGAGATGCTGTCGGTCTGGCTGACACGGCAATTCACCGTAGACATCGCAGAACACTTGGCCGCCATTCGCGGCGGAGCGGAAGCCGTGCGGCTGGATCCTGCCATCAAGAAAGGGCTGGGTGTTGGCAATTCCACCGGGCTTGGTATGGCCCCGTTCCTGGTGCGCCACCCCGTGTTGTTGAACAACTGGATGATGGCGCGCGAAGAGGCACTTGCGCGCGTCCGATCGCAAGATGCGGCGAGTGCCGAGGCGGTGTCCGGTTTCCGCACGGCCCTTGCGGAAGCCAGAGAGAATGCCGAGCTGTGGCAGTCAAGCCATCCGATCCAGATCGAGAAACTCACCGCTTTACGCGATGATCTTTCTAGCCTTGCCGACTGGATCTCGACCTGGCCTGAACCGAATTCGCAAAAGCCCTGGGACGCGCTCTGGCGCTGGGGCGAGACCGCTTTGTCGCTGGAAGGACAGGAGGCGCTGATCGCGCTGATGCTTGAGCCACATGGTGATCTTGTCGACGGGCTTGCCGATTGCATGACGGCGGACGAAGGAGCTTCGTTCCGGCTGGATGGTGCCATGACCGTAGCGACACTGTCTGCCAGCCTGAGAGACCACTACGACTGGGCGCTGGGCATTGATTTCGACCAGCAAGAAAACGTCGCGCGGTTCTGGTACGTCTCCGAAGAAAAGCTGGAACCACGGCTGGGCAATCGGTTCGAGGAGGACGGCGCGTCGCTCGAGCAACCGTTGTGCATAGCTCGGCTGGCGCAAGACCTTCATTCGGCACTGGCAGCCTGGCCCGGAGATGCCGCATTGGCCGCATTCCTGCTGGCCCATCCCGAGCATCGGTTCATGGCGAGGCGGGTACAAATCCTTCACCGCCATCCCTATGCCGAGGTGCAGGACAACCTGATCGCTGAACAGATGCTGCCGATCGATCTGATGCGCTGCAAGCTGGCCTTCTTCGGTGCCAGCCGTTTCGACCCACGCTCCGACAAATGGGTGCGGATCAGCCTGTTTCAGGGGCTGCCATATCCTTCGGACATGTCCCCGGAAGGCTGGCCATGACCGCAGAACAGCATGAGGCTATCGAAGCCAACGATCCGACCCGCTCTGGATCGCTCGTGCCCACCACCAACCGTACACGGCTTTCGCAGAACGAGATCGAGCAGTTGTGCCTTAAAGCAGCGCGTGGCGCTGGGATGAGTTGGGGACTGGCCGAGGAGGCGGGCTTTGCTGCCGCCTGGCTTGCAACGCGCGGTCTGGACGGACCCAGTGCCTTATTGGCCCAGCTTCGGGTGGGGCAGGGCCGTTCTTGGCGCGAGATATGTCCGATGATTGCGCCTGGACGATTTCGGGCAGCGGACGGCGGGTGTCTATGCCCAATCGCGCTTGGGGCAGCGTTGTGCGATCATGCAAGGCTTCCGGAGACGTCGCTGGTCGAAACCGCCGTTCGGGTCGGCCCGGTCGATCATCCGGTCCTTCTGTTGCCATTCTTGGCTGACTTCGCTCGGACCCGGCGCGAGGGCGTGCGGCTGGTCTGGTCCCGCGGCGCGGTTCTGTTGACCGCTGAAGGCGGGATGTTCGGTGATGCGGCTGCACTTGCGCAAGAGACCCGGCTGGACGCCGCGCTCGAGGTCGAAGGCCCCGTTCGGGATGACACCTCGACCCAATCGGAACCACTTTTGGTGTCGGCGGAAACGTTGGGTGAACTCAATTCATTCGCTTTGCGCACCACGGTGCCGACGTCCGAAGTCTCGCGCACCGGTGCTGGCGCCGCGATAGGTGACAACGACTGAAACAGGAGATTAGGCGAATGACGATTCAAAGGTTGCACCCGGGGAGTCGCATGAGCGAAGCGGTCCGCATCGGGGATATCGTGTTCCTTGCGGGTCAGATCCCCGATGATCTGACGGGCGACATCGCGAAACAGACTCGGGAAGTGTTGGACAATATCGACGCGGTGATGGCCGAACTGGGTGGCAGCAAGGCCGACATCGCGTCGGTTCAAGTCTGGCTCAGCGATATGTCGGATTTTCAAGATATGAATGCGGTTTGGGACGCGTGGGTCGATCCCGCCAACCCACCGGCCCGGGCAACCTGCGGTGTGGCTCTTGCGCGTCCCGGAATGCGCGTAGAGATGATCGTGTTTGCGCGCGCGCCGAAGTGAGGACAGCCCCGGTTTTTGATCTTGTGATCGCTGTTCCACCGCGCACTTCTGCTGCCGAGAGACGACTGTGTTGTCCCGGCTAACCCGCGTTACAGATTTTCTGCGATCAGGATTTCTATTCTGATGCGTTCCTGCGAGGCGAGGGTGCTTCTGTTCTCGCATTTCGCCCTCAGAATTCGGACGGCACTACGAACGAGGTGACCCGGGTCCTGATGGATCACGGCGTCGATTTCACCGCTCCGCAGCGCGGCTTCGGTCGAGAGGGTGCGCTCATGGGCGATAACAACAAGGCGATTGATTGCATTCAATTGGCCTCCGACTTCGATCGGAGTGCGTGCCTCTGCCCCCATGATGTAAAGCCCTACGACGTCATCGTGTGCGTCCAAAGCGTTGCGCAATACATGTCGGGTGCGTCCCGGATCCCCGTGCGTTTCAAGGGTAGGGAGGACGCGCAGATTGGAATAATCGCTGTTGATGACTCCATCAAAGCCAAGCCGCCGTTCAAGGCTGTCGCGGGATTGGGTGGTCTCGGTCAGGGCGATGATAGTGCCCTGCCTTTGTCCAAGGAACCGTCCCATCAGGCGGCCAGCCGTCGCCCCGGCGGCGCGGTTGTCAATGCCGACAAAGCCGTCTTCCTGCTGGTTGGCAACGAAGGGAATCGTCTCGATCCCGCGCTCGCGCATCCGGTGAAGCGCGTCACGGATTTGAGGCGTCTCGGGCGCCATGATCGCAATCCCGTCGATTTTGTCTGGTGACAGACGACCAAGGGTGCGGGCGGCTTCGTGTGGATCGCGATCATCAATGCGGATCACCTCGGTCTCGATCATCTCGGCCCGGCCCACCCGGTCAAACTCGCGGATGCGCTCGATGATTTCGTCAAGAAATTCACCGCCGGACCGGGGCACGGCAAAGGCAAAGCGATAGGCCCGCTGCCGCGCCAAAGTGGCCGCGATCTGGTTGCGTTCAAAGCCGATTCTCTTGATCGCGTCATTGACGGTGGCAATGGTTTTCTTGCGGACGCCAGAGCGGCCGTTCAACACGCGATCGACTGTTGCCAGGCTCACGCCAGCAGCTTTCGCAAGGTCTTTTGTGGTCGGACGCATGAGGCCGATTTCTCGATATTTCCGTTGTTTTCTTAAGGTTTGTTGCAGACTTGCAGAGTGTGGACAAGCCCTAAATGAGGTGCGCACCTCAGAAACGTATTGATTTGAGGTGCGTACCTCATTTAAGCCTAGTGATCAGTCGAGTCGCGGCAGGAGGGCTGCGGCAGCGTAACTGGGAGGCTATCTAAATGAATACCAAACACTTGATGACGGCTGCCGTTTCGGCATTGATCGCGGGCGGGGCTGCAACCTCGGCTGCGGCAGAAGACCTGACGCTGTGTTGGGCGGCGTGGGACCCGGCGAATGCACTGGTCGAGCTGTCGAAAGACTTCGAAGCGCAGTCAGGTCACAATATGAGCTTTGAATTCGTGCCATGGCCGAATTTCGCAGACCGGATGCTGAACGAACTGAACTCGGGCGGCAAGCTCTGCGACCTGATGATCGGTGACAGCCAGTGGATCGGGGCGGGTGCTGAGAACGGTCACTACGTGAAGCTGAATGACTTCTTCGACGCCAATGGCATCGACATGGCCGATTTCATTCCCGCAACCGTCACCGGGTATTCCGAATGGCCCAAGAACACGCCGAACTATTGGGCGCTGCCCGCCTTCGGCGACGTGGTTGGTTGGACCTACCGCAAGGATTGGTTTGAACGTCCTGAAATCGCAGCGGAATTCAAAGACAAGTACGGGCGTGACCTTGGCGTTCCGACCACGCTGGAAGAACTGAAGGACATCGCCCAGTTCTTCCAAGGCCGCGACATCGACGGCACCACCGTTTATGGCGCCGCAATCTACACCGAGCGGGGGTCCGAAGGGATCACGATGGGCGTGACCAACGCCCTCTACAACTATGGTTTCCTTTATGAAAACCCCGAAAAGCCTTACGATCTGGAAGGTTTCGTAAACTCGGCAGGCGCGGTTGCAGGCCTCGAGTTCTACAAGGAACTCTATGACACCGCGACACCTCCGGGATCGTCCAACTGGTACATGGGCGAAAATATCGACGCCTATCGGTCTGGCCAGGTCGCGTTGCAGATGAACTTTGCGTTTATCTGGCCGGGCGTCGAGGCTGACCCGAACGTCGGTGGCGGCAAGTCCGGGTATTTCCCGAACCCCGCAGGCCCCGCAGGCCAGTTCGCTCAGCTTGGCGGTCAGGGGATTTCGGTCGTTGCCTATTCCGACAAGCAGGATGCGGCGCTGGAATATATCCAGTGGTTTGCGCAGCCGGAAATCCAGGCCCGTTGGTGGGAACTGGGCGGCTATTCGGCCCTGCGTGCTGTGGTCGAAGACCCCGGTTTTGCCAGCAGCCAGCCTTACGCACAGACCTTCCTCGACAGCATGGCCATCGTGAAGGACTTTTGGGCGGAACCGGCCTATGCCGATCTTCTGCTGCCGATGCAGGAACGTATCCACAACTATGTCATTGCAGGCGAGGGCACCGCTCAGGACGCTCTGGATGGCTTGGTTCGTGATTGGATCGAAGTCTTCGAGGACGAAGGCAAGCTCTGACGCTTCTCCCTCCAGGGGCGCGTGACGTCCCGAACGCCCTTGGCGACTTTTCCAGTCGCCAAGGGCCGTTTAACCATAACTTTGGCGCGGGGTGCACGACTTCGCGTGTTGGGGCAGAACAATGACTGACACACCCATCCATAAGGTCGCACAGGCAACGCCCGAGTCCATGGCGCGACGCATCCGTGGCCTGTCGGATCGCACAATCGCCTGGATCTTCGTGGCACCCACGATCTTCCTGTTGCTGGCGGTCAACATCTTTCCGCTGATCTGGACGATCCGGCTGAGCTTTACCGATTACCGGGTGAACCGTCCGAACCGTGAGGTGGAATGGGTCGGTCTGCAGAATTACGAACGCATCCTGTCGGACCCGGATATCTGGGCGACGATGCAAGCCACCGCGCATTTCCTGATCTGGACGATTGTCCTGCAGGTGCTGATCGGGTTCGCGCTGGCCTTCCTGATCAACAAGAAGTTTCGGGGCAACGACCTCTGGACGACGATCATCGTCTTTCCGATGATGCTCTCGCCCGCCGTGGTGGGGAATTTCTGGACGTTTCTCTACCAGCCGCAGATCGGATTGTTCAACTACGTCGTTGCCTTTGTCACTGGTGCCGATCCTGCAAGCTTTTCGATGATTGGCGACGTACATCTTGCACCGTGGGCGATTATCATCGCCGACACGTGGATGTGGACGCCATTTGTGATGCTGATCTGTCTTGCCGGCCTCAGGTCGATCCCGGACAGCATCTACGAAGCAGCGGAATGTGACCGCGCCAGCAAATGGCGCCAATTCTGGACCATCACCGTTCCGATGGTACTGCCCTTCCTGATGCTCGCCGTTCTTTTCCGGGGGATCGAGAATTTCAAGATGTTTGACCTTGTCGTGCAGCTCACAGGTGGAGGTCCAGGCAACACCACGACCCTGACCTCGATCGACCTCAAGCGGGAAGCGTTTGAGAAATGGCGCACGGGCTATTCCTCGGCCTACGCGGTAATCCTGTTTGTCACCGTCTTTGGCCTCGCCTCGATCTACGTCAAAGCGCTGAACAAGGTGAAAGAAAGATGAGCTTTTCCGTCACAGAACCCAGCAACGGGACCAAGTGGTTCGCTGGCATCCTCGTCATCGGCTACGCGCTGATCACCATCGCACCGCTTTTGTGGATCATTGCCACCGGCTTCAAATCCGGCCCGGATTCCATTGCCTATCCGCCGAAAGTGGTATTCGAGCCGACGCTTGAAGGCTACGTCAACCTCTTCACCGACCGCACCCGCGCCACACAGGACATGCTCGACGCAGCGGGCGAGCCGCAGACATGGTACGACCAGATCGCCCGCGATCAAGGCACCGTCATCACCGGCCCGTCGCGCTATGGCGAACGGTTCATGAACTCGGTCATCATTGGGTTCGGTTCAACTGCGCTGTGCATGCTTTTGGGCACTGCTGCGGCCTATGCGTTCAGCCGGTTCCGCGTGCCGCTTAAGGACGATCTGCTGTTCTTCATCCTGTCGACGCGGATGATGCCACCAATCGCGGTTGCGATCCCGATCTTTCTGATGTTCCGACAACTGGGCCTGAGCGATACGCACCTTGGGATGATCCTGCTCTACACGGCGGTGAACCTGTCGCTGTCGGTCTGGCTGCTCAAGGGATTCATCGACGAAATTCCCGTGGAATACGAAGAAGCGGCGCTTATCGACGGCTACACACGCTTTCAGGCTTTCTACAAGGTGGTGCTGCCGCAAGCGGCCACGGGCATCGCGTCCACCGCGATCTTCTGCCTGATCTTCGCGTGGAACGAATATGCCTTTGCCGTGCTGCTGACCTCCGGCACCGCACAGACCGCGCCGCCGTTCATCCCAACGATCATCGGCACTTCGGGCAAGGACTGGCCCGCCGTCGCCGCCGGTGCCACGATCTTCCTCGTGCCGGTCATGGTCTTCACCATCCTGCTGCGCAAGCACCTGCTGCGCGGGATCACCTTCGGAGCGGTGCGAAAATGAGCAACTTCATCTCAGGACTGCTGCGGTTCCGCCGTGGCCCGTGGGAAATGCTGGCGTCGATTCTGATTGCGCTCGGGGTTGTCATGCTAATGCAGCCCTTTGCGATCACGCTCTACAGCTGGTCTTTCCTGATCACCCTTATCGGCACGGTGATGTTCATCATCGTCAGCCACTTCCCGGAGTAACCCATGGCACAAATCAGAATTGAGAACGTGCGCAAGGAATTCGGGGCGTTCACAGCGGTGCAATCATCGACCTTTACCATCGAGGATGGCGAATTCTTCATGCTTCTGGGGCCATCGGGCTGCGGCAAGACCACGACATTGCGGATGATGGCGGGACTCGAGCTTCCGACCAGCGGCCAGATCTACATCGATGGCGAAGAGGTCGGCCAGAAACCGGCAAGTCAGCGTGACATCGCCTTCGTCTTTCAAATGTTCGCGCTGTACCCGCACATGAACGTGCGCGGCAACATCAGCTATCCGCTCAAGAGCCAGGGCATGCCGCGCGCGCAGATCAAAGCAAAGGTGGGTGAGGTCGCCGAGATACTTGGCATCACCGATATTCTTGACCGGCCCGTAGGCGGTCTGTCCGGTGGCGACCGTCAGCGTGTTGCGCTGGGCCGGGCGATCGTACGTGATCCCAAGGCGTTCTTCATGGACGAACCGCTTGGTGCGCTTGATGCCGAGTTTCGTGAGCACATGTCCGAAGAGCTCCGCGCCCTGCATGACCGGATGGGGGCCACGACCGTCTACGTGACCCATGATCAGCTTGAGGCCATGCAGATGGGCGACAAGATCGTCGTTATGAACCATGGCGTCGTCGAGCAATTTGGCGTCCCACAGGACATCTACGACTGGCCTGCCACCAAATTCGTGGCGCAGTTCATAGGGTCGCCGCCGATGAACTTCCTCGATTTCAATGGAAGGATAGGCGCAGGACAGGACGAGGTGTATCTGGGGGATGTCGCGGTCAAGATCCCCCTAGCATCGACGGTGCCGAAGGAGCTTTGTCGCTTGGCGTGCGGCCGGAGCACATAAAGCTGGACGATAATGCCAGCTACAGAGGGCGGATCGTGGCAACCGAATACCTTGGAACCACGCAGATCGTGACGCTCGACACCCCGAACGGTGTACTCAAGGCGCGGGTGGCCAGCTCTGACAAGATCACCGAAGGCCAGACCACGGGGCTGTCGTTCGATGCCCGTACCGTCACTCTGTTCGAGAACGCGCAGGGGCGCGCCCTGCGGTCCCGCGCCAATGAAGGAGTGCTGATCCATGGCTGAGGTAACCCTGACAGGCGTCACCAAGTCCTTTGGCACGAATGTCGCCCTCGAAGATGTATCGATGACGGTGCCCGATGGCTCTTTTGTTGTTCTGCTGGGTCCGACCGGGGCGGGAAAAACAACGACGTTGCGCATGGTGTCCGGGTTGGACAAACCCGACCGTGGGCAGGTGAGCATCGGTGGGCGCGACATGGCCGGGTTGTCACCCGCTCAGCGTGACGTGGCGATGGTGTTCCAGCAGTATTCGCTTTATCCGCACTTGACTGTCCGGCAGAACCTCGAATTTCCGCTGAGATCTCCGATCCTGAAGACCCCTCAGGCCGAGATTGATCGCAAGGTCGGCGAGATCGCGGAAGTCCTGCAAATCTCTCACAAGCTAGAGAACAAGGCGACCGCCCTGTCGGGCGGTGAGATGCAGCGCGTGTCGATTGGCCGGGCCTTGGTGCGCAACCCGGCGGTTTATCTGATGGATGAGCCGCTGAGTTCGCTGGATGCCAAATTGCGGGCGGATCTTCGGATCGAGCTGAAGTCGATCCAGGCGGATCGCGGCGCAACGCTGCTTTACGTCACACACGACCAGATCGAAGCCATGACCATGGCGACCCACGTGGGCGTTCTGGACAAGGGCCGACTGGTGCAGTTCGGCACGCCGCGCCAGATCTACGAAGACCCGGTCAGCATCTATGCGGCCAGCCGTCTTGGCCAGCCGCGCATCAATGTGCTGCCGGCAGACGTGTTTGCCGGTGCTCCGGCAAAGGCGAAAAGCATCGGCCTGCGTCCCGAGCAGATCGTGCAAGGCGAGGGGGAGGATAGCATCGTTGCCCGTGTCGAACATCTGGGCGACCAGACCCGCCTTCATCTGAGCTTCAAGTCACATGAAATCGTGACAGTCACTGAAGCCCATACGACCCTGAAATCGGGCGATATCGTCAAAATTCGCCCCAATAATCCATTCTACTTCGACGCCATCGGCGGGCGACTGGCCTGAGGGAGGATATCATGGCCCAATTCATCAATAACAAGGAAACCACGGTCATAGAGGCCATTGACGGCCTGCTCCAGTCTTCAGGCGGCGATCTTGCCCGGCTGGACGGCTATCCGCATATTCGGGTTGTGCTGCGTGCGGATTGGGACAAGTCCAAAGTCGCGTTGGTCTCGGGTGGCGGGTCCGGCCACGAACCAGCCCATGCCGGTTTCGTAGGCGAGGGCATGTTGACAGCCGCGGTCTGCGGCGATGTCTTCGCATCGCCTTCTGTCGATGCAGTGCTGGCGGGCATCCTCTCCGTCACCGGCCCGGCAGGTTGCTTGCTGATCGTCAAGAACTACACCGGAGACCGGCTGAATTTCGGGCTGGCTGCGGAACGCGCGCGCGCTTTCGGCCTGAAGGTCAACATGGTGATCGTCGATGATGACATCGCGCTTCCCGACCTGCCACAGCCGCGTGGCGTTGCGGGAACGCTGTTCGTTCACAAGATCGCCGGTGCCATGGCCGAAAGCGGCGCGTCGCTCGACGATATCACGACCGTGGCCGAACGCGTGATCAAGGGCACGAAATCAATCGGTATGTCGCTGGACACCTGCACGGTGCCCGGCTCACCGAAAGAACAGCGCATTGGTGCAGGCAAAGCCGAGCTTGGCCTTGGCATTCATGGCGAAGCAGGCGTGCTTCAGGTCGACTATCACAATGCCGAACAGGCGATGGCGGCTGTGACGGCCAAATTGGCCGCGGTGATGGATCCTGTTCCCCATGTCGTCCTGTTGAACAATCTTGGCGGGGCCTCTGAATTGGAAATGTCCATCCTTGCCAATGACTTGGTGAAATCCTCCATCGGAAAGAACCTCAAGCTGATTGTCGGTCCGGCAGCGATGATGACATCGCTGGACATGCGCGGCTTCTCCGTATCGGTCTTTCCGCTAAAGGCCGAAGATCATGCCTGGCTCAGCGCACCCTGCGCTCCCTCGGCTTGGCCGGGTTGCAAAGCGATCAAACCCGTACGTACCGTTGAACTTCCCGACGGTTTGCGTCCGATCCAGCCGATCCCGTCCCAGCACAAGGCCACGGCCGACTTCCTGACGCGCTGCTGCCAGATCCTGATCGCTGCCGAGGCAGACCTGAATGCGCTGGACGCGAAATCCGGGGATGGCGACACGGGCTCTACGCTGGCAGGCGCCGCGCGCGCCTTGATTGGCGCACTCGACCGGTTGCCCTTGGCCGATCATACCCAGCTTTTCCGGGCAATCGGTCAGGAACTGACACAGACGATGGGCGGGTCGTCCGGCGTTCTTCTGGCGATCTTCTTCACTGCGGCAGGTGATGCAGCGTCCAGCGGACTCAGCATGGTTGCAGCGCTGAAAGAAGGTCTGGATCGGATGCAACGGATCGGCGGCGCGCAACTGGGCGACCGCACGATGGTAGACGCACTGAAACCGGCGCTGGACGAACTGGATGCAAGCGACCTTGCCAAAGCCGCGACGGCTGCACGAAAAGGCGCGGACCATACCGCGACAATCACGCGGGCCAAAGCGGGGCGTGCGTCCTACATCAACGCCGATCAACTTCAAGGTCACGTAGACCCCGGTGCAGAAGCCGTGGCCCGCCTCTTCGAGCAACTGGCATCATGACCGTTGATCAATCGCAATAGGGTGCAGCTGGGACGAAAGCGCGGAGCGGCAGTCAGACAGTATGCCGATGTTTGCTCCGACGGGGTGGCTCATGTGCGACTTGGGTCGCCCGGCGTCGATCAAGGGCTGGAATGCTCGGTCGGGAGTGTTTGATGTGGCCGTTAGCGACGTGCAGGCGCAAGGTCATTCAAGGCGCTGTCGTTGGGGTGTTGCCGCCATCGTCCGGTAATGCGCATGGGCCGCTCAGACCCTTTCGGTCACTCGGCTCTTGGGTCTGCCTGACGACGCCGGGCCCATGAAAACCAACGGCGGCCCCTGTGCACTTTGCCATCCGCTGGGCGCGCCAGGTGTCCGGCTTGCCGGCACCGCCATGCGGAACCTTGCCCGACGATGAAACGGAAGTGGACTCTTCACGATAAGCATCGGCGTGGAACAGGAGACCGCGCTGGCGCTCGGACTGCCGAGGGCAGGTTAATCCAAAATTATGCATTATTGTGCCGAATCGATACTTGGGTCATGCTGAGTTGGCCGGGGGAAGGTACGGCGTGCATGGATTTAATCCGTGCTATTGCGGTAAAATAAGAGTGCAGCCTCAAACAGGCCTTGATTTGGGTTAAGCATTATTTTGCACATATTGGCAGCGCGTCCTGCCTGAATCCCTCGAGTTCACAAAATCACTCGGGGAGGAGTGCGCGATGAAATTGTTTTCCAAGGCTCTCGAACAGGGCGACAGATTGATGGCCCTGCAAGCGGGGCTAGTCCATGGAAGGATCGGGCGAAGGGCCTTTATCCAGATGGCCGTCGCGGCGGGGGCGACACTTGGCAGCGCGCAGGCCTGGGCCCAAACGTTGGGCGATGCGGCGATCACCCAACGCTACAATGCGCGCGCTTTGGCGGGATCCTATGATTACATCGTAATCGGCTCGGGCTCAGGTGGGGCAGTGGTCGCAGGGCGGCTGGCCGCTGAAAGCGATGCGCGCGTTCTTGTCCTCGAGGCGGGCGGCACCGACCAGCTTGACGCAGTTCTCAACCCGCTCATGTGGGGCACCAACATCCGCTCCGAGCGGGACTGGAATTACAGCGCCGAGCCCTCGGATGCGGTCAATGGTCGTTCTCTGATCCTGCCGATGGGCAAGGTCGTGGGTGGCGGTTCCTCGATCAACGTGATGATCTGGGCACGTGGTCACAAGAATGACTTCGACTTCTGGGCGGACGAGACCGGCGACGAGAACTGGAATTACGCCAATGTACTCGAGATCTACAAGCGGATCGAGGATTGGCAGGGTCCTGCAGATGCAGCGCGCCGGGGCAGCGGCGGGCGGCTCTTCGTTCAGGAAGTGCAGAACCCCAACCCGATCGCGCCCGCATTCTTGCAGGCCTGTGAAAGTGTCGGCATCCCGGCCTATGCCGATATGAACGGCGAAATGATGGAAGGCGAGGGCGGCGCGGCACTGGCCAATGTACGGATCAAGGATGGGATGCGCCGTAACATTCCGTCGGACTACCTGTGGGAAACGCTGGCGCGGCCCAATATCACCCTTTTGACCGGCGCACTGGTGCATCGCCTGACGATGGACGGGACGCGCGTCACGGGGGTGACCTTCGAGAAGGATGGTGAGGTTCACAGCGTCATGGCGGACAGCCGGGTCATTCTTTCGGCGGGCGCAATCAACTCTCCGAAGATCCTGATGCAATCGGGTGTCGGCCCGGCGGAGCATCTGCGTGAACATGGGGTCGAGGTGCGTCATGACCTGCCCGGTGTTGGACAGAACTTCCAGGATCACATCCTGGCGGCAGGCTGCGTCTGGGAATATGTCACACCGCTGCCGCCGCAGAATTCGGCCGCCGAGGCGACGTTCTTCTGGAAATCCGACAGCGCGCTGGACACCCCGGATCTGCAACCCTTCCAGATCGAGGTGCCCTACGCCTCCGAGGTGCATGGCTCCACCTACGATATCCCTGCGGGGACCTGGACCATCGCACCCGGCATCGTGCGCCCGGTTTCGCGCGGAGAGGTCAGGCTGACCGGTGCTGATGTTGGTGATGCGGTTGCCATTGATGGTGCATTCCTGCGCGAAGAAGCGGATTTGGTGGCACTCGAAAGCTGCATCGAGCTGTGCCGCGAGATCGGCAATTCCGCTGCATTGTCGGAATTCGTCAAGCGCGAAGTGATGCCCGGACCGATCTCGGGAGCGGAGTTGCGAGAATTCGCACGCAACGCCGCGGGCACCTATTTCCACCAAAGCTGCACCTGCAAGATGGGCCGCGACGAGATGTCGGTTGTGGATGGCCGATTGGCGGTTCACGGGATCGAGGGGCTTTCCATCGCCGATGCCTCGGTCATGCCCAGAGTCGCGACTGGCAACACGATGGCATCAACAGTGGTGATCGGGGAACGCATGGCCGATATCTTGTTGGCCTGAACCGGGGGCAACAGCCGGGATCGGGGCGGATTTTTCGGAAATTCGCCCCGCTATCAGTGCCTTGGGCGACGACCTTCAGCCCAGAGCTGTCTGACGTTTGCCGCTTGGGTAATTGTCGCGTCAACCACCAGATCGGTTCGCGCTTCAGGTCTCAAGGGTCCTCACCGAAGACCACCAGGCCTCGACCTCAGTCAGGTCAACGCGACTGCGAGGACCGATGCCGACAAGCGTGGGCAAATCCGAGGCAGTGGTCCGGGTGATGTCGATGTTCTGACCGACGACTTGCACGACCCACGCGTCGCCAGCGCTGTCGACAATTGTGCCTTTCACACGGAAAAGGCCGGATGGTCGGTGGGTCAGTGCTTTGTGCAATGCTGCCTTGTCTATGCCAGTGACCTCTTGGCTGACCCATGCCGTGTAGTCGGGATGCTGGGTGACGCTGTCGGTCAAAGTCGCCGGTGCCGGGTCTGACAACACAAGGTTCAAGACGGCAGCGCTGTTCGGGTCTCGCAGAATCGGCGCATGTGTGAGTTCGGCCAAACCTGCCTCTAATGCGTGCGGCACCTGTTTTGTGATGACCACAAGATCCGCCCGAGAGACTTGGTTGCGCACCTGCGGGCCGATCAGGGGATCGTTGGACAAGCCGTCGAAAGCCTCGCCATCGACCAGCGTCACGATCCCGGCGTAGCGCATGTCGGGCTCAGCGCGGGCCGCGTTGGCGATGCGTGCGGGGTCTGCAACGCCACTGGCTTCGACGATGAGATGGTCGGGGCGCGGGTGGCGGTCCAGCGCGTCGCCGAGCGCAAGAAACAGGTCCGATCCCATGGTGCAGCACACGCAGCCATTGGTCAGGGCGATGGTGTCTTCGTCTTTCGAGGCTAGCAATGCTGCGTCGATGTTGATGGCACCGAAATCATTGACGAGGATCATCAGCTTCAATCCATGATCTGCGGCCAGCAACTGATTGATGAACGTGGTTTTTCCGGCGCCAAGGTAGCCTGAAATCACGGTCATCGGCAGCGGGGTCATACCAGTGTCGCCCGACCGCCAAAAACCGTTCCAAGTACGGGGATGTCTTTCAGAGTGGTGGGGTCTACCTCAAGCGGGTTCGACCCAAGAATGGCAAAATCGGCACGTTTTCCGACAGAGATCGAGCCGATCTCGCCGTCCAGTTTCAGGGTTTTTGCCGCGCCCATCGTGATGGCATAAAGCGCCTCTGGTACCGAGATACGCTGCGATGCACCCAGCACTTTGCCGGTCATCGTCTGACGGTTGACGGCGCACCATGCGGTGAACAGCGGGCCCAGTGGGGTGACGGGCGCGTCCGAATGTATACCGACCGTCAGACCCGCATCCAAAGCGGAGCGCACGGCATCCATGCGGTTTGCCCGATCTCTGCCAATGGTCAATGCGACGTGCTGATCGCCGAAGTACCAAAGATGGTTGGCGAAGAGATTGACCGAAATGCCGAGGTCGGCACAGCGCTGGAATTGCGCACCATCCATCATCTGCCCGTGTTGGAGCACATGCCCGTGGTCGGGCCAAGACGCTTGGCGCATTGCGGCGGCCAAGGCGTCAATCACCACTTCGGACGCCTCATCCCCATTGACATGGATGTGCATCTGCACCCCGGCGGCATGGAGCGCGGCACAGGTCGCATAGATCTGCTCAGGGGCCATGTTCCAGATGCCATTTGGTTGTCCACCAACATAACCGGGCCATTTGACCCGCGCGGTCCATCCCTGGATCGAGCCGTCGGTCATCAGCTTGACCGCGCCAAGACGGACTTTGTTGGTGGATTTCGCCTTCAGTCCCAAGGCGCGTGTTGCGAGGGTTGCAGGATCACCGCTGGCCGCAAGCGCGGGCACGATGCGCAATGGAAAATCGGTCTCGCCGGTGACGGAAAACATTACGTCGAGGTCTTCGTCCTCAAGCTGAGAAAACAGGTCAGTCACCGTCGTGACACCCGCCCGAGTGGCCACCTGTGCATAGGACCGGATTGCGCTTTGCTTTTGTGACAAGGCACGAAAGTCGATCCCCAACCGCCGCATGATCGGGAACATCGCGGCCATTTCCTGCAACTCGCCAGTTGGCGCGCCATCGCGGCCTTTGACAACGCCTTCCACGTTGGTCGCCTCGGAATAGCCAACCAAGTCAAGCGCGGCGGAATTCACGCACATCAAGTGGAAGTTCGAAAACAGGATGGCGATGGGCCGTTCGGTCGAGACCCTGTCAAGATGGGCGCGGCTGAGGCGTTCATCCCGCAGAAAGATCGGGTCGAACCCCCAACCGATCAGCGGTGCACCCGGAGTGAGCGTGGCTTCGATCTCGGACAGACGCGCAACGACATCCTCAAGCGAGGACAACCCTGTCCAAAGGCGACCTTCGGGGTCGATCCGGTCGTGATAACCGGTATAGGCAAACTCCCAGATCGCGCCCGCCATCATATGTGCGTGGCCTTCCACAAAGCCCGGCATCAGCACTGCATCGCAAAGTGACGAGTCCTGTGTCACAGCTCCCCATTGGTCGGCGCAGGTCGCATCGCCGATGGCCAGAATGCGCCCATCGCGCACCGCGACATGGGTGGCGCTGGGCATTGTGGGGTCCATGGTCAGGATCGTTTTTGCTTGAAAAACAGTGATGTCAGACATGGAACCTCTCGCGTTTGCTGCCCAAGGCGTAACGCAGAAACCACGGCGCGCAAATCGTTTTGCGCCACAAGGCCGGGGCAATCCCTGTCGGCAAAGCGCCTTGCAGTGCGATGAAAGGACCCGGCTTTTTGCAATTCGGCCTAGGCAGATTCAGATCGCCATGCCAAGTTGAGAGAAAAAACCAGTTGGACAACAAGGAGAATGAACATGGGACTTCACACAAGAACACTGGGCGCGGTCGTGGCGCTGGCAATGTCGACCGCGGCGGTTTCGGCGCAGGACATCACGATGAACGTGGGCTTCGGCGCCCCTGAAGATTCGCTCTATGGCCGCTTTGGCGCGATCTTCGAGGAACTGGCCGAGCAATACACCAACGGCGCGGTTGATGTCCGCTTGCGCTGCTGCAATCAGGTCGCAACCGAAGACGAAGGCTTCCGCGCCATGCAGTTGGGCACGGTGGACGGCTTCTTCATCACCGCCAACAACGTCTCGCCGCACTGGCCGCTGATGGATGTGACCGTGCTGCCCTATATCTTCCAGAACACCGATCACCTCGCTCGCGTGGTGGATGGGGAAGTGGGCGATTTCATCAAATCGCAGCTTTTGGAAGACACCGGTGTGCACCTTCTGAGCTTTGGTCCGGCGCTCTACCGTGATTTCTACAACTCGGTCCGCCCGGTGAACACGATGGCGGATATGCAGGGTTTGAAAATCCGCACACCGAACAATGCCGTGATGCTCCAGACATTCGAGGCGTTCGGTGCGATTCCTGTGCCGCTTGCGTGGTCCGAAACCCCAACCGCGTTGCAGACCGGCACGGTGGATGGCGGTGACAATGGCACATCCTTCATTCGCGACATGAGCTTTTACGAATTCATGCCGAACCTCGTCATTCTTGAGCATTTCGTATCGATGGCACCGCTCTTTGCGTCGTCGAGCTTCATGGACCGTCTGAGCGATGAACAGCGCGAACAAATCATGCGCGCTGCCATTGATGCAGGAAACAAGTTCAGCGAAGAGGTGCGCACCGAAACCGAAGAAGTCCGCCAGTGGCTTGCCACTGAAGGCGGCATGACCCGCACTGACCCGGATCGGGCAGACTTTATCGCGGCTGCCCAAAAGGTTCAGCAAGCCGTCGCAGCCGAGCGTGGGGAAGAGTTTGTCGCTCTCGTCAACATGATCAACGCCGCAGCGCAATAAGCACCAAAGGCGAGAGCCGAAACATGCTCTCGCCCAATACCGACTGGGGGCAGGTCATGGCCGTTCTGCGATGGCTCGAAAAACACTTTGAAGAGGCGTTGTGCTGCATTGCGCTGGCCGTCATCGCGGTGGCGGTGATCTCGCAGGTTCTGGCGCGCTACGTGTTCGAAGTGGCCCTGCACTGGACCGAAGAAACCGCCGCGATCTGCATGGTCTGGGCGGTTTATCTGGGCGCGTCACTGTGCGTCCGCGAACGGTTCCACATTCGTATTCTGGTCGCGGTTCAAGCTCTGCCCACGCGCATGGGCCGCTATACGATCTATATGGCAGACCTAGCCTGGGCCGCCTTCAGCATCATCATGATCCGGGTCAGTTGGGAGTACCTCACCGTCCTTTGGAAATTCCCTTCGCGCAGCCCGAGCCTCGGGATCAACGAGTTCTACCCGCAGACCATTCTGGTGATCGGCTACAGCCTGATGCTGGCCCGGCTGATCCAGACGTATGTATTGTGGTATCGCGACGGGGCGCATGGGCTGCCCGGAATGCTGGTTGAAGATGGCGATGCTCCGGACGAGGAGCATTTGTTTTGAACGAGCTGACTATCCTCGCCATCGCGTTTGTCGTTCTGACGCTGATCGGTGTGCCGTTGTTTGCCGCCGTTGGGCTTACTACAGCCTTGGCGCTGTTCCTGATCGACATCCCATACACGCTCTTGGCGCAGACAGGGTATAACAGCCTCACGCCGTTTCCGCTGCTGACCATTCCATTGTTCGTGCTGGCCGGGCGTTTGATGGAAACCGGCGGTATGGCAACCCGCATGATCGGCATCGCCACCAAGCTGGTGGGGGCGTATCGCGGGTCGATGGGGCTGGTGACGGTGTTCGCCTGCATGCTTTTTGGCGCGTTGTCCGGGTCTGGCCCGGCGACGACGGCTGCGATCGGATCGGCCACGGTCCCAGCGATGAAGAAAGAGGGCTATGACGTGCCCTTCGCCGCTGCCATCACGGCAAGCGCGGGCGCGCTGGGCAGCCTGATCCCGCCATCGAACCTGATGATCATCTATGGTCTGGTCTCGGAAACCTCGATCCCGCGCCTGTTTCTGGCGGGGATCATCCCCGGCTTCATCGTGACGACGCTTCTGATGATGACCACCTACCTCATCGCCCGTCGGCGCGGATATGGCGGCGGTGGTGATCCGTTCACATGGGGCCCGTTTCTCAAAGCCGCGTGGGAGGGCAAATGGTCCATCGGCGCGCCAGTGCTGATCCTGGGCGGCATCTATGGTGGCATCTTCACCCCAACCGAAGCGGCTGGCGTCGCCGTGTTCTACGCTCTGTTCGTCGGCCTGTTTATCTACCGCGAACTGACCCTGCGCAAAGTGCTTGAGGCGTTGCGCTTCACCGCTTTGCTGACAGGCATCCTGATCCTTCTGACCCCAACGCTTGCCTTTGGCCAGTTGACCGCTTTCTACGATGTGCCCGCCGCCGTGCAGGCCGGCATCACGTCGATCACCACAAGCCCGTTCCTTGTCCTGATACTGATCGGTATTTTCTACATCTTCATTGGCACTTTCATGGAAAGCCTCGCGCAGATCGTGCTTTTCACAGCCGTGTTCCTGCCGCTGGTGGTGTCGCTGGGCATCGACCCTGTGCTATTTGGCATCTTCACCGTGATCACCTGCGAGATCGGCTTTCTGACACCGCCTTTGGGCGCAAACCTGACCATCGCATCGCGCATCTCGAAAATTTCCCTCGAACGGATCTCGGTCGCGGTGCTGCCGTTCATCGGGGCCTATATCGTTGGCTTGATCATCCTGATCCTGTTCCCGGAATTAACCCTGTTCCTGCCCAATTGGGTTTATGGACCCGCATCCGTGAGGTAGCCCGATGTTCGATCTGATCCTGAAAGGTGGCGAGGTGTTTGACGGCACCGGGGCGGCGGGCAAAGTCACGGATGTCGGCATCAAGGACGGCATGATCGTCGAGGTCGGAGAGATCAACGACGACACCGGGACCAAGGTGATCGACGTCTCCGGCCTTGCCGTCTCTCCGGGGTTCATCGACATGCACACGCACTCGGACTTTACCCTGATCGCCGATGGTCGGGCCGAAAGTCAGGTGCATCAGGGTGTGACAACCGAGGTGATTGGCCAATGCGGCATATCCTGTGCGCCGGTCTGTTCGCATGATGCCATCCGACAGGTCTCGCCTTGGTTTACGGAAAAGGCCAAGCATCGCAAATGGCTGGGATTTGGTGAGTATCTCGACGTTCTGGATGACACCGATCTTGGCGTGAACGTGGTGGCCTTTGTCGGCCATGGCACCATCCACCGGGCTATTCTGGGTGGTGAACTGCACGCCGGGGAACCCGACGATGTGGCGAAGATGGCCAAGCTTGTTGATCAATGCATGGAGGAAGGGGCAGGGGGCTTTTCATCGGGCCTTGAATATTTCCCCGGCATTCTGGCGGCCCCGGACCACCTTGTCCCGATGGTGGAAGTGGCCGCGAAATACGGCAGGCTCTACGCCACCCATGTGCGCAACCGCGACACCGAATATGATCTGGGGTTCACCGAGGCGATGAGCACAGCGCGCCAAGCGGGCGCGCGGCTTCAGATCAGCCACATCCAGCCGAAATTCGGCGCACCCAGCCACGCCATGGAACACACACTCGAGATGATTGACATCGCGCGCACCCATGATGGCGACATCGCATTCGACGTGATCCCGCATGACTGGAACCATACGCTGATGGCGGCGATCCTGCCGAAATGGGCGCAGGCGGGTGGCATAGACGACGTGCTGAAACGGCTGGCCGATCCCGAGGCACGCGAACGGATCAAGGCAAACCCCAAGCCGATGTGGCTGATCGTCAAAGCGCGGCAGTGGAAAGACATCATCCTGCTGAACGCCACGGAAAACAAAGACCTTGTTGGCGCAAGCTTTGACGAAATTGGCCGCATGCGCGGCGTTGATCCTTACGACGCGGTTCTCGATATCCTGCTCGAGGAGGGCGAGAACATGATGGCCACGATGTGGTCTTCAAAGAGCTTTCTGAACACGGATATCGACCTTTGCCTGCAGCAGTCGGAATGCGCCGTGATCTCGGACACCGTCGCCATCGCCAATGACGGCATCCTGAGCGATCATATCGGCTCTCTCAGCGGCTATGGCTGGGCGGCCCGGTTCCTGCAACATTACGTCCGGGACAGGGGCATTCTGACCCTTGCACAGGGCATCGCCAAGATCACCGGTATCCCGGCGGACCGGCTGGGATTGAAGGGCAGGGGCAAGCTGAAAAAAGGCTATCATGCCGACATCTGTGTATTTGACCCTGCTGCCATTTCCAGCAACGCCACGGCGCGGCATCCCCGTCGCTATGCCTCGGGCATCGCGCATGTGTTGGTGAATGGCAGCCTGTCCATGCACAACGGGCAACGCACGGCAAACAATACAGGCGTCGTCCTGCGCGATTTCCAGCAGGTCGGATGAGACCAGTGCGCATATGACGTTTGTTTCCCGCAAGCGGAGCACTATCCGCTGAGCAGGGCTCCGGTTTGACGCTGGATTGAGGCCGTTCCCCAGTTCGTTACCCGTGTGCGGTGTGCGCCGGATTTCCTGCAGTTTTGCGTTTGCTGGCTTCGATAGTCCGAATCCAAATCCTTTTTTTCGCAATCCAGAGGTTTCGCGGTCGCAGCATTCTGCGCGCGCCGCGCATGCCGTTCCGGATTCAAGAATGGAGAAAGCGATGCAAGTCCGCAGGTTGGCTGAGTTGCTGCGGCGCGGCTAGGGATAATGTTGACAGGTCAGATGCAAAGTGCAAAATTTTACAGGTAGTGGAAAAAAATTCGCCAAGCGGGACTAGCCGAAACGCGTGGCGCCACACACGGGGGGAACATGGCGCTCACGCCCGAAAAGACAGCGATGGAGGCAAGCCTTTCGGTGCGGGCAGCATGGCTGCATTACGTCGGAGGTTTGACGCAAGCGGCCGTTGCCAAGCGGCTTGGCGTTCCTTCGGTAAAGGCGCATCGGCTGATCGCACGCGCGGTGCAGGACGGGTTGGTCAAGGTCTCGATCGAGGGCGACATTGCCGAATGCATCGAGCTGGAAAACGCGATGGCGGCCAAGTACGGGCTGGAAACATGTGAAATCGCGCCGGATCTTGGCGAAGAGGGGCTGCCTCTGCGTACGCTTAGTCAAGCCGGGGCGTCTTTCATCAAGCGTGAGATCGACAACGGATCCCGTGCCTGTATCGGGATCGGGCATGGTCGAACATTGGCGGCTTCGGTCGAACAGATGAGCCGCTGCGACGGGAAGAATGTGAAGTTCGTCTCGCTTCTTGGTGGCCTGACGCGGAATTACTCGGCAACGCCGCATGATGTGATGGCCCGGCTGACGGAAAAAACCGGGGCGACGGCCTATGTGATGCCGGTGCCATTCTTCGCCAACTCGGTCGAAGACCGCGAAGTGTTGCTGAACCAGCGGGGTGTTTCGAAGGTTTTCGAAATGGCGGCCAATTCGGATCTGAAAATCGTGAGTATCGGCACGACCGAGCCCAGCGCGTCACTGGTGTCGTCGGGAATGCTCGAGATGGAAGAGATCAAGGACGTCGTGGCCAAAGGCGGTGTAGGCGAATTGCTTGGTCATTTCTTCGATGCTGCTGGCCAGACGATACGGACCAGACTGACCGAGCGCACCATGTCTGCGGGGCTGAATGGGCGCGATGGGAATGAAATTGTCGCTATCGCCGGCGGCATGGAGAAGGTCGGCGCGATCCGATCTGTTTTGATGAACGGCTGCTTGAGTGGCCTCATCACCGACGAGCGCACGGCCCGTGCGCTCTTGAAAGACTAACAAGAATGGAAACCAAGGGAGGAAACCATATGTACGATAAGGAAAACAAACTGATAGACAGTTTCACGGCTGGAAAGATTAGCCGTCGTGAACTGCTTCGTGGCCTCGGGGCAATGGGTCTTTCGACGTCCGTCGCGGCTGTTTTGGTCAACGCTTCGGCCACTCGGGCACTGGCGCAGAACGGGTTCAACTGGAAGGCACATGAAGGCACCACTGTGCGTCTGTTGCTCAACCAGCACCCGTACACCGATGCATTGATCGCCAACCTCGAAAACTTCAAGGCACTCACCGGTATGAACGTCGAATATGACGTGTTCCCGGAGGATGTTTACTTCGACAAGGTGACCGCAACGCTGTCCTCGGGGTCCAGCGAATACGACGCCTTCATGACCGGTGCCTACATGACATGGACTTACGGTCCTGCGGGCTGGGTCGAGGATCTGAACGAATGGATCATGGACGACACCAAGACAAACCCGGACTACAACTGGGAAGACGTACTTGAGGGCGTTCGCAAGTCCTGTGCCTGGAGCGGTGTACCCGGAGCGGCAATTGGGTCGGATGATGCCAAGCAGTGGTGCATCCCGATGGCCTACGAGCAAAACAACCTGACCTACAACAAGCGCATCTTCGACGCCAACGGTCTGTCAGTGCCGACGAACATCGACGAGTTGCTGGATACTGCCGCGGCGGCGAAAGCCGTGATGGGCGGCGGATACGGCATCGGTGTCCGGGGCTCGCGCAGCTGGGCAACGATCCATCCGGGTTTCCTTTCCGGTTATGCCAACTTCGGCCAAACTGACCTCACCGTTGGCAGTGACGGCATGCTCTCGGCGGCCATGAACACGGCTGTCTCCAAGGAATACCATGCAAAATGGGTCAAGATGATCCAGGACAGTGGTGCGCCTGACTGGTCAACGCACACATGGTATCAGGTCGGCACCGACGTCGGTGCAGGCAAGTCCGCCATGATGTTCGACGCCGACATCCTTGGCTACTTCATGAACGGTGGCGACAATGCCGAAGCAGGCAACCTTGCCTTCAGCGGGTTTGCCGCAAACCCGGAAGCTTCGGCAGCTACGCCGAATATCTGGATTTGGTCCATGTCCATGTCCCGCTTCTCGCAGAACAAGGACGCCACATGGTACTTCATGCAGTGGGTCACAGGCCCGGAGCATGATCTGTTTGGCGCGCGTGAAATGGACTTGGTAAACCCTGCACGTTCTTCGGTCTGGGCTGATGAGATGTTCCGCAACAAACTTTCGGCATCCTATCCCGGTTACGTTGAAATGCACGATGCTTCGGCCCCCGGAGCCTCGATCAAGTTCACGCCACAGCCGCTGTTCTTTGACCTGACCACCGAGTGGGCGGAAGCGATGCAGAAGATGGTGGCAAACGAGATCCCGGTCGATGAGGGTCTCGATATGCTGGCGGAATCCGTTAACAGGCAGCTGGCAGAAGCCGGTCTGCACTAGAGGTTCGCCCAAGCGACCGGGCCCGCCTGCCTCTCAGCAGCGTGGGCGGGCCCACCCTCAGCCACCCGTTATCCATCCCCAAGGCCCGTCAATCTTGAACGCCCGGCGTTGTCCGGTTTCAGGAACCCAAGAGAGTTATCCCATGTCAGATGCGACCCACAGCGGCCTTCCCAAGCGTCGCTTCAAGGTAAGCCGGCGGATGCTGCCTTATGTGCTGAGCCTTCCGGCGCTGCTGGTTTGTATCGGCATCCTGATCCCTTTCGTTACGGCGGTCTTGTATTCGCTGCAGCGCTATCGGCTGTCGCAGCCTTGGGCGCGCAAGTGGAATTGGGGTGAAAACTATTGGAATTTCCTCAGCGACGATTCCTTCTGGAACACGCTGAAAGTCTCGATGACCTACGCCTTTACAACGGTGGGCATTGAATTGCTGTTGGGGCTGGGGATCGCGCTTCTTTTGCAGAAGCGGACAAAATTCAACAACTTCGTGTCGATCATGCTTTTGATGCCACTGATGACGGCACCTGCGCTTGCGGCTTTGATGTGGAAGCTGATGACCAACCCGGGCTTTGGCATCCTTTCCTATTTCGCGGGCCTCCTGGGCTTTGAGGACTTCAACTGGGCGTCTGATCCGCAAACCGCTATGCTCACGGTCGTGATCGTTGACGTCTGGGTCTACACGCCCTTCATCATGATCCTATTGCTGGCCGGTCTGCGGTCCCTTCCGCAGCAGCCATTCGAGGCGGCTGCTTTGGATGGCGTGCCGCGCTGGTTCGTATTCTACCGCATCACACTGCCGATGCTGACGCCCTTCCTGCTGACCGCGGTGCTGTTCCGCATGATCGAAAGCATCCAGCAATTCGACATCATCTATGCGATGACCCAAGGCGGTCCGGGCGATGCGTTGACCGTGTTCCAGGTCGAAGCCTATCTAAACTTCTTCCAATCGACGAATGTGGGCCGGTCTGCGGCATTGATGATGATCCTGTGGGCCATAACCTATTTCCTGTCGAACATCTTCATCAAGAACTGGCTGCGCCTGCGCGAGCGGCAGCGCGGCGAAGCATAGGGGCGCGGTCATGAACACCATCTCTCCCATCGAGACTGTCCTGCGCGGCATCGCGATCACCCTCGTGATCCTGTTCTTCATGTTCCCGATTTTCTGGATCGTGCTGATGTCGTTTCAGACCAATGCGACCATCCTTCAGGTGCCACCCTCGATCTTCTTTGAGCCTACCTTACAGAACTATCGAGGGCTGATCACCGGCCAGCTTGTCACGGACACCAGTTCGCTCGAAATCAGGTTCATGAGCAACCTGTTCAACTCGCTGTTCCTGTCGACAGCGTCTGTTGCCGTAGGGCTGATGCTGGGTGTGCCCGCGGCCTATGCCTTTGCGCGCCTTAAATTCCGGGGCTCGGAGGATATTGCCTTTACCCTGCTGTCGTTCCGATTTGCGCCGCCCTTGCTGGTGCTTTTGCCGTTGACCATCTATTTTCAGCAGCTTGGCCTGGCCAATACCTATGGCGGATTGATCTGGGTGTACCAGCTGATCGTCTTGCCGCTGATCCTTTGGATCGTGCGCGGCTATTTCGAGGATATTCCAGCCGACATTGAATATGCCTACCGTATCGCCGGACATCGGTGGTGGACGACGTTCAGAAAGATCGCCCTGCCACTGGCCGGACCGGGGATCGCTGCCGCAGCTCTCTTGGCCTTTATCTTTGCGTGGAACAACTTTGTCTTTGCTCTGGTGCTGGCCTCCGCAGACAAACAGCCGGTCACGGTTGGGGCGCTCGCCTTCATCACGGCGTCTGGCGTGCAATATGGACAGATCGCTGCGGGGATCATTCTTTCGATTGCACCCACTTTCGCCCTTGCCCTTTATGCACAACGCTACCTTGTCGAAGGCCTGAGTCTTGGCGCGGTGAAAGGATAGACCATGACTTTGGCGCTTGAGAATATAGTCAAGGCTTTCAAAAAGGATGTCGTTCTCGACGGGGTCAGCCTGTCGGTGGGGCGCGGCGAAACACTGGTGCTCTTCGGGCCGTCGGGTGCGGGCAAGACCGTTTTGCTGCGCTTGATTGCCGGTGTGATCGAGCCGGATGCGGGAACGATCACGATCAAGGGGCGCGACATGGAAGGGGTCGAGCCGGAAGATCGCGGGATCGGCATGGCCTTCCAGAATTTTGCGTTGTTTCCCCATATGGATGCGACCGAAAACATCGCAGCCCCTCTGACTGCGAGGAACATGAACAAGACGGCGATCACAGAAACAGTCGGCAAGATCGCTAGGATGCTGAAGATCGACCACGTTCTGCACCACAAGCCCAAGGAGTTGTCCAACGGTCAGAAGCAGCGCACGGCCTTGGCCCGCGCATTGGCGGGAGAGCCGGATATTCTTTTGCTCGACGATCCGTTGCGAAATGTGGATGCAAAGCTTCGCTTCGAGATGCGCCTGGAGTTGCCGCGGTTGCTCAAGGATCAGAACGCCACGGTGATCTATGTCACGCAGGATTACAAAGAAGCAATGGCGCTGGGCGACCGGATCGCGGTGATGAATGCGCGTGGAATTGAACAAACCGGTACCCCGGAAGAGATTTATCTGACCCCGGCGAATATCGAGATCGCCCGGCTGTTCGGAGATCCGGTGATCAACCTGTTGGATGTTTCGCCTGTGCAGGTTGAGGGGGGTGTGTGCATTACGCTGTCTGGTGTGCCCGTGAATATTGATGCGGGCTATTCGGATATGGTCGGACGCGATTGCATCATTGGCATTCGCCCCGAGGCAATCCGCTTTGTCGAGGAAGGTTCGGCCGAAGCGATCCCCCTCACGATTGAAGCCGAGACACCGCTCAATGAAAAGACCGTGACGCTGGGACTGACGCAAAATGGACGCGAGATCATGGTGTCGCGACCTGCGGGCACGCCCGGGCCCTCACAGGGCACAGGGTATATTGTTATCGATGCGAACCATATTCATCTCTTTGACCGCGCCACCGGCAAACGGATCGTCCCGGTAAAGACACAGGCGGCTGGATCACAAGGAGTGGCACCATGACCTTCTTGTTGAAACTGTCGGGCGTCGACAAATTCTACGGCCCTGTCAACAAGGGCGTTCATGCCGTTCAAAATATCAATATGGACGTGATGAAGGGCGAGATCATTGCCCTTCTGGGATCGTCCGGCTGCGGCAAAACCTCGACGCTGCGGATGATCGCGGGGTTCGAGGAAACCAGCCGAGGCACGATTACGCTGGCAGGCCGCGAGGTGCAGGCATTGCCACCTGTGCGGCGCAATGTGGCGATGGCCTTTGAGGGCTACTCTCTCTATCCGACTGTGACCGTGGGCGAGAACATCGCCTTCGCGCTCAAGGCCGCCAGACTCCCGACTGCCGAGGTGGAGGCAAAGGTCAGGGAAGTGACCGAAATGCTGGAAATCACCGACATCCTGGATCGCTACCCTACGTCCGTGTCGGGGGGGCAGCAGCAGCGGGCTTCTTTGGCACGGGCGCTGATCCGGGACGCTGATTTGCACCTTCTGGATGAACCCATGGGCCAACTGGAGCCGCAATTGCGCACGCTCCTGCGGGGGCGTATCAAGCATTACATCAAGGAACGTGGGTTGACCGCCATCCTTGTGACCCATGACCAGACCGAAGCCAATGCCCTGGCCGACCGGATCGCAGTGATGGAGGGTGGTGTCTTACAACAATTCGCAACGCCGCAAACCATCAAGGAGGCGCCTGCCAATCTGTTCACAGGCACTTTTGTGGGCGAGCCCCCGATGAATGTCTTTGCCGCTGAAGCAAGCGACCGCGACGGACAACTGCAGCTTGACCTGGGAGACGGGCTGCACCTGACCTATGCCGCCGATGCCTTCGCCCCGGACGTGCGTGCCACGCTTCTTGCGCGCAAGCAGATCATGCTGGGCGTACGCCCATATGCGGTGCACCGCGACACGCATGGCGCTCGGGCGCAGGTGATCGCGAACCAATGGCTCGGGGATCAAAGCCATATCGCGGCAACGTTTGCTCAGGGCACGATTGTCCTCGTAGAGCATGATCGCGCAGACGTCGCGGTGGGGGATGCCATCCACGTGCGCCTCGCTCCGGAAGACCTGCATGTCTTCGACAAGGACACCGGTGCTGCTCTGAGCCATGGAGCACAGATGGCATGACAGGTCAGGGGCGTGATATACTGATCGGGATCGACGCGGGCACTTCGGTGATCAAGTCGGTTGCCTTCCTGCTGGAAGGCACCCAGGTTGCGATGGCTTCCGTACCAAATCGTTACACGAGCCGTGCAGACGGTGCGGCGTTCCAGTCGCAGTCGAAGACATGGGCGGATTGTGCTCAGACTCTCCGGGATCTGGCCGACAAGGTGCCGGGTCTTGCCGCGCGCACCGCAGCCCTTGCGGTGACTGGGCAAGGGGATGGCACATGGCTTGTGGGCAAGGACAATCAACCTGTGACGGATGGCTGGCTTTGGCTGGATGCACGCAGTTCCGCCACGGCGATACGGCTGCGGCAGTCGGAACCCCGCGCGCGTTTCGAAAGCACCGGAACCGCGTTGAACGCCTGTCAGATGGGGGTGCAGCTGGCCCACATGGATACAACACAGCCTGACATGTTGGACGCAGCCGAGGTGGCCCTACATTGCAAGGACTGGCTGTATCTCAACCTGACAGGCGCGCGCGCGACAGATCCATCGGAAGCGAATTTCACATTCGGAAACTACCTTACTCGGACTTACAATGACACCGTGATTGCCAGTCTCGGGCTGGAGCACAGGCGCGCGCTGTTGCCCGAGATTGTCGACGGCGCGGGCCAAACCCACGGCCTCACCGCCGAAGCGGCACGACAGACCGGCCTTCGGGAAGGCACACCCGTGTCACTTGCGTATGTCGATGTGGTTTGCACCGGGTTGGGCGCTGGGCTGTATACGCCAGAGGCGGCGACTGGCTGCACGATCGTTGGATCGACGGGCATGCACATGCGCGCAGCGCCGGCGGATCAGGTCAAACTGAGCGCAGAGCCTTCGGGGTATATCATGGTGTTGCCGGTGCCGGGGATGGTCGCGCAGATTCAGACCAACATGGCCTCGACCTTGAATATCGACTGGCTGCTGGGGCTTGGCGCAGACCTGATAACTGAAATGGGCGGCACGGTCAGTCACTCCGATCTGGTTGCCCGGATCGAAGACTGGTTGGCGCGCACGCCGCCGGGCGAGGTAATCTACCATCCATATATCTCGGAAGCTGGTGAACGCGGGCCCTTTATTGACACCAATGCCCGTGCCGGGTTTGCAGGGCTTGGCTCAAAGCATGGCTTTGCCGATCTTCTGCGCGCGGTGATCGAGGGTTTGGGCTATGCGGGGCGCGATTGCTATGACGCGATGGGCGGGGTGCCAAGCGAGGTGCGTCTGACCGGAGGGGCGGCACGCTCGACCGCGTTGCGGAAAATCCTGTCGGCTGCCTTGAACGCATCGGTGCGGACCGCGTCACGCGAAGAAGCGGGGGCTGCCGGTGCCGCCATGACCGCCGCAGTCGCCATCGGGGCCTATGCGGATATGAACGACTGCATCGCCGATTGGGTGCAGCCTTTGCTGGGGCCGTCCGAAGCCCCGGATCCGGCGCTTGCGGCGCGCTACGATGCCTTGTTCCCGTCGTACCGCAACATGCGAAGAGATGCCGGTCCGATCTGGGCGACGCTGGCCGCGATGAAGGAGACACACCATGCCTAAGTCGGTAGCGATCATTGGGGATCTCTTCATGCTGCCCGAGGCCTTTGAACAGGCTTTGGTCGCGGCGTGTGGAGACGAGGTGACCATTCGCATCCGCAAGGACAACTGGCCGGATGAACCCATGGAGCATGGCTATGCCGTCGAAGGCATGGATGGTCTGAAGGAATACTTTGGAACTGCGGATGATGTTGTGGATTTTGTCGGGGATGCGGAAATCCTGGTGACCCATCTCGCGCCATTGTCGCGTGGCATGTTCGAGCGGATGCCCAACCTCAAGCTGGTTGCGGTCTCACGTGGCGGGCCTGTCAATGTGGACATGGCCGCGGCAGCAGACCACGGCGTGACGGTCGTCAATACACCGGGTCGGAACTCTACCGCAGTGGCGGAATTCACGCTTGGCGCCATCCTGTCCGAGACCCGCAAGATCCGCGAAGGCCACGAGTTGCTTCGGCAGGGGATATGGCGCGGCGATCTTTACCGGGCCGATATAACCGGTCGTGAACTGAACGAGATGACCGTGGGCGTCATTGGTTATGGCAATATCGGCACCAAGGTGGTGAAACTGCTGCGAGCCTTTGGGACAAGAGTGCTTGTCTGCGATCCCTATGTTCAACTTGATCCGGAAGATGCAATGGCCGGGGTCGAGCACGTTTCGTTGGAACGGCTGCTGGGCGAAGCGGATGTTGTCACCTTGCATGCGCGCGTTACGGATGAAACCCGGAACATGATGAATGCAGAGGCGTTCAAGGCGATGAAAAAGGATGCCTTGTTCGTGAATACGGCGCGTGGGCCAATGTGCAATTATGACGATCTCTATCAGGCGCTGGTGGACGGTGAAATCGGCAGCGCCATGCTCGAGACCTTCGGGATCGAACCGGTCCCCGTCGATTGGCCGCTTCTGCAACTGCCCAATGTGACGCTGACTCCGCATATCGCTGGTGCCTCGGTACGAACGGTGACGTTCGCCGCTGAACAAGCCGCAGAAGAGGTGCGCCGTTACATTGCAGGCGAACCCGCGCGCAACCCGTGCTGATCTGATGGGACACCGCGAGGACATAATTGCAGCCTGCAAGGCGCTGGAGGCGGATGGCCTGAACCGGGGTGCATCTGGCAATGTGTCGGTGCGCGATGGTGATCATATGCTCATAACCCCATCCGCCGTTGGCTATGACGTGATTGCGCCCGAGATGATTGCCAGGATGTCGCTGGCCGATGACAGCGGCGCATGGGAGGGGCCGAACAAACCGTCGTCCGAATGGCGCTTTCACCGTGACATCTTGCGTGCGCGGCCTGACTTCAATGCCGTGGTTCATACCCACGCACCTTATGCGACCATCCTTGCCATCGCGCGCAAGCCGATCCCTGCGGTCCATTACATGATTGCGGCCTTCGGTGGTCCGGACATTCGGGTATGCGACTATGCCCGCTACGGAACGGCTGATCTGTCAGCCCATATTCTGGCAGCGATGGACGGGCGCAATGGTTGTCTAATGGCCAACCACGGCATGGTTGTTGGCGCAAGCGACCTGACACGTGCGCTATGGCTGGCAGGGGAACTCGAAGCGCTGGCGCATCAATATGTCCATACACTTGCAATTGGCGGGCCGGTGCTGCTCAGCGATGCCGAGATCGAAGAGACCGCACGCGGTTTCGCAAGCTACGGTGTGCAGTCGAAGGACAGTACGGAATGAGCGAAACGGTTGACGTTTTCATCATCGGTGGCGGCATCAATGGCGCGGGCATTGCTCGTGACGCTGCAGGCCGGGGGTTGAACGTCGTGCTCTGCGAAAAGGACGATCTGGCGCAGGGAACCTCGTCGCGGTCAGGCAAGCTGGTTCACGGCGGATTGCGATACCTTGAGTATTACGAATTTCGGCTGGTGCGCGAGGCGCTGATCGAGCGGGAAGTGTTGCTCAACGCGGCACCGCATATCATCTGGCCAATGCGCTTTGTACTGCCCCATTCTCCGGATGACCGCCCTGCGTGGTTGGTGCGGCTGGGATTGTTTCTGTACGACAATCTGGGAGGGCGGAAAAAACTGCCAGGCACGCGGGTTCTGGATTTGCGCCGCGATCCCGAAGGCGCGGCGCTCAAGGACGGGTACACCAAAGGGTTCGAGTATTCGGACTGTTGGGTCGATGACAGCCGTCTTGTGGTTCTGAATGCGGTGGATGCCGCCCAGAACGGCGCGCAGATCCTGACCCGTACGGCCTGCACCTCGGCCCGACGCAACGGAGCGACATGGGACATCACTGTTCAGGGTCCTGAAGGACAAAGAGCGTTTTCAGCCCGTACTTTGGTCAATGCGGCAGGGCCGTGGGTGACGGATGTCATTGGCAGGGTCGCTGGCACCAACAGCAAACGTGGTGTGCGGCTGGTCAAGGGATCGCACATTGTCACACCGAAATTCTGGGAGGGGCCACAGGCCTATCTGGTGCAGAACACGGACAAGCGTGTCATCTTTATCAACCCTTACGAGGGCGACAAGGCTCTGATCGGCACCACAGACATTGCCTATGACGGCGCGCCCGAAGCTGTGACGGTGGACCAGAGCGAGGTCGATTATTTGCTTGCTGCCGTAAACCGCTATTTCCGGCAGGAACTTACCCAAAAAGATGTGGTGCAAAGCTTTTCAGGCGTGCGGCCGCTTTATGATGACGGTGCGGGAAATCCATCAGCCGTGACGCGCGATTATGTCTTCGACCTAGAAGCGTTGGGCGGTGCCCCTCTCTTGAACGTGTTTGGGGGTAAGATCACCACGTTTCGCAAGCTGGCCGAACATGCGATGCAAAAGATTGAGACCTATCTGCCCGGCATGGGGCCGGACTGGACCGCGCAAGCGCCTTTGCCCGGTGGCGATATCGCGGGGGCTGATTTCGATGGGTTTCTGAACGACATCCAACGTGAATACCCGTGGCTGCCGCATGAACTGGCGTTGCACTGGGGCAGGCTATACGGAACGCGAATGCGCATGATCATTGGGGACGCTACCTCGCTTGAGGGCTTGGGGATGCACTTCGGCGCGCGGCTTTACGAGGCCGAAGTGCGCTATCTGGCGGCCCATGAGTGGGCGAGGTCCGCGCAGGATGTGCTGCACCGCCGTACGAAGGAAAACCTTCATATGACGAATGCTCAGATCGCGGAATTCACCGCATGGTGCGATGAAAATCTGGGACAGTTGGCATGATCATGCGTCCCGATGATCTGAAGGATTTGGCCAGCCTGTCGGCGAAAATCGGGTCTGATCCGATGCTGGTTCAGGGCGCGGGGGGCAATACGTCCATCAAGGATGGGGAGGTGATGTGGATCAAGGCTTCGGGCACACTCCTGGCCGATGCTCTCCGGCACGAAATTTTTGTGGCCTGCGATTTGCCTGCGATGCGTGCCAGCCTTGCGAAGGGCGAAGCGCGGGCTGACCAACCCATGGAATTCGCCTTGGCAAAGGACGGCTTGCGCCCGTCGATCGAGACTTCGCTGCACGCGGTCTTTCCCCAGCGCGTCGTGCTGCATGTCCATTGTATTCATACGCTGGTTCATGCGGTTCAAGCCGATCCGGTTGCTGCGATCGGCGCGAAACTGAATGGGTTCAACTGGGCAATCGTGCCTTACGCGAAACCCGGCGCCAGTCTCGCCGTCCAAGTACGCGGTGCTGTTGAGACGGGTTGTGATGTCATCGTCCTTGGCAATCACGGCGTGATTGTCGCAGCAGATACCGTCATTGCAGCAGGGGATCTTCTGCAAAATATCGCTGAGGCGCTTCGCGTTGATGCGGTATCCCTGCAGGCGGAAAAAATGGGTGATCTGCCGCCGGGGTGGACTGCCGGGCCTGCTTCGCTGTCCCATGTTGCCTGCGCACCTGCGCTTTTGTCGATGGCAACCGGCGGCAGTCTGTATCCCGACCATGTCATATTCTGTGGGATGGGGGCTTTGGCCTGCGACGTGCTACCTGCAGGCGACAGCCCGCCTTTTGTTCTGATCCCCGGCAAGGGCGCCGCGATGCGGGCGGATGCAACGCCCGGAGCCTGGGCTCTGGCCCGATGTCTGGGGGATGTCCTGATCCGAATGCCGGAAGATGCGGAATTGAACTATCTCACACTGCAACAAAACGGGGAATTGCTCGATTGGGACGCCGAGAAGTATCGGCAGGCGCTGAATGGCTGAGCTTTTCCTCGGTATCGATTTGGGCACATCCGGGGCGCGGGCGATCGTACTTGATCGCACAGGGCAGGTGGTCGGTACCGGGAAATCGGCGCTCTCGGACCATGTGGGTGGGCCCCGAAGTCCCGCTACATGGTGGGCGGCAACACAACACGCGATGCGCGCCGCATTGGCAGAGGTGGCGTCGCAGGACGTGGTCGCATTGGCGGTCGATGGTACCTCGGGAACGATGGTGCCGATTGATGCCGCCGGTGTGCCCCTGTCCGAAGGGTTGATGTATAATGATGCCTGCACCGATGCTGGTCTACTGGATCGGATTACGGCAGCGTCGCCGGCGACAACAGCCGCCCGTGGTGCAACCAGCGGGCTGGCGCGGGCCGTGCAGCTTTTGGCGACGGCTCCGGCACGGATCATCCATCAGGCTGACTGGATCTCTGGTCAGTTCAGCGGAAGCTGGGTCAGCGACGAGAACAATGCTCTCAAGACCGGGTATGACCCGGTCAGCGGTCACTGGCCGGACTGGATCTCGGACGTGATTGACCCAGAGGTCTTGCCGGATGTCGTGGTGCCCGGAACGGTGGTGGGACAGGTCGGCAGGAACGATTTCGGCCTCAGTCCAGATTGCAAGGTGGTCGCCGGAACGACAGATGGCTGTGCTTCCTTTCTGGCAACCGGTGCCAAGCAGCCGGGGGACGGAGTCTCTGCGCTTGGCAGCACCCTGACGATCAAGCTGTTGTCAGAGGAGCCGATATTTGCCCCCCAATTCGGTATCTACAGTCACAAGATACTGGGCTTGTGGTTGGCTGGCGGCGCGTCGAACACCGGCGGGCAGGCACTTTTGGTTGATTTTTCACCCGAACAGATCGCGGGATTTTCAGAGTTGATCGATCCCGAGACAGAGACCGGTTTGTCCTATTATCCTTTGGCCCGGGCAGGAGAGCGTTTTCCCATCAATGACCCCGATCTGGCACCGGTCATGGGGCCGCGTCCTGACACAGACAGCCTGCATCTTCAGGCGATGTTCGAAGGGATCGCAGCCATCGAAGCGCTTGCGTATCGCCGTCTGGCAGAACTGGGCGCACCTGTCTTGCGCAGCGTCAGGTCCGTGGGGGGCGGCGCTGCGAACCCTGTTTGGACGCGCATCCGAGAACGTCATTTGTCCGTTGCCATGCCGGAGCCGCTTTCCGGAGAGGCAGCCTACGGCACAGCACTTTTGGCAAGATCGGCGCTATGAAGACAGACCTTGCAAGCCTCGCTCATCAGTATGATGCCTTTTTGATCGACCAGTTCGGTGTCCTGCTCGATGGTACGGGCGCGTATGACGGTGCGCCGGCGGCCTTGTCGGCTCTTGCGCAGTTGGGCAAGAAGATTGTGCTTCTGTCCAACTCGGGAAAACGCGCCGCGCCGAACGTGGCGCGGTTGACACGACTGGGGTTCGATCCGGACAGCTACCTGACGGTGATGTCTTCCGGGGAAGCCGCCTTTGCCGAGCTGAAGGGCAGGATCGGGAAAGAAATCCCGTTGGGGGCATCGGTTTGGGTCCATGCCAGAGATCACGATATGTCTCCCGTCGATGGGCTGGAACTTACCCCCGTTGAAGACGCGGCTGCGGCGGATTTACTGATCATCGCCGGGAGTCGCGCCGACGAGTTCGAGTTAGCGCAATATAGCAGCTGGCTGGCCCCGGCAGCACAGCGTGGCGTGCCCGCGTTTTGCACGAACCCCGACATGAAGATGCTGACGCCACTTGGAACGCGATTTGGGGCAGGGGCCATCGCTACGCTCTACGAGGAACTTGGTGGCAAAGTCGAATGGGTCGGTAAGCCATTTCCATTGATTTACAGGTTGGCCCATGACGCATTGGGGCAGGCAGAGCGTGTGCTGTGCATCGGCGACAGCCCGGAGCATGATATCGCGGGAGGGCAGGCCGCCGGATTTGCGACAGCGCTTGTGCGCACTGGTCTGCATGCGGACCTGTCTGACACTGCGCTGCTGGAGCATTGCCGCTCTACTGCCGTCCCTGACTTCATCATACCGCGCTTCAGTCTGGAGGGACCGTGATGCCACTCTCGCTGTCACTGAACACCAATCCCCTGGTCAATCGGTTTGCCGAGCCAGATGACCTGATCGAAACCGTTGCGCGGGATTTGCGCATCCGCGACCTGCAATTGACCCACGAGTTCATCAACCCAAGCTGGCCCGCAACCGTGATCGACCGGCTGACCAAATCCATGGCGGCTGCCTTGGCCCGCACCGGCGTGCGCGTCACCAGTGGTATGACGGGTCCGTATGGACGGCTCAATCATTTCGGCCATCCCGATGCAGAGGTGCGGCGCTACTATGTCGAGTGGTTCAAGACCTTTGCCGATATCACGGCTGCCTTGGGCGGGAGTTCCGTGGGCACGCAGTTTGCGATCTTCACCTACCGCGATTTCGACGACCCGATCCGCCGCGAAGCCTTGATCGAGCGTGCCATCGTGTGCTGGGCAGAGGTTGCGGAGCATGCGAAACGGGCGGGTCTGGACTTCGTCTTTTGGGAACCGATGAGCATCGGACGCGAATTTGGAGAAACCATTCCTGCAGCCTTGGCGCTGCAGGACCGTCTGAGCGCTTCAAATATGGCCATCCCGATGCTGATGATGGCTGACATCGACCATGGTGACGTAACCAGCCCGGACGCCAGCGATTATGATCCCTATGCATGGGCGCGCGCTGTGCCAAAAGTCAGCCCGATCATCCATATCAAGCAGAGCCTGATGGACAAGGGGGGCCACCGACCATTCACGGCAGAGTTCAATGCCAAAGGGCGCATTCACCCTGAAGCCCTGCTGAAGGCTTTGGCTGAGGGCGGTGCGATCGACAATGAAATATGTCTGGAATTGTCCTTCAAGGAACGTGAGCCGAATGACCGCGAGGTGATCGCTCAGATTGCCGAAAGCGTTGCCTTCTGGGCGCCTCACATCGACAGCGGTGTGCAGGATTTGAACATATGACCGATGTGAACCGGTTTTCGGAAACGAGGTAGCAGCATGACGGACGCCTCCTTTTGGATTGGCACCAGTTGGAAGATGAACAAAACCCTCGGAGAGGCACTGGCGTTTGCCCGTGTCCTTGCCGCCGCCGACGGCATGCGAGACCCGCGCATCCAGCGCTTTGTCGTGCCTCCTTTCACATGCGCGCGCGACGTTGCGGCTGTACTTGCAGACACCTCGGTAAAGGTCGGTGCGCAAAACATGCATTGGGCCGATGCAGGTGCTTGGACCGGAGAAGTTTCTGCGCCGATGCTGGTGGATTGCGGTCTTGACGTGGTGGAACTCGGGCACTCAGAGCGGCGCGCGCATTTTGGTGAGACCGATGAGACCGTTGGGCTGAAAGTGGCGGCGGCTGTGCGCCACGGGCTGATCCCGTTGATCTGCATCGGCGAAACACTGGATGAACGTGAGGCTGGGCGCGCGACAGATGTGCTGGCGTCACAGGTCAAAGCCGCATTGGTCTCGGTATCGGGCGAAGCGCCCGTTTTGCTTGCCTATGAGCCGGTCTGGGCGATTGGCGACGGTGGTATTCCTGCGACTTCGGATTATGCGGATGCGCGACAGTCCGAAATCATTGCTGTCGCAGGTGACATCTTGGGGCGGCGCGTGCCGTGTCTCTACGGTGGGTCGGTCAATCCGGACAATTGCGAAGAGTTGATCCGCTGTCCGCATGTCGACGGGTTGTTCATCGGTCGGTCCGCCTGGGACGTCGCGGGATACCTCAACATACTTGAAAAATGCGCTGCAACTTTGGATTTGGGAGAAACGACATGAGAATTGCCGTCGCAGGCGATAGCGCTGGTGAAGAACTGGCAAAAATCCTCGCTGATCATCTGGCTCAAAGTTACGACGTGGTCGAGATGTCGCGCACGAGCGATGGGCCAGACGCGTTTTACGCTGACCTGTCCGACCGGGTTGCAAGCGCCGTCATCGCGGGCGAGGTCGACCGCGCCATTCTGATCTGTGGCACGGGTATCGGGGTCTGCCTTGCTGCAAACAAGGTGCCGGGAATTCGTGCGGCGCAGTGCCACGATACCTATTCCGCGGGAAAGGCCGCGACGTCGAACAACGCGCAGATCATCACCATGGGTGCGCGTGTGATTGGTGTGGAACTGGCCAAAGACATCGCCGGTGCGTTCTTGACCAGCAGCTTCGATCCCAATGGACGCTCGGCTGGAAATGTCCGTGCGATTGATGCGGTCGATGCCAAGTACAACAAGCGCTGACAGCGTCAAAGATCGCGGACGGCCTCGGACCAGGCCGCAAGGAGGATGGCTGTAGAGGCAGCGCCCGGATCCTGGTGACCGATGGATCGCGCCCCAAGCTTCTTTGACCGTCCCCGGTTGCTTTGCATCTGCGTGGTGCCTCTCGCCCCGTTGGATGCGGCCTCGGCCGCTGCCGCTAGGCACGTCTTGACGGTCGCATCTTGTGCGGCTGCAGAGGTCGCCGCATCGATTGCCGGGAGCCACGCATCAAGCATGGTTTTGTCGCCGGCAGCCGCACCTCCACGATCCTTGATCCCGTGACACATGCCTTGAAGCCACGCGACCATCGCCGCGCTGTCCAGATTGAGCCGATCGGAAACGGCTGCTCCGGCCCTTTGAAACCCCGTCGCATAGAGTGGACCGGCAGAGGCCCCGACAGCGTCAAGAAAAGCCGCCGCTATCGCCTCGCTCAACTCTGAAATGGTGGCCTTTTCAGGTGCGTGATCCAACGCGGCCAGAGCGGCCTTCCAGCCGATTTCCATTGTGATGCCGTGGTCTCCGTCCCCGATAGCGCCATCCAGTTCGCAAAGCCAGTTGCGCGCCGCGAAGATGGCTGTGGCCGAGGCTGCCATCATCTGGCGGAACACGTCAGGCGTTATCGGTCCTGTCGCCACAAGTTCAGTGCGTGGGGTGACGCTCACAGGTTTGTCGGCGGATTGGCTTCTTGGGTTCGGGATATTCGGGGCAGAGGCGATCAGCGGATCGCGCGGCGCGCCGACCTGAAGGGCGGGCGTATCGCAGGGATGGTCCAGCCAGGCTTGCAGATCTTCGTCCAGCTTCATCAGCGAAACGGATGCTCCGCCCATTTCGAGGGACGTGCAGTATTCACCAACCCAACTGTTGTGGATTTCGACCCGCCGGTCAGACAGCATCTCGGCGACTCGGCGATGCAGCAGATAGAGTTCAAGCAGGGTGGTCGATCCAAGTCCATTGACAAGAACCGCGACCCTGTCACCCGCCGTCAAACCGAGCTCGTAGAGGATTGGGGTCATCAAACGATCTGTCACGGCGTCCGCTGACTCTGCCGGAATACGGGCAATGCCCGGCTCACCATGAATGCCCATTCCGATTTCCATCTCGCCGAGCGGGATCTCGAAATTTGCCTTTCCGGTTTGCGGCATGGAACAGGCTGATAGGGCAACCCCCATGGTGCGCGTTGCGGCATTGGCACGACGCGCTGCCTCTTGGACCTCTTGTAGGGACGCATTCTGGTCTGCGGCGGCGCCGGCCACTTTGAAGACGAAGAAATTGCCGGCAATCCCGCGTCGTTCGTCAATCTGATCTGGCGGAGCCGAGGCGACATCGTCTGTGGTCACGAAAGAGCGCGCGGTGACGCCATGTTTTGCCATCTCCTCCTCAGCCATGGCAAAATTCATTACGTCGCCGGTATAATTACCGAACAGGAACAGCACCCCTGCACCACCACTAGCCGCCAGACCCGCATCCACGATCTGGGCCGGAGAAGGGGAGGCAAAGATGTTTCCCAGCGGTGCCGCGTCCGCCAGACCCTGACCGACATAGCCCGCGAATGCCGGTTCATGCCCGGAGCCCCCGCCGATCACGATACCGACCTTGCCCTCGCGCGGACCATTGCGCGCTACAATCGCACGCCCGGTTACGCCTTGAGTGGTCAAATGTTTCGGATGTGCCGAGAGCATCCCTGCGATCAATTCAGAGATCAGATTGTCGGGGTCATTTATGAGTTTTTTGCTCAAGGGGCTTTGCCTGATATGAAGTTATTTTTCGTCCGGCTGCAGGGCGCTGTTCTTGGGGAAGGTCTTTGCGCAAAAGACATCCTGCCTTGATGTGAGCCTCAGCAACATTGAATTCGATTATGTGGAATTCCAGGTGTGCATCAAGCGTTGGTTGAACCACGCACCTTGCTGGTCTTGTCGGCTCTTGCTGCTGGAAACCTGGAGCGGACGTGGCTTTGACTGGGTCTGTCGGGCCCTGTTCCCCAACTGCGGTGCGCGCCAACGGCTTCGCTAATCGAAACCACATGCGATGCGTAAGGATAGGCGCGCTCCCATGGGGTGGCCTTGGATTAGTCGATCCAGTGGTGACGTTCGAAATGATGCATTGCCTCGAACGTACAGAATTCCACGGGGCCAAGCACGATCCTCGGCACCCTCTCGATAAGTTCTGCGCCAACCCTGTCCGAAAGTGCGATGATGGATCGGGCTTCTTCCGGTGAGAACCAGCGCAGGTTGTAGGCCAGCGTGATGTGGAACTCGTAAGCATCGTGGTCGGGGCGCACGAGGTTGGTTGCGGCCTGCAATTGATCACGGGTCAATCTGAGCAATGCCTCTTCGCTTTTGTCGGCACCGGACATCCGCACGCTGAAGCCGCCAAAAACTCCGGTGGGGCGGGCAATGACGGTGCGGGTCAGGCCGATATCCTGAAGCCGATCTGCGAAATCCATGGTCACAGTATCCACGGAAGCCTCGTTCGGCAGATGCCCCGGCCAGCGATCAGATGTGCGGGCATAGTCGATGACGCCTTCGAAGATCGTCATGTGAAAACTCTCGGGCGGCAGAAAGGTGAACCCGTCGGCCAATAGCCCTGCCTTAAGTTGATCCTGTGCGTCCACCAGTGCGGCGAAAGGTTTTGATCGTGGATCGACATGACAGATCGTCGTATTGCCGCGACAGGTCAGCGGCTGTCCATCCGGTGTGAACTTGAGGCCCACCGCGCTGGGCGCCGCCCCGCCCGTCAATGCACCAGTCAGGTAGTCAAACGCGCGCTCATGGTCGGTCATGGAGCTGGTTCCTCGGTTTCAGAATGAACAGAGCAAGCCCTCCGGTCGCAAACAATCCTGCAAGGGCAAAACTGACCCCGGTCGTCATCAGGCTGGTCGCCTCGGCAGTCACCCCGAAGAGAAACGCGCCAAGGGCCGGGCCGACCCGGAAAATGATCGTGTAGAGGCTCAGGATGCGACCAAGCCGATCCTGTGGCGCTTCAAGTTGAACATAGGCCAATGCGGCGATATTCGACGATGACATGGTTGCGCCATGCAGCAGCAGGATGGCCAGAGCTAACCAGAAGATCTCTGTCACCGCAAAGACCAGAAGGGACAGGGCGAAGACCGACGATGTGGTCAGGATCTGCACCAAGGCTCCGCGCCCGTCCTGCGCTTTGGACATCGTGAGCGCCCCGAGGATCGCGCCTACCCCAAGCGCGGCATTCAGAAGGCCCAGCCCGACCTCGCCCCGACCAAAGGCCACTTCGGCATAGGCAGGGAACAATTCGCTGGCCGGTCGAATAAGCAATCCCTGCGCCAGTTGCAGCATCAGGACTCCGAGAATGAGCGGTGTGTGCATGAGATCGCGCATCACGCCGGCCATGTTCACGGGCTGGGCCGAGACAACACGGTTCGTCTGTGCCGGAACGTTGCGGATGCGGTAGAGCGCAACGGACAGCGCAAGGAAACCCGCAGCCGACACCGAGAAGACCAGACCAGCAGAACCGACCACCAACAGGCCCGCGGCAAGCGCCGGGCCAAGGAACCGCGACAGGTTGAAGCCGGTCGAATTGACCGCCAGCGCCGAAGACAGCAGTTTCGGTGGTGCCAGATGCCGCGCCATCGACAGCCGCGCGGGCAGCAGCACACCGGAGACCGCGCCAAGCACCGCCATCATGCCTGCCATCGCCCAGGGTGTCAGGCAGCCGGTGAAATAGAGCAGCGCCAGAGCAACCGATACGGCCGCGCTGGCGATCTGTCCCCAATACATGATCTTGGGGGCTGCGTGTCGGTCGGCGAGCGAACCGCCCCACAACGCCGTCAACAGCGACGGAAAGAGTTCGGCAAAAGCCACCGTGCCGAGCCATGCCTCGGACCCGGTCAGCTCCCAAGTGACCCAGCCCACCGCGATGCGTTGCATCCAGAAGCCGGTGGTCATGATCAGGTTGCCCGCCTGATAGGTGGCAAAGGCGGGGATGGCGAATACGGCTTTGAAATCGGCGATGCGTGCACGAACAGCTTCAAGCGGATGCGCACGCATCAGAGCCTCATAAATCGAGTGTCACGAAAATCGGCTGATGATCGGACCCTTGGGCATCGTTCCCGATCTCCATCGACTGCACCCTGTGTGCCAAATCTGTCGTGACGAAACAATGGTCGATGCGGCGCGCACCGCGGCCTTCGCGCGGGATCGTGTCGCCTTCGTTTTCCGCATGACTGGCCAATGTCCATGCGTCGGCCAGCCCGTGCGCCCTTATGGTGCGGCCGTGGTTCTGTGACAGGTCGCCGACCACGCGGGTGTATTCCAGGCTGCCGGGTTCGAAATTCATGTCGCCCATGATGATCGCCGTCATCGGCTGAGGTGGCATCGGGCGGTCGTTCCAGTCAGGGTCTTTGACCATGCCACCTGCACTGGCACCGCGTTCATGGCCTCGTAGCAGCAGGTCACACATATACTCGACCTGATCCCGGCGCGTGTCGGTCGAGACATGATCCAGATGCACCGAGCAGAACCGCAGCGGGCCTGAGGGCGCATCGATCACGCACTCCACCAGCGTGCGCTGCAGGTGGAAGGTGTTGAGCAGAGCGATCTTGGGCAGGCTATGGTTGATCATCGACAGGATCGGCCAACGCGATAGCACCATATTGCCGAACTGGCGGCGACGGTGCACCGGCTTGCCGTCCAGGATCTCGGAGGCGTCAAGGTCGATCCCCGGACCATAGACCCAATGCATGTGGGGCAGGCGGGAAGCAATCTCTTCACCCTGATGCACCATGCCGGATCGCGCGGTAAAGGTTTCGACCTCTTGCAGAGCGATCAGGTCCGGGTCGCCCAGCTCGGACACGATGCGGTCCAGATCGAATTGGCCGTCTTTGCCCTTGCCGTATTGAATGTTGTAGCTGGCGAGCTTCATTCCGCGGGCTCCATCTGCTGTGTCGCATGCGCGTCCATGTTGATCCGAACCCCGTCCTTCGCCGCGAACACGTGCAGCTTGGTCAGATCGGCCAGAACACCCACCTGATCACCGTGTTGGAAACGCGGCTTGATCGAGGACAGAACCGTGAAGGGCACATCTTCGATCATCAGGTGATAGAGGCCCGACGAGCCCAGTTCCTCGTAGAAATCAAAAGAACCGGTCAGGTGCCCGGCGCCGGGTGCGCAGAGCGTCATGTCTTCTGGCCGCAGACCCAATTGCACCAGGGCGCCTGCATGTCTGCGGGCTGCGTCGCTGGCAATCTCGATACGACTGTCATCCGCCAGCAGAATGGCGCTTTGTTCGGCCGAAATCTGGCCGGAAAGGAAATTCATCGCGGGTGAGCCGATGAAGCCAGCCACATAGACGGTGGCGGGGCGGTTGTAGACCTCTTCGGGTGTGCCGACCTGGTCGATCGTGCCTTTGTTCATGATCACCATGTGGTCGGCGAGCGTCATGCCTTCGTGCTGGTCATGGGTCACAAACACCGATGTCGCCTTGATCCGGTTGTGGATGCGGCGGATCTCGTGGCGCATCTGAACCCGGAGCTTCGCATCGAGGTTGGACAGCGGTTCATCGAACAGGAAAACCTTGGGTTCGCGGATGATGGCGCGTGCCATGGCAACACGCTGGCGCTGACCACCCGACAATTGCCCCGGCTTGCGATCCATGAACTCTTCAAGCCCGACGGATTTCGCAACTGCGCGGACTTTCTCCAGCCGTTCGGGTTTCTTCATGCCCGCGACCTTGAGCGCGTAACCGATGTTTTCGGCCACGGTCATGTGGGGGTAGAGCGCGTAGTTCTGGAACACCATCGCGCAACCCCGCTGGCGCGGTTCAAGATCATTCACGACAGTGCCCGCGATGGAAATCTCGCCACCCGAGATGTCTTCGAGCCCAGCAATCATGCGCAGAAGCGTGGACTTGCCACAGCCGGATGGGCCGAGGATGACAACAAATTCGCCATTGTTCACGGTCAGGTCGACGCCGTGAATGACCTCGTCCTTGCCATAGGATTTGCGGACCTGGCGGATGTCGATGTTGGCCATTGGGATGCCCTCACTTATCGGTGTTGATCAGGCCGCGCACGAACCAGCGCTGCATGAAGATGACGACGATCACGGGTGGGACCGTCACGATCAGCGTTCCCGCCATGGCGATATGCCAGTTCGGGATCGCGCCACCTGTGGTGTTGGTGTCCGGAACCAGCTTGCCGAGCTCCACCGCGACCACGCCGTAATTCGGGTCAGTGATGATCAGAAGCGGCCAGAGATACTGGTTCCAGCTGTAGACGAACATGATGGTGGCCAGTGCCGCGATATTGGTGCGGGACAGCGGGACAAGGATTTCGGCCAGAAACCGAAGTGGTCCGGCGCCATCCATCTTGGCCGCTTCGACCAGTTCATCAGGGATGGTCAGGAAGAACTGGCGATACAGGAAAGTGCCCGTCGCCGTCGCCACCAAGGGAATGATCAAACCGGAATAGGAATTGAGCATGTTCCATTCGAGCGCAACTTCGATCCCCGACACGGTCTGGATCAACCAGCTGATCCCGGTCCAGTCAAGGATGGTCTGGAACGGTTGGAACGCGTTTGCGGCAACCGCATAGGTAGGCACGATCCGCACTTCCAATGGCAGCATCAGCGTGATGAACACCGCCCAGAAGATCGGCATGCGCAGGCGGTGATCAAAGAACACCAACCCGAAGGCGGTGATGCAGGCGATGAAGATCTTGCCTGTGACCACACCCACCGCGACGATCAGGGAGTTGAGGAATTTCTGCCCGAAATCCCGCGTCACCCACGCCTCTTGAATGTTGTTCCAGAATTGGTCGCCGGGCAGCAATCGGGCGGGCTGCGCATTGACCTCTTGCAAGGACAGCGTGGCGGCGTTGAAAACAAGATACATCGGGAAGAGCAGGATGATCATGCCTGTCAGCAGGATCAGATGCGTCAGGATGTTCAGCACGGGCGTGTTTTCGACCATGCCGGGCGCACGCCGTCTGCGCAGCGGGTTTGTGATGCGGGCCTCCGGGTCGCGCACCGCAGACGCAAGGGGAAGATCGGCTTGTGTCATGTGTAATGCACCTTGCGTTCGATGTAGCGGAACTGGATCACGGTGAGGGCGATCACGAGGAACATCAGGATGATCGACTGTGCGGCGGCACCCGAGTAGTCGAGCCCCTGAAACCCATCGACATAGATCTTGTAGACCATCAGGTTGGTCGCGCGGGCAGGGCCGCCGCCTGTCATCGTGTCGACGATGCCAAAGCTGTCGGTGAAGCTGTCGGTGATGTTGATCACGAGCACGAAGAAGAACGTCGGTGCCAGCAGGGGCAGTTGGATGTCGCGCATCCGGCGCAGTACGGTGGCACCGTCCATCGCTCCCGCCTCGATCAGCGACCGTGGGATCGACTGCAAGCCCGCGAGGAAGAAGATGAAGTTGTAGGCCACCTGCTTCCATGCGCCGGCGATGATCACCATCAAAAGCGCATGATCCCCGTTCAGGATCGGATCCCAGAAGCCGGGGAAGGCCGCGTTGACGTAAGACATGATCCCGGCGGAGGGGTTGAAGATAAAGCGGAACGCAAGGCCCACGGCAGGGGCAGCAACCGCGTAGGGCCAGATCGCGCCGATGCGGTAATACTTGTAGCCGCGCAATTGACGGTCTGCGAAAACAGCGAGGATCAGGGCCATGCCCATCGACAGGACGGTCGCCCCGGCTGCGTAGATGATCGAAACCTTGATCGAGTCCCAATACCGCCCGTCGGTCAGGATGGCGCGGAAATTCTCGAACCCGGCCCATTCATTGCCGCCACCCCAAGGCTGTTCGAAGGTGAACGCCCAATAAAGTGCTTGGCTGGTGGGCCAATAGAAAAAGACAAAGATGATCAGAAGCTGCGGTGCCACGACCAGCGCGGCGATCCAGTTGTTCTTGAAATAGGCGCGTCGCATGTCGTTCCCCCGTCAGGACGTCTCCGCCCCGAAGGTTTCGGGACGGAGAGAGTGTCACAACCCGCAAGGCAGGCGGGATCGCAAGGATCAGGGCAGGGTCTTGCCGCGATAGGTGCGTTCGAACTTCCGCAGTACGTCGTTCGAGCGGGCTGCAGCGGTGTCCAGCGCCTCTTTCATCGACTTCTGGCCAGCAAGTGCAGCTTCGACTTCGGCAACCCACTCGGCACGGGCCTGGATGAAACCACCCAGACGGATGCCACGGGTCAGCGGGGTCGGATCGGTATAGGTCAGCGACTTCATTGCGACTTCGCGGCCTTTGTACGGCGGGTTGTCATAGAAACCCTCTGCCGTCAGCTGCTCGAATGCGGCCTTGGTCACCGGAATGTAGCCGGTGTTGGACACCCAGAACTTTTCGCTTTCCGGCGTTGCGAGGAACTTCAGGTACTCTGCAGCACCGCGGTATTCTTCTTCGGTCTTGCCCGAAAGAACCCAGAGCGATGCGCCGCCCACGACGGTGTTTGTGCGCTCAAAGCCTTCGTAGACCGGGATCATGGCAACGTCCCAGTTCAGGCCGTCGACAGCCGACGCATGCACGGTGGCGTGCGACGCGATGGAGCCGAAAAAGATCGAACATTGGTTCTGTGCGAAGGCATCGCGCGAATTGATACCGCCCTGGCTGGTCTTGATTTCAAGAAGACCTTCGTCGAGCCAGCGCTTGATGTCTTCCATGTGCTTGACGTGCTGGGTCGTATTGTAGACGTATTCCGCGTCCAGACCGTCATAGCCGTTGTTCTTGGAGGCCACCGGGATACCGTGCGCCATCGAGAACTGCTCGAGATCGACCCATGTCGACGGGGCGTAACCGTAGTTGCACTTTTCCGGCTGGGCCGCTTCAAGCGCGCGCAGCGCTTCTTCGAAGGCTTCCCATGTGCCGGGCGGAGTATCGATACCCGCAGCGGCGAAATCGTCAACGTTGTAATACATGACCGGCGTGGACGAGTTGAACGGCATGGAGAACAATTCGCCGTTCGACGCGGCGTAGTAGTTCGAGATGCCGGGGAAATAGTTGTCCCAGTCGATGTCGATGTTGAAATCGGCCATCATCTTCTGAACCGGGTAGAACTCGCCCGACATCATCAGGTCGGCTGTACCGGCGTCATAGGCCTGCACCACGGTCGGATGCTTGCCTGCGCGGAACGCGGCGATGGTGTTCTGTACGGCGGTGGCATAGCCGTCCTGACCGACACATGTGATCTGATACGTGTTCTGGCTTTCGTTGAAGCGGTCGCATGTCTGCTGAACGACATCGCCCAGATAGCCGCCAAGGCCATACCAGTATTCGAAAGTGATCTTGTCCTGCGCGGACGCGGCGCCGCCAAGGGCAGCCGCGACAGCAAAGACGCTGATGAAGGTGGATTTCATGATTGTCCCCATTGAGAAATCTGTGTCGCGCTCCCGGCGCACCATCATCGTCTAAGTCCGTCTGGCGACGCTCTTCTGACGCTTTGATGAAGCTTCTTGGAACCTTTGGACTCGGATTCGAGACAGTTGTGATTCAATTCCGTGACGCCTGTCGTGATGGCGGAAAGGCGGTCCTTGCCCGACGAGGCAAGGATCAGAAAGGCGGTCACCCAAGGACGGCGTTGCCGTCGAGGTAATTGTCGAAATGGACAAGGGTTTGGGCCTCATCACCCAGAACGACGGCCATCTGTGCCGGTCCCCAAAGCCGATCGACTTTGGCACCTGCTTTTAGCGGGACTGTGACGTTGTAATGGTTGCCTGCCAGCGTGGTGAACGGGATGCCATGCCAAAGACCGCAGGAGGTGAAATGGACATGGCCCGCGATCACCTGACGGATATCCTTGTGGGTCTTGAGCACCTGCGCAAACTTTTCGCCGTCCTCGAGTATTATCCGATCGACCTTGACGTGCAGCGGGTTGGCATGGTGGTGGAGCACGACGGCCACAGGGCCATCATGTTCGGCCAGCCGCGCTTCCAGCCAGTCCAACTGGCGCTGGGAGAGCTGCCCGCCATGGGTATGGTCGTCGCCCTCGACAACGCTGTCGAGAAGTATCACGCGGTAGCCCTTCGCATCGATGACCTTGTCGACGCAGCCGGTCTCGGCGCGAAGATCTTCACCGAAGACCGACAGGAACGTGTCGCGATTGTCATGGTTGCCGATGGTGATATGGCAAGGTACGGCCATCTGATCTACCAGAGCCTTGAGCCGGTGATAGGGATCAACCGCGCCTTTGAAGCCGATATCGGCCAGATCCCCGGCCAGCACGCAGAAGTCCGCATCCGCGTGTTGTGCATTGATCCAATCGATGGCCTTTTGCATCCGTAGATGCGTGTCCAGACCATGGGATGTCTCGTTTTCGTCAACCAGATGCAGGTCACTTAGGACCAGAAACTTGAGCATATGCTTTTCCTCGAGATGCGCTGAGAGGGGATTTGGCCCGGAGGCCATGTGCGCGTCGCGCATACCGAAGAGTTGCAAATGCGGCGTGATGCTAATGCGAAAGTTTTACGAAATCGGGACAGGTAGGACGCCGTTTCCATGCCACGTGTCGACCCTAAAGCTGCAGGCGCCACTCCCAGTATTCCGCCATACAGTCATAGAGATGTGTGCGGTCGCCTGAAGTGCCGCGCGCAATCGGGGGGTGGTGCTCACCTTTTCCAGGGCATCATTACTTTTTGCAGCCAGTGCAGCAGCCCGGTCAGCGTCACACCCAGGATCATCACGACAACGAGGCCCGCATACATCTTTTCTGGCACCAGAACTTCCCAGTAATAGAAAGTCATGTAGCCGACACCCTGTTTCGCGCGCAGGAATTCCACCGAAATAATGACGATCATCGCCGTGCCCAAAGCGATGCGAAGTCCTGCAAAAATCACCGGCATCGCGCCGGGCAGGATGACGTGGCGCAGCATCTGAAGGGGGCCCGCGCCGTAGTTGCGTCCGGCCATCAGGTAGACTGGGTCGATGGTCCGCACGCCGGTCATGGTGTTGATTGTCATGAGGATGAAGACCGCGAGTGCGACGACCACAATCTTCGGCCCCTCGCCGAAAGGATCGGCGAACATCAGCATGACGACTGGAAAGATGGCGATCTTGGGCAGGACGTAGATGGCCGAGAGCGTCGTATCCAGCATCAAGCGGACGGTCTGATTGATGCCCATCACGACACCCAGAAGAATGCCCGGGATCGCGCCGAGCAGGAAACCGGCAAAGACCCGCCCGAGCGTTGCCAGAACGTGGCTCTCGGACAGAAGTGTGCCCACGGCGGACCAACCGCCTTCGGCGTAAACCTGCGGGATCAGCCAGGGACGGCCCAGTAGACTGGTTTCGGAGAAGCGGTCATAGGTGACGCTGACATCCCAGAGCGCTTTGCCGATGGCAGATGGAGGGGGAAACCAGATCGGAGAAATCAGGTTCATGCTGCCCGCCATTTCCCAGACCAACAACAGCAGGACCGGGAACCCAAGCGCCAGTGTGCGCTCGTAGGCGGTGCGGGTGCGCACTGGAACATGGCGCCCAATTCGTTCGCAGATCAGAACCAAGAGGACAAAACTGACACCGATGGCGGGCCACGCCCAAGCGGTCCAGAGCCCGGTAAGCGCCAAAAGGCCGTGCAGCAGGACAGCCGTAAGGGCAAAGCCAAACATGGCGCGGCGATCTCTCTCGAATGCGGTCATTGCTGCATCTCCATGGCGCGCGTCACCTCGGCGCTGAGCCGCTGCCATATGGCCGCGCGGTATTCGGCAAAGGCGGGCAAGTTCATCGTGTCGATGCTGCGAGGACGGTCGATGTCGATTTCATAAATGTCGAGGATCCGACCCGGTTGCGCGCTCATCAGGACCACGCGATCACCCAAGAGCACCGCTTCGTCCAGCGAATGGGTGATATAGACCACGGTTTTGCGTGTCTCTTCCCAGATGCGCATCAACTCGTCTTGAAGAACAACGCGCGTCTGCGCATCCAGCGCGCCAAGAGGTTCATCCATCAAAAGCACTTCCGGATCATTGGCCAGTGCGCGGATGATGCTGACACGCTGCTTCATGCCGCCTGAGATCTGGTGCGGGTAATGATTGGCGAATTTGGCAAGGCCGACGCGATCAAGCCAGCCATGGGCCACGTCCATGCGGTCCTTTTCCGAGATGCCGCGCATCTGCAAACCGAAGGCGACATTCTGGATCACCGTTTTCCATGGGAAGATCGCGTATTCCTGAAAGACCACGCTGTTGAGCGGTTTTTTTGGATCGGCCCCCGGGCGGATGGTCAAATCTCCTGACGTGATGTCCTCCAACTCTGCCAGCATCCGCAGAAACGTCGATTTCCCGCACCCGGAAGGCCCGACAATCGCCAGAAACTCACCGTCGGCCACGTCCAGCGTGAAATTGTCCACGGCGGTCATTGGGCCTGAGGCCGTCTGGTAGATCTTGGTCACGTTTCGTGCGGAAATCTTAGGGTCCGGGTGTTGCGCCACGTCCGTCCAGCCTTGTCTCTTGTTCGGTGGGGGAAGGGGCGCTCCACAGAGCGCCCCGCGATGGGACTACAGTCCCAAAGCCTTGCGGGCCGCTTCAGTGAAGCGCTCGTCAACCGCATTCGATAGATCGAGGGGATCGGTATATTCGGTCCGGCCGTTTTCACGGTGGGTCTTCTCGATATCGGCCAAGCCGTTGACCGGGATCTTCATCTCGGTGTCATAGATCACCGGGCTTCCTGCGCGCAGCGCCTCCTCGGTCGAGTTGGTGTAGGTCAGGTAGGCCGCGAGGTTTTCCGAGGCGAGGTAATCGTCACCCTGCATCAGCGCAGCTGCCTCGGTCAGGGCCAGCACAAAACGCTCGGCCACCTCGGGGCGGTCGTTCACCAGCTTGCCGGACCCGACAAAAGCCACCGTCATCAGGCCGGGCGTCAGGTCGGATTCCAGAACGGCAGCATGTCCGGCGCCGATGATCTGGTCTGCATAAGGCGAACCCGCAATGGCCGCATCCACCGAACCATTCTCGAATGCCAGTGGCATGTCCGGGTTGGCGATGTTCATCGGTTCGACGTCGCGGATGGTCAGGCCGCCGCGCTCCAAACCCTTGGCAAGCAGATACTCCCCGCCCGAGCCGGGACCACCCGCCACGGCGACACGGCGACCGGCAAGATCGGCTGCGGATTTCACCGTTCCGTCATCGAGCAGCGCTTTCCTCACCACAAGCTTGGTGGGGCTGTTCTCCATCGGCTCAAGCGCGCCGGGAGCGATGATGCGGATATCCAGACCCTTGTTCCAGCCGGACCAGAGTGACGTGACGATTGCAATGCCGCCCACGTCGACGGTGCCCTGAGTGAGGAAGGCAATTGCTTCGGTGCCGGACTTCACCCGCTCCAGATCGACATTCAGGCCGTATTTGTCAAAAAGACCCCGCTCTTCGGCCACGTACATGGTCGCAAACTTCATGATCGGCACATAGGCGACCTTGACATCCTGCGGCGGATCGAGCGGCGCCATCGCCGTGTCCTGCGCCTGAACAGCGCCCGTGGCCAGACCGACCAAAGCGAAGACTGCCGCCCAAGAAAAGCCTTTGATTTTGTTCACCATATTCTCTCTCCCTATTGTGTCCGATCCTCTTGCAAGCATCGGTCATTGTCGCGCACGTGCCCCGGGCCAATCCCTCCGTCCATCCCTTCTCCGGAGATGGATCGGCGCAGTCTGGTGCCTCACCGAGTGCTCCTCTGCGGCATGTCGGGGTTGCGCTAACCGGACCGTAACAGTCGGGAATGCATATGAATACGCTGAATTGTCGGAGAGGTGATGCCTTGGAGGCATTAATTGCGGTGTATTGCGCAGGGGCCAAAGGCGCGGCCAAGAGATTGGCAAGGCCTAAGCGCATGTTGCAATAAGTGCGTTATGTACCAATGGCCGATCTCGATGTGCCTCTGAATAACCGAGGTCCACAACTTCGCATGACCGCAGAAGTGGTCAAATAACCCGGTGTTCGTATACGCCTCGACCGCCTGCCTCACGCCGATGACACCGCTTGGCATGCTTGAAGACCTTTATCGACATAATGGTGATAGTCCGCACTTTGACCAACGACTGCCAACAAGGGCTTGCGGTTTTGATTGCCACCACGGAACTTGCGACTGGCCCCTTGACGAGGGCTGGTCAGCGACTGATCAACCCCGGCTCGCTTTCAAGTTCCTGCAGACGGTATCCGCGGCCCCGGACTGTCACGATCATCTTTTCGGCCCCGAAAGCCGCAAGATGCGTCCGAAGGCGTCGGATATAGACATCGACGACATTGGTCAGAGGGTCCTCTACCGTGCCCCAGACATTCTGCAGGATGCGTGCACGGCTGACGACTTTGCCTTTCTCCTTCATCAGAAATTCCAGCAAGGCATATTCCAGCGAAGTCAGATCAAGACGGGTGCCATCAAACGTGACAACAAGTGCGTCGCGGTCAAACCTGAGACCGCCGGACTCCAGGATGTTCGTCGCGATTGCTACATCTGAACGGCGTCCCAAAGCCAACAGGCGCGCATTCAGCTCTTCGAAGGCAAAGGGTTTTGTCATGTAGTCATCGGCACCTGCACCGAACCCTTTGACCAGATCAGCGGTCGTCTCCATTGCGGTCAGCATCAAGATCTTGGTCTTGATCCCTGCGGCGCGCAGTTCACGACAAACGTCGCGCCCCTCCATGCCGGGCAACATCAGGTCCAGAATTATGACATCAAAGGCTTCGCCAAGAGCCCTTTCAAAACCTGCACGGCCATTGTGTTCCCATGACACCTGATGCCCTTCTGCCATCAAACCGCGCAGCACGAAATGTGCGATGCGCTCTTCGTCTTCAATCAACAGGAGCTTCATCGGGTGGCGGGCCCTTGCAAGAGGGGGAACCGCACCTGCAGGTCGGCGCCACCACTGGCACTGTGCTGGACACGGATGGTACCACCATGCGCAAGGGCAATCGACTTTGCGATGGCAAGTCCCAGACCTGTTCCGGCTGGCCGATCCGTGCCTTTGACAAAGCGGTCAAAAATCCGGGGCCAGTCTTTCTCCGGAATGCCGGGGCCGTCGTCGGCAATGCTCAGCACAGCGTTGCTATCTTCGATCACCACGGACACATGGATATTCACGGCATGTTTGGCATGTTCAAGCGCGTTCGAGATCAAGATCCGGACCAGTTGTGCAATGCGGGGCCTTTCCCCGAGGATGACGATCTGCTCTGGCGCGAGGTGCTGTGTGATCACCGCGTCTTTTTGGCCTGACAGGCTTTGCAATTGTTCTATGCCCAAAGACACAGCATGCTTCAGATCGACAGGTGCGGTGCGAAAATCCAGCACACCCGCCATTTCCCGTGCGATCAAGAACAGGTCATCCACCCCTGCGGTCAGTTCATCGGCGATTGAAACAATCGTTTTCAACGCGGATTCCTGCGCTTTTTCGCGCCCGGTTCGCGCACGCAAGGCCACTTCGGCTTCTCCCCTGATCGCGCTGACAGGGGTGCGCAATTCGTGGCCAATATCGGCAAAGAACTGTCGTCGCATCGCATCGTTGGTGCGCAATTCGGCGTTGGCCGCAGATAGCGCAGAGGTCCGATCCGCAACGCGCTGCTCCAACTCGTCGCGGGCGGCTTCAAGCGCTGTCTGTTTGCTCCGGATCTGCTGTGCCATATCGGTAAAACTGCGCGCCACCGCCGAAAGTTCGTCCCGACCAGCCAGATCAATCACGTAGTCCAGGTCGTTGGCCGCATAGGCCTTGGCTCCGGCATCCAATTCACGCAATCCCGTCTGAAAGCGGCGCAGCAGCGTTAGAAAAATCGCAGTCGACAGAAGTACGGCCAACCCGACCGTCATCCAAGCCGTGGTTTCAGCGGTTTCCTGAAATGCGCGAATTTCACGCTGGGCCGCGGCAAGTTCGGCCCGTTGCACGCTCGTTGCGTCCTGGATCAAAGTCGCGATCTCGACATCAACCTGGCCTTGAAGGACCTCAATGGCCATTTTTCGCCCGTCGTCCATCTGCCCGGCGACGATCATGTCAGACGCGGCACGAATGTCGCTCAGGGCCTGCATGACTGCGGTGCGCAAGGCGTTCAGATTCTGCATCGCAATATCGCTTTGCAGACCTGACATCAGAGAGGCCTCTGCAATGAGCGCCTCTTCTATCCTGTCAAGCGTGGCGTGGATGTCTTGCGTCGCCTGTTCAAAGTCGAACGCAAACGTTCCGGGTCCAGAAATCAGATCGCGCCGCGTTTGCTTGAACGTGCGGAAGACATCACCTGAGAGCTGAAAATATCCGGACAGGCTTTCATGGGCGAGATTGGTGCGCAGCTGGTTCTCTTCGTTGCGCTGGGATGAGATGATCAGAAGAAATGCCGCGCCGATTGAAACCGCCCCAAGGGCGATGAACGAAAGAAAGAGTTTGGTGCGAAACAGCATGACACCTTCATAAGACGCCTGCGGTGCGTTGCAATTCGAATCCGGCCCCCTCTGATCGGGAAGGGGGCCGGACCTGCGTTACTCGTTAAACTGACCCACTCGTTACATGCACTTATTCGATGGGAGACAAGAGCTCTGGATTGATTACCAGATTGCGAACACCATGCGCTTTGTCTTCGTCGAAGACGTTGTTCTCAAACCATGTTGCAACGGTTGCGATGTTGACCTTGGCAACCTCGGGCCGGACGCTCCAGGATACCTGCAAGGGCGAACCTGCCTCGTTGTAGCTTGGACCTGTGGTGGACCCTTCGTATTGCACAGGGGTTCCGGTATCAGTCGGGATGTTGATTGCCTGATGCAGTCCATTGACAACGTCATGTGCCGTCAGCGTCACGAAATCGAGTGCGGATTCATCGTTCACCAGCACGTAGACTTGGGTTTCCACACGCAGCTGCGGGTTCATGATTGCTTCGCTCAGGCAGGCTCCAAGGGTCGGGCCAGGGCTGACCTGCGCGGTAGTGTGGACATAGTGGACTTCGATTGTGTCACCGGGAACCAACGGGTGGTCGGCGTCACCGATCACCTGATCAATCGGGGCAAGCTCTGCCTCGGTCAGAGTGCCCGAATACCCGAAGCCCGTGCCATATCCTTTGCCGTCGCCGTTGCCCAGGTACGTGGTGAATTCACCACCCTGATGCTCGGCGCCTGCGTGAAAGTGAATGTTGCAGAGGTTCATTTCGGTGAACGGCGGTGCATCCGCGAACACGCGATCATTTTCGCCCATGGGAGCGTCAATGTTGCGCGGTGCCTGAGGACCAAATCCTTTGCCGTCTGTGTTGGCCGCCAAGGCTGCGCGCTGCTCTGCAATCACGCTGTCCGACACGGTTTCCTGTGCCAAAGCGGCCGAGGCCATTGCAAAAATTGCGGTGGTCGAAAGCAGTCTCATCGATCTCAGTGTCATGATAGCCCCTCAGGTTGTCGCTCGATCGCAACCTAGGGGGCCAGCAGGGCCTGTTGAAGCAACTTAACGGTTCATTCATCGCGCGTTCATTTTCCGTTAATGTTTGGTCGGAATTAAGCGCTTACGCGATCCGCTGTAGCGGTCTACAAGTGTCAATGTCGAAGCAGAGGGGTACCCGGTCCGGTATGGAGGGACGTGGTTCGCCGCAGATCGGGTTACGTCGATGCTGGAGTTGTAAGGTCACTCGGGTCAAACCGCCACTTGCGCGCAATCGAGATTGTTAGATCGAGATCGTGCTGATGCGCGAAGACAAGCAACATTCCCAGCGCATCTGCCACTTCGTCTGAAAGCGCTTGCTGCAACTCGTGTTGACTAAGCCCCTTGTCCCGGCCGCGCCCGGTCTTGGTGTTCCAAACCTGCGTAAGTTCGCCGATCTCTTCCTGCAGTTTGAGCATGACCCAGTCCGGATCTCGTTCAAGCCCATGCAGTTCGCAATATTTGAGCGATGCGGAGTCGAACCGCTTCTGCAATTCCTTCAGCATGGTCAGCCCCCGAACCGTTCCAGGAACTCTTCCGCGCGGAGCGTGCGGAAATCATCCAAGGCCATGCGCAGCGCGTCATGGGGCCAGTCCCACCATGCAAGTGCGATCAGGCGCTCGGCGATCTCGGGCGGTTGACGGTCACGTATGACCCGCGCCGGGGTTCCGGCGACGATAGTGTAGGGGGCGACGTCCTTGGTGACGATGGAGCCACTGGCCACGACTGCGCCATGTCCCAGAGTGACCTCGGGTTTGATCATCGCGCCGTGGCCGATCCATGTGTCATGGCCGATCACCGCGCGCCGGGACCTGCGGTGATTGAGGAAATCCTCGTCCGGGCGGGCATCGTCCCAGTAATCCTGCGATCGGTAGAGGAAGTGGTGACAAGCCGCCGTTTCCAGTGGGTGGTCCGTGGCCCCGATCCGTACGAAGCTCGCGATATTGGCGAATTTGCCCACATCCGCATTGGCAATGTCGCCATATCGGTCGCAATAGCTGTAATCGCCTATATGACTGTTGGTGATCCGGCTGCCCAACCCGATTTCGGTATAGGCGCCGAAGGTGCTGTCGGTCAGGGTGCACCCCTCATGAACGAAGGGGGCGTCATGCTTGAGGCGGGCCATATCAGTCCTTGCGACCAATCAGTTTGCCGCGCAGCCAACCCGAGAACCAGTCCATCGCGATGACCATGAGGATCACCAGCACGATGTAGTAGGACACTTCCTCCCAATCCTTTTGGGTCTGGATGGCCTGAGTGATCAGAAGCCCGATCCCGCCCCCCGTGATCGCGCCGATGATGGTGGCAGAGCGGGTGTTCGATTCAAGGAAGTAGAGGATCTGGCTTAGGAGGATCGGCATGATCTGCGGGATCACGCCAAAGCGGTAGCGCTGCAGCGGCTTTGCCCCGGTGGAGGCGACGCCTTCGATCTGCTTTTCATCGACGTTTTCAAGCGCCTCGGAGAAGAGTTTGCCAAAACTGCCACTGTCGGTGATGAGGATCGCCAGAGCACCGGTCAACGGGCCCGGACCAAAGGCGCGCGACAGGACGATGGTCCAGATCAGGGCATCCACACCGCGCACGAAGTCGAAGAAGCGCCGCGCGACCTGACGCGCCAGACGCAACGGGGTGAAGTTCTTGGCAGCGATAAACGCGAGCGGCAGGGCGATCATCGCGGCGCCCATCGTGCCAAGGAAGGCCATCAGCACGGTCTCGCCAAGCGCCCAGACCACGTCCTTGTGTCGCCACATGGCGTTATTCCAGAAATCCTGAACAGCACCGGTGATGTTACTGCGGGTCTCGTCCAGTTGCGGGCCGAACACGATCTGGAAAACGGATTTGTTGTGATAGGGGCTGTCGAGCGTGAACCAGAACAGCTCCCATCCAAAGAAGTAGCGGAACACTTCGGTCTTGGAGCGGGTCATGGTCAGACGCCCCGCATCGGTTCGGATGTCGAGCCGCGCCTTGGAATAGCTGATCCAGTCGGGCAAATCGGCCTCGGGCAGGGACAGGGTCACGCCATCGGTGCGGGACACCTGTGCGGTGATTTCGCCAAAGGTGGGATGCAGGTAAACCGCGCTGTTGTCCGGGCCAAACAGCACGCGGTGTCCATCGGGCAGATCGACCACGGCACCTTCGTCGGTCATCTCGACCCAGTCGGGGGTCATGCCTTCGGGGTAGGCACCTTTGCGTTCACCTTCCTTGGCCACCGTTATGTCGCCCGAGCGGTTGTCGCGGGTGACCTGCGTCTTGTAGCTGTAGCTGTCCGACACAAGCGTCGCCGCATTGTCGAGGCGCATACGGTCGGCAAGACCGGGGACGTCAAAGGCAAAAAAGACGTAAACAAGATATGCCAGGATCAGACCCGGAATGCCGAAATTCTTCAGGCGTTTGCGGGCAAAAATCTTGTCGGCTTCGTCTTTGAGCGTTGAGACTGGCAGGGTGACGGTTGCGTCGGTCATGTCAGTGGCCTCCGGTGCCGATCAGGCGATTGCGGAAATGCGAAGACACCTGATCCACTACCACGATGGTGACAAAAAGCAGGATGAAGATGGCGGCGGCTTCGTCGAATCGGCCCTGTCCCCAGGTCATGGAGTTGCGCAGCTCGTAACCGATGCCGCCAGCGCCCACGAAGCCAAGGATGGCCGAGGCGCGAATGTTGATCTCGAGGCGCAGCAGCGCATAGGACAGGTAATTCGGTGCAACCTGCGGGATCACGCCCAGCATCATGCGCTGCATCCAGTTCGCGCCGACGGAGGCGAGGCCTTCGACCGGCTTGAGGTCGGCGTTTTCATTCACTTCGGAATAGAGCTTGCCCATCGCACCAGCGGTATGGAGCGCGATGGCGACCATTGCAGGCACCGGCCCGCCGCCCATCATGAAGATCAACACCAGCGCGATCACGATCTCGGGGATGGCGCGCAGGATGTCTGAGATACGGCGGAAGACAGGGATCAGGAACGGCCATTTGGCCAGGCCGCGCGTGGACATCAGCGACAGCCCCAGCCCGAAGATGACACCGATCAGCGTGGCTACGGCGGCGATGTTCAGAGTTTCGATCAGCGCGGGCAGGTACTTGACCATCAGGCCCGGCAGGTTGGCGCGCTTTTCCCACGCCTCGGACAGGACGCCCGCTGGAAAATCCAGGATTTGATGCCAGCCATCCCAGAACCCGCCCGCGTTGCGCGCGTCGGCGACGTAGAAGCCCGACACCATCAAGAGCACGAACACGGCAATCGCGATGCCGCTGTACATGCGCTTTTGGCGCGTCAGGGCCATGTAATGCGTCTGGATATCCCCGACGGTTGGCTGAGGGGCATTGAGCGTGGCGTCGATCATGGGAAGAGCCTTTTTCTGGCGCGGATGCCCACCCCCGGATCAAACCGGAGGCAGGCGAAACAAACCGGACCACGCGATGTCGCGTGGCCCGGTCGCAGTTGCGTTAGATCAGTTGTTTACCTGTGCCTGACGGACCGCGATGATGGTCTCGTAGGCGTCATGACCGATCGGCGCGAAACCTGCGGTCTCACCGGCGGCCACGCCATAGGCGCAGGTTTCGTCGGTTTCGTGCAGATTGGCGACCATCTCGACCATCTTGGCTTTCACGTCGTCCGGCAGTGCCTTGCGCAGAACAACCGGGCCTTCCGGGATCGGCTTGGACTTCCAGATTTCGACCAGTTCGTTCATGTCGACGAGGCCGGCATCGACTGCGCGGCGCAGCGCGCCCGAGTTGTAGCCGTCTTCCCAGTTGCCCAGACCATCGGCCCAGGTCACGCCGCCGTCGATGTCGCCGTTGAACACGGCAACGATGGTCTGCTCGTGACCGCCGGTGAACTTGACTTCACCGAAATAGTCGCCGGATTCCATGGTGGCACCGGTGGCCTGCGGGATTTCGACGGAGGGGATCAGGTAGCCCGAAGTCGAGTTCGGATCGCCGAAGCCGAAGACCTTGCCCTGCATGTCTTCGAGAGATGTGATGCCGCTGTCCTTGCGGGCAAAACCGATGGAGTGATACGAGAACGAACCGTCGAGGTTGGTCTTGACGAGCACCGGCTCAACCGCTTCTGCATCTTCGAGGTAGATCGCGGCATAGGACGACGCACCCAGCCATGCCATGTCGAGCGAACCGCCCAGCAGGCCCTGGATCACGCCGTTATAGTCTGCGGGTGCAAACAGACGTGTGGGAACGCCAAGCAGCTCTTCGGTATAGGCGCGCAGGCATTCGTTGTTGTTCAGACGGTCCTGAGCGTTCTCGCCGCCCAGCAGGCCGATGCGGAACTCGGTGATGCCATGGCCCTCTGCAAAAGCAGCGGTGCTCAGAGCGGTCGTGGTCGCAAGCGCAAGTGCGATGGTCTTTTTCATCTGTCTCTCCATTGGGTGTGATGAAAGGCAAAGACCCCGCCTGAGCGGGGTTTCAACTGGGTCAGGCCACCACGAGGGTCGCGTTGGCTCTGTCCAGTGTCTCGATGGCGGTGGATGTGGCGGCTTCCGAGAAGTCCGCCCCCGCGCCGTAGATGTCGCGGGCGACACCGGTCGTCAGTTGGTCGGGGCGCCCGTCAAAAACGATGCGCCCGTCACGCATCCCGATCACCCGGTCGCAATAGCGACGCGCAGTGTCGAGCGTGTGCAGGTTGGCGATGACCATGCGCCCGTCTTCTTCGTGAATGCGGCGAAGGGCGTCCATCACGATCTGGGCGTTCATCGGGTCAAGGCTGGCAATCGGTTCGTCGGCCAGAATGATGCTGGGGTCCTGCATCAGTGCCCGCGCAATGGCGACGCGCTGCTGCTGGCCACCCGATAGCGCCTCGGCGCGTTTTGGGGCCTGTTCTGCGATGCCAAGCCGGTCAAGGATTTCGATCGCCTTGTGGATGTCCTCTTGGGGGTAGAGGTTGAACATTGTCGCAAAAGTCGACCGACGGTTCAGCGTGCCGTGCAGCACGTTCGACACAACGTCCATGCGCGGCACAAGGTTAAACTGCTGGAAAATCATGGCGCAATGGGACTGCCATTCGCGCTTTGCCGCACCTTTGAGTGAGGTGATCTCGCGGCCTTCGAACACGATCTCGCCCGAGGTGGAATCGCTCAGACGGTTGAGCATGCGCAAGAGTGTCGATTTGCCGGCACCCGAGCGTCCGATAATACCGATCATCATCGGTTTTTCGACGGTAAAGGTTGCCGCGTCCACGGCAGTCTTGTCGCCAAACCGCTTGGTCAGTGCCTTGAGTTCGAGCATCGCATCCCCCTGTGTTGACGGGGCTGATAGGCGGTGCTTGCAAAGCTATTGCGACAGTTTTGAATCGAGTTTGCGAAGTTAGGGAAACAGATTTGTGACATGCCTCTTGGCTGTGCAGGACGTGTCAAGGCGCGGCGCGGGGATCACATTTTACGAAATTTTATCCACAGGCCGTCATAAAACTGTTACATCCAGTGCTGCGTTGATAGGGTCATTTCATGAGAACCTTGGTTGCCCTCACGCTCTGCGCCTTCGTCATCGGTCCACGGTCCGAGGCGGCGGCGATATCTGATCTTTTCTGTGATGACAGCGCGCGGCTGGAGAAACAGCTTCTCACGATCCACGGCGCACAAAAATTGGGCCGCGGCATGCGGGGCCCGGATGCTTTGCTTGAAGTGTGGATCGCACCCTCAAGCGGGGATTGGACGCTCGTACAGAACTACGCCAACGGCACCTCGTGTATTGTTGCAATGGGTCAGCATTGGGAATCCATCACATCGAGAGCGGATCCCGCATAGAACTCCGCGCTGTTGAAACGCCGATTTCTTAGGCTCATGAACGCGGCCTCCGCGCATGACGGGACCCAGTTCCCAGCGCATCGGACGACCTGCACCTCTTGCTGATATGATATGGGCGGTCACTGTGCGCGCGTTCCTGCATGCCATACAGCTCGTTCAGCGCTACTTTGTCATTAGAAAGTCATTGGTGGGGCCGCGATGGCACTGTCAGTTCGTCACCGATCTTTGTTGAAGTTGACACATCGCTGTCACAAGGGATCGGCATAACGTGATTCATTCGGATGAATGTTGCTATGAAACGAGATCGTTGGCGCGAAATTCGCGCAACTCTGGAAAAAGAAATCATGGATGGTGTCCTTGAGCCCGGGATGAAGCTCCCGACCGAACCGGAATTGGTGCATATCCACCAAGCCGGACGGCACAGCGTTCGGCGGGCCATCGCGGAGCTTGCCAAGACGGGCCATCTGAGCATCGAGCAGGGGCGAGGGACATTTGTTCAATCGCTGCCAAAGCTGGAATACACCATCGGTCAACGCACGCGTCTGCGGCGCAACATGGCGTCTCAGGGCGTCGATGTCTCGGGCATCATGCTCGGCGTCGACAGGCTCGAGGCCACCGCGCGGATTGCGTCACAGCTCAAGATCGACACCGGCTCAGAGGTGATCGCGACCCGGCGTCTGACGCTGGCAGATGACGTTCCTGTTTCTTTCGGGACGATCTATCACGACGCAAAACGCTTTTCGTCTTACGCCGAACGACGGGAGGCGCTTGGGTCCGTGTCGCAGGTCTACGCGTCCTATGGAATTGAGGATTACGTAAGGGCCAGCACGCAGATGTATGCGCGGCCTGCCAGCGCAGACGAGGCGCGCCAGTTGCGCCAGCATTCCGACATGCCCGTCATCGTCATCAGCGCGGTAGATGCCGAGCTTGATGGTACGCCTTTGGCTTTCAGTGAGGTGATCTGGTCAGCCGCACGCGTGCGGTTCAGCGTTGATACAAGTGGAGATCAAGGATCATGACGGATATGGCGCAGGGATTGCCGGGATGGACACACGAGGCGCAGCTGTCGGTGCTGGCCCGAGCGGATGACATGGCGCTCAAGGCGTTTGCAGAACCGCTCATCGCTGATTTGCCGGACATCGAGGTGATCGAGAACAGAACCGGGCTTGTGATGCTTCCCATGCGGGACACAGCACAGGGCACCCATTTTCACCTGGGCGAGGTTCTGGTGAGCGAGGCGCGCATCGGGGCAGGGGGGCAAGAAGGATACGGCATGCGCCGTGGGCGTGACCTCGAAGCGGCCATGGCCATGGCAATCGTCGACCTCGCGGTAGCACTCGGACACGCGCAGGGCGAATGCCTGTCTTTCCTCGAAGCTTCGTCCAATGCGCAAAAGACGACCGACACTGAAACCCTGCGCCGGGTCGAAGCCACGCGCGTTGATATGGAGACATTCTGATGAGTGTTCATCCCGTCCCGTCCGAATTCGAAGCGCGCACCAATGCCGCCTTTGACGCGATCATGTGGGCTTTTGCCCGTCCGGGACTGATGCGGGACCTTCCGGAAGCAGGCATGTCCCAGATCGTCGAGGCGCTGATCGACAGGGAGTGCTCTGTGCATTGCCAAGATCCCGATCTGGCCGAAATGGCGCGAAGAACCGGCGCGGTGATGGTCTCTCCGGAAGATGCGGACCACATCTTTGTCACAGATGTATCGCGGACATTGCTGGAGCAGGTGCGCTGCGGGTCCGATCTGCATCCCGACGATGGTGCAACGCTGGTGGCTGCAGCCGATCTTTCGACGGGCGCACGCCTGCGTCTGACTGGACCGGGGATCGCGGGTGATGTGATCGTGACGGTCGGCGGATTGCCGGGTGACTTCTGGCCCCGTCGGGCGCGCGCAATGCGGTATCCGATGGGGTTCGAGGTTTTGCTGGTCGACGGTCAGCGTCTGCTTGGCGTGCCGCGCTCCACAACAGTAGAGGTGCTCTGATGGCGTATGTGGCGACACGCGGAGGCGAACGCGCGATTGAGCAGTCCCAGCGCCTGTTCAAGGCCGAGCTAGGAGACATCACGCCCGAGCGTGTGGCCGAGATCCGCAGCGCGATGCCTTATCTTATCGACCGGGTGATGGGTGAAGCGTCGCTTTACGATGAAGACCTCGCAGCGCTGGCTTTGGCGCAAACCGGCGGCGAGCTGTACGAAGCGGTCCTTTTGCTGCGGGCATGGCGGACGACGCAGCCGCGCATCGCGGTCGCCGAACCTGTGACGCAAGATGCGCTGTTTACCCACCGGCGCATTTCGGCCGCGTTCAAGGATATTCCCGGCGGGCAGGTGCTTGGGCCAACGCTGGACTATGCGCACCGCATTCTGGCGACCGAGGTGCTGGACGGTCAGACACACAGCCCTGAACCGGTGGAGCCTGCGGCAAAGCCCGCTCCGGCGAAACAACCGTCCGTTGCTGCGTGGCAGGCCGAGAATGGTCTCCTCAGCGCCGCAGCCCCCGACACCCAGACCGGCAACGACATCCCTGATGTCACTCGTGAACCGCTCTTGTTCCCGGCGAAACGCGCGCACACGCTGCAAAGCCTTGCCCGTGCGGAAACAGGCGGGGTACTGGCGCTGGGCTATGCCGCGCAGCGCGGCTATGGGCAGGCGCATCCGACGGTCAATGAGTTGCGTCTGGCCGAAGCTGAGGTGGTTGTCACCCATCCGCGCGGGACGCAGTTCAGCGCCGGGCGCGTCAAGGTGAGCCAGGCCGAGGTGGTGTCCAAGAAAGGCGAACAGCTTGAACTGGGCTTTTCCGCGACGCTCGGCTGGAACGAGGTCAAGGTGATTGCTGCTGCCACGCTGGACCTGAATTCGAAAGGCGCGCCCAAAGGGTCCGCCACGGAAGAGGAATTCTTCCTCTACCACACTGAAGGCGTGGAAAGCTCCGGCTTCTGCATCCACTTCAAGCTGCCGCATTACGTCACCTTCCAGTCCAGCCTCGATGCGATGCGCGATGCGAAGGCCAAGAAGGCCGCCAAGGAAAAAAGCCCGGAGCCCGCGGAATGACACTTCATGCCCTGACCAAACCGTGGGAGCCAATGTCTTATGGCTTTCTGGATGCCTCGGCCAAGCGTGAAATACGGCGCAAGATGATCAAGGCCATCGCGGTGCCGGGATGCCAGATGCCCTATGCCAGCCGCGAAGTGCCGATGGCGCGGGGGTGGGGCACGGGCGGGCTTCAGGTCTCGCTCACGCTGGTGAACCCGTCGATGCGGGTCAAGGTGATCGACCAAGGGGCAGACGACAGCGTCAACGCCGCGTCCATCAGGCGCTTCATTGCTCGGGTGGCTGGGACGCCGACCACGATGGACACGCTTGATGCGGACCTGATCCAGTCGCGCCACCGCATCCCGGAGGAAGTTCTGCGCGAAGACCAGGTGCTGGTCTTGCAGGTGCCGAACCCGGAACCGTTGCGCCCGGTGCAACCGAATATGTCCATTGCCCGACAGATGCATGCGGATGCGGATTACGGGCGGATGTGGCTCCAGCTTTACGAACAGATCGTCCGGTCCGGTCGGGTGATGCAGGGGGCCAGCTATCCCAGCCTTGTGCATGGGCGGCACGTGATGACACCGTCGCCGATCCCGCGCTGGGACGTGCCCAAGCTGCACATGGCGAAACATCTGACCATCCTGTCGGCGGGACGGGAAAAGCGCATCTTTGCGGTGCCGCCCTATACGCGGGTCGAACCGCTGGTGTTCTCTGACGTGCCTTACAAAGTCGAGGATCATGCAGGTTTGACCTGCCACAGGTCCGGCACACGCGGGTTCTTCATGAATGAAATCCCGCAGGACGACGGCTCTTCGATATTCGAAGTTTCGGACAGCGAATGGGGTGTCAAGGCGATCCGCCGGCGGGATGGCGAAGAGGTCGCGATGGGTGAAACGTGGTACAAGAACGGGACGATGCCGTCATGACGCTTACACTCGACGCACCGCGTATTGTCACGACACACCCGCTATTGCAGGTGCGCAATGTCTCGAAATCCTATGGGTCGGTCAAAGCGCTGCGGGATGTCTCGGCCTTGGCGTACCCCGGCGAAGTGCTGGGGATCGTCGGCGAAAGCGGCTCGGGCAAGTCGACGTTGCTGCGCATGATGAACCTCGAGGAAACGCCGGACACAGGCAGCTATACGCTCGACCTGCCGGATGTGGAGGGCAACTTGTTCGACCTAGACCGGTTTGCGCGCCGGATGCTCTGTGCCACACGGATCGGGATCGTTTACCAGAACCCGCATTTGGGCTTGCTTATGAAGCACTCCTCTTCGGGCAACGTGGCTGAACGGCTGTTGGTGGCGGGCGAACGCAGCTTCGCCGTGCTGCGCGCCAAGGCAACGGCTGCACTTGAAGCGTCCGAGTTTCCGCTTGACCGATTGGATGCGCCGCCCATCGAACTGTCGGGCGGGATGCAGCAGCGGGTGCAATTGGCCAAGGCCATCGCATTGGAGCCTGCACTTTTGCTGCTGGACGAGCCGACCACGGGTCTGGATGTGAGTGTGCAGGCGCTGGTGCTGGACACGTTGAAGCGGCTTCAGCAGGAACGCCGGATCACCATGGTGATCGTCAGTCACGACCTGGGGGTCATCAAGACGCTGGCGGATCGTGTGATGGTGATGAAAGGTGGCGAAGTTGTCGAGGCGGGTCTGGCCGACCAGATCTTCCAGGATCCGCAACATGCCTACACACAACAATTGGTGCATGCAAAGCTATGACCCCGGTTCTGGATATCGAAGGCCTGAGCAAAGGCTTTACCCTGCATCATCTCGGCAACCAGATCGAGGCGTTCAATGACATCTCATTCACCGTCGGAGCAGGGGAATTTGTTCTTCTTAAAGGGGCCAATGGCGCGGGCAAGTCGACCCTGTTGCGGACACTCTACCGGTCCTACCTGCCGCGCGCCGGTGTGATCCGGTTTCATTCCGACCATGGCCCCATCGATCTGGCCCGTGCGGCCGATATCGACATCGCCCATTTGCGACGGACCGAGATTGGGTTTGTCACCCAGTTCCTGCTGGCCCGTCCCCGTGTCAGCGCCGAGGCGATCGTGGCCGAACCTTTGCGGTTGCACGGTATTCCTGCGGACGAAGCCCTGATCCGTGCGCGCGAGGCGCTGGCAACGTTTGGGGTCAAGCAGGATCTATGGAAGGCCTACCCGACTACTTTCTCGGGCGGCGAACAGCAAAAGGTGAACCTTGCGCGGGCGTTGATCCTGCCTCAGAAACTTTTGCTGCTGGACGAGCCGACGGCTTCACTTGACGCGAACGCGCGGGCCGCTTTGGTGTCGCGCCTCGAAGAACTCAAGGCCGCAGGCACCGCGATGATTGGGGTGTTCCATCACCCCGGAGACGTGGAAAAGCTGATCGACCGAGTGGTCGATCTCACACCTGACTTCATCAAGAGCGAGGACCGGATCGATGTGGATCTCTGATGTTACTCTGGTGCTTCCCGACCGTGTGGTGAAACACGCCTCTTTGCGGATCGAAGACGGAAAGATTGCCGAGGTGGTCGAACGCCCTGTGTCCGGCGGTATGACGGGACCAGACCTGACGGTGTATCCCGGATTCATCGACATGCATGGCGACATGATTGAGCTGGAACTTGAACCGCGCGCGCGGGTCGATTTTCCGATGGAGGTCGCGCTGGCCTCTCTGGATGCGCGGCTTGCGGCAGCGGGTGTGACCACGGCCTATGCCGCTGTGTCGTTCTCGCGCGGTGCGCGTGACGGCGAGCGCCGGTCCTATACGCATACCAGCCAGGTCATCCGGCAGCTTCATGCAATGCGCGACACCTGCCGGGTGGATCACAAGATCCACGCAAGGTTCGATATCACCTTCGACAACGCGGTTGGTGTTCTGGAACAGCTGCTCGACGATGGACAGGTCGATCTGGTGTCTCTCATGGATCACACGCCGGGGCAGGGGCAGTACCGGAACCTCGAAGTGCATGTGAAGAACAAGGCGGCACATCACGGGATTTCCGAAACCGAAGCCCGCCAGATGGTGGCCAATGCGATTGCCGTTCGGTCGCGCCCGCAGGAAATCCTCATGGGCAATATTCGCGCCGTTTCTCGCATGTGTGCAGAACATGGGGTAAGCCTTGCGAGCCATGACGATGACACCGTGTCAAAGGCCCATCTGATGGCTGATATGGGAGCCAAGATCGCGGAATTCCCGGTCACTCTCGAAGCCGCACAAGCGGCCGTGGCGAAAGGTTTGATGACGGCGATGGGCGCGCCCAATGCGATGCGGGGACAGAGCTATTCTGGCAATCTGTCTGCGCGGGATCTGCATGCTGCGGGCCTGCTGCACATTCTGGCATCGGATTATCACCCTGGCGCAATGCTCGCGGCGGTTCATGCTTTGGCACCCAGTGATCCGAATGGTCTTGCCGGCGCCGTGCGTCTGGCGTCGATTAACCCGGCCCGTGCGCTTGGTTTGGTAGACCGGGGCGAGTTGACGGTAGGCAAGCGTGCAGACCTGTTTGTGACCGATGGCCGGGGCCGTGTTGCGGTGACCCTTTGTGCGGGTGAGGTTGTTTACAACAACGGGACCTTGGACGTGACGGTGTCCCGCGCACCGGTGTTTGCCTAAGTCAATAAGTGCGAAGTTCAATGAATTGTCATTGGGCAGTGCACTAACTGTTACGTTTGATGCGTAGGGTCGGGCCAAGGAAATTCATTCGGATGAATCGTCATGGCTGCCACCCTGTCACTGTCCAATGTGTCCCGTGTCTTTGGCGAGACGCGCGCCGTCGACAAGGTCACTCTTGATATCGAGCCGGGACAGTTCGTAGGGGTGATCGGCCGGTCCGGGGCGGGCAAATCGACGATGCTGCGGCTGATCAATCGCCTGATTGATCCATCCGAAGGCTCTATCTCGTTTGATGGGGTCGAGATCACCACGCTCAAAGGCAAGGCCCTGCGCGCTTGGCGGCGTGATTGCGCGATGATCTTTCAGCAGTTCAATTTGGTGGACCGTCTGGATGTGCTGACCAATGTCCTAATCGGGCGTCTGGCGGAACATGGGTTCTTCAGCTCCATGGCGATGCGGTTCACGGATGAAGAGCGCACGATGGCGTTGCGCGCGCTCGACCGGCTTGATCTTGTTCCGCAGGCGCTGCAACGCGCGGGGACCCTTTCAGGTGGTCAACAGCAGCGCGTGGCCATCGCCAAGGCCTTGGTACAACAGCCGAAAATCATGTTGGCGGACGAACCCATCGCCTCGCTCGACCCTGCGAATGCCACGCTTGTGATGGACGGGCTGAAGCAGATCAACACCGAAGACGGGCTGACCGTTTTGGTCAACCTGCACACGCTCGACACCGCCCGTGCCTATTGCGACCGCATCATCGCGATGCGGTCCGGACGCGTGTTCTTTGACGGGACTGCCACGCAGCTTACCGATGACGTGGTCCGCGACATCTACGGGACCGAAGGCCTGCGTGACTTCAACGAAGCCGTGACCTCGACACAACGGATCGCGGTGACTGCCTGACCTGAAACATCCAACTCGACTGCCAAAATCAACCAACGGGGAGATGACCCATGAAACTGTTCACCACATCGGCGCTTGTCGCCATCATGGCAACCGCAGCCACAGCAGAAGGCTGGAAAGACGACTACCAGGTTCTCAAGTTCGGTATCCTGTCCGGCGAGAACGAAAAAGACCGCCTGATGCGCAATGAGCCGCTGCGCGTCTACCTTGAAGAAACTCTGGGTGTGAAGGTCGAAATCTTCACCGCCGGCAACTACGACGGCGTGATCCAGGCGATTGCAGCCGATCAGATTGAAATTGCCCGCCTCGGCTCCTCTGCCTATGCAGCGGCTTACACCGCAACGGATGGCGGCGTCGTTCCGACCCTGACCGGCAAAGCTCTGAACGGCGACACCGGCTACTACTCCATCGTCGTGACCCGCTGCGACAGCGGCATCGAGAGCCTCGAAGATGCCAAGGGCAAGGTTCATGCCTTTGCCGATCCGGACAGCACGTCCGGCTACGCCGTTCCTTACTTCAACATGGTGACTCGCGAAGGCTTCAAGCCGGAGGAATTCTTCAGCACCGTGACCTTCTCGGGCAGCCACGAAGCTGGTGTGACAGGCGTTGTCAACGGCACCTTCGACACCGCGGCGACCTATCAGGACAACGAGACTGATGGCGTCTACCAGCGCATGGAAGACAAAGGCATGATCGAGCCCGGTCTGGTCTGCAAGATCTGGCAGAGCCCGGAAATCACCTCTGGCCCCTGGACCTTCCGCAAGAACCTGCCGCAAGCGCTGATCGAAGACGTGACCGCCGCCATCGAAAGCTTCCCGACGGCTGATCCGGAAGGCTACAAGCTCTATTCCTCCTGGACTGCCGACAATCCGAACCCGGATGACGGCTTCGTGCGCGTCGACCATGATCGCTACCAGTGGATCGTCGACATGCGCGCATGGATCAAGGAACAGCGTCGGTCCGGGTCGTAAGCCTTTGACCGTTTGATGCGGGGTTTGCTCCGCCCTGCACCCGTGGCCCACGTTGGCGTCACGGGTGCATCCACGACGCGCGTAGGTCCACACAGCCCCTGTTGCGCTCACGAGGATCGCCATGACCGCCACAGCTGATTTCGACCAATCCCATCTGACAGACAGCGCTACGGCAATGTCCCAGTTTGAGCTGGACTATGCCGCCCAACGCAGACGGGCGCGGCTGGGCTGGACCATCGGAACGATCCTGTTTCTTCTGGCTTTTGCATTCACCACTTGGATTGGCGACTTCTTCAAGGTCACGCAGGTGACAATGCCGGACGGATCGCGTGAATGGCGCTGGATCATCCCGGCGGGCATCCCGCGCCTTGGCGAATACATCGAAAAGACCATCCCGACCCTGCGCTGGGAGACCCTTGGCGCGGATTTCGCCAACTGGTTTTGGCGCTGGAAGATCTGGATGGAGCTTTTGTTCGAAACCATCCTGATCGCTTTCATGGCGACCGTCTTCGGGGTGATCGGCGGCTTTCTTTTGTCGTTCCCGGCATCACGGAACCTTGCGCCGAACAAATGGGTGCTTTGGATCACCCGCCGCTACCTTGAGATCGCCCGCACCGTGCCCGAACTGGTCTGGGCGCTGATTTTTGTGTTCTGCTTCTCTGTGGGCCCGATGGCCGGGGTTCTGGCCATCGGCCTGCACGCGGCTGGCGCTTTGGGCAAGCTCTATTCCGAGGTGAACGAGAACATCGACATGCGCCCGCTGGAAGGCGTCAAGGCCGCAGGAGGCACGTGGTTCGATCAGATCCGCTACGGCGCCATTCCGCAGGTCCTGCCGAACATCATCAGCTACACCCTGCTGCGGTTCGAGATCAACGTGCGCGCGTCGTCGATCATCGGCTATGTCGGTGCGGGTGGTCTGGGACAGGAATTCCGCACCGCCATGAGCTTTCAGGAATACACGGACCTTTCGGCGCTTTTCGTCATCATCTTCGTGACGGTGATGATCATCGACTACGGGTCGGAAAAGCTGCGCCACCGGATCATTCATCTTGAGGAGAACCGGCCATGACCATCACTCAAGAGCAGATCGCCGAAGCGCGCGATCGGGTCCCGCTGGCCTTTCAAGCGCCCTTGCCGGTCCGCCTGCGCCGCTATGCGCTGTGGACCTTCTTCGTGGCGCTGTTTTGCTGGTGTCTCTATGATTTCAACTTCTCACCGGCCCGTATCTGGGAAGGTCTGGCGCGCTTCGGTACCGTCGCAAGCTTCATGTTCCCACCCTACATCTGGACGAGCTGGGCGGAGTTCTCGGAAATCCTGAACGGACTGGGCGAGACTTTGGCGATTGCCTTTCTTGGCACGGTGCTTGGGGCGGTCTTTGCCTTTCCGCTCTCGTTTCTAGGTGCCAAGAACGTCAATCGGCTGAACTGGTTGCGCCTGTCGACGCGCCGCGGCTATGACGTGATCCGCGCCTTCGAGACGCTGATCCTTGCGCTGATCTTCATCCGTGCATTCGGTCTTGGACCGCTCGCAGGTATTCTTGCCATCGCGGTGAGCGAGATCGGAACCTTTGCCAAGCTGTTCTCCGAGGCAATCGAGAACACGTCGAATAAACCAGTGGAGGGCGTCAAAGCCTCGGGTGGGTCGCGCCTGCAGCAGATCCGCTATGGTATTGCCCCTCAGGTCAACCCGGTGATCATGTCGATCCTGCTTTACAACTTCGAGTCAAATGTGCGCTCCGGCACCATTCTCGGCATTGTGGGAGCAGGCGGGATCGGCTTTCTTCTGTCCGACCGCATCGCGGCCTACAAATGGGGCGAGGCGTGGTCGATCATCTTTCTGATCATCGCCATGGTCTATGTGATCGACTGGCTGTCCGGCCTGATCCGGCAAAGGCTGATCGGCAAGACGGAACTGGCGAAGTGAGCCGTTTGCGGCGGATCATGATCATTGGCGGCGCAGGGTCTGGGAAGAGTACACTGGCGCAGCAGGTCGGGGCGGCCCTGAAGCTGCCTGTTTATCACATGGATCGCGAGGTGTTCTGGCTGCCGGGCTGGGTCGAGCGGTCCAAGGACGATCAACTACAACAGGTCGAACGGATCGTGGCCCTGAACGCTTGGGTCTTCGAGGGCAACAACTCCAGCACGTTTCATCTGCGTCGCGTTCGGGCAGATATGCTTATCTGGCTGGATGTGCCCGTTTGGCAGCGGATTATCCGGGTGGTGCGCCGTGGGCTTCGTTACAGAGGACGAACCCGCCCGGACATGGCGGAAGGCTGCACGGAGCGCTTGCGGATGTTGCCCGGGTTCTTGTGGTTTATCGTTTCGACGGCACGAGACAGCCGCCGCAAGCAATTGGACTTCTTCAATAGGTTTGAGCTTTGCAAGCTCCGGCTGCCCGGGCGTCGCGCGACCAACAACTTTCTGGAGACCCTGACATGAGTGGCGCTGGATCCAAGAAACACCTCACCGAGGCCCCGAATATTCACCCGGAGGCGAGTGTCGTCGATTGTGAACTTGGGGTCTGGACCGAAGTGGGCAAAGGCACGTCGATGCGGGCCTCGTCGATGGGGGATTGGTCCTATATCACTCAGCATTGCCACGTGGTCTGGACCAGCATCGGCAAGATGTGCTCAATCGCCAATTCCGCGCGCATCAACCCCGGCAACCACCCGACATGGCGCGCCGTACAGCATCACAGTGTCTACCGTGCCGAAGCGTATGGACTGGGTGAGGACGACCACGACTTTTTCGAATGGCGCAAGGCGGATTGGGTGACGATCGGCCATGACGTCTGGATCGGGCATGGTGTGACGATCACCGCAGGCGTGACGGTCGGGACAGGCGCGGTGATCGGGGCAGGGGCTGTCGTGACCAAGGATGTGGCCCCCTATACCGTTGTCGCGGGCGTCCCCGCGAGAGAGATCAAACGCCGTTTTACCGAACAGCAGGCTGACGCACTCCAAGAGATTGCCGTCTGGGACTGGTCGCGCGAAGCTTACAAGGCGGCCTTGCCAGATATCCGGAGCCTTGAGATTGATGCCTTCATCGAGAAATACCGCTAGGATCGGCTGTCGCGCCCTGAACGCAGCCGACCTTAGCATGCTCGCGCAATGGCTGGCGGACCCGCGCAATTCGGCGCACTGGGGTGGTTCCGGCGAAACGGATGCGTTGGAGGACCATCTGACCGACCATCGTGTGGCGCAGTGGATCGTGACGCGGGATGGAACGGATGTCGCCTATATTCAGGACTATGACATTCATGCCTACGAAAACCATCCTTTGGCCGCGCTGCCCAAAGGTGCGCGGGGCATAGACACGTTTATCGGCCAGAGCAGTTGGATGGGTGCGGGCCTCGGCCCATCCTATCTCGCGCTGCATGTGCAGCGTCTATTTGACAGCGGTGTGCCAGCGCTCGGGATAGACCCGGACCCTGAGAATGGGGCGGCTATCCGTGCCTATGAGAAGGTGGGGTTTCGCGGTTCAGAGGTTGTTCATACGAAATGGGGCACGGCCCGTGTCATGACTTTGTGGCCGAACAGTGCAGAGGCAAAAGATGAAGCCCACCTGCCTGAAACAGCCTCTGTCCTGGTGTGTCCAAAACTGCAACACCTTGAAGCCTATTGCTTTGCGCTCCGGAATGGCTGGTCACCGGACAATTTGCGCTCGCAAGCCGCGGACGAGCACCTCGAGTGGATTGCCCGAGATCCGCGCGGGTTTCTTGACCGTCTGGAAGATGTCGAGGCCAAGGGGCCACCGGTTCGGCTGCCCGATGGGTCCGAAGTGCCGCGCTTGCCCGGTCTGCGGCGCTGGATCTGGCAGGATGGGTTCTGCGGAAGCATCGGCTTGCGCTGGCAGCCGGGCAGCAATGACCTACCACCCCATTGCCTTGGCCATGTCGGCTACGCGGTGGTTCCGTGGCGGCGGGGCGAGGGGCTTGCGACGCGGGCGTTGATCGACATTCTGCCACTTGCTCGGACTTATGGCCTAACCCATGTGGACCTGACCGCAGATCCGGACAATCAAGCGTCGATCCGTGTCATGGAAAAGGCCGGTGCTCAGTTTGTTAAATCGTTCACGACACCTGCTGCCTTGGGTGGTGCGACGGACCTGCTTTACCGCATTCACATTTAACAAGAGGCCGTTTTTCATGCCCGCCGAAACCATCGATACCGAACGCCTGATTCTCGTACGTCCGCAGATGCAGCACCTAGCGACCTATGTTGCCTATTGTGCCAGTGATCGGGCGCGGTTTGTCGGTGGACCCTTTGATGCCGCGAAAGCGTTCGAGAAACTATGCGCGATGGCCGGTCACTGGACCCTGCGAGGCTTTGGCCGCTATGTCATCACTCTGCGCGATACAGGTAAGGCCATCGGCCATGTCGGTGCGCTGCAGATCGATGACTCCGACCTGCCGGAAATGACATGGACGCTGTGGACGGATGCAGCAGAGGGGCAAGGTTACGCTTTTGAAGCTGCTCGGGCCTATCTGGCGCAGGCGGCAGCGGTGACTGGGACAACAGAGCTGCTGATCCGGATCGACCCGAACAATGCCCGGTCGCATGATTTGGCTGCGCGACTTGAGGCGACAATCGACCCGATGGCCCCGCCACCCTATCGGCCGGACGTTGTCACATATCGTGTTCGAACAGCGGGCTCTGTTTGAGCGTCAGTTCGACAAACCATTCCCGGAATTGGATTGCAGGCCGGAAATCCAGCCGAGTATTTTTTCCTTCGGAGCGCCAAAGAATTCCGCCTGCGAGGTGTCGTCAAAGATGTGCTTCTTGGGATCAAAGACGCGGGGTCCGCGCGACGTTTTCTCTTTGATCCAGACTGCAACGACTTGCTGCGTTTCATCAAGCTCAGCGATGTAGTACGTCATAAACCGACCCACCTGAAGTGTAACAACCAGTTGACGCTATGGGTCGGATTTCGATTCGGCAAGTTTGCAGTGAAGCGGTCTGGTTCAGATGACCAGACCAAGATCGCTCAACGTGCGATAGCCTTTTGGAATGTCAGCCTTGTCGCGCAATTCGAGAACCAGATGCGGCGCACTTTGGCACTCACTCAAAGCCCGGAATACAGCGGTCCACTCGATTTCACCTTCTCCCGGGGCCCAGTGCCGGTCCGCGTGGCCGTCGACATCCTGCAGATGGACATGGGCCAGCTGATCGCCTGCGTCGCGCACGAAATCCTCGACCGGGGGCGCGCCGGACATGCGACGGGCAAGTTGCGCATGCCCGGTGTCGATCGACAGGGCGATGGCGCTGGAGTTGAAGCTGTCCACCATGGCGCGGCGTGTTTCGGGCCGCACGTCCTGGATGTTTTCGATCACGAGCGTCTGGCCAGCGTCTTCGGCGGCTTTCACCACTGGAGCTAGGGTGTCGTGAATGCGCTGCAGTTTGGTTTCTGCATAACCTTTCCAGCTGAACACGTTGTTCTGGAACCACAGCGTGTAGGGTGAATGCAGGACCATCTGCCGTGCGCCGATGCGGTCTGCGGCCTCAAGTGCCTTCAGCAGACGCGCCGTGATGAGTGGTTGCAGTTCGGCGTCCTTGTTGTCGATATCAAGCCCTTCGAACGGTCCATGGATGCCAATGCGCCCCGTGTGCCCCGCGAGCGCAGACTTTACTGCCGAGATGCGGTCGTCAAACTCGGTTGAGAGTGCCGCAAATGACATGAAGTCCTGAATTTCGATGTCACGAGCGGCATCGAACAACCACGCGCGGTGATCCGCGATTTCTGAGGCTTTGAGGCAGGCACCGATCTTGAGAGGGGTCATGCGGATGGCTCCATAAGGCAGGATTCGTTGTCACGGACGTTGGTGGCACGTCAAAGACACAGCGCCATGACAGAACCTTCAGAAATCTTACCGGCATGGAACTTGTACACGGCGGCCAGCATGGCTTGGTGAAAGCAATCGGATGCCAGCACATCGCGCGGCCCAGCCTCGACCATGTCACCGGGGCGTCGACGCCCCATGCGTTTCGGCTGCTCTCGCGACCTGCGATACAGTCTGCCGACGGTTGTCATGTGTGGTCCTTGTTCGCGTTAAGCGTGGTGTGCTGCGCTCTACGCATTTGGCGGGGGTACGGTTCAGAAAGAGCGCATTTTCCCGGTGGTGGTTCGCTGGCCCCGCCAAACCATAGCCGGGCAATGTCGGCTCACACTAACGGATCATTCCGGACGTTTCTCCGAACAGCACGTCTTCCACCCATGTCGTCAACACGGCACAGGCCTGTGAGAAATCAGGAAAATCCATATGTTCGTTTGGATTATGACTTCCGTTCTCATTGCGAATGAACAGCATCGCGGACGGAATGCCGAGGCTTGCGAACGTTGCACAATCATGGCCACCGCCTGACGGCAGTTCGAGATAGTCGATACCACGCTTTTCCGCTGCCAAGACAAGCCCGCGCCGCAGGCTTGCCTCCATCGGCGCAGCGGCGGCTTGAGTGTAGGGGCCAAGATCGATCCGCACGCCACGCCGGTCGCCGACTTCGCGGGCCTGTTGCTGCACCCACCGTTCGAACAGGTTCAGAACAGTGTCGTCCTGACTGCGGACATCCAGCGTGAAAGTCAGAAGACCGGGCACCTTGGTGATGCCATGCAGATTGGGATCGGTGGTGAATTCACCCAAAGTCAGCACCATGTCATCACCCTTGGCTTCGGTCTCCAACCAATAGGTTTCCATCGCCTGCGCCAATTCCGCACCGGCCAGAACCGCGTCCCTGCGGCTTTGGCGAGGAACGCCGCCCGCATGCGTTGTTTCGCCCTCAATTCGGCAGAACCTGTGCCGGATGTTTCCTCGGATTGCTGAAACGATACCAACCGGGCGCTGGGCTTCCACCAGCACGGGACCTTGTTCGATATGCACCTCGACGAAAGCCGCGATGTGATTGGGGTCAAGCTGGGGCTTGGCGTCGCGGATCACCTGCGGATCAAAACCAGCTTCGGACATATGCTCCGCCAGACTGCGCCTCGTATCGCTGCGCTTGACACGATCTGGCGTATCGCGGGGCAGCAGGCCAAATGCAGCGCGGCTGCCAAGGTAGTGCTCTGGGAACCAGATCATTTCCTCGGCGCGGATGGCCATCAGGGTCACGTCGCACGGGGGCTGCGGACCGTCGCTCAGATGCTCAAGCAGCACCAAGCCGGCGATCACCCCTGCCGCTCCATCGAAATTGCCGCCATGGGGAACCGAGTCGAGATGGGAGCCTGTCATCAGGACAGGGGCGTCGCGGTCCGTTCCGGGCAGGGTCACGTAAAGATTGCCAATCGCGTCTGTCCGGGTCTCGAGCCCCAGCGCCACGGCTTCGCGGGCGATCATGGCGTGGGCGGCGTCCTCGACCGGACCAAAACTGGCCCGCGTCACCCCCGGCGCATCGGTGCTGAGCGTGACCAGTTCGTCAAAAAGCCGTTTGGCTCGATCAAGCGCGGTCAATAGAGCCATCCGGGCACCACAAGCACGATCTGAGGCCAGATGATGATCAGGGCGATCATCACCAGCATGGCGAAGACAAAGGGCAGGATGCCGCGATACACATCCGCCAGCTCGCCCCGTCCGCGCACGCCTTGGACAACATAAAGGTTCATGCCGACCGGAGGTGTGATCAGGGCCAGTTCCATCATGATGACAAGGAATATCCCGAACCAGACCGGGTCAATGCCCAGATGCAGGATCACCGGCATGACAACAGGGATCGTGCCCACCATCATCGACAGGGTTTCCAGAAAGCACCCCATGACGAGATAAAACAGGACAAGGATCAGGATCATCTCGGTGGCCGAAAGGCCAAGGTTGGTGACGACCCGGCTCATCGCTTGGGGCACGCCCAGCAATCCGACGATGAAATTCAGAAAGAACGCGGCGGTGATGATGAAAAGCAGCATCGCGGAGGTTTTGATCGTGGCAATGAAGGCCGCGTGCAGCATGGCAAAGCTGAGCGCCTTGTTGTGCCATGCCAGTCCGAAAGCCATCACCACGCCGATGGCCGCAGCTTCGGTCGGGGTGGCCCAGCCGCCATAGATGGCCCCCATCACGACCACGAAGATCGCCAGAGGTGGCAGCAGGTGGCGCAAGCGACGCAGACGCTCGGCGCGCGCGGCGGGCGGCTGGACAGGTTCCGCGAGCGATGGCCGGATCAGAACGATGACCGCAATGATCACCATGAACAACCCGGTGAGCATCAGGCCCGGAAGAATGCCAGCTGCAAAAAGCTGCCCGATCGAGGTGTTGGTCAGGGCGCCGTAAATGATCAGGTTCACCGAAGGCGGGATCAGGATGCCAAGCGTCGCCCCCGCCGCGATGGTGCCAAGCACCAAGGGTTCATGATAGGCACGACGTTTGAATTCGTCCAAGGCCACGGTGCCGATGGTTGCGGCTGTTGCCACCGATGACCCGGACACTGCCGAGAACATTGCACATGCGCCGATATTGGTGTGCAGCAGCCCGCCGGGCAGGCGGCTGAGCCAATCCGACAGGCTGTCATACATGTTCCGGGTGATCCCGGCGCGCAGGAGGATTTCACCCAGCAAGACGAACAAGGGGATCGTCGTCAGCAGGAAGTCGTTCATCGTGGCCCAGAGGTTCGTGCCAAAGGACATCAGAACCGGCGGTCCGAAATAGACGAGAGCGCCAAGAATGCCCGTCGCCAGCATCGCGATCCCGACATGCAGACCGATGAACATCAGCCCAAGCATGATGACAAAGCCGATGCTTGCGCCTGTGACATCAATCATTTGCGGGCCTCTTCTATTTCTTCGGCGATACTGGGTGGGGCCAGTGCGCGGCTTGCTGCCTCCAGCCCGTTTCGCAGCGCATAGACACCCCGGCACGCGGACCAGAGCGCGGCGACAGCAAAGACAACCAGTCCCGCGACCCAAAGTGATTGCGGAATCCAAAGCGGGGTCTGCAACGGGCTGGACGAGACAGAGTTGAACAGAAGGCTTTCCGAAAGGGTTTGCCAGCTCATGTAGGCCATGAATGCGGCACCCAACCCAAGTGCCACATAGGCCAGAAGGTTCAGTGCGGCCTGCATCCGGAACGGCAGGCGCAACAACAACACGTCAATGCGTGTATGTGCGCGTTCGACCGCGGCCAGCGCCATCCCGAAGGTGCCCGCAATCGCGACGACATAGCCGCCAATTTCGTCGACACCCTGAAGTGAAACATTCAACAGCTTTCTGGCCAGGATTTCGATCACGATCAGGAAGGACAGGCCCAGACAGGCATATCCTCCAAGGATTCCAATCAGTCGCATGTTGGGGATACCCTTCCGGTCCGAACCGGGCGCGGGGTCACGCGCCCGGTGGACACTTTAGTTCAGCGAAATACCGCGCGCGGCGCCCACCGTCGCGTTCCAGATCTTGGAGCAGTCGGCAAACCCGGCATCACAGCTTTCAGCCCATCCCGGCAGTACCTTTTCCATCGTGGCCGCAGTCACCTTGGCCTGATCTTCGGCACTCGGTTCCACCAGAACCATGTTGAATGGCGTGTAATTCTCGCAGCCGTCCCCGCCGGTGTTGCAGGCCGTGGCCCACCCGTTGTTCTTGCGGGCAAGATCCCAAAAGCCTTGCTCGAAGGCGGCAAATTCGGTTTCAAGCTTGGCCTTTTCCTCGTCCGAAAAGCTGTTCCATGTGTCGAGGTTGATGAAATGCGCGTTGACCGACCACGAAATGCCCAATGGCATGAAATGGGTCGTGACCTCGGGCCAATTGCCGGTATTGCCGGATGTGGGCGAGGTGATGGCGCAGTCCACGACGCCGCGTTGTAGGGCCGGATAGACTTCCTTGAAGCTCATGGTGACCGGGCTTGCTCCCAGCGCCTCAAGCAACGCAGACATCGACGCGGTATAGCTGCGCACTTTAAGACCCGCGAAATCGTCGAGCGAGGCGATCTCGGCATTGCAATAGAACACCTGCGGGCCATAGGGCCAAACGGCAAGTGGCTTTGCATTGAACTTCTCTGCGACGCGCTTTTCCAGTTCGGGGCGGAACGCTGCGACCACCTCGGCAAGCTGATCCATGTCAGTTGAAACGCCAATCAGGTCGATGCCTTCAAGGAACGCATCGTCGCGTGCGGCGGCGCCCACAGTGCTCTGCACGATATCAAACGTGCCGGTGCGCACCATGCGCAGCGTGTCCTGCATGTCGACACCCATCACGTCCAACGGGTTGAAGTTGATGGACAGCGGAATCCCGGTCTTTTCGGGCAGCGAGGCATAGAATTCCTGTTCGAGCGCGGTGTGGAATTTGTGCGTCGACACAAGGCCAGTGGCACGGATTTCAGTTTCGGCGATGGCAGGCAGCGCCGTAGCCATTGCCAATGCGGAAGCGAGGATCGTCGTCTTCATGTCATTTCTCCTTGTCGGGTCCGAGATGTATTGGCCGCAGGGGAGGTCGCGGCAAAGTGACGGGCGATGTCGATGCGTTGGGCCCGCCAGATCTGGTCTTCAAGTGAGGCCAGATATTCGAGAATTTCTGTAACTGCCCGGAACCGGGCAGGTCGGCCGGTGATACGCAGATGAAAGCCGATGGAGAGGGTTGAGGACCGACCGCGGTCTGCTTCGATCAAAAGTTGTTCAACCGCGTCGCGAACATAATCCACCATCTCAACAGCGCGGACGAAGCCATTGGGATGAAAGAACTTCATGTCATTGGTGTCCAGATTGTATGGCACCACGGTAAGTCCCGTCGGATCGCTGTAAGGCAGATCGTCGTCAAAGGCGTTGGAGGTGTAGAGATAGCCAGCCTCGGCCAGCAAGCTGCGGGTCCACGCGCTTTCGGAACCGCGGCAAAAGAAACCGCGCGGGCGTTGCCCGGTCGCTTTTTCGATCGCCTCGGTTGCGCGCAGCAGGTCCCGTCGTTCCGCCACAGCATCGGCGTAATCCGAATGCGGCCGCCAGACCCAACCGTGGCACGCGGTCTCGTGTCCGGCGTCAGCGACCGCATGCGCAAGTTCGGGACTGCGCTCGACCGCGCGGCCGCACATCAGGAACGTGGCAGGTGTTTCGGTCCGGCGCAGCGCATCAAGAAAGCGCCACAGCCCGACCCGCGTGCCATACGCGAAAAGCTGTTCCTGCCCCTGATCGCGGTTCCCGTCCTTGACGACGCTGACGATCTCACCGACGCGTTCGGAGACTGGGTCACCATCACCCACCTGTAGCTCGGCGCCTTCCTCGAAGTTCACAGCCACGGATACGGCGACATGTGCCCCGTTTGGCCAAAGTATCTGAGGGGGCGACGCCCCATATCCGATGAGATCACGGTCAGACATCGAACACGCGTCCCCAGCCCCGGATGCGGGCAGGGTCATCCCCGGCCACCAGCATGGATTTCCAAAGTGCGGTGGACACGCTGTCGAGTACGGGAATACCTGTTTCCGCCTCAATCAGTTCGGCAGCCCCGGCACCCCTGAAGTTGGTGCAGTAGATCGCGATCGCCTCCGGTTTTGCTTCGGCCACTTCGCGACACAGCTGGAGGATTTGCGCCTCGCTATACGTGGCGAACGAGAAATTTCCCGGATCGTTCAGATGCCGTTCCGCAACCACATCGAAGCCGTGCGACGTGTAATTGGCGATGATCCGGCTTTGAATTTCGGGCAGGTAAGGCGTGACAAGACCAATGCGGCTTGCGTCGAGCCTTTCAAACAGTTCGTTCATCGCAAGCACGGAGGAACAGGCGGGTATGCCGGTACGGTCTTCGATCTCGGCAATCAAGGCGCGGTCGGTGTCGAACCCCAACCACCCAGACGACGTGCCGTTCCAGCAGATCGACTGCACCTTCGCATCCGCAAGCAGGTCCGCCGCTGCCAACATCGGTTCATTGGTGAACTGCCCCAGCGCGTCGTCTTCCATAGAGATCTTGACGACCCGGAAGCGTGCAAAATGGGCTGTGACATCCGGCAGCTCGTGCAACATCGCAGCGGTGATCGGCTCCAGCACAGTGTTGGACGACGGTGTCAACATGCCAAGTCGGGTCGTGGCGAGTTCAATTGTCATTGGCACGTTCCTTGAGGGGTGGGGCGCAAGAACGGATCACCGCAGAACATCGGGCGCCTCCCGTGTCAGGTGTTGTCCCATGGGCGCAGTGACGGGCGCGCCGTCCTGCATCGTCGTCACTCCACGCAAAAGGGTGCGCACAGGCCAGCCGGTGACCATGAAGTCTTCCCATGGCGTATAGTCGCTGCCGTGATGCAGATCGGTCTGACGGATGGGTTTCGTAAGGGTCGGGTCCCAAAGCGCGATATCAGCATCTGCCCCGACCATGATCGAACCTTTGCGTGGGAACAGCCCGTAAAGCCGCGCATGGTTTGTCGCGGTCAGCGCGGCAAAGCGATCAAGCGACAACCGGCCTTTGATGACACCTTCCGAGAAAAGGATCGGCAGACGTGTCTCAACGCCCGGTATACCATTGGGAATGTTGCGAAAGCTCTGACGTGCGCCGGGCGCGTCCTTGCCTGCGGTGTCGACAAAACGGAACGGGCAGTGGTCGGATGAGAAGAGGTCGAACACCCCGGTTTCAATCCCTCGCCAAATATTGGCCCATTCATCCCGGGTGCGCGGCGGCGGGGAGCAGACGTATTTTGCCCCTTCGAACCCGTCGCGGTCCAGATCGTCCGCCGTCAGCGTGATGTATTGCGGGCAGGTTTCGGCAAACACAGTCAGTCCGCGTTGGCGCGCGCGCATGATTTCCTCGGTCGCCTCGCCGTTCGAGACATGCACGATGGTCAGCGGCACGCCCGCGATCTCGGCCAGCGAAATGGCGCGGTGCGTGGCCTCGCGCTCAACGGGGACCGGGCGTGTGGTGGCGTGGTGGTATGGTGCTGTCTCGCCAGTGCGTTCGGCCCGGTCGCGCAGGAATTCGATGGCATCCTCGTTCTCCGCATGCACCATCACCATCGCGCCATGGGCTTTCGCCACCGACATGACTTCGAGGATTTGCCGGTCTGACAGAGCCAAGCCCTGATAGGTCATGAAGACCTTGAAACTGGTATATCCCGCTTCGATCAGTGTAGGCAGGTCTTGTCCCAAGGTTACAGGATCGGTTTCCTTGACGATCAGGTGAAACGCCACGTCGGTCAGGCAGTTGCCCTCGGCCTTGGCACGGTAGGCGGCGACGGCCTCACGCAGGGTCTGGCCGTCTTCAGGCAGACAAAATGGCAGGATGGTCGTGTTGCCGCCACAGGCTGCCGCGCGGGTTCCGGAGGTGAAATCATCCGCCATCTCGATCCCCGGTCCCGAGGGCTGAGAGATATGGACATGGCTGTCGATCCCGCCGGGCAGAGCTATCAGCCCGGTAGCGTCGATCACTTCGGTCCCGGAAAGGTCATGGCCCAAGGTTGCAATCACGCCGCCTTTGATGCCGATCTCGCAGTGGGTTGTGCCGCTGGCAGACACCACACGCGCGCCTTTGATCACCAGATCATGGGTCATGGGTCATTCTCCTGCGATGATGCTGGCAAGGGCGGGTGACAGGCCTTTGGACGGCTTTGCCGCCGGTCGTGCGACACGCTGGCCATAGGCCGGGGCAAGGCGCACGAGGCTCATCGCCTGCGCTGTGGCGGCAGCGATGGGATCGATCAGTAACCCATCGACCTCGTTTGCGATGTCCTTGGCCAGTCCTGCCAAGGGCGCACCTCCTAGGATCACAACATCTGCTCCGTCTGCGGATGTGGCTTGGCCGACCAGTTCGATCAGGTCGGATCGCAACTCGGTTGCCACATTGTCGACCGAGGCAGGCGCGATCTTAGGGCATCTCACACCTGTAAAGCGCGCCTCCAAACCGGTCTGACGGACGCAATCCGTGTACCACCGCGCCATATGCGGAGAGAACGTGACCACCGAAAAGCGGTCACCCAGCATCGCGGCGGTCATGATCGCCGCCTCGGCCATACCGACGACGGGAAGGTTGAACAATTCGCGGGCAGCGACCAGACCAGGGTCGCCAAAGGCCGCAACAATGACGGCGTCAACGCTGTCATGATGATCCGCAATCATTTCAAGGACATGCGCTCCGGCAATCTGAGCTTCGGCGCGCGATGAGATATAAGGAAAGCCCTGCGCTGCGGTCAGCGCGACGATCTCGGCAGCTTCACCCGCAAGGTCTTGCGCCACGCGCGCCATTGGTCCGGTCATCGCTTCGGTCATGTTGGGGTTGATCATGAGCAGACGCATCAGGCGGTGTCCTTCAGCAGAGATTCCAGAAGTTGCGCCGCGCCGATCAATGCGCCGTCTTGCCCAGCAGGCGCGATCAATTGAAGGCCCAGCGGCAATCCGTTTCCATCGACGCCGCAGGGCAGGGACAGAGCTGGCACTTCGGCGTGGTTCACCTGCGGGGTGAAGGCGGCATGGTCGCGGGGGCCAGCAGGTTGACCTGCGATGGTTTCAGGGGCGGACAATTCAGCAGGCCATGCCGGGCAGGGCGTGGTTGGGGTCGCGATGATCCCGTAACGGTCCAGCGCCGCACGCAGAACCGAGCGCATTCTGTAAGAGGTTTGATGCGCAGCGGCGACATCGACGCCAGTCAGTGAAAGCCCGGTTTCGATCTGTTTGGCGATCATCGGATCGAAGATGTCGGGCGTGTCGCGCCACACGTGGCCATAGGCATTCGCAAGGCCCGCGAATTGAAGCGGAAGGATGTCGTGCCCCTTGATGCCGCCCCAGGCGATCTCTGCCGACTGAACCGTTATGCCTGCTTGGCCAATCGCCTGCATCGCCTCAGAAAAGTTCCGGGCGACATCCGGTTCGACCGCCTGTCCCGTGCCGAAATCTGGACTTGCCGCGATGCTGAGCGTGTCTGGTGCGGTTGCGTGAACGCCAGCCATGACCTCCATCGCGAGTGCAATATCCCCCATATCGCGGGCGATGGGGCAGATCACCGATATGCCCCAAACCGGTTCCGGAAAGCTCGGGCCGTAAGGGATGAGATCATAGGTCGGTTTCATCCCGCACAGACCTGTGTGGGCCGGGGGGCGGCGGCTTGACCCGCCTGCATCGGTGCCAAGGGCAAGCGGTACGATCCCCGCAGCCACCGCCGCGACCGAACCGCCGGACGATCCACCCGGACCCAGTGTCAGGTCCGCTGGATTGCGTGTGATGCCGTGATGCGGCGAGTTGGTGGCGCCCTTGCAACCAAACTCCGAACAGGTTGCAATGCCCAGGATCATCGCTCCGGCGTTGCGCAGACGGCGCACGGATTCAGCATCCTCGGGCGCAATGTGATCTGCAAAAAGCCGCGATCCCTGCGATACCCGCAAGCCTTTGACCCAGATATTGTCCTTGATCAGCACAGGCACTCCGGCCAGCGGCAGGTTTTCCCCGGCTGAAAGGCGCTGCGTCACGCGGTCGGCCTCGGCTTCGAAATCGGGGTTCATGTGGCAGATGGCGTTGATCGCGGGATTGCGCTCTGCTGCGCGGGCCAGCGTTTCCGCGACGATCGCCGCTGGCGAGATGTCACCGCGGTGGACCGCAGCGGCCAGATCGCGGGCGGTCAGGTCAAGCGCGCTCATGTCATCTCTCCATGCTGGGCGGCCCAATGGCGGGCAATGTCACGACGTGGCGCGATCCAAACGCCGGGCGTGCCGGCGATATGGGACAAAACTGTCTCCAACCCGCCGATGCGCGCCGGACGACCGATGATCCGCAGATGCAAACCGATGGACATCATCCGCGCGGCGTTTGCGCCCTCGGCATACAGCCGGTCAAACCCGGCGATCACGTAGTCGGAAAAGTCCCGCGCCTGAACGAACCCGCCACCTGGCGAGAACCGCATGTCATTGGTGTCAAACGCATAAGGCAGCACGACATGGCTACCCTCAATATAGGGGATGTCGTCGTCATAGGCGTTGCTGTCATAGGTAAAGCCGCCATGTTCCATCAGCAGCGCACGGGTGTGCGGCGAGGTGGCCGAGCGGGTGTGCCAGCCAACCGGCGCGACGCCAGCAATCTCGGTCAGGGTGGCGTGGGTTTTGGCAATCACCGCGCGTTCTTTATCGGCGTCCCAGCCCGCATGGGTTTCCCAGCGCCAGCCGTGGCAGGACACCTCATGACCGCGCGCCACCGCGTCCTGAATCAGCCAGGGTGTGCGTTCCGCGGCGCGTCCGCAGGTTGAGAAGGTGGCCTTGACGCTGTGATGGTCGAACGCGTCAGCGATCCGCTTGTAGCCCTGACGCGGACCGTAGCCGAAATGGCTTTCCATACACGGGTCCGGCGCGCCTTTGACCTCTTCAACGGCTTCGTAGCGCGCTTCGTTGCGCTCGTCCCCGTCACCGATCGACAACTCCGCGCCTTCCTCGACATTCACGACAAAGGACACGGCCAGCCTTGCGTCATCCGGCCAGCACGGCGCGGGTTCTGCGCCGAAATATCCCTTCAGATCGCGCCTCATCCCTGGATCATCCGGTTGAGGCCTACGGTCCGTGCGCCGACCACCAAGGCGATGACGGCCATCAGGATCAGGCCCGAGGACATGGCCGCAAGCGAAGGGTCTGGCTGTTCCTCAAGGTATTGGAGCATCTTGATCGGCAGCGTTTTGTTGCGGGCGTCCGTCAGGAAAATGGAGATTGGGTAATTGTCCATCGACGCCAGAAAGGCGAACAGGCCGCCGGTCAGGTAGGCGGGGGCCAGATTGGGCACCAGCACCTTGAGAATGGCCTTGGGGTAGGACAGACCCAGCGTTCGCGCGGCGTCTACCAGCGAGAAATCGAAGGCCGACATCGACGCCAGCAAGGTGCGCATCACGAAGGGCAGGGTGATCACGATATGGCCCAGTAACAGCGACCAATAGGCATCGCGCAGCCCGATTTCCCGGAAAAACTGTAGCAGCGCCACACCAACCACCAATCCCGGCATCATGAGCGGGGATACGGTGAACGTGGCGATTGCCTCACGTCCCCGGAACTGGCCACGTGCGACCGCAACAGCCGCCAGCGTGCCCAACACCAACGATATTGCTGTCGAAACCAACGCAAGGTTGAGCGACAAACTCACCGCTTCCCACAATCCGGATCGTTCCTGCAGCGACCGATACCAGCGCAGCGACCATTCGGGGGGCGGCAAAGTGTAGACCGACGATGAGGTGAAAGACGCCGCGACGGTGATCACGATGGGCAGCATCAGGAACACCACGCAGCAGAGGCCAATCGTCCAGCTCAGCACAAGAAACAGACGGTCCGTCCCGGTCATTGCCGCGCCCCCAGACGATTGGCCAGCCAGCTTGACCCCAGCACGACAGAGATCGCGATGATAAGCAGGATGGACGAGATCGTGGCTCCCAACGCTTCATTCCGCAGGTAGAGGAAGGAGCGCGCGGTCAGCATCGACAGGGTTTGCTGGCGTTCGCCGACGATCAGCGACGGGATGACGTACATCGACACGGCGAGTGAGAAGACAAAGGCGCATCCCGCCACCACACCCGGCAGGCTGAGCGGCAGGGTCACGTTGAAGAACCGGAAGACAGGTGTCGCGCCCAGAGAGGCCGCCGCTTCGGGCAGGCGGCTGTCCATCTGGCGCAGGACGGCGTAAATCGGCAGCACCATGAAGGGCAGGAAAACGTTGGCCGCCCCGATGATCAGTGCGGTTTCGGTGAACAGCATGCGGATCGGCGCGTCGATCACCCCGAGCGACATCAGCATGTCATTGAGAACTCCGCGCGTCCGGAAGATGATCGACCACGCAAAGGCCTTGACCACAACGCCAACGGACATCGGCAAGACCATGGCAACAAGGAAGATTGACAACCAGATCCCATTGGCACGCGACATGGCGATGGCGGTGGGGTAGGCGATGAGCAGAGCAAGGATCGTCGTCAGTGCCGCGACCCGCAGCGTCCGCCAGAGCACGGACATGTTGTATTCATCGCTGAAGAACAGGCGGTATTCCTCGAGCGAGAACTGCCCGTCGATCTGGAACGACTTGAGCAGCAGCATGAAGAGCGGCAGGGCAAAGATCACCGCAAGAAAGGTCAGACCCGGCAGGGCCAAAAGGCCGATATTCTCCAGACGGCGCATCAGACCGTCGCCTCGTAGACCAGCGTGTCCTTGACCGACCAGCCAAAAGCGATGTCTTGCCCGCGCGTCAGGGTCGTCTGAATGCCCGGCACTTCGCAAAGCAGCCGATCCTCGGAGTCACTGACGCCGTGCAGTTGGGTTTTCGCGCCCAGCACCATGGCATCTGCCAGTGTGACGCTGATTGTGTTCTCACCGTCTCCCGGGGTGATCAGTTCGGGACGGACGCCAACAGTCACCTTGGTTCCGACGCCATAGGCCCCATTTGCAAAGACAATCCCGTTGGCCGTGCCGATCTGCATGACGCGACCATCGGTCTTTTGAATCTGTCCGCGCAGGCGCGTGGATAGGCCGACAAAGTCCATGACAAATGCCGATTTCGGCCGGGCATAAAGCTCGGACGGGGTTGCGAATTGTTCGATTTTGCCCGCGTTCATCACCGCGATGCGGTCTGAGACGCCCATCGCCTCTTCCTGATCGTGGGTCACGAAAATCGCCGTCATGTCCCGATCACGCAGCAGCGATTTCAGCTCGACCTGCATGGTTTCGCGCAGCTTTCGGTCGAGCGCCGAGAACGGTTCATCTAGCAGCAACAAGACCGGGTCGACCACCAGTGCACGTGCGACCGCCACGCGTTGTTGCTGACCACCCGACAAGGCCGCCACGGGACGGTCTGCAAAGTCGCGCATGCGGACCAGTTGCAGTGCTTCGTCCACCTTGGGGGCGATGTCCCCTTTGGCAACGCTGCGTGCCCGCAGTCCAAAGGCCACGTTTTCCGCGACGGTAAGGTGCGGGAAGAGCGCGTAGCTTTGAAACACCACCGAGATGTTGCGCCGATGCGCAGGTACCCGCGTGATCGCACGCCCATCGAGAAGGATGTCGCCCGCATCAGCCGAGGTCAGACCTGCGATGATGCGGAGCAATGTGGTCTTGCCGCAGCCGGACGGGCCGAGAAGAGAAACGAGTTCTCCTCTCTCCACGCGGAAGTCCATATCGGACATTACGCTGGTTCCCTTGAACGCCTTTCCGACGCCGACAACGTCGAGATAGGCGCGTTTGTCCGGCTCCGTCCCTGCGGAGCTCTGCATGGATCAGAGGGCCATCAGCTTGTCGAAACGTTCGATCCACTCGCGGCGGTTCGCGGCGACGAAGGCCCAGTCGGGCGAATAGATCGGCACGCCTTCGGGGATGATCGCGCCTGCGGTCACGGTGGTGTTGGCCGGGACGGAGGACGCGAAATCGGCAATGGCGGATTGCATGTCAGGGCCAAGCATTTCGTTGACATAGGCCTGTGCGAGTTCCGGATTTGGCCCGCCTTTGACAAGGCAAATGCCTGACGGCATTGCAAAAATTCCTTCGGACGGCGCGGCGAGGTCGACCGGCACACCTTCGTTTTTGCGGGGCAGGGCATAGGACGAGAAATTGCCCGCCAGCATCGTGATTTCGCCCTGTTCGAGCAGATTGAAGGCCTGACTCATGGTAGTGTAGACCGACAACAGGTTCGGTTTCAGCTCTTCCAGCTTGGTGAACGCCGCGTCGATTTCATACTGCGCTTCCGAGAAGGGTTTGCCCGAACCAAGCATCGCTGCGATGAACAGTGTCCACATGCCTTCGGTGTTCTGGAGCGATGGAATGATCACCTGACCCTTGGCCTCGGGCGACCAGAGTGTCGTCCAGGATGGCACGCCGTCCGGTGCGAATTCGGTGTTGTAGGCGACGCCCGCCCATGGCTGGACGTAGTTGCACCACATGCCGTCAATATGCACCGCGTCAGGGCGCAGGTCGGTCATGTTCGGCACCGCGTCGGCGGTGATTGGCGTCAGAAGGTCTGCCTCGACCGCCTGGATCATCACCGGATCGTCCATCTGGACCACCGACAGGTAAGGCGCGTCCTTGTTCGACGCCATCTTTTCGAGGTTCACCGAGGATTTGGTGCCCTCGAACAGAATGTCCGCGCCGATGGTCGACTTCATGTGCGGGATGACGATCTCTTCCATCCATGCAGTGTGTGATCCGGCGCAACCAATCACGATCTCAGAGCTTTGCGCCCGCAGCAGTGCCGGTGTCGCCAGTGTCCCGAGCGCGGCATAGGCCGAGCCTTTCAGGATAGACCGGCGGGATAGGTCGCCCTTGGTTCTTGTCTTCATCTTTAAATCCCCCATCAGGATGTTTTCATTCTTGAAAAAAATGGCATGCCATTTTGGGGGAGTCATATTTTTATAGGAAAGTCGCAGGGCAAAACACGGCTTTGCCTCATGTTTGGGCGAATGAGCAGGGTGGGGGGAATAATTGTGCTGGATGGAATCAGCGTGCGTTCTGGTCGCCCTGACGGCCCAAAACCTCGGCCAGTGTTTCACCTGTGTGCAAAAGGTGAGTCTTCCAGATTTCGGCAGCTGCCAAGGGGTCGCGGGACCGAAATGCCTGCATCAAGGTCTCGTGTTCACCGACCGCCTGTTCCAGCCGTTCCCGGTTCATGATCGCCATGAATCGCCCGCGCCGCGCCCGTGCGATCAGACGGCGATGGGTCTCGATCACAATCGGGTTTCCGCATCCGGTCACAATAAAATCGTGGATGATCGTATTCGTATCGAAATAATCGCTGATCCGATCGCCGCGGAATTGTTCGAGCATGGTGCCATGCAAGTCTTCAAGCTCTTGCAGGCTGTCAGGTGCGATATTTTCCGCAAGTCGTTCGGCGGCAAGGCTTTCAAGGCTTGAAATCACATCGAACAGGTGGACGGCCTCGTCAGGCCCGAAGACCGACACCAAGGCACCCCGATGCAACGTGATTTCGATCAGCCCGTCGGCTTCAAGCAGTTTCAGGGCCTCGCGGACAGGCGTGCGCGACACGTCCAATTCTGCAGACAGGCGGCGTTCGACCAAACGATCCAGGGGGGCAAGTTCACCTTTGACGATCCGATCCCGGAGGATCGAGGCGACACGCTCCGCCGCCGCCTTGGAGGTTTCCGAAAGGTTTTGCATGCTGGACCGTGGCTACACTTTTGGTTGAACAAGAGTGAGCCCGGTCATGCCGCCATCGTGGAGAAACGTCAATCGCCGTCACTTTGACGCAGGGTGCGCGTCTACCGGCGGGACGACGCTTTGTAGAACGGGCTGCGATCAGCCGTGTTCTGAAGGTAGTCGTCGTAGAACGCCCTGACCGTCGGGAAGACCGCCTCGCGCAAGGCATGGCGGTTCAGCTCATCCGCATCACGCGGCTTGGAAAGCGCGTCAGCGATCCGGGCAAGGATGGCATCCCGGTCGATCCGAGTGAACCGCCCGTCTTGGTAGACCACGTCTCCTTCGATGATCACCGTGTCCACGTCCTTGGATTTGGCCCTGTGGATGAGCGCGACCATCGGCGCGATGTCCGGATCCTGGTAAGGGAAGGTGGCTTTGTCGTAATCCATGATTACCGCATCCATCCGCCGTCCCGGCTGCAGCCGTCCGATCTCGGTGCCAAAGGCCGTGGTGCGCGCGCCATGTTCGGTCGCCATGCGTAGAACATCGCCAGCCGAGGGCACATCTGCCGGGTCGATGCCGGGAATTCGGTGCACGTTCAGCACCATGCGCAGTTCCTGCAGCATGTCGCGATCATCGTTGATCCCGGCTTCGTCGATCCCCATGCCAACGGTCATTCCGCGCTTGATCAGGTCCATCAGCGGCAAGGCACCGGACCGCAGCCGCAGGTTCGACGAGCAGTTGTGACAGATGCAGGTGCCGGTTCCGGCGCAGATCTCGATGTCATCTTCGGTCATCCAGACGCCATGGCCGATGGTCATATGCGGACCCAGCAATCCCAGCTTTTCCAGATGGCGCACGGCGGTCGTACCGGTGCGCCGGTAGGCGTATTCTTTTTGGTAGGCTGTTTCGAGCAGGTGAATATGCATGGGCACATTGGCCGACACCGATTTCTCCTGCAGCGCCAAGAGCCCGTCATCGGTCATCCAATGCAGGTTGGCCGGTGCGAGCTGTACCCGCGCGCGGCGGGAGGTTTTGGTTTCGGTCAAATGGTCGAACAGCGTCAGGAAACCCTCGAACGGCATGGTTAGCCGTTGCAGATGCGCGGCCATGGCTTTGCCGGTTTCGGAAGGCAGACGCGCACAGAAGGCGGCATCGTCTTCGTAGACAAAGCGGTTCTGTTCGCGCACGCCGTAGCAGTAGGACACGCGCATCCCGATGGCGTCATAGGCATCCAGCACTCGACTGGCCGAACCGATGACTCCCTCCAGCCCACCCATGGCCCAGCCCTGGATGTGCTGCACCGTCGTCACTCCGGACGAGATCATCTCGAACGCGGAATAGAGCGTGTCGAGATAGGGATCGACCTTGCGGATGGCGAGTCGCGCCGCGAACCACAGCTCCAGAGGGGAGTCCGGCGCACCCAGTTGGAGTGGCGTCAGCCCCAAATGGTGATGCGCGTTGATCAGGCCGGGCATGATCAGATGGTGAGAATAACTGTCCACTTGCGCGTCAGGGTAGGTTGCGACGATCTCCGATTTTGGACCCACGGCGCGGATCACACCGCCTTCATGGGCGATTGCGGCATCGTCCATCATCTGAATCTCGCCATCTTCAGCTGTGCCGGTGACGATCCAACGCGCTGTGACGATGCGAACACTCATGTTCGCGCGGCGCCTGTCTTTGACAGGGGGGCGTGGCTGTTGATCCGGGCGCGGATTTGGTGAACCGCCTCAACTGTACCGTCGATCACAGGCACATCGCACAACGGCCCGATCCGCGCAGCAAGCCCGGCCAGCGGGCCACCACCCATGACAATCGCCTTTGCGCCATCGTTCTTGCAAGTTTGGCAAAGGGTGAGAAGTTCCGCAAAAAGAGCCTCGGCCACGTCTGCCGGATCGCCTTGCAGAGCTTCGGGGTGCGCCGCGACACGGATCAATTGATCGCCAACACCATGCTCGATTGCCTTGTCCCGGAGCGGTGGCGCGACTTCTGGGGCAAATGTTACGATGGCAAAAGGCCCGCCCATCTGGCGCGCGCTTTCAAACGCGGCTTCGGCAATGCCAATGACGGGAATGTCGGGCCAGAGGGCGCGAACGTCCTCCGCGCCTGTGTCACCAAACGAGGCCAGAATGATCGCATCCGGCAGAACTGGCTGGCTTCGGATCGTCTCGACCACCCCGCGAGCAGCCTCCATCCCATCCTCGGGCGTGACGATAAGTTCGGGGCCAAACGCGGCCGACAGGGTGGTTATGCGGTCCCCCGGTTGCGCCGCGCTCTGCGCGGCTTGCCCGATGCGGTCGGTGATGCCCTGCGACGTGTTCGGATTGATGACGAGCAACCGCATCAGATCAGCACCGATGGCAGCCAGAGCGAAATCGCCGGGAACAGATTGACGAGGATCAACGCGATCAACATCGCACCGATGAACGCCAGCATCGACGGAATGATCTTGGCAATCGAGATCTTGGCAATCGCACATGTGATCAGCACGACCGATGCCACCGGCGGGGTCTGTTGTCCGATCCCAAGATTGATCGTGAGGATGAGGCCGAAATGGACCCGGTCGATGCCAAGTTGATCCGCCAGCGGCAGGAAGATAGGCACAAGCATCAGGATGGCGGGGGTGCCGTGGATGATCGTTCCTGCCAGCAGGAAGAAAACGTTGATCGCCAGCAGGACCACCCAGTAATTTTCCGAAATGCCAAGGATTGCCTGCGCGATGTCCTGCGGAATGCGCTGGTTGGTCAGGTACCAACCGAGCAGGGTCGAGGTGGCGACGATGAACATCAGCATTGCCGACCGCTTGCCCGCCACTCGCAACGTGTCGATCAATGTACCCAGCTTGACCGTACGGTAGACCAGTGCGGCCAGTACGATTGACCAGAAAGCGGCGATGGCTCCGGCCTCGGTCGCGGTGAAAATTCCGCCGAGGATGCCGACGAGGATGAGGATCGGCAGGGTCAGCGGGATTGCGGCATCCTTGCCGGTTTCGGCAACCCGCTTGAGCGAGAACTCACCTTCAGTCGGATAACCGCGCTTGACCGAGATGATATATGCCGTGGCCATCAACAGCGCGCAGACCATGAAGCCCGGCAGAATGCCCGCCGCGAACAGCTCGGCAATCGAGGCGTTCGCGACATAGGCGTATAGGATCAGGTTCAGCGACGGGGGCACGATGATCGCCATCGTGGCTGATGTCGATGTGACGGCGGCGGCAAAGGCGGCCGGATAGCCGCGCTTGCGCATCTGCGGGATCATCACTGATCCGATGGCGGCGGCGTCGGATGTGGCAGTGCCCGAAATCTCGGAAAAGAAGAGCGATGTCAGAATGTTGACATGAGCCAATCCGCCCCGGATATGCCCCACAAGCGACGATGCGAAGGCGATCAGCTTTTCCGCGATCTTACCCTGGTTCATAATCTCGCCTGCGATCATGAACAGCAAAGCAGCCACCAGAAGGTAGTTGTTGGCCCCGCCAAAGGGGATAAGGCCGATGATCTGCGGCACCACAGCCGGATCGAGTAGGATCATCGTCGCGGCTGTCACCCCCAGCACGAAGGCAATCGGCAAACCTGCGATCAGCAGCACGACAAGCAGGATCAGGATCATCCAACCGGGATCAAGGAACATCATGCGTCGCTTTCGGGAAGAAGGTCATCGGGCGACACGCGCCCGGTTGCGATGCCGACCAGCCGGACGGCGCAGAAGATCAGGATAAGCGCGCCGCCCACGGCCATCGTGCCCCGGAACAAGATCAAGGGAAGCTCGACCGAAATCAGTGTCCGTGATCCAAAGCTCAGGGCCGCAATGCCGCCGTACCAGGCCATCAACGTGCCGAAACCGCCCATCAGTATAAGGTTCATGCCGGTGATGATGCGCTTGAGGGTGGGAGACATGACCCGGAGCACGGCGTCAAAGCCCAGATGCTCATTGGTGCGGGTCAGATAGGCCGCACCAATGAAGGTCAACGCGGCAAGGATGTGTGCCGGAAGCTCCTCGCCCCAGGACACACTGTCGTTCAGAACGAACCGGGCGAAGACCGCCCAGTTCAAGAGGATCAGAAGAAGGCCCGCCATGGCGACCACAAGCGCGTCCAGTACGGCTGTTGTCCAGCGGTCAAGAACGTCGATCAGGTGCGCCAAGCGATCCATCGTTGCGCCTCACTCGATTCCGAGCGCGGCTTTGGTTGCTGCGATCATGTCTTCGCCGATCACGTCCACAAAGGTCGGGCTGGCATAAAGCGGGGCGGATGCGGCCTGGAAGGCGGCAAAATCGATCTCGTTGATCTCCATCTTGTCAGCCAGTGCCGCAATGGTTTCCTTGTCGGTGTTCTCACCCCATTCAAACGTCCAGGGGGCCACGTCCTGCGCCACACTCATGACGGTCTCTTTGAGGGCCGGATCAAGGCTGGCGAGGAACGGCTCGCCGAACACAAGGAAAGTGGGCAGGTAGACGTGGTTCGACAGGGACATGTAGCCCTGCACCTCGTAAAGCTTGGCTGTGTCGACGACGTTGGCTGGATTTTCCTGACCGTCGATGGTGCCCTGGTCGAGCGCCGAATAGACCTCGCCGAAGGACAGGGGCGTGGCGTTGGCCCCCAAAGTGTTGAACATCTCGACCCGCTGCTTGCTCGTGGGCGTGCGGATTTTGAGGCCTTCGAGGTCGGCCGGCACAACGATCGGGCGCACCTTGTTGGTGATCTGGCGGAAGCCGTTGTCCCACATAGCGGCCAAAACCATGCCGGTGCCGTCAAACCCGTCGGCCAGCATTTCGCCCGCCGGGCTGGCGGCGAAGGCCTGCACTGCGGCGCGGTCTTCGAACAGGTAGGGCAGATCGAAGATCGCCGTACGGGAGTTGATCTGAGATACGGCCGAGGCCGACAAAGACGCATGGTGCGTGCCAAGGGACAGCCCCTGCAGAACATCCTCTTCCTTGCCCAAGGTGTTGGACATGAAGATTTGCACGTCAATTTCGCCCGGTGCGGCGGCTTCAACACGGGTTTCGTATTCCTGCAGGAACACATGGGCGAACGACCCTTCGGGCAGTGAAGAGTTGATCTGTAGTACAGCTTCGGCCGAGGCAGCGGCGGGTAAAATGGCAGCGACGCTGGCGAGCAAGAAATTCCGGGTCATGGGGCGGTTCTCCTATCGAACGGGATACATCGAGGTGAAATCTGTGAAAATAGAATTTCACAAAGTTATTTTCGAGAACAAGATTTTTCATGCTGTTTCGGAGGCGTATTTCCCGCGATGCACAAGGAATGGGCAGTCTGGCCCCACTCACGCGCCAATGATTTGCAGATGGCTGACAAGGCATCAGCCCGAAGGGTGATCAGAGTTCGCCGATTCGATCATGAAGCTCTTCGATCGCTTCCATCCTCTTTCGCCCATCGGGCCCCGAAAGTTCGAGCGTCCGCGTCGCAATCAGGTTGCACAAGGCAATCACGCCGGTGTGGTTCAAGAGTGGGCCCGTTGAAACAGTCGAACAGGCAAACCGCCACCGCACCGGGAGGGCAAGCAGCTCGGCCACGTCGCCAATCACTGCAATGTGCATCTTCGCGTTCAGTGCGGCTTCGGCAACGGTCTGCGCCGCTTTCGAGCTGCGGCGCAATCCAAGCAGAACAAGCACGTCCTTTTCCGAAAAGCTTGCGGCAGTTTCGGCCAAGGTCTCACCGGGTTTCGGGATCACTCCAACCGAAGGCAGCACCTGACCGATTTGCCATGCCAGATAGCTCGCCATCGGGTATCCGGCGCGATATCCCGCAAGCCAAACTCTGGGCGCAGCGTGCATGGCTTTGACGATTTCGGTGACCGCGCCGTTGTCCAACTCCTCGTAGGTTTTTTCCAGGTTCCTGCGAGATTGCTCAAGATGTGTGCCGATCGAGTGCTTGCCATCCGCGCCGGACGCTCCCAACCGCAAGAGCGCTGCACCAGTTTGCCCGGCGTCGCGCACGTCGCGCCGCGCTTCGTCATACGAGGCATATCCGATCTTGCGGACAAAGCGCGATACCGTCGCGTTCGATACCCCCGCCAATTTGGCGACTTCGGATGCCGTATAGCCCGCCATATCGCCCGGAAAGTTCAAAACGGTTTCGGCAAGCCGGCGTTCAGTGGGGTGCAGTTCACCCATGCTGGCGCGGACACGAGAGATAAAGGAGCGTGAGGACGTCTTTTTCATACGTGAAAAATGCTTTGCGCGGACAGCAGCGTAAAGCAAAATCTGTCGATTTGACTGAAGGCTTTTCACGGCCACACCAGTCTCATCAATTCCGACGCACTGAGTGCAGCGCAAACTCTTCATGCTCCGCATCTGCGAAAGCCATTTCAACGCATGACAACAGTCCCGCAAAAGATGCGCTTTGCGTTGGCTTGTGGCGTGCCGAAGGATGTCTGAAATTAGCCCGCTAAGTGAGCATCTGCGGGCTGATCGATAGCCAAGCAGATCATTCGGGTCATGTCATTTTACAACGCCGTCGGCGATCCACTGATCAAAGGTCTCAAGGACTGTCTCCGTGAAGGCCACGTCATTGATATGCGCGTCGATTTCGACCAGCCGCACGTTATCAGGACACTGCGCCCGAACTTCATCCACGAAAGCGGCAAGTCCATCAGGATCACAGAGCGGCCCACCGGGGCGGTCCCATTCATTTCCACCTTGCGTTGGCAGCAGGAACGTTGTCGGGCCAGTGGCCGTGCCCAGCTTGCGGCACATCTCGCGAGCCATGGCGCGGCGTTGTTCGGCGGTCATCATCACAGAGGACAGGAGCCGGTTGTGGGCGTGCAACTCTTGGCCGACCAGTTTTCCGGGTACCTCTTGCCAGCCCACGAAATCCACCAGATCATAACAGCCGATCGAGACCATCTGGGGCGTGCCGGACAGCCCTGCAGCTGTCATCCGGTCGGCACCAGCCGAGATGCCGGATCCCATGAGGTGGTTGCCGACCTCTTGCGGGGCGAAATCCAGAACGGCGGCAAAGCGCCCTTCTGCTGCAAGGCTTTCAAACGCACGGCCGCCCATGCCAGTGGCATGGAAAACCGCCACCTCGAACCCGCGTTTTTCCAGTTCCGGCTTGAGAGCTACCATGTATCGAAGGACCGTTTTGCCGAATGACGTCATGCCAATAAGCGGCTTGTCGCGCGGTGGCGCTTCGACCGCGCGGGCGGCGCCAAGCACCGCACCGGCGGCTTGGCTGAGCGAGGATTTGCAGATCGAATTCAGCCCATAGAGCCCGCCTGCCCAGAGGATCATCTGGATATCTGCGGGTAGGCGTTCCGGCGGGATCAACGGCGAGAACGATACGGTCGAGACGATGTATTTGGGTACACCAAGCGGCAGCGCCGAGCAGATATCCAGCGCGGCATCGGTGCCCATGGTGCCGCCCAGAACAAGCACACCATCAATCCGGCCTTCCGAATGTGCCTTGGCCGCCAGGATTGCTCCGCCCGTGGCCATGATTTGCATGGCCGTGTTCTCATCCCCGCTGTCGATGGCGTTCTGAATGGAATGCCCTCCGGCTGCGGCCACGTCATGTTTCGAGATATCTGCAGGTTGGCTTGGGTCGCCCAGCACGCTGACATCCATCGACAGGACACGCCCGCCCTGCGCCCAGATCGTGTTGGCGATATAGGTGAGCTCATCCTCTTTGGTGTCATAGGTCCCCACCAGCAGAATTGTCTTGTCGCTCATGGGACTCTCCTAAAGTTTGATCCATGCCGTCTTGAGATCGAAGAATTTGTCAAACGCATGCAGTGACTTGTCGTGCCCATTGCCCGATTGACCGACGCCGCCAAGCGGCACGGTCATGTCTGATCCGCCATAGGTGTTCACATGGACAACTCCGGCGCGGAGACGCGCGATCATGCGGTGCGCCCGCGACAGGTTCGACGTCCAGAGCCCTGCGGCAAGACCTAATTCCGTGCCGTTCGCCAGAGCGATGGCCTCGTCTTCTGTGTCGAAGGCCTGAACGGTGACGACAGGGCCAAAAACCTCGTCCTGAACGATGCGGTCAGATTGCGCCACACCTGCAACGATGGTTGGGGCCATGTAATAGCCTCCGGTATCGGTCAGAATACGGGTGCCGCCGCAAACGATGTCGCGCCCGGCTGCCCGGGCCTCGTCGATAAAGGCGAGGTTTCGGGCCAACTGCTGGTCCGAGTTGACAGCTCCGGCCTGTGTGGCGGGATCAAGCGGATCGCCGACCACCATCGCTTCTGCCATGGATTTCAACTTGGCGACCAAGGCATCATGGATGCTGCGCTCGACCAAAAGGCGCGATCCGGCGATGCAGACCTGTCCAGAATTGCGGAAAATGCCCGATGCCGAGACCGCAACCGCCTCATCCAGATCGGGGGCATCGGCGAAAATGATGTTGGGGGATTTGCCGCCCAGTTCCAGGTAGACCCGCTTGAGGTTGGATCGCGCCGAGGCCTGCAAAAGCCGTCGCCCCGTCGCGCCTGAACCGGTGAAGACGAGCACATCCACGTCCGGGCTTTCGGCAATGGCAGCGCCCACAATCGCCCCTTCGCCACAGACCACGTTCAAGACGCCCTTGGGCAGCCCAGCCTGCAAGCCAACCTCTGCCAGACGCAAAAAACTCAGCGACGCGGTCTCGGCGGGCTTCAGGACAACGGTGCAGCCTGCGGCCAGTGCGGGCCCGATTTTCCATGCACCGATCATCAGGGGGAAGTTCCACGGGACGATGGCACCGACAACACCGACAGGCGTCTTGTGGACAAGGCCAAGCGTTCCGCGGGCCGTCGGCGCAATCTCACCGTATATCTTGTCGAGAGCTTCGGCATAATACCGGATCGTTCCAGCGGCGCTTTTGGGTTCGGCTTTCAGCGCCATGCTGATCTCGGTGCCATTGTCGCGGACGCCCAGGACCGCAAGTTCGAGCGCATGCGCATCGATCAAATCTGCCCATTTCAACAAGATCACCTTGCGGGCAGACGGAGCCATTCCCGACCAGCGACCATCGTCGAACGCTTGGCGGGCGGCTGTGATCGCTTGCGCAGCATCCTGTGCCGTGCCCCGTGCCATCGTGGTCAGCACGCTGCCGTCGATGGGCGAAACCACCGGCATTTCACCGCCATCTGACGCGGCAACCCGGACCCCGTCGATCAGGTGGAGCGCTGGGGGCACATCCACTTTTCTCAATTCTTCTATGGCGTTGCGATCCACGGAACCCTCCGGTTTGCGAGCGTCGCCCGACTGCGAAAGCACCCGGAACGAAAAAAGTTTGACAGAATCCGAGCCTCTGTCAATATTATTGATATCGATGGTTCAAATAATGAACCACGGAAAGCTACAGGGAGCTCTCATGTCCAAATTTGCTTCGGTCGCATTGACCGCCCTCGCTATCGGATTGGCTGGAACGGCCATGGCCGACTATCCGGAAAAACCTGTCACCTTCATCGTTCCGTGGCCTCCCGGCGACCTTGAAGATATTCTGACGCGCATGATCGCGGAAGATTTCCAGCAGGAATACGGGGTTCCAGCCGCAGTCGTGAACCGTCCCGGCGGCGGTGGCGGACCGTTCCCCGGCGCTGTTGAAGTGGCGACAGCTCCAGCCGATGGATATACGATCGGTTCTTTTGTTCCCGCCGTTTCGCTGATCGGGCACGAGATCGACATTCCCGAGCTGACGCCGGAAAAGTTTGATCCGATCGGGATCTTCCTCACTTATCCTTTTGTCATCGCAACCGCGGGTGATGCACCGTATTCGTCCATGGAAGAATTGGCTGCCTATGCCGCCTCGAATGATGTGTTCCTTGGCCATTTCGGGGACGTTTTGACGCCGACACAGGTGACCAAGGCACTGGCCGCGAACATGGGTTTCGAATGGGGCGGGGATGCGCCCTTTGATGCGCTTGATTGCAACACGCTGGCCTCTGGCGACGCGGATGTGATCAACACGACGCTGCAACTGATCCTGCCGTGCATCGATGATGTGAAGGTTCTGGTTTCGATCACCGGTGATCGCATTTCCCTGGTTCCCGACACGCCTGCCATCGGCGAAGTGGATGAAAGCCTGAACATCTCGCTTTGGAACGGGCTTTTCGTCACGAAGGACACCCCGGCCGAAGCACGTGAGGCCATTGCCGCTGTCGCAGAGCGTACCGTCATGAGCGACCGCGCGCAGGCACTGGCCGCGGAAACCGGAGCGCAGGTCTATTGGTTGAATGCCGAGGAAAGCGCCGCTGTGATCCAGGCGGACCGCGCCACACTTGGCACGATTTCCAAAGCGCTCGGCAACTGATCCAGAAAGGGGAGGGGACGCACCGCGTCCCTTTTCAACGCCTAAGCGATGTTTCCCTTTTCACAGGGCTCTTTTCTCATGAGCAAATCCGACCTTTTCGACGTCAAAACGCGCCTCTCTGGCCAGGTCATCTTCGTGATCGCCGCCTTCGCGGGATCGCTGCTGTTGCTGTCTCAAATCGGGACACAGACGCAATGGAGTGATACCGCCAGAACCATTGCCGCTCAGCCCCGCTTTTGGCCTGCCGTCGCTCTTGTGCTAATGGTGGCCGGTTTCGGTGCGCATTGGTGGTTGATGCGCAGGCGCAAGCCGGATCGCTCGGATTGGATCGAGGCGAAACGTTGGGTTGAGCCGCTCGAATATTACGGTTGGTTCATCCTCTTCGTCTTAGCGGTGCCGCGTCTTGGGTTCCTGCCGATGAGTTTGGTGTTTGCCTGCGCCCTGACATGGCGACTTGGCTACCGCAGCCGGGGCGCGCTGGCATTGGCCGCGATATTTGCCGTTGCGGTGACCGTGACGTTCAAAGGGTTTCTGGGTGTCAACATCCCGGGTGGGCAAATCTACGAACTTCTGCCTGCTTCAGTCCGTACGTTCTTCATGGTGTATCTGTGATGGACATGCTCCCCGCAGCTCTTGAAGTTCTCTGGCGTTGGGATGTTGCGCTTGCATTGCTGGCGGGGTCCATTGGCGGCGTGGCCATCGGCGCCATTCCAGGCGTCGGTCCTGCGGTGGCAATCGCAATCCTGCTGCCCGCGACATTTGCCATGGACCCGATCGTGGGGCTAACGCTGCTGCTGGGGATTTACGGATCGTCCATGTATGGCGGCGCGATCCCTGCGATCCTGATCAACACGCCCGGAACGGCCGTCAATGCCCTGACAACCTATGACGGGTACCCGATGACGCAGCGGGGCGAAGCCCGCCGTGCACTGTCCCTTGCTTATTCAGCGAGCTTTGTGGGTGGCATGTTTTCGGTCATCTGCCTGATCTTCCTGTCGCCCGTGCTGGCCAAGATCGCGCCCATGTTCGGCTCGCGCGAGATATTCCTTGCGGCGCTTCTTGGCATGATCCTCGTGGTCGTGGCGCATCGTGGACAGATGCTGATCGCGGCCGCCCTGTCAGGCTTTGGTATATTTCTGTCCACCGTAGGGCTGGAGCCCGCGGCCTATACCCGCCGCTACACATTCGAGCAAAGTTGGCTGGCAGGCGGTGTCGACCTGATTGTGGTGGTGCTGGGCCTCTTTGCGCTGTCCCAAGCGTTCCTGCTGCTGACCATGGACGACGAGAAGATCCGCCTGCCGCGCTCGCGCGGGTCGCTTTTGCAGGGCTTCCGCGAACTGGCACGTCATCCGCGCGTGGCTGCGGTGTCATCGGGCTTTGGCGTTCTGATGGGCATGATCCCAGGCGTGGGAGAATTCACCGCGCAATTCATGTCCTACACTTCCGCCAGGAAGTTGTCGAAGACCCCGCAGAGCTTTGGCAACGGATCGGCCGAAGGCCTGATTGCATCCGAAAGCGCCAACAACGCCGTGCCTGCCGCCGCAATGATCCCGCTTCTGGCGCTTGGCATCCCCGGTGAGGCGCTGACGGCAATGATGCTGTCGGTCTTCTATGTTCACAATGTCGTACCGGGGCCCGGGCTGTTTCAGAACGACATGCCCTTTGTCGTGGCGCTATATATTGCGTTGCTGATCCTGAACCTTTTGGTGCTGGTGTTCTTGCTGATCTCAACCGGGTGGCTGGTGCATCTGACACGTATCCCCAACCGGTTTCTTGGCATGTGCGTTCTGCTGCTCAGCTTTGTCGGCGTGTTCTCGATCCGCAACTCTGCCGTGGACTGCCTGATTGCCGGGGCCTTCGGGTTGCTTGGGTTTGTGTTGAAACGGCTGAACCTTCCCATCGTTCCAATCATCCTTGGCATGGTCCTCGGCGGGATCATGGAGGTCAAACTGCGCACCTCGCTGGCGCGTATCCGGGAGCCGCTTGATTTCATCGACCGCCCGATCGCCTTTATCCTGTTCTGCGTGATCCTGATTATTCTCGGCTCCACGCTGTGGCAGGTCTGGCGTGACTGGCGCAAACCCGACCGCCGGACCCCACAAAAGAAAGCCGTGAAGCACTTCAACACACGCATCGCGGGCCGGACGGCACGTCATTTCGAAAACCGTATAAAGCAACAGAGACGGAGACGGTTCTATGACCATTTGGGTTCCTGAGGATGACGGGTTCGCCGATCTGGGCAGTCATGACAGCTTTGCGAACGGAGCACCTTACAACACCTTCGCCCGCCTGCGACGCGAGGATCCGTGCCATTGGTCTGATTTTGAAGGCGGCAAAGGCTACTGGTCGATCACGCGACACGCCGACATCGACCGGATGATCCGCGACACCGACACCTTTTCCTCGGGGCTCGGCATCCGCATGGAAGACCAGACCTACGAAGAATACCTTGCCCGTCGCACCTTTCAGGAGGTGGATGGCGCCGATCATCGCAAGGTGCGCATGAAGGTCGCCCGTGCGTTCTCGCCGCGTGTCGTGGCGGACTTCGAAACACAGATCCGCGATCTTTGTGGCCCGATCCTCGACCGGGCCTGCGATATGGGCACCTTTGATGCGACGCGCGAAATTGCCCGCGAGCTTCCGATGCGGATGCTGGGGCAAATCCTTGGGCTGCCGGATGAAGATCTGCCATGGCTTGTCGATAAGGGCGATGCGCTGATGGCCAATTCCGATCCGGATTTCACGGATCATGTCGTCGACAAGCTGGAAACCGATGCCTACCGCCTGATGCCGTTCAATTCACCCGCCGGGGCCGAACTATATGACTATGCGCGCGAGTTGATGGAGCGAAAGAACGCGGCTGGCGATACCAGCGGCATTCTGCATCTTGTGCTGCAACCCGACGAGACCGGCGAGACGATCACCGAGTCCGAGTTCCGCAACTTCTTTTGCCTGCTTGTTGCCGCGGGCAACGACACCACGCGCTATTCCATCGCCGCCGGAATTCAGGCGCTGGCCTGTCAGGACGGCCTGTTGCAGCAGCTCCAGACCGGGGATGTTTGGGACACGGCACCGGATGAGATTGTGCGCTGGGCCTCGCCCGCGACCTATTTCCGCCGGACCGCAATGCGCGATGTCGAGGTGCATGGTCGCCAGATCCGCGAAGGCGACAAGGTGCTGTACTGGTTCATCTCTGCCAATCGCGATGAGGACATGTTCACCGACCCCTACCGCCTCGATCTGACCCGGAAACCCAACCGCCAGTTGGGTTGGGGTCAAGGCGGGCCTCATGTCTGTCTGGGAATGCATCTGGCGCGGCTCGAAGTGCGGGTGCTTTTCGAGGAATTGGCAAAGCGCATCAAACATATCGAACCAGCAGGCGAGGCCGCCTTCGTTCGTTCAAATTTCGTCAATGGCATCAAACGGATGCCTGTCACCGTTACAGTTCAGTAGGTTCCCATGTCCGACCGACTTCGCGCTCTATTCTTCGATCACCTGTCAATTGGCCGGGGCAAGTACCTGCCCAAAAGCAAGATCGGCGATGGTTCCAGCCGTTTTTCGCGTGCCACGTTTGCCGTGCATTACGACCGTGACCTTTTGCTGGATGCGCCGCATGCGGGCGCGCGCGATGGAGCGCCCGACATGGAACTGCGCTGGAATGGCGCTGATATCCGCTCGGGTTGGGAGCCGAACACGTCGGTTGTCCTTGGGGACTTGTATGACAATGACGGCGCGCCCTTGCCGCTGTGTCCCCGAGGGGCACTGAAACGCGCCATCGCGGATTGGCAGGCGCACGGGCTGACACCCAAACTTGGGATCGAGCTTGAGGCCTATGCCCTTCAGGGCGGTGAAGACGGACGCCTGCGCCCCTATGATGCGCCCGGCGGTGTGGTGTATGGCACCGGCCCCTTTGCCGATCCGATGCGGATCAATGACGTCATCTGGAACAAGGCCCACGAGGTGGGCTTCAAGCTGGACCTGATCACTGCTGAATATGACAGCCCGCAGTTTGAATACACGCTCAGCTTCGACGATGCGCTGGCCGCGGTCGATGACGTTGTCCTGTTCCGCCAGATGGCGCGTGAGATCGCACTGGATCACGGTGTGGTGCTGACCTTCTTGCCAAAGCCGATCTCCATGGCAGGTGGATCGGGCATGCATATCAATTTTTCGTTCTGGGATGCTGCGGGCCAGAACGCACTGGCCACCGGCGAAAAAGGCGGACCGGAGCACCTGAACGACCTGTCGCGGGGGTGTCTTGCGGGTTTGGTGCATCACCACAAGGGTCTGGCTGGGCTGATTGCACCCACGACCGGGTCCTATAACCGCCTGCAGCCATCTTCCATGTCAGGCTACTGGCAGAACTGGGGCGGTGATCATCGGGGCGTGACCACGCGGGTGTCCGGCGAAGGCGGGAAAAAGGCGCGGTTGGAACACCGCATGGCCGACGCCAGCGCGAACCCCTACACCGCCGCTGCCGCCGTTCTGCAAGCCGCCCGGCTCGGCTTCGAGGCAAAGCTGTCACTGCCCCCAATGGAGACCGGAGACGGCTTTGACAAAGTGGACGCAAAGGTCGGCACGGCCCAAAACCTGCGGGCCGCGATCCGGGATCTCGAGGCTGACCGCGCGCTTGTGGATGCGGTCGGGCGCCAACTGGTGGAGAACCACGCTTTCATGAAAGAACGCGAATTCCGCAAGACCCGCGACATGGAGCATGACGCGCTTCTCGATTTCTACGTCTGGTTTATCTGACATGAAGCTGGCCACCCTCGTCACGAACACCGATTTCAGCGACTTTGCCAAGGCACGGCCCCTAGACGATGCGAAATTCGCAGCGCTGATTGCAGAGGTGCGCCCAGAATGGACGGTGGAGGCATTCTGGGTCTGCAAAGGAGACTTCCCTGAGGATCTGTCGGTCTTCGACGGGATCATGGTCACCGGCAGTCCGGCCTCGGTCAATGATGCAGAACCGTGGATCGAGCAGTTGCAAGTCATGCTGCGGGGTGTGGTGGCGGAGGGCAAGCCGCTCTTCGGTGCTTGCTTTGGGCACCAGATCATCGCCAAGGCGCTTGGGTCTCAAGTGATCCGCAACCCCGATGGCTGGGCTCATGGTCTGCTCGATGTGATCCGCGTGGGCGACACGCCGTGGTCCAGTCCAGACCAGAGATTGCGGCTCTATGGGTCACATGTCGAGCAGGTCGATACGTTGCCGAAACACGCCAAACGGATCTTCGAAAGCCCAGGTTGCCCGATCGCGGGATTTTCCATCGGCACGACCGTCTTTACCATCCAGCACCATCCCGAGATGTCGCCCGACTTCTTTACCGATCTGGTCTCGGAATACGCGAGCTACGTAGGACCAGAGGTTACCGAGGCCGCCCGCGCATCTCTCGTTGGTCAGACTGCGGATGGTCGTGTGTTCGCCTCTGAGGTCGCAAGGTTTTTTGAGCAAGCGAGGCGCTGAAATGGGAACGATCACCAAGGCTCTGGACCTTCTCAATCTGTTTTCCGCCACCCAGCCGGAGATCGGGCTTGGTGAATTCGTGCGTCTGTCGGGGCGGGACAAGGCAACGGTCCATCGGCACCTGACCGAATTGGCCGAGAACGGCTATCTCGAACAGGATTCTGAAAGCCGCGCCTATCGGCTGGGGCCCGCGGTCTTGCGTCTGGCGGCCTTGCGCGAGACTCTCTTTCCGACGCGCAAGATCCTGTCTCGCATCGTCGTCGAACTCTCTCAGAAGGTCGGCGAACTTGCGCATGCAAGTCTGTTGCAAAGTAATGCAATGTCGCCGTTGGTTCATGCCGACCCCTGCGTCCATGGCGTGCAGGTGCATTTCGACATCGCCGAGATGTTGCCGCTGCACGCCACCTCGTCGGGGCTCGCCGCACTCGCCTTCAGCTCCAAAGAATTCCAGGAGCAGTTCCTCTCCGGCGAATTGACCCGTTTCACGGACAGCACCATCACCGACCCGGACGTGCTGCGCCGCGCGCTTAAGGACGCCCGAAGCTACGGTGTTGCAACCCTGACTGCGGCGTTCGACGATGGGGTAAGCTCGGTCGGCGCGCCGCTCTTTGGTCCGGGTGGACGGATCGTCGGCTCGCTTTCCGTCGCCATTCCGTCAATCCGCGTCACGCCCGAAAACCTGCGCCCCTTCGCGGTCGCCGTTTTGGCCTATGCCGAACAGGCAAGCATTGCCCTTGGCGGACGGTTCCCCAAGGATTTGACCCCAATTCCAAACGATTGGCCGATTGCCGCGTTGCAGGTTGATTGAACATCCAGATGAACGGAGCACGTCTCATGAAAGACTCAAACTTCCTCAAGGAAAACAATGGACGGTTGTTCTGGCACCCCATGACGTCTCCACAGGACAGCCTCGACAACCCGCCCAAGATCATCACCGGGGCGACGGGGGTGCGGCTGACAGATCTGGACGGGCATGCGGTGATTGATGCGGTCGGCGGACTTTGGAATGTCAATCTCGGCTATTCCTGTCAGCCGGTGAAAGACGCCATCGCGGCGCAGTTGGAGACCTTGCCGTATTATTCCACCTTTCGCGGCTCATCGAACGATGTCGCCATCGAACTGGCCTATGAACTGAACGCGTTCTTTGCCCCGGATGGGATGACGCGTGCCTTCTTCACTTCGGGTGGTTCGGATTCGGTGGAAACGGCGCTGCGCCTTGCCCGCCAGTACCACAAGCTGAGGGGCGAACCGGGCCGAACCAAGTTTCTGAGCCTCAAGAAAGGGTATCACGGCACCCATTTTGGCGGTGCGAGCGTCAACGGCAACGCCAATTTCCGCACCGCGTATGAACCGCTGATGCCCGGCTGCTTCCATCTGCCCGCACCTTATACGTATCGCAATCCCTTCAACGAAGCCGACCCCGAGCGTCTGGCACAGCTTTGCGCCGCTGCCCTTGAGGACGAAATCGCGTTTCAGGGGGCGAACACCATTGCCGCGATGATCATGGAGCCGGTGCTGGGTGCCGGAGGGGTGATCCCGCCGCATGAAAGCTTTATGCCGATGGTACGAGAGATCTGCACACGGCACGGAATCTTGTTGATCAGCGACGAAGTCATCACTGCCTACGGGCGCACCGGGGCATGGTCGGGCGCACGGCTCTGGGGCATTCAGCCCGATATGATGGCGACCGCCAAGGCGATCACCAACGGCTATTTCCCCTATGGGGCGGTGATGATCGGCGGACATGTCCAGGAGGTGTTCGAGAATAACCCCGCGGCCAAGATCGGCCACGGCTATACCTATTCCGGTCATCCCGTTGGCGCAGCGGCAGCCTTGGCCTGCCTTGCCGAAACGCAACGACTGAACGTGGTCGAAAACGCCGCTGCGCGGGGCACGCAGCTTTTCGAGGGGTGTCTGGCCCTGAAAGCCAAATATGGCATCGTTGGGGACGTGCGCGGTGGACATGGCCTGATGACCGCGATCGAGCTGGTCAGCGACCGCGCAACCAAAACGCCGCTCGGCGCCGAGGCCACCCAGATCATTCAGGAAACGGCCTATCAGCATGGCACGATGATCCGGATCTCCGGTCCGAACATCATCTTGTCGCCGCCGCTGGTGCTGACTGAAGCAGAGGCATCATCGATCCTTTCGGCGCTCGACGCTGGTCTTGCGGCCATCTGAGGGCCAGTCGTATGTCCGAAAATTACGTGGTTCTGCTTGGCACCAAGGGTGGTCCTGCGATCAGAACGGGGTCGTCGATGCCGACCTCGAACCTCTATCATTTGGGCGGGCGAGACATCGTCGTCGATTGCGGCCTTGGGGTGACGAAAGGGCTGGTGGATAAGGGCTTTGCCCTCAAGGACCTGTCCCTGATTTTCATCACCCACCTGCATTCGGACCATTTTCTGGAACTGGGTCCGCTCATTCACACGGCGTGGGTGGCGGGTCTGAAAACCCCGGTCGAGGTGTATGGCCCGCCCGGGCTAGATGCCTGTTGGAATGGCTTTCTTGCGTCGATGAAATGCGACATCGACCTGCGCATCGAGGATGAAGGTCGGCCTGACCTTGCTGCTCTCGTCTCGATCCACCCAATTTCCGAAGGCGTCTTCTTTGAAAGGGACGGCCTCACCGTTTCGGCCATCCGGACCGTCCACCCGCCACTCGTGGATTGCTTTGCCCTGTCGTTTCGCACAAATGAGGTCCATGTCGTGTGCTCCGGCGACACCGCACCGTTTGACGCGATGTCAGACTTCGCGCGCGGTGCAGACCTTCTGGTGCATGAAGCCATGCTGGAGGCCGCGTTGCCGGCGCTTCTTGAGCGGGTCGGGAACGGCAGCGACAAACTCTACGAGCATTGGCTTCGATCCCACACATTCGCCCATGACGCGGCGCGCATCGCGGCGGAAGCCGGGGTGAAGCGACTTGCCTTGTCACATCTGATCCCCTCCGACGACCCGACCTTTACAAAGGAGGACTGGGACGCCGCGACCTCAGAATATGCCGGGGAACTGAGCGTTCTGATCGGCTTTGATGGATTGAAAATTCACCTCTGAGGTGGGTGGCCGTGAGACGTCCGATTATCCCGTGGTTTCATGGTCTTCCTAGGACAGATCTATTGTAATCTTGCCGATGTGACCACGACTTGCCTGACGCTTCAGAGCTTCGCCGACTTGATCCATCGAAAAACGGGCCTCGTCGAGGATTGGCTTCAATCCATGAGCATCGATGGCAGAGATCGCCTCTTCAAGGTTGGTGCGGGACCCCGTGGCGATCCCCTGCACACGAATACAGCCGCCAATGAGTTTGCCGATATCGGCAGGTGCCTGTTTGGAACCCAGAAACCCGATTACGCCCACAAACCCATTAAAGGCCATGCTCTGCAAGGTCTGGGGCAGGGTGGAGCCCACGGTTTCAATGGCGATATCAACGCCACCACCGCTGATGTCCCGAACGACGGGGGCCCAATCCGGGGTCTCTTGGTAATTCACGACCGCGTCCGCGCCTAGGGTGGACAGCAAATCCGCCTTTTCCTGAGAGGACGTCAATGCCACGACGGATGCCCCTGCGAGTTTCGCGAATTGCAGAGCAAAAAGTGCGACGCCGCCTGTCCCCATTGTGAGGACCCATTGCCCGGGCCGTGCGCCCGCTTGTTTGAGCGTGGTCCACGCTGTGAGGGCTGCGATAGGCAGGGTGCTGGCCTCGCGATCGGACAGGGTTGAGGGCGCATGCACCGCATTGTCTTCAGATACTGCGATCATTTCTCGGGCGACTCCGTCGAAGGGGCCACCGAGCGTTCGCGCGGTACGCTGCTCAAGTGTTGCGCGTCCGTTCGTCCAGCCCCGTGTGTAGACGGGCAGGGCACGGTCACCCACTTTGAACCGGGTCACGCCGTCGCCGATTGAAACGACTTCGCCGCAGCCATCGGAGAGCGGGACAATCGGAAGGGCCATGTCGGGTCTGTACGTCCCGTCGACAACGACCACGTCGCGGTAATTCACCGATGCCGACGTTAACCGAATAACAATCTCATTTGGACTTGGATCGGGAACCGTGCGCTCTGTCAACATGAGGTGCTCTGCACCAAACTTCGGAAGTGTGACGGCTCGGTAAGTCTTGCTCATGAGCTTATTCTTTCAGTGGTTGGACAGGAGGCAGCTATTGCCGTGGTCGCGATACGGCTGCGCACGGCCCGAAATCTTTATTCTGCAGCTGGTTTGAGGCTGGCCATAAGGTGATGAAACTTTTCGCCCTGAACGGCGATATGCGCGCGCATCACATTTGCAGCTGTTTCACCGTCCCCGTTTTCGAGTGCGGCCACAATCGCCTTATGCTCGGACATCGATTGCCGCAGTCGCCCCCGGAGTTGCAGCTGCAATCGCCGGAACGGTTGGAGACGACGGTGCAGGCGAAAACATTCCTGCTCGAGGAAGCTGTTGCCGGATTGGCGGTACAACAGTGCGTGGAACCGCTCGTTTTCGCGGAAATAGCCGTTGGCATCATTGGCTTCGACCGCAGCATCGCAAAGCGCGTTTGTGTCGTGCAGCTTTTGCAAAGCGGCGTCCGAAATACGTGTCGCGGCAAGTCTCGCACAGACCGCTTCCAATTCGGCCATAACCTCGAACATCTCGATCAGTTCGACCGGTCCGGGTTGGCGCACAAACACGCCGCGTCTGGGCAACTGCTCGACAAGGCCGGACTGTGCAAGCCGCTGCAATGCTTCGCGAATTGGCGTGCGGGATACGTCAAAGCGACTGGCCAACTGCACTTCGTCCAGTCGTTCACCATCGGCGAGGGTGCCGTCAAAAATCAGCCCTTCTATCTCGTCGGCAATGATGTCAGATCGCTTTCTTTCCATGTTTTCGTCTGTATCCACAAGTGAGTTAGAATGCAAGATAGTTTGTCTTGTATACAAAAATATTGACTTCGAACACACCGCCGATACCTTGGTACACGGTTCCGAGGAGAATCGGGAGTTTTAGGGAGGATTCCATGAACAAGTTTTTCGCCACCGCAGCGGCTGCCGCTGCTCTGTTCGCGGGCGCGCTGAGTGCCAACGCAACAGAACTGCGCTTGTCCCATCAGTGGTCCGACAAGGACGTGCGCCATCAGGTTGCGCAGATCGTCGCCGACGAGGTCGCCGCAGCCGGTGTCGACCTCGATATCAAGATTTTTCCGACCGAGTCGCTGTTCAAAGCACGCGAGCAATACACGCCCCTGTCGCGCGGTCAGCTCGACATGACGGTGCTGCCGCTGTCCTATGCCGGTGGTCAGCAGCCTGCCTACAACCTCACGCTGATGCCGGGACTGGTGAAGAACCACGACCACGCTGCGCGCCTGTCCGACAGCCCCTTCATGACCGCTCTGGAAGAGAAGATGGCCGAAGACGACGTGATGGTGCTGGTGCACGGCTATCTCGCCGGAGGCTTCGCTGCCAAAGACAAGTGCATTCGCAAACCCGAAGATATTGCAGGCCTTCAGACCCGTGCCGCGGGCAAATCGTTCGAGCAGATGCTGGCCGGGGCAGGGGCGTCGATCGCCTCGATGGCCTCGTCCGAAGTCTATAACGCGATGCAGTCGGGCGTTCTGGATGCGGTCAACACGTCGTCCTCGTCCTTCGTGTCGTTCCGCCTTTACGAACAGGTTGCGTGCTATACGCCCGCAGGCGAATTCGCACTTTGGTTCATGTACCAGCCGCTTCTGATGAACAAATCCACCTTCGACGGCCTGAGTTCCGAACAGCAGGCTGCTCTGATGGCGGCTGCCGAAAAGGCCGAAGCCTTCTACCTTGAAGAAGCCAAAAAGGAAGACGCGGCTTCGGTCGAGGCATTCCGTGCTGCAAACGTGGAAATCGCCGAGATGACGCAGGAAGACTTCGATGCGTGGCTGGCCTTGGCCAAGGAAACGTCCTTCAAGGCCTTCGTCGAAGAGCTGCCGGATGGGCAGGCTCTGCTGGACATGGCTCTGGCCGTCGAGTGATGTGATCCGCCGGGGACGGCACCGCGCCGTCCCCGAACCTGTTTCGGAACTGACGCGAGGATGTCATGGCGACGCAACTCTCTGCTGCCCCGGCACGCACCGGCGGCAACCCCTTCCTGCGCATCGTGAACGGCATCTCGACCATGGCGGGCTGGACCGCGGCGGCGATGATCCTGACTTCGGTCTTCATCACCTGCCAGATGATCTTCGTGCGCTTCGTTCTCAATCAGTCGACCGTTTGGCAGACCGAGGCGGTGATCTACCTTATGGTGGCCTCGACACTCATCGGCTTGCCTTACGTCCAACGGATGCGGGGCCATGTGAATGTCGATCTGATCCCGCTGGCGCTTGCGCCGCGTCCGCGCTTCGCGCTCGCTGTCCTGACGCTGGGCCTGTCCATCGTCGTTGTCGCCGTGATGTTCTGGTATGCCTATGACTTCTGGCACCTTGCCTGGTCGCGCGGGTGGAAATCCGAAACAGTCTGGGCGGTGCGGCTCTGGATACCTTATCTGGCTCTACCCGTGGGGTTCGGCCTGTTCCTGCTTCAACTGATCGCCGATTTCGTGGCGCTGCTGATCGGTGCCGACAAACCTTTCGGACTGGAGAATAACTGATGGATCCGCTTGTCCTGGGCGCCTTCGTCGCCATCGCCACGATCGTGGTCCTGTTCTCGGGCGTGTCCGTCGCGCTGGGTCTGGTCATCGTCTCCGCCGGTTTTCTGATCGTCTTCGACGGCATGCGGTCGCTCGAGCTGCTGCCCGAGATCATGTTCGGCAAACTGAACTCCTTTGCCCTGCTGTCGATCCCGATGTTCATCATCATGGGCGCCGCCATTGCCTCTACAAGAGCGGGCGCAGACCTCTATGAGGCGCTTGAACGTTGGCTGACCCGCGTGCCCGGCGGTTTGGTGATTTCCAACCTCGGAGCCTGTGCGCTTTTCTCGGCAATGTCGGGGTCGAGCCCCGCGACCTGTGCCGCCATCGGCAAGATGGGCATCCCCGAGATGCGCAAGCGCGGCTATCCCGATGCGGTCGCTGCAGGGTCCATTGCCGCAGGTGGCACGCTGGGCATTCTGATCCCGCCCTCCGTGACGATGATCGTCTATGGCATCGCGACCGAAACCTCTATCGGACGCCTGTTTCTGGCGGGGGTTATTCCGGGCCTGCTTCTTGTGACCCTGTTCATGGCGTGGTCGCTTTACTCGACCTGGCGGTCCGGAGATGCGTCTGTCCTGACGGCGACGCCCTATACCTGGCGGCAGAAGTTCGAGATCCTGCCGCGCGTCTTGCCGTTTCTCATGATCATCCTCGGTGTGCTCTACGCCATGTATGGCGGGATCGCGACGCCGTCAGAGACGGCGGCCGTGGGTGCCCTGATGTGCCTTCTGATCGCGATGATCATCTACAAGCTGTGGAGCCCCACGGCCCTGTGGGTTGTCCTGCGGGACAGCACGCGGGAATCCGTGATGATCCTCTTCATCATCGGCGCGGCGGGCGTTTTCAGCTACATGCTCAGCTCGCTTTTCATCACGCAATCCATCGCCGAATGGATCGGAACGCTGGATGTGAACCGTTGGGTGCTCATGTTCGCAATCAACATCTTCCTGTTGGTCGCGGGTTTCTTCCTGCCGCCCGTAGCGGTGATCCTGATGGCGGCACCGATCCTGCTGCCTATCATCCTTGCCGCTGGGTTCGATCCGATCTGGTTCGCGGTGATCCTGACGATCAATATGGAGATCGGCCTGATTTCACCGCCAGTCGGACTAAACCTTTACGTCATCAACGGCATCGCGCCCGACATCAAGCTCAAGACCATCCTTGTCGGATCGCTGCCCTATGTCGGCTGCATGGTGCTCGCGATCATTCTGCTGTGCCTGTTCCCCGGGATTGTAACATGGCTCCCGGACCTGATCATGGGCCCTGCGATATGACGCTCTTCGCTGACCTTCTTTCGACGGTGTTCGAGCGGCGGTACAGACCCTGGGGTCCGGTGCGCCGAGACAGCCGACCGGTGACGGCGCTGGTCGCCGACCTGATCAGTGGCGCGGGCGAAGTGACAGGTGCGGGCCTCGCGCGGCAGATCATCGACCGCTACGGAGAGATGGACGACGACGCAAAGCTGGACTTCTTCCGGCACATCGCGACCAACCTCGCGATTGTCCCATCTGCCCTGCGTGCGGCGCTTGACGCCTATGAGGCCGAAGGTCAGTCAAAGGCGACCTATCGCGCGGTGATGGCCGCGTCCGAACCGCCGAGGCAGGAGTTGATCCGCCGTCTGAACCAGGTGCCGGGCGCAACGAAGTCGCTGGTCCGGATGCGAGCCGACCTGTTGCGGCTGGCACGGGGCGACGAAGCGCTTCAGGCCCTCGATCTCGATTTTCGGCACCTCTTTGCAAGCTGGTTCAACCGGGGCTTCCTTGTTCTGCGGCGGATCAGTTGGGAAAGTCCCGCAGACATCCTCGAAAAGATCATCGCCTACGAAGCTGTCCATGCAATCGACAGCTGGGATGACCTGCGCCGGCGTCTGCAGCCCAAGGATCGGCGCTGCTTTGCATTTTTTCACCCGGCCATGCCGGATGAGCCGCTGATCTTTGTCGAGGTCGCGTTGACGCGCGGGATTGCGGGATCGGTTCAGGCCTTGCTCTCGGAAAACCGGGAGGTGTTGCTTGCACAGGATGCGGACACGGCGGTGTTCTACTCCATCTCGAACTGTCAGGCGGGGCTTGCCGGTATTTCATTCGGCAACATGCTGATCAAACAGGTGGCCGCGGATCTGGCAGCCGAGCTTCCCGGTCTGAAGACCTTCATCACTCTGTCGCCTATCCCGGGATTTACCTCTTGGCTGTCGCAACAGCACCCGCAAGCAAGCAAGCCAGACGGCGAAACCTTGCGTGCACTGGCCGCGCACTACCTCGCCGAAGCCAAGCGCCCGGATGGCGTGCCGCTGGATCCGGTCGCGCGGTTTCATTTGGGCAACGGCGCGCAACTGCATGATGTGCACCTGAACGCGGACACGTCGCCCAACGGGGTGCGTCAATCACTCGGTGTGATGGTGAACTATCACTACGATCTCAAGAAGGTGGCCGAAAACCACGAACGTTTTGCAACCTCGCAAACGGTTGCGATGTCCTCCGGCTTCCGGTCGCTTTCGGCAAATGCCACGAAATTACTGACCGAGGAGGCATAACCATGCCCAACCCTCTTTACGACTCGCTATTTGGCATTCACGCGGGCAAGACGACGCCCTTCCTGCATCTGCAGGATGGCTCCGTGATCAGCCACAGTGACTTCCTCGAAAAGGCTGCGCGGCTTGCGCATGTCCTGACGGAAATCGGACTGGAACCGGGGGATCGGTTGGCCGTTCAGGTGCAGAAATCGCCCGAAGCGCTCGCGCTATATGCTGCCTGTGTTCAGGCCGGGGTCATCTTCCTGCCGCTGAACACGGCCTACACGGCCGACGAGGTCACCTATTTCATCGAGAACAGCGGCGCGCGGTGTGTCGTCTGCGACGACAAGAGTGCCGATGACCTCAAGGCAATCGCGGATCGTCTGGGTGCGCGGCTCGAAACGATGAACGCCAATGGCGGGGGAAGCCTGACCGATCAGGCTGCGAGCATGCCTGCCTCGTTCGACACGGTGCCGCGCGCGTCCGATGATTTGGCCGCGTTCCTCTACACCTCCGGCACGACGGGCCGGTCCAAGGGCGCGATGCTCACGCAGGACAACCTTCTGTCGAACGCGCTGACCTTGGGCGACTTCTGGAAATTCACGTCTGACGATGTGCTGCTGCATGCTTTGCCGATCTTCCACACGCATGGGCTTTTCGTGGCAACCAACGTCGTTCTGGCGACCGGTGGATCGATGATCTTCCTGCCGAAATTCGATCTCGATGCCATGATTGATCTCATGCCGAAGGCGACCACGATGATGGGGGTGCCCACCTTCTACACACGTCTGCTCGATGACGCGCGCTTCACAAAGGACCTCACGGCGCATATGCGGCTTTTCGTGTCCGGCAGCGCGCCGCTTTTGGCGGAAACCCATGTCCAGTTCGAAAAGCGCACGGGGCACCGCATTCTCGAACGCTACGGCATGACGGAAACCAACATGAACACCTCCAACCCGTATGACGGGGACCGCCGCGCCGGGACAGTTGGTTTTCCGCTTCCGGGTGTGGAGCTCAAGATCACCGATCCGGCGACGGGCAAAACGCTTCCACATGGCGACGTGGGCCAGATCGAAGTCCGCGGTCCCAATGTCTTCAAGGGCTATTGGCAGATGCCGGAAAAAACCGCCGCCGAATTGCGCGAGGACGGGTTCTTCATCACCGGTGATTTGGGCAAGCTTGATGACGACGGCTATGTGCACATCGTTGGACGGAACAAGGACCTTATCATCTCGGGCGGCTATAATATCTATCCCAAAGAGATCGAGTTGATCCTCGACGAACAACCGGGTGTTCTCGAAAGCGCCGTCATCGGTGTCCCGCACGCAGATTTTGGCGAGACAGTCCTCGGTCTGATTGTTCCAGAACACGGCGCGTCTCTAAATCTCGAAGCCATTGGCGAAGCTTGCAAAGCGTCACTTGCACGTTTCAAGCATCCCAGAAAGCTGATCGAAGTCGAAGATTTGCCGCGCAATACAATGGGAAAAGTTCAAAAGAACGTTCTTCGCGACACATACCGGGACGTGTTCTTGCCGGTCGATATGTAGGCGTACAGCCCGCTCACGTTTCGTTAGCGTGATTTCGCATCACCTCGCGCTTTCGTGCTTGGTCTTGTCAAAGACTGAGTGACTGCGCTTCGCATTTCACAACCCGAGTGTTCTGAGCACAGCTCCGCTGTTCGGTGCCCGCTTTCGCCTTTTTGAACCAAACACATTAAATGTTGGGATGACATGAGCCAACGCGTGATGAGCCTCGGGCAACAGGATCAACAGGCACGGGGAGCAAGCATCAATCCCGTGCAAGGCTTGAGCGAAATGCGTCACTCACGCGGCCAGCCAAGCGCCTATCACGACGCAAGCGCGGGCCGGGCGTGCCGAAGTCAACGTACCCAAAAGGATTCGGCGATTCAGCCAGTCGAATTTCCCAGCCTCCGCCGTAGCATCGATCACCGACATGGCATACCGGTTGGGCTGGACGGTTGGGTCCACGATCACGCGATTGCGCACGGTGATGATTGTGCCGTCCTCGCATTTCATCTCGTAGAGCGCGTCCAGTTCCTTGATCCCATCCGAACGCAAGAACTGTCGATCCGCTCCGCCGGGGAGTACGGTTCCGCTCAGACCTGCGCCTGCAGGACCGGCATAAAAGCGGCCCCCGGTGATAGGTACAAGAAAACGGTGTCCGCCACGCGCCGGTCCAAGGTCGATACCTTCGCCCACCTCGACCACGGCACGCCAGACCAATGAGAGTTCCGGTTTTTGCGGCTCCATGTCGTTCAGAAGTCGCGCATCATCCACAGAGTGCGGGGGCAATCGGACCTCCATTTTATGCTCTGACAGTGATATGGATGTCAGATCGCTAAGCCGAGAGACTTATTATACTCTTATAATGGTCGCAGATAGCATTTCAGGCAAGCGTATATGAAACGCGACAGGGAGGAATTGAAATGCTTGCGACACGTCGCTCTGGACTGGCGTTTTGCGCCGCTGCCGTTCTATCGGCTTTCTTGGCGAAACCAGCACTTGCTGCCGATGAACTGGTCATCTCGACAGCAACGCCGCCGCATCACATGCAAACGACCACGATGACGGATTTCGTGGCGGCTTTGGAAGAACGGTCGGGGGGCGCGCTGACGGGCAAGGTGTTCGACTCCAGCCAGCTTTACAACGCGCGGGATGTGTCCAAAGCGGTGGCACGGGGAGATGTGGGCATGGCTATCGTGCCGTCGCCCTATCTGAGCCGGATCGAGGCCAACATCAACGTGCTCGATCTGCCGATCCTCAACGGCATGACGGAAGACGCGCGCGCGGCGATGCTGGACGGGCCGCTCGGGACGGAACTCAACAAGATGCTAGAGGCCAAGATGGGTGTTGTCGTTCCCGGTCACTGGCCGTTGCTCGGACGGGTGTACTACTGGTCCACGGCCAAACCCCTGACGAATTTCGAGGAATTCGTCGGTATGCAGGTCCGCATTCCCGGTGGTGCCGCGCCCGCGGCACGGGTCGAGGGCATGGGTGGTGTTCCCGTGGTCATGCCCGGTTCGGATATGCCTTTGGCGCTGCAGCAAGGCACGGTGGATGCGACAATGGGGTCGATTGAATCCGTGGTGCAGCAGAAACTGACCGATGTCGGCGTGCGTTACGGGTTCTGGGATCAGGGTATCGTTGGCTTTCTTGTGCCGATTGTCAGCCAGAAATACTGGGACAGCCTGACCGAGGACGAAAAGGCGTTGTTCACCGAAGTCTGGAACGAAAACGTGGTGGCGCAGCGCGCGGAAGCGATTGCGCTTGATGGAGAATACCGTGCGACACTGGAAGCTCTGGGCGTCAAGATCTCGGATGCCTCGGCAGAGTCCGCACAAGCCATGCGCGAACAGATGATGCCGCAACAGCAGGACGTTGTCTCGAAATACGAGCTCTCCGCCGAGATCGTCGGCTTGGCCGAGGCCGCCGTGAAGTGAGTTGCCTGATCGCATTCCTCGACGATCTGATCGGCTGGATTGCAGCCGCAGCGATCGCGATCTGTTTCGTCCTGCTGACCTTCAATGTCGGTGCACGCTATCTTGCACCGTCCCTGCAGCCGAACTGGGTCTTTGAGGTCTGCGTCTTTCTTCTGGTTTGGGCGATCCTTCTCGGGGTCGCCCGGATCGAAAAACGCGCGCAACATATCCGGGTGGATTTCCTTTTCAACATGTTCGGCCCCAAGGTTCAGGTCGCTGCCGAGGTGCTGGCGTTGATCTTTGCGGTCGTGGTTGCGGTGTTCTTCATCTACTCGGGCTGGATCGTTGTGCAGGAGGCGATCCTTTGGGACGAACGCACCGAAAGCACCCTGCGCTTGCCATTCTGGGTTTTCTATCTGGCCTTGAGTGTCTCTTTCACTGTTCACCTGATCTTCATCCTTGAAAGACTGCGATTGCTGCTCTTTTCGGGGCAAAGTGTCCGGCAGTCACAATCCCATTAGGAACGCACAAAGATGGGCAGCCTCATCGTCATCGGTCTTGGCGCCGTGATCCTGTTTCTCGCACTCGGCATACCGATCTACCTCGTTCTGATGGGCGTAGCCTCGACCTTGCTGGTTGCCGAAGGGCGTACGGTCGCCGGTCTGGGACAACATGTCCTCGACCACCTGCAATCTCCCATCCTGATCTCGGTTCCGTTCTTCATTCTTGCCGCCGTGCTGATGCAGGGGGGTGGACTTGCGCGGGTTCTCTTCAACGCGGCTCTGGCGTGGATTGGCTGGGTGAGGGGAGGGTTGGCCATGTCGGGCATTGCCGCCACGGCAGTGTTCGCCGCAATCACAGGGTCGTCTGCGGCCACGACCATGGCGATGGGCACGCTGCTTGTGCCCATGATGGTCGAACGGGGCTATAAACCCAGCTTTGCCATGGGGTTGACGGCGGCAGCGGGCACACTTGGGATACTCATCCCGCCCTCGCTGCCGATGATCCTTTTCGGACTGATCGCCGAAGAAAGCATTCCGCGCCTGTTCCTTGGCGGCGTGATCCCCGGATTGATGCAGGCTGGTCTTTTTGCGCTCTATGTCTTTTTTGTTGCCGATCGTGTCGGGGGCAGGGCGGAACCGATGGTGTCGGGGCGGGAGTTTCTGTCCACGAACCTGCACGCGATCCCGGCCTACATGATCCCGATCGTTGTTCTCGGGGGCATCTATGGCGGGTTTGTCACCCTGACGGAGGCGGCGGTTCTGGGTGTGCTCTGTGCGCTGATCGCGGTGCTGTTTGTCTACCGCTCGGCGCGGCTGCGCGACATTCCGAAGATGTTGACCGACGCGGTCGACCGGACATCCGTTATCATCCTGATCATCATGGGCGCCACGCTTGTCTCGGCCTGGATCATAAAGTCCGGCGTCCCGCAGGATTTTGCCCGTACGATCATCGAAAGCGATCTTAAGCCGTGGCAATTCCTGCTGATCCTCAATGCCTGTCTGCTGATCCTGGGAATGTTCCTGGAAGGGGTCGCAATCATCCTGATTGTGCTGCCCGTGGTCTCGCTTGTCGTGCGCGACATGGGGATCGACATGACCCATTTCGCAGTGGTGATGGTGATCAATATCGAACTGGCCCTCTTGTCTCCGCCAATCGGGCTGAACCTGTTCGTGATGTCAAACGTCACCGGACGCCCCGTCAGCGAGGTCTTGCGCGGCACCGTGCCGTTCTTTCTCATAATGCTATGTCTCTTGATGATGGTGACATTCATCCCCGCCCTGTCGACATGGCTGCCGAACCTTGTTTTGGGCCAAGGCGGATAGCCTTGGAACGCTTTAGGAGACTGATATGAAACGCTTTATCATGACATCCATCCTGGCTCTTGGTCTGGCCTCCAGCCTGTCGGCCCAATCCGTAGAGCGGGATCTTGCATACGGTCCGCGTGACAGAAATACCTTGGATCTTTACTTGCCCGCAGGCGAAGGTGCCGCCCCTGTAGTCATGTTCATCCATGGCGGGCGCTGGTTCCGTAATGACAAGTCGCAGATCGAACTCTATGGCCGGATTGAGGCGCTGACCGGTGCGGGCATCGCCGTGGCGTCGATCAATCACACCTATTCAAGCGAGGCCCTTTGGCCAGCCCAGCGCGAAGACGTTTTGGCCGCTCTGCGCTTTCTCACCGAGAACGGCACAGAACTCGGAATAGACACGGACCACCTTGCTGTGTGGGGGCAATCATCCGGCGCGCATCTTGCCTTGTGGTCTGCTTTGGTCGACCTCGAAAGCGACGCAATCGAGGTCGATGCGGTGGTGTCGTGGTATGCGCCGTCCAACCTCTCGCAATTGACGGAAGACCGCGCAAACGATGATGTCCCGGGCGCGAACGAACGGTTCCCGGAGCCGTCGCCGGAAAGCCAGTTGATCGGGGTTCCGGTGCCGGAAAATCCCGAAGCGGCAGATGCAGCCAGCCCTGAACGGGCGCTTGCCGCACTGGAAAAAGATGTACCTCTTCCGCCATTCTTTCTGGTGCATGGGGATGCAGACCAAGTGGTCTCGCCGCTGCAAAGCGTCAGGTTGATGGAAACCTTGCAAGCGCATGGCACGGATGTTTCGCTCCGGATCGTTGCAGGTGGCGGACACGGAGGCGATGGCTTTGAGGCCGTGGTTCCAGAGGTGGTCGACTTCCTGCGCCCGATCCTGATACCTGATCGCTGAAGACGGAAACGTCAGGCGAGAGCCTGCGCGAGCAGGCGGTTTTCGGCGAGGAACGCCATCACTTCGCTGTTGAACTGTTCGGCTTGCTCCTGCGATACCGAATGGCCGCTTCGCGGGATGATCCGGACCTTTGCCTGTGGCATTGCCGTGCAGAGGTTCCTGAAGATCGCCGCATGAACCGGCGCGGTTTCGGCACCTGACATCAGCAGGATCGGCATCTGCAAGGCGGCAAGCCGCTCCGGCTCGATCCAAGGGAACTCGTCATCGGACAAGGCCAAGCTGCGGGCCGCGCGGACATTCGTCATGCGCCGATCCAGCACGGCCGCCGGAATGGCCTCGGGGGCACGCCCGGAAATACCGCCGGTCAAAAGCCGAACGCCTTCGACATCGTCTCCGCGGATGAATGCTGCGCGCGCCGGTCGGGCCGCGTTTTCAAGAAACGCCTCCGAAATCAGTGTGCCCTCTTCGGTTAGCGCGGCATAGCGCATCATCGGCGCTTCGACCGAGACAACGGCCTTGACCCGTTCAGGTGCACGGGCTGCCATCGCCAAAGCGGTGAACCCGCCATAAGAGCTTCCGACGAGGATTGCACTGTCCAGTGACAGGGCGTCTAACAATGCCTCCAGATCAGCCGCATCCACCAGCGCGTTGTGATCATGTGTCGTCAGTTCGTTTGGGTTCGGAAAACTGTATCTGCGGCTGTAACTGATACAATCGAACCGCGTGGTGAAATGGGTCCATTGTGGCCGCCAAGAGCGATAATCACCCATGGCACCATGTATGAAGACAAGCGGGTCTCCTGCGCCATCGCGGATGTAATTCAGCGTGGCGCCTGTCGGCAATTCCACGGGTTTAGGCGGGATATCGGCGATGTCCAAATGGCGTCCTTGGTTCGGGTCAGCGTTGTGGGGGCGTAAACTCTGATCGCAACTCTAGTCGTTCCAAGATATAGGGATAAAATAATCAATGTGACTTAGTGATACGAAAAGGCGATATGATGCCCGCGCCCGATGCCAACATTCTGATGAACCGTCTCCTGCTCAAGGGCAAGGTCCGGCACATGTTGGTGCTCGTCCGCCTCATCGAATTGGGCAGCATGCGACGCACGGCGACAGCGTTGAACATGGCCCAGCCTGCCGTGACGCAAATCGTGGCCGAGATGGAAGCATTGCTGGAGACTGAGCTTTTCTTCAGACATGCACGGGGGGTCGAACCCACCGAGGCGGCCAAAGACCTGCTTCCGGTAGCGCATCGCATCCTTGATGCTTTGCGTGACGGGGCCGAAGCTGTGGCCAATCGTCTGCACAATCATGGTGGACTGGTACGAATCTCCAGCAGTCCAGCAGCCCTTGGCGGCATGCTTCATGGACGACTTGATGACTTTGCCAGACGTTATCCCGATATTCAGGTGGTGATCGTGGAGGCGTCAAGCACGACGCCATTGCACGGCATTTCGGATGGGACGGCCGACATCATCTGCACGCGCGAACCCGAAGTGATCCCGGAAGGCTGGGAGTTTCAGCGATGTGTGGAGGATGCCTTGGTCGTCGTTTGCGGCAAGACCCATCCGCTGGCCGAGGTGAAGCATCCGACACTTGCGCAACTTGGAACCGGGAAATGGTTGATGAACCATGTCGGTTCCGTTGCGCGCAACCGGTTCGAGGAGGTCTTCGTCAAAGCAGGCTGGCCGCAAAGCGTGAGATGCCAGATCGTGATGCACATTCCAAAGCTCACCCGCGAAATGCTCGAAAGCGGGCGCTATCTGGCCATTCTTCCCCGCAGCGTTGCCGCGTCCTGGTTGGGTGAGGGCAGCGTGTGCGAATTGAAATCCGACATAAACACACCCTTGGCGCCGCTGGGGTATCTCTGGCGCGGAAAACAGGCCGGCACGGCCATCTCTGTCTTTGCGAGGTTTCTGGCGGAGTCATGAACTCCGAAAAGAGTAGCCTTTTCGAGTTTGGTTGTCCGCATCGTGCGACCACCCCAAGACGCAAGGACATGCCCCAGAGGGTCCGGGTTGCTCCGCGAAGCCGGAGGGCCGTGACTTGGTCTTCCTCAACGGCACCTTGTTGTAGCTTCTGAACTGTTTCCTGCGGATTGAGCCGCGGCTTTTCCTGCAGCGTCGCATCAAGCGCATGAAAACACGGGTCGAGCGCCGCAAGACAGTTTCCCACCCGGCACCAGGTTCAATATTGCTGGCCGAATCGATGCGCGCTTATTATTAACTAACTGATGGTTATTAATTTGAACTCCACATCTACGCCAGCCAGCCTCCGCCGTTCACATCGCGGAATGGCACTTTCCCTGATCGAGGCACAGCCCGGGGTCAGTCGGGCAGACCTGGCGCGTGCGCTTGGCTTTTCCGAGATGGCCGCGACACGGATCGTCCGTGAACTCTTGGCAGTCGGACTGGTTGAGGAATTCGAAGACGAGAACTGGTCAAGAAACCAGCGCAAGCGGGTAGGGCGTCCCAAGACCGGCCTGCGGGTTGTGCCGACCAGCCTTTACGCGGTTGGGATCACTGTCTCGGCGTATCATTCCGAAGTCTCGATTTCGGATGCCGCCGGAGAAATCCAAGCGACCCGTGCGATTACAAACCCAAACTTCGAAAGCGTCGAAGGCGCAGCGCAGGTCTATGCGCGCGCGCTGAAGGAGCTGATCGACGACACCGAAATCGATAACGAGCGTATCGTCGGCATCGGAGTGGCGTTGTCAGCGCGAACCAATCCTGAGAAGGGAGAGATCCTCCGGTCGGAATATTTCGGCTGGTCAAATGATGACGGCGCTTTTTGCGATGAGCTTCGCAAGATCCTCGACTTGCCAGTCGAAATCGAGAACATCGCGAACGCAATCGCTACTGCTGAAATGCGCTTTGGCGCCGCGCGCGCGTCCCGCGAGTTTTCGCTCGTTCACGTGGCGACCTTCGTAGGTGCCAGCGTCGTTTCCGAAAGCAGGGTGGTGCGCGGTGCCTCGGGGTTCTCTGGCTTGATCGGTCATATCCGGTCGCAGAAAACGGAACTGACCTGCGTGTGTGGGCGCAACGATTGCCTCAATCTCAACGCGACCGGCTTCGGCCTGCTGTCCCGCTTGGGCAAGCTTGATCAGCCGAAATTCGACACGTCGCGTCTGTCTGACTACGCCTCGTATCTTCTCGATGTCCTGAATGACGCAGACACGGCTGGTCTGGTAACGGATGCCGGCAAGGCTCTTGCGCCAGCAATCGACAGCATGGGCAAGATCCTTGGCCCCGAGATGATCATTATCAGCGGCCATCTTGGAGCCAACCCAACCTATTTCGATGGCGTGCAAACTGCCCTTGAGACGGAGTTCGGGCATGCGCGCGCTGCGCCGTTTCGACTTGTACGGGGCACGATAAGCCCGGAACGGTCGGCGGCGTTGCTGGCGCTTCATGCTTTTTGCTATTCCGACCGGCTTGACTACGACCGTCTGGCCGAGATCTCGGAGCGTCGGACGGCCCGCCATGGATAGGCCCCGGATCGTTTCGGCGTTGAATTTCATTCTCGCCCTAACGGCTCTGGCTCTGATCGGACTTACACTTTACAGCGCCTATTTCGGTGTTTTCCCTGATGGCATTCAGCGCAGTGCGCATTTGCTGATGATCTTTGTTCTGGTCACCGCCTATGCCCTGCGCGACACGTTCGACGCCGACAGGCCACAAAGCAGTTACCCCGGTTTAAAGCGGTTTTTCGCAGTTCTCATGATGACCGGCGGGCTTGTCGCGGTCGGACATCAGCTGGTCAATTTCGAGGCGATCAACAATCGCTACGGCGCGATCACGCAATTCGAGGTCTACCTCGGCGTTCTGCTGATCATTGCCCTGTTCGATGCATGTCGCAGAACCATCGGGTGGCCGATCGTGCTGCTTGCCAGCGCCTTTATCCTATACGGGCTCTTCGGTAACTATTTGCCGTCACCCTTCGGTCACCGCGGGTATTCAGTCCAGCGTGTCATGTCCCAGGTCTATCTCGGCGGTGGGGGCATTTTCGGCACACCTCTCGGCGTCAGCGCGACCTTTGTGACTGGCGTGGTGGTTCTTGGGGCGCTGCTGGAAAAAACCGGCGCAGGCCAGGTTTTGATGGACATCGCCACCGCGCTGACCGGCAGGTTGCGCGGCGGCCCGGCAAAGGCAGCGGTTGTGGGGTCGAGCCTCATGGGCATGATCTCTGGAACGGCGGTCGCCAACGTGCTGACAACCGGCCCAATATCGATCCCGCTGATGCGAAAGAGCGGCTACAACAAAGAGGCCGCTGGCGCGATTGAGGCCGTCGCGTCGACCGGTGGCCAGTTGATGCCGCCCGTCATGGGGGCCGCGGCCTTCATCATGGCAGAGTTCACCGAGACCTCGTATCTGACCATCGCCAAGGCCGCGTTTCTGCCCGCCGTGATCTACTATGCTGTGCTGCTCGCGATGGTGCATTTCGAAGCCGTGCGGCGGAACATTCCTGTTCTGCGCGATGCCGGTTCGACGATCGACTGGGCGTCGATCTTGCGGCGCGCCTATTTGCTCGCACCCCTGCCGATCTTCATCAGCATGTTGCTGAACGGCTATTCGATCATGCTGTCGTCATTCTGGGCAATCGTCGCCGCCTCGCTGGTCAGCTTTCTCAGCCGTGAGAGTGCCTTGACCCCGACACGTCTCATCGAGACAGCACAAGCTGCAGCACGCGCGGTGATCCCGGTTGCGCTGGCCTGTGCGGCGGCAGGTGTGATCATCGGCATCATCACTCTGACCGGGATCGGCCTGAAATTCTCGACGCTTGTCGTCCTACTTTCAGGTGGCTCTCTCCCGGTCGCCCTCGTGCTGACCATGCTGACATGTCTTGTCCTGGGCATGGGCTTGCCGACGGCGGCGGCCTATATTTTGGTCGCCACGCTGGTGGCGCCGGCTCTTGTCGATCTTGGCGTTGGGCTGCTGGCGGCGCATCTCTTTGTTCTCTACTCGGCGATGCTCTCTTCAATTACACCGCCGGTGGCTTTGGCCGCCTACGCCGCGGCGTCGATTGCCGACGGCAACCCGCTCAAGATCGCGTTGCTTGCCTGCAAGTTCGGAATGGCCGCCTTTGCCGTTCCATATTTCTTTGTCTACGACCCGTCGATCCTCGGCATCGACGTGACGGTGACCCAGATCGGTGTCTCCTTCGTCACGGCAATCTTGGGCGGGGTTTGTGCGAGCGCGGCGATAATCGGCTTTTTCAAAGGGCGGCTGACATTGGTGACACGCCTAGGCTTTGCTGTTCTCGCCATCTGCTTCTTGACGTCGGACTGGCGGCTCGATCTTGCGGCCGGTTTGGCTCTGGCCGCCCTGATCTACGTCGTGACCCGAGCGACTTTTCCACAAGACCAACAAGCCGGAGCACAACCGGCATCCATCAAATCAAAGGGAGATCTGAAATGAAACTTGGCCTGAGAGTCGCGGTTTTCGCGGCAGCACTGTCGTGTTCGTCCGCAGTCCATGCGAATGATTACTTGTCGATCGGGTCCTGCCCGGTCACCTGTACCGCTTACACGTGGTCGGCGGGCATCGCGGATGTCATCAACAGGAATGTGGAAGGTGTCGAGGCGACGGCCGAAGAAACCAAGGGCTATGTCGCGAACATCGCGCTGATGCAAAATGGAGAGCTTGAGGCCTCCATGGCGACCTCACTATCCGCCTACGAAGCCTGGGCAGGGACAGGAAACTATGCCGGAACCGAGCCAGGCAAGATCCTGTCATGGATGTCAATCGCTCCGGTCGCAATGCACATCATCACGGTGGAGGGGAGCGGAGTGTCCTCGGTCGCAGATCTCAAAGGCAAACGCATCGGCATGGGACAGCCGGGTGGCGTGTCGATGCTCGACGCCGACGTGTTGATGGCCAAGGTCGCGGGGGAGGACTTTGAACCGTTCCGTGTCCGCCTCGGCGATATGGTGGACATGCTGAGCGACGGCAATATTGATGCGGCGCTTTGGAACGGATCGTTTCCACTGGCACCAGTCATCAAACTCGCGGCAACTCGCGATCTCAAACTCATTCCGGTTGATGACGCCTTCTTCGCAGACTTGCAGGCTGCCTATCCGCCCTATTTCCGCCTTTCGATCCCCGGCAACACATATGAAGGCGTCGCGGGCGATGTGCCGACCTACGGTCTGGCCAACGGTCTGGTGATTTCGGCTGATGTCCCCGAAGAGCGGGTCTATGCTATGACGAAGGCCGTTTTTGAGAACCTCGACGCGCTTGCGGGCGTTCACCCGGCATTTGGAAAGATGTCCAAGGAAACCGTGCTCGACGGTTTCGGTTCACCTCTGCATCCGGGTGCGCTGCGCTACTACCGGGAAATAGGTGTCCCTGGCATCGAAGAATTCGTTACCCGAACCGGTGGCTGAACGCCTCCTTTGACCGCTGCCCGGACCGGTCTGTGCCGGTCCGGGGCCATCACGTTTACCCAAGGAAGCCCTATGACGCGCCCGAACATCCTCGTTATTCAGGCCGACCAGCTGACAGCGCTTTGCCTCTCGGCCTATGGCAAGCCCTATGCGATCACTCCAAATATCGACCGGATCGCCGAGCGCGGCACGACATTCACCAACAGCTATTGCAACAACCCGGTCTGTGGTCCATCGCGCGCGTCGATGATGACGGGCCGTCTTCCGTCGGATGTCGGGGTGTTTGACAATGGCGCCGAATTTCTCGCCTCCGAGCCGACATTCGCCCACTATCTGCGCAGTCTCGGCTACAAGACGACGCTGTCAGGCAAGATGCACTTTGTCGGCCCCGATCAGCTTCATGGCTTCGAAGAGCGTGTGACAACCGACATCTACCCGTCGGATTTCGCTTGGACCGCCGACTGGGAACAAACGGACGAGCCGTACGCGCCGTCTGTCATGAGCCTTCTCAGCGTGGTTGAGGCTGGTCCCTGTGAGCGCAACCTCCAGATCGACTATGACGAGGAGGTGTTCCACGCCGCGAAGCAGGAACTCTACAATCACGCCCGCTCGACCGATGATCGTCCCTTCATGCTGCATGTCTCGTTCACGCAGCCGCACAACCCATTCGTGGCGAGCCGAAAGTATTGGGACATGTACGAAGACGTCGACATTCCCGGCCCCGAAGTTCCCCACATTCCCTATGCAGAGCGAGACCCCTGGTCGCAGCGGTATTATCTGACGATCCGCCAGGACGAATTCGACATCACGCCCGAACAACTTGCCAATGCGCGGCGCGGGTACATGGCGATGGTCACCCATGTCGACGACCTGATCGGTGGCTTGATCGAAACTCTGGAAAGCATCGGCCAGCTCGACAACACCTACGTCATCATCACTTCGGACCATGGAGAGATGCTGGGCGAGCGCGGTATGTGGTACAAGTTCAACCCCTATGAGGCGTCTGTCCGCGTACCGCTCATCATGCAGGGGCCGGGCGTTGCAGCAGGTCACCGCGAAACGGCACTTGCCTCGCTTGTCGATCTGCTGCCAACGTTTACCGAAATTGCCAGTGGCGGCAGTTTCGACGGCTACGCGGCACCAATTGACGGGCGAAGCCTTTTGAACCTGCCCGAGCGTGAAAGCCCGGATGACAGGATCTTCATAGAGTTCAACGGCGAGGGGCTCTATGCTCCAGCGCTGATCATGATCAAAGGCCGCTACAAACTGGTCCACAGTCGCACCGATCCGAAGATGCTGTTCGATCTGTATGAGGACCCGCTCGAACTGAACAACCTTGCCAACGATCCGGCGCATGCGGCGCTTCTTGAAGATATGGTGGCGGAAATGCAGGCCCGTTGGGACGAGGACGATCTGGACCGCCGTATCCGGGCCTCACAGAAGAAACGCCTCTTTGTGCAGTCGGCGATGAAGCACGGGCGCTTTCCGTATTGGGATTATGGGCCACCCTATGATCCAGCCAAGGTCTATGTGCGCGGCGGAACGGACCCGAGTACGACTGCAACCAAACAGCGCGGACGGTTCCCCTATGTCCCGGTCACACCGCCCCAACATCCGCGCGCAAAGGGCACATGACGATACGGTCTCGCTGGAATGCAGTGTCGTTTCGGAGGACACTTGCCCCGAATTGGTTGGGTCCGGAAACCACCTGATGTCATGTTGCCCGCCTCCACGCCCGCAAAAAGCCGACGCGCCGGAGACGCGCGAGGTTGCAACATGCAATGGGCATGCAGTCTCCCCCATCAAGGGCGTAGACATCCCCGGCGGAGTGGCATTGATCGGCACAGCAAAGCCCGTTTTGCCTGCTGATGGAGAAGGTCCGATCAGACGCAAGAAACTGGCGCGGTTCCGCCTTGGCGCGACCACGGTGACGACGGCAGAGTTCGAGAGCTTTGTGCAGGCGACCGGCTACGTTACGGATGCCGAACGCCTCGGCGATTCCCTGGTGTTTCAGGGCCTCTTGCCAAGCGGTACGCCCCCGACACAAGCCGTGGCAGTCGCGCCCTGGTGGCGCCTGGTGCCCGGTGCGACCTGGCGTCGGCCCGCCGGACCGGGCGGCGCAGACGCCCTGCCGGATCATCCGGTCGTTCACGTCTCATGGAACGATGCCAAGGCCTTTGCCTTCTGGGCAGGCGGCAGGCTGCCCTCCGAGGCCGAATGGGAACACGCGGCGCGTGGGGGTGCTGGCGATGTTCGCTTCCCTTGGGGGGATCAGGAACCCAACGATACGGATTTCTATCCCTGCAATATCTGGCAGGGCCCTTTTCCTCAAAAGGACCGGGGGCTTGACGGGTATTGCGGAACCGCTCCTGCACAATCGTATGAGCCGAACGCCTATGGTCTGTACAACATGATCGGCAATGTCTGGGAATGGACATCCGAAACTTTTCGGGTCCGTTCACTCAAGAAAGGCAGCAAGGCAGCCCATGCCGGCAAAAGCGATTTCAAGCTTTGCAAAGGTGGCTCTTTTCTGTGCCACAGGAGTTATTGCTACAGGTACAGGATCGCTGCGCGCAACAGTTCCTCCGCTACGTCCTCAACCTCACATATCGGCTTTCGCGTTGCATTAGATTTCAAGTGACGCCTGACGCCGTCACTGGGTCACGGTATCGGTCTGGGTCAATGTGGGTCACGCTACCGAAACTGACAGATCAAAGAATGTCTTGGCGTCCCATTGCAAGTTCTGGCAAAGCCGGGATAACCGAGACCCGACGCCGCCGGTCCAGCCCAGGAGCCAGCATGACCGCAGACCTTGCCGCCCCTCACAATGCCGCCGTCGCCGGTATCCGGACCAACCGTCTTCAGGCCTTCATCGCAGAAGAAAACGCGAGGTTTGTTGCAGCGCGACTCCGCGCTCAGGCGGCTTTTGAGAACGACAGCGCGGCCTGGCTGAACCGGGTGCCGATGCACTGGATGCGAGACTGGCCATCGCCTTTTCCGCTCGTGGTGGATGCCGCACAGGACGCGACACTGGTGGATGTCGATGGGCACCGGCTTGATGATTTTTGCCTTGGCGACACTGGCTCCATGTTCGGGCACGCACCTGCTGCTGTGACCCGGGCGATCCGGGACCAAGCGGCGCGTGGGCTGACCTATATGCTGCCCTCCGAGGCGGCGTTGCGGGCAGGGGCTCTGATGTCGGACACGTTCGGTCCCTTCCGCTGGCAGGTCACATTGAGTGCAACCGATGCAAACCGCAATGCGCTTCGTGTCGCCCGCGCGGTGACGGGTCGTCGCAAGGTTCTGGTCTTCAATGGCTGCTATCACGGCACGCTCGAGGACACGATGGTCGAACTGCGATCTGGCCTGACGATCGCCCGGCAGGGGCTGGTGGGGCAGGGGTTCGACCTGACCACGGGCGCAGTCTGTGTCGAGTTCAACGATCTGGACGCGGTGGCAGCCGCCCTGAAGGCGGGCGATGTTGCAGCCATCCTGACAGAACCGGTGATGACCAATTCCTGCATGGTCCTGCCGCAGGACGGGTTCCTTGAAGGCTTGCGCGAACTGGCTGACACCCACGGCGCTCTTTTGATCATTGACGAGACACACACCCAATCCAGCGGTTACGGCGGCTATACCCGCCAGCACGGGTTACACCCGGATATCTTCGTGATCGGCAAATGCGTTGCGGGGGGTATGCCGATGGCGCTTTGGGGGATGACCGATCCGGTCGCGGCTCGCTTTGCGGCTTATGACGCCGATCGACCTGCCGGTCATTCCGGCATGGGCACGACGTTGGCTGGCAATCCGATGCAGTTTGCCTGCCTTGAGGCTACTTTGCGGGAGGTTGCCACTCCGCAGGCTTTTGCCAAGATGAACGCCGGAGCCGAGCGGCTGGCCACAGGTCTCAGCAAGACAATCGACGCTGTGGGAGTGCCGTGGCATGTGGTCCGGGTCGGCGCACGGGTGGAATTTATCTGTGCTCCCGGCCCCTTGCGGAACGGGACAGAGGCGGCGGCGGCCCATCACGCAACGCTGGAGGGGGCGCTGCATCTGGGGCTCTTGAACCGGGGCTGCCTGATCGCACCTTTCCATAACATGATGCTTGTCAGCCCGGTCACGGCAGACGCACAGATCGACAGGCTGATTGCAGCATTTGCGGACGTCCTGTCTGCATTGACAGGAGACACCCATGTCTGACACCTGCCCATCCGGCGCGACCGTGCAAGAGTGTACGGACTTTCTTGCCGCGCATCCGCAGATCGAGGCGATTGACATCGTTCTGCTCGATTCCAATGGCATCGGGCGGGGCAAGATCATCCGGCGGCACGAACTTGAAGGGCTCTATCGCAACGGGCGGCATCTGCCGATCTCGATCCTTGGTCTTGATGTGGTGGGCGAGGATGTTCATGAAACTGGCCTGATCTGGGACACGGGCGATGGTGACCTGCGGGCCTGGCCGGTGCCCGGGTCACTGGTGGCCCAGCATGGGACGACCCCGCCACGTGCCGAACTGCTGCTGTCGCAATACCATCTCGATGGCACGCCGATGCTGTCGGACCCGCGCCACGCCCTGCACCGGCAGGTCGCCGCACTTGCCGAAATGGGGCTTTATCCCACAGCTGCGCTGGAACTGGAGTTCTTCCTGCTCGATCCTGAGCGGGACAGCGAAGGGCGCATCCGCCCTGCGGCGGACGTGCTGGATGGTCGCCGGTCAGCCAAGACCGAGGTGTATTCGGTCGATCACCTGATCGGGATGCAACCCTTGTTCGCCGACATCTATGCCGGCGCGGCCTTGGCCGGGATCACGCTCGAGACACTGATTTCGGAATATGCGCCGGGACAGTACGAACTCACGCTGCATCACCGGACCGATATCGTGCAGGCGGTCGACGATCTGGCCCGGCTCAAGCGGATTGTCCGTGCGCAGGCACGTCGTCACGGTGCGGTCGCTTGTTTCATGGCCAAGCCGCTCCCGGACTATGCGGGTTCCGGGATGCATTTGCACCTCAGCCTGTGCGATGCAGACGGCCACAACATGTTTACCGAGGAAGAAGGCGCTGGTTGGACCGACCTGTTGCGACATGCCATCGGAGGGGTGCTCGACACCATGGGCGAGAGCATGTTGGTCTTTGCCCCCCATGCCAACAGCTGGCGGCGCTTCGCCAACCAGAGCTATGCGCCCGTGGCGCCGACATGGGGCGTCAACAACCGGTCTGTCGCAGTGCGTGTCCCGGCTGGCCCGCGTTCCGCCCGCCGCATTGAACATCGTCTCTCGGGGGTGGATGCCAATCCACATCTGGTGGCGGCAACGGTGCTCGCCGCTGTCCGCAAAGGGATCACAGAACGCATCGACCCCGGCCCGGAAACCACGGGCAACGGCTATGAAGACGACAAGGCAGAAGCCCTGCCGCGGGACTGGAACGCCGCCATTGGTGCCGCGCAGGCATCAGTCTTTCTGAAAGACGCTCTTGGCGAAGAGATGCACCGCACCTTTACAGCCGTAAAAGCCGCCGAATACGCCCGCGTGGCGCGAACGATCCCGGATGTCGATTACGATCTGTATTTGCACACCATTTGACCAAAACCGATGGCTGGCCTTCGCGTTGCCGAGATACGCACTCAAGCCCAGACGGACAGATGCACAAGCGACTGGCGCATACGTGGGGATGTCCCTGCGATAGCCTTGCGGCTTCCGCGCGTCATGGGTCATTTCATTGACCGCATGAAGTGGGTGTCCAACCCTCGTCTGTCAGACGCCTCGCGCACGTGCGACCGCGCGCCGCCAACGGAAACGATCCGCTTTGCGTTTCGCAGGCTGCTCAACCGGAACAAAAATGTCCGTCCCAAGGTCGATTGCCATGGGATGGCCAATGGCGTTTGCGGCCATTGCTGCGACACCCAGAGCACCGACCTCTGCGACCTGCGAACGCTCAACCTTGCATCCGATGAGGTTTGACTGAAGCTGCATGAGACTTGAATTCGAAGACGCGCCGCCATCGGCGCGCAGGGCAGCGGTTTCGCGGCCGGCATCAGCGCTCATGGCTTCGAACACGTCGGCGACCTGTTGCGCAATGGCGTCGATCGCGGCCCGCGCGATATGGCCACGTTTTGTCCCAAGGCTCAGGCCAGCGAAAAGCCCACGCGCCTCATCGTCCCAATATGGCGCGCCAAGACCTGCAAGCGCGGGCACGAAGGTAACGCCGCCCGTGTCGTCGACGGTATCGGCCAAATCCGCGAGATCGGTCACCCTATCGAGGCCGAGCATTTCTGCTGCAAATTCGGCAGCCTGTCCGGACACCGTGATATTGCCTTCGAGCGCATAGATCGTCCGCCCGCCTTCGGTCCATGCGACTGTCGAAGAGATCCCGCTGTTGGGCAGCAAACGTTCTTCTGTCAGCATCATCAGAGAAGAGCCAGTGCCGTAGGTCGCCTTTACCGCCCCCGGATTGCGCAAACCGTGGCCGTATAGCGCTGCATGGCTGTCACCCATCACTGCACGGATGGGAATACCTGCGGGAACGCCCTCTATGCCTGGTCCCGTGCACCCGAAATCGCCATCTGAGCTCTTGCACTCCGCGAGACAACTGAGGGGGACGCCAAAGATATCGGCCAGAACATTGCTCCACGACATCGCATTGGTGTCGAACAAAAGTGTTCGGGAGGCGTTGGAATGATCCGTGGCGAAGACCGTGCCGCCGGTCAGATTCCAGATCAACCATGTATCAACCGTTCCCGCGCGAAGGTTGCCAGAATGCGCCAAATCGCGCGCGCGTGCATCGGTGTTCAGAAACCATGTGAGTTTCGAGGCGGGAAAAAGCGGGTTGATCTCCAGTCCCGTGCGACTGTGCACGTCTGGACCGTGTCCTTGATCCACCAGATCTCGGCATTGCGCTGCGGTCCGCCTGCATTGCCAAAGGGGAGCCGGTCCGATGGGGTCACCCGTCTGAGCGTCCCAAACCACAAGCGTTTCGCGCTGATTGGCAATGCCAATCACGTCGATGGCCGGGGCCTCCCTCGTCAACTCGGCGATTACGGCTTGTGTTGATGCCCAGATTTGGGTCGCGTCCTGCTCTGCCCAACCCGCATGTGGATAGGTGGACGTCATCGCGCGCGACGCAGTGCTAAGGATCTGACCGGACTGGTCGACCAAAAGCGCCTTTGTGTTGGTCGTGCCCTGATCTATGGCAAGGCAGATCATCGGTCCTTGGACTTTCTTCCGAGGACGCGATGTGTCGCGCTCTTGATCCCATCGGCGGACAATCCGGCCTTGGCAAAGAGCGTTTCGGCATCCCCCGTCGTCTGAAACCCATCAAAGCCGATCCGCTCGAGAGGGACGGGCGTATTGGCGGTCACCAATTCCGCCACTGCTCCCCCGAGACCTCCGGATTTGAGCCCTTCCTCGACGGTGATCAGCGCTTTGGTTTCTTCAGCCGCCGCAAGAACTGCATCTACGTCGATCGGGTTCAGAGTGTGAAACGAAAGAACACGGACATCGATCCCTTCGGCGGCCAGTTCGTCAGCAGCGTTCAGAGCAAGGTGCACCGTCGTGCCACTTGCTAGGATGGTGGCATCATCCCCGTGTCGCATCGTGCGAGCCCGGCCGGGGGTGAAGCGGCGCGCGCCGTCGGCATCAGGGCCGAGGTCAGGCACTTTCATGCGCGAAAGCCGCAAATAGACTGGGCCGTCGTGCGCAGCAGCCCATCTTACGGCCTCTTCGGTCTCCCAGGGGTCGGCTGGGACGATTGTCGTGATTTGGGGCATCGCGCGAAGCCAGGTTAGATCTTCGATCGAATGATGTGTTGCGCCAAGTTCGCCATAGGCCACGCCCGAAGACTGGCCAACAAGCTTCACGTTGTAATTCGAGTAGGCGACATCGGCCTTGATCTGCTCAAGCGCACGACCCGTCAGGAAACAAGATGCGGCGGAAACAAATGGCACGCGACCGCCGTTGGCCAAGCCGGCTCCGACGCCGACCATCACCTGTTCGGCAATGCCGACATTCACAATCCGGTCCGGAAAGCGCGCCTGAAAACCACCGAGATTCGAAGAGCCGACAGAGTCGTTCACCACGGCGACGATGCGCGTGTCTTCTTCGGCAAGAGATTCAAGCGTGGTCGCCCAGGCCTTGCGGCAATCAAAGAGTTCTTGAGCGGCGGGCATCAGGCAAGCTCCTGCATCGCAATTGCGTATTCGTCATCAGAAGGGACACCGTGGTGCCATTTCGCCTTGTCCTCCATGAAGGATACACCCTTGCCCTTGATCGTGTGGGCGATGACGCAGCGCGGACGTCCATCCCGGGTCGATGGATCAAGCGCATCCAGAAGCGAAACAGGATCGTGACCGTCAGCATCGACCACGTCCCACCCGAAAGCGTGGTACTTTTCGTCAAGCGGGTCGAGCGCCGTTGTCTCGGACGTCCGCGTCCCCTGTTGCAGATGGTTGCGGTCGATGATGAGCGTCAGGTTATCAAGCTTGTGATGGGCGGCAACCATGGCCGCCTCCCAGTTCGAGCCTTCCTGCTGCTCGCCATCACCCGTAAGCACATAGGTGTTGAACGATGCATCTGACAGCTTTGCTGCAATTGCTATCCCAACGGCAATCGGGAAGCCGTGACCAAGCGGTCCTGTATTCGCTTCGACCCCAGGCAGGTAATTCCGATTTGGGTGGCCGTTCAGTTTGCTTTCTGGCTGCATGTACGTTTGCAGCATGTCCTCCGGAAAAAAGCCCGCCGCCGCAAGGGCTGTGTATAGAGCGCCGGTTGCGTGACCTTTGCTCATGACAAAGCGGTCGCGCCCATCCCAGTCTGGTTGCTCAGGATCATAGCGAAGCACCCCAAAATAAAGCGTGGCAAGGATGTCGGTCGCCGAAAAGTCACCGCCGATATGGCCGAGGCCTTTGCGGTGCACCATTTGCAATGCTGTTCTCCGCATCCAAAGGGCCCGCCCCCGGATATGGGAGATGACACCTTCCGTCGGTGCCTTTTGAGCTGTCAGTGTCATTTCAATTCCTTCCCTCAAGGCAGAGGTGGCAGTGTCGGGCGAGGGGCGATCTCGGCCCCATGATGATAGGTCGGCCAACGCAGATATCGGGTGACCGCTTCATTCAGAGCATCGGCGTGTGACCCGCGGACCATCGCGACGTGATGTTCAAAGCCGTTTTGTGTGACAAACGCCATCAGTCGGCGCAGATCGCGAACCTTGGTCACGGCTATCCCGCCGTCCATTCCGAATGGATCGTCCGTAAACGCGCCCTCGCCAACATAGCTCTTCAGCGTTCCCGCGCGATCATCCGATGACAACCGGAAGAACGTCATGTCGCCGGCCTTTACCTTGCCTTTGACCGCGCCAAAGCACTTCGACCGTCCAATGGTTTCGCCAAGGACATCGAGTTCGCCGATTTCGGGCGTCGCACCGGTGAAGGATTTCGGAAAGTTTCCGCAATGGGTGCAGACGCACTTATCGATGTCACGGCCGTAGTTGTTGTTCCAGTCGAGGATTGCGGCGGGGGCGCCCGATGCGAGGGTCAGGGCGTACATGGAGAGCGCTCCCATGACATCGACCTCGCAGGCCGATGGCATCAATTCCTCGCTCATCATCGACATGGTCACACAGGTGGCACATCCGAAATTGTCCTGAAGCGATCTCCAGCACTGGATGGCTGACGCATCGCATTCGTTCTCGGCGATCCATCAATTCACGGCGAGTGTCCACTTGGCCTGGGTCGCGATCTGTTTTTCGGTGATATGGACTGGGATTGTGCCATAGGCACGTATCCGGTCCATTTTTTCGGTGAGTTCGGGCGCGTTGTCGGCGATAGCACCGGCGGCCTGCATCATCTCGGAAAGATCGACGGTGATCACAGTGATACCGGACGATTGCAGAAGCTTTTCGGAGTACCGCATGGTCTGAAACGGCCCCGTGCGGGCACCGATAGCGCCAATGCGAGCGCCACGAAGGCCGCGGACGGTACGGCAGGTCCGGGCAAATTTGTCGAGGTCCCGACGAAACGCCGCCGAGTCAAGATCAATCGAATGCTCGGACGTTTCGGAAAAAGCGATTCCGTACTGCCAGAAGTTGTTGGAAATCGATATTTTTCCGCAGAACGCATCACGGCGTGAATGGACTTCAACCTGGTCGATTTCGTCGTTACAGGCCTGCAAGAGGATCGGCACATTGAGGTTTGCGCGACTGATCAACTCTGCGATGGCAATCTCGTCGCCAAAGTTCGGCAGGCTGATGACGAGTCCGTCAATTCTGTCTCTGTTGGCTCGGAAGTGTTCGGCGTAAAGCCGTGCGTCTTCGATGGATTGGACAGCGCCGTTCGCAGTCGCATCAAAGGGAAGCGTCACTGCGGTGACTCCAAGTGCGTCGCATTGCGCTAGGATATCCCGGCGCGCATCGGCGCAGGGAGCAGGGCTGAAAAATGCGCGGCTCGCAATGACGATACCGAGTGACACCGGCCGGTCGAAGATCCTGGACACGTATCCCTCCCTCTCTCCGTTGATTATCGATTGGTTTCGTTTTCTTTCACATTGATTTGGCGCTTGGTCAAGCTGTAATCCATCTGACCCCATCTAATCATACAGTCTTTGTTGGTCTTGCGATTGTTTTTGGGTCAATAATCCTGCAGCGCCAGCATGTTGGCCGCTTTCGGAAAGCCGGCACGTCGACGTTAAACAAAAATAAACAAAAATAATAATTGACAAATGAAGCCAATTTGATTGGAGATGAAAGCACGCCGCGCAAGTGAGCGTTAATGAACGGGAGGACACCACCGATGCCTATGAAGCGTCGCACATTCTTGACGACAACCGCTGCAGCTGGCGCCGCCTTCGCGGCATTCAGCCTGCCGCTCCGCGCTGGCAGCCATGCCGGCGGCACAATCGCAATCATCACGCCAAGCCACGACAACCCTTTCTTCAAAGCGGAAGCCGATGGCGCACAGGCGAAAGCGGAGGAGCTTGGCTACAAGACCATAGTTCTGGTCCATGACGACGATCCGAACAAGCAATCCGAGCAATTCGATACGGTCATCGCACAAGGTGTCATTGCCATCATTCTCGACAACGCTGGTGCGGACGCCTCTGTTGCGGCTGTGCAGCGCGCGAAGGACGCAGGTATTCCATCGTTCCTGATCGACCGCGAAATCACGGCGACCGGTGTTGCCGTCAGCCAGATTGTTTCGAACAACTATCAGGGCGCGCAGCTGGGGGCGGAAGAATTCGTCATCCAAATGGGTGAGAGCGGTCCTTATGCAGAACTTCTTGGCAAGGAGTCGGACACGAACGCTGGTATCCGCAGCCAAGGGTATCACGATGTGATTGATCAGTTTGCGGATATGAAGATGGTTGCCCAGCAGACCGCCAATTGGTCCCAGACCGAGGCGTTCACGGTCATGGAGTCGATGCTGCAGGCCAACCCCGATATCAAGGGCGTGATCTGCGGCAATGACACGATGGCCATGGGTGCCTATGCCGCCCTCGAGGCGGCGGGTCGTGGCGACGTGATCGTTGCGGGTTTCGATGGCTCCAACGATGTCCGCGACTCCATCCTTGGAGGCGGTATCAAGGCGACTGTGCTCCAGCCCGCATACGAGCAGGCCCAGATTGCCGTCGAACAGGCTCACAAGTATCTTGAAACGGGCTCGACCGGACTGGACGAAAAGCAACTGATGGATTGCGTTCTGATCACGGAAGAGAATGCCGGGCAGCTTGATAATTTTCAGCTGAGCTGACCAAACGCAGCCGGCGCAGGCGGGGACAGTCCCTCCTGCGCCGATTGCCTGTCTTGGTAATGGGGCTATGACCAGATTCCTGATTGTTCTTTTCTGTTTGGTCGCACTCACCGGCTGCAAGATCGTCTTCGAGGATGAGGCTGATACAACAGCGATCCCGGATGGTCCGGAAGGGGATGACGCACGCAACGCCGCCCGCCTTGAGGAGACGTTCGATGAGCAACTCCTCCCTCTCATCGAGGCACGTGCTTTGAGCGTGGCGGCGTTGCGCGACGAGCTTGGGCGTGGCCTTGACGTGGCGGGCGCAGCGCACGCAACGCAGGGCGCTGGACGTGGTGCTGCGTGGAATTTCGCGGTGGCCGATTCAGGCAGGGTCGTTGAGGCGAACCTGACGTCCAGCGCACGAACAGCCGAAGTCGATGTGGATGGCGATGGGGCCGCCGACCTTAGGCTGCAGCTTGGACCGGTTTTTCGCGGAACGGCCCTGCGCGACGTGGCGCCATTCTACAACTTCGACGATTTTCGTGATCAGATCGAATATGCAAAGCTGGCCCGTGCGATCAGCGATAAAATCAAGCCGACGCTGGTCGTGCCGGATGTTTTGGTGGGCGAGACGATTTCCTTTGTCGGCGTGGTTCCCCTGAAATCTGCTGGCGAGCAATTGGTCGTGACGCCAATTTCTGTCGGCGTCACGGAATGAACGCTGTGGTGGACACAAACCCGCTTGCGGCGGCAGACCTTCATCCAGTGGGGCTGTCCATTCGGGGCGCGGTCAAGGTGTATCCCGGCACGCGCGCTCTTAAGAGTGTCGACTTCGATATCCGGATGGGTGCCGTCAACGTTCTTGTCGGCGAGAACGGAGCCGGCAAATCAACACTGATGAAGGTTATCGCTGGCGTCGAAGAACTCACCGGAGGCGAGATCACCGTGAACGGCGTGCCTAAGATCTTCAAATCCAAGGATGACGCGGTCAAGGCCGGCGTTGGGATCGTCTTTCAGGAGTTGAACCTTTTTCCCGAAATGAGTGTTGCGGAAAACGTCTTTATCGGGCGCGAGCCGACGCGGGCAGGGATCGACATCGACCAGGATGCCATCAGAACCCGCACGCGCGCATTGATGGCGCGGCTTGAACAGCCGATTTCGCCTGACACGACGCTTGGGCATTTGCGTATCGGCCAGCAGCAGGTCGTCGAGATCGCCAAAGCGCTGGCTCAGGACACCAACATCCTCATTCTCGATGAACCGACCTCGGCGCTTTCGGCGCAAGAGGTAGAGGTGCTGTTCCGCATCATCGACGATCTGAAGAAACAGGGTGTCGGGATCGTTTATATTTCGCATCGGCTCGAAGAGCTCATCCGCGTCGGCGACTATATCACCGTGCTTAGAGACGGCGAGATCACCGGCAACCGATCGATGGATGGCGTCGATATCCCCTGGATCGTGCGGGCCATGATTGGAGACAAGTCCAAGGATTTCTCGTCCCAGGTCAGCCACGAATTCGGTCAGGTGATGTTCGAGGCCGTGGATGTCTGTCTGCCCCGGCAAGGGGGCGGCTGGGCGGTCAATCATGTCTCGATGAACGTCCGCGCGGGCGAGGTTCTGGGGGTCTACGGCCTGATGGGCGCTGGCCGCACTGAATTTCTTGAATGCGTCATGGGCCAGCATCCCGGATGCGGCGGTACTGTGTCGGTCGATGGTCGCTCACTCGACGGGCTGTCGGTTGGCAAGCGCATTGCGCGCGGTATCGCCATCGTGCCGGAGGATCGCAAGCGCGACGGTCTGGTTCAGATCATGGCTATTCGCGAGAACCTGACGCTGTCGTCGCTCAAAAAGCTGACGCGCGGCATCGACCTCTCGCCTGCCCGCGAGGCGTCCCGGGCGCGCGACTTCATCAATCGGCTGACCATCAAGGTGGCCTCGGCAGAAAATCCGGTTTCGTCCCTCTCTGGGGGCAATCAGCAGAAGGTGGTGATCGGCAAGGCCCTGATGACCGAACCGAAGGTGCTTTTGATGGACGAGCCATCACGTGGCATCGACATCGGAGCGAAGGCCGAGATCTACCGGATGATCCGTCATCTTGCCGCTGAAGGCCTCGCTATCATCTTCGTCTCGTCTGATATCGAAGAGGTTCTCGCCCTGTCGGACCGCATCATCGTCATGGCCGACGGGAGGGTGACGGGCGAGTTTACGCACGGGCGGGATACGGACGCCATTGTGACTGCCGCGAACCCATCAAAGACAAAGGAACCCGTCGGATGACCGATGCCGCCGCCGCGACCGTTTCACTGCCAATCCAGCGGAATTGGCTTCTGACACTTCTTGAACTGCGCACATATGTGGCGCTGATCCTCGTTTTCGTGTTCTTCGCAATAATGGCACCGAATTTTCTGACGGTGGATAACGCGGTCCTGATCTCGAAGCATGTCGCGATCAATGCGTTCCTCGCAATCGGAATGACGTTCGTCATCATCACCGGCGGGATCGATCTGTCGGTCGGCTCGGTAGTGGGGTTGACGGGAATGGTGGCGGGATACCTGGTGCTCTACGGCATCGACCTTGGCCTTGGATGGTCTATCCAGTTCAACACATTCGAGATTGTTCTGATCACTTGCGCGGTTGGCGTTTTCGTGGGCTGGGTCAACGGGATGCTCATTACCAAGCTGCATGTCGCGCCGTTCATCGCCACGCTCGGCACCCTCTATGTCGCACGTGGTGCCGCACTTCTCATGTCGGAAGGCCGGACTTTTCCGAACCTCAACGGTGTGGAGGAGTACGGGTCGGCCAGTTTCCCGGCAATTGGTGCCGGAACATTGCTCGGCGTTCCCGTCATGATTTGGTGCCTCGTCGTGGTGACCATTGCGGCGATCTATATTTCGCGCCGCACTCCGCTCGGTCGGGCGATTTATGCCACAGGAGGCAACGAACGTGGCGCAGCGCTTTCGGGAATTAACGTCGATCGCACCAAACTCTTTGTCTACATGTTTTCGGGCCTCATGGCGGCCATTGTCGGTATCATCATCGCGTCACAGCTTCGCGCCGCGCACCCCGCGACCGGTGAGTTCTTCGAACTCAATGCCATCGCGGCCGCTGTTCTTGGCGGCACATCAATGGCCGGCGGCCGCGGCCGCATCTGGGGGACCATCATCGGGGCCTTCGTGATCGGCATCCTAAGCGACGGATTGATCATGATGGGGGTCTCGTCGTTCTGGCAGATGGTCATTAAGGGACTCGTCATCATCGCGGCGGTTGTCGTCGATCAATGGCAACGCAAGCTCAGTGCGCGTCTCGCGCTCGCACAAGAGGCGGGGTGATGCGTTGTATCCGTCGTCGACAGGAGCTACGGTGATCCAAACCTAAACATGGTCGAAATCAACGTGAAGATTACACCCGCCGACAACTCGCGCGCCGCCCCTGGTATGTTATCGTCGGTCCGGCGCCAGAACATTATGGCGTGGATCGAAGAAGAAGGCTCGGTGCGCGTCCGCGATCTTGCCTCAGCATTCGAAGTGACTGAGGCGACGATCCGGACAGACCTGGAACGGCTTGAACAAACAGGCCGCATTAAACGCGAACATGGCGGCGCGTTTCTGGTTTCCATGCATGATGAAGTTGTCTCTCTTTCGCTGCATCACCGGGTGGAGATGGGCCGGAAAACGAAAATTGGTGCAAAAGCCGCGTCTTTGGTCAATGACGGGGAAACCATCATTCTTGATGCCGGGACGACAACAACCGAAGTCGCGGCTCGGCTCCATGAACGACAGGGGCTAACGGTCATTACGAATGCGCTGAATATCGCCATTACACTCGGTTCGGTGCCCGGCTTCGAAGTACACATGCCTGGAGGGCAGTTTAAGCCGCCGACCTTGTCGCTGACGGGGGATACGTCGGTTGAATATTTCCGGAACATCTTGGCGAGCCGTTTGTTTCTCGCCACCGCTGGCGTAGATATCAATGCCGGTTTGACCTATCCGTCTTTCGCCGACCTGCAGTTGAAACAAGCCATGATCAAGGCCGCCCAGCACGTTTACCTCGTAGCTGACTCCACCAAGATCAATCGCTCGTCCTTCACGCGACTCGGCGATCTTGATCTGGTCCAGACCTTCATCACGGATGATGGGATCTCGGATCAGGATGCCAAAGAGTTCGAAGCCCGCGGTGTCCAGGTTCTTATTGCTGAGTGAACTGATCCCCGATGTTCGGAAAGTGGCTGGCGTGATCTAGGCGTTTGCCTGTTCGGGTTCTATTTCGCTTTTTCTCAACAACAGACCACGACCGGAGCTCTGCCGCCATGGTCCCAGTGGGGGCGCTGGCTGGTGAGGGTGCGCAGCGCCACTAGGGGCAAGAGATCGGAGACGGGGTTCCGGCAATGCATCCGATCATGCGCTAATCCTGCGCAAAAGCGATCTTGCAAGAACCGGGTGTCGATACTTGACCCACATCACCTTGGCGCGTTGCGCGCTAAGGGGAGCGGCATCCGCCCCATCAGTTCTCAGTGACTATCGACAAATCCTGACTTCAGTGCGGGAAAGGTGAAATCGTTACATGATGTAGCGATTTTCCGATTTTGTTTCTTTGAGCGGAGCTGCATTATAATGCGAAATGTGCAAGCGTGGTGGTGCATAAACCGGCAGTTACCGAAAGAGATGCGCCGTAAAGTGCAGTATAATGCGATTAATTCATGATCAAGGGAGGGTTATCATGACGACACGGAGAAGGATTTTCGGTTTTGTCGGGGCTGCTGCGCTGACGGTGACAAGTGCGCTGATGGCGACATCGGCCATGGCGCAGGAAGTGACGCTGCGGCTGCACCAGTTCTTGCCTGCGCAAGCCAACGTGCCGCGCCTTGTGCTGGATGTATGGGCGGACAACGTCGAGCGCGACTCGGGTGGGCGGATCAAGGTCGAACGTTATGCCGCGATGGCGTTGGGTGGCACCCCGCCGGAGCTCTACGATCAGGCCGCCGACGGGATCGCCGATATTGTCTGGACCATTCCGGGCTATACGCCGGGCCGCTTCCTGCGTCCCGAAGTGTTCGAACTGCCGTTCTTCGTGGAAGATGCGCGGGCAGCGTCCTACGCCTATTGGAAACTTAACGAGGCCCATATGGCCGCAAATGATTTTCAGGATGTGCATGTCCTCGGCACCTGGGTGCATGGCCCCGGCCTGTTCCACACCAGCCGGCCCGTGACCACGCCCGCAGACCTCGAAGGCATGAAAATCCGCGGTGGCTCGCGGCTGGTCAATGACCTCCTGACCCGCGTCGGCGCCGAGCCGATCGGAATGCCTGTTCCGGCTGTTTCAGAAGCGCTGTCCAAGGGCGTTATCGACGGTACCACCATCCCATGGGAGGTGACGACCGCACTGCGTGTGGCGGAATTGGTGAGCAACCACACCGAATTCGAAGGACCGGCCCTTTACAACCTGGCCTTCATCATGGCGATGAACAAGGACCGTTACGAAAGCCTGCCCGAAGATCTGCGCGCGGTGATCGACGCCAATTCCGGTTTGGAGTTTTCGGTCTTTGCGGGCGGCACCCAGGCGGATGCCGATGGTCCTGCGCGCCAGATTGCAGTGGATCGCGGCAATAACATCATCACGGTGACCGATACCGCTGATTGGGATGCACTGGCTCGCCCGATCTACGAGACTTGGGTGGCGGACCTCGAAAGCCGGGGGATCGACGGTCAGGCTTTGATCGACGAGGCGCGCGCGCTTATGGCGGAATACACCGCCAACAACTGATGCACCCTCGCGTGAACCGGGTCGCGGCTTTGCCGCCGCGACCCAATTTCTTCTCACCGGAGCGTCGCCCATGTCTTCCCTGCACCGTGCCGTGACAACGGTCGCACGTCTGCTTGCCATGTTTGGCGGCATTATCTTGTCGGCGGCGATCGTGATCACATGCCTGTCGATCCTTGGCCGCACCGCCAGCACCATCTTGCATTGGGACCCGCTTGTGGCGGCGTTCCCGGGGCTGACCAAATGGCTTCTCGACATCGGGGTCGGCCCGATCCGGGGCGATTTCGAACTGGTTGAGGCGGGGATGGCCTTTTGCATCTTTGCGTTCCTGCCGTACTGTCAAGTGACGGCCGGACATGCTTCGGTCGACATCTTCACCAGCCGCATTGGACCGCGGGGGCAGCGGGTGCTCTCGCTGCTGATCGAATTGCTGTTCGCTGTCGTTCTTGTGGTGATAGCGGTGCAGTTGAAGGGAGGCCTCGATGCGCGGATCCGCTCTGGCCAGACCTCGTTCCTCCTGCAATTCCCGATTTGGTGGGCCTACGCTGCAAGTTTCGCCGCTGCCAGTGTTGCGGCTGCGGCCGGGGTTTACATGGCAGGCATCAGATTGGCCGAGATGCTCGCAGGGCGCGCGCTGATCGAGACCGGTGAGGGAGCAGGACATTGAGCAATATCGAAATCGGGCTTTTGTCTTTCCCTGCGCTTCTTACGATGATTTTCCTGCGCGTGCCGATCGGGCTTGCGATGTTCGTGACCGGATTTGCCGGGCTCTGGATCGTGATGGGCAACCCGTCCATGGCGCTCGCACGGCTCAAGACCGAAAGCTATACGACCTTTTCCAATTATTCGCTGTCCATCGTGCCGATGTTCCTGCTGATGGGCTATTTCGCAATGCTGGGAGGCATGAGTCAGGCCCTGTTCCGCGCCGCTGAAAGCTGGCTTGGGCACCGCAAGGGCGGCGTTGCGATGGCCGCCGTCGGGGCCTGCGCGGGGTTCGGCTCGATCTGCGGATCTTCGCTCGCCACCGCCGCCACCATGGGGCGCGTGGCTCTGCCAGAGATGAAGCGCTATGGCTATGAGGGCGGCTTTTCCTCGGCGACGCTGGCGGCGGGCGGCACGCTTGGGATCTTGATCCCGCCCTCTGTTGTGTTGGTGATCTATGCTATCCTGACCGAGCAGAACATCGCCAAGCTGTTTCTTGCGGCCATCGTGCCGGGGGTTCTGGCAGCGATGGGTTACATGATCACCATTGCAATTTATGTCCGGATCCATCCGGGTGCCGCGGGTGTGCGCGAGCGCATGCCCTACGCCGAGAGATTCCGCGCCCTTGGCAATGTCTGGCCGGTGCTGCTGGTCTTCGTCACGGTGGTGGGAGGCATCTATGGTGGTATTTTCACACCCACCGAAGGGGCCGCGGTCGGCGCGCTTGGTACCGGGTTGATCGCATGGGCAAGTGGCGGGCTGACCCGGACCACCCTTCTGGAAAGCTTTACCGCCACGGCGCGTTCGACAGCGATGATCTTCTTCATCGTGCTCGGTGCCGCTTTTTTCAACGGATTTCTCGCGCTGACCCAAGTGCCTCAGGAACTTGCAAGGATCGTGCTCGAGGCCGGGTTTGCGCCGATCACTGTGCTGGCCGGTATTCTCGTGCTGTACCTGATCTTCGGCTGTTTCATGGACAGCCTGTCGATGATCCTTCTGACCGTTCCGATTTTCTTTCCGGTGATCACGGTGCTGGATTTCGGGTTGAGCCCGGAACACACAGCAATCTGGTTCGGCATTCTGGTGCTGATCGTGGTTGAGGTCGGACTGATCACGCCGCCCGTGGGTATGAATCTGTTCATCATCAACGCGATGGACCGAGCCACGTCGATCGTCGAGACCTATCGCGCGGTGATCTGGTTTGTCGCCTCGGACCTGATCCGGGTCGTGATCCTTGTAGCATTTCCAGCGATTACGCTGTTCTTGCTGCCGGGCTAGAAAGGGGGGCGCCGATGAACCAGATGACCGAGCCATCCTCCTTGCCCGAGGATGCCGTGCTTCGGCAGTTCATGGGCTACCGCCTGCGACGGGCCTTTGCGGTGGTTCAAGGGGATCTCAACGCAACGCTGGCTCCGTTCGAACTGCGCCGATTGACCTTTGCCGTGCTGGCCATGGTGGTCGACCGTCCCGGGCTGCGACAGGCGCGGCTGGCCGAGGTTCTGAACATCGAGGGCCCGCACCTTGTAGGGCTTCTGGACGAATTGCAGGGTCGGGGATTGATCCGGCGTGATCGGGATCCGACCGACCTGCGCGCCCATGTGCTTGAGCCGACTGACATTGGTCGCGATCTGGCCGCGCGGGCGACCTGCGCGGTGGTCGACCACGATATGCGGATGCTCGCGGGCATTCCCAAGGGGATGCGCGCGGCGATGGACAGGGGATTGGAACGGGTGGAAGCCAAGGCAAGAGGGGTGAAGTGATGGTTGCACAGGAAAGACGCTACCTGCCGCATCGCGTCCGGCGTGAGGATCGGGACGACGGCGCGGTGATCCTGCGGTCGGGCCATCCGATGGGGCCGGTGGACTCCACCGTCGGAACCTGGCTTGACCGTTGGGCCGAGGCGCGCGCCGAGACAGTCTTTCTTGCTGAACGCAGCGGACCGGGCTGGCGCGCCTTGAGTTACGCGCAAACCCGCGAGGCTGTCCGCAGCATCGCTGCAGCCCTGCTGGAACGAGGTCTGGGCCCCGACAGCCCGATCGTCATCATCTCTGGCAATTCGGTCGATCACGGGTTGCTGATGTTGGCGGCGCATTACGTCGGCGTGCCCGTGGTGCCGTTGGCCGAGCAATATGCCCTGATCCCCGCAGCCCACGCGCAACTGCGCCACTGTGTGGGACTGGTACGACCGCGCGTGGTCTTTGCCGATGATGGTGCGCGCTATGGCGCAGCTTTGGGGTTGGATGTCTTTGATGGGATGGAAAAGATCGTATCGGCCAATCCTGACCCGGGGATGACCGAATTCGCGTCGCTGTTGCATGCGCATGACCCCGCGGGTGTCGATGCGGCTGCCGCTGGGGTCGGGCCGGATACAGTCGCGAAATACCTGATGACCTCGGGCTCCACCGCGCATCCGAAAGGGGTAATCACCACCCATGGCATGATGTGCGCGAACCAGACGATGATCGCGGATGCGCTGACCTTTCTGCGCGACCGACCGCCGGTGATCCTGGACTGGCTGCCTTGGAACCACGTCTTCGGTGGGTCGCACAATTTCAACATGATGCTGGCCAATGGCGGCAGTCTCTATATCGACAACGGCAAGCCCGTGAAGGGGCTGGTCGAGCGCACGATCGAGAACCTGCGCCTGCAAACCGGGACGATGGCCTTCAATGTACCGCTCGGTTTTGCCATGGTGCGCGACGCGCTGAAGGCGGATGCCGGACTCAGGCAGCGTTACTTCGAAGATCTCGACATGATCTTCTATGCTGGTGCGTCCCTGCCGCAGGATGTTTGGGCTGATTTGGCCGAAATGGCGCGCGAGGTGCGGGGCGATGTGCCGCTGATGACGTCATCCTGGGGGATGACCGAAACGGCGCCCGCCTGCCTGATCGTGCATGAACCGACCACGCGTTCGGGCATCATCGGGGTGCCGATGACCGGGGTCGACATCAAGCTGATCCCGGAAGCCGACGGGCGTTATGACCTGCGGGTGCGCGGGCCGAATGTCACGCCGGGATATTTCGAGGACCCGGCCAAGACAGCCGAGCTCTTCGACAACGAAGGCTTCCTGATCTCGGGCGACGCGGTCAAATTCGTCGATCCCGACCGGCCAGAGCTGGGGTTGGTCTTTGACGGGCGTATGTCCGAAGATTTCAAGCTGATCTCGGGAACCTGGGTGCGCGCTGCGAACCTGCGGCTCGAACTTCTGCCGCTTCTGGGCGGGTTGGCGTCTGACGTGGTGGTCTGCGGGGCTGACCGGGCCGAGATCGGACTGATGATCTTCCCGACACCCGAGGCGCGCGAGATGGCGGAAGAGTCGGACGGCACGCTGTGGTCCGAAGCCCTGGCTGGTGCCCTTCATGCGCGGTTGGCCAAGCGTGGCGAGCAGGGCTCGGCCAGTCGCGTCGCGCGCGTTCTGGTTCTGGCCGAACCCCCTTCGATGGGTGAGGGCGAGATCACGGCCAAAGGCAACCTCAACTTTCGCAAGATTTTGAGCCGGCGGGCAGACCTGCTGGACCGGCTTTATGATGAGAGCAACATGCAGGTGATCCGGACATGAGCCTTTTCATCCCCTATGGGGCCTATTGGTCTACGCCCTTCGCTCGCTGGCAAGGTGCGCTGGCGCATCTGCATTCGGTGGAACTGGCTGCTCACGTCACCCGCGCGGCACTGGCAGAACGGGGCATCGGGACCGAGCAATTCGACGCGGCGTGCTATGGCTGGACGGTGATCCAGCCCGAATGCTTCTATGCCGGACCATGGTTCACCGGTCTGATCGGGGCGGGGCATCTGCCATGTCCCACAATCAATCAGGCTTGTGCGACCGGCCCGCGGCTTCTGGCCCATATCGCGGGTGAATTCGCGCGCGGTGAGGGACGTCTGGCGCTGGTCGCCTCAGGAGATCGGACCTCGAACGGAGCGCATGTCTATTACCCCGCGCCCGGTGCAACCGGCGGCACAGGCCGGGCCGAGGATTGGGTTCTGGGCAGCTTTGGCCGCGATCCCTGGGCGGGTGGCGCAATGCTCGAGACCGCCGAGAACGTCGCCGCGCGGGTGGGCATTGAGACCGCCGAGCAGCACGAGGTCGTCCTCTTCCGTGCTGCGCAATATGACCGGGCGCTGGCCGAGGATCGTGCCTTTCAGCGACGCTACATGCCTGCGCAGTTCGAGGTGCCGGATGCGCGTTTTCGCAAGACGGTCGCCGTGCTTGAGGGGGATGCGGGCGTTGAGCCCGTGAACCCGGACAAGATCGCGCGGCTGGTGCCGGTGCGATCCGGCGGCACGGTCACCTTTGCAGGCCAGACCCATCCCGCCGATGGGGCGGCAGGCATGGTCTTGGCCGCCAGTGCCGCAGCTGCGGCCGAGATTGCGCCGGGAGGGCCTATAATCGAGGTTCTGGCCCTGACGCAATCGCGCGAGGAAAAGGGCTTCATGCCTGCGGCCCCGATTGCCGCAACCCGCGCAGCACTTGCACGCGCAGGGCTGGAAATTGGACAAGTCGATGCGATCAAGTCGCATAATCCTTTTGCGGTCAACGACATCGCCTTTGCACGGGCCTTCGGGATCGATTGGCGGCAGATGAACAATTTCGGCTCGTCGCTGATCTGGGGTCATCCGCAGGGGCCAACCGGGCTGCGCGGGATCATTGAATTGATCGAGGAGCTTGAGATGCGCGGTGGGGGCATTGGGCTGTTTCAGGGCTGTGCGGCGGGAGACAGCGCCATGGCTGTGCTGATCCGGGTTGGAGATGTGCATTAAAATGCATATATTGGTAAATATTACTTGCGATAGGCGTGATGAATTGCACTATATAGCATCAAGGGGAGTCGCAACTGGGGGAGCGCACTGATGTCCCAACAGGAATTCGCCAAGGCCGTGGCCGAAATTGTACAGATCGTGGGTGACGCCCCACTGGATGCTGCGTTGGAGGTGCGGCTGAACGCGAACGTTCCACCGGGATCGCCGGCTTTCCAGCGACTTGCGGCGCTCTGCGCGGAAGGTGAGGCCGAGGGTTGGTTGATGGCGCGCGAGGCAGGCGGCATCCGCTATGGCCGCGCGATCAAACCCGGTGCCGAGGCCGGACGGTTCAGCGTGGATGTGGTGCGCATGCGCGATGTCCGTGGCCCGCATCACGTCCATACCACCGGCGAGATCGGCGCGATTTTCCCGCTTGAAGGCGATCCGCGTTTCGACGGCCGTGAGAAGGGCTGGTATGTCTATGGTCCGGGTTCGGACCACCATCCGACGGTCGAGGGTGGCGATGCACATATCCTGTATCTTCTGCCCGAGGGGGCGATCGAGTTCACCGGCCGGTAGGTCGCGGTGCCAGCCGCAGCGCCAGTGTCACGCGGCAAGCAGGGAGGAAGACGGATGGAGGAGAACCAAAACGCGGCCCTATGGTTCGTGGACCGGCACATTGCCGAAGGCCGCGATGCCAAGCCCGCTTTCCGCGAGGTTGGCGAGGGCACGGCGGAATTGACCTATGGGCAATTGGCCGCAGAAACAGATCGGATGGCCGGGGCCTTTGCCCGTGCCGGGATCATGCGGGAGGAACGGGTGGCCTGTATCCTGCTGGACCGCGTCAGTTATCCGGTGGTTTTCTGGGGCGGCTTGAAATCAGGGGTGGTCCCCATCGCGTTGAATACGCTTCTGGCCACACCTGTCTATGACGCGATCCTGCGTGACAGTCGGGCGGCCTGCCTTTTCGTCTCGGCCGAGCTTTTGCCGGTGGTTCTTCCTGCAACGCAGGGCAATCCCTATCTGCGCCATATCGTTGTCGAAGGGGGCGCCGCACCCGAAGGATGCGTGACGCTGGCCGAATTCACCGAAGGTGCGACCCCTGTTGCGGCGGTACAGGCAGGGGCGGATGAGTGCGCCTTCTGGCTCTATTCCTCAGGGTCGACCGGTCAGCCCAAAGGCGTGCGGCACGTTCACGGTGCGTTGCGCGCTACGGCGGAAACCTATGGTGCCCATGTCCTGCAGATGCGCGAAGACGATATCGTGTATTCGGTGGCCAAGATCTTTTTTGCCTATGGGCTTGGCAATGCGATGACGTTTCCCATGTCCGCGGGGGCCACCACACTGCTTTACGCGGGTCGTCCCACGCCCGAAGTTGTGGTCGATATCCTGCGCGAACATGCGCCCACGATCTATTGCGGGGTGCCCACGCTTTATGCCGCCACCATCGCGCATCTGGAGCGCCACGGCGTGCCGCCCGCCGCCATGCGCTGCTGCATCTCGGCCGGAGAGGCTTTGCCCGAGGAGGTGGGCCTGAAATGGAAACGTCTTTGGGGCGTGGATATCCTTGACGGGGTCGGCTCTACCGAGATGCTGCACATCTTTCTGTCCAACCGTCCCGACGATGTCGTCTACGGGACGTCGGGCATGGCGGTGCCGGGGTATGACTTGCGTTGCGTTGACGAGGCGGGCCATGACATCGCACCGGGCGAGGTCGGTGAGCTGCTGGTGCGTGGGGCTTCCGCCGCCGATGGTTACTGGAACCAGCGCGCCAAAAGTCGTGCCACCTTCGAGGGTGTCTGGACGCGCACCGGCGACAAGTATTCCATCACCGAAGAGGGACGCTTTGTCTATTGCGGGCGCACCGATGACCTGTTCAAGGTCTCGGGAATCTGGGTCAGCCCCTTCGAGGTGGAACAGGCCCTTGTCGCCCATGATGCCGTTCTCGAGGCCGCAGTCGTAGCGCGGCGCGATGCCGAAGGGCTCGAAAAACCGATGGCCTATGTGGTGTTGAAGGATGGCGCTTCATCCGAGGACATACAGGCCCGGCTCAAGGAGTTTGTGAAAGACAGGATTGGCGCGTGGAAGTATCCGCGTTGGGTCGAGATCGTGCCAGACCTGCCGAAAACGGCGACGGGCAAAATTCAGCGTTTCAAACTACGGGAGATGGCATGATGGCAATCGCATGGGCGAGTGGCGCTGGGCGTCTTGAGGCGGATGGTAAATCGCTGGAATGGGCAAGCTGGGGACCGGCGCCTGAAAAAGCCCCGACACTTGTTCTTCTGCATGAAGGATTGGGTTCGCTTGGTCTTTGGCGCGACTTTCCCGAGCGGCTGGCCGCAGCCACCGGGATGGGGGTGTTTGCATGGTCGCGCGCGGGTTATGGCGCATCGGACCCGTGCGATCTGCCCCGTCCGTTGGACTACATGACGCAAGAGGCCGTTAAGGTGTTGCCGCAGGTGCTTGATGCGATGGGGTTTGAACGCGGTGTCCTGATGGGCCATTCCGACGGCGCGACCATCGCCGCGATCCATGCGGGTTCTGTTGTGGATCACCGGGTGCGCGGCCTTGTTTTGATGGCGCCGCATTTCTTTACCGAGGAGATGGGCCTCGCCGCGATTGCAGCCGCCCGCGAGGCCTATGAAACAAGCGATCTGCGCGACCGTCTTGCGCGTCATCACAGCAATGTGGACGTGGCATTCCGAGGTTGGAACGACGCGTGGCTTCACCCGGATTTCCGGACTTGGCATGTCGGCGAGGTGATCGACTATCTGCGCATCCCGGTTCTGGCGATCCAGGGGCGGCAGGATCAATACGGCACTCTGGCCCAAATTTCCGAGATCGAGGACCGCATCTATTCGCCGGTCGAGACCCTGATCCTTGAAGAGTGTCGGCACGCCCCGCATCAAGACCAGCCCGAGGCGGTGCTGGCCGAGGTTGCAGACTTCTGTGCGCGGCTTGATAGGATCGAACGCGCAGAGGTTCAGGTCGCGTGAGGTTGCAAAGCCATGTCTGCAGCTACCGGGGTGCAGGGACCGACGCCGGAACGCCTTTGTTCAATCTGGACACGCGCGAGGTTGAAGTGGTGGATCCGGTCGCCACGATCCTGGCTTTTGCCGCCTGGGACGCGCCTGTGCCCGTATGACTCAGCCGGTGGTCTGGCGCCCGCCACATCCCTATGTGCCGGGACAGACGGCGCGTCATCCCGAAGACTTGTTCGACCGCTTCAAGGATGTCCGGGTGAACGATCCGTTGCCCAGCCTCGCTGCTTCGATGGCGTGGGCCGCAGGTCAAGCTTTTCTGCGGGATGGGTATTTCTGGGAAGCCCATGAAGTGCTGGAGGCGCTTTGGCTGGCCTGCCCACCGAATGGGGCCGAACGGGTGTCGGTTCAGGCTGCGATCCAGCTCGCAAATGCAGGGTTGAAGGCGCGGATGGGTCGGTCGGGTGCAGCTCTCAGGCTTCTTGAGATTGCGCGTGCCCTGTCCGTGCAGGCGCGCGCGCGCGGTGGCGATCCTGTTCTGGTCCTCGCACCTGCGGATTGGGAACGCATCGAGCGCAACGTAAGGCTTGCGGAATAATGCAATATAATGCATAAATGGAAATTGATCGTTTATTATTGATCTAAATATCTAAAATATAATGATAAAAATATCCAAGAAAAGTTCTGATAAAGACTTTACCCAATGAGACATAGCATTATAATGCACCAACATGATCGAAAGGAACGCGCCATGACCAAGGCCATCGATTTCCAGACCGACCCTTCGCAGTACCGCCACTGGCGGGTGGAGTATGACGGACCCGTCGCCAATCTCTATATGGATGTGGATGAAAACGCGGGCCTGTTCGAGGGGTATCAACTCAAGCTTAACTCCTATGATCTGGGGGTAGATATCGAGCTTTCCGATGTCATCCAGCGCATGCGTTTCGAGCATCCAGAGGTGAAGGTCGTGGTTATGCGCTCTGGCAAGGATAAGGTCTTCTGTGCGGGCGCAAATATCCGGATGCTGGGCGGTGCCGCGCATAGCCACAAAGTCAACTTTTGTAAATTCACCAACGAGACCCGCAACACCTATGAAGCCGCCGAAGAAGACAGCGGCCAAAAATACATCTGCGCGGTCAAGGGCGCCTGCGCGGGTGGCGGCTATGAGCTGGCGCTGGCGTGCAATTACATCATGTTGACCGATGACGGCGCGTCTGCCGTGTCGCTGCCCGAAGTCCCGTTGCTCGCGGTTCTGCCGGGCACAGGCGGACTGACTCGCGTGACCGACAAGCGCAAGGTGCGCCGTGACCGCGCCGATGTCTTCTGCTCGGTTGAGGAGGGGGTCAAGGGGCGGCGCGCCAAGGACTGGGATCTTGTAGATGAGGTCGTGCCAAATGCACGGTTCGACGAGATTGTCGCCGAACGCGCCCGCGAATTCGCTGCTGCGTCGTCCAAGCCGGATGTCGATCGGGGCATCGCCCTGACGCCTTTGCAGCGCACCATCGGCGAAGATGGTTCCGTCACCTACTCTTCGGTGGAAGTCACCCTGGACCGTGCAGGGCGCACGGCGTCCATCACGATCCACGGCCCCGATGGCGACGCTCCTGCCGACATGGCGGCGTTCACCGAGCAGGGGGCGCAGTCCTGGATGCTGCGCGTGGCACGAGAACTGGACGATGCGATCCTGCACTTGCGCCTTAACGAGATGGAGGTTGGCCTTCTGGTCTTCCGGACCGTTGGCGATCCCGAGCAGGTGACCGCACACGAGGCGCTCCTTCTGGACAATGCCGATCACTGGCTGGCGAATGAGGTGCTCAAATACTGGAAACGTGTTCTCAAGCGCATTGATGTCACGTCGCGCTCAATGGTGGCTTTGGTCGAGCATGGATCGTGCTTTGCAGGTGTTCTGGCCGAGATCCTTTTTTCCGTCGACCGCAGCTACATGATGGAAGGCGAGTTCGAGGGCGACAATCGTCCGCTGGCGACAGTCACGCTGAACGCAAGCAATTTTGGCCCGATGCCTATGGGCAATGACCTGACCCGTCTGCAGACTCGCTTTCTTGGCGACCCGTCACATGTGGACAAGCTGCAATCGTCGCTTGGTGCCGCTCTTGAGGCCGAAGAGGCGGATGAGTTGGGTTTGGTGACCATGATCCTTGACGATATTGACTGGGAAGATGAGGTGCGTGTTTTCCTTGAGGAACGCGCCAGCTTCTCGCCCGATGCGATGACGGGGATGGAAGCCAACCTGCGCTTCGCGGGACCCGAGACAATGGAGACCCGGATCTTCGGTCGCCTGACCGCTTGGCAAAACTGGATCTTCAATCGCCCCAATGCGGTCGGGGCGGATGGCGCCCTGCAGCGCTATGGCACCGGAATTCGCGGAAATTTCGACATGAACCGTGTGTAACTCAAAGATTTTTCGAAGGAAAATCGCGAACGCCAGAGTTTTCGCCGAAAGCTCCATCATCCCTAGGGAGGAAAGACATGCTAGATCTGATCAATGTCAGCTATGATACCCAGATCCCGAACAACGTCGGCCTGAGTGGCGACAAGAAGGTGCTCAAGGCGCTGGAACGGTGGCATCCGGGCTACATCAACTGGTGGAATGACCTGATCCCGCAGAATTTCCAGAATTCCATGGTCTATCTGCGCACCGCCGTCTCCGTGGACCCGAAGGGTTGGGCCAAGTTCGACTATGTCCGCATGCCGGAATACCGCTGGGGTGTGCTCCTCGCGCCAGAGGTCGAGGAGCGCAAGATCCCCTGCGGTGAGCACGCAGGCGAAAACGTATGGCACGATGTGCCGGGCGAGTACCGCAACATGCTCAAGCGCCTGATCGTGATTCAGGGCGATACCGAGCCGGGGTCGGTAGAACAGCAGCGCTTCCTTGGTCTAACCGCGCCGTCGCTTTACGACATGCGCAACCTCTTTCAGGTCAATGTCGAGGAAGGCCGCCACCTCTGGGCGATGGTTTATTTGCTGTTCAAGTATTTCGGCAAAGATGGTCGTGAAGAGGCAGATGACCTGCTGCGCCGGTCGTCGGGTTCGGACGAGGCGCCACGGATGCTGGGTGCCTTCAACGAAGAGACGCCTGATTGGCTGTCTTTCTTCATGTTTACCTATTTCACTGACCGCGATGGCAAGATGCAGCTGGAAAGCCTCGCGCAGTCGGGCTTTGACCCGCTGTCGCGCACCTGCCGGTTCATGTTGACCGAAGAGGCGCATCACATGTTCGTCGGTGAAACCGGCGTGGGCCGCACGATCGAGGCCACCGTGACTGCGATGAAAAACGCCGGGATCTCCGACCCCTACGACATCAACAAGATCCGTGATCTTGGGGTGATCGATCTGCCCACGATTCAGAAAAAGCTGAACCTGCATTATTCGCTTTCGCTCGACCTGTTCGGGCAAGAAGTTTCGACCAATGCGGCCAATGCCTTCAATGCCGGCATCAAGGGACGCTATATGGAAAGCCGTCTGACCGATGACCATCGGCTGACGTCGGACAGTTATGTGGTGCGTACCGTCAAGGACGGTCAGATCGTGGCCGAAGAAGTGCCAGCGCTGACCGCCATCAATATGCGCTTGCGTGACGATTACATCCGTGACGCCTCGGGCGGGGTCGGCCGCTGGAACAAGATCATCGAGAAGGCCGGGATCGAGTTCGAGCTGAAGTTGCCCGACGAAGCGTTCCACCGCCAGATCGGCATCTTCTCTGCGATCAAGGCCGATCCTGCAGGCAACCTGATCTCCGAGGAAGCATGGGAAAAGGGCGTAACGGACTGGCTGCCGTCCAAGGCGGATGGCGATTTCGTCCAGTCCCTCATGAAGCCGTGCTACGAGCCCGGCAAATACGCCAGCTGGATCGCGCCACCCAAGGTGGGCATCGACAACAAGCCGGGTGATTTCGAATACGTCAAACTGCACATGGCCTGACGGGGCGAGGGCCGGAACGACACCGGGTCGGGGCCTTGCGCCCCGGCACCCCAGCAAGAGGACATGCCATGAACATCGACCAGGCTGTGGGCCGCGCCCCACGCACATCAGACATCACGCACGAGATCGGAACGTTGCACAGGCGCTGTATGGGCTGCAGGGACTGTGCCGGCCCCTGTCGCGCGCTGATCGAAATGATGACCCTTCCCGACGCCATCCTGTGCCGGGAGGTCGCCCGATGAGCGCCCCGATCAAGCAGCACTTGATCGACCCCGAGATTTGCATCCGGTGCTACACGTGCGAAAACACCTGTCCGATCGGTGCGATCGAGCATGACGACATGAACGTCGTGGTGAATGCGGATGTCTGCAATTTCTGCATGGATTGCATTCCCGTCTGCCCCACCGGTTCCATCGACGAATGGCGTGTCGTGACCACGCCCTATACCCTTGAGGAGCAGTATTCCTGGACCGAGATGCCGCCACAGGAAGACATCGGTGGCAGCGAGGCGGAAACCGGGCTTGAAGCCCTGGACGATGCGATGGTGGCCCTTTTGGCAGAGGCGCACAAGGGCGCGGGTGGCAAGGCGCGTGCGCCTGCAACAGCAGCCAAGCCAACTGTGAACCTGCATACGCTTGGCCGACCCGTCACCGCAAAAGTGACCGGCAATTTCCGTCTGACGGACGATCCCGAACATGACGTGCGCCATATCATTCTCGATTTCGGTGCCCAGTCGATGCCCGTGCTTGAAGGGCAATCCATTGGGATCATCGCGCCGGGCCTCGACGACAAGGGTCATCCGCATTTGCCACGGCTGTATTCCGTCTCCAGCCCGCGCGACGGGGAGCGGCCGAATTTCAACAACCTTTCGCTGACGGTTAAGCGTGATCCCGCGGGGGTCTGCTCGTCATACCTGTGCGATCTGGAGCCGGGGGCTGAGGTCAAGGTCACCGGACCTTTCGGAGCGACGTTCCTGATGCCGGGTGATGCGTCCGCGCATTTGCTGATGATCTGCACAGGTACCGGGTCCGCGCCCATGCGTGCGTTTACCATGCGCCGTCAGCGCACGGGAAGGGCAGGGGGAATGACCATGTTCTTTGGTGCGCGCACTCCCGAAAGCCTGCCCTATTTCGGTCCGCTCAAGAAAGTGCCTGCCGATCTGCTGGATCAGCACCTGGTCTATAGCCGCAGTCCGGCAACGCAGAAAGAATACGTGCAGGACCGGATTCTGGCCGAACGTGAAAAGGTTCGGGCCCTGTTGGACGATCCGGATACCTATATCTACATCTGCGGGTTGCGCGGAATGGAAGCGGGGGTGGATGCCGCCTTCGCCCAGATCGCGGGCGACATGGGTCAATCCTGGCCCGATCTGCGCGACGCACTGCGCGAAGAAGGCCGATATCACGTTGAAACCTACTGATATGCTCGCCCGCCCCGTGGGCGTGTTCCAACATGAGATCCGCGTGACATGGGGCGATTGCGACCCGGCGCGTATCGCTTACACAGCACGCATCCCATGGTTCGCGCTTGATGCGATCAATGCCTGGTGGGAGGAACATTTCGAAGGGAAAGGCTGGTTCCAGATGGAAGTGGACCAGGGCTATGGCACGCCGTTCGTGCACATGTCGCTCGATTTTCGCGCGCCTGTTACCCCGCGACACCGGTTGATCTGCCATGTCTGGCCCTCGCGGCTCGGCGAAACATCGGTCGAATTCCGGGTCGATGGCGAACAGGATGGTGTCTTGTGCTGGTCGGGCCGCTTTGTCTGCGTCTTCATCGTCGCGGGTGAGTTCACCAAACGCACGCCACCGGAACAGGTCCGTCGTGTGATCGAGGACGCACTGCGCGCGTGAATTGACGCATTGATAAGGCCGCACTACGTGACGTAGAGTATGCAATATATTTCACCTGCGGAGCTTTCATGACGGAAATCACCACCTTCGGCGGTCGCACCACGCAGGTCGACGGCACGGCGCTGGCCGAGGAAGAGGTGGTGCGCCTGTTGCGGCAGGTCGGCGAGCGGGTGCGTCACGTGCGCGAACGCAAGGGGATTCCGCGCCGGGTTCTGTCGGAATTGTCGGGTGTATCGCCACGGTATCTCGCGCAGCTTGAAAGCGGCGAGGGCAACATCTCCATCAGTTTGCTTAAGCGCGTGGCGCTGGCGCTGAACCACCGGATCGAATGGTTCGTTGGCGAGGACGATCCATGGAACTCTGACGTGCTGCGCGTGGCCGAAGCCTTCCGCTCTGCCGACCGGGCCACAAGGGAAGCGGTGCTCCGAAGTTTAACCCGTGAGGATGATGCCGGTCAACGCGACCAGAGGCTCTGTCTGGTAGGCCTGCGTGGGGCTGGAAAATCGACCCTCGGTCGGATGCTGGGTGCAGAGCTCGATCTGCCCTTCGTTGAATTGAACCGCGAGATTGAAGAGACCGGAGGAATGCCCGTACCCGAGATCATGGCGCTTTACGGTCAGGAAGGCTATCGCAAGCTCGAAAGCGATGCGCTTGATAGGGTCATCGCAACGCATGATCGCGTCATCCTGGCCGTGGCCGGCGGCATCGTGGCCGAGCCTTCGACCTATGCCCGGTTGCTCGCGCGGTTCCATACGATCTGGGTCAAGGCCTCTCCGCAGGAACATATGGACCGGGTCCGCGCGCAGGGCGATGAACGGCCGATGCAGGGCAATCCCGAGGCGATGGCCCAACTCAAGGGGCTGCTGACCAGCCGAGAGGCGCTTTATGAACGCGCCGAGGCGACGCTCGACACGTCTGGCAAACCCGTAGCCCAGTCCTTGCGCGAATTGGCTGATCTGGTTGCGGCACACAATTTCCTGACCGACTGAGCCTTGGGGCTGTGTGACAACTCCGCCAGATTAACCCGGAGTTCCAGTAAAAGTGGTTCGTTGAGCGCATCAAGCCGCTCGGACTGGTTCAGCGTAACTCAGGCGACCGCTTGGATATGCGTCACAGTCACAAAACTCTCTGACATCTCTTTTACTGACATGCATTATATAGCATTATGTGCATGATAAAGCATAATTGAGGCTGCGATGACGGTAAAGACAGAGCATCTGGGGACGGCCCTTCTGGTCACAATGGCGGCGCCTCCGGTCAATGCGATCGGGCATGCGACGCGCGAGGGGCTGTCGCAGGCTCTGGCGCAAGCGGCGGCGACGCCCGGGCTGACGCGGGTCATCCTGACGGGTGCAGGCCGGACCTTTGCTGCCGGTGCCGATGCGCGCGAATTCGATGCTGCCCCGGTTGCTCCACACTTGAACGAGATCTGTGCAGGAATTGCCACGAGCCCCGTGCCGTGGATTGCTGCGATCAATGGCGTGGCACTTGGCGGAGGGTGCGAATTGGCGCTGGCCTGTCGCTACCGGATCGCTGTGCCCGCCGCGCGGATCGGTCTGCCCGAAGTCAAGCTGGGCGTTGTGCCGGGTGCGGGAGGGACGCAACGTTTGCCGCGCCTGATCGGGTTGGCCCCCGCGCTCGATCTGATCTCCACCGGCAAGCCCGTGACTGCCGCCCGCGCCGAGGCGCTTGGCCTGATCGATGGGCAGGCGGACGATCCTCTTGCGGTGGCACTTGCGCTCGATATCGGCACGCTCAGCCTTGCGACACAGACCGATGATCTGCCTAGTCCTGCGGCTGATCCTGCAGCGGTGGAGGCTGCCCGCCAGACCGCCCTGCGCAAGATGCCCGGGCAGATTGCCCCTTTGCGCGCCATTGCACTCGTGGCGGCCATCGCTGACACTCCGCTTGCCGAAGCGATTGCCGCAGAGCGTTCGGCCTTCCTCGAATTGCGGGCAGGCGATCAGGCGCGGGCCCTGCGCCATGTCTTCTTTGCTGAACGCGCCGCGAAGGCCCCGTCGAGCCTGACTGCAGCACCTGCGCCGCTTGATCGGATCGCTGTGGTGGGCGGTGGCACGATGGGCGCGGGCATCGCTTGGGCGGCGCTGGATGCCGGGCTTTCAGTCTGCCTGCTTGAAACCGATGCCGAAGGAGTGGCACGCGCCCGCGCCAATATCGACAAGCTGGCTGCTGCTGCTCAAGGGCGCGGTCTGACTGATGCCAGCGGCATTGCCGCGCGTCTGGGTCGTCTGGTGGTGGATCGTGACCCCGCTGCTGCAGCGGACGCGACACTTGCCATCGAGGCCGCCTTTGAAAGCCTTGAGGTCAAGCGTCAGGTCTTTGCCATGCTGGAAAGCCACCTCCAGCCCGAAGCCGTCCTCGCCACCAACACCTCTTATCTCGACATCGACGAGATCGCGCGCGCTCTGGCAGACCCCTCCCGCCTTTTGGGCCTGCATTTCTTTGCGCCCGCCCATATCATGAAACTGCTCGAGATCGTGCGCGCCGGCGCGACATCGGACCGTGCGCTGGCCACGGGCTATTCACTGGCGGCCCAACTGAACAAAGTGCCGGTGGTGGCGGGTGTCTGCGATGGATTCATCGGCAACCGCATTCTTGCGCGTTACCGCGAGGCCGCCGACACGCTGATGATGGACGGCTCCAACCCGTGGGAGATCGACGAGGCCATGGTTGGTTTTGGCATGGCCATGGGTCCTTACGAGGCACAGGATCTATCGGGGCTGGACATCGCATTTGCCAATCGCCGCAGGCAAGATGCCACCCGCGACCCCGCGCGGCGCTACATCCCCATTTCTGACCGGATGGTCAACGAAGGGCGGCTTGGGCGCAAGGTCGGTGTGGGCTGGTATCGCTACCCGGGCGGCGGCGGCAAGGTGATCGATCCGTTGGTCGAAGACCTCGCGCGTGAGGAGGCCTGGTTCGCTGGCGTCACGCGGCGCAGGATCGACGAGGCCGAGATCGTCGAGCGGCTCGTATTGGCCATGGTGAACGAAGCTGCTGCGATCCTGTCAGAGGGGATTGCGGCACGGGCGTCCGATATCGATCTGGTCACGGTTTTGGGCTACGGCTTTCCGCGTTGGCGGGGCGGGCTGATGCATCACGCCGACAGCTTGGGGGCAAAGGCAATCGTCGCGCGGCTGTCCGAATGGGCGCAGGAAGACCCGCTGGCCTGGACGCCTGCTCCCGCACTGTTGGACGCGGCTGAGTGCTCTTCTCGCCACGTGGATTCGCCGGTTTCATGAACACCCACTCTTGGGGTCCACGAAACCGGCAGCAGGACAAACTTAGGTCTGGCGAAATGTTCAGTCCCGCCGGGAGTAGCGCGCCTCTGTCTGGTAATATGCGTTGAAGCCGATCCGGTCGCGCAATTCGGCAAAGGGCATCAGGCCACCGGTATGATCTTTCCCTGCCTTGAGTGCCGCAAGCGTGCCGACCATTGCCTGCATGGCCGCCGACAGCGCGGCAAGCGGATAGGCCGCCACCTTGAACCCAAGCTCTTCAAGCTGCGCCGGCGGCAGGATCGGAGTTTGCCCACCCTCCAGCATATTGGCCACCATCGCGCCGGGCACCTCCTTGCAGATCGTACGCATCTCGTCGATGTCCAGCGGCTCTTCGATGAACACCATCTCGGCGCCCAATTCGGTAAAGGTCTGCGCACGTTCGATGGCCTCGGCCAGCCCATGGGTACGGCGCGCATCCGTGCGTGCTTTGAGGACGATATCCGCGCGTCCCCGTGCCTCGACGGCGGCGCGGATCCGGTCAAACGCCTCTTCGCGGTCGACGACAGCCTTGCCCTGCGTATGACCGCAGCGCTTGGGCGCCACCTGATCCTCGATCATCACGCCAGCGCAGCCCGCACGAGCGAAACCCTCGACGGTGCGCAGCACGTTCATCGGATTTCCGTAGCCGGTGTCGCCGTCCACCATCATCGGGATATTGATGGCTTCCATCACATTGCGGGCCTGATCGCGGACTTCGCCAAAGCTCATCAGACCCAGATCAGGCGCGCCAATCCGGCTGGCCGACGCGGCAAAACCCGACAGAAAGGTCAATTCGAACCCTGCTTGCTCGATCAAACGGGCCGAGAGCGCGTCAAAGCAACAGGGCATCATCACAAGGCCCGGTCGTGCGAGAAGGCGGCGCAGCGACGCGGCGGCGGGGTTGGGGTAGGGCGCATTAATCATCATTGGCCTCTGTATAGGGCGGCATGGTTCTCCAGCGCGGCACATCGCGCGCCAACTTGTCGAGCAGACCTATCAGCGTGGCGCGTTCAGCGTCGCTCAGGCAGGCGGTCATGTGCGTTTCGGCCTGCACGAACAGATCCATGGCGGCGCTGTAGACCGCACGTCCGGCGGGTGTGATGTCGAGCATATTGCGCCGCGCGTCCTCGGGGTCGGGGCGGCGGGCAACAAAGCCCTTGTTCAGCAACGAAGCGACACCTCGGCTGATGGAATTCGAAGGCTGTTCCGTGATCTCGCAGATATCCCGGGCGTTCAGACCGTCCTGATAGGCCAGACAAACCAGCACGGTCCATTCTGGCCGCACCAGCCCATGCTCGCGCTCGATACGGCGCAGCAGCGGTTCTCTGAAGAACACCGTGAGAAAGGCCATCCGGTAACCCACGGGCAGCGGCGTGCCGCCCAAAATGTCGATAAGCTTCAACGGCCGCCCTCCTTTTCAGGCAAGACTTCTGACAAGATATCCGGCAATAATATAGTTCCATATGGAGCGAGTTATTGCTAGGCTGATTTTACCAAAGCGTTCAAGATCGTGATTGGGGAGGAAAGGATGGCCGACAAGGGCCAGACGTGGATTGTCCGCGCAGAGCGTGCCCTGCTGAACAGCTTTGCGGTTCTGGTGATCGCGCTGATGCTGTGCATCGCATTGCAGGTGTTTGCCAATTTCCTTGATATTAATCCTTTGCTGAGCTTTGCGAACCGCGTTTTCTGGTTCGGCGCTGCCGTATCGCTGAATTCGTTGCTGGATCTGCAATGGCACATTCTGGCGGTGATTGCCCTGCTGCCCGCCGGTCTGGTCTTGTTACGCGACCGCCACGTACGGGTCGATTTTCTGTATGATCGGTACCCGCTGCGTGGGCGGTCAGCTCTGGATTTGGCGGGCAACCTGATCTTTGCGGCGCCGTTTCTTGTCATGGCCATCCCCGGTTCTGTGCGATTTTGGGAGCGCGCCTGGCGGTCCGATGAGGGCTCGGCGAGTGGCGGGCTCAACGATCTGTGGCTGATCAAGCTGGTGTTGCCTCTTGGTCTGTCGCTTCTGGCCGTCGCAGTGCTATGGGAAAGTGTGCGCCTGATCCGGGGTTTCCTGCGAAGATGAGCGATCTTGTCCTTCCCCTGGCCATGGCCGCCCTGACCCTTGCGGGTATTCTGGCAGGCTACCGGGTTGCCTTTGTCCTCGCTGGATCTTCGGCCATTTTCATCCTGCTCTCTGACCTTCCGATCGCGTTCTTCAACCTCATCGTCAGCCGTATCTATGCCAATGTGCTGACAAACTGGCTGCTTGTGGCCATCCCGATGTTCATCTTCATGGGCCTGATCCTTGAAAAATCCGGCGTGGCGGAGAACGCGTTGAAAGGCGCGCAGCGCGCCTTGGGTGGCACGGCGGCTGGCATGGGCATCGCGGTTCTGGTGATTGGTGTGCTGTTGGCGGCCAGTTCGGGCGTGGTAGGTGCCTCGGTTGTCTTGCTGGCGTTGCTGGCGCTGCCGCGCATGGTCGAGGTCGGCTATGACAAGGCAACGTCCTCAGGGCTGATCGCGGCCAGTGGCACGCTGGCGATCCTGATCCCGCCTTCGGTGATGCTGATTATCCTTGGCGATCAGTTGCAAACCCCGGTGCCGGATATGTTCGCCGGGGCCATCGGGCCGGGCCTGTTGCTCGTGCTGCTCTATGGGATCTACATCATCTGGCGCGCGCGAGGTCTGCCGCGTGCCGAAAAAGCTGCGCCGATAGGCCTGCTCAGAGGGGTGCTGCGCACCTTGATTGATGTTGCCCCGCTGCTGATCCTTGTGCTGTCGGTTCTCGGCTCGATCATCACGGGGCTTGCGACGCCCACAGAGGCCAGTGGCCTTGGCGCACTTGGGGCGATCCTGGTGACCGCGCTGTACCGCAAGTTCGATGTCGGAGTGATCATGGACGCCGCGCGGGATACCGTTCTGGCCACCTCGATTGTGATGATGGTCATTGTCGGGGCAACCTGCTTTTCCGCCGTCTTCAAGGGCATTGGCGGTGATGCGATGATCCGCGACGCTCTGGGGGCTTTTGGCACCGCGCCTTGGGTGGTGCTGATGGTGGTCATGGCGGCCATCTTCGTGCTTGGGTTTGTGCTCGATTGGCTGGAGATCACGCTTATCCTGATCCCGATATTCGCACCGGTGATTGCGGGGCTCGATTTCGGCAACGGGCTGGAGGGGCAGGCGCTGATGATCTGGTTTGGCATTCTTGTGGCCGTGAACCTTCAAACCAGTTTTCTGACACCGCCCTTCGGCTTTGCGTTGTTCTACCTGCGCGGGGCGGCGGGCGATCAGGTGCAAACCACCGAAATCTACCGCGGAGTGATGCCCTTCATCACGCTGCAGCTTTTTGCTTTGGGGCTTATGATGGTATTCCCTTGGCTGATAACCGGCCTGCTGTGACAGGCGCTTTTCTGGGAGGAAAGACAATGAAGAAACTGCTTATCGGGGCCGCTCTGGCGGTCATGACGGCCGCAGGCGCACAGGCTGAAGATTACAACCTGCAATCGGCCTTCGCCAAGCAACTGCCCGTGCTTGGCCCGGGCATCGACCGCTTTGCCGCCACAGTGTCCACGTTGACCAACGGTGAAGTCAATTTCATCCACCTTGGTGACGGTGAGTTGTCGCCCGCCTTCGAGATCTTCGACAATGTCGGCGCTGGAGCGATACCCGCAGGCATGAGCTTTGCGGCCTACGCGGCAGGCAAGGCGCCTGCAGCGGCGCTCTTTGGTTCTATGCCATTTGGTCCGGACGCGATCAAATATGTCTCTTGGGTCCATCACGGTGGTGGGCTGGAACTTTGGCGAGAGATTTATGAGCCATTCAACGTGGTGCCGATGCCCTGTGGCGTCATCATTTCCGAAGCGGGCGGCTGGTACACCAAGGAAATCAACTCGGTAGAGGATCTGCAGGGCCTCAACATTCGCATCGGCGGCCTTGGAGGCGCGATCCTTGCCAAGCTGGGTGCCAATGCCATGAGCCTTCCGGCGGGTGAGATTTCGACCGCGCTGGAAACCGGGCGTCTGGACGCGACCGAACTCAGCTTTCCCATGGTCGACCGGCTTCTCGGTTTCGACAAGGTGGCCAAAAACTACTACTTTCCCGGCTGGCACCAGCCGTCGGGCTTTATCGAGTTCTACATGAACAAGGACATGTGGGACGGGCTAACGGAACAGCACCGCACGGCGATCGAAACGGCCTGCATGGACCTGAACCTTTGGACCATCGGCACCGCCGTGGTCGGCCAGCAGCAATATCTGGACGCCTTCCGCGCCAATGGCGTCGAGGTCCGCCGCTTTCCGGATGAAGTGATCGAGGCGCTGCGCACCGCCTCGGACGCCGTTTACGCGGAGCAATCGGCAGCCGACCCGATGTTCGCTCGCGTCGTTGAAAGCTATCAAGCCTTCTCGAAGGCGTATGACGAGTATGAAGCACTGAACAGCCTCGAATGATCAGGACAGGCCTCGGCGTGTCACAGCGCCGGGGCCTGTTGGCCGCATGACCTACACGCTTCGCGATTTTGGCAGCTACACCGTGGGCGGGCATCTGCACTACGTTGCCGAGGGTGAGATCCGCGAGATCCAGGTGACCCGCGATACCGCGATCCCCTATGATCCGCGCGGCCATTTCGCCGTCGCCCAGACCTATGTGCAGTATTTCATCCCCGCCACCCGCCGCGACGCGCCCCCGGTGGTGCTGGTGCATGGCGGAGGGATGAGTGGCTCGACCTGGGAAACCACTCCGGATGGCCGCCCGGGCTGGCTTCACCGTTTGCTTGACCTCGGACACGAGGTGCATGTGGTCGATATGGTCGAACGTGGGCGGGCAGGCTTTGCGCCGCAGGTGATGGGGCCGGACCCGATCCTGCGCTCGCTGGAGGAAGCCTGGGACCTGTTTCGCTTCGGACCTGCCGCCGGGTTTGCGGACCGTAAGCCTTTTGTCGAGCAGCAATTCCCGGTCCAAGCTCTTGCAGCTCTGGCCGAGCGGTTCGCCCCACGCTGGATCGGAACTTCGCAGCTCCAGACAAATGGGCTGCTGGCCGTACTTGCGCACACCGGTCCTGCGCTTGTGATCTGTCACTCTCAAGGCGCAGAGATGACCTTTGACGCATATGCCGCCCGCCCTGACTTATTTTCGGGGATCGTCGCGATTGAACCTTCTGCGCTGCCCGCAGGTCAGACCGCGTTTGCACAATGTCCCCTGACGCTGGTACAGGGCGATTACCTCGACGTCGCCCCGCATTGGAGCGCGCGGCGTGACGCGTGGGCCGCTTCGTTCACGCAGGTGTCAAAGTCCGGAGCGCCCGTGCGTCTTATTGATACCGTCACAGAGGTTGCCCCTGGCGGATCGCATATGCTGATGATGGATCGCCACTCGGACGCTGTGCTGGAAGCCGCCCTTGGATGACGAGTAGATGCCCGAACTGAGCACCAAAAACCGGCTTCATTGCTGGATGGTGGTGATCTTTTTGTCAGAGCAGATCCCTTAACTGTGACGGATTTTCTGCTGCTCCGTCTGCCGAACGAGTAAAGCTTCTTGTTGGGACAAACACGCGTTTTGGGTGCGCCTTTCAAGCTTCTTCAGGTACGCGAATGGCGGCAGTTCCGGTGTACGACATATAACCCCGCTGTATGGCGATCTGATCCGCAATGAATTTTGCGTCATGCCAAACCCCCCAGATGAACGAGGATCCGCGCCGGGTTTGCCAAGGCAAACCGAGGAAATAAAGGCCCGGTTCACGGCTCACTCCGCGCTGATGGAGCGGACGGCCCAACGCGTCGAAGGTGTCGCACTTGATCCAGCTGAAATCGAACTTGTAGCCGGTGGCCCACAAAATCGTGCTGATGCCGGCTTCCCTCAGATCAAGTTCAGTGATGGGATTGCGGACGCATTCAGGATCGTCCGGAATGATCCGCGCCTCGGGCTCTTCTGGGAGGTCAAGCCCGTGTCGCGCGATATAGGCATCCGCTTCGTCCAGTACAGAAAGATAGTTTGCGTCTCCGGCTGCAAGATTTGTGGGCAGGTCGTCGGCAAAGGTGACAACGCCGCCTTTGTAACCGGCAGTCATCCCAAGAAGCGTCATGCCCTGATGCGCGAGTCTCCGGAAATCGATTGTTTTGCCGCCCTCAGCGCCGCTGACGGCGATGGTCACATGTTCGGTTCCGGGGCCGGGGCTGTCGGCGTTCCATTTGCCCAGCACGCCCAGCCACCAGACGTTGTCGCGCTCGCGATACCGGCGGGGAGGGCGATCATGGGGTCCAATCGACAGATAGACCTTACGCCCGGCCTTCATCAGTTCGTCGGCGATCTGGACCCCGGACGACCCTCCACCGACAACCAGAACGGCACCATCCGGCAGTTGGCCCGGGTTGCGATAGGCATTCGAGTGCATCTGCAAGGGACCGGCATCGACAGGGATGACTGGAGGAATTGCAGGCTTCTGAAATGGTCCGGTGGCAGCGACAACATGACGGGCGTTGATGACGCCTTCAGAGGTTTCGACCACAAAACGGCCCCTATGCGGCGTGACGGCGGTCACTTCGACGCCGGTTCGGATCGGTGCATTGAACCTCTTTGCATAGGCTTCGAAATAGGCGGCAACGCGTTCCTTGTGTGGAAAAGCATCGTCATCACAATCGAATTTCATGTTTGGAAAGCGATCATGCCAGGCCGGTCCATTCGCGACAAGGGAATCCCAGCGTTCGCTGCGCCAACGTTCCGCGACCCGATCGCGTTCAAGAACAACGTGATCGATCCCCAGGTTGGTCAGATGCTCGCTCATCGCCACACCGGCCTGACCGGCGCCGACGACCACGGTGTCGAATTCTTCCATCTCTTGCCTCCATGACGCTTGCGGCAAGACTAGGCGGCCTCAGCCACCGCAGCACACAATGAATTCCGGAAGCCTTGCTTGGGCTGTCTCTAACCAATCTTAGGCTTGGACTAAGCGCAGGTGAGGGAATGTGTCTTTCGACATTTCATGGCCCGCGGGATAGACCTTTGACGAACCTCAAGAGGACATGATCGATGGCCCATACGCGCATCCGCACATTCAACACCGCAGACACCTACCCCGAGCAGCGGCTCGACAATGATCTGTGCCAGGCCGTAGTGACGACGGGAGGCAAGATCGTCTGGCTGCGAGGGCAATGTCCGCAGAACCTTGATGATGCAAAGAATATCGACAGCCATGATCCGGCCGAACAGACCCATAAAGTCATGCAGAACATCAAGCAATTGATCGAGGAAGCCGGCGGAGAGATGGCCCATCTGGTCAAGGTGGTCGTCTATATCACCGACGTCCGCCACCGTGAGGCGGTTTACCGGACCATGGGTGAATACATAAAAGGCGTGTACCCCGTGTCGACCGGGCTTGTGGTGCAGGCGCTTGCCCGACCAGAATGGCTGGTCGAGATCGACGGCACTGCCGTGATCCCGGACGGGTATCAGCGATGACGTTTTCACTGGTCGCGCGCTGTGCCGAAACAGGGATGTTCGGAGTTGCGATTTCTTCGTCTTCGCCTGCAGTTGCAGCGCGCTGTTCCTATGCGCGGGCCGGTGTCGGTGCGGTGGCCAGCCAGAACGTGACCGACCCATCGCTCGGGCCTTTTGCGCTGGACATGATGCAGGGTGGCATGTCGGCGGCAGAGGCTATTGCGGGCGTTCGCGATCAGGGGCGGCACATTGCCTATCGTCAGGTTTTGGCGATTGATCGGCAGGGCCGCACAGCGATCCACTCCGGGTCGAAATCGCTGGGGGTCTGGACGCAGGCGCAGGGCAGGGATGTAGCCTCGGGCGGCAATCTGCTGGCCAATGACACTGTGCCAGCGGCCATCGTTGCGGGTTTTGAGGCGGCAAGGGGCCATCTTGGCGACCGTCTGATCGCGGCCTTGCGCGCAGGGCTTGCCGCAGGGGGCGAAGCTGGGCCGGTGCATTCAGCGGGAATGATGCTTGTCGACAAAGTCAGCTGGCCCGTGGCAGATCTGCGCTGCGACTGGACCGAAGACTGCCCAATCGAAGCGGTTGCCAGAGCGTGGGAGGTCTACAAACCACAACTCGACGCCTATGTGCAACGAGCGCTCGATCCAACGCAGGCACCGTCTTATGGCGTCCCGGGCGATCAATAACGAAGACTGGTGCGACGCTGCCTTGAAGACATCTGCGAACCCGTCCAGAGTTTGAAGTGAGCCATCGAACAGGGGAAGCAGATGCTGCGTTATACGCTGCGGCAATTGGAATATTTCGTCGCTGTCGGCGAAACCGGCAGCATTGCGCGCGCGTCGGAGCGGATCAACGTGTCATCGCCATCGATTTCTTCGGCAATTTCGCAGCTTGAGGCAGAGTTTGGCCTTCCCTTATTCGTCCGCCAGCACGCGCAAGGATTGTCCCTGACCCAGGCCGGGCGTGAAATGCTGGTTCAGGCGCAACTGGTCCTTCGCGAAGCCGGGGCGATGATGGATATCGCAGGTGACATCGCAGGGACAGTGCGTGGACCGCTCAGCGTCGGCTGCCTTCTGACCTTTGCACAACTGGTATTGCCGACGTTGCGAAAAGGGTTCGAGGCGGATTTTCCGGATGTGCGCATGCGACAGCATGAAATGAATCAGGTTGAATTGTTTAGCGCGCTGCGGCGTTCTGAAATCGACGTTGCATTGACCTATGATCTTGAATTGCCGGCCGATCTTCAATTCACTGCGCTCGTGCTTCTGCCTCCTATCGCGCTGCTGAGCGCGGATCATCCCTTGGCACAGCAGACATCTGTCACGATGGACGATCTGAGCAAACATCCCATGGTGCTTTTGGACCTGCCGCTCAGCGCGGATTATTTCCTGTCTCTTTTCGATGTGATCGGTGAAAAGCCAGTGATCGCCGAACGTACGCGCGACATGGCGGTGATGCGGTCTATGGTGGGCAACGATTTCGGCTATTCCATCGCGAATGTCCGTCCGCTCAGCGATACCTCGCCCGATGGCAATCCGGTCAGGGTTCTGCCCATTGCGGGGGATGTCCGCGCGTTGCGGATGGGCCTGCTGACGGCCCAGGACGCGGCACGATCCAACGCGGTGCGGGCCTTCATCGACTACGCATCAAACCTTGTGGCCACCGGGCAACTGGACCGGATCGGGGGACAGCCGTTGGCTTAGCGCGGGCCTAATCAACGCTTCCAGAAGCTGGGCTTTTGCGCTGCAGCATTTCCGGCGAAGCTGGTCAAAATCGACAGGAGAGACGAATGCTCGACGGACGCGATCCCCGGTATGACGTGCTATTCGACCCGCTGACCATCGGTCCGGTCACCGCCAAGAACCGGTTTTACCAGGTCCCGCATTGCAATGGTGGCGGCTATCGTGACCCCTCGGCGGCCGCTGCTATGCGCGGGATCAAGTCCGAAGGTGGTTGGGGTGTGATCTTTACCGAGCAATGCGAGATGCACCACACATCGGAGATCACCCCTTTCATCGAACTCCGCCTGTGGGAGGACAAGGACATCCCTATGCTCGCCAAGATGGCGGGCAAGATGAAAGAGCATGGCGCGCTGGCGGGCATTCAACTTGCCTATTCCGGCATCAACGGGCCGAACATGTACACCAAGGAAGTGCCGCTTGCGGTCTCTGCCGGGCCGATCCGCACCTTCACCAATGACCCCGTTCAGGCACGCGCCTTGTCGAAGGGCGAGATCAAGGATTTGCGCCGCTGGTTCGTGAACGCAGCCAAGCGCGCCAAGATCGCGGGTTTTGACCTTATTTGCCTTTACGGTGCGCATGGGTTCGGCATTTTCCAGCACTTTCTCAGCCGCGCCACCAATATGCGTGACGACGAGTACGGCGGTAGTCTGGAAAACCGGTCCCGGTTTGCGCGCGAGGTGATTGCCGAAATGCGCGACGCGGTGGGGGACAGTATGGGTCTCACTCTGCGGGTCTCGCTGGACGAGAGCATCGGCGATCTGGGCTTCTCGAACGCCGAGGTGCGTGAGTTCATCGACATGAACAAGGACCTGCCTGACCTGTGGGACCTTGCGCATGGCACGTGGGAAGATTGCTCTGGCCCGTCACGCTTTAAAGAGGAAGGCGCGCAAGAGGCGTTGGTGCGGGGCATCCGAGAGCTGTCGTCGAAACCGGTGGTGGGGGTCGGGCGTTTCACTTCGCCCGATGTAATGGCCAAGATGGTACGCAGCGGGGTGCTCGATGCCATAGGTTGTGCACGACCGTCGATTGCGGATCCGTTCCTGCCCAAGAAGATCGAGGAAGGCCGGATCGAGGACATCCGAGAATGCATTGGCTGCAACATCTGCATCACCGGCGACATGACCATGTCGATCAGCCGTTGTACGCAGAACCCCACCTTCATGGAGGAATGGCGCAAGGGCTGGCATCCCGAACGCATGAACCCCAAGGGTCGCAGCGAAAACGTATTGGTCGTGGGCGCAGGCCCGGCCGGGTTGGAAGCGACCCGCGCCTTGGCCGAACGGGGCTATGACGTGGCACTGGCCGAGGCCGGACGTGTGCTGGGTGGACGCGTGGCGCGGGAAAGGCTGTTGCCGGGCCTGTCGGCCTGGGGGAGAGTTGCGGATTACCGGACCTATCAGATCAGTCAGAAACCAAACGTCGAGACCTATTTCGACAGCGCGCTGGATGCGGACGCGATCCTCGAATTCGGCTTCCAGAACGTCTGTATCGCGACCGGGGCCAAATGGCGCAGGGACGGCGTCAGCCGCCAGCACGTCGTGTCGTTTCCGATGGATGCGGCGATGCCGGTGTTCACGCCCGATGACATCATGGACGGTCAGCGCCCCTCGGGCCACGTGGTGATCTATGACGACGATCACTACTACATGGGCGGCGTTCTGGCGGAACTGCTCCGCAACGAGGGCTGCGCGGTGACGATTGTCACGCCATCGGCGTATCTGTCGGATTGGACGGTAAACACGCTGGAACAGCACACGATCCACCGCCGACTGGCCGAGATGGGCGTCGAGATTGTTCTCAATCGCGGTGTGACCGAGATCGCGGCGGGCCATGTGGTGTCGAACTGCACCTACACCGACCAGACCCGCCAGATTGATTGCGACGCGGTGGTCGTCGTGGCATCGAAGCTGGAGAACAACCGACTTTACCACGACCTGAAAGCACGCGAGGCGGATTGGGCGGATGCCGGGATCGCCTCCGTGCGGCTCATCGGGGATGCCGAAGCGCCGGGACCGATTGCCTGGGCGACCTATGCAGGCCATCGCTATGCGCGTGAACTGGATGGTGAGGATATTGGCGATGCGCTGCCATTCCGTCGCGAAATCACGGAGCTTGCAGTCGATTGACGAGCACCAAAAAGTCGCCTCTGGCACCGCGGCGGGGTGGCCATCCCGACGGAGTTCTGTGGTGCCGTTTCGATGCGCGGGCAGGAGTACAAGTCGGATGAACACCTGTTGCAGTCGGAGAGGCAGGTCTGCAATGCCATGCTCGACGGGCTGCGGCACCAATGACGAACTGAGGGGCGAAATATGAGACAGGTCACCGTTGCCGCGACACAGATGGCCTGTGGGGCAGATGAGGCAGAGAATATCGAGCGGGCGGAAGCCTTGGTCCGGCAGGCCGCCGGTCACGGCGCGCAGATCATCCTGCTGCAGGAATTGTTCGAGAGCCGCTATTTCTGCCAAGACGAAGACCCCGAAGATCTGTTCCGCGCACGGCCTGCCGCCAACCATTCCACGCTAGAGCGGTTTGCCAAGCTGGCCTCGGACCTGAAAGTCGTGCTGCCGGTGTCATTTTACGAACTCGCCGGTCAGGCGCGGTTCAATACGGTTGCCGTGATCGACGCGAACGGCGCCCAATTGGGTCTCTATCGAAAGACCCATATTCCGCATGGTGCGGGCTATCAGGAGAAGTACCATTTCTCGCCGGGCGACACCGGGTTCCGGGTGTGGGAGACCGCCTATGGCCGGATCGGTGTCGGCATCTGCTGGGACCAATGGTTCCCCGAAACCGCACGGGCAATGGCGTTGCAGGGCGCAGAGCTGTTGTTCTACCCCACCGCCATCGGCTCCGAGATCGGGGCCGAGGAGTGGGACAGCGCCCCCCATTGGCAGCGTGTCCAGCAAGGCCATGCAGGGGCGAACCTCGTGCCGCTGATCGCCTCGAACCGCATCGGCACGGAACCGGGTCGGCACGGCACCGAAATGACCTTTTACGGATCGTCCTTCATTGCCGACGAATTCGGCGCCAAGGTGGCCAAAGCGGATCGGACCACCGAGACCGTGCTGGTTCATACGTTCGATCTGGACGAGACGGCCCGCAACCGAACCTATTGGGGCGTCTTCCGCGACCGTCGGCCCGAGCATTACGGCCTTCTGGGCACGCTTGATGGGGTGTCTGGATAGGAAGAACCTAACACGCAATGCCCAAAAAACGGGCGATCTGCGAAGAGAAATTAGGCAAAGGCTAACAAGCGCTGAGGGACACAAGTCTTCTGCAAGGGCGACTTCGTTTCTACGCTCGGTTCAAGGAATTTCACCGGTTGGGGACACCGATTTGCCGCAAGACAGGGACATCGCCATCGACGTGCAGGGCGCGGTCAAGCGGTATGGCACCTTCACGGCGTTGAAGACGATTTCCCTGTCGATCCGGGACAACGAGTTTTTTACGCTTCTGGGCCCCTCGGGCTGTGGCAAGACCACGCTTTTGCGGATGATCGCCGGGTTCGAGGATGTGACCGAAGGCGCGATCTACCTGTATGGCGACGAGATCGACACCCTGCCACCGCACAAGCGCCCGGTGAACACGGTGTTCCAGAACTATGCGCTTTTCCCGCATATGACCGTTCTCGACAATGTGGGGTTCGGCCTTGAAATGCTGGGCAAATCCAAGGCAGAGGCCCGTGCGCGTGCGGGCGAAGTGCTTGAGATGGTGCAATTGTCGCAATTCGCGGCACGCAAACCATCGCAACTGTCCGGTGGCCAACAGCAACGCGTCGCCTTGGCCCGAGCCCTTGCGCCACGCCCAAAGGTGCTGCTGCTCGATGAACCGCTGTCGGCGCTTGATCTCAAGCTGCGCAAGGCGATGCAGGTGGAACTCAAGCACCTGCAGCGCGAAACGGGCATCACCTTCATCTTCGTCACCCATGATCAGGAAGAGGCGCTGACCATGTCCGACCGCATCGCGGTCATGTCTTCCGGCGAATTGCAGCAACTGGGTGAAGCGCGTGAGATCTACGAACGTCCACGCAACGTCTTTGTCGCCGACTTCATTGGCGATACGAACCTGATGGAAGTCACTGTAGATGCGGTCGCGAATGGGCGCGCGCAGTGCAATTTGGGTGGCGGACATAGGTTGACCTGCGATGCGGTGGATGGGATCGGGCCGGGCGCCAAGGTGCATATGTCGCTGCGACCGGAACGTTTGTTCCTGTCGGCAGACCCCGTGGCGGATGAAAGCCTCAAGGGCCAGGTGTGCGAGATGATCTATATCGGCACGGATATTGCCACGATTGTCGATCTGGACGGTGGGCCGCAATTCACCGTGCGATCGTCCAATTCCTCGCGTGGCAACGCGCGAGTGTTTGAACCGGGCACCGAGGTTGCAGTCAACATGGAGCAGGGGGCCGCACGGCTCCTGATCGACTGATGGCGGGCGGTGGCGCGACAGGTGGTGCGGTCCAGAGCGAAACCTATCGCGAGGCGCGTACATTGTTGCTGCTGCCAGCTTGGGTGACACTGGGTCTGCTCACGCTCGCACCGCTGATGATCATGCTGGTCTATTCTTTCCTGACCAAGGAATTCCGTGGCGGCGTGATCTGGGAATTCAGCCTTGAGGCTTATGACCAGTTCTTCTTTGACCGGGGCCTTTTCGGTGACGAACCACCGAAGATCGAATGGACCTATATCGGGATTTTCTGGCGGTCGATCTGGCAGGCGGGCGCGGCCACGATCCTTAGCCTGCTGATCGGTTTTCCGACCGCCTATTTCATCGCCACGCGTCCGGAAGGGCAACGCGCGCTTTGGGTGTTTCTGGTGACGATCCCCTATTGGGTGAATCTGCTCATTCGCACCGTGTCGATGAAGTTCCTGCTCCGCGGCGAAGGGCCATTGAATGACGGGCTGATCGGTTTGGGGATCATTTCCGAGCCATTGGGCATCGTGAACACCAACCTCGCCGTGCAGTTGGGGCTGTTCTACTCCTACCTGCCGTTCATGGTGCTGCCGATCTATGCGGCCGTTGAACGCTACAACTTCGCCCTCTCCGAGGCGGCCTCCGACCTCTACGCCCCGCGCTGGGCGGTGATGCGCAGGATCGTGATCCCGTCAGTCAAGCCGGGCATCATCGCGGGGTGCATCCTTGTCTTCGTGCCCTCGCTCGGATCCTTCCTCGCGCCTGATCTGCTGGGTGGTGCCAAGACCTTCATGATCGGGTCGTTGATCGAGGAACAATTCAAGGGCAACGCAGGCAATTGGCCCTTCGGGGCTGCGGCGTCGATGATCCTGCTGACGATGGTACTTATCCTGCTGATGATCTTTGCCCGCCAAAGCCGGAAGGAGGCGGCGTGATGGCCAAACCCTATGACCTGCGCCGCTATCCGGGCTTTTTCGCCATAACGCTGCTGTGCCTGGTGATCCTCTATGCGCCGCTGGTGGTGGTGGCGATCTACAGCTTCAACGACTCGCCTTCGATCACGATCTGGGAAGGGTTCTCGCTGCGTTGGTATGTGGACGTGTTCACTGGCCCTGAAAGCGGCAAGTTCAAAGAGGCGGCTTGGAACAGCTTTATCATAGCGATCACCGCTGCCACCACGGCCACCATCATCGCCACACTTGCCGCCACCGCTGTCCTGCGTGCTGGCACGTTCCGGCTGCGCACGGTCTCCATCGGCCTGATCTCCCTGCCGCTCATGGTGCCCGAGATCGTCACTGCCGTTGCTACTCTGATCTTCTTCAACGCCATCGCGATCGAACGCGGGTTGATGACCATCCTGCTCGCCCATATCGCGTTCTGCATTCCCTTCGCCTACATGCCGATTTCTGCGCGGATGCAGGGGATCGAAGCCACGTACGAACAGGCCGCGATGGACCTTTACGCCACCAAGCGGCAGGCGTTTACACGAATTCTTCTGCCGCTGATGATGCCGGGGATCGTGTCGGGGTTCATCCTTGCCTTCATCATCTCGCTTGATGACTTCATTATCACCAATTTCGTCAAGGGCGCGGGGGTCGAGACCCTTCCCACCGCGATCTTTGGCGCGGTAAAACAGGGCATCAAGCCCAACATCATGGCCATTTCAACGCTTCTGCTGGCGGTGTCCATCGTCATGGTCGCGTTGTCCTGGCTGATCGGTCGCCGGGATCCGGAAGAGGGACGCTGATGGAAACGATCTATTCCGAAAACCACAAACTGCGCGATGCCCAGACCGAGCTCTATGGCGGGCAACTGGTCTACCCGTTCGAACGCCCGTCGCGGCTCGACTATATCCATGCGCGGCTGACCGAGGTGGGTCTGGGGTCGATCACGGCGCCCGACAGCTTCGGTATGGAGCCGATCCTCGCAGTACATGACGCGGCCTATGTGGACTTCCTGCACTCCGCGTGGGACCGTTGGCAAGCCGCCGGGTTCCAAGGCGAAGCAATCGCCAGCACATGGCCCGCGCGCCGTATGGTGCAGGCGCGTCCTTCGGGCATCGACGGACAGTTGGGCTATTACGCGCTCGCCGCCGAAACCAGCATCACGCAGGGCACATGGCAGGCAGCGTTGTCGAGTGCCCATGTCGCCCTGACCGGGGCCGAACGTCTGCGCAACGGCGCGCTTGGCTGTTTCGCACTCTGCCGCCCGCCGGGGCACCACGCGGCCAAGGACCTTTATGGTGGCTATTGCTTTTTCAACAACGCCGCCATCGCGGCTCAACATCTGCGCGACACAGGGATGGCGCGGGTTGCCATCCTCGACGTCGACTTCCACCACGGCAACGGGACGCAGGACATCTTTTACGACCGCGCCGATGTTCTGTTCATCTCTCTGCACGGCACACCAGAAGAGGCGTTTCCCTACTTCCTGGGCTATGCCAACGAAACCGGCTCTGGCGCAGGCGAAGGCTTTACACTCAATGTGCCGATGCCGCGCGGTACGGGTTTTGATGTCTGGCGCACTGCACTGGCCACAGCCTTGGCGCGGATCGCGGACTATGCACCCGAGGCCCTGATTGTGTCGCTTGGGGTCGATACGTTCGAGACCGATCCGATCAGCTTTTTCAAACTCAAATCACCTGACTTCATCACAATGGGCGCAGACATCGCCGAAGCCGGCCTGCCGACGCTCTTTGTCATGGAGGGCGGCTACGACATCGCGGAAATCGGGATCAACACCGTAAACGTGCTGGAAGGATTCCAAGGCCACTGAACGTGGCAAACCAACTCCGCCCGCAAGGGCATCAACCAACAAGGGGACTGACCATGAAGACATTTCTCAAGACCACTGTCGCAGCAAGCGCGCTGGCGCTGACAGCCGGGGCGGCCATGGCCGAGGGCAAACTGGTGATCTACCACTGGTTCGAATACATCCCGCAGGAATTGCTGGACAAATTCAGCGAGGAATACGGCGTCGAGGTGGTCATGGATACCTACGACAGCAACGAGGCGCTTCTGGCCTCGCTCAAGGCCGGTGCCATCGGCACCTACGACGTGGCTGTGCCGGGCGACTACATGGTGCAGATCATGGCGGGCGAAGGTCTGCTCGATACGATTGCTGACGGTGAATTGTCCAACAAAGGCAACATTGCCCCGGAATGGGCCGATCCGTCCTTCGATCCGGGGCGCGCACACTCGATCCCCTATCAGTGGGGATCGACATCGTTCGCGGTGAACCGAGACGTCTTTACAGGCGACATCGGCACCACGGACATCCTGTTCAATCCCCCGGCCGAGCTGTCGGGCAAGATCAACATGCTCGACAGTCAGGGCGAAGTGCTCGCCATGGCGGCGCTGCACATGGGCATCCCGCAATGCTCGTCCGATCGCGATCAGCTCAAGGCGCTGAACGACATGTTGCAATCGGCCAAGACCCATTGGGCGTCCTTCAACTCGGACACCGCAAAAGAAGTGCTGGTTTCTGGGGATGCGGCTGTTGGCCAGATCTACGATGGCTTCGCTGCCAAGGGCCGCGAAGAGGGGGCCAATATCGAATACGCCTTCCCGACGCAGGGCTATATCGTCTGGATGGACAACGTCGTCTTGCTCAAGGACGCACCGAACCGCGACAACGCGATCAAGTTCATGGACTTCCTGCTGGAGCCCGAGAACATCGCCGCTGTCACCAACTACGCGCGTTACAATGCCGGGCTGACGGGTGTCGGAGAGTTTCTCGACCCGACGCTGGCGACCCAACCCGAAAGCAACCCGCCGGCAAGCGCCGGGGCCGGTGTGTTTATCGAAGTCTGCGATCAGGCCACGCAAGAGGTCTACGACCAAATCTGGACCAATCTGAAGAAGTGATCAGGCGCTTTCCGCCGCTCTGCCTTAAGGAGCGGCGGAAAGCCTAACAAGAATGCGATTGCATTGTGTTGGCGTCAGGACCTGTACAAAGCCAAACCGTTGGTACGGCCCCGTAGAGGAGCAGATCGGCAAAGCCTTGGACCGGTTTGCCGATTGTGAAGCGCCCAGCCGGGCGATAGCATCATCCCGATCAGGCGAGCAGGAACAGAACCCCAATGGATCCTTTACGAGACAGGCAGCAATTTGCGATCTCTCTGTGCAGGTCGGCCGGGGTTGAAGCCTTGGGGTATTTCCGGAACAGAGGCAGTCTCGCGGTCGATCAAAAGGGCGCTCAGGATTGGGTCAGCGAAGCGGATCGCAACGTTGAGCTGCTGATCCGGCGGCGGTTGGCTGAGGCGTGGCCCGATGACGGCGTCTATGGCGAAGAACACGATCCCAAGCCGGGAACCAGCGGGTTCGACTGGGTAATCGACCCCATCGACGGGACCACGAATTTCGTGAATGGCATCCCCTCCTGGACAATCGTCCTCGCAGGCGTGGCCGAAGGGCGAACCGAGGTGGGAGTGATCCATGATCCTAATGTCGGTGAAACCTATGCCGCGTTGCGGGGGGCCGGGGCGTATTTGAACGACGCGAAGATGCAGGTTGCTTCTGGTAAATCCCTGTCCAACGGCACTGTTGCGGTGGGCTATTCGAACCGCGTGGAGGCTACGAATGTGATCCCGGTGATTGCCAACCTCATCGACCAAGGGGCCATGTATCATCGCAATGCGAGCGGTGCCTTATCCATCGCGTATGTCGCGGCGGGTCGGCTGCTGGGATACATGGAAGAGCATATGAACGCGTGGGATTGTCTTGCGGGTCAGCTTTTGGTCGAAGAAGCAGGTGGCCGGGTCGAGGTACAGGACGCCACTGCCATGATCCGGGATGGCGGGCGTGTCGTGGTTGGAACGCCAGACGTGTTTGACACGCTTGTCGACATCGCGGATCGGGCCTGGAACGCCTGACGCAACGGGTCAGGCTATTGGCCTCCACCCGTGATCTGGACGCAGGGACGCCAGATCTGCGGTCCAATAGTGACCCTGTCCCGGCTGATCATGGGCGCGGTCGATCTCCAGGCCGCACAGGTGGCAGTAGAGCAGGGTGCCCACGGCGCCATGTGTGACAATGGCCAGATCGCCATCTTTATGCTGCGCCGTGATGTCGAGCACCGCCCGCACAATCCGCGCTTGGGCAGCGCGTGCGGTTTCCCAGCCTTTGAAGCTTGTCTCAGGGTTGGCAAAGAACGCATCGGCGGCGGCTTCGAAAAGTGGAGGCGGCAGAAAACCTGTTGCGCTTCGGTCGTTTTCGCCAAGCCGCGCGTCGAAGGCTATGGGCAGATCGCGAGGTCGGGCAATAATACTGGCCGTTTCGCGCGCCTTTGTTTCGGCACTCGACCAGATATGCGTGACTGACGCCATCTGATCTGACCCCGCAAACAGCGCGGCCCGGTGCCGACCGGTTTCGTTCAAGCCCCAATCACACACAGGGATATGAGGATCAACGACGACCTCTGGATGGGTGATAATCAGAAGATGCTGCATCTACTCGGGCAAAAGCACCGGGCCTTTGGCCGCAAACCCCATCCGCACTTCGGCTCCGGGTTCAAGCGGAGTGTCGACATCGTCATGGACCGCGAAGACTTGACCGAATTTTCCGGTAAGCGTGTATTCCATCCGCACGCCCACATAGGTCGCCTTGGCAACAGTGGCGGGAACACCCTGTTCCGTGTCGATCACCAGCCGCGACGGGCGCACGGCGATGGTTGCCGCGCCGGGCGACAGGCCTCGCGAGGGCAGGGTGTGGCGATAGCCTTCGATCTCGATGGTGGCCATATCGCCATCGACCGAGACGATTTCGCAGGGCAGCAGGTTTGCCTCACCGATGAAGTCGGCGACGAACCGGTCATTTGGGGCATCGTAGAGCTGACGTGGTGTGCCCATCTGGGCGATAGCCGCGTTGCGCATCACGACGATCTCATCCGACACGGCCAGCGCCTCTTCCTGATCATGGGTCACATAAACCACCGTCAGACCAAGGTCTTTCTGGATCGCGCGGATGTCTTCGCGCACCTGACGGCGCAGCTTTGCGTCGAGGTTGGACAGAGGTTCGTCGAACAGCAGAACCTGCGGTTCCAGAACCAGCGCGCGCGCAACGGCCACGCGCTGCTGCTGGCCGCCGGACAGTTCGGACGGTAGGCGGCTGTCAAAACCTTTGAGGCCTACAAGGTCCAAACCCGCAAGTGCGCGACTGCGGGCTTCCGGCTTGGCGAAGCCCGAGAAGGTCAGGCCATACATGACGTTCTCCAATACCGTCATATGCGGAAAGAGCGCGTAGGATTGAAACACCATCGACACATCGCGGTCGGTCGCCGGTAGCTTGGTCACATCGCGGTCGCCGATCAGGATCTTGCCGGATGTCGCCATCTCAAGCCCTGCAATCATCCGCAGTGTTGTGGTCTTGCCGCAGCCAGACGGACCCAGAAGGGTCACCAGTTTGCCAGCATCGACATGCAGGTCGATATTGTCGACTGCCCGGACGTCTTTGCCGAAAACCTTGGAGACTCCGTCAAAGCGGACCGGCGCGGCTTTGGATTGTATCGTCATCTCAGGATCTCCTAGACATTGGTCCGAGACTGGCTCATCCGCCGCCCGATCTGGGTGCGTCCGACAATCAGCTGCATTGCGCCAACGACCGCCAGCATTACGAAAATCAGCGTGGTGGAATAGGCGATGGCGAGGCCGTAATCGTTATTCTCGACCCGACCGATGATATAACTGGTCGCCATGTCGTACTCGGCCGAGACAAGAAAGATCACCGCCGAAATCGCCGTCATCGCCCGGACAAAGCTGTAGACCAGCGCGGCAAGGATCGCGGGCCGCAGCAGCGGTAGGATGACCCGGCGGAAGGTTTGCCAAGAATTTGCGCCAAGCGTGAGCGAGGACTCGTCAAGGCTCCGGTCGAGTTGTGACATGGACGCGATGCCAGCCCTCACACCCACCGGCATGTTGCGGAAGATGAAGCTGATCACGAGGATCACGCCGGTTCCCGTGATCTCAATCGGCGGCACGTTGAAGGCAAGGATGTAGCTGACACCGATCACGGTGCCGGGAATGGCAAAGGACAGCATCGTCCCGAACTCGAACGCGTTTTTCCCGGCAAAGCTTTGGCGGGTCAGCAGATAGGCGGTCACCAGACCCACCGCCGCTGTGAGCGGGGCGGCAATCGCGGCGATGGTGATGGTGGTCCAGAAGCTGTCCCACGCGGCTCCAGTCCAGCGGATGCCTTCCTCTTCGAACCGTACCGAGAACGCGGTCACGTAGTGCTTGAAGGTGAGCGAGTTGTTGACCCCCCAAAGTTCGACCACGCTGCCATAGATGATCATGGCATAGACTGCTGCGGTGAAGAGTGCCCATCCAAGGGCGACGACCATGACCGGGATCGCCAGCCCTTTCGGCATCAGCGGATGAACCCCGGAATCCCCTTTGCCCGTGACAGTGGTGTAACTTTTCTTTCCGAGCCACATGCGCTGTGCGTAAAAGGCCGACAGGGTGAAAAACAGGAGCACAATCGCCAGCACAGCAGCGCGTCCCTGATCGTATTGCGCGCCCACAATCGCAAAGAAAATCTCGGTCGAGAGAACGTCGAAATTCCCACCAAGCACCAGAGGATTCCCGAAATCGGCCATGCTTTCGATAAAGCCCAGCAGGAAGGCATTGGCGAGACCGGGCCGCATCAACGGTAATGAGACCGTCTTGAATGTCTGCCAGCGGTTTGCCCGCAAGGTTTGTGCGGCTTCTTCCATGGAAGGAGACACACCTTCGACAACGCCGATCAAGACCAGAAAGGCGATGGGGGTAAAGGCAAGGGTTTGTGCGATCAGAACACCCGGCATCCCGTAGAGCCATCGTGTAGGTGTCAGGTCAAAGAGCTCTGCGACGAACTGAGTGACTGTGCCGGACAGGCCAAAGAGCAGGATCAGCGCAAGGCCGATCACGAAAGGTGGGGTGATGATCGGGAGAACTGTCAGGGCGCGCAACGCACGCTTGTAGCGAAAGCCGGAGCGGGTGACGACAAGTGCGAAGGCAAGACCGAGCGCCGTTGTGATGAATCCGACCATGATGGCGAGGAAGAGCGAATTCCATGCGGCTCCGCATCGCGCACCCCACAAACACCCCAGCCCCCAAAGTCGGTCGTCAAAGAATTTGGCAAAAAAGACCGAAATGGAATACGCGCCATCCTCTGTCACGAACGCTGCGAACAGCATCTTTGCGATGGGAAAGAACACGAAGGCGGTCACGATTGTAATCACGCCGCCAATGGCGCTGACCACGAACACGTCGCCGTTGATCGCCCCGCGGGCGGCGATGCCTTGGGTCAACAGAAATAGAAAAGCGGTGGCGCAGATCATCGCACCGTAGCCCATGCCGAACTGGCGCAGGCGGATGTCGCCGAAAAGCGAGCCCAGCCAATCGTAGTTGAAGCCGCGAATGCCGATTGAGAAGCCCTGTGCAATCAACCAGCCAAAGCCCAAGGTACCAGAAAGGATCAGGATTTTGGAATAGACCGGGTCAGATTTGACGCGGCCCAAAACCAGAAGGGGCAATGCGAGCGGGATGAGAAGAGGGGACAGCCAAATCTTTTCGCCCTGTCCAATCAAGAAGGCGGCAGGTGCATAATCTTCGTCGAATGGATAGCCATCGAAGAGCCACTCGAACGACCAGAGACCGTCCTCCACCATGTACCATGGCAGAAGGCAGTACCCGACCCACCCGGCAAGGATCCAGAAGATCAGTACCGGGTGGGAGCTCTTATCAGTCGTCGAAGCGCGCACTTACTGCGGCAAGGTCGAGACGTCTTCGTCCCACTTCTGCAGCAGCCGCTTGCGTTCGTCGGACGAGCCATACTTCTTGAAGTCGTAGTTGATCAGCTTGATCGTCGACATGTCCGGCGCGCTTTCCGAAGTCTGTGCGCCCTTGTTGGATGGAACCTGGAACGCGTTGACCTGAAGCGCGAGGTTCTGTGCCTCGGCGCTCAGCGCCCAGTCATAGAACTTCTTGGCTTCTTCCTCGTTGCGGGCACCGTCGATGATCGACATGGAGCCAATCTCGTAGCCGGTGCCTTCGCAGGGGGCGACGACCTTGATCGGGAAACCTGCGACGGCCTGTGCCACGGCGTCATGCATAAAGACGATACCGATGGTGCTTTCGCCGCGACCGGCCGCCTTGATCGGCGCAGACCCCGACTTGGTGTACTGGTTGATGTTGGCGTGCAGGCCCTTCATGTACTCGAAGCCTTCGTCCTCGCCGAAAATTTGCACCATGGATGCAAGCGTGGTGTACGCAGTGCCCGATGAATTGGGGTTCGCCATCTGGACATGGCCTTTGTACTCGGGCTTCAGAAGGTCCTTCCAGCACGCCGGTTCAGGCAGGTTGTTGGCTGCCAAAAGATCGGTGTTGTAGCCGTATCCAAGCGCTCCGGAATAAATGCCGATGGTCCGGTTTCCTGCGCTTTCGGCCTGCGAAATGGCCCAGTCATGCAACTGATCGCGCATCGGCGAGACATATTCCATTGTCAGGCCTTCTTCAGCCGCCTGCAGGTGCGGGTCACCCGTGCCACCCCACCAGACATCGCCTTTGGGGTTGGACGCTTCGGCGCGGATTTGCGCAAAGGTTTCTCCCGAGGATTTGCGTGTCATGTCCACGTCGATCCCGGTTGCATCTTCAAAGCCGCGTGCCATCAGCTGGCACCACTCTTCCTGCGCGGAGCAATAGAGCGTGAGTTTATCAGCTTGCGCGGCCGACACTGACGCAGCCAGCGCTATCGCGGTCCCCAAAGCTGTTGTGGTAAATTTCTTCATGGTTCTCCTCCCTTGGATTTCAGTTTGTCCGGGTTTCCCGGTTATTTCGTGCTCGTGATTACGCGGACCTCCGCATGTCTTCGATCATGGCGACCATCTTCTTTTTCTCTGCAACTTCCCGCAGAAGGGTCGACAGCTCTTTTTCTTCGACCAGCTTCGACGCCTTTCGTGCTGAAAACCAATGGCGCTTTCTTTGTTTGCGTTCTTTCCAGCGTCGTTTGAGTTTCTCGACAACCATTGGATAAAGAATGACGCGGCACCGCGTTTTCGTGCCGTCGTCCATCCGCTTGTCATAGTGGTAGTGACCAATCGGTGTGTTCGAGATAAACCCAACGGCTCCGGCTTCTTCCAAAGCTTCAATTTCGGCAGCCTGCCAGGGCTTGGCTCCGTCCATTTGCCAGCCTTTCGGCATGACCCAGCGCCCGCGATCCCGCGATGTCACCATGAGAACACGCAGTTTTCCGTTCTTGTCCCAATGCACCGGCAGGGCGGCAATCTGATCAATCACGGGCTTTTCTTTGACCTTGCTCATGCTGTTCCTCCAACGGTTCGAGGACGGGCAAGACGGCTTTCCAGCAAGTCGCCGGTTTCCTCGGAGATGGGGTAGGCGACATAGGTCAGTGCGGCGTTGATCTGCTTGAGAACGCGCAGGGTTTCCTGATGGATGTTGGTGGTTTCGATGCTTGCCATACCCCCACGTTGCAACCGTTTGAGATGGCGTTCCTGCAGTTTTTGCTCTTCGATGCGGATGCGGTCTTTCTCGGCCACAAGCTGACGCGCCGCTTCTGCATCTCCGGTGGTCAATACGCTGAGCGCAAGCTGGCCGTTGGTGACGATCTGGTCGTGAAAATGAGCAATGTCTTCAAGGCCCTCATCAGAGAAGGTGATGGCTTCGTCCGACATCTTTTTTGCCAACCCGACAAGGCTGGTTGCAATGCGATCCGCAGCTTCTTCAAGGCTGTTTGCCATTGCCACGATCTCGAGCGTTTTCTTGTCCTGATCGGGCTCAATGTTGTTCTCGCGCAGTCGTGACACGTAAATCTTGGTCTCGAAATGCATCCGGTCGATTTCGTCCTCACGACGCTCGATCATGCGTGCCTGTTCGGCATCCCAGTTGCGGAAGAGATGCATCACCGAGATGAGAATGGACTGCACTGTCTCCGACATTCGCAAGAGCTCTCGTTGGGCACAGGCCAGGGCGAGCGGCGGATGATCGAGGGCATTGACGTCCAGTGCGCTGAGTGAGGGCGTCTCCTTCGTGATGTGACGGGGCAGCGTCGCATTGGCGATGCGGATGATGATGCCGGTCAATGGCAGCGCAACAAGGAGAAGTGTTCCGTTCAACAGAATATGCAGCGCAACAACCTGATTGGCCACGTTTCCGCCGAGCAGGCTAAGATCCACGGTGCCGCTGATCAGGATGATCAGGAAAACGACCGTCATGCAGCCGCGGGCCACGAGGTTTCCAAGGACGACAAGGCGGGCAGGGCGCTCGGCATTCCACAAGAGCGCAAATGGAATTGCGGCTCCGCCTAGGTTGGCACCAATCACCAAAGCGGCAGCGACAGGTGCTGCAATCAGGCCTGTTGCTGCGAAGGTCGCAAAGGTCAGCACCGCTGCGAGGCTTGAATGCATGGCCCATGTCAGAGCCGCCCCAAGTACATAGGCGCTGACAAGGTCGTCCCTGAAGTAGGCGGCTATGCTTTGGATAATCGCGTTATCGCCAATTGGGGCGGTCGCTTCGCGGATCATGCCCAGCGAAATGAAAACAAGTGCCAAGCCGATGATGATACGCCCGACCTGTTTGGTCTTTCGGGTGTTGGCTTTGAAGAACGCGGTAACCCCGATCAGAAGAACGAACGGAAGAATGCTGTCGACGGGCAAGATCAGAACACGCGTCATCAGGGCTGACCCCAATTCGGCACCAAGGACCAAGGCAAGCGCCGTTTGCGCAGCCAGCATGCCTGATATGGCGAAGCCCGCGCTTATCAGGGCCACGGCGGTTGCGCTTTGCATGACCATTGCCGCAAAACTGCCCCCGGCGGCTGCGGAAATCGCGTTTCCGGAGAGGCGTTTCAGTCCGGATTTCAGCTCGGGCATGAAAGCGCGTTCAACACCTGTCCGGATCAGCCGCGTCGACCAAAGAAGCAGCGCCACTGCCGCTGCAAGTTGTGCGGCAAGCACAATCATGTCGCGTTGTCCGAACCAGCATGACGCCGAGGCATGTTGAACAGTACACCTTCTTTTCTTGGTCTATCTAAAAATCTGACCACTCTGTTGAGGCTTATGCAACAAAAATATTTGCAAAATGCAGGAAAGACCACAAAACTGGTGAGGTATTCGAGTTGGGACGACCAATGTCAAACACGGAAACTCAGGACTTCAATGCAGAGACCGGACCTGTCCGGCTCAAGAAATCCGACCGGCGTCGTCAAATCCTACTTGAGTTAAAGTTGCGCCCACATGTGCGCATCAGCGAGCTGGCCCGACGTTTCAATGTCTCGACCGAGACAGTGCGGCGGGATGTGGATGCCCTGTCAGACGACGGCCTCATCTCACGTGCGCATGGAGGAGCGTCTGCACCAGCGCAGGGGCATTATCCGGGCCTTGATGAACGTACGAACACCCATGTCGAAGAGCGCGAGCGGATCGGCCTCAAGGCCGCCGAATTGGTGCAGGACGGCGAGACCGTAATGATCGATTCCGGTTCCACAACCATTCAACTTGCGCGTGCTCTGGCGTTTCTCGGCACGCAATGCACGGTGATCACGAATTCGATCCCAGTCGCCATGACCATCGGCCATGGTGTTCCTGAAGTCCTTTTGTGTCCTGGCGAGTATCTCGCGGCGGAATTGGCCGTGATCGGGACTGAGACCCTTGAATTTCTTGCACGATTCAACGTGGACCGCTGCATGATTGGCGCGTCTGGCTTGTCATCCGAAGGGCCTTCGGAAACGGTCCGTGGCTTTGCGGCGGTCAAGCGGATGATGCTCAGCCGGGCGACCAAACGCCACCTTCTGATCGACTCGCGCAAGTTTGGACGGAAGGGGTTGGCCCATGTGGGAGAGATGGCCGACCTTAATTCCATCGTCGTGGATGCGCGTCCCAAAGGCGATCTTCTGGCGGCGTTGGACGGAGCGGAAGTGGAGGTCATCGTCGCTCAAAAAACTTGATTTGAAGGCAACACAAAGCGGCGAAAAACGCCGTATCAATGGGAGGAAAGACATATGAAATTGGACATCAAACTGTTGTTGGGGGCATCTGCGATTGCGTTGATGTCGTTCGGTACGACTGCGTCTGCACAAGATTGCCCGCGCGGCGATCTCGATGAGCGCTTCTGCGACGTCGACGGCGATATGTTGGCCGATACACCAACCGATCCTGCAGATCTCGTGGACCCGGATACGCTCATTTTTGCGTACACCCCTGTCGAAGATCCGGCGGTTTACAAAGAAGCATGGTCGGATTTCCTGACACATCTGGAAAAAGAAACCGGCAAATCGGTCGTTTTCTTCCCCGTCCAGAATAACGCTGCCCAGATCGAGGCAATGCGCTCTGGTCGACTGCACATCGCTGGTTTCAATACCGGGTCCAACCCGCTTGCGGTGAACTGCGCAGGATTCAACCCGTTCACCATCATGGCGTCTGAAGACGGCAATTTCGGCTATGAGATGGAGATCATCACCTATCCCGGCTCTGGCATCACGTCGCCCGCCGACATCAAGGGCAAGCAGCTTGCGTTCACGTCGCCTACATCCAACTCTGGCTTTAAGGCGCCCTCCGCGATCCTGAAGGCCGAGTTTGGCCTCGAAGCGGAAAAGGATTTCGAACCCGTTTTTTCGGGCAAGCATGACAACTCGATCCTCGGTGTCGCCAACAAGGATTACCCCGCTGCAGCAATCGCCAATTCGGTGATGAGCCGGATGATCGAACGCGACGTGATTTCGCCGGATCAGGTGACCTCGATCTACAAATCCCAGACCTTTCCGACGACCGGTTTCGGTACCGCGCACAACCTGACACCCGAATTGAAAGAGAAGATCAAGAACGCGTTCTTCAATTTCGAATGGGAAGGCACAACGCTCAAGGCCGAGTTCGAGAAGTCGAACGAAGGTCAGTTCCTGCCCATGACCTACAAGGAATTCTGGGACGTGATCCGCAAGATCGACGCGGCCAATGGCGTTTCCTACGCCTGCGAGTAATCCAAATTCTCTACGAAAGGCAGGCCCGTCACGGGCCTGTCACATTGCCGCGTTAGGGGCCTTCTTATGCTGCGTCTTCAAAAACTTACAAAAACATACAAGACCGGTGATCAGGCACTGAAAGCCATTGATCTCGAAGTCCCCAAAGGTCAGGTTCTGGCTCTTATCGGGCCGTCCGGTGCGGGCAAGTCCACAATGATCCGCTGTATCAACAGGTTGGTTGAACCCACCAGCGGGGCTGTGATGCTGGACGACACGGACCTTACCAAACTTGGACCGGGTGCGTTGCGGCGGGCGCGACGCGAAATGGGAATGATTTTTCAGGAATACGCGCTGGTCGAACGCCTGACCGTGATGGAAAACGTGCTGTCCGGGCGTTTGGGCTATGTCGGTTTCTGGCGCAGTTTCCTTCGGCGCTACCCGCAAAGCGATGTCGACGAGGCATTCCGTTTGTTGGACCGGGTCGGTCTTTTGCATATGGCCGACAAACGTGCCGACGAATTGTCTGGGGGGCAGCGTCAGCGTGTCGGGATTTGCAGGGCTCTTATTCAGAACCCGAAGCTTTTGCTGGTCGATGAACCCACGGCATCGCTTGATCCAAAGACCAGCCGTCAGATCATGCGGTTGATCACGGAACTCTGCCGGGAACGCGGACTGGCGGCGATCATCAATATTCACGATGTGGCGCTGGCGCAGATGTTCGTACCGCGCATCGTCGGTCTGCGCTTTGGTGAGATCGTCTTCGATGGCGTGCCTGTGGCTTTGACGCCCGAAAAGCTAACCGAGATTTACGGCGAGGAAGATTGGGAAGCGACCATCGAAGCTGTCGATGACGATGAAGACGTCGAGGCCGCACAATGAGTCACCGTGAACTGGACGACATGCTGGGCAGAAAGTGGCGCAAGCCGCATTTTGTCACAAACCCCGTACTACGGTGGAGCCTGATCTTCGGCTTCATTGCCTATCTGATCGCCGCCTTCATGACGATCGAGGTCGATTGGGGTCGGGTCTATGAAGGCCTGAATCGCGGTTGGCAATTCATTCTCGCGTTCACGCGTCCCGATTTCATCAGCCGGGCCGGGGACATCTGGGGCGGTTTGCTGGAAAGCATCGTGATGACCGTCGCCGCGTCTGTGGTGGGCATCCTTATCTCGATCCCGATCGGGTTGGGTGCTGCGCGCAACATCGCGCCCCTGCCGGTTTACATGATCTGTCGCGGCATCGTGGCTATCAGCCGTGCGCTTCAGGAAATCATTGTCGCAATTCTTCTGGTGGCGATCTTCGGCTTTGGTCCACTGGCCGGGTTCCTGACGCTGTCTTTCGCAACAATCGGCTTCCTTTCCAAGCTCTTGGCTGAGGACATTGAATCCATGGACAAGGTACAGGCCGAGGCCATCCGGGCGTCGGGCGCCAAGTGGATGCAGTGGATCAATTATGGTGTGCAACCACAGGTCATGCCACGACTAATCGGCCTTTCAATCTACCGCGTCGACATCAATTTCCGGGAAAGTGCAATCCTTGGCCTCGTGGGGGCCGGAGGGATCGGCGCGACGTTGAACACTGCTTTTGACCGATACGAGTACGACACCGCCGCCGCAATTCTCATCCTGATCATCGGGATCGTCATGATGCTGGAGTATTTGTCGGGCGTCATCAGGGCGAGGGTGCAGTAATGCCGGTGCTTGAAAAAGACGGTGCTCAGATCTGGCGTCGGCACACGCTGCGCGAAAAGTTGGTGCGTTGGTTTGGCTGGCTCCTCGGCCTACTCGTGTTTGCCATTTGTTGGCAGATCATCTCGGAATCGACCACTTGGTTCTTCGTCTGGGACGCTCCACGCATCGCTAATGACATCTGGACCCGTGCCACGCCACCACGCTGGGAATACATCACCCAACTGGGTCGCCCGATCTGGGACACGTTGAACATTGCGACATTGGGAACGATCATCGCTTTGTTCCTTGCCGTTCCGGTTGCATTCCTGGCCGCGCGCAACACAACACCTTCGGCTCTGTTCATCCGCCCCGTTGCGCTGCTGATCATCGTGTCCACCCGGTCGATCAATTCCCTGATCTGGGCTTTGCTGTTGATTGCAATCATCGGACCCGGCGTCTTTGCGGGTGTGATCGCCATTGCGATCCGATCCATCGGATTCTGCGCAAAACTGCTGTACGAAGCCATCGAAGAGATCGACCACACACAGGTCGAAGCCATAACTGCAACAGGCGCGTCGCGTTGGCAGGTAATGGCTTATGGTATCGTTCCACAGATCCTTCCCGCATTTGCTGGGATCGCGGTGTTCCGCTGGGACATCAATATCCGGGAATCCACGGTGTTGGGCCTTGTTGGTGCGGGCGGTATCGGATTGCAGCTTTCGTCCTCGCTGAACGTCCTCGCTTGGCCTCAAGTAAGTCTCATTCTCCTTGTAATCCTTGCCGCAGTTGTCATCAGCGAATGGGTGTCGGCGAAAGTCCGGGGGGCCATCATTTGACGGTGATGTCGACCGAAACCGCCTTCGAGGCTTACGAATCCGTGCGGGATCGGCTGCCGGTGGTTCGGCCATCGGCAGCAGGCTTCCAACGTGTGGCAACGCTTGCCGATATCGCTGATGTCTTTGATGTGTTCCTACTGGACGCCTTTGGAGTTCTTAACATCGGAGAGGCGGCAATCCCTGGAACGCCCGAGCGGATCGCAAACCTCAAGGCGGCGGGCAAACGCGTTTTGGTCGTCTCCAATGCAGCCGGATTTCCACACGCGGCGCTGATGGAGAAATACAGTCGACTTGGCTACGACTTTGCGCCTGAGGACGTGATCACCAGCCGCGTCACACTGCTTGCGGGCCTCAATGGCCGAAAGAACCTTCATTGGGGACTGATGGCCACTCGGAGCACAGGCTTGCGTGACCTCGAAGATTTGACCCTGACCTATCTTGAAGAAGACCCGGCGGCCTATGACGCGGTTGAGGGCTTCCTGCTTGTTGGAAGCGCCGCATGGACGGAAGAGCGGCAGGCGCTTTTGGAAAACGCACTCAGAAAGCACCCACGTCCAGTTCTTGTCGGAAATCCGGATATTGTCGCACCGCGCGAAACGGGATTTTCTGTCGAGCCGGGACATTTCGCCCACAGGCTTGCTGACCGGACCGGGATCAGTCCGGAATTCTATGGCAAACCCTTTCCTGACATTTTCGATCTCGCCTTCAAACGATTGGGAAATGTAGATCGGTCTCGTGTTCTGATGGTTGGTGACAGTCTGCACACCGACATCCTTGGAGCGCGCACTGTCGGGATCGCCTCCGCGCTGGTTGCGGATTACGGATTTTTTGCGGGGCAGGATGCCGAAAAGGCCGTTTTGGCCAGCGGTATCGTCCCCGATTTCATAGTGGAGCGACCATGACAGAAACCTTTGTCATGATCGCTCCACCAAACGCGATGTCAAATCGCGAAACCGGGGTGGGTTGTCTGCCTCGGTCGTTCAGTCTCAGAGGGAGAACCAAATGAAACATACGATCAGCATTCTGGCAGTCTCGGCCGTCCTCGGATCGACCCAGGCTGCGATGGCGCAGACCGAAGTCGAATTCTGGCATGCTTTCACCGGTCGCCTTGGCGAACTGGTGGCCGAGCAGGTCGAAGGCTTCAACAGCTCGCAGTCCGATTACACTGTCGTCGCAACACACAAGGGTAACTATTCCGAGACGCTCAATGCCGGGATCGCGGCGTTCCGCGCGGGCGAACAGCCTGACATCCTGATGGTTTTCGAAGTGGGCACCGCCACGATGATGGGGGCCAAGGGCGCCATTAAACCGGTCTACGAAGTGATGGGTGACGGGTTCGACCAGTCGAAATACATCGGTTCGGTCAAGGGCTACTATACTTCGCCCGAGGGTGACATGCTGTCGTTGCCCTACAATTCGTCCACGCCTGTGCTTTGGGTGAACCGCAACAAGCTGCAGGAAGCGGGCATCGACCCCGACACCGATCTCTCGACTTGGGAACAGGTCGGCACCGTTTTGGACCAGTTGAAAGAGGCGGGCGTGAGCTGCCCGATGACGACCGCGTGGCAGAGCTGGATTCACCTCGAGAATTTCTCGGCCTATCACGATGTGCCGTTTGCAACCAAATCCAACGGCTTTGACGGCACCGATACCGAGCTCGCGTTCAACAGCGCGGCGCAGGTGGCGCATATCGGCGCGATGGGCGAATGGGCCAAAGACGGCAAGTTCATTTATGCCGGTCGTCGCAACGAAGGCGGTGCGAATTTCCGCGCGGGCGAATGTGCGCTGTTCACCGAGTCTTCGGCGGGCTATGCCGGGATCAAGGCAGAGGCCCAGTTCGATTTCGAAGTGCGTCCTTTGCCCTATTGGACTGCTGTCGCCAGTGAACCGCAGAACACCATTATCGGTGGAGCGTCGCTGTGGGTGATGGAAGGACAGACGGACGAGGAATATGCGGGCGTTGCTGCGTTCCTCGACTTCCTTTCCAGCCCCGAAATCCAGGCGAAATGGCACCAGGACACCGGCTACCTGCCAATCACGTCCGAAGCAGGCGATCTGACCCGCAGCCAAGGCTTCTATGAGGCCAATCCGGGCACCGATATCGCAGTGATCCAGATGACTGCCAAGGAACCGACGGCCAACTCCAAGGGTCTGCGCCTTGGATCCTTTGACCAGATCCGTACCATCATCGACGAAGAACTCGAAGCGGTGTGGGCCGGTGACAAGGACGCGCAAGCGGCGCTCGACAGCGCTGTTGAGCGGGGCAATGCGCTGCTGCGTCGCTTCGAGCAGGCATCCCGGTAACTTGCATTAAAGGAGCGGCTGCCTCCGACTTGGCGGGCAGCCGTTTTGGGCCACATGGAAAAGCGCGTTACGTTCAAAGGCATCTGGTTGCCGCTACTGCTGGTGCTGCCGCAGATTCTGATCACCGCCATTTTCTTTTTCTACCCGGCGGGGCAGGCGATCTGGCAATCGCTCTTCATCCCTGATCCGTTCGGTCTGTCCATGCAGTGGGTGGGCTTGGGCAATTTCGAATACTTGCTGTCCGACCGGTTCTACCGAGCGTCTTTCATCACGACAGCGGTGTTCTCAATCCTGGTCACGGTCGTGTCGATGGGGGTCGCGCTCTACCTCGCCATTCTGGCGGATCGGTTGATCAAGGGATCGGGCACGTATCGCACGCTTCTCATCTGGCCCTATGCTGTCGCTCCCGCCGTCGCTGGCGTGCTCTGGCTCTTTATGTTCAACACCCGCGTCGGCGTAGTGACGTGGTATATCGGCCTTTTGGGCTATGACTGGAACCACGTTTTGAACGAAGGCGAGGCGATGGGCCTCGTCGTCGTGGCCAGCGCATGGGGTCGCATCAGCTACAACTTCCTGTTCTTCCTCGCGGGCTTGCAGGCGATCCCGCGCTCGGTGATCGAAGCCGCCGCAATCGACGGCGCGCATTTCTGGACGCGCTTCCGCACCATCGTCTGGCCGCTCTTGTCACCCACCACGTTCTTCCTGCTGGTCGTGAACATCATCTACGCCTTCTTCGAAACCTTTGGCGTGATCCACACGATCACAAGCGGTGGCCCGCAGCAGGCGACGACAATCCTTGTCTACAAGGTCTATTCCGACGGCTTCGTGGGACAGGACCTTGGGTCCTCGGCGGCGCAATCCGTGATCCTTCTGGTGATCGTGTCACTGCTGACCGTGATCCAATTCAAATACATCGAACGCAAGGTGCACTACTGATGGCAGAGCAAACTGGTATGGTCGAAAAGCGCGGTGCCGGGCTGTGGCTGACCCATCTGGGTCTGATCATTGGCGTTGCCTTCATCTTCTTCCCGATCTGGCTGGCCTTTGTCGCCTCGACAGTGAGCCAGCCCGAAATCGTCCGTCCCCCGATGCCGCTTTGGCCGGGTGATCAGTTCTTCGAAAACTATTCCAAAGCTTTGACCGCTGGCGTCAATGCCCCGGTGGCCTTGATGCTGGGCAACTCGCTCTTCATGGCGTTGGGCATTGCCATCGGCAAGATCGCGATCTCGCTGCTGTCGGCCTTCGCTATTGTCTACTTCAAGTTTCCCGGCAAAAAGCTGTTCTTCTGGCTGATCTTCCTTACCCTGATGTTGCCCGTCGAAGTGCGCATCGTGCCGACCTACGAGGTGATCGCGAATTTCGGGATGCTGAACAGCTATCAGGGCCTGATCCTGCCGCTCATCGCATCGGCAACAGCAACGTTCCTGTTCCGTCAGTTCTTCATGACCGTGCCGGATGAGCTGGCCGAGGCCGCGCGGGTCGACGGGGCAGGGCCGATGCGCTTCTTCTTCGACATCCTGCTGCCGATGAGCCGAACAAATATCGCCGCACTCTTCGTCATCCTGTTCATCTACGGCTGGAACCAGTACCTCTGGCCGCTTCTGATCACAACCGATCCGTCGATGAATACCATCGTCATGGGGATCAAGCAGATGTTCCCATCGGGGGACGACATTGCCGACTGGCCAGTGATCATGGCGACGTCAATCCTTGCGATGGTGCCGCCAGTGATCGTGGTCGTGGGCATGCAAAAACTGTTTATCCGTGGGCTTGTGGAAAGCGAGAAATAAGAAAATGGCAACGCTGACCCTCAACAACGTCAAGAAATCCTTTGGCAAGACCGACGTCATTCATGGTGTGTCCATCGACGTGGAAGATGGCGAATTCATTGTGATCGTCGGGCCGTCCGGCTGTGGCAAATCCACGTTGCTGCGCATGGTGGCGGGGCTTGAGACCATCACCGATGGCGAGGTCCAGATCGGCGGGCGGCGCGTCAACGAAGAAGAACCGATGGCCCGCGACATCGCCATGGTGTTTCAGAACTACGCGCTTTACCCGCATATGTCGGTCTTCGACAACATGGCTTACGGGCTCAAGATTGCGAAGGTTGATAAGTTTGAAATCGCCGATCGGGTCGCGCAGGCCGCCAAGTTGCTGCAGCTGGAGCCCTATCTGAACCGCAAGCCGCGCGAACTGTCCGGCGGACAGCGTCAACGTGTGGCCATGGGGCGCGCCATCGTCCGCAAGCCGGCGGTTTTCCTGTTCGATGAACCGCTCTCCAACCTCGACGCCAAGCTGCGCGTGCAGATGCGGCTCGAGATCCGGGCGCTTCAACGCGAACTTGGCGTGACGGCACTCTACGTGACCCATGATCAGGTCGAGGCGATGACCATGGCCGACCGTATGATCGTGATGAACGGCGGCGTGGCGGATCAGATCGGCAAACCGCTCGAGGTCTATGCCAACCCGGCGACCGAATTTGTCGCGGGTTTCATCGGATCGCCGCCCACGAATTTCATTCCGGGAACTTTGCTGGGTCGATCTGAGGGCAACAAGATTGGCATCCGCCCGGAACACATCACGATCTCGGGCACCGGAACGTTGAAGGCTCGGGTCACCTATTGCGAGGCCCTCGGCGCAGAAACGCTTGTGCACGTAAAAAGCGCGGACGGTTCGAAGATTACCGTTCGCCAGGATGCCAGCTTGCCTTTGCCCCAGGAAGGAACCGAGGTGGGGTTGGAATGGGCGCAATCAAACGAGATGAACTTCGACAAAGACGGCAAGCGTCTGGGTGTTGATCGTCACTGACAACGGACCCGATACGTCGTCCTGTCTTTGCTCAAAGGGGGGCAACCGATGCCGTATGCATGTGTTGCGCACTGAGTTTGCGTACCGCACGCTGACAGAAACCGGAAGATCGCTGAATATCCGTGAACGCTGCTGCTGGGGTCCGGCACCATGGAGCGTTCATAGCTCGCGCAGGCTGGTAACCCATCCCAAGGTGGCTTCGGTCGGCCCCAAAGGTTTGTACTCCGCACCGATTGGGGCGGCATATCCCATTCCTGAAAGTTCGGAGCAGATGGCGAGGTAGTTCAATTCGCCATGATCCGGGGCGCCGCGGTCGGGAACCGAAGCGATCTGCACATGACCAATCCTTGGCAGGAGGGTCCGCAGCCGGTGGATCACGTCACCCTCGGTTCGGCCCACATGGTAGCAGTCGAACATGAGCCGCAGGGCTGGGGACCCGACAGCGTCCATGATTGCAACCGCTTGATCGGTCGTGCGCAGAAAGTAACCGGGTGCATCGTGACGGTTGAGCGGTTCGATCAGGATCACCATGCCAAGCCCGGCAGCTTGTTCTGCGGCATAACGCAATGTGTCGATGTACGCCTCTTCGGCGGCTGACCCTGATGCGCGACCCGCCATGACGTGCACGGCCCGCGCCCCGATTGCCACGCCATAGGCGAGCGCCTCATCCACTGCGGTACGGGCGTCTGCGGATCGACCGGGCAATGCGGAAAGTCCATTTTCCCCCGCAGCGACATCGCCGCGCCGGGTATTTAGGCCAAGCATTTTCAGGCCGGTATCGGCCAAAGCCTGGGCGACCGTCTCGGCGGGGGTATCATACGGCCAGTGGCATTCCACCGCGTCGAACCCTGCCGTCTTGGCTGCGTGGATCGCCTGAGGCAGCGATAACTCTGACCAGAGAAACCCAAGATTGGCAGAAAGCTTCATCCGTCCCACTCTACGTTGAATTTGGTGACGACGCGCTGCACATCTTCTGACGACAGCATCCGGGGCGACAGGCCACGCGTCAACATCGCGAGGCGGGCGGTGTCCTCCAACTCTTCGATGGCATTACAAGCCGCCTCGACATCCGCACCCGCAACAACAGGTCCATGGTTGGCCAGCATCACCGCTGTCCGTTTGCCCGCAAGGCCCCGCACCGCGTCGCCCATGGCCGGATCGCCGGGCAGGAAGAACGGCAGAAGCTTGACCTTGCCGAGCTTCATGATCGCATACGGTGTCAAGGGTGGCAGAAAATTGTCGGGATTTGCATCGGGCATCATCGACAAGGCGACAGAATGGCAGGAATGCAGGTGCACCACTGCGCCCGCTGTCGAGCGCGTCTCGTAAAACGCGGTGTGCAGCGGCATTTCCTTGGTCGGCGGGTCCCCGTCGATCAACTGCCCTCGCGCGTCGAAGCGAGACAAGCGACCCGGGTCCAGCCGACCAAAACTGGTGCCGGTCGGGCTTACCAAGAGGCCGCCGTCTGGCGTTCGCGCCGAGATATTCCCGGTGCTGCCTCCTGTGAGCCCACGGTCAAACAACGATTTTGCAAGAAGGCAGATCTGCTCGCGCAGCGCGGATTCGGGTGTCATGGGTTCTCGAGGCTCTGCCGGGCTTGGCTGAAGAAATCCGGCTGCCCGAAATTGCCGGATTTCAGCGTTAGGGCGATATGGCGACCTTGGGAACGGCAGAAGGTCCAAGGGACGCCGGGCGCGATCTCTGGGCCAATATCAAGGCGATCGACGCCCAGAGCCTGTGTCACAGCGCCCGAGGTTTCACCGCCGGCGACGATGAACCGTCCCACGCCCGCATCGCGCGCGGCGCGGGCGCAGGCGGCAAGCGTGGTTTCGACGATCTCTCCCGCAGCGGCCACCCCCAAACGGGCCTGTGCGGTCTTCACGCTTGCGGGTTCAGCGGTGGCGTAGATCAGCGGCGCCCGCGCCATGTCTTGCGTGGCAAGCCAGTCGAGGGCGGGCGCGGTGCCTCCTTCAGCCAATCTCAACGGGTCAAGACGCAAGGCGGGCGCGCCGGTTGCAAGATAGGACGCCACTTGGCGGTTCGTCATTGCAGAGCAACTGCCCGACAAGATGATCGTTTCCGCCGCGACGTCCGGCCGCGTCGCGTTCGTGGCATCGGCGGCGATCCAACCGTCGGCCTGATAGAGCGCGGGCAGGGGCATGGCCAGCGCGGACCCACCGGTCAGCAGAGGCATGTCACGGCAAGCCGCCGCGATGGCCTCAATGTCTTCGGCTGCGACCGCGTCCACAACGATATGGGCGTGACCCTTCGAATGGTGGTCTGCCAATGCCGCTCGGATGGCGACTGGGCCTCTTGCCACACAAAGACGATCGATCAGACCGACGGGTCGCTGAACCTGAGGGGACAGCAAACGCATCAAATTGCTGTCGCGCATCGGCGTCAGCGGATGGTCCTTCATCGGGCTCTCATGAAGCGGTTCCTGGCCCACGAACAGCGTGCCCATGAAGATGGTGCGGCCGTTTTCCGGAAATGCAGGGCAATAGACCGTCTGATCGGTGCCAAGTTCAGCCATCAAGGCCTCGGCAACCGGGCCGATGTTCCCATCAGGCGTGCTGTCGAAGGTCGAGCAGTATTTCCAGAAGAAACGCGTGGCACCTGCCGCTTTGAGCCAGGCCAGCGCCGCGCGTGTTTCAGTGACGGCCTGTGCGACAGGGGCGGTGCGGGATTTGAGTGCGATCACCTCGAAAGGGCTTGTGGCCGACGGGACTGCGTCAGGTACGCCAATCCGCAACGACACGGGAAAACCGCTGCGGGCCAGAAGCCCCGCGAGATCGGTTGCCCCGGTGAAGTCGTCAGCGATGCAGCCAAGTAGGGTCGTCATTCGGTGCCTCCACCCGTGTGTCCGGGCAATTTCAGGTTGGCGTTGCGGGCGTAGACCTTGGCAACCGCCGCATCATCCTCTTGGCCAAGGCCCGAGCCAGCGGCAGCAAGAAATTGTTGCATTGCCGCCGCCGCCAAGGGGGCACCGAAACCGGCGCTGCGGGCGATATCCAGAACGATCCCAAGATCCTTGGGCCAGATGTTCACACTGGAACGGGGCGTGTAGTCGCCCTCGACGATGTGCGGCCCTCGGTTTTCAAGCATCCACGACGTCCCCGCGCATTGCGGGATCACCTCCATGAACGCCTCGGGCGACACGCCTTGCGTCATGCCAAAGGTCATCGCCTCGGCCATGGTTGCGATATGTACGCCAGCCAGCAACTGGTTGACGGCCTTCATGGCCGATCCGGGACCGGCGTGATCGCCGAGGCGATAGAGCTTTTCCGCCGTGACCGCCAAAATCGGCTCCGCCGCATCAAACGCGGCGGGAGTGCCCGAAGCGAGGACGGTCAGCGACCCCGACGCAGCCTTGAGAGCGCCGCCAGAGATCGGTGCATCGAGGTAGTGGACCCCAAACTCCGCGCAGCGTTCCTCCATCTGGCGCGCGAAAGCGGGCGAGACGGTGGCGCAGGCGATTGCCACGCTGCCGGGGCGCATCTGGGGGACGATGCCTTTGGCCCCGAACAGAACGTCCTCGGTCTGCGCGGCGTTGAGCACGACAACCATGACGGCGGCAAGGTCGCCGGCGATCGTGTCCAGCGTCCCCGCTGCGCCTCCTTGGGCGCGAAACCGGTCCATCGCGTCCTTGGCCACGTCAAAGCCATGCACCACCAGTCCGCCTTTCAGAGCCGAAGCGGCTATGCCGTAGCCCATGGAACCAAGGCCGATCACGGCGATCTTTGCAGTGGTCATGTCAGGATCTCCTCGAAATGGGACAGAACCGCGTCAATGGCGGCGTTTTCGTTGAACAATAGACCATGGCCGCCGTCGATGACCTCCAGTCGCGCGTTGGGCAACTGTCGCACAAGCGTTTCGGACAGGTCCAGCGGGCTTTGATCGTCAAACCGTCCACTCAGGACAAGGCTGGGCACGGCGATGTGCGGCAGGTGCTTGACCGCATCGTGCCGCGCCCTTGCTTCGAGCAGTCTGACGTGGCCGTTGGCATTGTTGGCATGGGCAAGAAAAGCTGCCTCGGCACGCATGCGATCCTCGATCAGAGTTGCCCTCTGGACTTCGGGCCGGGCGGCAAAACGCCGATCCTGCAGCATGAGAACCTGTGCCGCCCGTTCACGCGGGTCGTCGATGCCGCGGAACTCGTGGATCGGGAAAGATCGCCCAGTAGGCCCGCCCGGCGCGGCGACGGCCAAGGCCAAACGCGTAACGCGACCGGGTGCCAGCGCAGTCAGGTGCAGCGCGACCATGCCGCCGAAGCTTTCACCGAGAACCATCGCCTCAGGCCAATCGAGCGCATCGAGCAGTGCCAGCGCGTCGCGGGCATAGTCCTCCATCGACCAAGGGCCGTAGGGTTGATCGGTCCTGCCAAGCCCGCGCGGATCGGCGGCGGCGATGGTAAAGCGCGCTGCAAGCGCCGAGGTAAAAACCGGCGCCTTGAGGCCAAGGTCAAAGCTCGATCCACCCAGAAACAAAAGGTGCGGACCTTCGCCCTCGACCCGGACGTTCACTGTCAGCCGTGCTGTCCTGATCCGCCGGATCATGCGAAGGCTCTCCTCGGCGTCCGCAATTCGGGAACCGACAAGCCCGACCAGACAAAGCTTGCCACGGCTGGAACTGTGATCCAGATGCCAAGCACTGAAGCGGTTGCCACCCCTCGATGCATTGGGATCGAGAGCCCTTTCAGAAACGGTACGGGAAACGTCCTGCCGCCGGTCCCCAAGCGCCTGACAATGACTCCCGCCACTGCACCGGTTGCCCGAAGACCGGCGCCGAAAGTCATCAGGTCTATCGCGCCGATATCCGCGCTCATCCCTGGCGGGCCCGGATGGCTCGAACCAGCGGCAAAAGCAGCATTGCCGCCGCAGCGAGGATCAGTGCGACCGCGATAGGGTGGTGGGTGAAGAACTGAACGAAGCTGCCGTTCGTGATGATGAGTCCCTGGCGCAGGCTTATCTCAAGGGTCGGCCCAAGAACCATGCCAATCACCAGTGGCGCCATCGGGTAACCCTGACGCCGCAGCACGAACCCAATGACGCCTGCCGCCGCCATGACCAGCAGATCGAACGGGTTGCCCCGAACGAAAAACACCCCAAGCGTGCACAGCAGTGTTATGACGACCAGCATGTAAGCCTCGCGCAGTCGCAATAACGGGGCCGCGACGCGGCTGACCAGCATTCCCAGCGGCAACAGCATCAGGTTGACCACAAAAAAGCCGGTGAAGATCGCCGCGATCAGAATGGGATTGTCCTGCATCAGGCGGATGCCCGGCGTGACGCCGTGTAGGGTCAGCGTAGCCAGCATTACCGCAGTGATGGCGTCGCCAGGAATCCCCAACGCCAATGTCGGCACCAGCGCGCCACCAGTGACGGCATTGTTGGCCGATTCAGATGCGATCAGCCCATCGGGTTCGCCCTTGCCGAAATTCGCACGCGTGGGTGCAGAGCGGCGCGCCTCGGCATAGCTAATGAAGGCTGCCGTGGCGGCGCCCGTTCCCGGCATGATCCCTATGACATTGCCGATGGCCACCGATTTCAGCAGGCCACCGATCCTGCCACGCCATTCCCCAAGTTTCGGCAGCACGATGCCGCGGAAATCGATCAAGGCGACGTTTGCTTCGTCGCGCTGCGATGCCCGGAGCAGAACCTCGGACAGGGCGAAGACACCGATGACAACGGCCAGCAGGTCGAACCCGGCGATCAGCTGGAAACTGCCGAATGTGAAGCGCGGTTCGCCGGTCAGCGGATCGCCCCCGACGACCGACAGGAACAGGCCCAGAACCCCCGCGATCAACCCCTTGATCAACGAACCCTCCGATACCGAAACAATGCAGGTCAGGCCAAGCACGATCAGCGCGAAGGTTTCGATCGGCCCGAAATTCAATGCAAATGCCGCCAGTTGCGGTGCCGCGAGGATCAGAACCACGGATGACGCAAGTCCGCCGACAACCGAGGCCATCGTCGCCCATCCAAGCGCCTTTCCCGCCTCGCCCCGCAGTGCCATGGGGTAACCGTCAAAGCAGGTTGCAGCCGACTGGGGTGTGCCCGGAGTGTTGATCAGGATCGCGGAAATCGAACCGCCATAGACCGACCCGGCATAGATCGCCAGCAAGAGCAGGATGGCGGGCGCCTGGCTCATGGTCAGCGTGAACGGCAGGATCATGGCGACGGCGACCGTCGATCCGATGCCGGGTAACGCCCCGAGAACGATGCCAAGCATCGTGCCAAAGGTCAGGACGAGCAAGCCTTCGACGGTGAAAATCAGGGAAAGGGCCTGCGGTAGAAGGTCAAGCATCTCAGATCCACCAGAACAACGGCGAAGTGGGCAGCGGCATCGTCAGAATGTGGTTGAACAGCGCGACCAGCGCGCCAGGCACACCAAGCGCGACAACCGCAATCCCAACGGTGGACCGGACGCCTAGAAGCAGAAGAAAGGCCACCGACAGCACAACCGAGGCGGCAAAAAAACCGAGATCGGGCATCACCTTCACGTAGACCACAAGGAGTGCCATCATGAGGAGGACGGAGCGCAAGCCATCGAGCGCCCATCCTGTCCCGGACCTGAGGTCTGTAAACAGGTTCAGCGCGGCAAGGGCGATCAAGGCCCCCAGAACGATGCGCGGGAAAAAGCCAGGGTCAAAGGCCGATCCCATGTCAGACGCCGGGAAACGGCTGGCGGTGACAAACAGCGCGATGGACAACAATAAAAGGATCAGCGCGACAACAGCGCGTTCGGAATTCAAGCTCAGCGTCATGAGATGGGCCTCTGAATGATGTGACCTGCACCCGGCGATGATGCCAGGTGCAGGCAGAGAGAGTCAGAGCCCGGCTGCTTCGATGATGGCACCGTTCGCCTCGTACTGCGCGCGGTAGAATGCATCGAAATCCGCGGCATTGCGGTAGTTGAGCACGGTGTTGGTCTTCTCGGCGAAAGCTTGGAAGCCGTCTGAGGCAATTGCCTCGCCGCACGCATTCGACAGCGTCTCGACAACCTCGGGCGGCGTACCCGCCGGCGCAAAGAACCCGCCCCAGAGATACAGTTCGTTGAGGGGTGGCTCGATGCCAATTTCGGTTGCCGTCGGCACGTCCGGCATCGAAGCGAGACGTTCAGAGTTGAACACGACGAGTGGGCGCAAACCGCCGCCCTGCATCAGAATCTCGGTATCTCCAAAGAACTGGATTGTGCCAGCCGCGATGCCCTGAAGCGCAGGCCCCGAACCCTGGAAGGGAAGGTGGCGAACATCGTCGATCACGCCTAGGCCCTTGAACGCGGCGACGGCGGTCAGGTGTGTGATGGCACCGGGTCCTGACGATCCGTATAGCAGCGTACCCGGCGCTGCGCGGATTGCTTCAACGGCCTCTTCGATGCTCGTGTAGGGGCTGCTTTCGGACGTGAAAAGAACTGTCGGCGATGCAGCGACAGAACAGATCGGAGACCAGCTGTCGAGGCCGTAGGGCACGTCGTTTATCTGTGGCTGGATCGTGGATACCGTGATCGAGAAATAACCCAGCTGGTACCCGTCGGGCCGCTGACCGGCCAAGGCACCCGCCGCAATCGTGCCGCCACCGCCTGCGGTGTTGGAAACGAATACGTCGCCATCCAGAGCTTCGGCGAAGTGAGGCGCAAAGCCCCGGATCAACAGGTCGGTTCCCCCGCCCGCGTTAAACGGCACGATCAGGTTGATCGGGCGTTCCGGAAAATCCTGCGCCTGGGCGGCTCCCCCGATGGCCAGCGCAAGCCCGGCAGCCACGATGGCGGACGTTTTCAGTTTTTTCATGATATCCTCCCTAAAATGAAACTTCCCTTATTGGTAACGTTGTCATAAAATTGGTAACGTTGTCAAACTCTCAAAAATCTCCTAGATTAATGCTGCAAGGCCACTTGGGAGGAACCCATGGCAAAGACGGCGCCACGTCCGACGCTCCGCGATGTTGCGGACCATGCCGGGGTCAGCGTGATCTCCGCGTCGCGCGTAATGCGTGAGGCTCCGAACGTTTCTGAATCGCTTCGCGTCCGCGTGAAGGTTGCAGCGACCGCGCTGGGGTATACCCCAAATCGCATTGCGGGATCTTTACGCGGCCAATCCTCGGATCTCATCGCCGTCATCGTGCCGTCGATGTCGAACAACGTTTTCCCTGATATTCTCGATGGCATTGACGCCGCCTTCCAGGGCTCGTCGCTGCGCACGGTGCTGGGCATGTCGCGCTACGACATGGCGGAAGAAGAAGCGATTCTGCGCGATCTCTTGTCCTGGAACCCCTCCGGGGTCATCATCAGTGGGCTTGAACACAGCGCGGGGGCCTCCGAGATCCTGTCCGGCCTGCAGTGCCCGGTGATTGAGGTCATGGACAGTGACGGGGACCCCATCGACACGAGCGTCGGGTTCTCCATGTCGAGCGCCGGGCACATCATGGCCGATCATTTCGTCGAACGCGGCTATCGCCGGATTGGATATGTCGGAGCCTGGGGAGAGCGTCCGGCCCGATCACGCAAGCGCCGCCTCGCGTTCGAAGCCCGTCTTGCCGAACACGGGCTGTCCTTGGTTGATTATCAGATCGAGGACGCGCAATCGTCCTTTGCAACCGGTGCCGCGGGGCTGGCGACGCTGATGTCGCGCAGTCCCAATATTGATGCTGTGTTCTTTGCCAACGACGACCTGGCGCTTGGGGCAATGATGCATGGCCACGCTCACGGAATCCTCGTGCCGAATGACCTTGCCCTGGCGGGGTTCAACGGCCTTGACATCCGGGACGGGATAACGCCGCGCCTGACAACGATCCGCTCGCCGCGGGCGGAAATCGGTGCGCGAGCGGGACAGATCATGCTCGACCGTATCGGGGGACGGTCAGATGCGGAACGTGGTCGGATCGACATGCCCCTGAGCTTTCTGCCGGGAGAGACGACCTGACGTCCTGACCAATTGGGGCAACGATGTCTTGCAGATGTCGAGCGCCGCGAGGCCTCGCGGGCCTCGTTGACCTGTCTTTCCACAGGCTGCTGGCGCCCCCCGACGGCATATACAGCGCCGCAGCGCCCGGTACCGATGCAGGCATGTAAGCGCGTTCGAGATTCCAAACGAATGGAAACTCTCGAGCCCGTCACTGTGTCGTCCGTTGCTGCTTGAGCGCGGTGACTATTTGCAAAACAATGCGCTTTCGAGTGCGCCGGGTGTCATGCTTGAGGAAGACACATTTTTTGCAGCCAATAGTTTGCCGGTGCTGGTTTCGATGGTTCCGTGCTTGCAGGGTGGCATTGGCCAGCCCGACAAAGCGCACAGCTGCAAACGTGATACTCATCGCTCCGATCATCTGATCGTCGATCAAGTCTCCTTGGGTTCGCGCTGGCTAGCCGTGGGCGGCAGTTCGAGTGCAATATAGGACCCCGTACGAGGCCGGTAGATGCGGTTTCGGCATGCTGCATCGAAGGACATGCCACCAAGTCGTCCCCAGAGCAGGCGGTTGATCCAGAAATGGCCGACCACCACGCCGACTGGCTCGTTTCGGCCCGTCACAAGCCGCTCAACCTCTCCAGCCCGATCCCAGACATCGCGCAGGCACTCGCCGCCCGGAATGGGGGTTTCGGCATGGCACTTGCGCAGGCTCAGCCCGAGATCGGACTTGTCGCGCCCTTCGTAGTCACCGAAGTCGATCTCCATCAGTGCTGCCGTTTCGACCGGGGTCATGGAAAGTTGGCGCGCCAGTGGCTGCGCAGTTTCGATTGCGCGCGAAAGCGGGCTGGTAAGGATGAAGGAGATCGGTTCCGACGCCAATTGGTCCGCGATGTCCTGAGCTTGCCGGTGTCCATGGGCCGTAAGAGGAACGTTGCTGCGGCCCGCATAGGTCTGGCCGCTGGTGATGGTTTCGCCATGCCGGATCAGGAAAATTTTCATCCCCGTTTCGCGACCCGATCGTAGATGGCGCAAACGCGGCTGGCTGTTCGGGACCAGTCGAACCGGCTTGCCTGGGTACGGCCCCTCCGGGCCATGTCTATTCTGCGCTGCGAGTCGCCGAGCAAGGATGTCATGACCCGGGCAAGGGCATCCGGATCGTCGTGCGGAACCAGCAGGCCCGCACCGCCAAGAACGTCGGGTATGCCGCCGACCTCGCTTGCAACGATTGGCACTCCTGCAGCCATGGCCTCGGCCAGCATCAGCCCGAAACCTTCCCACCGGGACGGAGCGGCAAGAATGTCAAGCGCGGCCAGAATGTTGTCCATGTCCTCGCGATGGCCGAGGAACCGGATGCGCTCGCCAAGATCCGCATCAGCGATGCGGGTGGTCATGCGTGCCAGCAGCGCCTTGTCCTCGGTGTCGCCGATCACCACGAAATGTGCAGACGGCAATTCCTTCGCGATGTCCAAGGCAGCTTTGACAAAGGTGTCTATCCCTTTCTGATGGCAGACACGCCCGACCAGTCCGACAAGCGGCGCAGCGGTGGGTACGGCCAAAGCGCTCCGGCCCATGGCACGGTTTCCGCCGGTTACGCGTTCTCGGTCGATGCCATTTTCCGCAAGGTCGCAGACCAGGCCAACGCGCTCCGCCACATGGCCCGCGACAGCGGTGGATACCGCGATCCCTGCGTCGGTCATTGCAGCAAGCCTGCGTTCGAGGCAGAGCGTTTCGGTGTCCCATTTGTCGCTGTAATCGTTGTGGTAATGCGCGATGATGCGTAGCCCGGAAGGCCGCAGAACAGCGCCCGCCATGCGGCCATAAAGGTTGGGACGCAACGAATGGGTGTGCAGAAGGTCGATCTGGTGACGATCGAGGAACGCGACCAACTCCGTCATCGCCGTTGCCTTGCTGGTGCTGGCGGCGGCGCGGCGCGGTATGTCGAGGTCACACATCAGGTCGGGACCGTCCCCGGCCTTGAGATAGAACACATGCGGTGCGACGCGAACGTGATCCGTGTGGCGCACCAGCGCATCGACCACGCGCGGCACGCCACCCCGACCTGGGGAGTTCAGGACATGGGCGACACGGAGCATCAGCGCAATCGCTCCAGAATGGCCATGATCGAGCGCGCCATGCCCGGTGTCGGGCGCTGTGCATAGTATTTGGCAAGCCGCACCGCGACGACACCGAGGCACCAGTCGAAGTGCGGTCCGGCCGCGGCACGCACCATGGCGCTTCCTTCCCCGGCAACCTGGCGCGACAGGTGGCCTTCAAATTCCGCCTGCCAGAGCCGTCCATAAAGCTGCGCGAGATCATAGTCAGGCAATCCCATCGATACGCTTTCGGTGTCGATCAACGTCACCCGTGGCCCGTCGAGGAACAGATGCTCCAGCTTCATGTCCCCGTGGATGGGACGAAGGGCACAGATTGGCACTCCCTTTTCAAGCTTCGCCACGATATCCGTCGCTGCGCCCGCGCAGGCCGGGGCCGTCGCAGTGATGAACTCCGCGCTTTCTCGCGCGCGCATGAACAACTGATCCGGCCCCATCTGCCGTTCCGACAAGATGCGAGCGTCCCAGAACGATCTCAGCCCCGAAATGGCTTGCGTCAGCGCGGAAAGGTCCGATGCCTGTGCCAGCGCCGTGTCGAGCGGGTTGCCTCTGGCTGCCTCATAGGCGATCGCGCCGATCCGAAGATCCACGCCCAAGGCACTGGCGACTGAAATACCGAAACCGGCAAGCGCCAGTTGCATAACCCTGTTCGATGCAGACAAACGCGTCGGATCATCGTCATTGACCAGTTTCACAAAAGCGGGCGGATGATCCCGCAAAGGGCAACGGAATGTGCAGGAAAGACCCGGCCGATAGCGAAGAAGCTGCGGCCTTCCGTTTGCCTCATGCCCCGTGAGGTCTGGGATGATTCCTGCGAAACCATCCAAAAACGTTCTGATTTGGGGCATTCGGTGATCGTCTGGAAACGTTTCGAACAGGGCCTGCGTCTGCGGATCGAACCGCGCGGACTTCTTGTTGCGCCGGGCAACACGCCCGGCCTTGTCGCCGCTGAAGAACCATAAGCTGCCCTCGTTGCGAGTAACACCGGTGTGAGTCTCGATATGCAAGATCGCCCGTTTGCCGACGCGATAGCGCAGGCGCAGAATATCAACTGCGTCAGCGCCGGTGATCACCCGAAGGCGCGCTTGTGTCAGATCGGCAAGGCCCGGAAGGTGGGCGTCCTTAATCCCGAGCATCGCGGCGGGCCTCCTTGATCAGGCGGTCGACTGCGGCGTCCGGCGCTGCGGAAAAGGCGTAGATCATCGCAAGTCGCAAAAGCGTTGCTCGGCGCCAAAGGGCGATCCCGCGTGCCTTCAGTTGTGACCGAAGCGGACCTTCATTGATCCCGGAAAGGAAAAAGTGCGCCAGCAGGTTGCCCGCATCCAGAGCCGGGTCCGACAGGCACAAGGTGTCGAAATCCAGAAGGCCCGCCACTCCGCCGGATATCAGGATCTGCTTCTCATGAAGGTCCCGGTGGCAGGGGCGTCGGGGCGTATCGTTGCGCGCGAGAGCGGCACTGACCTCGGCCACCGGTTCTGCCAAATGATCCGCCAATTGGGGTTTCCAGCGGTAGCACCGCGCCAGCCATTCCAAAAGGATCGCCGCCTCATCCCCCCCGGTATGGACGGGTAATCCATCAAGCGCCAAACCTTGAAGGTTTGAGATGGCACGTGCGGTGGCGGCGCTGTGCGCCGAATGAAATTCGGGCATCACGCCTGGAAGAACCCCGAAGAAAGAGGCACCGATCTCTGGCATGGACCCCAACGGTTCGGGAATGCGCAAGTCGGGCTGGTCCCCAAGATTGTTCCAGAGCGTTCGATGTCGGAGAAGACGGTCCTGTCCATCATTGCTTTTGATCACGCGAAGCCGAACATAGAATGTCCTGTCCGGCAACGTCGCCCGCAAGACCGCGCGCTTGCCCAACCGGTGCGCCACCAGTTCGACGTCGAAGCGCCCAGGATCCCGCCCGATTAGATTTTGGAACCGCTCACGCGCAAAGCTTGGATCATGAAGCAAGCGCAACCCGGGAAGGCGCTCATCCAGCCCCGGCCGCCTTAGGATCAGGCCAGAGCCGTCAACGACATGGATCGCGCGATCATCAAGGCCCGACCTTTGCCCATTGCGGCTCTTGAAAAGGCTTGCGCGGGCCTGATCCGCATGAGCACGGGTATCGTGCGGGCAATGCTCGGCAAACAGGGTTTTGAAGCTTCCATCTGCCATGTCGGCCCGAAGCACCAACTGCACGGGTCGGTTGCCGGGAAAATGCGTCCGTTCCAGTACGAGGCGCCGGGGCCGTCGTTGCAAGACATGACAGACCGCATCGAAGGTGCGCGGGTTCTGCCACGCGTCAAGAAATGACGGCATCGTGTCAGTCGTTGTTGTCATGCGGACAGGCTCCTACCACCGGCAACGATCTCCACCAGCTTGGTGTTCTCGACGCGGTAGACATGGTCCGCCAGAGACAGCGTCAGATCATCATGGGCAACCAGAAGCGTGGTGCGTCCTGCAGCCGCCCGCCGTAAGCTGGCGAGAAGGCTTTTCGCTGTTGCCGGGTCCAACCCGGTCAGCGGCTCGTCGAGGATCAGGATCGGCGCATCCCGCAAAATGGCGCGGGCGATCGCGATGCGTTGGCGTTGTCCGCCAGAGAGTGTTTCGCCCCGTTCTCCCAGAACCGTGTCGTATCCGTCTGGCAGCGCCCGGATGAAGCTGTCCGCTTCGGCGGCCTTTGCTGCGGCGACGATCTCCTCATCAGTGGCATCGAGCCGACCATACGCGATGTTGTCCCGAACACTCGTACCGAACAGGACGCTGTCCTGAAGCACCACGGCGATATTGCTTCGCAGGGAATCCAGTGTGAGGTTACGAATATCCCAGCCGTCGATATACACCTGACCTCCATCGGGATCATAGAATCGCATTAGAAGCCGCCCGATCGTCGATTTGCCCGCGCCGCTTGGCCCGACCAATGCGGTCACCTCTCCGGGAAGGAGTTCGAGGTCGACCTGATCGAGCACCGGTACGCCATCCGCATATGAAAAGCCGACACCGTCGAACAGGACCCAGCCATAAGCCCGCTGATCCAGTGCCGTCGAGCCGGGATGTTCCGCCACATCCGGCTCCAGATCGAAGATTTCCAGAAGGCGTTCTCCGCTGGCCGTGGCTTTCGCCACGCGGGCCGTCATTGAGGCCATCTTGCGGATCGGTTTGTAGAGCGATGACAGGTAGGAGGTGAACACCAGAAGATCTCCCGGACTGATCGCGCCAGCCCGAACCTGCGTGACGCCAAACCAGACCACGACCGCCGTGCCCAGGGCCAGCAGCACTTGCGTTACCCGGTCCATGTTCGCCGCAAGACGGGTTGTGACGACGCCTGCCTCAGCGGAGGAGTTGTTCTGCTTGGCGAAACGTTCTTCTTCATAGGCCTCGCGGGCGAAGCCCTTGACGACATTGATCGACGAAATGCCTTCAGTCATGACAACGGCGATCTTGCCTTCCTTGCGCCGCTGTTTGCGGGCAGCACCCTTGATGCGACTGCCGAAATAGCGCGCGACCAGCCAAAGTGCAGGAAGGATCGTCAGGGCGGAGAGGGTCAAACGCCAGTCCATCCAGAGCATGACGCCGATGGTCAGCACGATCACGAGACTGCGCGCGGCAAAGAACACCACCGCATCGATCAGGAGATCGCGCATCATCCTTACATCGCCGGTCAGACGCGCAATGATGTCGCCCGACGAGGCAGTGTCATGAAAGGAATGCGACAGACGGTGGACGTGGCGGTAGAGGTCCAGTCGGATCTGTGCCACGACCTTCTGCCCCACGGCCGCGATCAGGTAAGCGTGTGCAAATCCCATCGCACCGCCCAGCAAGGCGATGCCGAGAATGGTCGCTGCCATAGCGCCCAGCAAGGCATCACCATTGCCGAAGACCGTTATCAGCCAGCCGGTCACCGCATCGGGATTTTGCTGAGGGATCAGAATGCCATCAAAGACGATCTTGATGGGCCACGGGCGCATGATCTCGGCCAGTGCCACGCCGATCATTGCGAGAAAGCCAAGTGCCAGCTTGCGGCGATGATCCTTCAGGTGCGGCCCCATGCGGCGGAACAGGCGGCGCAGGGCGCCAACCTCGATTGTGCGGTCCCGGCTCATGCCATGGCCTCTTCGCGGGTCGCGATCTTCACCACTTGGGCCGCATTCTCGGTCCAGTCGTGACGCGCGCCCTCTGCCGCGGCCGCAGCGGACATTCGGGCCCGCAGCGCCGGGTCGTCGCATAGAGCCCGGAGCGCATTTGCCAGTGCCTCCGCATTTCCGGGGGGCAGAAGCATGGCGGCCTTCGATCCGGTCAAAAGTTCTGCCGTCTGTCCTATATCACTGGCCAAAACGGGTCGCCCCATGGCGAGGTACTCATAGAGCTTCAGTGGCGAGAAATAGTGATCGTCGGACGCGGGGTAGGGGGCGGTCGCCACGTCCATCCGTGCGATCAGCCCGGGCAGGTCCGCATGATCGACCCAGCCCGCCATCGTCACCGCGTCCTCAAGGCCCGCTCCGGCCACAAAACCTTCGATCCATCCGCGCTTGGGACCGTCCCCGCAAACCAACAAGTGAGCGCGGGGCTCGCCCGCCCGAAATGCGCGAAAGGCCGCCAACAGCGTATCGACCCCGTGCCACATTTTCAGCGATCCAGTGAAGCCAACGACAAACGCGTCGCGGGGAATCGTTGGCAGCTGCGCCACGGGTGTCTTGGTACGGAAATGGGCGGTGTCGACCGCATTGCCGATCACATGGATCCGGGCCGGATCAGTCCCGGCATCCGTCAGGTATGCCGCCATCTGGCGCGACACAGCGGCAAGGGCCGTCGACGTGCGCAGCACCTCCGCCTCTATCGCGCGGGCGTCCTCTTCGCAGACAAGCGACCTGAAGGCTGCCTGTTCCAGCACGAGGGGCGCGTTGACCTCGGTCACCACTGGCACGCCCAATCTGCGCGCGGCTCTGCATCCTGCGGCAGACCACAGCGAATAGCGTTCGTAGATCAGATCAAACGGCCACTCCCGGTGAAGCGAACAAAGCCGGTCCTCAATCGTGTCGGCCTGCGCCATGGCAGCGCGCTCTTTTTCGGCGCGCGTGTTTCCGGCGAGCAAAGTCTTAACCTCTTCGACATAGAGGGAGGTGCCTGCCGCCTCTCCGCGTTTCGCCACCACGGCTCGAACCTCGTGTCCCAATTTCGCGAAGGCGTGCATCATCTCCTGAATGTGGATCGAGGCCCCTTTTTCACCAAAGACCGGGATGCCGCGATCGGCTGTGACATACGCTATTCGCATCATGCCGCCTCTTGTGTCGCGCGAGCAGGGTCGCGGATCAGCTTGCGCAGCCGTCCCGCATTGGTCGTCAGGTCGAAGAGCTCCTCCGCCCAGCGTCTGCCTGCCTGTCCCATCAGGCGCGCCCGGTCGGGCACGGCCAGGACGTCCTCCAGCGCGTCTGCCAGCGACGTTGCATCGCCCGGTGCGCACAGGCGCCCGGTCAACCCGTCCCTGACAATCTCCGGACCACCTGAAACGGTTGTCGTGACCACCGGCAGACCCCGGGCCATCGCTTCGAGCAGAACGGTGGGCAGCCCGTCGCGATCACCGCTTTCCGTGACCACGCATGGCAGGACAGCCGCCTGCGCGGTGCCCATTTTCTGGATCAGCGCCTCTTGCGGAAGCGGGCCATCCATCGATACCACGTGTTCCAGCCCCAAAGCCGCCCGTTTTGCGCGCAGGGTTTCACCAAGGGGACCCGACCCGACAAGGGACATCGAAACCGGCACATTGCGCGCCTTCAGCAACGCGCAGGCGTCCAGAAGCACGTCAAATCCCTTCTTGGCAACCATGCGCCCGACGGCGATCAGTTGTCCCTGCTGCTGGGTGGCCTGATCGACCGGCTGGAACGCGGCCAGGTCGATCCCGTTATAAAGCCGGGTGATCCGTGCCTCGGGGCAGAGATCCGACAGGTGGCGAGCATTGTAGTCCGATACCGTGGCCACGAAGGCCGCCTCGCGCAGCTTGACGCGGCGCATCTCGGCATCTGCCTCGGGCGAGACATAGGTGTGGTAGATGTCCTTCGCATGGGCGGTAAAGGAATAGGTTCCGCCAATCGCCCGCGCCGCCAGGCAGGCGACCGTGGTGGTGTCCGATCCGAAATGTGCATGGAGATGGGAAATTCCGCGTGTCCGCGCGTCCGCCGCAATTGCTGCGGCCTTGCGCTGCAACGCACCAATTTCTTGCGGGCTTTTGCCGGAAAAGAGTGCCGCGTCGGCCGATTGCACAACACCATCGGCGCCTGAACCGTGTTCTTTCAGGATCATCACCTCGGCCTTCAGATCGGCAAGTCGCGCATGGCGCGGCTCCTCGGGCGGGGCCAAAAGGGAATAAACCCGCGTCTTTGCCCCGGCGGCCTCATGGGCCAGAAGCTCGTTCAGAATGAAGGTTTCGCTGAAGCGCGGAAAACGCTTGAGAACGTAAGCGATCGGTGCGTCAGGCATGAGCCCACTCCATCTTTTGAGACGTTTCGGTAGCGCACATCGACGCGATCAGCCGCGCCGCGTTGCGCACGCCGTCCATGTTCGGTCGTGCCGCTTGCGGCACCACGGGGGCGGATACAAGCAGCCGTGCGATGCTTTCCGCGCTCAGATCTTCGCGGCGCAGGTAATGGGCAAGTCCGGCTCGTTCCAGCGCTTCGGCCCGAAGGCGCTGCTCCGCCGATGGACCCAGCCGGGGCACCGTGACAATCGGGCATCCGAGGGCCAGGGCTTCGTTGATGGAATTGTAGCCAGTCATGGTAATCAACATGTCCGATTGGGCCATCAAGGAGGGCAGGTCGGTCACGGCCTTCAGAACCTCGACACCAAACCTTGACCCCAGCCGAATGGCCTCGTTTTGTAGTTCTTGGTCCATCAAGGGGCCGGTGATGACTGTCATTGCGGGGCGTTTCTGTTCCGGTAAAATGCCGATGCCGGCGATCGCTGAGGAAATCATGGGGAAGGCATCCCGTCCGCCCCCGCCAGATACGAGAACGCGTTTCGGCGTTTCAGGCGGGATAAGGCGACGCCGTGGCCGAACCGCCGTCACGATCCCGCAGGTGCTGACATTTCCCGGTCTCAGGGCGGACAAGCCATAGGACTCGACGCTCGGGAAAAAGCGGTCGTCGCCGTAAACGAGAATGTGATCGTAGGCCGAGGCGACAAGCTGCTCGATTCCTCGATCGGACCACAACGCCCGGGTGCGGGCAGGTTCGTCGAGGATGTCGCGCAACCCCAAGACCGTCTGCACGTTCGGGCGAGCGCGGAGGGTTTCGAGCACCGAAACCAGTTCGTCCATGGCGCCCGAGGGCTCATGGTCCACCAGAAAGACATCGGGCCGGATCGAGTTGATGACACCCTCGATGATGCGCATCCGCATGTCGCGGGTTGTTTGAGCATCGATCCGAAGCGACCCGGCCTGATAGGCACCGCGCCCCAGTTTGGACAGAGAGGGCAGCTTGACATAGTCGATGCCCGGATGCGGTTCAAACACCATGCCCGCCGGGCAGCCGACAAGCATCAGAACGGAGATGTCCGGGACCCGCGCCACCAGCTCGCGCGCGATGGCAGAGTTGCGGCGCATATGGCCAAGGCCGATCGTGTCATGCGAATACATCACAACGGATGACCCCTGTTTGCGCGTTTCGCCTCCGGCCCAGGTTCCGGCACCCGTTCGCAAGAGGGCCGACACCAGTTCGACAAGCCTGGACAGCGCAAAGGGTTTCGACAGGAAGGCGGCCACGGACAGACCTTCGGCGCGGGCCCGGTTGCGCACGCTATCCTGCCCAGTCATCACGATGACTGGTATCTGGGACAAGATCGGCGCGGCTTCTCCAAGCAAGTCCAGACCGTCTCCGTCGCCCAGCGAGATATCGGCGATCACAAGGTCGTACCCACCGTCCAAGAGCGCCGAACGGGCGTCACATGCGGAACCGGCATGCCGGACGACGGCGCCTGTGCGCTGCAAAGCCCGGGTTATGTTGCGCGCAAGGAGCGTTTCGTCTTCGATCAGCAGGATTTGCATCTGAACGGCCTCGTTTCAATGGATCCCATTATGGTCGGAGGGATGTGCGATGCGCAGATCCTTCCCCGTAGAAACTGGGGCAGCACCGCCATGGAAATTGGGGCATTTCACCCAATCTCATGCCTATTGGGCCGCGACCTGCGGTTGGACGACACTCGCAAGGCACGCTTCGAAGTCATCGCGCAGATCTGGCCGCTCCAAGGCAAAGGCAACCATCGCGCGCAGGTAGCCGGCTTTCGATCCGCAGTCATAGCGCCGCCCGTCAAAGCGGTATCCATAAACGCTGCTACGCCCGATCTCGGCTACGATGGCGTCGGTGAGTTGGATTTCTCCACCCGCACCGATGCTTTGCTGCGACAAATGATCGAGCACCGCGGGGTCGAGAATGTATCGACCCACCACCGCAAGGTTGGACGGCGCGTTTTCTGGACTGGGCTTTTCGAGCATGCCTTTGACTGCGCCAAGGCGGCCCTGCCCAAACTCGGCATCAAGAATGCCATAGGAGCCGACCATATCCGGTGCCACTTCCATCGCTGCCACCAGGTTGCCGCCGCACTCGGCATAAGCCTCGACCATCTGCTGCAAACAGGGTGTCGGTCCTGCGATCACGTCATCGGGCAAGATCACGGCGAAGGCGGTGTTCCCGATCAAGTGCCGCGCACACCAGACCGCATGACCAAGACCGCGCGGTTCGTCCTGGCGCGCATAGGCAACCGCGCCGGTCGGCATCCGCGTGCGTTCTAACTCGGCCAGCAAGCTCGTCTTGTTTCCAAGCCGCAAGGTCGCACTGAGTTGCGGGGCGTGGTCGAGGTAGTCCTCCAGCGCGGACTTTCCGCGTGCGGTCACGAAGATGAACTCTTCAATGCCCGCAGCCCGTGCTTCATCAATCGCATACTGGATCAGGGGACGATCCACCAGCGGCAACAACTCCTTTGGGACGGACTTGGTCGCCGGAAGGAATCGCGTGCCCAACCCGGCCACGGGGAAGACGGCCTTTGTCACCTTGGGTTGTCTGGTCATGTCGGCAGCCTCGCTTTTTGAACACAGGACAAGACTGGCAGAAAGCCCCGCTCGCGATGATGCGGACGGCTGAGGTGATTGGGGGAAGTCGCATAAACTTTTGGGGCAAATACCCCAAAATCGCCCCCCTAATCCTGAGTTGATTGCGCAATATCCGACAAGGAAGGAGCGTGAAGGGACGAATGGGTGATTTCAAGAGGACTCGGAACGTGCAGACACTACTCTCGCTGCGTGACTCTCCGCATTACGTAAAGGTTCTGGGCATCTTTGTGGTCGCCAGTTTTCTGGCGATCTTCACAACGACCGTTCTGCTGAGCCAGTACCTGGCGAGCTACATGACCACGAACATGATGATGCGGGACGCGGTCGTTTCGATGGAATTTCTGAATTCCATTGTGCGTGTCGAGGAACGGGATCCCCGGTCCTTTACCATGACACCTGCATCTGAGTTGACTGACGACCCTGAAACCGAAGAGTTCTTCATTCACGTCTCGAGCCTGCCGGATGTCTTCCGTGCCAATGTTTACGCGGCCAATGGCGAAATCCTCTGGTCGAGTGACAGGGAACTGATCGGCCAGACCTTTGAAGGCAACGAAGAACTCGAAACGGCGCTGCGTGGTGAACTGCATCCGGAAATCGTAGTCGTCGACCGTGGCGAGAAAGAAGAGCATGTCGGTCTGCCGGACCACGTCGATGAGTTCATAGAATTCTACATCCCGATCTGGGCCGAGTCCGGTGACGCGATCATTGGCGCGGTAGAGGTCTACAAGGCCCCGGAAAGCCTTCTGGCGACAATTCATCATGTCGTTACACTCGCCTGGGTGGGTGCGATCCTCTCCGGCGCTGTACTGTTCGCGGCGCTGCTGTCTGTGGTCTACTATGCGGCTCGCATCCTCAAGCGGCAGGAACAGCGATTGATCGAAACCGAAAGGCTGGCGGTTGTCGGGGAAATGGCCTCGGCTGTGGCGCATGGGTTGCGCAATCCGCTTGCCGCGATCCGATCCTGTGCCGAGCTGGCCGCTGACGATGATATCCCGCGCGAGACACGGGAGACCGTGATGGAAATCACCGACCAGGTCGATCGGCTTGAGGCGTGGATCCGGTCGTTCCTGACCCGCACCAGAGACAAGCCCGAGCTTGCCGCCGATACGGCGCATGTGGACATGATCATTCAGGATTGCATTCGGGGTTTTTCCGGTCAGTTGGCAAAACGGGGCATCCGCGTCGAGGTACAGCAAAGCGCGGGAAGTCCGGTTGCCGCCGCCGCGTCCTCGGAGGTTGAGCAGGTTCTCAATACGATCCTGTCCAACGCGATTGAGGCCATGAAATCCGGTGGCCTTCTGACTGTCAGGTGGCATCCCGCACCGGGAGGGCGCATTGCCATCGAAGTGGAGGACACTGGTCCCGGCTTGTCGACGGAACAACTGGAAAGGCTGTTCGTGCCGTTCCAGTCGAGCAAGTCATCCGGCCTCGGTGTGGGCCTGGCGCTGGGGCGCCGCATTGCGGAGCGTCTCGGTGGCACGCTCGATCTCAAGAACCGCCCCGAGAGCGGGGTTTCCGTGACGCTGACGCTGCCCGCAAAGGCCTGAAACCATGAGCGATATCCTTGTCATAGAAGATGAAATTGTCCTTGCCCGTTCGATCGTGAGCTTTCTCGAAAGACGCGGCTATTCCGCCCGGTTTGCGGTTGATGCTGCCACGGCCAAGGCGCAGTTCGACGAAGCAGCGCCGCGGCTTGCGATCCTCGATTACAAGCTGAACGAAGATGACGGAATTGACCTGTTGCGCTGGATCGGCCAGAAACATGGTGCGACCCAGGTTGTCATGATGACGGGACACGGCGATGTCAACTTGGCCGTCCGTGCCATGAAAGCCGGTGCGAGAGATTTTCTGGTAAAACCGACACCGATGGCATCGATCGCGGCGATCGCAAACGAATTGATGCTGGACGAGATGCAGGGAGGTCTCGACCGGACCGGCGCGGACCGGATCATCGGGCGATCGTCGGCAACGAACAGCTTGCGCGCCACGATCCGGACGCTGGGCAAATCGTCTCCGACCCGCCCCGGAATTCTCATCATGGGTCCCGAGGGCAGCGGCAAGGCACAGACCGCACTTGCCTTGCATGAAACAGCGGCGCCGGGCACGCCGCTTAGCGTGCTCGATTGCTCGTTCTGTGAAATTGCCGACCTCGAAGCCGGATACACAGAGGCCCTTGGCGGAACCCTGTTATTGCGGCACGTCTCGGATCTGAACGGCCAAGCCCAAGCGCGATTGCTGCAAATGCTGCAAAGGGATGCAACCCCACCCGCGCTGATAGCCACCTCGATCAAACATCTTCTGCCCGGCCAGGATTTCCCGCCCGAGTTGCTATATCGCATTCAGGTCGGATGGATCGACGTGCCGCCTTTGTCGGATCGAGCGGCGGATGTTCTTCCCATCGCCGACTATTTCGCCCGGCTCAAAGCGCGAGAAACCGCGCAAGCCCGCCCACGTTTCACCGCCGCCGCGCGCGCCAAACTGCTTGAACACGACTGGCCCGGCAACATCGCGGAATTGCGCAACTGCATTGACCGCGCCATGCTTCTCCAAAAGGAAGGGCGGATCGACGCTGCGGATATCCGCGCTATCGCCGCCACCAATACCAGCGACATAACTACCCTGACGGAGTTGGAAAAAGGCGCCATCTCAAAGGCTCTTGCGCGCACGGGCGGGAATGTTTCGCGTTCCGCCGAACTGCTCGGGATCACACGCGACACGTTGCGCTACCGCATGGAAAAGCTGGAACTTTCCCGCAAGTAGTCGAGGAACGGCATCTTGAAATCCGGGCGACCCGTCTCGCGCAGTTTCAGATGCCTGCGCAGTAACGCCAGGTGCAGATAGCGTGTGAAGACCCGCCGGTCCGCACGCTGGCCGAGCCTGTCCCAATCATCGCAGACCTTGCGCGCCCATTCCGCAATGCTCAGCGTCGACTCCGTGGTCGCAAGATGCGCCGCGAAATTGGCAAGGTCTGCTTCCGGCGGACCCAGAGCCAGATCATCCAGGTCAACCAGCCAGACGGTGCCCGTGGATGTGACGATGAACTGCCCGACATGCAGGTCTCCGTGCAGCACCGCGCGTCCTTGCGGAACCTGCCCGTTGGCGATCTCTCGCATAAGCGGCGTATCGGATAGGGCCAGCCGTGGGCGGATTCGCAGCAGCGGATCGTAGGGCGGGAGGTCGGTTACGACGGCCCGATGCAGCGTCACAACAGAGCGTAGGAGCGGCGCCGAGTTCCGACCTATCAGGTCGCGTCCGCTTTGGCCCTCGACCCTATCGAAGTCCAGCGCGGATCGTGTAGGCCCCGGTCTGGCCGCAGGTGTCTGCACGGATTGCGCCCGCAGCACATTCGTCCTGCGCAACGCCTCCGTTGCGCGGGACGCGCTTTGGTAGTGTTTCACGAAACCGGGCAAAACATATCCAGAAGGATTTCGGCGGCTCGTTCCGCTCCGTCGGGTCCCAGATCGACAGGTGCGCGCCTGCGTGGCCGGTCCGCTTGATCGGCCAGCCACGTTGCCCCCACCTCGATAAACCCCGGTAACAGACCAAACCCAAGCTGCGGCCCCCAAAGCCGAACCCTTGCGGTTTGGTCATCAAGACTGCGCGGGATCGGCACGATCATGGCTGGCGTGTCCGTGCTCGCCAGTTCCAGCACCGAATTATAGCCTGCCGTCGAGATCACCAGATCCGCCCGGCGAAAAACGTCGTTCAGGTTCGCTCCCGGATCGAAAACGCCGTCGATCCCTTCCAGTGCCTCGCCTTCCGCCCGAGGCCCAAGCGCCTGTCGGATGGAAAACCCCGTTCGGCTGCCCGCCTTTGCTTTTGCAAGCAGCTCTGACAGGAGAGGGAAAAGGTCCGCGCGCGTCTCCTGCGTGCCGCCGCCGCCGGTGGCAACAACGATCCCTGCGCTCTCTTCCTGTGGCCACCGAACTCCGGTGCGCCGCAGGATCCATCCCGCCGCCACAACCCTCCTTGCGAAATCCGGCGCAAGTCGCGGCATCCAATCCTCGGCCCTGTTTGGAACAATCACGCAGTCCCAAGCCCGGCCATCGTCGCGCCGAAACAGGCCCAACCGGTCCGGCGGCGTTTCGCGCAGTATCAAAACGGATCGGCCATGATAAACGCCGATGCCGGGCAAAACCATCGTGTCGACAACCGCCAAAGTGACACCCATCTTCGCCAGAACGGTGCTCATGTCCGATTTCTCACACACGATTATCTGCGCAAAGCATGCAACATCCGCTCGGCTCAGGGCGGCCGGTTCCGAGTTGGTGAGCAGGCTCAGTCTGGCAGAAGGAGCGCGTTTGGCCACCTGCCTCGCAATATTGGCAATGCGCCGCAAATGCCCCAAACCGGACCGAGAAGTTCCCAAAAAGGCGATATGTCTGGGGTCTGACACATGACGCTCCAAGCGATTTCCGCAGTACCTCTCCACGCATCGACGTTGTCGGCAAGTCACTCACATAAGGCTTTTTGCGTGATTTGCCCCATTATGGCACAATCAAGTGTGAAGCCCTCAGAAGACCCGGCCTCTCTGCAGTTGTTTCCAAAGACACGCACACAGGACTTTGGAAGCCAAAATCGAAGGATAGTGCCTTGTTTGAAATTGCGCTTTGTCCGCTGCGCTCCCAGCCGTAAAGGCACATTGATCCGCTTGACCTTAGCGCTTGCATCTCTCGAGAATTGAACTGCGCTTCAGGAAACCATAGTCCCCGTGGCCGACGTTCATCGACACCGCATACCAAACGTACATCTTTCGGCATGTTGCTCAGCTTGAGATTCGACTGTTTTGGGCGACTATTTGGAGCACTAGCAAATGCGTGGCAAGCGCTCGCCAGAGGTGGCCCGAGAAATCTGAACAGTTGGCTAGGTGGATTTTCCGCTCCTGATCCGGCAGCGTGCCGGGACGAAGGAGCGAGCATGGCAAGACGACCAAGACGGAACCACAGCCCAGCATTTAAGGCAAAAGTCGCGCTGGCGGCGTAGAAGGGCGACAGAACGATGAGCGAGTTGGCAACGCAGTTTGATGTGGACCCCAACCAGATTAAGCATTGGAAAAGACACCCGTGGGTCGTGAACAGTTTGAGTTTCGGGGTTGGTGTCAGCCTTGGACCCACCCAAAAACAGCCAATTGCCTGTCTTCACACGGGGCAGGGTGGCGGTGCGTCTTTCGTGTGCATATGGTGTGCATCATTGTTCCATCCTAAGTTCTGGCGGAACCAAGGAGATCGTTGAATGCCTTCAAACGCAGCCGCCGAGGCCGCGCGGCTGTTTACTGCGCCCATGATGGATGGTGGCGATTTCGATAAGAATTCAATAGGTTGAAGGGCATCGTGTGCGGCTGATGTTCATGTTTCGATCGCGTGATTTCGTGCTCCGTCGTGGGAAGTTCGGTCCGTGAGCGCACGTCTTTGGTTCGGCGTCCATGAGCACTCTCCACGGTCGCAGAATTACTGCCTCCAAGTTCGTCACGCTCGGATTTCGAATCGAAAGCGGTCTTCATTGGGCGCATCATGAAGTCTGGCTGTGCGGGAAGTAGCGGTCATTCAGTCTCGAGGCGATACTTCAGGAATGTGTCCCGGTCTTACTCGATCTCACCGACCGCGAGCGCGCCAAGTCTTTCGAGCGTCTCGAGATTTCTTCGAGACGGCAGCAGGAGGAATGTCAGGTATGAGATACGCTTATCAGCAATCTCGAAATCGATGGCCTTCGAAGTGATACGCCTCCCGATGCCGAAGGCGTCCGGCTCATGCCTCCATTCGTTCATACTTCCAAAGCCGATCTTCGCGAACATTCGAAAACAAAGTGTCGTAGAATTTCAGCGCAGCCTCGGGGGTATCTGTTCCAACAGTAAAGTATCCGATCATGCTTTCTTTTCGCGCTGCAAATGGTGTTGTTTGTGGCCGTCGGATCGCGATATCTTGGGTTGTTCCATTTTTTTGCCAGTCTCTTCGATCGTGTGATCTTGGACTGCGCCATGATACACACCAACCCGGCCACGTCGTTGCTTTTGGGGCTCAACTTTTGGCTTTGAAGGCGCTTCGATCAGAGCGCCCGTCCGCCTTGCAAGCACGGTTGAGGCCGGACCGTGGCTCGGAATTGCGCGCACTTCAAATCGATCGAAACTCTCGATGGCCCGCATCAGGCGAGAGCGGGACAGAAACCGGCCAGTACCGCGAAACAAGAGCGCCTTGCGCATCAGGCAGTCTGACAAACCACGGGCAGGCTCATCCGCGCAAAACGCGAGGCACAGCGCGCCCCCTGGTCGAACGACCCTGCAAAGCTCAGTCAATGCCAGATAAGGATCGGGTACGGTTTCCAGCGCCCAGACACAGGTCACAAGATCGAACGCACCATCGCCGAACGGCAGCGCCTCCAGTCTTCCTTGTATCTTTGGCACAGGAATGTCGGCGCAGCGCGCAAGCATGGCTGCAGACGGGTCGAGCAGGGTCATCAGATGCGGCGGCATGCCCTCGGCAATCAAAGTACGTGCCAGTTTGCCGGTGCCGCAGCCCGCATCCAGCAGTTTCGAATTCGGCGTTGCGAGCGCACGCACCAAGGCTTCCAACGCAGCCTGCGCCTCGCCGCCCGCGTATCGCAGCCAGCGATGATGCAGCCTGTCATAGCGCGGCGCCAGCCTCTCGTATTGATCGACGCGATCGCGCATGGGCTTCTGTGCAAACATATGAATTTCCACGCTTTCGGAAGTGTCGTGACACGAACACAGACGCTTACAGGTGTTGGTTGCCGGCCTGAGCCGCGGCACGTTCCTGATCGGTCCACGTCCAGGCGGTCCATAAAATTGCGGCGAGGGCCGCGAGCTCGATGACGAGGTGAAACGTGTCGTCCAGGTCAGTCGGCGCAGAGGAGAGGAGCGTCCCCATCGTGATCATCGCTGCAAGGAGAGTGACAGGGCGGCCGATCCTGCGGGGCAGCAGAAGCGAAAAGAGCACCATTGCGATAGGAACTTGGACGAGGACACCTCCCAGAAGCATCAGTTCTTCCGTGATTTCCATGCCGTTGTAGTAACCGGTCAGCAGCATCTCGAGGTGGGACGCGAGGACAAACTGGTGAATGTCTCGAAAGATGATGTTGAGCAGGATGAACAACCATAAGGTCGACAAAAGAATATGGGGATCGAGCTGTCTCATTTCGGTGTCTTCTTTCGTTGTTTCTGGAGATTGCTGGTATCAAGCCGGGGGTCACGACCGGCTTGAGATCACGGCACTTGATGTGCGCGTCGCGAAGACGCGGTGGATCAGCAGTTCCACAACCATAAGGTTGAGGACCCATGCCCCGACCATCAGGATGTCTCTGGAGAACCCCAGCGGCTCGGAGTCAAAGAGCGCCATCACGATCAAGCCAAGTGCGGTCTGCGTTGAAGCCCCTTGGCCGATCGCGTAGGCGCGCAGCATCGCCGCGCGATGCTTGGCGAGTTGCCTTGATCGGATCGCGACGATGGCCCAAGCGATAAAGGCGACCATCGCGAGGCTAAGCGTAACCCGTGTCCAGTAGAGCAGCGGTCCCTGGAGAGCTTCTGGAAATGTGTAGGACAGGGTCATCCATAGACCGGTGAGCGCACTGACGCATCCCGCTGCCGCCACGATCCGCCCGAGTGTCCTATGCAGGACGGGGTGGTGGCGCCGCAGGCTCGGCAGGAACTGCAGAGCGCCCGCGAGGCAGAAGACCGAACTGCCGAGGATATGCAGGGCAATCGGCATCGGGTCGATCACCGCACGCGGGTTTGGCGGTATGATCGGAGGACCGCCGAGAAGTTCGGGAATCCGCAGCAGTCCGAATACGGCCGGGATAAAGGAGTAAAGGGAGATCAGGGCAAGGAAACCCCAGTCGCGACGGCTGATGCAGTTCATTCTTCTATCTTTCAGGAGAGCGGCTCGGACTGTGTCAGGCGGGCTTGCGCGCGACGATGATAGGGCTCATGCGCTTCTTGCCGAGATGCATCGCGCGCTCGACCGTGAAGCCTGCGTCCTCAAGAAATCGGACAAGGTCCGCCTCGCTCAGCGGCGTCACGCGCGGTGCGATGCGGAGTGTGGTCAGCACAGGGATCAGGGCTCGGATAGGCCAAGCGGCGGCCTTCGCGCACACTGTCTTGGACAGGAACAGGCCGCCCGGCCTCAACTGACCGTAGACGTTCGCGACTACACCCGGCACGTCCTCCACAAGGTGCAACAGGCTGAAGGCGCAGACCGCGTCGAAGGGCGCCCCGACAATCTGATCGGCCGCATCCGCTTGATGAAACGTGACATTCGCTGGCGCGCCAGGGTCGAGTTTGGCATTTGCGATCCCGATCATGCCACGCGAGCCATCGGTCGCGGTGTATTGGGTCACCTTGGGGGCAAGGCGAAGGGCGGTGGTCCCGGTGCCGCAGCCGATCTCGAGCACGCGGTCACTGGGCTTGAGCATTGATGCGACAAGCGCGAGCTTTTCTTCGTAGGCGTCGGGATCGTCCACCGGTTTGCGGGCGTATTTGGGCGCCATGCGGTCCCAGAAAAGTTGAGTGGCCATCAATCGATCCGTCCAAGCTCTTGTTTGCGGGTGTGCGGGAACACGTGTCCAAACTGGTTAGGTCCCGGTATTACGAACGGTATCGCCATTCATCTGTGATTGGTCGATTGCCGAAATTTGTCCATCTGCTATACGCCATTGTATGAACTGGCAGGCCATCTCCTTCGACTGGAACCAGGTGCGCGCCTTCCTCGCAGCGGCGGAGGAGGGCTCATTCAGCGGTGCGGCGCGCGTGCTGAAGACCACCCAGCCAACTGTCGGCCGTCAGATCGGCTGCCTTGAGGAGGCACTTGGCGTGACCCTCGTGGAACGCAGCGTCCGGGGGCTGACGCTGTCCGAGGCGGGGCGCGACCTGCTGGACCACGTCCGCACGATGGGAGAGGCCGCGACACTGATCTCGATGGTCGCCGATGGAAAGTCGCAGGAGGTCACCGGCGAAGTCACGGTCACGGGGACCGACCTGTTATCCGCTGTGATTCTTCCAAGTGTCTTGAAACCACTGCGGGACGCCGCGCCGGGTATCCGCGTCAGAATCCTCGCGTCGAGCGAGATGGAGAACCTGACGCAGCGCGAGGCCGACATCGCGATCCGCCATGTCCGGCCAGATCAGCCTGACCTAATCGCGCGGCATCTCGGGGATTTCCGCGCCAACCTGTACGCTGCAACGGATTACCTAGACCGAGCGGGTCGCCCGCGTATGGCCCGCGACATCGCTGACCACGACTTTGTTGGAAACGCCGATCCCGAACGCCTTATGGCCCCGCTGCACAACATGGGCGTCCCCGTCCGACCCGAGAGCTTCGTGATGTCGAGCGCGAACGGCATCGTGGCGTGGGAACTCCTGAAGGCAGGGTACGGCATCGCGATGCAGCCGGAAATCCTCGGTGACGCGGAGCCGGACGTCGAGAAGGTGCTGCCCGGCTTTCCATCCCTTGAATTCCCGATCTGGCTTGTCACGCACCGGGAATTGCAGACCAGCCGCCGCATCAGGGTCGTCTTCGACCTGCTGGCGCGCGGCCTCGCTGAGCGCGTGCGCCCCGGAAACCGTTCGACTTGACAAGATCGCGACGGCTCATCTACAGGGCGCTCAGGCAACAGACGCCTGCCGCCCGCCGACAATTGTCACGGTGAAGTTCTGTAGCAGACACGATCTTCGTCATCCTCGGCACCTGTCGCGCGGATGGTAATGCGGGCCCTGTCCAGTCTTTGCGCGACCTGAGCCGGAAGGAGAACGGGGTCATGTCGTCCCAGACCAATTCATTTCTCGAGGGGCCGCTCGGCCCGATCTACGCGCGAACCGCGATTCCTATCATCTTCGTCATGGGCATGAACGGCGCTCTTGCAGTGGCCGATGCGCTATATCTTGGCCACTTCGCGGGACCGCAGGCATTGGCCGCCGTCACGCTGATGTTCCCGCTCTACATGCTGATCGTGGCGCTGGCGACGCTTGTGTCATCGGGCATGTCGAGCATCCTCGCCCGGAAGCTTGGCGCTGGGCGCGTGCAGGAGGCCTGCGCCACGTATTCCGCGGCGCACGGACTCGCGGCTTTCATGGGGTTGTTCCTTATCATGCTCTTCTTTGCGTTCGGGAAACCCGCCGCGCTTCTCGCGGCCGGCGGATCCGAGGAATTGGCCGCGATGGGGCTGAGCTACCTGCGCATCACGGTCTTCGCCGCGCCCATGGTCTTTGTGCTGTCGGTCAATTCTGACGCTCTGCGCAACGAAGGGCTGGTGATGTTCATGGCAGCGATGAGCCTGCTCGTCTCGCTCAGCAACATGGGGTTCAACTACGTCCTGATCGGCCTGCTTGACATGGGCGTGGCAGGCTCCGGCTACGGCACCGCGCTGGCGCAGGCGCTGGCGCTCGCCATCATTTTTGGCTTCCGCATCTTCGGTGAGACTGAGCTTCGGCCGTCCGCGCTGTGGCTGCATTCGCCGGTAACGGGCTGGGGGCGCATCCTCGCCCTCGGCGCGCCGCAAAGCCTCAACTTCCTCGGGCTTGCGCTCGGGTCGGGGTCGATCATCGCGGCTCTCCAATGGGTCGAGGCGCCGCACTACGATGCGACCGTCTCGGCCTACGGCATAGTCACTCGGCTGATCACCTTCGCCTTTCTGCCGCTCCTTGGTCTCGCCCATGCGATGCAAACGATCACGGGCAACAATTTCGGTGCGGGCGCTTTCCACCGCAGCGACGCGAGCCTTCGGACGGCGGTCATCGCCGCATTCGGCTATTGCTTGGTGCTGCAGATCGGCATGATGGTCTTCGCGGAACTGATCGGTGAGGCCTTCGTGTCGGACCCAGTCGTCGTGGCGGAGGTTGCGCGAATCCTACCGGTGATCTCGGCGGGTTTCTTTGCCGCGGGGCCGCTGATGATGATCGCCATGCATTTCCAAGCCATCGGCGACGTGGGCCGTGCTGCGATCCTGGGGCTTTCCAAGCCCTATCTCTTCGCCATGCCGTTGACCTTCGCGCTGGCCGGATCAGCGGGGGAACCCGGTATCTGGCTCGCGGCGCCGGTCGCGGAGGTCCTGCTCTTAGGCCTGACGTGCCTCGTGCTGGCGCAGGTCGCACGGGCGCAGTCCCTGCGCTGGGGCCTCTTCACCACGGTTCGGGAGGTGCGGGCATGAAACGCGGCTTGCCAACAATCACAGAGGCGAAGCGCGAGGCGAAGCGGCTGCGCGCCGCTCTTGCGGGGAAGGGCGAAGCGATCAGCCACGCGCAGGCGCTGGAGCGGGTCGCGCAGCGGCACGGCTACCGCGACTGGAACGCGTTTCACGCTGCGTTGCGCGACCGGCCGCCGCAAGGCTGGGAGGTCGGCGGGCGGGTGACCGGGCGCTACCTGTCGCAGCCCTTCGCCGCGACGGTGCTGGCCGCGGACCCGTTTCGGCCCGGTTGGTTCCGGCTGGTGCTCGACCTCGACGAGGCGGTGGACGTGGTCCGCTTCGACAGCTTCTCGAATCTGCGCAAGCGGATCCGGGTCGAGGTCGGTCCCGAGGGACATTCGAAGGAGCGGACCTCGGATGGCATACCGCATGTCGCGCTGGATCTCGCGCATCCCGGCACCGAAAGGGAACCGGATGACTCATGAGCTGATCTTCTCGCTCGTGGGGCTGATGGCGATGGCGGGCTGGAACATCAAACCCTGAATTTCAATGTCGCGGGCCGTGCCAAACAAGCACTCGCGGCGATCCGCGCTCTCAGCGGCCTTGCGGCAAGCTCTGATCTTGTGCCGGTCATGCGAACTATGGATCTACGGTCAGATGGTCATTGCGAGACAATGATATGGCGACTTTACAGAGAGATCACCCAGCAGGGTGGCCGCGAAAGGCAGGCCTGCCCCCAACCCATGTTCCGAAAATCGCGGGCGGGTGGCCGTCCGGCCAATCCACCAGCACCAAATCTGCACGTGTTCCAACGGCAATCTTACCGCGGTCAGACAGGTTCATCGCGCGTGCCGGACCTGAGGACACGAGCGACCAGAGCTTCAGACGGTCGGCGCGCCGATCTGCATCGAGGCGGGCCACGGCGGCCAGCATGGCCGGGTAAAAGTAATCGGATGCCAGAGCATCGCACATCCCGGCCTCGACCATATCGCCCGCGCCAAGAGAGCCAATGTGACTCCCACCCCGTGCCGCGTTCGGGGCTCCAAAGATGATCGTATCACCGTTGGCACGAGCAGCCTCGGCGGCCTCCATCACCATCGGGAACTCGGCCACATGCGCACCACGGTCGCGAAACCAAGCACGGGTTTCGGCACGTGTGTCGTCGTGGCTGAGCATTGGCGCGCCTTTTGCGCGGGCCATCTCGGCGACCTTCTCGATGGTCCCGGGCACATCGTTGCGGCGGTTCCAGACCTCGCCCAAAAGCGCGATGTAGTCGTCCTCGCTGATGCCCGAGCGGTACGCCTTGGACGACGTGCGCTTGCGCATGCGGTCGTCGTCCAGTTCGGCAACAGTGAAATCCGGGCTGAATTCGAACGCGCGATCCTGGATTGGCACGTCATAGGCGCGCATGGTCATCGAGGTGTGATCGTTGAATGCCACCGACGGCAAAAGCGGGCCGTCCAGCGCCCATTCAATGGTCTCAAGCGCTTCGAAGGCGAAGGTCTCCCAGCGCAGTTGCACACGGTTTTCGACCAAAAGGCGCGGGGCCAGATCGCGCATTGTCTGCATCAGATCACGACCACGGGTCACCTCACGCAGTCCGGGTTCCCAGCCCAGCGTGATCGCATGATAGGCCGTTGCAATTCCGTTTGTGGCAAGCTGGCGGTCGGTGTCGAGGACAGCGGCTTCGATTGGAAAGAACACACCGGGGCGCGGCATGAGCTGACGTTCGAACGCATCGCCATGCACGTCGATAAGGGCGGGGGCAAGGATCAGTCCGCGTGCGTCAATCACATCGCCCTGAACCGGTCCGCCGATATCGACAATCGTCCCATCTTCGATGGTCACAGTGGTGTCGGTGATGCCGTCGGGCAGATAGACTCTCGCACCGGTAAAAGTCTGCATCACAACCGCTCCATCACCAAATGCCAATGCCACGATCCCGGTTTCTCATGTTCCCGGTCTTCCAGCCAGCGACATTCGAAGCCCGAAAACAGCGCCAATAATTCGGCGGCAGAACAAAAGTAGTGCGGATGTATCTTGTCGGTCCCCGGCGCGTCGAAGACCCACGCATTGCGGCTGATTTCCCGACCGGGATACTTTGCGATCTCGGAAGGCAAACGTCGCTTTGACAGCATGGTGCCAAGATAGCTGCCGCCGGGTTTCAACACGCGACGGATGTCCCCGATGGTGCGCAGCAGGATGTCTTCATCACCGTGGTAAATGACGTTCCAGCTAAGCACGTGATCAAAGCTGTGATCCTCGAAGGGCAGGGCATGCATGCGGGCTTCTACTGTTGTGACGCCGCCCGCCTTGTCGATTTCGGCCAGGCCTTCTGGCGCGGCATCCAGCGCGACCACGTCGAACCCCTGCGCGGCCAGCCAAAGCGCGTGGCGACCAACGCCTGCGCCCAGGTCGAGGATGCGAGCGCCAGGGGGCAGACCTGCGGCCCAAAGCTTCACGTCCTCTTCGGGCGTCAGCCACTTGCTGCCCGCGTCGATTCCGGCCCATTGGTCGTTCCAATGCTGGTCCGCCGTATCTGTCTTCACTTCTGTTCTCCGATAATGCGTGTCCGGGCCCAGCCCGACAGTTGTTCGATGGCAATGACCACAACCGCGATCATCAGGATCACTGTCATGGCGGTTGGATAATCGAAAAGATCAAACCCGACTTTCAGTTCGATCCCGATCCCACCGGCGCCGACAAGGCCAAGGATGGTGGACGACCGTACGGCCTTTTCCAAGGCATAAAGGCCGGTAGACACGAAAGCCGGCATCGCCGCAGGAATGGTGGCACAGGCGACCACGTCAATCTTGCGCGCACCGGTCGCGGTCAGGCTTTCCGCAGGGCCCTTGTCGGTGCCTTCCATGTCATCTGCAAAAAACCGACCGCAAAAACCGATGGTGTCGATCACAATGGCCAGCATTCCGGCGAAGGGTCCAAGCCCGACGGCGACCACGAACACCAAGGCCCAGGCGATGTCGGGCACCGCGCGGATAAAGCCAAGGATGGTCCGCACAATCTGGTTCACGGCAGGTCCGGCGATCAGGCCACGCGCCGCAAAAAGTGCCACGGGAACTGACAGGATCACGCCGATCACCGCCCCGGCAACGGCGATCTGCAAGGTCTCGACCATCTTCCAGCCCAGACGGGTCAACACTTGCGGGTCCATGTTGGGTGGAAAGGCGCGTGACGCGAAATCGGCAAAACGGGGTGGCGCTGACATGACCTTGTCGAGCGAAAACCCGGCTCCGGCAAGGCACCAGAACACGATCACCAGCCCCAGCATGTAACCGAGGAACGAGACGGCAGAGGGCCGCTCGAGTCGGGCAGGGGAGAGGTCAGTCATAGAGCCCTCGCAGGTCTGAATGGGACAGGGACGCAGCAGTTGCATCCAGTTGCAGTTTTCCGTTCGCAAGGCCGAGCACACGGTCGCCGAACCGCAGAGCGTGTTCGATATTGTGCGAGGTGAAGACAACCGTGACGCCTTCATCCTTAACAAGCCGGAAGAACAACGCCATCACGTCTTCGCCTGCCGACGGATCAAGCGAGGCGCAGGGTTCGTCCGCAAACAGGACTTTGGGCCCGCTTACGATGGCGCGGGCAATCGCCACCCGCTGGGACTGCCCGCCTGACAGCCGATCCGCACGGCGCGTGGCGAAATCCGCAAGCCCGACTTTTTCAAGTGCCTGCATTGCAGCACTGCGCGACGTGGTTGGGGCAAGCATATGCGTCCAGTGTCGCAAACCCGGCGCTTGTCCCAAAAAGCCGTGTACCACGTTGGACAAGACGGACAGGCGCGGGACAAGGTTGTGTTTCTGCGACACCAGTCCAACTTGCGCCCGCAACGCGCGCAGCGCGGCACCTTTCGCGGCAGAGGTTTCTTCCCCCAAAAGGTGAACGCTGCCGGACGTCACGGGGATCAACCCCATGAGGCACCGCAGCAAGGTGGACTTGCCGGCTCCGTTGGCGCCGACCAAAGCGACCGCTTCACCACGCGCCAGCCGGAAGCTCACATTTTCAAAGATCGAAGTGCTGCCAAAACTCTTGGCAACATCCCGCGCTTCGATATCGCCAGGCGAAACCAGGGCGCTGTGCGCCCTGGTTGCCACCGGCCCCACGTCAAGCAGAACCGGGTCTTTCAGATCAAGATCAGTCACCGATGAAGTTGTCGAACTGCGGGTAGCCCGCGTTGGCATACATCGAGCGCACGTAGTCATAGGCACCGTCTTCGATGGCGACGAGGTCCATGCCGACATATTTTTCGTTCTCTTCATGAGCGGTGATGCCCGCGATGATCTGCGCCTTGTTGTCGAGGATGGCGTCACGCACTTTCATCGCAGTTTCCTGCGGAACATGCGCACCAACCATGATCATGTCATTGGGCAGGTCGCCCGAGCGTGCGATCATCTTGAAGAACCCGTAGGGCAGTTCGTCCTGACCATTCCGCACGCCGACAAAGGTGCCTGCGTTCATGCCTAGCGCGTCGATATCGCCGTTCTTGAGCGCTTCGAACGCGATGTTGCGCGAGGTGTGGGTCTTTTCGATGTCATTCACCGGATCGACGCCGTAATCCGCCAGCACCTGCATCGGGCACAGCATGTTCGAGGTCGAACCGATGTCGCCAAAGGCAACCTTCTTGCCCTTGAGATCGGTGGGCACGTTGATGCCGCTGTCCGCGCGCACGACGATGGTGCAGTGATAGTCAGGGCGGCCAAGGCCGATCAACGGCGTGGCGTTGGTCAGTTTGTTGATGACGACATATTCGGCAGGGCCGGACACAACAAAGTCGACGGTCTCACCGCGCAGAGCCTCGGCAGCCGCCGTGCGCGAGTTCACCGGGAAGAATTCGAACGTGTCGCCAGTCGCCTCTTCAAGCGCGGATTTGAACGGGCCCCATTCCAACTGCAGACGTTCCATGCCTTCAACGTCGGTGACAGCCAGTTTCCAGTTCTCTGCGGCCGCACCGAACGCCGCAGTCGCGGCAAGGCTCAGACCGATAACAAGGGATTTGAGATTCATGACATCCTCCAATGATCATTCATTCGGATGAATCACTGAAGGCTGTGGCAGTCTTTCAAAGCTTTGATGAAGTGTTTGTGACAGTTTCCATGGGTGGCCTAACACCGTCCACAACGACATCCCGCTCGCGCGCTGGTAAATTGACAAGAATTACAGGTACTTATTTGCCTTTAGTGAGCCAAAATATGTCCGGTGCCCGATTGCGCGGCAATGGAAAAGAACGCTTCGAGTGTTTGTGTTTTCCGACCCACATGGGCAAAGTGGACGTGTCGCGGTTTGACGCCGCTCCTTTGAAAGCATTTATCGCAGCAAAGGAGTCTGATTACGGGACTGAAACGAACGGACGAGTTCCGGGCTGATACGGCGGAAATAGAGACTGTGTTTGCGATACTCATAGGCCAGCGACTGTAGCAGCGAAAACCAAGAGCCAGAACCCGTCGCTATCACGCTTTCCCGCGATTGCGACGCGGGAACTCATTGCCTCGGACGGATTAAGGATTGGATCGTGTAAACCAGAATTGCGGTCCCTATGGCTCCGGCGACGGCAATGCCCAAGACCACAATGATATCCACCGGCCCACCGAGGTCGGTCAGTTTCGAACTGGTCATCACCAGAACAAACCAGATCGCAAGAATGGCACCAACCGGCATGGAGAGTTGCGCCAGCAGGAATTTCCGCCACGAGATGCTATGATCCCGTATCAGAACGTAGACATACGCTATCGTCACAAGCGCTGCGACGGCCACCATTGTCCAGAACAGGCCGATGCCAAAGGTCTCTTCGAAAACGGCGAGGATTGTACCAAATGTCATATCTTTCATGTCAGGTCTCCTTATGCGCGTCCACGCAACATCGCGTTATAAGTTGCTTTCAAGGCCACCTCTTTCATCAGCCAGCTGATCCAAAGCTCTTCCAGTGGGGCGATGATGCCGGGAAAGGACGGTGTTAGGTTGTTGTTGTAGTCGAACTCGACCAGCATCGCGCGTCCGACGCGGGTGATCATCGGGCATGATGTGTAGCCGTTGTACGTTTCAGTCGCTTCGCGGCCTTCGATGGCCGAGATCAACCCTTCTTCAACTACGGGGACCTGCCATTTGACGGACGCGGCGGTCTTGCCCTTGGGCACCCCGGCCACATCGCCAAGCGCCCAGATCGTGTCGTAGCGCAGGTGACGTAAGGTGGCCATGTCACACTCGACCCAACCCTGATCTGTCCACTTGTCGGCCCAACTCAGGCCGGATTGTCGGATCACCTCGGGCGCACGCTGTGGCGGAATGACGTGGATATAGTCATACTCCATCGTGACGCTGCCTTCGGGCGTGTCGAAGGTCGCGGTCTTGGCGCCTGCATCCAGCCCACGCAGCACGTGTGAGTATTCGGGCGTGATGCCCCGGTCGCCGAACAGCATGCGCACCTTTTCCGATACGATGGGCACACCGAACAGGCTGTCATTGTTGGACATGTAATGCACGTCAAGCTTGCCCCGTGTGCCCGCTGTTCTGGCAATGTCCTCAATCAGGAACGTGTGCTTGAGCGGCGCACCGGCGCATTTCATCTCGGTGGCCGGGCGCGTGAAAAGGCCCACACCTCCGGTTTCGGTATAGGCCTGCGCTGCTTTCCAAGTCGCGGCGGCATATTGCGGCCCGGCATACAGCGCACCGATGCCGTTCTGCCCCACCATATCCAACGAGAAGCCTTCGATTGCATCGTGGTCCAGCACCAGACCCGGTGCGACCACAAGGAAATCATAGGGCACTTTCTGACCACCGGCGGTGTCGACCGTCTTTGCTTCGGGATCAATCGCAGCGGCCGCTTCAGCGATCAGGGTCACACCATCTGGCAACCAGTCGGTGGTTTTCGACACCACGTAATTCGCGGGCTTCAAACCGGCGGCGACCAGAGACAAGCCGGGTTGATACAGGTGCTCGACTCGTGGGTCGATCAGCGTGATCTCAGCCCCGTTCAGTCGCGAGACCAAACGGTTCGCCAGTGCAGTGCCTCCAGCACCGGCTCCGATGATGACGATGCGGGCTTTGGTTGCGATCTGGGCGTCGGCGCGTTTTGCGGCGCCGGTTGCGGCAAGCGCCGCGCCACCTGCGGCCAGAGACAGGATCTGTCGTCTGTTCAGCTTGAATTCCATGAGTGTATTCCTCCGTATACATCCGAAGCGAAGATGAAAAAGCCCGCGTCCTCAAAGGGCCGCGGGCCTTGGTTTCAGTAGCTGGCGATGCGTGCGTTCGGCGCGATCATTGCAGCGGCCATAGCTGGCGGCTGCGCGACAGTAACACCGTCCATCAGCGCATCCGCCTGCATGCCTTTGCCCGGCAGATAGATCGCGCAGACCTCGACCTTGGCGTTGGGCATTTCGGCGATCTTGCCAAGCAGTCCTTTCGGGCTCATGTCGCGCGGCGGTTGTGGTGCTATCGCTGAGGCTGGTGCGTCTTTCAGCGCGATGTCACCGGCCGGACCGCAGAGCAGGATATGTGGAGCCGCGCCTTGTTGGGCCGCTTGCATGGCCAGAACCATCGCCATCAGCTGGGTCTGCGGCTCTGGCGCAGTCAGGATCGTGACCAGCGTTCCAGGCGCCTCTTGCGCAAGGGCCGGTCCTGTCAGCGTCAGTGCAGCGCAAGCTGCAAGGATGAGGTTTTTCATTTCGGAAGTCCTATTTTGATCAGGGGTTTAAAAGAAATCTTGGGGCGCGGACCCCTCGCCATAACGGGGCCCGCGCCGGACAGGGGGAGGAAGGAACAAGCCCCCGGTCGTTCAGTGTGCGGACTTGGAATGGGTGTGTTCACCCATCGGACAGTCGCCTTCGTCCGAGAAACAGGCGTCGGCGCGCATCTCCAGCCAGATCGCGTTGAGAACGGCGAACAATGCGGCAAGGGGTAATCCGAGAAGCCAGGCAAAATACCACATCGGTCAGGTCTCCTTCAGTAAACTGTGTCAGCGTTGTCAGTGACTTGTGCTTCGGTGACCTTGCCCCAGAGCACTTTGTAGACCCACGCGGTGTACATCAGGATCAGCGGCATGAAGATCGCGGTGACGACCAGCATAATGAACAGCGTCTGATGCGAGGACGATGCGTCCCACACGGTGAGCGAACTTTTGGGATCAAGGGTCGAGGGCAGGATGAACGGGAACATGGTCAGCCCAACGGACGAGATGATGCCGAGGATGCCCATCTTGGACCAGAGCAGGGTCGACACCTCGCGCCCGGCCTTCAGACCGAGCACCGCCAGTGCGATCCCGACAAAGCCCATGACCGGCGCAATCACGATCCACGGACGCTCGGCATAGGCCGACAGCCACGACCCACCGCGGGTCACTTCGGAATAGAGCGGATTGGACGGGCCATTGGCCGCGACTTCGCCCAAAGAAAAGCCATCAACTCCAAAGGCCAGCCACAGACCCGCCAGCGCGTAGCCCGCAGCAGCGACGATCCCCGCTTTGATCCCGATGGAGCGCGCACGTTCGGCGACGACGCCTTCAGCCTTGAGCGACAACCACGCAGCCCCGTGCATCAGCAGCATCGCCAGCGACACCACCCCAGCGAGCAGTGCAAAGGGGCGCAGGAGGCCGATGAACTTGACGGCGAAGTTGCCCGGATACATCGGCATCAGGTCTTCGGTCAGGTAGAACGGCACACCCAGCAGGACATTGCCCACCGCCACGCCGAACAGGAGCGCAGGCACTGCACCACCGGCAAACAAGGCCCAATCCCACCGCGCACGCCATGTCGCGCCGTCGCGCTTGGAGCGGTACTTGAACGCCACCGGGCGCACGATGAAAGCGGCCAGAACCACGAACATCGCAAGGTAGAAGCCCGAAAAGCTGACGGCATAAAGCGGCGGCCAAGCGGCAAAGATCGCACCACCGCCAAGGATGAACCACACCTGGTTGCCTTCCCAGACGGGGCCGACGGTGTTGATCGCCACGCGGCGTTCCACATCGGTCTTGGCGACGAAGGGCAGCAGCGCGCCAACCCCCATGTCAAACCCGTCGGTCAGGGCAAATCCGATCAGGAGCACGCCCAAAAGCGCCCACCAGATCACGCGCAGGATGTCATAGTCGATCAGTTCAAAAAGGATCATCTGTCTTACTCCGCAGGGGTTGCGGCAAGGGTCGGAGCGGGTGTCTCGGAGCGCAGTCGCGCCTCGTGCCGTTCCTGCCAGGCATTGGTTTCATCGACGTCCTGGAACGGGCCCTTGCGGATGTATTTCACCATCAGGCTCATCTCGATCACGAAGAGAACCGAATAGAAGATCAGGAACCCGACCAGTGTAATCAGCAGGTCCGCGATGCTCAGATGCGAGGCGCTGAGCGCTGTCGGCAGCACGCCATCGACGGTCCAGGGCTGGCGGCCAAACTCGGCCACGAACCAGCCCAGTTCGGCTGCAATCCAGGGCGTCGGGATGATGGCGACAGCAGCATAGAGCGACCAGCGCGGAAACTGCATGTTCCGGAACGAGGCACGGTAGAAGAAATAAGCCATCACCGCGATAAAGCTGAAGCCAAGCGCCACCATCAGGCGGAAGGCCCAGAACAGAGGGGCCACGCCGGGAACGGTATCATCGGCGGCCATCTTGATCTGCTCTTCCGTCGCATCGCGCGGATCGTCGACATAGCGCTTGAGAAGAAGGGCAAACCCAAGGTTCTCGGAATGCGCTTCAAACGTATCGCGCACGGACTGAGGGGTTTCATCACGCTGTTCGCGAATGGTCATCAGCGCGTCATAGGCGATGAGGCCTTCGCGAATGCGGTCCTCGGATTCAGCGACCAGATCGTTGATGCCGGGGATTTCCTTGGTCAGCGACCGTGTCCCGATCAGACCCATCGCCCATGGAATTTCCACAGCGTAGTGGGTTTCTCGTGCTTCTTGATCCGGAAAGCCGATTGCGGTGAACGGGGCAGGGGCGTCGTGGGTCTCCCACATCGCCTCGATCGCGGCGAGCTTCATCTTCTGGGTGTGGCTGGCGGAATAGCCCAACTCGTCGCCAAGAACGACAACAGACAAGGCCGCAGCCAAGCCGAAGGCTGACGCGACCGCAATGGACCGGCGGGCCAGATCCTTGTGCTTGTTCTGAATGAGGTAGAGCGCCGAAACGCCCAGCACGAAGACCGACGCGGTCACGTAGCCCGCAGATACGGTGTGTACGAACTTCGCCTGCGCCACTTCGTTGAAGAGCACGTCAAAGAATGACGTCATCTCCATCCGCATTGTGTCGGGGTTGAATTCAGCCCCGACCGGGTTTTGCATCCAGCCGTTGGCGATCAGAATCCACAAAGCCGAGAAGTTCGACCCGATGGCAACCAACCATGCAACGACCATGTGCTGCACCTTGCTCAGCTTGTCCCAGCCGAAGAAGAACAGACCGACGAACGTGGCTTCAAGGAAGAACGCCATCAGACCTTCGATGGCCAAGGGCGCGCCAAAGATGTCGCCAACATAGTGGCTGTAATAGCTCCAGTTCATGCCGAACTGGAATTCCATCGTAATGCCTGTGGCGACGCCCAGCACAAAGTTGATGCCGAACAGCGTGCCCCAGAATTTCGTCATCTGCCGCCAGATGGGGCGGTTCGTCATGACGTAGACGGTCTCCATGATCGCCACGAGGATCGATAGACCCAGCGTCAGCGGCACGAAGAGAAAGTGATACATCGCCGTCAGCGCGAATTGCATGCGCGACAGCTCGACCAGACCGATCTCCATGATGTGCTCCTTGAATGCATAATAATTCGCATCGGCGATGCGGATTAAGTTCTCGTATTCTGATTCTGAGATGTTTTATTTGACCCAGATCAAAAACCGGTATCGCAGATGCGAATTAATTCAGGTGATCCGCGGGGTGGGGCTCAGCGCCACGACGCGATCCGCAAAGTCGACCTCTTCGGGACGGTGCGCTGCCATAAGGATCGCCGTGTCCGGAAGTGTCCTTCTGATGCCCGCCAGCACGCGGCTGGCCAGCGGTGCGTCCAACCCTTCGGTCGGCTCATCGAGTAAAAGCAGTTTCGGTTTGCGCAGCAGCGCCCGCGCCAGAACCATCCGCCGCGCTTCGCCACCAGACAGGCCGGCACCCCGGAACCCAAGCTGGGCGTCCAGCCCACCTTTTTGCTCTACAGTTTCGCCAAGTTGAACAGCCTCAAGCATAGCCCAGAGTTCCGCATCCGTGGCCGCAGGCGCGGCAAGTCTGAGGTTCTCTGCAATCGTCCCCGCGACCAGCGCATGCCTTTGGGGGACCATGGCAATCAGGCGCGTTCGAAGCTCGGTGTCGATCTGATCAACATCCAAGCCGCCGAGTTTCAACGTGCCCCAGCTGGCCGTTCCGTGCCCTGCCGCTTGCAACAACACAGTCGACTTTCCGCAACCGCTGCGCCCGGTCAGTGCGACGGTTTCACCTGGTGCGACGGAAAAGGACACGGGGTCGAAGAGTGGGGCATTGGTGTGGTTAGCTGCCGCGAACGCTTCTGCGACAAGTGTTGTCGCCTTGGCATTGACGTCCAACCTCTGTGTCGCACAGGACTTGTTGATCATCGGCACAATCAGCTTTGCTGCCGCGCGCATCCGTCCGATTTCGGACAAGGCGCGGCGCACAGGGGCCACTGCCTCCGAAAGCGCCAATGCCGCGAAAATCCCAATCGCCGCCTGTGCCGCCGTGATCTCGTCTGCCTGCGCCAGGGTTGCTCCGATCCCAAGTGCCGACGCCACAACAGCCCATCCCATGATGTCGAGCCAAAGCCCCGTTGCCCTCTCGATCCGCTCAACGTCGGATTGGCTCTCGGACTGGAAATCTGCCGCTCTTTCAACGCCGGATCGTGCAGCTCTTACCTGCCCGAATACGATCAGCTCTTCCCGCATTGCGATCAGGTCAATGACACGGCTCCGTAGCGCCTGCATACCTGCCTGCGCTTTGCGTGATGGCCTGTCCGCTCGCGCTTGCCCCAACAAGAAGACCAGCGTGGGCCCAATGGCGTAACCCAGCAGGATAACGACCGCGATTGTCGGATGAACCAGCAGGGCAATTGCCAAGGCGGTCACGCCGATCACCAGCAAACCTGCCAGACCGGGAAGCACCAATCGCAAAGCCAAACCGTCCAACGCGTCGATATCCGAGGTCACACGGTTCAGAAACACGCTGGCCCGCAAGCGTTCGATCTGACGATAGGGCGACATCAGAACGCCGCTCAGCAATCGCACTCTCAGGTTCGAAAGGGCGCGTAAGGTCGCGTCATGGGTGGTCAACCGCTCACCGTACCGGGCAGCCGTACGGCCCAAGGCAAGGAAGCGTACCATTGCCGAAGGTGCGAACACGTTGAAGAGCGTCCCCATTCCAATCATTCCGGCAGCGGCGGCGGCTGTGATGAACCACCCCGACAATGCCAGCAGAGCGACCCCCATAACCAACACCGTCACGGACAACGCCATCCCTTGAGCAAAGGCGCGGCGCTCTCCGGCTAGCAGCAGACGGATGATCTGGAACAAGGACCTCATGACTGGGTCTCCAGACCTATGACATTTTGCATCCGCTCCATCAGGCGCGGATCATGCGTCGTGGTGATCAACGTACCGCCGCCTGCCACATAGGCGAGCAGGGCATCAATGATGTCATGCGCAGTGTCGGCATCGAGATCGGCCGTCGGCTCATCAGCTAGGAGAACTGCTGGTGCCCGGTTCAATGCGCGCGCAAGCATGACCCGTCGCGCTTCGCCACCTGACAAGCCCGCGCCGGTTTCCCCCAATTGTGTCAGGTCCTTATTCGGCAAGCTCGCGACGACTGGGGTCACCCGCGCGAGGCTGAGGATTTCGTCATCCAAAGGCGCGCCAAAGCCGATATTGTAACGCAGGCTGCGCCCCAAAAAGCGCGGCGTTTGCTGCATCCAGCCCACAGCGGCGCGCCATGCGTCGGCGTTTGTATCCGTCAGCGGTGCGTCATTCAGCAGGACAGCACCGCGTGTCGGCTTTTCCAAACCCGCAAGCACCCGCAAAAGGGTCGTCTTTCCGACACCACTCGGTCCGCTGATGGCAAAGCTGTCACCGGGCAGGATATCCAGATCGGGAAAGCGCAATGTGCGGTCGGGATGATCAACCTCCACATCCCGCAGTCTCAGGCCCTGGAACGCCACCGCCGGTGCCTGAGCCCCTTGGCCCAGCATCTCCCGGCGGCTTTCTGCACGCCACGATGCCAAGTCCTCCTGTACCGCGTCGGCTGCGGATTTGTCATGCCAAGCGGCTGCCAGATCGCGTAAGGGCTGAAAGAAATCCGGGGCCATAAGAAGCAGGTAAATCCCCGCGAATGGCGTCAGAGGTGCCCCCCATGTGCCCCAGCTGATTTCGCCCAAAAGCGCAAAGCCCACCCAAACGGCGATCATCGCGACACCCAGCGCCGAGAAAAGCTCGAGCACGGTGGACGACAGGAAGGCGATCCGCAGAACGGCCATCGTTTTATGCCGGAGGGCGTCTGACGCCCTTGCAAACCCGTCAATGACCTGAGGACCAGCACCGATCAGCGTCAGGTCCGCCAGCGCTGCCAATCGGTCTGCGAGCAGGTCGTTCAATGACCCGATCTCGACCATCTGACGCGCACTGGCCTCTTTTGCGGCCCAACCGACCAAAGCCATGAACACCGGGATCAGCGGACCTGCCGCGAGCAGAACCACTGCTGCAGACCAGCTGTGCCAAGCCGTGATCGCTAGGATGACCAATGGTACAACCATGACCCGCATGCGGGCCGGGGTATAACGCAGTAGAAACGGACGAACCGCGTCGAGTTTCTCGGTCGCTAGAGCAGCAATTGACCCCGCACCGCCGAAGCGGGACAAGGCGTCGGTAGAGGATTCCGTCGTAACAATCTCGTGCCGAAGTTTCTGGATCTGGGCCTCTGCCGCCAAACTCAGCGCTTCCTGTGCTTGCCGTGCCAGCAGCGCCCGTAGAACGCCTAGGCCAAAGAATGCGAATGAAACTCCCCACACGTTGACGGCTTCGCCAACCAACAGCGCGGACAGAACATGTGCAATCAGCCAGGCCTGCGCCAGCCAGATCAGGTTGGCCAGAACAGACAGCACCGCGCCCAACCGGGCAGTGGGTGATGAAAATGTCTTTGGCTTTTGAAGCTGGCGCATGGTCCGCTTTCTGTTCAGAGCTTATGGTCTCTTACGGCATGATCTTTGGATTTGACGTGATCTGGATCAAAGAAACTGGTATCCACGATGTGGAATATCGGTCGGAACGTGAAGGAAACGCCATGCGTCTGACGACCCGAACCAATCTTGCCGCGCGCACCCTGATGTTCTGCGCGGTCAATGACGAACGGCTTGTGCGCACATCGGACATAGCAGAACGCTGCAATGCCTCAATCAATCATGTCGCGCGGGTCGTCCAGCAACTCCAGGCCGAGGGTTATCTGGAGACCCTACGGGGGCGCACTGGCGGTATCCGTCTTGCCAAGCCTGCCAACCGGATTTCGATTGGTGCGGTGTTCCGCATATTCGAAACCGACATCCCATTTGCCGAATGCTTTGACGAAGTTCGCAACACATGCCCCTTGGCCGCAACCTGCCGCCTGCGTGGCTATGTCGTGCGGGCGCTGGAGGCGTTTTATCACGAGCTGGACATGGTAACGCTCGAAGATCTCGTACGCGGCAATTGCGGGTTGATGGATTTGCTTGCGATGCGCCCCGATATCTCTGCTTCCTGTTCGGGCCACACGGCTTCCGCCTGACGGATGCGCTCTTCCCAGGTATGTCGGGAAGAGCACAATCCCATGACACTCAGAGCGACTTTGTCGAGAAGTACCAATCCGTGGTCTCATATCCCTCGGACATCCGTGCCTCGGCGGCATCGGTCGTTTGCGGCGTCGGAACGATCACGTCCTGGCCGGGTTTCCAGTTTTCGGGGGTCGCCACCTTGTGGGTGTCTGAGGTCTGAAGCGCTTGGATCAGGCGATAGAACTCGTCAATCGAACGGCCATTGGTCATCGGATAATAGACCATCGCCCGCAGAATTCCGTCGGGGTCGATGATGAAGGTCGCGCGCACGGCCTGTGTGTCGGACGCCCCCGGCTGGATCATGCCGTAGTCCTGCGCCACTTTCATGTCGAGATCGGCGATGATTGGGAAGCGGATGTCGACGCCAAAGCTGTCCTTGATCGACCGCACCCATGCGATATGGGCGTAGTGACTGTCGATGGACAGGCCAAGCAGTTCCGTGTTCAGCGCGGCGAAGTCATCGGCGCGGCGGGCAAAGGCCATGAATTCGGTGGTGCAGACCGGGGTAAAGTCGGCCGGGTGCGAGAACAGGATCAGCCATTTGCCGCGATAATCCGCCAGCGATTTCCGGCCATGTGTGGTCATCGCATCAAAAGCCGGCGCGGGTTCGTTGAGGCGGGGCAGGGTAACATGGGCCTGGGATGTGATTTCGGTGACAGCGTTCATTGTGGTCTCTCCTGTGATGTGTCTGAGACCGAGATAGACCCTCTGGATATATTCTGGAAATTGAATTAAACGAGCTTGGTAATCGGAAATTACGATAACCAAGGGACAGTATGACAACGCTTCGCCAAATGCGGTTCCTTGTGGCCTTGGCTGACACGGAAAATTTCTCGCGCGCTGCCGAGATCTGCAACGTCACGCAATCAACTCTGTCCACCGGCTTGAAAGAAATGGAGGCGCGTCTTGGTGTGAAAGTCGCCGAACGCAGCACCCATTCCGTTCTGATGACCTCGATCGGGACCACCCTCGCAGAGCGCGCCCGAGAGATCCTTGCGAAGGTGACCGATTTCGAGGCCGCCGCAAAGGCTGAAACTTCGGCAGGCATGACGCAGCTCAGACTTGGTGTGATCCCGACCGTCGGTCCCTTTTTGCTTCCCCGCGCGCTGCCGGGATTGCGGGCGGCTTGGCCCGAGATGCGGATATTCTTGCGCGAAGAATTAACCGAGTCGCTGTTGGCAGGTCTGACGGATGGGCGTTTGGACCTGATCCTGATCGCTTTGCCCCATGATTTGCCACCACAAGTGGACACTCTGCCGTTGTTCGAGGACGATTACAGCCTTGCGACCCCCCGCGCGCATCCGCTGGCCAATCTTTCGCGGGTCCAAGGGTCTGATCTGGCCGGGCGTCGTCTGTTGCTGCTTGAGCGCGGTCACTGCCTGCAAAAACACGCGCTGTCGAGCGTGCCGGGCGTTACGCTGGAAGAGGACACATCTTTTGCGGCAACCAGTTTGCCGACACTGGTCTCGATGGTTGAGGAAGGCATCGGGGTCACCCTTTTGCCAAACCTTGCAATTGATGCAGGCCTGACGGCCGGACATGATTTGCATCTGTCGCAGCTCGAAGGCGCAACCCCGCGCCGGATCGTGTTGGCATGGCGCCAGAGTAGTGCTCAGACAGATATTTTTCGAAAGTTTGGTGAAATCTTGCTTCAATCAAGAGCCCCGTCTGCTTGAGTAGTCAGCGCGACCTGCGGCTTCTTGGGCAAAAACAAACGCAAGAAATTTGTCTGTTGCCGGTTTGATCTATCGCACAACACCAGCTTTTCCATCCGGCCACTCGTCTGTACGAAGTCGCGGCGAACTTCCGCTGCTCGCTGACTCTGTTGAATGCTGCACGCAACGCGAAGGTATGAGAAACGCTTGTTCATTTATCGTTGCTCGTCACAGCAATGTCTGCTCCTTGGATCGCTTTGGCGGTGAGCATATTTCAGCCGTGGGTCGTGAACAGATTGAGTTTCGGGGTTGGTTTCAGCCGTGGACCCACCGAAACACCGCCTTTCGGTTGTCTTTGCACGGGGCAGGGTGGCGGTACGTCTTTCGTGTGCGTATGATGTGCATAGTGGGTCAGTCCCAAGCGATGGCGGACCCTTGGAGATTGCTGAATGCCTTTGAACGCAGCCACCGAGGTCGCGCGCCTTTCTTCTGCCCCTATGATGGATGGAACAGGTAGTTCGAAAATTCCTTCAATATTTAAGCGCTTTGCGGAAGCCCTACTGTCATGTTGTAAAAAATGTTGTAACTTTTGGACACCCATTGAAAGGACGAATGTTTCTCGCAAGTGAATGATATCTTTCGCCCTACTGTTTGTCGGACCCTTGGTCGCCGACCTTGGCAGTGATTTCCCGCATCTTAAGGCCATTGCGAACCTTTGTCCCGCGCAGATGGGTGTATATGGAGCTCGCCTGTGCGGTAAAGTGGGCGTACGCTGCGGTGATGCGCACGGGACGTGTACAGCAGTTCGGTACGGACCCGTTTTGCCTCTGCTCGCGCCATTGGGGTGATCATGGTGCGCGGCTGAGGGGCTGAACGGCTCATACCGCCAGCGCTCGGTCGATCGCCAGCGCGAGCTTGTCGGTCAATTCACCGATCTGGTCCTCTGTGATGATGAAGGGCGGTGCCAAAAGGACGTGGTCGCCAGCCCGCCCGTCGATCGTGCCGCCCATAGGATAGCAGATCAGGCCCTCTTGCATCGCTTCCGCCTTGATCCGGGCGTGGAGTCTGCGGGCCGGATCGAAGGTAGCTTTGCTGTCGCGGTCCGCCACGAGTTCGAGACCGCGAAACAGCCCGCGCCCCCGAATATCGCCAACATGCGGATGCTGACCGAACCGGGCATGCAGCGCCTCGTCCAGATGGGCACCCATCGTCTGCACTTGTGCCAAGAGGCCGCGATCATGGATGGCGCGCAGAACGGCCGTGGCCCCGGCCGCAGCCATGGCGTGTCCCATGTAAGTATGGCCGTGCTGGAAGAAACCGGAGCCTGTTGCGATGGTTTCATAGATGCGACCTGTCGTGAGCAAGGCGCCGATGGGCTGATAGCCCGCGCCAAGCCCCTTGGCCACGGTGATCATGTCAGGGGCAACGCCATCTTCGGAACATGCGAAGAGATGCCCGGTGCGCCCCATGCCGCACATCACTTCGTCGACGATAAGCAGCACGCCGTATCGATCGCAGATTTCGCGGATACGACGCAGGTAGCCTGGCACCGCAGGCACGGCTCCCATGGTCGCCCCTACCACAGGTTCCACTATAAAGGCCATGACCGTGTCTGGCCCCAGCCGTAGGATCTCGGCCTCGAGTTCGTCGGCGACGCGCTGGCCGTAGGCGTACTGGCTTTCTCCCGCCTGCTGGTCGCGATACTCGAAACATGGCGCAATATGGCTGGTTGCCACCAGCAGCGGCGAGAACTGTGCGCGCCGCCAGGCATTGCCGCCTGCCGCCAGCGCGCCGAGCGTGTTGCCATGGTAGCTTTGCCGCCGCGCAATGACGCGATGCCGGTCGGGCTGGCCGGCCTCCATGAAATACTGGCGTGCCAGCTTGATTGCGGCCTCGACCGCTTCGGACCCGCCAGATACCAGATATACCCTATCGATGCCCTCGGGCGCGTCGGCGATCAGAACATCGGCCAAGGCTTCAGCGGGTTCACTGGTGAAGAACCCTGTATGTGCAAACGCCAGCCGATCAAGCTGCGCATGCAGTGCCGCCCGGACATCGGGATCGGAATGGCCAAGGCAGGATACCGCTGCGCCGCCGGAGCCATCCAGGTAGCGTTTGCCTGTACTGTCGATCAGATAACACCCGTGTCCGGCGACAGCGAAAGGCAGGGATGTCGCCGTATTGCGCCCGAATATATGACCCGCCATGGTCTGATCTCCTTAAACTCGATGCCCTTTCGTGCTCCTGCAGGAAACAAGACACAAGACCGTTTTCCCTAAGGCTGCGCTATGTGCGGTTCCACGCATTGAAGAGATAAGGCCCAGAGCTGCTGTTCTCGAACATCGGCAGGATATCGGGTGGCAGGTTTGTACTTTCTGCTGGAAATAACCCGCAAGATCGCAGATTTGCGCTGATGGTCGTCCGGGTCGGCGTGCGTTCCAAGAGCAATCGAACTGCACAAGCCTGATGCTTGCTGTTGGCGGCGACGCCGAGCTTGATTCCGTGCAAACGGTTCCAACGATGGGAATAGTCGGGACTCAGGATCGTCTGGGTGAGTTCGATTCCGGCTCCAGTTTCATAGTCATGCATGAAAACGCGGTCTCCCGTCATAACCGCGGCACCGACATATCTGAAAACACGTTTGCTGATCTCTCCGGTCGGAGCGATCCGCTCCAGTCGCCGATAGGTCAGCAGATCATCTTGAATCCGGAACACGATAAGGGAGCGGAGCAGCTCGGGTGCGGCACCGAATGTCGTCGTCTCGAAACCACCCCCGCACGATGAGCGGATGTACGCGCCTTCGGGTGACAGAAAGATGGCACGGTAAAGCTCGGAACCGCCCACAGATTTGCGGCCCGCACGGGCTCTACGGCCGCGCCGGCGGACATCTATGTCGTCCGATTGTGAGACGGATTGAGGAACCTTATGCTCGGCGCTCAAGCTTTGCTGTCCCGTTCTGCGAAATGATCAGAAACGGCCTCGGCGGTCTGCAAGCCCAGGAGATCGGTTCTGCTGGTGAGCACTTCTGCATAATACGGGATATTCAGCAACCGCTCTTCCCTCGGCTCGGACACCTGCATCGCATTGTAGCCGGTCTGATGGAAATAAGTGACGTAGGCTCGAACCTGTGCGGCCCGACCAGTGAATCCCAGTGCCAAAAACACCTGGTGAAGTTGTTGGATCCTGAACGCTTCGATTTCCTTCAAGACTTCGGCCGTACGCTTTGAGCTGTGAGCCCAGTCGCGGATCGCATTGTCGTATTGAGGGATGTATTCATCCTCTTTCAGCAGCACGCCGACGTAGGCAAGGTACTGGTCCCATCCATCATCGCCTGCAGCTTCGATCGCTCTCGTAAACGGCGCGGTATTACGCTCCGCCCAGTCCTGACGCACATCTTCCAGAAGCTCTTCGAGGTTGGCGAATTGCCAGTAGAAGGCCCCGGTCGTTGCCCCCAACTCTTCTGCTAGCTGTCGCAGACTGATACCGGCGATGCCTTTCTCAATCATCGCCTTACGCGCAGCCGCGATCCAGCTTGCCTTGTCGAGGTTCCGATCTTTTCTGGATTTTCGCTCCGCCATGCCAGCTCCTGTTGCCGGGCATGATAAGGGATGTCCGGAAAAAACGTTTGACACAACTATAAAACATAACGCATGTTACGCAACATACATAACGAATGTTATGTGAAAGCATTTTAGAACAACCCAACAAGGAGGATGGAGATGTTTCGAAGCTTTTTCTCGGCCGTCGTGTTCGGAACCGCGCTGGCCGCAACGGCTGCTTCGGCGGAAATCGAACTGAAATTCGCGACCAATTCCGGGGACCGTGATTCGCCCTCGGGCATTGCTCTTGCCAACTGGGCGAATGCCGTGAAGGAAGGCTCGAACGGTGAGATCGACGTCAAGATTTTCTACCAGAACGAACTCGGCGGTCAGCTTGAGGTGTTCGACCTGTTCGTCGCCGGTGAAGTCGATGTCATGATTTCATGGCCGTCGACTTCCTATGACAAGCGAATCGGGATCCTGAACACCCCCTATATGGTCACCTCTTGGGAAGAGGCGCTGGACGCCTACAAGCCCGGCGGCTGGGCCAACGGAGTGCTGAACACGGTGTTCAACGACATCGGGCTGAAATACTTCGGCGCCTGGCCGGAAGGTTTCAGCGGAGTTGCAACCCGCGGCAGCTATGCCACTGACGTTGCCGCCGCAGCGAACATCAAGGTACGCACGCCGCCGCTGTTCCCGTTCCCGCAGATACTTGAATCGATGGGCTATCAATCCGCCGCAATCGACTGGGGCGAGGTCTACACCTCGATCCAGACAGGTGTGGTCGACGGAGATGCGGGCAACGTGATCTACTGGGACTACGAATATTTCCGTGATGTGCTCGATTACTACGTCCGCACCAAACACACCTTCGTGACCGGTAACCTGCTGGTCAACCTCGAGACCTATGAGGACCTCTCAGACGAACACAAGCAACTGATCGAAGATGCTGCTGTCGCGGTGATGGAGACCCGCTTCAAGGCCGCCCGTGACGAAGACCAGCACTATGTCGATCAGTGGGTGCAGTCGGGTAAAGAGTATCTCGAACTGACCGACGAACAGCTTGCGCCGATCGCACAGAAGGTCCGCGCCGAAGTCTGGCCGCAGATGGAACCCGATGTCGGCAAGGAAATCATGGATCTGATCCGAGCTCAGGTGAACTAGCCTACTTTGCGGCCGGAGTCCGACGGTTCCGGCCGCAACCCTCTCAAGCATGCAGCAAACCGGGAGTAGCGCGACATGGTCGACCTTCTCAGAAAGCTCGATGCCGGGTTGATCGGCATTCTGAACATCGTGGTGATCGTTACGAGTCTTGCGATTACCGGACTGATCCTGTTCCTGGTTCTCGCCCGTTTCGTGCTTGGTTGGTCGGTCGTGGGTGTACTGGAGCTCGCCACCCTGTCAGCAATGTGGCTCTACATGTGCGGCGCCGTGGTCGCGGCCCGAAACCACGAACATTTGGTGGTCGATTTCCTTGCCTTGTCTTTGAAGAATCCAAAGCACAAAGCCCTGCATACTTTCGCGGTATCGGTGGTCATGGTCGTGCTGAGCCTGTTCTTTCTGAGCCTGGCCAACGACATGGTCGCCTGGTCGATCAAGCGGCCGCAAACGACTGCCGCTCTCAGCATTCCTCTCATCGTCCCGCAATCTGCGATCGTCCTGGCTGCCATTCTCTGTGCTGTCTATGCCGTTCGGGACGCCATCGTCGCCGCGGCCGCCGTGTTTGGCAGAGCCGATCAGAGCGCCGGAGAGGTCTGAACCATGGAAGCTCTATTGGGTATCTTGCTCCTGATGGCCCTGATGATCTTCGGGGTGCCAGTAGCGTGGTCTTTCGCAGGCGTCCTGATGTTTCTGGTCTGGGCCTATGACATCAACACATCGACGTTGCTCTTGCAGGGGTTCCGGTCGCTTGACTCGGTCATCCTGCTGGCCTTGCCGCTGTTCGTCCTGGCTGGCTATCTGATGCAGAGTGGCGGAGTTGCTGCACGCTTGATCAGCTTCATGTCCATGGCGATGCGTGGCCGCAAAGGCGGCCTCGGCGCGGCACTTATCGGTTCGTCCGGGGTCTTCGGCGCAATCTCGGGAACGGCGACCGCTGCCGTTGCCTCGATCGGCACCATCATGGGTGATCCGCTGGCCGCCCGTGGCTATCCCCGCGGCTATACAAGCGCGTTGCTGGGCGTGTCTTCGCTGCTCGGCATCCTGATCCCGCCGTCGATAACCCTGATCCTCTTCGGTGTTGTCACCCGCCAGTCCATCACCGCACTTTTCGCGGCAACGATCGTGCCAGGCCTTCTGCTGATGTTCGGACTGATGATCTTTAACAAGATCGTGACCGCAAGGATGCTGGTAGACACGCCCGAACGGATGGCGGCGATTTCGGCACAGAAATCACCCCATGGCCCGCTGCGGGCGACACTTCAGGCCCTTCCGGCCCTGATGATGCCGGTGGTCATTCTGGGTGGCATCTATGGTGGCGTATTTACCCCGACCGAAGCCGCAGCCGTCGCCTTGTTCATGGCAATCCTGATCGGCTTTTTCATCTACCGCGATCTTACCCTGACCCGCTTCCGCCAGAGTCTGGTCGAAGCCGGCGAAACGACGGGAACAATCATCCTGATCCTGCTGTTTTCCTTCATGATCGGCCGGATCATGGTGGCCGAAAGCGTGCCGCAGGAACTGACAGAAGCCGTAACGCATGTTACGGAAAATAAGATCCTGATCCTGCTCTTGGTCAACGCGTTCCTGATCTTCGTTGGCATGATCATGGATGATCTGTCGGTGACCGTGGTCATCGCACCGCTTATGATGCCCTTGATGGTGCATCATGGGGTCGACCCGGTACACTATGCTTCGATCGTCGCTTGTTCGGTCGTGATCGGCGCCAACAGCCCGCCCGTCGCGCCGATCCTCTACATGGCGTGCCGGATCGGAAAGGTCTCGATCCACGAGGCTGTCAAACCCGCCTTGAAGATCATCTTCTACGTCGCGCTTCCCGTGATGCTGCTGGTCACGTTTTTCCCGGAATTGTCGCTCTTCGTCCCGCGCCTGCTGGGCTTGCACTGAGAACGGGGATCCGAAATGACGCTCCTCAATCTCGCTCTTTTTCAGGCACGCCCGGCCTTCCGTTCCGTGGATGAGGCGCTTTCGGAATTGGACTCGGCAATGTCTCGAGCCGCAGCATCAGGTGCCGAAATGCTTGTCACACCAGAGTTGTACTTTTCCGGCTATGGTTCCTCCAACGCCGTGCGGGCAGCGGGCCAAGTCCAGGGATCACCGGCTCTGCGTGCTGCCGGACAGCTCGCGGCCCGGCATCGCGTCGGGCTGGTTCTAGGATACCCGGAAAAGAGCGGCAGTGCGCTCTATAACAGCGCTTCCGTCTTCGACCGTGGCGGACACCTGATCAGCAACTATCGCAAGGTCGCGTTGCCGAACGAGTTCGAACGTGACTGTTTCACCCCGGGAACGGGACCGGAGGCGTTTGATTTTGAAGGCGTCCGCTGTTCTATCCTGATCTGCTATGACATCGAATTCCCAGAACTGGCGCGACGGGCTGCATTTTTGGGAACAGAGCTCTTGCTCGTGCCGACAGCACTTCGGGCCAAGTGGCGCTTCGTCTCGGATGCCATCGTTCCGTCGAGGGCTTATGAGAACGCAATGTTCATCGGCTATTGCGATTATGCGGCCGACGAGTCCAATTCGCAATTCAGTGGAACCAGTTCGATCTGCGCCCCGGATGGGCAGCATCTTTGCCGTGCGACCGGCTCCGAAGACCTGGTATTTGCGACGATCGACACCTCCGCCGTTCATCTGCGCAAGTCTGACTTCGACTGCTTGCAGGATCTGAAACGGTTCGATCTCGCAACGCCACCGATCCCGCAGATTGCTTGAGTGCCCGGCTAAATAGAAAGTTTCGCCATGGCCTTCATAAGCCACACACCCGTAATTCTGCCACTTGACCGACCAACTGGCCGGCGCCCGGCAGATGAAATCGTCCCGATCGACGAGGTATCCGAGATCGGCGGCAAGTACGACTGGCTTGTGGTAGGCGCCGGGATCACCGGGCTGTCCGCGGCGCATCGGTTGGGCGAACTGGTGCCGCAGGACCGCGTCCTGCTGGTCGACGCGCGCCCGGTCGGCTGGGGCGCATCGGGACGAAACTCGGGTTTTTTGCTCGATCTCACGCGTGCCGAACGCAAGCGCTACACCGGCAAGATGAACTGGGGACTGACCCCGGCCGATGCGGGCGGAACCACGCTCAGGATGACATCGGACGGACGGCTCCTGATCCGAAACCATTACGGCTTTGCCCCGAACTACAGGGCGTCTTCCCGCGACTTGGGCAAGGTGGCCGAAGCGCACCGTGAGGGGCTTGACAATCGGTTTCCTACCTTGGCCAATGTTCCGATCACATCGACATGGGGCGGGGTCGTCAGCCTTTAGCGGAACCCCGCGACTTTCTTTGGTGAGTTAGCCCCTGGGGTTTATTCGGCGAACTGCTACAACGGTGTCGGCATGACGCGCGGGACAAGCTCGGGTCGCCTTCTGGTCGAACTCGCGCTCGGGAAGTCCTCTCAGGCGCTCGAAAACATCATCGCCGTCAGCGGCCAGCCTTCTGCAATTCCACCAGATCCATTCCGTTCGCTCGGGATCAGCGGACGCATGAAACTGGTCGAATGGGAAAGCCGCTCCGAGATCTGAAATTTGGCGGAATTGAAAGTAAACGAAATGAAAGCAGTCCGTCCCAAGATTGGTCCGCGCATGAGCTAGGCCGTAAGCGGTGCGCCGCGCCCACACTTTCGAGCTGACGTGTGATCTGCGATTCAGAGGCTTCTTTGGTTTGTGGGGAGTTTCTCGATGGGAGCTACAAGCGAGTTTCTGGCAAGGGTTCCGCGCCGGACGGATGGGAAACGGAATTGGCCTGCCGAGTTGAAGGCGCGGATTGTGGCGGAGACGTTGATTGAGGGCGAGACGGTCAACGCGGTCGCGAAGCGATATGAGTTGATCCCCAGTACAGTGTCTGATTGGCGTCGGATGGCACGACAGGGCAAGCTGGTCCTGCCGAATTTGGATGGCATGGATTTTGTGCCTGTTGAGATCGAGGCGCCTGCGCCTTTAGCCCAGCCTCTGCCTGCCGCTTCCGCCAGCACGATTGATGTGATCAGAGGCGACATCACCGTTCGTCTTGACGCGGCAACGCCAGCCGCGCGGGTCGCCGAGATCGCGCGGGCCATGACCACGTGATCACGCCATCCCACAAGGTCCGGATTTTTGTTGCCAGTGATCCGGTCGACTTCCGCAAGGGTCACGACGGGCTGGCCGCTCTGGTGCAGGGTCATTTGCGCCAGAAGCCGTTTGATGGGTCGGTTTATGTGTTCCGCGCCAAACGGGCGGATCGGCTGAAGCTGATTTACTGGGACGGCAGCGGGCTGGTGATGGCGTATAAGCGGCTGGAGGATAACAGCTTCAAATGGCCCGCGATCAAGAACGGGGTGGTGCGTCTGGAACCAGCCCAGTTTGAAGCCCTGTTCGCGGGTTTGGATTGGCGGCGCGTGCAGCCCTTGGAGGTCGCAGCACCGTCTGCGGCGGAGTGACTCACGGAACCCTTTGCAGGGGTCATTCTGCCTCTGTTTTGTTATGGCATCGGGCATGGTCACGCCTGATGAATTGCCCGACAATATTGCCGAGTTGAAGGCGATCATCCGTGCGCAGCAGGATCAGAATGCCCGACTCGAAGTTCTGGTTGCCGCCTTCAAGAAGGCGCTCTTCGGGAGCAAATCCGAGAAGATCGATCCAGGCCAATACGAGCTGGAACTCGAAGACATCGAGACGGCCATCGCGCAGGTGGATGCTGAGATTGATGCTGACCCGCGCACTGCGCCCGTGCGACCACCAAAGCCGCGTCAGACCAACCGGGGGTCACTGCCCAAGCATCTGGAGCGGGTGGAAGTGGTCATTGAACCCGAGTTCTCCTGCGCCTGCGGAGCCGAGCGCCATGTCATCGGCGAAGATGTCAGCGAACGGCTGGATATCATTCCCGCCCAATTCCGGGTGATCGTCACCCGTCGCCCCAAATACGCGTGCCGATCCTGCGAAGGCGGGATCACCCAAGCTCCGGCACCAGCCCACATCATCGCAGGCGGCATGCCGACCGAGGCTACCTTGGCCCATGTGCTCGTCTCAAAATATGCGGACCACTTGCCGCTCTATAGGCAGGCGCAAATCTACAGCCGCCAAGGGATCGATTTGGATCGTTCGACCTTGGCCACATGGGTCGGCAAATCGGCTTTCGAATTGACCCCTGTTTATGATGCCCTGATGGCTGATCTGAAGCGCTCCACCAAGCTCTTCATGGACGAAACACCTGCTCCGGTTCTGGCCCCAGGGCGCAAAAGCACCAAAACCGGTTACTTCTGGGCGCTGGCCCGTGATGACAGGCCATGGAAAGGCGATGATCCACCCGGTGTCGCCTTCACCTATGCACCGGGACGCTCTGGCCAGCATGCAGACAATATTTTGAAGGGTTTCAGCGGCATCCTGCAGGTTGACGGCTATGCTGGCTATAATCGCTTGCTTAAACGCCCGACCCAGGATGTGACATTGGCATATTGCTGGGCGCACGCTCGCCGCAAACTGCATGATGTCACCCAATCTGGCACTGCCCCAATCGCGCAGGAAGGTCTGGCCCAAATCCAGGCGCTCTACCGCATCGAAAAAGATCTGCGCGGCCTGCCTGCAGACCAGCGCCATGACGCTAGACAGGATCGCTCAAAACCCCTCATCGACGCCTTCGAAATCTGGCTCGCCCAGAACCGTGCCCGTGTCTCGGCAAAGTCGCCAACCGGAGAAGCCCTGAAATACATCGCCAAATACTGGGACGGGCTTATTTTGTTCCTCGACGACGGTCGCATAGAACTGGATTCCAACGCCGTCGAGCGCACCATCCGTCCAATCGCTCTCAACCGCAAAAACGCGCTCTTTGCTGGCCATGATACCGGCGCACAAAACTGGGCCGTCATCGCGTCACTGATCGAAACCTGCAAACTCAACGGGATCGAACCCCACGGCTATCTATCCGGCGTCCTGACCGCCATTGCAGCCGGGCACAAACAGACCGATATCAACCTGCTGCTGCCCTGGAACCACGTCAATCACGTGTGAACGGCGCACCGCTTACGCTAGGCCGTGCGCGCGGGCGACACCGTATACCTCGCCGGGCAAATTCCGGATGACCGTACGGCCAAAATCGTGGGTCAAACCGCCCAGACCCTTGCCAAGAGAGGTGGCCCGAGAAATTTGAACAGTTGGCTAGGTGGATTTTCCGCTCCTGATCCGGCAGCGTGCCGGGACGAAGGAGCGAGCATGGCAAGACGACCAAGACGGAACCACAGCCCAGCATTTAAGGCGAAAGTCGCGCTGGCGGCGTAGAAGGGCGACAGAACGATGAGCGAGTTGGCAACGCAGTTTGATGTGCATCCCAACCAGATTAAGCATTGGAAAAGACACCCGCGGGTCGTGAACAGTTTGAGTTTCGGGGTTGGTGTCAGTCGTGGACCCACCCAAAAACAGCCAATTGCCTGTCTTTGCACGGAGTAGGGTGGCAGTACGACCTTCGTGTGCGTATGTTGTACGCAGTGGGTCGGTCCCAAGCGATGGCGGACCCTTGGAGATTGCTGAATGCCTTTGAACGCAGCCACCGAGGCGGCGCGCCTTTCTTCTGCGCCGATGATGGATGGTGACGATTTTGATTTTATTTCAATCAGTTGAAAGGCATCGTGTGCAACACATGTTCTTCTTTTGATCGCGTTATCTCGCACTGCGTCGTGTGCATTTCGGTTTGTGACGCCGATTGAAAGAAATTCAATCGGTATTGCCGCATCGACGCTTGGAGTTGATGACGACGTGCCCTCGGACCATTTGGGACGTACAGAAGTAGCCGTTCAATGATGGCACCGTGACTGGCAGTTTGGCGGAACTTCCCGACGTTTGACCTTTTTGCGTCGACCGAAAGAACAGCCAAAAAAACATTCACGAAAAGGCTAGATCCTGCGCTGCCACGTCACCAATCCGAACATTGGTCATCGGGCAAAAGGTCACAGCCGAAGGTCACTACTGATAACCCATGATCTGCGCAGTCCGGTTAGCAATCCGGGGACCAGAACCCTTCACTCAATAGATTCGCGTCCGTTAGGAGTGATACGAATTTGCGCCAGGCACTTTACTGCCGGAGGCCAATCTCTACAGGATATGACGACGCAACTTTCGAGTAACATTTCCCCGATTTTAAGCAGGCTCAGCTCGAAACTAATATACAGGCCAACCGCGCGTATACAGGCCTCCCGCGCGGGCAATGATCGAGAGCGGGAACTGGTTCGGCTTGTAACTGATGGAAAGTGTCTGGATCGCTTTGATCAAGGAGGCAATCAAACTGCATGCAATCGCAGCCCGATTAACCTGAAAACTCCATGTTTTGCCCACTCCCGTCAAACCGACAAAATAAATTGACAAAATAAGGTTACTGCGCAACAAAAAAAATGTCATTTCGTCTTCGGTGTTGGTGCCTGCTCAGGGTTGAGTTTTTCGACTGTAAACTTATTTATAGTTGTGTCCATTTCGGACAAGTGCCACCTCTGCATCGAAACCGTCAACACATGGGCCAAGCAACCTCCCTTCAATTGGGATACCGGAAATTCCGCAGCATTTTTGCGGCTGCCATCGTATTCAGCTTTTTTGCCAACCTGCTGATGTTCGTAGGGCCATTGTACATGCTGCAGGTCTATGACCGCGTGCTTACCAGTCGGAACGAGATGACGCTTGTCATGCTGACGGTCATCGCGCTGGCCATGCTTGTCAGCTACGGGGTGCTTGAACTGATCCGGACCAAGATGCTTGTGCGCGCCGGCCTGCAATTCGACGAGATCGTTGCGAACCCGGTCTTTCACCGTGTGGTCAAGCAAAAGACAGTGCTGCCGGGCGGTCATGCACAGGTCGCGCTGAGCGACATCGACAGGGTCCGCGAATTTATGACCGGACATGGTGTCCTGGCGTTCTTTGATGCACCTTGGGTGCCAATTTTCCTGGCGCTCTGTTTCGCCTTCCATCCCTGGCTAGGCGTGGTGGCGACAAGCGGCGCAGTGATCATTTTCGGGCTGGCCCTGGCCAACGAATTCATCACCCGGCGGGCCCTGATGGAGGCCGGAGAGGCCGCGCAGCAGGCCATCTTTTTCGCCAATGCGACGATGCAGAACGCCGAGGTCATCAAGGCTTTGGGCATGGAGGAACAGTTGGCCTCGCGCTGGTCCAAGCGGCATGACGAGATGCTGCTCAACCAGGCACTAGGCAGCGACCGCGCCGGGCTGATCATGGCGACGTCGAAATTCATCCGCATGAGCCTGCAGATCGCGATACTTGCCGTGGGTGCGTTTCTGGCAATCAACCAGGAGATTTCTCCGGGGGTGATGATCGCCGCTTCCATCATCATGGGCCGCGCCCTGTCGCCGGTCGAACAGGCGGTTGGCCAATGGAAACAGTTCGTGGCCGCGCGCACCTCGCATAAACGTCTAAAGCTGCTTTTCGACAACATCCCCGATGACGAAGAATATGTGGAACTGCCCGTGCCGGAAGGGAATCTTTCTGTCGAGGGTCTGTTCGCCAATACCCCCGGAACCCATGATCCGCTGCTGCGCGGGGTCAGTTTCGCGCTGCGATCGGGCGAGGTTCTGACCATTGTCGGGCCAAGCGGATCGGGCAAGACTACCCTTGTTCGCCATATTGTGGGCGCATCCATTCCGGCAGGCGGTGCGGTGCGTCTCGACGGCACCGAATTGCAGCATTGGAGGCCCTGTCAGCTGGGCCGCTACATGGGATACCTGCCACAGGACGTGAAGCTCTTCGGTGGCACGATCGCCGAGAACATCTCGCGGTTCGAGGAAAATCCGAACGACGCCGACGTCGTCGCCGCAGCCAAGCTGGCAGGCGCGCATGAGATGATCCAGAGGCTTAGCAATGGCTACAACACCGATGTGGGGGAACGGGGCATCTTCCTGTCCGGCGGAGAGAAACAGCGCATCGGCCTTGCCAGAGCCGTCTACCGAACACCCTGCCTGATTGTTCTGGATGAGCCCGCGTCCAACCTTGACAATGTGGGAGAGCAAGCCCTTGCCGCCTGTGTCCGGGACCTGAAGGCGATGGGTAAGACGGTGGTCCTGATCACGCACAAGGCCAATCTGCTGGGTCTGTCGGACAAGACGTTGATGCTGGTGAACGGCATGGTCGAGAAATTCGGCTCCACCAGCGATTTCTTCGGGCGGCGGCTGAAACCCGATCCGCAGGACGAGGTCGCACATGTGCACCAGCCAAAAGATGTCGACCGGAAAACCAATATCAGCCTTCCGCCAGCTTCGCGCGCACTAAAACCGCGCCGCGCCTGATGCACCGCTGTCCCACATCCGCATGGCGCAGAAGTCAGAGGTGGTTTGGACTCCAAAATCTCGGTAACATATGCTATGATCCGAATGTTCGGGAAGATTTAATAAACTGACCTGTAATGATTTCTGGTGGCGCAACCCGGACTGCGCCCAAGGTTCCTGTGCCCCTGTTTCGTGAGCGGTATTCGCGGTGATCGGACCTACTTCTTGAGGAGCACATTATGCCCATCGTTCATGGTACTCAGACCGGAGGCGCAGGTCTGGCCTATGGTTTGAACGGAGTCACGGATTGGACCGTGCAGCAAGCCTTCCTTGATGTTTTCAAAACTGCCCGGACGTGGCATGGACACACTGAAAGTCAGTGGGGCGCCTACAGGGCTGAGGATCTGGAGCGAATGGGTGTTCTGGACGACGAGGGCTGGATAACACGGCTGCCTGCCGGGGTCGACCGGGTCGAGACCTTCATCCTGACCGAGATGCCTGCCGAGGCGCGCTATACCGCTGGCACCTACCGGCTGAGCTATGACGGTGCGGGACAGATCAACGTCTACGGTGCGGAGATCGTTTCGCAATCAAATGGTGAGATCTGGTTCAATTACATCCCGAACGGCGAAGGCATGGTGGTGGTGTCGATTTCGGACACCGATCCACAAAACACAGGCGATTACCTTCGCAATATCGAAGTGGTCAAGCAGGAGCACATTCCTGCCTTCGAGGCCGGAGAGATTTTCAATCCGCTCTGGCTGGATTTGATTCGAGATGCCCATTCTCTGCGCTTCATGGATTGGCAGGAAACCAACAATTCGACGCTTCAGAACTGGTCCGAGCGCCCCACACCCGGCACCTACAGCTATACCGAAGGCGTGCCGGTCGAGGTAATGGTGGCGCTGGCCAATGCCACCGGTACAGAGCCTTGGTTCAACATGCCGTGGGACGCGACCGATGATTATATCCGCCAGTTCGCCAGCTATGTGCGAGCGAACTTGAATCCCGAACTGCGCGCCCATTACGAGATGTCGAACGAGGTCTGGAATTGGCAGTTCGATCAGGCCCAGGATGCCGCACAGTCCGCGACGGAACGCTTTGGGCAGGATCTGGGTGATGGCTGGATGCAGGAATACGGTGCCCGCGCCGCCGGCATGGCCTCGGTTCTGGACAGTGTCTATGCAGAGGCCGAAGATCAGCTGGTCAAGGTTATTGCGACCCATACTGCATGGCCGGGACTGGAAGAATCCGCCCTTCAGGCTCCCGCCTGGCAGGCGCTCAGCTCGGCCAATGCAGCGCCCTATCTGTCCTTCGACACCTACGCTGTCACCGGGTATTTCGGCAACAGCCTCGGCACCGACGAGAAAGCTCCCGCCGTGCTCGACTGGATCGACCGGAGCGAGGCGCAGGCCCGTCAGGACGCCGCGAGCCGGGGATTGAGCGGTGCCGCGGCCAACGCCTATTTCGCCGAACACCGCTTCGATCTGGCAGAGGACTTGGCCATCCGCGAATTGCGCGACGGCTCGGTCACCGGCAATGGCGAGGATTCCCTGCAAGGCATCTTCGAGCTTTTTAGGTACCACAAAGGTGTTGCAGACGCACATGGTCTTGATCTGGTAATGTATGAAGGCGGCACCCATGTAGTGGGCATCGGGGAATGGGTGCATAACAGCCAGCTCACCGAATTCTTCACCCATCTCAACTATTCCGACGGCATGGGTCAGCTTTATGGCGAATTGCTTGCGGGCTGGGAAGCTGCGGGCGGGACGCTTTTCAACGCCTTTGTCGATGTGGCTCGGCCCTCGCAATGGGGCAGCTGGGGAGCGTTGCGCCATCTTGAGGACAGCACGCCGAAACACGCGGTCCTTGAAAGCTTTGCAGACAGCCATCCGGCACCCGACGCGATGAAGGACGGCTATGAGGGGACATCTCCCGTCGTGCCCTTTGATCCACCTCTAATGGTTCCGGAAACTGATGATCCCGACGAGCCGGAGGAAGAAGATGTTTCCGTCGAGGACAATCCGGATCAGGACACACCTGTAGTGTCGGACTCGGAAAACCCGCCGATTTGGCACCAGCCTCCAACGTCATCGCCGGATGCCGGCACCGAGGTGCGCGAATATGTGTTCGGCAATTCCCTGTTTTCCTGGGCGACCGGCGACCCTGAACTTTCGGTTGCACACTGGATGAACCTGATGGCCAACGAAGCCGGAAGCTCCTACACCACAGCAATCCAGACCGGCATGCTGAGTTCGCACGACAACCTGCCCCCCAATCCACATGTCTGGATCGAGGGGGTGGAGTCCCCGTGGGATCCGGAAGCAGGGCAAAGCTTTGCCGATGCAGACTTCAACCAGATCACCATTTCCGAGGTGAACTTCACCCAGAGCCGGGCTCCAGATCAGCCCGATTACAGCGACCCCGACACGACACCCGCGCAAGCCGCGCTCGACATCATCGCCTGGGTCGATGGTCGCGCACCTAATGCAACCATCAACCTTTACGAAACCTGGCCCAGCCTCGAAAGCTTTGCCGACAGTTTCCCGCCAAGCCACGAGGCCTTCACGGCCTGGCTGGAATACATGACAGGCGATTGGCACGAGTGGTGGGTCTCGCTCTACGAGATCATCCGCGAAGAACGGCCGGATATCACGCTGCGGCTGATCAGCGTCGGCCCTCAGATTGCCAGGCTGATCGCGGATCTGGGGCTGGACGATCTCAGGGCCGAGGACCTGTTCATCGATGAAGGCGGGCACGGATCTCCGACGCTGTATTTCCTCGCCGCCACCATTCATTACACCGCGCTCTTCGGCACGCCACCCGAGACTGGGTTCGACCTGCCTGACAGTTTGCATAGCCAAGTGGCAGAAAATTACGCCGGTCTGGTCGGTTGGCTGTCGGAAAACGCGGTCCGCACCTTCGACATTACCCGGAGCTACAGCCAGCACACGATCACCGAGGTGGCCCATATCCTAGTTCCCGACCTTGACCTTGAGACCCATGATAGGGACAGCCTTGCGGACGCACCTCTCGAAGGCTCGTCAGATACCGGCGATGCCGCTGCGGATGTCGGCAGCAACGGGGTGGTTGTCTTAAGCGGTGCGCAGAGCAATTACACGCTCACCATGTCGGCTGGCGACACGATCTCTCTGGAAGACCGTCGTGTCGGCGGGGATGGGATCCAGACTTTCTCGAACGATGTCACGCTCGAATTTGCCGACGGTTCTCCTGCGACCCAGCAGAGCAGCTTCTCGGTCGACGATTTTAGCGGCATGGCCTCGCTGGGCAACGAGGCCATGGACTCCCTCACCGAGCTCTACATCGCTTATTTTAACCGGGCACCGGATGCGACAGGCCTGAGCTTTTGGGGTGACAAGCTGGCCCAAGGCATGAGCATGCGCGAGATCGCCGAGTACTTCTTCGATCAGCCGGAACCCAGAGAGCTTTACGGCGAGGACATCAATCTCGCTAGGTTCGTATCGGCGGTCTATAATAATGTTTTTGGACGCGCTCCTGACTCGGATGGTTTCCGGTTCTGGCTCGATGCGCTTCAGAACGACGACTCGATCACCCCGGCCACCTTCATCATGGAAATCCTCGAAGGCGCAAAAGCTGAAACCGGCAGTATCGAAGACGCTCAGTACCTAGCGAACAAGGTGGTGCTCGGCACCCATTTCGGCGTCACACGCGGAATGTCCAACGTCGACACCGCTCGCAGCGTCATGAGCCAGTTCGACGGATCGAGCGAAAGTTTCGACACCGCGATCAGCGAGATCGAAACCGCCTATGCGGATGCTGTGGATATCGGCGACGGTGACGGGGAATTCCTGATCAAGCTTGTCGGAAGTGCTGACGACGATGATGATGACTACGCCGACGAAATCGAAAGCGATGCCCAGTTCATGCGCCTTACCTAACGAGATGTAGGCACAAGACAGGCATTTGATGGGATCAATGGACTTCAGGTGGTCCACATTGCAACAACGGTTGAGGATACCGCGGCGATTTCAACGCTGGAGGTCGATGCTCTACGCGATCGCCGGACCGGCCGCACAGAAAGGGCCATTGGGACAAGTTTCACGGCGCTTTAGAGGCCTTTTTCAGAACACCTCTCCCCAGTCGATCACACCCAGCGTCTGGATCAGAAAGCCGCCCTCATCGCCCGACATCACGCCTGCATAAGCCCGGTCCACCGCCTCGACGGCCAGTGCCAGATTCCCCTCGGTTTCTTCATAGACCCTCATGACATTCAGCGCTGCCGCCAGATCGGACAGCCCAGTTGACAACGCGAAATAGTTGCCAAGTGTGGTTTTGCCGGACAGATAAGCGGCATCCGCAGCGCTGCCGCTGGTGGCTTTTGCACCGGCGAGGACGGCCTGAACGAAAATCGGGGTATGAGATAGGGCATCGGCCTCGAGAAACTCCAGCCAGAATGACAGCCCGTCGGCGTCGGGAGATCGCCCCAGAACATTCTCGTAGACGGCGGTGATATAGGCCGGAATATCCGTCACCTCACCGTAAAGGCTGCGATGTTCCGGCTGATCGAAAAACGCCTCTGCCATCGTGTCCAGCCCGAGGCCGTCGGAAAAGGCGGTCGTCCAGAAATGTAGGCCCAACGCATCCGGAGCACGGTCGAAATAGGCAATGTAAAGCTCGGTGATCGCCGCAATATCCTCAGGGCGCAGCGTGCCCAGCCCGTCAAACCTGTCTATGGGGAAGTGGGTCGAGCCGATCTGCGGCAGGACATCGGAGAAGACGATCCATTCCACATCATATAGTGTGATCTGCGCCTCGATGCTCTGGCTGCGGTCTTGAAGACGAACCGTCTCCCCGGCAAAGCCAAGCGTGTAGCTGCCGGGGCTGCCCGTCAGGACCACCGTATCTATCCCGCCCCCGCCATCGACGCGGCTACCAGCCTCAACGTCGATCTGGTCATCGCCGGATGTCCCCGTCACCAGTAGCCGCCCGGTTTCCAACCCGTACGCCACCGCGCTGTCGTGGAAATCCTGCGTCGGAACAAAGTCGTCAAAACGCACATGCAGGATCTCGCCCGGCGACAGGGACAGATGCAGATCGGTGCCGGTCAGCAAATCAATTGGCGGGATCGGTGTCAGAACCGCCGTCGAGGCATTGTCGCCGGGGGCCTGCCCCGGCAGCACACCAAACCGGACCGCTTCTGGCAGACCGGCAGCACGGATCAGGGGGGACAGGTCGATCTGGGCCTGAACCACGCGCTCGGCCCGCGATCCGACAAAGATCTCGAGCCGCTCTTCCCCATGAAAGCCGTGGAGGCTCAGATCGCCGATCTGAAACTCGGTTTCGATCCGGTCCTCGGGGTCAAAGTCGATCGGGGCGAGGCCTGGCAAGACATCGGACAAAAGGCGAAAGACCTCGCCCGCCGGGGTCAACCCGTCATAGGAAGCGCCCTTGGCAAGGGCGTTCGCGGTGTTCTGAAGCAGCGGCCAGACCGCGGCCCGATCCACCCCCCAGAAGCTGAACGCTTCGAGGATCTCGAGCATCTCCTGCGCCTGATAGAGCCCGTAATCGACACGGCGGTCGAATTCGGATGACGATCCGGACTGGTTCCACTCGGACACATAGATTGACAGGTCGTCGAAACGGCCGCTTTCGACCCACATCTCCTGCACGACCCCCAACTGAAAATCGCGCTGGCCGGGCAAGGCCGGATCGCGCGAGAAAAGGTGAACACTGACGCCATCCACCGCCCCGGTCTCGTCTGCGGTATCGTAAGCGCTGAGGAGAAGCTGGTTGTTGACGCGGGTCCAGTCGATCTCGCCTGAATTGCGCACCACCTCCTGGGTGAAGGTGAGGCCGTAATCCTCGGACAGGGCAGCAAGGATCTTGTCCGTCGTTCCGGCATAGCGTTCATCCAGCGACGAGAAACTGAAATTCGTCCCCATCTGCACATGGATCTCCGGGCGCGGCCCATATGGGTCGGCAAGCCCGTCGAGAATATCCCGCAGCAGATGGGCCATCTCCGAGGAGACGCGGCCATATTCCACCGCACTCATGCGGCCCGATCCCCAATACTCATTGCCGATCTCGAACGCGGCGATCTGCGCCGCGCCAAAGGCGCCCGACACCGCATCGGTGACGAACTGGCGCAGAAGCGGCGCGTCGATCGCCGCAAAGCGATCCCCGTTGGCGTCGCGCTCGTCGGTCAGAGCCTCTCGGGTGGGCAAGGTGATGGTGACCGGCAGGCCCTCGGCGGCGGCAAAGGCCATAAAATCGGGAAACGGGGTGATCGCTACAGTCTCCCCGGTGGTGGGGTCGATCAGGCTTTCGAGATCGGGATTGGCAATCGAATAGTAGGTCTCTGTGACCGACCCGCCTGGAAAGCGCAGGAAGGTGATGTTGAGATCTTCCGCAAGCCGGGCAAACCCATCCTCGGGCACCACGCTGTCGCGATGCCCGAGGAAATTACCGCCAAAAAGATCAGCGGTAAGGACGGGGAGAAATCCATATGGGACAAGCGCTGTCACACCCTTTGGTCCTGAACATTAGGAAACTGCCCCTTCTATCACAGGGAATTAAGGACAGAATTTGACCACCATCCAGCAAACAGGATGCCTTTTGCAACGAGACAAATTTGATGGGAAGTTTCTCAGCGTTTCGCCGCGCGGAGGCGAGGGGTTTTTGGGCTGCAGACCCACAAATTTCTTATCTCCAGTGTGCTTCAGGCTCTGCCATGAGACTGATCGATCAGCAGCGTTTTCTTGCTGAAAAAGGCGTTAATGAAGCGCCTAACGCTGTTCTTCCCCAATAACTTAGGCACACCACGTGTTGAGGATCGACGTGTCATGAGCGCCGTAATATTGATAGATTACAGAAGCTTGCTCAGGTGCGAGGCGGAGAAGGAGTATGGATCTTCTGAAACCCGCCCACCCGTTAGAGGTTCCAGAACGACAATGCAGGGACAAAACTATAAAATGCCGCGTAGATGAAGGTTCTGCGGCGGTCCGCTTTGGTGCTTTGACTTAGATCAAAAACGCCAAAGATATTTTAGTGTATCTAAAGATCCTAAACGGTGTCCTTGGTGTCCAATGTCTGAAGCGAACAGAGAATTGTTGATGGAGCGCATGGCGTTCAGATGCGGCGTCGATCTGGATCAACAAATTTTGGTCGGTTCGATAAACCCAGACGATCTGAGCGTTGCAACTCAAGAGTGTTACTTGTGTTCCAAATGGTGCGAATGCCAAAGCCTGCTGAACAGTGGCATACCTTTGGTCAACGTGCCATCTTACTGCGTTAACTCTGCATTCTTCAAAAAGATTGAACAGTTGGCTTTCTCATTCTGGAGCGAAATTGAGCTCGACGGCTCAGATGGTACTGCCGTCATCTCGAGCGAATTACATGAAGAACATCTTTCTGGCGTCGAGACATATCTCGAATTGGAAGGCGAAGGCCTTTGGGTAGAGAGTTGGGTGCGCCTTGAAAAACAAAGCCGCTCTTGGGAGTGGCACTACAAATGTGAAAATTGGTTGTTAGAGAACGCGGAGCCCAGTGGCCAGGCTGCAATCGAGGGACACACGTCTGCAAGTCAATCACAGGCAGGCCACACCCTTGGCTTGATCGTGCAGAATGCCGAGTTTTGCTTTTGGCTGGCTCTGAGCGTGACAAGGGCGATGGGCCTGAATCTTAAGGCCGCGGTCGAAACCGAAACGCTAACGCAAACCCAATATGCAAATGTGGTTTTGAAGTGTTGTTCCTGTCCATTGCATGAGCAATGCCAGACATGGTTGAACGAAACCAAGGTGCCCGCAGATACAGCTCCACCGGGTTGCGCCAACGCTTCGGCATTTGAACGGCTCTCTACCATCGGGACGGTGTCGTCACGTTAAGTTGCGCAATCTTCAAGTTGGTGCACCGATGGTATCTCAAGAGACCCTTGCTGCGGATGTCCACGCTTGGGATACTTCGAGCGGATAGTGAGCGTGGAACGACGGCGGGCTGGGGTTTTCGGAGGTGAGGTGCAAACTTGCGCCAATAAAAAGCTCTGGCTGAATGTTTTTTTGGGCGTGATCGATGGCTTCCCGGGCACAAAAGAGGTGGCCCGAGAAATCTGAACAGTTGGCTAGGTGGATTTTCCGCTCCTGATCCGGCAGCATGCCGGGATGAAGCAGCGAGCATGGCAAGACGACCAAGACGGAACCACAGCCCAGCATTTAAGGCGAGCGCCGCGTTGGCGGCGTTGAAAGGCGACAGAACGATGAGCGAGTTGGCGACGCAGTTTGATGTGCATCCCAACCAGATTAAGCATTGGAAAAGACACCCGTGGCCCGTGAACAGATTGAGTTTCGGGGTTGGTGTCAGCTGTGGACCCACCCAAAAACCGCCTATTGCCTGTCTTTGCACGGGGCAGGGTGGCGGTACGTCTTTCGTGTGCGTATGATGTGCACAGTGGGTCCGTCCCAAGCGATGGTGGACCCTTGGAGATTGCTGAATGCCTTTGAACGCAGCCACCGAGGCGGCGCGCCTTTCTTCTGCGCCGATGATGGATGGCTGCGATTTCGTCTTGATTTCAGATACTTGCGAGATGCCGTGTGCAGCGCATGTGCATGTTCCGATCGCTTGATTTCGCACTGTGTCGTGTCGGCGTCGGTCAATTGAGGCCGTTTTTGATCAATGATACTGACAAAACCCTCTCCGTCGCGATAACGAAGGTTGGGCTGCTGGAAATGCGTGCATGGTGATTCAATTGCCGCCCGCAATAGAAACGCAACTTTTTCCGGTCTTCCACGGTCTAGCGTCGTGACAAGAATTCATTATCTGCCTAAAGTCTCCTAAGACTAGTGAATTCAGAACTCAAAGCTGTTGGAGAACCCGTGGAAAAACTGTCCAGTGTCCCCAGCAGAACGGAACAGGTCTACCATTCCGTTCGCGAAAGTATTTGCGATTGTGTCCTCGAACCCGGCACGCATCTGGTGCAGGAGGAGCTGGCGGAGATGCTCGGTGTTTCGCGGCAGCCAATCCAGCAAGCCATGCTGCTTCTCAAGAACGACGGACTTGTTGTCGAAAGTGGCAAGCGCGGGCTTTATGTGGCGCCGATTGACCGGGTCGGGATGCAGGATCACTATCAGATCCGCCTCGTGCTTGACCAGCTTGCGGCGCGGCTCGTTGCGGAACGGGCTCGCATCGATCCAGGGTTTCAGGCGCGGCTCCGGCGTGAAGGCGATGCGATCCTAGCCGTAGGTCAAGGCGCGGAAAAATCCGGAAGTGCGGCAGAGGCGGTGCGGCACGACGTGGCATTTCACACCTTCGTTTACGAGATGTCGGGCAATCCGCTAATCCAGCCCACGGCGGAGGCGCATTGGATGTTTCTGCGCCGCGTGATGATCGGGGTGCTTCTGCATGCCGAGCGCGGCCCATTGGTCTGGGCGCAGCACGAACACATTCTTGATGCTCTGGTCGCGGGCGACATCGATGTTGCTGTCTCGCTTGCCACCGAGCATGTGACCGGGGCACAAAACGCGCTGTTGCAGGCCATGGCCTCCGGCAAGGCGGACCATATCTTCGGGCCACCGTCCTATGACTGAGGCTCAGGCCCTGCGGTAGATGTATTCCGCGTCCTGACCTGATTCCTCCGTCAGCAGGGTGTCGAGCAAGGCGCGGCCCGGACTTTTGCGGCAGACAGGGTCCGGCGCGGAAGCATCACCGAGGATCGCCATCGCCTGACAGCGGCACCCGCCGAAATCCACGTCGCGCCGGTCGCAGGACTGACACAGCGGCGGCAGCCAGTCGGTGCCGCGATAGGCGTGGAAGGCCGCGCTGTCATGCCAGATCTCGGCCAGGGGACGATCCTTGACCAACTCGTAGGTCAAATGCGGGATTGTCTGCGCCGCGTGGCACGGAAGAACTGTGCCGTCCGGGGTAACATTCAACCCGGTCGTGCCCCAGCCGCTCATGCAGGCCTTTGGAAAGTCGGAATAGTAATCGGGCGGTACGAAATCGATCACCAGCGTCCCGGCGGTATCGTGGATCGCATCGCGCACCACCGCCTTGGCACGCTCCACTTGCGCGCGGGTGGGTTGCAGGCGCGCGCGATTGGCCAGCGCCCAGCCCTGGAATTGCACGCAGGCTATCTCGATCCGACGCGCGCCCAGCCGCTCGGCCATGGCGATGGTTGCGGGCAGGTCGCCGATATTGTCGCGATGCATGACCGCATTCAGCGTCAGGGGAAAGCCAAGCCTCGCAATGTGTTCGGCCACGTGCATCTTGCGGTCGAACCCGCCTTTGTAACCGCCGATCCGGTCGGCGATGTCGGCGTTGACGCCCTGCACCGACAGTTGGATATGATCCAGCCCAGCCGCATTCAGCGCTTCGAGCCGCGCTTCGGTCAGGCCGATCCCCGATGTGATGAGATTGGTGTAAAGGCCCACCTCGCGGGCGGCGATCACCAGATCGAGCAGATCGCGGCGCGAGGCCGGTTCGCCCCCCGACAGGTGGAGTTGCAGCACGCCCAAAGCCGCCGCCTGCCGGAATACGTCCGTCCATTGCTGCGTCGTCAATTCCGCCTCGCGCGCTGTCAACTCTTGCGGGTTCGAACAATAGGGGCACATCAGCGGGCAGCGGTGCGTCAGTTCGGCGAGCATTGCCAGCGGCAGGTCAGCCATCGCGGGTCTCCAGAAGGCGTTTCTTGGCCAGATCACCCAGATAGGCCAGAACATCGGTTTCGATCTCGTTGCGCGGTGCGGAAAACGTCTGGGCCAGGTCTTCGCTGATCGCACGCACTGACTGGGCTCCATCGACGCGGGACAGCACCGCATTGCCGATCTGGTCCAGAATCAACACCCGCTCGGGCCCCAGCAGGACGCGCAGGCCGCGCACCCGGTCGTTGGCTAGTCGCACGCCGCGCGGTAGGTAAGGCACGCACAGCGGGGTCACAGCAGACCCTCGCCGGGCTGCCATGCGCCGGGTGGGATGCGACCCGGCCCAACATAGGCCGACCACAGCGCATCCAGCTGCGCCCAGAGCACCTCGGTCTTGAAGGTCAGGGCGCGCGCGGCGGCGTCCTGATCGGCCTTGGTCACGGCGTGATCCAGCACCCAGGCGAGTCCGAATGCCACGTCCTGCGGAGCCTCGGTCAGTCGGTGCTGGAAATAGGAGATCGTGGTCTCATTGGCGAAAGCGTAGTGTTTCAACAAACCGGTGATGCGGTCCGTGTGGATCTTGGGTGCAAACAGTTCGGTGAGCGAAGAGGCAACGGCGGGCAAAAGCGGCTCATCCCGTACAAAGCGCACATAGGCGTCCACGGCAAAGCGCGTCGCGGGCAGGATACCTGCCTCGGAGGCGACATAGTCAGGATCCAGCCCCACGCCTTCGGCCAGCTTCAACCAGCGGGCAATGCCGCCTTCACCGGGTGCGCGGCCGTCGTGGTCTTCGATCCTCGACCGCCACGCGCGGCGCAGGTCAGGGTCGGACACGCGCGACATGAAGGCGGCGTCCTTCATCGGGATGCGCGATTGGTAATAATATCGGTTGATCACCCAGGCACGGACCTGATCCGGCGTGCAGCCGCCCGAATGCAACAGGTGATGGAACGGGTGTTTGTCGTGATAGCGCTCTGCGCCGATGGCGCGCAGGCGTGCCTCAAAAAGGGTGCGGCTGTCGGGCATGGCGGTCATGGCATGATCTCCTGTCCGTCCTGCGCGATCTCCCATCCGGCGGCGGCAAGCGCGGCGCGCTCTGGACTGTCCGGTTGCAGCACGGGGTTGGTATTGTTGATATGGATGAACATCTTGCGCGCGTTCAGACGGGACAGCCGGGCAATGCTGCCTTCGGCCCCTTGCATCGGCAGGTGGCCCATGCGGGCGCCGGACTTTTGGCCCGTGCACGTGCGAGCCATGTCGTCGTTTTCCCAGACCGTGCCGTCAAACAGCAGCAGGTCGATCCCGTCGAGCCGATCCAGCAGCCAGTCGGGCAGGGCGGCGCAGCCGGGGATATAGGCGACGCGTCGCATGTCGTCTTCGATCATCAACCCGACGGTCTGTTCGCCGACCTCCTGAAGCCCGACGCTGTCGCCTTCAAGAAACAGCGCCACCTTGCCCGGCACGGCAAAGGGCGTAAGGGTCAGGCCGGGCACGGGCGTGAAGGGGGTATCAAGCGCAATGGTGCGGCGGGGGATCAGGCCGCGATCCATCACGTCGAAAACGCGGTTCGCATGCAGCGTGGCGTGGATGTAGGCGGTGGCATAGAGGTCAAACCCGGTCTTTTCCCGCAAGGTCAGCAGCCCGGCGATATGGTCCACATCCGCGTTGGTCACGATCACGGCCTTGACCGGCGTGTCACGCAGGCCCCGCGGATGCAGGCCAGGGGTGGCCGCCAGTTGCGCGCGGATGTCGGGTGAGGCGTTCAGCACCACCCAATCCTCGCCATCCGGTGAGACCGCGATGGACGACTGGGTCATCGGTGCGATCCGCCCGGCGCGGGCATCTGCGCAATTAAGGCAGCCGCAGTTCCATTGGGGCAGCCCACCTCCGGCGGCTGCCCCAAGCACCTTCACATACATGGGTATGTCAGGTGTTTCAGATCACGTCGCGGCCGGACTGGCGATCGTCATCTTCGCCGGGGCCGTACATGTTGATCTCCATGCCGCACTTGATTTCGCGGGCGATTGGTTTGCTCCAGGCCATGGGTTCCTCCTCTTGGTGAAAGCGATTCGAGAATACCGAACTCTGAATTCAAGACAAGGCCGTTTGATCAGGGAAGACTTCGAACCCGTGCGGTTTAAGGGTGATTCGGAGTGGGGTTGTGCGGTAAGTCCCTGAAAAATAGCAAAGATAGGGCTGGAATTTTTGTTTTCTTGACAGCCGCATCGCTTCTCGTAATTCTGAATTCAGAATGCCGAACTCTGATTTCGGCTTGGGAGAACATCATGATCACCAGCAAGAATGCGCTGTTGTCAGTGCACGCTATCGCCTTGTCTGCCGCACTGTCTGGCCTGCCCCAATCGGGTGCCGCGGCCGAGGAGGCCGCAGGTGCAGGGCATGCCGCCATCCCGGTCGACATCATGGAACAAGGCAAGGCGCTTTACCTGAAGAACTGCCGCCTCTGCCATGGCTCAAAGGGCACCTCCGGCAAGCCGCTGAAGGGCAATGAGATGATGGAAGACGCCGAATACGTGGCCAGCGTGATCCTTGTCGGACCCGGCTACATGGCCGCTTTCGAGGATCACCTGACCGACGATGAGATCGCACTGATCGTGACCTATGTACGCAACGCCTGGGGCCATTCTTACGGCCCGGTCGATGCGTCACTCGTGGCGCCTTTGCGCTGAGATTGCCCGGGCGGAGGAGCCCCGGGTTTTTGTGAATGCCCATCGGCAACAGGCCGGGGCGAACAAGGGAGACTGACATGAAACGCACATCCTGGCTCTGGGCCACGTCCTTTGTGGCCCTGGCGGCAGGCCTGCCGGTGCAGGCAAGCGAGATCGCCGACTACGCACCGGTGACCGCCGAGCGGCTCGCTGCGCCGGAAGACGGCAATTGGCTGCTCACGCGCCGCACCTATGATGGTCAGGCGCACAGCCCGCTGACCGAGATCACGAAGGACAATGTGGCCGACCTGCAGGTCGCCTGGAACCTGCCGACAGGGCCCTACGCCAAACTGTCGGACTTTGCGGCCCTGCCTGCGCGCCCGGCGCATCAGTCGCCCGCGCTGGTGAATGACGGCGTGATGTTCATGACGACGCCCGACCAGCAGATCATCGCCCTCGATGCGGCCACCGGCGAAGAGCATTGGCGCTTCCGCCACGATCTGCCTTCTGACATCATCCCCGTGCACCCGACCAACCGTGGCGTGGCGCTGTGGGAAGACAAACTCTTCATGGCGACGCTGGATGCCAAGGTTGTGGCCGTGGACGCCAAGACCGGCGAAAAGCTGTGGGAAGCCACGATGGAAGACTGGCGCAACGGCTATTACAGCACGCTTGCTCCACTGGTCGTAGATGGCGTTGTGATGGCCGGTGTTTCGGGCGGCGAGTTCGGCATTCGCGGCTTTGTGCAGGGCTTTGATGCCCAGACCGGCGAAAGTGTCTGGAAGACCTACACCATTCCGTCACCCGAAGAGGCTGGCGGCGACACCTGGCCCGGCGACACCTGGAAGACCGGTGGCGGGTCCGTCTGGATCACCGGCAACTACGACGTCAAGAACGGCCTTGCCATGTGGGGCGTCGGCAACGCAGCGCCCTGGATCGGTGACATGCGACCGGGTGACAACCTCTATACCACCGGCACGATCGGGCTCGACCCGAAAACCGGTGAGATCAAGACTCACTTCCAGTATCACCCGAACGGCAATTGGGACTGGGACGAGGTCGTTCCGCCCACGCTGATGGAACTGGACGGAAAGGACCTTGCTGTGCGCTTCGCGCGCAACGGCTGGATCTACAAGCTGGACCGCACTGGCGGCGAATTCAGCTTCATCGACGGTCGTCCCTATGTTTATCAGGATGTGTTCACAGGACTGGATCCGGTAACCGGCCGCCCTTCCTACCGCGCAGAAAAGGTGCCTGGCACCGGAAAGCGTGCGAATTTCTGCCCCTCTGCCTGGGGTGGCCGTGATTGGCCGGGCGACGCCTATAACCCGGGCAGCGCGACGCTGTTCATCTCGGTGAACGAGAACCATTGCGGTTCAGCCGAAGGCGCGGTTGTCGAATATGAACCCGGCGTTCTGTATCTTGGCTCGGGGCTTGAGATGTATCCGACCGAAGACGCCAAGGATCACATTGGCGCGCTTCAGGCCTGGGACATCCGCACGCTCAAGAAGAAGTGGCAGGTCAATTTCAAGATGCCGAACTGGGGGCCTGTCCTGTCGACCGAAGGTGGCTTGGTCTTTGTCGGCGGCACCGGCGACGCGATGTTCCGTGCCTTCGATGCCGAAACGGGCGACCTGCTGTGGTCGCGTGAAATGGATGGCGGCATCGTTGCGCCGCCCACCAGCTTTGAAGTTGACGGGAAACAATACATTGCCGTGACCACCGGCTGGGGCGTCGACGGCGACCGTTTCCAGGGCTTCATTGATGCCGGAATGGGCATCGAAACGAAAATCCCGCAAGGCGGCTCCATCTGGGTGTTCGCACTCTGATCCTCCCACGGGGCGGACGCTGCCTGTCCGCCCCGCTCCTACCTGTCTGACTATCCCCGAGGTTAAAGGCCATGTTTAGCAAAATTGCCATCCCGATGCTGACGCTGGCACTGGCCACACCGGCTGCGGCGTGGGAGCTTGCGGTCTGTGCCGATCCCTCGGGGCTTCCTTATTCTGCGCAGGACCAAAGCGGCTATGACAACCGCATCGTCGCGATCCTCGCGGATGAACTTAGCGCCGATCTGCGCTTTGTCTGGATGCCGGATCATCGCAGCCGCACAGCGCGGGGCTTCCTGCACGAGGGAGCCTGCGACGTTGTCATGGGGGTAATGGATGGCCAGAAGGGCACGCTGACCTCCCACGCTTACTATCGCACGACCTATGTTTTCCTCAGCCGCGACGTCAGTGTGACCTCGCTGGACGATCCGTCGCTGACGGGCAAGCGCATCGGCGTTCCGGGCGGTGCGCGGCGCACCACGCCGCCTTCGATCGCGCTTATGCGGCGCGGCCATATGGGGCAGCTGGTGCATTTCGGCGCATCCGGCACCGCAGGCGAAACCGAAGGCGAGATCGTCGATGCGCTGCTGTCTGGCGAGATCGATCTTGCCATTCTCTGGGGGCCGATGGCCGGGCATCTGGCGCAGGACGGCCTGAGCGCGCAGCCGGTCAGCCCGGAAATCGACATACCCTTCCTGCCGATGTTCGCCGCGCTCTCTGTCGGGGTGCGCCCGCAGGACGAGGCGCTCCGCGACGCCATCGACCACGCGCTGGCCGCGCGCTGGGACGACGTGCAGGCGGTGCTTAAGGACGCGGGCGTCCCGCTCTTGCATCTGCCGCAACCTGTTCTGCAAGAGGAGGTGCGCCAATGACCCGCCTGACGCGTCGTAGATTGCTTGGGGCAGGCTTGGCCATGCCTGCGCTGGTCTCTCCGCTTGCGGCCATGTCCGGTTTCGATTTGCGCATCGGCGTGGTTCTTCCGCTGGGTGGCCCGTCGCGGCCCGAAGAGGCGGCAAACCTTAAATCCATCGCCGAAATCGCGCGTCAGGGCGCGGTCTTCGGCGAAGAGGAAATGCAGCGCAATGGCGCTTTGTTCGGCCACCGGGTCACGCTGTTCACGGCAAACGCACCCGGGGCAGAGGCCGCGACGCGCGCCGCGCGCCGTCTGGTGGCGCTGAACGGCGTGCAGGTGCTGGTCGGGGGCTTTACCGCAGATGAGGCGCGCGCGCTGTCGCGCGTGGCTGACGAGACCGGGGCGCTGTTTCTCAACATTGCCTCCACCAGCGATGCGCTGCGCGAAGACTGTAGCGCGCAAAGCTTTCATATCGAAGCCAGCGCCGCGATGTATCTTGATGCACTGGCCGGGTGGTACGTGCGGGCGGGTCATCGCAACTGGGTGGTCCTGCACGGCGCGGATGCCGAGGGGCAGGCCCGCCTGGATCGTGCCCGCCAAAGCCTTGGCAAGCGGCATTGGGGCGCTAAGATCGTATCGGAAATCTCTGTTTTCGAAAGGGATTTCTCCGATGCGCTGGGCGCGGCGTTCCGCAAAAAGCCGGACGCGGTTCTGCTCTTGACCAACTGGCACGCACAGATTGATTTCCTCGCGCGATATGCCGCTGAAGGCCTGACCGCGCCGGTGGTTTCCTTCCCCGAAGCCGCAACGCAGACCCGCAGCTATTACGCCGCCGCCATGGCGGCAGGTCGCGGTGCTGGTGCCGGGCATCGCGCAACCCTGTGGGAGCCGACACTGGACGCTTATGGCGCGCGCGAGCTGAACGCCCGCGCTGCGGCACGTTGGGGCCGGCCGATGGATTCGACCGGATGGGCCGCTTACCAGGCGATGAAGATCGCCTTTGACGCGGCGCAATTCTGTGGCTCGACCGACGGCCGCGCTATGGCGGCGTGGCTGGCCCGTGATGGCAGCGTGCTCGACCTGCACAAGGGGATCGGCGTCAGCTTTCGGCCCTGGGATCACCAACTGCGCCAGTCGTTGTACCTTGTGTCCCTGAACCCGCAGGCCGGGACGGAGCGCGATCTGGCGTCGGTTCAGGATCGCGCGCAACTCGTGGGCGAATTGCCCGCCATCTACATGCCGGGCACCGACCCGGTGGAGCGTCTGGACCAGCTTGGCGATATCGCGGGGCGCGCTGTTTGCCATTCAGAGGGAGGGTAAAAAATGCTGCGTAACTATCTGATATTCATGTCATTTTTAGTGGGAACTTCTGCCGCCGCATCGGAAGATTTCAGGTTGTTCGTCTCCAACGAATACGGCGCCAACCTGTCCATCGTCGCGCCAGAGGGCGGACTGCAGGGCGAGGTGTCGATCTCGGGCCGACCGGGTGATGTGCGCCCGCGCGGCATGGCGCTTTCGCCCGACGGGCGCACAGTCTATGTGGCGGTCAGCGATTTCCTGCCCCAGACCGAAAAGCCCGAGGATGCCATCGTCGCGATCGACGTGGCCACGGGCGAGATCCTGCGCCGGTACCGTGCTGGCGGCAATCCCGAACGGATCGCGATCAGCCCCGATGGCAAGCAGATCTGGGCCGCGTTGGAGGCCATCGCGCAGGCTGTCGGAATCGACGCAGAGACGGGTGAGGAACTGGGCCGTTTCCCCACAGGCGTTGAGCCCGAAGGCGTGGACGTCAGCCCAGATGGCCGCTGGGCCTACATCACCGGCGAGACAAGTCACACGGTCACGGTGATCGACACGCAGGCCTTGCAGCTTGTCACGCATATGCTGGTCGGCAACCGTCCGCGCGACGTGGTGTTTTCGCCCGACAGCAGCCGCGCCTATGCCAGCGCGGAAATCGGCGGGACGATATCGGTGATCGACGTGGCGCAGCACCGGGTGATCGACACGATCTCGCTTGGTCTGGATTCGCGGCCCGTCGAGGTGGATCTGAGCCCTGATGGTAAATTGCTCTACGCCGCAGGTGGCGGGACCAGCGCGGTCTATGTGGTCGACACCGAAAAGGGCGAGGTGGCCCATGTCATCAAGGAAAAGATGGGTCGCCGCCCCTGGGGCGTGACCGTCAGCCTTGATGGCGGCACCGTCTACACCGCCAATGGCCTGTCCGACAGCGTGAGCGTGATCGACGCCGCCTGCATGTGTGTGAGCGGTGAAATCGCAGCGGGCCGAGGTGCCCATTCGATCGAGGTTGGCCATGTGGACTGATCGGATTGTCTTGGGCACCGCGCTTGCGGCTTTGGTAACGCCTGCGGTGGCAAACTATGCCAACGCGCCATTTCAGGATCGCCCTTTTGAGGTCGCAGACCTTGCCTTGCGGGTACTGGACGGTGAGGCAGTGGTGCCGCCGACCGGCGATGCGTCATTGGCGGCTGCCGTGGCGGCGATGCTTCTGGTGTCAGAACTTGGCGTGGCCGAGGCCTATGAAGAAATCTTCGAAGCCGAGGACGAAGACGAGTCGGACGAGGCCGAAGAGGGCGATCCCTATTCCAAGGCCTATGCCCAGCTTCAGGTCGTGCGCACCTGGATCGCGGCGTTGCCGCAAGACGCGGATTTGGCGGACCTTGTCGCCCGACTGGATGCCTTGATGCCCACGGCGGAGCAGCCCGCAGTGATGGACGCGGACCCGGAGGCGGCAGAGGTGGTGGCGCAGGCGCTGGTGGGGCAGCTTGAGCGCGTGGCCAATGCCGATCTCTATCTTGGCCGCGACCTGTCGCGCGCGATGGAGACCGTCTCGCAACTTGCCGCGCATGGCTGCGCCCATGACGAGGCGGCCCGGCCACGCTGGTTCCAGATCTCCGCACTCTATTTCGAGGACGCGCTTGAGGCCCCGCTTTCGGTGATGGCGGCAGAAGAGGCCGAGCGGATCGAAGAGGGCTTCGACGCGCTACTGGACGATGACATGGCCGCCTGCGACGCTGTTGGCGCGGCCTTTGTCGATGCGCGCGCAAGGCTGTTCCCATGACCTGCGCGGCGATCCTCGAAGCCAGCAACCTTGGCCGCCGTTTCGGCGGGCGCGAGGTCGTGTCGGGCCTCAGCCTCACGCTGGCCAAGGGCGACACCGTGGCACTGATCGGGCCGAACGGGGCGGGAAAGTCCACGACGCTGGGCATGCTGACAACGGCGCTGCGCCCCGACACCGGCAGCGTGCACATCGGCGGCCTAGATGCGCGACGTGATACGCGCCGGGTGCGGGCGATGCTGGGCGTTCTGTTTCAGGAACCCGCGCTGGATGACAGCATGACCCCCCGCGAAACCCTGCATCTGCATGCAGCACTTTATGGTTTGCCACGGCGCGATGCGCATGCACTGATTTCTGACGCGCTGGAGGGCGCGGGCCTTTCGGAAGCAGTCGACCACAAGATACGCGGCTTTTCCGGCGGCATGAAACGGCGGCTGGAACTGGCCCGCGCGCTGATGCATACACCGCGCCTGCTGGTCCTCGATGAGCCGACGCTGGGGCTCGACCCGCAGGGGCGGCTGGACCTCTGGGCTAGGATTGGGGCGCTGCGCGTGTCCGGCATGGCCGTTCTGATGACGACCCATGTACTGTCCGAGGCCGACACATTCGACCGTGTCGGCATTATCGACAAGGGCCGCCTCTTGGCTTTGGACAGTCCCGATGCGCTGAAGCGCGCCCATGGCGGGTCCGCCGATGCCGGCCTCGACGACGTCTTCTTTGCCCTTACGGGCAAGGCACTGCGGGATACGGCGCAGCCCATGCGGCCAGCGCTCGTGCGGAGGCGGGCATGACGGCGGTAGTGGATATCCCAACGGCGCTGGACCTCCGCGTGATCGCAATGCTGTGGCGGCGCGAGGTCTCTGCCTACCTGTCCGACCGCACGCAGATTTTCGGCGGATTTTCCCGCACGGTACTGTGGCTGGTGATCCTCGGTTTCGGCCTTGGCGCGACGCTGCGCGAAATTGAAGGCTATACCTATTCGCAATATATCCTGCCCGGCGTCATGGTGCTGAACGTGCTGTTCGCGTCGATGCAATCGGCCTTCGCGCTGGTCTACGATCGCAAGCACGGGCTGCTGCGGCAGGTTCTGGTATCGCCCGCGCCGCTTTTGTCCGTCACGCTGGGCAAACTGACTGGCGGGGCGACCATCGCGGTCTTGCAAGGGTCGATCCCGTTGCTGTTCGCGCCGCTTGTCGGGGTGCCGCTGACCGTATCGGGTCTGCTGATCGCGTGGGCCGTGATGCTCGCCATGGGGTTCGCGCTGACCGGGGTGGGGGTGCTGATCGCGACCCGAATCAAGGGGCTCAAGGGCTTTGGCAGCCTGTCCAACGGCGTGATCCAGCCGCTGTATTTCCTGTCCGGATCTATCTTTCCACTCAAGGGCATCGTCGGCGGAATAGGTTTCCTCGACATCCCGCAATCGCTGCGTGACGAGCTGCGCCAATACGGCATCTACGCCATCGGCGGCGGCTGGGTCGTGGAGCTTCCGCTCTGGCTCGAAGCGATCGTGCGCGCCAATCCGATCAGCTACCAGCTTGACCTGATGCGCCATGCGCTTCTGGGCTTTAACCAACTTCCCCTGACCACCGGCGCCGTGGTCTGCGTCGCATTTCCGCTGGCGGCCCTGGCGCTGGCCCAGTGGAGCCTTCAGCGTTTGACGCAGGATTGAAAAAATGCGAATACTGAATTCAGAATTCAATGAGGTTATCGAATGACTCGCTCTCTGTTGACCTTTGGCCAAATGCTGGACGGTTTTGCCCGCCTGCGCCCCAATGCTCTTGGTGCGCGCGATCTGGAACGTGACCTGACCTTCGCGCAGTGGAATGACCGGTCGCGCCGTCTTGGCAATGCGCTGTTGGGGCTGGGCCTGCAGAAAGGCGACCGGATTGCTGTGCTGGCGTATAACCGGTTGGAATGGGCCGAAATCTACACCGCTTGCGCAAAGGCCGGGCTGATCACGGTGCCGCTGAACTTCAGGTTAAGCGCGACCGAGATGCGCTTTATCATCAAGGATTGTTCTGCCTCGGCCATCCTGTCCGAACACGGTCTGTACGGGTTGATTGAAGAGGTGCGCAATGATCTGGATATCCCCGAATCGCGGTTCGTGCTGTTTGGTGGCCAGGCGGCGGGCTGGCAGGATTACGAAGACCTGTTGCTACGCGCGGCGTCTTCGGCCCCGGACGTGGCCGTCGCCGACACAGACCCCTGGGCGCTGATGTATACCTCGGGCACGACCGGAAAGCCCAAAGGCGTAATCCGCAGCCACCGCAGCCAGGCCCTTGTCGGCATGACCACCGAGATCGAACTTGGCATCGGCGGCCGCGATGACGCGCTGCTGGTCATGCCGATGTGCCACGCCAATTCGCTGAACTTTTTCAGCGCCTTCAGCTATCGCGGCGGCGTGACGTCGATCTACTCGCGCGCCAGTTTCGACGCGAAAGAGGCGCTCGACGTGATGGAGCAATCCGGCGCGACCTTCACCTCTTTGGTGCCTACACATTACATCATGATGCTGGAACAGGCCCGGTCCGAGGCGCGCGCCCGCGACCTGGGTCGTATGACCAAGCTGATGATTTCCTCCGCCCCAGCGCGCGCGGACACCAAGCGCGCGGTGATGGAGATGTTCCCCAATTCCGGCCTCTTCGAGCTTTATGGCTCTTCCGAGGGCGGGTGGGTCACGATGCTGCACCCGGACGAGCAGTTCACCAATCTCGGCACGGTGGGCCGTGAATGCGTCGGCACGGCGCCGATCCGTATGCTGGACGACGACGGCAATGAAGTAACCGACGGCCAGCCCGGGGAACTGTTCCACTGCACGCCCTACACCTTCGACGGCTACTGGAACCTGCCGGAAAAGACCGCCGAAGCATTCCGGGGGGACTATTGCACCGTCGGTGATATGGCGCTGCGGGATGAGAACGGCTTCATCAAGCTGATCGACCGCAAGAAGAACATGATCATTTCGGGCGGCGAAAACATCTATCCGACCGAGGTCGAGGCGGTTCTTGGCGCGGCCCCGCAGGTGCGCGACGTTGCTGTGATCGGCCTGCCCGACGACAAGTGGGGCGAGCGGGTGCATGCGGTCGTGGTCCTGAAGGACGGTGCGCAAGCGACAGAGGCCGACGTGATTGGCTGGTGCGGCGACCAGATCGCCCGCTTTAAGCGCCCGCGCGGCGTTAGCTTTGTTGCAGTAGACGATATCCCGCGCACTGCCACGGGCAAAATCCAGCACGGACTTCTTAAAGAGCGGTTCCTGAACGGAGCGTTCGACAATGCACAAGCAACAAGGGCAGCGGAATGACACAGGACCTCAATAGCGATGGGCTTTCCGTCGCCGCATGGATCGCGAAATTCCTTCAGGCACGCGGCGTGGACCGTATCTTTGGCCTGCAGGGTGGGCACATCCAGCCGATCTGGGACTTCGCGGCGCAACGCGGCATCCGCATTGTCGATGTTCGCCATGAATGCGCGGCTGTGCATATGGCCCATGCGCATGCGGAACTGACCGGCGGCTTTGGCGTGGCGATGGTTACCGCGGGGCCGGGGGTGACCAATACTGTGACCGCCATAGCGAATGCCTCGCTCGCGCGCATTCCGGTGCTGGTGATCGGCGGCTGCACCTCGCGCCCGCAAGCGAATATGGGGCCGCTGCAGGACATCCCGCATGTGGATATCATCAAGCCGGTCGCCCGCCTGTCGCGCACGGCGCGGGTGGCCGATCAGGTGATCCGGGAGCTGGACGAAGCTGTCGCCCGTGCCATGGGTGATGGTGGAGAGCCGGGGCCGGTCTATGTGGAGATCCCCACCGATGTGCTGCGCCAGCATGTGCCCGCGCATCTGGTTCTGGACGACTGGATTGCGCCAAAGGCACCGCGCGTGATGCCGCCCGACCCGGCGGCTGTGGCCGAGGCGGCCAAGGCGCTTTGGTCGGCAAAACGCCCCGTGGTCGTCGCCGGGCGCGGCGCCAATGGCGCGGAAGAGGCGCTGAACCGGCTGCTGGATGCGTCGGGTGCGCTGTATCTGGACACGCAGGAGGCGCGTGGACTGGTGTCGGGCGATCACGCGTCCTTTGTCGGCGCGATGCGCGGGCAAGTCATGCAGGAGGCCGATCTGGTCATCACCGTGGGCCGCAGGCTGGACTATCAGCTTGGCTACGGCTCTCCGGCGGTTTTCCCGCATGCCCGATTCATGCGCATCTCGGACACCGCGTCCGAATTGATCGACAACCGCCGCGGTACGCCGGAACTGCTGGCCACGCCCGCGCTGGCGCTGGACGCCATTTCCGAGGCCGGAGCGGCGTTGGGGGCAAGCGCGCTCGACACCGAATGGGCCGACGGCACGCGGGCCAAACACGTGGCGCGTGCGTCTGGCGGCAATCGCGAAAGACCTCAGACCGGCAAGGACGGAAAAATCCATCCGATGGCGATCTTCGACGCGCTTAAGGATGTGGCGGAGTCCAATTACATCGCCGTGGCCGATGGCGGCGACTTTCTGTCTTTCGCACGCGTGGGGCTCGAGGCAAAAACCTATCTCGATGCCGGTGCCTTCGGCTGCCTTGGCGTGGGCGTTCCTTACGCCAATGCCGCCTCTCTGGCTTTCCCGGACCGGCAGGTGGTTTGCGTGACCGGCGACGGGGCCTATGGCCTCAATGCGATGGAGATCGACACCGCCGTTCGCCAGGGCGCCAAGCCCGTCATCATCATCTCGAACAACGCTGCCTGGAACATCGAACGCTTTGATCAAGCCGACAATTACGGTGGCCGGGTGGTTGGCACCTTGCTGCGCCATTCCGACTACGCGGGCATGGCCACGGCGCTTGGGCTGCATGGCGAACGGGTCGAAGACCCCGCCGATCTGCCCGCCGCGATCAAGCGCGCGCTGGAAAACGCGCCTGCGGTGGTCGACGTGGTCACCTCGCAGGATGCGGTGTCGTCGGATGCGAAGAAGGGTTTGGGTTTCGTGCCCGATTACCAGCCGCTGACCGTCTGGGACGATGCCGAACGCAAGCGGCGGGGGCTGGCATGACGCTCGACATGCCACAGACCTTGCCCAATGCAGCATCGCGCTTCTCGCTGAGCGGGCGGCGTGCGCTGGTGACGGGTGCCTCTGGCGTTCTGGGCGCGCGGTTCGCCGAGGTGCTGGCCGGGGCGGGCGCGCAGGTGATGCTGGCGGCGCGGCGCACCAGCGCGATGGAGCCGCTGCAATCCCGTATCGCCGAAGCGGGCGGGCACGCGGCCATAGCCGCGTTGGACCTTGCGCAGCCCGACACCATCGCCGCGACCTTTGACGCTGCCGAAGCGGCGTTTGGCGGGCCGGTCGACATCGTGCTCAACAATTCCGGCATCGCGGCACCCGGCCTGTTGCTGGAACAATCCGATGACGACTGGGCACAGCTCATGGCCGTCAACCTCGACGGCGCGCGCCGTGTCGCGCGTGAGGCCGCGCAAAGGTTGGTCGCGGCGGGCGAGGGTGGCAGCATCGTAAACGTGGCGTCAATCCTCGGCCTGCGGCAAGGGGGCGGCGTTGCAGCCTATGCCACGTCCAAGGCCGCGCTGGTGCAGTTGACCAAGCAGCAGGCGCTGGAATGGGCGCGGCACGGCATCCGCGTGAACGCGCTCTGCCCCGGCTATATCGAGACTGACCTGAATCGAGATTTCTTTGCCTCGGACGCAGGGCAGGCGCAGGTCCGGCGTATTCCAATGCGCCGCCTGGGCAGCTCGTCCGAGCTGGACGGCGCGTTGCTGTTGCTGGCCTCTGACGCGGGCAGCTTCATCACCGGCATAGCGCTGGTCGCCGATGGCGGCCACATGGTCAGCCCGTTGTGACGGAGGCCGGGATGCAGGATTACACCATCGTCGCGCGCACCCCCGGAGGCTCCGACGTGCTGGAGCGCCGGGAGATCCCCACACCCCAGCCCGTTGCGGGCGAGGTGCGGGTACGCCACAAGGCGATCGGCCTGAACTTCCTCGATATCTACCACCGCAGCGGGCTTTATCCTTGGGCCCAACCGCGCGACCTGATCCCCGGCTCTGAAGCCGCGGGCGTGGTCGAGGGAGTGGGCGAGGGCGTCACTGCGCTGGAACCGGGCGACCGCGTGGCCTACACGCATCCTCTGGGTGCCTATGCGTCAGCGCGGGTGATCCCCGCCGACCGGCTGCTGAAACTGCCGCAGGACATCACCGACGAGGTCGCGGCGGGCGTCATCCTGAAGGGACTGACGGCGCATTACCTGATCCATGACAGCTACCCGGTGCGTGCGGGTGACACGGTTCTGGTCCACGCGGCGGCGGGCGGTGTCGGGCTGCTGCTGGGCCAATGGCTTAAGGCCAAGGGCGTGCGTGCCATCGGCACGGCAGGCGGACCAGAGAAGGTCGCGCTGGCGCAGGCCCATGGCTACGACGCGGTCATCGACTACCGCGCCGGGGGTTTCGTTCCCCAGGTGATGGATCTGACCGGCGGGCAGGGGGTGCAGGCGGTCTATGACAGCGTCGGCGCCGATACCTGGCGGGGGTCGCTAGACTGCCTGCGCGCACACGGGTCATTCGTGAATTTCGGCCAGTCCTCGGGGTCGATCGACGGCTTTACCTTCGCCGATCTAGCGCGAAAATCCCTGCACGCGACGCGGCCCACCCTGTTTCACTTCATCGCCGACCCGGCGGAGTTGGATCGCAGGGGCAAGGCCCTGTTCGCAGCGCTCACCGATGGCACGCTGACTTGCGAAATCCGCAACCGTTTCCCGCTGGAGGAGGCCGCGCGCGCACATGACGCGCTGGAAGCTCGCGCCACCACCGGCACCACCATCCTTATTCCCTGAAAGGCCCCGCCATGAAAACGATCTATGCCACGTCCTGCACCGCCACCCACGAGGCTCGCAACGGGTCGGTCCGGTCCGAGGACGGCAATCTCGACGTCAAGCTTGCCATGCCCAGGGAACTGGGCGGGCCGGGTGGCGCGACGAACCCTGAACAGCTCTTTGCCGCGGGCTATGCCGCCTGTTTCACCTCTGCCATGCTGCGCGTGGCGCGTGAGGGAAACACGCAGATCGGCACGCCTTCGGTCACGGTGCATTCGGGTCTTCGCTCGGACGGGGTGGATCGCTACGCGTTGATTGCCGACGTCAAGGTGTCGCTGCCCGATCTGGACCGCGACACAGCGCTGAGGATCGCTGAAGGTGCACACCGGATTTGCCCGTTTTCCAAGGCCGTGGGCAACAGCCTTGGCGTCACCGTCACGCTGATAGACTGGCAGGGCGCGGATGCAGGCGAAACGCTTGCCCTTGAAGGGGCGTAAGCCATGGATTTCATGCTGCCCCCCCGCGTCGAGGATTTCCGCGCCCGCATCGCGCGGTTTGTCGAGGACGAGATCCTGCCGGTCGAGGAAGACCGGGGCAACTGGGACGCCCACGGCAATATCGCGTCGGAACCGCTTGAAATCTTGCGTGAAAAGGCAAAGGCCGATGGGCTGTGGTGCCTGCAACTGCGCCCGGAAACCGGCGGTCAAGGTCTGGGCAAGGTCGGGATGGCGACCTGCTACGAGGAAATGAACCGCTCGATCTTTGGGCCGGTGGTTTTCAATTCCGCGGCACCCGATGACGGCAACATGATGGTGCTGGAACAGGCCGCGACGGATGCGCAGAAAGCGCAATGGTTGCAGCCCATCGTGCGTGGCGATGTGCGCTCTGCCTTTGCGATGACCGAACCGCATCCCGGTGGCGGGTCGGACCCCGGCATGATGCTGACCACGGCGAAAAAGCAGGGCGACCGCTACGTGATCCGAGGCCGCAAGTGGTTCATCACCGGGGCCGAGGATGCGGCGCATTTCATCCTGATGGCGCGCACCTCGGACGATCCGCGCCGTGGGTTGACCGCCTTTCTGCATCACCGCGACGAGCCCGGCTGGCGCATCGACCGGCGCATCCCGATCATGGGACCAGAGGAACATGGCGGCCATTGTGAACTGGTCTACGAGGACATGGAACTGCCGGCCGACCGCGTGCTTTTGGGCGAGGGGCTGGGGCTGAAGCTGACCCAGATGCGGCTTGGCCCGGCGCGGTTGACCCATTGCATGCGCTGGCTGGGGCTGGCCAAGCGTTGCACCGAGATCGCGCAGGACTATGCTCAGAACCGCCACGGGTTTGGCGTGCGCCTGTCGGAACGCGAAAGCATCCAGATCAAGATGGGCGATCTGGCCATGGGCATCGAGATCGGCCGCTTGCTGGTGATGAAGGCCGCCTGGGCGCTGGATCAGGGCAGCTTTGCCCGCAAGGAAGTCTCGATGGCCAAGATTCATGTGGCCAACCTGCTGCACAAGGCCGCCGATGTGGCGATTCAGGTCAACGGCGCGCGCGGCTATTCCTGCGACACGGTGCTGGAGTGGATCTACCGCTATGCCCGTCAGGCACGGTTGGTCGATGGCGCGGATGAAGTGCACCAGATGGTGCTGAACCGCTTCCTCGGCGACGAGGGGCGCGGTTTCTGGACCTGGGACACCGCGCCGGCCTATGCGGAGGCGGCGGAATGAGCGATCTGGACCTTGTCGCTTTGGAATGCTGGCTGGCGGCAAAGTTGCCGGGAGGCGATCTGCGTATCGAACGTATCGGCGGTGGCCAGTCCAACCCAACATGGCTCGTGGATTGGGGCGGCGCACGCATGGTGCTGCGCAAGAAGCCCGCAGGACCGATCTTGTCCGGCGCCCATGCCATCGAACGCGAGTTTCGCGTTCTGCGCGCGCTGGAGCGCACGGATGTGCCCGTGCCAAAAGCGCTTTGGCTGGAAGAGGACGAGACCATCCTCGGAACGCCTTTCTACCTGATGGAGCGGCTGTACGGGCGCGTGTTCACCGATTGCACCTTGCCCGGCCTCACACCCGAAGAGCGGCGCGAGATCTACCTTGATATGGCCCGCACATTGGCCCGGCTTCATGCTGTGCGCCCCGAGGCGGTGGGGTTGGGCGACTACGGCAAACCCGGATATTACTTCGAGCGTCAGATAAACCGCTGGGGGCGGCAGTATCGAGAAAGCCCCGGCGGGGTGGTTCCCGCGCTGGACAGACTGCTTGATTGGCTTACTGCGAACATGCCCGAAGAGGACGGCGCAGTGTCCATCGCCCATGGCGATTTCCGGCTGGGCAACATGCTGTTCCACCCGACCGAGCCGCGCGTGATCGGCGTGCTGGACTGGGAATTGTCCACGCTGGGTCATCCGCTTGCCGATCTGGGGTTTTGCGTTATGCCCTGGCACACCGCGCCGGACGAGTATGGCGGGTTGCTGGGCAGCGGCTGGGAAACTTCGGGCATCCCGAGCCGCGCCGAGTTCGAGGCGGAATATCACGCCCACGCCATCCCGACGCCGCCGCTCACCGCGTTCCACATTGCCTTCGCGCTGTTCCGCTTTGCCGTGATCTTCGTCGGCATTGCCGACCGCGCGCGGGCCGGAAACGCCGCCAGCGCCGAGGCGGCAACGCTGGCACCATTGGCAGAACGCTTTGCTTTCCGCGCGCTCGACGTGATCGACGTGCGGCAGTCGGTGGTGTGCCGGGCATGACCAAACTCAAAATTGAATTCGGAATTCGAAATTGGCAGTGCCATGGTGGCGCTTGCCTGCATACCATCGCCGTTGCGCGATGACACTCTTGGGAGGAAAAACATGACACTGCACCAGAACTTCATCGGAGGCCGCTTCATCACCCCCGCACCGGGCGAGGTGATCGACGTGTTCAACCCGGCACGGGACAACAAGATTTCGGAAATCCCCGACACCACCGCCGAAGGCGTGGCAGAGGCCGTCGCCACTGCCAACTCGGCTCAGCGCGCCTGGGAAAAACTGCCGCCGATCCAGCGTGCGGGCTATCTGCGCCAGATCTCGGCCAAAATCCGTGCCAATGCCGAGGAAATCGCGCGCGTGATCTCGGAAGAGCAAGGCAAAGTCCTGCCGCTCGCGCGCGTCGAGGCAGCCTTTACAGCTGATTACATTGATTACATGGCCGAATGGGCGCGCCGGATCGAAGGCGAGATCCTGCCCTCGGACCGTCCGGGCGAAAACATCTTCCTGTTCCGCCAGCCGGTGGGAGTCGTCGCGGGCATTCTGCCCTGGAACTTCCCGTTCTTCCTGATTGCCCGCAAGATGGCGCCTGCGCTCATCACCGGCAACGCCATCGTCATTAAGCCGAGCGAGGAAACGCCGAATAATGCCGCTCTCTTCGCCCAACTCGTGACGGAAACGGACCTGCCCGAAGGGATCTTCAACATCGTTTATGGTCGCGGTGCCACGACCGGCAAGGCGCTGACCACGAACCCGGATGTCCGCATGGTCAGCTTCACCGGCAGCGTCGACACCGGCGCGCGGATCATGGCGGACGCCGCACAGAACATCTGCAAGATGAACTTGGAACTGGGCGGCAAAGCTCCGGCCATCGTCACCGCGGATGCGGATCTCGACCTCGCTGCGAAGGCGATCACCCAGTCGCGAGTGCTGAACACCGGGCAGGTCTGCAACGCGGCGGAGCGCATCTATGTCGACCGGACGGTCGCTGCGGAATTCACGGATAAACTTGTCACTGCGATGAGGGCGGTGCGCTATGGCGATCCGCTGGCTTCCGAAGATCTCGATATGGGGCCGATCATCAACCGCGCAGGTCTGGACAAGATCGACACTCTGGTAAAGTCCGCCATCAGCAGTGGCGCCGAGGTGGTGCTAGGCGGCAAACCCGCCGATTTGGGAGCAGGCAGCCACTACGAGCCTACTGTTCTGATCAACTGTCGGCAGGACATGGAAATCATCCAGAAGGAGACCTTCGGCCCCGTTCTGCCTATCGTTGAGGTCAGCGGTCTAGACGAGGCGATCGAGCGTTCCAACGATACGACCTATGGTCTAACCTCGTCAATCTACACGAGCAATGTGGGTGCCGCGATGCGCGCAGCAAATGAGCTTCGCTTCGGAGAGACTTACATCAACCGTGAGAATTTTGAAGCGATGCAGGGTTTCCATGCCGGGCGCGGCAAGTCTGGCATCGGAGGTGCGGACGGCAAGCACGGTTTGCTGGAATACACCGAGACCCACATGGTCTACATGCAGAACTGAAACGCCAAAGTGGGGCGGACCAAAGATTGGTCCGCCCATTTTCTAGAAAGAAATCATGGATATGCAACACCCGATGAAGGACATCGTCATCGTCTCCGCCGTCCGCACCGCCATCGGTGATTTCGGCGGCGCGTTGAAGGATCTGAGCCCCTGCGCGCTTGGTACACTGACCGCGCGCGAAGCCATCGCCAGAGCAGGACTTGAGGCTGCGGAAATTGGACAGGCCTTCTACGGCAACGTCATCCATACCGAACCGCGCGACATGTACCTTGCCCGCGTCATCGCGATGGAAGCGGGCGTACTGCAGGAAGCGCCTGCGCTGACTGTAAACCGGCTATGCGGCTCTGGTCTTCAAGCCATCGTTTCGGGCGTTCAGGCAATCGCGATGGGCGACACCGAGGTCGTTCTGGCCGGTGGGGCCGAGAGCATGAGCCGCGCAGGGTATATGCTGCCGGCCGCGCGCTGGGGAGCCAAAATGGGCGATGTTCAGGCCATCGACATGATGACCGCAGCTTTGCACGATCCATTTGGCCACGGCCATATGGGGATCACCGCCGAGAACGTGGCAGAACGCTGCGGGATCACCCGTGAGGCGCAGGATGCCTTTGCAGCGGAAAGCCACCGGCGCGCGGCGGCGGCCATCGCGGCGGGGCATTTCCGCGATCAGATCGTGCCGGTGGTCCAGCAGACGCGCAAGGGCGAGGTGGTCTTTGACACCGACGAACATGTGCGCCTTGATGCGACCGTTGAAGGCATGGCCGGGCTGCGCCCGGTTTTCAGAAAGGATGGAACCGTAACGGCCGGCAACGCGTCGGGGATCAATGATGGCGCGGCCTCGGTCATCCTGATGACCGCCGAAGCCGCAAAGCGTCATGGCGCAACGCCGCTGGCGCGCGTGGTCTCCTATGGGCATGCCGGGGTCGCGCCCGAGGTCATGGGGCTGGGGCCGGTGCCCGCCATGCGCGTCGCGCTGGAGCGGGCAGGGCTCGCGCCTGATGCGCTCGAGGTGGTCGAAAGCAACGAAGCCTTCGCTGCGCAGGCCTGTGCCGTGACCGCCGAACTGGAGCTTGATCCGGCGCGGGTGAACCCGAACGGGGGTGCTGTGGCGCTTGGTCATCCGATCGGGGCGAGCGGGGCAATCATCACCACCAAGCTGGTCTATGAAATGCAGCGCACGCGGGCGACGACCGGTGCCGCCACCATGTGCATCGGCGGCGGGCAGGGGATCGCTCTGATCCTAGAGGCTGCCTGAGCCATGACCCCGTTCAAGCTGCACGTTTCGCAAGAGCAGATCGACGATCTGAATGACAGGCTCACCCGCACCCGATTGCCGGACCGGACGCCGGGGCCAGACTGGGCCTTCGGCACCGATCCGGACTGGCTGGCCGATCTGATCGGCTATTGGCGCGATGGGTTCGACTGGCGCGCACAGGAGGCGGCGCTGAACGCGTTCGATCAGCTCATGGTGCCACTGCACGGGATCGACCTGCATGTCATCCGGGCCGAGGGCAGGGGGCCTGCGCCGCGCCCGCTTTTGCTGCTGCATGGCTGGCCCGGATCGGTGTTCGAGTTTCTCGACATACTGCCCCTGCTTACCGATCCCGCGCGTTTCGGCGGCAGGGCGGAGGATGCCTTTACTGTAATAGCCCCGTCCCTGCCGGGGTTCGCTCTGTCCTTCACGCCGGGACAGCGCCGGTTTTCGACGGCAGAGATGGCGGATGTCTTTGCCGATCTGATGACCGCGCTTGGGTTTGATCGCTTCGGCGTGCAGGGCGGCGATTGGGGTGCGTTCACGGGCGCTGCGCTGGCGCTGCGTCACCCGGGCAGGGTTGAGGGCCTGCATCTGAATTACCTGCCACTGCGCCCCGAACCATCCGCCTTCGAGCAAGAGGAAACCGCCTATGCCATGATCCAGGGCACCAAGCCGCAGACGCTGGCCTATGCCCTGAGCGACAGCCCGGCAGGGCTGGCTGCATGGATCGGTGAGAAGTTCCATCGCTGGACGGATCACGATGGCGATCCTTTCACCGCCGTGTCGCGGGACCGGATGCTGGCCAATATCGCGCTTTACTGGTTCACCGGCGCGATCGGATCGTCCTTCTGGCCCTATTTCGCACGCCTGCATGGCGACTGGCCTGTGCCGGATGGCGCGCAGGTGACGGTGCCGATGGGGCACGCAGTTTTCCCGCGCGAGATCCGCCGGCCGGGCCGCGAGGCCGCCTCGCGGATGTTCACGGATATCCGTCACTGGACCGAGATGAAAAAGGGTGGTCACTTCGCGGCGATGGAACAACCCGTCGCCCTTGCACGCGATGTCGGCGGCTTTTTTCTGAGGTGCACTAGGGACAATACAGCGGTGCCTTGCCCATGACGGCGACGAAACCGTCCCATACACCGCCGAACGCCTTTCACTGTACGGGGTAGGGTAGCGAACTCTGAAGTGTGTGCGTATGGTAGGCATAACGGGTCCGCTCCAAGTGCAGGTACACCCGAGGAGATCGCTGAATGCCACAGAACGCAGCCACTCAGGCAGCGAGCCTCTTTTCTGTGCCGATGATGGATGGGGGCGATTAGGACAACATTTCAATAACTTGCAGGGTGTTGTGTGCAGCTCATGTTCATGTTTCGATCGCGTGATTTCGTGCGAGGTCGCGCTTGCTGCGACGGATTGGTGTATCCGCTGCCAAGCAGCATTCTGCATAGCTCGGCCCGAGGTGAGATAGTGGTCGAGGCAAAGAAGTGGTGGCTTGGGGAAATCGAGAGCCGTGTCTATCGAGTGCATCGAATAGGGCTTCAACCAGCGCCTATTTCTTCTTGTGCTCGCCAAGATTGGTCAAGGCTTTACCCTTCGTGAAGTCGGCTGTTGCAACGACCTTTTCCTTCACCTTCTTGGGCTTCTTCGCCTCACGGTTGCCGCGTTGCTTATCACCTTTGGACATTTTGGTTTCTCCTAGTTCTGAGTTTTTTCCGAAGCAGTGCTCGGTGTTTGTTTTCATCAACACCGTGGATTGGTGTCCCGGGGCTTCTGCCCACGGGACGCCGCCGTTCACATCATTCCGCCCATTGCACCCATGTCGGACATTTCGCTGCCGGCGCTGGCCTTCTCGGGCTTTTGCGCGACCATCGCTTCGGTCGTGATCAATAGCCCGGCAATGGACGCGGCGTTTTCGAGAGCGATCCGAACGACTTTCGTCGGATCGATGACACCGGCCTTCAGCATGTCGCCGTATTCTTCGGCCTGTACGTCGAAACCGAAGCTCGGGCTGTCGTTCTCAATCACCTTACCGACAACGACCGATCCGTCGATCCCGGCATTTCCGGCAATTTGGCGCAGCGGCGCCTGGATTGCGCGGCGGACGATCTTGATCCCGGCATCCTGATCGTTGTTCTCACCCTTCAGGGTCGCAAGAACCTTTCCGGCATGAACGAGGGCCACGCCGCCACCGGGCACGACGCCTTCCTGAACTGCGGCACGGGTGGCATTGAGCGCATCGTCGACGCGGTCCTTGCGCTCCTTCACCTCAACCTCGGTTGCGCCTCCGACCCGGATCACGGCAATGCCGCCGGCAAGCTTGGCCAGCCGTTCCTGCAGCTTCTCCTTGTCGTAGTCCGAGTTTGTGTCCTCGATCTGCGCCCGGATCTGCGCGACGCGCGCCGCGATCGTGTCCTTGTCGCCAGCACCGTCAATGATGGTCGTGTCATCCTTGGTAATCGCGACCTTCTTCGCCGTTCCAAGCATGTCGAGCGTAACGTTCTCCAGCTTGGTGCCCATTTCCACGGAAATCACCTGACCGCCCGTTAACACGGCAATATCTTCCATCATCGCTTTCCGGCGATCCCCGAAGCCAGGTGCCTTGACGGCCGCGACCTTCAACCCGCCGCGAAGCTTGTTGACGACCAGCGTCGCCAGCGCCTCGCCCTCGATGTCCTCGGCCACGATCAGCAGTTGCTTGCCGGCGTCGATCACGGCTTCGAGCAACGGCACCATTGAGGCGAGCGAGGTCAACTTCTTTTCGTGAAGAAGAATGACGCAGTCATCCAGTTCAACGATCATCTTCTGAGCGTTTGTGATGAAATAGGGGCTCAGATAGCCACGGTCGAACTGCATGCCCTCGACCACTTCGGTCTCGGTCACCAGTCCCTTGTTTTCCTCGACGGTGATCACGCCTTCATTGCCGACCCTAGCCATCGCATCGGCGATCTGTTGGCCGATTGCAACCTCTCCGTTTGCCGAAATTGCGCCGACCTTCGCGATCTCGTCGCTGTCGCCGACGGGGCGGGACATGGCCTTGATTTCGGTCACAACAGCGGCGACGGCCTTGTCGATCCCGCGCTTGAGATCCATCGGATTCATACCAGCGGCGACCGACTTCATGCCTTCACGGACAATCGCATAGGCGAGCACGGTTGCGGTCGTCGTGCCGTCGCCCGCCTCGTCATTGGTGCGCTGCGCCACCTCTTTGACCATTTGCGCGCCCATATTTTCGAAGGGGTCTGACAGCTCAATTTCCTTGGCTACTGACACGCCGTCCTTTGTTATGCGTGGCGCACCCCATGATTTATCGAGTACGACGTTTCGGCCCTTTGGCCCGAGGGTGATCTTCACGGCGTTGGCCAGCGTGTTGATGCCTTTCAGCATACGGTCGCGGGCATCAGTACTGAATCTGACATCTTTGGCGGACATGATCGGGCGCTCCTGAGAATGAAAATTCGACGTCGCTGTCGGGGTCAGGTCATGACGCCGAGAATGTCGCTCTCCTTCATGATCATGAGATCTTCGCCGTCGAGTTTGATTTCGGTCCCGGACCATTTTCCGAACAGGAACCGGTCGCCAGCCTTGACGTCCATTGCGATGCGCTCGCCATCCTCGTCCCTAGCGCCAGCGCCGACCGCAACGATTTCACCCTCCTGCGGCCTCTCTTTTGCGGTGTCAGGGATAATGAGCCCGCCTGAGGTCTTCGCGTCGCCTTCGATGCGGCGGACGAGAACCCGGTCGTGGAGTGGATTGAACGACACGTAAGTGCTCCTTCTTCAGATATTAAAGGGAGCATGGCGATGTTCGGAAGTTCATTGGTACTCGCCATACCGGAGCGCCAATGCTATAGAAGTGATGGCTTAGCAGGGGTTCTACAATAGCGCCTCAAAGAATATCTTTCAGCTTCCAATCAAACGATATCCATAACTGCTCCTGCAGTTCGTCGACGCTCGACGTCACAAGCGTCTAACCGAGGTAGCGCCAGCGATGATCGCGTTGATCAAGTGCGCCACGGCGCGGTGCCTTTCCATTTCGAGTTCGGTGCCGACGGCGTTCTCATGTGTCGCGGCGGCGTCCAGAAGAACACCCATGATCTCGTGCTCCGGAAGCAGTCCACGATCGTTCAAGGCAAGCAGAAGCGCCTCGCAGATCGACAGGGCGGCCTCGCCTGCATGTTCGCTCGCCGTGGACATCCGGGGTTCCTTTCTTGGCATCGTGAACCGGGAAAGATGAGGTTCAAATACATCCGTACTTCTCGCAGGAATTGCCTTATGCTTGACTGATCCAGAGCAGTGTCCGGGCCGATTTCCGCTCTTGGGTCACGACACGCCGGGAGGCCCCATGACATCAGTTGAACACAGCCCACCTGACCCGCAAGCTCTCGGCCTTCGTCGCCCTGTCTGATGTCGAGCTGGCCGTGCTTGAACGACTGCACCAGCGCCGCCGATCCTTTATCGCGGGGCGCGATATGGTGCATTAGGGCCAGACGGCTCAAGCCGCCTATATTCTGTCGGCGGGTTGGGTCTGTTCCTACAAGCTGCAGGCCGACGGAACGCGGCAGATCGTGGATTTCCAGATGCCGGGGGATTTTCTGGGGTTGCGGAGTGTTCTCTTGCGCACCTCGGACCACAGTTTCGAACCCATCGTGGATATCGAGGACGCCTAGGTCCTCAAGTCCGATCTTCTGGCGGCCTTCGCGCAGACCCCGCGACTCGCCACGGCCATACTCTTGGCGGCATCGCGGGACGAGGCGATGGTGGTCGAGCATCTCGTGGGGATCGGCCGGCGCGATGCGGAAGCGCGCATGGCGCATTTTCTGCTGGAGCTGGGGTCAAGGCTGGCGTTGGTGTGGATGGGCAGCAGGGAAGGCTACGACTGTCCGCTGACGCAGTACCATCTCGCCGATACTCTGAGGCTGAGCGCGGTCCATGTGAACCGCGTCCTGCGGCAGCTACGCGAGAGCGGACTGGTGACTTTTCGGGACGGCCATGTGGCGTTCCACGACTATGGCGGGCTGGTGGACCTTGCCGAATTCGATCTGGCCTATCTGGATCAGATCGGACCGCTCCTGAAATGAGAGGGCCGCCCTCCCTTGTTTGGCAGGCGGCCCCGGTGATCAGGTCAAACGCCGAAAGTCACGCGAGGGCGTGGGTCGCCGCGTCGAGTTCCTTGTTGGTCTCGGTATCGTTCTTCGCCGTGTGCGCCTTCTCGGCTGCCTGGAAATGCTTCAGAGCAGAGTCCTTCTTGGGGCCGGAGGGCGCCTTGTCCCAGGCTGCTTTGACGGACTTCATCTTGTCGGCGGTTTTTGTTTGTTCGGGAGTCATTGGGATTGTCCTTTCATGGACGTTCCGAGAAATAAGAAGCGCGCCGACATGCCGATCTTTTGGAGATCGGCACGCCCACACGCTTCTCAGATACTCGGAAAACTGCGCCACCGAATATTCGATGGACACGGTTCAACTAACCTTTGTCAGCGCCTCGCCGCACTGATGTAGGTTAGTCCAGGCGAATGCGGCTGGTCGATTGCGTCTTTGCTTGTCAATTCACCGCAGTTTGCTGGTGGGAAATCCTCAGCCAAGTGTCGTCATCGTTGAGGTATGTTGAGGCGCAGAGTGCTTTGTAGATTGATATGTCGGCTTTCTCTGCCGAGACACGGTAGGTGAGAATGGCGATGTCATGACACCGCGTGACGCGGCGTTCGGCCATGGCGACGGAGCGCCAGCCGGTGCTCTGCTTTAGATGTGGCCAGATCTGGTCGCCCTGAAGGATGCCGGGCGGATAAGGGAAGATCATGATGCCGTTGTTCGCTGTAGTCGCCCGCGCGTTGTCCGCCCCACTGGTCCAGAAGCGTTCCTCCATGTCCCAGAGAACGCCCTGTTCGCGCGGTGATAGCGTGCCGTTCTTGTGCGCAGAATGACCCATTGGCGTCGATGTCTGAGCGGAAACGGTCATTCGCCTGACCCCGATCCGCCAATCATGAACATGAGAAATAGAAGGAGGACAACCGCGAGCATTGCCCAATTCGCTCCGCTTTTTGCCGAGCGGCCACTGGCAACGGTTGTGGCAGCTTGCTTCAGACTAGCTGACGCCCGGTCTTCGGGGAGCAGCTGACTCAAGACCCGTGCGATCCTGCCGTGATCGCTGGCGAGCGCAGGAACGTCCCGAAATCGAGCGAGTAGTGTGCCCAATCGCGCACGCGCGTCATCGCGTCCCAGCGAGACCAGTTCAGCGGTTTCTTTCCATGGATCGAGGCCGAGCCGCGCAAGCGTGGAGAGGACCGTCACGACATATCCGTTTCGATCCTCGCCGACGGACGCATAGAGAAACCGGTCAAACTCGGGTGGGTGCGGGTTGAGTACATTGGGGTCGGCCATAGTCATTAATACCTTGTTTGCAGGAACGCCGATCGCCCCTGTTTCCCAAAGGTTACGCGCGGGTCGGTTTCCCCGCCCTTACACAGGTCAGTGCGGACGAGTGCCCCCCGGGAAGGTCGCAGCCGGTTAGTTGCCTGGGACTAACATGCGTCAGCGCAAGGTGAACGAACCCGAGGTAAGAGAAGAGAAATCGTTCGACTGGACAGGCCGGAATCCAAGGGGCCTTCACAGCGGTGGACGACGAACCTGCCAACATCGCGGAGATCAGAGATGACCATGCGGTCGACCAGATCGACGGTTACGTTTTCGAGCCCGTTCACCTTGTCAGGATATCCGGGCGATTTACCGGCGGGCGACTACGAAGTTCTCGTCGAAGAGGAGCTTCTACAGGGGCTGAGCTTCGAGGCTTACCGACGGACGGCAACGTATCTGACAGTGCGCGGCAGCGGCAACCATGCCGGACGCACCGAGTTGAGGGCCATTTCCGAAAACGACCTGAAAGAGGCGCTGAGCCAGGATCAGGCCGCGGCCGATACAAACAATCACAGCGATGCGGCGCTTTCCCCGCAGGAGGATGGAACATGAACACTCCCGAATGGCTAAAACCCGGCATTTATGGCGCGCTGATCGGCGCGGTCTTCGTAGGTACGGTCGGATTCACATGGGGCGGTTGGGTGACCGGCGGAACCGCGAATGACAGGGCAATGGCGATGTCCAGAGACGATGTCGTCGCCTCCATGGTACCGGTGTGCCTCGACATGGCGCGCTCCGACCCGGCGCGGGTGGACAAGATGGAGACGATCCGGGCCGCCTCGACCTACCAGAGGCGCGACGCGCTCATGGCGGCGGGCTGGTCGACCATGCCTGGAACCAACGCTCCGAACCGCGACATCGCGCAGGCCTGTCTCGCGGAACTCGAACTCTGAACGAGACAAGGTAAACCGACATGGTTTGGGGTGGTGCGCAGCAGGCCATGACACAAGCGAAAGCTCTTGCACGTCCGGCTTCGGAGTTGACCGATCTCGAACGGCGTGTGCTGGCCCGCGAACGCATCCTGCAAGCTCTGATCGCCTACATGGCCCACACGGAGTCGCGGTTCATCGATCATTTGAGACCACGGTTCGTCGAGGTTTGCGAGAATTCTGATCGCGCGCGGCCGCGATGCCGCCGATGTGCCGCTGATCCAGACATTCGGGGACAACACTTTGACGGAATTCAATGTCTGGACCGATGAATTCGGCTGACGGACCTTGTTTCCTTCGCTGTGCACCATCGTAAATCTGGTAGCCAGTCCCCATATAGGTAACATCGATGCAAAGTATCCCGGTCCGACATGGACGAGGAATTTAGCATCGGCCAATCAAAGGATCGATGACATGTCCTTCAAGGACCTGGCCGCCAGGGCTGTGGCCGCAATTAAGCCGAAGCCTGCCGAAACAGCAAAAGCACCAGCCAAGGCGAACGAGCCCAAGGCCGCCGTCAAGGAAGCGCCAGCGAAATCCAAGACATCTTGAGACGTATAAAGGCCGCGCGCCGCATTCTCAAAGGGGGCGCGGGCCACCTGCAGCAGCAACATGGAGGAGCCAAGCGATGGAAGATCTGACGAGCAAGACCGTCGCGGTGTTCGCCCGACCGTTCACTGTACCCGGCTTCAACGAGACGCTGCCGGCGGGAGATTACGAGATCGAAACGGAGTTGGTTTCACCCCCGGATCAAAAGGATCCGGCAGCCTGGAAGGCCTCCGTCCTGGTGAAGCTTCATCCCCGGATATCGCATCCCGGGCTTGCGCGGGCCCTGACCGTTTCCCTTGCCGACCTCGACCACGCACGCGCCAGGGACAAGCTGACGGGCAAGGCGTTGTCCGAGCTCTTTCTCGAGGAAATGCTGGCAGATCCAATGGTGCGTCTCGTGATGAAGGCTGACGGAGTCTCCGAGGCGCATTTGCGACATCTCTATTCTGAGCGTGGGGCGCCTGATCCCGATCTGAATGGGCCGGCGTCGGCGAAGACCACTCAAAGAACGCGGGACGATGCGTCAATCCGGGTCGCTGAGAACGAATGAATGCCTTGAAGATCGGAAACGCTGTCGCGATCGCGCAGCCACCACTTAACGGGACAGACTTGATGTCGGGCAGGGCCATGGCCGAAGGCGCAATGTCATACACCGTGACCGTAAGGGCTCGGCGCGACGTTCCGCAGGAACGCCAATGCCTGCGGTGCGAAACCCTGTTCTGGAGCGAAGGGTTCGGAGAGCGGATCTGCAGGCGCTGCAAGGGATTAAAAGCCTGGCGAAACGCCGTGCCCGATAGCGCCGGGTCATCTCGCCGCCGCTGATCCGCATCGGCGTGCGTGCCGTCTTCCTCGAACCACACTGGACGCCTTTTTTGACCTGCCTCGACATCGTTCACACCACAACCTACCGGTACCGTCAGGCGGTCTCTCTCGGACCGCACAGGTTGATGCTACGTCCCCGCGAAACGCGGGAATTGGGTCTCTTCTCTAACGAGCTGTTCATTACCCCGGCGGCGACCGTGACCTGGGCGCATGACGTGGCGGGCAACGCGATCGCCACGGCCATCTTTGACGGTCCGACAGATCATCTGGTGATCGAAAGCCGCGCCAGCGTGGAACTGACCGCGCCAGCCTGGCCGGTGTTTGCCATCGCGGCCTCGGCCGCCCAATACCCCTTTGTTTACGCCGCCGACGAATGGACGGACCTAGGTGCGTTGACGGTGCCGCAACACGATGACGTCGATGGCCGCCTTGCCCAATGGGTCGAAGGCTTTGTCATGGCGCGCCCGACAGACACGTTGTCTCTGCTGAAGGACATCAGCAACGGCGTGTTTACGCAGATTTCCTATCAGTGCCGCGATGACAAAGGCACCCAGTCGCCGATCGAGATCCTCGATCGGGGATGGGGCTCGTGCCGCGATTTCGCGGTCCTGCTTGCAGAGGCAGCCCGCAAGCTTGCACTTGGGGCTCGCATCGTCTCCGGCTACCTGTCCGATCAAGAAGACAGCCTTATCGGGTCCGCAGGTACCGGGTCTACCCATGCCTGGGTCGAGGTATACCTGCCCGGCGCAGGGTGGATCGCCTTCGACCCCACAAACCGAAGCGTCGGGTCGCAGAACCTTGTGCCGGTGGCAGTCGGCCGTGACATTCACCAGGTCATACCCGTCTCAGGCAGTTTCTCAGGAGGGCAGGGTGCCCCTTGCGATCTCGCGGTCCAAGTTTCGGTTCGTCTCGCAGTCCAGGATCATGCAGCGGCTATGGCGGAACGCAGCGAAATGGACTTTGCACAGATAAGCTAGGGTTGGCCTGCAAGTGAATGCCACGGGTTTTCGTGCCTTCCGTTAGACCTTGTGTCGGTCGGTTCTCGTCTTGGACAAGCGATTGAGCAAAGGAAGAACTCTCAAACCCCAGCGCTGGTTTGAGGTTTGAAGACGCGACGAAGGCCACTCAACCAACCCCTGCGTGATGGGCGTGTCCTAATTCGACGCCGGTTCTCGCCTCAGAAATCTGGCCAGAGGCGCGATGGTGAGCCCTTGCACGATGATCGAGAAGATGACGGCAATGAACGTTGCGGTGAGGATCAGGGGCTTCCACGCGTTGTCTGGCAAGCTGAGTGCGAGAGCAACCGAGATACCCCCCTTGAGCCCACCCCACGTCATGATTGGAACCACCCCACTCGAATATTCTCGAAACGGCTTGATCAATGTGACCGGCAGCGCAACAGCCACAAGGCGTCCGATCAGAGACAGGCCAATCGCGGCGACCCCTGCGGAAATCGTATCGAAGTTCAGCGTGACGACGAAGACTTCGACGCCGATGAGAAGAAACAGAACGGCGTTGAGAACCTCGTCGATGACGGTCCAGAACCCGTTAAGGTATGTCTGGGTCTTCTTCGACATGCCATGTTTGATGCCGATATCTCCGATGAACAGCCCGGCCACCACGGCCATGATCGGACCTGAAACATCAAGCGCCACAGCAAGCTGGTACCCCCCCAAGGCCAGCCCGAGCGAGAGCAGGATTTCGAGGGGATAGTCGTCGATCCGGCGCATCACCCGGTAGACCAGAAATCCAAGGACACCGCCGAGCAGCGCGCCGCCGCCGACTTCCTTCATGAAAAACAGGATGATGCTGATTGGGTCGGCGGCCGCATGCCCGCCGACCGGTTGGAAGGCCAGACCGACCAGCACCAGAAATACCACGTAGCCAACGCCGTCGTTGAACAGCGATTCCCCGATGATCTTGGCCTCAAGCGACTTCGGCAGTTTGGCTTGGCTCATGACGCCCAGCACGGCCACCGGATCGGTTGGCGAGATTAGCGCGCCGAAGACCAGTGCGACCAGCAACGGCATGCCGGTGACCCAATGGAAGCCAAATCCGACGATCGTGACCGAAAGCGCTACTCTCAGTGTCGCCATGACCGCGATCGTCCATGCCTGTTCACGCAGGTCCTCGACGCGGACATGCAGGGCCCCTGCGAACAGCAGCAGGCCCAGCATTCCTTCGAGCAGGGTCCGGGAAAACTCGGCGTCGGCCACGAACCGTCGCATCTCCTCGGCAACGCCTAGATTGGGATTGAACGCGTCCAGTCCGAGGACGCCAAGGGATGCGACAAAGGCAACGATCAGGATGCCGATGGCCGATGGCAATCGAAAAATGATGTGATTAACGGCTCCAAAAGCCCCGGCGAAGACGATCAGTAGTGTTGCGATCTGGAGAGCGTTCATCGAAACCTACGTTTTGCGGCGTGCCGACTTACTGGAAGGCTTGGTTGGGCCATCAGGCTCGGGCCCACACCAGCGTGGGATCGTCAGTTTGTTGTCAAGCCGCCGTCCTGGAAGCCGTCTGTCACCGGGTGTTTCGAACGCATCATTGCCAAGGCCCAACCCGGTCCCGGCATGTGTGTCATCAGACGATCCACTCAGGTCAAAGCCGGGCCGGTCGACCTTGACACCGCTGTAGCCACCCGCATCAGGTTCGTTTTGTGCAGGCGTCTTCTTGATTTTCTTGTTGGCGTCACGCGTCATGCCTTGCGACTTGGGCGCAGACGAAGTGGCTGGTTTTTGGGGATGTTTCATGGAGGTCTCCATTCATGTGCTTGCAGTGTTTCTCCCAGCCCCAAGGGACCGCGCCATGATCGTCTGACCCAAACGCGGCATACGCTAAGTCACGGTCTGCGGACTGAATTCCCTCCGGCGATGATCCGGCGGATCAGTGCTGCAGCGGCGCGGTGCTTTACGACATCAGCTTCGGACCCGACCGCGTTCTCATGGGTTTCAGCTGCATCCTTGAGGACACCCATGATTTCTTTCTCGGGCAAAATCTGTGCGTCATTCAGTGCGAGAAGCAGGGCTTCGCAGATGGTAAGCGCGGCCATTCCTGAATGCATTTGGTCGTCCGTCATGGGGTGTTGACCTTTCCGCCAAGTGCGACGCGGGAGGTACCCGTGCTGCTTGCGAGGCAGACTTGCAAGAAATCTGCTATGCTGTGCTGATGGACATCAGTCCCGGGTGCGATTTCTTTTGCTAGGACTTCGCTGACTGCCGAAGAGGGACATATGATCGAAAACACACCGCTTGTCCGCAAGCTTGGCGCATTCGTCGCCCTGTCGGACCCCGAATTGTCGGTGCTTGCGTCCTTGCACAAGCGCCGCCGTACGTTCGTGGCGGGGCGCGATATTGTCCATCAGGGGCAATCGGATCAGGCCGCCTATATCCTCGCCTCTGGCTGGGCCTGTTCCTACAAGCTTCTTGAGGATGGTCAGCGGCAGATCGTGGATTTCCAGATCCCCGGCGATTTCCTGGGGTTTCGCAGTGTGCTTTTGAAGGTGTCGGATCACAGCATAGAGCCCGTGACGGATATCGAGGTGACGGAAATCCATGTTGCCGACCTTCTGGATGCATTTGCGCAAACGCCCCGGCTGGCCACCGCAGTTCTGTGGGCCGCGTCCCGGGACGAGGCGATGGTGGTCGAGCATCTGGTGGATGTAGGACGCCGCGATGCAGCCGAGCGCATGGCGCATTTCCTGCTGGAGCTTGGTGCGAGGCTTGCCTTGGTCGGACTGGGGAGCAAGGACGGCTATGCCTGTCCGCTGACGCAATACCTTCTGGCTGACGCGCTTGGGCTTAGTGCCGTCCACGTCAACCGGGTGCTGAGGCAGTTGCGCGAAGCGGGAATGGTCACGTTTCGGGACGGGTTCGTCGCGTTCGATGACTATGATCAACTGGCCAAATTCGCCGAGTTTGATCCATCTTACATGGATCAGAAAGGGCCACTACTCCGTTGAAGTCGTGCTGTATTTGCCTGCCATTAGATGCGGCCCAGCAGCATTAGGATGACCACGATGATCAGAACGCTGCCAAGCACACCGGTTCCGGCATGACCGAAGCCATAGCCATAGCCACCAAAGCGTCCGCTGAATCCGCCGAGAAGAAAAATAACAAGAATGATGATCAGGATTGTACCGAGTGACATAGTGCTTTCTCCGTTGGTGGGGCGCTGCTCGCCATGCGGGGAGTCCCGATGGTGACCTGTGCGCCGCGAGGCCGGTCGTTTCAGTTCCCCTCGATGGTCACGCCATGCTCGTTGATCTCGATATCGATGCCGCTTTGGCGTTCCTGATAGTAGAAATAGCCTGCGCCGATGAGGCAGACCGCGAGGACTCCGATCAAGACGAGAAGAAGATTTCGGCTCATTGGAACTGTCCTCGCTGGCACGTTGAGCTCTTGGCAAAGATGGAACATTGATCGCTAGGAAGCCGCGCCGCCGGGACCATTGCCTTCGAATGAGTGGACGCTCGACGCACTGGGGCTCTAGGCGTCACGGATCGTATCCTTGATGCCGCCGACAGCGTTCTGAACCTTGCCCTCGACCTTGTCGACCTGGCCTTCCGCTTCGAGCTTGGCGTCGCCGACCGCCTTGCCGACGGCAACCTTGGCCTTGCCTTTGACGACCTTTGCGGAGCCGATCACCCGATCCTTGTCCATTGCGTATTCCTTTCTGAGGGTAGGTGGTCGCCAAATCCGTTGGGACCGGGATTTATGCTGCGGGCGATGTCCTGCCTTCGCATTGATGACAGTCAGCGCGTGGGCGTGATCACGATTTCGACCCGACGGTTCTGCGCCCTGCCGGCGGCAGTGGCGTTTGTCGTGATCGGCTCGTTGTAGCCGCGACCGGAATAGGCAATCCGCGACGAGGACACGCCGTCCCTGATCAGGATGCGGGCGACGGCCAGAGCGCGATCCCGGCTCAGTTGCATGTTGTAGGCGGCAGAGCCGACGTTGTCGGTATGGCCCACGACACGGACGGTTGAATTCGGATGCGCTTCCAGCGACCGCGCGACCTCGCGCAGGGCGGGCCTGAAACTGGAGGCCACCGTGGAGGACCCTGTCGAGAAGGTTACACCCTCGGGCAGAATAACACGCAACTGGCTGCCGGTGTTGGTGATAACCGCGCCAGTGCCTGCGAGCTGCTGGTTCAACTCGCGTTCCTGTTGGGCGATGTTGGCCCCGATGGCACCTCCGACTGCAGCGCCGATCGCGCCGCCGATGATGGTGGATCGCGTGTTATCCCCAACGGCGTTGCCGATAGCTGCGCCTGTCACACCTCCGATAACCGCGCCGGTTGCAGGTTGGTTCGGCGTACCATTGTTGTAGGTGCAACTGGTCAGTGCGATGATGGTTGCGGCAGAGAGAATTCCAGTAATCTTGATCATGGAACTTGTCCTTTTGGAGAAAGCCTTTTCAGAAAATGACGTGGTGCCTATTTCCGAACCCGGCGATTGAGTCTTTTTCGCCTGTTGTCTCAAGAACCGCACTAACCCTGATCAGCCTATGGAATTGAAACCTGTTGTGTCGTCAAACCTACTCCACGAGATGACTCAGCTTTCCCAATGCGTGGCGGTGATGAAATGATATTCGGCGGCCCGAATTGCCCATGAGCGTCGGCAAAAAGATGACGGGCGACACGCCAAAAAGACCGGCCAGGCGAAAGTTTTTTTAATCAGGTCTTGATGAAATGGTTGTGAGGGTTTGAGTGGGAACTCCTGGATCGGTTCCCCGTGTACGTCTGCCCGGCTTGTTTAGCCGCGCAGACCTGTGCTGTCGTTATGAGAGAGCGTGGTCGCAGCGTCGAGGGACTTGTGTGTGTCGGCGTCGTTCTTGGCTGTGTGGGCCTTCTCGGCCGCCTGGTAATGCTTCAGCGCCGCATCTTTCTTGGGGCCGGAGGGTGCCTTGTCCCACGCGGCTTTCACGGTCTTCATCTTGTCGGCGACGTTCGTGGATTTATTGGTTTCGGGTGTCATTGACTTGTCCTTTCGCGGACGGTCCTTTGGGAGGAAACACGCGGGACGGGGGACAGTCTGCCCCACGTGCCTCTAGCTCACTCGGACTGGTTACACGTTCACCTAATTTCGGGGAACACTGGGGACTATCGCGCCGCCCTCGTTCTCCCACACTGATGTAGGTTGGTCTGGACCTATTATTCCCGGTAGTTGCGGATGCAAGTTCGCAAACCGGCGGAGTTTAGCCGACGTTCGATTGATGATTGCCGAGGCGGCTTCACTCGGCGTTTCGCACTTGTATGGCGTTGAATTGGGAACTTGCACGGAAATGGCAGAGACCGGAAATGTAACCTCAATATCTTTGCCGCCAAGTGCTCTTTGGACGCCGCCGAATTGATCCAGAAGCCCCAGCATTGCTGTATTTTCGCTGTGAACCAAAGCATTGAACTCGGTAACTCCGCCGCGCTTCGCGAATTTCGCCAGCACTCCAAGGAAAAGATTGCCCAGGCCCTGATGTTGATGGCTATCCACAATGGTGACTGCAATTTCAGCAATATGCTTTTGATCGGGCAGCCGTATATATCGAGCGATGCCAATCGGGTTTGGTATTGGTCCATCTATGAGCAAAGCTCCGACCGCGACGTGGTCCGGGTCGTTTGCGGCTGCGAATTTGTCCAGCTCTTTCTCGGAGAGGGTGTTGTGCGCCCCCAGAAACCGAAAATATCGCGCACGATCAGACAAATGCGCGAAACCAATCTCCAACAAATGGCGATCTGACGGTGTCACTTCTCTCACGAGAACGGATACGCCGTTTTTGGGGGTTGTTGGGAAAGGGATGAGTTTCACCGCTTGCCTCGAACGGCTGATACGCCTTGTTGCCCTGCCAAAGTTTCATCTGTCGCGCCTTGCCGCGTCTTGGGCATTTCATCCAGAATGCGTGTCCCGGCACGGCCCTCGATGATGGCGCGGGCATCTGTCAGCTGTCCTATTCCGGCGAGTTTGCCACTGGCGGTTGCAAAGGCCACCGCAGCGGCGACTTTGGGACCCATCGACCCGGGTGGAAGGTCAAGGTTCTCAAGTTTTGCTGGCGTTGTCGTGCCGATAGCGCTCTGACTTGGAGCGCCAAAATCTCGGTAGACGGCTGGTACGTCAGTCAGCAGCAAGAGCGCGTCCGCGTCGAGACCAAGGGCAAGAAGGGCTGACGTTCTGTCCTTGTCGATGACCGCCTCCACGCCCATCATCTCTCCATCCGCGTTACGCATGACGGGGATGCCGCCACCCCCGGCGCAGATCACAATGTGTCCTGCGCCCAGAAGGACCTTGATGGCGTCCAGCCCCACGATCCTGATGGGTAGGGGCGAGGCAACGACACGGCGCTGGCCGCCTGTTGCTTCGGCTATCATCGTCCAGCCATGATCTTTCGCAGCCTGCTGTGCCTCAGCCTTCGTGTAAACAGGGCCAATGGGCTTGCTTGGATTTTCAAAGGCGGGATCTCTCGGATCGACCTCGACCCTGCTCAGCAGGGTGGCGCATTGCGATCCCTCGGGCAGGGCGTTCATCAATTCCTGCTCGATCAGATATCCGATCATGCCCTCGGTTTCGGCGCCCAGCACATCCAGCGGCCAAGGCTTTGCCGGATCATACGCCGCGCCGTGCAGCGCCAGAAGGCCGACCTGTGGCCCGTTGCCATGCGCCACGACAATCTGATGATCGCGGGCCAGGTCTGCCAGCGCCGTTGCAGCGATCCGCACATTCGTGTGCTGCGCTTCGGCCGTCATCGGCTCTCCACGCTGCAAAAGTGCGTTGCCGCCAAGGGCCACGACCAGGCGCATCTCAGCCCCCCATTGTGGCGACGAGGACCGCCTTGATCGTGTGCATCCGGTTCTCTGCCTGATCAAAGACGACGGATGCGGGGGATTCAAAAACCGCGTCGGTCACTTCCATGCAGTCGATTCCGAATTTCTGGAACGTCGTTTCGCCCACTTCTGTGTCACGGTTGTGGAAGGCAGGAAGGCAGTGGAGGAACTTGGCGTAAGCGTTGCCGGTCATCTCCATGACCTTTGTGTCGACCTGATAGGGCGACAGCAGGGCGATCCGCTCCTCCCAGACCTCGTCCGGTTCGCCCATCGAAACCCAGACATCCGTATAGACGAAATCGGCCCCTTCCAATCCTTCGGCATGCTTCTCGGTCAGAGTTATCCGGGCTCCTGTAGATTCCGCGATGGTCCGGCACTGCGTGACGAGGCCCGCGTCAGGCCAACAGCTTCGTGGGCCACACAGGCGGATGTCCATGCCGATCAGGGCGGCGCCCACCATCAGGCTTGAGCCCATGTTGTTGCCTGCATCCCCCATGAAGCAAAAGGCGATGTCAGACAGGTGTTTGTGCGTGAACTCGCGCATGGTCATCAGGTCGGCGAGGATCTGTGTCGGGTGGAAATCATCCGTCAGCCCGTTAAACACCGGCACGCCGGAGAACTCCGCCAACACTTCGGCATCCTTTTGGCCAAAGCCGCGGTATTCGATGCCGTCATAGAACCGGCCCAGCACGCGCGCGGTGTCCTTCATCGTTTCCTTGTGGCCGATATGGCTGCCCGATGGCCCCAGATAGGTGACATGCGCGCCTTGATCGTAGGCGGCTACTTCGAACCCGCTGCGGGTGCGGGTGCTGTCCTTCTCGAAGATCAGGGCAATATTCTTGCCTTGAAGTTTTTGCTGTTCATATCCGCCTGCCTTGGCCATCTTGAGGGAGGCTGCGAGGTGCAACAGGTGCCGAATTTGGTCTGGCGTGAAATCGAGCAGCTTAATGAAACTGCGTCCGCGAAGGTTCTGTGGCATGGGATGTTCCTTAAATGGGGTCGCGGATCAGGGGGCAGGTCATGCAGTGTGATCCACCGCGCCCGCGTCCAAGTTCCGATCCGGGGATGGTGATGACCTCGACACCCGCCTTGCGCAGAAGGGTGTTGGAGTAGACGTTACGCTCGTATCCGACGACGACGCCGGGCTCGAGACACAGCAGGTTGTTGGCGTCATCCCACTGTTCGCGGGCGGATTCGTAGGCATCGCCGCCGGTTGGGACGGTGCGCAGTTTCTTGAGGCCAAGGGCGGCGGCCACGACCTCAAGAAACGGTTTTGTCTCGGCCTCGACCTCGATGTCCTCACCTTTGCCGGGGCGCAAGCTGTAACAACGGATGGCGTCGGTGACTTCGTCAAAGACCGTGACAAGATCGCGGTCGCAGAAGGTAAAGACCGTATCCAGGTGCATTGGCCCGCGCGAGCGAGGAAACTGGCAAGCGATGACACGGGTGGCACCACCTCCGGCGAATAGTCCGCGCGCGACTTGGCCCACGGCCTGCGGTGTTGTACGTTCACCCATGCCGACCAGTACGGTGCCGTTTCCGATGGGCATGACATCCCCGCCTTCGACCGTCGCCGGGCCGTGATCCTGCATCGGGTCGCCCCACCAGACGGGAAAACCCGCGTCCTTGAAGTCTGGGTGGAATCGATAGATTGCGGCAAGGTTCAACGTTTCCAGTCGTCGCGCGGGCCAGTGCATCGGGTTGAGAGTGACGCCACCGTAGATCCAGCAGGTCGTGTCGCGGGTGAAGAGGTGGTTAGGCAGCGGCGCGAGGATGAAATCTGCTGGCTCCAGCATGGGGGCCAACACAACCTTGTCCGGGATCGGCAGTTCGGCCCGGCTCATTCCACCTATCAGAATGGTCGACAACAGATCGGCGTCGACCTCCATCAGGTGGGCCATGAGGTCATCCGCCAGACCGACGCCGACAGTATTGTCGTTGATCCGAGCCTCCAGCAGCCAGCGGCGAGCGTCCATGTCTTTCAGCGTTTCCATCAGCAACTGGCGCAGATAAACCACTTCGACCCCGCGATTGCGCATCGCATCGGTAAAGGTCATATGGTCAATCCGCGCTTGCTTGACCCACATCACATCATCGAACAGCAGCTCGGCGCAGTTGGCAGGTGTGAGCCGCGCCATGGCGGCACCGGGCTTGTGAACCAGAACGCGCCGCAGTTTGCCCGCCTCGGAATGGACGCCGTAGGTGATGCTCATGTCTGGGTTCCTTGCAAAAGAACACCAAGGCTGAGGGCGGCCATGACAATGATCGTGAGACCCAAAAGTACCGGCCAGACAAAGCGCAACCAGCGTTCATAGGGCACCCGTCCTATGGCGAGGCCACCCATCACAACCGCAGAGGTGGGAGTGACCAGATTGACCACGCCTTCTGCCGACTGAAACGCGGTCACCACAAGGCTGCGAGAGACCCCGGCAAAGTCGCCGACGGGGGCAAGGATGGGCATGGACAGGACCGCGAGGCCAGAGGTCGAGGGCACGAAGAACGACAAGACAACCTGAATCCAGTACATCACATTGATGAAGACAACCTCATTGAGGCCCGCGACGGTGCCTTCGGCCCAATGCAGGACCGTATCGGTGATATGGCCCGCGTCCATGATCACGACGATGCCGCGCGCAAGCCCGATGATCAGCGCCACGCCTAGCAGGTCGCGCGCGCCACCGACGAAGGCGTCGACCAGTCCCTTTTCGCCCAGCCGTCCTATTAACCCGATGGCGATACCGGCGAAGAGGAACAGCCCGCTCATTTCGGCCATCCACCAGCCGCCCAAGGACACGCCCCAGATCATCACCGCAAAGGTCGCGCCGAAGAGAAGCAGGACGATCTTGTGCAAACCCGTAAAGTCGCTCGCAGCGGCCTCGGTCGTGCTCAGGAAATGCGTTTCGTTCTCGGCCTTTCTGTCAAAGACCAGCGACTGCGACGGGTCGGCCTTCACCCGAGCGGCATACCGCATGACGTAAGTGACGGCCGCGGCGAAGGTCAGCGCAAGCAGGACCAGCCGCAGCATCAGCCCGTCAGTGAAGGGCACTCCGGCGGCGTCCGAAGCGATCACGGTCGAAAAGGCGTTCACGGTCGAGCCGAGCACACCGACTCCGGCGCCCAAAAGGATCACCGCAACAGCCGTCAGCGCGTCATAGCCCGCCGCGATCATCACCGGCGTCAGGATGACGTAGAAGGCCAGCGTTTCCTCGTCCATGCCATAGGTCGAGCCGCCTGCCGCAAACAGCGCCATGAGGATCGGGATCATCCATTTCTCCCGCCCCTTGAGCCGGGCCATCGCACGCTTGATGCCCGCATCGATTGCTCCAGTGGCCGTCACCACACCGATGAACCCGCCGATTATTAGGACGAAGAGCGCGACGTCGATGGCATTGGCAGAGTAGCTGCCCGGATCGTAGAATCCTGCGATGGGGGCCAGGATGACGTCGAAGAAGCCCTGGCGATTGGCGTCTGTGGGCGCGTAGGTTCCCGCCACCGGAACGTCTTTGCCAAGCGCCTCGGACGCCGCCCGCTCATACTGACCGGCAGGGATCACCCAGGTCAGGCCAGCGATGATCACGATCAGCGCGAACAGGATGGTATAAGCAGAAGGGAAGTGGAAGCGGGACGCAGTTTCTGTAACGGGCGGGGTGGGGGTTTCCATCGACGTCGTCCTTTGCCAGCAGGGGCCGCGAAAAATCAACTGCGGCCTTCGTGACAAGCCTACTTGACGATGGCAGCAGGCAGACTGACAGAGGTTAGTGGGGCGTGTCTTGTGGACGAGTATGCAATGCGGACCAAAGCTGTCGGCCCGTGCAAGATTTCGAGTGGCGCCATTTTTTGACCGGTGAGTATGGTTGGTGGGCTATGGTCAAAATGCGTACATGTATTTGGTGAAAAGGCGGGAATACACCATGACGCAGTCCTTTGAGCGCCTCGTGGAGCAGCAAATCCAGAAGGCCATTGCGGAAGGCAAGCTGCGCGGCCTCGAAGGTGAGGGCAAACCGCTGCCCGACCGCTCGGGCGAGGCCTTTGTCGACATGGCAACCGCAGTGGCCGCCCGCATCATGGCCGAAGCAGGCGCACTGCCCGAGGAATTCAAAATCAAGAAGCTGCTGGACGCGGCGCAGCAAAGCTACAGAGAGGCCGAAAGTGAGGAGGCCAAACGCGTTGCTATGGCGCTTATCGCCGATCTCGAAATGCGCTACAACATAGCCGTCGAAGCACGGCGACGGTTCATGGGGCCTTAGAAGAACACGATCCCGCGTCTGTTGTGCTGTATTCGATAGAATGGGCGCAAACCAGACAATCCCGCCTTCAGGCTCATTCTTTGCGCGCAGGATCAACCGGCGTTTGCTGGTGTACCAGACGCAGCCATGTGCCCTCATCGTTCAGGTAGGTCGAGGTGCAGAGCGCCTCATAGATCGGCTCTTCGCCCCGTTCGGCGGAAACGCGATACGCGAGGACGGCAAGGTTCTTCTCGCGAGACAAATACCGCTCGCTCATCACAATTGACCGCCATCGCTGGGCGACGTCTTTTTCCCTCCAGAGCGCGTCGCCCTGGAGAATACCGGCAGGCAAGGGCAAGACGAAGACAGCACCCTTTGCACTCATGTGTCGCGCACTGTCGGCGCCTTGTGTCCAGAAGCGTTCTTCCAGGTCCCAGAGCGTGTCATTCGCTATCATGGCGGGCTCCTTTCCAGCGGTGGTGTTGGGATAAGCAGCTCATGTCACTGGCCTTGAGCGAGCATAGTGATCCAGATGAAAATCAACGCTGTCGCGACGATCCAGGGGAACCAAGGCTTTCGCAGCGGGATGACAAGTTTTGGTATCGCACTCTCCGAATCCGAACTTGCCGACTTCGCCTGCTTGGGAAGAAAGGCAAGAAGCTTCAAAGCGATCCTGCCGCGATCCGAAACCTGAGTCGACACGTCATGGAACTTGCCAATCAGCGCCTCTAGCCTCTGCTGCGCAGCGCGTCGTGGCAATTTGGAAAGATCCGCCGCCTCGGTCCAAGGGTCTACACCCAGCCGAGCCAGCATCGATAGAACCGTGACAGAAAGACCTTGGTGGTCCTCTCCGAGCGGCGCGTAAAGAAAAGCCTCGTATTGCGGGTCCTGTCGGAGTTGTTCGGGGGCATAGGCCATGGTGGGATCCTTGCTGGTGCTGTTTTCCTGGCCGCAATTGGCCGTAGGTGACGCACCTGTTGAACCGAAGCTGGCGACGACCAAGCTTTCGCCAGTCCAAACATGGCTCAAACTTTGCGCCCACGCGCTGACCCAGATCAGTCAGGGCCAAAACACCCCGGCAACATTGTTATTGAAAGAAGCTACCTTGCGTCGCGCGCGGACGCCGTGCCGGTCCCCAATTCGATGATTTCGGCTGTGATCGCTTCCTGTCGTACCTGGCTCAGCGTCGCCTCGAATTCGCCCAGCTCGCGCGTGATCTGGCTGCCTGCGGCGGACATGGCCTCCATGCGCGCCTCGTTCTCTGCGGCAAAGGCATGCAGTGCCGCCTTGCACACCAGGGCATGGAGATATTCCCCGCTGAGACTGCTGATCAGGGCGTCCGTTGGAAGCTGGGTCAGCGGACGTGTCGCCTCGGGCGGTGGCAGGGCCGACAGATCGACCGGCAGCAAACCCTGCCGGAGGACTTGAGGTTGCCCGGACGCCCATCCGGCATGGATCATATCCATACGCTCAAAACGACCCTCGCCCAGGGCGCGGTAGATCGCCTTGGTAATCTGATCGGCCAGTTTCGGGATGCCCGGCGTGTCCGAGGGCATCGGCGCAGACCAGACCGGATCGAGCCCACGCGCGGCAGCGATGGACAGGCCGCGGGTGCCGATCAGAAACAAGCTGGTGTCGGGCAGGTCGCCTTCGATGCTGTCCAGAACGCGTTCGCTGAAGGTTCCTGCGAAGCCCTGTTCGGCGCAGAACACCAAAAGACCAATTCTGCGGTCGGCTTGGCTTTCTGAGATATTGGCCGATGATGCGGGACTCGTGGGGCCAAGTGCATCGGATATGGCGGCGGCAATGGTGGCGGCATAGCTGTCGACGGCTTTGATCGCGGTGCGTGCGGTGTTGGCGCGCGCCGCGGCGATGCCCTTCATCGCGTTTACCACGGCCCCCAACTGGCGAATGCCGTCGATCCGGGCGCTGACATCGGCCAGTCGTTCGGTCATGTCGCTGGCTCCGCATCGCCAAGCTGCGTCGCAAGGCGGGTCATCGCGGCCATCAGGGCGGCCCGGGCCGTCTCATTCAGCTCCCCGGTCCCGGAAAGGACGCGCAACGCATCGGCGGCGTCCCGGTCAAGGATATCCGGCAGTTCATCCCGAAAGGCGGCAACAGCATCAAGTGACAGGGGGTCCAGCAGTCCCGACTGCACGGCGAGCAGGATCGCCACCTCATCTGCCAGGCGAAGGGGTGCATTCTGCGGCTGACGCAGGATTGCGCGGATCCTTTTCCCGCGTCTGAGTTGGTCGCGGACCCGACCTTCGGGCATGCCCCCGAACCGGGTAAACACCTCGAGTTCCAGAAACTGCGCATAGTCGAGCCGAAGCGTGCCGGCCGCCTCGCGCAGCACAGGCGCCTGGGTCTTGCCGCCCACACGGCTGACGCTTAGTCCCACATCCACAGCCGGTTTCTGCCCCTGATGGAACAGATCGGCATCCAGCACGATCTGCCCGTCGGTGATCGAAATCAGGTTGGTCGGAATATAGGCCGACAGGTTTCCAGCATCGGTTTCCGCAATCGGCAAGGCGGTTAAGGACCCGCCGCCACGCGCCTTTGACAGCTTGGCCGCCCGTTCAAGCAGGCGGGCGTGGATGTAGAATACGTCCCCCGGATAGGCCTCGCGCCCCGGAGATTGCCGGGTCAGGAGGGCGATTTCGCGGTGTGTGGCGGCGTGTTTGGAAAGGTCGTCGATCACCACAAGGGCGTGCCCGCCCTGGTCGCGGAAATACTCCGCCATCGTGACGCCCGCATAGGGTGCTATCCATTGCAGCCCCGGCGCAGAGGCGGAGCCGGCGACCATCACGATGCAGCGCGCGAAATTCCCATGCGCCTTCAGCGCGTCGATGGCGCGGCGCACGCTGGAGGTCTTTTGCCCCACCGCGACGTAGACGCAGATCATGTCGCTGTGCGCCTGCGCGATCATCGCGTCGGTGGCCAGCGTGGTTTTGCCGGTGGAATCGTCGCCGACGATCAATTCGCGCTGACCCCGGCCAAGCGCGAACAGCGTGTCCATCACGAGTATCCCGGTTTGCACCGGCTGGGTCACCAGATCGCGTTCGATGATCGACGGCGCCGGGCGCTCGATCGGCCACCGGTCCTCGGCCTCGATCACACCCTTTCCGTCAAGCGGGCGACCAAGTGGGTCGACAATGCGTCCGAGCAACGACTCTCCCACAGGCACGCTCACGACTTCGCCCGTGCCGAAGACGGCGTCGCCTGCCTCGACCTTGGTCGCGGCGTCAATGAATACGCAGCCAATCAGATCGGGGTCCAGAACCCGTGCGAACCCGAATTGGCCGCCCTCGAACCGCAGAACCTCGTCCAACCGCACATCGCGCAAGCCCGAGATCATCGCCACACCGTCCCCGATCTCTTCGACGCGGCCTCTGTGTTCGGGTCGCGGACCAAGACTTGCGCGACGCACTGCGACCCGTGCGTTGGTCAGCCAGTCCTTGGCATCAGGCCGCATCCTTCATCTCCTTCAGGAGTTTTTCGAGGTCTGCGCGCCAACTATTGTGCAGCACGAAATGCGCGCCGCGCAGTTCCACTCCGGCGATCAGATCAGGATCGGTGACGAACCGCAGCTTGGGCGCGCCGCCCAAAGCGTCAATGACGGTCTTTTCTATCATTGTTCTTTCAGCGTCCTCTGGGTCGGTCGCGGTGACGATCTCGATATCGGCATCGGAGGCGACCAGCGCCTTGCGGTCCGACGATGACATCCCCGCGATGGCTTTGACCAGCAGATCAAGAAATGTGGCTTCAATGGCGGGTGTTTTGAACCTCTCCAAGAGCTTGGTAGCAATCTCCACCGAAAGAGCGGAGGCTTGCGCGGCGGTTTCCTGGCGCGCGGCGTCAGTATCTCGGTTGATGGTGACTTGCGCGGCGGCCACTAAAGACTTGGCCTTGGTCCGCGCCTCTGACAAAGCGGCTTTTGCGGTGGTGTCTGCAGTTGCCTTTGCCTCGGCCAGAATGGCTTCGCGTTCGGCCGCGATGCCTGCGCGGGCCTCAACCACTTCTGCAAGCGCCGCATCGGCTTTCGCTTGTGCTGTCTTGCCTTCATCCAACATGGCTTGCGCCGCTTCCTGCCGCCGGGTGATGGCCCCGGCAACCGGACGCCAGAACACGCGGCTGAGCAACCAGACGAGGATCAGAACGTTGATGGCTTGAAGACCCAGTCCCCACCAATCGAGGGTCATGCGCTCATGCCAGTAGCGGGTTGGCGAAGAGCAGCAGGAGCGCGATCACCAGACAATAGATTGCCGTCGTCTCGATCATCGCAAGCCCAACGAACAGCGTGCGCGAAATCGTATTTGCAGCGTCAGGCTGTCGGGCAATGGCGTCCATCGCGGCGGCGACGGCGCGCCCTTCGGCAAGGGCGGGACCTATTGCGCCAAAGGCGACCGCAAAGGCGGCGCAGAAAATGCTGGCAATGGCAGCGTAGTCCATCATGTATCCTTTTTCTTTTGGGACAGATCGGTTTTGGGTGCGCCGTCCTCGACCGCAGAGGTAATGAACACCATCGCCAGCACTGCGAAGATGTAGGCCTGCACCAGCCCGGTCAGCAGATCGAGCGCCATCAGCGGGATCGGCACCAGCAGGCCCGCCAGCGAGGCGACGATGCCGATGACGAACACGCCGCTCATCACGTTGCCGAACAGACGGACGAACATGGAAAAGACCCGCGTCAGGCTTTGCAGGATGTTTAGCGGGATCATCACCGGGTTTGGTGCGGCAAAGGATTTCAGCCAGCCACCAACGCCGCCTGCGCGTATCCCGAACCAGATCACGGACAGGAACACCAGAACGGCGAGGGCGGCATCGGTTTCAAGCTGTGCGGTCGGAGGGTCGATCCCCGGCACAAGCGAGGACCAATTCGCTACAAGAATGAAGAGAAAGAGCGTGCCAATGAACCCGCGATAGGGTGCGGGCGCAGCACCCGTCGTCTCGGTGATCTGGGTGTCGAGCGTGGCGACCATCAGTTCCAGCGCCGCCTGCCGCCGGGTTGGTCTGAGGTCTAAGCGGCGGGTTAGGGCATAGGCCCCGATCACCAGTATTGCCATGATCGCCCATGTCGTGACGATGGCTTGTGTGATCGGAACCGGTCCGATCTGGAACAGAACGGTGGAGTTGAGCGGAGAGTTCATGTTTGGATCTCCTGCATCCTGCGGAGCATGATCCACTTGGCGCAGAGGAGTCCCGCAAGGGCCGCCAACAGGGCAAGGCCGCCTGCGAGAACGGCGATGAAGAAGCCAGTGGCCAGAAGCGAGATGCGCGCGAGGGTCAGGGCGATCGCCCTGAGCGGTTTGTCTCCGCCCACGATCAGGTTGGCGGTCTCGCGAAGCGCACGGAAATAGCCCCATCCGATGAAGAGCCCGCCCAGAAAGCAGATCGGAAGAAGGACGATGAGCGGGAGAGTGGAGGGATCGGTCATCGTGCGTTCATCCATTTCCAAGCGGTCCAGCCGCCTATGCAAAGCCCAAGCAGCATCATCGGGGCGCTCCAGAAGATGCCCGTCTCGAATTGCGCATCGAGCCAGCGTCCGAAGAACAGGCCCGCCAGTGTCGGCACCACAAGGATCCAGCCCAGCACGCCGATCTGCGCCAGACGCCTCCCGACGGACATGTCACCTTCGCGCAGCCACTGTTCGCGCCGGCTGCGATGCTTGCGGATTTCCTCGACGAGAGGATCGGTCTCTGGGGGCTCAGAGGGGTCTTCGGTCACCGGAACTTTCCCGTGTCTGCGCCCCGACGCAACCCGCTGATCATCTGGCGGATGGCGTTCATCTGCAGGCGCATCGTCTCGACATGCTCAACCCGTTCTTCGTCCGCGTCGGTCTGAAACCGGGTCAGAACCTCCGCGTCCAGCGTGGCCAGATCGTCGCCCGCCACTGCCTCGCGGGTGGCGATCGTGACACTGCTGCCGCCGGTCACGGTCAGCACCCCACCGCGCAAGGCGCAGAACCGCTCGAAACCGGCGGTCTTCCAACTGAGGATGGAGACCGAGAGCGCTGTCAGGAATGCGGCGTGGCCGGGCCGAATGCCGAAGCTGCCGCTGGCGTCCTGAGCCCGCAAGCTTTCGGCATCTTCGTCCACAGCGACGGACAGGGGAGTCACGATCCGCACTCTCATGCCGCTTCCTCGGCGTCGGTGGCGGCGTTGGCATTTGCGACCGCCTCTTTCTGTCTTGCGTCCTCCAGCGTTCCGATCATGTAGAGAGAGCTTTCGGACCACGCGTCGGCGTCGCCGTCCAGAATGGCGCGGCACCCCGAGAGGGTCTCGGTAAGGGGCACGCTCGCACCCGGTGTGCCGGTAAAGGCCTCGGTCACCATGAAGGGCTGGGTCAGGAACCGTTGCAACCGGCGTGCGCGTTTGACGATCAATCGGTCGGCAGTGCCCAATTCCTCCACCCCAAGCAGCGAAATGATGTCGGTCAACTCGCGGAACCTGGCCAGCGTTTGACGGACAGCTTCGGCAGTCTGGTAATGTGCGTCACCGACAACCAGCGGATCGAGCAGCATCGATGACGACCCCAGCGGGTCAATCGCCGGATAGAACCCTTCGGAGGCCTGGGCGCGGGACAACATGATCACGCAATCCATGTGCCCGGAAATCGTGGTCACAGCGGGGTCAGTGAAATCGTCGGCAGGCACGTAGACCGCTTGAATCGCGGTCACGGCAGAGCCTGCCACAGAGGCAATACGCTCTTGCAGGCCCGCCACCTCGGTCGCCAGCGTTGGTTGATAGCCGACGCGCGAGGGCAGGCGGCCTAGCAAGCTGGAAACCTCGGCTCCGGCTTGAACAAAACGGAACACGTTATCCATCAAAAGAAGGACGTTCTTGTGCTTCTGGTCGCGGAAGTATTCCGAAATCGTCAAGGCTGTGAGCGGAGCCCGCCAGCGCGCTCCGGGTGGCTCGTTCATCTGACCGTAGACCAGCACGGTGCGCTCCAGCACGCCCGAGTCCTGCATTTCGGTCAGCAGCTCATGCCCCTCGCGCGATCTCTCACCGACGCCCGCGAAGACGGAGATACCTTCATAATTCTCGACCATGGCGCGGATCAGTTCCATCACCAGAACGGTCTTGCCCACGCCCGCGCCGCCGAACATCGCGGCCTTGCCGCCCTGCGCCATCGGCGTCAGCAGGTCGATCACCTTGATCCCCGTCTCGAACACATCGGTGGCGCCAGTCTGGGATGTCAGAAGCGGCGGCAGGGCGTGGATCGACCGTCGCGGCGTATCGTCAGGAAGGGCAGGCCCGTCGTCCTGCACGTTACCCACGACATCCAGAAGCCTTCCAAGAACGGCTTCGCCCACGGGCACGGTCACCGGCACGCCGCTGGCCTGCACCGGCACGCCACGGGCAAGGCCGGCGGTGGATTGGAACGCCACCGCACGGACGGTTTTCTGATTGAGGTGGCTGTGGACTTCGAGAATGAGGGCAGTCGGCCGGTCCCATGCCACCACCAGTGCAGAATTGATTGACGGCAGGTCAGGCCCGGCAAAGACAACATCTACAACCGCTCCTCTGACGGCATGCACAACACCGTGGATAGGCAAGTCGCAATCATCCACCTGTGCGCCGTTCCCGACCCGGGTAGGGTCCATCTTCGGTGTCGGATCTGAGCGTTTGGGTGTCAAACGGGGCCTCTTTGCTTTCCTGTCGCGGGCAACCAGCCAAAAACGGCAGCCTGCGGGGAACACTTTTGAGAAGCATAGAACTCTGCGCGACGGTGGGCGCTAACCTGCATCAATGCGACCAACACGGTCGTTTGCCACACAGGGCGTATGCGCCGCTCCGGCTTTGGTCAGCCCGAACAGATCAATGCGGAAGATGGCGTTCAGACACAAAACGCATAAGCATAGGATCGCAAAGATGACCAAGCGCACTCAGCAGACCAAGGCACCTGCGCGAGACGCGCCGCGGGTCCAGCTTCCCGCTAAGATCGCCACTGCATCACAGCAGCAAGCCGAGTCAACAAAGACCCATCCACACGAAAACCTTGATCGCGCCTCACGGGCAGCGGTCGCCTACATGTCGGCCGGCGTGTCCCCCCATGCGTTCATCGAAGCCTGGAGCGATTGGGCACAGCATCTGGCCCAGGCACCGGGCCGCCAGCTTGAGTTGGCCGAGCGCGCGCAGGAAAATATGACAAGGCTGTTGGGGCAGTCGCTTTCGCCAAACAGCGACGCGCAATCGGCCTTTGTGCCAAAGGCCTACGATCATCGTTTCCGGCATCCCGGATGGGAAAAGCCGCCGTTCAGAAACATGCAGCAGGGGTTTCTCGCGGTGCAGGACTGGTGGGATTATGCAACCGACCATCTGCGCGGATTGCGCCCCGAGGACGCAGAAAGGACCCGTTTCATGGCGCGTCAGATGCTTGACCTGTTGTCGCCGTCCAATTTTCCCGCCCTAAATCCCGAGATCATCGAGGAAACGCGCAAGAGCAGCGGCAAAAATCTGGCTGAGGGTGCGCACAACTTCATACATGATTTTGTAAGCACCGTTGCTCAGGTCCATGAACCCGCACCAGAGGGCTTTCAGATCGGCAAGGATCTGGCCTGCACACCGGGCGAGGTGGTGTTCCGCAATGATCTTTTCGAGTTGATCCAGTATGCGCCTCAGACCGATAAGGTGCAGGCCGAGCCGATCCTGATCGTTCCGGCCTGGATCATGAAGTACTACATTCTTGATCTCTCGCCGCACAATTCCATGGTCAAATACCTTGTGGATCAGGGGTTTACCGTCTTCATGATCTCGTGGTGCAACCCGACCGCCGATCAAGCGGACCTGTCGCTGGAGGACTACCGCGAACGCGGCGTGATCGCGGCTCTCGATGCGGTGAATGCCATCGTGCCGGAGCGCAAAGTTCATGCGGTCGGCTATTGCTTGGGCGGCACAATCCTCGCGATTGCGGCGGCCACAATGGCGCGTGACAACGACGAACGGCTTGCGTCAATCTCGCTCATGGCAGCACAGGTCGACTTTGCCGAGGCGGGCGAGTTGCTGTTGTTTCTGGACGAAAGCCAGATCGCATTCCTTGAGGACATGATGTGGGAGAAGGGCTATCTTGACCGACCCCAAATGGCGCGCGCCTTTTCGGCTATCAGGTCGGAGGATCTTATCTATTCCCGTGCCGTGCGGCGCTATTATCTTGGGAAAGAGGAACTGCCGACCGATATGGGTGTCTGGGTGTCCGACACGACCCGGATGCCTGCCCGAATGCATTCTGAATATCTGCGTGGCTTATTCCTCGAAAACCGGCTGACGGCAGGCCGGTTTGCCATCAACGGACGGGTGATCGCGCTCAAGGACATCTCGGCTCCGATATTCGCGGTGGGCACAGAAACTGACCATATCGCGCCGTGGAAGTCCGTCTACAAAACCCAACTGTTTACCGACAGCGATATGACATTTGTCCTGACAAGCGGGGGCCACAACAGCGGGATCATCAACGAGCCAAAGCTGGCGCGCGGTCACCATCGGATGTCGCGTCGGACGGCTGGGGCGTTTTACGTGGGTCCCGAAGCGTGGGTCGCGCAAAATACGCCGCAACCGGGCTCATGGTGGCCCGCGTGGACGAGCTGGCTGGAAGAGAAAAGCAGCGGTGTTGTGCCTGCACCTTCCATCGGTGCGCCAGACAGGGGCTTGGTCCCGATCGTAGCGGCGCCTGGCACCTACGTTCACCAAACCTGATCCCAAGCCCGCTTTTGGCGGTGGTAGGTCGCCTCGAGTGGCCGCGTCATCGGGCCATGAAGCGAAGCGGCGCGATTCATGACGCCTGTGGTGAGGACGCTCGACCAAAGGCGGATTATGGCCAACCGCACCGCAACGAAATGAAACGCATCATGCTGCTAACGCCGATCAGTGCGGTGAAGATTTATCTGCGGCACACAGGGTCATGTCTTCGAACCAGACGATGAAATGAACGGAGAGGCACCATGATCGGATATGTTGCGAATATCGAAGAACTGACGGACGAGAACACCGACTTTCGGCACGTTCTTTATTCTGGGACCAAGTTGCAATTGGTTTTGATGTCGCTTGAGCCTGGGACGGAAATCGGTGGTGAGATACACGCTGACACGGACCAGTTCTTTCGCATCGAAGAGGGCAAGGGGATGGTCGTGATCGACGGCGTGACGCACAAGGTCAAGGCTGGCGACGGTATCGTCGTGCCCGCGGGTGCGCATCACAATGTGATCTGCACAGGGCATAAGGCGCTCAAGCTGTACACCGTTTACGGGCCGCCGCATCACGAGGACCAGCTGGTTCAAAAGACCAAGGCCGAGGCTGATGCATCCGACGAGGGTTTCTTAGGAACAGCCACCGAGCAGGCGGCAGAGGTGGTCCGGGTTTCGGCCCAAACATGATGTGCGATGCAAAAAAGCCGCTCTCGGACACCAGGTTCGACGGCACAACACCACAATCTCGAACAACCAAAGGAAATCAAAATGTCACTTGATAGCAAGACGAACCCGCAACCCACCGCCGCAACCGATATCGAGGCGGTCAGTCGTCAATTGGTCGCCCTTCGGCAGGATATGTCGCGTCTCACAGAGACTGTCAGCGCGATCGCGGGACGGCGAAGCAGCCACATGGCAGCGGACATCGCGGAAGGCTTTGACGAAGCGAAGCATTATGCAGAAAGCAAGGGCCGCTCTGCAGAGGCGCAACTGGAGATGTCCGTTGCATCTCACCCTTTTATGACAATTGGCCTCGCCGCGGGCGCGGGTTTTCTGGTTGGCACCCTTTCGCGGCGGTGATGGGTATTGTCGATGACGTCGTGCACAGCATTGGTCGCAGCGTCCGAAAAGACGCGCGACACTTGTTGGTGCCGACCCTGCTGGCTCTGGCCGGAGTGCTGGCCGGAGCCGCAGGAGTGGCGTTCCTGACGGTCTCGGCGCATCTCATGCTCAGTGTTGTCGTAGGGCAAGCTTCTGCGTCGTTCTTGATCGGCCTCGGATTGACAGTTTTGGCTGCGGTCTTTCTGGTCCTCGCCGGAAATCGTTTTACGAAAAAGACACTGACTGACCCGCCGGTGTCCCAACCGGCGGCACCTGCAATCGGTGAAACCGACCTTGCCTCTCAGATTGCATTCACCGCAGCATTTGTCATCGCCCGAAACCTAGGCAAGGGCAGGCAAGATTGAAAGCGACCGCTTTGACACAGGTTAGCGCGCAGCGATGCAACCTGTGCATCCTCTCCTGAACATTTCCATTTTCAGGAGAGCCATCATGACATTTGATTTCGACGACAAGACAGCCATCGTGACCGGTGCCGCGTCGGGCATCGGTGCCGCAATAGCGCATGATCTGGCACGTTATGGGGCCAGAGTGGTCTTGGCGGATATGGACGAAGCGGGGATGTCCGCCGTGGCCGAGCAGATCAAGGCGTCCGGTGGCACCGCCTTCACCCACAAGACCGACACAAGTGTCGCCGCTGATGTGGAGGCCCTTGTAGCGTTCGCTGTGGCGCAGACGGATGGATTGCACCTTCTTGTTAACAATGCCGGTATTGGCGGTCCGGCGCATCCGGTTGGAGAATACCCTCTGGATGGCTGGCAACAGGTCATCGACGTCAACCTGACCGGCGTGTTTCATGGCATGCGCTTTGGCCTTCCTGAAATGGTCAATGCAGGCGGCGGCGCGATCGTCAATATGGCGTCTATCCTTGGGTCAGTCGGTTTTGCGACTGCCGGAGCCTATGTCGCTGCCAAACATGGGGTCGTCGGCCTGACAAAGGTTGCCGCTATCGAATATGCCAAAGCCGGGGTTCGGGTAAACGCGGTCGGTCCGGGATTCATCGCGACGCCGCTTTTGGAAAAGCACCTGGATGAAGCCGCACTCGACGGCATCGCCGCCCTGCACCCGGTCGGACGTCTTGGTGAGGCCGCGGAGGTGTCGGCGCTGACCTGTTTCCTGCTTTCGGATCATGCCAGCTTTATCACCGGAAGCTACCATCTTGTCGATGGAGGCTATACCGCGCAGTAGGCGGTCAGTCATCCAAGCCTACCCTGTTACAACCCCATCGCCCACCACGATCTGGCGCCGACAGAAACCTGCAATCTTTTCGTCATGGGTCGAGATCAGGAACGTCGTGCCTTCCTCACGGTTGATCTGCTCGATCAGGTCCATCACCTGATTTGCTGAGGCGCGGTCGAGGTTGCCGGTCGGCTCGTCCGCCAGCACCAGTTCCGGACTGTTCATCAAGGCGCGTGCAACAGCGACCCGCTGTTTTTGCCCACCCGATAGGTTGGCTGAAGGGAAATCGATCCGGTCGGCCAGCCCCATGCGGGACAGCAATTCTCGGCCACGCGCACGGGCGGCGGGCGTCTCGCGCCCATCACGTACAGCGGTGGGGAAAATAACGTTTTCCAGCGCAGTGAAATCCGGCAGAAGGTTGTGGAACTGGAAAACGAAGCCGATATGGGCATTGCGAAAGTCGGTCAACGCTTTGTCATCTGCGGCGATCATGTCCTGACCGAGCATTTCGTAACTGCCGGACGTGGGCTTCATCAATGTGCCAAGGATCGTCAGGAGTGTGCTTTTGCCTGAACCGGACGGACCCAGAAGCGCTGCCATTTCACCCGCCTCAAGGCACAACGACAGGCCGCGCAGCACCCGTGTTGCCGCTTCTCCCGTCCCGTATGTCTTGAACAGGTCGTGGACCTCGAGAAGCGCGCTCATTGGCCGATCGCCGTGACCGGATCGACCCGTGCGGCTGAACGTGCAGGCAGGATCGAGGCCAGGATCGCGCCGATCACCGTGAGTGTGATGGCCAGACCATAGGATCCTTGTGTGATGTCCATCGGCAGGGTTCCCGGCTGGAACGCGTCACGCGAGGGAAAGGGCAGCAGTGCGAGATATCCCAGCGCTGCGCCCGTGACGCCGCCCATCAGTCCGATCAGCGCCCCTTGCGTAACAAAGACAAAGATCACAAACCCGCGTCCTGCCCCCATCGCCCGCATGATCCCGATCTCGGGGCGACGGCGATAGGTGGAGAGCAGAAGCGCTGAGGCGACTCCGATCACGATGGTGATAAGCGCGAATGTCTTGAGGAAATACCCGGTCTGGGCTTGAGCATTCAGCGCCTCCATCAATTGTTCAGCCCCGTCCGTCCAAGGCGTGGCATCAAGCCCCGTCAAGGCGCGTATACGCTGAGCAGTGGCGTCGGCGGCATTCAGATCGTTCAGCTTGATCTCGATCCGCGTGACGCCTTGCGGCATGGAAAACAATGTTCGAGCGGTCGAAAGACTGACAAACGCACGTGCGCCGTCCATCCCACCATTGCCGGTCTTGAATATGCCGCTGAGGGTCAGCGTTGACGTGACGCCATTCGAACTTTGGAGCCGAAGTGACTGACCGACCGACAGCGCAAGATCATCGGCCAAGTCACGTCCAAGAACGATCAGCCCTGAGCCGAGCCGCACATCTCCCGCAACCATGTAGCCTGCCAGATCAAGGATCGCGGATTCGCGCCCCGGCTCGACCCCGGTCACGCTAACCTGAGAAACCTGCGCGCCGCGGGTGAGAAACCCGGCACCAGTGATCTGTGGTGAGACGGCGCGCACGCCAGGAACGGCCTCGATCAGTGGCAACCACGTGGCGGCCTCGGCCAGATTTGCCGCGCGTGCGCGACTCCGTTCGGCGACGACCAGCACATGTCCTTCTGGCGAGATCAGCACGGCCGGGTCGGCAGTTTCCGCTTCTATGGTGATATGTGAAATGTCACCTACGGTGCGCGAAAGGATGAATTCGGCCAAGCCGCCTATTAGGGCTGACATAAAGATGAAGATGAACACGCCTACCGCGACACCTGACACCAGAAGGGCGGTCTGGGCCTTGTTGGCCGTGAGGTAACGGGTCGCAATCTTGAGCGCGTAAAGCATCAGGGTTTATCCACGGCGACCAACTGACCGTCCGAGATGCCTGTTGCATCGAAGATCACGGCGTTGCCTTCCTCCAGCCCCGCCGTTGCAATCAATCGTGCTGCGGGCCATTCGACAACCGTCACGGGGTTCAGCCGTGCCACGCCGTCTACAACCACGAAAACTGCGTCACCATTCACCAAGGCGGTGCGCGGCACGGTCAGCGCCGCATCGCGCTGGTCCACGATGATATTCGTAGTAACGGTCAGGCCGACCGGTGCCGCAACCGGGGCATCAAAGCTGATCTTGATCGCAAGCCCACCGGTCGCTTCATCCACGCGGTTTGATACGAAGCTGACATGTCCCTGGTGCGTTCCGGTGTTACCGGCCAGTTGCAGCACGGCGGGCTGGCCTGCGGCGATCTGGGTCGCATAGGCCTCGTCGACATCGGCCTCGACCAGTATCTCGCTCAGATCGGCGAGGGTGAGCAGGCGGCTGGTGGGGCCAACGATCTGCCCCTCTTCGGCGTCCAGTTCAAGAACGGTTCCGGCGACGGGGGCACGGATCGTATAATCCTCCAGAACGATTTGCGCCTGATCCAGAGCGGCCGTGAGGCGGGCGACCTCCTGTGTTGACGACTGGACGGCGTAGGCGTTCGCCTCCAGTTCAGATCTGGGAATGTTGTTCCCCAGTGTGGCCGCGCGCTCATAGATTTCGGTTGCCTGCTGCTGCGCCACGAGAGCGGCGTCCAATGCGGCCATGGCCTGCCGGACAGTGGCATTCTGCGCCGCCGCGTCGACTTGCGCCAGGATCTGGTTTTTCTCCACGATGTCGCCCTCTGCAACCTGAAGCCCCACCAGGTTGCCAGGCACAACGGATCTTACATCGACGGATCGAAGTGCCGCGATCCGGCCGTTGACCGCAAGCACACGCGTAACCGGGGCGAGAGCCGCGATCTCAACCGCGACCGCTGTTGGCCGCGCCATCCAGAACTGGGACCAGACGAAGCCAGCGAGTGCCAGGCCCAGCAGCCCGGCAGCGCCCCAAAGCCAGAGTCGACGCTTTGTGGCAGGCTTGGGCGCGACCGGACGCAAAGCTGGAACAAGGGGCGCGGATACCGGCTTGTCTTGCGACAGGGAGATCCTTTCGCCCTTTGTTTGTTTGTTTGTTTTTTTCGCCTCCAAGCCTGCTCCTTCCGAAAGGTCTTTGCGCACTGGTGAGTCGAATTCTTCGGTGAAACACCACCTTTCGAATTACACCGGATCATGCCTTTCCCACCCTGACATAGATCAGCGACGAAGCACGCGAGGCTATGGCATTGTGAACGCGTCAATTCCGTTTGCAGGGGCTTGCCGCCTCTCCATGTGATGGGTGTCGAACAAGGAGCCCGGATGTCCAACGATCCATACGAAGTGCTCGGCCTCACGAAGGCCGCCACGGCTGACGACATAAAGAAGGCGTATCGGAAACTGGTGCGGACAAGCCACCCCGATCTGCACCCAGACGACGCAGGGGCCGAGGCGCGGTTCAAGTCGATTTCTGCCGCCTACGAGATCCTGAAAGACCCCGAGACCCGCGCACGATACGATGCGGGAGAGATCGACGGCCTCGGCGCAGAGCGCCCTCAGCGGCAGTACTATCGTGATTTCGCAGGTGCCCCGAACAACACTTACCAACAAGGGCGCGGGTTCGGCGCGGATGCCGATCCAGCTGACATCTTCGCAGAAATTCTGCGCAATCGTACGGGGTCGTCCGGTGCTGACTTTGCCGACCGTGGATTTTCGGCCCATGGACCAGATATGCGCTATACGCTCGAGGTGCCGTTTCTGGATGCTGCAAGAGGCGCCGAGACTCGTATCACCTTGCCTGATGGCCAGAGCCTTGCAGTCAAGATCCCGCAGGGCACCGAAGACGGACAGACGCTGCGACTGCGCGGCAAGGGCGCGCCTGGCATGGGTGGCGGTGCAGCAGGTGATGCGCTCATCACCGTTCATGTCCGGCCCCATCCGGTTTTTCGTCGCGAGGGCGACGACATTCTCCTGACGCTCCCGATCACCATCGACGAGGCTGTTCTCGGCGGCAAGGTCACGGCACCGACCATCGACGGCCCGGTGGGCCTCACCATTCCGTCGGCGGCAAGCTCGGGCCAGGTCCTGCGTCTGCGGGCGCGCGGGGTTACACGTGCGGGGAGCAAGACGAAGGGAGATCAGCGGGTCGAGCTGAAGATCGTCGCGCCGCCTGACGTGGACGTTGGACTACGCGAGTTCCTTGCGGAATGGCGCAAGACCCATGCCTACGACCCGCGTGCCGATCTGATGAAAGGGGCCGGGACATGACAGACCGCTATTCCGAAGACGATGTCGTCGCGACCGTGACGCGGCTCACGCGCAGCCAGCTTGTCAGCTTCATCGAATGTAATTTCGTCAAGCCAGAGCGCGAAGCGGGCGCATATGTCTTTGGCCGCATAGATCTCGCGCGGCTGGAGCTTTTGTGCGATCTGTCCCAAGACCTCGATCTGGATGAGACCGGCCTGGGCATCGTGATTTCGCTCATCGACCAATTGCACGCCGCGCGGCAGGACCTTGCGACCTTGGCTGGCGTTATTGATGCCCTGCCAACAGAACTCCAGACAGGGATCATGGCAGAACTGAAAAAATCCTGAGCGGGACTTGGGCTGGACCCAAGAGGTTGTCCGCAAAAAAGACAAAACGCCACCCTTGTCCTCGGCACTTGCTTTGGCAGGTGGACCACACTGCGTCTGCCCCCATCACAGAACAACGACTGCTCTTGTCGGAAATTATTGGCAAGGTCTTTCTGGGTCTCGTCCGCTTACAGTGCCGATGGAGGAATGGAGCGAAACTGATTTAGCAGCAATCAGCAAGGCGGTGGTATGCACGTGAAAAGCGCAGGGGATCGCGCAACTTCGCAAACGTTTCTTGACGATCGCGTCCTGTCTGGATCGTGCGATGGAGAAAGGGGGCAGGTTCACAAACCCACCTAAACACCGCCGTTTGCCTGTCTTCACCCTCGGGGGGCTAGACTGCCCCAATTCGTGTGCAGTAAGTGTCCAACATGGTCCCGAAAACCGGATCGCGGACCATAGGAGAATTAGGAATGCCCCACAACGCAGCCACCGAGGCCGCGCGGTTATCTTCTGCGGCCATGATGGACGGTGGAGATTTTGATTTTATTTCAATCAGTTGAACGGCATCGTGTGCAGCGCATGTTCATGTTTCGATCGCGTTATCTCGCACTGCGTCGTGTGCATTTCGGTTTATGAAGCCGATTGGAACGAGATTGTATTTGGTATTGCGACATCGACGCTTTGAGTTGATGGCGACGTGCCCCCCCCGGCCTTTGGCTCTTTTGCGTCAATAGTAAGAACGGCCCAAAGCTGCCCTTCGCCGGTGCAGCCTTTGCCGCAGTGCAGCTTCTCTAGAACAGCCGTTTGTACATCGCGCGGCATTTTGTCGGTGTAAACGTCCGACAGTGGGTGTAGGATGAATGCGCTGCAACTGCAAGTTTGGCTGCAATACCATTGATTGCGGAAGTTAATTCTGAGTGTCTGAAGTCAGCGCGTTTTGCATCGATTTGAGGATTAGAACAGCGGCTGAGCTGTCTTTCATCATAGTTTTCAATCAACGAAGCTGCGCAAGACCATCCGCCGGAAGAAAACATCCGCATTGATTTCAAAAAAGATATCGAACCGGATGTCCTTCGCTAAACCTCAACTACCTTAGGTTTTGTTCGGCCTTGTATTTTCGAATACACCGAAGCTTTTGAACGATAGCAGCTCTTCCCCACGTGGGCGAATTTTTAGCCAGCTGCAACCCCGAAAACCATGCCCACAACAGCAGTCGCCGCCATGGCAAGCGCCCCCCAGAATGTCACACGCACAGCCCCCTTGATGATCCCGGCCCCACCTGCCGATGCGCCAAGTCCACCCAGAACGGCCAACGCAACAAGCGTTGTCACAGCGACGATCGAAGTGATCTGCGCCGTTGGCGACAGCGCAGCCACGACCAGCGGCACAACCGCGCCAATGCTGAAGGTCGCCGCTGAAACCAGCGCTGCCTGAAAGGGATGCGCCACGACGGTTTCAGAGATGCCAAGCTCATCGTGCGCATGCGCGCCAAGCGCGTCATTTGCGGTCAGTTTCTCAGCGACCTGACGGGCGAGTGTTTCATCCAAACCGCGCGCCACATAGATCCCGGTCAATTCAACCAACTCAGCCTCAGGCGTTTCCGCCAACTCCTTCGTTTCGCGCGCGATATCTGCCTGCTCCGCATCGGTTTGCGAACTGACCGAGACATATTCTCCCGCCGCCATGGACATGGCACCAGCTACAAGGCCTGCAAGTCCGGCAATCAGTACTTCGGGGCGTCCCGACCCCGCAGCGGCAACCCCGACGACAAGGGTCGCCGTCGAGACAAGGCCGTCATTTGCACCAAGGACCGCGGCCCGCAGCCAGCCGATCCGATGCACCATATGGGTTTCCGAGTGTGTCAGGCGGCTCACTATGCTTTTTCTTTTCGTTCAGCTTGGTTTGGAACTTTTCGGTCAAGTCCTTAAACACCCACTTACGGCTGTTCCGAAAACAGGCGACCAACGGCTTGGCTTTGAAAGCCGTTCTGGTCATCGCGCACCAGAAACAGCACATCCAGTCCACGTTGCTCGGCTAGCGTCGCCCCTGCATCAACCCCAAGAACCATCAGCGCAGTGGCCCATGCATCGGCTTCGGCACAGGTTTTCGCGATCACGGTCACCGAAGCGGGCGGCGCAAGGAGCGGCGCACCCCGTGAAAAGTCCATCGTGTGGGACAGGCGGCGGCCCTGCACCTCGACCCAATGGCGGTAATCGCCTGACGTGGCCACAGCGGCGTCGTGCAACGCAAGAACCGAATGCGGCGCTCGGCGCTCGGGATCAGGTGCTTCGACGGCGATGGTCCATGGCGAGCCATCAGGCCGCAACCCCACCGCGCGCATTTCACCGTCGATCCCGACCAGAGCCGCCGGAATACCGAGCGCAACCAACGTATCAGCCAGACGGTCAACCCCATATCCCTTGGCGATACCGTTCAAATCTAGTGTAATATCGGCGGTCTTGCGGACACGGGCGCCAGCAACATCAATCTCGAGCGCAGTCTCAACTCGACGACGCGCCATCGCAGCCCTGATGTGCGTAGGGTCGGCTTCATCCGCGCCGAAACCCCAAGCCGCCACCGCATCACCAAGCCCCATGTCAAACGCCCCGCCAGAGGCCCGCCCGACATCGCGCCCGAGCACCGAGACATCCAGCAACCGCGCTGGGACCGCCTGCCATACGCCGACAGGTGCCGCATTCAGGCGCATCAGGTCGCTGTCGGGTTTCCACGTTGACATCTGTGCGTCCACTTCATCCACTGCAGTCTGTAGCGCCCCGCGCGCGGACTCCGGATCAAAGCTTGGGTCTGCATGGAACTGCGCTGACCAGCGCGTGCCCATTGTTGGCCCATGCAGCGCGTAGCGAGTTGGATCAGTAGACATCTTCGACATAGCGTCCCTCTGCCCTCAACGCCTGCGGCGTCAGTCCCATTGGTTTCAGAATATCAGCTAGCGCATCCGTGACACCGGCCGCCATGCCTCGCCCGCCGCAAACCATAATGCGTGCACCGCCCTTGATCAGGCGGGCCACTTCGACACCCTCGGCACGCAGCGTGTCCTGCACGTAGCTTGGGTTGGCCGCGCGAGAGACCGCGGTGTCCAGACGGGTCAGACGACCCTCGGTCTGCCAATCTGAAAGGTCTTGCCCGTAAAGAAAGTCATTCTGCGGATGGCGCATACCAAAGAAGAGGTGAATGGGGCGATGCCCTTTGTTGCTACGAATGAACCCCGCCAGCGGGCCAATGCCCGTGCCGGCACCGATCAGGATCAGCGGTGCGCGGCCCTTGCCCGGTTTGAAGCCGGGATTGCGACGGATATATCCCTTGGCCGTATCCCCTAGAGCAAGCTGGGTCAGTTGCGCGGAACACAGCCCGCTAGGCTGACGCTTCACGACGATCTCGACGAACCCGTCGCGCCGGTCAGAAGCCAGAGAATACAGACGCGGGATTGCGGAACCTTCTGGCACGATAGCCAAAAGGTCACCCGCCTCAAATCGGGCAAAGCCTTGCCCTGTCAATTTTTGCCAAAGAGTCACGCGTGGCAGTGCAAAGCGCAGGATTGCGGTAGGTGCCTGCATTTCCGCCCCGTAGTCGCGGCGCGAAACCAGGGTCAGCATCTCGGTTGGGGGCACAATGGGCTGGTGGACCAGTTCAAGGTTAATGCCAAGCGCCTGACCCAACAGACGCCCCCAGCGCGCGAAATCCTGCGGCGACTGGCGGTCGATGGTGTCGAAGGGCAAAAGCATGTTCCAGCCCCGCGTTTTAGCCATTTCCGCAACCCTTTGGGCGTAGCGGCAATACTCCGGATAGCTGCGATCGCCAAACCCAAGCACTGCAATCGGTGCTGCGGGCGCGGTTCCCAGCGCTTTCAGACGATCAAGGAACCCTTTGGCGGTTTCCGGCGCATCGCCGTCGCCATAGGTTGCCGCAAGGATCACGAACCGCTGTGCCTTTGCGTGGTGCGCCGGATCAAAGCCGGACATCAGCCCGACATGGACTGTTTGCCCCGCCGCACTCAGTGCCTGATGAAGCGTCGCCGCAAAGCCCCAAGTGCTGCCCCCTTCGCTGCCAACCAGCAGGATCGTTTCGGCCTTGGCGGCCGGCTGGTTCCCGGGGATGCGCGGTCTGCTGCGCCGTCCTGCCAGCCAGACAAGGACACCCGTGACCCCCAACACCGGCACGCCCAATGCCATCAGCCCGAGAACCAGCCCAAGAAGTGCCGCCCCCTGACCGGTATGCAGCATGTAGATCGTCTCCGAAACGCGCTCCCAGCCGATCAGATCGGTCCAACCCAACGCCGCACCTGTCCCCTGGTCCAGATATCCTGTCCCCAGATCCGTCTTGAGGGTGAAGACGTCAGTCGCGTCATCCGGATAGGGAAAGTTCATTTCGCGCAGTTCAGCCACAGGGGTCTGTCCCAGCAAGTCGATGGACGCGATCGCAACGCCTGTCTCACCGCTGACATCGTTCGGAAAGGCTGGTGCGGATGCCGCGATGGGAAGCAGGTCGAAGGTAGACGCCGACATCCAGAGGGCCGTCATCGACGACAAGGCAAGACCCAGAACCGCGACCCGCGCAATTTCAACATGCAATCGGCCAGACAAAGGGCCCCGCAACGGCGCGAACCAGCGCCGCCAGCCACCGGCACGGCGCGCCACGAGGACAGACCCGGAAACGGAAAGGATCAGCATCGCCGCCGCACCAATGGCCATGGCGATCCGTCCGCCATCACCCAGAAACAACGACCGGTGCAGATTGGTCAGCCAGCGCTCGACCTGATTGGGGTCGGCAGACCCCACGCCCTGTCCCGTCGCAGGGTCGATCACCGCCGCCCCCGGCGTACCATCCACAAACCAGTAGGCCGTGATCTGACCCGAAGGAGACCGCCGGATCTGCTCGACCCCGGGATAGGCAGTCTGGATACGGGTTGCGAGCGTTGCCACGCTCAACTCGGATTGAGCCTGCGGCGCGGTCAGGCGCTCTGCCGCCGGAAAAACCGAAAGAGCGGCCCCGCTGAGGGTCAGGACAATGAGAAGGGTTGCGGCCAGAAGACCCGGCCAACGGTGTAGAGCGCGGATCATCGCCGGGCCTCCTTACATGTCGTAGGTGAAATCAGCGATGTATCGGCGGCCTTTGACCGGCGTGCCGGACCCGCCTGTCGTCAGGGGCACCGCAACTTCGTTCGGGCTGTCGCGCATGTCCTCGACTGCGGCGTCGATGTGGAGCGTATAGCCTGCATCAAACAGCGCATCAGCCAGATCAAGCGTGATCTCGAGCGTCCGACCTGCCCCAACACTGGCCCCGGTGATCCCGTTAATCTGTGCCGTGTCACCGGCAGTGGCGCGGTACCAGTCGCTCAGGTGTTCATAATATTTCGACTTGCCGCCAGCCATCCAGAGGCTGCCAACATAGGCCCCGGACGTGTCGGTGACATAGAGCGCAAGATACGCCCCGTCGCCGCCGTAACTGTTCATCGTTGTGGTCAATGTGACCGGGCGCGCCATTGCGAGCCCGGGAAGTGTGAGCGCCGTGGTCAGCGCCAGTGTTGCGAGAAGCGATTTCATGCGGAATGTGCCTTCTTATGGGAATTGGAATAAGTAGATATGCATCAGTTCATCTGAACTTTTGGCGCAGCCCCGTTGCCGAACAGACCGTTTTGCGGCGGAGCGACGGTGCCAGCAGGTGCTGCATTGCGCGCGCTGTTCCCGCAGTCATCGTCATCGTCATCGCAGTCATCATCGTCATCGTCGTCGTGGCGAGACCCGCTGCGGTATTTGCCGTCGTCGTCGTCATCGTCGTCCTCATACCTCGCGCCATTGCGATATTCGCGATCGTCATCATCGTCGCTGCTGGCAAGGATCAGCGGCATGGCGTCCTGACCGGCCTCGAAAACTGCCGCGAAAGGCAGAAATTCGCTATTGCTTGTGCGCGTAGCACTCCAGGCCGGTGCGGTGATGGCTGCGGATAGCGCGGTTGTTGCTGCAAGAAGGGCGAGTGTCTTTTTCATGGTCATGTCTCCGTTTGTGTGCTGAAATCAATCTGGAGACACCACCTGAGGTCTTCCTGACGTGACACGGTTTTTTGCTTCAGCTTGCCGTCAGAAAGACGTCAGAACGACGCCGGAAAGAAAAAAGGCCCCACCGAAGATAGCGGGGCCAGGGAAGCGTCGAAGGGACATTCGGCGCGGGGGAACGTTCAGGAAATATCGCCGGGACTTGGTGCGCGCTTGTCACCGGTGACCATGGACCGTGCGAGGTTTTCTTTGTGGCGGAAAGAGGTCAGAACAACCCCGCCGACATGGACTGCAATCAGCAATAGCATGAGGTAGGCCAGCACCTCATGTGCCTCTTCGACGGCTTCAGAGCCGCCTCCGCCATACCCTTCGTCGTCGCCATCGGCATAGGCCGGAGATACGATCTGCGGCAGGGCAGGCAGCATTGCAACACGGCCCTCATCTTCGAGCAGCCATCCCGTAAAGGCGGTGCCTGCGAGTGTCAGGAGCAAAGCAACGGTCATTGCGGCACCAGCAGGGTTGTGGCCGAGATACCGATGCTCCTTGCCGCGCACGACATCCCCGATATAGCTGATCGTCTGCGACGGTCCCCGCAGGAACTGTGAGAAACGGGCGTATTTGCTGCCGACAAGGCCCCAGATCAAACGGAACGCAATCAGTCCAGCAACAATGTAGCCCGCAATCTCGTGTACCGTGCTTAGCTCCTCAGCACTCAGATAGGCCACGACAAACGTGACAACCAAGCTCCAGTGAAAGACCCGGACCATAGGATCCCAGACACGGACTTTGGCTATAGATCTTTGCTCGGCTGAAGAAGCATCATGTGCAGATGTCTCAGTCATCGTCGTCATCCTCGTATTCGAATTCGATCATTTGAAGGGTCTGCGGATGAACGGTCACTTCGATCCGGCGCCCCTGTGCATCACGGCCATCAATTTCGTAACAACCATCATCGATCTTGATCCGACGCACGGTCCAACCGTTGTCCAGCGCCATCTGCGCCACTGCTTCCCGCGGCTGCCAGTCAGCCATGGGGACAAAACAGTCATCATCGTCGGCAATCGCAGCGCCCGCCGAAAGCGTCGCCAATACTGCGAGCATTGTCAGTGTCTTCTTCATGCGGCAAACTCCGGATTGCGGCCAACTTCACCAGACCATGCGCCATCAACCTGACAGGTTCCTGAAGCTCGCGGGCTGATGTGCGTCAGCCTCGCGTAAGCTGGACTGTTCAAAACGGCATAAGACCCAAAGGAGCCCGACACCTATGCGTATCCTGCTGATCGAGGACGACACCGTTCTGGGAGAAGCCGTACGCGACCAGATCGCCGCAGATGGCCACTCTGTGGATTGGGTGACACGGCTTGATGCAGCGGGGGATGCAATGGCGGTTGCCGCCTATGATCTGCTTCTGCTTGACCTCATGCTGCCCGATGGTCGTGGCATTGGCTTTCTGAAGACGATCCGAAATCGGGGTGACGTGACCCCGGTGATCATCCTGACAGCCCTTGACCAGATTTCAGACCGGATCGAAGGATTGAATGCGGGGGCTGACGATTATCTGGTCAAACCTTTCGACCTGTCGGAGCTCACCGCCCGGATCGGATCGGTCGCACGCCGGTATAGCGGCAATCCAAACCCAATCATTACCCACGGCGCGCTGGACATCGACCTTGCCTCGCGCAGCATCCACCGGAACGGAAAACCAGTCCAGCTGACCGCGCGCGAATGGGCGCTGTTCGATGCGTTTCTGGCACGCCCGGGGCAGCTGCTGTCGAAAACACAGCTTGAAGACAAGCTCTATGCCCACGGGGCCGAAATCGAAAGCAACACCATCGAAGTCCATGTTAGCCGCCTGCGCAAGAAACTTGGGGCTAACGTGATACAGACCGAACGCGGCATGGGCTATCGTCTGGGCCCATCATGAGGCTGCCACGGAGCCTCCAGGCCCGTTTGGCGCTGTCCTTGGGTATCGGGCTGACGCTTTTGTGGATCGCGACTGCCTCGGTGACGGCGGTAAACCTGCGCCACGAAATGGACGAGGTCTTCGACTCCGCCCTGCAGGAGACGGCGCAACGCCTTCTTCCGCTGGCCGTGCAAGAGATTGTCGGCCGCGAAGATGACGGCGTGACCCAGCGCCTTGGCGCCATCCGCGAACATACCGAGTTTTTTACTTACATCGTTCGGGACTCGCAGGGGCGCATCCTGCTGCAATCGCATGCCGCTGATCCGGACATATTCCCTGCTTATGACGGGACCGGGTTTCGTCAGACCGCAACCCACAGGCTTTACAACGAGGATGCCTTGCAGGGCAGCGTTCGCATTTCGGTGGCCGAACCGCTGGACCACCGCGCCACGGTCGCACAGGAAATCCAGATGGGGCTGGGCCTGCCGCTTCTGGTCGTGATACCGCTTGCGCTGCTCGCTATCGTGCTGGCGGTCCGGGCAGGCCTTGGACCCATTCGCCGTTTTCGAGAACACTTGGAGGCTCGGGATGCGCGCGACCTTTCACCTGTTCCGACGACAGGAATTCCATTGGAAATTGTTCCGATGGCGACAACCCTGAACGGACTTCTTGGACGTTTGAAAGACGCGTTCGATGCGGAACGCAGCTTTGCCGCCAATGCCGCACATGAGTTGCGAACACCCCTCGCTGGGGCTATCGCGCAGGCGCAAAGGTTGCAGTCAGAAACAGATGACCCCGCAGCTTCTGCGCGGGCAGCAGACATCGAGGCCACGCTGAAACGGCTGACACGCCTGTCAGAACGCTTGATGCAACTCGCCCGCGCAGAAGGCGGCCGTCTGCGACTGGACAAAACCTCAGACTTGCGCGGCATCGCGCGGATTATTGTGGACGAGATAGAACGCGCCTCATTGCCGGGCCGCATCGTGCTGACGCTTCCCAACGGACCGGTCGTTTCAGATCTGGACCCGGACGCCTTTGGCATCCTCTGTCGCAACCTGATTGAAAACGCGATCCGACACGGCGCGGAGAACGAAGCAATAGACGTGTCCCTAGCCCAAGACGGCACATTGAGCGTGGCAAACGCAGGGCCCGTCGTTCCGCAAGAAAGACTGGAAAACCTGACCACCCGTTTTGAACGAGCAGGCCCGAACACCACCGGAAGCGGTCTCGGCCTTGCGATTGTCGCGGCTATCGCGGAACGGGTCGGGAGCCAGCTCATACTCAATTCGCCCCGCACGGGCATGGAAGATGGTTTCGAAGTGAGCATCAGGCTACCCACCTCACCGTCGCTCAGTTAGCACTCAGTGATTAAGAAGCGTCCAGTTTTTCTGAGTCTCGGCATTCTGTCGCAGCAATTGCAAAGCCAGGCCGCGTGAAAGTCCAATCGCAATGGTGAGGTCGGCAAACGCAATCATGCGTCGCATAGTGCGTTAAGCGTGGTGGATATATTTTGATCCGGCTGTTCTGCATATCTATTCCGGCGCACGGAAGGCGACAAAGAAGGTCTCGCCATGATCCGCTGCCAGTCGCGTTCTCTGGCCATGGGCAAAAGCCTCCATAATCTCCGGCAGGGTCAGTTCTAGATCGCGCAGAATGGCATGGTTGGTGACCGTGAACCCGGCGGCCTGCAAGGGCTCAAGATGCACGGGCTGCAGGAACTGGACAATTGTCGCCTCGGCATCGCGGACCGGGTCGTAGCCGTCGCGGAACTGCTGATTTTGATGAAGGGGATCAATTACTCAGTCACCGCAAACGAGTAGATACCTGCGCTTATCAAAGCGCAATTTGATGTATCGACGATTTCGATCATCAAAGTCCGCTTTGGAGCACTCTAGAGTGTGTCCGCTGCAGAGCGGCGAACTTCCGCTTTCCGCCGATTCTGTGGAAAAACAACGTGTTGCTGGCGCAGAAAGTGGTGATCTGCACAGCGAGCGAGCGCCTTTCTGGTCAGGCTTTTCGCATTTTCTGCGGTGCAGGAAAGATCTTGGCCAGTTTTCGGAGATTCTGGGCGGTGGCGGCGAGCAGGAATTCGTCATTCGCACCGCATGGTCCACGTAATCGGAGTCGGTTCAGGCCAAGGATCCGCTTGAGGTGGGCGAAGAGCATTTCGACCTTCTTTCGCAGCTTCATCGAGATCACGTATTGGTCGGTCTTTGCAATGTCGCGGGCGACCTGCCGAGCATCTTCATGTTCCTCGCGGGTGATAGACCGGAAGCCCATGTTCGGGCAGCAGCGCGCCTTTGATGGGCAGGCCTGGCAGGTGTGCTTCAAACACCGGTATTTGGCGACGCCCTTGCCGGTCGGGCCGCGATTGGGATCGGAGTAGTTCCGGCGGAACTGCTTCAGCTCGTGGCCCTCAGGGCAAATGTATTGGTCGTTCTTCGCATCCCATTCAAAGTCGGCGCGGGTCCATGTCCCGTCATTGCGCCCTGACTTGTCGAAGACAGGGATGTGCGGAGCAATTTTGCGGTCAACCAACCATCCTAACATCGGCGCGGTACCATAGGCGGTATCCGCGATCAGCCGCTCTGGATGAAGGTCGAACTTGGTCTTCACGCGCTCCAGCATGGTCTTGGTCGAACCGACCTCGGCCTGGCGGATTGAGCGCGTGGCCTCAACGTCCACGATGACACCATGGTCGGTGTCGATCAGGTAGTTGTCGGAATAGCTGAAGAATGCCGGGCCCTTGCGGGCGGCCGTCCATTGGCTGGCCGGGTCGGAATGGGACGTGAACTTGGGCTGCACCTCGCTCGCGGCACCGAACGCCGCCTCATCCAGGGTGGCGAGATACTCACGCACAGCGCGGGGCGCGTCGGCCGGATCGACCTGCGCCGGATCCCACTCTTCCTTCGGCGTCGAGTTCTGCTTGTTGGCATCCGCCTCAATGAGGCTGGCATCAACCGCCATGCGCTGGCCGCTGACCAGGCCCTCATCGATACAGCGGGAGACCGTCGTCTCGAACAAATGCCGTAGCAGTTCGCTGTCACGGAACCGACCATGTCGGTTCTTCGAAAAGGTCGAATGATCAGGGACACGGTCACTCAGATCAAGCCGACAAAACCAGCGATATGCCAGGTTCAGATGGACTTCCTCGCAGAGTCGGCGCTCCGACCGGATGCCGAAGCAATAGCCCACCAGCAGCATCCTGATAAGGAGTTCAGGGTCGACCGACGGCCGCCCGGTATGGCTGTAGAAATCGGCGAGGTAGCTGCGGATCCCTGACAGATCGACGAACCGATCGATAGACCGCAACAGGTGGTTCTGCGGGACATGATCCTCGAGCGAGAACTCATAGAACAGCGCCGGTTGCGCCTCCTGCCGCCGTCCCATCATCGCCAATCCTCCCATCCCCTACAGGAATTGAATCAGCCGACGGCCCTCCGATCAAGGGCGAGTTTTTCAACAGAATACGCCGTTCGTGTCGAATGCTGCACGCAACGCGAAGGTTTGAGAAACGCTTGTTCATTTATCGTTGCGCGTCATAGCAATGTCCGCCCCTTGGATCGCTTTGGCGGTGAGCATATTTCAGCCGTGGCTCGTGAACAGATTGAGTTTCGGGGTTGGTGTCAGCTGTGGACCCACCCAAAAACCGCCAATTGCCTGTCTTTACACGGGGTAGGGTGGCGGTACGTCTTTCGTGTGCGTATGATGTGCACAGTGGGTCAGTCCCAAGCGATGGCGGACCCTTGGAGATTGCTGAATGCCTTTGAACGCAGCCACCGAGGCCGCGCGCCTTTCTTCTGCGCCGATGATGGATTGGACCGATCGTCATTGTCGGTTCTTCCATCGGCAAATCAGTCGGCAGGCGCTGCTGTATACCGAGATGGTCACGGCACCGGCGCTCGTGCGTGGGGGGGCGGTGCATCTGCTTGACCACAGTCGCGAGGAGCATCCGGTGGCGTTGCAGCTCGGCGGTTCGGACCCGAGCGAATTGGCTGAGGCGGCGCGGATGGGGGCTGAGGCCGGGTATGATGAAATCAACCTCAATGTTGGGTGTCCGTCCGACCGGGTTCAGTCGGGCACATTCGGGGCCGTGTTGATGAAGACGCCAGCGCTGGTGGCGGATTGCGTCGCGGCCATGAAAGCCGTTGTTGCGGTGCCGGTTACGGTGAAGTGCCGCATCGGGGTTGATGATCAGGACCCGGAAACAGTGCTGCCCGATTTCATTCAGCGGATTGCAGATGCCGGCTGCGACTACCTCATCATCCACGCGCGTAAAGCTTGGTTGCATGGATTGTCCCCTAAAGAGAACCGGGACATCCCGCCTCTGGATTACGACCTTGTCCTTCGCATGGCGGCCCGCTTTCCCGATATGCCGATGTCGATCAATGGTGGCATCGAAACGCTGGATGCTGCCGAGGCGCTGATCGCACGTGGTTTGCACGGTGCGATGATTGGGCGCGCAGCCTACCATCGTCCCTGGGATATTCTGTCCGAGGTCGATGCGCGGCTGTTTGGAGTTCAGCCGATACGCAGGTCGCGGGAAGATGTTATTGACGCGATGCGTCCCTACATCGAAATGCATCTGGATGAGGGTGGCAAGTTGCATCAGATCACACGGCATATGCTGGGGCTCTTTGCAGGGCAGCCGGGCGCGCGGACGTGGCGGCGGGTGTTGTCAGAAAAGGCCAACCGGCCGGGTGCCGGTGTTGCGCTTCTTGACGAGGCGCTGGAGCAGATGCGCCAGCCGGACGCGATGACGGGCTGACGATGCTGAGGGATTGGCCGGATTGCGGCTTTGTGCGTTTCGGGTGGCACACGGATACGTTTCGCTGGGCCGAGGCCGCACATGTGGTTGCTCAGAAGGTCGCACGGGATCCGGAGATGATCTCGAAATGGCTGCAATGCCAGGGCACCTGGTTTGTCGGTGTCGATGCATTGCCATCGAGTCCCAACGGCTCTGTCTCTGGAGTTCCGCTCGCGGGGCCGGCCAAAGACCGGATCGGGGCAAGAGATGACCTGCATCCAGCGCAGCTTTCGATCATGTATCCGGGGTATCCCCAACCGCGCGCCGGCGAAAAGGAGGCGGCATTCCGATATCGCCTGAAGCGCGATGCTGCCCACATGGATGGTCTGATAGCCGACGGAGAACCAAAGCGGCGGTATCTACGCGAGAGGCATGACTGGATTCTCGGCCTGCCGCTCACCGAGACCTCGCCGGGAGCCAGCCCTCTCGTGGTCTGGGAGGGCAGCCATCTCATCCTTCAAAGCTGCATGATCGAGGCATTGGGCCATTTGCCAGAAGCAGACTGGCCGTACATCGACATAACGGACGTCTACCAGACGGCCCGAAAGCGCGTTTTCGAGACATGCCGACGGATTCCGCTCTTTACACGTCCGGGCGAGGCGGTTTTACTAAACCGGTTTCTGTTGCACGGCGTCGCGCCATGGCAGCCGGGTTCAGTTGCCCCTCGTGAGGGTCGAATGGTCGCATATCTGCGTCCTGAATCACGTAAATCAGGGGACGACTGGATAAGGCAAAAATAAGGCGTTGCCACATTCCAAAGAGGTTGCCGCGACAATGCGCAGGTCGCGGTCGAAACTGTTGCGAGTTTCCTAACAATCTCGTTCAAATTGTCGATTTTATTATGGGGACAGGTTAGGCCGGGCGTAAGTTGAACGCCAATCGGTAATCTTGGGATTAACGTTCAATGGAATACGCAGCACTTTTGGCCCTCACGCTCATTGGCCTGACAGCAGGCCTTTTCGTGGATTCGGGCGACGATGACGACGATACGGATGGCGCAACGGATGGATCGGGCGGCACTGGCTCGGGCGGCACGGACACTGGCGGCACGGACACTGGTGGAACTGGTGGCGGTGGCTCCGATACGGACGGCATTGTCACATCCGATGGTGTGGCCTTTGGCACCGAGGGTGGTGACAGCATCACAGCGACCGCAGGAGCGGAGACCGTCGTCGGCGGCGGAGGTGACGATCAGATCACCGGGAACTCCAGCGACAATATCCTCGACGGTCAAATTGGCGACGACAGCGTTTTTGGCGGCGGTGGCGATGATCAGGTGTTTGGCAGCGAAGGCAATGACTCGGTCGATGGCAACTCGGGTGATGACCTTGTTGCAGGCGGTACGGGCAATGACATCATCGCCGGTGGGCTTGGCAATGACTCGCTCTTCGGGGATGCCGGAAACGATCTTCTCAACGGGCAGGAAGACAATGACGTGCTGTCCGGCGGCGATGGCAATGACACCATGTTCGGTGGACCCGGCAGCGACACCTTGTTTGGCAATGCCGGTAACGACAGCCTTGTCGACGGCGATGGTGACGATTCGCTGATCGGTGGCGCCGGTTCCGACACGCTGGACGGTGGCCCCGGTGACGACCAACTCTTTGGCATCTGGGACGGGAATGATGATGCCATTGTGAGTGCGCGCGATCTCGACGATCCTGACGTTCTGTTGGGCGGCGAGGGCAATGACGATATCCAGATGGGCAGTGGCGACACCGCCTTTGGTGAAGGTGGCGACGACGTCTTCTATACCGGCACTTGGGTTGACCCGAACAACGCACCTGAAATCATCGACCTCGATTCAGATGAAGTGGTGATTGTATCGGTACCCGTCGGGGCCTCTGCATCAGGATCGGTTACAATTGAAACCGACGGGGTGACAGGCGACAGTGTGGTCCAGTTCAATGGTCAGACCGTTGTCGTGGTCTCTGCAGGTGCGGGACCGGTCTCACTTGACCAGATCCTCGTTGTGGAAAGCACTTCGATCGCTCAACCGACAGTCTGAGTTTCCAGAACTTTATGCCGCGCCAAAAACTGTGATTTTTCAATGGCGCAGGAACATGATAACCATAGCCGCAGAGTAAGCGGTACCCGAAGGGAAAAGAGATGAGACTTGCCCTGTTGATATTCGCCCTGATCGCGTCTCCCGCGTTCGCGCGCGATGTGCCACCAGAGCCGCCGACCTACGACAAGCCGACCTTCGAGCGTCCGTCGACGCCACCGTCAACGCCACCGAACGGGACGCCGCAGAATCCGGAAGACCCGGATGATAAACCGCGTCCGGTCAAGGCCGTTCCGAAACCGGCGCCGGTGTCGTGTCCGAAGGTGAAATGCGTCACCGATGAAAACGGTCACCGCCGCGCCATGTTCACGGCGGATGTGCAGCCTGACATGTATTACCTTGGCCGCAATTTCTGCGCCACGGCGCCCAAGGATGTCGAAGTGACGGCCTGCTGTCTCGAGAAAGAGGATCACACTTACCAGATCCTCTACAATGTTCAGGTCAGCAAAAAGGCCCATTGGAAGGCGAAACAGTTCTGCACCTGTGTGCTCGAACTGGACTGAAGACGAGATTTACGTCGACGATCAAAAGAACCTCCGGGGCCAATGGCCCCGGTTTTTTTGTCTGCGTTCGAAAGTTCCCGAATAGGGCAGGTCAGCGCAGCAACCGGGCCGCGCGTCCGCCGCGGCGCTTGGTCAGTTGTCCCGCGCGCGACGGCAGTTCCGCCATGACCGCGCGGCGGGCCTCGGGCGACATCCGCGACCATGCGCCGATCTCGTCGATGGTGCGCAGACATCCTGTGCAAAGACGGCTTTCCGGATGCACCACGCAGATCTTCACGCAGGGGCTTTCGATCTCGTCACGGCTCCAGATGTCGTCTTTCATCGGTGCGGCTTCCTTCATGCGTGCGCCTGAATATGGCGCAACCGGTCCAGCGCCCCTTGCAGGATATAGCTTGCGGCCACGTGGTCGATCACCTCTGCGCGACGCTTTCGTGACGTATCCGCCTCCAGCAGTGCTCTTTCTGCCGCAACTGTCGACAAGCGCTCGTCCCAAAAAGTGATCGGACGGTCCCAGAGCGCCGCGAAATTCCGCGCAAAGGCCCGTGTCGACTGGCAGCGCGGACCTTCTGAGCCATCCATGTTGCGGGGTAGACCAAGCACCAGCCCGGCGATGTCGCGCTTGGCCAGAATCGTCAGCAGCGCTTCAGCATCCAATCCGAACTTCTTGCGTTTGACGGTCTCGAGTGGTGTCGCCACGCTGCGCATCCCGTCGGACACGGCCACCCCGATGGTCTTGGTGCCAAGATCCAGTCCAGCAATCGCCCGCATCGGCGGCAGCAAAGGGGCGAATTCAGAGATGTCCTCGTAAACCAAGGGCTTACAGCACCAGTCCGGCGGCGCGTGCACCCTCGCGCACGACCTCAAGCGCATCAGGATTGTCGGCAAAGACTTCCTGTGCGTTATTCCAGACGGCAATCGCCTGCGCCTCGTCACCCAGAACACCCAATGATGAGATCAGCCGTGCCCATTCCTCCGGCGTGCCACCTTCTGTGGCCAGCCGGTCCGAGAGGCGCGCGACCATGCCGCGGATCATCTCCTGACGGTCCTCGGCGCTCATCTCGCCGGCGGCTTCGACATCGTCGGCGCTGGGTCCGGGCAGTCCGGCAATCGTAGGCACCTGGTAATCGGAAATCCCGGCGCGGAAGGCCATTTCCTCGATCTGCGACAGGATCGGGGGCAGCCACGCCGCGTCCGCCGGGCTCTGCCGCAGCAGCCGGTCCCATAGCCGGAACGCGACATCCGGCCGTCCGGTCTGCGCCATCATCAGCCCCATGTAATAAAGCGACACGCCATTATCCGGCTCACGCGTCAGGGCAGCCTCAAGCACGCGCTCGGCCTCGGGCGACACGTAACCTCCGGCAGCCAAGACCATCATGTCCGCAAGATCTGCATAGTCCTTGCCGGTGGCCGCATCGCCCTTGATCGACAAAACCTGCTGCTGCGCGGTGTAGGCGGCCACGTAATTGCCCATCGCCGCCTCGGACCGCGCCAAAAGCACATGCCCCTGAAGATCGCCCGGTCGCTCTGCAACGGCGCTGCGCAGGCGCTGAACCAGTGCCGCATATTCCGGCTGTATCTCGGTTGCATCCGTCGCCGGGATCTGACCCTCCGCCTCTTGCTGGGACGGGCGGTTCTGGCGCGCCAGTTCGGCCATCTCCATCCGCGAGGCAAGTCCCAGATCGCCATAGCCCGGAGCGCCGATTTGCGCATAAAGCCAGTAGCTTCCACCGACGAGCGTGGCCGCAATCACCGCCGCGACCACCAGACCCAAAGAGCGCGGCTGCGCTCCGGCGTCCCCGGTCGACTGCGTCTTGGCATCCGCCACGAGAATGCGCCGCGAAATCTCGGTCCTCAGACGCTCTGCATCCTCTTCGGAAATCACCCCACGGGCCAGATCGCGGTCCACCTCGGTCAATTGGTCGCGGTACACCTGCAGGTCAAACGCCTCTGCCGGACCGGTGTGCCGCTGACCCCGCAACAGGGCCAACGCCAAAAGGCCGGCCATGCCGATGGCAAGAAGAGCGGTCGCGATCCAGAAAAACGTCATCGTTTGCAAAATCCACAAGCTGTTTCACCGTCATGTATAGTCGCAAGCCGCTTGAAAAAAGGGCAAAACCCCGTGACAAAGCGCCATGTCGCAAAATCACGTCAAAAGGGCGCTGTGAGTATCCGCTTGCCGCCCCGTTCGGTCCACATATCCGTCAAATCACCCAAGCTTCGAGTCGCGCCCCATGAAACGCTATTCCGCCTTTGCCGTTGCCCGTGAAGCCCTCCGCTACCACACCGGATGGGAACGGGCCTGGCGCAAGCCCGAGCCGAAGAAGAAATACGATGTGATCATCGTGGGGGCAGGGGGCCACGGCCTCGCCACGGCCTATTACCTTGGTAAGAATTTCGGCATCAAGAATGTCGCGGTGATCGAAAAGGGCTGGCTGGGCGGCGGCAACACCGGCCGCAACACCACGATCATCCGCTCGAACTACCTTCAGGATCCAAGCGCCGCGATCTATGAAAAGGCGCGGTCCCTCTATGAGACTCTGTCGCAGGACCTGAACTACAACGTCATGTTCAGCCCGCGCGGCGTGATGATGCTCGCCCAGACCGAACACGAGATCCGGGGCTACAAGCGCACCGCCCACGCCAACAACCTGCAAGGCGTCGAGACCCAGTTCATCGGCCCCGCCCGTGTGAAGGAACTGTGCCCGATCATCGAACTGAAAGGCCCGCGCTACCCGGTCCTCGGCGCGCTCTGGCAACCGCGCGGCGGCACCGCGCGCCATGACGCCGTGGCCTGGGGCTATGCCCGCGCCTGTTCGGACATGGGTATGGACATCATCCAGCAATGTGAAGTCACCGCGATCCGTCAGGAAGGTGGCAAGGTCAAAGGCGTGACCACCACCAAGGGTGAAATCGACTGCGACAAGCTCGGTATCGTCGTCGCCGGTCACTCCGGCGTGCTGGCCGAAATGGCGGGCTTCCGCCTGCCCATCGAATCCGTCGCGCTTCAGGCGCTGGTCTCCGAGCCGATCAAGCCCTGCATGGACGTGGTCGTCATGGCCAACACCGTGCACGGTTATATGAGCCAGTCCGACAAGGGCGAAATGGTCATCGGCGGCGGTGCCGACGGCTATAACAACTACACCCAGCGCGGGTCGTTTCACCATGTCGAGGAAACGGTGCGTGCCCTGATCGAGACCTTCCCGATGATCTCGCGCCTCAAGATGCTGCGCTGGTGGGGCGGGATCGTCGACATGACCGGCGACCGCTCGCCCATCCTGTCAAAAACGCCGCTCGACGGCTGCTTCATCAACTGCGGCTGGGGCACCGGCGGCTTCAAGGCGATCCCCGGCTCCGGCTGGGGCATGGCAGAGCTGATCGCCAAGGGCTACTCGCCGCTCACCGCCGAGTTTGGCCTCAACCGCTTCCGCGAGGGCCGGTTCATTGATGAGAGCGTTGCGGCGGGGGTGGCGCATTGATGGATGGGTTCGGTTCTTCAACGCCCGTCATCGTCGAAACGGCTGCTAAGGTAATCCGCATTTCGGATACCTCCGCCATCACGATGCGGCCCGCGCTCTTTTCGTTTCCAAAGGACGAAAATTACAAAGAAGAGGCCAAAGAAAACAGCCTCACGAAGCAAGTGTTCGAAAAAATACGCCATGTGACCTGCAAGAAAGTGGGTTCGCCAAGCAATAGCCAAACACTGTGGCGCTATTTGGACAGATCGGAAGTCGCAAAATGCTCCTAATCACCTGCCCCTATTGCGGCGTGGCGGCCGAAGAAACCGAACTGCATGGTGGCGGCGAAGCGCATCTGAAACGCTTTGGCCCCGACTCCAGCGATGACGATTTCACCGGTTACCTGTTCCACCGCGAAAACCCCAAAGGCGTGCATTTCGAACGCTGGCGGCATGTGAACGGCTGCGGCAAGTGGTTCCACGCGGCGCGCTGCACCAACACGCTCGAAGTCTTCGGCACCTACAGCGCCCAGACGACGGAGCCGCCGAAAGACATCCTCGACACCATCCGCGCCAAACGCCCCGGATTCAAATGGAGGGACATCGCATGACCCTTCATCTTGCCAAGAAAACTCCCGCCGGAGGCTCCGACGCTTCCGCCAGCGCCAAGGTCTGACTTATGAGCACCCGCGTTCAAACCCAGGGCCGCCTGATCAATCGCGACCGGCCTGTGTCCTTCAAGTTCAATGGTACCCTGATGAAGGGCTACAAGGGCGACACGCTCGCCTCGGCGCTTTTGGCCAATGACCAGATGCTGATGGGGCGCAGCTTCAAGTACCACCGCCCGCGCGGCGTTGTGGCGTCGGGATCCGAGGAACCCAACGCTCTGGTCAATCTTGGGACAGGCAATCAGCTTGAACCGAACCAGCGTGCTACGACGACCGAGATTTTCCACGGCCTGACCGCCACCAGCCAGAACCACTGGCCGTCGCTCGATTACGACATCGGCATCGTCAACAACGTGCTTGCCCGCTTCTTGAGCGCGGGCTTCTATTACAAGATGTTCATTCATCCGCGCCCGTTCTGGAAATGGATCTACGAACCCTTCATCCGCCACTCCGCCGGTCTGGGCAAAGCCCCGGATGCAGAGGCCCGCGACGAAGACCGCTACGAGCATTTCTACGCGTTTACGGACGTTCTGGTGATCGGCGGCGGGGTTGCTGGCTTGCAATCCGCTCTGACCGCCGCCCGCGCCGGGGCAAAGGTGCTTCTTCTGGAGCAGACCGCCCATTTGGGGGGGCGTGCCCCGGTCGATGGCGGCACCATCGACGGGATGACGCCCGAGGCATGGGTCGAGAAGGCTCGCGCCGAGCTTGAGGCGATGCCCAACGCCCAGATCCGCACCCGTACCATGGGCGCGGGCGTCTATGACCACGGCTACGTGCTGGGCTACGAACGTCTGACCGACCATGCGCCCGAAGCCCCCGGCCCGCGCCACCGCCTGTGGCGCATCCGTGCGGCCCAGATCATCACCGCAACCGGGGCCATCGAACGCCCGCTGTCTTTCGCGGGCAACGACATTCCCGGCGTGATGCTGGCCTCTGCGGTGCGCGATTACCTCGTGAACTACGGCGTCAGCCCTGGTGACCGCACGGTTGTCGTCACCAACAATGACGACGCCTACCGCACCGCGATTGCGCTGGTGCTGGCGGGTCTCAAGGTGCCCGCGATCCTTGACGCCCGTCCGCAGGGGGGTGGCGCGCTGATGGACGAGGCCAAGGCGCTTGGCATCCGGGTCGAAACCGGCGCGGCAGCGGTCAAGGTCAAAGGCGCGAAACGTGTGCATTCCGTCTGCCGCGGCGTGCAGGCAGGCGAAGGCGAAGTGCTGGAAGAGATCTTCTGCGATGCCGTCGCTATGTCCGGCGGCTGGTCGCCGGTGGTGCATCTCTGGTCCCATTGCGGCGGCAAGCTGACATGGGATGCATATCAGGCCGCCTTCCGCCCCGATCACGACCGCGCACCGACCAGCCATGATGGGCAGGCATTTGTCATCGCATCTGGTGCTGCCGACGGTGCGTTCCATCTTAAGGACGTGCTGCAGAACGCTGCTAACGCTGGAAAAACCGCCGCAGAGCGTGTCGGTGCAGAAAAGGGCGACAGCGCCGCGCCAACCGGCGATGCGCCCGATGAAGCGCCGCTTGTTCCGGTCTGGATGATGCCGCAGGGCGCGCAGAAGAAACTGCGCATGAAAGCATGGCTCGACTATCAGAACGACGTGAAGGTCTCGGACGTGCAACTGGCCGCGCAAGAGGGGTTCGAGAGCGTCGAACACACCAAGCGCTACACCACGATCGGCATGGCGACAGACCAAGGCAAACTCAGCAATATCAACGGTCTTGCGACCCTTGCTCATGCATTAGATGCAGAGATTCCGCAGGTCGGCACAACCACCTTCCGCCCGCCATACACGCCCATCTCGATGGGCGCGATCGCCGGTGAAGCGCGCGGCGAGATTTTTCAGCCGATCCGCAAGACCCCGATGCACGGCTGGCACGAAGCCAACGGTGCGCATTGGGAACCGGTCGGCCATTGGCGGCGTCCCTATGCCTTCCCGCGCAAGGGCGAAAGCGTGCATGACGCGGTGAACCGCGAAGTGCTTGCCACCCGCAAGAGCCTCGGCCTGCTAGACGCCTCGACCCTTGGCAAGATCATCGTCAAGGGGCCGGACGCGGGCCGTTTCCTCGACATGCTCTACACCAACATGATGAGCACGCTGAAACCGGGCAAATGCCGCTATGGGCTGATGTGCACCGAAAACGGGTTCCTGACCGATGACGGCGTGGTCGCGCGGATCGACGAGGACACGTTCCTCTGCCACACCACCACCGGCGGCGCGGACCGCATCCATGCCCATATGGAAGAGTGGCTGCAAACCGAATGGTGGGACTGGAAGGTCTGGACCGTCAACGCCACGGAACAGTTCGCACAGGTCGCTGTCGTGGGCCCCAACGCCCGCAAGCTCTTGGAAAAGCTGGGCGGCATGGAGGTGTCCAAAGAGGCGCTGGCCTTTATGGAGTGGAAAGACGGCGAACTGGGCGGCTTCCCCGTGCGGGCCTATCGCATCTCGTTCTCTGGTGAACTCAGCTATGAAATCGCCGTGCCCGCCAATCTGGGCCGCGCGTTCTGGGACAAACTGATCGAGGCCGGGAAGGAGTGGGACATCACGCCTTACGGCACCGAGGCGCTGCATATCATGCGGGCCGAAAAGGGCTTCATCATGATCGGCGACGAAACCGACGGTACGGTGATCCCGCAGGATCTGGGCCTCGACTGGGCGATCTCGAAGAAGAAGGAAGACTACATCGGCAAACGCGCACAAGCGCGGTCGCACATGACCGATCCCAAACGCTGGAAGCTGGTGGGTCTGGAAACTCTGGATGGGTCGGTCCTGCAGGACGGCGCTTATGCGATTGCCGAAGGTACTAACGAAAACGGCCAGACCAACACCGAAGGTCGAGTGACCTCGACCTATTTCAGCCCGACCCTGAACAAGGGCATTGCGATGGGGCTTGTCCTGAACGGGCCTGACCGGATGGGCGACGTGATCACCTTCACCAATGGCGGCAACCCGCCCAAGAAAGCCCGGATCGTGAACCCGGTCTTCTTTGATCCCGAGGGGGAGAAGCAGAATGTCTGACGTGGCACTGGCGCTGGGTGGCGCATCCTTTGAGGGTCTGGTGACGATCAAAGAACTGGCTGGGCAGGGCATGGTGACCCTGCGTGGAGATCTGACCGATCCCACCATCATCAATGCGGTCAAGGACGTGTTCGGCGTGACCCTGCCGGGCACCCGCGAAACCGCCTTCCACGGCAACGCGGGCGCGCTTTGGATGTCGCCTGACGAAGCGCTTTTGCTGTGCCCTTATGAAGAGGCGCAGAACAAAGCCAATGACTTGGTCGCCAAACTGGCAGGCGCGCATGCCTTGGTTGTCAATGTCTCGGACGCCCGCGCGGTGTTCCAGCTCAAGGGCAGGGCACTCCGCGAAGTGATCGCCAAGCTCTCTCCCGTGGATATGAGCCCGGAAGCATTCCAGCCCGGAATGGTCCGCCGCACGCGCATGGCACAGGTGGCTGCTGCGTTCTGGATGGATGATGTGAGCACTGCGCGGGTGGTCTGTTTCCGGTCGGTGGCTGCATATATGTTCAAATTGCTCAGCACCGCTGCCGACGAAAATTCGGCTGTCCGACACTTTTCGTCTTAAAGTAGACTTGCGTTGGTCAAATTCGCCTGTTCTTCTCCGTCGAAGAGATATTGACGGAGACAACAGTGAAACGACTAATTGCATCAATCGGCACAATTTTCATGCTGGCCACCCCGGCCATTGCGCAAACGACCTATACCTGTGCATTGAAAGAAGCAGGGACATCCAAGTGGATTCCAGCAGTCCTGTTTGTCGGTCATGATCCTGCAAATGACCGCGTCGTGATCTCGGATGACATTGTTCTTACGTTCAACAATCGCAAACCGATTGAAGGCCAGGTTGTTACGGAAAACAACAAGCGCGTTACCTTTAGCTGGGAAGTCAAAATTAAGGATTCGCGCGGACAGACGGCCCGGATGCAGTATCGGGCCACATGGGTCAAAGCCGCGAAACGCATGAATGTCGTGGCGACCCCATTCGGATATGCAAATGGCTTCCAAGGATACGGCTCCTGCCAGGTTGCTTCCCGCTGATCCATGTCCCCAATTTACAACTGCGCTGATTGGGCGAATTTATTGAGTGAACCAATGCCGCCTTCGGAGCGTTGAGGAAAAGAAGGCCGACCTGAGGCTTGACCTCGGCGTAACGCCGCATCAGGTATGCCTGTGTAATTTGACGCACCAACGAGGGGACACCACCATGGCTTTCGAACTTCCTGACCTGCCTTACGCCCACAACGCGCTGGCCAGCAAAGGCATGTCCAAAGAGACACTCGAGTACCACCACAACCTGCACCACAAGGCCTATGTCGACAATGGCAACAAGCTGATCGCCGGGACCGAATGGGACGGCAAGTCGATGGAAGAGATCATCAAAGGCACATACAACGCCTCTGCCGTTGCTCAGAACGGGATCTTCAACAACATCAGCCAGTTGTGGAACCACAATCAGTTCTGGGAAATGATGGGCCCGGGCGACAACAAGATGCCGGGCGAGCTTGAGTCGCGCATCGCCGATGCGTTCGGCTCGGTCGAGAAGTTCAAGGAAGACTTCTCTGCTGCTGGCGCAGGCCAGTTTGGCTCTGGCTGGGCATGGCTGGTTGTCGATACCGACGGCACTCTCAAGATCACCAAGACCGAGAACGGCGTGAACCCGGTCTGCTTTGACCAGACAGCACTTCTGGGCTGCGACGTGTGGGAGCATTCCTACTACATCGATTTCCGCAACAAGCGTCCGGCGTATCTGGCCAACTTCCTCGACAACCTCGTCAACTGGGAAAACGTGGCAGAGCGACTGTCGAACGCCTGATCGGTTTGACACTGACATCGAAAAGCCCTGTCACTGCGACAGGGCTTTTTGCATTTTGAACAGGTGACACTTGCTGCGCATCTACACCTCAGATCATTCGCTTTACTGTGCCAAGCTGCGCATTCTGTTGCGGCATAAGCAGATCCCATTCGAAGAAGCGCCGCCCCCCGGAGGCGGTGGATCGGCGGATTATCTGTCGATCGTGCCGTCGGGCAACATCCCGGCGCTGGTCGATGGTGATCTGGTGCTGACCGACAGCGAGGCGATTGCAGAATACCTTGAAGAAAAATTCCCCGACCGGCCCATGCTGCCCGACACATTGATCGGCCGGGCGCTTTCGCGCGAACGGTCGCGGTTTTCCGACACACGCTTGGAACCGGCTTTGCGCCTGACCTTTCCACATGTTGCGCCTGCTGCGCGCGACCAAGTGGCGATTGAGGAAGCGCATGCCTTGATCACCAAGCGACTGTCGGCATTGGGCGTGATGCTGGCGCGGTCTGACCTGCCCAGAGACCGTCTTTGGATGGGGGATTGCGGAACCATCGTCACGCTGGAATGGATCGCGCTTTTCGAAGGTCCGGTCATTCCCGCCTTGGATTGGCCGGACGCAGTCGCCACTTACCGCGCGCAAATGCTGGCCCATGCCGCCGTCGCGGATGAGATGACCGCCTACCGCCCCGAGATGTTGCACTACATGCACCAGAAAGGTGCGCTCTGAGCCGGACTTGCGTGACCAGATTCCCTTGCGCATCCCTGCGCCGCCCAGTACCGCTGAGGGTGGAGGCCAAAATATGACAGACACCCAGAAAGGCGTTCTTGCGCTGGTCGCCGCCTGCTGTGTCTGGGGGCTGTCCGGCTTGCTTTACAAGGCGTTGAGCGGCGTTCCCTCGCACGAAGTGTTGGCCCATCGCACAGTCTGGTCGCTTGTGTTCTTTGGGATCGTTATTGGTCTCCAACGTCGGTTGAACGTTCTTTGGGGTGCGGTTCGGAACCCGGCATCGCTGAAGGTGATCGCAGCGGCCGCGCTGTTCATATCCGTAAACTGGTTCTTGTTCATTTGGTCGATCCACGCCGGTCGCGCGACCGAGGCTTCGATGGGGTATTACATATTTCCGCTCGTCGCGGTGCTGATCGGTCGCGTTGTTCTGGGAGAACGGTTGAGCCGCACGCAATGGGTTGCGATCACGCTTGCTGCAACTGGTGTGATGTCGCTCACCATCGGGCTGCACATCGTTCCGTGGATCTCGCTCGTGCTGGCCAGCACGTTCGGCCTTTATGGGCTGATCAAGAAACGGCTCGATCTGGGACCTGTCATTTCGGTCTCGGCCGAGGTGCTGTTGCTCTGCCCATTGGGACTGGGTTGGCTGATCTACCTGCACGCAGGGCAGGGCGGTGCCTTCGGTCAGGACCTGACGCAGTCGCTTTTGCTTATGGCGTCGGGGCCGGTCACCGCGCTGCCGCTGATCCTGTTTTCCTATGGCGCACGGCGACTGACCCTGTCGACGGTGGGCATTGTCCAATACATCAACCCGACGCTTCAGTTCCTTGTCGCGGTGCTGATCTTTGGTGAACCCTTCGGCGTCGTTCACATGATCGCCTTTGCGCTGATCTGGACTGCGCTTGCGATCTATTCGAGCAGCGCGTTCACTCAGGACAGGGCGCGGCGCAGGGCTGTGATGGTGTCAGAAGCCGAAGTGGTGGTCTCAACGAACCCCAGCAGCGACGCATCGGCAAAGCCCTGATCGACCACATGGTCCAACAACGCGGTCAGCGGTGCCCAGTAGTCGTCCACGCTCAAGAGAATGATCGGCTTTCCATGCAGACCCAACTGGCGCCAGGTGAGCACTTCGAAGAACTCGTCAAGTGATCCGGCACCGCCTGGTAGAACCACGATGGCATCAGCATTCATCACCATCACCTTTTTGCGCTCATGCATGGTTTCGGTGATGATGAAACGGGTGAGGTCGGTTTTGCCCACCTCGAGTTTCATGAGATGCGTCGGGATCACACCGAAGGTGTCGCCGCCCGCATCCTGCGCCGCGCGTGCGACGGTGCCCATCAATCCGACATCGCCCGCACCGTAAACCAGCCGCCAGCCTTCGCCAGCAATGGCGCGGCCAAGCGCATCGGCTGCTGCAGCATAAGCGGTGTTTCGACCGGGACGTGAGCCGCAATAGACACAGATGGACTTCGAGATCATGGGCGCATGTCCTTGACGAGAGGTGGGAAGTTGCCTCGTGATACCTGCCTTGATAGATACGCTCAACTGCGGGAATGGCGTATCGCCATTCTGTCACGGACACTTGGGGAAAAATGAGTAAATTCGCTTTGGCAAAAGGCACGTCCGGGCTGGTTCTGGGCGGCGTGGCCGCCGCAGGTGCGGTGGCATTGGCAGTTTATGCCAGTGGCGTTCTATTTCCGAAGAAGGGCGCCGAAACGACGCCAGCGGAACTGGTCGCGCAACCACAGCCTCAGCCTGATGCAGACGCAGCGCCGTCCTCGACGGTCAATGTGCCAAGCCCCGAGGCGGAAGCACCTGTCGTTGAGGTGATCGATCCCGAACCGACACCGGCCATCGTTGAGCCTGAGCCAGCGCAAGAAACTCCAGTTGCGGAGGCCGAAGCCGCGACAGATGAAAGCACAGCAGCGGCCGATGACGTAGCGGACACTCAAGACGATGTGCAGGATGCGCCGGCAGCCGTTGCCCCCGCTTTCGATATCGTTCGGGTCGCTCCGGATGGTCAGACGCTGGTGGCAGGACGCGCATCGGGTGCAAATGTCGTGGTTGTTCTGGTCGACGGGGTTGAAGCCGGTCGTGCCGAGGTGGACGGTTCCGGGAAATTCGTGGCCTTCCTCGACCTCCCGCCCGGCGACGCACCGCGCGTCGTCAGCCTCTTGTCCGAGACAGAGCAGGGAAGCGTTGAAAGCGCAGATCAGGTGATCCTTGCCCCTGTCATCCGCGCCGCCGAAGCGCCAGCACCCAGCGCCGAACCGGAACCCGCACCACAGGCAGACCCGCAGCCTGAAGCCGTCGATGTTGCGGCCGCGCCGGAGGCGGTAGCGCCAATCGCAACGACCAAATCCGCACCGGAAACAGCAGGGCAACCCCTCGATACGCCAGTAGACACCACAGATGCGCCGTCTGAGAGCACACAAACCATTGCATCGGAAGCGACGGTGGCCCCGGACCAGACCGAAACCACTGCTGTGGCACCGGCGCCTGAAGTTGTGGCGTCTGAAGATGTTGTGGCTGCACCCGTCGAGACTACGGCACCCGAACAAATAGCCGAAGCGCCAGCGACGGGTGACGCGACCGAACCGATTTCCGAATTGGCGCAGGCTGACCCTGCACCTCAATCCGAACCCGCGGCAGCATCACCCGTTGTCGAAACGACAGCTGCACCAGCGGCCCCTGTGGTGATCCTGTCGAACGAAGCGGGCGTGAACGTGCTGCAAACCGGCGAAAGCGCTCCCGAAGCGCTGGACCAGATCGCACTGGACGCCATCACCTACGAAGATGCCGGTGCGGTCGCGCTGACCGGTCGCGGGACGGCAGATGAATTTGTGCGCGTCTATCTCAATAACCAGCCGATCCTCACAACCGAGATCGGCACGGACGGGCAATGGCGAGCCGAACTGCCCGATGTGGACACCGGCACCTATACATTACGGGTCGATGCGGTGGATGCCTCTGGCGACGTGACATCGCGTGTGGAAAGCCCGTTCCGTCGCGAAGATCCGGTTGTCTTGGCGCAAGCTGCGGATCGCATCGGGGGGCCGTCTGTCATCAAGGTGGTCACCGTTCAGCCCGGTAACACGCTTTGGGCCATTGCACGCGACCGCTACGGAGAAGGCCCGGCCTATGTCAAAGTCTTCGAAGCCAACCGCGACCGCATCCGTGATCCGGATCTGATCTACCCCGGTCAGGTGTTTTCGATCCCTGATTGACCCTTCTGTCACGCAGCTGTGATTTTATTGGGCTAGCCGTGCAACAACACCGCATATTGCGGGGCTTGCCCGTAGCCATCCGCGATATATAGTGTTGATCATAGATTGGGGCGGGGCGCCCGTCCTGAGGCTGAAACAGGCAGGCAGGGCAGGAGACGAGTCCCCCAATGGATGGCAATTTCAGAACAGCTTTTGTACGCGAACCGGGTGCGTTGCGGCACCACCCGGCGCTGGTGCTGAATGCGGATTACAGGCCATTGTCCTATTATCCGCTGTCGCTTTGGCCATGGCAGGACGCGGTCAAAGCGGCGTTTCTCGACAGGGTCGATATCGTCGCAGAATATGACGAGGTGGTCCGAAGCCCGTCTATGACGCTCCGAATACCGAGTGTCGTGGTGCTCAAGGACTACGTCAAACCGCAAAAGCGCGTGGCCTTCACGCGCTTTAATCTTTTCTTGAGGGACGAATTTCTCTGCCAATACTGCGGTGCCAAGGGCGAACTGACCTTCGATCACGTCGTGCCGCGCGCTTCGGGGGGAATCACATCCTGGGAAAACGTCGTTGCCGCCTGTGCGCCGTGCAATCTGCGTAAGGGGTCGAAAAGCCTGCGGCAGGCGGGCCTGTCCCTGCGCAAACCACCGCGTCAACCGGGGGCGCAGGAATTGATGAACTTGGGACGCAAATTTCCGCCGAACCACCTGCATGACAGCTGGATGGATTTCCTTTACTGGGACGCCGAGCTGGAGGCGTAGCGCACCAGTTTGTGCGATAGACACGCGTTGAACGCGCTTTCCGGTGTTTACCTCGAAAGCTGCGCCGCCTCGCGGGCCAACTCTTCGATCGCTTTCCAATCACCCTTGGTCACAAGGTCTTTCGGGGCCACCCAGCTTCCTCCTGCACAAAGCACGTTCGACAGGCCCAGATAATCCGGCGCGTTCTTGAGCGAAACGCCGCCTGTCGGGCAGAACCGAACCTGCGGGATCGGCGCGCCAATGGCCTTGAGCGCAGGTGCGCCACCATTAGCTTCGGCCGGGAAGAATTTTTGAACGGTATAGCCCCGCTCCAGCAGCGCCATCGCCTCGGATGCCGTTGCGGCCCCCGGCAAAAGTGGAAGATCGGCAGCTTCGCACGCATCGAGCAGTCGATCTGTTGCACCTGGTGATACGCCAAAGCGTGCGCCCGCAGCCACGGCGTTCTGCACGTCCTGTGGAGTAAGCAGGGTGCCCGCGCCGACAACCCCACCCTCGACCTTTGCCATCTCGCGGATCACGTCCAAAGCGGCGTCCGTGCGCAGCGTCACTTCCAAGACAGGCAATCCGCCAGCCACGAGGGCTTCGGCCAAGGGCCGTGCAACACTGGCATCATCCACCACGAGCACCGGGATGATCGGCGCAAGGCGGCAGAGTTTTTCACTTTCAACACTGGCTTGAAGGGGCGTCATCATATCGAATCCTGATACTTGTAAGGTCTATTTGAAGTGATGCGTTAAACAACGACGCCAGCCCCATGTTCTGCAAGGCCAACATTCGCGCGGAAGGCCGCAAAAAGCTCGCGTCCAACCCCGTGACCGTTACCGCTCAGATCGGCCGTGACCGGCTCACGCTGATCGAAGTCTTCGGCCAGGCAGTCGATCCGGCCGCTCACCGCATCTACCCTAACCAGATCTCCATCCCGCACACGCGCCAGCGGGCCGCCTTTCGCCGCTTCGGGCGAGACATGGATGGCCGAAGGCACCTTGCCCGATGCACCCGACATCCGCCCATCGGTGACCAACGCCACCTTCAAACCGCGATCCTGCAGAACAGCAAGAGTGGGCGTCAGGCTATGGAGTTCCGGCATCCCGTTTGAGCTTGGGCCCTGGAAGCGGACAACCACCACCGTGTCTTCCGTGAATTCGCCATTCTTGAAGGCGACCTTCACATCATCCTGATCATGGAACACACGGGCTTTGGCTTCGATCACATGACGTTCGGGGGCCACGGCAGATGTTTTCATCATGCCTTTGCCCAGATTGCCTTCCAATTGTTTGAGCCCGCCCGTGGACTGGAACGGATCGTTGGCCGGGCGGAGGATCTTGTCGTTCTGTGTTTCGCCTGCACCGGGTCCATAGACCACGCGCCCATCCGCGACCTTGGGTTCCTGCGTGTAAAGATGCAGACCGTCGCCCGCCACCGTCTTGACCTCTTCGTGCAGAAGGCCGTGCTTGAGCAGTTCGCCGATCATAAAGCCCAGACCGCCCGCCGCGTGGAAATGGTTCACGTCAGCCAGACCGTTCGGATAGACCTTGGCCATCAGCGGTGTCACGGACGAAATGTCCTCGAAATCCTCGAGCCGCAGATCCACTCCGGCAGCACGTGCCATCGCGGGCAGGTGCAGCACGAGGTTGGTGGATCCGCCGGTTGCCATCAGACCAACGATGCCATTCACAAAGGCCTTTTCGTCCAACACATCGCAGACCGGTCGATAATCATTGCCCAGCTGCGTGATTTCCAGCGCCCGTTCGGTGGCCGCAACAGTGAGTGCTTCGCGCAAAGGCGTGCCCGGATTGACAAAGCTGCTGCCCGGCAGATGCAGCCCCATGAATTCCATGAGCATCTGATTGGAATTCGCGGTGCCGTAGAAGGTACAGGTGCCGGGGCTGTGATAAGAGGCCATCTCGGCCCTCATCAACTCGTCACGACCAACTTCACCGGTGGCGAATTTCTGACGCACCTTGGCCTTTTCATCGTTCGGCAGGCCAGAGGGCATGGGGCCTGCGGGAATGAAGATGCCCGGCAGGTAGCCAAACGTCCCGGCCGCAATGATGAGACCCGGTACGATCTTGTCGCAAACGCCAAGATAAAGCGCTGAATCAAAGGTGTTGTGGCTGAGCGCCACACCAGCGGCCAAAGCAATCACATCGCGCGAGAACAGTGACAGTTCCATCCCGACCTGACCTTGAGTAACACCGTCGCACATGGCGGGGACACCACCTGCGACCTGTGCGGTCCCACCGGCCGCGCGGGCCGCGTTTCGGATGATATCTGGATATTTTTCAAAGGGTTGGTGCGCGGACAGCATGTCGTTATAAGCGGTGACGATGCCGATGTTGGGGCTGTGCTCGGTCGCGAGCTTGTTTTGATCCGGTCCCATTGCGGCATAAGCGTGGGCCTGGTTGCCACAACTCAGATGGGCCCGGCGCGGGCCTTCGGCGGCGGCCTGACGCATCCGCTCCATGTACCGGCCCCGCAGAGCTTCGGACCGTTCCTGAACACGATCGGTCACGCGTTTGATCGTATCATTCAGAGTGTGTGCCATGTTGCCTCCGCGCAAGATCAGCCTTTGGTTGGTGGTTCATGTAGTGAGGTTAGCGCTAACAGTAAAGGTCAATCTCCGGCTCTGCAAGCCTGCACGCCGGTCACATTTTGCTGTAAATTGTACCGATTTCGCCCCGATCAGGTCCATTTGTCGCGTCAGTCTTTGCATGAGGATTCGAGCAAGGCCCAGAAAAAGAGGCACCCAAATGCGTAACTTGATCAAACCCCTGTTGACCGCGATTCTGTTGGTGACACTGACAGCCTGTGGCAGCGTCCCTGCGGCGACCCGGTCCGCGATGCCGGACGACACAATGCTTGGAGCGCCTTTGCCTCCTGACGTGCGGATCGACAGTTTCACCGTGAATGTCCCACGGTCGCTCAAGGTGAACGAACGCAACCTGTATTATCCAATCGGCGACATCGTCTGGCGCGGTGAACCGCGTGGCGACCGGTATCAGCAGGTCAAGGCGATCTTTGAGGCCGGTCTTCGGGATGCCGCCACGCGCATCGATGGTGCGCGCCCGGTGCGACTCGATGTGCAGGTGATGCGGTTCCACGCGCTTTCTGAAAAGGCGCGCTACACGGTGGGGGGCGTCCATGACATCGAATTCCGGTATCGCCTCGTCGACGTTGCCACCGGTCAGCCCATTGGCCCCAGCAAAGAGGTCAGCGCGGATCTCGACGCGCTTGGGGGGCAAGATGCCATGGCCGCCGAAGGGCGCGGCGAAACCCAAAAGGTGCGCATCGTCGCGCATCTCTCGAAGGTGTTCCGAGAAGAACTGACGGTGCCCGGTGGGCATGTCACAGCAAACCTTGGTCTTTTGCAGGCCATCAACGATCTCTGAGCCGAAAAAGACGGCTTCCCCCTTTGGAGCGAGGGGCGTAAAGGGGGCGGTATGACACCGTCCCCTTTACCTGTAATCCGCCTCCTGCCCAAAACCAAACCGCAAGCCATTCGGCGCGGCTATCCTTGGGTCTATGCCAACGAGGTTGTCACTGACCGCCGCACCCGCGCCATGGCGCCCGGCACCATCGCCGTGCTGGAGGATGCCGAGCGCAGCCCGCTTGCGCTTGTCGCGGTGAACCCGAATTCCAAGATCATCGGTCGTGTTCTGGATAACCCAGAGGCGGCGCATCCGGATCAGGATTGGTTTGCGAAGCGGCTGCGCAAAGCATTGTCGCTGCGCGAACGTCTTTTCCCGACGCCTTACTACCGGCTCATCCATGCCGAAGCCGATGGTTTGCCGGGTGTGATCATCGACCGTTTTGGCGACATCGCCGTGGTGCAACCCAACGCCGCATGGGCAGATGTGCTCTTACCGGACCTGACCGCCGCCTTGGCCGACGTCACCGGTGTGACCACCATCCTCAAGAACGCAGGGGGGCGGGGACGGTCTCTTGAAGGTCTGGACGATGTGGATGCCGTGCTTTTGGGCGATGCGCCCACAGCCGCGGTTCCTGTCGAGATGAATGGCGCGACTTACATGGCCGACCTCATGGGTGGTCAGAAAACAGGTCTCTTCTTCGATCAGCGCCCAAACCACGCCTTCGCGGCGCGTCTTGCCCAAGGGGCTCGGGTGCTGGATGTCTTTTCCCATGTCGGGGGGTTCGGCCTTGCTGGTCTGGCAGGTGGCGCGGTGTCGGCACATTGCGTCGATGGGTCAGACCCCGCTCTGGAGCTTGCGATCCAAGGCGCGTCGCATATGGGTGCGGGTGACCGTCTGACAACCACAAAGGGCGATGCCTTTGCTGTCCTGACGTCTTTGGGGGAAGAGCAGGCAGAATTTGACCTCGTGGTCTGCGATCCCCCGGCCTTTGCGCCCTCCAATAACGCGCGCGAAGCCGGCCTGCGTGCCTATGAGCGCGTGGCACGGTTGGCCGCGCCCTTGGTGGCAGAAGATGGGTATCTCGTTCTCTGCTCCTGTTCTCATGCGGTTGATCTTTCGGCCTTCACCGGTGCCTGCCTGCGGGGAATCGGTCGGGCTGGCCGCCGCGCGCAACTGATCCATACGGGGCAAGCGGGACCGGACCATCCTTTGATGCCGCAACTGGCGGAATCCGGTTATCTCAAAGCGCTGTTCTTCCGACTGTGAAAGTCTGCCTCGACGCCTGTGTCCTTTATCCGACGGTGATGCGAGAGGTCTTGCTGGCGGTCGCCGCAGAAGGACTGTTCGAGCCGCTATGGTCGGAGCGTATTTTGGGGGAATGGTCTCGTGCTGCGGCCAAGTTGGGGCCCCAAGGACAGGTTCAGGCAGATGCCGAGATCGCCATGGTCACGGCGCGCTGGCCAAAAGCGACCGTGTCGGTACCAGACGGATTGCGGGCCAGGTTGTGGCTGCCCGATGCCAATGATGTCCATGTCCTTGCGGCCGCCATTGCTGGCCATGCCGATGTGATCGTGACCGTCAATGCCAAGGATTTCCCGCGCAACATCCTTGCAGAAGAGGGGCTGTCGCGGTCCGATCCGGACGACCTTTTGGTTGGGCTGTACGTTAGTGCCTCTGACGCGGTCGAACGTGCGGTGGTGGCGGTGCATGACGAAGCGAACCGTCTGTCGGGACAAATCTGGGACGTGCGCAAGCTGTTGAAGAAAGCCCGCCTGCCGCGTCTGGGCAAAATGATCGCGTCCCGCGGCGCCGATTATTCGCAGAATAATCGGGCACCCGTTTAAAAATCGTTTATGTTCGACTGTCGAATGGGGTGCGTTGCTCAGCGCAGGTAGTCCATCGGATCAACGCTGTCGAAGCCTTTGCGCACCTCGAAATGCACCCGCGACGGTTCAAAATCAGCCACCTTTGCGATCGATTGCCCCCGGCTTACCGCATCACCTTTGGCGACCGTGATATTGTCCACATGCGTATAGACTGTCAGCAGATTGTCCGGGTGACGGATGACCAGAATGTTGATGCCTTCGGTGTTGCGCGTGATCGCGGCCACCTGACCGCTGGCAGCCGCTTTGACGGCGGTGCCAACCGATGCGCCGATATCGATCCCGTCGTTCCGCCCCTTTGAATACTCGCGAATGATGCTGCCCTGCACCGGGAAGGCCATCGCGGCATTTGATGCACTGGCAGACGTCTGGTTTCCGACATTGGCGACAGGCGCCGCAGCCGCAACCGTGGCAACAGGCGCTGCGGCCGGAGGCGTAGGCTCGTCCGGCAGGGGCAGCGATGCCGAGGGCGGTTCCGGTGTGCGCGATCCTGCGCCAGGCGGTGGAGGCGTAACCTCGTCGCGCGGGGCTGCTGCGGTGACGACAGGGATCAGCAGATATTGGCCTTCCCGCAGGGTGAACGAACTGTCCAGACCATTCCAGTCGGCCAGGGACCGCACCGACACGTTGTAAAGGCGGGCAATCGTGAACGCGGTTTCTCCGCGCTTGACCTGGTGACGGATCGGCTCCGCGCCTGTCTGGGGCGTGGCGGGACGCGCTGCGGCCGGTGTCGCCGGTGAGCGGTCGATGGCGTCGCTGGCCAGCGTGGTGATGTCGATTTCGGAGGCGGGGCGGATCGGACCTGTGGTCACGGCACCCGTGGCGGGCGACGGTTCGGCCACACGGCGGGGCAGGGCGATGATTTCACCCGCGCGCAACGTGTCTCCGGTCTGAACGCCATTGTAGCGGGCAAGCTCGTCTGCGGGCAGCCCAACGCGGGACGCAAGCTGCGCCAGCGTGTCACCCCGTCGCGCGACGGCCACTTGGTAATTGGGGTACGAGATCACGCCCCGGTCATCGGGCTGAGGCCGAGGGGCGGTTGCAGCGCGGGCGGCGTCCGCGGTGTTGAAGCCGCCATTCATCAAGCCGCGCATGTCTATATCAATCGGTTCGGAACAGCCGGCCAGAAGCGCCAGAAGCGAAAGACTGGTGCCAACTCTAAAACCAAAATGTCGGGAAACTGTGCGATCAGCCATGTCGATATCCTCAAATGCGCCGGTTGTGCCCCGGTCGTCGCCCGCCATTATGCCTTGATTACCCGTCGCGGGCTACCCCTTCGACCAGCGGAACAAAGCGTACTGGCCTCAATTCGTCGTAATCGAGCCCCTCGGGCGTCCGTCTCACCCGGATCAGATGCTGCACCGCATCCGATTGACCGACCGGCAGCACCATGATGCCGCCCACCTTGAGCTGCGCCAACAGCGGCCCCGGCGGGTCCTCGGCAGCGGCCGTGACCAGAATGCGGTCGAAGGGGGCCTGGTCCGGCAAGCCAAAGCTGCCATCCGCGGTGAAGGCTGTCACGTTGGTCAGGCCCAGCTGGTCAAACACTTCGCGCGCCTCGCGCACCAGTCGCGGGTGGCGGTCCACCGTGTAGACGCGGCGCGCCAGTTGGCTCAGGATCGCAGCCTGATACCCAGACCCAGTCCCCACTTCGAGCACCGTGTCGCGCGGCGTGATTTCGAGCGCCTGGGTCATCAAGCCAACCACCGAAGGCTGGCTGATGGTCTGGCCGCAGGCGATGGGCAACGGCATGTCCTCATAGGCCCGTTCGGCGAAATAGCCACGAATGAAGGGGGCGCGGTCGATCTGCTCCATCGCGGTGAGCACCGCCGCGTTGGTCACGCCGCGCGACCTGAGCGCATATAGGAACTGCATCTTGAGTTCCGCGTCGTCCATCAGAGGAAGGCGTCCTGCAATGCGCCCAACTGGTCACTGGCGGTCAGATCGGCCCGCATCGGCGTGACACTGATATAGCCCGCAAGGTTCTCCGATGCATCGCTGCCGGGGGCTGTGGGCGCACGCTGGTCGCCGCCCTTGATCCACAGGAACCGGCGGCCCGACGGCGAGTTGTGCGGCTCAACCGAAAACCGGGTGCCTTCGCGAATGCCCTGCGGGGTGATCCGCGTGCCTTTCACTTTAGCGGAAAGCACCGGTGGGAAGTTCACGTTGTAGAACAGGCGGTAGCCGGTCTGGTCTTTGGGATCATGGGCAAGAATCCGCCGGACCACCTCGGCCCCGTGCACGCGCGCGGCGTCGAACGGGTCGTCGGCCTGCGCATTGTCGGGACCATAGTATTGCGACAAGGCAATCGCCGGGATGCCTTGAAGGGCGGCTTCCATCGCACCGCCCAGAGTGCCGGAATAGAGCGCGTTCTCGGCCGAGTTGTTGCCCCGGTTGACCCCCGACAACACAAGATCGGGGGGACAATCAACCATGACGTCATGCAGGCCCGCCAGCACGCAATCCGCTGGGCTGCCTTCCGTCGCAAAGCGCCGCTCGCCCATTTCGCTGACCATCATCGGATGGGTGTAGCTGATGCAATGACCGACGCCCGATTGTTCAAAGGCCGGGGCCACGGTCCAAACCTCGCCCTTGGGTCCGGCGAGGTCGTGGGCGATGTGGCTCAGGACCTTGAGGCCCGGTGCGTTGATCCCGTCGTCATTGGTAATGAGTATGCGCATCTGCTCTGCCTTGCTTTTGTTCTGAATAGGCCAAGCCCCGCCCTGCGGCAAGCATCCGCCGGGTTTCGGCCGCTGGCGGATTTTGCGTTGACGCAAAATCGCGGATGCGTCGGCGCATCCGCAACCCGGATCACCCGCCGAGGAGTTCCGGCAATAACCGCGCTGCTTCGGCCGCTGGCAAGGCCAGAACGCTCCGGTCTTCGCCCGGGAAGAATCGTGCCCGGACATGGGTTGCCATTGGTTTGGGCGTCAGGATCTTCACCTTCGGTCCGATCGACACCGTCTCTGCCTGCCACGACCGCGCCAGCGCAATCTGCGCCGACTTGGTGGTGCCATAATGGCCAAAGAACTTTTCACCGCCATGCGGATCATCAAAGAACACCGCGCTGCCGTCGCGTTTCAAGAGCGGCGAGATATAGGGCACCAGATGGGACATCGCGTCGAGATTGATCGACACCGACTTTTTCCAATCCTTGGGATCAAGGTGATCCACCGGCGACAGGGGCCCGGCATGGATCGCCGTATGAACCCAAAGCGAAATCTGACCCCAGCGGTCATGCACCGAACGACACAGCTGGGCCATCGCGTCCGGCTTGGTGATGTCCATCGGCGCCAGCGTGGCGCTGCCGCCCTTGGCCTGAATGCGATCATCCAGCTCTTCCAGCCCGCCTACGGTGCGCGCGACGGCAATGATGTGATGCGTGTCGGCCAGCGCCTCTGCCAATGCAAAGCCAAGACCGCGTGAAGCGCCGGTGATCAGCGCGAGGGGGCGAGATGTGTCCGTCATGCTCTGTCACATGCCTTTTTGCCGCCCCGCCCGCAAGAGGGCAGTGCTTGACTTGATGGGGCATTTGCAGAATTAACAGGGGAAATAACAGACACATGAGGGACATTCGCCATGACACTGACGCAAGCTGCCTTGGGCAAGACCACTCTTCTTCGTCAGGCGCTCCTTGCGCTTGGCGGTGCCGCCTTTATCGCGGTGGCCGCGCAGGTCAGCATCGGCTGGCCTGTGCCGATCACTCTGCAAACTCTGGCGATCCTGATCGTCGGTCTGACCTTCGGGTCGCGCCTCGCCCTTGCGACGATGATTGCCTATCTGGGCTACGGCGCGATGGGCCTGCCGGTATTTGCCAATGGCGGGTCGGTTGCATCGCTGGTCGGCCCGACCGCCGGCTTCCTTTACGGCTTTGTCGCGATGGCATGGCTGGCGGGGCTGGCTGTGGAGAAGGGCATCGCACGCGGCGCGGTCTCCACCGCGCTTGTGGGCATTGCGCTCTCGGCGCTGATCTACATCCCGGGCCTTGCATGGCCGGCGGCTGTTCTGGGCAAGACGATGCCCGAGCTTTGGGCCGGCTGGATGGCGCCTTTCCTGCTGGGTGACGCGATCAAGGCAGTCATTGCAGCCTTGCTTGTGACCGGGGCTTGGAAAGCCCTGTCGGCGCGCAAAGCCTGATACTTTACCAAGCGGTAAAATTTGCCCCCGTCGAGAGATCGGCGGGGGTTTTCTTTGTGGGGCCGGGATTGGGGGCGCTGCCCCCGTCGCGCAAGCGCGACTCCCCCGAAGTATTTTCGAACCAGAGAAGATCAGGAGTTGGGTGCTGGCATGTCCAGCCAGCGGGCCGTGCCATTGCGGGCCAGCGCCACACGGCCTTCCTCGATGGCGACGACGGTCTGGCCGTTCACCTGGTCGCCGCGTGATACGGTTTCGGTCTGGCCATTGCGCAGCTTGAGAAGCGCCTGCGGTTTGGACTGCGGGCCGAAGGTGCCCAGCAAGGTCAGTGCTCCGCCAAGGTCATTGGTGGTTTGCGTCGCCGTTGCGGCGACCTGTGGAGGGGTTGTTTCCTGTGCCATGTGCCACTGTCAGTTGTTTCGCTGACGGGCCACATGGGCGCTTTTGCCGGCGATGAACAGAGGTGCTCGTGACGCTGCGCGGAAGGCTGCCGAGGGTTACTCGGCCGCCTTCATCTGGAAGCCTTTTTCCACCATGTCGGACGGTTTCACTGGGTATTCGCCCGAGAAACAGGCGTCGCAATATTGCGGCGACTTGGGGTCACGCCCCGAGGCTTCGCCCACCGCGCGGTAAAGACCATCAAGCGAGATGAATTTCAGGCTGTCGACGCCCAGATGCTCGCGCATCTCGTCCTCGGACATGGTGGCGGCCAACAGCTTTTCCCGCTGCGGGGTGTCCACGCCATAGAAACACGGCCACGCTGTGGGGGAGGCGATGCGGAAATGCACCTCGGCAGCGCCTGCGTCGAGGATCATTTCCTTGATCTTGCGGCTCGTTGTGCCACGCACCACGCTGTCATCCACAAGGATCACCCGCTTGCCCTTGATCAGCGCACGGTTGACGTTGAGCTTGAGGCGCACCCCCATATTGCGGATCTGTTCCGTCGGCTCGATGAAGGTGCGGCCCATATACTGGTTGCGGATGATGCCCATGCCGTAGGGAATGCCCGACTCGTGCGCATAGCCGATGGCAGCAGGGGTTCCGCTGTCGGGCACCGGGCAGACCAGATCAGCCTCGACCGAGGTTTCGCGGGCCAGCTCGACACCGATCTGGCGGCGGGTCTCATAGACCGAGCGGTCGCCGATGATGCTGTCGGGGCGCGAGAAATAGACATGCTCAAAAATGCAGAAGCGGGATTTCTGCGGGCGGAAGGGGCGGATCGATTCGACACCGTGTTCGGCGGTGATCACCACCATCTCACCGGGTTCAATCTCGCGCACATAGTCTGCGCCGATGATGTCGAGCGCGCAGGTTTCCGAGCTGAGCGCCCAGCCATCGCCGATCTTGCCCAGAACCAGTGGGCGCACACCCAGCGGGTCTCGCACACCGATCAGCTTGGTGCGGGTCATGGCAACCACCGAGAACGCGCCTTCGACGCGGCGCAGCGCGTCTTCCATCCTTTCGGGGATGTTGCGTTGAAGCGAGCGGGCCATCAGGTGAATGATGCATTCGCTGTCGCTGGAGCTTTGGAAGATGGAGCCGCGTTCGATCAGTTCGCGGCGCAGAGCGTCGGCATTTGTGATGTTGCCGTTATGGGCAATCGCTGCTCCACCCATTGAAAACTCGCCGAAGAAGGGCTGCACGTCACGGATCTGGGTTTGGCCCTTTGATCCGGCGGTCGAATAGCGCACATGGCCGATGGCCAGTTCGCCGGGCAGTGTCTCCATCAGCTTCTGGCTGGTGAAGTTGTCGCGCACATAGCCAAAGCGGCGCGCGCTGTTGAAGCCGTGGTCGGGGTGGTGGCTGACGATCCCTCCCGCTTCTTGCCCGCGATGCTGCAGGGCGTGCAGGCCAAGGGCAACGAAATTCGCCGCATCGGTGACACCGACCACGCCGAAGATTCCGCACTCTTCTTTCAGCTTGTCATCATCAAATGGGTGGGCGGGTGGCATCTGGGTGTCGGACAAATCGGTACTCCAAATCCGTGGCAGCAGAGATTGCCCCCTCTTAAGCGCCATGAGGGCCGGTGTCACGAAACTATCATGTTTCCGCGACAGGTTGATGGATGTTTCTCAGGTGTCGCTGTCCGAAGGGGCATCACACACGCCCACCAGCGCTTCGTATTGCGCAGTAATCCAGCCCAAGGCCTGTTCGGGGTTCTGCTCTTCGATCTGGCCCGTGAAGCGGCTGAAGACCACGGCGGACCGACTGTCGTCGATCATCGCGATATCCTGCGAGGTGACCACAACCTGGTAGACAAAGAACGCCACCGCCACGAGCAGAATGCCGCGCGCCACGCCGAAGAGGAAGCCAAGTGCCTGATCGACGCCACCCAAGGCGGAGCGTTGCACGATGGTGGAAAAGAGCGGGGTAAAGAACGACATGATGACAAGCGCCACCGTGAACACGGCAGCAAACCCGCCGATCACGCTGAGTTCGCAGCTTCCTGTCATGAATTCACCGATGACCGGGATTTCCGTCATCAAAGGACGTACCTGAGGTCCGAACATGAAGCCCAGAACAGCCGCGGCGACCCAGCCGAGAATGGCCATGGCTTCACGGACGATGCCGCGCGAATAGGCCAGAAGCGCAGACAGCACGATGACGACGGCGACCACGCCGTCAATAATGGTGAACCCTTCCATCGGTCCCTTGCCCTTCTTTTCTACAAATGGCGCTACCCTGCGCCGAACACATCACCAACAAAGCTTGCCAAGGCGTCAATCTCGGTCGCCGTGATCCCGTCACGGGGCACGGATTTGCCACCCTTTGGCACTATCGCGGCGGTAAAACCAAGTTTTTGTGCTTCTTTCAACCGATTTTCGGTTTGCCCCACGGGGCGGAGCGCGCCGGAGAGACTGATTTCCCCGAAAACCACGGTCTCGGCAGGCAGAGCAATGTCCTCGCGGGCCGACAGCAAAGCTGCCGCAACGGCAAGGTCGGCGGCGGGTTCGCTGACCTTCATGCCGCCTGCAACATTGAGATAAACATCCAATCCGGCAAACGGAATACCGCAGCGCGCTTCGAGTACGGCAAGGATCATCGCAAGGCGCCCGCCATCCCAGCCGACCACAGACCGGCGTGGTTGGCTGTGTGGCGTCGGAGCCACAAGCGCCTGAAATTCCACCAGAACCGGACGCGTGCCTTCGATCCCGGCAAAGACCGAAGAGCCGGGGGACGGGTCGCCCCGTTCGCTCAGGAACAGAGCCGAGGGATTCGCAACCTCGGCCAGACCGCTGCCGGTCATCTCGAACACACCGATTTCATCCGCCGGGCCGAAACGGTTCTTGACGGCGCGCAGGATGCGGAACTGGTGCCCGCGTTCGCCTTCGAAATAGAGCACCGTATCGACCATGTGTTCGACAACGCGGGGGCCTGCGATCTGTCCGTCCTTGGTGACATGACCCACAAGGATCACCGATGTGCCGCGCCGCTTGGCAAAGCTTGTCAGTTCATGGGCCGAGGCGCGCACCTGAGACACGCTGCCCGGTGCAGAGGAAACGTTGTCAGCCCACATGGTCTGGATCGAGTCGATGATCGCCAGATCGGGCTTTTCGTTTTCCAGAGTCGTCAGGATGTCGCGCAGATTGGTTTCGGTCGCCAGTTTGACCGGCGCGTCCCGCAACCCCAGACGGGCGGCGCGCATCCGAACCTGTGCGCTGGCCTCTTCACCCGAGATGTAGATGACCTTGAGACCGGCATTGGCAAAGGCCGCCGCTGCCTGCAACAGAAGCGTTGATTTGCCGATACCGGGATCGCCGCCGACCAGCAGCGCCGAGGCAGGCACCAGCCCGCCTCCAAGCACGCGGTCGAGTTCGTCCAGTCTGGACATGGTCCGGGGCGGTGGGGCTTCATGACCCGACAGATCGCTGAGGGGCAGGGACCGGCCCTTCGATGCACCCAGCGTCTTGGTCGCGGGGCCGGCGGCCAGCGGCACCTCTTCAACAATGGAGTTCCATTCGCCGCAGGCATCGCAGCGGCCCGACCATTTGGTGGTCGTGCTTCCACAGGATTGGCAGACAAAGGTTGCGGAGGATTTCGCCATGACGACGCTTGTGACCCAAGCCGCGCGGGCCTGCAAGCGGCGGCTGCTGTGCCGCGGTTATTCGGCTGCTCGCCGCGCGAGGAGGGCCACGATGCGGTTGTCGTCATTTTCAGGGAAATCTGGCGGTTCGTCCCATTGATCCGATACGTCGCGCAGGTTCGACACCTTGCGGGGTGGCAGGGTCGGCGCCGCCTCCGGGCCGAACAGTTCGGGTAGCAGGTCGGACAATTCGCCTTGCAGACGGCTCAACTGCGCCTGCGCCACGCTTTCCTCAAGCTCCACCTTGTCGATCCAGACGCGCATTTCCGTAGCGGTGGCTTTGGCCGCATCAAGGCGCGTGTTGAAGTCTTCAATTTCTTGCTGGCGCTGGATCAGGAAATCGCGGGCGCGTTCGATGCTGCGGTCGGAATAGGTGTCCGCCAGATCGCGCGAGACATGGCTCATCTGGCTTGCGATCTCGAGCACGGAGGGCTCCAGTTCGGCCAGATCCGGGTGATCGCGCAGGTAAGCCATCCGTTCGCGCACCGAATCGAATTCCGACTTCAGCTTGAACACGCCTTCGCGGTCAGCAGCATGGGAGGCCCGGTAGGCGCGCGCCACATCCTCCATCCCGATATGGAAGCGCCGGTGCGAAGTCTCGAGCGCCATGATGCGGGCGTTTGCAGGTAAGAAAACGCATAGGCCCAGCAACAGCACTGTGACGCCGATCTGCACAACCTGTCCGGCTTGGGGATAGCCGACACCCCCAAATGTAGCGGTCATCTCAAGCCAAGGCGCGAAGCCGAACGTGCAAGCCAGCGTGTATCCAAGCGAACCAAGCCCAAGCAGGGCCACGGACAAAAACATCAAACGCTGCATGACCCAGCCCGTTGAAACAACGAGCGACCGCATCGCACCAATCATCGGATACCCCCAAGTAACCATCTAAGCGTCGGCAACATCGGCGACTTTATGCCGAACGCGTCTTTCGACATACTGTTTTTTAACGATTTTTCCGACTGCCAGCGCAGATGTGAACAATCCGCCCCAGTTTGAGGGTTTGTTTCCAATCTGTGATCAATCCGGTGTGCGACGGCTTTCCACGACGCTTATGAGCAGAGAGGCAAGGATACAGGCGGTGAAAAGGTAAAGTCCCCAGGCCGTTTCGATCCGGCCTATGCCGATGCCCTTTACAACGGTGATATAGATGGCAATCAGAAACACATCTGCCATCGCAAGTTTGCCCATCAGGGCAAGCGCAGGCAGCGTGCGTCGGCTGAGACGTTTGAACTGAACCAGCGCCAGACCAACAGTTTTCAGGTAGGGTGCCACAAGCGCGAAGAGCGTGACGATCAACGCCAGTAGGATATCGGTTTCCCACAGGGCCTGAAGCCCGGTCAGGACACTGATTTCACTCAGTCCGAACAGCGGCAATAGCCCGGCACGCATCAATGGTGCGGCCCATGCCACCGGGTAGAGCACCAGCAGCGTCAGATTGATCCATTTGAACACCGCCATCGCCTAGACGCGCGTCGCGACCCAGAGGCCCAGAAAGGCAAGCATGCCCACAACATGAACGAGGTCGATCCAGCGCCAGCGGCGTTGTGGCAAAAGAAGGCTGAGAGCGAACACTGCCGATGCCACAAGGGGCAGGACCATGCCGCCTCCGGCTGCCATCAAGCGTGCGATGTCCGCGTAGAGTGGCAATGACTGCAGGTTTAGGGCAGGGGCAAAGGTGGCAAAGATCGCGGCTGCGCTGATCAGCAGGGTGAGAAGTGCCGGGACGCGCGCGATCCCGCGCCCGACGATCAGGCGCAGCAGGGCTAAACCGCCTAACACTTCGAAAAACACGAAGCGCTGCACAAATATGAATGCCAATAGAACGGGAGAGGGTTCGAAAAAGCTCATGCCCGCCCCGCCGTCACGGGTTGAGATACTTGCGGGCGTAACGCGATCCCAACGAGGTCAGGATCTCGTATCCGATGGTGCCTGCTGCGTCGGCGAGGCTGTCGACTGATTGATGGCGCCCCAAAAGCTCGACCCTGTCGGGCATCTCCTTGACTGCGCTGACGTCGACGCCGATCAGGTCCATGGAGATGCGACCCACGATCTTGCAGCGGGTCTCACCAGCCCAGACATGGGCTTTGGGGCCCATCGCTCGGATAATCCCGTCAGCGTAACCGGCAGAAATCGTCGCGATCTTACCGGGGACACGGGCAACCCAACTGTTGCCATACCCGACGGATTCGCCCGGGTTCACGTCGCGCACCTGGATCACCGGAATCTCAAGCGACACGACAGGGCGTGCATCGACGAAAGGCAACCCACCGTACAAACCAATGCCTGGGCGGGTCATGTCGAAATGGTAGTCCGGGCCAAGCAGCGTGCCGCCCGTCGCCGACAGAGACCGGGGTGCTTCGATGCCATCGGTCATCTGGCGAAAGGTCTGAAGCTGAAACTCGTTCATGCCGTGGCCGGGTTCGTCAGCACAGGCAAGGTGGCTCATCACAAGAACCGGTTTCTGGCTCAGTGCGATGTCACGCAGTGCGGACCATTCCGCCGGTTCCATGCCCAGACGGTTCATGCCGCTGTCCAGCTGGACACCAAACGGGTGGCCCGGCAGAGCTTCGACATGGCGCAGCATCTGGTCGATGGAGTTGATCATCGGGGCAAGATTGGCGTCGCGCAGCAAAGGCGCATCGCCTTCCATATGCCCGCCGAAGACGCAGATTGTCGGACCCGGTCCAAGCGCCTCGCGCACGATGACGCCTTCTTCGGCTTGCGCCACAAAGAACGTTCTGACCCCTTCGGTCGCCAGCGCCTTTGCGACTTTCGCAGAGCCAAGCCCATAGGCATTGGCTTTCACGACGGCTGCGGTCTCACCCGCGTTCATCGCGGCCAGTGCCCGCCAGTTGGCGCAAATCGCACCCAGATCAATCGTTAATACAGACTGTGCCATGCGCGGTGTTTGTGCATCTATGCGGTTTCGGTCAAGCGTGAAAAAGCGCTTGGGGTGCTTTGCCTTTGGACTGCGGCGGTTTTGGTAACGACGGTGCTGTGCCGTGGATGCTGCTTACATGTCGCCAGCGTTGTTCTGCCACGGTTTGACAAGGTTGCCAAAGCGCGTGAAGCGACCTTCGAAGCTGAGTTCGACGGTGCCGATGGGGCCATGTCGCTGCTTGCCGATGATGACTTCAGCGCGACCGTGCAGGCGCTCCATTTCTTCTTGCCACGCCGCCATCTTTTCCAACTCGTGCTCGCCGGGTTTTTCGCGTTCCTTGTAGTATTCCTCGCGGAACACGAACATCACCACGTCGGCGTCCTGTTCGATGGAGCCTGATTCCCGAAGGTCGGACAATTGCGGGCGTTTGTCTTCGCGGCTTTCCACCTGGCGCGACAGCTGTGATAGCGCGATCACGGGGATGTCGAGTTCCTTGGCAATTGCCTTGAGGCCCTGGGAAATCTCGGAAATCTCGTTCACGCGGTTTTCGCCTTTGCCGGTCCCCTTGACCAGCTGAAGGTAGTCGATGATCAACACGTCCAAGCCATGCGTGCGCTTGAGGCGGCGGGCGCGGGCCGCAAGTTGGCTGATTGGCAGGGCAGGCGTGTCGTCGATGAACAGAGGACAGGCCTCGAGCGATTTGGCGGCATCCACGAAGCGGCGGAATTCGGTCTCTGTCATGTCGCCGCGGCGGATCTGCTCCGACGGCACTTCGGCCGCTTCTGACAGAATCCGCGCGGCCAACTGCTCGGCGCTCATTTCAAGAGAGTAGAAACCGACAACGCCCCCTTCGACGGTGCCTTCGGTGCCATCGGGACGAATGCCCTTGCGATAGGCTTTGGCGATGTTGAAGGCGATATTCGTTGCAAGCGAGGTTTTCCCCATCGACGGACGACCGGCAAGGATCAGAAGGTCGGATTTGTGCAGCCCACCCAGCTTGCGGTCCATATCAACCAGTCCGGTCGACACACCGGCAAGCCCGCCTTCGCGCTGGTACGCTGCGTTGGCGACATTAACTGCGTCTGTTACCGCTTTGAGAAAGCTTTGAAATCCGGTGTCGCTCCGCCCTTGTTCGGCCAGCTTGTAGAGCGCCTGTTCGGCTTCGACAATCTGTTCGCGCGGTTCGGAGGCCACATCCACCTTGGCGGCCTTTGCGCTGATGTCGCGGCCAAGAGAGATCAGATCACGGCGCACGGCCAGATCGTAAATCATCTGCGCATAGTCGCGCACCGCGAACGAGCTGATCGCCGCCCCGGCCAATCGCGCGAGGTAAGCGGGACCGCCCAGTTCTTTCAGACCCTCGTCATCTTCCATGAAGGCCTTCAGCGTCACGGGTGAAGCAAGGTTGTTCTTGGCGATCCGGGCAGACGCGATTTCGTAGATCCGTGCGTGGACCGGATCGAAAAAATGCTGCGGCCCGATGATTGATGCCACGCGGTCGAACACATCGTTATTGGTCAAAATCGCGCCAAGCAATTGCTGCTCGGCCTCGATCGAGTGGGGCATGGTTTCGGGGTTTTGGATCTCGGCGCCGGTGGGATTGAATGTCGTGATCTCGTTCATGCAGCACCCCCAACTGTTCCCGGGACCGAGGTAGCGATATGTCCGGCGAAGGGCAAAATGTATATCCTGTGGATAAGCTGTGTGCGGGAGTGTGCTCTCTATCTTGCGCGAACAGAGGGTGTTTCGTCAACATCTGGTAGCGTGGGCGAGTCGCTGTGGCCAAGGAAACACGCGGCAAGTCGCCAGCGATGTCTGTTACACAGCGTTTACAAATGCGTTTCGAATGTGTCACGATCGGATCTCAACGGTTCACAGGCACCGAGAGATGAAAACGATTCTATCCGCTTTGGTTGCTTTCGGAATCGGGGTCACCCCAGCACATGCCCAGTCTGCCTGCACGCAAGACGCCATGGTCGTTTTTGATGGCTCCGGGTCGATGGCTGAAATGGGCTTCAACCTTCTGGACGAACCGCGCATTTTCGATGCCCGCCGGGCGATGCGCACGGTTATGCCCCAAGTGGCACCGATGCGACGGATGGGTTTGATCACCTACGGCCCCGGCGCCATGTCAAGCTGCGACAGCGTGCGCCTGAGGTTTACCCCGGAAGCTGATGCTGCAGACCGGATGATTTCAGAAGTAGACCGCCTGCAGCCCGAGGGTGAGACGCCGTTGACAGATGCCATTGCGCAGGCTGCTGCGGTTCTTGACTACACGCACAAGCCGGGTGTGATCGTTCTGGTGACCGATGGCAAGGAAACCTGCGGTGGGGCGCCTTGCGCGCTGGCCGCAGATTTGGCGCGCGGTGCGGATATGACGGTGCATGTCATCGGCTTTCGTGTACGCGGCGAACATTTCGTTTGGCCGGACCAACCGCTTGATGCAACGATAGAGCCGGTTGCCCGCTGCCTCGCGGATGAAACCGGGGGCATGTATGTTCATGCCGAAACGCTGGATGACCTGATCGGAGCGCTGCGCCAGACGCTTGGCTGCCCGATCTACAGCGATCTTACCTCCGGGCGTCCTGCCACGCGCGGGGTGCTTTGAGGAACGCCTCGACCTCGGTCAGTGTCGCGTCGTCGAAGGCTCCCTGCGCACGAGCCTCTGCCAACACGTCCCACCATGTGCAGAGATGGTGCAGCTGGACGCCGTGATCGCCCAGTGTCTTCGTCGTTTCCGGGAAGATGTCGTAGTAAAAGATCACTGCGGTGTGGCCACAGGTGGCCCCGGTTTCACGGATTGCGTCGACAAAGCTCAGCTTTGATCCGCCATCGGTGGTCAGGTCTTCGACCAACAGCACGCGCTGTCCTTCGGTCATGGCCCCTTCAATGCGGGCATTCCGACCGTATCCTTTGGGCTTTTTACGCACATAGGTCATGGGCAGCGCCATGCGTTCGGCCACGAGGGCTGCAAACGGGATACCTGCCGTTTCTCCGCCTGCGATGTTGTCGAATGCCTCGAACCCGGCGTCGCGCATCACCGTGACGGTCAGAAAATCCATGAGCGTCGAGCGGATGCGCGGGAACGAGATCAGCTTGCGGCAGTCGATGTAGGTGGCCGAGGGCAGGCCGGACGCGAGGATGAACGGATCATCCGGGCGGAAATTCACAGCGCCGATTTCCAGCAGCATCCGCGCCGTCAGGCGGGCAATTTCATCTTTTGGAGGATGGCTTGCAGGGATCATCGCGGCACTCCTAGTCTTTGCGCCGCTTTATCCGGTTTCGGGTGGCAGGAAAAGGGCTGCAGCGATGGGAAAAGGCCGAAGTCTCGCGACTCCGGCCAAATCTGTCAGTCCTTTACCTTGGTATGCGGCAGAATCCAGTTTGCCATGTATTTGTGACCCGGGACGATGTGATCGAACGGGAATTTCGCCATGTGTTTGTGGCCGGGCACGATGTGGCCGAACGGGAATTTCGCCATGTGTTTGTGGCCTGGCACGATGTGGGCAAACGGGAATTTCGCCATGTACTTGTGACCCGGGACGATATGGGCGAACGGGAATTTCGCCATGTATTTGTGGCCCGGAACGAGGTGATCAAACGGGAACTTGGCCATGTATTTATGACCCGGCACAAGCGAGTTTGTGCCCTGCTTTCCATTGATGAGGTGCGGGAAGGGCCAGTTCGCCATGCGCATATGACGTGGGAAAGCAAACCGATCCCAGGGCTTGCGACGGCTGATCAGCGGGATCGGGAAGTTCGCCATCCGCGCATGACGCGGGAAGATGGAACCGGTGAACGGCTTGCGACGGCTGATCAGGCCAATCGGGAACGAGGCCATTCTGGCATGACGCGGAAAGATCGAACCGGTAAACGGCTTGCGCTTGCTGAGCAATCCAAAGGGCCAGTTCGCCATCCGACCATGACGCTCGATCACCATGTCATCGTAAGGCTTACGACGGCTGATCAGCGGGATCGGCCAGTCGGCCATATGATAATTCGTGTCAGACGGATCCTTGCGGCGGCTCAGCATGTAGGGGTGATCGCTGAGAACGCTCAGTCCGCGGCCATGCGGGTCCTTGACGAAGACATCCTGATTGAGGTCGCCCATATCGACCGCGCCATACTGGGCGGCGACAGTGCGGGCGATCTTGGCCACACCCAGTGGTTTGTACTTGCCCCGCACCATGAGGACGGCCCCGCCGGGCGACATACGTGTCGCATAGGCTTTGGCGGTGTCGGGCAACACATCAGCCTTTTGCAGGCGTTCGGACAGGTCTTTGGGGTCCTGGTAGATACGAATGATGTCCGGAGACACCTTATGGGCGTAGATGAGTTCGCGTTTCGCGGACTGTGCCTGATCTGCGCTGTCGAAGTACCGAGTGATAATCGTCGTCATGGTGCCTCCACCGGGTTGGATTGCGTTGGTGCTGCAGCACGTGTGGCCCGTGTCAGGTCACCCCGGCCCGCGAGCGGGAAAATCAGGAGAACGGCTATCACAAGGAACACCATCTCCATCGAGAAAACTACATTGTAGGGTGTTTCGACCGAAAGACCATTCCCGTCAGAAGGCATGGCAACAATCAGATCGCGGACCCAACCCGCGAGGGCCATTCCGATGCCGGCGGCTGTGGCCTGCACGCTGCCCCATGCCCCGAGTGCAAGGCCGATCTTTTCCTTGGGAGCAGCGCGCATTGTGGCCGTGAGTGTCGAATGGCCGAAAAGTCCCGCACCAATACCGATCATCAGCGTTCCGACAAGGAAGGCCGGTGTTCCACCGCCATAGGCCGAGAAGATGATTGCGGCAAAGCCGGGAATGCCGATCAGCGCCCCTGTCAGCGAAGTCGCAGACGGCAGGCCGCCATTGCTCAGCGTGCGGGAGGCGATCCCGAAGCCAAGCAGCGTGCCACCTGCCAGAAGCGCAGTCAGCTTGGTTGTGCTGGCGACCGAAAGGCCAAGCGCTTCGCCGCCATAGGGTTCAAGCAGAACATCCGCCATGCCGAAGCCGAAGGTGCCAAGGGCAATGACGATCAACAAACGCAACATACCTGCGTTCTGCATGAGTTGTGCCCATGCGTCGCGAAACGCGATGTCGGGCGCTGCAGCCATGGCCTGCGCACGGACGCGGTCGCGGGCTTCTTGTTTCCACATGGCAAGGAAGTTCAGCGCGACAGTCACAACCGCCGTGCCTTGGATCACCTGGATCAATCGACCCGGGGAATAGTTCTCAAGCAGAGTGCCGTAGATGATCGCACTGAGCACCATGCCGAACAAGAGCATGACATACATCAGGCCAACCACTTTGGGCTGATCTGCTTCGTCCACGAGATCCGTCGCCAAGGCGAGGCCTACGGTCTGCACCATGTGCACGCCCGCACCGACCAGGAGGAAGGACAGTCCGGCGGAACTGTACCCGATCCAAAGCGGGGCATCGAAGGCCTCGCCATAGCCGGAGAGGACCAGCAGGGCGAAGGGCATGATGGCAAAGCCACCGAATTGGTACAGCGTGCCTTTCCAGATATAGGGGAGGCGTCGCAGTCCCAATGCGGATTTGTGCACATCGGATTTGAAGCCGATCAATGCACGGAAGGGGGCAAAGATGATGGGCAGGGCCAGCATCGTGCCGACAAGGCTCGCCGGAACGGACAATTCGACAATCATCACACGGTTCAGGGTTCCGACCAGCAGAACCAGCGCCATTCCGACGGTCACCTGAAACAGGGACAGACGCAGCAGGCGCGACAGGGGAACAGAGTCCGACGCGACATCTGCGAAAGGCAGATAGCGCGGGCCTATGGTCGCCAGTCTGTGCAGAACGATGCGACGGTAGTCGAACATTCCGGAGCACCTTTTTCAAAGCCGCAGCGCAGAACACACACGACGTGCGGCTGAAATCCGGGGAATGTGGGCCCGACACCAAGGGCCGGGTCCACATTGCTGAGATGCGGTTACAGCTGCGGTTGCAACTGTGACGGTTGGATCAACGCTTGGGTTGATGTGCCGTCGGGCAGAATGATGGTTACAGCGAGGCTGCCATCCGTCTGGGGAACCACATAGCTGGCTTTCGCGGTGTTCGCCTCGGGGGCAAGCATCGTCGCCGCTGCCATGTCACCGGAACCCAGTTCCTGACCAGACAGGAAATCAGCAACCCACGAGGTGTTGCTGAGAACAGCGACGTGCACTGCAAAGGATCCAACGGCAACCGCGCCAAGGAAGACAGGAACGCCCACCGCAGGTGGGACAACGAGCCACATTTTTGCGTTATTCATGCTGTGACCCCCTTATCCGAGCCACGGTGTGGACACCGCGACCAGAAAATGCGCGACCAGTGCGATTGCACCGAATACGCGCGTTCCATCAATTAGGTAGCTGTGGACTTCCTCAGCTTCCTTCAAGGTCAAACCGGTCGGCCAGACCTTGCCTTCGTCGTCTGCAGACATTTTGAACTCCTTCTTCGGGTTGGTTCGAGTTGGTTGCGGAGCGCTATGGACGTGGGCGGCGTGCCCTTGTCGATCGGCCTGCACCCCTAGAGAGCCGATCTGAAACCTCTGTAAGTATATTTGGGACAAGTGTGTAATAAAAAACTGACACTGGCAATTGTAATCTTAAGTTTACACATTAGACATGTGACGACATAGCCGCACAAACAGGCGGTAATTCTCTATTTTTCAGATGGTTGAGGGCAGATCGGCATGGAATTGCCACTGTCCGCAATCGCGCAAAGATGGGGCGATTGGTTGGATTTTGGGCAGAATCGCTGATTCCCTCGCGTCAAGTGCGACGAATCCAAGCACTTGAGGGAGAACTGGAATTTGTGTGGTCGGAACGTTCAGCAGCGGCTGTAAATCATGCCCCAGAAATTCCGGTTGGGCATCGGATCGGCGACTGCAAGTTGCCTCAGATACCGACCACCAAGCATATATGCCTCGAACTCGCCCTGCGCCGCGCATTGCCACTGTTCGGCGTCACCGCTTTGCCACTGCACATGGTGCACCAATTCATGCAGCAGCACTTCGCGCCAAAGAGGATTGTCCATCGGCTGGTCGAAAAATTCGGACTCGTCGTACTGATGTGCCGAGAGCAGATAAATCGTGCCATGTGGCCCATCAGTGGCGGCATAAAGCGCGTTGATCCGTTCGTCGACGCCATCGTCCGGCATCAAATGCGCGACGCCGGTGTAAAATTCCCGGGTAAGCTCTTCAGGACTCAGTTGCAGCACGATTGGGTGCGGCACGTTTTGGGTATCGTAGCTCGAGTGATCGCCAATCCATTCAAGCAATGCATCCAACAATAGCTCCATCGGGAAGCCCTTTCGCATATGACCTCCCGAAACTAGGATAGGGCATGTGCGACCAAAGTCGTAAGCGCTGGTCAACTTCAAACTGCTTTAGTGGCATCCTGCCAAATAAATTGGCGGCACAGAGCGCGTCGCCTGTGTTTTGTGCGCTTTTTGGGCAGGCTCACCTTCGGTTCTGGCGAGCCACAGTCACGCGCCTTCGCCTTAGCGCGCGTGATCCTAGGGTAGCAAAACCGCTTTGATCTTACGCGCCGACCCGCCAATGCAGCGGCATCATCGGATCGAAAACCGTAACCGGACCATCATCCGTTTCGATTTGGCTAGGATAGTTGACAGGTTCGCCCTTGGTCAGGGTGATCGTGTCGTCGTTGGGCCGTAAGCCGTAGAAACCCGGACCGTTCAGGCTGGTAAACGCCTCCAACCGGTCAAGCGCGCCGTCCTCTTCGAACACTTCTGCAAGAATGGACAGCGTATTGGTCGCGGTGAAACAGCCAGCACAGCCGCAAGGCAGCAACTTGTTGGCATCCGTATGCGGTGCACTGTCAGTGCCAAGGAAAAACGTCGGATCGCCGCTGGTCGCGGCGCGGCGCAGGGCAAGCCGGTGTTCTTCGCGTTTGGCCACGGGCAGACAGTAATAATGCGGTTTGATTCCTCCGGCGAGGATGTGGTTGCGATTGATCACCAGATGATGCGTGGTGATCGTGGCTCCCAGGTCAGGCCCCCCTTCGGAGGCGTATTCCACGCCCTGCATCGTTGTGATGTGCTCCATCACCACGCGCAGACCGGGTGTCGCCCGACGGATCGGATCCAGCACCCGCTCGATGAACACCGCCTCGCGGTCGAAGATGTCGATCTCGCTGTTGACCACTTCGCCATGCACACAAAGCGGACAGCCGATCTCGGCCATCTTTTCCAGCACGGGGCGCACCTTGTCGAAATTGGTCACACCCGAGGACGAGTTTGTCGTGGCGCCTGCCGGATACAGCTTGACCGCGGTGATCAACCCGTCGGCATGGGCGCGCGCAAGGTCGTCCGGGTCGGTCGCTTCCGTCAGGTATAGGGTCATCAGAGGCGTGAATCCCGATCCCTCCGGAAGTGCCGCCAGAATGCGCTCCCGGTACGCAGCAGCCTCCGCACCTGTGACAACGGGGGGAACAAGGTTCGGCATGATGATCGCGCGGGCAAAATGCCGTGCGGTTTCAGGAGCCACGGCACGCAGCATTGCGCCATCGCGCAAGTGCAGGTGCCAGTCGTCGGGGGTGCGGATCGTAAGCGTATTTGTCATGCCTGCCGCGTAGCATGCAGACCGCGTCTAGGCTAGAGCTTAGCTCCGTCGTCCGCCGTATCTTCGGTATCGGTGGCAAGGGCCTGTCGCAGCGCCTTGAGTTTGCGCCGGTATCGCGGTGCTCCGAAATGCCCCGCGATATAGGCGCAGGCGGCTTCGGCAAGCCGAGGGCGATCAAGCTGTTCGACCGTCGCGAACAGCTTTTTGCAGTACGGCGCATGGGTTCGGCGCGCGCGGTACATCTTGGCGAAAAGGTTGGTGTCGAGCGTGCCCTGCGCTGCGGCGGCGACAAGGTCCTCGATCACACCCATTTCCATCAGGTTCAGCTGCATGCCGCCACCCAGATGCCGGGCGCGGAAGCGCGTCACGCCAGAGCGCTCGAACAGGGCAGCATGCATCGCGCCAAGGCGGTCGCTCGGGTCATAGATCACATAGGTGTCCTTTGCGCCGTCGAGCATGTCGGGGGCATAGCCGTACCGCTCAGTGAAATCGGTCCGGCGCATATGCGTAAAGCGGTCGTCCCATTCGGTGACGCGCGGGTCGAGCGTGGCTTGCGGCTCAAGCGCAATGACCGTCGCACCGGGCGATGCGACCGAAAACGCGCAGGCCGCGTAACCGCAAGGGCCTGCACCGAAAAAGATCACCTGCTCGAAATCGTCGAAGAACCCGTCATCGGTCATTTGGTCGAAAAAGCCGTAGACCTCATCCTCGCGGAACCAGGTGTCGCGATTGCAGATCACGGTGAGGCAGGACCAGTCATGGGACTGTGCCAAATCGAAACCGATAGGTCGACCGTCTTCGGACAGGGCCTAAATCGCAGGCAGGGATTCGAAACTGACCAGCAGAGTGTCGCCTTTTTCGACAAAGACTGCATTGTGGCGAGGACCCAGCGGTTCGAAAAAGCCAAAGGACTCACCGATCTCGCGCATCTCCTCCAGCCACTGCGCAGGGCTGAGTTCGCTCAAGGAAAGCGTGTATGGATCGGTTCCGTCCTGCATGGTCCACATGTCCTCATTGTCTCGTGCCTGTTGACAGGTCTTTGTTTGACGAAAGGATTAATCAAGGATTTGGGCAGAATTGAGCCGAAATACGGGGGAGTCTATGGTGTTTCCTCACCGCTGACCGGAGTGTTTTGTGCAAAGTCGATCAGCAGTCGGGCGACGGCCTCAGGCAGCGGAGAAGACGATGGGGTCATCATAAGCCGCCCATACAGGTCTCGATACACATCCTGATCGAGCAGCGTGCGAAACCGCGCCTTGCGCCAGGCCACAGAGGTGTCGTGCAAGGCAGAAAGCTCGGGATCCGCGCCCAACGCGGTGCGTATCGGCTGCACGCGGTCCCACAGCGGCAGCGCAGAGCGGTCCTCTCCGGTGTTGAGATTACGCTCCACCCAGTAATCCAAGCCAAGCCGGTCCGCGCTGTGCACGGCACGCCCACGATCTGCCTTGAGCACGTAGCTTTCCACCGAACCAAGAGGGTAATGATTGAGCTGCACCAAGCCGTGCTGCGGCAGGCGATAATCGGAAAAGATGCGCCCCGACGCCATTTCGGGGGGCAGGGCGCGGCCCTCGCCATCAAACCACTGCGCCTCCGGCAGGCGCGCGTCTACTGGGTTGCGCGGACGGTGCACACCAAGGTTTCGGTAGGTGCGGTCATTGCGATAAAGCGTCTTGAACATCGACGCCCGCCAGGGCCAATGCAACGGGCGCGGCCCGGCGCGGGTGAACTGCAGCGGCACCGGCGCGTCTTCATAGGCCACTACACCCGCATTGCCGAAATTGCGCCAGGTGAGCGTGATCGCCGTCGCATCGGGCAGGGCATGGATCAAAGCTGGCAGGGTGCGATCACCCACATGGACGTTGACGAATTCGTCGATATCCAGCGTCACCAGCCAATCGGTCTCTTTCACGGCATCACACTTGTTCGCCAGCTTCAGCCCACTGAACTGGATGCCGCCGTTGCCATAGGGGGGGGCGTTGCGAATATGGGTCAGCCAGCCCAACGCCTCCAGTCGGTCCAGCATCGTATCGGTGCCGTCCTCACACTCGTTCGACACGACGACGAAATCCGTGACCCCAACGCTACGGTGCCACGCCAGCCAATCCAGCAGAAACGCCGCCTCGTTGCGGACACAGAGAACGGCGGTGATGGACACGAAAACACAGGCCTGCGCTGAGGAAAATCAATGCGCTAACTGTGTCAGGTCGCGCCGGAGGCGTCAATTCCACCGCGTCACGTGCGACCTTGGCGCTATTGACCTCCGGGGCGCGCGCAGGGCAGCAAGGCCTGTGACAGAGGAGCACCCCATGCAGACACCCGAAAGTATCGACGCCGTTCAATCCATGCTGGCCGAGACTGGCTATGTCTGTGGACGGGCGCTGGCCACCGTTGTGTTCCTGTCGCTGAAACTGGGCCGACCGCTGTTTCTGGAGGGGGAAGCAGGCGTCGGCAAGACCGAGATCGCAAAGGCGCTCGCGGCCTCACTGGGCCGCAAGCTGATCCGCCTCCAATGCTACGAAGGGCTTGATGCCTCCAGCGCGGTCTACGAATGGAACTTCCCAGCGCAGATGATCGCCATCCGCACGGCTGAGGCCGCAGGCAATGCCGACCGTGAGATGCTGCAGCGCGAACTCTTCGGCCCGGATTTCCTTGTGGAACGCCCCTTGCTCGAGGCGATGCGACCTGATGCAAATGGCGCGCCGGTGCTGTTGATCGATGAATTGGACCGCACGGACGAGCCGTTCGAGGCGTTCCTGCTCGAAGCCCTCAGCGACTTCCAGGTGACGATCCCCGAGATGGGAACGATCACCGCACCCGAACCGCCCATCGTGATCCTGACCTCCAACCGCACGCGCGAAGTGCATGATGCGCTCAAGCGCCGCTGCCTCTATCACTGGGTCGACTACCCTGATTTCCAACGCGAACTCGACATTCTCCATGCCCGCGCGCCTGAGGCCTCGGCCACGCTCAGCCGCGAAATCGTGGCCTTTGTGCAGCGCCTCCGGACCGAGGACATCTTCAAGAAACCGGGTGTGGCAGAAACCATCGACTGGGCCAAATGCCTTCTGGCGCTCGACGTGATCGACCTGTCGCCAGAAGTGATCTCGGACACGCTTGGAGCCATTCTGAAATACCAGGACGACATCCAGAAACTGCAGGGCTCCGAGGCCAAACGCCTGCTCGATGAGGCCAAGGCAACGCTCGAGCCGGCATGATGCTTCTTCTTTTCAGAAATATGCTGGGGGGTGAGGCGCGCCCGGACATCTGTCCAGTGGACAGATGTCAGTGCCGAACGCGCGCAGCGCAGGAGAGGGGGCAGCGCCCCCGGTCGGCCATGTAATGGCCGAATACATTCCCCTCGAACTGCCCGACAATCCCCGACTGGCGCAGAACATCATCCATTTCGCCCGCGCCCTGCGTCGGGCGGGTCTGCCCATCGGGCCGGGTCGGGTGATCGACGCCATCCGCGCTGTGGAGGCGGCGGGCTTCACCGAACGGATGGACTTCTTCTGGACGCTGCACGCCTGTTTCGTGAACCGCCCCGAACACCGGGTGATCTTTGCTCAGGTGTTCCGGCTCTACTGGCGGGATCCGCGTTATCTGGAACACATGATGTCCTTCATGCTGCCCGCGATCCGCGGTGTGCAGGAGGAGAAATCCGCAGCCTCAGGCGAAAAACGCGCGGCGCAGGCGTTGCTGGACGATCTGCTGCCAGAAATTCCGGAGAATGAACAATCCGAGGAAGGCACCGAGATCGAGATCAAATCGACGCTTACCATGAGCGCCGAGGAAAAGCTGCGCACGCTCGATTTCGAACAAATGAGCACCGCAGAAGTGGCTGAGGCCAAACGCATGTTGGCCCGCCTGACCCTGCCGGTAAAGCCGATCCCGTCGCGGCGGGGCAAGGCCTCGGTGCTGGGCAAACAGGCGGATTACCGGCGCACGCTGATGAAATCCATGCGGCAGGGCGGAGAAATCCGCGCCATCTCCCGCAAAACACCGCGCCCGCGCTGGCCCAATCTTGTGGTCCTCTGCGATATCTCCGGCTCCATGAGCCAGTATTCCCGCATGGTGCTGCACTTTCTGCACGCCGTCGCTAATGAGAAAGGCGCAGGCTGGGCCAAGGTCCATGCCTTCACCTTCGGCACCCGCCTGACCAACATCACCCGCCATCTGGCGACCCGCGACGTGGATGCGGCACTCAAGGCGGCGGGGGCCGAGGCGCAGGATTGGGAGGGAGGCACACGGATCGGTCAGTGCCTGCACGCCTTCAACCGCGACTGGTCGCGCCGGGTAATGGGGCAGGGCGCGGTCGTGCTGCTGATCACCGATGGGCTGGACCGCGACGATGCGGGTGCGCTCGAGAAAGAGATGGAGCGCTTGCACCTGTCCTCGCGCCGTCTGATCTGGCTGAACCCGCTCTTGCGCTGGGACGGGTTTGCGCCCAAGGCGACAGGCATCCGCGCGATGCTGCCGCATGTGGACAGCTTTCGGGCGGGTCATTCGATCCAGTCCTTGGAAGAACTGGCGAAGGCGATTTCACGTCCCGATGATCCGGGTGAAAAAGCCCGTCTGATGAACATGCTCTAGGGGCAGGGCGGCTTTCCGTCGACGGAAAGCCCACACGCGTCGACGCGTGTGCCGCCTAACCCACCTGCTGGTGCACTTCGATCACGTTGCCTTCCGGGTCTTGGAAAAACACCTGATGCCACTCCTTGGCAAAGGCCGTTCCGTAATCCGAATAGGGGATTCCCTGCTCATCGAGAATGGCCAAAAACGCGGCCAGATCGTCAGTGCGAAAGGCGATATGGCCGCGGTCCACCGGATTGATGACCTGACCGTTCTTGAACGCCACTGTCAAGTCGCGCTCGGCCAGATGCATCTGCACCTGACCATCCGTGGCAAAGCGGATCTTGCCGTCAAACCCGCGATCGCCGGTCGCTTCGGTGCGCGGGAAATTCTCTTGCGGGATGTCTCCCAATCCCAGCACGCGGGTGTAGAAATAGTGCATCTTGTCAACGTCTTTCGAGACGTAATTGACGTGATGGAATTCGAGTTTCATAGCCCCTCCCGGTTGGGTGTCACCTCAGGCAAAATGCCCGGCAAAGGCACCTTTGTGCAAAGCCACCAATTCCGCCAACGGCGCGTCCGATCCACCCAGTTTCACCGTGTCGCCGGTAAAGCGGCCGACCGTGGCAATCGGCACACCGGCCTGTCCTGCGGCTACCACCAGCGCCTCGGCTTGGTCGAAATTGCAGGCCACAAGGTAACGGCCCTGATCCTCGCCGAAGAGCTTGGCCTGATCGGTCTCGTCGATCACGACACCAACGTCCGACCCGCTGGCCATCTCGAACGCGGCAAGGGCCAGACCGCCATCGGAGAGATCAGTGCAGGCCTTGATCAGATCGCGATTGTCGCGGATGAAATCGCCGTTTCGACGCTCGGCAATCAGGTCGACCGCAGGTGCATCGCCGTCTTCGCGGTTGAACACTTCATAGAGCAGCGCGGACTGGCCAAGATGGCCCTGTGTTTCGCCGACGACCAGCGCCACATGCCCGTCGCGGGCGCGGCCCAGGATCGGCTCTTCGCCGGCCGCGATAAGACCCACCGCACCAATCGTCGGGGTGGGCAGGATCGCCTGACCATCGGTTTCGTTGTAAAGCGACACGTTGCCGGACACGATGGGCATGTCCAGCGCCTCGCAGGCGCCGCCAATGCCTTGCAGCGCTCCGACAAACTGACCCATGATCTCGGGCTTTTCCGGGTTGCCGAAATTCAGGTTGTCGGTGGTCGCCAGCGGCTTAGCTCCAACCGCGCAAAGATTGCGGAACGCCTCGGCCACCGCCTGTTTGCCGCCTTCGACCGGGTTCGCCTTGACGTAGCGTGGCGTCACGTCCGAGGTGAAGGCCAGCATCTTGTCGGTGCCATGTACGCGGATCACTCCCGCGCCCCAGCCGGGGCCTTCGACAGTGTCAGCCATGACCATGCTGTCATACTGTTCGAACACCCAGTTGCGGGCGCAGTAGTTCGGGCTCCCGATCAACGCCTTCAAAGCGTCAATGGAATCGACTGCGGGTACGTCGTCCAGCGCCGCAGGGGCTGCGGACGGCACCCAAGGGCGGTCATATTCCGGGGCAGAGGACGAAAGACGCGACAGCGGCAGGTCCGCTTTGATGTCGCCATTGTGCACGATCAGGAACCGATCCTCAGCGATGGTTTCGCCGACGATGGCGAAATCGAGGTCCCACTTCTCAAACACCGCGCGGGCTTCGGCCTCTTTCGCGGGGTCGAGCACCATGAGCATCCGTTCTTGGGATTCCGACAGCATCATCTCGTAGGCGGTCATGTTCACCTCGCGCTGCGGCACCTTTTCCAGATCAAGCCGGATGCCCAGCTTGCCCTTGTCGCCCATCTCAACGGCGGAGCAGGTGAGGCCAGCCGCGCCCATGTCCTGAATCGAGATCACCGCACCTGTCTGCATCAGCTCAAGGCAGGCTTCCATCAAGCGCTTTTCGGTGAACGGGTCACCCACCTGAACGGTGGGGCGTTTTTCTTCGATCGTGTCATCGAACTCCGCCGACGCCATAGTGGCACCACCCACACCATCGCGGCCGGTCTTGGCACCCAGATACACCACTGGACGACCCACGCCGCTGGCGGCCGAGTAGAAAATCTTGTCCGCATCGGCGAGACCGGCGGCAAAGGCGTTTACAAGGCAATTGCCATTATAGGCCCGGTGGAAGCGTACCTCGCCGCCCACGGTGGGCACGCCAAAGCAGTTGCCGTAGCCGCCGATCCCTTCGACCACGCCATGCACAAGCTGACGTGTCTTGGGATGGTCCTTTTCGCCGAAGCTGAGCGCATTCATCGCAGCAATAGGCCGTGCGCCCATGGTGAACACGTCGCGCAGGATGCCACCGACACCGGTTGCGGCACCTTGATAGGGCTCGATGTAGGAGGGGTGGTTGTGGCTTTCCATCTTGAAGACAACCGCCTGACCGTCGCCGATATCCACCACACCCGCGTTTTCGCCGGGGCCGCAGATCACCTGAGGCCCGGTGGTCGGCAGGGTGCGCAGCCATTTCTTGGAGGACTTGTAGGAACAGTGTTCGTTCCACATCGCGGAAAAGATGCCCAGTTCAGTAAACGTGGGTTCGCGATTCATGATCCGCAGGATCTCGGCATATTCCTCGGCATTGATGCCGTGGGCCGCAATGATCTCTTCGGTGATGGCTGGGTCTTGCATCCGGATGTCCCCATGGGTTGCGCAGATTGCGGCGGTTTAGGCGAAACCGGGGGTGGTGAAAAGACCCGTAGAGTATTCGCGGCCGGGTGTGCTCTTGCCGAAGACAAGGGCAGGTCAGCCCTGTCTTCAATTCGGACGCGCGGCGTTGCGGTCTTGCAGACTCAACACACGAGGCACGACGACGGGTGTGCCGTCATCGTCAAAGAAGGGTGATTTGCCTTTGCCGGAAAGCCGCGCGCGCAGAATCCGACCGATAATCGACAGATGCGCGCCGAGGACGCCGGTTTCCCTGATCGGTCGCGCGGCGGGGGCAGTGTTCACAAGGGCGGTGATGGGGCCATATCCATCCACGCCGGGTGGAACAATCGCACCGACAAATGGCAGCTTTGGGGTGGGCAAGGTATTGGCGATCGGCGTTCCACAGCACCCGGCATGCCAGCGCAACAGCCCTTTGGGGCCAAGCCTGAGAACGGCCAGATGGTCGCGACCGTCAAGAAATTCGAAATGCATGGGCAGGGTTTGAAAAATCTCGGTCCCACCGTCGGAATCAAGTCGCGTGGTCTGGTGCTTCAGGAACCGCGCAGCGGTCTGACAATCCTCGCAATAGCAAACAAGGTGCGTTCCGCGGGCCGCGTGCGCAATGCGCCAGCGCATGGTTCCGCACGTGCAGCTGTGCGTTCTGTCACCTGTCATTCGATCTGCCCTTTCGAATACGCGCAAAAAAAAGGCCGAGCATAAGCTCGGCCGAAGTCCAACAGGGAGGTATGAAAATGATGCGCAATACAGCGTCCCATCTCATAACTGCTAAATATGTCAGCGTTCCGTTGCATGACAAGAGGGATAGCCCGGTGCCTGTGTCATTCCCGCTATGCGTGAGGCGCATGGGTCACACATTCGTGGATCTCTCGGCCTCTATTGCCTTGCGGGTCTGACGGTGCGTGAAAATCTCTTCCTGCACGAAATCCCGGAAGGCAGCAATGCGCTTGGATTGTCGAAGCTCTTCCGGATACGCAAGAAAAACAGGCACTTCACCCAATTCCACATCCGTCAGAACCCGCCGTATCGTCGGGAAGTCCTCGATGATGTAATCCGGCAAGACGCCGATGCCGAGGCCGGACAGCACAGATTGCAGCACGCCGAAGTAGTTGTTCACTGTCAGGGTCGACTTGATGTCATGGGTCAAAAGTTGCTGAACCATGATCATGCCGGCGCTGACCTGTGCCGCACGCGGATTTTGGCAGATCAGCCGGTGATGGGCCATGTCCTCCATCGTTTCCGGCGTGCCGTTCTGGGCAAGGTATTCCGGCGACGCATAGAGCCGCATGCGGATCGACATCAGTTTCTTGCGAATAAGGTCGGCTTGGCTCGGTTCCTTCATCCGCACCGCCACATCCGCTTCGCGCATCGGCAGATCGAGCACCCGCTCTTCCAGCATCAGGTCGATGTTCAGATCGGGGTATTTTTCGTAGAGCTTGGGCAGACGTGGTGCGAGCCAGAGCGACCCGAACCCGATGGTCGTGGTGACGCGCAATTCGCCGAACACTTCTTCTTCGCTGTCGCGGATGCGCGCGGTGGCCGCTTCGATGCGTTTGTTCATCGACCGGGTCGCGTCGAACAGCAATTCACCCTGTTCGGTCAGAATCAGTCCCCGCGCATGGCGGTGAAACAGAACCGTGTTCAGCAATTCCTCAAGTGCCCGAATCTGCCGGGACACGGCGGATTGAGACAGGTGCAGCGTGTCCCCGGCATGGGTCAGACTGCCCGCATCGGCAACCGCGTGAAATATTCTGAGCTTGTCCCAGTCCATTGCTTACTCTTTCAATCGTCAGAAGCGGTTTACATGACATAAGTCGTTATATGAATGACAACTTCACGTAACACTGAAATTTCAAAAGAATTTTGTGGTAAGGTCAGCAATTGTGACCTAAATTTGTGTTAATCTATAGGCACATTTCACGCGGGGAGGCGTCAAATGACCAAAGCCGAGATCACTCTGAACGATCGGTTCGATCTTTCAAAATCGCCGGTGCTTCTGAATGGCACCCAGGCATTGGTGCGCTTGATGCTGATGCAAAAGGCTCGCGACACGGCTGCAGGGCTGAACACCGCAGGATATGTCACCGGCTATCGCGGCTCGCCTCTTGGTGCGGTTGACATGCAGATGCACCGGGCCGAGCGCTTCCTCAAAGCAGCGGATGTGACCTTCAAGGAAGGGTTGAACGAAGACCTGGCCGTTACAGCCCTTTGGGGCGCGCAGCAGGCCGAGTTGCGCGGAGAAGGACGCTATGACGGTGTCTTTGGCCTATGGTATGGCAAAGGGCCGGGGGTGGACCGGTCTGGCGACGCGATGAAGCACGCCAATATGGCGGGCACGTCACCCCATGGCGGTGTGCTGATGGCAATGGGGGATGACCACACGGGCAAATCCTCGACCGTGCTGCACCAGTCGGAATGGGCGATGATCGACGCCTACATGCCCGTGGTGTCGCCTGCGGGCGTGCAGGAAATTCTCGATTACGGCCTCTATGGCTTTGCCCTGTCGCGGTTTTCGGGTCTTTGGGTGGGTCTCAAGACCATGAAGGACACGGTCGAGGTGACCTCGGTCGTCGATGGTCGCCCGGACCGGATGTCTTTCGTGGTGCCAGAATTCGACATGCCCGAAGGCGGTTTGAACATCCGCCTTGTCGATACGCCGCACGCACAAGAGGCGCGGATGATCGACCACAAACGCTTTGCCGCCGAGGCGTTTTCCCATGCCAACAAGATGGACAAACGGATCTGGGGTAAGCCGGGGGCGAAGATCGGGTTCGTCGCGGCGGGCAAGAACTGGCTCGACCTTGTTCATGCACTGTCGCTGCTGGGTATCGACGCGGCCGAGGCCGCGCGTTTGGGCATCACCACCTACAAGATCGGCCAGACATGGCCGCTGGACATGCGCGGGTTTCACGATTGGGCCGAAGGGCTGGAACTGATCGTCGTGGTCGAGGAAAAGCGCAAGCTGATCGAGGTCCAGATCAAGGAGGCGCTTTTCGACGACAACCGTGTCCGAGTCTATGGCTGGTACAAGGGCGGTGCGGGTGGTCTTCACCGTGAAGAACTGTTCCCGACGCGCGGCGCACTTGATCCGATCCTGATCGCGGAAAAGCTTGGTGGGATCCTGATCGAAGAGGGCCGCGACACAGATCGCATCAAGGCCGGGATGCAAGCCATTGATGAGGCGAAGAAAGCCGACAACGCGAAAGAGATCGCAGCGCGCCTGCCGTATTTCTGTTCGGGCTGTCCACATAACAGCTCCACCAAAGTGCCCGAGGGCAGCCGCGCCTATGCCGGGATCGGCTGTCACTACATGGTTCAGTGGATGGACCGCGAGACTTTGGGTTTTACCCATATGGGGGCTGAGGGGGCCAACTGGATCGGGGAGTCGCTGTTCTCGAAGACCCCACATGTGTTCCAGAACATCGGCGATGGCACCTACAACCACTCAGGCGTGCAGGCGATCCGCGCGGCCATCGCGGCGGGGACGACGATCACCTACAAGATCCTCTTCAATGATGCCGTCGCCATGACCGGCGGTCAGAAGAATGACGGTGGGTTGTCACCGCAGCAGATCGCGTCGGAACTGAAAGCGATGGGGGTCAAGCACCTTGCGGTCGTCTATGACGAGAAAGAGGATGTGGACCTCAACTCCTTCCCGCAAGGCATTGAATTTGCGGAACGCGCGGATTTGCAAACCGTTCAGGCGAAGTTTGCAAAGACCGAAGGTGTCAGCGCCATTGTCTATATCCAGACCTGCGCTGCAGAAAAACGCCGCCGCCGCAAGCGGGGCCAGTTTCCCGACCCGGACAAGCGCGTGTTCATCAACACCGATGTCTGCGAAGGCTGCGGCGATTGCGGGGTGCAGTCGAACTGCGTGTCCATCGTGCCCAAGGAAACCGAATTGGGCCGCAAGCGGGCGATTGATCAGTCGTCCTGCAACAAGGATTTCTCTTGTCTCAAAGGGTTTTGCCCGTCTTTCGTAACCTTGGAAGGCGCGCAGGTGAAGAAAGCAGCGACAACATCGCTTGACCTGCCGGACCTGCCTGCGCCCGAATTGCCCAAGATCAACGGCACATGGAATGTGGTTGTCACCGGCGTGGGCGGCACGGGTGTCGTCACCATCGGTGCGGTTCTGGCGCAGGCGGCGCAGATCGACGGCAAGGGTGCCGGTATGATGGAGATGGCAGGCCTCGCCCAGAAGGGCGGCGCTGTGCATATCCACCTGCGGTTGGCCAACACCCCGAGCGATATCAGCGCCATTCGTGTTGCCACCGGTGAGGCCGACGCGCTCATTGGTGGCGATCTGGTGGTCAGCGCCGGGGCCAAGACGCTCGGCCTGATGCGTACGGGTCGTACGGGTGGGGTGGTCAACAGCCACGAGATCATAACCGGCGATTTCACCCGTAACACCGAGTTTGCGCTGCCTACCGACCGGTTGACCGTCTCGCTTCAGGCGCGGCTGCGGGACAGGCTCGACCTTTTCGATGCGTCTGAACTGGCGAAAGCCACATTGGGGGATTCGATCTTTTCCAACATGATGATCCTTGGCGCCGCGTGGCAGCGCGGGCTGGTGCCGCTGACCTACGATGCGATCATTCAGGCTATCGAGTTGAATGGTGCGGCGGCGGAGAAAAACATCCGCGCCTTCGAGATCGGCCGCTGGGCGGTTCTTCATCCGCAAGAGGCAGCGCGGGTGGCGGAACCCAAGGTGATCCCGCTGCCCAAAACGCTGGACGAGAAGATCGCGTACAGATTTGACCATTTGGTAAAATATCAAAGCACCCGCTATGCCAAACGCTATCGTAAGCTGGTGGACCGTGTCTCCGATCCCCGCCTGAAAGAGGCGGTGGCCAAGGGCTATCACAAGCTTTTGGCCTACAAGGACGAATACGAGGTCTCACGCCTGCATCTCGAAACCCGTGCCAAGGCGGAAGAGCAGTTCGGCGGTGACTTCAAGATGTCGTTCCACCTTGCCCCACCGATGCTGTCCAAGACAGGGCCGGACGGTCGGCCGGTGAAAAAGCAGTATGGCGAAGGGATGCTGCGCGGCTTTGGCCTTCTGGCGAAACTCAAATGGCTGCGCGGCACCCCGTTCGACCCGTTCGGTCGCACCGAGGAACGCCGCATGGAGCGCGCGCTGATCAAGCAATATGAGGCGGATCTGCGCGAATGGTTGCCCAAGGTGAAGCCGGAAACGCTGGATGCGCTGGCGGCATTGGCAGAGCTTCCACTCCAGATCCGCGGCTTTGGCCCGGTCAAACATGCCAACGCTGCCAAAGCGGAAAAACGCAGAGAAGAATTGCTTGCGGTTTTGAGGTCTGGTGGGGCCGGATTGAAGCAGGCTGCCGAATGATGCGTCACAGGACTTTTAAGGAACTGTTACATCTTTGCGGATAAATCAGAATGCGCTAGCTGGGCGCGATCCAAGGTATTCGGAGCTTGATTGGTGACGTCTTCCGCCGCCCGTGACATTTCTTACTCTTACTCTGCGCGGTCCAAACCGGGCCGTGCGATGATCCGACTGATGGAAAACGCCACCGGGCGGCTCAGTCTGATAAAACGCGCTGCGGGCTATCAGGATGAGGTCGCCCAAGGCCGCGATTTCTGGGAGGTCATGGTTGACCGCTACGGCCTCAGCCTCGATGTGGTGGGCGGCTCGCTCGACAATATCCCGCGTACCGGTCCGTTGATCGTGATCGCCAACCACCCCTATGGCATCCTCGACGGGCTGATCCTTGGCCATATCCTGTCGGTCACGCGCGGCGATTTCCGCATCCTTGCGCACAAAGTGTTCCGCAAGGCGGCCGATCTTGACCGGATCATCCTGCCAGTCAATTTCGACGAAACCAAAGAGGCGGTCGCGCAGAACATCGAAACGCGCAAGGTTGCGCTCGACTATCTGCGTGAGGGTGGCAGCGTTGGCGTGTTTCCCGGTGGAACCGTTTCAACTGCGGTGACGCCTTTTGCCAAACCCATGGATCCGGGCTGGCGCGGATTCACGGCGCGCATGATTGCGAAATCAGACGCCACCGTCGTGCCGATCTATTTCGATGGTCACACCAGCCGGTTGTTCCAATTGGCCAGCCATCTTCATTACACGCTGCGCATGGGGCTATTGATCAAGGAATTCCGCAAACGGGTCGATACCCCGGTGCGCATCGTCATTGGTGCACCGATCCCCGCACATGAAATCGACAGCCGCAAAAAAGACGCGCGAGAGCTGATGGATTTTCTGCGCAAAGCCACGTATGAGCTGTCTCCAACGCCGTATGCGTCATACGACTACGGCTTTGAGTTTGAAGAGCGGCACCGGGTGCGTGGCTGAACGCCATCCCCTGCCGCGTGCGCGAGGGCGACATGGCGGTAGGCGTATTTGACAGCGGTTTGGGTGGGCTGACGGTTCTGGACGCGGTGTCCAAGCGGCTGCCCGACGTGCCGTTTGTCTATCTTGGTGACAACAAGCATGCGCCCTACGGTGTGCGCGATGCCGATGATGTCTACACTCTCACCTGCGCGGCGACGGAACGGCTGTGGGATGCGGGCTGCGATCTGGTGATTCTGGCCTGCAACACGGCTTCGGCGGCAGCGCTCCGGCGGATGCAGGAAAGCTGGGTACCGCGTGACAAACGCGTCTTGGGTGTGTTTGTGCCGCTGATCGAGGCTTTGACCGAGCGGCAATGGGGCGACAACTCCCCGCCGCGCGAAGTGGCGGTGCAGCATGTGGCGCTGTTTGCGACCCCGGCCACGGTACGCAGCCGAGCGTTTCAACGCGAACTGGCCTTCCGCGCCATTGGCGTGGACGTGGAGGCGCAAGCCTGCGGCGGTCTTGTGGATGCCATCGAAGACGGGGACATGATTTTGGCCGAAGCGCTGGTGCGGTCCCACGTGGATGCGCTCAAGCGCAAGATGCCGACCCCGCAGGCGGCCATTCTGGGCTGCACGCATTATCCGCTGATGCAGGAGATCTTTCAGGATGCTTTGGGTCCTGAGGTTGCCGTCTACAGTCAGGCAAACCTCGTGGCCGAGTCACTGGCCGATTATCTTGTCCGCCATCCAGACATGAAGGGTCCGGGCACAGAATCGATGTTCCTGACCACGGGCGATGCGAAGCGTGTGTCGGATCACGCCACGCAATTCCTGCGACGACGGATCGACTTCAAGGCCGCCTGAGCCTCACGAGATCCTTTTTCAAGAATTTTCGTCACTGGGAGTGACCACATGACCTGTAAAATCGCCATCATTGGTGCAAGCGGCTATACCGGAGCGGAGTTGCTGCGCCTCATCGCCACCCATCCCGACATGGAGATCGCCGCCTTGGCCGCGAATTCCAAGGCGGGGCAGACCATCGCGCAGGTATTTCCGTTCCTGCGCCACCTGAAGCTGCCGCAGCTTGTGACTTGGGAAGAGATTGATTTCTCTGAAATCGACCTCTGCTTTTGCGCGCTTCCGCACAAGACCAGCCAGGAAGTGATCGCGAAACTGCCGACGGACCTCAAGATCGTGGATCTGTCCGCGGATTTCCGGCTGCGGGATCCAGCGGAGTACCAGAAATGGTATGGCAATCCGCATGCGGCCGTCGAAATGCAGAAAGAGGCGGTTTACGGCCTGACCGAATTCTACCGCGACGCCATTCGCGAGGCACGGCTGGTTGCAGGCACCGGGTGCAATGCGGCGACGGGGCAATACATCCTGCGGCCGCTGATTTCCGACCGGGTGATCGGGCTGAAGGACATCATCCTCGACCTGAAATGTGCGGTCTCCGGCGCGGGCCGGTCTTTGAAAGAGAACCTGCTGCATGCCGAGTTGTCGGAGGGATACAATGCCTATTCCGTCGGAGGCACGCATCGGCATCTGGGCGAATTCGATCAGGAATTCAGCGCCTTGGCGGGCGAAGAGGTGCGCGTGCAGTTCACTCCGCATCTGATCCCGGCGAACCGGGGCATTCTTGCCACCTGCTATGTCAGCGGTGACGCGCAGGTGATCCATGCCTCGCTTAGCAAAGCCTATGCAGACGAACCCTTCATCGAAGTGCTGCCATTCGGAGAGACACCCTCGACCCATCACGTGCGCGGATCGAACTTCTGCCACATCGGGGTGACAGGGGATCGGATCGCGGGCCGTGCGATCATCGTGACGGCGCTCGACAATCTGACCAAAGGGTCATCCGGGCAGGCGTTGCAGAATGCGAACCTGATGCTGGGTCTGGAAGAGACCGCGGGTCTAATGCTTGCGCCGTGTTTCCCTTGAGCCGGTGTGCCCAGAAATTTCTGGGTCGGCTCCAGAGTCTTCGTTCGAAGACTCTGTGACGTTGACGGCTTAAGATCACGTGAAGCCGGAAAAATGATCGGTCGGACCTGCGGCAAATTGGTTTGCCGCAGTTTGCGAACGAAGTTTGCGTGTATATATTGAGGCAGGTTCGGTCGGGAGGACGTCATGGCCCTGAAATCGCTGAAAAAGCAACGCCGGATCCAGGTGATCGCGCTGGCGACGGTTGCCTTGATCCTATCGACGGCGCTGATCGGCTATGGCATGCGGGACGGGATCAACTTTTTCCGCTCTCCCAGCCAGGTGATCGCAGAGCCGCCCGCGCCCAACGAAGTGTTCCGCATCGGCGGTCTGGTCGAGGAAGGCTCCATCGTGCGGGGGCAGGGATCGACCGTATCCTTCAGCGTGACCGATGGCGGTGCGACAGTGCCGGTGGTCTATTCGGGTGTGCTGCCGGATCTCTTCTCCGAGAACGAAGGCATGGTCGGCACGGGGCGATACATCAACGGCGTGTTTGAAGCCTCTGAAATCCTTGCCAAACACGACGAGGAATACATGCCTGCCGAAGTGGTGGACGCGCTGAAAGAGCAAGGCATCTACAAGGACCCGAACGCAGGCAGTTGAACGCGCGCCTGATCTTCTTCTCTTTCCAAATACGCAAAAAAGCCGGGCGCGCAGCGCCCGGCCTGTCGGATTTTCCGAAGGAAAATTCGAAATGATTACCCGCGCAGGATCGACCGCCCTGCGTATTCTGCGGTCTCTGCCAGCATTTCCTCGATACGGATCAACTGGTTGTACTTGGCCAACCGGTCGGACCGTGCGAGCGAACCGGTCTTGATCTGACCGCAATTCGTAGCCACCGCGAGATCGGCAATCGTCGCATCTTCGGTCTCGCCCGAGCGGTGGCTCATCACGTTTGTGTAGCGCGCGCGGTGGGCCATATCGACCGCCTTGAGCGTTTCTGTCAGCGTGCCGATCTGGTTGACCTTGACCAGCATGGAGTTTGCACAGCCGCGCGCGATGCCGTCGGCCAGACGGGCCGGGTTGGTGACGAACAGGTCGTCGCCCACAAGCTGCACCTTGTCGCCCAGCACCTCGGTCAGCATCGCCCAGCCGTCCCAGTCGTCTTCGGACATGCCATCTTCGATGGACAGGATCGGGTAGTCGTTCACCAGCGCTTGCAGATAGGCCACGTTCTCGTCCGAGGTGAGGGTCTTGCCTTCGCCCGCATAAACGTAATTGCCGTCCTTGTAATACTCGGTCGCGGCGCAATCGAGGGCGAGCATGATGTCATCGCCCGGCGTGTAGCCCGCTTTTTCGATGGATTTCAGAATGAAATCAAGCGCCTCGCGGGTGGAGCCCAATTCGGGTGCAAAACCGCCTTCGTCGCCCAGACCAGTGGAAAGGCCCTTTGCCGACAGTTCTTTCTTCAGCGTGTGGAACACTTCAGACCCCATGCGCACTGCGTCGCGGATGTTTTCCGCAGCCACTGGCATGATCATGAATTCCTGGATGTCGATCGGGTTGTCGGCATGTTCGCCGCCATTGATGATGTTCATCATCGGGACCGGCAGCAGACGCGCCGAGGTGCCGCCGACATAGCGGAAAAGCGGCTGCGCGGTGAAATCGGCGGCGGCTTTCGCCACGGCAAGGCTGACACCCAAGATGGCGTTGGCCCCAAGGCGGCCCTTGTTGTCGGTGCCGTCCAGTTCGATCATCGTCATGTCGATGCCGACCTGTTCGGTGGCGTCGAGTCCGACAATCTCATCCGCGATCTCGCCATTCACGGCGGCCACGGCTTCGAGAACGCCTTTGCCCATGTAGCGGCTCTTGTCGCCATCGCGCTTTTCGACGGCCTCATACGCTCCGGTGGACGCACCCGAGGGCACAGCGGCGCGGCCGATGGTGCCGTCTTCCAATGTGACGTCGACTTCGACGGTCGGGTTGCCCCGGCTGTCAAGGATTTCACGGGCGTGGATGTCGATGATGGTGCTCATTGCGCTTGGTCCTGATGAAGCTGCATTTACGCGGCGGTATAGCAGGGACGGACGCAAAGTAAACTATGCATGATAGCGCTAACGGGCGGCCTGCCGCTTTAGCGTGTCTTGTTCGAGCGCCAGTTTGCGTTCGCGGTAAAGCGCATAGAGACCGGCGGCGAGGATGATCGCCGCACCTGTCAGGGTCATCGTGTCAGGACGTTCCCCGAAAATCAGGATGCCGAGGCTCATGGTGAAGATCAGCCGCGTGTAGCGGAAGGGGGATACGATGGCGGCGGGTGCCATCCGCATCGCTTGTGTCACCGCGTAATAACCCAGCGCCGTCACCACGATTCCCGCGCCCATGTGCCACGCGGTGATGGCGCTCATCTGGGTGGGCGCGTCAGAGATCAGGATCAGGCCAAGGCCAATGGGGATGGTTGCCGAAAACCCCCAAGTGGCCAGCGAAATGGACGGGATGTGAGACGGCGATAGCCTGGTGATGAGATCACGCAGACCCAGCCCACAGACGCCCATCACCGCGAAAAGTGCTGCGGGTTCAAAGCCTTCGGCACCGGGGCGGATCACCAGAAGCATACCGATGATGCCCGCAAAGATCGCCAGCCAGCGGCGTAGGCCAACGGGTTCCTTGAGGAAGATTGCGGCACCAAGCGTCACGACCAGCGGTGCCATCTGCATGATGGCGGCAAAAAGCGACAAAGGGATCTGTCCGATGGACAGAACGAGACCCAGCCCGCCGACGATCTCAAGCCCGCTACGGGCCAGCACCCACGGGTGCAGCGCATCGCGGCTGAGCAGTTTCGCGCCCTGCCATTTCGCGATGAGGATGAAGCACAAGGTTCCGCCAAGGCTGAGAAAGAACATCACGTGGCCGGGGGAAAGAACCTGTGACGACAGTTTGATGAATACATCGCTGAGCGCCAAAAGCGCCATCGCAAGGATCATCAGGAGGATGGCGCGAACGGTTTGCATGCTGTGCAGCTACGCCTCTTTTTCAGCAGAGGCCAGTGCCGCGACGCGTGTCGGTTATTTCTTGATCGGTACGCCGTAGAGTTCGAGCTTGTGGCCTTTCAGCGTGTAACCCAGCTTGGCCGCGATCTTTTCCTGAAGCGCCTCGATCTCGGGGTCGACGAATTCGATGACCTTGCCGGTGTGTAGATCGATCAGATGATCGTGGTGATCGCGTTCGGCGTCTTCGTAGCGCGCGCGGCCATCACCGAAATCAACCTTCTCAAGGATGCCCGCCTCTTCAAACAATTTTACTGTCCGGTAAACCGTTGCGATCGAGATGTTCGGGTCCCGCCCCGAGGCGCGGGCGTAGAGCTCTTCGACATCCGGGTGGTCGGTCGCATCCTCAAGCACCTGTGCGATGGTGCGCCGTTGTTCTGTCAGGCGCAGGCCCTGCGCTTCGCAGCGGGAAAGGATGGTTTCGGACATCGCCGGGCCTCTTGTCTTGGTGCGCGCTGGTTTACCGAACTGCGCCGGGCAATGCCAGAATGCGCAAACGACTTTTTCACGCTCTGCGGCGGAGGTGCCAGAGATAGGTGGCGAGTGTGGCAACGACAATAGTCCCGCCGGTGAGCATCGTCGCGGTTGGGGCTTCGTCGATCACCATCCAGACCCAGAGCGGGCCCAGAACAGTCTCGAGCAAGAGCACTAGACTTACGTTTACAGAGGCAGTGTGCCGGGACGCTTCGGACATGAGGTAGAACGAGGCAGGAAGCACGATAAAGCTTGCGATGGCGATGGCCCATGTCGTGCCGGATGTCATCTCTTGCGGAGATGTGAGGGCGAAGGCGGTCAGCCCGGCCAGCATCGATCCGGTCCCCACAGCAGGCAGAAGCGGCATGTCGGGGTTGTGGCGCAGCAGCGTGAAGCTGAGCGCCAGGCTCAGCGCCACGCCAAGGCCACACGCCACGCCGATCAAAGCAGTTGCGGTGAAGGCGATGTCGCTTTTGCCGGACATGGCAATCACGATGCCCACACTGACCACGGCGATGGTGATCCATGTCGCGGTGCCCGTGGGTTGGCCGTAGAGCACGCGGGACAGGATGGCGGCCCATATCGGCACTGTCGCCACCGCGATCAGGACCAGCGCCACCGGGGCCAGCGAAATGGCGGGGGCGAAGAGCGAGGCATTGGCCCATTGTGCGAGCACCAATGCCACCCCAACGCCAGAGGCCAGCCTTGGGAACAGGCGCACCTGGCCGGTGAGTGTTGCTGCGGTCAGAAAAAGCGTTCCCATCGCCAGCCCGCGCCATGCGACCAGCGGGGCGGCCTCAAGGCCGGACAGACGGATCAGGAGCGCGTCCGGTGTCAGGATCAGGACACCGAGACAGGCCAGCAGAATGCCTTTCATAGAGGTGTGTCAGGTTCAGCTATAGAGCGGCTGAACCCCCATCTGCATATGCAGCGCGTTGACTGTCGGCTGGTCCAGATCCATCGCGCGGGCGAGCGCGTCAAGGTATTCGGCTTCGGGCTGGGTATCGAGCCGGATCGCCATCAGCGAGGCGGAATAGACCTGAGCGCGAAGCGCAGCAGGGGTGTCGGCCGCGAGGGCATCCACATCGACCGGAGCTGCCAGCTGGTCCTGTACGAAGGCGATGTCTTCGGCATCGGCATCGTCGCCCACAGTGTCGAAAATCTTGGCGCGTTCGGCCTCGTCAATGCCGCCGTCACATTTTGCTGCCTGGATCATCGCGCGCAGCATCAGGGCGGCGGTTTCCTCGGCCTGTGGGGCTGCCGCACCCGATTTGGCGAACTGGTCCAGCATGCCACCCATGTTCTTGCCGCCCAGCGCGGCCATGCCACCGGCTGCGGCCAAAAGGCCGGCCAGACCGGCCCCGCCACCACCAGCGCCAAGCTGTGACAGCAGACCACCTTTGTCGCCTGCGTCTGCGCCAGCAGCCCCGCCGCCCATCATCGACGACAGGTCAAGCCCGCCGGATTGCATCTTTTCCATGATCCCGGCGAGCGGATTCGATCCACCTGCACCGCCCATCATCTGGCCCAATTGCGACTGAATCTGCGCCAGAGGGTTGTCGCCCGGCACTTGAGCGCCGCCCATCAGCCCGCCAAAGCCCTTGCCTCCGGACAGATGATCCACGCCACGCGCTGCGGCATATCCGATGGCCACTTTGGCCAGTGTTCCCATGAGACTCATACTTCTTACTCCCGGCGATCAGGTTGTTTTTGCTGTGCACAGGATGCCCAATTCGCGGGCGGGATGTAGAAAAACCTTTGCGCTGTGCGGATTTGACTGCGCCCGCTTGCAGCGTTTTCCGCTTGACCCTTCGGGCCTGCGGGTGTCCCTGACGCAGATGGACCGTAAAGATGCAATTGATCTGACAGGGGCCGCAAGCCTTGTTGTGTTCGCCACTGTGCTGGCGTTCAACCAAGTGGTGATCAAAGTCACCAATGGCGGGTTTGGTCCCGTCTTTGCCGCAGGGTTGCGATCAGGACTGGCCTTGCTGGTTCTGGGAGTGTGGCTTTTGGTTCTGGGCCGACGGCTTGAAGGGGTGCGGCGCACGCTCTGGCCCGGCCTTTTGCTGGGCGGCCTGTTCACCATCGAGTTCATCTTCCTTTTCATTGCCCTTGACCTGACGACCGTGTCGCGCGTGTCGATCCTGTTCTATTCGATGCCGATCTGGTTGGCGCTGATTGCACATTTTGTGCTTCCGGGGGAAACTCTGTCCTGGCGACGCTTGCTTGGATTGCTCCTGGCGATGACCGGGGTGATCTGGGCACTTTTCGATCCGCAATCGCGCGAAGCCGGGAGCCTTTTGGGGGACGTACTGGCCTTATCGGCAGCGTTCGCATGGGCGGGCATTGCCCTGACGGTGCGGCTCACGCGGGTGTCGGAACTGCCCGCAGAAAGCCAGTTGTTCTGGCAGCTCTCAGTTTCGGCTGTGGGCTTGCTGGCGGCGGCACCGCTTTTCGGGGAATTTTTGCGGGCACCGACGGGGGTGCATGTGGCAGGTCTGTTGTTCCAGGTGATCTTCGTTGCCAGCCTCGGTTACCTGTTCTGGCTGCGGCTGATGGCAGTCTATCCGGCGTCCGACATTGCAGCGTTTAGTTTCCTGTCACCGGTTCTGGCGGTGGGCATGGGTTGGCTGTTGCTGGACGAGCCGGTGGGGCCGGGGTTCCTTGGCGCGATGGCGCTTGTTGCTGTCGGGATTGTCCTGATCAATCGGCGGCGCAAACGCCCCGCTCAGGTGCCACAGAACGTCGCCTGAACCACTTCTTCGGGGGCAGGTGGGCTGCGCAGATCGTCGAAATCGGGATTGGCACCATAGGGAGTTGCGTAAGCCGCCATCAGGCGCGCGAAGGGAGCATCGTCGCCGCCCACGGCTGCGGTGATCATGGCTTCGATCTGGTGGTTGCGCGGAATCAGAACCGGGTTGGCAGCGCTCATCCGGCCCTTTGGATCGTCTTCGCTGGCGATGCGGCTTTGCCAAGCCTCGGACCAGTGATCGAACCCGGTCGGATCTGCAAACTGATCGCGCGCGGTGCCGTCCACCAGCCCCCGGAAGGTGTTGGTAAAATCGGCTTCGGCTGTCTGCATCAGCGTCAACAGGTCCCCGATCAACGCGGCATCCTCTGGCGTCGGGTCGGCGATGCCGATCTTTGCCCCGAACCGCTGCAGCCATTCCGCGCGGATCATCTCGGGCATTGTGTGGATCTGCGTCGTGAAGGCTTCGACCGATGCTTCGGGATCAGGCATCAGCGACAACAGCGCGGTTGCAAGCTGGGCCATGTTCCACACGATGATGTCCGCCTGCGCGGCATAGCTGTAGCGCCCGTAGCGGTCGATGGAGGAATAGACGGTTTCCGGATGGTAGCTGTCCATGAAGGCGCAGGGACCATAGTCGATGGTTTCGCCGGAAATGCTGCAATTGTCGGTGTTCATCACGCCGTGAATAAAGCCGAGGCTCATCCAGTGGGCGACCAAAGCCGCCTGCCGGCGCATGACCGCATCAAGGAAAGAGGCAGGATCAGTGGCCTCGGGATAGTGCCGAGCCACTGCATACTCAAAGAGGGTTTGCAGCGCCTGGGTCTCGCCACGGGCGGCGAAGACCTGGAATGTGCCGACGCGCAAGTGGCTTTGCGCGACGCGGGTCAGAACGGCGCCGGGCAGGGGGCGTTCGCGCACCACAACATCGCCAGTGCGAACAGCAGCTAGTGCGCGAGTCGTCGGCACACCAAGCGCGTGCATCGCCTCGCTTACCACGTATTCGCGCAGCACCGGACCCAGCCATGCGCGCCCGTCGCCCATGCGGGAAAATGGCGTCCGGCCCGAGCCTTTGAGCTGGATGTCGCGGCGGATGCCGTCGGTGCCGATGGTTTCGCCCAGCAGGATCGCACGGCCGTCGCCGAGCTGCGGATTGTACTGGCCGAACTGATGACCGGCATAAAGCTGCGCCAAGGGCGACGCGCCATCTGGGATCGCGTTGCCTGCAAAGAGCGCCGCGAGGTTCGGATCGTCCAGCCCGTCGATGCCAAGATCGCGGGCCAGCGGTTCATTGATGGCGATCAGCGAAGGCGCTTTGACCGGCTCGGGTTTGACCCGCGCATAAAACGTGTCGGGCAGGGCGGCGTAACTGTTGTCGAAGGGAATGTGCAGGGTCATGGTGCGGATATAAGCGCTTGTGGTCTGTCTCACCAGCCCCGGCGCGTTAGAGCTCGCGAGACATGTAGGCGTAGCCTTCGCGTGTCTCGAACTTGCAGCGTTGGTAGAACCGTTTGAGTGTCTCGTTGCCCTGATCCGCTTCGAGGTGAAGCGCCTTTATGCCACCGTCTTTGAGCGCCTTGGACAGACCATTAAGCGCGTCTGATCCCATGCCGCGTTTGCGCACGGCGCTTCGGACAAAGATTTCATCGACGATGGCGTCCATGCCGCCATATTCGACCGACCAGCCGAAGGAAACCACGACATAGCCGACCGGAGCACGGCGCGGGCCGATCAGCCAGATCGCGCCGTGGGGACTGCCTTCGAGCAAAGGAACAATTGCGTTGTGCTGGTGTTCGGGCGACGTGTTGAAGCCTTGGTGTTCATGAAACGCCGCAACCAGCGGCAGCAACCGTGGCAGGTCCTCGGGAGAGGCGAGGTGCAAGGATTTCATAGCCGTCCCAGACGTTCGGTGAGCAGGGCGAAAAAGCCGTCCGCGTCGATGTCGCCCATGAACGTGGCGTTGGGTGCGCGGTCGGTGACACCCCACCAATCCGCGACGGTCATTCCCAAAGTCAGATCGGAGCCGGATTCGATTTCGACATTGATGTGTCGTCCGGTGAAGAGGTCCGGCTTGATAAGGTAGGCGGTGACACAAGGGTCATGCAAAGGCGCACCGGCGCTGCCGTATTTTTCCTTGTCGAAGCGTTCGAAGAAATCGGTCATCTCGGCCACGGCGATCCCCACGGGCGTACCAATCGCTCGGAAGGCATTGTTGCGCTCTGCAGTCACCAGCGCCTTGTGGGTCACGTCGAGCGGCATCACGGTTATTGGTGCGCCGCAGGCAAAGACCTTTTTGGCGGCTTCTGGGTCGACATAGATGTTGAACTCGGCGGCGGGTGTGATGTTGCCCACTTCGAAATAAGCGCCACCCATAAGCACGATTTCCTGTATGCGCTCGGCAATATCAGGTGCCCGCTTCAACGCGGTCGCGATGTTGGTCAACGGCCCCAATGGACAGAGCGTGACACTGCCTTCTTCCTCGGCCCGCAGGGTTTCGATGATGAAATCTACCGCGTGCTGGTCCTGCAAGGGCATGGTTGGGTCGGGCAGGGTTGGGCCGTCCAGCCCGGTCTTGCCGTGCACATGCTCTGCCGTGACAAGCTTGCGCGCGATGGGCGCATCGCATCCCGCAAAGACAAGGGTTTCAGGCTTGCCCGCCAGTTCGCAGACGATGCGGGCATTTTTCTGTGTCAGAGGCAGGGGCACGTTCCCGGCCACGGCGGTGATCCCCAGAACCTCCAGATCGTCGGGAGAGGCGAGGGCCAGCAGGATCGCAACTGCGTCGTCCTGGCCGGGGTCTGTGTCGATGATGATTTTACGGGGGGACATCCGGGACTCCTTGCTTGTCGCGGTGGTGACATGCAGGGGGGCCGGGATCAAGCGTGTTGATGGGCACGAGCGGCGCTTTGCCCGTTCTTTCGGCAACCTGATTGCAGCGTGTTCTATGGGTGTTAGACTGGACGCAATTATTGCGAAATCAGTTTACATCCGAGCAGTTAGCGCTAACAAGGCGCTGAGCGAAGCAGAATCGGAAGGATCGCGCCATGGTGTCCCGCGTTATTCCCGTCGACCCGTTTGACCTTGTGATCTTTGGCGGAACCGGAGATTTGGCGCGACGCAAGATCTTGCCAGGTCTTTTCCGCCGTTTCTGTGCGGGGCAAATGCCCGAAGGATCACAGATCATTGGCGCAGCGCGATCAGAGATGGACGATGCCGAATATCGCCGGATGGTCTCGGACGCCGTGGCTGAATTCGGCGGCGGACGGACGTGCGAAGCTGGGACCTTGGATGCGTTTCTTGATACCGTGTCCTACGTCACCACCGACGCCAAGGGAGATGGGGGTTGGGTCGAACTGAACGGCAAAATGCGCGCCGATACGGTGCGCGCGTTCTACTTTTCGGTTGCGCCATCGCTGTTTGGGGACCTCGCCGAACGCTTGCACAGGTTCGGGCTTGCGACACCTGAAAGTCGGATCGTGGTGGAAAAGCCGTTTGGTCATGACCTTGAGTCTGCCCGAACGCTGAATGCCACGTTGGCGCAGCATTTCCACGAAACGCAGATTTACCGCATCGATCATTATCTTGGTAAGGAGACGGTGCAAAACCTCATGGCGGTCCGGTTCGGCAACATGCTGTTTGAGCCGCTGTGGAACGCGCAATACGTCGATCACATCCAGATCACCGTGGCCGAAACTGTGGGCGTCGGAGGGCGCGGCGGCTATTACGACAAGTCCGGCGCGATGCGGGACATGGTGCAGAACCACCTCATGCAGTTGCTGTGCCTCATTGCGATGGAGCCGCCGGCTAAATTCGAACCTGACGCTGTGCGGGACGAAAAGCTCAAGGTGATCCGCGCGCTTGAGCCGGTTGATTGGCATCACATCGTGCGCGGGCAATATGGCGCGGATGAAAACGGTCCCAGCTACCGCGAAGATGTGGAAGACCCCAAGTCGCGCACCGAGAGCTTTATCGCCATGAAGTGCCACATCTCCAACTGGCGTTGGGCGGGGACCCCGTTTTACCTGCGCACCGGCAAACGCCTGAAGGCCCGCGCGTCAGAGATTGCTGTTGTGTTCAAGGACGCGCCCCATTCGATTTTCGGTGCGGATGCCGGGCGGCACCGCAACGTGCTGGCGATCCGGTTGCAGCCGAACGAGGGCATGACGCTGGACGTGACCATCAAGGAACCGGGGCCGGGCGGCATGCGTCTGGTCGATGTGCCTCTGGACATGAGTTTTGCCGACGCCCTGGGGCCGGATGCCGAAGAAGTGCCGGATGCCTATGAACGTCTGATCATGGATGTGATCCGGGGTAACCAGACGCTCTTCATGCGCGGCGATGAGGTCGAGGCGGCATGGGCCTGGACCGATCCCTTGATCGCAGGCTGGCAAGCGCGCAATGATGTGCCCAAGACATACGACCCCGGAAGCTCTGGTCCCGAAGATGCGCTGATGTTGATGCACCGGGACGGACGCAAATGGCGCGAGGTGAAGGCATGAGCTACGAGTTTCAGACCTATCCCGACCGCGAAATGCTGGCGATGGATCTGGCCAACAAACTGGCCGGTGATCTGCGCAGCATCTTGACCCATGAGGACCGGGTTGTCTTGGCGGTGCCGGGAGGAACATCACCCGGGCCCGTGTTCGACGATCTCTGCGCAGCTGATCTCGATTGGAGCCGTGTCGACGTGATGCTCACCGATGAACGCTGGGTGCCCGAGGACAGTGATCGGTCGAACACCCGGCTGCTGCGTGAGCGGCTTTTGGTGGACCGGGCGGCGGCGGCGCGATTGCTGCCGCTTTATATCCCGGCGCATGAACCCGAAGAGGTCTTGGCCGAATTGGAAACCCAGATCGCGGACGAACTGCCGCTTGCGGTGGTGTTGCTGGGCATGGGAACCGATATGCACACCGCGTCGATCTTTCCGGGTGCCGACCAGCTGGACAAGGCGCTGGACCCTCACGCGCCGATCCTCGTTGCAATGCGGGCACCGGGTGCTCCTGAACCGCGCATCACGCTCAGCGCGCGGGTTCTGAACGAGGCAATGCGAAAGCATGTGCTGATCTTCGGACAGGACAAGCGCGATGCGCTTGAGGCCGCGCGGGGCAAGCTGCCCGAAGATGCGCCGATCAACGCCGTTCTCGACGGCGCAACAGTTCATTGGGCGGAGTGAGAGCGATGTGGGATGATCTGAAAGCTGCTGCCGAAGCAGGCCGGGACCGCTCCATTCTGGGCTTGTTCGAGGCGGATGCCGACCGCGCGGGGTCGTTCAGTGTCACGGCGCTGGACCTGCTTTTCGACTACTCCAAGACGCAGATCGACGCGGGCACCCGCGATATTCTGATCGCTTTGGCGCAGGCAGCGGATGTCGAGGCGCGTCGCGATGCGATGTTCGCAGGTTCCAAGATCAACGAAACAGAAGGCCGGGCTGTTCTGCACACGGCGCTGCGCAATCTAGATGGCGACCCGGTGATGGTCGATGGGCAGGATGTGATGCCCGAAGTTCTGGACACGCTGGCGCGGATGGAAACGGTGGCGAATGACGTGCGCGCGTCGGATTTCACGGATGTGGTGAATATCGGCATCGGCGGTTCCGACCTTGGCCCTGCCATGGCCTATCTTGCGCTGTCGCCCTATTGCGACGGGCCGCGTTGCCATTTTGTGTCGAACGTTGATGCTGCTGACATCGCCGACACGCTGCGTGGCTGTGACCCGGAAAAGACGCTGTTCATTGTCGCGTCCAAGACATTCACAACCATTGAGACCATGACCAACGCCCGCACCGCGCGGGCCTGGCTGCAGGATCACGGTGTTTCGACCGATGGCCGCTTCATTGCTCTCTCGTCCAATGCTGTGGCCGCAAGCGAATGGGGCATCCCGTCTGAACGCGTTTTGGGGTTCGAGGATTGGGTCGGCGGGCGTTATTCCATGTGGGGGCCGATTGGCCTGTCGCTGATGATCGCGATCGGCCCGGACGGCTTCCGAGCCTTCCTGCGCGGTGGGCAGTCGATGGACCGCCACTTCCGCGTCGCCGCCTTGCACGAGAACATGCCGGTTTTTCTGGCTTTGGTCGGCATCTGGCACAATCAGGGTCTGGGCCATGCCACCCGCGCGGTGCTGCCCTATGACAATCGCCTGTCGCGGCTGCCTGCCTATCTGCAACAGCTTGAGATGGAATCGAACGGCAAATCGGTGGCGATGGACGGCACAGCTTTGCCCGTCAATTCCGGCCCTGTCGTCTGGGGGGAACCGGGCACCAACGGACAGCATGCGTTCTACCAGTTGATCCACCAGGGCACGCGGGTCATACCTTGCGAATTCATGGTGGCTGCAGAAGGGCACGAAGCCGACCTGCGGCACCATCACGAATTGCTGATCGCCAATTGTCTGGCCCAATCCGAAGCGCTGATGCGCGGGCGGTCTCTGGACGAGGCGCGCGCAATCATGGCCAAGAAAGGTCTCAGTGGGGATGAGCTGGAACGACAGGCACGGCACCGCGTGTTTCCGGGCAACCGCCCGTCCACGACGTTGATGATGCCGAAGCTGACCCCCGAGGTTCTGGGCCAGATCATCGCGCTTTACGAACACCGGGTGTTCGTCGAAGGGGTGATCCTTGGGATCAACTCGTTCGATCAATGGGGCGTGGAATTGGGCAAGGAACTGGCGACATCGCTGGGGCCATTGGTCAGCGGTGATGCTCCGGCAGATAGCAAGGACGGCAGCACCCAAGCCCTGCTTGGATATGTGAAACGCTATTCCTGAGGTCGGCAAGACGTTTCGAAACGTCTTGATACACGGTTTCGAAACCGCGTTGGCAAGCGCGTTCGAATGCGCCTGATCAAGACGCGTCGACGCGTCTTTCCACCCCGTCCACCGCGTGGAACCGCTCGCGCACAGCTTCTGGGATTGGCATGCGCCCACTGCCATCCGGCTGCAATAGCACGATCACGCAGGTAAAGGTTGCGCGAACCGACCCGCCGGACCAGATCTCCTGCCTTAGCGTAAAGCTGGTGGTGCGGTAGTCCACGGTCCGTGTCACAACAACGTAGTCTTCGTCCGCCCGCATTTCCTGAAGCCAGTCGATCTCACCCCGGCGGATGACGATGCGCGGTTCAACTTCTGCGGCGTCGTAGGTCGATAAGCCAACATGCTTGAAATAGGTGACCCGCGCGCCTTCGAACCAGATCAGATAGGCCACGTTGTTGACATGGTTGAGCGGATCAAGTTCGGCAAAGCGCACGCGGTCGGCCAAAGCCAGCGGCCACGGCTCCGACAGACCAAAGGTACGTTGCTGGTCAGGGTTAAGCGGGGTGAGGAACGGAATGTCGATCATGGCAGCGCTCTGTCAACCCGCGCGCGGAATGTCAAACCCCGGCGGCGCGAGGGTGAATCCGTCGAACTGAAACGCGGGGCTGACCGTGCATCCCACCAAGGTCCAATCGCCAGTGCTGCGCGCTGCCTGCCAATGGTGTGGCGGGACAATGATCTGCGGCGACTGCCCTTGGAACAGGTCGGGACCAAGCACATGATCCTTTGCTGGGCCGGAATCGGTCTCTGACAGCGACAGGATCAGTGGCGCACCGGCGTAGTGATGCCAGATCTCGGTGGCGTCGACGGTATGCCAATGGCTGCGTTCGCCAGCTCCGAGCAGGAAATAGATGCAGGTGCCAGATGGTCGTCCATCCTCCTCTCCGATCCAGGTTTGGCGGTAATGACCACCTTCCGGATGCGGCAAAAGGGCAAGGCGCTTGATGATGTCCTGTGCCGATTTTCCATTCAGATCAATCTGTTCCACGCGTGCTCTCCCGCGGCGTTCGCTGTCTTGTGACTTGGTTAACCTCACCTTCGCAATCTTTGCCGCCAGGAGCAATCGGGGGCAGATGGTGGACCAAAGAACGCAGAACGTGAGGGCCATCGCACAGGAGATTGTGTCCCGCGAGGGCGGTTATGTGAATGATCCCGATGATCCCGGCGGGGTCACGAAACACGGTGTGACAATTCATACGATGCGCCGTCTTGGGCTTGACCTGACAGGGGACGGGCACGTGACGCAAGCCGATGTACAGCGCCTGACCCAAGAGCAGGCCGTCGAGATCTTCATCGACCATTACTTCGCGCGTCCCCGCATTGCCGACCTGCCGCAACCGCTTCAGGCGACGGTGTTCGACATGTATGTCAATGCCGGTGCCAATGCGGTGAAAATCCTGCAACGCCTGTTGGGAAAGATGGGCTACGCGGTCGCCGTCGATGGTGTCATCGGCCCCAAGACGATCGCCGCGACCGCGCGCGCGCATGCCAGCGCTCCGGACCATATTGTCGATGCCTACGGGATCGAACGACGCAATTACTATTTCGATCTGGCCGACCGCCGGCCCGCCAGCCGCAAATACGCGCGCAGCCGGGCAGGCGGGAAGGGTGGCTGGATCACGCGGGCGGAGGCCTTCATTGACGCCCGCTATCATCTGACACCAGCCGCGTTTCAGCAAAGGATCTCTGCATGGGATTGATCGAACATGTGTTTTCGCTGGTCTTCGGATCCGGCCGCAACGTGGTGCGGGACACGGTCGAAGTGTTTCGCCCGAACGCGGAAGCACAAGCGCAGCGCGACGAAGACCGATATGGTGCGTCGCTCGGCCAGTTTGCGGCCGAGTTCTATGCGCCGCAGCGTGGCTGGTTTGACCGTCTGATGGATGCGCTGAACCGTGTGCCGCGTCCGGCCATGGCATTGGGCACCTTGGGCTTGTTCGTGTCGGCGATGGTGGACCCGGAGTGGTTTTCCGCCCGCATGGTGGGGTTGGCACTGGTGCCGGAACCGCTTTGGTGGCTCTTAGGGGCGATTGTCAGTTTCTATTTCGGTGCACGGCATCAGGCGAAAGGTCAGGAGTTCCAGCGCGCGCTGGTCCAACACATGGCGCGGCCCGGACCGGATCAGCGGTCACAGACGGACATGGTACTCCCGACGCAAGAGCCACAACCAGACGGCAATGCAGCGCTTGAGGAGTGGGTGCAACAGCGCCGCTAAAGGCTTCGGACGCGTCGACGCGTCCGGGTCTTCCGTCGACGGAAGACCCGCGACAATGTGAACCGAGCAAACCGACGAAACGCATTGGCCGTAACCAGTGCTGCGCCTATACTCCACCACATGGTTACAGAACTCGGTCATTTCGCCCTCATCCTCGCGTTCCTTGTCGCGATTGTGCAATCCATTGTGCCTCTGGTGGGGGCGCATAAACGCTGGCCCGGCTGGATGGCTGTCGCCGAACCGGCGGCAACGGTGCAATTCCTGCTGACGGCCTTTGCCTTTGCGGCTTTGACCTATGCCTTCGTGACCTCGGACTTCTCGCTGCGGCTTGTCTGGCTCAACAGCCATTCGGCCAAACCGATGCTCTATAAAATCAGCGGTGTCTGGGGGAACCACGAAGGCTCCATGCTGCTTTGGGTGCTGATTCTGACGCTCTTTGGCGCGATGGCCGCGTGGTTCGGCAAAGGCTTGCCTCCGACCCTGCGCGCCCGTGTTCTAGCGGTGCAATCCGCTGTTGCCGTTGCATTTTTTGCCTTCATCATCTTCACCTCCAACCCGTTCCTGCGCCTGGTCGTGCCGCCCTTTGACGGGCAGGACCTCAACCCGCTGCTGCAGGACCCGGGGCTCGCCTTCCACCCGCCGTTCCTCTACCTCGGCTATGTGGGCCTGAGCATCTGCTTCAGCTTTGCCGTCGCCGCCCTGATCGAAGGCCGTGTCGATGCGGCCTGGGGCCGTTGGGTGCGCCCGTGGACGCTGGCCGCGTGGGTCTTCCTGACCATCGGCATCGCGCTTGGGTCGTGGTGGGCCTATTACGAGCTTGGTTGGGGTGGGTTCTGGTTCTGGGACCCGGTCGAAAACGCGTCGTTCATGCCGTGGTTGCTGGCCGCAGCGCTTCTGCACTCTGCCATCGTGGTGGAAAAGCGTGAGGCGCTCAAAAGCTGGACCATCCTGCTGGCGATTCTTGCCTTCGGTTTCTCGCTGATCGGCACCTTCATTGTCCGCTCGGGACTGCTGACATCGGTTCATGCCTTCGCAAATGATCCCGAACGCGGTGTGTTCATCCTGATGATCATGGTGTTCTTCACGGGAGGCGCGCTCACGCTCTATGCATTCCGAGCAACAGCGATGGAGGCGAAGGGCGTCTTTGGCGTGGCCAGCCGTGAAAGCGCGTTGGTCGCGAACAATGTGATCCTTGCGGTCAGCTGTTTCGTCGTTTTCGTGGGCACCATGTGGCCTGTCGTGGCCGAGATGTTCTTTGACACCAAGCTCAGCGTGGGCGCGCCGTTCTTCAACATGGCGTTCACCCCGTTCATGGTGGTGCTCGGCCTGCTCTTGCCGCTGGGGTCGATGCTCAGCTGGAAACGCGCCAAGGTGGACCGGGCGGTGAAGCAGCTTGTGCCGGCGTTCATCCTTGGTGTGCTTCTGCTGGGCCTCTTCTGGACCATGCAGACCGGCACCAGCCTGCTTGGCCCCGTTGGCGTCTTTTTGGCCGCGTGGGTGATCTCGGGCGCTGTTGTGGACCTGATCAACCGTACCGGCCAGACCCGTGACCTGTCTCGTTTGCTGCGCTTGCCGCGGTCGGATTGGGGCAAGGCCACGGCGCATATCGGCTTTGGCATCACCATGGTTGGCATCGCTGGTCTGATGGCGTGGCAGGAAGAGGACATTCGTGTCGCGCAGATTGGCGAACCATTCCAGGTTGGCGATTTCGAACTTGAACTCACCGCGGTCAACCAGGTGCGCGGACCGAACTATTTCTCCACCATGGGGGATGTGATCGTGCGCCGCGATGGCGAACAGATCGCTTTTCTCAACCCGGAAAAGCGCAATTATCCCGTGGCGCAGATGCCGACGACAGAGGCGGCCATCGACTACCGCTTCCTGCGCGACATCTACGTCGTGATCGGCGATCCGCAGGACGACGGAGGCTGGGTCATGCGGACCTATATCAAGCCGCTGGCGAACTGGATCTGGGCGGGTGCGTTGCTCATGGCTCTGGGCGGAGTTCTGTCACTCACCGACCGTCGCTACCGTGTGGCGGCGGGAGCCCAGCGTCAGGCGACACCGCAGGGGGTTCCGGCGGAATGACCGGTCTTGCGAACCTGCTGCGGCTTCTGGCGGTGATCCTGTGCCTTGCGGTGACGATGCCCATCGCGTCACCGGCATTCGCGGTACAACCTGACGAAGTGCTGGAGGACCCGGTGCTAGAAAACCGTGCCCGCGAGCTGTCCAAAGGACTGCGCTGCGTGGTGTGCCAGAACGAAAGCATTGACGAATCCCATGCCGACCTCGCGCGGGAACTGCGCCTTGTCGTGCGAGAACGTCTGGTGGCGGGGGACAGCGATCAGCAGGTTCTCGACTACCTTGTCGCCCGATACGGCGAATTCGTACTGCTGAAACCTCGCACAGATGGCTGGAACATCATCCTGTGGCTGTCCGGTCCTGCCCTGTTCCTGCTCGCCCTTGGGGTTGGTGTGGCCTATGTCCGAGGTCGCTCGACTGCGGCAGCCCCCACCGAAGCCGGGCTCTCTGAGGACGAAGCGGCGCGGCTCAAGGAAATTCTCAAGGATTCGTGACGCCGCGTTGGGCTTTGCCAAACCGGGTGGTTCCGTGTTTGATGCCACCAGCATCATCAGGAGTGCCCGGCGCATGAATTACGAGACCATCACCTTTGACATCACCGACGACATTGCCACGGTCACCTTGAATCGTCCCGAGGTGATGAATGCCCTCAACACCCAGATGCGGGCCGAAATTACAGACGCCGTGCTTGAAGGGGGTAAGTCTGCGCGGGTCGTCGTTTTGACCGGCGCGGGGAAATCCTTTTGCTCGGGGCAGGACCTTGGCGACCGCGCCAACGCGGCCAATCTCGATCTGGAACGCACCCTGCGCGACGAATACGTGCCGATGCTGCGCGCGATCTACGACTGCCCTGTGCCGACGATCAGTGCTGTGAACGGCGCTGCTGCCGGGGCAGGGGCCAACCTCGCGCTGGCCGCGGATGTGGTGATCGCAACCGAATCCGCGTTCTTCCTGCAGGCGTTTACCCGCATCGGCCTGATCCCGGACGCGGGCGGCACCTATTACCTGCCACGCCAGATGGGTCTGGCCAAGGCGATGGGCGCGGCGCTGTTCGCAGACAAGATCACTGCGCGTCAGGCAGATGATTGGGGCATGATCTACGAGGCCGTGTCAGATGCGCGATTTGCTGATCACTGGAAATCCCGCGCGCTGCACCTCGCCAAGGGGCCAACCGCCGCCTACCAGCGGGTCAAGCAATCCATCCGTGCGTCGTTTGACAACGATCTTGAAGAGCAGCTTGCGCTTGAGGCCAAACTCCAAGGTCAGTGCGGCCAGACCCGTGACTTCAAAGAGGGCGTTGTGGCGTTCCTTGAAAAGCGACCGGCGCAATATGAAGGGCGGTAAATCGACTCGGATCAGGCCGAACCATTGGGTTCGGCCTACGCTGCCCGAAACTCCGGCTTCAACGTGAAATAGACACTGTCCGACCAGACGCCGTCGACACAGAAGGTGTTTTTTGCCTCGCCGGTTTTCACGAAACCGGCAGACAGCAGCGTCGCGACCGAAGCCGCGTTCATCGGGTCCGCGTCCGCCGTCAATTGCGGATAACGCAGGTCTTCAAAGAAATAAGGGATCAGCGCCCCAAGCGCCTCGGACATCAGCCCTTGCTGCCAATGGTCCGACCGCAGCAGGAACCCCACCTCGTCACCCATATGCACGCCAGCGCAGCCTATTGCATGGCCACCGCACTCGATGACGAAATAGGTCACCACCGGTTCGGACGACGCGATCAGACGCTCAAGATTGCGGCGCGTGATCGCGATGTCGTCATGCGGCGGGGTGGACCAGTAGCGCATTACCTGTGGGTCGCTGTAGACCGCGTGCAGGTCGTCCAGATCCGCGATCCGGGCTTTCCGCAACACCAGCCGTTTGGTCACCAAATGGGTCATATGAAAAAGGCCGCCCGAAGGCGGCCTTTCCTGTAGAAATCAGCGCTTTTCGATATCCACATAGTCGCGCATTGTCTCGCCTTGGTAAAGCTGGCGCGGACGGCCGATTTTCATCTGCGGATCGGCGAGCTGCTCTTTCCATTGGGAAATCCAGCCGACAGTCCGGCTCAGTGCGAAAATCGGCGTGAACATCGAGGTCGGGAAGCCCATCGCTTCGAGGATGACGCCGGAATAGAAATCCACGTTCGGGAACAGCTTCTTCTCGGCGAAGTAATCGTCGGCCAGAGCAGCTTTTTCCAGTTCCTTCGCGGTCGCGAGGATCGGGTTGTTCTCGACACCCAGCAGGTCCAGCACTTCGTCAGCCGACTGTTTCATCACGGTCGCACGCGGGTCGAAGTTCTTGTAGACGCGGTGGCCAAAGCCCATCAGGCGGAACGGGTCGTTCTTGTCCTTGGCACGGGCGATGTATTCCGGGATGCGGTCGGGCGTGCCGATTTCCTTGAGCATCTCAAGGCAGGCCTGGTTCGCGCCGCCATGCGCGGGACCCCAGAGGCAGGCAATGCCTGCCGCGATGCACGCGAAGGGGTTGGCACCTGAAGACGAGGCCAGACGCACAGTCGATGTCGATGCGTTCTGTTCATGGTCGGCATGCAGAGTGAAGATCCGGTCCATGGCACGCGCCATGATCGGGTCGACTTGATACTGCTCAGCCGGAACCGCAAAACACATGTGCAGGAAGTTCGCCGCGTAATCCAGATCGTTGCGCGGGTACACGAAAGGCTGACCGATCGAATATTTGTAGGCCATCGCCGCGATGGTGGGCATCTTGGCGATCAGACGATGCGACGCGATCTCGCGCTGGAGTGGGTCGGAAATGTCCGTGGAATCGTGATAGAACGCCGACATCGCGCCGACCACGCCAACCATGGTGGCCATCGGGTGCGCATCACGACGGAAGCCACGGAAGAAGTTGTGCATCTGCTCGTGGATCATCGTATGGCGGGTGATCGTGCTCTCGAAATGTTCGAGCTCTGCCGCCGACGGCAGTTCCCCGTACAGCAGCAGGTAGCACACTTCGAGGTAATGCGATTTCGCCGCCAATTGGTCGATCGGATAGCCCCGATGCAGCAAAACGCCCTCATCCCCATCGATAAAGGTGATCGTGCTGTCACAAGCCGCCGTCGAGGTGAAGCCGGGATCGTAGGTAAACACACCTGCCTGACCATAAAGCTTGCGAATGTCGATGACATCCGGTCCGGCGGTCGGGGTGTAGATCGGCAGCTCGTAAGAGCTGTCGCCAATGGTCAGCGTCGCGGTTTTAGAGGTGTCAGACATACGTGGTCCCTTCGTCTCATTGCTCAGGGCAAAGTGCCCGGAGCCAGCTATCCCAAGCCTAGAAACCGCGTCGCCGTCGTGGCGTCAATCAGTCCCTTTGGCGGCTGCTTCTTTCAGGCGGGCGACGGTTTCGTCACGCCCCAGAACCAGCATCATATCGAACACACTCGGCGTCACGGCCCGGCCCGCAAGTGCGGCCCGCATCGGGCCCGCCAGCTTGCCGAATTTCGTCCCGTGCTCTTCTGCAATTCGGGATGTGACGGCTTCAAGCTCATCACGCGTCCAGCTAGCATTTTGCAACTGCGGCGTCAACGATTGCAGTATACCACGGGATACCGTGTCCAGTTGCTTGACGGCGCTCTCTTCGATTTCGAGCGGTCGAGATGCCAGAACAAAGTGTGCCTTTTCAATCAGTTCTGGAAAGGTGCGCGCACGCTCCTTGAGGCAATACATCGCACGAAAGATACCATCAGCTTGCTCTTCCGTGAGGGAAGGCAACCCTGCCGCGTCCAGATAAGCCGTCAATTCATGCAGCAGTGCAGCATCCTCCGCCACGGCAATGTGCTGCCCGCTCAGATTCTCGAGTTTCTTGAAATCGAACCGCGCGGGCGATTTGCCGATCCCGTTCAGATCGAACCACTCTTTTGCCTGATCATCGGTAAAGAATTCGTCATCGCCGTGGCTCCATCCCAGACGCGCAAGGTAGTTGCGCATTCCCGCCGCCGGATAGCCCATGGCCTGATATTCTTCGACGCCGAGGGCACCATGGCGTTTGGACAGTTTCTTGCCGTCCGGACCATGGATCAGCGGGATATGCGCCCAGACCGGGATGTCCCAGTCCATCGCCGTGTAGATGCCCATCTGACGCGCGGCGTTATTGAGGTGGTCATCCCCCCGGATCACATGGGTCACACCCATATCATGGTCATCAACAACAACGGCCAGCATGTAGACCGGTGTGCCGTCCGAGCGTAACAGGACCATGTCATCCAACTGGTCGTTGCGGATCGTGACATCGCCCTGCACCTGATCGCGGATCACGGTTGTGCCTTCGGTTGGTGTTTTTAGCCGGATCACAAAAGGCGCATCGGGATGCGTCGACGGATCGGCATCGCGCCATGGGCTTTGGAATAGGGTCGACTTGCCCTCGGCCCGCGCCGCTTCACGGAAGGCCTCGATCTCGTCCTGGGTCGAAAAACACTTGTACGCCGCGCCTTTGGCCAGAAGTTCATGCGCCACCTCGGCATGGCGGTCTGCACCGGCGGCCTGGCTCACCACGTCACAGTCATGATCCAGACCCAGCCAATCAAGCCCCTTGAGAATCGCTGCCGTGGCCTCGGGTGTTGACCGCGCCCGGTCAGTATCTTCGATCCGCAGCAGGAACTTGCCGCCCCGTCCGCGTGCAAAAAGCCAGTTGAACAGCGCCGTGCGCGCCCCGCCGATATGCAGGTAGCCGGTGGGGGAAGGGGCGAAACGGGTGACGATCTGGCCGGACATTGGGCGCATTTACCTTTCGATAACTGTCTTGGGGATAGCTTAAGGCTCTCTTAACCAGCACCATCCACGGGGGCAAGTATGGCGCGGGTCCGGGATGTGATCCCAGACATGCTTCTGGCGCAGCGCGGCACGCTGTTTCCCTTTGTCCCGGTGTCCCTTGGCTTCGGGATCGGCCTCTATTTCGCTCTGCGCGTCGAACCTCCCGTTCAGGTGCTGGGCGGTTTGGCGCTCGCGGGTCTGCTCCTTTTGGTCTGGCACATGCGCATCAGGTCTGCCTTCGCGCCGTTGGTCTGTGCCGTGGCGATGATGGCTTTGGGCGTGGCGCTTGCCGGAGCGCGGGCGCATCTGGTGGCGGGGCCGGTGATCGACTGGCGCTACTACGGCCCGGTGACGGGCAGGGTGGTCGACATCGACCGGTCCGCGTCGGACGCGCTGCGCATCACCCTGGACCATGTCTGGCTGTCCAATGTGCCGCTCTCCGAAACGCCAACCCGCGTCCGCCTTTCGCTCCATGGCGACACCGCCGGAGTATCACCGGAACCCGGCCAGACCATCAGCGCCACCGCCCATCTAGGCCCACCCGGCGGCGCTGTCGAACCCGGAGGCTTCGATTTCCGTCGCCACGCATGGTTTCTCCGTTTGGGGGCGGTCGGCTATACCCGCGTTCCATTGGTTCTGTGGGAAGAGGCAGGGCGGGATCGGTTCACCTTCCAAACCCGAATGGCGATCTCTGCCCGCGTGCAAAGCGCGCTGCCGGGCGCCACAGGGGCCTTTGCGACGGCGATCATCACAGGAGACCGCAGTGCCATTCCACAGCCGGTGCTGCAAGCCTTGCGCGACACCAACCTGGCACATCTACTGGCTATTTCTGGACTGCATATGGGGCTCGTCAGTGCCTTTGCCTTTGCCGTTCTGCGGCTTGGTTTATTGGTGACGCCCATCGGTTTGCGCTGGCCGATCAAAAAGATCGCCGCGGCTGGGGCCTTGGGGGTGGCTGCGGTCTATCTTGCGCTGTCCGGGGGAAATGTCGCCACGGAACGCGCCTTTATCATGGTGGCCGTTATGCTGCTGGCGATCATGGTCGACCGCCGCGCGATCTCGCTTCGGGCCGTGGCCTTGGCAGCGTTGATCGTGCTTGCCTTGCGTCCTGAAGCGATGATCGGGCCCGGGTTTCAGATGTCCTTTGCCGCCACAACCGCGCTTGTCGCAGTCTTCGGCGCGATCCGGGACAGCGCCCATGACCTGCCGCGCCATAAAGTCTTGCGAGGCATTGCTTCCGTGGTCATGTCCTCGGCTGTGGCCGGGGCGGCCACCGCACCTTTTGCCATGGCGCATTTCAACCAGATTGCGCAGTACGGTTTGCTGGCGAACCTCATGACCGTTCCTTTGATGGGGCTCCTGGTGATCCCCGCTGCGGTCTTGGGCATCTTGCTGATGCCCTTCGGGCTCGAGGCAATCGGGCTGATTCCCATGGGGCTGGGCCTGGACTGGATTCTCTATATCGCGCAGTCGCTTGCCCTTTGGGACGGTGCGGTTCGGCCGGTGATGACACCCGGTCCCGCCGTTTTGCCGCTCATCACGCTTGGCGGGCTGTTTGTCGTCCTGTGGCAAGGCAGGCTGCGTTTGCTGGGCCTGACGCCCGTCTGCATCGCGGTTCTCATTTGGATGAACGCCGAACGTCCGCCCATTCTGGTTGCCGAAGGCGGCGCGCTTGTCGGTGTGATGACAGAGCAGGGGCGCGCGGTGTCGCGCGCCACGGGCGCTGGTTTCATTGCCGAGGTCTGGTTGGAAAATGACGGGCAGGGATTGGATCAACCCACCGCTGCGGCCCTTTGGAACGACCAAATACCGCTGGTTCAACACATCTACGGAAAACGCGCGGCAGCGACCTATCAAGGCTGCTCAGATGGCAGACTGGTCGTGGCCAGCGCAGAGTTGCCGGAGATGCCGCAAGTCCCGAACTGCACCGTGCTGGATGCCCGCGCTCTTAAGGGATTGGGCAGCCTGTCCATTACCCGACGTGAGGATGGCCATTGGCAGATAGAAAAGGCGCGCGACAGGACAGGCGCGCGCCTTTGGAATGATGCCGGTCTGCGACAGGCTCAGTAGGTGCGGATCAACCCGACCAGACGTCCCTGCACCTTGACCGCACCGACGGGCAGGATTCGCGGCTCGTAAGCCGGATTTGCCGCCTCGAGAATGATGCTTTCGCCCTTGCGCTTGTAGCGCTTGAGCGTTGCCTCATATCCTTCGACCTGCGCCACAACGATGTCACCATTGTCGGCGCTCGATGTCTCGCGGATCACCACGACGTCGCCATCGTTGATCCCGGCCTCGATCATCGAATCGCCTTTGACTTCAAGCGCATAGTGGCGGCCATTGCCCGACAGCATCGCGCCCGGAACCGCAACCGATGGCGGCACGTCATTGATCGACTCGATGGGGACACCGGCCGCAATGCGCCCCATCAAGGGCAATTCCATCGCGTGGATTGCTTCAACACTCTGCGCATTCGGCGGCGGCGGTACATCCGGCAGATCTCCATCAATCACCACTGGTGTGAAGCCCGGCTGTTTGGCCGCAAGTGTTTCAGGCAGTTTCACAATCTCGATCGCCCGCGCCCGATGCGCAAGACGCCGGATGAACCCACGTTCCTCCAACGCGCTGATCAGGCGGTGAATGCCTGATTTGGACCGCAAATCCAGTGCATCCTTCATTTCTTCAAAGCTCGGCGGCACACCGTCACGTGCCACGCGTTTGCTGATGAATTCCAGCAGGTCGAGTTGTTTCTTGGTCAGCATTTTCTGCCTCCGCTCGCATGATCCTCACTCTTTGTTCTACTGTTGTTCCTGTTTTGTGTCAAGAATCAGTAAACAAGGGTAAGCAGTCAGCGAAGAGGCAGATACTCCACGTGGTCTCCAGCCGACCGTGGCCCGTCCTTAGGGCTGCGGACAATCAGCGCGTCGGCTTGGCCAAGGATGCTCAGCAGCGAACTGTCCTGCGATCCGAAGGCGATCAACCCGCCATCCGTGACCCGGGCGCGCATATAGTGTTCCCGCGGTCCGTTCGCGGGCAAGGCCTCGGCCAGGACGCCAGATCGGCGCGGCGCAGCCTGTGCGGGCAGTCTCAGCATCGCTCGCACCACGGGGGCCACGAACACATGCCCACAGACCATCGCCGACACCGGATTGCCCGGCAGTCCGATCATCATGGCTTCGCCAAAGCGCCCTGCCATCAACGGTTTACCGGGGCGCATCGCAACCTTGTAGAAGCTTTGATCAAACCCAAGCTGCGGCGCAAGATTTGCCACCACGTCATGGTCGCCGACAGATGCGCCGCCAATGGTCACGATCAAATCCGCACCCTTGGCCAGATCGAAAGCAGTCCGCAAAGACGCCTCGTTGTCCCGCGCAATAGGGAGCAACCGCGGCTCCGCGCCCAGATCACGCATCAGCGCATGCAGGCCCAAAGTGTTGGATGCAATGATCTGATCGGGGCCGGGAGTCTCTCCCGGCATCACCAACTCATCGCCTGTCGAGATCAACGCCACGATAGGACGCCGTGTCACCGGCACGTCGGCGATGTTCATCGACGCCAGCAACGCGATGTCATTCGGTCCGATCACGCGCCCGGCGCTGACCGTATCCCCGATCCGGAAATCGCCACCTGCACGACGGATATGGTCATTGTCCTCTGGGTTGTCACCTATCGTGATCCAGTCCCCATCACGGGTGACATCTTCTTGAATCACAACGGCTTTCGCGCCGTCCGGTACAGGCGCGCCGGTAAAGATACGCACCGCTTCGCCGGTTTTGACCGTTTGGTAAAATCCGTGACCCGCCGCAGACTCTCCGATGACCCTGAGCCGCAAGCCCGGTGCCACCTCGGTCACGGCATAGCCATCCATGGCAGAGCTGTTGAAGGGTGGCTGGTTCCGCGTCGCCGCGACGTCCTTTGCCAGCACGCGACCATGCGCCTGCAACAGCGGTACGGTTTCGACCCCTAGCGGACGGGCCAATGCGAAGAGATGCTCAAGCGCCTCTGTGACCGAAATCATGACGCTTCGTACCGCCCGGATTTCCCGCCATCTTTCAGCATCACGCGGATGCCGGTGATCTCCATCGCCTTGTCCACCGCCTTGGCCATGTCATAGACGGTCAATGCTGCCGTTGAGACAGCGGTGAGTGCTTCCATCTCGACCCCGGTTTGCCCGGTGGTCTTGACCGTCGCTTCGATCCGCAGTCCGGGCAGTTCTGGTGCCGGGAAAAGTTCCACCGCAACCTTGGTGATCGGCAGCGGGTGACAGAGCGGGATCAGATCAGGCGTCTTCTTGGCACCCATGATCCCTGCAAGTCGGGCGACACCGATCACATCGCCCTTCTTTGCGCGACCTTCCGTAATGATCTCAAAGGTCTCCTGCGCCATCTTGATGTAGCCTTCGGCAACAGCCACGCGCGATGTGACGGCCTTGTCCGACACGTCCACCATATGCGCATCGCCCTTGGCATCGAAATGGGTAAGCCCGCTCATGCCGCCACCGGATCAGCCAGCAGCGCGCGGGTGGCCGCCGTCACATCCGCCTGCCGCATCAGGCTTTCGCCGATCAGAAAGCTGCGCGCACCGTGTGCGGCCATGTCGGCAAGGTCTGCCGGTGTGAACAGCCCCGATTCCGAAATCAGCATCCGGTCCGCTGGGATATGTCTGGAAAGTTCACGTGTTGTCTCAAGAGTGGTCTCGAAGGTCTTGAGATTACGATTGTTGACGCCGATCAACGGGGACTTCAATTCAAGCGCCCGATCCAGTTCCGCGCGGTCATGCACTTCGATGAGCGCGTCCATACCCCAGGCAAACGCGGCATCCTCCAGCTCTGCCGCCTGCGCGTCGGAAACGCTGGCCATGATGATCAGAATGCAATCCGCATGCAGGCTGCGCGCCTCGGCGACCTGATAGGTGTCATACATGAAATCCTTACGCAGCGCGGGCAGCGATGTGGCCTGCCGCGCGGCAACCAGATAGGATTTGTCGCCCTGAAAGCTGGGAGTGTCCGTGAGTACCGAAAGACAGGTCGCGCCTCCGGCCTCATAGGCCTGTGCGAGACTTGCCGGCTCGAAATCGGCGCGGATCAACCCTTTGGAGGGCGATGCTTTTTTCACTTCTGCAATCAACCCATAGCCCGAAACCTGAGCTGTCCGTAGAGCAGCCCCAAAAGGGCGCACCGGATCGGCAGCGTTCGCAGCAGCCTCGACCTGTGCCAAAGACACGCGGGCCTTGTCGGCGGCCACTTCCTCAAGCTTGTAAGCTTTGATCTTGTCGAGAATGGTTACGCTCATAGGTCGGTCCAGTTGATCGGGGCATGTCCCTGTTCTTTAAGCCACGCGTTCACTGTGGAAAAGGGGCGCGACCCGAAAAACCCGCGCCGTGCCGACAGCGGGGAGGGGTGCGCGCTTTCGAGAACCAGATGCCCGCGCCCCGCAAGACGCGGCGCATGTGCCCGCGCATCATTGCCCCAGAGCACAAAGGCGCGGGGCCGGTCCGACAGCGCGTCGAGCACCTGCGGCACCAGTTTCTGCCACCCCAGCCGCCGATGTCCGCGCGCGTCACCCGCCGGGACCGTCAGCACATCGTTCAACAGCAACACGCCTTGCTTGGCCCAGAAACGAAGGTCTCCATTAGGCGGCGTATCCCCGATATCGTCGCGCAGTTCCTTGAAGATATTGCTTAATGATCGGGGCAGGGGCTGAACGTCTGGTTCCACTGAAAAGGCAAATCCATGCGCGTGGCCGGGGGTCGGATAGGGATCTTGCCCCAAGATGACCACGCGCACATCATCAGGCGCAGAGGCCTCGAGCGCTGCAAACACCTGCGGCGAAGACGGAAGCACAAGTCGCTCCTCATTCGCGACAACAGACGCGATGCTTGGCAAACTCTCGGAAAAAAACGGCAAATGCCGCCATGCATCCGGCGGGGTCAACATGGCGCAGGTCCGCGTCTTCTCTGGTTCGAAAATACTTCGGGGTCTGGGGCAGCGCCCCAGGAGTTTCCATCAATGGAAACTCCGCGATGCCTGGACGCATCGCCCCCCGGCCATACGGACATCACGCCGTTTGGGTGACGCGGGCCAGCGCCTCAACCCGCGCTTTCGCAGCCCCGCTGTCGATGCTTTCTGCCGCCATTTCAGCACCGGACTTGAGGTCGGACACTTTGTCTGCCACCACAAGGGCCGCAGCCGCATTGAGCAAGACCGCATCGCGATAGGCGCTTTTGGTCCCGCTGAGCAGTTCCCGGAACGCCTGCGCATTCTCGGCCGGTGTCCCGCCAAGGATGTCGCGGAACGGATGAACCGGCAGGCCCGCGTCTTCGGGATGCACCTCGCGCCCACGGATTTTGCCATCCTCCAGCACAGCCACCTGTGTCGGGGCCGAGATCGAGATCTCGTCCGTGCCGTCGCCGCCATGCACCAGCCACGCCCTGTCCGATCCAAGCTCTTTCAGCGTTTCCGCCATGGGGAAGATCAGGTCGATGGCAAACGCGCCGGTCAACTGCCGCTTCACGCCTGCCGGGTTGGTGAGCGGGCCGAGGATGTTGAAGATCGTCTTCGATCCCAGCTCCTGCCGGACCGGCATTACGTGTTTCATGGCCGGGTGATGCATGGGTGCCATCATGAAACCGATCCCGACCTCGGCAATTGCGCGCTCGACAACCTCGGGCGACACCATCACATTGATGCCCATCTCCGTCAGCGCATCCGCAGATCCGGATTTGGACGACAGGTTGCGATTGCCATGTTTGGCCACGGGCACGCCAGCCCCCGCCACGACAAAGGCGGTCGCAGTCGAGATGTTGAGAGTGCCCATGCCATCGCCGCCGGTGCCGACGATGTCCATCGCACCCTCGGGCGCTTTGACCGCAGTACATTTGGCGCGCATCACCGCTGCCGCCGCCGCATATTCCGACACCGCCTCGCCCCGTGCCCGCAGCGCCATGAGCAGCCCCCCGATCTGTGCAGGGGTTGCCTGGCCGTCGAACAGCAATTCGAACGCCTGTTCAGCCTGAGACCGGCTCAGCGGGCCTTCAGAGGCGGCGTAGATCAGGGGCTTCATCGCGTCGCTCATGCGGGCACCTTCAATTCATTCACAAAATTCTGCAGCAGGGCGTGACCATGTTCCGACGCGATGCTTTCGGGATGGAACTGCACACCGTGCATCGGCAATTCGCGGTGGCTGAGGCCCATGACCGTTCCGTCCTCCAGCCATGCCGTCACCTCAAGGCAGTCCGGGATCGTGTCCTTGTCCACCACCAACGAGTGATAGCGCGTTGCCTCGAAGGGCGAGGGCAGACCGGCAAAGACACCTTTGCCCGCGTGATGCATTACCCCCATCTTGCCATGCACGATCTCGGAATGGCGCACCACCGATCCACCAAAGGCCTGTCCCAATGTTTGATGGCCGAGGCACACACCCATCAGCGGAGTTCTGGTTTCCGCAGCCGCCAGCGTCAGGGGAAGGCAGATCCCCGCCTGATCCGGGTCGCATGGGCCGGGAGACAGCAGGATACCCGAAGGGTTCAGCCCCATGGCGTCCTGCACGGTCAGCGCGTCATTGCGCACCACCTTTACGTCGGTCCCAAGCTCTCCGAGATAATGCACGAGGTTGTAGGTAAAACTGTCGTAATTGTCGATGAGCAGCAGCATGGGTCTTTCTTCTTCGTCGGGGCTGGCGGGGTGGGGGCCAATCGCGGTATACATGCACAGGCGGACCAACGCGCGTCAAGGGCGCGGGTGGGTCAACCGGCACGGGTGAGATGCCGGGAGCGTGTGAGTGGGGCAAGTCGAGGGCGAAGAGCATGGCACGAGGGTTTTTGTCAGGAGCCATCTGGGGCACGGTGTTGTCGGTGGGTGGTCTGGGGGCTTTATCCGTTCTGATGCCGCCGCCCGCTGCCGTGATACCGTCCGACCCTGAACCTCGCATCGACGTTGCAGAACCTGCTGTTCAAGAGCCTTTTGTTGACACAGCGACAAGTGATGCGGCACCTGACACGGTGCCCGAAGATCCGGTAGTCGAAGCAGTCAAGCCGGAACCGGACGTGCCCACACCCTCCGAGACAGCGGCCCCGAAAGAACCCGAGGCAGCAGCCGAGCCCGAACCAACCGCACAAACCGACGCGTCGGGTGCCGCCATTACACCCGAGCAATCGAGTGATGTCGCTGAGGAGCCTGCTGAAACACCAATAGGTCCCGAGACAACTGATGCGCAAGTCACTCCCGATGACGGCACGTCGGCGGCACTGACAACACCGGCCCGCCGCCCCGAAGACGTGACGCCAGTGGCCCCCACAGCCGATGCGCCAGCGCTGGATCGTCCGGCTGATCCGCAGGAGCCAACCATTGCAGACACTGTCGCGGCTCCTGTGCCTGCCCCGGACACCGGCGCTGAGATTGCGGCGCTTGATGCGCCCGATGTCGGAGCTGCGCCCGAGGTTCCCGCGGTTTCCGCGCCCGAAACGGCGCCGGGCAGCGCCAATGTTTCCCCTCTAAATCCTCCTGCCAGCGAAACCGGATTGAGCGTCTCGACCGAACCCGCGCAGCCGCCAGCGCCTCCGGTCCCGGCAGTTGAAGCACCGCTTGTGCCCGATCCCGCGCCTGCCGTGCCGACCGAGACTGCGGTGGAACCCGCGCCCGAAGCAACACCGTCGCAAGACAGTACAGCGTCCGAGCGTCCACCTGTCCGCCGTCTCATCCCTTCGGCACCCGACGCCGACACTGCCGCGGTCGCCGCTGCGCCCGCAGCCCCGCGTCCTGCAATCGGTACTCCAGCCGCATCCTTGACCGACCGGAACCCGGGCAACTCGGCCAGACTTCCGTCGATTGGCGGGGCCGAAGAGGCCGCAACCCCGCCTGACACATCCGCCCAGGCTGTGGATGCCAGCCTGTCGCCGTTGAAACGCTTTGCCGCAGCAGTCGACAGTGATCCTTCCTTGCCGAAAATGTCCATCGTGATGATCGACGACGGCACCGGTCCGCTGGGGCCTGACACGCTGGACGGCTTCCCGTTCCCCGTGACCTTTGCCATTGACCCGGCACAGCCAGGGGCCTCTGACCGGATGTCGGCCTACCGTGCGTTGGGCTACGAAGTTGCTGCGCTGGTGTCGGTGCCGACCGCGGCCCAGCCCAGCGATGTCGAACAGATCCTCGGCGGTGCAATTGCCGCCGTTCCAGAAGCAGTTGCCTTGATCGAAGCCCCGGGCGGCGGCTTGCAGGCTGCAAGGAACGTGACCGAACAGGCAGCGAGTTTTGCTGCGGACAGTGGGCATGGACTGATCTTTCTGCCCAACGGTCTGAATACGGCGCAGGCGATTGCTCAGCGCGAAACGGTTCCGGCACTCAGCATTCTGCGTGATTTCGATGGAGAAGGGCAGGACGCCCGCACCAAGCGCCGTTTTCTTGACGGTGCAGCATTCCGCGCGCGTCAGGATGGGGCAGTTGTCATGCTGGGCCGTTTGACCCCCGACACTCTGTCAGCCTTGGTTCTCTGGAGTTTGCAAGACCGCGCGTCGAGCGTGTCCATGGTGCCCGTCTCAACGCTTCTTCTTGAGCAGGTGAACTGACGCGCGGACGGACGCGTCAACGCGTCCGTCGCTTTCCGTCGACGGAAAGCGTGCTTGCGCCTTAAATCGCGGCCCAGCGTGCCATGCTGCGCGCCAGATCGCCGTACCCGGTGAACCGCCGCTCGAACCGCAGGCCCAACCTCTCGGCACAGTGCTCTGCAATCGCCGTCAGGTTCGGATCGTCGGTTTGTGCCTGATAGACAAGCCTGTCGTAATGCCCGAAATACATGTCCCGCAACTCGGGATGCCGATCCAGGCCCAACGGTTTCCATACGAAGGCATCGAACTGCCGGACAAGAAAATCCGTCAGGTAGAAGGCCGTGATTTCATCCCTCGCGGCAAAGGTCTCGGTGCCCTCGAAAAAACTGTAGCAATGCGGGCCCTCGATCATCTCGACGCCCATGTCGGCGCAAGCGGCTTCGAGCAGTCCCCCTGTGCCGCAATCGGCATAGGCGATGAAGATCGCATCGTAATCGGCGCGATGGCGGTCAACAGCCGCGCGGACCGCGCCCACGATCTTTTCAGGGTGGTTGTGCAGAATGGCGGGAAGGCAGGTCAGGTCGAGATGAGTCCATCCATTGGCATCCCGAACCGCAAGAATTTCGCGCGCCAATGCGCCACAGGCAACAATCAGGACGCGCCCGTCTCCGCGGGCGGACAGTCCGGACTCTGTCAGCAGGGTGTCGTCAGGCAGGCTCGTCATCGCCGGGCACATGGGCGAGGGCCCAACGTGCCAGAAGCGCCACGGCGATCAGGGCGGGCAAAACCTTGAGAATGCCGAATTGCGCGAGTGCCCAGACGGTCAGCCCGGATGCTGCAATCACGGCCAAGATCATCGAAGCGAATGTCGTCACTGGCATGTCGATCTCCTTGTCCTGAAAATATGGGACAGTTTGATCCATAATAAAAGGCCCCGCTGCATTGCGAGGCCCAAAAAGTGACGATTTGGCTCATCTTACCCAGCGGCAAGCTGATTGTGCTTGCGGCCAACAAAGGTTTTTGCGGTTTCAACAGCCACGGCGGCGTCGCGGCAATAGGCGTCTGCACCGATGGCCTTGCCAAATTCCTCATTCAGCGGCGCACCACCGACAAGCACGATATAGTCGTCACGGATGCCTTTCTCGACCAGCGTGTCGATCACAACCTTCATGTAGGGCATGGTGGTCGTGAGCAGGGCGGACATGCCCAGAATGTCCGGCTGTTCAGCTTCAATGGCATCGAGATAGGCTTCAACCGGGTTGTTGATGCCCAGATCGACGACTTCGAAACCTGCGCCTTCCATCATCATGCCGACAAGGTTCTTGCCGATGTCATGGATATCGCCTTTGACCGTGCCGATCACCATCTTGCCGACGCGCGGGGCGCCAGTTTCCACCAGCAGCGGCTTGAGGATGGCCATGCCACCCTTCATTGCGTTGGCGGCCAGAAGCACTTCGGGCACGAACAGGATGCCGTCACGGAAGTCGTTGCCGACGATGGTCATGCCGCCGACAAGCGCCTTGGTCAGGATGTCGTAGGGTTCCCAACCACGGTCCAGCAGGATGTGAACCGATTCCTCGATCTCTTCCTTCAGACCATCATAAAGATCGTCGAACATCTGCTCGACCAGTTCGTCGTCGTTCAGATCCGCGAGAATGATATCGTCTTCTTCGTCAGCCATGTATGTCACTCCAGACGCTGGCGGGGCCGCCAGTGATTGTTTTGTCGACTAATCGTCGTTTTCCGACGATGCCACTTGGTGAAATCCGACATACGCGCGAACGCAACCGACGCGCGCCGGGGCAGCACTTCGACAATTGCGAAACGTCTTGTCGATGTTCCCGTTACGTTCTAAATTCGCGCAATGACCCGGACGGACAGATATGTTTTCCCAGAGCTTCGGCGCGGGCGCGGTGCCCCGAGCCGCGACAGCGGACGCTTCGAGCGGTTTCGCAGGGTGGACGAGGCCGATGGCTGGGACCTCCCGGAAGAGGAGCAAGCCCTGCGCACCGAAGTGTCGGAGGAACGTCCCAGAAGCCTGATCAACTACATCACCTCGCCGGATCTGTCCTTTGATCGCACGATCAATCCGTATCGTGGGTGCGAACACGGATGCATCTATTGCTTTGCCCGACCCAGCCATGCGTGGCTTGGCCTGTCTCCGGGGCTTGATTTCGAGACAAAGCTGGTTGCGCGTCCCGACGCGGCCAAGGTTCTGGACAGCGAGTTGCGCGCCCGCCGCTACCGCGTGGCCCCGATCGCCATCGGCACCAACACCGACCCGTATCAACCCGTTGAGCGGGATCGCGGTATCATGCGGGACTGCCTGTCGGTGCTGCATGCCTTCCGACATCCGGTGATGATTGCCACCAAAGGCACGCTCTTCGAGCGGGACATCGACATCCTGTCGGATATGGCGTCGCAGAATCTTGTCCGTGTCGGCATCACCATCACGACGCTCGACGCGGAACTCAATCGTCGGATGGAGCCCCGCGTACCAAGCCCGGCGCGGCGACTGGCCACGATCCGCCGCCTGTCCGAGGCAGGTATCCCGGTGCGGGTGATGGTGTCGCCCATCGTGCCTGGTCTGACAGATTCCGAGATCGAACCGATCCTGACCGCCGCGCGCGATGCCGGAGCGACGGCTGCCACATGGGCGATGTTGCGCCTGCCGCTAGAGGTGGCCCCGCTGTGGGAGGCGTGGATGGACGAACACTACCCGGAAAGGAAATCCCGCATTCTGTCCAAGCTGAGGGAGATGCATGGTGGGAAGGTTTACGATTCCCAGTTCTTCAAACGGGTACGGGGCGAAGGTGCCTACGCCGCGCTGATCGCGCAACGCTTTACGAAGGCACGCAGGCGGTTGGGACTCGATGGCGGCCTCCCGGAGCTCAACTGCGCCGCGTTCCAGCCCCCGCCCCGTGCAGGGGATCAGTTGAGCCTGTTTTGAACAAGGGCGGGTTGGGGATAAAGACATCACGTATACCCCCTATCTTTCCGAACGGTGGTCAACACGGCGTATTAAGCAGGGCGATCAGGCCCGGCGGCGTCCGCGACGTTCGCGCTTGGGTGCGCCGCTCTGGTCGCCGGTGCCATCGCTGTCGGAACTGAAAGGACCGATCTCTGCCACGATCTGCTCCAGTGTCGGCGCGTCGCCTTTTGGGGTGGTTTCCAAAGCTTCGCGCATGGCGCGCAGATGCTCTGGCATCGTGCCGCAGCAACCGCCGATGATCTTGGCCCCTGCATTGCGGGCAAGGATGGCATAGCGCGCCATCAGGTCCGGTGTGCCGTCGTAATGGATGTGGCCATCGACATATTTCGGAATGCCAGCATTGCCCTTTGCGATGATCGCCCGCTGCGTGCCAGCGGAGGTAAAGCCAAGCACCGTGCGCAGAAGATCCGACGCGCCCGTGCCACAATTGGCCCCAAAGGCCAGTGGCGGGTTGGGCAGGGTCTCGATCATCTCGGCCATGCCTTCCGAAGTCATGCCCATCATCGTGCGCCCGGCGGTGTCGAAACTCATCGTGCCGCACCATGCAACATCCGCCAACGCAAAGGCCTCGGCGGCGGCGCGGAATTCTTCGGGGGCGCTGATGGTTTCGACCCACATCACGTCGGCGCCGCCTTCCTTGAGCCCCTCTGCCTGTTCGTGGAACATCTCAACCGCGCTGGCATGGGACAGCGTGCCCACGGGTTCCATGATCTCACCGGTTGGGCCCACTGATCCTGCGACGATGATTTTGCGACCCGCACTATCTGCGATTTCACGTGCCAGTTCGGCCCCGATACGCGACAGTTCGCGCGCGCGGTGGCCAGCGTTGTGCAGTTTGAGACGGGAGGCGTTGCCACCAAAGGTGTTGGTCAGAAACAGGTCGCTGCCTGCGTCGACCGCACCGCGATAGAGCGCGCGGATGTTGTCGGGCTTGGTGTCGTTCCAGAACTCGGGTGGATCGCCGCTTTCCAGACCCATGTTGAACAGATTGGTCCCGGTCGCGCCATCGGCCAGAAGCCAGTCGCGGGTGGACAGAAGATCGTGCAGAGGGTTGGACATGACAGGCCTGTCGGTCAGGAAATTTGCCCCTGCCTGTCACACTTGGCCTCTTGAGACAAATTCATAATTCTCAAGACGATTATGAATGGGGCGCGATGCGATCCGTCGACGGATCGCCGGAAACGCGTCGACGCGTTTCCGGCGCGTTCAGACCAGTTCGGTTTCGACCCGGCTGGACGCCTCCAACGTCTTGTGAACGGGACATTTATCGGCGATTTCCAGCAGCTTCTGTCGTTGGTCCGCGCTCAGGTCGCCAGTCACGGTGATCCTGCGGCGAAAGAGGTCGATATTGGTGGCAACCGGTGTACTGGCATCCTGCGCATGCACCTTGTCGTGGCTCACATCGACCGTGACATGCTGCAGCGGCCAGCCCTTGCGCCGAGCATACATCCGCAGCGTCATGGATGTACACGCGCCCAAGCCAGCAGCCAAAAGGCCATAAGGGGACGGCCCGCGATTGGTGCCGCCATAGGCCAGGGGCTCGTCTGCCAACAGGTGATGCGGTCCGGCCTGAACATCCTGCAGGAACCCGGCAGCATCGGCTTCGGCCACGCGGACAATGCCTTCGGGTGCGCCAATGGGTGGGGCGGGCGGGGTCAGCTTCAAATAGCGTCCCGCCCAAGCTGCAATCACATCTGCGGCGTATTCCGCATCGCGCGCTTGAGTGACCAAATGATCGGCATCGTCCAGCGTGACAAAGCTCTTCGGGTGGTGCGCAGCGGCAAAGATGTTGGTGGCGTTTTCGATCCCGACCACAGCATCACGCGGCGCATGCATCACCAACAGTGCGGCCTTCAAGCCCTTGATCACAGGGCCGAGTTTCTGTGCTTTCACATCCTCGACAAAACGTTTGCCAATAGTGAAGGGACGTCCACCCAGATCGACCGTCGCTTTGCCAGCGCTTTCGATATCCTCCAGCGCGTCCGAGAAGTTGTGCGTGACGTGTTCCGGATCATAGGGCGCACCGATGGTCACAACGGCCTTGATGCCTGCCATGTCACCTGCGGCCCGCAATACGGCTGCACCTCCAAGCGAATGGCCGATCAGCAGCGTCGGCGCCATGCCCCGCCCGGTCAGGTAGGCGGCAGCCGCATGCAGATCGTCGACATTCGACGTGAAGGTCGTGTTGGCGAACTCGCCCTTGGAATGTCCCAGCCCGGTAAAGTCGAATCGCAGAACTGCGATCCCCATAGAGGCCAGACGCGCGGCGATCCGCCGGGCTGCCGGAATGTCCTTGGAACAGGTGAAGCAATGCGCAAAAAGGGCGGTGGCCAGGTGTGGCCCGTCAGGCAGATCAAGCCGTGCTGACAGAGTGTCTCCGGAATGGCCGGGAAAGGTGATGCGTTCGGTGGTCATATTCAGTGTCCTTGGGGCCGGGGCAGGGCAGCCCTTTGGCTTTTTGTATGAACCAAGAGTGTGGGGTGTGTCTTCCCTGCGCAAGCATTGTGTCGGGAGCGTCACAGGATGGTGAGAGCCAGACAAGCGATGGTGAGCATTGTTGCAGCTTTGCTGGGCGCCGCGTTCTTCGGCGGTTTCGCGGGCGCAGCGCATCCGTTGGGCGACAGTCTGGCCGTGTTCCGCCTGCCCATCGCCGTGGCGTTTGCCCTGTGGGTGATCTGGTCGCCTTGGCCCGCTTGGATGCGGTGGAGCATTGCTGTGCTCTGCCTTGCAGCGATGGGGCAGATCGTGGCGCAGAAATACGTGTCACACCCGGACGGGCCGATCACGATCTACCAAAAGAACCTGCTGTTCGAGAACGATCAGGTCGACGCGCTCGCGGCTGACATCCGGGCCATGCGCCCTGACATTGTAACCCTGCAGGAACTCACCTCGCGCAACGCCGCTCTCGTGCGCGATCTGCGGGCCGAGTACCCCTATCAGGCCAGTTGTGCGCTGGTGGAATGGGCGCGGGTCGCGATCCTGTCGCGCTGGCCGGTCGAGGGCGAGATTTGCATAGAGGGCGACGCTTTGGTCGGCGTTCAGGTCGTTGCGCCTCAGGGCACATTCTGGGCATTCAGCCTGCATCTGTCATGGCCTTGGCCTTTTGATCAGGCCGACCATCTGGAGCGTCTTTTGCCGGTCTTTCAGGATCTGGACGGACCCGTCGTGATCGCGGGCGATTTCAACATGGTGCCATGGTCGTTTGCCTTGCGCTCGGTTGAACGCAGCATCGGCGCGACACGGGCCGGGCCGCTGTTTCCGACATTGGTCAAGAAGGGCGCTCCCTTACCGATCGACCATGTCTACGCACCGGGTGGCGGGCAGGCGTCCCCGCGGCCTTTGATTGGGTCGGACCATAGCGGCGTCTTGGCCAAGGTGTTTGTGTTCGAGCCCTAAGGCGTCACCCCCATCAGTGCCGGATCAAACGGGTATTTCGACAGGTTCTCATAGCCGGTTTCGGTGATCAGCACCTGATCTTCCAGCTTGATCGAGAAATCCGCACCGACCTCGCTCACCAGCACCTCGACGCAGAGCGTCATGCCCGGCTCCAGCGGATAATCGAACGCGCCGGGGACTGCGTGATCTGGATAGGCCACCAGCGGCCACTCATCACACAGACCCACGCCATGCATAAGGCAGCCGTATTTCTGGGTCTGGTATTTGTCTTGCAGGACATGCGTGCGCGCCGTCAGGTCTGGGATCATCACGCCGGGCTTCAGCATCTCCATATTGGTCATCACATGCTCATGCGCGTGCTTCATCGCCTCAACCATGTCGGGGCGCGGGGAGCGGTCGCCGATCCACCAGGTGCGGCTCATGTCGGTGCAGATGCCGTAGCTGCCGATCAGGTCGGTATCGAACGCGACGATTTCGTTGTTCTGCACAATCCGCCCTCCGCATTCCTGAAACCACGGGTTGGTGCGGGGGCCTGAGGTGAGCAGCCGAGTTTCGATCCATTCGCCACCGCGCCGAATGTTTTCGGCATGTAGCACCGCCCAGATGTCATCCTCGGATACGCCGCCACCGGGCACATGCGTGCGGGCAAAGCGCTCCATCTCGGCCATCGCCACCTCGCAGGCATGTACCGAACAGCGCATCGCCTTGATCTCGTCCGGTCCTTTGATGGCGCGGGCTTTCTCGGTGACCTCTTCGCCCTCCATGATCTGCAACCCCTGCGCTTCGAGCGCGCGAAGGCCGTGCAGCATGATCTTGTCGACCGCGAGCCGCGTGTTGCCGGGGGCGTGTTCGGCCAGCAAGCTGCGCACATCATTGGCGAACACATCCGCCGCCACGTCCACCTTGTCGCCCCGGTCGAAATAGAACAGGTCGGCGCCCGACCGGGCCTCGCGCACCAGCGGGTTGAATTCGGACAGGAAGGGCGAATTCTTGTAGTCCCAGATCACCATGTAGCCATCGGCACAGAGCAGCACCGCGCGGAACGGGTTGTGGGTGTTCCAGAGCTGCATGTTCGTGCTGTCGGTGGCGTAGCGGATGTTCAGCGGGTCGAACATCAACAGACCGGCATAATCCCGATCCACAATATGCTGCGTCAGCCGCGCCCAGCGATAGCGGCGCATTTCCTGCAGGTCGGGAAGCTCCAGCCCCGCCGCGGCCCATTCGGCATAGGCCAGTTGCGTGGGCCCGATCTCGACCCGGTTCTGATCGTTGGGCGTGTTGTCACCCGTGGTGGCCCCGCGCGTCGGGTCAATTTTGCGCGTGTCGCGGAAATGGGTGTTCATGGCAGCACCTCCTGCCCGCGATGCTGAAGATGTCGCCATCCACAAACGCGCCGATTTGCGACCAAGTTCGGCGGCCGGCATGACGCTTTTGGCCCTGCTGCAATTGCACATTGCTTGCCCGTCATGTCTTTTCTGCATCGCGCCGCTGGGCTAGTCCTGCTGCATGATCCTGCAACGCACCTTGCCTTATGATGTGATGACACCCCGTCCGCTTCCGGGGATCGCGCCCTTGGGGGATGATCCCTGGCTTCTGGTGGACGATGCCCATGCCGCGCAGATGACGGAACGGTTGCGGCTGATGGCGTCGCGGCGGGATGATGTGATTGCGACCGCCGATCCAGACCCGGGCAACCTATTGAAGATGATGAACGCGGTTCTGGACCACCTGCCCAAGGGTTACACCCGGTCAGGCGATCATGTGAGCTGTCCAGATGGGCGGAATGTATTGATCAACATGTCAGACCCGTTCGGCACGCTGGGCCAGATCCTGCAGAACGATATTTGCCTGATGGAAAAGCGTGGGGACGAACATGTATTGACGGGTGCCGTCCTGTGTTTTCCGGCAAGCTGGCGATTGCGCGAAAAGATTGGTCGTCCGCTGACCCATATCCACGTCCCCGTGAAAAGCTATACCGATGACGTTGCGCGCCGGGTGCAGCGCCTGTTCGACGGGGTGCGACCGGGACGGCCGATCTGGCGATTCAATGCGCTCTGGTATGACGACCCTAGCTTGTATCAACCCCGCGCCGAGTCCGAACCCCGGCCGCTGACCGAGGCTGGACAGACGCCCTATCTGCGCAGCGAACGGCAGGTGTTGTGGCGGTTGCCGGACAGTGATGCCGTGCTGTTCACGATACATACGTTTATACTAAAGCGCGAGTCACTTGACCATTTAGCAACCTAATGATGAATATCCGCTCATATTGACGGAGTATTCATCGATGTTCTTTTCTGACATCCCTTTCTTCGGGGCTGCGGTGCTGGCCGCATTTGGAATTGTACTGACCGCATTCGGCATAAAGTCGATCCAGCAAACCCGGTATTTTCGGGTTTATGGCACCCGCCACGACGCAGTCGTTACCTCGGTTGCTGTGCTCAACAACAAAGAGGGGCGAAAAAGCTATTGGCCGACCTTCCAGTTTACGGATGCCGACGGCTGGACGGTGAAAAAACCCACGGATGTGGCAGACTCAAACTATGATTTCGAGATCGGCAGTACGCACGCCGTTCTCGATTTGACGCACGCCACGGCTGTCGTTTTGGCCGACCGTAGAACGGACGACTATTCTGGTTACGCTTTATCTGCCGGCGGTGTGATCTTCCTTTGCATCGGTTTGATCGGTATGGTGGCCTGAAACTTAGCCGCCTGCGCGCTGGGCGGAATAAACGATGGCGCGCAAGTAGTTGCCGCTGTCGTTCCAGACCGACAAGACGTTGAAGTTATGGGTGCCCTCGCCGAAGGGTTCGCCCGGACGCCAGCCATTGCGGCGCAGCATGTTGGCCGCGGTGGCAAGTGCATCGTCGGCATTGTATGGATCGGACCTGCCGTCACCGTTGCCGTCGACACGGTATTTCAGCCAGTTCCCGGCCAAAAACTGCATATGCCCCAATTCGCCCGAGGGGCCGCCCTTGGTGCTGGGTGACAGGATTCCACTATCCACCATATCGAGCGCGGCAATCGCATGCGGCTCGAACCGGGGGTGACGACGGCAATAGGATGACAGCGTGACCGCGCCATCGACCACCGCTGTGCCACCCAGGTAACCGCCCCAGCTTGTCTCGAGGCCCCAGATCGTCGCAAGGATCGAAGCGGGGACGCCATAGGTCCTCTCGATCGACCCGAAGGTGTTGGGGTTGCGCGCGATCTTGGCGCGGGTCTGGTTGATGAAATTCTCGGCGGTGCTGCCCGAGCGTTTGGCCAGAAACTTGGCAGGGTCGCCTTGCAGCGTGCCAGTCTGGTTGCCGGGGTTGGATTCAAAGCGCCAGGTGATGTCCGACAGGCGCGCGTTCTGCAATGCCGCCAGCCCGCGCTGGCCGACACCCGCAGCAGCGGCCTGACCGGCGAGTGTCTGCTTGTATTGCGCGAACGCGCCCTTGTTGGTGATACATTCCGCCGAGTAGGCAGGAAGGGCCGCGCACAGCGACAGGCAAACAGCAGAAATCAATCGACGCATCAAAACAGGCTCCAACTCCAACAAGTTGAAACGACGTTAACAAATGCGGCGGTTTGGGCAAGCGGGATCGCGCGGTCAGACTTCACTGACCGCGCCATGTGATGGTTGGATCAGAGGAGTTCCGGAAGGCTCGGTGCCATGCCTAACTGCGCCAAAACAGCAAAAAGTCCGGCCACACCAAGCGCCATTGCACCAGAACGCACGTCTTCGCCACGCACGAGGTTGTGAACGATCAGGGGGATCGCCAGAGGCGCTGCGATCAGTGCCGTGGTGAACGAGATGGCCCAGGCCGACAACCGCATCGGAGCGGTTTTCGCACGACGCTCTTCCAGTTCCATACGCTCGATCTCTTCCAGCGTTACGCCGTTCATCTGTGCGCGTACGGCTGTCATCATCCAGCTGTCCATCTGCGCGGCCTTGCCTCGCTGGCTAGCCCGCAGTTTGCCGGTCGCCTTGATCTTGCGAGGTACGACACGCGTCCGTGCAACCGACGGTTCGGCAAGGGGGTCGCCAGCCGACAGGAAGTCCGCCGCCGCGATAGGTTGCTTCGAGCCGTTCCAGAAAACAGTGTGCGCTTCAAAACTGCGGCAGAGGTCCGCCGCGATGTTCGCAAGGCGCGTTGCACTGACACACGCATCGGCACCCCGACCGGCCACCATGACAACGCTGCTGGAACCAACGTCATCGATGGCGAGCGTCAGAGTGTCGGTGTCACCCACGACCCAGTCGATATAGTCTCGTGTCACCGGCTGCCGTTGGAACGACAGATGTTGGTCCGATAGAGAACGATGGACCGCAGGCACAATGGATTGGCAGATCGCGTCGCGCGGTTTGTCTGTGACCAAGCTGATCACTGTGACGTCCGAATTTGTCATCCTTGCACCTCCCCAGGTTCAATGGAGTTTGCCCTTATTAAGGATATAAGCCTTGGAATGTGTCTGAAATGCGCAGCGAATCTGGCCGAAACTGGAAATTTGACCAGTTTCAGGTTTTTCTGAGGGCTTGTTTTGAAGGGACAGTCCAGTTGGAGCGGGCATTTACCGCAATGCTCGGTGGCCTTTTAAGGGCATTGTTCCACAGGTTCGCTTGAGCAAAACAGACAAGAAAAAGGCGCCCCAAAGGACGCCTTTTCCCGTAATCCAGTCTGATCGCGGGGATTAGCTGCTGTAATACATTGCGAATTCCACCGGGTGCGGTGTCATTTCGTAGGCTTCCAGCTCTTCCATCTTCAGGTCGATATAGCCGTCGATCTGGTCTTTGGTGAACACGTCACCGGCCAGAAGGAAGTCATGGTCGGCCTGCAGCTCGGTGATGGCTTCACGCAGGCTGCCGCAGACAGTCGGGATACCCGCCAGCTCTTCCGCCGGAAGATCATAGAGGTTCTTGTCCATGGCTTCGCCCGGATCGATCTTGTTAACGATCCCGTCAAGACCGGCCATCAGCAGCGCAGAGAAGCACAGGTAGGGGTTCGCAGTGGGATCGGGGAAACGGGCCTCGACGCGCTTTGCCTTCGGGCTTTCGGTCCACGGAATACGAACGCAGCCAGACCGGTTGCGTGCGGAGTAGGCGCGCAGAACCGGTGCTTCGTAACCCGGGACCAGACGCTTGTAGCTGTTGGTCGACGGGTTGGTGAAGGCATTAAGCGCCTTCGCGTGCTTGAGGATGCCGCCGATGAAGTACAGCGCTTCCTGGCTCAGGTCGGCATACTTGTCGCCTGCGAACAGCGGCTTGCCGTCTTTCCAGATCGACATGTTGACGTGCATGCCCGAACCGTTGTCGCCCTTGAGCGGCTTCGGCATGAAGGTGGCCGAGCGGCCGTAGGACTGCGCGACGTTGTGGATGATGTACTTGTACTTCTGAAGTTCGTCTGCCTGCTTGACCAGCGAGTCGAAGATCAGACCAAGTTCGTGCTGGCTGGTCGCCACTTCGTGGTGGTGCTTGTCGACCTTCATGCCGATGCGCTTCATGGTGGACAACATCTCGGAGCGAATGTCCTGACCATCGTCAGACGGGTTTACAGGGAAGTAGCCGCCTTTGTAGGTCGGACGGTGGCCGAGGTTGCCCATTTCGAACTCGGTGTCGGTGTTCCATGCCGCGTGATCGGCATCGACCTGGTAGGAGACCTTGTTCGGTGTCACGGCATAGCGCACGTCGTCGAACAGGAAGAATTCCGCTTCCGGGCCGAAATAAGCCACGTCACCGATGCCCGAGGACTTCAGGTACGCTTCTGCTTTGGCTGCGGTGCCGCGCGGATCGCGGTTATAGGCTTCGCCGGTGTCCGGCTCGACAACCGAGCAATGCACGCACACGGTCTTTTCGGCATAGAACGGGTCGATATATGCGCTGTCAGTGTCGGGCATCAGTTTCATGTCGGAGGCTTCGATGGACTTCCAGCCCGCGATGGACGACCCGTCGAACATGAAGCCTTCTTCAAGGAAATCTTCATCCACCTGGTCGGACATCACTGTCACGTGCTGCAGTTTGCCGCGCGGGTCGGTAAACCGGATGTCAACATACGCGACATCTTCGTCCTTAATCATCTTGAGAAGCGCTTCAGTGCTCATTCTCTCTTCCCTTTCACTGAGTTTGGGTCGTTTTTCGAAAAGTGTGGCGCGGGATCAGATCGCGTCTGATCCGGATTCACCTGTGCGGATGCGGATGGCCTGCTCGACAGGCGATACGAAAATCTTGCCGTCACCGATCTTGTCGGTCTTTGCGGCGTCTACGATGGCGGCAATCGCGCCGTCGACCTGGTCATCATCAAGGACAACCTCGATTTTGACCTTCGGCAGGAAGTCCACCACGTATTCGGCACCGCGGTAGAGCTCGGTGTGGCCTTTCTGGCGGCCGAAGCCTTTGACTTCGACGACACTCAGACCCTGGATGCCGGCGTCTTGAAGAGCTTCCTTCACCTCGTCGAGTTTGAAGGGTTTGATGATGGCTTCAATCTTTTTCATGGCGGGTCCCTCGCTCCTGCGTTGCGGTCGTCAGACCACTTCTGTTTGAGGGCCACAATCAGCTAGGGTAAATGTAGCGGCAGCGGGCGGGTGGATTGAAAACTGTCGCCTATAAAATGTGCAAATTGCACAAAAAGTGTGCAGAATTGAATCTTTGAGGGGATCAGACGTGGCCGAATTGCTCACCTCCGCCCAGATGCGCACCATTGAGCAGGCCGAAATCGAGTTGGGGGCTGTCACGGGACTTCAACTGATGGAGCGTGCTGGACGTGGGGCAGTCGAGGCAGCTTTGGTCAAATGGCCCGAATTGGGCCAAGGGGCGCACCGAGCGCTGATCCTGTGTGGACCGGGGAACAATGGCGGGGACGGGTTTGTGATCGCCCGGCGTCTCAAGGACCGGGGCTGGTCGGTCGATGTCTTTCTCTATGGGGATGCTGCCAAACTGCCGCCGGATGCAAAAACCAACCATGACCTCTGGCTCAGCATGGGCGCAGTCTTGCCGTTCGATGCGAATACCGTCCGTAACTGTGACCGTCCTCACCTTTTCGTCGATGCCGTCTTCGGTACTGGGCTCACCCGTCCGCTGCCCGAAGCATTGGCCATTGCCCTCGAGGATCGGATGATGGGCACGTGGAAACACGGCCACGCGATGCGACGTCTGGCGATCGACTGTCCGTCGGGCCTGAACCTTGACACAGGGATGATTCCGAATGCGGGTGACGATAGGATGCCGAGGGTCAATTCGGCGGATCTGACGGTGTCGTTTCACAGCCTGAAGGCGGGTCACAAGCTTGGCCTTGGGCCAACGCTGTGTGGCGACGTGCAGGTGGTGGATATTGGTCTGACCGGGCCGGATGCCGCCGAGCGCACAATGATCGGAGCGGCACCAGACCCCGAACGGGTGCGATTGGTCGATCCCGACTTCGGCGATCTCCCGCTTGCGCCGCGCATCTGGCCCGGTGCGATGATCGCCAAGCTGCGCGGGCAGGGGCACAAGTACGACTATGGCCATGCGATGATTCTGGCCGGTGGTCCGGGGCGGGGCGGAGCTGGTCGCATGGCTGCCCGTGCGGCTCTACGCAGCGGCGCGGGATTGGTCACTGTGCTGTGTCCCCCGGATGCGCTTCAGGAAAACGCCTGCCAACTGGACGCGGTGATGCTGCGCGCCTGTGCCGATGCGGCGGCCTTTCGCCAGATCGTCGACGACCGGGTAACCGCTTTGTGTCTCGGGCCGGGACTTGGCGTTGGGGCAGAGACGCGGGCGTTGGTCACAGCCGCCTTGGAACACCGGAGAGGAGAGCGCGGCTGGCGTGATCCCGTCGTTGTTCTGGACGCAGACGCGCTGACGTCGTTTGCAGGCGACCCCTCGGGGCTCTTTGCTTTGACCCATCCGCGTACGGTGCTGACCCCGCATGAAGGCGAGTTTGCCCGTCTCTTTCCCGACCTCGCGCAATCCGAACGGAAAGAGCAGTCAAAGATCGACGTAGTTCGTATGGCCGCGGATCGGGCAGGGTGCATCGTGCTGTTGAAGGGCGAGGACACCGTGATTGCCCAACCTGGCGGCGGGGCGAGCGTACACTCTGCGACAGGTGCGCGGGCCGTGCCGTGGCTGGCAACCGCCGGGGCAGGGGACGTGCTGGCCGGTCTGATTGCGGGTCTTGCCGCGCCCGAAACCGCACCGGACCTGTTCTGTGTCACCGAAGCGGCGGTCTGGCTGCATTGCGAAGCCGCGCGTCTGTTTGGACCGGGCCTCATCGCCGAAGACCTGCCGGACATGCTTCCCAAGGTATTCGCACCACTTGCGCGGTAAGAAACTTCGTTCGAAGTTTCTTACGTAACAGAATTTTCGTATGAAAATTCTGCTCGCATCAGCCCGAGAGCTTTGCTACTCACCGGCGCAATGCGGGTGTGGCGGAATTGGTAGACGCACCAGATTTAGGTTCTGGCGCCTTTGGCGTGGGGGTTCGAGTCCCTTCACCCGCACCATCGACATCCAACCGATTGTTTGGTCACCAGTTCTTCCAAGCCCTGCGGGCAAGCGAGCTTTGGATAGCGTTCGGCATCTTGCGCGTGTAGTACTCTGCGCCCCCCCGTTCGAGGACAACATATTTGCCATCGTTGAAATCGAGCGCGTTGCGCCAGTCTCCGGTGCCTGCAAAAATGTTCACTCCCCATAATTGCCCAAGCAAGCGCAACAGTTCCAGATCTTGTCCGGTTTTGCAGGATCGAACCACAACCCATGCGTTGTTGGCAAAGTTCGGTTTCAGCTTCGCCAGTGTCACACGGTGCTTCGGGAATGAGCTGACATTGAGCGTGTCTCCTCCATTCGTCCAATCCCCGAAATACATCGTTCCGGGCGCGCCGTGCACCTGGATGTGCAAGATGGAAATGGGGCGGGCGTTTACCGCTGTTTGAACTCCGAACACGAAAGTCGGAATATCTTTAAGGATCACATAACCGCCACCGGGAAACGTGGTTATGTATTCCGACCATCCAGCTCCGTCGAACCGGTCAGCAGCAACGATCTCCATACCGTGGGGCAACACAACATCCGGTGGTGCACGAAATCCAAGCTTTGGAGGTGCCTTAGGTTTCGGACCGGGTTTCATGCTGTCGACAAGCATTCCGCCATGCACGAGCGTTTCGCCGACATGGATCAGGTCGAGATTGCTGATCGGTTCTATGTCTGCAAGACTTGTTGGGTAGCTCACACCTTGCTTTATGCGTCCCCAGACGTTGATTTCCTTGTAACTTCCGTAAAGTATCATCGAATATCCGCTTAGCGTGTCGCCTGTGACAACCGTGTGTTCGGAGTAATTCTCTATGTCTAAAACCAAAGAACCGCGCTTGTACTCCGTATAGGCTCCGGTTCTAGGGTCGGAGTAATCGGTGACAGCTGCGGTAATCGTCGGCCAGGGGTTCGGCCACTGGCGGGGTGTTCCCATAAAAACAATCCCTTTGTAAAATCGCGACGCGCAATAAACTCGAAATATCTAAAGAAGCGCTGCGCTTGATTGAAATATTCTCCCATCGTGCCTCAGCTCGGTGACTGCTTCAAGATCAATCGCAAATTGGGACGCACCTTGGCGCGACCGCCGCTGCCGTGACATCGACTTTCACATGCCAAACTCTTTGTTGACAGCGATAATCCCGTCACGCTATCGCACCGTCCGGCACCGGATTTCAGGTGCAGCGTGTCGTCCGTCGCGTGGCCTGTTCCCGCAGGCAAATGAGCGGGCTTCTTGGACAGATGAAAATGGTGGGAAAGCTGTTTGCCTCCGGTGATCTGCATGCCGACCGGCGTGCTGAATTTGCCGAGACCTTGGCGGATCACGGGGATCTTGATGGAGCGGTGGACGTCTTGCAAGGCGCACTCGATCTTGTTCCGTCATGGGCCGCGGGATGGTTCCGACTGGGCGAGTATCTGGAGCGTGCGGGCGATCCCAAGGGGGCTGCGCGCGCATGGGACCGTGCGGTCGAGCTTCAACCGGATGATCCGTTCGGTGCGGGGCTGCGCCGCGACCTGCTGCGCGATCTGCCGCTGAGCGACACCATGCCTCCGGCGTTTGTCGAGATGCTTTTTGATCAGTACGCTCCCCGCTTCGAGGCATCGTTGCTGGACCACTTGGACTATCAGGGGCCGACCCTCATTTCAGAGGCATTGCAGGTCAGGTCCGGAGCGACGGTGCAACGGGCGCTTGATCTTGGGTGCGGCACCGGGCTGATCGGCCCTGTGTTGCGCCCGCATTGCGATCATCTGACCGGGATCGACCTGTCACAGGCCATGCTCGACGAGGCGCACGCCAAGGGTCTCTATGACATGCTCGAGAAGGCCGATATCCAGGAGTTGCCGATCCTGGCCGGGCAGTATGGTCTGATCGTGGCATCGGATGTGTTCAACTACCTCGGAGCCCTGGAGCGGATCATCGCTTGGTGCGCGGCCTGCCTGTCCGCTGACGGCACGCTCATCTTCACGGTCGAGCGGGCCAGGGACAGCGACGTGACGCTGCGCGAAACCCGGCGTTTTGCCCATGGGCGGGAATATGTAACCGACCTTCTGCAGACAGCAGGATTCGGCGCGATCGAGATACGCGACGTGATCCTGCGCAAGGACCGTGGTGTGGATGTGCACGGGCTTTGCGTTGTCGCGGGCGGACCAAACGCACAGGTGCGACGTCAGGGCGATGGCGAAGCGCAGCTTCCCGCAGACGCCTGACCGTGCGGCCACATTTCCTGCTTGCGGACTCTCGGTCGCCCCTCTAAGAGGCGGTGGATTTTGACCGCCGCGGACGCCTCCGCGGCCCCCATGCAATGGATAAGGACGACATGCAGGTCACCGAAACTCTCAATGAAGGCCTCAAGCGCAGCTATTCGATCACCGTCACGGCGGGCGAATTGGACGCAAAGGTGAATGAAAAGCTCAAGGAAGCGCAGCCCGAAATCGAAATGAAGGGCTTCCGCAAAGGCAAGGTGCCGATGCCGCTTCTGAAGAAGCAGTTTGGCCAGCGCCTTTTGGGCGAAGCCATGCAGGAAACCATCGACGGCGCGATGGCCAAGCACTTTGAGGACAGTGGCGACCGCCCGGCGCTCCAGCCCGAGGTCAAGATGACCAATGAGGACTGGAAAGAAGGCGACGATATCGAAGTCGCGATGTCCTACGAAAAACTGCCGGAAATGCCCGAGGTCGATCTTTCGTCGCTGAAGCTTGAGAAGTTGGTCGTCAAGGCCGGCGACGCAGAAGTGGACGAGGCGCTCAAGAACCTTGCCGAGACTGCGCAGAACTTCAAGGACCGCAAGAAAGGCTCCAAGTCAAAAGAGGGCGATCAGGTTGTGATCGACTTCCTTGGCAAAGTGGATGGCGAAGCCTTTGACGGTGGTGCGGCCGAAGATTACCCGCTCGTTCTGGGCTCCGGTTCCTTCATTCCCGGTTTCGAAGACCAGCTGGTCGGTGTGAAGGTCGGCGAAGAAAAGAATGTCGAGGTCAAGTTCCCGGACGAGTACGGTGCCGAGAATCTTGCCGGCAAGGACGCGGTGTTCGAATGCACCGTCAAAGCCGTCAAGGAACCTGTGGCCGCCGAGATCGACGACGAGTTGGCAAAGAAGTTCGGTGCAGAGGATCTGGCCGCCCTGAAGGCGCAGATCGCCGAGCGTCTGGAAGTCGAATACACGGGTGCCGCGCGCCAGGTGATGAAGCGTGCGTTGCTGGATCAGCTGGACGAGAAGGTGTCTGTCGACCTGCCTCCGTCGCTGGTTGATGCCGAAGCCAAGCAGATCGCGCATCAGCTTTGGCACGAAGAAAACCCGGATGTGCATGGCCACGATCACCCCGAGATCACGCCGACCGATGAGCACAACAAGCTCGCAGAACGCCGCGTCAAGCTGGGCCTCTTGCTGGCCGAGCTGGGTCAGAAAGCCGAGGTCACCGTGACGGACGCGGAGATGACTCAAGCGATCATGGCCCAGGCACGTCAGTACCCGGGTCAGGAACGTGCGTTCTTCGACTTCGTGCGCCAGAACCAGCAGATGCAGCAGCAGCTGCGTGCGCCCATCTTCGAGGACAAGGTTGTCGATCACGTGGCCGAACAGGCGACCGTGACCGAGAAACAAGTTTCGAAGGACGAGCTGGAAAAAGCCATCGAGGCGCTTGACGCCGAATAAGACCTTCGGGTTTTGAAATGCAAAGGCCGCCCGGTTGGGCGGCCTTTTCCGTTTGAGGATCGGATCGGCGTTGCCGCTCCGATCGAGGGTGGGGGCTCTGCCCCCGTCCGCCAAAGGCGGACTCCCCCGAAGTATTTGTGAACCAGAGAAGCTGGCTTTCGTCAGAGCGTCATACGGAAGAGCGCAAAGCCATCCGCGTTTGTGCCGGCTTCTTCGAGTGTCATGCCGTCGAGAGAGCCTGCGTATTTCGCGCCGGCGGGGCCGGTCTCAAAAATCACGCTGGTGCCCGCCAACGGTGCAAAACGCCAGTTGAAATCGGCCTTGGGGTCGATGGTGCCTTGCTCCACGATGTAGCGGACAATCACGTCGCGGTTGGTATCCGGGCCTTCGAACACGATGGTGTCTCCGGTGCCGGGGAAGCTGCCGCCGCCGCCCGCGCGGTAATTGTTCGTGGCAATGATGAACTCTGCCGCCGGGTCGATCGGTGCGCCCTGATAGGTCAGGTTCACGATGCGGTTGGCGTCGGGGTTGATGACAGCGCCGTCGCGGTCGAATTTCGATGGCTGGCTGAGGTCGATCTGGTAGCTGACCCCGTCGATGACATCGAAATTGTAGCTGGGGAAGTTGGGGTTCAGGAGCGGCGCGTCGGCCGAACCGGGTTCCACCTGATTGAACATGCCCGCCGAGCGTTCCAGCCAGTCTTTCACCTGCGCCCCCGTCACCCGCACGGCGCGCACGGTGTTGGGGTAGAGGTAAAGATCGGCGACGTTCTTGATCGCCACATCGCCCACCGGCACGTCGGTGTAATACTCCGGCCCGCCACGACCGCCTGCCTTGAAGGGTGCGGCGGCGGACAGGATCGGCAGGCCTTCATGCGGCGTGCCCTGCATCATCTGTGCGATGTACCAGGTTTGGGCGTTGGACACGATCTGGACAGACGGATCGTCGGCCACCAGCGCGAAATAGCTGTGCAGGGGCGCGGCTGTCTTGCCCACAGCGCGGCGGACATAGGCCAGCGTTTCCTCGTGGTCTTTTTGCGTGTCCTCAATCACCGGTTGGTAATCCTGCACCAGCGCTGTGACAGACCGGTCCTCGTTGCGCTGCGAAATCGGTCGCGCTTCGGATTGGTGGTTGAGCACGCGCCAGCTGTCGCCGTCACGTTCGAGCATCAGATCCACAAGACCCATATGGCTGCCCCAGAAGCCTGCCATGACGCCGGGTTTGCCCATAATCGTGCCTTTGGCGGTGTCGAGGCCGGGGAGGGTGTCATAGGTGGAGGAGGGGAAGACCAGATGCGAATGCCCGGTCAGGATCACGTCGATTCCATCCACACCTGCCAGCGGGATGGAGGCGTTCTCCATCATATCCTCGGCCTCAGCCGCGCCGATGCCGGAATGGGACAGCGCGATCACGATGTCTGCACCCTGTTCGCGGATCTGCGGGACATAGGCGCGGGCGGATTCGAGAATGTCGCGGGCGGTGACGTTGCCTTCGAGGTGGCGGCGATCCCATGTCATGATCTGCGGCGGCACAAATCCGATGAGGCCGATGCGGATCGGGTGGGTGTTTCCGCCTCCGTCGGTGATCTCGCGGTCTAGGATCACATAGGGCGGCACCAGCGTGGTGTCTTCGCGCGGCGTGCCGCCTGCGGTCTTGACCACGTTGGCCGAAACGACCGGGAAATCCGCGCCCGCCAGCGATTTCATCAGGAAATCGAGGCCGTAGTTGAATTCGTGATTGCCCAAGGTGGAGCCGTCAAAGCCCAGAGTATTCATCGCGGTGATGATCGGGTGCATGTCACCTTCTTTCATCCCGCGTTCATAGGCGATGTAATCGCCCATCGGGTTGCCCTGCAGGAAATCGCCATTGTCGAGCAGGATTGAATTCGTGGCCTCGGCCCGGATGTTCTGGATGATGGTGGCGACGCGGCTCAGGCCCACTGTGTCGGTCGGACGGTCGCCGTAATAGTCGTAGGGATGCACATGCACGTGCAGGTCCGTTGTTTCCATGATCCGCAGATGCGCCTGATTGGACATGGCGCGCACCGAAAACGGGTGCAGCGCGAGAAAGCCAGCCGTACTGGCCAGAAAACCTCGACGGTTCAGCGTCAGTGCCATGATCGTGTCCCCCTGATCTGGATTGGTTCTGAGGACAGGTTAGGATGGAAAGCGCACAGCCGGTTAGCAGTTTCGTGGCAGTGGCATGAATTTGTCACAGGCGAACGAAAGCTGACGTCTGTCAGATATGCAGATCACAGGAATAGCTTGCGAATTGTGCAATCTCGTCGGGCAGGCTGGTGATCCCGAGACCGGGCGCATCGGACAAGGTGAGCGTGCCGCGATCTGCCGATCCCTGCCATGGGTCAAACGCATCGCGTAAGGGGTTGGGGTTCACGTCCACTTCGAGCAGGCCATCGCCTCCCGCAGCGGCGAGCAGATGGGCCGACGCAATGAGGCCGATGCCGCCGCCAAGGAAGTGCGGGCAGTAGCGTAGTCCGGCGCTGCGGATCGCCTGTGCCACGGGCCAGCATCCGCTGAAGCCGCCCCATTTGGCGATGTCGGGTTGCAGCACGCCGAAAACGCCCGTGGCGATGGCATCGGCAAAACCACCTGTGCCGGTGATGTTTTCGCCCCCTGCCAGCGGCATCGGGCTTTGATCCGCCAGCGCCTGCCAATGGGTCAGGGGCGCATCTGCGGGCAGGGGCTCTTCCAGCCATCCCAAGGGCAGGTCGCGGCAGGAGGCCACGAAGCGTTCGGCCTCGGGAAGCGCCCAAGCCTGATTGGCGTCAGCGCAGAGGATTTCGCCCGCCCTGAGTGTCGAGGTGAGTTGGGTCAACAGATCAGTGTCACGTGTCAGATCAAAACCGACCTTGACCTTGAAGGCGGAAAAGCCGGCCTCGCGGCTTTGGGCGATTTGTCGTGCGGCTTGGGCAATGGCGATCCCGCTGGCGTAACAGGGGACGGTTTGTGCAGCTTCAGGGTTCAGAAACCGCGCCACCGAAACTCCTGCGCGGCGCGCCTCAAGGTCGGTCATGGCGGTGTCCAGACCCGCGATCACCTGACGGAACGGCCCCCATTCGCCGCATTGCAGGGCGCGGATATGGGTCTTGTCCGTGAGTTGCGTGAAAAGGTCATGCGCGCTGGTGAACGACTGTCCCAAAAGCAGGTCAGCCATGTCCTCGACCACCAGCCGGGCACGATGTTCGGCCCCTGCGGCGGGCCAATTGGCGAAAATCTCGCCCCAGCCGAAGGCTCCGTCGCTGTCCTGAACCCGAACGAACACAGCGGGACGGTTCTGCATGACGCCAAAGGACGTCGCCACCGGCGACGAGATCGGTACGCGGTATGCGGTGACGGTGATGCGGGACAGGGTAATTGGCATTGGGGAAGCACAGCAGGAAGCTGCCTCAAAGGCAAGCGCGCTGGCACAGAATTGCCGAAAGCAACTTGCGCTTGGACCGCGAAGACCGTCATATCAATCAGGCATGACCTCATGGTCTTTGACTCGGACGGGTGTCGAAAAAGCGCATCGCCAGGCAGACAGCACAGCCTGAACCTTCCTTACTGGAGCTCTCTATGAAATTCCGCTTTCCCATCGTCATCATTGACGAGGATTTCCGTTCAGACAACTCGTCCGGCTTGGGCATCCGTGCCATTGCTGGTGCCATCGAGAGCGAAGGCTTCGAGGTGCTGGGCACGACCAGCTACGGAGACCTGTCGCAATTCGCACAGCAGCAATCCCGCGCAAGCGCCTTTGTGTTGTCCATTGATGACGAGGAATTCACACCCGGACCCGACCTTGATCCCGCCGTGTTGAACCTGCGGTCCTTTATCGAAGAAGTCCGTCGGAAAAACAACGAAGTGCCGATTTACATCTACGGTGAAACCAAAACGAGCCGCCATCTGCCCAACGACATCCTGCGCGAACTGCATGGGTTCATTCACACCTTTGAGGACACGCCGGAATTTGTGGCCCGCCACATCGTCCGTGACGCCAAGGCCTATATCGAAGGCATCCAGCCGCCGTTCTTCAAGGCGCTGCTCGATTATGCCGAAGATGGTTCTTACTCATGGCACTGTCCCGGGCATTCTGGCGGGGTCGCCTTTCTGAAAAGCCCCATTGGGCAGATGTACCACCAGTTCTACGGCGAAAACATGCTGCGCGCCGATGTATGCAACTCGGTTGAGGAACTGGGCCAACTGCTTGACCACAACGGCGCCATCGGCGCGTCCGAACGCAATGCGGCACGGATTTTCAATGCCGATCACTGCTTCTTTGTTACCAATGGCACGAGCACTTCGAACAAGATGGTCTGGCACCATACCGTTGCCCCCGGCGATGTGGTGGTCGTTGACCGAAACTGCCACAAGTCCATCCTACACAGCATCATCATGACCGGTGCCATCCCGGTTTTCATGAAGCCGACGCGCAACCACTACGGCATCATCGGGCCCATTCCGAAGGCCGAGTTTTCGATCGAGTCGATCAAGGAGAAGATCCGCTCAAACCCGCTCTTGGCGCATGTGGATGCGGATACCGTCAAGCCACGGATCATCACCCTGACGCAATCAACCTATGACGGTGTTCTGTACAACACCGAGACGATCAAAGACATGCTCGACGGCTATGTCGAAAACCTGCATTTCGACGAGGCATGGTTACCGCACGCGGCTTTTCATCCGTTTTATGGGACCTTCCACGCCATGGGGCGCAATCGCGAGCGCCCGAGCCATTCGGTGACCTATTCAACCCAGTCCATTCACAAGCTTCTGGCGGGGATTTCGCAGGCAAGCCATGTGCTCGTGCAGGACAGCAAGAACACCAAACTCGACCGGCACCTGTTCAACGAGGCGTATCTGATGCACACCTCGACCAGCCCGCAATACAGCATCATCGCCAGTTGCGACGTGGCCGCGGCGATGATGGAGCCTCCGGGCGGGCGCGCTCTGGTCGAAGAAAGCCTGCTCGAGTCGCTCGATTTCCGGCGCGCGATGCGCAAGGTGGATGAAGAATACGGCAACGACTGGTGGTTCCAGGTTTGGGGACCGGAAGAGTTGGACGAAGAAGGCATCGACAGTCCAACCAACTGGGTGCTGAAAAAGACCAATGCCGAGGGAGTGCAGCCGTCGGACGGCGAAGAGTCCTGGCATGCCTTCGGCGACATGGCCCCCGGCTTCAACATGCTGGACCCGATCAAGGCCACAGTCATCACGCCGGGGATGAACCTGGATGGGAAGTTCGATTTTTCCGGCATCCCGGCGTCCATCGTGACAAAGTATCTGGCGGAACATGGCGTTGTTGTTGAGAAAACCGGTCTCTACAGCTTTTTCATCATGTTCACGATCGGCATCACCAAGGGCCGCTGGAATTCGCTTTTAACCGCGTTGCAGCAGTTCAAGGACGACTATGACAAGAACGTCCCGATGTGGCGTTGCATGCCGAAATTCTGTGCCAAACAACCGCGCTATGAACAGATGGGTCTGGGCGACATGTGCCAGCACGTCCATTCGCTCTATGCCAAATCCGACGTGGCTGTTCTGTCGACGGACATGTATCTCAGCGATCTTGTGCCCGCGATGAAGCCAACAGATGCGTTTTCGCACATTGCTGCGCGCACGACCGAACGCGTGCCGATTGATGATCTTGAAGGACGTATCACAACAAGCCTGGTGACACCGTACCCGCCGGGCATTCCGCTTTTGATCCCCGGCGAGGTCTTCAATAAGAAGATCGTCGAATATCTTAAATTCAACAGAACCTTCGCGCGCGAATGTCCGGGGTTCGAGATCGACATTCACGGGCTGGTACAAGAGGTGGACGAGAACAATCAGGTTCAATATTTCGCTGATTGTGTTGCCATCAACAGGGAGGTTTAGCCTCCTCGCGGTCCGCAATGAACAGGGTTGAGGTCTGTTGCGTCCTGAATTTTCGACTGACAGCCTACGCTCAGATGACCCAACAAAAAAGCCCCGCCAGACTGGCAGGGCTTTTTAATTCTTGCTCGAAGTAAAGTTCAGTCTTCCGACTTGGCTTCTTCCTGAGACGACGCGGCAGGTGCCAGATCATCGTCATCGGATGCCGCAGCGCCGATATCGTCGAACAGTTCGGCGATTTCGAATTCTGCCTGTGCTTCTTCCTCGGCGGCCAGTTCCTGAATGGACTTGCCGGAGGCCTGAAGCTCTGCTTCTTCGGGCGAACGTGCAACGTTCAGGCTGATGGTGACCATCACCTCGGGGTGCAGGTGGACTTCAACCTCGTGCAGACCAAGAACCTTGATCGGCTTGCGGATGATGACCTGCTTGCGGTCGAGCGTGAAGCCTTCTTCGGTTGCCACTTCAGCCGCGTCGCGGGTGGTGACGGAGCCGTAGAGGTTGCCGCCATCGGATGCCTGACGAATCACGACGAACTGCTGGCCGCCAAGACGGTCGGCCATTGCTTCGGCCTCTTTCTTGGTTTCCAGGTTCTGTGCTTCGAGCTGCGCTTTCTGATTTTCGAACGACGCGATGTTCTCTTTCGAGGCGGTCAGCGCCTTGCCCTGCAGCAGCAGGTAGTTGCGCGCAAAACCGGGCTTTACGTCAACGACGTCGCCCATCTGGCCAAGCTTGGCCACGCGTTCCAGAAGGATAACTTGCATGTCAGTCTCTCCTTACTTCACTGCGTAGGGCAGGAGGGCGAGGAAGCGGGCGCGCTTGATTGCACGGGCCAGCTCACGCTGTTTCTTTGCAGACACGGCTGTGATGCGCGACGGCACGATCTTGCCACGCTCAGAGATGTAGCGCTGCAGCAGCTTGGTGTCTTTGTAGTCGATCTTGGGTGCGCCATCTCCCGAGAAGGGGCACACCTTACGACGGCGGAAAAATGGTTTTGTAGCCATGGATTAGCGTCCTTTCTTCAGGCGATCAGTTGCGACGTTCGCGGCGTTCGCCACGATCACCACGGTCTCCGCGGTCGCCACGATCTCCGCGGTCGCCACGATCTCCGCGGTCGCCACGATCTCCGCGATCACCACGGTCTCCGCGATCGCCACGGTCGTCACGCTTTTGCATCTGGACCGACGGACCTTCTTCATGCGCGTCCACCTTGATGGTGAGGATACGCATCACGTCGTCATGCAGACGCATCAGGCGCTCCATTTCCTGCACGGCTTCCGACGGTGCGTCGGTGCGCAGGAAGGCGTAGTGGCCCTTGCGGTTCTTGTTGATCTTGTAGGCCATCGTCTTGACGCCCCAGTATTCGTGATCAACCAGCTTGCCGCCGTTGTCCGAAAGAACTGTGCCGAAATGTTCGATAAGGCCTTCAGCCTGCGCGTTGGACAAATCCTGACGCGAGATAAAAACATGCTCGTAAAGCGGCATGTGCACTCCGTTTCTGTTCTGGCGCATTTCAAAGGACAGGGACTGAACCCTTTCGCTCCTGCCCACGAGAGACTGCGCGGTAAAAATCGTCTTGCGAAAGGAGCGCTCCGTATACACGGATTGCGCGCGGGATCAAGCGGTCCTGCGCGGCTTTTGGCAGGGCGTCACAATCTCGCCCAGAACATGCCTTGGCACCGTCGCGCAGCGACCCCGAATTCGGCAGATTCTCTGAACATACTGTTTCCAGATAGTAAACGGTATGACGACCGGGTGTCAGCCGGTCTAGGAGAAGCAAAATGGTTCACTATGACGAAAATTATGTACACGGCCACGGTTCGGTCGGAAAACTGATCCGCCGTGTTTGTGGCATCGCGTGCCTGATCGCCGTTCCGGGGATCTGGATTGCGGTACAGGGCGCTTTGCCAGAAGCCCGTGTGATGGGGCTTGGACTTTCTGTGATCGTCATGGGACTAGCAGGCCTGTGCCTGTTTGGTCGCTGACTGTTTATTCCGACACAGACTCTGTTGAATTTCAAAGAATTGAGACTGCGCGGCATCGCAGCAACTTGTCAGTCATCGTAACCCAAATACAGGACTGACCCATGAAAAAGACACTTCTCGCCGCCGCTTTGGTCGCGCTTCCTCTTGCTGCTCAGGCTGAACCCGAAGCTTACAAGCTGGACGCCAGCCACAGTCAAATCCTCTTTTCCTACAACCACCTTGGCTATTCCACGACCTGGGGCATGTTCTCTGGCTTCGAAGGCGACATCCAGTTTGATCAGGAAGATCCGGCCAATTCCTCCGTGACCGTTTCCTTCCCGGTGCGGTCGATGTTCACAGGCTGGGAAGGCCGTTTTGATCATTTCATGTCCGCTGACTTCTTCGGTGCCGAAGAGGACGAGATGGTGACTTTCGTCTCGACTGATATTGAAGTGACCGGAGACAATTCGGCCAACATCATTGGCGATCTGACGCTCAATGGCATCACCAAGCCGGTCACACTTTCCGCAACGCTGAACCAGACAGGCGACCACCCGATGGAAGGCAAGCCTTGGGCAGGTTTTGACGCAACGGCAACCCTGCTGCGCAGCGATTTTGAAGTTGGGGCATTCGCTCCGTTCGTCAGCGACGAGGTCCAAGTTCAGATCTCGATCGAAGCGATGAAGGTTATCAGCAGCGGCTCCTGAACCTGCCACAGCGCTCAACCAGAAACCCCGGGGCGATGCGCCCGGGGTTTTTTGTTCTCGGGATGTGAGGAGGCCGTCAGTCTGCGGGTCCCGCGCCGCGCACAGCGGTGAGGTCAACCGACACGCTCACTCCGAAGCCAAGTTGGCTTTCGTCCGTCATCCCTGTGCCAATTTGAAAGGAACGGCGGTCCAATTCGGTCGAACCTTCAACACGGGCGGTCTCGCCGTCCAAAGTCAGATCGAAGGGCAGAGACACTGGCTGTTCAACCCCGCGCAGGGTAAGGGCGCCTTCGGCCAAATAGCCTGTCTCGCGCGCGATAAGGTCCGCCGTGAACCGGGCCGTCGGGAATTCGGTGTTGGCAAAATAGTCCGGCCCCATCGCCTGTTGCGTGACTGACCCGAGCGTGAGTGACGTGATGGCGATTTCGACGTCTACGGACCCGGCGACGCCAGAGGTGACGGTCTCATCGAAGGTGATGTCGGCCGTCCATTCTGCGAAACGACCCGTTACCTCAGATCCCATCTGGCGCACCGTGATCCCCAGCGTGCCGTCGGTCACCGTCCAATCGCTTTCGACCTGTTGCAGCGCAGGTGCCCTGGCGGCGATGGCCGTGCCTTTGTGGTAGACGCCGAGTACGCTTCCGACCCCAATCGCAGCGGCCCAGACGATCCCGGCAAGGACAGGGGGAAGAAGCTTGCGATGGGTCTGCGATTTTGGTGCGGATGTCACACGGCGCCCCGGCAGCATGCGCGCCAAGGTGTCATCTTTGTCGATCACCGCATGTTTGATGGCGCCGGCGATGTGCAGCACCAGTGAAAGGATCAGCACCCGTTCGAACACGACATGCAGCCCCGCCGCAATTTCCGACAGGGGCACGCTCTCTGGCACCAGCGGCAGGTTTTGCCCGAAAGGCCACCAGATCGGCGCAAACCCCTCGGTCGCAGCGTGGTGCACCCAGCCGGACAGAGGCACCAACACCAAAGAGCCATAAAGCAGCCAATGCACGATCTCAGCCAGAAGCGTTTCGGCCCTGCGGTCGGGATGGAGTGGTGCGGGTTTCGGTTGGCTTATCGCCCAGAGAACACGGGCGAGGGCGATGAAAAACAGCGTCACCCCCACCGTCTTGTGCAGCGAAAACAGCCACGCCTTGTCGGCCAATTGCTCTGCCGTGTCATAGGGCATGTCATTGGCAATGATCCCCAGCGGGATCACCGCGACGATACCCAACGCGGTCATCCAGTGAAACGTTTTGGCGACAGCACCGTATTGAGCGGTGGAATTCGAGACAGACATAGCGGCCACTCCGGACGAAAACGATGCAGTATGAGCTACGTCAAAATCATCACAGCGCAATCTTCACCAATGCACAGAAGGAGTGCAGCAGCGTTGCGTCGCTGGAGCACGGGCTGTAATGGCATGACAAACAAGACAGGAGGGGTGCCGTGAGCCGAGCTTTTCTATTTCCCGGACAAGGGGCGCAAACCATTGGCATGGGCAAGGACCTGGCGGATGCCTATCCGACCGCCCGCGCCGTGTTTGAAGAAGTGGACGACGCGCTTGGGGAAAAGCTGAGCGCGCTGATCTGGGAAGGCGACATCGAAACCTTGACCCTGACGGCAAATGCACAGCCTGCGCTGATGGCCACGTCGATTGCGGCGATGCGTGCATTGGAGGCCGAAGGGGTTGGCATAGACACTGGGTCTTTTGTCGCCGGGCATTCGCTCGGGGAATACTCGGCCCTGACTGCGGCAGGTGCGCTGTCCGTCGCCGACGCAGCGCGGTTGTTGCGGGCCCGCGGGACAGCGATGCAAGATGCAGTCCCCGTCGGTGTGGGCGCAATGGCGGCGATCCTTGGTCTGGGCCTTGAGGACGTGCGCAAAGTGGCAGAAGCCGCCGCGCAAGGGGACGTCTGTGCTGCGGCAAACGACAACGATCCGGGGCAGGTTGTGGTCTCGGGCCACAAGGCGGCTGTCGAACGCGCCGTTGATCTCGCGAAAGAGGCGGGTGCGAAACGCGCCGTTCTGTTGCCTGTCAGCGCCCCGTTCCACTGTGCATTGATGGCACCTGCAGCCGACGCGATGGCAGACGTTCTAGGCAGCGTGACGATCAATGCGCCGCTGGTCCCGGTTGTGGCCAATGTGCGCGCCGAGGCGGTAAGCGATCCCGAAACCATCCGAGCGCTTCTGGTCGAACAGATCACAGGCGCCGTGCGCTGGCGCGAGTCCATCAGCTGGATGGTGGCGCAGGGGGTGGACGACTTCTGGGAAATCGGAGCAGGCAAGGCGCTGATCGGGATGGTGCGGCGGATTGAGAAATCCGCGGCCACGCGCGCCGTCGGCTCCACGGCTGACGTTCAGGCCGCAACACAAGCGGGCTGATCCGCCAGATATTTTTTGTGCCTGCGTCCCGAATCTTCGCAGAAGATTCGTCGCGCGCGAGGTTAATATGAGATGAAAGGGACCATGACATGTTCGATCTGACAGGCAAAACCGCGCTGATCACTGGCGCGTCGGGCGGCATTGGTGGCGAGATCGCCCGCGCGCTGCACGCAGCAGGGGCCACCGTCGCTCTGTCCGGCACCCGCACCGAACCGCTTGAGGCGCTGGCAGCTGAACTTGGCGACCGCACACATGTGCTGCCCTGCAATCTGAGCGATCCCGAAGCGGTGGCAGCCCTGCCGAAACAGGCAGCAGATGCGATGGGCAGCGTCGACATCCTCGTGAACAACGCAGGCATCACCCGTGACAACCTGTTCATGCGCATGTCGGATGACGAATGGCAGTCGGTCATTGACGTAAACCTGACCGCCACCTTCAAGCTCTGCAAAGGCGTGCTGCGCGGTATGATGAAGGCGCGTTGGGGCCGCATCGTGAACATCTCGTCTGTCGTGGGGGCCACCGGCAATCCGGGGCAGGGCAACTATGCCGCGGCCAAGGCGGGTATGGTGGGGATGTCGAAGTCGCTGGCCTACGAAGTTGCCAGCCGCGGTATCACCGTGAACGCCGTCGCCCCCGGCTTTATTGCCACCGCGATGACCGACAAACTGACCGACGATCAGAAATCCGCCATCCTCACGCAGATTCCCTCTGGCCGTATGGGCACCCCGGAAGAGATCGCTGCAGCCGTTCTTTATCTCGCCAGCCCCGAGGCGGCATATGTCACGGGAACCACGCTGCACGTGAATGGCGGCATGGCAATGCTCTGATTTCACTGAGGAAACATGCATTGTGCAGGTGCAGAAATCCCTGAAAATGAATGGAATTCTCGCCGTAGACGATTGCACTGAAAGCGTTTGCCATCGCGGTTCCATGTGCTATAGCGGCGCAGGTTTTGGACCAACCCCGTGACCTTCGGGGGAAGTTTGTCTTCGGCGCTCGACCGGGACACAAACCACCGCCCGCAAGGGCATGATCAATTCCGCCCGGGCGCGGGCTAACCCGGCCACCGCGCCGACGAAACTGTGAGGAAGAAAACATGAGCGACGTCGCAGATCGCGTTAAGAAAATTGTTGTCGAGCACCTTGGTGTCGAAGAGGACAAAGTGGTTGAGAACGCGTCGTTCATCGACGATCTCGGCGCTGACAGCCTCGACACCGTTGAGCTGGTCATGGCGTTCGAAGAAGAGTTCGGCATCGAGATTCCGGACGATGCAGCCGAAACGATCCAGACCTTCGGCGACGCGGTGAAGTTCATCAACGAAGCTCAGTAAGCGTCTGAACTTTCGGATTTTTGGAAAACGCGCTCTGCGATCAGGGCGCGTTTTTCTTTGGTTGGTCGCTGGGCGATCACAACCGGGGCTGCAAGACCGATCTTACGAATAGAAATATGTGTATTCGACCCGGTCAAAAATTCGGTTCTTCAAATCCTCGGGTTTGATCCAAAGCTGAATACTCCCGTCCGGAGCTTCAACCTGCGTGCCAAACCCATAGGTGATCTGCAAAAGCAGCACGTTCTGCGCGGCGATGTCGTCGACCTGGGATTGAATGCAGACGGGGGCACCCAGAAGCTGTGGCGGCTCAAGCGGTGTGCGATAGAACTGGTCGACCTCTTCGCCGAAAATCTGCGTTTCTGCGTATAGCTTGCTGTCCCAATAGGCGGCCACCAATTCGGGGTCCCGGCAGGCTTTCATCTTGTCCTCGCTCATGCGCCGGACCCGCGCGCCGGATGTGCGGTCCCGATCCTTGTGTGTGGCAACGCGTTTCATGGCCGTCTGAAGGGCGGTCTTTGCAAGTTCTTGGGTTGTACGACTGTCCTTGTCGTGGCCGATGATCCAGCTGTCGATTGCATCGATGCCGATATGTTCGCCTTCGTCCGCCAGGAATGTGTTGATCTCCTGCAGGAATTCGAAGAACCGCCGTGCCGTTTCGACGGGAACATTCCCTGTGCGGGATTGGGCGTAAGTCATCCATTTCTTGGCCCGTGTATCGAATTTCCCACCTTCCGGGATCATCGGCTTGACGAACTTGGTTTTCCAGCCCGCAAGCCCGGGCTTGTTGTATTCCGCAGCTTTGACGGTTCTGCGGTTTTCCTCGAAGACGCCCAGCAAAATGCGCAGCTGTTCGTTGTCTCCGACCTGGGCCAGATAGCGCTTTCCGTGCTTCAGCCCGAGAACAAGGCTTTCGATCTGGAACTGCTTTGACCATTCAAAGATGAAATTCCAACCGAACAGCCCCTTGTCGAGGATCGGAAAGTCCCACCAGAAGCGCGTGTCCATTTGCGGCGCGTAAAGATGGTACCTGTCCATGGGTTCTGGCAAAGGGCTCTGATCCAAAGCCTGCGCAACAAGGTTTTTGCTCAAGGCGTTGATGGCACTCAGATCCTCTTTGCTGATAGTGCCGAGGTGCGTGCTTAGCCCGTCAATCCAGCGCACCGTCAGGAAAGGCAACAGATCGGCGTAGTGGCGGTAAAGCAGACGCCCACATGGGGAGAGGCCCACCGTGTCGATCCAATAGACTGACCAGTTGAATTCCTCTTCGCGCAGATCGCCAAGGCTATCGGGCGGCTCCCGTTCGGGCAGGTGTGACACGTCGTGGGGCACATAAATGACCCGCGCATCGCCCTGATAGACAAAATCGCCAAAGAGCGGGAGAAAGAAGAACAGGGTTCCGTGTTCCGGCAGTTGTTCGAGGGCATAGCTCTTGCCATCGTGTTCGAAACGACGCGGCACCAGATCGAGATTGACCTGCGCGTAAAACACCAGACCTTCTGGCCAGTCATAGTCTTCGGGCAACTGCGGCTTTCCGCCCAGCGTGACTGCGGCGCCAGAACCGCCAAGATTTGAGGGACGGGGCCTGAGGAAAAGGCCGGGTGCCAGATCAATCCGTTTTTGGAAATCCTGTGCCATTTTATGCGTCTCGTAACAAAGTCAAACTCTTACCGTTCAAACCAGATCGTGTCGCAACGTGGTAAGACTATGTTGGCACGTTGGTGATTTAAGGGCGGTCAGACCTGCGCGCTTGTCCTGCTTTCGAACTTGGGTCAGCTGGACGATTTCGAAGTGATCCGTTGCGCCTTCTCCACCGCCTTGGCCGCATCCCACAGCGCGTCCATCTCTGCAAGATCGCTGTCCTTTGGCGTCCGCCCATCTGCGGCCAGCGCCGCCTCAATACTCTCGAACCGGCGGGTGAACTTGGCATTGGTGGCGCGCAGGGCGGCTTCGGGATCAAGCCCCATGTGGCGGCCCAGATTGACCATCACAAAGAGCAGGTCGCCGAATTCCTCGAACCGTTCGTCCGCGTCCTGCACCTCGCGCAACTCCTGCGCTTCCTCGACGATCTTGTCCAGAACCTCATCCGTGGACGGCCAATCAAACCCGACCCGCGCCGCGCGGTTCTGCAGTTTCAAAGCCCGCGTCAGGGCAGGTAGACCCTTGGCGACACCGTCGAGCACGCCGGTCTCCTTCTTGCCCGCGCGTTCCGCCGCTTTGATCTTTTCCCAGTCCTGCACCTGTTGTTCTGCCGATTTGTCGCGGCTTTCATCACCAAAAACATGCGGATGCCGCGCCACCATCTTGTCCGAAATCGCGTTGGCCACGTCGTCAAAGCTGAACATGCCGGCCTCTTCGGCCATCTGGGTGTGATAGACCGACTGGAGCAGCAGATCGCCCAATTCGCCCTTCAACTCGTCCCAAGCCTCACGCTCGATCGCATCGGCCACTTCGTAGGCTTCCTCGATGGTGTAGGGCGCGATTGACGCGAAATCCTGTTCGATGTCCCAAGGGCAACCCGTCTCGGGGTCGCGCAGACGGCGCATGATCTCAAGCAACCGGGGCATCCCGCCCTTTGGGTCATGGATCAGATCGTCACTCATTGCGGCCCCCGTGAAATGCTGCTCTGATGCAGGGATGCGGCATCAGCGCGAGGGAGTCCACCCATGGCCATCATCAACCGGATCGGGGATTTCGCCGAAGACATGACGGCTTGGCGGCGCCATCTGCACATGCACCCCGAACTGAGCCTCGATTGCCATAAGACGGCAGCCTTCGTGGTCGACCGGCTGCGGGAGTTCGGGGTGGACGCAATCCATGAAGGCATCGCGCAATCCGGTGTCGTGGCGCTGATCCACGGGCAGGGCCATGGCCCTGTCACCGGCCTGCGTGCCGATATGGACGCTTTGCCCATCGAGGAAACCACCGGCGTCGAGTATGCCTCGACCGTCCCCGGCAAAATGCATGCTTGTGGCCATGACGGCCATACGACGATGCTGCTGGGCGCGGCCCGGTATCTGGCCGAGACCCGCAAGTTCAAAGGCACCGTCGCGCTGATCTTTCAACCAGCCGAGGAAACCGTGGGTGGGGCGCGTATCATGGTCGAGGAAGGCATCATGGAGAGCTTCGGCATCGAAGAGATTTATGCGCTGCACACCGACCCCTTTGGCGAGGTGGGCGTGTTCAACACCTGTCCGGGTCCGATCATGGCGGCGGTCGATGATTTCGAGATAATTATCACGGGCAAGGGTGGGCATGGTGCGTTCCCGCACACCACACTTGATCCGGTGCCTTGCGGCCTTGCCATCGGGCAGGCGCTGCAATCCATCGTCTCGCGCAACGCCGATCCGCGCCTGCCGCTTGTGGTGTCCCTGACCATCGTACAAACCGGCAGCGCCACCAACGTGATCCCGGAAACAATGCGTCTTGCAGGCACGGTGCGCAGCTTCGATCCCGATCTCCGCGACATGGTCGAACGCCGCTTCGGCGAGATCGTTGCTGGGCAGGCCGCCAGCTATGGGGTCGAGGCAAAGCTTGATTACATCCGCAACTACCCGGCCACCATCAACCACGCAGCACAAACCGATTTCGCCGTGCGCGTGGCGCAAGAGGTTGTGGGTGATACCAACGTCATCAGCGACCGCCAGCCGGAAATGGGGGCAGAGGATTTCTCCTACATGCTCGAGAAACGCCCCGGCAGTTACCTGATGCTCGGGCAGGGGATCGGGCCGTCCTGCCACCATCCGGCCTTCAATTTCAACGACGAGGTGGCGACCATCGGCGCGTCCTTCTTTGCCCGCCTGATCGAAACCCGGCACGGAGTGTGAGCCATGGCGCTTGAAGATGCGAAAACCCAGATCGACCACGCGTTCACCCGCGACGACCTGAGAGGCGCCAGTTTCGAGAATGCCTTTGCCGGGGCCACGTCCTTTCTGCGTCGGCGCTACACCAAGGACCTAACCAACGTGGATATCGCCATCACCGGCGTTCCGTTTGATCAGGCGGTGACCCACCGCACCGGAACCCGCTTCGGCCCCCGCGCCATCCGCGAGGCCTCAAGCCTCCAGCCTTACGACAAGCCATACGGCTGGGATTACAACGTACTCGAAGATTTCGCGATTGCCGATTACGGCGATCTGGCCTTCGATTATGCCAAGACGGCCGAATTCCCCGAAACGCTGAAAAACCACATCGCGGGCATTCTGGCGCAGGATACCGCGACGGTGACATTGGGCGGCGATCACTACATCACCCTGCCGATCCTTGAGGCCTATGCTGAGAAATATGGGCCCCTGAGCCTGCTCCAATTCGACGCCCATACCGATACCTGGGCTGATGACGATATGGAGCGGATTGACCACGGCACGTTCCTCTACAAAGCGGTGAAACTGGGTCTGGTGGACCCGGCTCGGTCGGTTCAGGTGGGCATCCGCACCGACAACCCCGACACACTCGGGTTCAACATCATCGACGCGCGCGAGATGCATCGCATCGGCCCCGAAGCCGTTGCCGAACAAATCTGCGAGATTCTGAAGGATTACCCGACCTACCTCACCTTCGATATCGACTGTCTTGACCCGGCCTTCGCCCCCGGCACGGGCACGCCGGTCTGGGGCGGGCCGTCGACCGCCGATATTGCCGTGATCCTGCGGAATATCGCCGGGATCGAACTGATGGGCGGCGATGTGGTTGAAGTCAGCCCGCCTTTCGATACATCAGGCGTAACGGCCGTTGCCGGAGCCCATGTGGCGACAGAGATTTTGTCGCTTTGGGGGTGGACCCGCCGCGCCTGAAGGTCAGTAAAAGTGTTCAAGGGGCGCGTGCCCCGTTGAGGCAAGGATAAGGACGTCGTGAAAGTGTTTTTCTGGGCGCTGGTCTTGATTGTTGTGGGTGGTCTGGCATGGATCAGGCTGGCCCCGTCAGACCCCGCGGTCTGGCATGTCGACCCAAAGGTGACGTCCGATCAGGATCTCGCAGGTGGCGTGCGGCGGCGCATCCCGGCGCAAGAGGGCACCTTTGCCCAACTTGACCGCATCATCCTTGCCACCCCGCGCACCGAGGTGCTGGCGGGCAGCGTGGAAGAGGGCAAGGTGACTTACATCACCCGCTCGCAATGGATGGGTTTTCCCGACTACACCACCGTGATGCGGAACGAGGACGTGCTTGAGTTGTTCGCACGTCTGCGGTTCGGCCAGTCCGACATGGGGGTGAACAAAGCCCGAGTGGATGGCTGGTTGGAGCGGTTGGGTCAATAACCCTTGACCGGACTGCGCTGATGCCCGACAGAACCGCATGATCCCCGAAGACCGCCTGCACCAGATCCTGTCGCGTTTCGAATACCTTGAGGCCCAGATGGCTGAAGGGTCCGGGGACATTGCGGCCATCGGAAAGGAATACTCGGACCTGCGGCCCGTCGTCGAACAGATCGCCGAATGGAAACAGGTCCGTGCCGATATCGCCGACGCCGAAGCGATGCTGAGTGATCCCGAGATGCGGGAACTGGCACAGGACGAACTGCCCGCGCTCAAGTCCCGCCTGCCTGAGGTGGAGCGGGCGTTGCAACTGGCGCTGCTCCCGCGTGACAAGGCCGATGCGCGACCGGCCATGCTCGAAATCCGTCCCGGTACAGGTGGCGAAGAGGCAGCGCTTTTTGCGGGTGACCTTCTTCGCATGTACCAACGATATTCCGAAGCGCGGGGCTGGCGGTTTGAGATCATAGAAGAACAATCGACCGAGCTGGGCGGGATCAAGGAAGTCGTCGCCAACATCACCGGCGACAACGTTTTTGCCCGGCTGAAGTTCGAATCCGGTGTGCATCGCGTGCAGCGCGTGCCCGAGACCGAGAGCGGAGGGCGCATCCACACCTCCGCCGCCACGGTGGCGGTTCTGCCCGAGGCTGAGGATGTCGACATCCAGATCAACGCAAACGACCTGCGCATCGACACCATGCGCAGTTCCGGCGCAGGGGGGCAGCACGTCAACACCACCGATTCGGCTGTGCGCATCACCCACATCCCCAGCGGTATTGTCGTCACCAGTTCCGAAAAGTCCCAGCACCGCAACCGCGAGATCGCGATGCAGGTCCTGCGCACCCGCCTGTTTGATATGGAACGGCAAAAGGTCGATGCGGAACGCTCTGCCGACCGCAAGTCACAGGTCGGAACCGGCGACCGCTCGGAACGCATCCGCACCTACAACTTCCCGCAAGGGCGCCTGACCGATCACCGGATCGGCCTGACGCTTTACAAGCTCGACGCGGTGATGGCCGGCGATCTGGACGAAATCATCGACGCGCTCACCGCCGATGCACAGGCCACTCTGCTGGCCGAGATGACGTGACCCACGACCCCAAGGACGCCTTGCACGCCGCACGTCGTCAGCTTGAGGCGGCAGGCTCTCCAAGTGCCGCTCGCGACGCAAGCGCCCTGATGGATATCGTGCAGGGCGACGCCCCTCCGTGGACAGAGCTAAGCGATGACCAGATGGCGCATTTGCAACGCCTGATCGCGCGGCGCGCGCGGCGTGAACCGATCAGCCACATCTCTGGCAAACGCGCGTTCTGGATGCATGAGTTTGAGGTCACACCGGACGTGCTTGACCCGCGCCCTGATACCGAAACGCTTGTGGAAGCAGCGCTCAAACACAGGTTCGACACGGTGCTCGACCTTGGTACCGGATCGGGCTGCATCCTGCTGTCGCTTTTGCATGAACGCCCGGCTGCACGTGGGATTGGCACTGATCTATCTGAGGAAGCGCTGGTCGTCGCCAAACGCAACGCCGACAGGGTCGGGGTCGCGGATCGGGTTTCCTGGGCCGTGTCCGACTGGTTCTCTTCGGTGAATGGCACCTATGATCTCATCGTGTCGAACCCGCCCTATATCGCGCTTGATGAAATGGCAGGTCTTTCCCCCGAACTCGATTACGAGCCGCGTATGGCGCTCACTGACGAACAGGATGGTCTATCCGCGTATCGCGCCATCACCCAAGATGCGTTAAGTCACCTGAACCCAGACGGCCGCCTGATGGTTGAAATCGGACCAACCCAAGCTGCTGCTGTATCGGACTTGTTCGCTAGGGCTGGTTTGGTCGATTTGCACGTTCATCAAGACCTTGATGGGCGGGATCGGGTCGTTTCCGGCGCAAACCTGCCACGCACCGACCAATAAGCGCGAAAAACCGAACTCTTTGATGTAAATTCTGCTTGTAAGCTGGGGGAGGACGTGATTACTCAAACATATTGCAGCGGTCGAGGCTGGTTTGCACCCCTCTCGCGCGATTGTAAGCCCAAACATGAATGCTTTTGCACAGGACCCGCGCACAAAGCGCACACAGCAATCGCAAAACAGCTGAAAGAAGGCTGGAAAGTTACAGATGCGTTCTTCAAACAAACGTTCGCGGAACAAGAATAACCGCAACCGTCCGAATACCGTTGGAAATGTCGTCAACCGCGTGTTCGACAGCTCCGGCCCCGAGGGCAAGGTGCGCGGTACGCCGCAGCAGATCATTGACAAGTACAACCAGCTCGCACGCGACGCCCAACTGAGCAATGATCGGGTGAACGCGGAAAACTTCCAGCAGCATGCCGAACATTACATGCGTCTGCTGAGCGAGGCACAGCGCGAACAGGATGCCCGCCGCGAACAGCAGGAGCGTGAACAGGACGCGCGCCGCGAACAGCAGGAACGCGAAAACCGCGACCGGCAGGCGCAGCGCGATGCAGACCGCCCGCAGCGTCAGGATCAGGACGAGCCGAGCCAGTTCTCGAACGATCCTGCAGATGCGCCTCAGCCTGATGTCATCGACACCAGTGACGACAGCAATGACAGCGGTCTGGTCGAAACGCCCGAAGCCAAGGCCGAGGAAAAGCCGAAGAAACCACGCGCTCCTCGCAAGCCACGCAAAAAGCCAGAGCCCAAAGCCGAAGAGGCGCAGGCGACGCCAGACGCCGCAGAATAGGACAGAAAGCCGGGGATCAGCCCCGGCTTTTTTCTTTCAGAAATGTCGGTGCGTGGATCAGGCCAGTTGACGCGCCAAGGCACAGAATGCCTCCAGCGATACCCGTTCTGCGCGCTCGGTTGGGGCAATGCCAACCGCTTTCAGATGATCCTCTATATCGGGCGACAACCCCTTCAACGACGCACGCAGCATCTTGCGCCTCTGGTTGAAGCCGGCGGCCACAACCCGCTCCAACACTTTCGCATCCGCCTCAAAGCGCGGCGCGGGCAGGGCGCGAAGATGCACCACTGCGGAACTCACCTTGGGCGGTGGGCTGAACGCCTCGGGCGGCAGGTGCATCGCGATATGCGCGTCGCAGCGCCATTGCGCCAGCACCGCCAATCGACCGTAAGCCTTGTCGCCCGGTTTGGCGACGATCCGCTGCGCAACCTCCTTCTGGAACATCAGCGTCAGGCTGGTCCAGACCGGTGGCCATGTGGGCGGCGTCAGCCAGCGCACCAGCAGCTCGGTTCCGACATTGTAGGGCAGGTTGGCGCAGATCGCGATGGGAGGCGTCAGATGCGCCAGCGCGTCCACCTCAAGCGCGTCACCGCCGATCACCTCGAGCCGACCCGGATACGCGTCTGCGATCTCGGCCAGTGCAGGCAGGCAGCGTGCGTCCTTCTCGACCGCCAGGACCTTGCGCGCGCCCTCGACCAGCAATCCGCGCGTCAAACCTCCGGGGCCGGGGCCGACTTCAAGCACATCGGTCCCGCTCAGATCGCCTGCCTGCCGCGCGATCTTCGCGGTCAGGTTCAGGTCCAGCAGAAAGTTCTGCCCCAGCGCCTTTTTGGCGCTCAGCCCATGGGTCGCAATGACCTCACGCAGCGGCGGCAATCGATCAATTGCCGCCATGACACCGACTGTTCATTGCGCAAACCCCTGCTTCTTCTTTTTATAAATATGCAAATTCCGTCCCATCCGTAGGTGCGCGGCTCAGGATCGAGCGCCTGCAAGCTGCCAAGCCATGCGCAACGCCTCAATGGTCGATGTCGGGTTGGCCTGTCCAGTTCCCGCGATGTCGAACGCCGTGCCGTGATCCGGCGACGTGCGAATGATCGGCAGACCCAGCGTGACGTTCACACCCCTGTCGAAATCCAGCGTCTTGATCGGGATCAGCGCCTGATCGTGATACATACAGATCGCGGCGTCATAGCCAGACCGCGCGGCCGCATGAAACATCGTGTCCGCCGACAAGGGCCCGACGATGCGCATCCCTTCTGACCGCAACCGGTCCAAGACCGGGGCGATCACGTCGATTTCTTCGCGCCCCATGCGCCCGCCTTCGCCCGCATGGGGGTTCAGACCAGCCACCGCCAGTCGGGGCTGTGCAATCCCGAACTGCGTCACAAGTGCCCGGTGCGTGATCCGAATGCGGGTCTCCAGAAGCTCTGGCGTCAGCGCCAGCTTCACCTCTGACAGCGGGATATGGATCGTCACCGGCACGACCCGCAACTGTGGCCCGGCCAGCATCATCACCACATCGCTTGTATCGCAAAGATGGGCGAGAAATTCCGTGTGGCCCGGAAAGCCGAAACCCGCCCCATCCTGCAGCGCCTGCTTGTGGATCGGCAAGGTGCAGACGCCGCCTGCCTTGCCGCTGGCGGCCAAAGCCACCGCACGCTCGATCACCGCCACAACACCCTTCGCCTGTGCAGGCTGCGGGCGACCGGGTGTGCGCGGCCCTTCGAACCGATGCGGCAGAACAGGCAGGGCGGTGCCGCGCGCCGACACTTCGTCCGGTGCCGCGATCTCAACCCAGTCCATACCCTCTGGCAAATGCGCCGGATCACCGATCAGGAAAAACGGCACCTTGCCATGCAGCGCCTCCCACGCCATCCCGGCCAGTTCAGGCCCAATCCCGGCTGGCTCCCCGATGGTCAGGGCAATCGGCGCTGCGGTCATTGCGTGACGATGCGGGCGTCGGCGCGCAATTGGGCCAAAAAGCTTTCCGCCAGCGACTGAAGCCGCTGATTGCGCAAGCCCAAGGCAAACTGATCCCGATCGACATCGTCATTCACCTCGGCGGTGCGTCCGCACAGCATAAGGAAGACAAGCGTCTGCCCGTTCGAGCGGGTCAGCGCCGTGGACACCTCACCGGGATCGAGCTTGGACAATTCAAAGGCGATATCGGTTGGAATGTCTGCAGGCGGCAAGGTCTGGCGGTCCAGCACGTCTTCGGGCTGTCCCTTTGCCACACCGTAAAGATCATCGCAGCGATCGACCTTGCTGGCGAGCACACGCGCCTGCGCCAACGTCGCATCGGACCGGCCACCGGGCATGTAATACGCGGCGTATTCGATCGCCGAATAGGTCGGCGGCGTGTAGTCGGTTTCTTCGACCGCGCGCAGCTGGAACAGCGCCACAGCGTTGGGGATCGGGATCGGATCGGTCACTTCGCCCGGCGCAAGGGCCAGAACCAGCGGGCGCAGCACCGGCGGCAGGTCTTCAAGGTTCTGCCAAGGCAAGCGGCCTCCGGCTCCGCGCGATGCGGTGGCCGAGAACTGCCGCGCCTGCGCCGAGAATTCGGCTTCCGACGTGATCTGGCTGATCCGCTGAGCCCGTGCCTGCACGGCTTCTGCCTGCGGCGGCGGCGCTGGCATGATGATTTCCGACAGCAACACGCGCACCGAAGATCCACCTGACGCACCCAAGGCCCGGTCGATCTCGGCTTCGGACAGGTTCACCCGGCCAACAAAACGCGACTGGACAAGCAGACGCCAGCTCAGACCCGCGCGCACGAAATCGCGGAAGGTCTGGGCCGATACGCCGCTGGCCTCGAGCGCCTGAATGAACTCGTCACGGCTCAGATTGGCACGTCCTGCGAATTCGGCCATTCCGTCCAAAACCTCTTCGGGTGACGGAACGATTCCAGCCGCTTCGGCCGCCTGAAGCCGCAGCCTGTCGTCGATGAGCTGTTCGCGGGCCACTTCTTGCGGATCGCCCGGCGCGCGCAGCAGCGTGAGCATGCGAGCGCGCTGATCCAGCTCGTAGGCGGTGACAACGCTATCGTTGACGCGGATGACCGGGGCAAACAGGTTTTGCGCGGAGACCTGGACAGGGCCAAAGGCCAGCGTGATGCCAAGAGCCAGCGCACTCAGTTTGCGGATGGACGTGTTCAGTAGCTGCATGAACGGCGGTACTCCTTGCCGCTGCCGCCTGTGCTGAAGCCAGTCAGCGCGACGGTCAGGCCGAAATCGGTAGATGGTTCAAGGTTAGTGGAAGAGGCAAAGCTGCGCGAGACCGAAAAGTCCACCGCGACGCATTCATTGCGGTATTCCGCACCAAGGCCTGCGTTCAGAAACTGCCCTTCGGCGATGTCGTACCGCGTTGACCCTTTTGCGGTCCAATTGCGGTCGATGTTGTAGCGCCCGTCGACTCGCCATTGGGATTGTGCGTCCTCACGGTCTTCGGCAGGATCCGTGGTCAGCAGAATGTAGGACGCGCCCAGTGCATACCGGTCGAGGGTCACATTGGCACGCATCTCGGCTTTCGTGAACCGCGACTCGGTGGTGTCGTACAATCCCCGCGCCAAAAGCTGTAGACCATTCTGATGAGCGAATTGCCCGGCGACCAGCCAGTCGGATGCGATGCTGTCCTGTCCGGAAGATCGGGAAAACGCCTCGTCCTCATCGTCGCGCCACACCCGGCCCAGAACCAATGATGCGCGCCAGCCTTCGGGGTCCTCGCGCATCCAACGCAGGCCGGCGGCGCCGATCAACCCGCGTTCGCGCCGATCCGGAGCAGGGAAGCGAGAGAGCGACAACAGGTTGCCTTCGTCGAATTCGGCGCGGGTGCTTTCGTCATTGGGCACCTCTGACCGTTCGCCTCCGATCCAGCCCACCTGGGCGATGGGTTCGATCAGGACGCGGCCACCATTTGAGGTTTTCTTCACCAAAGGCCAGCGCAGTTCCAGCGAAGCCGCAGGGGTCACTTCGGTGTAATCGCCCTCGGCCACCGCATCCTGTTCAACGATGAAATGATCGACCCAGATTTGCGTCACGGCACCGGCTCGCAGACCACCCGGCAGGGTCCAACGGTCGCGCCAGCTCAGGTCAAGATTGGCGCGCCCCACATCGCGTCCATCGACAACGGTATCGGCATCGCTACCGTCGATGTCGGTGTCCGAATAGCGATAATGTCCGTGCAACTGGAAACCCAGCCGCACTTCTCCACCGATCTGCTTGGGGAAGTGCCGGCGGTTGTAGCGCAGATCGCCGATGATCGTGGGCTGCGTTGCATTGTTCTCGCCGTCGGTCAGGCTTTCGTAATGAATCAGGCCGAGAGAAAAGAAGCTGTCCCGCTGCGCGCGCGTGAGGGTCACCGCGCTATCCAGTCGGTCTTTCTTGAAGTCGCTGTTGTAATCATTGAGATACGCATCGTCGCTGACAGCTTCGATGTCGAAAGACAGTCGGAAATTCCGCGGCAGGGCAAATGTCCCATCTGCAAAGAACAGTCCGCGCGCTTCGCCGCGCTTCAGGTTGTCCTGGCTGATGGCGCCATTGACCGTGATGTTCCCGGTGCGGAACGCCTGCCTGTACCGCATCTCGAGCGTGCGCGTGATCGGCGACACATAGGGCGTCAGCCTAAGGTCGGCATGATCTCCGATAGGGATGAAATAGGGCAGCTTGATTCCAAAACCCAGCAAGGTTGTCGTCTTGAGTTCCGGAATCATGAAACCGCGCGCCCGCTCGAGTGTCGGATCGGGCAGCCGCATGCGCGGAATGTAGAAGACCGGCACCCCCAAGACCTGCAGCTGTGCATTGTCAAAGTAGATCTGCCGTTCCTCGGCGTCATGGACCACGCGGGTCGCACGGATCGCCCAAAGCGGCGGTCGGTCGCTGCCGCAGACCTGGCAGGAGGTCGCGGCGACCTGGCTCATCGCGGTGTACCGCCCTTGCACCCGTGCCGCGCGGGCCGAGGCGATCTGAAGCTGCTCGTCCAGCACGAACCGGGCGCTTTCCAATAGGCCGTTCTGAAAACCCTGATCGAGTTGCGCCTGTGTTGCGGTCAAAACGTCGCCATTGGGCTGCGTGATCCGGATCGGCCCTTGGATTTCAAGCGTATTGGTCGCGCGGTTATAGATGATCGACGACGCGGTCAGGCGCGTGCCCTCATGCAGCGCTTCGACGTTGCCGGTGGCGACAAGCGTGTCGCCGCCCTGTTCGACCAACACCTGATCAGCCAGCAGCATCACGTCGCCGGATTGAGCATGCAGCGGGTCGGACCACAGCAACGCCGCGAGGATCAGGGCAAGGGCAGAGCGGCGCATCATCCGTCTTCCCTGTGCAGGATCAAACCCAGAGCCAGTAGCACCGAGGCAAGCGGTGGCACCCATGCCGCAGCCAGAGGGTTCAATTGGCCGTTCTCACCCAGAATTTGTGCGAAGTTCCGCACGTAATATAATGAAAAACCAAGAAGAACCGCCGAAAGGACAGCAATTCCAGTGCCGCCCATCCGGCTGTGCCGCATGGTAAAGGCCGCGCCGATCAGCACCATCGAAATCAGAAACACCGGCCGCGCCAATTCCATCTGCAACCACACGGAATGACGCCGCGCCGAAAAACCTGCATCTTCAAGATCGGTGATGAAGCCCTGCAGCTCCCAGACCGAGATGGCCGAAGGCCGCCCGAACCGGTCCTTGATGCTGTCCTCGGTCAGGGTCGAGGCGACGCGCAATTCGTCGTGCAGCACCGAGTTGGTTTCCGGGTTCACGCCAGCCACCAAAGGCCAGACCTTGGCCTGGCGCAATGTCCACGCGCCGTCGGCCAGTTCCGCCTCTTCCGCCTCGATCCGGCGCACCGGGCCGCCACCTTCTGCATAGGCCACGAACATCACGTCATAGAGGACGGTCCCGTTTGCATTGGCCCGCGCCGCCCGGATCACCGTTTGGCCGCGCGGGTCGGACTGGCGCAGCCATAGGCCTTCTGCGCCGATGGACAGCGCCGAGGTGCCGCCATTGCGGTAGGTGTCTCGCAGATCGGAATAGGCTTTCGACGTGGCGGCCACAATCGGGTTACCCATCGCCACGGTCAGCCCGCCAATCACCGCCGCCACCAAGATCGGTCCCACCAGCGCTGTCAGCCCCGACCGCCCCGCCGCCCGCGCCACAACAAGTTCCGACGACCGCGCCAACGCCACGAACAGCGCGATAGAGGAAAGGATCATCACCAAAGGTAGGATCTGGTACATGCCTTCGGGGGTGTTGAGCAGCGTCAGCTTCATCACTTCGCCAAAGCTGACCGAGTTGTCAAACCGTCTGATCTGTTCAACAAGGTCGAGAAGTATCTGAAACAGAAAGAAAATCCCGAAGATGGCCAGAAAGGTCCAAAAGAACCGGCGTGCAAAATACAGGTGAAGGGTCATGCCGACACCTCCAACGCCGCTGTCTTGCGCGGTTGCCGGAATGGACGTGCCGCAAGGTGCAGCATGCCCATTGCCAGCGCGAAGCCGACCACCGATGGCAGGTAGATCAGCGGCCAGAGCGCGGCATTGTTGCGCGTCGGGTCGGTGACTGCACTTTCCACCAGCTTGACGACCACCAAAAGGAAGATCGCAACCACGATCTGCCGCCCCACACCGAAGCGGCTGAAGCTGCCGGTGAGCAGCGTAGAGAACCCGATCAGTGCCGCCACGAGTCCCAAAAGCGCCTGCTGGAACCGGCCATGCAGTTCTTCATTGATCCGCGCCAACGGCACATCGGTCAAAGCGGCCATCGCCTCTGGCTGGGTGAGCAGCGCCCAGGTCGACAGGTGGCGCGGTCGCAGGTTGAGGTTCTGGTTCTGCACGATCAGCGTGCTGATATCGTAGGTGAAATCCTGAAACAGCGTGGTCGACAGGGTGCGCGTTTCCGGCCGCAAGGTCTGGGCCAGACCGCTCACCATGACAAGGCGCGGTCCTTCCTCTGCCTGCACCACATAAGCGCGCTCGGCGGTATAAGTGACTTCGCGATCCGCCTGGCGTCGGTCCGACAGGTACACGTCGCGCAATTCACCCTCCGGGGTGATCTCGCGGATGAAGAATGTGACGCCGGGGCCGGGATGCAGGAAAGTGCCCTCCCGCAGGAGCCGCGCACTGACCGAACCCGAGATATCAACTTCGCGCTGCTTGAGCTGCGCAACCGAAGCGGGGACAAGGAAGTGGGTCAAAGCTGACATCATCAAGGCCACGATCACTCCGAACAGGGCAACGGGCCGGACCAGCCGCCATGGGCTGTAGCCGGTCGCCTGCACAACCGTCAGTTCCGAGTCGCCCATCAGCCGATTGGTGACGTAAACCGCAGCCGCAAACGACGCCATCGGCAGCACCAAAGCGATCACGCCGGGCAGGCTGAGTGCTGTGAATTCAAGGAAAACGCCAGCCGAGTGACCATCCGCGATCAGCCTGTCAAACAGCACCACCGCGCGGTTCACCCAGTACACCGCGACCAGCACAAGCGCGAAGAACCCAAAGAGGACCATGAGTTGCGACAGCATATACCTGTCGAATCTTGGCACGGCGAACCCCTTCACACGACATAGAGTGGGCCGACATGGCCCGATACCCTAGGGTTTGCGGGAAAACCCGCCTCTGGTCAACTGCGCGCACGGGCGCTACCCCTATATCCAAACCAACTTAGGGAGCAGAACATGGCGGAACTTCGCCCACTCACCTTCGCGCCAGTCGATATCGACGCTTTGGCGTCTGCAGAAGGTCGGATCGCAGTCTTCATCACACCCGACCTCAAGCTGAGCGCAGGCGCGCGGCGGCTGAATCGGCTGACCAAGGGCGCGCTGGCCCGCGCGACCGGGTCGGATGCGTGGGAAAAGCTGGCCGAAGGCAAGGCCATGTCGCTGGCCTGGCCGGTCGGCCTTCAGGCTGAAGCGGTTGATCTGGTCAAGCTGTCTCGTCGTCCCGCGCCTGAACTTGCACGCAAGGCGGGTGCCGCGCTGGCGGTCGCCGCAGGATCATCTGCAATGACGGTTCTGGTCGAAGGCACCGGGCGGCCCGAAGAAATCGCGCTTGGCGTCGCTCTGCGGGGCTACGGCTTTGACGATCACAAGACCAAGAAGGCGGACCCCTTTGGTGCGGCCACCTTCATGTGTACCAAACCAGAAGAGGCCGAAGCCGCCGCTGCCCCCCGCATTGCCGTGGCCGAGGGCGTGCATTTCACCCGCAATCTTGTGAACGAACCGGCCAACGTGCTGACAACCACCGAATTCGCCAAGCGGCTGGAAGGCCTGCGCGATCTGGGGGTCGAGGTTGAGGTGCTGGAAGAAAAGGCGCTTGAAAAGCTGGGCATGCGCGCGCTCCTCTGCGTGGGTCAGGGGTCCGACAGCCCCTCCAAAGTGGTCATCATGCGCTGGAAAGGCGGGGCCAAAGGCGATGCTCCGCTGGCGCTCATCGGCAAGGGCGTGGTCTTCGACACGGGGGGCATTTCGCTCAAACCCGCGGCTGGCATGGAAGACATGACCATGGACATGGGCGGCGCAGGTGTGGTCGCCGGCGTCATGCACGCTGTGGCCAAGCGCAAGGCCAAGGCCAATGTGGTCGGTATGGTGGGCCTTGTGGAAAACATGCCCTCGGGCAGCGCGGTGCGCCCGGGCGACGTAGTGACCTCCATGAAGGGTGACACGATCGAAGTGGTGAACACCGACGCCGAAGGGCGTTTGGTGCTCTGTGATGTCATGTGGCACGCGCAAGAAACCGAGAAACCCGCCGCGATGATCGACCTTGCCACCCTGACCGGGGCCTGCATCATCGCTCTGGGGCACGAAAACGCGGCTGTGTATTCAAATGACGAACCGTTGGTTGGTGCGTTCCTCAAGGCCGCCGAGACCGAGAAAGAAGGCGCATGGCGGATGCCGCTGGGGCAGGCCTATGACGATATGCTGAAATCCCCTGTGGCCGACATGAAGAACATCGGCGGCCGCCCCGCAGGGTCCGTGACCGCAGCGCAGTTCCTTAAGCGGTTCGTCAAGGACGACATGCCGTGGATTCACCTCGACATCGCGGGTGTGGCCCATGTGAAATCCGACCTGGACCTGTCGCCCAAAGGCGCCACCGGTTGGGGCGTGCGGGCGCTGGACAGGCTGATCGCGGACAAGTTCGAGGCGCAGGACTGATCCCATGGGCGCGGCCTATTTCTACCACCTGACGCAAAAGCCGCTCGAGGCGACCTTGCCCATGCTCTTGGGCAAGGCGCTGGGTGCTGGCTGGCGCGTGGCGGTGCGCGGGAAAGATGCCGCGCGGATGGACTGGCTGGACCAGAAACTGTGGTTGGGGCCGGAAGAGGGATTCCTGCCGCATGGCCTCGCGGGTGGGCCGCATGACGCGGCGCAGCCGGTGCTTTTGACGATGACACGCGAGGCGGCCAACGACCCGCAATGCCTCATGACCGTTGATGGCGCAGATGTTTCTTCGGACGAAGTGCAGCGGTTGGAGCGGGTGTGTATCCTCTTTGATGGCAATGATCCCGCCGCGGTCGATGTGGCACGCGGCCAGTGGCGCAACCTGACTGGCGCAGGCTGTTCGGCGCAATACTGGTCCGAGGAATTGGGGCGCTGGGAAAAGAAGGCCGAGGCTTGATTTCTCCCCTGTTAACAAATGGTTAAACGGTCAGTTTGACTGTCCTATTGTTTCGCGCGCGAAACATTGGGGCCGATGCGGACCTATTGGCCATGCCCCATTGTGAGCCCTGACGCTTTGGCCTACGCTTTGTCCCAAACCTGACCTTGATGGAGGAGAGCAGGCCATGAGCAAAAGCTTCGACATGATCGTGATCGGCGCAGGCCCCGGCGGCTATGTCGCCGCCATCCGAGGCGCACAGCTTGGGCTGAATGTTGCGGTTGTCGAACGCGAACATCTGGGCGGCATCTGTCTCAACTGGGGCTGTATTCCGACCAAGGCCATGCTGCGCACCTCCGAGGTGTTCCACCTCATGCACCGCGCCAAGGAATTTGGGCTGAAGGCCGAGGGCATCGGGTTTGATCTCGACGCCGTGGTCAAGCGCTCGCGCGGGATTGCGAAACAGCTGAATTCCGGGGTGGGGCATCTGCTCAAGAAGAACAAGGTCACGGTGGTGATGGGCGAGGCCACGATCCCCGCCAAGGGCAAGGTGCAGGTCAAGACGGACAAGGGGGTTGAAGACCTGAGTGCCAAGAACATCGTCATTGCCACCGGCGCGCGGGCGCGCGAGCTGCCGGGGCTTGAGGCGGATGGCGATCTTGTCTGGACCTACAAGCACGCTCTGGTCCCCAAACGCATGCCGAAGAAGCTTCTGGTGATCGGCTCCGGTGCCATCGGCATCGAATTCGCCAGCTTCTACAACACTCTGGGTGCTGACACGACCGTGGTCGAAGTGATGGATCGCATCCTGCCGGTCGAGGATGCCGAAATCAGCGGTTTCGCAAAGAAACAGTTCGAAAAGCAGGGCATGACAATCCGCGAAAAGGCGATGGTCAAGCAACTGGATCGCGGCAAAGGCAAGGTGACCGCGCATATCGAACAGGGCGGTAATGTCAGCAAGGAAGAGTTCGACACGGTGATCTCGGCCGTTGGCATCGTCGGCAACACCGAAGGGTTGGGGCTTGAGGCGTTGGGCGTCAAGGTCGACCGCACCCATGTCGTGACCGACCCGATGTGTCGCACCGAGGTCGAGGGGGTCTATGCCATCGGCGACATCGCCGGCGCGCCTTGGCTCGCGCACAAGGCCAGCCATGAGGGGGTCATGGTGGCCGAGTTGATTGCGGGCGGGCATCCGCATGCGGTTGAGCCGGACAGCATTGCGGGCTGCACCTATTGCCAGCCGCAGGTGGCGAGTGTTGGCATGACCGAGGCGCAGGCCAAGGAAAAGGGCTTCGACATCAAGGTCGGTCGCTTCCCGTTCATCGGGAATGGCAAGGCGATTGCGCTGGGGGAACCTGAGGGCATGATCAAGACGGTGTTCGATGCGAAAACCGGCGCGCTCTTGGGGGCGCATATGGTGGGCGCGGAAGTGACGGAGTTGATCCAGGGCTACGTGGTCGGGCGGCAGTTGGAGACCACCGAGGAAGACCTGATGCAGACGGTGTTCCCACATCCAACTTTGTCGGAAATGATGCATGAGGCAGTGCTGGATGCCTGGGGCCGGGCCATTCACTTTTAAGTCGGCGTTAACCGAATCTTCGTAAAGGTCTTTGCAGTGTCTCCGATTTTTCGTCGAAAAATCGCAGGCCGCAGGTGCGGTTTTCAAAGAAATTTGCTTCGGCGTCTCAGCCAAATATGACGTCTACGCCGCCCTGTCGCGCGTCAACGCAAGATGCCGCGTCAAACGTGCTGGCCGCCGTTCACTTCGATTTCGGTTCCGGTGACATATCCGCTCTGGCCCGAGCAAAGGAAATAGATGACATCCGCCACTTCATTCGGCTGACCAAGCCTGCGCATCGGCAGTTTCTCGACGATCTTGTCGGTGCCTTCGCTCAGGATACTGGTGTCCACCTCACCGGGCGCAATAGCATTCACACGAACGCCCAAGGGCCCGAAATCATGGGCCATTTCCCGCGTCAGTGCCGCAAGCGCCGCTTTCGACGTGGCATAGGCGGCTCCCGCAAACGGATGGACCCGCGCGCCTGCAATTGAGGTGACATTGACAATGGCACCCTTGGCCGCGGCCAATTCGTCCTTCAATCCGCGCCCCAACACCACCGAGGCGAAGAAATTGACGTGGAACACCTTGCCCCAGTCCCGAAGATCGGTGTCGAGTGTGCTGAGCCGTTCTCCATTCGGCCCCTTGGGCGAAATACCGGCATTGTTCACCAGCGCATCGAGCCGCCCCCCGTCGAGTCGTTCCTTGACGGTGCGGACAGCCTCCATCGTCTGTTGCGGGTCGGCGAGATCGACCTGGATGTGGTTGCGCTCGCCGCCCGGCCAGGGGCAATTCGGCGAAAATGCCTGCCGTGAACAGCTGATCACGCGCCAGCCTTCGGCGGCGAACTTCTTGACGGTGGCATGGCCGATGCCGCGGCTGGCGCCGGTGAGCAGAAGGGTACGCTGGTGCGGTGAGTTTGTCATGGGATCACCCTAGGGGATGTTGGGCATTGGTGCGAGGATCAAAGCGTATCAGTCCCGCGCAGCGAAGAATGCCGCCACTTTGGGTTGGAGCCATGCCCAGATTTTTGGCGCGCCCTTGTTGATCTTGGGGCCGATCTGCGCGGCAAAGCGATCATAACTCACATCGTACTCGATCCAAGATCCGCCTCCCGATGCAAGGTTCTGCATCGGTGGCTGCATCCGGTCGATGGATTTTGCAAATTGCGCTTCGGGTGTTTCATTTGCTTCGAATTCTTCCCAGAGGGCGCGGAACTCGTGCGCCTGATCGTCGGGCAGAAGGCCAAAGATGCGCTCTGCGGCGGCTTGTTCCTGAAGGGCCATCGCGGTGACATCGTGATCCCCAAAGACCGGCGCATCGCCCGCGTCGATCTCAACGATGTCGTGCAACAGGAGCATTTTGATGACTTTGCCGATGTCGAGAGGCGCTTCGGAATGCTCCGCCAGAACAAGCGCATAAAGTGCTATATGCCAGGAATGTTCGGCGCTGTTTTCCATCCGCGAGCCGTCGCAGAGCGTGGTGGCGCGCATAATGGACTTCAGGCGGTCCACTTCGCTGAGGAACGCCATTTGTTGATCCAGGCGGGACATGATACCTCTGCGCGCGGCTTCGGAAAAGACGCTCAGCGTCCGAAGTTTTCGTCTTTCTTCTGGCCTTCGATCCGCGCCCGGATAAAGGCGCGGGCCTTGCGTTCGGCCAGCCGCACGCGGATTGCGGTCAGAAACGCCTCTTCCAGAGTGGTCGAGGCTGCCCCGAGTTCGGCCGCGACTTCCATGAAGAAGCGGTCGTCATCGAGATGTTTCATCGCCTTGAGGGTGTCGTCGGCAAGCTTTTCAGCAAGCTCTTGTACCATCGACATGGAGGGTGATCCTTAACGGCTGTTCTCGGTCAGGCGGCGCTTCACGTAACCCGTCACATTGTCGATCATCGTATCCATGTGCGGTTCCTTGAAGAAGTGGTCGGCGCCTTCGATTTCAGTATGTGTGACGGTGATGCCCTTTTGTTCGGACAGCTTGTTCACCAGCGACCTTGTGTCGGCAGGAGGTGCGACGCGGTCGCCTGTTCCGTTGATGATCAAGCCGGACGAGGGGCAGGGGGCGAGGAAGGAAAAGTCGTACATGTTGGCAGGCGGGCTGACCGAGATGAAGCCGGTGATCTCGGGGCGGCGCATCAGAAGCTGCATCCCGATCCAGGCGCCGAAACTGAAACCCGCAACCCAACAATGTTTGGAATTGTTGTTCATGGATTGCAGGTAATCAAGCGCAGAGGCGGCGTCAGACAGCTCTCCGATGCCCTGGTCATATTCACCCTGGCTGCGCCCGACGCCGCGGAAGTTGAAGCGCAGCACGGTGAAGCCCATGTTGTAGAACGCGTAGTGCAGGTTGTAGACGACCTTGTTGTTCATCGTGCCGCCGAACTGCGGATGCGGGTGCAGGATGATCGCGATGGGGGCATCGCTTTCTTTTTGGGGATGATAGCGGCCTTCGAGGCGGCCTTCGGGTCCGGGAAAAATCACCTCGGGCATAGGCGGTGGTGGCTCCTGCTTTGGCTCTGGTGCGGCCGTCCGTAAATCTTGACAGCTTCACTCAGGCTTCTTAGAATGGTTCTAAATCGGGAAGCTTCCCCGAAATGGTTATCCGCACATAGGCAATTGCCCTTGCAAGGTCAATTGTGTCGCACGGGCGTTTGGGAGACGGCCATGAAATTGAGTACGAAAGGTCGGTATGCGATGGTTGCTCTGGCGGATATCGCCCTGCAGCCGGACGGGACATTGGTGACGCTGGGCGATATCGCGCAGCGGCAGGACATTTCGTTGCCCTATCTCGAGCAATTGTTCGTCAAGCTGCGCCGGGCCGGGCTGGTTGCGTCGGTGCGTGGACCCGGGGGCGGGTATCGGCTGGCCAAGGCGGCAAGTGATATCCGGGTGGTTGATGTGTTGGGCGCGGTTGATGAAACGGTGGACGCGATGCACAAGGGCGCGGGCGCGTCAGGTGGCCTGTCGGGCAGCCGTGCGCAATCGATGACCAACCGGCTTTGGGAAGGTTTGTCGGCGCATGTCTATGTGTTCCTGCACCAGACCCGGCTGTCGGATGTGGTTGGCAATTCGCTGGCTCCGTGCCCTGCTGTGCCGAACCTGTTTGCCGTGGTGGACGAGTGATGGGATCGTATTGGCTGCGCCAATCCGACCGGCAGGGGGCGCTGCCCCCTCTTGGCCTGCGGCCAATTCACCCCCGAAGTATTTCTGAACCAGAGAAGCCGGGAGAGCTTTAGAGTGGCGCGCGTCTATCTGGATCACAATGCGACCACGCCGCTGCGGCCTGAGGCGCGCGACGCGATGATCGCGGCGATGGATGTCGCGGGCAACCCGTCTTCCGTCCATGCCGAAGGGCGGGCGGCCAAAGGCTTGATCGAGCGGGCGCGGGCACAGGTGGCGGCGGCGTTTGGCGCGGATGGCGCGGATATCGTATTTGTTTCCGGCGCAACCGAGGCTGCCGCTTTGGCCTGCGCCGGGCGCGGGTTGTTCGGCGCCGGGATCGAGCATGATGCGGTGCGGGCGTGGATTGATCCAGTTTTGGCGGTCGATGAGGCGGGGCAAGTGACGATGACTGATCCGGCGCGGACCGCCTTGCAACTGGCAAATTCCGAGACCGGGATTGTTCAGGACCTGCCGCAAGGGCTGGCGGTGGTGGATGCGACGCAGGGTTTTGGCAAACTGCCCGTTGCGTTCAACTGGCTTGGTTGCGAGATGGCATTGATTTCTGCGCATAAGCTGGGTGGGCCAAAAGGGATCGGCGCGCTGGTGATGAAACGCGGAACCGATCTTGCGGCGCAGATCAAGGGCGGCGGTCAGGAGATGGGGCGCCGTTCTGGCACCGAGAACGTCATCGGGATCGCGGGATTTGGTGCAGCCGCGGAAGCAGCGGCACGGGATCTGGACGCCGGGGTTTGGGGTCGGGTCGAAAAACTTAGAAACATTCTAGATTCGGCTATTGAGGCTGGCGCTAAAGAGACTATTTTTGTCGGGAAAGAAGGGCGGCGTCTGCCGAACACGACATGCTTGGCCACACCCGGCTGGAAGGGCGAGACGCAAGTGATGCAGATGGACCTGGCGGGTTTCGCGATCAGTGCGGGGTCGGCCTGTTCCAGTGGCAAGGTCAAGGCCAGCGCGGTGCTGACTGCGATGGGGTTCGATACGGTCACAGCCAGCAGCGCGATCCGCGTCTCGCTCGGGCCGAAGACAACCGAAGACGATGTGATGCGGTTTGCCGAGACGTGGCTGACCAAATGGGAAAAACACCGCGCGCGAGCCGCGTGAGAAACAAGACAGGGGTGCAAGCATGGCTGCTTTGGATAATGTGACCGTCAAGGAAGGCGTGGATCAGGAAACCGTCGATGCGGTGCGCCAGGTTGGTGGCAAGTACAAGCACGGCTGGAACACCGATATCGAGATGGAATATGCGCCCAAGGGTTTGACCCCCGATATCGTGCGTCTGATCTCGGAAAAGAACGAAGAGCCGGAGTGGATGACAGAGTGGCGTCTGCAGGCCTATGAGCGGTGGCTGCAGAAGGAAGAGCCGACTTGGGCAATGGTCGATTATCCCGAGATCGACTTTCAGGACCAGTTTTACTACGCGCGTCCGAAAAGCATGGAAGTGAAGCCGAAATCGCTCGACGATGTCGATCCGAAGCTGCTCGCAACCTATGAAAAGCTGGGCATTCCGCTCAAGGAGCAGATGATCCTTGCGGGGGTCGAAGGTGCCGAAGACTTGCCCGCCGAGGGCCGCAAGGTCGCGGTGGATGCGGTATTCGATTCCGTGTCCGTGGGCACAACGTTCCAGAAAGAGCTGAAAGAGGCGGGCGTGATCTTCTGCTCGATCTCGGAGGCCATTCGCGAGCATCCGGAGCTTGTGAAGAAATATCTCGGCTCGGTCGTGCCGGTGTCGGACAACTTCTACGCAACGCTCAATTCAGCGGTCTTTTCGGATGGCTCGTTCGTTTACGTGCCGCCGGGTGTGCGCTGCCCGATGGAATTGAGCACGTATTTCCGCATCAATGCGGAAAACACCGGTCAGTTCGAACGCACGCTGATCATCGCCGACAAGGGGTCTTACGTGTCCTACCTTGAAGGCTGCACCGCGCCGCAGCGCGACATCGCGCAGCTGCATGCAGCGGTGGTCGAGATCATCGTCGAAGAAGACGCCGAGGTGAAATACTCGACGGTGCAGAACTGGTATCCGGGTGACGAGAACGGCAAGGGCGGTATCTACAACTTCGTGACGAAACGGGCCGATTGCCGGGGCGACCGGGCCAAGGTGATGTGGACGCAGGTTGAGACCGGGTCGGCGGTGACGTGGAAATACCCCTCCTGCATCCTGCGGGGTGATGACAGCCAGGGCGAGTTCTATTCGATCGCCATCGCCAACAATTACCAGCAGGCCGATACCGGCACGAAGATGATCCATCTGGGCAAGAACACGAAGAGCCGGATCGTTTCGAAAGGGATCAGCGCCGGTCATGCGCAGAACACCTATCGTGGTTTGGTGTCGATGCATCCGAAAGCCAAGAACAGCCGCAACTACACCCAGTGCGACAGCCTTCTGATCGGCAGCCAGTGCGGGGCGCACACCGTCCCGTATATCGAGGTCAAGAACAACTCGAGCCGGGTCGAGCACGAGGCAACCACCTCCAAGGTGGATGACGATCAGCTGTTCTATTGCCGCCAGCGCGGCATGGACGAGGAAGAGGCTGTTGCGCTGGTGGTCAACGGGTTCTGCCGGGATGTGTTGCAGGCGCTGCCGATGGAGTTCGCCATGGAAGCGCAGCAGCTTGTGGCGATCTCGCTTGAAGGGTCTGTGGGATAGGGAGAGCCGGGGCGGCCCGGTTCGGTCCGCGCCGCAGTATTTGCCATGCCGATATCCGCCATCCTGATCACGTCCGTTGTGACCGGCGTTTTCTGCGCAATTTTCGCAGTTGTGGTGGATGTGCTGACAGACGCTCTGGCGATGTGGATGGCGATTGCATTGGCTTTTGCGTCCGGGTTTACGGGATCGCTGTTCGCGCAACTGGTTTTGAAGAGGAAAACATGATCATCACGGCGACCAACATTATCGAAGGCCAGAAGACTTTCGGTTGCAAGGGGGTTGAGGTGGGCAATGCAATAATGGGAGTCCGGCAAGACATTATGCATATATCAGAATGGGTGTTTAGGTGAGAACGAATTTCACAGAGATCCACACGACCCTGAGCAATATCCATGACTCAAGACACACTAGTGGCGCAAGGGAAGGCATTTTTGCGTTTCTGATCGTATGTATCGCGGCAACTATTCTGTTCTCGTTTCACCCAATGGTCTGGCTGCCTCTTTTTCTCAAGGTGTTCTTCACATTGATCGTGGCGGTTTCGTGCGCGGCGTTTTTCGTTTGGTGGATCGGCGGCGCGAAAACACGCCATGTTGCCAGATTGGCAGCGGATGTTCGCAAATCGATCGCATCTGAGAGGAGACGACAGCTTGAAGAACTGAGTAAGAATGGTGGTTTGCACCGATACAAAAGCGACGAACCATCGAAAAAGGCGTAATAAAGAGGTAGCCATGATCATCACGACGACAAACAACATCGAAGGCCAGAAGATCCTTGAATACAAAGGGATCGTGGTGGGTGAGGCGATCATGGGTGCCAACGTGGTCCGCGATGTGTTCGCGTCGATCACGGACATCGTCGGCGGTCGGTCGGGCGCGTATGAGGCCAAGTTGCAGGACGCACGGGATGTGGCGATGCGCGAATTGGAGCAGCGTGCCGTGGCGCTTGGGGCCAATGCCGTGGTCGGCGTGGATCTGGATTACGAAGTGGTCGGCAATTCGATGTTGATGGTGTCCGCCAGCGGCACCGCCGTGCTGACGGATCGCGGCTGAGGCCGCACTTACAGAACAGATATCGCCCGCATGGTTGGGCAACCAAATGGAAAAGGGCAAGAAAATGTTGGAAATCAAGAACCTGCACGTGCAACTCGAGGAAGAAGACAAGCAGATCCTCAAGGGTGTGAACCTGACGGTCGAAGCGGGCAAGGTGCATGCGATCATGGGGCCGAACGGGTCGGGGAAATCGACCCTCTCCTACGTGCTGTCCGGCAAGGATGGCTACGAAGTGACCGAGGGTTCGGCGACGTTGGATGGTGAGGATATTCTGGACATGGAGCCGGAAGAGCGTGCTGCGGCAGGTGTCTTTCTTGCATTCCAGTATCCGGTGGAAATTCCCGGCGTTGGCAACATGACCTTCCTGCGCACAGCGGTGAATTCCCAGCGCAAGGCGCGTGGCGAAGAAGAGATGTCGGCGAGCGAATTCCTCAAGGTGATCCGTGCCAAAGCGAAGGACCTGAAGATCGACGCCGAGATGCTGAAGCGTCCGGTCAATGTAGGCTTCTCGGGCGGCGAGAAAAAGCGCAACGAAATCCTGCAGATGGCGATGCTTGAGCCGAAGATGTGCATTCTGGACGAGACCGACTCGGGCCTTGATGTGGACGCGATGAAACTGGTGGCCGACGGTGTGAACGCGCTGCGCGACGAGGGGCGTGGGTTCCTTGTCATCACGCACTATCAGCGACTGCTGGACCATATCAAACCGGACGTGGTTCACATCATGGCGGATGGCCGGATCATCAAGACCGGTGGTCCCGAGCTTGCGCTTGAAGTGGAAAACAACGGCTACGCGGATCTTCTGGCGGAGGCGGTGTAATGGCGTTGCCGCAGATAAAACAGGATGCCACCGACGCGAGGCTTGCGGCGCTCGACATGCCGCAGGGCGGTTGGGCACAGGCGGCGCGCGAGGATGCTTTGGCGCGTGTGCAGGCGATGGGTCTGCCAAGCGGGCGCGATGAGTACTGGAAATATACCCGCCCGGATACGCTGGTGCAGCCGGAAGCGCCGAGCGCGGCCTTGCTGGAAGGCGATGAAGAGCCGATTTTTGGAGCGGTTGACCGTCTCAAGATTGTGTTTGTTGACGGTGTGTTCAGCGCTGAGGATTCCGATGAACTGGCAATGGACCATGTGACCATCGACCGGCTTGCGGATGCGCCCGACATACATTGGGCGAAAGACCTCTACGGCGTGCTGGAAACGCGGGGCCAGACCCCTGTTCAGCGGCCTTTGGCAGCGCTTAACTCGGCCTTTGCGACCGACGGCGTTCTGATCCATGTCACAGGTAAGGCGCCCAAGCCTATCAGCCTGATTTACCGTCATGAATCAGAGACTTCTGATGCGATCCTCCACCATGTTGTGAAGATCGATGCGGGTGCCGAACTGACGCTGTTGGAAAACGGTCCGGCGGCGGCCCGGTTCAACAAATGCATGGAGGTCGAGATCGCGGATGGCGGGACGTTCCAGCATGTCCGGGCGCAGGGTCGCGACCACGAGCGTCGTGCGGCGACAGCGATCTTTACCCGGCTGGGTGAGGAATTGGTGTTCAAGTCGTTTACCCTGACGGCCAACGGTGTGTTGACGCGCAACGAATGTGTCATCGAACTGACTGGCGACAATGCGACCGCACACGTGGCGGGTGCCTGTGTGGGCGACGGTGATTTCCACCATGACGACACGGTGTTCATCACCCATGACGCGCTGAACTGCGAAAGCCGTCAGGTGTTCAAGAAAGTGCTGCGCAACGGCGCGACGGGCGTGTTCCAGGGCAAGATCCTTGTGAAGGAAGGCGCGCAGAAGACGGATGGTTACCAGATCAGCCAATCGTTGCTTCTGGACGAGGACAGCCAATTCCTCGCCAAGCCGGAGCTTGAGATCTACGCAGACGACGTGGCCTGTTCGCATGGCTCGACTTCTGGCGCGATTGACGAGGAAGGCCTGTTCTACCTGCGCTCGCGCGGGATTGAAGAGGGGCCGGCGACGGACCTTCTGACCATCGCGTTTCTTGCGGAAGCGGTGATGGAGATCGAGGACGAAGGCCTGCAGGACGAGATCAACGGTCGCGTCGAGGCGTGGCTTGCACGGCGTCGCGGCTAAGCAGCGATGCCGTTCACGCAGGATATCGCGGCCACGTATCGGGGGCCGGGCAAGGTTGTGCGCCGACTGGTGAATGCCGGACAGCGCGAGGACCGTGCCTTGGCGATCCTCATGGGGGCGTGCGCGATCCTGTTCATTGCGCGCTGGCCTGCTCTGGCCCGTCAGGCGCATCTGGAGGGGCTGGAGCTGAACATGCTGCTGGGCGGCACGTTGATGGCGACTGTGTTTCTGGCGCCGTTGCTGTTTTATGCGCTGGCCTTTGTCGCCCATCTGATCGCGCGGGCGATCGGTGGCCAGGGTCCGTCCTTCAACGCAAGGATCGCCCTTTTCTGGAGCCTTCTGGCCTCGTCCCCGCTGATCCTGCTGAATGGGCTTGTGGCGGGCTATATCGGCGCGGGGATACAGTTGACCATCGTCGGACTGATCTGGTTCTGCATCTTCATGTGGTTCTGGATCGCTGGCATGTTGGCCGTCTATCGCGGGGGGGCGGCGTGACATTCGAAGGATTTTTCCGGCTGGCGTTGAACACGGTGGTGGCGCCGCGCGATGTGGCACGGCTGTTGTTGGCGATGAATTTGCCGTCGCAAGCGCTGTGGCTGGCCTTTGCGCTGGTCATCGTGCTGAACACGTTGATGTTCTCGGCGTCGCTGATGCTGGTGCCTGCAAATGATCTTTTTGGTGCGGTTCTGGTGAACCCGACCGTCTTCGGCGCAATGCTGGCGGTGTCGGTGGGAGCGCTGATCGTCGCGGTGACGCTCTGCGGCAGACCGATGGGTGGCCGCGCGGGCGTTCCGCAGATTGCCATCCTTGTGATCTGGCTGCAGGCTTTACGGGTCGTGATGCAGGCAGTGGTGGCCGTGGTTGGCCCGTTCAGCCTGTTTCTCTCGGGGGTCCTGATCAGCGCCGCCTCGGTGCTGGGGATTTGGATCTTCGTGAATTTCATTGATGTGGCACACGAGATGGGAAGCCTTTTGAGGGCTGGTCTGGTCTTGTTGTTGGCCGTTGTCGGCATGATGCTGGGGCTGAGTTTGATCTTCAGCCTTCTTGGCGTCCAGACCGGAGGGATACCTGGATATGTATGACGTCACCGAAATCCGCCGCGATTTCCCGATCCTGTCGCGCGAGGTGAATGGCAAGCCGCTGGTCTATCTCGACAACGGGGCGAGCGCACAGAAGCCTCAGGTGGTGATCGACGCGATCACCCGCGCCTATGCCGAGGAATATGCCAACGTCCATCGCGGGCTGCACTACCTGTCGAACCTCGCGACGGAGAAATACGAAAGCACGCGGGGCGTGATCGCGCGGTTCCTCGGTGTGAAGGACGAAGACGAGATCGTCATGAACACCGGGACCACCATGGGGATCAACACCGTGGCCTATGGCTGGGGTATGCCGAACCTCAAGGCCGGGGACGAGATCATCCTGTCGGTGATGGAGCATCACGCCAACATTGTCCCTTGGCACTTTCTGCGCGAACGGCAGGGTGTGGTGATCAAGTGGGTCGATGTGGACAGCACCGGCTATCTGGACCCTGAGGCGGTGATCGCCGCGATGGGGCCGAAGACCAAGCTGGTCGCGGTCACCCATCTGTCGAACGTCTTGGGCACCGTAGTGGATGTGAAGACCATCTGCCACGCGGCGCGCGAACGCGGAATCGCCACGCTGATCGACGGGTCGCAGGCGGCGGTGCATATGCCTGTGAATGTCGAAGAGATCGGCTGCGATTTTTACGCCATCACAGGCCACAAGCTTTACGGCCCGTCCGGGTCGGGTGCGATCTACATGCGCAAGGAGCGCATGGCCGAGATGCAGCCTTTCCTTGGCGGCGGCGACATGATCCGCGAGGTCCACAAGGACGAGGTGCTCTGGAACGATGCGCCCATGATGTTCGAGGCAGGCACGCCGGGCATCGTGCAGCAGATTGGTCTTGGGGTTGCGCTTGATTACATGATGGGGATCGGGATGGAGAACATCGCCGCCCACGAGAAAAAGCTGCGGGATTACGCGCGGACGCGTCTGGATGGCCTGAATTGGCTGCAAGTGCAGGGCACAACGCCTGACAAGGCGGCAATCTTCAGTTTCACGCTGGATGGCGCTGCACATGCGCATGACATCTCGACCATCCTTGATAAAAAGGGCGTCGCGGTGCGGGCGGGTCAGCATTGCACTGGGCCGCTGATGGATCATCTCGGGCTGACCGCCACCTGTCGCGCGTCGTTCGGGATGTACAATACGGAAGAAGAAGTGGACAAACTGGTGGATGCGCTTGAACTGGCGCATGATCTATTTGCCTGAAGTGGGGGGACAGAATGGCTAACCTATCTTTGCGCCGCGCGCGCACGATCATCCGCAAGACGCTTGAAGCTGGGCGCGCGGCGGACATGAAACCGCTCTCGGTCATCGTGCTGGACGCAGGCGGCAACGTGCAGGCGTTCGAGCGTGAGGATGGGGCAAGCCCCGGGCGCTTCCAGATCGCGCATGCCAAGGCCTATGGTTCGGTGATGCTGGGCATGGCAGGCAGCGCGCAGAAGAAGCGGGCAGAAGAACAGGCCTATTTCATCACCGCAGCAGGCGCGGCGCTTGGCGGACAGATGGTACCAGTGCCGGGTGGCGTGCTGGTCCGCGATGCCAAGGGCAACGTGTTGGCCGCCGTCGGCGTGACCGGGGATACCTCGGACAATGATGCGGCTGCCGCCAAGGCTGGGATCGAATCCGTGGGTCTGACCGCGGAAATATAAGGATACACATCATGGCGCGGCCCGTCGTCGGCATCATCGGCAACCAGTACCTGATCAACGATCAGTACCCTGCACATGCGGGTGGCTCGATGAACTCGGAAGCGGTGGCCAAGGTGGCTGAATGCATGCCGCTGCTGGTGCCTGCAGACCCGCGCTTTCTGTCGGTCGAGGAGCTGCTGGAGGTGTGCGACGGGTTTCTGCTGACCGGCGGGCGACCCAATGTGCATCCCGAAGAGTATGGCGAGGCCGCAACCGAAGCGCATGGCGCGTTCGACCGGGCACGAGACGCCATCACTTTGCCATTGGTGCGCGCCTGTGTAGAGCGCGGTCAGCCGTTTCTGGGCATCTGTCGGGGATTTCAAGAGGTGAACGTTGCTATGGGCGGTACTCTTCACCCTGAGATCCGTGATCTGCCGGGGCGGATGAACCACCGGATGCCACCTGACGGGACGCTGGAAGAGAAATTCGCCCTGCGCCATGTAGTGACGTTGCAAGAAGGCGGTGTGTTTCATCGCCTGTTCGGCTCCAACGAAGTGATGACCAACACGCTGCACGGGCAGGGGATCAAGACCCCCGGCGCGCGGATTGTGATCGAAGGCCACGCGCCCGATGGCACGCCCGAGGCGACCTATGTGAAGGACGCACCAGGTTTTACACTTTCGGTGCAATGGCACCCGGAATGGGACGCGGCGAACGATCCGGTGTCGCGGCCGTTGTTTCAGGCTTTCGGCGATGCGGTGCGGGCCTGGGCCTGCGGCGAGAGTGTCGGCGGACGCCGCGTAGGCGCGGTGTAAGTCTCCGCCGACGCAGACCCGCGCGCCTCAGGTCACCGCTTTGCGCTGCTTGAATTCGGGTGTGTCCCAGAGCCGGTCGCGCATGATCCGTGCAAGAATTTCAACCGCCTGATCCACATCCTCAAGGCTCAGATAAAGCGGTGTGAAGCCAAAGCGCATGATGTCGGGCGCGCGGAAATCGCCGATCACCTTGTGTGCGATCAGAGCCTGCATCGCGGCATAGCCTTCGTCGAATTTGAAGCTGACCTGAGACCCGCGTACTGCCGCGTCCCGTGGGCTTGCGAGGGTCAGATCGGGGCAGGTGGACTCAACCCCCGCAATGAACCGTTCCGACAGTTCGATGGACCGCGCGCGCAGGTCTTGCAGGTCAACATCGTCCCACACGTCGAGCGCCGCGTCCAAGGCCGCCATCTGTACGATGGGCGGTGTGCCAACCCGCATCCGGGAAATGCCTGCACCTGCCTTGTAGCCAAGGTCGAACGCGAAGGGGCTGTCATGCCCCAGCCACCCGGACAATGCTGGCAGGGCCATATCGGCGTGGCGGGGCGAGACATAGATGAAGGCGGGCGCACCGGGGCCGCCATTGAGGTACTTGTAGGTGCAACCGACCGCGAAATCGGCGTTGACCCCGGCCAGATCGACCGGGATCGCGCCAGCGGAATGGGCGAGATCCCAGACAGTTACAACGCCTTCTTCATGTGCCTTGGCCGTGAGTGCCGCCATATCGTGTTTGCGCCCGGTGCGGTAATCCACCTCGGTGATCATCGACACGGCAATCTCGTCTGTGATCGCGGCTTCGACCTCTTCGGGCGCGACAAGGCGCAGTTCGTAGTCCGGGCCAAGCAGCGAGATCAGCCCTTCGGCCATGTAAAGGTCGGACGGGAAGTTGCCGGTGTCCGACAGGATCACGCGTCGGTTGGGGTTCAACTTTAACGCCGCTGCAAGCGCCTGAAACACCTTGATCGACAGCGTGTCGCCCACCACCACATGCCCCGGCTCGGCCCCGATCAGCCTCCCGATCCGGTCGCCCAGTCGCGCGGGCATGTCCATCCAGCCGCAGGCGTTCCATCCGGTGATGAGGTGATCGCCCCATTCGTCGGTCACGGTCTGCGCAACGCGAGCCGCCGCCGATTTCGGCAATGGCCCCAAAGAGTTGCCGTCGAGATAGATCATACCGTCGGGCAAATGAAACGCAGCGCGGGTGGCGGTGAAATCGGTCATGTCGTCCCTTTCCGGGGTCTTAGAGTTTGGTCCGCAGGTGCCAGAGATCAGGGAAAAGCTCAACCTCGAGCATGCGCTTGAGATAGGACACGCCACCCGTCCCCCCCGTGCCGCGTTTGAGGCCGATCACCCGCTCCACGGTGGTGACATGGTTGAAGCGCCAACGGCGGAAATAGTCTTCAAGATCGACCAGCTTTTCCGCCAATTCATAGAGATCCCAGTACCGACTTGGATCGCGATAGACCTCGGCCCAGGCGGCTTGCACCCCCTCGTTCGGCTGATGTGGCTTTGTCCGATCTCGGGTCAGGGCATCTTCCGGCACAGCCACCACCTGCGCCAGTCGCGCGAGCGCGCAGTCATAGAGCGAGGGCTTCTCCATCTCGGCAGTCAGGCGCGCGGTCAGGTCTGGCCGGTGGGCGTGGGGTTTGAGCATGGAGGTGTTACGGTTGCCCAGAAGAAATTCGATCTCGCGATACTGTGCGGACTGAAAGCCCGAGCTTTGGCCAAGGCTTTCGCGGAAGGTGGTGTAGTCGCTGGGCGTCATGGTGCGCAGCACATCCCATGCGGAATTGAGCTGTTCGAAAATGCGCGACACACGGGCGAGCATCTTGAAGGCTGGACGAATCTCGGCCCCCGACAGGGTGGTGCGCGCCGCATGCAACTCATGCAGCGCCAGCCGCATCCAAAGCTCCGACGTCTGGTGCTGGACGATGAACAGCAATTCGTCATGTGCGCTGCTCAGCGGGTGCTGTGCGGTCAGAACAGCGTCAAGACCAAGGTAATCAGTATAGGACATGCGCCCGTCAAACGACATCTGCGCGCCGTCTTTCGCCGGATCGTAGGGGTCGCTCAAAACTCACCTCCTGAGATCTGGATGGCTTGACCGTTGACGCTGCCCGAGTTGGGCGCGCAGAGCCAGAGCGCGGCCTCGGCCACTTCCTCGGGCGCAATCAGGCGGCCATGGGGGTTTGCACCCACCATCACGGCTCTTGCCTCGTCCTCGCTCATGCCGGTACGCGCCATGATCCGGTCGATGTTCTGCGGGACGATATCCGTGTCCACATAGGCCGGGCAGATCGCGTTGAACGTGTAGGGTTTGCCCAGATAGTCGGCGGCCAGCCCCCGGATCAGGCCGATCATGGCGTGTTTCGACGCGGTATAGCAGGGCGCGCCCTTGAGCCCCCGCAGCCCGGCGATGGAGCTGATGGCGATGACGCGGCCCCAGTCGGTCTGGTGCATCGACTTGAGGCTTTCGCGGATCGTGAGGAACGTCCCGTCAAGATTGGTCGCCATCATGTTGCGCCAGAACGCCATGTCCATCTTGTGCAACGCGCGGCCTTCGGCGATGCCGGCATTGGCGACGCAGACCTGCACAGGCCCTCGTGCGGAAACGGCGCCTGCGATCCCATCAACCACCGAGGCCTCGTCCTGCACATCCATCACCAATGCGTGCAGCCCGTGGGCGTTCGCCGCCGCTTGCAGCACATCGGCGCGGCGTCCTGTGATCGTCACCTCTGCGCCTGCGTCCTTCAATGCGATGGCGATGGCCAAGCCGATTCCTGTCCCGCCGCCTGTGATCAGGGCATGTTTGCCAGTGAGTGTCATGTCGCCTCCCAAAACCGTTTGGCCCGACCGTATATGTCCTGCTGCCAGTGGCAAGATGGCCCACCTGCGGGGGGTTGCTTTTCTCATTCACGTTCATGAATGTGTGCGCGACCACAGGAGGAGCGTCATGCGTATCATTTCCACCCTCGCCATCGGCTGCCTGGCCCAGATGGCCGCTGCCAGCGAAGACATTGCCGACAAGTACCCGCAGTCAGAGCTTTACGACAAACCGGTCGAAGTGATCCCGCATGTCTTCTCGGCCATCGGAGCCACCGCGCCGCCGACCTATGAAAACTCGGGCCACAACAATAACCTGAGCTTTGTGCTCACAGGCGACGGTGTGGTGGTGATCAATGGCGGCGCGTCGGCCCGTCTGGCAAAAGCCCTGCATGACGAGATCAAGGCGATCACCGATCAGCCGGTGAAGCTGGTGATCAACGAGAACGGGCAGGGTCATGCCGTGCTGGGCAATTCCTATTGGGCGGGCCTTGGCGTTGATATCCTGGCCCATGAAGATGCGATCGCAGAGGTCGAGAAGAACGGCGATTTCATCCTGCAAGGCATGCAGCGCTACAATCGGGACAAGGCCGAGGGCACGACGGTTGCCGTCCCGAACCTCAGCTTTTCCGACAGATACGTGGTCGAGATGGGGGATGTGACGCTGGAAGTTCTGCATCTTGGCCCGGCGCATGATCCCGGCGACACGCAGGTGTGGATTCCGCAATGGGGCATCGTGATCGCGGGCGACATCGCTTTCCATGAACGCATGCCGCCGATCTTTCCGGAAACCGACACCGATGCATGGGTCGAAACTTTTGACGGGCCGTTCACGGCGCTGGGGGCGACCTACGTGATCCCAGGCCACGGCCACCCAACCAACATGGCGCAGGTGACGCGCTATACCTCTGACTACATCAAGGACCTGCGCGCCAAGATCGGCGCCCATATCGACGAAGGCGGCGATCTGGCCAGTGCCTATTACGTGGACCAGTCGAACTGGGCACATCTGGATACGTTCGAGGAACTGGCGACCAAAAACGCAGGGCGCGTCTTTGAAGAGATGGAATGGGAATAAGCGCTTCGGTCTGATCTTCTTCTTTTTACAAATATGCCGGGGAGTTTGAGGGGCTGGCCCCTCAAACGTTTCCGTCAACGGAAACGGAAGATGCGCTGACGCATCTTCGCCCGGCCCGGATTGACGCCATCGCCTCATCACACCAGTGTCGCGCAACAAACAGCGCAAAGGGGCGATCATGCAGCCGAACATCCTGATTCTGATGGTGGACCAGTTGAACGGGACGCTGTTCCCCGATGGTCCTGCCGATTGGCTGCATGCGCCCAACCTCAAGAAACTGGCGGCTCGCTCCACCCGGTTTCAGAACGCCTATACCGCAAGCCCGCTTTGCGCGCCGGGGCGTGCGGCCTTCATGTCGGGGCAATTGCCCTCGGCCACCGGCGTCTATGACAACGCGGCCGAATTCCCATCCTCGATTCCGACCTATGCGCATCACCTGCGGCGGGCGGGATACTACACCGCGCTCAGCGGCAAGATGCACTTTGTCGGGCCTGACCAGTTGCACGGGTTCGAGGCGCGCTTGACCACCGACATATACCCCGCCGATTTCGGCTGGACGCCGGATTACCGCAAACCCGGTGAGCGGATCGACTGGTGGTATCACAACATGGGCTCGGTCACGGGCGCGGGGGTGGCCGAGATCACCAATCAGCTCGAATATGATGACGAGGTTGCCTACCAGGCCAAGCTCGCGCTTTATGATCTGTCGCGCGGCAAGGACGACCGCCCGTGGTGCCTGACCGTCAGCTTCACCCATCCACATGACCCCTATGTCGCGCGGCGGAAATACTGGAATCTCTACGAAGATTGCGAGCACCTGCTGCCCGAGGTGCCCGCGATGGCATATGAGGACCATGACCCGCATGCCAAGCGCATTTTCGACGCCAATGACTGGCGCAATTTCGACATCACCGAGGACGACATCCGCCGGTCTCGTCGGGCCTATTTCGCCAATATCTCCTATCTGGACGACAAGATCGGCGAGATCCTCCAGGTGCTCGAAGACACGCGGCAGGAGGCGATCATCCTCTTTGTGTCGGATCACGGCGATATGCTGGGCGAACGGGGTCTGTGGTTCAAGATGTGTTTCTATGACGGGGCCTCGCGGGTGCCGCTAATGATCGCTGCCCCGGAGATGGCGGCGGGCCTGGTGACGGATCCGGTCTCGACGATCGACGTCTGCCCGACGCTCTGTGCTCTGGCGGGGGTGAGCATGGAAGAGGTCATGCCATGGACGACCGGGGAATCGCTGGTACCTCTGGGGCAGGGCGGTGAACGCACAAGCCCGGTGGCGATGGAATACGCGGCCGAGGCGTCTTATGCGCCGCTGGTGTCGCTGCGATACGGCAAGTGGAAGTACAATCGCTGCTCGCTTGATCCCGATCAGTTGTTCGATCTGGAGGCTGATCCGCATGAATTGACCAATCTGGCCGATCATCCCGACCATCAGGGCACGGTGCAGAGCTTACGGGCGAAGTCTGAGGCGCGATGGGACCTGGCGCGGTTCGATGCGGAGGTGCGGGCGTCACAGGCCAAACGCTGGGTGGTCTACGAGGCTTTGCGGCAGGGCGGATACTACCCGTGGGACTACCAACCCCTGCGCGATGCATCCGAGCGGTTCATGCGCAATCATATGGATCTGAACGTGCTTGAGGAAAACCAACGCTTCCCGCGCGGCGAATGATTAACCTTTCTTAACGGATTCCATTGTTTGGCCATTTTTGGCTGCACATATTTACGGAATGTTAAGATACGTTTTGCTTACTGCCGCCCTTCTTCTCGCCACGCCTGCCTCCGCTGGGCCGAATGGGACCATTCGCGTGGTCGATGGCGACACGTTCAAGATTGACGGCACCACCGTGCGCCTGCATGCCATCGACGCGCCGGAAACCGATCAGATGTGCGGCGATGCCAACAGCCCAGCCTGGGCTTGTGGCGACTGGGTCCGGTCTGAAACCCGCGCTCTTTATGAAGGGCGCAGCGCCCGGTGTACCGCGCTCGATACCGACCAATACGGTCGGACCGTCGCCAAATGCAGCGTCGACGGGCAGGATGTCGGCGAACGCTTGGTGCGTGAAGGGTTGGCCTTTGCCTATCGCCAATACGGCATGGACTACGATCTCGCGGAAAAGGGCGCTGCCGTGAACGGGCGCGGTCTGCATGCCACGGGGGTGATGTCGCCCGCCGCGTTTCGGTCGGCGCAACGGGCGCAGGCGCGACCTGTCACGGCGCGAACCGAGACCGGTGCAAAGACTGTGACGGTGAACCGAGGCACCCCGGCAAAAAGCAGCTGGCTGCCCAACGTCCTCAATCCCAAGTGCAAGATCAAAGGCAATATCAGTGTGAGCAAAGGCGAACGTATCTATCACGTGCCCGGACAGAAATATTACTCCGAGACCCGCATCTCACCGACCAAGGGCGAACGCTGGTTCTGCTCCGAGGACGAAGCCCGCGCCGCCGGGTGGAGAAAAGCGCGGAATTGATCGCGGTTTGATCCGGGTCAAAGTGAAAGATGCACCTCTCTGACATGTTGACGGTGAAAACATCAGGAGAGGAGTGGACCCATGTCACATACCCCACACGAATTGGCCGAGGAATTCCCGGAGCATGTCGATAAAATGAGCGCGCTCAAGCAGTCCGACGCCCATTTCGCCAAGCTGTTCGACAGCTATCACGACATCAATCGCAGCGTGCACAGGGCCGAAACTAACGTGGAACCGATGGATCAGTTCGCCGAAACCGAAATGCGAAAGCAGCGCGCAGCGCTCAAGGATCAGATCTGGGGGTACCTTCAGGCATGATCAGTCCAGAAGAGCGGTGATCGCATCGGTCACCGTTCTGGACATCGGCCGCGCGTTCGATCCGAATGTCGCGGCCACGCTGCCATCTGGGGCGATCAGAACTTTGTTGAAGTTCCAGCTTGGCGCAAATCCCGTTTCGGTTTCGAGCCATTTGTAGAACGGATGCGCACTGTCGCCCCGGACCGAGGTGATGGTGGTCATCGGAAAATCGAGGCCGAAATTCACCTCGCAGAAATCCTTTACCTCTTCGTCGCTGGCCAGTTCCTGCCGGAAATCATTGGACGGGATTGCCAGCACGACAAGCCCGCGGTCCCGGTAGGTGTCATAAAGCTCCTGAAGCCCGTCATATTGCGGAGTGTACCCGCAGCGTGACGCTGTGTTGACCACAAGCACCGGCTGACCGCGCCATGCCGCAAGGTCGATCTCGCCGCCATCAATGGACGGAAAGGTAAAGCTGGACATGGCAGCCTGCGCCAGCGTCGCGCAGGTGATGAGGATGGCTGATAGAAGCGGGCGCATATGATCTCTCCTTACCAAGGGAGTTAGGCGATTGTCGGCCAAAGGAAAGTCTCAGATCCTGCGGAACACCATGACAAGCCCACGATCCTTTGCGTGATCATGGTCTGCGTTTTCGTAGATCGGGATATCGTGAAAATCGACCATGGTGATCAACTTGTGTGCCACCATCAGCGCCAGCCTTGATCCGAAACCCGACCCGTCAAACACGGGCGGGATCACCCCGCAGACAAAGAGCGCACCTTGCTTGGCAACGCGCAAGAGTTCGGGAAACACCTCTGGACCGACATGCCCGTGGGTAAATGTGCCGCTTGAGACAAACCCGCCATAGCTTTCATCTTCCATCGGAAGGGTCTGCGTGAGATCCGCACAGATACGGTTGCGATACAGCCCTTTTGCAGCGGCCTGATCCAGCATGGCTTGCGAAATGTCGATGCCGTCCACCGCGCAATCCCGGAGATGTTCCGCCAGAAGCCCGGTTCCCGCGCCGATGTCGAGCACCGGCTCTGTGCCAGCATAGAGGTCCTTGAAGATTCGGGCGATCTCCCGTGGGGCGATGTAGCCGTGGCGTTCGCCAAAGCTGCTGTCATAGCTGCTGGCCCAATCGTCATAAAGCGCCTTGGCGTCTGAGGCCCCCTTGATACTGTAGGCGCGTTCCAGGTTGTGATCCGGCATCAAGGCCTCCTTCGGCATAATCTGGGGTAGGATGGCGGGAGTGCAGCTGGTCGACAAGTGTCTTGCGCGACGGCTCCCGCACTTCCATATTTTCCGGACGATAGCTTTTGGAGCAGGACATGGCAGGCGGTTGGGCACGGGATGGTGCGGTTCAGGAACAGATCGACGCGTCGATCAATGATGAACTGGCACGATTGAAGTCGCGCAAGGCTCCGGTTGGGGAAAGCCTGACCCATTGCGCGGAATGCGAAGAGCCGATCCCAGAAAAGCGCCGCATCGCCATTCCGGGCGTCAAGCTGTGTATCGACTGCCAGCAGGAACGCGACGGCGCCTATCAGGCACGCGGCGGCATCAACCGGCGGGGATCGAAGGACAGCCAGTTGAAGTGAAATGTGCGGACTGACGCCCGCGCAGGGTGTCTCGCCTTCGGCTCGGAATTGACGCGTTTATCGACCTTCGGCATTCACCAGACGTTAAGGTTAACACCCTGCGTTTGGCCTGCATATTCATCAAAAAGAAGAAGCAGGGGACGGTGCGCATCCCCTGCTTCTTCTTTTTCCAAATACGCACACGAAACGGTGCCGACAGCGTGTCACCGGAGGGTCATCCCTCCATCGCCTCCAATTCGTCGATGAAGCCCGAAATCATGCTCAGACCCTTGTCCCAAAACTTCGGGTCGCTCGCATCCAGTCCGAACGGGGCCAGCAATTCCTTGTGGTGCTTCGAGCCCCCCGCCTTGAGCATGTTGAAATACTTGTCCTGGAATCCGTCGGGGTTTTCCTCATAGACGGCGTAAAGCGCGTTCACGAGGCCATCACCAAAGGCATAGGCGTAGACATAGAAGGGCGAATGCACGAAGTGGGGGATATAGGCCCAGAAGGTCTCGTACCCGTCCATGAACTCGAATGCCGGCCCGAGGGATTCGGCCTGCACCGACATCCAGAGCGCGTTGATGTCGTCCGGCGTCAGTTCGCCGCCCCGGCGCGCCTCGTGCAGTTTGCATTCGAAATCGTAGAAGGCGATCTGGCGCACAACTGTGTTGATCATGTCCTCGACCTTGCCCGCCAGCAGCACTTTCTTTTCTGCATCGTCCTTGGCGTTGTCGAGCATGCGGCGGAAGGTGAGCATTTCGCCGAAGACCGAGGCGGTTTCGGCAAGGGTCAGCGGCGTCGACGCGAGCATCTCGCCCTGTTCGGCGGCCAGCACCTGATGCACGCCGTGGCCAAGCTCGTGGGCCAAGGTCATCACGTCGCGCGGTTTGCCAAGGTAGTTGAGCATCACGTAGGGGTGCACATCCGTCACCGTGGGGTGCGCAAAGGCACCGGGGGCTTTGCCGGGCTTCACAGCGGCGTCGATCCAGCCCTTGGTGAAGAACGGCTTGGCGATCTCGCCCATACGGGTGTCGAACTCCGAGTACGCGTTCATCACCGTTTGTTCCGCCTCGTCCCAGTTCACGATGCGCGTCGCTTCCATCGGCAAGGGCGCGTTGCGGTCCCAGACCTGCATCACGTCGAGGCCCAGCCATTTGCGCTTGAGCTCGTAATAGCGGTGGCTGAGCTTGGGGTAGGCGGCGACCACGGCGTTGCGCAGGGCTTCGACCACTTCGGGTTCGACATCGTTGGAAAGGTGCCGCCCGGTTTGCGCGGTCGGCATGCCGCGCCAGCGGTCCATGACCTCTTTTTCCTTGGCCTGCGTGTTGTGGACGCGGGCGAAGATCTTGATGTTTTCGGCAAAGACCTCGGCCAGTTCGCGCGCGGCGGCTTCGCGTGTGCTGCGGTCCTGCTCGGTGAGCAGGTTCAGCGTGCCTTCGATGTTCAGCGGCTCGCCGTCGACTTCAAACTCGAGGCCCGCGATGGTCTCGTCGAAGAGGCGCTCCCACGCGTCGCCGACTACGCCCATGTCATGCAGGAACTTCTCCATCTCGTCGGACAGTTGGTACGGCTTCATCGCGCGGATGCGGCGGATCGCAGGTTTGTAGCGGGCGAGGTCTGCATTGGCGTCGAACAGCGCGTCTACTGTGGCATCGTCGATCCGGTTCAGCTCCAGCGTGAAGAACACCAGCGGTGTTGTGTAGTTGGTGATCTTTTCCTGATGGTCTGACAGGAATTTCGCGCGCTTTGCGTCGGTGGTGAGCTGGTAGTAGCGCAGACCCGCGTAAGACATGATCCTGCCCGCGATGTTCTCGATCTTCTCGTGGCGGTGGATCGCGGTAAGGAATTCGTCTGCCGTCAGATCGGCCAGCTTGCCTTCGTAATCGGTGGCAAAGCTGCGGCAGGCCTCTTCAAGCCAGTCGAGATCGCGTTTCAACTCAGCGGCGTCATCCGAGGGGTATAGGTCTGTCAGGTCCCACTCCGGCAGGTCCCCCAGATTTTTGCTGCCGCTCTGGGCGTTGGCGTCATAGGTCGGTGTAGGGGTGCGCAGCATGGGTCGTCTCCTGTTCTTCGTTGCCTTGGAACCTGTGCCGTGCAGGCGAAAGGTTCAAGGGGCAAAGCCGTAGAGCGTGGCTGGATTGTCGGTAAAGAGCTTCTGTCGGGTGGTCTGATCGGGGATCGCGTCGAGCAGCGTGTTGAGTTGCTGGCCTGCATCGGGCATCGGCACACCGTTCAGCATGAGATGCGGCCAGTCGCTGCCCCAGAGAATGCGGTCTGGGTTTGCCTGCGCCAGTCTTTCGATCAGCGTCTGCGGCTCTGGCGTGTGGCGGTAGGTGGCGCTCAACTTGGTCCAGGCATGACCCTCGGCCAATAGGTGTTCCAGCGCTGTCTGCCCTTCAGTGATCCCCAATGCAGGGTCAGGCCAGGCGCAATGGTCGAAGACGATCTGCACGGGCAGCGAGTGCACTTGCGGGGCCAGTTCTGAGAGGTGCAGATGGGAGTGGGCCAGCATTTCCACATGAAATCCGTAATCCGCGAGCATGGGCGCAAGGCGTTTCATCCCGTCCCAGCTGAGCAATCCGCCATGCACATAGTTGAGCCGCACGGCCTTGCAGTTCTGGTCGGCCAGCGCGCGAATATCAGCCTCGGTCGCGTCGTCCGAGATCAGGCAGACGGCGCGGAACCCGTCTCCCATGCGGCGGGTCGCCTCGAGCGTGATGCTGTTGTCGCTGCCATAGAGAATGGAATGCACGATGACGCCGCGGGTGCAGCCCAACAGCCCGAGATGCGTGCGGTAGCGGTCGAGCCATGTGTCGAGCGTGCCGGGCGGTGGGTTTTCCACGCGACCGTCCCAGAGTGCGAAATCATCCCCGATGAGATGCACGTGGGCGTCGCAGGCGCCTTCGGGCAGCAGTGCGCTGGGCGGGGTGATGGTAAGCGGTGGTGCGGCGGCGGTTGGCTTATCCATAGGTCTCCAGCAATTCTTTCAGATCGTCGAGTGTGTTGGCCTCTTGCAGCGGCTTGTCGTGCCGCCAGCGGGACATGCGCGGGAAACGCAGGGCGATACCGGATTTGTGGCGCGGCGAGGCGTGGATTCCCTCAAACGCGATCTCGAACACATGGTGCGGGGTGACCTGGCGCACGGGGCCGAAGCGCTGCTGGGTGTTCTTGCGGACCCATGCGGTGATTTGGCGGAACTCCTCGTCCGTCAGGCCGGAATAGGCCTTGGTGAAGGGCACCAGATCATTGCCGTCCCAGACTGCGAAGGTGAAATCGGTGAACAGGTTGGCGCGGCGGCCGTGGCCCTGCTGCGCATAGATCATCACCGCATCCACGGTCAGAGGGTCAAGCTTCCATTTCCACCAATCGCCTTTCTTGCGGCCAGACTGGTAGGGGCTGTCCTTGCGTTTGAGCATCAGCCCTTCGGCGCGGTGATCGCGGGCGGTGGCGCGGGTTTGAGTGAGGGCATCCCACGTGTCGAAGGGCAAAGGCGGCGCGGCTTGGATGGGGGCTTCGTCGGGAAGATCGTTCAGCACCGTATCCATCCGCGCACGACGCTCTTGCAAGGGCAGGTCGCGCAGGTCTTGGCCCTCGTGTTCGAGCAGGTCATAGGCCAGAAGGATCACCGGCGCGTCCTCGAGCAGCTTTTTCGGCACCGACTTGCGGCCAATCCGGGCTTGCAACGTGTTGAAGGGAAAGGGCTGGGTGCCATCCCACGCGACGATCTCGCCATCCAGAACTATACCACTTGGTAAAAAATCGGTCAGACGGGCGAATTCCGGGAAGCGGTCGGTCATCAACTCTTCACCGCGTGACCAGACGTGGTGTGCGCCGTTTCGCAGGATGATCTGTCCTCGGATCCCGTCCCATTTCCATTCCGCCTGCCAGTCCTCCGGCGCACCGAGCGCCTCAGGGCCGTCTTCGAGTTGGTAAGCTAGGTAAAACGGGTAGGGTCGGCTGTCGTCCGCTTCCACATCCTCGGCCTCGATCAGGGCGTGATAGGTGGTGGTTTCTGGAGTCCATGCGCCCATGAGGCGATGGGCAAGGCTGGACTCGTCCTGTCCGGTGGCTTGCGCCAAGGCGCGGGTCATCAGTTTCTGGCTGACGCCGATCCGAAACCCGCCGGTGATCAGCTTGTTGAAGAGGAACCGTTCGGTCGGGTCGAGCTGATCCCACGCATCCAGGATACGGGCTTTGCGCTGGTCGATGTCGATCGTGGCAAGCGACTTTAACTCGGTGATCCAGTGTGTCAGGGACAGATCGCTGTCCCGGTTGGGTGGGGGCAGCGTGAGCGCGATGGTTTCCGCCAGATCGCCAACGATGGGATAGCTTTCCTCGAGCAGCCAGAGGGGGATGCCGCCGACTTCGGCAGCCCATTCGCGCAGCTGGGTGGTGGTCACGGCACGTTTGGGGCGACGGCCCGAAAACAGCGCGATGGTCCAGAGCCTGTCAAACTCGTCGGCGGTCTGGAAAAAGGACGCTAATGCCTTCGTCTTGAGGCTGGTTTTGGTGGTTTGGTCGATGGTGGTAAAGAGTTCCGCGAAGGCCTTCATCCGGCGGCGTCCCTTAGGAATGCCCCCAACCGCCGAAGGGCCATGTCTGCTGATGTCGACCGACCGGCATGGAGGTGCCAGACATGCGCCAGATCGGGCCAGAGGTCGAGGGTCACGTTCTCCATCTTCTGTTCCAGCCGCTGTGCGTCCTGCACAAGAGCTTCGCCGGTTGCGGCCTGAATCATCGTGGGCGGAAGGCCTGTCAGATCGCCAAGCAAGGGCGATACTTCCGGGTCTGTGGGGGCTGCGCCTGCCAAATAGCTGGTCAGGATGCGACGCGCCCATGCCGGCGGGATCAGAATTTCATCTGACGCAGCTTCGAAGCGATGGGCGATATCCCCGGACAAATCGGCGACCGGGGCAATGAGACCCAACGCTCTTGGCTGGATGGGGGATGTATCTCGGGCATGTTGCGCGACCTGAAGGGCAAGGCACCCCCCGGCACTGTCACCACATATTGCAACCGGAGGCGTTCCCGCTGCAACCAATCGGTCATAGGCCGCTACCGCGTCATCCCGAGCGGCCGGAAACGGATGTTTGGGCGCAAGGCGGTAGGGGATCGAGATGGCGCGCATCCCGGCGAACCGCGCCAGATGGGCCACAAGTGCAGCATGTGTGTGGGGGCTGCCAATGGTGAACCCGCCACCGTGAAGATACATCAGCAGAGGTGCATTCGGTCCGACCTCGGGTGGCGTGAACCAGAGCGCGCCGTCGCTGTCTGACATGGGCTTGATGTCTTTTGGTATTGAACCGCTGAGTGGGGCTGTCAGGGCGAACATGCCACGCAGGATGGATTGTGGAGCGACGAGTTGCAGGGCGCGCCGTTCCACGGTTCCGGCCTGCCATCGGAAAAAACGGTCGCTCCAACTGAGGTCGGTCATACGGTCGCTCCGGTACTGGCTTCGATGTCGTCTTCTTCGGTGCCGAACTCTGTCTTGAGAACCTGCGCGTTATACTCTTGTGTGTTCAGCCATCGCGCAAAGATGTCGGTGTAACCATGCGTGGCATAAATATTTTCAGCGCCTGTGTTTCTGATCGCAGACATCAGCCCGTCCCAGTCCGCATGGTCGGAAATCACGAAGCCCCGGTCGGCTGCACGGCGGCGGCGGACCCCTCGCAACCGCATCCAACCGGACGCAAAAGCCGTCGAAGATGGGCCAAAGCGCCGCGCCCAATGCGAGCCAAGTGCCGAGGGCGGAGCAATCACCAGTGCTCCGGGATAGTCTTTTGCGTTCAGCGCCGGGGTGACGTGAATGGTATTGGGCAAGCTGTAACCTTGGTGACGCAGGACCTCGTTGGTGTTCTCAACCGCGCCATGGGTGAGAATGGGGCCGATTTCGGGATCGACCATCGCCAACAGGCGCTGCGCCTTTCCGAGGGAATATGCCCCCAGGATCGACGCTTTGCCGTCGGCTGCGTTTTGCGCCCACCATGCGTTGAGATCATTGGCGACCGTCTTTTGGTCGTCCCATTTGAACACGGGCAGGCCAAAGGTGCATTCCGTGATGAAGCTGTGGCAGGTCACCGGTTCAAACGGTTCTGAAATGCCATCAGGGACCACCTTGTAGTCCCCCGAGACCACCCAGACCTGGCCCGCCACCTCGACCCTGATCTGCGCCGATCCGGGAAGGTGGCCCGCGGGATGAAACGACACTGACGCATCGCCGATTTTCCGGATTTCGCCGAACTTGACGGTTTCTACAAAGATATTCCCCAACCGGTGACGCATCACCGGGGCGCAGGCATCGGTGCAGAGATAGCGGCGGTGACCCGGGCGGGCGTGGTCGGCATGTCCGTGCGTGATCAGCGCGCGGTCCACGGGCCGCCAAGGATCGATGTAGAAATCTCCGGCGGGGCAGTAGATGCCACGGTCAGTGAAGGTGAGAACGTTTTGTGCCATGCGCATAAGTATAGGAGGCAAGTTGCACGGCGCCAGAGGGTTGCCAAAGCGCGCGGCGGGCGTAGGGTGTGCACAACCAGACCATCAGGAGACCGTCCATGCAAATCGCCGGATTTCGTCAGCGCCTTTTGTTGCGTGTGCCTTTGGCAGGTACGTTTCTGAAAACACCGGCGTTTCAGCTGATTGAAATCCTTGCGCAATCCGAGCTGGATTTCGTCTGTCTCGATGCCGAACACGCGCCTTTCGACAGAAACGCCATTGATGCGTGCTGTGCGATGGGACGTGCGCTTGATTTTCCGGTGCTGGTGCGGGTCGGCGATGGGTCGCCGCGCGAAATCCTGCAAGCGCTGGATTGCGGTGCGGTTGGGATCGTGGTCCCGCATGTGGACAGCGCGGCAAAAGCGGCTGCGGTGGCGCAAGCGGCTCGGTTCGGGCGCGGGGGGCGCGGCTTTGCAGGATCAACGCGTTGGGCAGGGTATGCAACGCAGTCGATGCCCGACCTGCTGGCACGGTCGCATTCGGAAACAGTTGTGATGGCACAGATTGAAGAACCTGAGGGGGTCGAGGCGGCAGAGGCCATCGCGGCAACCGACGGGATCGACGCGCTGTTTCTGGGTCCGGCGGATTTGTCGGTTGGCTATGGGCATGACCATCAGGCCTCTGACGATCTTTTCTCAGCGATGGAGCGTGTGGGCAAAGCCACCGAAGCGGCGGGCAAGGCCTATGTGTCTTGGGTCGCCAACGCGCAAAAGGCGCAGGAATGGTCGGCCTATGGGATGAGTTGTTTCTTCATCTCGTCCGAGCATTCATGGATGCGTGCCGGGGCCACCGCCGAAGCAAGGGGCGTCCATGAGATCGGCAAAGCCTAGGATTTGAAACTGGAGAAAAGCGATACGGCGGCACCCGTCACCTGACGGCGTGTTTTGGCGTTTTCCATCAGCACTTCGTGTTCGGCCCCATCTACAAGCAGCAGTCTCCCGCCTTTCCATTCGGTCATGCGGTCACGGATCGCCGTTGTGTCGACAATGCGTTCATTCGAACCGACGAAGCACAATGCGGGAAGCGCGGGCGAGGGCAGGACTGCCAGATCCGCACATTCCTGAAGGGCTGTCAGGAGCCATGAAAATGATGGACCGCCCAAACCGAATTGCGGCTCTGCTTCGACGTGGCGGCGCATGTAGTCGAACATTTCGGGGTCAGATGTGAGGAGGTTGTTCTCGAACGGCTCTGACGCCGGGTAGCTCTTGATCGATGTGCCGGGTGCAAGGCGATGTCCTTGGCCCAAGGCCATGGCAATCCGGGGCAGGGTCCATGCGATGGGGCGCAGATACCCGGCCATTTGAATGCCCCACATGGGGCCTGTGAACATGACCGACGCCATGTCGCTGCCGCTCGTCAGGGCGCGCAGTCCAATGCAGCCGCCCATGGAATGCGCAACCATGTGCCAGGGTCTTGGCACATCGGCGCGCCGCGCAAAGGCGCACACGGCTGCCCAGTCTTTCTGGAAGTCCAGAAAACGCCCGACATGGCCAACCATCGGATTTGCCCCAAGACGGTCCGACATGCCCTGACCGCGCCAGTCGACCGACACCACATCAAAGCCCGCGCGGACAAAATCCTTGGCGTTGCGGCCGTATTTTTCAATGTACTCGGTGCGGCCCGGCAGAATGAACACCGTGCCCTTGCTGTCCCGCGCAGCGGCATGCCCGACGCGAATGCGCACCCCATCCGAGGTGCGCAACCAGAACGCTTGGGTGTCCGGGCCTTCGGCCAGATCGTCGCGATAGGGCGCGGGATCTGCCATCAGGCGAGGGTGGCGGCCAGCTTCATCGCCATGCCCATGTCTCCGTCGATGGTCAGACGACCGGACATGAAGGCGGATGTTGGGTTCAGCGAACCGTCGAAGATTTCACGATAGGTGTCCGCGTCGGCGTTGAAGGTCACGTCGGCATCAGCCGTGCCTTCGCGGGCACCGTCGCTGTCGACAACCATGCTGCCTTCGCCTTCAATGTTGAATTGCGCGGTACCATCAATACCTGTGCCGCCCAATTTCTCATTCAGAGCGGTCACTGCCTGTGCCACAACATCACTCATACTTTGATCTCCTTCGTGATCGCGTTTTGGTGTGCGAGGCTGGCATTTGCCAAACCCCACGCTAAACTCAAGATGGGTTATGAGGTTCATCATGCGCAAACACAAATCTGCCGTTGCGGCATTTCTTCTAGCATCGGCACTGACGCTGGGTCCTGTCTCGGCGCAAGAGGGCAGTGCAGCCGATCTGCTGGACCAGCTGGCACAGGCCGAAGACGAAAATGCAGCCAGCCGGTTGGAGCGGCAGGTTCGACAGGAATGGTCGAAGTCGGGATCGGCAACGATGGACCTGCTGCTCAAGCGGGGGCAGGATGCGTTGGATGTCGACAACATTGATGCGGCGCTGGAACATCTTACGGCGTTGACCGACCACGCGCCGGAGTTTGCGGAAGGCTGGCACACTCTGGCTTTGGCCTATTACCGCGCAGAGATGTTTGGCCCGGCAGCGGATGCGCTTGAACGGACGTTGGCGCTGAACCCGGTGCATTTCGGAGCGTTGCGCGGGCTTGGTGCGATATTCGAACAGGTGGACAAACCCCACCTTGCGTATGACGCCTATTCGCGGGTACTCAGCCTGCGGCCGCATGATTCCGACGTGATCGAGGCGTTGGAGCGGCTGGAGCTTCGGGTGAACGGGCAAACGCTCTGACCCCCTGATACTCCCGAGCAGGACGGCAAAGGACGTCATCATGGCCGGACATGCGCGGGTTGCGGCCATTCTTGGCCCGACCAACACAGGCAAAACCCATTACGCGATTGATCGGATGCTGGGCTATCGCACCGGCATGATCGGCTTGCCACTGCGCCTTTTGGCGCGCGAGGTTTATGACAAGATCGTCGCGGCCCGTGGGCCATCGGTGGTGGCGCTAGTCACGGGCGAGGAGCGTATCGTTCCGCCGCGTGCGCAGTATTGGGTCTGCACCGTGGAGGCGATGCCTGAGGGCATGGGCTGCGATTTCGTCGGGATCGACGAGATCCAGCTGTGTGCCGATCCCGAGCGTGGGCATGTGTTCACCGACCGGCTGTTGCGGATGCGCGGGCTGCAGGAAACGCTGTTCATGGGGTCCGACACAATGCGCGGGCCGATTTCGAACCTTGTGCAAGGGGTTGAATTCGTACGCCGCGAGCGGATGAGCCAACTGTCCTACACCGGCTCGAAAAAGATCAGCCGCTTGCAGCCGCGCACGGCCATCGTCGGGTTCTCGGTCGAGAACGTCTATGCGATCGCGGAATTGCTGCGCCGTCAGAAGGGCGGGGCCGCTGTTGTTATGGGCGCGCTGTCGCCACGGACCCGCAATGCGCAGGTGGACCTTTATCAGAACGGTGAGGTGGATTTTCTGGTGGCGACCGATGCCATCGGGATGGGACTTAACCTCGACATCAACCATGTGGCCTTTTCGTCCCTGACCAAGTTTGACGGTCGGCGGATGCGACCCTTGATGCCCAACGAACTTGCCCAGATCGCGGGACGCGCAGGGCGCGGCATGTCGCATGGCACGTTCGGTGTCACAGGGGAGGCTGGTCCTCTTGCCGATGAGGTGGCCGAGGCGATCTGCAATCACCGCTTCACGCCGCTCAAGAAACTGAACTGGCGCAATGCCGATCTGCGGTTCGGCACTGTCGATGCCTTGATTGCCTCGCTTGAGGAAAGTCCGAAGGACGAACTCTTGGTCAAGGCGCGCGAAGCCGATGATCTTCAGGCGCTCAAGGCGCTAAGCACGATTGCCGAGGTTCAGGCGCGGGCGTCGGATCCGAAATCGGTGCAGCTTTTGTGGGATGTGTGCAGGATTCCCGACTTCCGTGGGATCAGTCATGCGGAACATGCGGGGCTTTTGGAAGTTATCTACGGACATTTGCACCAACGCGGAGCCATTCCCGATGATTTTCTTGCGCGGCAGGTCAACCGGATCGACCGGACAGATGGCGACATTGACACGTTGTCGAAACGATTGGCGTATATCCGCACATGGACCTATGTCGCGCAGCGGAAAGCGTGGGTGCATGACGAAAGCCATTGGCGCGAGCAGACGCGCGCTGTAGAAGACCGACTGTCGGATGCGCTGCACGAGCGCCTGACCCAAAGATTTGTTGACCGGCGCACATCCGTGCTTTTGCGGCGGTTGAAACAGAAGGAGGCCCTTTTGGCCGAAGTGAATGACAAAGGTGAAGTCACCGTCGAAGGCGAATTCGTCGGCAGGCTTGAAGGGTTCCGGTTCCGCCAGGACAAGGATGCAACCGGGCAAGAGGCCAAGACGCTGAAAACCGCGTCGATGCAGGCGCTTGCCCCGCATTTCCATCTGCGGGCGGATCGGTTCTACAATGCACCCGATACCGAGATGGATTTCACCGAGCAGGGCGGCCTCATGTGGGGCGAACAGGCGGTGGGCAAGCTTGCCGCGGGCGATGATCCTCTGAAACCGCGCGTCGTGGCTTTTGTCGATGAAGAGGCGGGTGCAGATGTCGCGCAGAAGGTCCAGCGCCGCTTGCAGCACTTCATCGATCGCAAGATCGCAGCGCTCTTTGAGCCGCTGATCACGCTGCAGAAAGATGAAACGCTGAACGGATTGGCCCGGGGTTTTGCGTTCCGCATGGTCGAGTCGATGGGCATTCTGCCCCGCGCCGACGTGGCGGATGACGTGAAAGCGCTGGATCAGGACGCGCGCGGGATGCTGCGCAAGCATGGCATTCGCTTTGGTCAGTTCACCGTGTTCATGCCGCTCTTGCTCAAGCCAGCGCCGACGCGGTTGCGGCTGGTGCTGTGGAGCCTTGCGAAGAACCTGGACGAATTCCCCGAAGCGCCGCCGCCGGGACTGGTGACGGTGCCGAATATGCCCGGCACACCGGCCGAGCATCATATGGTGGCGGGCTACCGCGCTGCGGGCGATCGGGCGATCCGGATCGACATGCTGGAACGTTTGGCCGATCTTCTGCGCGCGCAGGACAGCCGGGGCGGGTTTGAAGCAAATCCCGACATGTTGTCGATCACCGGTCTGACGCTGGAACAGTTCGCCGATCTGATGGGTGGGCTCGGCTACAAGGCCGAAAAGGGTGAACGCGAAAAGGTGCGGACCGTCGATGCGGTTGTCCCCGGCGCAAACGCTGCAGCTGCGGCTGAACAAGACGCTGCGATTGATGGCGCAGTGCCGGTCGAGGACACACCAGTGATGGATGCGGCGCAGGAGGGTGCGCCCGGTGCCGGCGCTGCATCCGCTGACGTGCCAGAGGCTGCCGATGTGTCCTATGCCGCTGCTGCGATGCCCGAAGACGGGATTGCGCCGGTGGCAGATACGCCCAGCGATCCTGTTGCCGAGACACCTGTTCCGACCAATTCGGAAACCGAGATCGATCCGGGTACAGCACCCGATGCCGCTTTGGCCGGGCCAGAAACCGAGGTGTTCTATACCTTCACATGGCGGGGCAACCGTCCGGATCGCCAACCGCGTCGGGATGCGGGTGCTGGCAAGAGCCGCCGCGACGCTGGCGCGACCAAGCCGCAGGGCGACCGTCCGCGTGGCAAGGGCAAGCCCAAGGGCAAAGGTCAGCCGCCGCGCGATGCCGGGGCCAAGACCTTCCAGGCGCGTCCGCCCAAGAAAGAAAAACCGATCGACCCGGACAATCCCTTTGCTGCGGCCCTGATGGGGCTGCGCAACAAAGACTAACTTGTCCGAGCCGGCCCAGAAGCTTCGGATCGACAAATGGCTTTGGCATGCGCGTTTCTTCAAGACGCGCAGCCTTGCCGCCAAGGTCGTGTCCGGGGGCAAGCTGCGCGTGAACGGTCAGCCGATTTCCAAACCGGCCTACATGGTGTCAGCCTCGGATGTCCTGACATTTCCGCAGGCGGACAATGTTCGAGTGATCAAGGTCCTGGCAATGGGCGAACGCCGTGGACCTGCGCCCGAGGCACAGCAGCTTTACGAAGACCTCGCACCGCCGAAGCCGCGTGAAGAGATCACCGAACAGGTGCCGCGGTTCGAAGGCAAGGGACGACCAACCAAGAAAGATCGTCGCGCCTTGCAACAAACCCGGACAGACCTTCTTGAATGATTTTTCCGAGTGGCTTAGCTAGCTTTCGAACGACCGATGGAAGACGTGCATGACCTATATTGTCAACGATGCCTGCATTGCCTGCAAATACACCGACTGCGTGGAAGTCTGTCCCGTGGACTGTTTCTACGAAGGTGAGAACATGCTGGTGATTCACCCGGACGAGTGCATCGATTGCGGCGTGTGTGAACCGGAATGCCCGGCGGACGCCATACGTCCCGATACGGAACCGGACATGGACAAATGGGTCGAGTTCAATCGCAAATACGCAGAGCTTTGGCCGGTCATCATCACCAAGAAAGATCCGCTGCCTGACGCGGAAGAGCGTGATGGCGAAAGCGGCAAGCTCGAGAAGTACTTTTCAGAAGCGCCTGGCGAAGGCGGGTGATGATTCGCCAATCGGGCGAGCAGACCTTTAATAGAGCCTCATAACCGTATGTAATGCATTGCATTTACGGCATCTGACGTCCCACTACCGCGGGCCGCTTTTTTGTGTTATAGTCTTCACACAAATGACATCTGTGGGACACACGCCAGTTCTGGCGTATGGCAAATAAGCTGACATAAGCTTGTCGAAAACTCTGAATGAAACGACCGGAAGTGCTGCTTCCGTTCGGTTTTTTTGTCTGTGTTACACGGGCGCACGCCAAGGAAGGTTCTGAATGACCAAATCGAAAAAATCCGAATTCCGTCCGAATGATTACGTTGTCTACCCGGCACATGGCGTAGGCCAGATCGTGTCCATCGAAGAGCAGGAGATCGCTGGCATCACGCTCGAATTGTTCGTGATCTCGTTCGAGAAAGACAAGATGACCCTGCGCGTGCCCACGCACAAGGCTTCGGAAATCGGAATGCGGTCGCTGAGTTCGCCCGACGTGGTGAGCCAGGCGATGAAGACTCTGAAAGGCAAAGCCAAGGTCAAACGGGCTATGTGGTCGCGCCGGGCACAGGAATATGAACAGAAGATCAATTCTGGTGATCTGATCGCGATTGCCGAGGTGGTTCGTGACCTGCACCGTGCCGACGACCAGCGGGAACAGAGCTATTCCGAGCGTCAGCTTTACGAAGCCGCACTCGAGCGTCTGACCCGCGAAGTTGCAGCAACCTCGGGTGGGGACGAGCTGGCCGCTGCCAAGCAGGTTGGTGATGTTCTGACGTCACGCGCGCCAGCTGCCGCCTGATTTTTCGGGCAACCGGTTTCGAAAGCGGTCCCTCGCGGGGCCGCTTTTTTTATGCGGCATTGTCGTTGGCGTTCTCGAGAGCGCTGAGCAAGGACGCCTCCAGCTCTTTTTCCAATTCCTTTGCGCGGGCAATATAGGCTTTGTTCTCGGACGATGGGATATTGGGATCCCACAACTCGGCCAGCTCCCGCACCGTGTAGCGGTCGTGATGGTAGAACAGCTTTTCAGCTTCGGACGCTTCGTATTCGGACAGGCCGATATTCTCGAGAACGTATCGTCCGGCGCGCAATGAGCTGTCGAACAACTCTCGCACGATGTCATTCGCGCCTGCTTGGTAAAGCCGGTAGGTATGCGTCCGGTCGCGGGACCGCGCCACGATGTGAATGTCCGGGCGCAGGCGTCGTGCGTAGGTGACAAGCTGTTCTGCTGCCTTCGGGTCGTCCAGTGCCACCATCAGAACCCGCGCCTTGTCGATCCCGGCCGCGTGCAAGAGATCGGGGCGCAGAGGGTCACCGAAAAAGCCCTGATACCCGAACTGCCGCATCAGCTGAATGGTCTGGAGGTTGTTGTCGATCACGACCGTCTTGGCCCCGACCGACTGCACCAGACGGTTCACGATCTGACCAAACCGTCCAATGCCCGCGATGATCACGGTTCCTTGCTGGTCGATCTCGTCATGTTCGACGGATCCATCCGTGTCTTTTATCCGCTTCGAAAGGTGCTCATAAAGAATGAAGGCCAAGGGTGTGATCAGCATCGACAGCGCGACGATGAGCAACAAGCGATCAGCGATGTACCCGGGCAGGATGGATTGCTGCAGGGAAAAGGAGATCAGGACGAAGCCGAATTCTCCGGCCTGTGCCAAGCCAAGGGTGAACAGCCACTGATCGCGTCCCCGCAATTTGAAGGCGCGGCCCAGTCCGTACAGGATGATCCCCTTCAGCAACATGATCCCAAGGGCGAGCCCCAGAATGCTGATGGGTTCTGAAAAGAAGAGGCCGAAGTCGATGCCGGCACCGACGGTGATGAAGAACAGGCCAAGCAAGAGCCCCTTGAAGGGTTCGATGTCGGATTCGAGTTCATGGCGGAACTCGCTGTTGGCCAGGACCACACCTGCGAGGAAGGTGCCGAGTGCCGGTGAAAGGCCGACGGCCGTCATCAGGAAGGCGATGCCGATGACAATCAGCAGCGCCAATGCAGTATACATCTCGCGCAAGTGGGCTGCGTGGATGAAGCGGAACAGGGGGCGGGCGCCATAGACACCGCCGATGATGATCAGTGCGACGGCACCGAGCGTGACAAGCGTGACCCCCCAGCCGGGCAGGCCTTCGATCAGGGACATGGTGTGGCCATGTGCTTCGTCGGCTGTCGTCAGCGTCCCACGCGAGATCGACCCATCCGGGTTCAGCGATGGACCGACAGGCACCGCCAGCAACGGCAGGATGATCAGCATTGGGATCACCGCAATGTCCTGTGTCAGAAGCACGGAAAAGGTCGAACGTCCGCCACTGGTCTGCATCAGGCCTTTCTCGCTCAGGGTCTGCAGAACGATGGCTGTGGAGGACAGGGAAAATATCATTCCGATGGCCAGGGCCGTCTGCCAGACAAAGCCAAGATAAAGCGCAGCCGTCATAACCGCGAGCATGGTGACGATCACCTGCAAGCCGCCCAGCCCAATCAGCCGGTGTCGCATGTCCCAAAGGGCGCGGGGCTCCAGTTCCAGACCGATCAGGAACAGCATCATCACTACACCGAATTCAGCAAAATGCTGCAGGTCGGTTGTGTCCGCCACAAGGCCAAGCCCCGGTCCGATGGCGACCCCTGCCAGCAGGTATCCAAGCACTGATCCCAGCCCCAGACGCGCGGCAATCGGTACGGCGATCACTGCGGCAAGCAGGAAGACCGATGCGAGGAAAAGAAACTCACCCATTCTGATTTCGCCTTTCAAGCTGCCGCAAGCATGCCGTTTTTTGCATTGAATTGGCAACTGAAGGTCGAAGAAACTGCCAGTTTTTGCAGCAACTTTCGATACTGCGCCCAAATTGTCGGCGCGCGCCCGAAGGCTTACCCGTCCGGCATATCCAGGACAACGTTCCGTCCATTCTTGGAGTAGCGCAATTCGCTGTCACCGATGGCGGCGACGCGGCCACCGTCAAGTGTGTCGCCAACCTTGACCTTTTGGTAGCGCCCGTTCGACAGGCGTACGAGCGCACGACGGTTCGAGGGTTTGCCATAAACGCCGATGAGGTTGATCCGCCGCAGATTGATGGCGTTTGTCACCGTGGCCTGACGCGCCACATTGGCTGTTGACGGAATGCTGGGCTGCACCGTGCGTGGTGCAACGGCTGCCACCTGTGTCACTTCGGCCGCCTCGGGTGTAGCGGTCTGCTGGGTGGCGCGTGACCGTTCCACGATTTGTGAAAAATTGCGGGGGCGCGTGACGGGTGCAATTGACTGGGCCACCGCGAATTGTGTGGCCTCGGGTTGGGAGAGTTCTTCTTCAGCCTTGAGCGTTTCGGGGCGCGCATTGGGACGCAGCGCGGCCAGTTCGGCCAGAGTGCGTCCGCCCAGCTGCGCCCGTTCGTTGCCTTCGATCAGGCCGCTGGGGCGCAAACGTGGACGGAAGCGTTCCAATTCGGGTGCGACTGACAGGTTCTCCGTGTCGGCGCTTGGGGCCGGGTTTGCCACGGTTGTCACGGGGCGTGTGGGGGGCACCACGGGCGGCAGACCCGCAAAGATGCGAACCCCGTCCGGGTTCACGGCCCCTTCGGGTGTGGCGACGACCAATCCGCGATCATCGAGCGTGAACAGAGTTCCGGGCGCTGCAGGGTTTGGCTGCGACAGGTAGGTCTTGTCATTCCGCAACAGTTCAGAACCGGGCAGGGCGACCGCATCGAATTGCTGCACCCGACGGTCGATCGACGCGACGTAGAGGTCGTCGAGGGTGGTCAGCGTCGGTGTCGACGGCGCTTCGGGTGAACGCTGCCAAATCCCGGTCGCGGCATAACGGGCGTCGGCTTCCTCAGGTGTGAGGGCAGCCGGGGGCGGCAATACGTCGGACAGGCCATCGGCCGCTTCTGGCGGCATGTCAATCGTATCAAGGGCTGCGATCTGAACGACCGGTTCATCTTCCTGTGGCGCGGTGATCGACCCATCAAGCGGCAAAAGTTCGACATCCGGGAGCCGGGCAATCGAAGGCGTGTCAGAGTCGCGGTCGAAGAAACGCGAAATCCCCTCGTCAAGGAAGACGCTTGCCCACGCTGCAACCGCCAAAAGAAAGATCAGAAGCGCACTGGTCAGCATGAGGCCAAGGAACCTTGGCTTTCCGCCAATCTGCGGCTCTGCGCGTGCGCCGAATACGGTCATGCGGGCGCGCTCGTCCTGAACCGGGGCGTCGACGGACGGGGCGGTCGTACGTGCCGCACGCATCGCGGCAATCCGCGCCACCGCTTCGCGCGCCGGTTCCGGATCGTGCCGTGGTGCCGTTACAGGGGGTATAGGTGCAGACGCCCCCGCAGTCAGAGCGGGCTCGGGCTTACCCACTGCAGCGCCGCTTTCTGCAGGTTTTGTCTTGCGGCGGCTGAAAAAACCGAACCCGCTGCGTTCGACCGGTTCTTCAGCAGTTTCGACCTGCAGTATGGGGGCTGTCACATCGCTGTCGCGTGTGGATTTACGTGCGCCGCCCAGTTTAAACCGAGGTGCCGCCGCGACATCCTCGACCGGAGCCTCGACCCGAGGCGCAGGCGGCGTAACTGCAGGTGCAGGCGCTGTGCGGGACGCGCGGATAGAGGCGAAGGAAGGCGTCGCTGATGCGGTTTCTGGCAGAACCGGCGGTGCTACAACCGGAGGCTCCGGCGGCACGGCAACAGGTTCTTCGGGGATGTCGCCGTCGGCAATGCCGGGGGCCAGCGCTTCGTCGGCATCCTCGGACGCGGTTTCGATAAACGGCTGTTGCTCAGGTTCGAATTCAGGTTCGGGACGGTCGTCTTCCGGTATTGCTTCAGCCGCGACGTCAGGTGTTGGTTCCGGTGCCGGAGGCTCGATGACAGCCGGGGGTGGCACCTCTGCCGGAGCGGCGACCACCACCATCTGAGCCGGGTCTTTGTGCGGTGCCTCTCCGGTCCAGCTTGCTGCAGGGCCGAAGAACACTTCTCCCGCGAATTCGCCAGATGGTGCCATGGCAACAAAGCACACCGGATCGAAATGATGGCTTTTGGCAAACGCCTCTGCTTCATCCAGCGTTTCATTCGCCACGGCTGCAATATGCACTTTGTCGGCATCATGCGACCAGTCGAAACTGAGTTCGTCGACGGCGTAGGGCGTCGCGCCGTCGAGCACTGCAAGGATGTCCTGTTGCAGCGTTTCGCCCGTCTGACCGGTGTCTTCGATGGTCAGATATTTGATCTGCTCGTTCGGGATGACGAGCTTGACCTGCCCACCATTCGGCGACAAGGCATCTGCTTCAGAGCGAAGTTCCGCCAAGGCGCTGCGCAGATCGGCTGCGTCCAGAGCGACATCACCGACCAGCGCCCACCCATTGGGGACGCGGCGCAACAGCGAGATGCCTTCGAATGAAAGTGTCAGGGCAAAGTCTGGCTTCATACGTTTATTTTAGCAGTCCTTTGGGTGGGATGGGAGTCACTTAAGCGCCTGTTAAAGCTGATAAGGCGATCTTTCGCGCGGGGAAAATTCTCTGCTTGTCGGCGCTCCGGGAAGGAAGGATGCTTGTCGTGTCACTTGCTGGAAAATAGAGGTCATCATGTCCAAAGTCACAGGTTTCTTTGCCGCGGTTGTCGTGTTGATCGGAATCTCGCCGGTCTGTGCTGACACATCCGGTCGGATCACTGTCACCGGAGAGGGCAGCGCGTTTGCCATCCCGGATATGGCGGTGATCACGATGGGGGCTTCTGCCGAGGCAGATACAGCCAAATCCGCGATGGATCAGACGTCCGAGGTGACGGCGGCGATTCTTGATCGGTTGACCGAAGCCGGTGTTGCCGAGCGCGACATCCAGACATCTGACTTGTCGCTGTCCCCGCTTTGGTCGAACCGCCAATCGTCGGACAACAGGCCGTCGATCGAAGGCTATCAGGCGTCGAACCGGGTGACTGTCCGTGTGCGTGATCTGGATGCCTTGGGAACAATCCTGGATGCGGTTCTTTCGGATGGTGCCAACCAGCTTGGCGGATTGCAGTTCATGGTCGCCGATCCCGAACCGCTGTTGAACGAGGCGCGGGTCAAGGCAGTCGCGGATGCGCGCGCCCGGGCGGAGTTGTTTGCAACTGCGGCAGGGGTCGCACTTGGTCCCTTGATCAGTCTCAATGAAGGTGGTTCGCAAACGCCAAGGCCCGAAATGATGGGGATGGCGCGGATGGCGGATGAAAGCGTTCCTTTTGCGCAGGGGGAAACCGAACTCCGAGCGAGTGTGACACTTGTCTACCAGATCGAGATGGAGTGATCTGCGGGCTATGCGTGCCGTTGGCGCGTGCCTATAGTGATTTTAAAAAGTAAGAGCAGTACCTTCGAAGGATCGTCATGGCCCGCCGTCCGGCACACCCCGAAACTGTCAATATCGTCATCGTCGGTCAAATGGGCCGTCTTGCCTATGAAGCGCTGCTGTTCGCCTTATCGCTCCGGCGGAACACAAAAGACTCGCGCTTCAAACTCTTTGTCGCGGAGCCGCGCCCAGGTCCCAAATGGACGACCGACCCCGGCATCCGACCCGAACCATTGCGTGAGATGCTGCAGTCGCAGGGCGCAAAGATCCTGCCCTTCGACAGCAAGCATTTCGGTAGTGACTATCCCTATGGCAACAAGATCGAAGCCTTGTTCGCCTTGCCGAAAGGCGAGCCCTTCCTGTTCTTTGACACGGACACGCTTGTCACGGGAGATTTGGGGGATGTTCCGTTCGACTTTTCCAAACCCTCTGCATCGCTGCGGGTCGAAGGGACTTGGCCGCAACTCGAACTGTATGGTCCAGGGTATTCCGAGATCTGGAAGTCGCTCTACGATCGGTTCGGACTGGATTTCGAAAGCTCTCTCGACCTGACTCAGCCGGATGAATACTGGCGACGCTACCTCTATTTCAACGCCGGGTATTTCTACTATTCCTGTCCGCATGTCTTTGGGCAGCGGTTTCTGGATATGGCGCTGTCGATCTGGAAAGATACGCCACCAGAACTTGCCTGCCAGCAACTGACACCGTGGCTGGACCAGATCGCGCTGCCGCTGGTGATACACAGTCTGGGCGGCGGACGCGACGCGCTGCCCTCGGGATATCTCGACGGAGAGGTGACGGTCCATTACCGGAACATGCCGCTGCTTTATGCCCGCGAGAGCGACGCCGTTGTCGATCTTCTGGAAGAAATATCGGCTCCGAACCAGGTCAAACGGCTGCTCAAGGATTATGAACCGTTCAAGCGGATGATCTACCAGAACCGGGGTCAAAAGGTGCGTGCTTTGTTCGATCGAGACCACTTGCCAAGCCGGGAACAGCCGATCCGCCAGAAAATCAAGAAAAATGGGTTCTGGATGGTGTGATTTGGTACCGCGCCCTACAAAAAACGCTTTCCTGAAACGTATTTACATACGTCAGTCAAACCGTAACGTGAGACTTGAATATAATCGCTTTGCCTAAGGGACACTTCCGGTCGTCCTGGGTCAGCGTAACGCGTGATGCATTTTGCGGAGATAAAGATGCCATTTCTTTCATCTTTCATTATTGACCCGACAACAGACCCGATCATCGACGTCTTGGTCGACGGTTATGTCTGGGATTTGTCAGAAACGACCACGATAACGTGGGCTTTGGCAGACGGCTTGAACCCGAACCACGTCTGGGATGACCGCAGCGGCGCCATTCAGACCTTTTCGGCCGCATTGGCCACGTTCGAACAGTTCATCGATGTTGAGTTCGTCTACCTCGGGGATTTCACCAGCCCGATCACTGCGGGGCAGGCCGGAGCGGACATCGTATATACTCTAGACAATAGCTTCGTAAACGACGGCACGCTGGCCTATGCCTATTACCCGGGTCCCGAGCCGTTTACGAATTTCGAGCAATATGCGACCGAAGGCGGCGACGTTTTCATGAACTTCTCGAACGAGTTTATCGCTTCATCGAGTTTTCAGCCCGGATCCGATGGGTTCTACACGGTGATCCACGAAATCGGTCATGCGATGGGACTGAAGCATCCCTTCGATTCAAGTCCCGGTCGCCCGACCTTGGACGAATTGGACCAGAACGTCGTGCGCGACCTCGATTGGTTCTCGATCTTGTCATACTCGGATCAGTATGCTGCCGAACTTGAGCGTTGGGATCCGGCCACGCCGATGGTGCTCGACGTTCTGGGCCTTCAGTTCATGTACGGCGTCAATACCTCGACCTTTGCCGGTGACACGACCCACGCTCTAACCAGCGAGGATTATTACTACACGATTTGGGACGCGAGCGGGGTCGACCGTGTGGATGCGTCGGGACAGTCCGAGGGTTGGACGATTTTCCTTCCCGACTTTGCCGCGACCCCATTGCTCGAGACCTTGTCGGGCTTCGCGATGCCATCGAGCCAGTTTGACGGCACCTTGGTCGATAGTGCTCCGACTGAAATGATCTGGCTGATGGGCGATATCGAAAACGCGACAGGTTCGGCGTTTGACGATTGGATCAATGGTACTCCGCTGGACAACGACCTGCGTGGCGGCGGCGGCAATGACGAGTTGGAAGGCTTTGCGGGCAACGACGTGATCGACGGTAACGACGGTCTCGATCTGGCATATTATCCTGGTAGCCAGACATCCTACACGCTGACACTTGGTGCTGATGCAATCACGGTTCAGGACCGTCGCGCAGATGGGGTTGGTACCGACACGCTGCGCAACATCGAGATCGTGGAGTTCTACAGCGAAGACGACAGACAGACCTTGGACCTGCAGCAGTTTGGCGGTCCGGCCAGTCTGTCCGGAGCGGATCTGGAAAGCTTCATTGAGCTTTACATTGCCTATTTCAACCGCGCACCCGATGCGCTGGGGCTGAATTTCTGGGGAACGGCTTTTGCCAATGGTACGACCCTTCAGGAAATGGCGTCGCTGTTCATCGACCAGCCGGAAACCCGTGCGACATATGCGGAAGATTTGTCGAACGAAGATTTCGCAACCGCTGTCTACGAAAATGTTCTTGGCCGTGTGCCGGACCAGGATGGGTTCGAGTTCTGGGTAGGCGTGCTGGATTCCGGTGCAGTCAGCCGAGACCAGTTCATTCTGTCCGTGCTCGAAGGTGCCAAAGCCGATGCACCGGTCGGCGCGTCGCAGGACTTTATCGACCAACAGCAAGCGGATCGCGCCTTCCTCGCCGACAAGACGGATATCGGAGCTCTATACGCCGTGCATCGTGGTATGTCGGACGTGGACAACGCCATCGCCGTCATGTCGCAGTTCGATGGGTCAGAGAGCAGCTTGTCGGAAGCGGTGTCTACGATCGAGCAGCTTTACTCCGCAGCTCTTGACCCGGACACGGGTGCATTCCTGATGCCGGTGGTTGGGGTACTGGACAATCCCTTCGACGCGATTGCATGATGGCGGTCCGGGCTACGGTTGCCCGAGGGGCGGGTTTTGACGTTTTGGTCGCGTAGCCTGCCGCCTGTCCCAAGGAGCAATGCATGGCGGATGCGGTCTGGATCGAACGGTTCCACGGTCTGAGCAGTTTGCCTGCGCCGGTGAAGGCGCAACTGGTCGCTGAGAGCGCGGTGATAAAAGTGCCAGCGGGAAAGACTGTGTTCGGACCGGGAGCTGTGCCGGACAATCTTTTGTTTTTGCTGGATGGCCGCGTGCGGGTGCAGCAGACTTCGGAAAGCGGGCGGGACATTGTGCTGTACCGTGTTGAGGCCGGGGAAAGCTGCGTTCTGACCACGGCGTGTCTGCTGGCGCATGAACCCTATTCAGCTGAAGGCGTGACCGAGACCGACGTGACCGCGGTGGCGATCCCGCGCGGTGCGTTTGACCGGCTCATGGCGTCGTCACAGGAGTTTCGGGATTTCGTGCTGACTGCCTATGCGCGGCGGATCACCGACTTGTTCCGAGTGATCGACGATGTGGCCTTCGGGCGGATCGACGTGCGGCTCGCAGGGCGCTTGCTTGCGCTGGCTACGGACGGGGACGACCTTGCGACCACCCATCAGCAATTGGCCACGGAGCTTGGCACTGCACGCGAGGTGATTTCGCGGGTTCTCCATGACTTCCAGAAACGCGGGTTCGTGGCGCAGTCGCGGGGCAAGATCACATTGCTGGATCGCGACCAGATCGCAAAGCTGGCGGAAAGCGCCTGACCCGATTTGAATGGCGAACCTGCGAATTTTCCCATCACGTCAGGTTAGGTGACAATATCACTGAAGGTCACAGTCCCAAGGCGTACCACAGGGTCAAACCTGATTCTGGAGGACCGCAAAGTGACTCAATATCCTGTGAATATGTCCGTGACACCCGAGGTGTCTGCGCATTTCGACGAAGCCACCAATACGATCAGCTATATCGTGAAGGACCCGACCTCTGACGCCTGTGCGATTGTCGACAGCGTCATGGATATCGACTACGCCGCTGGCCGGATCACCTATGATCATGCCGATGCTCTGATTGCAGAGATTGAGGAGCGCGGTCTCAAGCTGGAATGGATCATCGAGACTCATGTCCACGCAGACCACCTCTCTGCGGCGCCGTATATTCAAGCCAAGCTGGGCGGAAAGATCGGTGTCGGATCGAAGATCATGGTCGTTCAGGACACCTTCGGCAAAATCTTCAACGAGGGCACCGAGTTCCAGCGCGATGGCAGCCAGTTCGACAAACTTTTCGAAGATGGCGACACCTACAAGATCGGCAACATGGACGCCTTTGCCATCTACACACCGGGCCACACCCCGGCCTGCATGGTGCATGTAATGGGCAACGCCGCCTTTGTCGGCGATACGCTCTTCATGCCGGATGGCGGCTCTGCCCGTGCTGATTTCCCGGGCGGGGACGCAGGCACGCTTTACGACAGCATCCAGAAGGTGCTGACGCTGCCCGACGACATGCGGCTCTTCATGTGCCACGACTACGGCCCCAATGGCCGCGACATTCAGTGGGAAACCTCGGTGGGCGAGGAAAAGGCGCACAACATCCATGTGGGTGGCGGCAAGACGAAAGAGGATTTCGTCAAGTTCCGCACCGAACGGGATGCAACGCTGGACATGCCCAAGCTGATCATCCCGTCGCTGCAGGTGAACATGCGCGCGGGTGCGGTTCCGAAAGACAAGGATGGCCGCCCGATGCTCAAAGTGCCGGTCAACGCGCTTTGATCCGACACGTCAACTGCGCGGCGGCTTGGTGCCGTCGTGCAGTTTCTCAAACTTCAGCCGAGTGAGTCCATCACCATGCAATTGAACAAGATCACTGATGCGCTCACCGTGAGCCCGCAGATCACCGCAGACGATATTCCAGCCCTCAAAGACACCGGGTTCCGCGCCATCATCTGCAATCGGCCGGATGGCGAAGGGTCGGACCAGCCGACCTATGAGGAAATCGAGGCAGCTGCGAAAGCCGCAGGGCTTGAGATGCGCTATCTGCCGGTGCAATCGGGCTTGGTGCGAGATGAAGACGCCGTTGCCTTCGGCGCGGCGCTGCGCGACATGCCGGGGCCTGTGCTCGCCTATTGCCGCACGGGCACCCGCTCGGCCACGCTGTGGTCGCTAAGCCAGGCCAAAAAACTGCCGATGGCGGACATCCTCGGTGCGACCAAGGCGGCAGGCTATGACATGAACGGTGTCGCGCGCCGGATTGCCAATGGCGGCAAGACACCGACAGATACCGGCGACGCCAAGTTTGATGTGGTTATCGTCGGCGGCGGGGCCGGGGGCGTATCGGTTGCGGCCAGTCTCAAGGCCCGCAAGCCGGGGCTGTCAGTGGCGATCATCGACCCGGCGGACATCCACTATTACCAGCCCGGCTGGACGATGGTCGGCGGCGGTATTTTTGACGCGCAGGATACAGCCAAGACGATGGGGTCGCTGATCCCGCAAGGTGTGCATTGGATCAAATCGGCTGTCGCCGCGTTTGAGCCGGAAAACGATGCGGTGATCCTCGATGGGTGCCGGGTTGTGAAATATGACCGGTTGGTCGTGTGTCCGGGCCTCAAGCTTGACTGGGGCAAAGTCGAAGGTCTGGAGGAAACTCTTGGGCGCAATGGCGTTACATCGAATTATCGTTACGATCTGGCGCCTTATACGTGGGAGCTGGTGAAGAACCTGAAGAAAGGTCGCGCGTTGTTCACCCAGCCGCCGATGCCGATCAAATGCGCGGGCGCACCTCAGAAAGCGATGTACCTGTCTGGCGATGCCTGGTTCCGCAATGGCGCTCTCAAGAACATCGACATCCAGTTCATGAACGCGGGTGGCGTGTTGTTCGGGGTCAAGGACTACGTCCCGGCGCTGATGGACTACGTCAAGAAATACGATGCCTCGCTCAATTTCTTTCACAACCTGATCGCGGTGGATGGCCCGGCGAAAAAGGCCACCTTTGCGGTTAATGCACCGGACACAGACCCGACCACGGTGGAGGTTGAGTTCGACATGATGCATGTCTGCCCGCCGCAGACCGCGCCTGATTTCATCCGCGTGTCGCCTTTGGCCGATGCGGCTGGATGGGTTGATGTCGATCAAGCCACTTTGCGCCACACGCGCTATGATAACATCTGGTCGCTGGGGGATGTGATGAATGCGCCCAATGCGAAAACGGCAGCGGCGGCGCGCAAGCAGGCGCCCACTGTGGCCGACAATATCGTGGCAGATATCCGGGGACGGTCTGCCGTGGCGCAATATGACGGATACGGGTCGTGCCCGCTCACCGTAGAGCGCGGCAAGATCGTATTGGCCGAATTCGGGTATGGAGGCGCGCTCAAGCCGAGCTTCCCAAGCTATCTGATCGACGGAACCAAACCGTCGCGGGCGGCGTGGTTCCTCAAGGAAAAGCTGCTGCCGCCGATCTATTGGAAGGCGATGCTCAAGGGCAAGGAATGGATGGCCAAGCCCGAGAAGATCAAGGTCGCTGCCGAGTAAACCGTATACTGCGGCCTGTTCGCGCCGCACAACATTTCTGTCGGGCAGGGCCAAATGGTTCTGTCCGCACCCAATTCGAGAAGACCCATGCTCAACCATCTCCGCGGCTACCTCCCGATCCTCGACTGGGGACGGACCTATGATCGGAACGCGTTTTCCAATGACATGATCGCTGCGGTGATCGTGACGATCATGCTGATCCCGCAATCCCTGGCATATGCGCTTCTCGCGGGTTTGCCGCCTGAGGCCGGGATTTACGCCTCCATTGCGCCGATCATCCTCTACGCGATCTTCGGCACCAGCCGCGCCTTGGCCGTAGGTCCGGTGGCCGTTGTGTCCTTGCTGACAGCCTCAGCCGTGGGGCAGGTGGCCGAGGTGGGAACGGCGGGATATGCGGTTGCTGCCTTGACGCTGGCTTTTCTGTCTGGCGCGTTCCTCGTGCTTTTGGGGGTGTTGCGGCTTGGCTTTCTGGCGAACTTCCTCAGCCATCCGGTGATCGCGGGGTTCATCACCGCGTCGGGCATCCTGATCGCGTTCAGCCAGTTGAAGCACCTCTTGGGCGTGTCTGCACATGGACACACCTTGCCCGAACTGCTGCTGTCGATCTTCGAGCATTTGGATCAGACCAACCTCATCACCGTGATCATCGGCGTTTCTGCGACGGCGTTCCTGTTCTGGGTGCGCAAAGGGTTGAAGCCGATGTTGCGGCGTCTTGGTGCCTCGCCGAAACTGGCGGATGTGCTGACAAAAGCCGGGCCGGTGGCAGCTGTTGCTCTGACCACAATCTCAGTCTGGCTGTTCGGGTTGAGCGACAAGGGTGTGAAGATCGTGGGTGACGTGCCGCAGGGGCTGCCGCCGTTCACCTTTCCGGGGTTGTCTCCGGACCTGATCGGTCAATTGCTGATGCCCGCCATCCTGATTTCGATCATCGGTTTTGTGGAGTCAGTCTCCGTGGCGCAGACACTCGCTGCGAAAAAACGGCAGCGGATCGACCCGGATCAGGAATTGATCGGGCTGGGGGCCGCCAATATCGGGGCGGCGTTCACGGGCGGCTATCCCGTCACCGGCGGATTTGCGCGGTCGGTGGTCAACTACGACGCCGGTGCGGAAACACCCGCTGCGGGCGCTTACACAGCAGTCGGTCTGGCCATCGCGGCAGTCGCGCTGACGCCGCTTGTCTATTACCTCCCCAATGCGACACTGGCCGCGACCATCGTTGTGGCCGTTCTGAGCCTTGTCGATTTCTCGATTCTCAGAAAAACATGGGACTATTCCAAAGCCGATTTCACGGCTGTTGCGGCGACGATCCTGCTGACATTGACCATGGGTGTTGAAGTGGGTGTGGCATCAGGTGTCGGTATCTCGATCCTGTTGCACCTCTACAAAACATCGCGGCCGCACGTTGCCGAGATCGGGTTGGTGCCCGGCACCCAGCATTTCCGCAACATCCACCGTCACAATGTGGAAACCAACCCGACTGTTCTGAGCCTGCGTGTGGATGAGAGCCTCTATTTCGTGAACGCGCGCTTTCTTGAAGACCTTGTGCAGGCGCGGGTATCCGAAGGCTGTGCGATCAAGAACGTGATCCTGATGTTCTCGGCGGTGAACGAGGTGGATTTCTCGGCGCTTGAAAGCCTTGAGGCGATCAACCAGCGTTTGACCGAATTGGGCATCGGCCTGCACCTGTCCGAAGTCAAAGGCCCGGTGATGGACCGCCTGAAAGCTACGCATTTCCTGCACGAACTGAACGGACGGGTGTTCCTGTCGCAATATGATGCGTGGCGCGCGATTGTGCCACCTGCCGATACGGACAAAGCGGCAGAGTAGTCAGACCACCACCGTCAGGAGACAGAGTGATGACCCAGACATCGACAGAGACCCAGATGCCGCACAACCGGCTTGAGCATTTCCCGGTGGCGTTCTTCAGCGCGGTGATGGGGTTGATGGGAACATCTCTGGCGGTCGAGGCGGCGGGGTTCGCTACGGTTGGGCATGGAATTGCAGCCTTTGCGGTTGCGGTCTTTGCGACACAGGCTGTTTTCTACATCATCAAGGCTGTCCGCTATCCCGCAGCCGTCGCGGCGGAGTGGAACCACCCGATCAAGCTTGCCTTCTTTCCGGCGATCAGCATTTCGCTGCTTCTGGGGGCGATAGCCCTGCGCGGCACAATGCCTGACTTGGCGGTGATCATCTGGGGGATCGGCGCTGTGGGGCAGGCGGTTCTGACACTGGCCATCGTGACAAGCTGGATCAGCCATCGCGGCTTTGGTGTGGGTCAGATGTCGCCTGCGTGGTTCATCCCGGCGGTCGGCAATGTGATTGCGCCGATTGCGGGTGTGCCCTTGGGGTTTGTGGAGGCGAGCTGGTACTTCTTCGCGATCGGCCTGCTGTTCTGGATCGTGCTGTTGACACTCGTATTCAACCGTCTGGTATTCCACGAACCTTTGCCGGGAAAACTCCGCCCGACTTTGACCATCCTGATCGCGCCGCCTGCGGTGGCCTTTCTTGCGTGGTTGCAACTGAATGGCGGGGTGCTCGATCCGTTGGCGCGGGTCCTCTACAATCTGGCGCTTTTCTTCACAGCCCTCGTGCTGCTTCAGGCGCGGGGGCTCTTGCGGCTTCCGTTTGCGCTGTCCTTCTGGGCTCTGTCCTTCCCCATCGCGGCCATGACGATTGCGTCGTTCAGGTACGGGGCTTTGTCCGGTGCTTCTGTGTTCACCGCGATTGGCTGGACTTTGCTGCTCTTGCTCACCGTCATCATCGCCGGGCTGGTGTGGCGAACCGGCTTGGCGGTGCGTCGCGACGAGATTTGCCAGCCGGAGTAACGCTCTGCGGCAAGCGACGTCAGGCACACTGCTGAGTACGACATCAACCGCAGGTCACGCGCCAGAGCTCTGTGCGCGTACTTGTGCCTGCAGGCAGAATCCCGCCCCCGGAAGCGTTTTTAACTATGGTGGAGTGACCGGCGCTTGTGTCGAAAGAGGTCGATCCGCCACTTTGGATAGTGGAGGTCGTCATACGCACATTTGACCGCACTGCATCCGGCTTACAGACAGGAGGGGAGCAGAAAATAAAAATTCAGATTTCCTTAAGACTGGGCGCTTAGGAACCGTTTGGTTCGGTAAGCCCGGCACCGGAGTCACGATACATGGCATCCACATTCGACGTCCTGTTCTTAGGAACATTGCCCCTGATCGATACGGTTCAGGGTAACGAGATTGCTGAGAATGCGGCCGGTTTGCTGGGCAGCTACGGTACAGTAGCCAACCCGCTGAGCGAGAATGTGCAGACGCTGTCGGCCAATTTTCTGGGCTTCGATGACAACGCGACCTACGACACGGACAACCGTGATTTTCTTGGGCTGATTGCTGAATACAACTCGTTTCGGATCAACGGCGGAACGGCACAAAACTTTGATGCCCTGTCCGTATACGATGCGACCATCACCTATTTCGATGGAACAACCGCAACCATTTCGGCTGTCGTCTTTCAGGACGTTAACGGAAATACCTATCTTGCGCCCGAACTGGCGCTGAATGCCGATCAGGCCGCGCTCACGGCCAAGCCGATCACCTCCCTCAGTCTGAATTCCGTTCTTAACGACAATGGCGACTTGCAAGCCGACCGGATCGCGGGTGATTTCAAGACCGTGGTCGACGGTACGGCTGGCAACGACACGATCACGCTGACATCCGGCTTTGTCGATGGCGACGGGGATTCCATCACCACCGGCGATGACTTCGTTCTTGCCGGGGATGGCAACGATTTCATCAATCCCGACGAAGGGAATGACGTCGTTTACGGTGGCCTTGGAAACGATACGATCGACGGAGGAAACCAGAACGACACTCTCTATGGTGGCGATGGCGCAACTCGATCATCGGTGGAGGCGGGAATGACAGCATTCTCGGGGGCGACGGCGATGATCACCTTCAATCCGGCGGCGGCTCCGATACCGTGTTTGGCGATGCTGGAAATGACGTCATCGCGGTTTCGGATGATCACGACACCAATACGATTGATGGTGGATCAGGCTATGACCAATTGGTCTTCGCCACACCAACCAGCACGTCCGGCGTCACCGTTACCTGGACCGGGGAGGGCGCGGGCACCTACGATTTCAACACGACGACATCCACCGGCACCTTCACCTCAATCGAACAATCGTCGGGCACACTTTATGCCGACACCTACGATGCGTCGGCCACCTCCATTGGTGTCGCCGTTTTTTCGCTTGACGGCGATGATACGCTCATCGGCGGTTCTGGTGCAGACTGGCTTTACACGGACGCTGGCAACGACTCTGTCCATGCTGGTGCCGGGGCTGACACGATTGATGGCGGCGCAGGTGCTGACTACCTCAAGGGCCAAGCCGGGAATGACAGCATTGTAGGCGGGACCGGGGCGGATACGCTCACTGGTGACGCCGGTGCCGACACGGTGGATGGCGGTGCGGACAACGACAGCATCGCAGGGGGCAGCGGGTCGGACAGCCTGCTCGGTGGCGACGGCGACGACAATATCCGCGGCGAAAATATGTGGCTGAACCTGGCGGATTACCCGTCAACGGCAGGAACGGCCACCACGCTGACGGTGACGAACACGGCCGAAGGCCCGATCGAGCTTTGGTATCTCAATTCGAGCAGCGTTCTGGAATTCCGGCAGAGCATCAATGCCGGTCAGACCGTCACACAGGCCGCAACAACGGGTGAAAACTTCGTCCTTCGATCACCGGATGGATTTTATCTGGAACTCATCGAAGGGGGCAATCAAACCGTCGTTTACGGTGCAGACGGGTTGAACGACACAATTGATGGCGGTGCGGGCAACGACACCATCTTTGGCGAATTTGGTGATGACAGTATCGCCGGTGGTGCCGGTGCTGATACCATCGATGGCGGCTATGGCGACGACACAATCCTTGGCGGCACAGGCAATGACAGCCTGACTGGCGCAGACGGGTCGGATCTTTTCATCGTTCAGGATGCGTTTGGACAAGACACCATCATCGGCGGCGAAGGGGCGGTCGATCTTGATACCATTGACCTGACCAGCGTCACAACGCCGGTCACGATCAATTATACCGGCAACGAGGCCGGCACGATCACCGACGGCACCAACACGATCACATTCAGCCAGATCGAACACCTGATCCTCACCGAAGGTGCGGATTTCGTCGAGCCAGTTGCCGATGGCGTCGGCGCGTGGATCGAAGGCCGGGGCGGCGATGACACGATCCTTGGCGGTCAGGGCAACGACACGATCGATGGCGGTGACGGCAACGATTACCTCGAAGATCTGACGGGCAATGACACCATCCTCGGTGGCGCAGGAGAGGACTACCTCAAGGTCGGCAGAGGTAACAATCTGGCCGTTGGCGGTGACGGGGCTGACACGATCTTTGCGATTGAGGGCGGCGCTGACACGCTGGACGGCGGGGCGGACGCGGACTTCTTCGACATCCGCACTCTTGGTAATGTGGTCATCACCGGTGGTGAAACGACAACCGCAGGCGGCCGTGATGTTGACCGGGTCGACATCGGGCCCGACACGGCCGCGCTTACGGTCAACATCACGGGGGCCGAAGCCGGAACCATCAGCGATGGCACCAGCACGATCACGTTCACGGGACTCGAAGAGCTGGATCTTGGCGGCGGCAATGACACGGTCAATGGCGGGTTCGATACGATTGGCCTCATCATTGACGGGGATGACGGGAATGACGTTTTCAACCTGTCGAATACGTCAGGCGCGAACGTTCTGGACGGGCAGGGCGGAAACGACAGCATCTTCTCGGGTAGCGGTAACGATACGATCTTTGGGGGGTCGGGCAGCGACCGGATTGAAGGCGGCGGAGGCAATGACAGCCTGTCTGGCGGTGGCGACAATGACACCATCCTCGGCGGTAATGGAAATGACACGTTGGACGGTGTTCAAGGCGATGACAGTCTTGATGGTGGGTCCGGCGATGACCTGATTTTCGGCGGTGATGGCAACGACACCCTCGTGGCTGGCAACAACACGGGTGCTGGCGATACGCTGGTCGGTGGCAACGGCGACGACATTCTGATCGACAGCTTCTGGAACGCCACTCTCGAGGGAAACAGCGGGTCCGACATCATCCAGGTCGGATATGGCACGGCGACCGTCATCGGCGGCGAGGATGTGTCGGGCACGGATTATGACCGGCTGTCCTTCCAACTCTCCAATGATGCGGCAACTGTCACGTTCACCGGCGATGAAGCCGGGGTTTATACGGACTCGGACGGCGACAGCGGAACGTTCGCCCAGATCGAAGGCGTCAACGGGTCGGATCAGGCCGACAGCATGGACGCTACGCTGGATTCAAGTGGCGTTTTTCTTGCGGGTTTTGGCGGCGATGACACGTTGCTCGGCGGGTCGGGTGACGACAACCTTACCGGTGGAGAAGGCAATGACAGCCTTGTCGGTGGCGATGGCGGCGATGTTATCCTTGGCGACGAGGGGTCGGACACGCTGCTGGGCGGCGCAGGTGACGATTTCCTCGAAGGCGGCCTAGGAAACGACAGCCTGACCGGTGGCGACGGGAACGACTGGTTCCGTTACCCTTCGGGTGATGGCCTCGACACGATCAGCGATTTCAACACGGGCAATACCGGTGCGCTTCTGGACGGGGACACCACCAACAACGACTTCATCGACCTCTCCAGCTATTACGACAGCATCTTCGAGGTTTGGGCAGACCAGGCCGACGATGGCATTCTGAACCAGTCGAACGCCACCGACACCAAGGGCAACACAACCGATTATTCGGACAATACGCAGTTCGGGGCCGGGCAGGGGATCGTGTTCACCGGTGCCACAGCGAACAGCGGCTTTTTCGCCACCGACAACACCGGCGTTGTGTGTTTTGCCAGAGGCACGATGATCCTTACGGAAAAGGGGGACGTGCCGATCGAACGTCTGTCACCCGGTGATATGGTGATCACCCGTGACAACGGCCCGCAGCCATTGGTCTGGGTGGCGTCCCGTAAACTTGGCATGGCCGACCTCACACGTGCGCCCAAACTGCGCCCGATCCGTCTTGCGCCGGACCTGATCGGTGCACATGCGCCCTTGATCGTGTCGCCCCAGCATGCGGTTCTGTTCCGAACCGAAGATGGTGACGAACAGCTGGTTCGCGCCACACACCTCGCGCGGATGCGCGGTGGCAAGGCGCGGGTCATGCAGGGCTGTCGGGCTGTCAGCTATTTCCACCTCGCGTTCGAGGCGCATCAGATCATCTTTGCCAACGGTGCCGCCACCGAGAGCTTTTATCCCGGTCCTCAGGCCGTCAGTGCGCTGGCCGCCGATGCACGGCAGGAAATCTCCGCGCTTTTTCCCGATCTTGTGCCTGCGCGTGCCAAAGACACCTACGGTGCGCAAGCCCGGCAAATCTCCCGGTTCTGTGACTTGCCCGACCATTTGGGGGCACTTGCGCAGGCGCGGTGGTAATCCACGGCATTCGCGCGACTGTCCGCTTCATCCAAAATGCACGTCTGTGCGGACAGTCCCGTGACGGGTTTCCCTTTCGGGAGGCGCGCTCAAAGGCAATCGGCCAAGGCAACCGCCAGATTGCGCAGAACCGCACCATACAGATCGGAACCCGGTTCAAGATCGGACCCCAGCGGATCGAGAACTCCTGTTCGCGCCTCAGAGCCATCCATCACGGCCGCCACGATCTTCGGATCGAATTGAGGTTCAGACAGCACACAGGTCACATCCTGTTCCTTCACTCTCGCCTGGATCGCGGCAATGCGGGCCGGGCTGGGATCCGTCGCATCCGAGATCGAGATCGCACCAGAGGCTGGCAATCCGAAAGACGTTTCGAAGTATTGGTAGGCATCGTGGAACACGATGAAGTTCCGCCCGCGTACCGGATCGAGGATGGCGTTGATCTCTGTTGTCAGGGTGTCCAACTCTTCCCGTGCCGCAGCGGCGTTGGCGTTATACGTTCCGGCATTGTCAGGATCGGCAGCGGACAATTGTGCCGCGATTGCATTCAACCAGACCGCCCCATTGTCGGGGGACAGCCAGGCATGGGGGTCGTGAGCACCATGCCCGTGGTCGTGCCCATGATCGTCGTGGGCTTTCTCGTCATGGTCATGGTCGTGCTCATGAGCGTCCTCATGCCCGTGATCGTCGCCGTGCCCGTGATCCTCGTCATGGTCATGCGCGTCGTCGTCGGCATGGGTGTGCGCTTCGAACAATACGCCTTCGCGGAAGGGCAGTTCGGTTGTTCCATCGACCTCCATCAAGGCAGTGACCGAGGCATTCGCTGCCAGCGTCTGGATCGCGTCATTCATCCATGGTGTCAGGTCCGGTCCGATCCAGAAGACGAGATCCGACGCCTGAAGCGCCGAAGCTTCGGACGGGCGCAGGGAGTATTCATGCGGCGTCGCCCCAGGAGGCACGATCAGCGCAGGTTCCCCAACACCCTGCATCACCCGCGACACAAGGGAATGCACCGGCGCGATGTCGGCCGCAACCTTGGGCACGTCTGCCCAAGCTGCGCCGCCGAGCAGGGCCGATGACGCCGTCAGAGACAACAAGAGGTTTCTGGACATGTGCCACTCCATGTGATTTTATAACGTTACGGATCGGATACTGGAAATGTAATAACATGACAAGTGGCGAAAGGACGGCAAAGACGCCGAGCGATCCCGTGGGATTCGAAACCCACGATCATGCAGGGTGTATCTCATCTGCCCTTTCCGCTGCGGAGACCTATTGTGCCACCGAGGGGTTGCGATTTACGCCCGTGCGCAGGCAGGCACTCGAGATCCTGCTGCAAGAGCACCGTGCCGTCGGCGCCTATGAAATGCTCGACCGGCTTCGCGATGCCGGGTTCGGGTCGCAGCCGCCTGTTGCCTACCGGGCTTTGGAATTTCTGGTCGCCAACGGATTTGCTCACAAGATCGAACGCCTGAACGCCTTCATCGCCTGCGCCCATCCCGGTGCGGTGCACTCGCCAGCTTTCATGATTTGCCGGATGTGCCAATCCGTGGCGGAAGCGCAATCCGCCCCGTCGCGTGGCGCGTTGGGCGATGCAGCCCGCGCTGCTGGTTTCCAGATCGAACGTACTGTGGTCGAAGCCGAGGGCATCTGCCCAAGCTGCGCGGAAAAGGTTGAAGCATGAGCCTGGTCTCACTGGACCGTATCAGCGTTGGCTACAGGGCCAACACCGTGTTGCGCAACGTGTCCCTGTCAATCGAACCCGGCGAGATCGTGACGATTGTCGGCCCGAACGGGTCGGGTAAGACCACGTTGTTGCGGGCGCTGATCGGCGCGGTGCGTCCGGATTCCGGCCAAATCCGGCATAAGCCCGGCCTGCGCATCGGGTATGTTCCGCAAAAACTGCATATTGATCCGACGCTCCCGATCACGGTTGAACGGTTCCTTCGGTTGCCGGGCGGCCATGGCAAGGCGGACTGTGCCCTTGCTTTGGAAGAGGCAGGAGTTCCGGACCTGTCGGAGCGCCAGATGTCGGGATTGTCCGGTGGTCAATTCCAGCGTGTCCTTCTCGCTCGTGCCCTGATCGACAAGCCGGATCTGCTGCTTCTCGACGAAGCGACCCAGGGCCTTGATCAGCCCGGCTCGGCAGCCTTCTATCTCCAGATCGAACGGGTTCGGCACCGCACCGGCTGTGCCATCCTGATGATCAGCCACGAATTGCACGTGGTGATGAGCGCATCAGACCGCGTCGTGTGCCTCAACGGGCATGTCTGTTGCGAAGGCACACCCGAGATCGTGTCTGCAGCACCGGAATACCGCGCCTTGTTTGGCACCGGGACCGGTGGTGCCTTGGCCCTGTACCGCCACGAGCACGATCACGCGCATGACGAGGCTTGCGAGCACGACCATGATCACGCACATCACGACCACAAGAAAAAGACCGAGGCCGCTGAATAATGCTCGATGATTTCATGACCCGCGCCGTTCTCGCCGGAACGGGTGTGGCATTTGCGGCGGCTCCCTTGGGCAGTTTCGTTGTCTGGCGGCGGATGGCCTATTTCGGTGATGCCACGGCGCATGCCGCGATTCTGGGCGTGGCCTTGTCGCTTGCGTTGCAGATGTCGATCTTCGCGGGTGCGATGGCAGTGGCCCTTGCCATGGCGCTGGCCGTGACGATGTTGTCCGGGCGCGGCTATGCGATGGACACGCTGCTTGGCGTTCTGGCCCATTCCGCGCTGGCCTTTGGCCTTGTCGCGGTCTCCTTCCTGTCCGGCATCCGGATCGACTTGATGGCCTATCTTTTTGGCGACATCCTTGCGGTGTCACGCGCCGATCTTGCGGTCATCTGGGGCGGCGCGGCCATGGTGGTGGGGCTGATGGCATGGCGCTGGTCGGCTTTGCTCACTGCGACGCTCAGCGAGGAGCTGGCCTACGCCAGTGGAATAGACCCCCGGCGTGAGCAGTTGTTCCTGACGCTGGCCCTCGCGATCACGGTCGCTGTGGCGATCAAGGTCGTTGGGGTGCTGTTGATTGCCGCGATGCTGATCATCCCCGCGGCAGCCGCGCGCCCCGTGTCCCGCACACCCGAACAGATGGCTGTCGCGGCGGCGGTCATAGGCGCTGTATCGGCCGTTGTGGGGCTGCAATCAGCCTACGTGTTCGACACTCCGGCAGGTCCGTCCATCGTCTGTGTCGCTGCCTTGACGTTTCTGGCAACAAGCCTGCTAAGAAACCTTCGCGCCTGAGCGCGTATGCGTAACTCATCAGAGCGGTTCACACCCGATTTTGGCCAAATACATCAAAATTTAAGGATGATTGGCGGAGAGACAGGGATTCGAACCCTGGGTGGACTTGCGCCCACAACGGTTTTCGAGACCGCCCCGTTCGACCACTCCGGCACCTCTCCGCGGGGATCTGGAGCGCCGTTTAGCTTTTGCGCCTGACGGGCGCAACCTCTATTTCGCATGAACTGTACATGTCTGTGATCGTTTGCGTGGGTTGGAAAACTTCGTCACGCAGCATAGGTATGAAAGCAACAGGTAAGGAGGGCTGAAATGATCGGGACGATGTTGCGGACTGCGGCGACCGGGGTGGCGCTGATTGCATGGTCCGTGCCCGCATGGGCCACTCCTACGAACGACTTGCTGAATGCGCTCGGTGTGCCGCAGATCGTCGATATCATGCGGGAAGAAGGGGTCGAATACGGCGAAACCCTTGCGACGGACATGGTCCCCAGTGGGGTCACGGCAGGTTGGATCGCGACGGTCGACCGAATCTATGACGAAGACCGCATGCTGGCCACCGTGCAGGAGGTGTTTGCCAAAGAGTTCGGCGACGCGGATACTGCGCCGCTGCTGGACTTCTTCGGGTCTCAAACCGGCCAACAGATTGTCAGTCTCGAGCTCAGCGCGCGCAACGCCATGCGCGAGGATGAAATTGAGGATGCGGCCCGTGCTGCGTTTCTTGATCTTGAAGGCACCGATTCCGCACCGCTTGCCGCGATCACGGACTTCGTCGAAACCAACGACCTGATTGAGGCCAATCTCGTCGGAGCGCTGAACGCAAATTACATGTTCTATCTCGGTCTTGTGGACGGTGGCGCGCTCAACATGAGCGAGGCGGATATCCTTACCGAAGTGTGGTCAGCCGAAGAGGAAACCCGCGCCGATACGCGTGAATGGGTCTTCGCCTTTTTGCTGATGGCCTATCGCCCGCTCGAAGATGGTGTTGTCGAGGACTATACCGAGCTGTCCCGGACCGAAGCTGGTCGTGCGCTGAACCGGGCCTTGTTTGCCGGTTTCAACAAGATGTATGACGACATTTCCTACGCCCTTGGCATGGCCGTGGCGCGGCAGATGCAGGTGCAGGAACTCTAGGCGCGAAACGCGTTGACAAATGCGGCACGGGATTCCATAAGCCGCCCACATGAAAGTCGGGGCTTCGGTCCCGCCTTTTGTTTTTGATGATAACGATGTCCCTGACGGGGCACGCAGTTCGAGGCGGGTCCAGAGATCCACAAACACCGCCAAGCGGGGCCACAGGACGCGGGTGACAAAGGAAGAACACGATGTTCGCGGTGATGAAAACCGGCGGCAAGCAGTACAAAGTCCAGTCGGGCGATATTCTGCGTGTCGAAAAACTGGCTGCCGATGCAGGCGAGAAAATCCAGTTCAATGAAATTCTGATGCTCGGTGGCGACACGGTTGTTGTCGGTGCGCCTCTTGTGAGTGGTGCCGCCGTTCAGGCCGAGGTTGTCGATCAGGTGAAGGCCGACAAAGTCATCAACTTCGTCAAGCGCCGCCGTAAGCACAGCTCCAAGCGGACCCGTGGCCACCGTCAGAAACTGACGCTGGTGCGCGTTCTCGACATTCTCGCCTCTGGCGCGGACAAGTCGGGTGTGAAAGCTGCTGTGGGCGCAGGCTCTGTCGCAGGCGTGGCTGTTGCCGCTGCCGCGCCGAAGAAAGCCGCTGCTCCGAAAGCCGAAAAGGCTGCTGACGCGCCCAAGGCAGCCGCCGCTGGCGTGGACGACCTCAAGCTGCTCTCGGGCGTTGGCCCCGCACTTGAGAAAAAGCTGCACGAAGCAGGGGTTACAACCTTTGCCCAGATCGCAGCATGGACAGATGCAGACGTCGAAGAATTCGGCGAAAAGCTTTCGTTCAAAGGCCGGATCGAGCGTGAAGGCTGGATCGAACAGGCCAAAGAACTGGCATCGAAGTAAGGAGACCTGACCCATGGCACATAAAAAAGCAGGCGGTTCATCCCGCAACGGTCGCGACTTTGCCGGACGCCGTCTTGGCGTCAAACTCTACGGTGGCCAGTCCGCGATCCCCGGAAACATCATCGTGCGTCAGCGCGGCACTAAATTCTGGCCGGGCAATGGCGTTGGTATGGGCAAGGATCACACGATCTTCGCAACTGTCGACGGCAACGTGACGTTCCACAAAGGCCTCAAGGGCCGCACCTTTATTTCGGTCCTGCCAACGGCGGAGGCCGCTGAGTAAGCCGACCTAAAGGGTTTTGGAAAAAACTGGGGGGATCGGCAAAGTTGCCGGTCCCTCTTTCCGTTTTCGGACGGGGGCCTGCCCAATATCTGCGATGAGGAGAGAGCAGATGAACGTGGAGACCATCCTGAATGTAAACCAGCCTGTCGTTCAGACAGATCGGTTCTGCTTGCGTCCGCTTCAACCGTCCGATGTCGGGTTGATCGAACATTATGCCAGCGACAAACGCGTGGCGTGCATGACGACTTCGATCCCGCATCCGCTGCCACCGGGCGCGGCTGAGGCGTTTGTCGACCGGAGCTTGTCGGCGAAGCGCGATGAAGATGTCTGGGCGATTGACGGCATCGCGTTTGGCGGGGCGGAAGTCATGGGTCTGATCTCGCTCCAGCGGATGGATCGAAACCAGTCCGAAGTCGGATATTGGGTGGCGCCACCATTCTGGAATACCGGTCTCGCATCGGAAGCGGTCGAGGCCCTTGTGACGGCAAACCCACTTGGCAACGAAACGATGTTTGCCAGCGTGTTTCAGGACAACCCGGCTTCGGCCCGCGTTCTGACGCATTGCGGCTTTGAATATATCGGCGACGCGGAATCCTTCTCTGTCGCCAGAAACACAACGGTCAAAACCTGGACCTATCTCAAACGTATGGGCTGACGCGCGGTCGCAAACCGGATAGACCGCGCAAAGGCTCGAACAAAGGCTAACACATGAAGTTCCTCGACCTCTGCAAAGTCTATGTCCGCTCAGGCGCGGGCGGGAATGGTTGCATCAGTTTCCGTCGCGAAAAATTCATCGAATTCGGTGGTCCCGATGGCGGCGATGGCGGCTGCGGTGGCGATGTCTGGGCCGAGGCGGTCGACGGGCTGAACACGCTGATCGATTTCCGGTACCAGCAGCATTTCTTTGCCGACAATGGCCGCCCCGGCGCCGGGCGGCAGCGCACGGGGGCTGACGGTGCGGACATCGTTCTCAAGGTGCCGGTCGGGACCGAAATCCTTGACGAAGATGAAGACACCGTCATTGCCGACATGACCGAACTTGGCCAGCGTGTTCTTCTGGCCAAGGGGGGCAATGGTGGCTGGGGCAACCTGCACTTCAAGACATCGACCAACCAGGCTCCGCGCCGCGCCAATCCAGGGCAGGAAGGCGTGGAACGCACGCTCTGGCTGCGGCTCAAACTGATCGCGGATGTGGGTCTTTTGGGCCTGCCGAATGCCGGCAAATCCACTTTCCTTGCCGCGACATCGAACGCACGGCCGAAAGTGGCGGATTATCCGTTTACGACGCTGCATCCCAATCTTGGCGTGGTGGGGGTCGATGATGCCGAATTCGTCGTGGCCGACATTCCCGGACTGATCGAGGGCGCCCATGAGGGAAGGGGGCTCGGTGACCTGTTTCTTGGTCATGTGGAACGCTGCGCCGCGCTTCTGCACCTTGTCGATGGCACCTCCGGCACGCTGCTCGAGGATTATCAGACCATCATCGACGAAATCGAAGCCTATGGCGAAGGTTTGGCCGACAAACCCCGGATCACGGCTTTGAACAAGATCGACGCGTTGGACGATGAAGAACGCGCATTCCTCAAGGAAGAGCTGGAACGCAAAGCCGGTCACGAGGTGATGCTGATGTCCGGCGTGTCCAAGGAAGGCCTGACCGAGGTGCTGCGCGCCCTGCGCAAATATGTCAAGACAACCCGCACCCGCGAACACCTGAGCGAGGAGGCCGAATCGTGGCAGCCCTAGGCGATGCGCGCCGACTGGTCGTCAAAATCGGATCGGCGCTTTTGGTCGATAAAGCCAACGGCACCTTGCGCCGTGACTGGCTGATCTCGCTTGCGGAAGATGTGGCGCGGATCAAGGCACGCGGCACGGACGTGATTCTGGTCTCTTCAGGCTCCATTGCCTTGGGGCGCGGGGTGCTTGGATTGCCGCTGACCGTGCTGCCGCTGGAACAATCGCAGGCCGCCGCCGCTGTGGGTCAGATCCGTCTGGCCCGCGCCTATGAAGAGGTGCTCGCCCCGCACGGGCTGACCACCGCGCAGGTGCTTGTTACCCTTGAGGACAGTGCAGACCGCCGCCGGTACCTCAACAGCCGCGCCACACTTGAGACGCTGATCGGCTTTGGCGTCATCCCGATCGTCAACGAAAATGACACAGTGGCGACCGACGAAATCCGCTATGGCGACAATGACCGCCTTGCGGCACAGGTTGCCGCGACGGTTGGTGCGGACCAGCTTGTGTTGCTTTCGGATGTGGACGGCTTCTACAGCGCAAATCCTCATCTCGACCCAACTGCAGAGTTCTTCCCGGTGATCGACGCCATCACGCCCGAGATCGAAGCGATGGCGGGCGATGCCGGATCTGGCCTGTCGAAGGGCGGCATGAAAACCAAGCTGATGGCGGCAAAGACCGCCACCGCATCGGGCTGTGCCATGGCGATCACCGAAGGGTCGCGCCTGCATCCGCTCAAAGGGCTGGAAGAGGGCGCGCGCGCCACATGGTTCACACCGCAGCTCGACCCGCATGCAGCGCGTAAACGTTGGATTCTGGCGATGAAACCCCAAGGTGCCCTGACCATCGACGACGGGGCCGCGCGGGCGCTACAGCGCGGCACATCGCTTCTTCCTCCCGGCATCGTGACCGTAACGGGCAAGTTCGGACGCGGTGATCCGGTGACGATAAAAGATGTGCAGGGCCGCGAACTGGGCATGGGTCTGAGCCGCTACACGGCATCCGAGGCACAGGCGATCAAGGGGCACAACTCTGCCGAGATCGAGGAAATTCTGGGCTATCCAGGCCGCGCCGTGGTAATACATCGCGACGATATGGCGATCTGATCAGCGTCCTCTCTTTTCAAATACGCATCTGCGACTTCCGAAAGGCTGTACCGATGAAAGATTTTACAGACATCCCCGCGGTCATGCACGACATCGGTGTTCGCGCCAAGGCAGCCGCTCGGGAACTGGCCTTTGCGTCGGCGGAACGCAAGCACGCAGCGCTGATCGGCGCGGCCGAAGCTGTCTGGAAGAACCGCGCTGCCATTGTTGAAGCCAACGCCAAGGACCTGGAATTTGGCCGCGAAAAGGGCCTCAGCGATGCGATGATGGACCGGCTCCTGCTGAACGAGGACCGCATTCGCGGCATCGTCGATGGGCTGCGCGCCGTGGCGGAACAGACGGATCCCGTAGGTGCCGTGATTACAGAATGGGACAGACCCTCTGGTCTGCATATCAAGCGCGTGCGAACCCCTCTGGGTGTGATCGGCGTGATCTACGAATCCCGGCCCAACGTGACAGCAGATGCCGGCGCGCTGTGCCTCAAGGCGGGCAACGCAGTGATCTTGCGCGGTGGGTCTGAAAGCTTCCACTCGTCAGGCGCGATTCACGCCTGCCTCGTCGACGGCGTGGTCAAGGCGGGCCTGCCCGAAGACGCGATTCAGCTTGTTCCCACACGCGACCGCGCGGCGGTGAGCGAGATGCTGACCATGACCGATTATATCGACGTGATCGTGCCCCGTGGCGGCAAAGGCCTTGTCGGCCTTGTGCAGCGCGAGGCCCGCGTCCCGGTCTTTGCCCATCTTGAAGGCATCGTGCATATTTACGTCGACAAGGACGCGGACCCCGTCAAATCGCTGAACGTGATCCTGAACGCCAAGACCCGGCGCACGGGCATCTGTGGCGCGGCTGAGTGTCTGCTGATTCACAAGGATGTCGTCGACACAATCGGGCAGGGCGTCATCAAGGCGCTCCTGAACGCAGGTGTCGAGGTGCGCGCTGACGAAACGCTGCAGGCGATCGAAGGCACGGTCGCCGCCACGGACGACGACTGGGGCTGCGAATATCTCGACAGCATCATCGCGGCCAAGGTGGTGGAGGATCTGGATGCCGCCATCGCCCATATCAACACCTTCAGTTCAAACCACACCGATTGCATTTTGACTGAAGATGACGCCGCCGCAGCCAAGTTCTTTGAGCGGATCGACAGTGCCATCCTCATGCGCAACGCCTCGACCCAGTTCGCAGATGGGGGCGAGTTCGGCATGGGCGCCGAGATCGGCATCGCCACGGGCAAGATGCACGCGCGCGGTCCGGTCGGGGCAGAGCAATTGACCAGCTTCAAATACATCGTTGTCGGCGACGGCACGACGCGGGCCTGAGGGGTTGCCGTCGCTTGATCTGGCTGCTACCTGACATGAGCTAATCCGATACTTTTACTCGGAAAACTCGTGAGGCAGCAGTGACCGGCACCCATCCCCGGCTCGAAATCCGCAATATCGTGCGCGACTACGACGGCAAGCGCGTGGTTGATGACGTGTCCCTGGCGATCCAGCCCGGCCACGTGACCTGCCTGTTGGGTCCATCCGGTTGCGGGAAATCCACGACGCTGCGCATCATCGCGGGTGTGGATATGCAGACCAGCGGGACGATCCATGTGGATGGCAATCTGATCTGCGACACGGTCTACCGGGTGCCGCCTGAACGGCGATCTATCGGTCTGATTTTTCAGGACTTTGCGCTTTTCCCGCATTTGACCGTGGGTGACAATGTGGGCTTTGGCCTGACCGGCTCGCGCAAGGACAAGCTGCCCCGTGTGGGCGAACTTCTCGAACGGGTCGGGCTGTCGCACTACATCAATGAATATCCGCATCAATTGTCTGGTGGTGAACAGCAGCGCGTGGCACTCGCACGTGCCATCGCGCCGCGCCCGTCGATCATGCTGATGGACGAGCCGTTCTCGGGTCTCGACAACCGCCTGCGCGATGGCATCCGCGATGAAACTCTTGCGCTGCTCAAGGATGAAGGCACATCGGTTCTGCTGGTGACGCATGAACCCGAAGAGGCGATGCGCATGGCAGACGAGATCGCGTTGATGCGCGACGGCAAGATCGTGCAGCGCGGCGCACCCTACAACATCTACAACGCGCCTGCGGACAAGGCGGCGGTGGCGTTCTTTTCGGACATCAACCTGCTCACCGGTACGGTGCGCGGGGCGTTGACCGACACACCCTTCGGGCAGTTTCTTGCACCGGGCGTGCCGGATGGCGGGCAGGTCGAGATTGTGTTCCGACCGCAGCATGTCGGCATCGACTTCGACCGCCACGGGCGCGGCCCCAATCCAACGCCGCTCGCGGGCGCCCCCGCGCGTGGGGTGGTCGAACGTGCCCGTTTCATGGGGTCCGAAAGCCTTGTCGAGTTTCGCATGGACCATGACCAAAGCCTGATCCGCGCCACAGTGCCGAACGTCTTTCTGCCCAAGCCGGGGACCGTGATGTGGCTGACCGTCAGACGCGATCGGTGTTTTGTGTTCCGCAAGGACAGCGGGTCGGTGATCAAGACCTAATCGTCATTCTCGGAGGGCATGGTCAACGCGATCTCACCGCTGTCGGCAAGCGCCCGGATTGCGCGGACGACGGTGCTCATGGCCGCCTCCGCGTCTTTTGGTTTGACCTCCCCCATATCTTCACTCATCTCACGAAGAGAATCCGACATGCGGTTGGAAATATTCGATAAAATGAAATCAATGCTGCGCTTGTCGATCTCGGCCACAGCGCCTGAAATCACCTTGGCCAATGTCTCCTGATCGACGTCTCGGGTGATTTTGGGCACGTCGATTGCACTCATCCGATCAGGGATATGAGCGAATGTGAAAATGGATTTGCGCACCTCTTCCGCAAATCCCTTGTCGTCTTCGTCGAGCGCTGTCAGCAGGTTATCACGTGTCGTGGCGCGCGAGAAGTTCAGGATCGCACCAACCCGTTCCGATGGTTGCGCGCGGAAGGCCTTCGGTGGCTCTGAATCGAGTTGGGCGGCAAGGCTCAATCCGATCCGTTCCACCGCGTCGGGCGTGACGGCATCGGTCATGGACATCGCGTAGGTGATGCGCCGCGCCACATCCCCGGGCAAGGCACCCAGCAATTCGGCAGCTTTGGACACATCCAGTTTCGCCACCATCACGGCCGCGATTTGCGTGGATTCCGACGTGACGAAGAGCTTCAGCCGCGACACGGGCAAATCGGCAAGGCGCTTCCAGGGATCGCCGATCTGGCGCACCCCGGCCTCTTTGCGCAGGCGTGCCGCGGTTTGTGCGCTGATCTTGCCATCCAATGCGGAAAGCGCACCGGCCATGTCACCCGGAAAAGACAGGCCGATGGACTCAAGTTCTTCAGAGAATTCTGCAATCACAGAGTGCATCGTCGCGCGGTCTATGTAACGCATCTCCCCAAGGAGATGGGTCAGCTGGATCTGTAAATCCTCGGGCAGCGCGGTCAGCGGAACCTGAGCCCCTTCCTTGAGCAGGAATTGCACGACGATGGCTGCCTTTGCCCGCTGGGACAGCCGGACCGTGGACGGACCGGCAGTTGCACCTGCGGCTGGGCGGGCCAGTGTGGTCAGTTGCGTCATTCACCTTACTCCATCCTGATCCCTGAGGATTAGGTGGCCAAGGTTAAGAAAGCGTCAGTAGCTGTAGCCGGATCCGGATTGAATCGCCAAACGCAGCGAAATTTCCGGCCAAGTCGAGCGCCCGCCACGCTGACGGATCTCGCTCAGTTCGACCCGTGCCAATTCGATATTGCCGCTTTCGACATGCCACTGGCCCATATAAGACCGCGCCAAGAGATTGTTGGGGTTGGCCGCCAACGCGCGTTCATACCAGCCAAGCGCGTCGTCCATCCGCCCTGCCTTGCGCGCGGTGAAGCCGCGATAGGTCATCACGGCATCGCTGGTCTGATCCTGTACAGCATCCAGAACCCGCTCGGCATCGAGGATTCGTCCTGCATACGCCAGTTCCCGCACCGCATTCATGCGATCGGTGTCATTAAGGCTGCTGTCCGTCGGTTCCACACAAGACTTGGACTCAGTGTCCCACACCATTCCGTTTGTGCAGGTGGTGGTGGTCTCGGTCGGCGTCGGGGGGGTATCACTTTCGTTGCCAACGGCAAAGGCCAGCGTCGGGGCAAAAGCGGCTGCAATCATCAGTTTGCGCATCGGGGTTTCCTTAAACGAACATGCTTGAAAAAGAGGTAGGCCCAACGAAAAAGACGGCCAATCTGGCCGTCCTCAAGAAAGCGTGAGCGGGATGGTATTAGCCGCTTACAACTTTGCAAGTATTTGTGTCGGCATCATAAACCGTGCCAGCTGCGCAAGTCATGGACGCCTGCTCATGGCCGCCGCAAGCCGCAAATGTTGCAGTTGCCGTGGCGATGGTCAGCGCCGCTGTCGTCAGAAGTGTCTTGATGGTCATCAGTCATTCTCCTGTTGTGAACACGCCAAAGCTAGCACGGGTTGTCGATTTGGCAAAACGATACCTTGTCAGCGTTGCAACGGTCTGTAGTCACTGATCATTTTATAGGCTTTTTTCGGCCCGCTCACGTCCCACGTGCTTTGCCACGTTGGCCACACATCAAACGCGTAACTGACATTGTAGGTGTCTGGATCGCACCAATGGGTGGCATTGGGAGCGTCTGCGCTGAAGCCATGGAAAAAACGCCCATCGTCGAAATCAATTTCAAAATGCGTGCCGACCTCGCGCCAGCGATACCGGCGTTCCGCATGGAAAGGCGGATGGTTGGGCAGGTGCAGTGACCCCACCTCGCAATAGGCCAGCCCGGCATCGTCGCGCGTAAAGGTCGCTGTCCCTTCAAACGTCCCGGTGCTGCCCGCCCGGTGGTCGATGATCCGCCGCACGAGGCTCCAGGTGCCTTCAAAATCCAGCAGGGTGGGCGCCGTCAGCGCTGTCACGTCACTCTCCGTGCCGGGTCTGTCAGGGCAAAGCGTCTCATTCCGGTTGGCCTCTCTTGTCGCGCACCGGTCCGCAGTCTAGGAGTGCGGCGAAATTCCGCAAGCCAACCGATGAAAGGATCGCGTGCATGATCCCCCGTTATTCCCGCCCCGAAATGGTGTCCATCTGGGAACCCGCGACCAAGTTCCGCATCTGGTACGAGATCGAGGCTCATGCCTGCGACGCGATGGCCGATCTGGGCGTGATCCCGCGCGAAAACGCGGAAGCGGTCTGGAAGGCCAAGGATGTCGAATTTGATGTCGCCCGCATCGACGAGATCGAGGCGGTCACCAAACATGACGTGATCGCCTTCCTCACCCATCTGGCCGAGCATGTGGGCAGCGAAGAGGCGCGGTTCGTGCATCAGGGCATGACTTCGTCAGACGTGCTCGACACCTGTTTCAACGTGCAACTGGTGCGAGCGTCGGACATCCTGATCAAGGATATCGAAGGGCTGCTGGCTGCCTTGAAACGTCGCGCCTACGAGCACAAGGACACGGTGCGCATCGGCCGCTCCCACGGCATCCATGCGGAACCCACGACGATGGGCCTGACCTTTGCCCGCTTCTATGCCGAGATGGACCGCAACCTCAGCCGCATGCGCGATGCGCGGGCTGAGATTGCCACTGGCGCAATCTCGGGCGCTGTCGGCACCTTTGCCAATATCGACCCGGCGGTCGAAGAACATGTCTGCGACAAGCTGGGCCTTGTGCCGGAACCGATCAGCACACAGGTCATCCCGCGCGATCGTCACGCGGCCTTCTTTGCGACATTGGGTGTGATCGCCAGCAGCATCGAAAACATCGCCATTGAAATCCGTCACATGCAGCGCACGGAAGTGCTGGAAGGGGCGGAGTTCTTCTCGATGGGGCAAAAGGGCTCGTCGGCCATGCCGCACAAGAAGAACCCGGTTCTGACCGAGAACCTGACGGGTCTCGCCCGAATGGTGCGTGCTGCCGTGATCCCTGCGATGGAGAACGTGGCGCTTTGGCACGAGCGCGACATTTCGCATTCCTCCGTTGAGCGGATGATCGGACCAGATGCGACGATCACGCTCGATTTCGCGCTGGCCCGCCTGACAGGTGTGATCGACAAGATGCTGATCTTTCCGGACAACATGCTTGAAAACATGAACAAGTTTCCCGGTCTGGTGATGTCGCAGCGGGTTCTTCTGGCGCTCACCCAAGCCGGGGTGAGCCGCGAGGATGCCTACACCTTCGTGCAGCGCAACGCCTTGAAAGTCTGGGAACATCGGACCGACTTCAAAACTGAGCTTCTGAACGATCCCGATGTGGTCGCGGCGCTCAGCCCCGAGCAGATCGAAGAGAAGTTCGACCTCGGCTATCACACAAAGCACGTGGACACGATTTTCGCCCGAGTGTTCGGAGAATAGGGTCTCGGAGCCGGGCCGAAGCCCGGCTTTCCGACTTTACTTCAAATGGTCCACTACCATCAGATGCTGCGCGAGTGTCTGGACCTCCTCCAACCACCGAGCCAGCAGTTTCGGATCATGCGGGGCAGGGCTGACGCCCGGTGGGATCTCGCGGTTGAGCACCGCTTCGATGGCCAGCGACACCGGCACCGAGACGAGCCGCGCCATCGCCGTGCCGCGCGCATCGCCCCATGCGTCCATCACATAGGTCTTGTGCCAAACGGCGCGCCCGTCTTTCTCGGCCAGCAGATCAACGCACAGCACCACGCGATCCGCTTCATCAGGCCCGTAGGCGTTCTGTTCCAACAGTTCTGCCGCCAACTCAGCGAGCCGGTCGTCACTGGCCGTGTCCACCTCGGCAAAGATGTCGGCCCAGGCATCTGCCCAACCGTTCAGGCGCAGGGTGCCTCGCACGAATTCCTTGACCGGCCATCGCGGATCGAAGCGGTAATCTTCCATGAAGGGCAGGCTGTCCCGGTTCGGATAGACCTCGAACGCCTCAGGCTGCGCAAGGGGGGCGTCATAGCGTGTGATCGCATCCCAAGGGCGTTTGACCTCCAGCTCCGTGTAGTGACGGATCGACTTTGAGGGCGACCGCAGCGCTTTCAAAACCCCGACCGGGGCCCAGCTGAACTTGTAGCGGAAGGCATTGGCGACCTTTGGAACGCCACCGCAGTAGGATTTGAAAGAGATCACATTTTCAACATCATACGCGGCGCTCTTACGGTAATCCGCGACCAGGTGATGGGCCATCAGATGGTCGATGCCCGGATCAAGACCGACCTCGTTCACCAGCGCAACACCCGCCATTTTCGCAGCCGTATCCAGCGCGCGCATCTCTGGCGCGATGTAGGAGGACGACACGAAATGTGCGCCGTGATCGATAGCCATCTGTGCCAGCTGCACATGCCAGTCACCGGGCAGCATCGACACCACGACGTCTCCGGGTTTGACCACCTCAGCCAAAGCCGCTGGATCAAAGACGCGAATGTCGTCAATGAGATCACCCACCGCCTTGCGCGCCTTCTCGACCGTGCGGTTCCACACGGTCACTGAATGCCCGTCCTGGATCAGCCGCCGCAGGCCGGGAACCGAAGACAGACCTGTGCCACACCAATGAACTGTCATGCTGTCACCTTCTGGATATGCGTGTCGAAATAGGTTTTCGCGCGACCCCAAACACCCTTGTTGATGTCGCCAAGCGTCTTGAGATGCGGAAGGAGCTGAGCCGAAAAATCCTCGGAGGATTCCCGCGGCATGAGCGAAGGCAGGTTGTCGATCGCCATCACATCGAGCGGCGGCGCATTGCAGACCCGCGTGACCGGCGTGTCCCAGCTTGTGACGTGATCATAGACCTTGATCGGTGAAAAATCGCTGTCCGGATCGCAGGCAATATCCCCGATCACCCTCAGCTGACGTGGCCTGTCACATGTGTCTGCCGGAACAAAGACCGGAGTGCCGGGGCGCGCGAGAATGCAGTTGAAAAACAGCGTATGATCAAGAACTTCCGGAAAGGGACCACCATGTGCAGTTTCCGCCATATCCCACTTGGTCACGGTCAGGCCAACGTCTTCACAGAGGTCACTGGCCCCGGTACCAACGCGCCCCAATGCGCCGATCACCAATGCGGTTGGCTGGGCACCGTTCAGCGCCGATTGCACATCGTTCCGCATGTCCATTGACGACGCCCATGTGTTGACAGGCGGGCAGGGGGAACCGGCTTGTTGCGCGGCAAAAGCAAGAAGCGACACTGCAGCCCCCGCATAGCCCGCCCAGTAGCCAAAGGCTGCAACCCGCCGTCCATCTTCGTTTTCCAGATACTCAAGATCGTAAAGCGCACCGCCACCCGCCTTGAACCGCGCCAGCAAGCGCTGCCCTGCGGGCTGGCCTTTATAGGCGTGACCAAACATGATGTGGCGGTGGCGCAGCGACAAACCATTATCCGGTAATTCTTTTAACCCGAAAATAATCGCATCTTTGGGTGCATCCACCCAACTGCCTTCGGGCGCAATTTCGGCCCCTACTGCGGCGTATTCGGCTGTTGGAACAACCCGCGTGGCGCTCTCTTCGACTGTGACGTCGATGCCCGCCGCCAAGAGGGCGGCCACACCCGCCGGCAGCACCCCGACGCGTTCCTCGTTTTCGCGACTTTCCGCGCGCACCCAGAGATGGGTCATATATCGCACCTCATTCCAACTCGCCGCACCCTAGCCAGCGCAATGCAAAGACAAAAGCCCTCTGGCAGGCTTCTCTGGTTCAAAAATATCCACGCGCGAGGCAACCCAGTGACCACAGCGCGTCAGCGCGCACATCTCTGGCAGCGTCGTTCAGATATGCGTCTGGGCAAAAAGGCGATCCGGCGTGTCCAGATGGGGCAGTGCATTGAACTGCGTCAGCGCCAGTTGCCCCTCCAGCGGCAGCCATGAACTGACCGAGGTGTTCTGGATCGACAGGCACACATTGCAAAAGGCCGGCATGTCGAGCCCGAGTGTCAAACGCATCGCCATTCCGATCAGCCCACCTGACGTCACCACGAGCGACCGCCCGGGCAAGGCGCTGATCTCGGCTAGCGCATCTTGAACCCGGTTCTCGAAATCGGCAAAACTCTCTGGCGCGCCTTCCAGTTTGCCATCGTGCCAATGGCTGAAAAGGCAGGGCAGGTGGCGCAGAAACCCTTCGCGGTTCGATGGCCAAGGAATGTCATGTTGATCGGCCAAAAGCTGGGAGAGCGTGAAATATTCCAACTCGTTCAACCGTTCGTCACGGGTGATCGGGCCGGGGCTTTCCGCGGCGATCGCATCGGCGGTTTCCACGTGACGGCGCAGGGTTCCGGTCCAGACATGGGCAAACACATCGCCTTTCTGGCGGAAATGTTCCCCGAGCCAGCCTGATTGCTGGTGGCCCAGAGGACTCAGGCGGTCATAGTCGCCTTCTTCCCGGGCGCCGGTATTGGCTTGTCCATGACGGACCAGAACGATGTGCGACATGCGGCCTCGAAAATAGGATGCACCAAAAGAAAAACGCGCCCGACGGGGCGGGCGCGTTCACAGGCCCTGCGGCCAGATCAGACTTCGTTCATGATCTGTGTTTTGGCAACGATCATCAATTCGGCCATCTTGGCGCGAATCTCGTCATCCGAGGCCTTGCCGCCGAGATCGCCCGACACTTTACGCACAACGTCCTCGTGACCGGCTTCTTCAAAATCGGCTTTCACGACTTCCTTGGCATAGTTCGCCGCGTCATCGCCGGACTTGCCCAGAAGCTCCGCCGCCCAGAGGCCCAGCAGCTTGTTACGGCGGGCTTCGGCCTTGAACTGCATTTCTGCATCATGGGCGTATTTGTTCTCAAAAGCGTTTTCGCGATCATCGAAGGTCGACATTTGGGTGCTCTCCCGGGGATGTGTTTCCTGTTGGGTTACGTATGGCCCGACGCGCCCGTCGGTTCAAGTGCGTGCGTTGCTTGCGGCACGACCCGGCATGCACTAAGAGGCACTCGACCGCATCCGCTTTCCCATGGGAACGCGGCTGAGCCGATTCCGAACTCGTGCCATCCGGCGCATTGACAGAAAGATCCCACATGGCCCGTCGCAAGAAGATTTACGAAGGCAAAGCCAAGATCCTGTACGAAGGCCCGGAACCGGGCACACTCGTCCAGTATTTCAAGGATGATGCGACCGCCTTCAACGCTGAAAAGCGGGACGTGATTGACGGCAAAGGTGTGCTCAACAACCGCCTTAGCGAGTTCTTCATGGTGGGCCTGAATTCCATCGGAGTACCCACGCACTTCCTCAAGCGGCTCAACATGCGCGAACAGTTGGTGCGCCAGTGCGAAATCATCCCGCTTGAAGTGATCGTGCGAAATTTTGCCGCTGGTACGATGGCCAAGCGCCTTGGCATCGAAGAGGGCACGCCGCTGCCCCGTCCGATCGTCGAGTACTGCTACAAGGACGACAAGCTAGGTGATCCGCTTGTCACCGAGGAACATATCGCGGCCTTTGGCTGGGCCAGCCAGCAGGACATGGACGACATCCTGAGCCTCGCGCTGCGGGTCAACGACTTCATGTCGGGCCTGATGTACGGCGTCGGCATAAAACTGGTGGATTTCAAGATCGAGATCGGCCGCGTTTATGACGGTGATTTCCAACGCCTGATCGTCGCGGACGAGATAAGCCCCGACAGCTGCCGTCTTTGGGACATTGAAACCGGGCGCAAGCTCGACAAGGACGTGTTCCGCCGTGACCTGGGCAATCTGGCCGATGCCTATACCGAAGTGGCCCGGCGTCTGGGTGTGATGCCGCAGAACGCGACGCCGATGGAAAAGCCGAAGCTGATCAACTGACGCGGTGCCCGTTTGTGGGCGTCGCAAAGGCATATTTGGAAAAAGAAGAAGGGGGACAGTCGCGCCCCCGGACAAGGCGGAGACGATCATGAAAGCACGGGTGCATGTGATGCTGAAGGACGGGGTGCTGGACCCGCAGGGCGAAGCTGTGCGGCACGCGCTTGGCGGACTCGGGTTTGCCGGTGTTGAAAAGGTCCGTCAGGGCAAGGTCATCGAACTCGATCTGGCGGATGGCACCACCGAAGACACCGTGCGCGAGATGTGTGAAAAGCTGCTCGCGAACACGGTGATCGAAAGCTACCAGATCGAGATGAGCTGATGCGCGCGGCGGTCATTGTTTTCCCCGGATCGAACTGCGACCGGGATCTGGCCGTGGCCTTCCGCGAGGCGGGATGCCAGGTCGAGATGGTTTGGCACAAGGACACCACGCTGCCCTCGGGCATCGACATCGTCGGTATTCCGGGCGGGTTCTCCTTTGGAGATTACCTGCGCTGCGGCGCGATTGCCGCGAATTCCCCGATCTGTGCAGAGGTCAAGGCCCATGCAGCGCGCGGCGGGTTTGTCTTGGGCATCTGCAACGGATTTCAGGTTCTGACCGAAACGGGGTTGCTGCCGGGTGCGTTGCTGCGCAATGCGGGGCTCAAGTTCATCTGCCGCACCGTGCCGCTGATCGTTGGTACCGAAGACAGTGTTTACACATCGGGCTACAAGGCTGGCCAGCAGATTGACATTCCGATTGCGCATCATGATGGCAATTACATCGCGTCCGACGAAGTGGTTGCACAGCTCACCGCTGAAGATCGGATTGCCTTCCGCTATGGCGACAACCCGAACGGCTCCACCGCCGATATCGCGGGCATCCTGTCGAGCAACCGTCGTGTCCTTGGCATGATGCCGCATCCCGAACGTGCGGCAGACGAAAAGCACGGTGGCACGGATGGCAAGGCGATGTTCGCCAGCATCGCAAGCGCGCTTGCGGCGGCTTAACGCCTGTTGACGCACCCGTGACGCAGCGCCGCTTGAGGGGTGGTGTGGATTTGCCTATTCTATGGCAATGGCAACAGGCGTTTCCGTGATGCGAGACATGACCCGGACAGGTTCCCTGTCATGGCGGGTGCGCGTTGCGCTGATACTGTTGTCGGCTGTTGCCGTGGCCACCGTTTTCGTGACCAACCGCTTTCTCACCGACCGGTTCACCGAAAGCACCCGCAACCGGGCCGAACTGCGCCTCGCGCTGTACTCCGGCAACCTTGTTTCGGAACTGCGCCGCAATGCAATTGTGCCACAGCTTCTGGCCCGTGACCCGGCGCTCATCGGGGCGCTCAATTCGGGTGATTTCTCGCAAAGCTCTCAGCGCCTGATCTCGTTCGTGGACGAAATCGGCGCGGCCTCGCTGATGTTGCTTGACCGGGATGGGCGCACCGTTGCCGCCACGAGCCGCGAGCGGTTGGGCGAGCAGCACCGCAGCCAGGCCTATTTTGTCGAAGCCCTGCGCTCGAATGCCACTGTCTTCACCTCGCAGCGACAGGAAGTGGGCAGCTACAATTTCAGCTATTCGCGACGGATCGAAAGCCAGGGGCAATCCATCGGTGTGATCGTTGTCGAAGTGGATCTGGCCAAGTTCGAACGCGCCTGGGCAGGAATTTCGGACGCAGTTCTGGTCACCAACAGCGAGGGCGAGATCATTCTCGCGACCGAGCCGCGCTGGCGCGGGCAAACCGTCGAAACCGCCCTGGAACGCCAGCCCGCCGACAGCGCCATTGAACGTGCGATCCGGGCCACGGCGGATTGGACGGCTTTGCCAGCGGACGCGTATTTCCAAGGCGAGGCGGTGATGCGCGTTGAAGGCCGTATCCCCTTTCGGGGCTGGAACATGGCATCCTTCACCACCTATTCGAGCGTCCGCGAGAGGGTCAACGCGGTTCTGGCACTCGAAATCATGGGATTCGCGATTCTGCTGGCGCTTACCTTCTATGCCCTCAGCCGCAAGACCGCGCTGCGCATGGCGCTTTTCCAGCGCGAGTTGGCAGAGCTTCGCGCATTGAACCAGAGGCTGCAGCGGGAAATCGCCGAACGCGAAAGGGTGCAAGAAACGCTTGCGGTGGCCGAACAGACGCTGGCGCAAAGCTCCAAACTCGCCGCATTGGGCGAGATGTCGGCGGCGGTCAGCCATGAATTGAACCAGCCTTTGGCGGCGATGAAGACCTATCTGGCCGGAGCCAAGCTTTTGATGCGGCGCAATCGGATCGAAGAGGCGCAGGCGGCGTTCAGCCGGATCGATGATTTGATCGAACGGATGGGGGGCATCACGCGCCAGCTCAAAAGCTATGCGCGCAAGGGCCAAGAGGCATTTTCCCCTGTGAATATGGGCGATGCGCTCGCCTCGAGCCTGTCGATGATGGAGCCTCAGTTGAAGTCACGGAAGGTCAAGATCACCAAGATCCTGCCCGAGGACAAAGTGCTGGTGATGGGCGACCGAATGCGGATCGAGCAGGTGATGATCAACCTTCTGCGCAACGCGCTGGACGCCACCAAAACCGTGTCCGACCCACAGCTTGAGATCATCCTTGCCAGCGGTGAGACAGCAACGCTCACCATCCGCGACAACGGGCACGGGATCGAAGACCTCGATGCGCTGTTTGAACCCTTCTACACCACCAAGCAGCCAGGCGACGGCGTGGGGCTGGGGCTTGCCATTTCCTCGGGGATCGTCAACGACCTAGGAGGACGGCTGCTGGCCCGCAACGCCGAAGAAGGCGGGGCGGTTTTCGAAATGCAGTTACCGATCTTGAACGACCAAACGCAGGCGGCGGAGTGAACCCATGGGCAAAGCCATGAAGATTGCCATTGTCGATGACGAAAAGGACATGCGCCAGTCGATCAGCCAATGGCTGGCACTGTCGGGCTATGACACCGAAACCTTTGCCAGCGCCGAAGAGGCGCTTGGTACTCTGGGAGCGGATTATCCGGGCATCGTGATCTCGGACATCAAGATGCCGGGCATGGATGGCATTCAGCTCCTCCGCAAATTGATGGGATCGGACAGCGCGCTGCCGGTCATCATGATCACCGGTCACGGCGATGTGCCGATGGCGGTCGAAGCGATGCGCATCGGGGCATTCGACTTTCTGGAAAAGCCGTTCAACCCGGACCGCATGTCGGACCTTGCCAAGAAGGCCACCAACGCGCGCCGCCTGACGCTCGACAACCGGGCGCTTCGTCGCGAGTTGGGCGACGGCACGCAGATGATGCGCAAGCTGATCGGCACCAGCCCCGCGATGGAGCGACTGCGCGAGGACATTCTCGATCTCGGGCAGGCCGATGGTCATGTGCTGATCGACGGCGAAACCGGCACGGGCAAGACGCTTGTTGCCCATGCGCTGCACGCCGTAGGCAGCCGGGCGGGCAAGAAATTCGTTCTGATTTCCTGTGCAGCGATGGACGAGGACACGCTGATCCGGCGTCTGTTCGGCCCGATGATGCCAGACGACACCCGTTTGCCGGCTGTCGAAGAAGCCCGTGGTGGGACGCTGGTGCTGGAAGATATCGAGGCGCTGTCTGATACCGCTCAGGCGCGACTGCTGACGATGATCAACGATCAGGGCACGCCGCCGGAAACCCGCATCGTCGCCATCTGCAACCTGCAGGACGAGGGGCGCACTTGCGAAGACGCGTTGCGCCCGGACCTCTATTACCGCCTCGCCGCGCTCAAGATCACCGCGCCACCGCTGCGCAACCGGGGTGAGGATATTCTCACGCTCTTTACTGCCTTGGCAGACCAGTTCGCGGATGAATATGGCTGCGATGCCCCTCAAGTCAGCGCGCAGGAAGCCGCGCAACTCTTGCAAGCGCCGTGGCCCGGCAATGTGCGCCAGTTGATCAACCTCGCGGAACGCGCTGTGCTGCAATCGCGTCGCGGCACGGGCACGATCGCATCGTTGCTGATGTCAGACCATGACGAGATGCAGCCTGTGATGACCACCGAAGGCAAGCCGCTCAAGGAATATGTCGAAGCGTTCGAGCGGATGCTGATCGACAACACGATGCGCCGCCATCGCGGGTCGATTGCGTCGGTGATGGACGAGCTGTGCCTGCCGCGCCGCACGCTGAACGAAAAGATGGCCAAGTACGGCTTGCAGCGCTCCGATTACCTCTAGGCGGGCAAGCCCTTTCCAAAGGGCTTGGGACGGATTTTCGAAAATCCGTCCCGGTCACCCAGCGGCGCGCATCAGCATGCCGTAAAGGTCGCGCGGGTTGTCCGGATCGGCAAGCAGGTCGAGCGGCAGGTTCAACCCAGTCTCGCGCGTCAAATCATGCACCACACGCAGGGCCGAGAAATCCTCGATCGCAAACCCCACGCTGTCGAACAGCGTGATCTCCCGCGCATCGCGACGGCCCGGCACGGCCCCGGTGATGACCTGCCAAAGTTCCGTCACCGGATGATCCGGATCCAACTGCTGGATCTCTCCTTCGATCCGAGTTTGCGGCGGGTATTCCACAAAGATCGACGACCGGTGCAGGATCGCGCTGGCCAGTTCCGTCTTGCCCGGACAGTCGCCACCGATGGCGTTGATGTGCACGCCGCTGCCGACCATGTTGTCGGTCAGGATCGTCGCGTATTGCTTGTCGGCGGTGCAGGTTGTCAGGATCTGCGCCCCTTCGATGGCCGCTTCTGCGCTGTGGCAGGACACCACGGTCAATCCCGTGCCTGCGAGGTTCGCCGCACATTTCACCGTTGCGGCCGGATCCTTGTCGTAGAGCCGCACCGTGTCGATCCCGCAGATGGCCTGCATCGCGATGCTCTGAAATTCCGCCTGCGCGCCATTGCCGATCATCGCCATCGTCTTGGCGTCCTTGGGCGCAAGGTGCTTCGCCGCCACTGCCGACATCGCCGCCGTGCGCAGCGCCGTAAGCAGGGTCATCTCGGACAGCAGAACCGGATAGCCCGTATCCATATCCGCGAGCAGCCCGAAAGCCGTGACGGTCTGCAGCCCTTCGGACGTGTTCTTGGGATGCCCGTTCACGTACTTGAACGCATAGAGCGCATCGTCTGCCGTCGGCATGAGTTCAATCACACCCACAGGGCTGTGCGCCGCGACACGGGGCGTCTTGTCGAACAATTCCCAGCGGCGGAAGTCCTCCTCGATGGCGTCTGCGATGCGGCGGAGCATGTTGGACAGGCCAACGCGATGCACCAGCTGCATCATGTGATCGACCGAGACGAACGGCACCAAAGCCTTGGCGGACGGTTGCATGGCCATGACCTCAGATCATCCGCGGTGTCGGACGGTCGAAGATGCGACGCCCCAACGCGGACGCGGCAAGGTCGACCATCAACTGCGCCGTGCGTCCCCGCTCGTCGAGCATCGGGTTCAGTTCTACCAGATCAAGCGAGGTCATCAGCCCGCTGTCGCAGAGCATTTCCATCACCAAATGCGCCTCGCGCACCGTAGCGCCACCGGGCACGGTCGTGCCCACGGCAGGGGCGTAAGCCGGGTCGATGAAATCCACATCCAGCGATACATGCAGCGCGCCGCTCGCCTTGGCCACATCTGCGAGGAACGGCTTCAGCAACGCCGCCACACCGGATTCGTCGATGGCGCGCATGTCGTAGCCGCGCACGCCGGTGCCTGCCATCAGCTCACGCTCGGGCAGATCGACGGAGCGCAGCCCGATGATGCAGGTGTTTCTGGGGGGAACAATAGCGGGCAGGGCGGGGAAGCCATCAAAGCCGCTTTGGCCCGTTGCATAGGCTAGTGGTGTGCCATGCAGGTTGCCGGAGGTCGTCGTTTCCAACGTGTTGAAATCGCTATGCGCATCCAGCCAGAGCACGAATTGCGGACGCCCCTCTTGCGCGGCATGCGCCGCAACACCCGGCACTGTACCGAGCGACAGAGCGTGGTCGCCGCCCATGAAAATCGGCAAACCCTGCTGCATGGCATCCTGCGCCGTGCGCATCAGCGCCGTGGTCCAACCGATGGTTTCCGACAGGTTTACGAGACCGTCACGTTCGGGAATGTCATTGGCATCCGGCGCGACATTGCCAAGATCGGTCACGCTGTGTCCCAAGGCGGTCATGGCGCGGGCGATCCCTGCGGTGCGGTAGGCATCGGGGCCCATCAGACAGCCTTTGCGGGCCTTGCCGCAATCCAAGGGTGCGCCGACCAATACGATGTTCTGTGACTGCATCAATCCTGTCCTCATGTTGCTTGAGTGGGATATAGGGCGCAGTTCGGGTGATCTAAAACTGGTCAAAGTGATCAATCCGAGATACTATTTATCATAATGTTGGACGGAAGGATCAAAATGGACAGCACGGACAAGAGGCTCATCTCGATGCTCCGCCACAATGGCCGCGCATCTGTGTCTGACCTTGCGACAACACTCAACCTGTCCCGCGCCACCGTTCGGTCTCGGCTGGACCGCTTGCAAGCATCGGGTGATGTAGTTGGCTTCACCGTGGTGTTGAAAGAGGACGTATCCCGCGACCCGGTGCGCGCCCTGATGATGATCGGGATCGAAGGGCGTGGGACCGACCGGGTGATCCGTCAGCTGACCAGTCTGCCGCAGGTGCGGGCGCTCCATTCCACCAATGGGCGGTGGGACGTGATTGCCGAACTGGGGACCGAAACTCTGGAGGCGCTGGACGACGTGCTGTCCCGCATCCGCAAATTCGACGGGGTGTCCCAGTCGGAAACGTCTCTTTTGCTGTCGACCCGGAAAAGCGGCGCTTAGGCGGGCCTGCGCGCCGCCGCGATCCACAGACCCATCAGCACAAGCGAAATGACCATGTTCCAGCTGGCCATCGACAGTCCGAACATTTCCCACGGCACCTCGTCACAACGCACCAGCGGCGCGTTCATGATCTGATCGAAAAGCTCGTCCGTGGACAGGCCGCCGATGGGCCCGGATGTGCACGTGGTCGGACCCTCCCACCAGCCGCGCTCGACCCCTGTGTGATAGGCGCCGACCGCAGCAGTGGCGAACGCGGCCAAAGCGCCAAGCCATGCTACTGCGGCATTGCCGAACCGCAACGCGACCGCACCAAGAGCAATGGCGACCACATGCGGATAACGCTGCCAGATGCAGAGCTTGCAGGGTGGCAAACCGCCAATGTACTGAAACGCAAAGGCACCCAGCATCAGCGCCAGAGACCCTCCGGCAGCCAAAAGCATCAGCATCCGACGGTTCACCGTCATAGGAACTTCACCACGTAAAACCCTCCGAGCAAGAGCACGACGAAGAGCGTGAACATCAGCCCCAGTCGCTTTTCGATGAAGTGCCGAACCGGCTCTCCAAACGCCCGCAACAAACCCGCTACGACAAAAAACCGCAAGGCCCGCGCGATCACGGATGTGACAACGAAAGTGGTCAGCGGCATCGCCGTCCAGCCGGACATGATGGTGATGACCTTGTAGGGGAACGGGGTCACACCTGCGATCAGCACCGCCCAGAAGCCAACCCCGTTGAAGCGGTCGTTGAACGCCGCCATCGCATCGGCCTTGCCCAAGGCGCTGAGGATCGGCTCTCCGAGTGTTTCGAAGAAGAAATACCCAATTGCATAGCCCAGCATGCCACCCAGCACCGACGACACGGTGGCCACCAACGCGATCAGCCACGCCCGCGACGGCCGCGCAAGGATCATCGGAATCATCAAAACGTCAGGCGGAATCGGAAAAACTGAGCTTTCGACAAAGGCCACAACCGCAAGCACCCAAAGGGCGCGGGGATGGTCGGCCAAGGACATGGTCCACTGGTACAGGCGCTGCAGCATGATGGCTCCGAATGCGGGTTGTCTGGCTAAGACCACGCACGGCTGGACGGGTCAAGTCCACAGCTTTGACATGCATTTTTGCGCTGGACGAGGAGAATGAGCTTGGGTAGGGATTGCGCGAGGCCCAAGTGGCGGAATGGTAGACGCAGGGGATTCAAAATCCCCCGCTGGCAACAGCGTGCGAGTTCGAGTCTCGCCTTGGGCACCACCTCATAAGACCTTTTCAACCGTGTCGCGTCACGTCACGAGAAGAACCTTGTGGCCGGGCAAATCCAGCAGGCTGGGGTGATCGGCATCAACTCTTTCCGCCAGACCAAGCTGAAGGATTTGGCGCATGGACATGCGAACAGGCCCCATGTTCGTGTCGTCCTGCAACAGAAATGCGCCTTTTGGCATCAACGGCTTCAACGCCAGAAATTCGCGCAGATGCGTGTCTTTCGACCCGTCCAGATGCAGAAGGTCAATGGTCTCGGACGGGTTTTCGTCCGCGTATTTCGGCAGTTCGACCAGCGAGTTCCCGGTGATAAAACGGCAACGCCCGGGGAAGGCATGTCTCAACCAGGCAAAGGCCGCAGGCACATAGATGTCGACACGCGCCCAGGTCGGGGACAGCTGCTTGCAGATATCCACCCCGGTCACGCGCAGAGTCGGGTTCGCTGACAGAGCAAGGTAAAGGCTGTGACCGCCGTTCACGCCAACTTCGAACAGATGCGCCGATTGGCGGGCGAGCCAAAACAGGTTCCTCCGCTTGCCATCGAACCGTTCGAGAAGACCCTTGTGCTGATAGTCCGGATCTCGATGCGCATAGAAAAGGTTGCCATTGAGTTCAACGTGCTGCCCCCAAAGTGACAGCGTGTTGGCCAGATGCGTATTGAGGTCGTCCAGACCTGCGGTCCAGGCGCCACAGGCCAGCATGTCATCATAACTCTCGTAAGTCGGCAATTTAAGGTTTTCAATCAAGGGTCACTCGCTGGTCTGACGCATATGCCGCGTCGTTTCCATCTCGGTTACATGAAGCGCGCCGTCAAAGCGGCGTCTTGGTGATTGCTGTATCCGCTCAATCCTCGAGCGAGGTGATATAGGCGACCATGTCGTCGATATTGCCGCCGATCATGTACTGGGTGTAGCGCGGCATAGCGGCATGAATCGGTTGCTCAATCCGTGCTCGGATCTGCTCGGCCGACCGATAGACCGCGATGGCAGCAAAGCTGGGAGGCTCCAGTTTGAAGGGGCCGCCGCGGTCGATCACGTGACAGGCCACGCAATATTCCTCGGCGATCTGCTGTCCCATTGTGACATTGCCGTCCTGCGCAGTGGCGGCGCCAGACAGGACCGTCAGAAACAGGGCGAGGCCGTAGCGAAAGCTGCGCATGGTCATGGTCTCCTCCGTCGCTTTGGGTCGCTCTGGGATCACGCTACGCCTATATGGTCTGTCCGGCAAAGGTTTTGGCAGCCGCTCCCGCGCTATCGTGTCATGAGGATCAATGCTCCGTAAGCCGGAGGCCGGGGCACCGGCGAGGGGACGGCCCAGATCACCTCATGTCGCGGGGCCGGAGGCAATGGCGCATCAAGGTCGGTCAGGACGATCAACAGCGACGAATCGAACCTGCGGCACATGTCGAACACGGGCGCGAAATCTGTCCCTCCGCCGCGTCGGATCTGAAGTTGCTGCAACGCATCGGCGCTTTCGAGCCGTGTCTGGCTGTGCAGCGTTGTGTCGAACCCCCAAAGGTGCAACTCAGCTTCGCTGCGCCGCCGGATGCCAAGGACTTCGGCCGCGAAGAGGTCCAATTGCGTGTCGGTCACCGAACTTGACGTGTCGAGGGCGATCACGATCCGTGGGCGGCGCTGGTCGCGGGCCAATCCGGCCTGAAATGCAGGGGATGGGGCGCCTGCCGCACGAGCCAAAGCTTCTTGCGCAACCCAGCGTGCGGCAGGGCGTTTATAGGACAGGCGCGGGACGTCACTGACGGCCTTGAGCAACAGACGCCGCAAATGCCGTTCCCAAGGGACAGCGGAGTTCGGCAGGTCCCCGAACCGGATCAAAGCAGGACCGATGCCGACACCTGCCGAGCGTCCCAACTCCAAAGCCTGTTCGGCCCGTGTGGCCCACACATCGCTTTCGGTTTCAAACGATCCTTTGCTGGACAGATCCGGTGCGAACCGACGTTTGAGCATGTAATCTTCGACCGCCGGGTTCACCTGAGACGGGTCGCCGTCCAACGGTGCCGCAAGTGCGTGGTACAGACGGTCGGTGTCCCACTCGGTCAGGATGTTTGGCGCGACCGTATCGAGGCCCGGCAGCAGGTCAATCAGCTCTTTTGCGCGGACGGCGGGACGGGGCAGCGCATGTCCCCCCGCCAGCAGCGCCTCGTTGACCATGGCATCTGCCGCCAGCGTGTAAAGCTTGTGCTTGAACCTGCGCCCCAGTCGTGCCGCCATGTCCGCCTGACGCGCGGAATGGCGGAGTGCGACATGCAGCACATGATGCGCCGCAAGACCGATCTGTTCGGGTGGCGATAGTTGCGTGAAGGACGGCCCGTAATATATTGTCTCTCCATCGGTTTCCGTCGTTCCATCATGGTCTCGATGCGTGCACCAAAGCGCCAGCGCGGCTATTGCCGGGTCCACGTCACCCATCTGGGCCAAAGCCATTCGCGCGCGTCGGCTGTGTTGCCCTGACACCGGACTACAGCGCCCCGACCTCGGCCCGCGCCTTGGCATAATCGGCGTAAGCCTCCGATCCCCGGAACGCCTCGTGCAGACCCTGCGCCAGCGCTTTGCGGATCAAGAGCTCGAATCCAAAGCTCGATAATTCGCCCAAGGGCAGCGCCTGCACTTGTTCGGATTTCAGCGTGCGCATATCCGCCATCACGTCAATCACATCGCGGATCGTGTCGGCATCGGTCTGGGCAACCAACCCATAGATCAGCCCGACCAGCCCGTTCAGAGATTCGGGATATAGGTCCATCCGCTGTCCACGCGGGGTGGCGAGCATGTCCTGCACCGTCACCATCGCATCCAGTTCATCCGCCACGCGGGCAAACTCGGCAGCCGGGGCCACGCCGATGGTTCCCGCCACCATCGTGCCCCGAATACGGCGGTCGGTCACCGCCTGCATGATCTGGCTCACCCGTTCCCACGACCGGGGCGTGCAGGCGATCATCTCACCACGCCGCAAGCTGTCCTCGGTGGTGTCCAGCAGATCAGGTCGCGACCGCAGGAAGGCCGTGACCGCCAGGTGCAGAGAGTGATCTACCGCATATCTCTCAAGCCAGTCCTTGGCGTTGGCGGTCACATGAAGATGTACCAATCGGTCCGACAGGGCCGTGCCCATCTCGTAGGCTACAGCGCCGTCTTCGACCGTGTTGCCCGCAGCGACGATGAATACGCTGTCGGGCAGGGTATGTCGCCCGACGCGCCGTTCTTGCAGCAACCCGTAAACCGTGGGCTGCAGATAGGGCGAGGCTGCGGTCAACTCGTCCAGAAACAGCACAGCAGGCACGTCTGGCTGATCTGGCAAATCCTCGGGCCGATACCACAGCGTTTTGCGGGTTTCGTGATCGTAATAGGGCAGGCCGCGCAGATCCTGCGGTTCAATCGTTGTCAGCCGGATATCGTAAAGCTGCGCACCGATCTGGGTTGCAAGCGTCTGGACAAGCTGCGTTTTGCCCACACCGGGCTTGCCATGCAGCATCCACAATGCGGTCAGTGCACCGCTGCGCTGCGCCTCCCAAGCTGCTTGCAACACTTCCAATGCATCGCCTGCGGAAACGGTCTGCGCGTTCACGCTCATGCCGGGGCCTCCTGCGGTGCGGGTCCGTCCAGCAAGGCCGCCAACCGGGCATGACCCGAGACGCCCCGCGCATCAAAGCTTACGAATCGCAAAAACACGTCTTCGCGCAGGTTCGCCCTGTGCAGCATCCGTTCGGTGAACTCGGAATCAAAAAGCTCAGCCGAAATCAAATCCCGTTCCTCCGGCGCCAAAGGCAGGATGCGCGGCTTGCCCTCGCGGGTCTGCACCGACACGAGTGTCAGGGGGGTGATATGCGCCAGTTCTGACTGCTCGACCACCAGCATCAATTCGCCGCTGGTCTGCCCCCGCAGCGCGGCCAGCTTGGTCAGCACCCGCCGCGCGCGGAAATTCAATGTATCCAGCGCTCGTGCAGCCTCGTCCTCGTCCATCAGCGTCTTGCGCTTTTCGGCCGAGACCCGCAGCACCTTCATCTCGAAAAAGCCGATCACGATGATCATCGCCACCGGAGCCTGCGAAATCGGTAAGGCCAGATCGCGCCAGATGAACATGGCGACCACGAAGGGCGACAAGGCAATGAAATAGCGCAGCGGCTCGTTCTCGATAATCACCCGCGCAGACAGCGCCGCGCCACCGCCCTTGGGCAGGAACGCGATGCGATGAAGCACCTTGCGTGGGACCGATCCGGTCTCAAGCGCTTTGGGATTCCAGACCGTTTCTGGTGATAGGATAAACGCACTCATGGCACCCGAGGTAGCACCGCAATCACACGCGGCAAAGTGCGGCGGTGCTTTTTATACGTCCGGGCTTTTCCTTTCCGTACCGCGTGATAGCTCAGGCACATGGTGTTGACTGTCAAAGACGTGACCAAATCCTTTCCCGCAGCGGATGGGGACGCGCCCGTGCTGCGCGGTGTGTCGTTGTCGCTTGAGCGTGGGGAAACACTTGCCCTGACCGGAGAGTCCGGCTCGGGCAAAAGCACGCTTCTGCATCTCATCGGGGGGCTGGACCGCGTCGACAGCGGGTCTATCACCGTCGGCGGTCGCGAGATCACCACGATGAACGACACTGACAGGGCCGCACTTCGGCGGTCCGACGTGGGTGTGATCTTTCAGCAGTTCAATCTCATCCCGTCGCTGACGGTCGAAGCGAATATCGCGTTTCAGGCGCGCCTGGCAGGTGCCTTTGATGCCGACCAAGCGGCGCGGCTGTCCAAGGCGCTTGGCCTGACCGAACATCTGAACAAATACCCCGAGGCCCTGTCTGGCGGTCAACAACAGCGCGTCGCCATCGCCCGTACCTTGACGGCCCGGCCCAAGCTTGTGCTTGCGGATGAACCGACCGGCAATCTCGACGAAGCCACCTCATCCGAAGTGCTGGGGCAAATGCTGCGCCTTGTACGCGAAACCGGCGCGGCTTTGTTGATCGTCACCCATTCCCAAAGCGTGGCGCGCCGGATGAGCCGCCATGTGAACCTCAGCCAGGGACACGTGGTGTGATCCCAACCGCGCTGACAGCCCTTTTGTCCCATTGGCGCTGCAACCGGTTGCAATTCTTTGCAATGATTGCAGGGCTGGCTTTGGCAACCGCGCTGTGGTCTGGTGTGCAAGCCATCAATGCCGAGGCGCGCGCGAGCTATGACGCGGCAGCGGCCACTTTGGGTGAAGGGCAGTTCGACCAGCTTTTGCTCCGAACTGGCGAGAGGATTGACCAATCCACCTATATCGCGCTGCGCCGTGCCGGGTGGCAGGTATCGCCCGTGATTGAGGGCCGGTTGCGCGTTGAGGCGGGCAGCGTGCGTCTGGTCGGCCTCGATCCACTGACCGCACCGGGCACCATCGCGCCCGTGGGGATGCAGGATGACTCCAACCTCGACGATTTCCTGACGCGGGGCGTTCTGTTCGCAGCACCGGATGTGGCAAAGGCGCTTGAAGGGACGGTGTCACAGCGGGTCATCGCCGACCCAAGCATCGCGCCGGGTGTCGCGCTGTCGGATATCGGTGTGGCGCAGACCCTCCTGTCAGCAGAGGGCACGCTCAGCCGCCTCATCATCGCACAGTCACAACCGATTGGTCTGCCTTCTTTGGCAGAGGTTGCGCCCAGCCTTGTCCGCCAGCCAGCGCAGGATACGGGCGCAAACCGGCTGACAGACAGCTTTCACCTGAACCTGACCGCCTTCGGTTTGCTCAGTTTTGCCGTTGGCATCTTCATCGTACACGGCACCATCAGCCTCGCCTTTGAACAGCGCCGCAGCATGGTCCGCACGCTCCGCGCTTTAGGAGTGCCGCTCAATGTACTGATTGGGTTGATAATTTCGGAGTTGGTGGTGTTCGCGCTGCTGGCTGGCGCCATTGGGGTGGCTCTGGGATACGTGATCGCAGCCGTTCTTTTGCCAAACGTGGCCGCGACCCTTCAGGGGCTTTATGGCGCGTCGGTTGCGGGCACGTTGCAATTGCGGTCCGAATGGTGGCTTTCGGGTATGGCAATCGCGGTTGTCGGCACCGGTTTAGCTGCCGCAGGCGCACTTTGGAAGATTGCGAAGATGCCGATACTGGCCAGTGCGCGGCCACGGGCCTGGGCTGTCGCCTCGGGGGAAACCGCTTGGCGGCTTGGCGCGTTGGCGGCGCTGCTCTTTGTCGTGGGCGGCGCTATCGCGATCTGGGGGCGGGGCCTGACCCTTGCTTTCGCGCTCTTGGCCTGCCTGTTGATCGGTGCCGCTCTGATCCTGCCGCTCTTGCTGCGTGGGGCGGTCTGGTTCGCAAACCAGCGCGCGCGCTCTGCGATGTGGCAATGGTTCTGGGCCGACACGCGCCAACAGGTGCCGGGGTTGAGCCTCGCCTTGATGGCGCTCTTGCTGGCAACGGCGGCGAATGTGGGCGTGTCCACGATGGTGTCGAGCTTTCGTGTGACCTTTGTCGATTTCCTTGATCAACGGCTGGCACCCGAACTGTTCATCCGTGTGGAAGACGAGGCGCAGAGTCTGGAAGTCGAAGCGATCTTGCTGTCTGAGGCCCGCGAGGTTCTGCCGCTCCTGTCGACCGAGACCGAGATCGCTGGCGTGCCCACCGACCTGTTCGGTGTCCGCGTGGGTCCGACCTACAGAGAAAACTGGCTGTTTCTTGAGGACACGCCCAATGTCTGGGATCGGGTTGAGGACGGTCGCGCAGTTGTGGTCAGTGAGCAACTGGCCCGTCGTGCGGATGTTTGGACCGGGGACCGCTTGGTCATCTCGTCAAACCTGATTTTGCCGATTGCCGCCATCGTGGCCGATTACGGCAACCCGCTGGGACAGGCGCTGATTTCGGAAACTGTGTTCCGCGACCTGTATCCGGATCTTGTGGCGACCTCTTTCGGGGTGCGCACAGACGATCCGACCGCGCTGCGTGACAGGTTGACGGCAGAATACGGTTTGCCCGAAACCGCCATCACCGATCAGTCGCGGATCAAGGCGTTCTCTTTGGGCGTGTTCGAACGCACCTTCACGGTCACGGGCGCTTTGAACATTCTCACACTCGCGGTCGCCGCATTCGCCATCCTGATGAGCCTACTCACCCTTGCGTCGATCCGGGTGCCGCAGCTTGCCCCTGTTTGGGCTTTGGGGCTGACCCGGCGCAAACTGGGGCAACTTGAACTGATCCGCGCCGTGGTGCTTGCGATGGTCACAACCCTTCTGGCAATTCCGCTCGGGTTGATGCTGGCTTGGGTGCTGCTCTCCTATGTCAATGTCGAGGCATTTGGCTGGAAACTCCCGATTTATCTCTTCCCCGGCCATTATGCGCTGCTGACCCTGTTCGCACTGCTCGCGGCGGCGCTGGCCGCGCTCTGGCCGGCCATCCGGTTGGCGCGCACGCCGCCATCGGCTCTGCTCAAGGTGTTCGCCAATGATCGCTAGGGCGCTTCTCTTGATTCTGTGGCTGCCGCTTCAGGTAGCCGCGCAGGGATTTGCAGGGCTGGGCACCGATGCCGATGGCTTTGCCGTTCCGACACCCAACCCGGTGTTCGATTTCCCGCAGGATCATGGCGCGCATCCCGACTACCGGATCGAATGGTGGTATCTGACCGCCAACCTCACCGGGCCCGACGGCACCGCCTATGGCATCCAGTGGACGTTGTTCCGGTCTGCCTTGGCACCCGAAACACGCGAGGGCTGGTCCGATCCGCAGGTCTGGTTCGCCCATGCTGCCGTTACCACGCCCGACAGGCATCTTGTGGCCGAACGCATCGCACGCGGCGGGATCGGGCAGGCGGGTGTCACGGTGGAGCCTTTTGCAGCATGGATCGACGATTGGCAGATGGCAGGACCGTCCTTCGACGACCTGCGCTTGACCGCGCGTGGTCAAGCCTTTGCCTATGACCTTAGCTTGCAAGCCAATGGGCCACTGGTCTTTCACGGCGAGGGTGGGTTTTCGGTCAAGTCAGCGCAAGGGCAGGCCAGCTATTATTACTCTCAACCGTTTTACGAGGTGACGGGCACACTGACCCTGCCAACAGGCGACGTGCCTGTCACTGGGTCGGCATGGCTCGACCGGGAATGGTCGTCGCAACCCTTGGCGGACAGCCAATCGGGCTGGGACTGGTTCTCGCTCTCCTTCGAAAGCGGAGACAAGTTGATGGGCTTCCTGCTGCGCGAGGACGATGGCACGTCGTTCTCCTCGGCCACATGGATCGCGCCGGATGGCATGACAACGGCCTATCCTGACGGGGCCTTCGCGGCGCAGCCTGTGACCTGGCACGACGTTGCCGGGCGAGAGGTGCCAACGGAATGGGCGGTGCAACTACCTGACAAGGGCATCGACGTCACCGTCACCGCTCTGAACCCCGATGCCTGGATGGCGGTGTCCATTCCCTATTGGGAAGGGCCGGTCACCGTCCAAGGCTCTCATACGGGGCGCGGCTATCTGGAGATGACAGGCTATGAGTGACCCGCAAGACCTTGCCGCCTTTCTCGACCTCGGCTGGCAACGCCTGACGCGCGGCGTGGTGGACCGGCATGCTGCTGCGCGCCACCCGGTCTTTGCCACCGTATCGCCTGAAGGTGCGCCCGAAGCTCGCACGGTTGTTCTGCGGGGGGCCAGCCGACGCGATGGCACCGTCGAAGTCCACACCGACGGTGGGTCGGACAAGGTCACGTCGCTGTGTGCCAACCCTCGCGCTCAACTGATGGTCTGGGATGAAAAAGCCAAACTGCAACTGAGGTTATCCACACGCGTGTCCATTCATCAAGGCGAGGATGTCGGTGATCGCTGGCAAAACGTGCCAGATGGTTCGCGCATCGCTTACGGCGCATCCCCGAAGCCCGGCACTCCGATCCCAAATGCCCATGCATACACCAAGCTCGCCAGTCGCGACTGGTTCACGGTGCTGATCTGCCAAATCGAATCGATTGAACTCATGCAGTTGATCGATCCGCACAGACGCGCTGTTTTTAGCGCGGACGACAACTGGACTGGAGAATGGCGCGTTCCCTGACGTCAGCGATCCGGTGGTCATCGAAGTGCTTGGTCACAAAACGGTCATTTTTGACTTGCTTTGAAGTGTTTCTTGAGTAGTGTCTTGCTCACCGACTAAAGTATCGGCGAATTTATAGCCGATTGCGCCCGAAAGTGGCAGCGATTGGACAGAATGGGACGGTTGGGGAGAGCCGTCCCATTTTTTTGTCCGCAAACTTATCCACAATCACCGGTCAGGGTTGTTTGCCCGCCAAACCGTCCACGCGTCGGGCGTATCCAGATCGGTCAGCGCGTTTTCGCCGGGTAGAGCGACACGGATCAAACGGTGGCGGTTGGCCTGCAGGATCGCCCGCGCACCCGCGTCTCCGGTCAGGTTCTGGAACTCCGGCATCAGGTCTGTGGGAAAAACGACCGGGTGACCCGGCGTGCCATCGGCGCCAGTCGCCTGAACCAGAAACGCGCCGCTGGCATCGCTGAACGCCTGTATAACATGGCGCAGATCGTCTTCCGTGAGGTCGGGCATGTCGGCTGGCAAGATCATCACACCTTCAGCCGTGTCCGGCACCAAGGCTCCGGCGCGCCGTAAAGAGGCGGACATGCCATCTGTTGCATCGGGCACCGGGATTTGCCGAACCGACAAACCCTCCAAGACGCCCGCGCGCGGATGGGTGAGCGAGGGCAGGGTGACGATCACATCCCCGCTCACCGTCAAAGCCCGTTCTGCAACGCCGCGCAAAAGGGGGTTTCCGTCCACAGGTTCCAGCAATTTGTCACGGTCGCCCATCCGGCGGCTGGCCCCGGCTGCGGGAATCACAAGTGTTATCTGGGTCATGCCCTCAGTCTAGCCGCGCATTTGCGCCCCGTCAGCGTCGTAGAGGGGAGTGGTGATGAGCGTCGCGTCACACATCTCGCCCAATATCTCGATCTGCGCTTTTTGACCGTCCTGTGCATAGCTGCGGGGGATCAGGGCCAGTGCGATGGATTTGCCCGCATGGTGCGAATAGCCGCCCGACGTGCAGAAGCCCTGCACAGCCCCATCGATCCAGATCGGCTCATAGGCGTTCACATCGGCATCGTTTACGGCCACCTCAAATGCGCACAGCACCCGGTCCGGCGGATTGGCGCGTTCGGCCTCAGCGGCGACCCGTCCGATGAAATCGGCATTCTTTGACCACGCGATAAAGCGGTCCAGTCCGGTCTCTCCGGGTGTGTAATCCGGCGAAAACTCAGACAGCCAAGACCCAAAGAACTTGTCCAGCCGCAGCGACATCATCGCGCGCATGCCGAAGGGGCGCATGCCAAACTCCTGACCGGCCGTCCACAGCGTGTGCCATAACTGCCGCTGCGCCACTGGTTCGCAGTAGATCTCGTACCCCAGACCAGCCGTATAGCTGACCCGCTGCACAAGGCAGGGCGTCATGCCGACGGTCATCGGACGTACATCCATGAACTTGAGGTCCGTCGCATCGCGTGTGACAGCCTCCAGCACCTTGCGGGCATTCGGCCCCGCGATCTGGAACCCGGTGAGCTGATCCGACACGTTGCGGACGGTGACGCCCTCGGTAGCGTTCTGTTCAAACCAGCGCATGTGATAGGCCTGCGCGCCGTAGCTGGCAGTGAGTTGGAAATGGGTGTCCGACAGGCACGAGATGGTGAAATCTCCGATCAGCCGGCCTTTGTGCGACAGCATAGGCGTGAGCGACAACCGCCCCGGTTTCGGCACCCGACCTGCCATAACGCGGTCGAGCCACTCGCGCGCGTTCGGCCCCGTCACTTCGTACTTGCCGAAGTTCTGAACCTCATTGATTCCAACAGCTTCACGGACGGCCTTCACCTCGCGCGCAGTGGCCTCCCATGCGTTCGAGCGGCGGAAAGACGGGGTTTCATACCGCGCTTCATCCCCTTCTGCGAAATAGTTGACCACCTCCAGCCCGAACTGCGCGCCCCAGACCGCGCCCATGTCGTCGAAGATGTCATACATCATCGTCGTGCGGTTGGGCCGCGCGGCGGGCAGCTCTTCGTTCGGGTAGCTGACGGAAAAGCGTTTCTGGTAGTTTTCGATCACCTTGGGCAGGGTGTAGCCGGGGCTGATCCAATCCCCAAACCGCGCAACATCCATCGCCGACACATCGCGCTCACATTCCCCTTCGATCATCCACTGCGCCAGCATCAGGCCGACCCCGCCACCCTGGCTGAAGCCCGCCATGACACCGCAGGCCGACCAGTAATTGCGCAGTCCTGGCACCGGGCCAACCAGCGGGTTGCCGTCCGGCGCAAAGGTGAACGGCCCATGGATCACCGATTTGACGCCCGCGCGTTCCAGCACCGGGAAGCGCTTGTAGGCAAAGGCGATGCTGTCCTCGATCTTGTCGAAATCGTCGGGCAACAACTCATGCCCAAAGGTCCACGGCGTGCCATTCACCGCCCAGGGCCGGCAGGGCTGTTCGTAGAACCCGATGCAGAGCCCGCGCCCCTCCTGACGCAGATAGGACTCGCCCGCCGGGTCCATCACATGCGGATGCTCGCTGTCCCGTTCGTAAATCTCCGCGATCTCGTCGGTGACGATGTACTGGTGTTCCATCGGATGCAGCGGCAGGTAAACGCCCGCCATCGCGCCCACTTCGCGCGCCCAAAGACCACCCGCATTGACCACGTGTTCGGCATGGATGGTGCCCTTGTCGGTCACGACGTTCCATGTCCCGTCCGGGCGCTGCGTGGTTTCCTGCACCATCACATGGGTTTCGATGGTGGCCCCACCCATCCGCGCGGCCTTGGCATAGGCATGGGTTGTACCCGACGGATCAAGGTGCCCATCGAGCGGATCGTACAAGGCGCCAAGGATACCCTCCAGATTGGTGATCGGCGCGATCTTCGCGATCTCCTCCGGCCCGACGATCTGTGTATCCAATCCCATGTAGCGGTGCTTGGCCCGTTCGGCGAGCAGCATGTCGAACCGGTCGCGGTTGTCGGCCAGCGTGATGCCGCCCACATGGTGCAGCCCGCAGGACATGCCGGTGATCTCTTCGAGTTCCTTGTACAGCCGGATCGTATAGCCCTGCAGCGCGGCCATATTGGTGTCGCCATTCAGCGTGTGAAACCCGCCCGCCGCGTGCCAGGTGCTCCCCGAGGTCAGCTCGGACCGTTCTACCAGCATCACGTCCGACCAGCCGAGCTTGGTCAGGTGATAGAGAACGGACACTCCGACGACGCCGCCGCCAATGACACAGACACGAGTGGTGGTTTTCATTTCGAGCCCCTCTGAACGTTTGTCGCAAATCTGTTGTGCAGTACTGCGCCAAGCCTGTCCGTTACCGACACCTCATGTCGCAAGCGGCCCGGCATCCTCGATTGTCAGTCCAACAGTTTGCAAAGGTCCGTGGCATTTGCCCGAAGTGCCAGAACATCGAACCCGCCGATCCCGCGATACCCCTTGGCGAAAAGCTCTTTTGCATGTTCAGACGAGGTTATGTTGCTGATCAGCGGGACATTGTTCTTACGCGCCGCCTCTTCGATTTTGCCGATTGCTTCCAGCAATTTGGGATGGGTGAACTGTCCCATGACGCCTAGGTCGACGGTCAGGTCGAACAGCGCTGTTACCGCACAATCGACGCCCTCGACTGCAAGAATGTTATCGATGTTTTCGATAGCCTCGGCGGTTTCGATCAGCAGACAACAGACCAACTTGTCTTCGGTATCCGCTGCGAAGGTCGGCATTGAAGATCCCCAGCGGGACTGGGCGATGAAAGGACCAAAGCCGCGTGTGCCGTTGGGCGGATAGCGCAGGGATGCCACCGCGCGGCGTGCATCATCAACGGTACGGACCAACGGGAACACGATGCCTTCGGCCCCAAGGTCCAGCATCCGCTTGACTTGCGTGGTGTCATTCTCGGCCACCCTGACCAGCGGGGCGCATTTTGTTCCAGCAGTGGCGGCGATCATGGCATGTACGCTGGCGTGGTCCAGCGCGCCATGTTCCATATCGATGATGACCGCATCTGCTCCTGCTGCGGCGACAGCCTGACTGACCACAGCGGAAGGTATCGTGCAGACGTAGAACAGCATCCTGTCCTCCGTATCGCGCAGCCGTGCCTTGAGGTTCGCCATGTCCGACTCCTGTCTGAAATTCACCTCCATGGTTGCCGATCTTCCTATCCATTGCTACTGGCATCGCACCGCCGTCCCGAGCTGGTCTAGATGACCATACTGCGACGGGATATGTCGGGTTTGGACGAGTGGCGCGAGCTGATAGGCCGCAGGCTGCCCTAAAACGACATCCAAGGTGACCCATGAAAACCCACGCTCAAGCCGTTGTCATCGGAGGCGGCGTCATCGGCTGTTCGATTTTATACCATTTGGTAAAATTGGGCTGGACCGATGTCGTGCTCTTGGAACGCGATGAGCTGACCAGTGGCAGCACATGGCATGCCGCGGCCAACATTCACGGGCTGCATGACAGCACGAACATCAGCCGGATCCAGCACTATACGATGAGCCTCTACAACCAGCTTGAGGCCGAGACCGGCCAAAGCTGCGGCGTGTTCCAGCCCGGATCGCTTTACCTTGCCCAGACCGAAGCTCGCGAACACCAACTGCGCCTGCAAGCAGCCAAGGCCAAGCTCTACGGCATGAACTTCCACGAGGTCAGCCGCGCCCAGGCCGAGGCGCTGCACCCGCTGGTGAACTTCGACGGCATCCGCTGCATCATGTATGAACCCGACGGCGGCAATGTGGACCCGTCGGGCGTGACCGCCGCCTATGCCGCAGGCGCGCGCCAGCAGGGGGCCGAGATCCACCGGTTCACTCCTGTCACAGCGACCGAGCAGCAAACCGACGGCACATGGATCGTCCGGACGCCCAAAGGCGACATCCGTACGGATTGGGTGATCAACGCGGCTGGTCTCTGGGGCCGTGAGGTGGCTGCGCTTGCAGGGATCAAACTGCCGCTTTTGCCCACCGAACATCAGTACTTCGTGACCGAGGCCATCGCAGAGATCGAAGCAATGGACCGCCGTCTGCCCTCGGTCGCAGACCGGGACGGCGAATACTACCTGCGGCAGGAGGGCAAGGGCCTGCTGGTCGGAGCCTATGAAAAAGACGTGCGCTTCTGGGCCGAGGATGGCACGCCGCAGGGCTTCGGGCATGAACTCTTTGCCGATGACCTGGAACGGATCGAACCCAACATGATGCGCGCGATCGACCGCGTGCCCGCCGTGGGCACAGCCGGGATCAAGCGGGTGATCAACGGCCCGATGATCTGGTCGCCGGACAGCAATGTGCTGCTGGGTCCGGTGCCCGAAAAACCGGGCTATTTCTGCTGCAACGGCATCATTCCGGGGTTTTCGCAATCCGGCGGTATGGGCCTGATGGTGGCGCAATGGATCATCGAAGGCGAGATGCAGTACGATATGTTCGCCTGGGACATCGCGCGCTTTGGCGATTGGGCGGATGCCAAATTCACCAAGGCGCGGGTGGGCGACCAGTACGCGCATCGGTTCAAAATCCACTTCCCCGGTGAGGAACGCGCGGCTGGTCGTCCCGTGCGGACGCGCCCGGTCTACGAGATGCAAAAAGACATGGGCGCGGTGTTCGGCCTGAACTACGGTTGGGAACACCCGCTGTACTATTCCAAAAACGTGGCGGACAGCGCAGGCTTCACCCGCCAACCGTGGTGGGATGTGGTGGGGCAGGAGGCCCGCACGCTTCGGGACAAAGCCGGGATCATCGACATTTCGAACTTCGCCAAGTACCGCGTGACAGGGCCGGGGGCCGAGGCTTGGCTCAATGCCGTCTTCGCCAACCGGATGCCGCAAGAGGTCGGGCGGTCCTGCCTAACGCCGCTGATCGGCAAACGCGGCGGCATCGCGGGGGATGCGACGGTCACAAAGCTGGCCGAAGACGAATTCTGGATCATCAGCTCCGGCATGGCCGAGCGTTACCAGAAACGCTTCTACGACGCGGTGCCGCTGCCTGACGGCACTCTCTTCGAAAGCCTGACCAATGAGTGGTGTGGCTTCAACGTGGCGGGGCCAAAATCCCGCGATCTGATCCAACATCTGACGAACACGTCGCTCGACACGGCAGACTGGCCGTTCATGCGTTCTGGCTGGATCGAGATTGCAGGCGTGACGGTGATGGCCCTGCGCGTGTCCTTTACCGGCGATCTGGGCTGGGAGCTGCATTGCCGCGCCGAGGATCAGCAGACGCTCTACACAGCCCTTCTTGAAACCGGTGTCGAGTTCGGCGCAGCCCCGGTGGGCAGCCGTGCCTTGATGAGCCTGCGTATGGAAAAGGGCTACGGATCATGGGGCCGGGAATACAGCCCCGAATACTGGCCGCAGGAATGCGGGCTGGACCGCCTGTGCCGCAGCGACACACCCTATCTGAACAGCGCCGCGGCATTGGCCAACATGACAAAACCCGCGCGCGAAACCATGGTGCTTTTGGCGCTGAATGCCGAGGATACGGAAGCGTCCAACGCCGATGCCACTGGCGGCGAGCCGATCTTCAAGGATGGTGTCGGCATCGGGCGGGTCAGTTCAGGGGCCTACGGGTACCATGTCGGCCAGTCGCTGGCGCTTGCATTCGTCAAACACGGCAGACCCGGTGAAGAGGTCGAGGTGATGGTTCTGGGCCGCCCACATCGGGCTGTGATCCTTGACCGACCACCTTTCGACCCCGAGGGAACAAGGCTGCGCGCCTGATCTTCTCTGGTTTCTAAATACTTTGGGGGAGGCCGCCGAAGGCGGGCGGGGGCGTCGTCCATAGGGCTTGAACCAATGGCGCATCAATGGACGACCCCCCAATGCGTTTCCGTCAACGGAAACGCCAAACGCGCCTGCGCGTTTGCAGCACCTTGGGTCACTCTGCCGCCAATGGCCTGATCTTGAGCGCCGTGATGCGGTTGTTCTCGCGTGCCACCACTTCAAAGCGGAAACCATGGAAGCTGAAGACCTGCCCGATGGTCGGGATCATTTGTGCCTCGTGGATCACAAGGCCTGCAACGGTGTTGGCCTCTTCGTCGGGCAGCGTCCAATCCAGCGCCCGGTTGAGGTCGCGGATCGTCGTCGAGCCGTCGATCCAGTAATTGCCATCGTCGCTGCGCTTGACGGCATGCGCGCCATCCGGGTCGAACTCGTCGGTGATCTCGCCCACGATTTCTTCGAGAATATCCTCAAGCGTGATCAGCCCCTGCAAGGCCCCGTACTCATCCACCACCAGCGCAAAATGCGTACGCCGGCGCAGAAACTGGCGCATCTGGTCGTCAAGCGATGTACTGTCGGGGATGAAGTATGGCTTCATCGCCACGTCGGCGAATTTGAAACTGCTCATCGCCTCGGCGGGTTTGTCGCTTTCCTGCATGAAGCGGTACATGGCGCGGAACAGGTCCTTGGCATGCACCACCCCGATGATGTTCTCCGGGTCGCCCCGGAACACAGGCAGTCGGGTGTGGTTCGACTCCAGACATTGGCGCAGGATGTCCTGCGGATCATTGTCGGCGTCGATCATCTCGATGCCCGACCGGTGAAGCATGATTTCTTCCACGGTGCGTTCGCTGAGGTCCAGCGCACCCAGAATACGGTCGCGGTCTTCCTTTTCGACCACACCCTCGGAATGGCCCAGTTGCAGGGCTCCGGCGATTTCCTCGCGCACGGCAAGGATGTGGCTGTCAGGGTCGGTCTTGACACCGAAGATGCTCAACACGCCCCGCACCAGAACCCGGACCGCGCTGACGATGGGGGAAAAGACCGTGATGACCAGCTGAATCACCGGCGACACACGGCTCGCGGCGGTTTCGGGATTGGTGATGGCGTAGGTCTTGGGCAGCACCTCGGCAAAGACCAACACCAGCACCGTCATCACCAGCGTTGCCAGCGCCACACCGGATTCGCCGAAAAGCCGCGTGAACAGCGCCGTCGCCAGCGATGTGGCTAGGATGTTGACAAGGTTGTTGCCCAGAAGGACCGACCCGATCAGGCGTTCATTGTCCTCGGTGATCCGGAGCGCGCGATCCGCACCTTTGGACCCCTTGTCGGACATTGTCCGCAATTTGCCCCGTGACGCGGCGGTCAGCGCGGTTTCCGAGCCACTGAAAAAGGCCGACAGGACCAGAAGACCAAGAATGGCGGCAGCGGTGATCCAGAAGGCGGCATCTGCCGCGGGAAGTGCGGGTTCCATGAGATCCAACGTTATGAAAACTTGACAGGGTTATGGGGTCAGCGGCGCGCGCGTTCAAGGGCTGTGGGTCAGTCGCGGGCCATGGGGTGGTGATCCAGCACCAGCTCTTTCAGACGTTCTTCCAGAACATGGGTGTAAATCTCGGTGGTGGAGACATCTGCATGCCCCAGAAAGGTCTGGATCGCCCGCAGGTCGGCCCCGTTGGCCAGAAGATGTGTCGCAAAGGCATGGCGGAGCGTGTGGGGCGTGACTTTGGCGGGTGAGACGCCCCCTTCGACGGCGAGATCCTTGATCAGCACATAAAAGGCGTGGCGCGTCAGGTGGCCGGACTGGCCACGCGACGGGAAAAGGAAGGTCGAGGCAGCTTTGCCATTCGCCCGTGCGTCCTCTTCCATCGTCTCGCGCGTTTTCAACCAGTCGCGCAGCGCCGCGCGGGCAGGGGGCGACAGCGGCACCATCCGTTCCTTTCCGCCTTTGCCACGGATCAGCAGCATCCTCGGGTCGCCCTTGGCAGACGACAGGGGCAGGGTGACCAGTTCGCTGACCCGCATCCCTGTCGCGTAGAGAAGTTGCATCAGGCAGGTGTTGCGTTCGCGTTCGGACGGGCTGCGGCCATGTGCGGCGGCGGCCTCGAGCAGGCGGTCGACCTCTTCTGTGGACAGCGTTTTGGGCAGGCGTTTGTCGCGCCCCGGTCCACTGATTTGCACAGCAGGGTTGTCGGCGCGAAACCCCTCTTCAAAACAAAAACGGTAGAGTTGCTTGATCGCCGATAGCCGTCGGGCGCGGGTAGATTTCGCCAGCCCCTGCGCGTCGCAATGCACCAGGTAGTCTTCCACATCCACCTTCTGCGCGGCGGTCAGCGACGATCCTCGGCCAGACAGCCAGTCGGTGAAATCCGCCAGATCCCGCGCATAGGCCAATTGGGTGTTCGTCGCAGCACCCCGTTCTGCGGCCTGCGCATCGAGAAAGGCTGCAATCCAGTGGCGGTCGCTCATCGCCGCGCGCCTTCCATGTCGAGGATGGCAAGTTGCAGGGCCGCGCGGCGGGCGGTGTCTTCAAGCCCGAAGGCCCGCAAGGCACGCAAAGCTTCGGTCAGCTCCGTGTCATTGCCACTGGCACCGGCATCAAAGTTTCGGATGGCGCTCAGTAGCGCTTCGCCGAGGCGGTTTTGCCCGGGCAATCCGGCGAGTTCACCAGGCGCTTGTGCCGTGTCCGACCATGCCTCGGCCAGTGCCGCCGCGTGGGGCACGTCTGCGGGGAGGCGTGTCGGCTTCTGGCCCCGCGCGAGGGACGCAAGGAACGCGAGGTTCGGGTCCGGGCTGGCGACAAGGTCTTGCGCGACCAACTCGTAGCCATCCGACAGCAGCCCGGCCGTCGCGGCGATCGTTTCAGCCCGCTCCGACAGGGACAGTCCCTGAAGCCGCAATGCAAAGAGGTTGGAGAACGGCACCAGAAGACCAGCAGCCCTCATTTGCGGCCAAACCTGTTCAAGCGCCGAGGACACAGCGTCGGGCGTGCCGCGGGTCAGCGCGGTTTCGAACCGTTGCAGCGCATCGACACGGTCCCAGATGCCTCCCGACGCAGCAGGCTTTTGCGCCGTATAGACGCCCAAGAGCTGGTTTCCATCAATCGCGCCCGCGCGGGCCAATCGTTCCGCTGCCTGCAATTGGGCGCGCCAGCCGGAATCGCCGGACAGTTCCACCACGGCAAAGGACAAGGGCAGGGGCGTGGTCGGCAGCGCTTCTCCGATTGCTTCGAACAGTCTGAATTGCAGAGGCGTCGGGCGCACGGGCGGCGGCATGGGCTCTGCGTCTTCGGCGTATTCGGGATCGAGGAACCGCAGTAGCAATTCGGTGTCGAGATCGGACAATTGGCCCAATGCGACGCCCGTTTGATAAATGGTGATCGCATGCGAATAGTCGCCGCTGCGGGTGGCGCACCAGATCCGGGTCGGCAGATCGGTGCTGAGATTGGGCGCGTCCGATAAAACGGCACACAGCGCTTCGTCCGTTCCCGTCAGGAGCGCCAGATCGAAGGCAAGGTCAAAAAGCTGCGGCGTGAGAACACCCACCCGCTCCATCAGCGCTTCGGCCGGGGGCACCAACCCGTGCCGGTAGAGCAGGTTCACCCGTGCGTTCAGAAACGCATCGCCCGTCGCACTGGATGGTGGTTCGGCTTCCGCCAGCATGAGAATGTGCAACAGCCCGGTCAGCGCGGGTACGCTTGGACGGCGAATCTGCAAAAGGTCCAGTGCCGCGATCAGGTCGGCTTCGGAGCTGCCTAGCCAAAGACTTGGCGGCAAACCCGTGACCGACCCCGGCAGAAGGCCGACCCCGCCGACGCCCGGTGCATCAAGCGACTGAACCTCGACTTCGGGAACGGTGGCGCTTTGGGCAACCGGGTTCGCTTCGGGGGCCACAACGACTGGAGCTGCATTCTGTGGCACGGCAAGCCAGTCGATGGCAGACAAAGGCTGTTCTTGCGGCTGTTGCTGCGCGAAGGCGGGCCATGCTGTGCAGGCCAGGATCAGGAGACTTGGCTTAATCTGCATCCAGCGTCACAGGTTGTCTGACTTCCGTCTGCGGCGGTGAAAAATCCGCGCCGAAATACGGCCCCACATAGGCATAAGCCACCAGCGCGACTGCGCCGATGATGATCAGATAGATCAGCCACTTTATGATACGTCCCATGACGACCCTTGCCCTGCCTCGATTATTTTTTCCAAGTTATAACTGGCCTTTTGCACAAGATCACGTCATTCAACGGCGGATGTCAAAAAATTGGCGGCACTTGGCCGAGTTACAAGGGGTCTGTCCGGGGCAATGCAGGCAAGACTGAAGAAAACTGTGGTTCTTGTCGGCATGATGGGCGCTGGTAAAACGGCCGTTGGCAAAGCTCTTGCCACCATGTTGCACGCCCCGTTTCTTGATTCGGATGCCGAAATCGAGAAAGCCGCGAACATGACCATCCCCGAGATTTTCGCCCGCGACGGAGAGCCGTTCTTTCGGGTGAAGGAAAGACAGGTCATCTCGCGACTGATTGAGCGGGAAAAGGGTGTTCTGTCGACCGGCGGTGGCGCTTACATGGCTGAGGAAAACCGCGAGATCATCTCGAAAAAGGGTGTCGCGGTCTGGCTCAATGCCGATCTGGACGTCTTGTGGCAGCGCGTGCGCCACAAGGACACAAGGCCGCTGTTGCGGGGGTCTGACCCGTTCGGCACGCTCAAGCGGATCTATGAGGAACGCGTTCCTGTCTATGCCTTGGCGGACCTGCGTGTGAAGTCCGAACAAGGCTTGTCGATTGACGATATGGCGTTGCGGGTGATCGACGCTCTGAAAACGCGCCCTGACGTGCTGGAGGTTCTGGAGTGATTGAAACGGTCCATGTCCCGCTTGAGGGTCGTGCCTATGATGTACGGATCGGGGCGGATCTTTGGCCCGCGCGGGCGTCGAGATTACACCGCTGCTCAAAAGGCCCCGTGTTGCGATTGTAACCGATGCGCATGTCGCGGACTTGCACCTCAAAGCACTCGAAACGGCGCTGGCCGCCGAAGGGATCGCCTCGGTCAGCCTGACCTTGCCCGCAGGCGAAAGCACCAAGGGCTGGCCACAGTTCGAGCGCACGGTGGAATGGCTGCTGGAACAGAAGGTCGAACGCCGGGACGTTGTTGTGGCCCTGGGCGGCGGCGTGATCGGGGATCTGGTCGGGTTCGCTGCGGCCGTGCTGCGCCGGGGGGTCCGGTTCGTGCAAATTCCGACCTCACTTCTGGCGCAGGTCGACAGTTCCGTGGGTGGCAAGACCGGGATCAACGCACCTCAGGGCAAGAACCTGATCGGAGCGTTTCACCAGCCCGCGCTGGTTCTGGCGGATATATCCGTGCTCAACACGCTGCCCAAGCGCGATTTCCTTGCAGGCTATGGCGAGGTGGTCAAATACGGCCTTCTTGGCGACGCCGCGTTCTTTGACTGGCAGGATCAGAACGCCGCCCGCATCGCGGCCCGTGATCCCGAAGCGCTGGCCTACGCCGTCAAGCGGTCGGTCGAAATGAAGGCCGAGATCGTGGTGCGCGACGAGACCGAACAGGGCGACCGCGCGCTTTTGAACCTTGGGCACACGTTCTGCCACGCGTTCGAAGCCGCCACCGGCTATTCCGACAGGTTGCTGCACGGGGAGGGCGTGGCAATCGGCTGTGCCCTCGCATTCGAGCTGTCCTCCCGCCTTGGCCTGTGTTCGCAGGAAGAGCCGAGCCGTGTGCGCGAAATGCTCAGCACGATGGGGATGAAGGTCACGCTTGCGGATATCGACGGGAACTTGCCCGATGCGCAGGCGCTGCTTGATCTCATGGGGCAGGACAAAAAGGTGATCGACGGCCAGCTGCGCTTTATCCTCGCGCGCGGGATCGGTCAGGCGTTTGTCACCTCGGAGGTGCCGGCTGACACGGTGCTGCACCTGTTGCAGGACGCGCTGTCCGAACGATGAAAAAAGCGCCCCTCGGGGCGCTTTTGGTCAGAACGGGATTTCGTCGTCGATGTCGCGGGCCGGTGCGCGGGCAGGGCCACCGCCACCACCGCTTGAGCCGCCGCCATAATCGCCCCCATAGCCACCGCCGTAGTCGCCGCCATAATCGCCGCCGCCGCTGCTGCTGCCGCCACCATAGCCGCCACCACCGCCGCCATCGCGGCCGTCGAGCAGGGTGAGTTCACCGCGATAGGGGCGCAACACGACTTCCGTGGTGTAGCGGTCCTGACCGGACTGGTCCTGCCATTTGCGCGTTTCCAGTTGCCCCTCGATATACACCTTGGAGCCTTTCTTGAGATACTGCTCCGCAATGCGGGCCAGCGGTTCGGAGAAGATGGCGACGCTGTGCCATTCGGTCCGTTCCTTGCGTTCCCCGGTGTTGCGGTCCTTCCAGGTCTCTGACGTGGCAATCCGCAGGTTGCAGACCTTGCCGCCGTTTTGGAACGTGCGCACTTCCGGATCGCGGCCGAGATTGCCGACGATGATGACCTTGTTGACTGAACCGGCCATGTTTCCCCCATCTTGAATTCGAATCTGTGGCGCTGCGCACCATTTGTGTGACCCTACACCAGCGCTTTGCCAGATTGCCATCCGCTATTGGCGAAAGCCGCCGAAGTCATTCCATCACCTTGTGGTTAACAAATGATGAGCAACCAAGGCTGGTGTGAAACGCAAATCCAGACTATACACCTGCATAATCTCCACGTGGGGCGTGAGCATTTTATGCGAACAACAAGACAGAGATTTGTTGCGGCGATCTGTGTGGCCGCAATGATGAGTGCGGGCGCGGCAAGCGCAGAAGTGTTGTCCACCAAAAGCCGTGTGGCGCTCTTTTCCAGCAAAACCAAGGTTTTGGACTCGCGCGCGGCGCAGCAGTACAAAAGCTCGGTGCGGTTGCAACCGCCCAAGGTTGTGACGCCCTCGAAATGGGGGGATGCCGGCGAAGACGGTCCGGTTCCACAGTATCGCGGACGGTACTCCGGCGTCTATGCCGGTATGGCGCGTGATGCCGCCAGACGGCACGGCATTCCCGAGGACCTTTTTCTGCGCCTGGTGCAGCAGGAAAGCAATTTCAACCCCAATGCCCGCTCCCACAAAGGGGCGATCGGTCTCGCACAGCTGATGCCCGGCACCGCGCAATACCTGCGTGTTGACCCGAACGATCCGGCAGAGAACCTGGACGGGGGTGCGCGGTATCTCAAGGAACAGTACCGCAAGTTCGGCCAATGGCCCTTGGCTCTTGCGGCCTATAACGCGGGACCCGGTGCGGTCGAAAAGCACAATGGCATTCCGCCATTCCGCGAGACCCGCAACTATGTGAAAAAGATCTGGGGCCGGTAAGTCCAATCAATTCAGATATTTGCTGCTGGTTGTTTCCGATGCTCGCGATTTAGGCCTGCGCGACCTCCCATTTGCCCGGAACTTTGGCGACCTGTGCCAAAACTGTTCTATTCCGGTCAAACTGCTGCCCCATTCCACCGCCAGAACAGCGTCAGAACATGTGGAACTGTACCCAAGACTGAAGCCGCTGCATTGGCGGTCAAGGCATGGGAATATGGAGAGTGGTATGATTAAGTTCATCAATAGCTTTCGGGCCGACGAGTCGGGCGCTGTCACCGTGGATTGGGTCGTTCTGACCGCTGCGGTCGTGGGTATGGCGATGCTGACCTATGCAGGACTGGCCGATAATACACAGGCTGTGACCGACGCGACCGGTGCCGCCGTGTTGACGGCCCAGGACTTCCTGACGAACTAAGTCTTATGAAAAGGCGTGGCAGCCCTCTGGGGCTGTCCTGCTGCGTTTCGCGATACTCCGATCCAGTCCTGTGGGGCGCGCCAAAAGCGGCTTCATCGTCTGGCTATTCAGCCGCGATCTGGATGACTGGTTCCATTGCCGCCAATTGCGCATCGCTCAGATGGCATTTCACCTGGTGCCCCTCTCCCAATTGACGCATCGGCGGCACCTCTTTCTCGCACAGACCTCCCGGCACCTGCGACTTCCAGCGGCAGCGCGTCTGAAACGGACAGCCCGGCGGCGGGTTCATGGCCGAAGGAATGTCTCCCTCCAACACGATATGCTTCTTTGTCACCCGTGTGTCCGCGATGGGAACGGCTGACAACAGCGCCTCTGTATAGGGGTGGTAAGGCGGCGCGAAGACCTGATCGGTCGTGCCCAACTCCACCACATGGCCAAGATACATAACCATAACGCGATCAGACAGGTAGCGCACGATGCTCAAGTCATGGCTGATGAAAAGCAGCGTGGTCTTCTGTTCGCGCTGAATCTCCATGAGCAGGTCCGTGACCGCCGCCTGAACCGACACATCCAGCGCCGACACCGGCTCGTCCGCCACCACGATCCGCGCGTTTCCGGCAAACGCGCGGGCGATGCCGACACGTTGTTTCTGTCCTCCCGACAACTGGCGTGGCATCCGGTCTGCAAAGGCGCGCGGCAGCTTCACGAGGTCCAGAAGTTGCAACATCCGCTCACGCCGCTCGGCGTCGCTGTTGCCGATCCCGAACACCTCAAGCGCGCGGATGATCTGCCGTCCCACGGTCATCGATGGGTTCAGCGTGTCGAAGGGGTTCTGAAAGACCATCTGCACATCGGCGATGGTCTGGGTGTCGCGTTTTTCAATCGGGGTGGATTCAATGTTGCGGTTGTCGAGCAGGATCTGCCCGTCCGTCGCGGTCTCGAGCCCCATCAACACCTTGGCGAAAGTGGATTTGCCGCAACCGGATTCCCCCACGATGGCCAATGTCTCGGATTCCCGCGCCTCGAAACTCAGGGTCTCGTTGGCCTTGACCACCTTGGTGTCGCCGCGTTTTCCGAAAAGCGCGTTTGCCGCCACCTCGTAATATTTCTTGAGGTTGTCCATCTTGAGAACAACCCGCCCCGGTTCCGATTTCTGCGTCGTATTGCCCGCCACCATCGGGGCCTGCCAGTCGATCTCCTGAAACCGCAGACAGCGCGTCGCGTGGCGCTCATTGCCCGGAACATCGAACATCCTGATGTCGCCCGCATCGCAGCGGCCAGCCTCGAAATAATCACAACGCGGTCCGAAATTGCAGCCCTTGGGACGCTCATGCGGCAGGGGAAAATTGCCGGGTATCGCGCGCAGGGGTCGCGCGTTCTTGTCGGCACCGGGCAGGGGGATCGACCGGAACAGGGCCTGCGTGTAGGGGTGCTGCATCTCGTCGAACACGTCCTTGATCGACCCGCGCTCCACTGCTTCGCCGGAATACATCACACAGAGCCGGTCGCAGGTCTCCAGCACCAGACCAAGGTTGTGGCTGATGAACAGCATCGAGGTGCCGTATTTCTTGCCCAGTTCCTTGACCAGTTCGACCACCGCCGCCTCGACCGTCACGTCAAGCGCGGTTGTCGGCTCATCGAGGATGAGCAGCGACGGCTCGGCCATCAGCGCCATGGCAATCACGATACGCTGCTGCTGGCCGCCGGAAAGCTGGTGCGGATAGGCGTCCAGAATGCGCGCCGGGTCCGGCAGTTTCACATCCGTGACCACCTGAAGCGCACGCTCATACGCTTCTTTCTCGGACGATCCGCGATGGATCATCGGCACTTCCATCAGCTGCCTGCCGATCTTCATCGCCGGGTTCAGCGACGCCATCGGCTCCTGGTAGATCATCGCAATCTCGGAGCCGCGGATCTTGCGCAATTCTTCCTGGCTCATCGCATTCAGATCACGGCCCTTGAACTTGATCGACCCGCCGACGATGCGCCCGTTCTTGCCCAGATCCTGCATGACACCCAGCGCAACGGTGGACTTCCCGCAACCCGACTCGCCCACAAGGCCGACCGCTTCGCCCGGCATCACCCGGACCGAGAAATCCATCACCGCCGGAATTTCCCGCAGCCGGGTGAAGAACGAAATCGACAGGCTGTCGATCTCGAGAATGGGTCCGTCGTAGCTGTCTTTCATCTTGTCTCTCCCGGTTGGGATGGCAGGGCAGGTTCCCTGCTTCTCTGGTTCACAAATACTTCGGGGGTTTGGGGGCAGCGCCCCCAATCCTAACATCATCAATCGCGCAACAATTCCTCGCGCAGCCCATCGGCCAACAAGTTCAACCCAAGCACCATGCTCAAAAGCGCAAAGGCGGGGACCATCGCAGGATGCAGGTAAATCTGCAGCAACCGTCGCCCGTCATTGATCGTGGTGCCCCAATCCGGGCTTTCCGGCGGCAGGCCCAGTCCGAAGAACCCCAAGGTGCCCAGAAGGATCGTTGTGTAGCCGATCCGCAGGCAGAAATCGACGATCAGCGGCCCGCGCGCATTGGGCAGGATCTCCCACAGCATGATGTACCATGGCCGCTCCCCCCGGGTCTGTGCGGCAGCCACGTAATCGCGGGTTTTGATGTCCATGGTCAGTCCGCGCACGATACGGAACACCGTGGGCGAGTTGACGAAAACCACCGACACGAACACCACGAGGATACCGCCCTGCAGATTGAAAAGGTCCACCGCGTCTGGCAGCACCGTGAGCGCCGTACCCGGTTGAGAGATCAGCGAGAGGTAAAGCCACCCCATCACCCCGAGCACCCCGATCAAGAGCGGCGTGCGGACCTTTGGTTGCGTGCGGTACCTGGAATTGAGCAGGACCCCGACAAAGATGATCGGAAATACGAACAGAACCATCGCCATGTAATTCGGGATGCCGGTATCCACGATCTCCGGTGTAACGAGCAGATAGAACAGCAGGATCACCGGAAAGGCGAGGATCAGGTTCGCCAGAAAGCTGAGAAACGTATCAAGCCGTCCGCCGTAATATCCCGCAGGCAGGCCCAGCGTGATCCCGACCATGAAGGCAAAGAGTGTCGCCAAAGGCGCGATCTGCACCACAACCCACGCACCTTTGACCATGCGGCTGAACACGTCGCGGGCAAGGTTGTCGCCGCCGAAAAGGTAATAGGGATATTGCCCGTCCTCGGCGCCCATGATCGGGGTGCCGGGAGGCTTGTTCTTCATGCTCGACACCTGCGCCAGTGGGTCATGCGTGATGATCAGGTCGAAGGCACCGAAGATGCCTGTGAAAACCCAGAACATCACCAGCGCAAAGCCGATCATCCCGATGGTGCTGTCAAACAGTTTGCCGTAAAGCCCAAGCCTGCGCTTGTAGACGATGGACAGGGTGAAAAGTGCGATCAGCGCAACCCAGACAGGCATGAACTGTATGCCGACCCGGGTGATGATCTCTAACCAGCTGAGCGGTTCCATACTGCTTTTCCTTCCGCTCAGGACACGCTGATGCGTGGGTTAAGGTAAACGTAGCCGATATCCGAGATGAGCTGCGTGATAAGCACCACGAAGACCGACACCACCGACACACCCAGCAAAAGCTCGATGTCGTTGTTTCCAGCGGCCTGCACCAGCGTCCAGCCGAAGCCCTTGTAGTTGAACAGGGTCTCGACGATCACCACGCCGTTCAGAAGCCATGGAAATTGCAGCATGATCACCGTAAAGGGTGCGATCAGCGCGTTCCGCAGTGCGTGTTTCATGACAATGTTCGGGAAGCTGACACCCTTCAGACGGGCGGTGCGGATGTATTGCGCCGTCATCACTTCGGCCATGGAGGCGCGGGTCATGCGGGCGATGTATCCCATCCCGTAAAGCGCGATGGTCATTACCGGCAGGGTGAAGTTCTCGAAGGTTGCATCCTCCATCGCGCTGGTGGCCGAGCCGTTGAACCAGCGCAGACCAAAGGCAGTAGAGGCAAAGACGGCGATGAACACGACGCCCGACACGTATTCCGGCGTGGCGGTTGTGATGATCGACACGGTGGACAGCGACCTGTCTGTACGGCTGCCTTCGCGCATGCCGGCCAGCACGCCGATGATCAAAGCGCCGGGCACCATGACCATCATCACCCAAAACATCAGCTTGCCGGTCAGGCCCAGCCGCGTGGCAATGATCGACCCGACACCGTCCTGAAAAACGGTCGAATAGCCCCAGTCTCCTTGCAAAACGCCGCAAAAGCTGCGGGCGTCGTCCGGCAGAACACCGTTTTCAAGCACACCGTTGCAGCGCGACCGCACCGTGCCGTCCCGGCCTTCGATCACCCAACCGGGGGCGACGCCAAGCCATTGCGCGTATTTGAGGGGCAGGGGCTGGCCGTAGCCGCGATCCTGAAGAAAGCTTGCGACCTGTTCGTCCGTCATCCGGACGTTGCCCTGGTTCTTGGCCAGTTTTTCCAGGTTCGGGGCAAGATTGGTGAGCCAGAAAACAATGAACGTCAAACAAAGGGCTGTCAGAAGCATCGTTCCGATGCGTCGGAGCAGAAAAAAAGCCATGTCGGGTGGGTCTCCCTCATCATGTCCACGCAAGAGCGCGCAGAGCGTGGGGTCTCATGGGCCACCGCCCCCCTGACGAACAGGAGGGCGGGGCCAGAGCATGGATCAGGCCGCGAACCCGAACTTGTAGAGATGGAACTCGTGCGACGGGTGCTTCTCTGCGTTCACAACATTGCCGTTGTGGTGGTTGTAGAGCGACCGCCAGAACGGCTGGATCATCACGCCATCATCACGCAGGGTTTGCTGCACCTTGGCCATCACCTCGCGCCGCTTGTCGGCGTCAGCGATGGACAGAGCGTCGGCCATCAGCGCGTCGAACTCCGGGTTGGCGTAGCCGCTCTCGTTCCAGGCCTCGCCCGAGCGATAGGCCAGCGACAGAACCTGCACGTCGAGCGGACGGTGGTTCCAGGTGGTCGCGCTGAACGGGAACTTGGTCCAGTCGTTCCAGAAGGTCGAACCGGGCAGAACCGTGTGCTTGATGTTCACACCTGCATCCGCGATCTGCGCTCGCACCGAAGCACCGGTGTTGCGCTCCCAGTCGTCGTCCAGCGTGATCAGCTCGTGCTCGTAATCGGCGAAATCTGTGCCGTCGAGCATGGCCTTGCCTGCCGCCGGATCGAACGGTGCCGGACCGATATCGGCATAAGCCGGGTGTATCGGGCAGACATGGTGGTTTTCGGCCACCTGGCCGCGACCATTGTAGCCCAGCTCAAGACAGACCGCGTTGTCGACCATCATCGCCAGCGCGACGCGCACATTGCGGTCCGCATAGGGCACACGACCATCAACTTCGGTCTGCTGGTTGAAGCGGTGAACCAGCGTGGCCGCTGTCACGGTTTCGGTCTTCACCCAACCGATGGCGTCGAGGATGTCGATGAAGTCACCAACCAATTCATAAAGCAGATCGACTTCACCCAATTCCGCCGCCGCCAGCCAAGAAGCCGGATCAGTGCCGTAGTCGATGAATTCGATGCGGTCGAGGTAAGGTCCACCCAGAACCTCGGTGCCCCACCACGTGTGATCGGTGGCGCGTTCGATGACCGCTTTCACACCCACTTCGATGGAGACCGGGCGGAACGGACCGGTGCCGATGCCGTTGGCATAAACGTCGCCGCCGTCATAGCTCTCATGCACGATGGCAGAGGGGTAGTCGGACATGTTGGCGATGATCGCGATATCCGGAGCCGTGAGATTCAAACGAACTGTCAGATCATCAACCACTTCGATGGCACCGTCGCGGGCCTGACCGGTGTTGGAGTCGATGAGCCCGCCCATGCGCGCCGACATGGAGTTGCCTTCCATGGCCGAATCGCACCAACCGGTGATGTTCCGCGCCACATCTGCCGCTGTGAATGGATCGCCGTTGTTCCAAGTCACGCCCGGGCGCACATTCAGCGTGTAGGTCTTGGCGTCCTCGCTGACCTCCCAGCTTTCAAGCAGCATGCCGCGGAAGGAACCGTCGTTCTGGTATTCGATGAGGTATTCAAGGAAACCGCGCGACTGGTTGCCGATCTCGGACCAGTCATAGGCGCGGGGGTCTTTCATCGCTTTGACCAGCGTCTGGATGCGCAGGGTGCCGCCCTGCTGGATATTGGCTGTCTGTGCCTGAACGGGCTGTGCAAGTCCGATCATGCCATAGGCGGCCGCAGCCGTGACGCCCATGCTGGTCGCGCGCGTCAGGAATTCGCGACGGTCCATCAAGCCCGCCTTGTATTCCTCGGCATAAAGCTTGGCCGCCGGATGTAATGTCTTCGTCTGAGTGGTGTGCGTCATCTGTTTCTCCCTGTGACATACTTCTTATTGGGCGCTTTGGAATTCGACGGGTGTATCCCGTACTTTGAATGGGGCGCTTTTTGATGCATTGCGCCTGATCCCAAAGGTTCCGTCAATCGTCAGACTAGACCTTTTAGTGTCTGATTGCGACACCCGGCTTGCCTTCTTGCGACATTTGATCTGCAGGCGACCCCAGTGACGAAAATTCAGGACTGGAGTTCCGCTGCGTCAACCTGCTGCCAGAACTGCATGCGGGCGCGGAACCACGTGCGTTGTCGTTTTGCGAATTGCCGCGTGAGGATCGTGGACCTGTCTCGTGCCTCTTGCAGCGTCATGGTCCCGTCGATCACCGCCATCAATTCGGCAGCACCGATGGCTTTGGCCGAAGGCAGGTCGGGCGACCATGTTGCACGATTGGCATGTGCTTCTTCCATCGCTCCGGTTTCGAGCATCCGGTCGAACCGAGCCTCGATCCGTGGGGTGAGCCAGTCTTTCGCGGCGTTCACCACCAATGGTGTGACAGCGCTGAGCGGCAGGCGCGGCGGAGCGGTCGTCTCCTGCCAATCGGCGAGACCTTTGCCGGTATGGGTCAGCACCTCCCAAGCCCGCTGAACCCGCATCGGGTTGGCAGTGTCGATGCGATTGCGGGTCTTCAGGTCGAGTTCGTCGACCAGCCCAGCATGGCCTTCGGTATCGATCCGCTGCATCGCGGTTTGCCGAATCTCGTCCGGTGTGGCGGGGATTTGCGCCAGACCCTCGGTCAGAGCGGTAAAATACAAGCCCGTCCCACCAACGATGATCGGACGCGCCCCGGCGGTCAGGACATGTTCGAGGTCGCGCAGCCAGTCACCCACGGAATAGGGCACATCCCCCGCAACATGCCCGTACAGCACGTGCTGCGCGCGTGCTTCGTCCGCTTGCGATGGACGTGCCGTCAGAACCCGCCAATTGGCGTAGACTTGGATCGCATCGGCATTGACGACAACACCTCCCTGCGCCTCGGCGATGCGCAAAGCCAACTCTGACTTGCCGCTTGCCGTGGGACCCGCAATCAGTACCGGCTTTTGCGGATCCATCGCTGCGATCCGATCTGAAACGCGTTGCGCCACGCCTGTTGCCTCTCAGAGATATGCCGCGCCTGCGGCCAGTTTGCAGGACAGGACGACTTCGCCTTGCCCCTAGGCCGGTTTTCCGACAGTTTGCAGGCAACCTTAGACTCTCGTTGAAACGGAGCGCAACATGGCGGACACCCAAACCCCTCATCCGAAATACAAACGTGTGATGCTCAAGATCTCGGGCGAGGCGCTGATGGGGGATCAGGGGTTCGGATTGCACCCCCCAACGGTCCAGCGCATCGCGCAAGAGGTCAAATCCGTACACGACCTCGGTGTCGAGATTTGCATGGTGATCGGCGGCGGCAACGTGTTCCGGGGGCTTCAAGGCAGCGCGCAGGGTATGGAACGCACCACGGCGGACTACATGGGCATGCTTGCCACTGTGATGAACGCGCTGGCCATGCAATCCGCGCTAGAAGAGCAGGGCGTCTTCACCCGCGTGATTTCCGCGATCCGCATGGACGAAGTGGCCGAGCCTTATATCCGTCGCCGCGCCGTCCGCCATCTTGAGAAGAAGCGCGTCTGCGTCTTTGCTGGCGGCACCGGGAACCCCTATTTCACCACCGACACCGCAGCTGCATTGCGCGCCAACGAGATGAACTGCGAAGCGATACTGATGGGCAAGAACGGGGTGGATGGGATTTATGACAAAGACCCGCGCGCCCATTCGGACGCCAAGCGGTACGATACGGTCAGCTATGACGAAGTGCTCCAGAAAAACCTCAAGGTGATGGATGCGTCGGCCATTGCGCTGGCACGGGACAACAACCTGCCGATCATCGTCTTTTCACTGGATGAACCGGGCGGATTCCGCGGTATCCTTGCCGGGGATGGCACCTACACCATGGTGCATGGTGGAAGCAGCAAATTCGGTGCAGGCGAGGCGGCCTGACCAATCGGTCACAGACCTTCCGGTGAATAAACCAGAGTGACGTAAGGTGCTATACTTTCGGGCACGCGTCGCATAAAACGCAAAACAAAGCAGAAAAACCGCTCTTGAGGGCCTCATGGCAGATGACTTCATTCTCGACACTGACGATCTGACGCGCCGCATGGATGGTGCGATGGCGAACCTGCGCACGGAATTCGCCTCGCTGCGCACCGGACGGGCCAGCGCATCCATGCTGGAGCCGGTCATGGTGGACGCGTATGGCAGCATGACCCCGATCAACCAGGTGGGGACGGTCAACGTGCCGGAACCCCGGATGGTTACGATCAATGTGTGGGACAAGGGACTGGTCGGGAAGGTCGAAAAAGCGATCCGCGAAAGCGGCCTTGGCATCAACCCGCAGCTCAATGGCACGATCATCATGCTGCCAATTCCCGAATTGAACGAAGAACGCCGCCGCGAACTTGGCAAGGTGGCAGGTCAATATGCCGAGCACGCGCGCGTTTCAGTACGCAACGTCCGGCGCGACGGCATGGATCAGATCAAGAAAGCAAAGTCGGATGGACTGTCCGAGGATGACCAGAAATTCTGGGAAGCGGAAGTTCAGGAACTGACCGATTCCTTTATCAAAAAGATCGACGCTGCTTTGGAGACAAAGCAGGAAGAGATCATGCAGGTCTGAGACCTCTTAGGAAGGACCGTAGCCCGATGGCTCAGCGCACAGCGAAAGATGACGGCCCACGGCATGTGGCGATCATCATGGATGGCAACGGTCGCTGGGCCACCCAGCGTGGCCGTCCGCGCCTGTTCGGGCATCAGGCGGGCGCGCGCCGTGTGCGCGAGATTGTCGAAGCCTGCCCTGATCTTGGCGTGGATTACCTTACCGTTTTCGCCTTCTCGACCGAGAACTGGAAACGCACGCAGTCCGAGGTGGCCGGACTGATGAACCTGTTCCGCCGCTACATCACGCGTGAAGCCAAGTCGCTCAAGGCGAATGACATCTGCGTCCGCTTCATCGGCGATCGGGTGCGGCTCGACAAGAAACTTGTCTCGATGATGGACGAGCTTGAGGCGCTGACGGCGAATTGTCAGACGGTCAACCTGACCATCGCGATCAACTACGGTGGCCGTGACGAAGTGGCGCGCGCGACAAAGCGGCTCGCCCGTGACGTGGCAGAAGGGCGGTTGAGCCCTGACGATGTGGATGAAGAAACGCTGCCAAAGTATTTGGATACCTGCGTTTTGCCCGATCCTGATCTTGTGATCCGCACAAGCGGAGAAGCACGTATCTCGAACTTCCTGCTGTGGCAGTCGGCGTATTCGGAATACGAATTCATCGACACGCTCTGGCCGGATTTCACCGCCGACGAATTCCGTTCGGTTGTTGGCGGGTTCGGCACTCGCGAACGCCGCTTCGGCGCTGTGGTGGCATGACGTCAGGAAAGTGGGACGACCTTGCCCCACGGCTGATCTCGGCCGTGGCGATGGTTGGCATTGGCGCACTTGGCGTCTGGCTGGGCGGTCTGTGGTTTCATGGCCTGATCGCAATTGTCGTCGGGCTGATGGTCTGGGAACTGGTGACAATGCTGGACACCGGGCGCAGCAAATCCCCGATCATTCTGGCCGTCGCCGCAGGTCTGGCGTCGATGATCGCCGTAGAGATCCCCGCGTCGCTTGCACTTCCTTTGCTCATGATGCCGTCGATGCTGGGCCTTGGCCGGATGGAGCGGGGTGGTGTGACCTATGCCGTGTTCACCGCACTGATTTTGCTGGCTGGTTATGGCCTGATGACCTTGCGCGACGACTTTGGCCTGACGTGGATGGTTTGGCTTTTGTTGGTGGTCGTGGTCACGGACATCGCGGGTTACTTTGCAGGGCGGCTGATTGGTGGGCCAAAGCTTTGGCCGCGTGTCAGCCCGAAGAAAACGTGGTCCGGTACGGTGGCCGGCTGGGCCGGATCGTCTGTGGTCGCGGTGCTCTTTGCCGGGGCGACAAGCGCAGGGTTGGGTTTGATCGGTGTCAGCATTGCCGTCAGTATGGCCAGCCAGATCGGGGATATCGCCGAAAGCGCCATCAAGCGTCGGGCAGGGGTCAAGGACAGCTCAAAGCTTATTCCCGGTCACGGCGGTTTGCTGGATCGGTTTGACGGAATGCTGGGCGCGGCGCTGTTCATCGTGATCGCGGGCCAGCTTGTCGGATTTCCACCGGGGACCCAATGAGGCGGATCACGATCTTTGGGGCCACGGGCTCTATCGGACAGAACACTCTGGACCTGATCGGTCGGGACCCTGATGCGTATCAGGTCGTCGCCCTGACGGGGGACCAGAACATTGCGCAGCTTGCGCGTGACGCGATCGCCTTCAACGCCGAACTGGCTGTTACCGCCGATCCCGCGCGGCTCGGTGATCTGCAGGCTGCATTGGACGGAACGGGAATCGAAGCTGCCGCCGGACCTTCCGCTTTGATTGAAGCGGCAAGCCGTCCCGCCGACTGGATCATGTCCTGCATTGTCGGCTCTGCCGGTCTTGCACCGGGCCTGCGGGCTCTTGAACAAGGCACAAGCCTTGCACTGGCCAACAAGGAAAGCATGGTGTGCGCCGGGCCACTCATGTTGGCGACGGCCAAGGCGCATGGTGCCGCGATCCTTCCGGTGGACAGTGAACATTCTGCTGTGTTCCAGGCGCTGATTGGCGAAGACATGAGCGCGGTGGAACGGGTCATTATCACCGCTTCGGGTGGCGCATTCCGCGACTGGCCGATTGAAGATTTGGCCAAGGCCACGCCCGAACAGGCGGCGACCCACCCGAATTGGGCTATGGGGCAACGGATCACCATCGACAGTGCCTCCATGTTTAACAAGGCGCTGGAACTGATTGAAACACGTGAGTTTTTCCAGATTGAACCATCGAAAATTGAAGCGGTGGTGCATCCGGAATTGATGATCCATGCGCTGGTCGGCTTCAAGGATGGCGCGTTAATGGCGCATGTAGGGCCTGCGGATATGCGTCACGCGATTGGCTTTGCGCTGCACTATCCCGACCGCAAGTCGCTTCCGGTCGAAAGGCTCGATCTGGTCAAGCTGGGAAAACTCACGTTCCGACCCGCGGACGAGACCCGCTGGCCCGCGCTGCGCCTTGCCCGCGAGGTCATGGCAACAGGAGGTTTGGCGGGGGCGTGTTTCAACGCTGCCAAGGAACGTGCGCTCGACGGGTTCATCGCAAAACGCATCGGTTTTCAGCAGATTGCCGTTGTCGTGGAAGAGGTATTGTCCCGAGTTTCGGCCCATCCGGGTCACATTGATGCCGCCATCACCCTTGATAACGTCATCGATCTAGACCATCTCGCTCGTGTACGGGCAGATGAAATCATGAACGAATTAGAGGGTTGAGCCTTGGATATTGCAGCTTTGCTGCCGCAGTTTGGTAGTGTGATTTGGACCCTCCTGGCCTTCGTGGTCGCCCTGTCGATCATCGTGGCCATCCACGAATACGGCCATTACATCGTCGGGCGCTGGTCGGGCATTGATGCCGATGTGTTCTCGCTCGGCTTTGGCCCGGTGCTGTTCTCGCGCGTCGACAAACGCGGCACGAAATGGCAATTCGCGCTTCTTCCACTGGGCGGCTACGTCAAGTTCAAAGGCGACAGCAACGCCTCTGGCGGCAAGGACGAAGCGGCGATGTCCGTTCTGTCAGACGCAGAACGCAGGCGGACCATGAATGGTGCTCCGCTTTGGGCGCGCGCGGCCACTGTCGCCGCAGGCCCGGCGTTCAACTTTGCCCTGTCGATCCTCATCTTCACGACCATCCTCATGCTACGGGGCGAAGTCACCGATCCAGTCAAGGTTGGCGAATTGCGTGCGGTTCCGGCGCAGAACGAACTTCAGGTGGGTGACATCCTGTTGGGCATCGAGGGTGTTGATCTTCCGCCATATGGCGAATCCTCCAGCTTCCAGTCGTTCCTCGACGACCTGCCGGTCCAAGAGCATCTGGACTACACCGTGCAACGGGGCGACGAGACCCTGGTGGTACAGGGGCCTTATGTCTATCCGCCCGTGGCGACCCAGATCATACCACGCTCGGCCTCTGATGATGCCGGGTTCCGGGCCGGTGACATCATTGTCTCTATCAACGGGGAACCGATCTACGCGTTCGAGCAACTGCGCGAGGCGGTCGAAGGATCGGACGGCGTGACCCTCTCACTCGAGGTGTGGCGCGACGGCGATATCCGCGTTCTGGAAATGACCCCACGCCGCACGGATGAACCGCAGCGTGATGGAACCTTCGCTACCAATTATCGGATCGGAATCGTCGGCGGCATGTTCTTTGAACCCGCCACCGAAATGACAGGCCCGGTCAGTGCCTTTGTGTCGGGGGTTCAACAGACCGTCCGCATCATCGACGGGTCGCTGTCCGGCCTGTGGTACATGATCACCGGTGCAATCGGCACCTGCAACCTGTCCGGACCGATTGGAATCGCTGAAACCTCAGGGTCGATGGCGTCGCAGGGCACCACCAACTTTATCTGGTTCATTGCAGTGCTCAGCACGGCGGTTGGCCTGCTGAACCTGTTTCCGATTCCCGTGCTGGATGGCGGTCACCTGGTGTTTCACGCCTATGAAGCTGTGACCGGGCGCCCGCCCAGCGACAAAGCGCTGCGCGTTTTGATGGCCATTGGACTGACCCTGTTGCTGTCGCTGATGCTGTTCGCACTCTACAACGATCTGTTCTGCCCATAGGGCCCGAAAAAACCTGTCAGAACAGGGACGATTTCACAAAATCGTCCCATTTTGCGCCCGAATGCTGACACATTTCCCCGGCATTTCTTGCAGTGGAACCAAAAGCATCCGAGGTGCGACATGCAAACGATTCAAGACGGCTACCGGTCGTTCAGCCTGCTGATCTCCATCAACTGGGATCGGATGTTTTACGTGTTTGCAATCGCTGCTTCCCTGTTTCTGGGCGCCTATCTCGGCACGCTCATGATCGAAGCAATGACACACCCCGTCGGCTATTGACCAAAGCGGGTTCTGCGCTTTTGACAAGCTAAGGCAATCTGGGTACTCACGTTCCAAAAGGGATGTCTGAGTAGGTTGCCAACAATGACACAAAAAACAGGCGAGCAGGTCACGCGGCACATTTCGCGTAAATCGTCGGTCCGTCCATTTCTCATAGCGGCGTCCGTTGCACTGGGGGTCGGCATCGCGTCACCCAACATGGCGACGGCGCAGGACTTCCGCTTTACCGCGATTTCGGTCGAGGGAAATCAACGGATCGAGGCGGGCACCATCGCCAGCTTCCTCGGCGTGGCGCGGGGGGAAACCATCTCCGCAGCTGAACTGAATGACGGCTACCAGCGGGTTCTCGCCTCTGGTCTCTTCGAGACCGTGGAGATCGAACCGCGCGGCAACACGCTTGTGGTGCGTGTTGTGGAATACCCAACGGTGAACCGCATCACGTTCGAGGGCAACCGACGTCTGGACGACGAAGCGCTCGCCACGATCGTGCAATCGCAATCGCGCCGCGTCTTCAGCCCTTCGACTGCCGAGGCTGACGCCACCCGCATCACCGAAGCCTATTCGCAGCAGGGTCGGATCGCCGCCCGCGTACAACCCAAGGTCATCCGCCGCTCTGACAACCGCGTCGATTTGGTGTTCGAAGTCTTCGAAGGCGGCGTGTCCGAGATCGAGCGCATCGGGTTTGCCGGCAATCAGGCGTTTAGCGATCGTCGCCTGCGCCGTGTACTGGAGACCAAACAGGCGGGCATCTTCCGCGCTCTGATCCGTTCTGATACCTTCATCGAGGACCGGATCGAGTTTGACCGCCAGGTTTTGCGCGATTTCTACCAGTCCCGCGGCTATGTCGATTTCCGCACAACGGACGTCAACGCCGAACTCAGCGAAGAGAGGGATGGATACTTCATCACCTTCAACGTCGAGGAAGGTCAGCAGTTCAAATTCGGTGAAGTGACCGTGTCGTCCGACTTGGCGGAAGTGGATGCCGATGTCTTCCAGCAGGCCATCCGCCTTCGCTCGGGGCGCACCTATTCGCCGACAGCCGTGGAAACCGAGATCGCGCGTCTTGAACGTCTGGCCATCATCGAAGGTCTGAACTTTGTTCGCGTCGAGCCGCGCGTCACCCGCAATGACCGGGACCTGACGCTTGATGTGGAGTTCCTGCTCACACGTGGCGAACGCATTTTTGTGGAACGCATCGACATCGAAGGCAACACCACCACGCTTGACAGCGTCGTGCGTCGTCAGTTCCGCGTTGTCGAAGGCGACCCGTTCAACCCGCGGCAAATCCGCGAAAGCGCCGAACGTGTCCGTGCGCTTGGCTTCTTCGAAGATGCGCAGGTTGAAGCCCGCGAAGGGTCGACACCGCAGCAGGTCATCATTGATGTGGACGTTGAAGAGCGCCCAACCGGCTCGCTCAGTTTTGGCGGCTCCTATTCGACCAACGGTGGTCTGGGTGCCACGATCTCCTTCAGCGAACGCAACTTCCTCGGACGGGGCCAGCAGCTGTCTCTGGGTGTGACAACCGGCGTCGATTCGTCGAACTACAGCTTCAGCTTTACCGAGCCGTCCTTCCTTGGCAGGGACGTGGCCTACACGTTCAGCGTTGATTATCTGGAGACCGACAACGCATCTGCAGAATATGACACCGCGATCGGGAATTTCGCGACCGGGTTCAGTTTCCCGGTCTCGGAAAACGGTCGACTGAGCGTCCGCTACGGGGCACGCTATTCCGAAATCACCAATCTCAACGAGTTGGTGGGCCAGATCATCACGGCAGAAGCTGCCCGTGGCGAAGTCTGGGACAGCTTTGTCGGCTACCGCTACAGCTATGACACCCGCCGCACCGGCCTCAATCCGAACGCAGGGGTTCTGTTGGAATTCGGCCAGGACTTCGCCGGTCTCGGTGGCGACAGCACTTACATCGAATCCACGCTTCGCGCCGTGGCGCAGACGAAAATCCTCAATGATGAAGTGACGCTCCGCGCGACATTGCAGGCCGGTGCGCTCAGCTATTCTGAAGGGTCGTCCCGCGTAACCGACCGTTTCTCGCTGGGGTCGAACCTGATGCGTGGCTTCGAAGGCGGCGGGATCGGTCCGCGCGAAGTTGGACCGGGAGATGTGAATGACCCGCTGGGCGGCAACTACTTTGCCGTTGCCCGGTTCGAAGCCGAATTCCCTCTGCCTCTGCCCGAGGAATACGGGATTTCAGGTGGGATATTCTATGACGTGGGCAGCCTTTGGGGCCTCGAAGAAACCAACTCGAATGTGCTCTACGAGGACTTTACCGCCCGCCACGTTGTCGGTCTGTCCATTTTCTGGACGACACCGTTGGGACCGCTGCGCTTCAACTTCTCAGAAGCACTCAGCAAGGAAGAGTTCGACGAAAGTCAGGCGTTCGATCTGACGATTTCCACTCAGTTCTAAATGGCGCAAAGACCCCGCACAGTTTTAGGAGCGCTCCTCGGGGCGCTTCTTTGCGTCTGGCAACCAGCGCAGGCGCAACAGGACGGCGGCCTGACAAATCTGGGCGTCGTGCAAAGCCTGATCCTGACCGTGGCTCCAGAGGCGCTTTACACGCAAAGCGACTTCGGTCAGCGCATCACACGCGAGATCGAAGCCGAAAGTGCCGAGATCGCCGCCGAGAACCGCCGCATCGAAGCGGAGCTGACAGCAGAGGAACGTGAACTCACTGAGTTGCGCGACAGTCTTACCCCCAAGGAATTTCGCGCCCGCGCCGAGGCGTTCGACGAAAAGGTGCAGCGCTTGCGCCGGGAACAGGACGAAAAGGTCCGGGCCGTCGGCACCCGCAACGAAGAAGCCCGCCGCGCTCTTTTGACGGCCGCGCAGCCGGTTCTGCTGCGATTGATGGAAGAAAGCGGCGCCGTCGCTGTGCTGGACCGGCGCGTCGTGCTGCTCAGCGTGGATTCGGTCGATATCACCGAACAGGCCATTCTGCGGGTGAATGCCGAATTCGGCGATGGGGCCGAGATCCTGCCGCCGCGCCCCTGACAGCTTGCTCCCCGGCATCGGGATTGGTACTCAAAGCCCAACAAGACCAAAAAGGACGCCCCATGAGCGACACGCTTCTTCGTGCAGACATCCAGCTGATCCAGCGCATCCTGCCGCACCGCTATCCGTTCCTGCTCGTGGACCGCGTGGAAGAAATTGACGGCACGCAATCTGCGCTTGGCATCAAGAACGTCACGATGAACGAGCCGCATTTTCAGGGTCACTTTCCGGGCACCCCGATCATGCCGGGCGTCACGATCATCGAAGCGATGGCGCAGACCGCTGCCGTGATGGTGGGCACCGCGCTCGACCTCGCGGACAAGGAGATGCTGATCTACTTCATGGCCATCGACAAATGCAAATTCCGCCGCAAGGTGATCCCCGGCGACCAGCTTCAGATGCGGCTGACCACGTTGCGTGGCAAGCCGGGCGGCAAGGTCTGGAAATTCGGCGGCGTGGCGACGGTGGACGGTGAAATGGCGGCGGAATGCGAATTCTCGGCCATGATGGATCTGCCCGCGTGACAGCCCAAATTCACCCCAGCGCCGTGATCGAAGAGGGCGCGCAGATCGGTGATGGCTGTGTCATCGGCCCGTTCTGTCATATCGGCCCCGAGGTTGTGCTGGAAAATAACGTCACGCTGAAAAGCCATGTCGTCGTGACCGGCCAAACCTCTATTGGCGAAGGCACCGAGATCTTTTCCTTCGCTGTGATCGGCGAGATCCCGCAGGATCTCAAATTCGATGGCGAAAAGACCAGCCTGATCATCGGCGCACGCAACCGCATCCGTGAACATGTGACAATGAACACCGGCACCAAGGGCGGTGGCGGTGTGACCCGCGTGGGCGACGACAACCTCTTTATGGCGGGCTGCCATGTCGCCCATGACGTGCAAATCGGCAACCGCGTGATCGTCGTCAACAGCGCGGCTTTGGCCGGGCATTGCATCCTTGAAGACGACGTGATCGTCGGTGGACTGTCAGGCGTGCATCAGTTCGTGCGCATCGGCCGTGGCGCGATCATCGGCGCGGTGACCATGGTGACCAATGACGTGATCCCTTACGGTTTGGTTCAGGCCGAGCGCGGGCGACTGGACGGGCTGAACCTCGTCGGTCTCAAGCGCAAAGGCGTCAGCCGCGCGGACATCACGGCCTTACGCGCGGCGTTCCAGATGCTGGCACAGGGCGAAGGCGCGTTTCAGGAACGGGCCAAGCGACTGGGCGAAGAAACCGACAGCGCCTATGTCCATCACATCGTCGATTTCATTCTGGGAGAGACTGACCGGTCCTTCCTCACGCCGGGCTGAACGATGACACTGGCGCTGATCTGCGGGCAGGGGCGGTTGCCGCGCATCGTCGCGGATGCGCAACCGCAGCGCCCTCTTGTCTGCGTTCTGAACGGGTTTGAACCCGACGGTCTGACGGCCGATCTGACTTTTCATCTCGAAACGCTCGGCAGCCTGCTCGATACACTGAAGGCGCGCGGCATCACGCGGGTCTGCCTTTGTGGGGCGATCCGTCGCCCGCCGATTGATCCCGCACGGCTGGACGCGAAAACCGCCCCTCTCGTGCCACGTCTGCAAACTGCTCTGACGTCTGGCGATGACGGTGCCTTGCGGATCGTGATGGCGCTCTTCGAAGAAGTCGGGATCTCCATCGCTGCGGTGCACGAGCTTGTGCCTGACCTGTTGCCTGCTGCCGGTGTCCTGACGTTCAAGACCTATCAGCCGCAGAACAGCATCGAGGCGACCATGGGCGAACGCACCGTGGCCGCCATGGGCGCACGGGATGCGGGGCAGGCCTGCGTGGTGCGCGGTGACAGCGTTCTGGCCCGCGAGGATGCGGCAGGCACTGACGCCATGCTCACCCGGCTTGCGCGGGACCGTGCCAACAACACCGGCGACTTCCTCAGCAACCCGATCAACGCCGCAAGCGACATGTTCGGCGGATTGCTGGGGGATGCAACCGACTGGCTCACTGGAGGCACGTCGACATCCGATGGCGGCATCCTCTTCAAAGCGCCAAAACCCGGACAGGACCGCCGCGCGGATCTGCCGGTGATCGGGGCCGGGACGCCCGACGCGGTCTCGGCTGCCGGACTGTCCGGCATCGTGATCGAAGCAGGGGGCGTGATGATCCTCGACCGGGCCAAGACGGTCGCTCGCTGCGATCAGTTGGGCCTGTTCCTCTGGGTGCGGGAAAAGGGCGGCTGATGCGGGTCTTCGTCATTGCCGGAGAAGCCTCGGGCGACAAGCTGGGCGCGGCGCTGATGGCGGGCCTGCGCAAACATGCGGGCGATGTGACGTTCGAAGGCATCGGCGGCGACCGCATGATCGCCGAAGGGCTGGATAGCCTGTTTCCCATGGATGAAATCTCGATCATGGGCATCACCGAGATCCTGTCGCAATACCGCCAGCTCAAGGCGCGTATCCGCCAGACGGCGGATGCGGTGTTGGCGGCCAAACCGGATGTCCTGATCACCATTGACCTGCCGGAATTCAGCCTGCGTGTGGCCAAGCTGGTCAAGGCGCGCAGCACTATCCGGACCGTCCACTATGTTGCCCCGACGGTCTGGGCGTGGCGTCCCGGACGCGCGAAAAAGATGGCCGCGCATATCGACCAGGTGCTCGCGCTTTTACCGTTCGAGCCGCCCTATATGGAAGCAGCCGGCATGCGCTGCGACTTTGTTGGCCATCCCGTCGTGACCGATCCTGTTGCCACACCCGAGGACGTGGCGGCCTTTCGCACTGCGCAAGGCATCGGCGATGCGCCTCTTGCTCTGATCCTGCCCGGATCGCGCCGCAGCGAGGTGTCGCGCCTCTTGCCGGTTTTCTCCGAAGTGGTCGATACGCTGCAAAAGCGCCACTCCGATCTGCGCTTCGTCCTGCCTGCAGCACCGAATGTGGCGGCTTTCGTGGCGGACGCGGTGGCTTCCTGGCCGGTCAAGCCGATCATTGTGAACCCGGCCGAGGATGGCATGGCGACCAAGCAAGCGGCCTTTGCTGCGGCCGACGTGGCGGTTGCTGCATCGGGCACGGTATCGCTCGAACTGGCGGCATCGGACACCCCCATGGTCATCGCCTACGACATGAACTGGATTTCACGCCAGATCATCGGGCGGATGCTGCTGGTGGACACGGTGACCTTGGTCAATCTCGTATCCGAGACACGCGTAGTACCGGAATTCATCGGCGCGAACTGCACGCCGGGTCCGATTGCCGACGCGGTGTCGGACCTTCTTGCTGCACCGGAACGACAGAACGCAGCGATGGCCCTGACGATGGAGCGGCTGGGAAAGGGGGGCATTGCCCCCGGCGAACGCGCTGCACTGGCTGTACTGGACGGCCTGAAATAGAAACGGGGGCCGGATCGCCTGATCCAGCCCCCACCAAAAACAACACGAAGAAGCGCGTTACTGCGGCTGCAACGCGGTGATTTCTTCAAAGGCTGCGGTGAAGCCAGACAGCGACATTGCGACCGTGACCCGCTGGTCCGGGGCCAGCGCCGGGACGATGGTCACATTGGCCACGTTGCCACGACGAAAGGCCGCCACGTCCTCGGCAACAAAACCGACGCGCGCGTAGCAACCGACGGTGGTGCAGAACGAAAAGTCATAGCGCTTGGCCTGACCGGAATCGACCCGCACGTTCAGCTTCTCGGTCAGCAGCGTTTCAAGCGGAACAACAAAGGTGCCACCGGCTGCAACCTGTCCGCCTTGGGGTACGCGGAAGATGCTCACTTCGGCCACGTTGCCACCGTTCTGATCTTTCAACAGTTGATACATCTGGCAGGGTTCAGGTCCTTCCGGAACACGCAGACACTGAATCGACCAGTCGCCATGGGTGGTTTTGACATAAGTGCCGTCCTTCGCCGACGGCTCTGCCACGGGCTCACCAGTGTCCAGAACCGACAGATCGGCATTCGCCGCGGGGGCCTCGGTGCCTTCGGGCGCGGCGGTGTCCTGCGCCATGGCGGCACCGGCAAAAGCGAAGCTGGCAATCGTTGTCAGAAGCAAAAGGGGTTTGGTCATAAAGTCCTCTCCGAAGCGTCGGTCATGTTTGTCCGTGCGTTATCATGCGCTGTGCGAAGTGTCAGGCCAAAACGCGAAAAGTTGACCAAGCGAGCGGCGGATTCTTGCGCCTGCTGGCACAAATTGTTTCAGGCGATGGTGTTCAAGTGAAAACTGAGCAACGGCATTCAATGGCCTGAAATTAAAAGGGAAGCCGCAGTGGTGCGACTTCCCTTTCTTGCTCCCTGTCGGACCGGCCGACTATTATTGCGGTGACGCTACGAAATGAAATCCACAGCGTCAACAGGCAAAATTCAATCGTGAATTCACAAAAAAGGCCACGCTTCGCAGCGTGGCCAGTCCAACAGGGAGGATCGCCCGGATCGCAGGGGATCAATTCGATCCGGACGAAAAACATACTGGCGGCAAAAGGTTAAGTTTGTATGTTCGGTTCCTGAACAGAGTGCTGGGGGATGTGTATGGAAAACGGTGTGTTTGTCGGCGGCGGAGGCGAGGGCTACGGCGTCAAGCAATGGTTGCGGTTGGACTATGCCAACCGGCATGGGCTTGTCGCAGGCGCGACAGGTACCGGCAAAACCGTGACGCTTCAAATCCTTGCCGAAGGATCTCTGCTCAGGGCGTCCCGGTGTTCATGGCCGACGTGAAAGGCGATCTGTCGGGCCTTTCCAAACCCGGAAGCGCCGATTTCAAGCTGCATCAACCCTTTACAGACCGCGCGGCAACCATCGGTTTCGAGGATTTCGCCTACCGGGCCTTTCCTGTCACGTTCTGGGATCTCTTCGGCGATCAGGGGCATCCGATCCGTACGACGGTCGCCGAAATGGGGCCGCTGCTGATCTCTCGCCTTCTCGAACTCTCCGAGGCGCAGGAAGGTATCCTGAACATCGCCTTCCGCGTGGCCGATGAAGAGGGACTGCCGCTGCTCGACCTCAAGGACCTGCAGTCCATGCTGGTCTGGCTGGGCGAGAACGCAAGCACGGTGTCGCTCCGCTATGGCAATATCGCCGTCCAGTCCGTCGGTGCGATTCAGCGACGCTTGCTGGTGCTCGAAAATCAGGGGGGCGCCGATTTCTTTGGCGAACCGGCGCTGGAACTGCGCGACCTGATGCGCACCGACCCGAACGGTCAGGGGCAGATCAACATCCTTGCCGCAGACAAGTTGATGGGGTCGCCACGGCTCTACGCAACCTTCCTGCTGTGGCTTCTGTCCGAGCTTTTCGAAGAGCTGCCCGAAGTGGGTGATCCCGAGAAACCGAAACTGGTCTTCTTTTTTGATGAGGCGCATCTGCTCTTCGACGATGCCCCCAAAGCGCTGGTCGACAAGGTGGAGCAGGTCGCGCGCCTGATCCGGTCCAAAGGCGTCGGCGTCTATTTCATCACCCAGAATCCCGACGACATCCCCGAAGACATCCTTGGTCAGCTGGGCAACCGCGTGCAGCATGCCCTGCGCGCGTTCACCGCGCGCGATCGCAAGGCACTGCGCATGGCGGCGGAAACCTACCGCGAAAACCCGGCTTTCGACACGGAACAGGCGATCCGCGAGGTCGGCGTCGGTGAGGCGGTGACGTCGATGCTCGAACGCAAGGGCATTCCGGGCATGGTCGAGCGTACCTTGATCCGTCCGCCATCCTCGCAGCTTGGCCCGATCACCCCGGCAGAGCGGGGCGGCATCATGGGCGCGAGCGACCTTGGCGATAAATACACGCAGCGCCTTGATCGCCAGTCTGCCTTCGAAATCCTCGCGCAACGCACGGCCGAGGCTGCCGCCGCCGCCGAGCAGGCGGAACAGAAGGAAGCCGAGCTTGATGCGGCAATGCGGGAATATACCGCCGGTCGGCGCTATACCGGCACCCGCGTCGGGCGCTCCACCTCGCAACCGACGCGGACCAGCCGAACCAGTCGCAAGGACGAAAGCTTTGGTGAAGCGATTGCCAATGTGGTCGTCAAGGAACTCAAGGGCACAACCGGGCGGCGGATCGTCCGTGGTATCCTTGGCGGATTGTTCAAAGCCCGCTGAGCACTGGTCCTTCCGGGCAGGGCGGGCTAAGTCAGGGCGTCGAACAGGACGAAAGACGCATCTATGCCCGCCGATACCACAACCGACGCAGAAATGGCCGCCGATGAACGCCGTTCCGGTTTGCGCACCATCCGCAAGGTCGGCCCATATCTGTGGCCCGATGACAAGCCGTGGGTCAAACGTCGTGTCGTGATCGCGCTTGTCAGCCTTGTGCTGGCCAAGATCGTCAACATGTTGGCACCATTGCTCTTTGGTAAAGCGGTCGATGCGCTGTCCGGGCAGGCGTCTGATCTTGTTCTGGGCGGCGTCGGGCTCACGCTGGCTTATGGCTTTGCCCGCCTTATGAACGTGGGTTTTCAGCAATTGCGCGACGGTGTTTTTGCCCGCGTCGGCCAGCGCGCCTTGCGCTCTTTGGCGCTGGAAACCTTTACCCATATCCACCGTCTGTCGATGCGCTATCACATCACGCGCAAGACGGGTGGGTTGAGCCGGATCATCGAACGCGGGGTCAAGGGCGTCGACTTTCTCTTGCGGTTCATGCTGTTCAGCGTAGGTCCGTTGATCCTTGAACTGCTGCTAATCTGCCTTGTGCTGCTCTGGCTGCTCGACATCCGCTACATGCTGGTGGTGCTGTTCACCATCGCCATTTACGTCTGGTTCACCTTCAAGGTCACCGAATGGCGCGTCCGTCTGCGCCGCGAGATGAACCAGCAAGACACGGATGCCAACCAAAAAGCCATCGACAGCCTGCTTAATTTCGAAACCGTCAAATATTTTGGTGCCGAAGCCCGCGAAGCCGCACGCTATGACAAATCGATGGAAGCTTACGAAGGCGCTGCCATCAAGACGGCGACCTCGCTTGCCTTCCTGAACTTCGGTCAAAGCCTCATCATCACCGCAGGGCTTGTTGCCGTCATGGTGATGGCGGCGCTTGGCGTTCAGGCTGGCACGATCACGGTTGGCGATTTCGTCATGGTCAACGCCTACATGATCCAGATCACCATGCCGCTGAACTTCCTTGGCACGGTCTACCGCGAGATCCGTCAGGCGCTTGTCGACATGGGGGAAATGTTCGACCTTCTCGAACAGCCGCAGGAAGTGTCCGACAAACCCGGCGCACCGGATGTGCAGGTGTCGAAAGGCGCCGTACAGTTCGACAACGTGAAATTCGGATACGACCCCGCTCGTCCGATCCTGAAAGGTGTATCGCTGCACGTCCGCTCGGGCGAGAACGTGGCCTTGGTCGGCCCCTCCGGGTCCGGCAAATCCACCATCGGACGACTGTTGTTCCGTTTTTATGACGTGACGGATGGCGCGGTGCGGATTGATGGGCAGGATGTGCGCGACGTGACGCAGACCAGCCTGCATGACGCCATCGGCGTGGTTCCGCAGGATACGGTGCTTTTCAACGACACGATCCGCTACAACATCGCCTATGGCCGCGCCGGTGCCACCGAGGACGACATCATTGCCGCCGCCCGCGCCGCGCAGATCCACGATTTCATCCTGTCGCTGCCCGAAGGGTACGACACGATGGTGGGCGAACGCGGATTGAAACTGTCGGGTGGCGAAAAGCAACGCGTCGGCATCGCCCGCACACTGCTCAAGAACCCGCCGATCCTCATTCTGGACGAGGCGACATCCGCGCTCGATTCCGAAACCGAGGCGTCGATCCAGGGCGCATTGAAACTGGCCAGCGAGGGCCGCACGGTGATCACCATCGCGCACCGCCTGTCCACCATCGCCGATGCGGACCGGATCGTTGTTCTTGAAAACGGGCAGGTGGTCGAAGAAGGCACCCATGACAGCCTGTTGGCCAGTCACGGGCGCTATGCGTCGCTCTGGAACCGTCAGATGCAAGAGGACGAGGCCGCCTGAGGGGCCGTGGACCGGGAATGACCACAACAGGGTCATAAAATGGCCCACTGAAATAACGAGGTTTTGCGCCGTTCCCTAGCTGAGAAGCAAAGAGAAACGATGTCCAGACTGATCTTTTCACAAGTCCTTTTGCTGATCGAAGCGGTTGTGATCGTTGCGCTGTATCAGGTGTTCAGCGATTTTGAATGCCGCCAGACCGATCTGTTCGTTCTGTGTCGGGGCATTCGCCTTGGCATGGTGCTGGGGCTTTGTCTTGCCGCCGGGTTCGCGCTGCTGCTGTTTTTCCAGCCCTCCCTGCGTTCGGGACTTGTGGACAAAGCCGCGTCCGGCGGGCCGGCGTCGCGCCGTTGGGGCATCGTACATATCGCCGGACTGGCATTGATCGCGGCCCCGACAGTGATCCTGTCACAGGGGCAGATGGTCGACCAAGCCGGGCTGTTTCTGTCGGCGCTGGCATTGGGCGGGGTTGCCGCGCTGGTCGGCGCGGCGCTATGGCTGATGCCTGCATCCGCGTGGCGCGACCTGTTCCGCGACCATGCCCGCATCCTTCTGCCCACCATCGCGATTGCGCTTCTGATCCCGTCACTGGCCTGGGCGATCAGCCTTGCGTGGAATTGGTTCGAAACGCTCCAACTCGCGACCTTCTACGGTGTCGCAATCGTTCTTGCGATCCTCGGCAATGATGTCTTCGTCAATCTTGAGCGCGAAACCATCGGCATCGTCGACTTCTACGTCGAAGTGGCCGAGTCCTGTTCCGGGATCGAAGGGCTGGCTCTGACCACCGCCTTCATGGCGATCTATGCGCTGATGATGAAGGATGATCTGCGCATGGGGCGCTTCTGGCTGATCGTCTGGCCAGCCGCACTTCTTCTGAGCTTCCTTCTGAACATCGTGCGGATCAGCGTGCTGATCCTGATCGGGGCCTATGTCTCACCCGAACTTGCGGTCAACGGATTCCACAGTTTCGCGGGCTGGCTGTCTTTCACGCTTCTGGCCTTGCTGATCCTCACCATCGTGAACGTGCTGCCGGGGCTGAGCAAAACGCCTCGGGCCACAAACGCAAAGGCGCTGACCCCGCTGACCGAGGAAAAGGCGGCGGCCTTCATCGTGCCGTTTCTGGCCTTCATGCTCTCGGGATTGTTTGTCCATACATTCTCGCAGACCCCGGAACTTTGGTACGGCGTTCAGGTCGTGGCGATGGCCTTGGCCTTGTGGATCTTCCGCAAGCCCATATTGGCCCTGACGCGCGATATAGATCTGATTGCGATCGGCGCAGGTGTTCTGATCGGTGTTGGCTGGATCGTGACGGCAGAACCTGCCGCGCCTTACGCATCTCTCGCAGAGGTCGGCGCAGTCGCATTGACCGTCTGGGTCGTGCTGCGCGTGATCGGGACGGCGGTTCTTGTGCCCATCGTGGAAGAGCTGTTCTTCCGTGGCTACCTATTCAGCCTCATCGACGATGGCAGCGCTTGGCGGAAAGGGCTGGCCATCGCGGTTACGACGGCCGGCTTTGCCGCGCTCCATTCCCGGCCAATAGCAGCCGCCATTGCGGGTGTCGTGTTTGCGGCGGTGATGCTCAGACGGGGCAGGGTGTTTGACGCCATTCTGTCCCACGCAGTCGCAAATGCCCTGATTGCAGCCGCCGCCCTGGCCACGGGGCAGTGGTCCCTGATTTGACGTCTTGCTCTTTGGTGGAGCCAAAAAAAAAGCATCCGACGAAAACGTCGGATGCTCATGTGTGTTGAGGGTCCAATTTACGCTCGCTTGCGCCGACGGACTTCCCAAGCCAACAACATTGCTGCAGCAACAACGGCAAGCGCCAGTGCACCACTGCTTGCATCGATTTCAGGAACAGAGGACGACACGGTAGGTGTCGTGCTTCCGCCACCGAAAAAGATACGCCAGCTATCCCAGAACATAAGTACCTCCTATATAGCAGCAATTCTGTCCTACACAAAAAAGCCATAATCTCCAAGCAACGGGGCTTTTCTGTTCACTTTTGCGCAACAATCATCAACTCTGACTAAAATAGAAAAAGTGCGGTTAACAAAGCTGCCACATTATTCAGCAGCCCTGACCGGAGGCGTGCCATCATTGGCCTGCGACCGCTGCAAAATACGCTTGAGATCATCAAGACCGGGAGCGCCGGATGTGCCTTCTTCGTAGTCCGCGTCAGGGCGTCCGTCGTCATCTTCCCAAAGGATCGTCGGTGATTTCAGCTTGCGTGCCGCCCGCTGCAATGTCCAGTCGCGACCTGCGCGGCTTGCGCTGCCTCCGCCCAGACGGGCCAGCAGGCGGAAGAACCACAAGGCGTAGGTCGTGAACCACACCCGTGCCGCCAGCATAGCGGGGGTGAAGACCAGCGTCAGAACCGTCGCGATGCCCAAGCCGAACACAACCGCCGTTGCCAGCTGTTTCCACCACAGCGCCGTTGGGCTGTCGATGGAATAGCCACCTCCGAAGAAATCAAGGCTCAGGCCGAACATCATCGGCGCAAGGCCAGCCATCGTTGTGATTGTGGTCAGAAGCACCGGACGAATACGATCCTCGGCGGTGCGCACAATCGCCTCGATCCGCGGCATGTAGCGCGAGTATTCTTGGTAGGTGTCGATCAGAACGATGTTGTTGTTCACCACGATCCCGGCCAGCGCGACGATCCCGGTGCCGGTCATGATGATGCTGAAGGTCTGATCCATGACCAGCATCCCGATCAGCACACCTGTGGTGGACAGCACCACCGCCAGCAGCACCAGCAACGCGTTGTAGAAGCTGTTGAACTGCGCCAGCAGGATGATGAACATCAACCCCAGCGCCGCCGCAAAGGCGTTCATCAGGAACGCGCCGCTTTCCTCTTGTTCTTCCTGATCGCCTGTCCACTCCCACTGAATCCCCGGCAGCGGGTCGGTGTCGAGCCATTGTGTCAGATGGGCGATCCGCTCATTCGCATTGACCGGCACAACCCGCGCCCCATTGTCGAGCGCGTCTTGTATTGCAGCTGCCGATACCTCGGACCCAGTATCGAACACAGAATATTGCGTATCGTTCGGCCCACGGATCTGGCCGTCGTCCGTGGCTTCAACCAGACCAAGCGTCGTGTCGGACCCGTCAGACCCTGCAACAACGACTTTGCTCAGCCCCACAAGAACATCTGCTTTGACGTCGAAATAGCGCTTCTGATCGACGCGGTTGATCTCGGCCAGTTTGGCCACCGGTTTACGGGTGATGAAGTTGGACAGCGGCACCAGACCGTCTGGAGTGCGCACGCGCAACGTGTCGAGCGTTGACAGGTATCTGTCCTCTTCCGGCAGACGCACACGGATCTCGATTTCTTCGTCGGAACTCGGCACGCGCATCGTGTCAAGCAGGATGCCGCGCGTCACCAATTGCACCATCGCGCCAACCACAGCCACGTTGGCACCATAACGCCCGGCCTTTTCCACATCGACATCAATCTGCCAGTCGATGCCGGGCAGGGGCCGCGTGTCTTCGATCAGTGTCAGACCCGGCGTCTGTTCGAACTTCTGACGTGTGGTCTCGGTGACAGCCAGCAGCTGGTCCCAGTCATCCGCCTTGAGACGCAGATGCACCGGCTTGCCACTGGCCGGGCCCTGTTCCAGCGCCTTGATCTCGACCTGTATCCCCGGCAGGGTTTGCGCCGCCGCGTTCAGTTCCGCAATCACGACATTGCCGTCCAGATCGGGACGATCAGCACGGTCTTCCCAAGGGATCGTTTCAAACTGCACCTGTCCAATGGTATCGCCGGGAATGGAGGCCCCGCTGGCATCGGTGTTCAGACCGCCGTCACCCGCAAAGGAAAAGGCGTTGATCACACCGGGATGCGCCAGAACGATGTCTTCGACCCGGCGGACAAGGGCGTCCTTTTCCTCAAGGCTCAGGTTGCCACGGGCGCGGACATAGGCAATCGCCTGTTCCGGTTCGGATTCCACGAAGAATTCGACGCCGTTGCTGTGTTCACCGAAATACATGAACACGCTGACAACAAAGCCCAGCACGCTGGCAATGGCGACGATTGGCATGATCGGATTGCCCGCGATAAGCTTGGTGAAATAGCCGAAAGCCGTCCGGCGGCGGCTGCCCTCGACCCGAGTCCGTTTCCAGGTGATCGACGCGGCATCGAGCACGATCGACGCCAATACAGACGCCACCAGAAACAGCGCCACGCCCGGAAGATGCGAGACAAGCCCATTGCCCAAGGGCGGGAACAGGAACCCCGGCTCAAGCAGCAAGAGCGCGCCTAGAAACAGCATCGTCAGCACGACAGGAACCAGCGCCGCCCGCAAAAGCCACGGTGTCCGTGCTTTCATGGCAGTCGACGCACGATCCAGCATTCGCGAAAAACGCCCCGTGACGCCGCCCATGACCGGCAGATAGACCAGCGCAACCACCAGCGATGCCGACAGCACGAAGATCAGCGTGACGGGCAACATCCCCATGAATTCGCCCGGAACACCCGGCCAGAACAGCATCGGCAGGAAGGCACACAGCGTTGTCGCGGTTGAACTGACCACCGGCCAGAACATCCGCTTTGCCGCCTCGACATAGGCATGCATCGGCCCCGACCCGTCCTTGATGCGCTTGTCGGCATACTCCACCACCACAATGGCGCCATCGACAAGCATCCCCACCGCAAGGATCAGCCCGAACATCACGATGTTCGAAATGCTGACCCCCATGATCGTCAGGAACACGAAACACAGCAGGAACGAGGTCGGGATCGCGAAGCCGACCAGCAGCGCCGCCCGCAGACCGAGCGAGGCCAGAACGACGATCATCACCAGCGCCACGGCGGTCAGAACCGACCCTTCCAGCTGTTTGACCATGCTGTCCACGATCCGCGACTGGTCGTTCGAACTGCCCACCTGCACAGCGGCGCGCAATTCCGGCGGCCAGTTTGCCTCGGCCGCGGCGACCTCCTGTTTGACCAGTGTCGCGGTGTCGATCAGGTTGAAGCCCTTGCGCTTCACCACTTGCAAGGCCAGCGTCTTTTCCCCGTTGAATCGCGCCGTGCCCTCGCGGTCCTCGAATGTCAGGTTGATGGTCGCCAGATCGCCCAACGTGACAACACGGTCGCCATTCACCTTGACCGGCAGGTCATACACATCGCGCTGATCGTCAAAGCTCGAAGGGATCTTGACCGCGAAACTGCCCTGTTCACTGCGCAATTCACCTGCCGCGATCAACTGATTGTTGTTGCGAACAACATTGATAAGTTCGTCAGCCGTGACGTTGTAGCTTTCAAGCCGAAGCGGGTCGATCACCACTTCGAGCATTTCATCCCGGTTCCCGGCAAGCCCGGCCTCAAGAACAGGTTCCAGAGATTCCAAACGGTCCTGCAGGTCTTTCGCCACCCGCGCCATCGTGCGCTCGGGCACAGGGCCTGTCAGGTTCACGATGATGATCGGGAATTCCGAAAAGTTGATCTCGTTGATCGAATACTGCTCGGCTCCGGACGGAAAGCTGGCCTGCGCTTTGTTCATCGCGTCGCGCACATCGGCCATGACCTGCGTCTTGTCCCAGCCGAACTCGAACTCAAGCGCGACACCCGCATAGCCTTCGGCAGCGGTGCCGGACATGGATTTCAAGCCATCCAGATCCGCCATTTCGGTTTCCATCGGCTTGACCAGCAGGGTCTCGCTGTCTGCAGCCGAAATACCGGGGAACTGGACCGACACGAAGAGAGCCGGGATTTCGATATCCGGCTCACCTTCCTTGGGCAGCGTGTCGTAGGCGAACCACCCGATGGCCAGCGACAACGCGATGAACGCCAGCACCATTCGGGCGCGTTCAGCCGCCCAATCGACAATCCCGGTCATTGGATGACCTCTTCAAAACTGGGGGCGACGGGCACACCATCCGTGACGAATTCCTGTCCCACGGTGATGACATCCACCTGATCAGGCAGGCCTTTGACATATATGCCGTCCGGCGTGTCGCGCAGGATTTCGACAGGCATGAACAGCGCCGCGCTGTCGCTGTCGATGACCCGAACGCCCAACGTACCCTCGTCATTCAGCGTCAGCGAAGACGATGCAAGAAGATGTGCCAGAACACCCTGCGATTGGATCAAAATCTCGGCTGTCTGTCCGTCGCGGATGGAAAAATCGGGGTTTGGAACGGTCAGTTCCACCCGGAAGGTGCGTGTCGTCGGATCAGCGGCGCGGGACAGGAAGGTCACGCGGGCCATCACATCGCGACCTCCGTTCAGCCGCGCCCCGGCCATTGCGCCCACTTCGACACGGCCAACCTCGGTCTCGGGGACAAATCCAACCACCTTGATCGGATCCAACTGGATCACCGTGGCACAGAGGCCACCGGGCTGCATCAGGCTCCCAAGTTCCGCGGTATCGGTCTCAAGCACACCTGCAAACGGTGCGGTGATCTGAAGGCGGTCGATTTCCGTCTGTGCTCGGGTGACGGAAGCCCGCGCGCTTTCGATGCTGGCGGTCAGCCCGTCCAACCCCGCCTCGGCTGCTTTCACACCTGCTTCTGCCGTCGTGATGGCGGCCTGCGCGCTTTGTACGGCGGCTTCGGTATTGGCCACACGGGTCTGGCTGGCGAACCCGTCCTGGCTCAGACGCTCGGCGGCAGTCGCATTGATCCGCGCTTCCTCAAGCCGCGCTTGCGCTTCGGAAAGGCGAGCCTGCGCTTCGGGAATTCGTGCTTCGACCTCGGGGCGGCGGGATTCGGCTTCGGCCAGTCTGGCCTCTGCCTCGGCAAGCGCCGACGCCCGCGTGCCCGGATCAACCGAACACAGCAGATCGCCCGCCTGAACAAAGGTTCCCTTGCGCAGGGGCGGCGACATGATCTTGCCGCTGACCTCGGACACGACAGACACCTGCCGCGCCGCTTCCGTTTCGCCACGCAGTCGCACCTGAGTTCCGATTTCCTGCGCAACTGAGCGTTTTGCCATGACCCGCACGACACCGTCCGCAAGGACCTCATTTTCCGTGGAAACCTCGGCTTCGGGCGCCGCCGCAACATCTTCGGAAGGCGCGTCTGCAACCTCGCGGGGGCTCAGATCCGACAAAAGCGCGAAGAAACGCTCTCGTTCGATCACCAGCCCAAACAGAACGGCGGCCACCAGACAGGCGGTGATAAGGGGAACTATGCGCATCAGACGAACCTTGTGCCTGCCGATCTATCGTAAAACGGGTGTCTTTGCCCCGGTCTGCGTGTGTCTTATCCGGTCTTCTTGCCCGCAATAAGACATACGGTGAACTAATCAGTTTAGATTAAGTCTCCGCAGAATTTTTTTCAAGATGAACCGAATGGTTCACCTTGTCTCAGGGCGTCGTTGCACGCGGGTGTGCAGGAATTGAGCAACGGATGGCTTATGTCACATTACATTGCGTGGGAAACACCGGAAAACCGCGGCTTGGCACCCGAGGCGCATCACGGTATGAGGGGCAAAATGTACGCGCGTCCAGCAAGAGGCGCAGGTCAAAAGGGGCTTCAGGGTGAGCGACACAGACAGCTTTATCGAAGAGGTGACCGAAGAGGTCCGCCGCGACCGCCTTTTCGCTCTGATGCGCCGCTATGGCTGGATTGCGGTGGTTGCGGTTCTGCTCTTGGTGGGCGGCACAGCCTATCGCGAATACACCCGCGCCGCCGAAACGGCCAAGGCGCAGGCCTTTGGCGATGCGATCCTGGCCGCTTTGGAAAACGATGCCGCTGCGGATCGTGTAAGCGCGCTTGACCAGATCGAGGCCCCCACCGCCGAAGGCGCTGCCGTGCTCGACATGCTGATCGCCGCGGAAGAAGCTTTGGAAGGCAACGGAACCGCCGCGGCCGAACGGCTCAACGCGGCAGCCACCGATGGCGACTTGCCAGAGATCTACCGCCAGATCGCCAGCTTCAAGGCGCTGACACGTCCCGAAAGCCCGCTCGGTGCCGACGAACGGCGCGTGGCGTTCGAAGCGATGGCCGTACCCGGCGCGCCGCTGCGGCTTCTGGCCGAGGAACAATTGGCGCTGCTCGACATCGAAGCAGGTGACACCGAAGCCGCACTGACCCGCCTCAACGCACTTCTGTCGGATTCGGAACTGACAGCAGGCTTGCGCCGACGCGCGTCTCAGTTGATTGTGGCGCTGGGGGGCGAGATCGAGGCGTCCTGATCGGAGGGCCGTCAGGGTCCGACACGACAAAAAGACGAGGGCAGGGCAGTGCAAGCGAAACTTATTTTGGCCAGCGTGATCGCAACCGGTGTTCTGGCCGGCTGCGCGGATCGCGAGATTATGCTGCCGGGCGAACGTCTGGGCGTCCGCGAAGTTCTTCAAGACCCGGTGAATGCCGTGGCCGCGACACCCGAAAACGCCACCGTCGCAGCAAGCATCCCCGCCACGGTGAACAACGCGGCATGGGCACAAAGCCATGTCAGCCCCTCGACCCGGATTGGCAACGCCGCGCTCTCTACCAATCTGACGCCGGTCTGGTCGACCTCCATCGGGCAGGGCGACAAACGCCGCGCGCGGATCATCACCGATCCCGTGGTCGCCGATGGTCGCATCTTCACGGTCGACAGCGCAGGCCGCGTCTCTGCCACGTCCACCAACGGCGAGGCGCTGTGGTCCTACAGCCTCGTGCCCCTCCGCGATGATGCCTCGCAAGCGCTGGCAGGTGGTGTGGCACATGACAACGGTCGGCTTTATGTCACGTCCGGTTTTGGCACGCTGACCGCTCTCGATGCCGCAACGGGTCAGGAAATCTGGACCCAGCGCCTTCAGGCAACGGCAACAGGCGCACCCACTGTGTTCGGCGGTCTGGTCTACCTCGTCGCGGGCGACAGCACCGCTTGGGCGATCGAGGCTGATGATGGCCGGGTGCGCTGGCAGTCCGACGGTCTGGGTGACGTGGGCAACGTCGCCGGGGCAGCACCACCTGCGGTCAACAACACGCATGTGGTCTTCTCCTTCGGCAGCGGTGCCGTACAAGGCGCATTCCGTCAGGGCGGCCTGCGCCTCTGGAGCGCGGACATTGTTGGCGCCCGCAAAGGATTTGCGATTGCTCTTGTTGATGACATCACGGGCTACCCGGTGATTGACGGCAATACGGTCTACGCGGGCAACCATTCCGGCAGCCTTGTCGCGCTCAATGTCAATTCCGGCGAACGGCTCTGGACCGCGCAGCAGGGTGCAATGGACCCGGTCTGGCCGGCGGGCAACTCGGTCTATTTTGTCTCTGACCTGAACGAGCTTGTGCGTCTGGACGCCACAACGGGCGAACAGATCTGGGCGGTCGATCTGCCGGGCTACGAACCTGTGCGCCGTCCACAACGCCGCCGCGACTCGGCATTCGCCAACCACGGTCCGATCCTTGCCGGCGGGCGTCTTATCGTAGCCTCTTCGGATGGCTTCCTGCGCTCCTTCGATCCGGCTTCGGGCGAATTGATCAGCCAGACCGAGATTCGCGGAGGTGCAACCACGCGCCCTGTCGTTGCCAATGGTACGCTTTACGTGGTGTCCACCAACGGTGTGCTGCACGCCTATCGCTGACCCCTTTCGCAGGCGCGGGAAATAGGCTAGGCGGGCGGCTTGATCTGAACCGGAGTCCTGTGCGCCCATGTCTTTCACCCTTGCCATCGTCGGCCGCCCCAATGTCGGCAAGTCGACCCTGTTCAACCGTCTGGTCGGCAAACGGCTGGCTCTGGTGGATGACCAGCCCGGTGTGACCCGCGACCTGCGCGAAGGGGCGGCCAAGCTGGGCGATCTGCGCTTTACCGTGATCGACACCGCCGGTCTGGAAGAGGCGACCGACGAAAGCCTGCCGGGTCGGATGCGCAAACTCACCGAACGCGCCGTGGACATGGCCGACATCTGCCTGTTCCTCATCGACGCCCGCGTCGGTGTCACCCCCGCCGACGAGGTGCTGGCCGAGATCCTGCGCAAACGTGCAGCGCATGTGATCCTTGGGGCCAACAAGGCCGAAGGCAACGCGGCTGAGGCCGGTGTTCTGGAAGCCTATGCTCTGGGTCTCGGCGAACCGCTGCGCATCTCGGCCGAACACGGCGAAGGCATGCCCGATCTCTACACCATGCTGCAACCGCTGGCCGACGCCTTCGAAAAACGCGCCGAAGCAGACGCGCCCGAAACCGAAGTGGATGTCGACGATGACGATCCCGACGCGCCCCGCGCCATCACCAAGGCCAAGCCGCTTCAGATCGCCGTTGTGGGCCGCCCCAATGCGGGCAAATCCACACTAATCAACAAGATCCTTGGCGAAGACCGCCTGCTCACTGGCCCCGAAGCGGGAATCACCCGCGATGCCATTTCCGTCCAGACCGAATGGGACGGCGTGCATATGCGCATCTTCGACACGGCGGGCATGCGCAAAAAGGCCAAGGTGCAGGAAAAGCTGGAAAAGCTCTCCGTCTCCGACGGCCTCCGCGCCGTCAAATTCGCCGAGGTTGTGGTCGTCCTGCTCGACGCTGCGATCCCGTTTGAATCGCAGGATCTGCGCATCGCCGATCTTGCCGAACGGGAGGGCCGCGCCGTCGTCATCGCCGTGAACAAATGGGACACGGAAGACGACAAGCAGGACAAGCTCAAGATGCTGAAAGAGGAGTTCGAACGCCTCCTCCCACAACTGCGCGGCGCACCGCTTGTCACCGTCTCCGCCAAAACCGGACGCGGCCTCGACCGCCTGCAAGCCGCCATCGTCAAGGCGCATACCGTCTGGAATCGCCGCGTGACCACCGCCCAGCTCAACCGCTGGCTGGCCGCGATGCTCGAACAGCACCCGCCGCCCGCGCCGCAGGGCAAACGCATCAAGCTGCGCTACATGACCCAGGCCAAGACCCGTCCGCCCGGTTTCATCGTGATGTGCTCACACCCCGACAAGATGCCCGACAGCTACAAACGCTACCTCGTCAACGGGTTGCGCGACGATTTCGACATGCCGGGAACCCCCATCCGCCTGACGCTGCGCGGGCAGGGCGATAAGAACCCCTACAAAGGCCGCCGCGAACGTAATGCAGGGGCGTTGAAAAAGCATTTGGGGAAGGGGCGGGGGTAACCGGCTGAAGGTCGGGTGTGCGGACGAAGCTGGCTGTCATCGGCCTATTGCGAATGACTGCTGCCAGCCCGAAGCGGACATGATCAGCCGAACGCTTTGTTAGCCCAGCGTCAGCAGGTCGGGCGGGAAAAGCGGAAGTTCGCTGCGAACGCGAATTCGTTAGCATGGGGCAATGACTACTCGTGAATACAAGGCTTGGGCGCTAGATTTCAGCGCCCAAGCCTCGTAGTTTTGGGGCTAGACATCGTTGAAGCTTGTCAAAAGCCAACCGTAGTTGGTGAATACGAGTGAAATGGTTCGCTGCCATCTTTGCCAGCGCTCACCGGCATTACGGCCATAGACATCAACGTAAACTGTCGCGGTTGTACCATCGTTGAAGAGCGTATGGGCGTTTGCGATCTCATAGTCTTGCCGTCCGTTGCGCCAGGGTTCATTTCGGCGCACCACCGGATCCACCCAGAAAGTCCGCTCTTCACGAGCCGCGCCGTGCTTGAGAAGGTAGTAGTAGGCGATCACGGCGGGCATCGGACCGTTTTCGCCCTCTGCCCGCGCACGTGACAGCACGTTGTCACGTGCCACTTGCCCGAAGGATTGCGGCGCCTGGTACGCGGCGGACAGGATGCGCTCGGCGCTTTCGCGATCGCGCCGGTTCTCGCGCCGGGCCCCGTAAGGCACGACATCGCTGTTCTGGGCGGCGGCCTGCTGCGCGGACAGCGCAACCTGACCCATCGTCGTCGCTCCGACTCGGGCGACGGTGGACCGGGAAACGACCCGCCGGAGCGTCGCCTGCGCCGCACGCCTGGCCGCCATGCGGCCCAGCCCCTGCAGCAAGAAGGGCACGAACCACGCGGCTTTGGCGGGCTGCGCCGGGACAAGCGCCAGAGCGCCGGCGCCAAGAAAGAAATCTCTGCGAAGCATGAGTGTATTTCCTTTTTTTGCTACCGGCTCAGCGCCGGTTGAAGAGCCAGATCAGAAGGCCGATGCCGGTGATCGCGAGAAGTAGCTTTTGAAAGTTGGACATGTCTTCGGTTTCCTGTGTCAGTGATAGCTGGGAGGGGCTCAGCAACGGCCGCGAAGAAAGTCTTCGAGGTAGTCCGACAGGGTCATCAGCAGGGCGAACCCGACGACCCAGCGCCAGAAGATGACGCAGAGCACGAGGGTGAGGAAAAAAGCGGCTTCCATGGTTTCGGTCCTTTCCGGTTGCGTGAGCATCCTCAGGATCGGTGAAACCCCTCCGGCAGACGACAAGGCGATTCCGGCATAGCGAGCGGGAGGATCCGGAGGGCGCAGGCGCCAGCCCAAAACGGAGACCGGGGGCGGATGACCGCCCCCGATCTGTCTTCAAGGCCAATGTGGGAGCACAGGGCGACAGGCGCCCTGCGCCGCGCGCCTTAGCGCGGCTTGAACGGCTTGCCGACAAGGTCCATCATCGCGGAGTCGTAGCCGTTCAGGTGGCCGAAGGTCTGCTGGCCCTGCTTCAGCGATCCGCCCGTCAGCGTCAGGCCCCCATCGGGGCTATGGGCATGGAACTGCACATTGTTGCCAAGGTTCGTGCCACCGGTGAACGGCCCGCCGAGGTTTCCGTTGCCAAGGCTGTTGGACCGGTTGAGCGGCTGGCCGCCAAACTGGTTGGGCAGCAGGCCGAGGCCGGGTTTGAAGGATGTCATGTCTGGTTCCTTTCAAATTCATGATGGGAATGCGCCGACCCGCACCCGCGGCTCGGCCAGCCGATCCACCGGACCGACCACATTAAGGATCTCGGAGTCCCCTCCGGCAGACGATGATGTGATTTCCGGCAGAGACGCGGACCTTTTGCTCAGGTGTTCCCGGACCCGTAATAAATCCTCAGCTTGGTCAGATGCGAAAGGACGCTGACATCGTGGATTTGAGTACCACTGATCTCCAGCGTCTGCAGCGCGGTCAGCCCGGCCAGTGGGGCGAGGTCGGTCACCTGCGTGCGGTCGAGGCGCAGCGTCTGCAGCGCGGTCAGCCCGGCCAACGGGGCGAGGTCGGTCACCTGCGTGCCGTTGAGGTTCAGCTCCTGCAGCGCGGTCAGCCCGGCCAGTGGGGCGAGGTCGGCCACGTGAGTGCCGAAGAGCCACAGCGTCTGCAGCGCGGTCAGCCCGGCCAACGGGGCGAGGTCGGCCACGTGAGTGCCGAAGAGCCTCAGCGTCTGCAGCGCGGTCAGCCCGGCCAACGGGGCGAGGTCGGTCACCTGCGTGCGGTCGAGGAGCAGCGTCTGCAGCGCGGTCAGCCCGGCCAACGGGGCGAGGTCGGTCACCTGCGTGCCGTCGAGGTCCAGCGTCTGCAGCGCGGTCAGCCCGGCCAACGGGGCGAGGTCGGTCACCTGCGTGCGGTCGAGGCGCAGCGTCTGCAGCGCGGTCAGCCCGGCCAACGGGGCGAGGTCGGTCACCTGCGTGCCGTTGAGGTTCAGCTCCTGCAGCGCGGTCAGCCCGGCCAACGGGGCGAGGTCGGTCACCTGCGTGCCGTCGAGGTTCAGCTCCTGCAGCGCGGTCAGCCCGGCTATCTCCTCCGGCAGGCGGTCGATCGACAGGAAAAACAGGTCCAGTTTGCGCAGGCCGACCGTTTTCGCCTCCGCGATGCGCAGTCGGGCTTCCTCGAAATCATCGGCATGGGGCGGGCGTGGGTCCAGCAGGATCGGCTCCAGTCGGGCGGGGTGGGTGCGCGCGATCAGGTCGCGCTGCGCGGTGCTCATCACCACCTGCACCAGCACCGCATCGCGGAACGACACGCCCTGAACCGACCAATTCCGCATGTCTTGACGGGGCAGGGCGTGAAAGCCTTCGAAACAGGTGGCGGTGTTGGCCCCGGCCTGCTCCAGTTTCGTCGGCCAGTCTTGCCCATCATCCAGCTTTGCCACGGTGCGCAGGACATCGTCCTGTGTCGCGTCGGGCAGTTTGACGGGGTGCTTGCCATCAAACGGGATCATTATGGTCCTCCGGTAGATCGAGCGCGGGGGCGGAGATCAGATCATGCCGCTGGTCATGGATCAGCGCGTTCCCAAGATATGTGTCGCCATCCGTTTCAAGCAGCAGGCTGCGCATCAGGTGGCTGGCAAGATTTTCGCGCGCCAGCTTGTTAAAGTTCTCTTCCTTGTCACGGCGCTGCCGTCCGCTGAGCGCGTCGATTTCCTTTTTTCTTTGTGCGCTGAACATGACCGAAATCTCGATCTCCTCCATCGGGGCGGTGACGGCGACCCGAAGTTGCGTATCGGCAAAGGTGACGCAGGTTGCCACCTCGAAGCCGTGTTCGAGACTGTTGACGTTCCAGACCTTGCGCACCGTGTTGCCGCGTTTTTTTGGATTCAGGCTATAGGAGATCACGCTGCTGGTGTTGAGCGTGTTGTCCATGTCAACGAAGTCCCCGTCCTGAAGCATGGGGGGCGGGGCGGATTTCGGATCCAGCGCATCGCCATCCATGCGCTGGAAGGCCGAGGTGTATTTCCGGAAGCCGAAATCGAGTGTCGCGAAGGGCTTGCCGTCGCTGGTGTGAAGCTGCACCCAGCCGTCCTGCAGGGAGATCGCGGTGACGACGATGTCATGGCGGGTGCCGCCATCGTTCAAGTCATTGGACAGCACGGTGACATCAAAGCGCGTTTCGCTCCTGTCCTGCAGCGACAGGGTGATTTCGCCGGGCCAGTCATAGGCACTGGTGCGAAACACCTCGCCGATGGTCGGATCGAAGCAGCCACGGCTGAGCAGGTAGAACGGATACAGCTTTGCGGCGCTCATGTTGTAAATCGGCTTCGTATCGGCCCCGTTGAGCAGGCTAATGATGGCCCGATAACTCATCTGCAGCTTTTCGTGGCGCCTTTCCGCGGTCTTGCTTTCGCACAGCGTGTCGACGCGGTTGATTTCTCGATTAGGCAGACCTGTCGCATCCGGGAACCGCCCTAACGTCAGTTCCTTGACGTGTTGCATGTAACGTGTCATGGCGGCTCTGTCGCTGGCCTGCGTGATGTCATATTCCTGACGGAAGAACTGGCGCAGCCGTTCGGGGTCATATTGTAACAGTAACACGGGTAGCTCCGTTCAGCGGTGTCTTGACGCCATTCTTTCGGGTGCGTCTCCGATAGAGAACCTGTTTTCTCCGACAGTGTTTGATCCCAAAAGGACTGTGGGAACTGTTCCTCCCAAGTTGAGAGGGACACCTTTTTAGGTTTTACACCTGCCGCCAAAGCTTTCAAGAAAAGGGCATGGCGAGAAAAGACACTTCGTGAAGGCTGACCGATCTACCAGATCCTCCGCAGCAACCACCGGATAATCGGGCTTCGTGATCCGTATTCGAAAAACACGTCTGGCGGTCGTCCGGTGACCTAATGGGATGAACTGCTGCGCATGGCCACTAGGCGAAGGGCTGCTTAGGGCCGGGCGCGTCTGGATGAGCGACCAAGGTTTGCAACTTTGCAAGGTTGGCTTTCTGCGCGTAGCAGCCGTTCGTACGAAATGCGCCATCGTACATTCCTACGCTCACCACACCAAAAAAACGGCGCACCCGAAGGTGCGCCGCTCTATTTTACCGCTTGGTAAAAATCAGTTCGCCGCGGCCAGCTCTTTCGGCAGGCGGAAGGTCCAGAGCGTGCCACCCTGGTTCAGGTAGTTGACCTTCTTGGCCACTTCACCACCCCAAAGCGGAACAGCACCACCCCAGCCAGAGATGACCGAGACATACTGCTCGCCATTCTGTTCCCAGGTGATCGGCTGACCGACGATGCCGGAGCCGGTCTGGAACGACCAGAGCTCCTGGCCTGTTTCGTCATCCAGCGCGATGAACTTGCCTTCCGGCGTGCCGAAGAACACCAGACCACCCGCCGTGGTCATCACACCACCCCAGAGCGGCGCGTCGTTCTTGTATTCCCAGACCCAATCGCCGGTATCCGGATCAATCGCCTTGAGCGAGCCGATATGATCTTCGTAGTTCGGCTTGATCGTAAAGCCGGAGCCCAGATAGGCCGCACCCTTCTTGTAGGTGATCGGCTCGTTCCAGATGTCCATGCCCCATTCATTGGACGGCACGTAGAAGTTGCCGGTCCGCTGCGAGAAGGACATCGGCATCCAGTTCTTGCCGCCAAGGAAGGATGGCGAGGCAAACACGACCTCACCCTTCTTGCCGTCAGCTGCTGCCGTCGGATCACCCGGACGGTTGCTCTCGATAAAGATCGGACGACCGTTTTCGTCGATACCCTCGGCCCAGCTGATGTCCTTCACAAATGGCGTGCCGCTGATGAAGCCACCGTCTGCAGCGTTCAAAACGTAGAAGAAGCCGTTGCGGTCCGCTGTCGCCAGACGCTGCGACCCGTCGCGGGCATCGAACGCCACAACTTCGTTCACACCGTCATAGTCCCAGCCTTCGCGCGGCGTGGTCTGGTAGTGCCACTTGATCTCGCCGGTCGCCGGGTCAATGCCGATGCGGCTGGCGGCATAAAGGTTGTCGCCCTTGCCGGAATTGTCCTGACCCGCATCGCGCAGCCAGCTGTTCCACGGGGCCGGGTTACCTGCGCCGAAGATCAGCGTATCGGTGCGCTCGTCATAGGATCCGCCCAGCCATGTGGCACCGCCACCGGTTTTCCACATGTCGCCCGGCCATGTCGCGTTGAGCGTGCCGGTCATGGTGCTTTCCTGACCGTTGAGCATGCCCATATGGCCTTCGATCACCGGACGTTCCCAGACCAGATCGCCGTTCTCGACATTGCGCGCCTGCACCGATCCAACGATGCCGAACTCGCCACCCGAGTTGCCGGTGATCACCAGATTGTCCACGACAAGCGGTGCCGCCGTATAGGAATAGCCCGCCTTGTAGTCATTGATCTGATCGCGCCAGACCACGTCGCCGGTCTTGGCGTCCAGCGCCACGATCCGCGCGTCCAGCGTGCCGAAGATCACCTTGTCGCCGGCCAGCGCCGCACCCCGGTTGATCACGTCACAGCAGGGCAGGATGCCCTCGGGCAGACGTGCGTCGTACTGCCAGACCTCTTCGCCCGTGTTCACGTCGATCGCGTAAAGACGCGAATACGACCCGGTGATGTACATGATGCCATCATAGACCAGCGGCTGCGTCTCCTGACCGCGCTGCTTTTCGCCACCAAGGCTGAACGCCCAGGCCGGAACAAGGTTCTTCACGTTGGCCTTGTTCAGCGTCTCCAGCGGCGAATAGCGCTGCAGATGCCGCCCCATCCCGTTGGTGACGACCTGATTGGTCATCGTCTGGTCATTGGCCAGCATATCCTCGGTCACACCCTGTGCCAGAGCGCCTGACGCGGCGAGTAGGCTGGCTGTGACGGCGGCAACAAATCTGTTCATCCGTATTCCTCCCATGAACTTCAGTTGCAGGTATCCAGATGCACGGGGGGCGCATATGGACGGCTGACCGGCAGTATAGGGATAACGATTGCGTGTTGTACGCGACTTGTGTCGTAAGACCTTTGGGAGATTGACAGGACTTTGGTCGCATTCGGGGTGAGGGCGATTCGAAAACTGAGATGCGCCGTGCGTAAATCCGCGCCCATGCCAAAATCCAATCGCCGTTCCATCAATGCGAAATGATTGATTTCCCCAGGCAAACATACGAGGCTGCGTCGGCGAACTTGTCTTCAGGGACACTAAAATGGCTTCAGTTTCCGTGCGTCTGGTTGATGACGACACCGATCTCGATATTGCACGAGCATTGTGTTTGGAGTGGCTGGATTGGCATTGGCAGAACTATCCGGGTGATTGGCCTAAAGGTGACGACCATCCGATGGAGCCAGACAGGTTCCGAGCAGTCGTTCAAGACCTGCATCAACTGCACGCTCGGCCAAAAGGCGGAATCCTGATCGCGTCTGTTGACGGGCAAGAGTGCGGGTGCGTCATGTATCACGAAGCACGGGATGGGGTTGCCGAATTCAAACGCATGTTCGTCAGCGAAAACGGTCGCGGTCACGGTGTAGGCACTCGAATGCTCCACGCGATGTTTCAGCAGATGATTGCGGATGGCTATCGCTCTGTCTTTTTTTCATCGGCAACTTTCCTGACTCATGCAAAGACAATGTACGGCCGCGCAGGTTTTGTGGATATGCAGCTGCCAGAAGGTATTCCAGATCATTGGAAAGACCGTATTTATTTCATGCAGCGAACCTTGGCGTAGCGACACCTATTAAGGTGCCACCCTTCGCACAGAACTCACTAAGCAAGAGTAAGGTGCGTGCTTGCTCGCACCGCTTTTGGGACGAATACCGCACCGCCCTGCATTCCAACAAGTTACGTGAGATCACGCACCCTGCCTTCTGGCTGTGACGGAGGCAACAAATCTGTTCATCCGTATTCCTCCCATGAACTTCAGTTGCAGGTATCCAGATGCACGGGGGGCGCAAATGGACGGCTGACGGGCAGTATAGGGATAACGATTTCGTGTTTTACGCGACTTGTGTCGTAAGAGCTTTGGGAGATTGACAGGACTTTGGTCGTATTCGTGGTGAGGGCGATTCGAGGGGATGCCTTTAAGCGTATTGGTTGCGAACGTATGTGCTGTTTTCGTGTTTGAGAACTTGAGCGTCAATCTTGTCGAGAACGCTGTTTGCAGAGCGTTCTAGAGGGCGCGATATTGTTTTTTCCACCGACTGCGGCGCGGAAGAAACAACTGTACTTTTCAAACCATGGTTGCTTGGCTTGATAAAGGTATTTTTGAATTTGACAGTGGGGGAATCATTGATAGCCTAAGTCGAGCCTTCATTTCAGATGGCTTTCCACGAAAAAATTTCGGACCAGTATGCTTGGTGTTCTTCCATTTGGCGCGAATATCGTCAACTCGTGAGCAAGATTTGATGGTGCCGATCGTCAATAGGGAATTTCATAATGCCTGCCACGCTTGTCGCCGCAAAGGCGCTCTCTCTCGCGGATAAGGTTGGTCTTGCAGCGGACGCCGTCACCTTCATTTCATTTGGCGCGGATTTGCTTGGTGTCGATCTTGGGCTTGGCGACGAGGAACCGGCCTTCGTCGTTGATTTCTCGGCCATCGAAGCGCAGTTGGCCGACATCGGCGCCGCAATTGACGAATTGCGCGCCCTGACAGAGGCCAGCATCAACGCTGATATCAATGTGTCACTTGGCACTGCAGAGGTCGCTCTGTCGAACATCCGCAGCTTCCTTGCCGAAGACAATCCGGCGGCGCGCGAAGTGCAGGCCGCAGCAGCGATCCAGAATTCGACAGAAGGTCTGAACCAGATCATGGGGCAGGTCACGTCGATCCAGGGCGTGGTCGAACTTGAGACGCTCACACACGCCTTTTCCGCCCTCCATCAGGCGATCCTGATCCGCCAGGCCGTTGCGAACACGGTGCAGGATGGCCCATTAGGGGCACCCGGTCTGCACCAGCAGATCAAGGAAGCTGCGAACATTCTCTATAACGAGGACAACCGTGAGAGTGATCTGCTTTATCAGATGGAACAACGTGTCCGGGCGGATGTGGCGCAGATCTATGTCGTTCCGTCTACTCTTGGTGCTCAGGAGCAGGAATTTCCGCTTTCGCAAACCGTGAATTTGAACACACCAATCGCACGCAGCACAATTTCGGATGGTGAAGAAAGAGGGGTACGTTTTACCAGAGAGGTTTTGGAACCTGGAATTCCATCACCTGATATTCCGGATATCATTGGCATCCTTCCTGATCTGCCCGAATGGGCCGTCCCGCCGGTGCTGGAACCCCTCGGTGAATATCGGGCAAGACTCCAAAGCGCGATGGATGTTCTTGTCGATCAGGTGGCCGCTGAGGATTTCGAGGCCCTTGGCCTGAATTTCTATCGTGAGCTTGGCGAAGGCGTTCATGCAACTCTTGCCGAAACCATTGGCGATGTGGCCGCGAACAATGAGTTTATCCTGACAGGCGGCGATGACGTACAAGAGGGCTCCACCTTGGCCGACTTCATCTTGGGGCGTCAAGGCGATGATCAGCTTGCCGGACTGGATGGGCCTGACGCGCTCAACGGCGGTGATGGGAACGACATTCTACGCGGAGGCGAAAGCGCCGACATGCTTCGCGGGGGCCCCGGAAACGATTTCCTGATCGCAGCAGGCACTCGCACGGAAATGGGCACTTCGGATGTGGCACGATTTGAAGGGCTTTCGACCGAACACACCATTATCGGCGGCAGAACCTATGCCGTGGTGCTGGGCGCGGATGGTGAGCGCGACAAACTCTTTGGCTTTGATTATGTGCGCTTTGACGATGGGATCGTTGAACTTGGCGACGGGTCGGCTTTGGACGGCGCGGGAGACATCGAAGACTTCGTCACCGCAGAAAGTGTCGCATTGCTTTACGAGGCGGGATTAAACCGCGACGGCAATATTGATCGCTCCGGCCTCAATTTCTGGATCGATGTCGCAAATGATCTTGCACAAAACGGAATGCAACAGCTTGCAGTCATGGACTTCATCGCGCAGGAATTCATTGAAAGCCCGGAATTCGCAAACAGTTTCGGCGATCCCGAAACTCTTTCGAACGACCAGTTCCTCGAACAGATTTACCTCAATGTACTTGACCGCCCCTCTGACGCGGCAGGCCGTCAATTCTATCTTGATCTGCTGAATGCCGGGGTAATCACACGGGCAACGGCACTGTCAGATATCGCAATCAGTCCGGAAAACACCCTCGGGTCGGTTGATGTACTGATGAGCCTTTACGAGACAACAACGCCAGAGGTGCACCCAACGACCAACATTGTTCTCGATTGGTATTTCGTCTCCTGACTTTGGGAGTAGGCTGCGTCGTGCATTTGTTGGAACTTGGTTTTCCGACGTTGAACAAGCGTCGGGTGCCTGCTTGCAAGCACCGCCCGATACGAAAAAGAGGTGCGTGAAATCACGCACCCCACCTTCGCCCTCCCATAAGGGCCGGCTCACATCGCCAATCGCCACGAAAGCAACTCCTTAACCCCCAAACCTCACTTAGAAATCGCCGAATTGTCCTGCGGTGTGATCGACACGAGATAGGACAGGATGAAATCCTGCACCGTGCGGTCCTCGATGCCGACATGGCGCATTTTGGTCCCCGGCATGAACCCGTCATTGTCCTCCATCCACGCCCGCAGCGCGGCCGGGGTCCAGACGATTCCCGAGGCTTCCAGCGCAATCGAATAGTCGTAATCCGGATAGGTCCCGGCACCGCGCCCGACGATGTTCTCCAAAGGCGGGCCGTAAGACGAATCCGTCGGCTCAACCGCATGACAGCGGCGGCACTCGGCCTCGAACAGGGTCTTGCCCGCATCGATCTTCACCTGCTCAAAGGTGGTCTCGCTGGCAAAGGCGGGCAGGGCGCAGAGACTTGCAGCTGCGATCAGGGCAAAACGGGTCATCGGTGGTCTCCTTCAATAAGATGCCCCAAGGTAAGAACGCCCGAAATCCGCCAATATGATCCACATCAAGAGATGCGACCTTGGCCCACATCCTTTGGTCGTATTTCCGCTGGAAAAGTGACTGGTACTGTGGGCCCAATCATTCTGGGAGGACATGATGAGCTTTTTCTCCACACTCCGCGCGACCTCTGCCGCGCTGGTTCTCGTCGCCACAGGCGCACTCGCCGAAACCCCCGTTCTGCGCGCCGCCGTGCTCGAAGCAGGCACGGTGAACTGGGAACTCGACAGTCTCAAACACAACGGGTTCGACACCGAAAACGGGTTTGAACTGGTGGTTCAGGGCGTTGCAGGCGGCTCGGCCGCGCAGGTCGCGTTTCAGGGCGGCGAGGCGGATGTGATCGTGTCCGACTGGCTCTGGGTCGCCCGTCAGCGGGCCGAGGGAAAGGATTACATCTTCGTGCCCTATTCCAAGGCCGTTGGCGCGCTTCTGGTCCCCGAAGGCAGCACCGCCACGTCGCTCGCTGACCTCAAGGGCGGCAAGATCGGCATCGCCGGTGGGCCGCTCGACAAAAGCTGGCTGATCCTGCGGGCCTATGCACAAAAGATGCACGGTATGGATCTGGTGACCGAGACCGAGCAGGTCTTCGGCGCGCCGCCGTTGATCTACAAGACCGGGCTGCAGGGCGAACTCGACGGCGCGATCAACTTCTGGCACTTCCTCGCCAAGATGGAAGCGGGCGGCATGACGCCGCTCATCACCGTGGATGACGCCGCGCGGGAACTGGGGCTGGACCCCGAAACCCCGCTTCTGGGCTACGTCCTGCGGGGCGAGATGCTGCGCGATCACCCAGACCTGGTCGAGGGCCTTGCCGCCGCCAGCCGCGCCACCAAGAACCTGTTGGTCTCGTCCGACGCCGAATGGGACCGCCTACGCCCACGCATGAACGCCAAGACCGACGCCGAATTCGAAGCCCTCAAAGCCGGGTTCATTGCAGGCATACCCGCCGACCAACCCGTTGACGAAGACGCTGCGGCCCGCATGCTGGCGCTCATGGCCGATCTCGGCGGTGAGGAACTGATCGGCGCGGCCACGACATTGCCCGAAGGCGTCTTTGTCCAGCCGGGTAGCTGAGCTTGGCTGCGGCGCCGACCCTGAAACTGGTGAGCAACCGCGACACCCCCACACCGGCGGACGCACCCCCGCCGGTCCTGTCCGTCACTCTGGACGGCATGCGCTTTGGCGACAAATCGGTGCTGGGCGCCATCGACCTGCGACTGGCACCCCGGGAAACTGTGGCCATCACGGGCCCGTCCGGTGTCGGCAAAACCACCCTGATGCGCATCGTCGCGGGTCTTGAACACCGCTACGACGGCCATGTCCGCCGCCCCGATAAGCTGGCTATGGTGTTTCAGGAACCCACTCTGATGCGCTGGCGCAGCGTCGCCGACAATCTGCGGATCACGCTGGGACTGACGCCCGCGCAGATCGACATCGCCCTGGAAGAGGTCGGCCTCGCCGGGCGCGGCGACGCGTTCCCGGATCAACTCTCCCTCGGCCAGCAACGCCGCCTGTCACTGGCCCGCGCCTTTGCCGGAAAACCCGATGTGCTGCTGATGGACGAACCTTTCGTCAGCCTCGATGCCGATCTCTCGGACGAGATGATGACCCTTTTTGAGCGCCTGCGCGACAGCCACCCCGTCGCCACGCTGCTCGTCACCCATGCGATCCCCGAGGCCGAACGTCTCGCGACACGCATTTTAGAGCTGTCGGGAAGTCCCGCGCAATTGCAGGCGCGTCGCCGCTAAAACAACGGCGCGTATTTCCAATTGTCGGCATCTGGCGTGACCTCGTCGAGGTCATAGCCTGCCCCCTGCAAACGCTGCGCGATCTCCAGACCCTCGGCTGCCGCCTCATCGACAAACTGTCGCCCCAGCGCCTCATCCTTGGCGATCCCGTGCCCGCGCATCAGGTTCAGACCGTGGTTGAACTTGCCCACCCGGTCCCCAAGTTCCGCCGCCTGCCTGTCCCAGGCCGCGCTGGCATCCGGGTCGTAGTCACCGCCAAGCCCGTTGTTGTCCAGCTGGCTCATCCAGGTCATCGCGCCGGTATAGCCCGCATTGGCGCAGTTCTCGAACAAGGCCCGCGCCGTCGCATGATCGCCCGACTTGGTCAGCATATACCCGGTCGAGCACAGCACCATGCCCGTCTCGCCCTTCTCGGCGCGGTCCAGCATGGATTGCCATGTCATCTCGTCCGGGTTCAGAACACCACCGGGATCATCGTCCTCCGGCTCGGCCCAAAGGGCGGTGGCACTCAGCGCCATGGCGCAGCTCAGCGGGATCAAAACCTGTTTCATGCCCTGACCCTATCGCAACACGCGTCGGAATTCACCCTTGCTATGGTCGTAGATCACCCCTTGCGGGTCATCATCCCCCGCGCCGGGTCATAGCCCCAGACCGCAAGCGCCATGAACCCAAGCGTGGCCAGGGCTGTCCACAGAAGCGCGATGGGGTTCAGTTCGACGTAAAGCGCGAAGCGGATCAGCTCGACCGCATGGGTGAACGGGTTGGCGGCACAAATGTCGTGCAACAGTTCTGAACTCTCCGCCATCTTCCACAGCGGGTAGAGCGCCGAGGACAGAAAGAACATCGGAAAGATGACGAAATTCATCACCCCTGCGAAGTTTTCCAACTGCTTGATGAAACTCGACAAGGCCAGTCCCAGCGCCCCCAGCATCAACCCCGCCAGCATCAGCGCGGGCAACACGGCCACATAACCCAGCGGCGGCAGCGTGATGTCAAAAAGCCAAGCCACCAGCAGAAACGCATAGACCTGCAGGATCGAAATGATCGTGCTGCCCAAAAGCTTGCTGAACAACAGCCACGCCCGCGACAGCGGTGCGGTCAGCAAAAGCCGCATCGACCCCATTTCCCGATCATAGACAAGGCTGAGCGAGGATTGCATCCCATTGAACAGCAGGATCATCCCGCAAAGCCCCGGCACGATATAGGTCTCATAGGTGATGTAGGTCTGGTAGGGCGGCGAAATCGACAGGCCCAACGCCGCCCGGAACCCGGCGGCAAACACCAGCAGCCACACCAGAGGCCGCACCAGTGCTGCGACGAACCGCTCGCGCTGATGCACGAACCGCAAGGCCTCGCGCAGGACAATGGCCCGCATCGCGATCAGCGCGTGCCTCATGCCGGTGCCCCCGTCATCTGCGCGAAATAGGCGGGCAGGGGTGTGTCACCCAGCAAGTCGCCACAGCGGCCATCCGCCAAGACCTTGCCACGATGCAGCAGGATGACCTGATCGCTGTCCGTCACCTCATCTGTCAGATGCGTCGCCCAAAGCACGGTCACACCGGTATCCGAACACAGATCATGGATGTGTTGCGTCAGCCCAGCCCGCGTGGGGGCATCCAGCCCAACCGTCGGCTCGTCCAGCAACAGCACCTTTGGGTGGTGCAGCAGCGCCCGTGCGATCTCGGTCCTGCGCCGGTGACCGCCGTTCAGCCCGCGCGCCTTTTCGCCTGCGCGCTCGGCCATGCCCAAACGGTCCAATGCGGCGTCGATCCGCATATCGGCAGCACGCCCGGACATCCCGTGCAAAGCTGCGAAATAGCGCAGGTTCTGTTGCACCGTGAGATCGAGATCCAGCGTCGATTGCTGAAACACCACCCCCAGATCCGCCATGGCCGCCAACGGAGCCGCTGCAAGATCATGCCCAGCGATCGAAATCGTGCCACCCTGTGTCACGAAAAGACGCGTCAGCAGCGAAAACAGCGTCGATTTTCCAGCGCCGTTCGGGCCGAGCAAGGCCGCAAACTGCCCGTGCCCCACCGAAAAGGACACGCCGTCCAACGCGGTCTTGGTTCCATAGGAAAAGGACAGATCAGAAACCTGCAAACTCATCCGCGTGACCCGTCCAGTCTTCTCTGGTTCCAAAATACGCCCGGGGGAGCGCCCCCGATTTTGCAGCGACGCAAAATCACGATGCGTCGACGCATCGGACGCGCCTCAGGAAAAGCCTCGTCTTATTCAATGGTGATGTCCACCCGCTGGGTTTCGCCGGTCGTGCCGGGAATACGCAGGAAATACTGACCCGGCTTGATCGCAACGAACCCGATCTCCATCGTACCGGCATCGTCGAACTCGATGGAGTTGATCCCAAGCGGTCGGATCTCCAGATCGTTCACAACGATCTCGTCGATCCAGATCGCCCGGAAAAACTCGGACCCTTCCAATGCAAGTTCCGCCGACCCATCGCCTTCGATCTCGAACTCGTAATAGGTGCCCGAGGTCAGAACCCATGGCGCCTCAGACAGCGGCATGCCCGAGCTGAGCGTGATCGGTGGCAAGTCGACCTTGTTGGCAGAGGACAGGATCCCCGCACGGCCCCATTGATCCCGAGGCGCACCATCGGCCAGAGCAATCGCAGGGGACAGGATCGCAAGCCCTAGGGCGGCGCAAAACCATTTCATATCAATCTCCTGTGTCGTGAACGTAAGGTAAAACATTACCTATTTATTCGGTCGGCCGGAAGGCAGCTCCCCAGGGGAAGCGGCCGACCTTGATGCTCTTGATGGCCTTTCGGCTGGCCACATCCACCACGGTGACGTCTCCGGAGACTCCATTTGTAGTGAAAAGCTGCGAGCGGTCCCGGTTGAACTCCAGATGCCAGACGCGGCGGCCGACAAGGATATACTCCTCGACCTCGTAGGTTTCGGCATTGACGACAGCGACATGGTTTGACGGCCCCAGCGCGACAAAGGCATGGGTGTCGCCATTGGTAAACTCGAACCCGACAGGTTGCACCCGGTCGGGGTGAATGTTGTCGATGTCGAAATCGATCTTGGCCTTTTCGGTTTGGGTCGCCACATCGAAAACCGAAATCGTCCCGCCGATTTCGGCACTGACCCAAAGCTCGGTCCCGTCCTTGACGAATTCCGCATGGCGGGGCCGCGAATCCACCAGCGTGTTGGCGAACAGCGTCTGGGTTTCGGTGTCGATCCAATGCGCCATATTGGTGGTTTCGGACGTTGTGATGGCGATCTTGCCATCAGGGCTGACCGCCATGCCTTCGGGTTCGATACCCACGTCGATCTGTGCCACGACCGTGCGGGTTTCGGTGTCCACCACCGTGGTGATCGCATCATCCTCGTTGGCGATGTAAAGATGCCGGTTGTCCGGGTGCAGCACGAACTGTTCGGGGTCTTCGCCCGAGGGCAGGTCATGCAGGATCTTGCCCGTGTTCGGGTCCATGACCTGCACCGCATCGCTGTCCGAGGCGCAGATATAGACGACGGAATAATCCTTGGAGAACGTGATCCCGCGAGGCCGTTCGCCGGTCTCGATCGTGCGAACCACCTCCATCGTTTCGATGTCGATCACGCTGATCGTGTCGTCTTTTTCGTTGGTCACCCAGATCTCGTCCGCAAGTGCCGTGGTCGACAAAAGAGCTGCGGTCAGGGTGGTGAGGATCGGCAGTTTCATGGGCGTCGGTCCCTTTGGTTGCGGTCGGATCGGGGGCCAGCCCCCGAACCCCCGGAGTTTACCGGGCAAGATGAAGAAGCAGGTCAGTTCTCGAAGGCGGTACATCCGCTTTCAGGCTGGTCGAGCCCTAATGTGTCAAGCTCGGTGCGCTGGTGCAGGAAGCCCTCCAGAGGGGCTTGCGCCACCAGAGCGCGTTCATGCACCAGCGGGATCGGCTGCCGCAGCTGGCCGTTCCACGTGCGGAAGGTCAGGGGCCGTCCCTTGAAGCCCGCAAGTTCAAACGCGTCGGACAGCATGTAGCTGCGCAGGGTGGCGGCGTCGGCGGCGCCGGTGCGGGTCACCGCCTCTCCAATTGCACGCATCGCGGCCCAGACGGCGTAATCGCGGTCGAGCATGGGACGGCCCGCCAGGTCTTCGAAACGCGACTGCAGCTGGGCCGCGCCCCACGCCTCGACCACACGGTGCCAAGTCACCGGGCGCAGCCCTTCCGATCCGGCCACCGGGCGCGGACGCCACGTGTTGTAAGAGATGTACCGAGCAAAATCATCCGCCGCGTCGGCGACCAGCAGAACGTCGTAATCGCCCAGATCCTGCGTGAAAAGCGGCACTTCCTGCGACGCATTGCGGCGCATGTCGGCGTCAAACGCCCATGTCTTGCGCGCCACGAACGTGAGGCCGAACTTGCGGGCGGAGGTTTCCAGCGTGTCAGCCCAGGCCACATCCTCGGCTCGGTCTCCGGCGATCAGGGCAATCTCGTCCCAGCGCCGCGCCACGAAGAACTGCATCAGCGCGTCTGCCTTCATTGCGTAAGACGGGATCGTATGGAGCACCTGTGCGCGGCACTGGTCCGCCCGCAACGCAACATCCGCGGCACCCGCGTTGAACAACAACGCCTCTGCCGCCTCGGGCAGATCTGCGGCCTCCAGAAGCTGAGCCATCGGTGCGTCAATCACAAGAAGGGCGCTTTCGGCCAAGGCCGCACGCACGGCGGCGGCGAAATCGCCGTCCTCGGGAACGTCCGTCATGGTCAGTCGATAGGTCTGGCCCAGAAACCGCCCTGTGGTGGTGTTGTCCTCCTGCCCCAGTTCGGCACCGCGCACTCCAAGATCCTCGGGGATCGGATCAAGATTGGACAGGGTCGGAGGCGGCGCCACCACTTGCTTGATGTAATGGATGTCCACGTTGACCTGGGCCAAAGCCGGGGCCGCAAGACCCAAAGCCAGCACTCCGCAAAAGGCACACGCAAGACGTGTTCGCAACATGGACGGTTCCTCCCGCTCAGACGGTAGTCGGTCTTCGAAACGGCGGGAAATACGACCATTGTCCTGTGCCTCAGGGGCCTGAATTGGCCTTCCGCGCCACGAAAGTCCAATACCGGGGGTGTCAACGCGCCATTACACATCGGCCGAGACACACCATTGTGCCTGAGGAGGACCCCATGACCGCATTCACATTCAAAACAGCTCTGGCCGTCGCGGCCCTGACGGCCGCAGCCAGCCTCGTTCAGGCGCATGGCGATGTGGCGCCGCAAGCGGTCGACACAACCGGGCTTCCTGAGAACGGTGAGGAGTGGCTGACCGAAAACCCGTACCGCGCGGAACTGGTGGGCGACGAGATTTGGGCCAAGGCGGTTGCGATTGGCGCGTCCGGCTACAACCAGAACTGCGCCCGCTGCCATGGTCTCGAAGTGATTTCCGGCGGTCTGGCCCCCGACCTGCGTTTCCTCGAAGCCGAGCAATATGGCGACGAATGGTTCGTTGAGCGCTTCCGCGACGGCTACACCCAGAACGGCACCACGAAGATGCCGGCCTTCGGCGAACTGCTGGGTCAGGACGCTGCCTGGGCGATCCGAACCTACATCGAAACCCGCCCCGATGATGCGTCGATGGAAGAAGCCTCGGATGCACTCAAGGCGCTGCGGGATCAGATCGCGGGATATGCCGAAGACCCGACAAACGCCGATGCAGACGCGCTCAAGACGCAACTGAGCGAGATTGCTGCCGGGATCGAAACCCTGTCTGGCGCACCCGTGGCCGACAGTGCCGCGTACCGCGCGGCGAACTTGATCGACGGCACACAAGAGGCCTATGCCCGCGCCGCCGAGGCCTTGACGATCGGTCTCTCAGCGGCACACTGACGCCATGAACACCCTGGTTCGCGCCACGTTCACCGCAACCCTGCTGGCCATGGCCTCACCCGTCCTGGCCAGCGATCCCTGTGCTGATTACACGCCGCAGGCCAGACCCCAGAATGCCAGCCGCGACATTGTCGGGCAGGATCTGGACCAGATCATGGAGCGGGGCTTCATCACCTTTGCAGTCTACGAAGACTACCCGCCCTACAGTTGGCAAGAGGACGGACAACCGCGCGGTGTGGACATCGACATAGCTCAGTTGATCGCAGACGATATCGGCGTCGAACCACGGTTCACGTTCTTCAGCGCGGGCGAAAATCTGGAAGCGGACCTGCGCTATCACATCTGGCAGGGACCGTTGATCGACGGCAAGGTGTCCAACGTGATGATGCGCGTCCCCTATGACAGCGCGTTCAACTGTCGGGTCGAACAGGTGGTGTTCACCGGTCAATACATGACCGAAAGCATCGCCATCGCCTATTCGGATGCTGAATATCCCGATGGTGGCCCGGTCCCGGCCTATTTTCGGTTTGATACGGTGGCGGTCGAAAACGACTCCATCGCCGATTTCTATCTGACGAGTTTCGCGGGTGGACAATTGGCAAAAGGTGTGCGCCGCTACCCGACCATGCAAGCCGCGATGAAAGCGTTGAACGACGGCGAGGTGATGGCAGCGATGGGCCCACTGGCGCAGCTTGAATTCGGCGCGGGCGAGGGGGTCTCGATCCACCAGCCTCCGCTGCCGGGTTTGGCCAAATCCAAATGGACGCTCGGCACCGGGAGCCATTTCGCGTATCGGGGTCTGAGCTACTCCGTTGATGACAGTATTTTCGCGGCTCTGTCCGATGGACGGATCGCAGCAATTTTCGAAAGCTACGGGCTGACGCATCAACCCCCGGAAAGATAGCTTTCTCGCGTATGTTAAGCCATTGGTCTTATATGCCCCGGGGGGCCAACCCCCTAGGCTGACCGTCAAAGAAGGATCACACCCATGCAGATGACCGATTCCCGCACGATTGCCGCCAGCCCTGAAGAGGTCTGGGCCGCGATCCTCGATCCTGAAGTCCTCAAAGCCTGTGTGCCGGGCTGCACCGAGATGAGCGGTTCGGCCGACGAAGGCTTTGAAGCGACCGTTGTGCAGAAAGTCGGCCCAGTGAAGGCGACGTTCAAAGGCACGGTGGTCTTGTCCGATATGGTGCCGGGTCAATCCCTGACCCTGACAGGTGAAGGCAAGGGTGGCGCTGCCGGCTTTGCCAAGGGCGGCGCAGACGTCCGGCTTGTCCCGGTCGAAGGCGGCACCGAACTGCATTACGATGTGGATGCCAAGGTCGGCGGCAAGCTGGCGCAGTTGGGCAGCCGCATCATCGACGGATTCGCCAAGAAGATGGCGGATCAGTTCTTCAGCAATTTCCAGTCTGCCGTTGAAGGTCCGCAAGAGGGTGGTGATACTGCCCCCGAAGCCGATGGCGACGGCGGCGAGAAGAAAAAAGGCTGGTTCAAGAAACTCGTTTCTTGATCGTCACACAGTTCTGACACAACACTTATCAAAAGACCCACGGGAGGAGTTTGATGACAAAGGTAACAATGACGGTAAACGGCAAGACCGTTTCCGGTGAGGTGAAGGGCAACACGCTTTTAACCGAATTCCTGCGCGAAGATCTGCGCCTGACAGGAACACATGTCGGCTGCGACACGTCCCAGTGCGGGGCCTGCGTCGTGCATGTGAATGGCGAAGCGGTAAAGTCCTGCACCATGTTTGCCGCCGAGGCCGATGGGGCCGAGGTCAAGACCATCGAAGGCATGGCCAATGCCGATGGCTCGCTCAGCGTGATCCAGCAGGCGTTTCAGGATTATCACGGCCTTCAGTGCGGTTTCTGCACGCCGGGCATGGTGATGTCGGCTGCCGCACTGCTCAAGGAAAACCCCAAACCGTCCGAGGCGGAAGTGCGGGATTACCTTGAAGGCAATATCTGCCGCTGCACCGGCTACCACAACATCGTGCGCGCCATCATGGCGGCATCCGGTCAGGACGTGCCCGCGGTCGCGGCTGAATAATCCACAATTGTAGGGTGTGTGCCTGCACACGCCACTCCTAGGGAGGAACACCACTATGCCGAAAGATCATGGCATTGGCGCAAGCCCGAAGCGGCGCGAAGACGTCCGCTTTCTGACCGGCGCCGGAAACTATACCGACGACATCAACGTACATGGCCAGGCCTATGTGCATTTCCTGCGCTCCGATATGGCGCATGGCAAAATCAATGGCATCGACACCAGTGCCGCCGAAGGTATGCCGGGCGTCGTCCGCATCTTCACCGGCAAGGATTTCGAAGGTGTGGGTGGTCTGCCCTGCGGCTGGCAGGTGACGGACAAGAACGGTGATCCGATGAAGGAACCGCCGCATCCGGTTCTGGCACAGGGCAAGGTCCGCCACGTGGGCGATCCCATCGCCGCCGTTGTGGCCGACAGCCTCGAACAGGCGCGCACTGCGGCGGAAGCCATCGTGCTCGACATCGAAGAACTTCCCGCCGTTGTGGACATGGCCAAGGCGCTTCAGCCCGGTGCCACCAAGGTGCATGACGATCTGTCCGACAACCTCTGCTACGACTGGCAGTTCGGCACCGACACCGAAACCACCGACGCCGCGTTCAAGAACGCAGCCCATGTGACGACGCTGGAACTGGTGAACAACCGCCTCGTCGCCAACCCGATGGAGCCGCGCGTCGCCGTGGGGGAGTATTCCCGCGCCCGTGACGAGCACACGCTCTACACCACGTCGCAGAACCCGCACGTGATCCGCCTGCTGATGGGGGCCTTCGTTCTGGGCATTCCCGAGCACAAGTTGCGCGTTGTGGCCCCTGATGTGGGTGGCGGCTTCGGCACCAAGATCTTCCACTACGCGGAAGAGGCGTTCTGCACCTTCGCCGCCAAGGCCTGTAACCGCCCGGTCAAGTGGACGGCAACCCGCTCTGAAGCGTTCATGTCAGACGCCCATGGCCGCGATCACGTGACCAAGATCGAACTGGCGCTCGACAAGGACAACAACTTCATCGGCGTCCGCACCGACACGATGGCGAATATGGGCGCGTACCTGTCCACCTTCGCATCGTCCGTTCCGACATGGCTCCACGGCACTCTGATGGCTGGCAACTACAAGACACCCGCCGTGCAGGTGAACGTGAAGGCCGTCTTCACCAACACCGTCCCGGTGGATGCCTATCGCGGTGCTGGCCGCCCGGAAGCGACGTTCCAGTTGGAGCGCGTGATCGACAAGGCCGCCCGTGAACTGGGTGTCGACCCAATCGCGCTCCGCCGTCAGAACTTCATCACGCAATTCCCCTATGCCACGCCCGTCGCCGTCGAATACGACACCGGTGACTACGAAGCGACGATGGCCAAGATGGAAGAGTTGATGGACATCGGCGGCTTCGCGGCACGTCGCAAAGCCTCCGAAGCCAAGGGCATGCTCCGCGGTCTCGGCGTCAACTGCTTCATCGAAGCCTGCGGCATCGCGCCCTCGAACCTCGTGGGTCAGCTCGGCGCACGCGCCGGTCTCTACGATGCCGCCACCGTTCGCGTGAACGCCACCGGCTCCATCTCGGTGATGGTCGGCGCGCACAGCCACGGCCAAGGGCACGAAACCGTGTTCCCGCAGGTGGTGGCAGAAATGCTCGGCATCGACGAGAGCATGATCGATATCGTCCACGGCGACACCTCCAAGATCCCCTTCGGCATGGGCACCTACGGCTCACGCTCGCTGGCGGTCTGCGGCTCTGCCATGGTCCGCGCGACCGAGAAGATCATCAACAAGGCCAAGAAGATCGCGGGCCACCTTCTCGAAGCCTCCGACAGCGATATCGAGCTGAAAGACGGCAAGTTCACCGTGGCAGGTACCGACAAGTCGGTCGCCTGGGGTGACGTGACGCTCGCCGCCTACGTGCCGCACAACTACCCGCTCGAAGACATCGAGCCGGGCCTCGAGGAAACCGCCTTCTACGATCCGGCCAACTTCACCTACCCGGCAGGCGCCTATGCCTGCGAGGTCGAGGTCGATCCCGAAACCGGCAAGGTCACCATCGAAAAGTTCGTCTCGGCGGATGATTTCGGCAACGTGGTCAACCCGATGATCGTCGAAGGCCAGGTCCACGGCGGCATCGCCCAGGGCATCGGTCAGGCGCTTCTGGAAAACTGCGCCTATGACGAAAACGGCCAGCTGCTGAGCGCATCCTACATGGATTACGCAATGCCGCGCGCCGACGACCTGCCGCATATGGCGAACTACGTGGTCGACCATTCCTGCCAGACCCCATGCACCCACAACCCGCTGGGTGTGAAGGGCTGCGGCGAGGCAGGTGCCATCGGCTCCCCGCCCACAGTGGTGAACGCGGTCATCGACGCGCTGCACTCGGGTGGCCACACCCACGTTTCCCATATCGATATGCCCGTGTCGCCGTCGCGCGTCTGGGCAGCGATCAACGGCCAGTAAGGAGGGCTTGAGACATGTATAGCTTTGACATCCAACGGCCCACCTCTGTCGCAGACGCGGTGGCAGCACTGGCCACCGACGAAGCACTGCCTCTGGGCGGCGGCCAGACCCTGATCCCGACGCTCAAGCAGCGCCTCTCGGCCCCGTCCGTGCTGGTCAGCCTGTCCGGCATCGCGGAGATGAAGGGCGTCTGCACCGGCGATGACGGTGCACTTTGCATCGGCGGCGGCACCACCCACGCCACCGTCGCCCGCGAAGCGTCGTCCTACCCGGCTCTGGCCGATCTGGCAGGCCATATCGGTGATCCGGCGGTCCGCAACCGCGGCACCATCGGTGGCAGCCTCGCCAACAACGACCCTTCTGCCTGCTACCCGTCCGCCGCTCTGGCGTCCGGTGCGACCATCGTCACCAACACCCGCTCCATCGCGGCGGATGATTACTTCCAGGGGATGTTCGCAACAGCCCTGAACGAAGGCGAAATCATCACCGAAGTGCGCTTCCCGGTGCCGGAAAAGGCCGCTTACATGAAGTTCGAACAGCCTGCCTCGCGCTTTGCGCTGGTCGGGGTGTTCGTTGCCAAATACGCGGACGGTGTGCGCGTCGCGGTGACAGGGGCGTCCGAGAATGGCGTCTTCCGCTGGACCGAGGCCGAAGCGGCGCTCTCGTCGAACTTCTCCGCGGACGCGGTGCCGGCTGCACCGTCGGGCGACGGTATGATCTCGGACCTGCATGGCTCGGGCGCATATCGCGCACATCTCGTGGCCGTGATGACCAAGCGCGCGGTCGCTGCCGCACGCTGATCTGGTCAGACGTTGAAACGACAAAGCCCCGGTTTCCAAGCCGGGGCTTTTTCCTTTGGGGCGCACGATGCGTCGACGCATCGTGATTTTGCGTCAACGCAAAATCCTGGGGGTGCCACCCCCAGACCCCCGAAGTATTTTTGAACCAGAGAAGATCAGACGGTCTGAAGATTGCCGTCGGGATCGACCAATGTGATCCGCTTCAGCCCTGCGGCGACCTTGAGCCGTTCAAGGGCAGGGCGGTCCATGAAGACCGCCGCCGTCGACAGCGCATCCGCCATCGTGGCCGAGGGAGCTTCGATGCTGACGGTGGACCAAAGCGGGGTCTCCCCGCGCGGTCCCAGAATATGCGCCCGGTCCCCAAGGCGCATCGCTGCAGGGCTCGACGTGGCAATCGCCATATCGCGCAACTCGCGCGTGCCCAGATGCCCATGTGTCGGGTCCTCCAGACCGAGCGTGAACGGTCCGCCCATCGCCGCCTGTTCGCCGATATTGACCAGCGCTGTTTGCACCCCGTGTTTGCGCAGAAGCAATCGCACAACGTCGGTTGCAAACCCTTGGGCGATCCCGTTGAAGGTCAGTGCCTGTCCGGTCTGCAATTCGATCATTCTGTCGGAATAGCGCACCCGGTGCCAGCCAAGTGACGCCCGCGCCGGGGCGGTGTCGCGGCCTCTCGCCAGCGCGTCCCAGAGAGGCTGAATGGTGGGATCGAACAATCCACCGCTCAGACGATGCGCCTCGTCCGCGCGGGCCATCAGCGTGCGCATGAGCGCGTTTGGGTCGCGCAACTGTCCCATCATGTTGAGGCGACTGAGATGGGAGGTTGGGCGGAACAGGCTGAACGCCTCTTCGAAATTCACCAGCAGGCGTGGCACGTCAGCCAGGGCGCGTTGCGTCATCTCGCGCGGCCCGTGAAGGGTCACCGACACCTCCGCCCCTAGTGCCTGACCCGACCACGTGTCAGCCCGCGCGAGGGCAGGGGCGCAGGCAAAGGCAGCGGCGAGGGTGATGAAGCGGCGTCGTTTCATTGGGCAGGCACCGTGTTGGGATGGCCCAGAGTGCGCGGCGCCCGGCGACCGGCCCGACCCTTGAGGATCAAGGGCACGCACTGATCCGCGTCATCATGGATTGCCACGCAGTCAAGGCATTGGAAACATTCCGAATACTGGATCTTGCCACTTGGCGCGATGGCTTCGTAATTGCATTTGACCCGGCACAGCTGACACGGGGATCCGCATTCCTCCCGGCGGGGAATCCAGCGGCGCAGGCGCAATACCCCGCCGATGGCCATCAGGGCGCCGAGGGGGCAGAGGTAGCGGCAGAAGCCTTTGAAAACAAACATGCCCAGCACCAGCCACAGCGCGGCGTAGGCCACATAGTACCATTCCCGCACGAAGAAGGTGGTGATCGCCGTCTTGAACGGTTCGATCTCGGCCGCTTTGTCCATGTAGGACGGCGCAAAGACGGTCACGGCGACCAATCCAGCCAACGCGACGTATTTCAGGGATTTCAGCCGTGCATCCCAGCGCGCGCTGGGTTCGATCTTCGGCAGGCGCAGCAGGCGGCCCAAGTGGTGCGCGAATTCCTGCAATGCGCCAAACGGGCAGAGCCAACCACAGAAAAGCCCGCGCCCCCAGAGCACGAAACCAAGGATCGCCACGCCCCAGATCAGCAGTGAGAATGGATCGTAGAGCAGGAACGCAAACGATCCGCCTGCCATAGAGGTCTGCAGTGCCGCGAGCGGTGTGACGATGGACAATTGCCCCTGTCCCCACCAACCGATGAACCCCAGAACGCCCGCGAGGATGCCCAGCCGCACCGGCGTGAAAGCCGCCAATCCCGCCAGCCAGCTTTGTGCCCCCAACAGCAGCGCGACCAATCCCGCAAGAACCACCGCCAGCAAGATGAGGTCTGTCTCGCGGTTCAGGATCGCCTCTTTCCACGGCGGCAGCTTTTCGACCACCACCGGACGGGCGTAGAACCTCTCGTCCGTCACATGGGTCGCGGTCAGCTGCACCGATCCGATCTCTGGCTGGAACATCCCGTGTTCGCGCACCGCGTCGACGCTCATTGTCCACTCGCGTGTCGGATCGAACCCCAGCCGCCGGTCGGTGCGCAGGATCATCGCGACGCCGTCTTGGAGGTCATCCGGTACGCTGTCGCTGAGTTCCACAAACAGATCCGCATCGCGCAGCGCCACAGGAAACCCGTCCTGCTGCACGCCGATCCAGTCGGGCGACGTGTTGCGTACGAAATCCTCGGACACCAACCCGTGCCGCGCCGTCTCGATCACGAGGATCGGCTCGTCGAAGGTCGAGATCGACATGAACCGGTCCAACTCCTCCAGCGTGTCCTCGTCCAGAAGCACCCGCGCGATCGACTTCGGCCCCACATCCGCGATCCAGAGGTCGAGGTACGGCGCATCCGGCGCGTCCAGCGCCTCGGAATCGTCATCCTCCCACACCGTGCCCGCAAACAGCGCCTGCACCTCGGCATTGCTCGCCACCCGCCGCGTGATCAGACCCTGTGTGACCAGATCGTCCCAGGTCAGCACCTCGACATTGTCGGGGTCCGGATACGCTGGCGGCCCCGACGCGATCCCCTGCATCTTCTCGCGCGCCACCTGCAGCGCCGCCGCCAGCACGCTTTCATGCGCGATGCGGATCGACGCGGTCGCCTTCGTCACACCATCCAGATAAATCAACCCGCCGCCACCGGTTGCCCCGCCATACGGCGTGCCCACCACCAGCGAGTCGCTGATCGAATGGCCGCGGTACTGCTCAAAGAACGCATGAAACGGCGCCTGACCCAGACCCGACACGAAGATCGGCTCATTATGGTCCAACAGCTGCACATCCAGGAACCGCCCCTCCAGGTCCAGCACCACCAGCACATTGATCGGCGCGCCCGAAAAGCCGGGCAGGGCGGCCATCGGCTCGGTCTGGAACACGTAACCCGCATGCGCGCCGCCCGAATTGAGCAGCTCATACACCCCGTTGTCCGAGATCAGCGCCCCAAGGCTCATCGGCGCAAAGATCTTCGCCCCGATCTCCTCTTCGGACAAAACCTCCCCCACCGCGCAAACTGCGCTCACGCACCACAAAACCGCGGCGAAGATGAAACGAAGGCCTCCCATGACCGCGACCATAAATCCGCATCCCCGCCGAACCCTATTGGACCTTCGTCCAAGAGCGGCACCGCCATGAAATCCCCTATGCTGCCCCCATGCGCGCACCACTCCACGTCACCCTGATCTCGCTCGCCCTGCTGATCGCCGCCTGGACGCTCGGCGCCTGGGCGATGAACGACGCCGACATCCTGCCCACCCCGCTCGCCGTTTGGCACGAGATCGCGGACGAGAGCGCATCAGGCGCGCTCTGGTATCACATGGCCAACACCCTGCGCCGCGTCGCACTCGCCTTCACCCTCGCCATGGCCGTCGGCATGACCCTCGGCATCGCCATGGGCCGGTCCGAGCGGCTCAACATGTGGCTCGACCCGTGGGTCACCGTCTTTCTGAACCTGCCCGCGCTGGTGATCATCGTGCTCTGCTACCTCTGGATCGGGTTGAACGAGGTCGCGGCCATCATCGCCGTCGCCCTCAACAAGACCGCCATGGTCACCGTCACGATCCGAGAGGGCGTCCGCACGCTCGACCGCGGAGTGGGGGACATGGCGCAGGTCTACCGCCTGACGCCGATGACCCGCCTGCGCCACATCATCTGGCCGCAACTGGGGCCGTTCGTCGCCACCAGCACCCGCAACGGGCTGGCCGTGATCTGGAAAATCGTGCTGGTGGTCGAGTTCCTCGGCCGCTCCAACGGCGTCGGCTTCCAGATCCACCTCTATTTTCAGCTCTTCGACACCGCCACCGTCATGGCCTACGCGCTGGCCTTCACCGGCGTGATGCTGAGCATCGAATACGGCCTCGTCCAGCAATGGGAGAGGCGGTCGAGCGCATGGCGTCGCGCCTGACCCGGTAGGCCGGGCATCCGCCCGGCAATCCCTCACCAAACCCGTAGGCCGGGCTTCAGCCCGGCACGCCACGCACCCAACCCAAACCCAAGAGGTCACCCCCAGCCCGGAACGGGCCAGCGCCCATCCGCCCCCGGGGCGGGCGCTTCTGCACCGACATCACGCCGAAGAGCCGTTATCCCGAGCCAATCGGAGCGCCTCGCTCCACTGTCGAAGCGCCCACCCCGGACGGACGCTGGCCCGGTCTTGCGTGATGCTGAGAAATTTTGAAAGTTCTATCCAGTGTTGGGAGCTACGATCAAACGCGTGGCGGCGGGTTTAAAGCTCGTAAGTTGTCTCCTTCGGCATTTACTCAGCCGAAATGTTGATTTACTTCGCAGAGAGATTGCACTTTGTGAAACGTCAAGCAAATGCGTTTGCGAAATGGTTCGTGGCAACACGACGTTTCCATTGACAAGAGGCCTCCAGTCAACGAACCGTTTTTAAGCTGATACATCTCAGAAAGTTCAGGCAGATTTTATGCAATTGCTAAGTACAAAGAATGTTTACGACGTGGAAGCGGACAGCGGTAACAAAGATTTTCTTCGGTTGGTTCAAAATCCTCCTGAGGGTATTGTTGTTCTCGATGGTAATGCGGGACTTGGTGCCGATTGGCCTGCAGCGATTTGGCAAAGCGCAAGTGCCGCTGCTATCGCACTCTCCATCATTGGGGCACCTTCGACCATTGAAGAAAACTGGCCGAAATGGCTCGCTATCTATGAAAGCGTTCGTTCAATGGTTCTTGATTTTCATGGCGAGTACCGAGTTGATCGTGACACTGCCCAGGTCTTGGCTATGCATCACGCTGTGCAAGCTTTAGGCCTAGAAGCAGATACACTAGAAATACATCTGGCTGTTCGACATTATTTCACGACTGTAGCTGGGTACGAAGACCTTCTAGCAACTGAACGTGTTATGATGGATTGGCCTGACCATGCGGAGTACGGTTCTCCAGAGTTCTCGCTTGGGGTTAAGAGTAACGAGGAAGCTGCCAAGCAGGCGATTTGTAGATATGTTTTTGGCGTGAAAAGTCGAAATGGTTGCTTTACCGTCGTGGTTGAGAGCAATGGAAAAATCTCATACTCAGAGCCACTCGTGCTTGAAAAGCAATGGGGTTAGCCGAGCAATAACCGCCAATTGGGGAAGACACTCGTTGTTTTTCGTATTTTCCATTTCTGGTATCTATGATGCAAAGAATCGGCACTTTTTGGGTAAAGCTCTCTCGCAAAGTTACGTGGTCAAAACTGGCTAAGCTTGGGACGCTACCTGTTGTCAGACTTACCGCGCTAGTACCGATGCTTGGTCTGTTCCTTTTATTTAATCAACAAACCGAGGTCTTATTTCAATTTCCTGAGTTCCTTAATGAAGACATCGGGAGAGACGATAGCTCAGAACTTTCTGTCTCTAACCTTTACTTTACTTACTTTGGATTGTGCGCGCTCGGCGTGGCGTCCTTGTTGTTCTCAGCTTTGTGTCCACAAGAAATTCAAGATCAGCCGAACAAGGAATTGTTTGTTGCACAAGCTTCATCGACAGAAACACCAGTTCTATCAAAGTCCAATTTTCGTCACCTTCTTGAACTTCATCATTCACATGTAAGAGATGAGGTTTCTTGGGAGAACCCCGAGTATCCAGGTGAACTGGAAGGGGATTTTCATAGTCTTATGGAGGAATTCTACACAAAGACCGACTATGGGAACGAGGGTAGCGAAGGTCTGCCAGAGATAATTACTGGAACAGGCTATTTGGATTTTACAGAATTTGCCAACATGTTGTGGATGAACCAACGGGTAGTATGGCCAATAACTCTACCCGTTTTCGAACTTGCGCCTCAACTGGCAAAGGATACTGCTTTTGTGCGGTTTCAAGCGTTAGATTATACGCGCTTTCGTTTGAGGGTAGCTATCTCAGCAATGTATATTTTCGGTTTCGTGCTTTTAATCATCCCGACTTTGCGTGTCTTTTTACTACTCGTTTATGGTTTTTTTGTTGGTTGGTAGTGTTTCTTGGCGTCACTCGAAACTTTGTGTGTATTTGCGATTTTATTGTTCAACGTAATCTGGCTTGGTCCATCACCTTGCCGATCAAGCGGGTGCGCGAAACTCCCTTTTACTATTCATGAGAAGCATTGTTTTGCATTTCTGTGGTGCTAATTGTACCGTATACTCCCAGAATCCACCGTTGGTGGCGCCCCACTAACTCTCTCTCACAAACCTTGAACGCAAGCCAGCAGGCCAGCGACAGGCCGCCCTAGGGGGTGAGTTCGGCCACTTGCCCGAGCGTGCTTTGGCGGATGGCTTCGGGCCCGAACTTGTTCAGGGAGGTGAGGCTGGCTGTGATTTGAGAACCGTGACGGATAATGCGTGAGGTCACTCATCCTAAGGACACCACAACGCGTGTTACTAAAAGGTTAATAGGTCCGATCCGGACCCAATGTTTCGCGCGCGAAACATTGGGTATCGCATGCTGACCTTTCCAAACCCATATGCTAGGGCAAAGCCAAACCACCACGAAGGGCGCAGACATGGCCAAGACCCCAACCGGCAAGAACACCTCCGGGCGCGGACAGCGGGACCTCAAGGTCAAGGTGAAATCCGCGCGGGGGCGCAAGCTCAGTTCGACCCGCTGGCTGCAGCGGCAGTTGAACGATCCTTACGTCAAACGCGCCCATGCCGAAGGCTACCGGGGCCGCGCCGCCTACAAGATTCTCGAACTGGACGAAAAGTACCGCTTCCTTGTCCCCGGTGCCCGTGTCGTCGATCTGGGGGCTGCCCCCGGTGGCTGGTGTCAGGTCGCCGTCAAACGGGTGAACGCGCTTGGCGAGAAACCGGGCAAGAAGATCGGCACCGTCCTTGGCATCGACCTGCAGGAGATGGAGCCGATTGCCGGCTGCGAATTGCACCAGCTCGATTTTCTGGACGAGGGTGCGGATGAGAAGGTCAAGGAATGGCTCGGCGGCCCCGCCGATGTGGTCATGTCCGACATGGCCGCCGCCAGTTCCGGTCACAAGCAGACCGACCACCTGCGCATCATCCACCTCTGCGAGACCGCCGCCCATTTCGCCTTCGACGTGCTCGAAGAGGGCGGCACCTTCGTCGCCAAGGTTCTGGCCGGCGGGGCAGAGGGCAGCTTGCAGCAGCTTCTCAAGCAGCGCTTCACCAAGGTGATGAACGTCAAGCCGCCCGCGTCCCGGTCTGACAGCTCCGAAAAGTTCGTCGTCGCAACCGGATTCAAGGGCTGAACCGTACGGTTCGGGTGGTTTTTTGGCCCAACCGTAAGGTCCGTGTCGAACCGTACGGATGAACCGTGAGGTTGGACCTTTACCGTACGGTTGAACCTTGCGGTTCGGCGGGTCGAAGCGAACGGTTCGCCCGTTCCCGCAGCGCCAGCGCGATGTCCGGGCGCTGTGCGTCAGGCCCGGAATAGGCCCGTCCAGAGCCTGTCTGAAGCTGCTCCTGACGGTGCAATTCAAACAGTTTTGCCCGACGCGCGTCGGTGTGACCTGCGCTTTGCAGGTCAGGATAATGTCGCATGATGCCTCCCCAGGCGATGTGGCGTAAACCCGGCGATATCGTTGATTTAAGGCGATTTTATGCCGGAATTCGGGCGCTTTTGGCTGTCGGGAATGGTTTTGCTTTTGTCGCAATCCCCATTGCACTCGCATGCGTTTGCACCCAGTCTCCGGCGAAAGACGAGGGAGAACGACCATGCCACTGACCATGACCCAAGAGGTCTTCATCACCTGCGCCGTCACCGGCTCCGGCAGCACCCAAAACCGAAGCCCCCACGTCCCCAAATCCCCCAAAGAGATCGCCGACAGCGCCATCGCCGCCGCCAAGGCCGGCGCGGCCATTGTGCATTGCCATGTGCGTGACCCGGAGACGGGTGCGCCTTCGCGAAAACTTGAGTATTACCGGGAGGTTACGGACCGTATTCGCGATGCGGAGGTGGATGTCGTACTGAACCTCACCGCTGGAATGGGCGGCGATATCACCTTCGGATCCACCGAGAATCCGCTCCCCGTGAACCCCAAAGGCACCGATATGGTGGGGGCCGAAGAGCGCGTGGCGCATGTGGCGGAGTGCCTGCCGGAGATCTGCACGCTCGACTGTGGCACGATGAATTTCGCCGAAGCCGATTACGTCATGACCAACACCCCCGGCATGCTGCGCGCGATGGGCAAGATGATGACCGATCTGGGCGTGAAGGCCGAGATCGAAGCGTTTGACACCGGTCACCTGTGGTTCGCCAAGGAACTGGTGAAGGAAGGCATCCTTGAGGACCCTGCGCTTGTGCAGCTTTGCATGGGGGTGCCGTGGGGTGCGCCGAATGACCTCAACACCTTCATGGCCATGGTGAACAACGTACCCGATCACTGGACCTTCAGCGCGTTCTCATTGGGGCGGAACCAGATGGCCTATGCGGCGGCTGCGGTTCTTGCGGGGGGCCATGTGCGGGTGGGGCTTGAGGACAACCTGTGGCTCGACAAAGGCGTGCTGGCGACCAACGCACAATTGGTGGAACGGGCGGTCGGCATCGTCGAAGGCATGGGTGCCAAGGTCATGGGGCCACAGGCGGTGCGGGACAAGCTGGGTCTGACCAAACGCGCGCCGCGAGGCTGAGATGGCTGTCATTCTCTGTTACGGCGACAGCAACACCCACGGCACCAAGCCGCTCACACAGGTGGGGAAGTTCGAACGCCACGGTCCGGGCGATCGCTGGCCCGATGTGATGGCGGCCAGCCTTGGAGCCGATCACACGGTCATTTCCGAAGGCTTGCCTGGGCGGACAACGGTCCATGATGATGTGGTTGAAGGCGGGATGCGGAATGGCCTCACTGTTCTGCCCGCGATCCTGCACAGCCATCGCCCGATTGACCTGATGGTTCTGATGCTGGGGACAAATGACCTCAAGAACCGGTTTTCTGTTACCACCTTCGAGATTGCCCGCTCTTTGGAACGGTTGATCGTGACAACGCGGAACGAGATCGAGGTGAACGACATCCTGCTGGTCTCTCCGGTGCCGGTGAAAGAGGCGGGTGTGCAGGCACATGCCTTTGCCGGTGCCGAGGCGCGACAAGTGGGCCTGGCAGAGCATATCGCGGCGGCGGCGGAGCGGCAGGGCTGCGGCTTTCTGGAGGCCGGGCGGCATGTGTCCGTGTCCGATGTGGACGGCATCCATTGGGAAGTGGAGGCGCATCACGCCTTTGGGGCGGTGATGGCCGAGGCTGTGGCGGCGCGGCTATGAGGCACGTCGTCATCACCGCCGGCGCGTCCGGGCTAGGGCGGGCAATGGCAGTACGGTTCATGACCGAAGGCGACCGCGTTGCCATCTGCGACGCGGACCTGAATGCGGTAGCGGCATTTGCGGCGGCGTACCCCGACGCAATCGCCTGCGTGGCGGATGTGACCAACGAGGCGCAGATGCAGGCGTTTTTCGACCAGATCGACGCCGCTTGGGATCAGGTCGATGTGGTCTGCGCCAATGCCGGGATCGGTGGGCCTGCGGGGCGGATCGAAGACCTGAGCCTTGCCGATTGGAACCGCTGTGTCGAGGTGAACCTCTCGGGCACGTTTCTCACCTGCCGCTGGGCCGCGCGGCGGATGCGGGCGGCCGGGCAGGGGTTGATCGTCCTGACCTCTTCGACCGCCGGGCAGTTTGGCTATCCGCTGCGGTCTCCCTACGCGACGGCGAAATGGGGCATTGTCGGCCTGACCAAGACCCTCGCCATGGAGCTTGGTCCAGCGGGCGTGCGGGTGAACGCGATCTGCCCCGGTGCTGTCGAGGGCGACCGGATGGACCGGGTTGTGGCAATGGAAGCCGCGGCCTCGGGCAAGACGCATGACGAGGTGCGCGCGCTTTACGTCAAAGGCGTGTCGCTGCGCACATGGGTGACGGCCGAGGATGTGGCGGACACGGTGGCGTGGCTTGCCTCGCCGCACGCGAAACGGATTTCGGGCCAGATCGTGGCCATCGACGGACATACGGAGACTTTGACACCATGACCAAAGTAGCGGCCATCATCGGCGGTGGCGTGATTGGCGGCGGCTGGGCCGCGCGATTTGCCCTTATGGGATGGGAGGTGCGCGTTTTTGACCCCGATCCCGAGGCAGAGCGTAAGATCGGCGAGGTCATGGGCAACGCGGCGCGGGTTTTGCCGATGCTCTATGAAGCGCCGATGCCCAAGCGCGGGCAGATCCGGCTGGTTGAAACAGTCGCCGAGGCGGTGACGGGCGCGGACTGGATACAGGAAAGCGTGCCGGAGCGGCTCGACATCAAGCACCGGGTGATTGCCGAGATACAGGGGGCGTGTCCTGAAGGCGCGGTTCTCGCGTCATCGACCTCCGGGTTCAAGCCATCGGAATTGCAGCAGGGCGCGGCACGCCCCGGCCAAATCGTTGTCGCGCATCCGTTCAACCCGGTCTACCTGTTGCCTTTGGCCGAATTGGTGCCGAGTGCGGCCACTGACGAGGCCATCGTCGCGCGGGCCAAGGAGATCCTGACGGCCATCGGAATGTATCCCCTACATGTCCGCGCCGAAATCGACGCGCACATCGCCGACCGGTTCCTTGAGGCGGTCTGGCGCGAGGCGCTTTGGCTGGTCAAGGATGGCATCGCCACAACCGAGGAAATCGACAACGCGATCCGCTACGGCTTTGGTTTGCGTTGGGCGCAGATGGGCCTCTTCGAGACCTACCGCGTGGCGGGCGGCGAGGCCGGGATGCGGCACTTCATGGCGCAGTTCGGGCCGTGCCTGCAATGGCCGTGGACCAAGCTCACGGATGTGCCCGAGTTTACGGATGAGCTGGTGGACCTGATTGCAGGCCAGTCCGATGCACAGTCGGGCCATATGGTCATCCGCGATCTCGAACGCCTGCGGGACAACAATCTTGTCGCCATCCTGCGCGGGCTCAAGCAACAAGGAGCCGGGGCTGGAAAGTTGATCCTCGAGCATGACACTGCGCTGCGAGGGCCTCTGGGGGAAGAGGTGCCACTGGTGACGGTGCGCCGGGTGGTGCCAGTCGATTGGACCGACATCAACGGCCATATGAACGAAGGTCGGTACGGGCAGCTGTTCAGCGACGCGTCAGAGGAATTGATGACACATATCGGCGCGGACCGCGACTATATCGCGGCGGGAAACAGCTATTTCACGGCTGAGACAACCATCAAGTATCTGAATGAGACCCATGCAGGCGAAGACATTTATGTCACCACGCGGGTGATGATCGGGCAGGGCAAAAAACTGAAGCTCTGGCACCAGATGCACCGAGCATCAGACCATGAACTGCTGGCCACTTGCGACCAATTCCTGCTGCATGTGTCGCTGGAAACGCGCCGATCCTGCCCGCCTTTGCCGGATGTGCTTGAGGCGGTCGAGGCTCTGGCGGCAAAACACGCGGAGGCGGGGGCATGAATTTCGGACTGTCAGACGAACAGGAGATGATCGTCTCCACCGTGCGCGAGTTTGTCGAGCGCGAGATCTATCCGCATGAGACAGAGGTCGAGCGGACTGGCGAGGTTCCGCATGAGGTGGCGCAGGAGATCAAGCGCAAGGTGATCGACCTTGGCTTCTACGCCTGCAATTTCCCAGAAGAGGCTGGCGGCGCAGGCCTCTCGCATCTGGACTTTGCGTTGGTCGAACGCGAACTGGGGCGCGGATCGATGGCGCTCACGCATTTTTTTGGTCGGCCGCAGAACATCCTGATGGCCTGCGAGGGTGATCAGAAAGAGCGGTATCTGCTCCCTGCGGTGCGTGGTGAGCGCATGGACGCGCTTGCGATGACAGAACCCGAGGCCGGTTCGGACGTGCGCGGCATGTCCTGCACCGCACGACGCGATGGCGGAGATTGGGTGGTCAATGGCACCAAGCATTTCATCTCGGGCGCGGATCACGCAGATTTCTTCATCGTCTTCGTGGCGACCGGCGTCGATGAAACCCCGAAGGGGCCAAAGAAGCGCATCACCTGTTTCCTCGTGGACCGTGGACATCCTGGCTTTACCGTGCGCGATGGCTACAAATCGGTCAGCCACCGGGGCTACAAGAATTGCATCCTCGACTTCGATGATTGCCGGTTGAGCGATGCGCAGGTCTTGGGCGCGGTCGATGGCGGGTTCGAGGTGATGAACACCTGGCTTTATGCCACGCGGATCACAGTGGCGACGATGAGTGTCGGCCGTGCGCGGCGCGTGTTTGACCACGCGCTGTCCTACGCCGCCGAGCGCAAGCAGTTCGGCCAGCAGATCGGTAAGTTCCAGGGGGTCAGCTTTCAGATCGCCGACATGATCACCGAGATTGATGCGGCAGATTGGCTAACCCTGTCGGCGGCATGGCGGCTCGATCAGGGGCTGCCCGCGAACCGCGAGATCGCCAGCGCGAAACTCTACGCAAGCGAAATGCTGGCGCGGGTAACCGATGCGACCCTGCAGATCCATGGCGGGATGGGCTTGATGGACGACTATCCCATCGAACGGTTCTGGCGGGACGCTCGGGTCGAGCGGATTTGGGACGGCACATCCGAGATTCAGCGTCACATCATCAGCCGCGATCTGCTGCGGCCCTTGGGAGCGTGACGCCAGTGTTTAACGATTTCTTAACCCCGGGGCCCGATTCTTCGCAGAAGAATTGTGGCGCCGCGTGGTCCCGATGCAAAATCCGGTGCGAAAAATGACGCAGAGCGGGCTTGAGCGCCTGTTCAAACCGGCGTCGGTTGCCGTCATCGGCGGCGGAGCATGGTGCCGCTCGGTGATTGCATCGCTCGACCGCATGGGGTTCGCCGGCCCCGTTTGGCATGTGCATCCGACCGCGGAAGGTGCGATCCGGTCTATTGCAGACCTGCCTGCATCGCCTGATGCCTGCTTCCTCGGAGTTAACCGCAATGCTACCATCGCGTGTCTGCGCGAACTGTCGGCTTTGGGGGCCGGGGGCGCGGTCTGTTTTGCAAGCGGTTTTGCCGAAACCAGCGATGGCGCCGCCTTGAACAGCGCTCTCGTTGAGGCAGCAGGGGGCATGGCGGTCATCGGACCCAACTGTTACGGGTTTGTGAACGCGCTGGACCAAGTCGCACTTTGGCCTGATGTGCATGGACTGATCCCGGTCGACAGCGGTGTGGCAATTCTCACGCAAAGTTCGAACATTGCCTTAAACCTGTCGATGCAACGGCGCGGATTGCCGATCGCGTTTTTGGGCACGGCAGGCAACCAGGCTCAAATCGGGCTGAGCCAGATCGCACAGGCTTTGATACAGGATCCAAGGATCACCGCGCTTGGGTTGCATATTGAAGGTGTTGGTGATCTTTCGGCCCTGCAAGACCTGATGAAAGAGGCGCATCGCCTCGGCAAACCAGTCATTGCATTTAAGTCCGGACGGTCGGAGGCGGCACAGACCGCGGCCTTGTCGCACACGGCGTCATTGTCGGGTTCTGATGCCGGGGCCACCGCCCTGTTTGATCGATTGGGCATCCTGCGGGTCCGGTCACTTGATGCCCTGATCGAAGCCTTGAAACACGCGCATCTCTACGGGCCAACAGCGCCGGGCGCCATTGCGTCACTATCCTGTTCCGGCGGCGAGGCCAGCCTCATGGCCGATGGCGGAGATGCGCGTGGATTGACCTTTGCCCCTTTGACCCAAGCGCAGGACGCGACGCTCTATGATGTGCTGGGTCCACTGGTCACCCGCGCCAACCCGCTCGATTATCATACCTTCATCTGGAACGATGCGCCCAAGATGGCCGAGGTCTATGCGATCATGGCATCCGGTCCGGCGGCACTCACTGTAATCGTGGTCGATTTCCCAAGGCCGGATCGATGTCAGACCGACGCATGGGATTGCGTCGAAGAGGCTGCAATCCTAGCCCGGCAGCGCACCGGCAAAAAGATTGCTCTGCTGACGTCCTTGTCGGACTCCTTGCCCGAGGACATGTCGGCGCGGCTTATGCAGCTTGGTATCCTGCCGTTGCATGGTCTGGATGCCGCGCTGGATGCGCTTGCAGTCATTTATGGCCCGCGACATGGCGCAGATCCCGATCGCCCGATCCCCAAACCCGGTCTTCATATTGAGACCATCATGCGCGATGAGGCCGAAGCCAAATCCGTCCTCGCGGGATGCGGCCTTGATGTGCCGCGCCACGCTCTGGCGTCGTCACCGGAAGAAGCCGGACAGCTTGCAAAGCCCATGTTGCCAATTGTCCTCAAAGCGCGTGGGCTTGCCCACAAGTCCGAGATGGGCGGCGTCGCATTGAACCTGTTGAATGCAGAGCAGGTGATTTCGGCGGCTTCCGCGATGTCTTGTGACACCTATTATATAGAAGAGATGATCACTGATGGCGTGG